>NZ_CP063200.1:0-2191238 GCF_019904195.1 Vibrio sp. SCSIO 43132
GATAAATACAACTTAGCCAAAATTAAAATCACCCAATTGAATAATTAAAATAAGGAAGTCGTATGCTCACTAAGGAAGAAATACAGAGCGCAGCTCAAAAACTGTATCAAGCGGAAATCAATCGGAAACAAATCCCAGCATTAACCTTGTCTCACCCAGAAATGACCATAGATGACGCTTACGCCATACAGAAAAACTGGGTAGACCAAAAGATCGAAAACGGCGCTCAGGTGAAAGGCTACAAGATAGGGCTCACCTCTCGTGCAATGCAGATGGCTGTCAACATTGACCAGCCCGATTTCGGCGTGCTTCTGGATGACATGTTCTTTCCAGATGGCGCACAAATTCCGGCGGGAGATTTCCTCGACCCCCGCATTGAAGTCGAACTTGCCTTTGTGTTGAAAGCCCCTCTCAAAGGCGAAAACGTTACCATCTTTGATGTGCTCAATGCCACCGATTACGTGGTACCGGCCATTGAGTTGATTGCCGCACGATGCCACCGAACCGACCCTGAAACTGGGTACACCCGCAAGGTGTACGACACCATCGCAGACAACGCAGCCAATGGTGGAATCATTATTGGCGGACGCCCGATTCGCCCCGACGAAATGGACATTCGCTGGGCAGGTGCCGCTCTGTACCTCAATGGTCAAATCGAAGAAACCGGATTGGCGTCTGGCGTGCTCGGGCACCCTGCCAACGGCATCTGCTGGGTATGCAAACGCTTTGCGCCACATGGGATTGGCTTAGAGCCTGGGCAGGTGATTTTGTCTGGCTCTTTCACCCGCCCCGTCGCCGTGAAAGCAGGCGACACGGTGCATGCCGATTACGGTCCGTTAGGCGGAATTTCCGTGTCTTTCGTGTAAGGAGCCGTCATGAAGAATACATTTAAGAACAAATTGATTCATCACGAATTGCAATGGGGTTTGTGGCAAGGGTTGCCAGATCCTACCTGCGCAGAAATTTGTGCCGGTGCAGGCTTCGACTGGCTGCTTCTGGACGGGGAGCACGCCCCTTTTGAATTAGGCGATCTTCTTGCCAGCCTACGTGCGATTGCCCCCTACTCCGTTGCCCCGATTGTTCGCCCTGCTGAAGGCAACACCACGGTCATCAAACGGTTACTCGATATCGGCGCACAAACGCTTCTAATACCGATGGTTGATACAGCAGAACAAGCGCAATCGCTAGTGTTGGACTGTCGCTACCCACCAGCAGGTCGCCGCGGCATGGGCAGTTCACTGGCTCGCGCTGCACATTGGAATCAAATTCCGAACTATGTTCATCAGGCCAACGACAACGTGTGCTTGCTGGTTCAGGCAGAAACGCAAACGGCTCTCGACAACCTCGAAGCCATTGTTTCGGTCGACGGTGTGGATGGCGTGTTTATCGGTCCGACGGATTTGTCTGCCTCCATGGGGCATGTGGGCAATCCAGACCACCCTGATGTAGTGGCAGCGATTGAACAAGCGATTCGCACCATCAGAGAAGCAGGAAAAGCCGCAGGGATCTTATGCCTGAACCCTGAAAAAGCGCAGCACTACGCAGATTGTGGCGCCAGCTTTATAGGCATTGGGGTCGACACATTGCTGCTTTCCAACGGTGCGAAAGCCCTCGTTTCTCGCTTTAAAGGACAACAAGATACCGCGCCAACAGGCAGCGGATACTAAATAAGGATTCACATGACGATTCTACCTGACAGCAGCTCAAAACTCGTTTGTGTCGCACTCAATGACGTACGTCACCGCGAAATCTGGAGCGATAAGTTTCAACAGCCCCCTTACAAAGCGCTGCCGACTGAACCCGTTTTGTATTTTAAGCCTCGAAACACCTGGAACAAAGACAACTCACTGATCCCAATGGATGCTCCCAACGCGCCGCTTGTGGTCGGCGCGAGCCTTGCGTTACTGGTTGGAAAGCGTTGCCAGCGTGTCAGCCGAGAGGACGCATTGCAATACATCAGTGGCATCAGTGTGGTGCATGACATTTCGTCTCCAGAAGAAAGCTACTACCGACCAGATATTTTGGGTAAAGGCATCGACAAATCAGCAGCCATGAATGGCAACTGGCAGCCTGTCAGCTTGCTCGACTCGCCAACGAAAGCCGTGGTCTCGACCAAAATCAACGGCAAGTGGCGAGGCGATATCTCTACAGATCAATTTGAGATGAGCATTCCCGAATTGATCGAACGTATTTCTCGCATCATGACGCTAGAGCCAGGGGACATCATCGCCCCTTGTTTCCACGGCGAACGTATTCCGGTTCGCGCCGGAGACAAAATCGAATCCAGCATCAATGGGCATCACCATCTAACCAGCCGTTTAGGGGAGTCACACGCATGAAAACCGCACGCATTTTGAAAAACGGCAAAACGCTCAACGTCACCATTGATGCCGAAGGTCATTTGATTGGTCCCGATGGTCATGTTGTTCCCCAAAACGACATCACATGGCTTTGCCCGATTGAAAACCCGGGCACTATTTTCGCTCTCGGGCTCAACTACGCGGATCATGCCTCAGAACTGGCTTTTTCAGCACCTGAAGTCCCATTGGTATTCATCAAAGGGGCGAATACCTTGACCGGGCACCGTTGCAACACCTACCGACCTGACAATGTGGACTTTATGCATCACGAGTGTGAGCTGGTCGCAGTCATCGGGAAAAAAGGCAAGAACATCGCCAAAGAAGATGCGATGGATTATGTCGTTGGATACACCATCTGCAACGACTTCGCGATACGTGATTACCTGGAAAATTATTATCGCCCGAACCTGAAAGTAAAAAGCCGCGATTCACTCTGCCCGATTGGTCCATGGCTAATCAGTAAAGATCAATTACCCGATATCGATAACCTCGCACTGGAAACGCGAGTGAATGGTGAAGTCGTCCAGACGGGCAACACCAATGACATGATTTTCAGCGTGCCAGAGTTGATTGCCTACCTCAGCCAAACCCTGACATTACAGCCGGGTGACATGATTGCAACGGGAACGCCAAAAGGACTGAAAGACACCCAACCCGGTGATGTTGTGGACTGCTCCATTGAAGGGCTGGGTACGCTCACCACCTACATGGTCAGTGAAACGGAATATTTTAAACGCAAGGATTAAGCAAAATGACAACTTTAGACTCTCAAATCACCAAAGCCCGAGAATATCTGGCGAGATTCAAAACCGATACTCTAGGTCACTTCATCAATGGCGAGTGGACGCTGGGCAGCGGTGAAGACACCTTTGAAAACCAAAGCCCAATTAACAACAAACGCTTGGGTACTGTAGTCAAAGGCAGTGCAGAAGATGTGAATCAAGCCTGCCTTGCTGCTCAGAACGCTTTCGAGGAATGGGCAAACTTCTCCGGAGCCAAACGACGTCAAATCTTGCATAAGCTGGCAGATGAAATTGAACGCCGCGCAGAAGAAATCGCACTGGTTGAATCGGTAGACTGCGGGCAAGCATTTCGCTTCATGAAACAGGCAGCCGTTCGCGGCGCAGCAAACTTCCGTTTCTTTGCAGATAAAGCACCAGAAGCCAAAAACGGCGACTCACTGTTTCAGGAATCCCACACCAACTTCACGGTGAGAACGCCAATAGGTCCCGTAGGTGTCATCACCCCCTGGAATACACCGTTCATGCTCTCCACGTGGAAAATTGCGCCAGCACTTGCCGCCGGTTGTACCGTTGTTCACAAACCCGCAGAATTCAGCCCTCTCAGTGCGGCGATTTTGGCGGAGTGTGCGCAAGCAGCCGGATTGCCAAATGGTGTGTGGAACATGGTGAACGGGTTTGGTGAAGTCGCAGGCAAAGCGCTGACTGAACACCCAGCCATCAAAGCCGTTGCGTTTGTGGGCGAAACCACCACAGGTTCTATGATTCAGGCACAAGGCGCGCCAACGTTAAAACGCGTCCATTTCGAATTAGGCGGCAAAAACCCCGTCTTAGTGTTTGACGATGCCGACATAGACCGCGCATTGGATGCTGTGGTCTTTATGATTTACAGCCTGAACGGTCAACGCTGTACCAGTTCTAGCCGACTGCTGCTTCACTCGTCCATCAAAGACACCTTCATTGCTAAGTTGAAAGAGCGGGTCCGTCTTCTGAAAGTCGGTCACCCGCTGGATGTGAACACCGAAGTCGGTCCACTGATTCACCCAACTCACCTCGATAAAGTGCTGAGCTATCTGGATTCCGCCGAGCAAGAAGGTGCCAGCGTCTTACGTGGCAGTATTTCCTCGGATGCCCCTGAAGATGGCTATTACTTTGCGCCCGCGCTCATCATTGATGTCGACAACAAAATGAAAGTCGCGTGTGAGGAAATCTTTGGCCCTGTGCTTTCTGTCATCACCTTCGATAACGAAGAACAGGCAATCCAGATCGCCAACGATACCCCTTATGGGTTGGCTGCGTATATCTGGACAGGCGACACCGGTCGTTCTTTGCGCTGTGCTCACAAAATCGAGGCAGGCATGGTCTGGGTCAACTCCGAAAACAACCGTAACCTTCCCTCCCCGTTTGGTGGCATGAAGATGTCAGGAGTAGGGCGAGACGGAGGTGACTGGAGTTTCGATTTCTACATGGAAACCAAAAACATCTGTATTGCTCACGACCTGCACACCGTACCGAAACTGGGTAAGGAGGGCTAAATGCCTCATTTCGTGATGGAGTATTCCGCCAATCTCGATTCGGATATCGACTTCCCAGATTTATTCGAAAAATTGGCGGGCGTCGCTCAAACAACCGGCGTTTTTCCTCTCGGTGGAATTCGAATTCGAGCGCATCGCTGTGAACAGTTTCGGGTCGCTGAGGGCGATCCGGAAAACCGCTTTTTGCAGCTTTCCATCAAGGTAGGCAGTGGGCGAACAGAAGACACACTCAAAGACGTTGGTGACACCATACACGCCTTTATGACGGATTATCTCGCCTCTGTTTTTGAACGCCACTATCTGAGTTTTGGGCTGGAGATTACGGAGCTCCACCCAACCCTGAATTACAAGAAGAACAACATTCATCAAAAGCTGGCGAAGTGAGCATCGCGCTGATCCGTTCAGCGCGAACCAAATGATCCAATGAATGGAAAGAATCCAACGTGAAACACAAGGAGAATGATTATGGGTGAACTGGTCATTGCAGCCAAAATCACACACGTTCCAACCATGCTAATGTCGGAACAACCCGGTCGACTGTTCGGTTGTCGCCAGCAGGCTATCGACGGTCACAAGCATCTCGCGGCACTGGCGAAAGAGAACAACGTCGATACCATTGTGGTGCTCGACACACATTGGCTGGTGAACGCGGGTTATCACGTCAACGCTAATAAAAGCTTTGATGGCATCTACACCAGCCACGAGTTTCCGCACTTTATTCAAAACCTCGCTTACCACTACGACGGCAACCCGGACTTGGGCGATGCCATTGCAGAGAAAGCCATGGCAAAAGGCGTGCATACCCTTTCTCATCAGGTTGAAACGCTTGACCTGGAATACGGCACCTTAGTGCCAATGCGCTATATGAACGACGACGCCCACTTCAAAGTCGTGTCCATTGGTGGCTGGTGCGCGGTACACAGCATCGAATCTTCTCGCCAGGTCGGTGAAGCGATCCGAGAAGCCATAGAGGAGAGCGACAGCCGAGTCATGCTTCTGGCTTCAGGGTCTCTGTCTCACCGAATCTGGGATAACGACGACTACGAAGCCAACAACGGCACCTTCACCATTTCTCGTGAGTTTAACCGCCAAATGGATTTGCGTGTGTTGGAGCTTTGGGAGAAAGGGGAGATCAAAACCTTTTTGGAAATGTTACCTGACTACGCTGAGCTGTGTTCTGGCGAAGGTGGCATGCACGATACCGCCATGCTGTTCGGCGCACTGGGCTGGGACAGCTATCAAGGGAAAGGCACCTTAATTGGCGAATATTTTCCCAGCTCTGGAACGGGTCAAGCCAACGTTCTGTTTACGGTATAACCACCAACCTTAATCATTGCGCCCTTCCCCCTTCCTGAGGGCGCTTTTTTGCAAAGGAGCGCACGATGAAATTAAACGATCCAACTTTGTTTCGGCAACGATGCCTGATCAACGGTGAATGGGTGGGCGACGGTGCCCAGTTTGATCAAATTTACAACCCCGCTGATAACAGCGTAGTGGGGTTTGTTCCCCGTTTAGGCAGCGAAGAAACACAGGCAAGCATAAACGCAGCAGAGCGGGCACAAAAAGGCTGGAAAGCTCAAACCGCCAAAACGCGTTCGCAAATCCTGCGTCGCTGGTATGAATTGATGATCGAACATCAGGACGATCTCGCCACCATCCTGACGACAGAACAGGGCAAGCCGTTTGTCGAAGCAAAAGGCGAAATAGCCTATGCCGCCAGCTTTATCGAATGGTTTGCGGAAGAAGCAAAGCGCACTTACGGAGAAACCGTTCCAAGCCACAAAGCCGATGCGCGGATTGTGGTCACCAAAGAACCCATTGGCGTTGTAGGCGCGATCACCCCTTGGAATTTCCCAGCTGCCATGATCACACGAAAATGCGGTCCAGCTCTGGCAGCGGGCTGTGCGGTCGTATTAAAACCCGCCCCCGAAACCCCTTTTACTGCGCTCGCACTGGGTGAACTTGCGATTCGGGCAGGCATACCTGCTGGCGTATTAAACATCATCACCGGAGACGCCGTTCAAATCGGAGAAGCACTCACGCAAAGCCCTATCGTCCGAAAAATCAGTTTCACGGGTTCGACGCACGTGGGCAAGATTCTGATGAATCAATCGTCGGATACGGTGAAAAAGTTGTCTTTGGAACTGGGCGGAAACGCGCCGTTCATTGTGTTCGATGACGCCGATCTGGACTCAGCGGTTCAGGGCTTGATGGTCGCCAAATACCGTAATGCTGGGCAAACCTGCGTGTGTGCCAATCGCATTTTTGTGCACCGCAAGGTTCACGAGGTCTTCATTGCTAAGTTCAAAACGGCGGTGGAAGCCTTACAAGTCGGGGACGGATTTCGTGCCGATGTTCAGATAGGGGCGATGATCAACCAAGCGGCTGTCACCAAAGTATGCGAACACGTCCAAAATGCCCTGGAGCAAGGCGCAACGCTGATTTCTGGTGATCCTAATCCCCCCAAAGACCTTTTCCTTAATCCGTTAATCGTCACCGACATGAACGACGACATGCATGCGGCGAATGAAGAAACCTTTGGTCCACTCGCGGCGATTTTCCCCTTCGATTCAGAGCAGGAAGTGATTGAACGCGCCAACGATTCCGATTCTGGCTTGGCGGCGTATTTCTACACCCAATCCCTTGCCCGAGCATGGCGAGTCGGAGAAGCACTCGAAGCGGGCATGGTTGGCATCAATGAAGGTCTGATTTCGACTGAAGTCGCGCCATTTGGCGGTATCAAATCATCAGGATTAGGGCGCGAAGGCGCTCGTCAGGGCATCGAGGATTATCTGGAAACCAAGTACATGTTAATGGGCGGATTATAAAATTTTCCTTTTAAGTTAATGAGTTAACCAACCTCATCCCGATGGTTGATATAGCCCCAAAGCAAAACTTGGCTAAATGGGAGCCATACCTCAAATGGAAATCAGAAGAATAAGATTATGGAACACTTAAATTCTCTTACCTACTACGCAGCAACGAAGAAATACGATTTATCGTTCCCTTCTTTGGAACAGGATATTGATGTCGATGTGGTGATCATTGGCGGTGGTTTCACAGGCATTAACACTGCGCTTGAACTCGCAGAAAAAGGCATCACAGACATTGCGGTACTGGAAGCCAAGCACCTGGGTTATGGGGGTACTGGTCGTAATGGTGGTCAAATCATGGCTGGGCTTGGGCACGACATTGACACGGTGAAAAAACACGTGGGCAAAGACGGACTGGAAGAGCTCTTCAAGCTTGGCAATATCGGCGCAAGCATCATCCGCGAACGTGTTGAGAAGTACAACATCGACGCCGATTTCTGTCAGGGTTACGCTTACCTGGGTTTTAACCGTCGCCAGGAAAAAACCCTTCGAGCCTGGCAAGAAGAGTTTAAAAAAGCCACGCCGGATGAAGAGATCACCCTGCACACCGGTTCGGAAGTGCAAGAAGTCATTGGATCCCCTGCCTATTCCTGTGCACTAAAACACATGGGTGCGGGTCATATTCACTCACTGAACTTGCTGCTCGGCGAAGCCAAAGCGGCGTCAGAGCTGGGCGTATCCATCTACGAGAATACTCAAGCTCTTGACGTTCAATATGGCGAACGTATCAAAGTGCGCACTGCCCGAGGAACCGTGACGGCGAATAAGTTGCTTTGGGCGTGTAATGGCTTCTTACAGGGGATGGAATCACACCTTCACAAGCACACCATCAATACTTATGCATTTCAAATGGCAACCGAGCCCCTGTCTGATGAAATGATCGAACGCATCAGCCCGATTCGCGGCGCTTATAGCGACATTCGTCCGGTGATCGACTACTACCGTGTCACCAAAGAAAACCGCTTGCTGTTTGGCAGTGCCACTCGTTGGGTGGAATACATGCCACAAGATCTAAAAGCATGGAACCGTAAACACATGCTCACCATTTTCCCATACCTCAAAGACGTAAAAATCGACATGGCTTGGGGCGGTCCTTTGTGCTGCAGCGCCAACCTGTTTCCTCAGGTGGGAACACTTCCTGATCACGACAATGTGTTTTATGTGCAGGGCTATTCCGGTTTTGGCGTCACCCCGAGCCACATTGTCTGCAAGGTACTGGCAGAAGGTATGAGTGAGAAAACCGATCGCTACAACCTTGTCAGCTCTGTTCCTCTGACTCGCGTGATTGGCAAAGACGTCGCACGCCCGTTGCTGGTAACCAGTGGCAAGCTGTTCCACCAAATCTCGGGATACTGGTTGGGCAGACGATAGCTATCCCCCAAGACAATCACTATTCGAAGTAAAGAAATCAACAAAAGGAAATCTCATGAAACCGATCCTATTAAACCAGCCTCTTCCGGAAATGATGTCTGTAGGCAGCATTGAAAACTTAGGCTCTGAAGTTATCTCTGGCGATCCTCAAGCCGAAGTGGCGATGATTTCAGGCGCCCCTGAAGACGCCGTGAGCTGCGGCTTGTTCGGCTGTTCAAAAGGCGAGTTCCGCATGCAATACCCGTTTACTGAGCACGCAACCGTGCTGGAAGGTGAAGTGGAGCTGACGAATGAAGAAACAGGAATCTCTCACACCTACGTGAAGGGTGACTCTTGGTTTGTAGAACAAGGCACCAAAGTTCGCTGGAACATCGTGTCTCCTAAATTCGTGAAGCATTATCTGGCGGTCGCACAGTAATCACGGTTTGACGCTTCTTCGCTGATGACCCCTTAACCGTAAGCGAAGAAGCATTTTTAGGGAGGAGCATGAACATGAAAAACGCTGCCAGCAAGCACATTCCCAATATCGATATTGGTCAGGCTTACGATCGTCGTTACATCGACAGCGAAGTTCACTTCGAACAGATTCAAAACCTCGCACAATTTTTCGGTCACGACATGCCTGTGCATTATCACGACCGTTTTTACCAAATTCATGTGGTGATGTCGGGAGAGATTCGGTTGCAACTGGACAACCGCACCTACCAGTGTGAAGGTCCGGTTCTGTTTTTCACTCCGCCAACCGTGCCTCACGGCTTCTCTATTTCCACCGAAACAGAAGGGTATGTGCTGACCATTCGTCAGCAATTCGTCTGGCAAATACTCAGCCAGTGCATGGCGCTCAACGATAAAGGGCTGTTCGCCACCAAAGGCATATGCATTCCATTTAAAAAACACAGCAACGCATTAAAGCGTACTCTGGCGTACCTCACTCTGCTTGAAGATGAACACGAACAGGAACGCACAGAAAAAGCCAAAGCCATGTATGCCTTGGTGCGCTTGATACTGATTGAGATCATTCGCATGTCTGGCGAGTCGGATTCGCCTTCTTCTATACGCGATATAGATGCCCAGATATTTCATCAGTTCCACCAGCTTATCGAAGCCAATTTTGTTAAACACTGGACCTTATCTCGCTACGCCACCGAGCTGTGTGTGACCGAGTCTCGGCTCAACAGCATATGCCAGCGAGTGAGCAGTAAATCCGCCAAGCGCCTAGTCAATGAGCGCGTACTGCAAGAGTCCAAACGTCTGATTGGGCTAACTCAAAAACCCATTACGCAGATTGGTTACGAACTCGGGTTTCAAGACCCCGCCTACTTCGCTCGCTTTTTCCGCCGCATGTCGGGGGTGACAGCCAGCAACTATCGAGAAAGTCAGCAAAGGCAAGCGGTCAATTGACCCGCCCCTTCGCATTATCATCAGGAGAATTTGTTATGGATAACCGCTTTGGATTGATCATAAACGGGCAAAAACGCGACGGCGACCTGCCGCCCCGACCCGTAATAAATCCTGCCACCGGAGAGGTACTACGTAACGCCCCAGAAGCGTCAGTCAAACTGCTTAACCTCGCGGTGGAATCGGCGCAAGTCGCGTTCAAAAGCTGGAAAAATGTCAGCCATATCACTCGAAAAGCCATGCTGACCGAGATTGCCGATAAAATCGAAGGCGCTACAGAAGAACTGGCAAAACTGATTGTGGAAGAGCAGGGAAAGCCGCTTGATCTGGCGATGATGGAAGTGGGTGGAGCCGTAGCGTGGACTCGCTACGCCGCCGATGCCGACGTGCCTGTTAAAGTCATTCAGGATGACGCCAACAAACGCATTGAACTTCACCACAAGCCCATTGGCGTTGTCGCTTCCATCACGCCTTGGAACTGGCCAATGATGATTGCCGTCTGGCATGTTATGCCAGCGTTGCGTACAGGCAACTGCGTCATCATCAAACCATCTGAATTAACACCATTCAGCACCTTAAAGATGATTGAGATAATGGCTGACGTGTTGCCCGACGGCGTCATCAATGTGCTGTCTGGTGGTGGCGAGCTGGGTCAGGCGATCAGCGAACATAAAGACATTAACAAGATTGTGTTCACAGGCTCCACAGCGACGGGGCAGCGCATCATGAGTGCCGCGTCGACCAACCTGAAACGCTTAACCTTAGAGCTGGGTGGCAATGACGCAGCCATTGTCCTCCCGGGCAGCAGCATCAACGACATTGTTCAGCCACTGTTCCAGACCTCTTTCATCAATATGGGGCAGACCTGCGCTGCTCTGAAGCGCCTGTATGTCCATGAAAGCCAGTACGACGAAGTATGCCAGGCGCTGGCAGACATTGCTTCTGCACAAACCGTCGGTAACGGCCTGGATGAAGGCGTCACCTTTGGTCCTGTCCAGAACCATAACCAATTCCAAAAAGTACAAGAGCTGATTGAAGATGCCGTCGCACAAGGTGCAAAAGTGCTTTCCGGAGGCAAGCCTCTGGATGAATCTGGCTACCTTTTCCCACCGACTATTGTCACCAATGTCTCCAACGGAGTTCGCATTGTGGATGAAGAGCAATTTGGTCCGGTTCTTCCCGTCATTCCTTATCAAACCGTTGAACAAGCCATCCAGTTGGCCAACGACAGCGATTTGGGGCTGGGTGGCTCAGTTTGGGGCAGTGATGTTGATCAGGCTCAATTGGTCGCAGCACAGCTGGAATGCGGCACCGTGTGGGTAAACGGACACGCCGAAGTTCTGCCTCACGCGCCATTTGGCGGCAACAAGATGTCGGGTTTTGGCGTGGAGTTTGGCGAAGAAGGACTCCTAGAAAATACCCAACCGCAACTGATTAATATCAACCGCTAGAAAGGGTTAGCACAGCCTCATCCCAATGGTTGATACCTGAGATCCCTGGGATGAATTTGAATGGTTCAATACACAAAGAATGTGGAGGCAATGGACATGCTTACGGAAGTGAACACCATTATTTATGCGTCGGATATGCAAAAAGGCAGTCGCCCTGCGTTTCGTAACGCGGTTCAGCAAGCCATCAAGCACGATGCCAAAATCGTGTTTCTGCATGCCATTCCTCCCATTGGTGAACTCACTCAACAAGTCATGGTGAGTTATCTGCCAAAGAAAGCGAACCAAAAGCATACCGAACAAATTCTGGCGGAAGCGCACAACCATATTCAGGCACGTATCCAAAACTTTCTGGACAGCGAACTGGATAACCTCAGCGCCTTAAAACAGCCACCAGATATCGAATCGCAAATAGGTGAACCTCACGAGGTGATCCTCTCTGCAGCAAAGCAACACAATGCGCAACTTATTGTGATGGGAGACAGGGAAGCAAACGCCATTTCGCGTCTGTTTCTGGGCTCAACTGCCCTCAAAGTCATCAGTCAGAGTGACATCCCTGTCCTTATCGTCCCTCTCAGTCAAACACAATAAAGGGAAGTTTATGAAACGTGTAACTAAAGCCATGAAGGCTGCTCTTATCGCTGCCGGTCTGATGACCACCTTTGCAGCCACATCCGCCAATTACCCTAACCGTCCGGTGAAATTCGTGGTGCCCTGGCCACCAGGGGATCTGGAAGATATCCTGACTCGCGTTATCGCAGAAGAGATGTCGAAAGAAACGGGCAAACCCGCATCTGTCGTCAACAAACCCGGAGGTGGGGGTGTAGTCGGGGCAACCGACGTCTCTCGCTCTCGCCCAGACGGCTTAGTGATCGGCTCTTTTGTGGCCGACATACTGACAACACAGGTACTGTTTGGCACGGCACCTTTTGACCAAAACAGCTTTGAACCTGTCGGGATTTTCCTCGACTACCCATTCGCTATTGCGGTTAAGTCCGATGCACCCTACAACAACCTCGAAGAACTGGCCGCATACTCTAAAAGTAACAAAGTCACGTTAGGTCACTTCGGTTATCAGGCTCTGCCAACGGCAATTACCTTTAAAGCGGCTGATCAGATTGGGATTAAGTTCTCCTCTGATGCTCCATTCGATGTGCTGGATTGTTCAACCTTGGCAAATGGCGATGCCGATGTCATCAACACCACCACACAGCTGATTTTGGCGTGTCTGAACTCGGGTGATGTAAAGCTTCTGACGTCTATTAGCCGCGACCGTTTATCCATAACACCAGACGTGGCGACGTTAGCGGAACAAACGGGTATCACCCAAACTACGTGGAACGGCTTGTTTGTGAAGAAGGGCACCCCTCAAAACATCAAAGACAAGATTGCAGGTATCGCTGAAAAAGCGTTGCAGGCAGACCGTGTTAAAGAGATCAGCATGAACACCGGTGCTGGCGTGTACTGGTTGGGTGGCAAAGATGCCGAAGCCTTGCTGGCAAAAGATTTTGAACAAGCGAAATCGCTGCTCAACTTCATGAACCAGTAAGACCAGAGGGGGCATTGCCCCCTTTGTAAGGAGTGCCGTATGATCTCTGAATCCCAATCTATAGAACAACCTTCCACCTCGCCTGAGTCCAGCCCTACATGGGCTCGGGCGACCGGTGGTATTTTTGTTTTGTTCGCCATCGCTGGCGTGCTATTGCTTTGGCAGCTTCCAAACGAAGCCGCTTGGGTGAAAACCAAGCGAGGCTGGTATACCCAACCTATGATGGGACCTGCGTTGGGTTTGGGTGTGTTTGTTCTGTTTGCTGTGTTGAAAGTGTTTCAGCACCTTCGGCAATTTCACCTTCATCCACTCAAAGCCCTCGATTCCGGTGCTGACGCTGTCGCCAGCTATCGAGTTGCCATCATCGCCAGCGCATTATTCGCGCTCTATATCCATTCTTTGTCGATCATGGGCTTTGCCCCTGCCACCTGGCTGTTTGTACTGACTCTGTTATGGGTGAGCCGACTTTTGAATGGATTCTGGATACTCACCAGCTTAGTTAGCGTGGCTGCTGTGGTGTTGATTTTCAGAGTCATGCTCAACCTTTGGTTACCGGATGTCTGGCTGTACGGGTTACTGCCAGAGGAATGGTCACTGTTTGCTAACCAGTATCTGTAAGGAGACGACATGGAAGCATTAATGTTAGGGCTTGCGGAAGTCGGCACGGTTAGCGTAATTACCGCCATATTGCTGGGCGCGCTGATCGGCGTAACCATTGGATCGATTCCGGGGTTAGAGCCCGCTGGCGTTATGGCGATTTTACTGCCCATCAGTTTTTCTATGGAGCCTTTAGCGGGCGTCAGCCTTCTGGTCGGGGTATACGGCGGCGCATGGTATGGCGGTGCTATTCCGGCTATTTTGATGAATACCCCGGGTACTCCGGTGGCGGTGCTTACCACGTACGATGGCTACCCAATGACCAAGCGGGGCGAAGGCAAGAAAGCCTTATCCATCGCTTATTCCGCATCTTTTGTAGGCGGTTTGGTCAGCATTATGTCTCTGGTGTTTTTAGCGCCTGTCTTGTCTCAGATCGCCGCCAATTTTGGTTCGGCTGAGTTTGCCATGCTGGCATTACTGGGCATGGTGTTTGTGGTGCTGGCGCACCGTAACCAAGTACTGGACGCCGCCATGATGCTGGGGCTTGGGATCTTCTTTGGCTCTATTGGTGTGGATCGCTCCTACAACACTCTTACCTATACCTTTGGTCAAGAATGGTTGCTCGGCGGTATTCCTCTTGTACCCGCGGTGATCGGCTTGTTTGCTATGTCGCAAGCGTTTGTGCTGCTCTCCCAAAAAGGTGGAGACTCTAAAGCCACCAAACTTGAAGACGAGGGGTACTTTTCGGGGCTGATTACGCTGGCTAAACACAAGGTAACCGTTGCGCGCTCCGCCATTCTTGGGGTCGTAATGGGTCTTCTACCTGGCGTTGGTGAGTTTGGTTCTCAGTTTTTCTCTTATACCCTTGCGCAGAAGTTTTCAAAAACGCCTGAAAAATTCGGAGAAGGCGCAGAAGAGGGGCTGATTGCCTCAGAAACGTCCAACAATGCGGTGACTGCGTCGGTGATGATTCCCCTGCTCGCGTTTGGCATTCCAGCCGATGCACTAATGGCGATGTTGCTGGCAGTATTTATGGTGCACAACTACATTCCCGGTCCTACGCTGTTTGTGGAGCGCCCAGAGTTTATCTCTGGCTTGTACTTGTCTCTATTGCTGATCAATATCGTGGTATTTGTTTACCTCACCTTTGCCACCAAATGGATCGTCAACTTAACCCGAATTCGCGGTCGCTTTATTGGTGCTTTTATCTTGGTGCTGGGTTTTATTGGCAGTTACAGCCAAAACTACCAATTTTCCGATGCCATGATCGCGCTCGGCTTTGCAGGATTGGGTTACGTTTTACGTAAGAAAAACATCCCTGCAGTCCCTATTGTGCTGGGATTGGTGTTGGGTCCTGTCTTTCTGGTACGGATGCGTCAGGCATTAGGGGTAGCAGATGGCGATTTAAGTATTCTGGTCACTCGTCCTATCAGCGCTACGTTACTGGGGCTGACCGTATTGTCGATCGTCGTTTACGCTCTATCACTGAAGAAAAAGGCTTCCTAAACAAAAAAATCCCGCAACCCAATGGCTGCGGGATTGTTACAAATATTGAGGAACACTAAACTTCGCAATTGTTACGGTATACCAAGCTGGTCAGCTCGACTTTACTGTTGATTTCCATCTTAGCGAAAATATGTTGTAAGTGGGTTTTTACCGTTGGCAGGCTACAACAAAGCTCGTTGGCAATGGCTTTATTCGGCATGCCCTGCAAAGCGAATTGTGCCACCAAGCGCTCTTTTTCCGTTAGAGAATACTGGTCGCAGAAGGCTTGGTAACTCATGGATTCCGGCGTGGACATACTCTGGTTGAGAGAAAACTCGATGTAACGATGCATATGATGCAGCTTCATTACATCGTCTGCCCCCATGGTGTTCTGGTTATTGCCAACAAACATGGCAGCACCGGCCACCAGCTTACCGTCTACATGGAAGAACAGCTCAATGATGTCGTTGATTTTCCAAGGGCGAATAAAATCTTTGAAGTAGGTGTGTGACTCCCGGTTATGCGCGGGAACCAAATCGCTCATCTTCACGACCTTTGCTTCTGAGAAACGAAAGTTAGTAGGATGAAGCGGATCGGTTTTGTAGAAATGTTCGAGATACTCCCGATGCATGGTAGGTTGAATCTTGACAGACTTGTAGCACATAGGTTTAGCTTGATCGTCCACCAAATAACTTGCCATTTTGGCGAAACTAAACATGCCAGAAAACAAACCCAGTAGCTCATCCTGAAACTGGTTTAATTTCTCTAACTGAGATCCTTGTGCGTGATAAGTCATGAGTATCCAGCCTCCATAAACACTGCTGTTAAGCCCCATACTATCGGCTTTTCCAGAGATACCACGTTATTACGATCACACAAATTAAACAATTATTTAAACTATCAATAACATTCTTATTTTTAAGAAAAGAGACCTGCATTCAACACTGGATGAGCCATGTAGAAAATATGGTTTTAGAAGTGGAAAATTCATGAAAAAACCAGCTTCTCTCTAACATCAGCAACCTGGGCTGGAACAAAAGGCTAATAATCACGCAAGAAGTAGAATTATTTGCATTTGATAATGGTTTTCATTTAAATTATCCCCCACTTTGTGCAAACAGGATCGAGATATGGATTTAGAGCAGTGTTGGGCGCGCTTCATGAAAGCAGAAGAATTGCTAGAGCAAGGACACTGGCCTGAAGCACGATACCTCTTTGAAGATGTACTGGACCATCTTCCCTCTCATATCTCTGAAGCGGTCGAGAGTGATGACATCAAACCATGCCAAATGTCATGCCTGCTAGCAGGCTTCAAAGACGCGGCGATCAGTCAATCTGAAATCCTCAACCGTATGGGTCAACAACAGGAAGCGTTTGATTTACTGAATCAAGCCTACGCGCACATGCAGTTTCTTGCGTTGGAACAGCAAGACATCGTTCGCGCCGTTGAGCCAAACCTAATCCAGCACAGCGAAACCATTTTCCGACATATTGCCGCCTTCTGCGCCGCTCAGCGCAACTCAGAGTGGCAACTGGAATTGGATGCGCTGCAGAAAGCACACCATCACTTCAACCAATTAAAGCTGTATTCAGAGCGAACCAGCGCCGTTTACACTCTGAATTAATAATAAGGAAGTTCAATGTCACAGTCCCCAATTCTTACAGTTCGCGACCTGTCGGTAACCTTTACCACTAATGACGGTCCTGTTCATGCAGTAAAAAACGTAAACTTTGACCTGAAAAAAGGTGAAACACTGGCCATTGTTGGTGAATCAGGTTCAGGTAAATCGGTTTCTACTAACGCCGTGATGCGTTTGCTGCCAGATAACTCCATCATTCCACCTAGCGCCAATATTCAGTTTGAAGGCAAATCCATTCTGGAATTGTCTGAAAAAGAGATGCAAGCCATTCGTGGTGACCGTATCGGCATGATTTTCCAGGAGCCGATGACCTCTCTGAACCCTTACATGCGCGTTGGTATTCAGGTAGCGGAAGCCTTGATGTGTCACCGCAAAGTGACCCGTTCTCAGGCAAAAGAAAGGGTACTGGAACTGTTCAACCTAGTTCATCTGCCAAACCCAGAAACGGCTTACACCAAGTACCCGCATGAATTCTCGGGTGGTCAGTTGCAACGTATCATGATTGCGATGGCGCTGATGAACGAACCAGACATTCTGATTGCAGATGAACCCACAACTGCACTGGACGTAACCGTTCAGGCTGAAGTACTGAACCTGATTAAAGAAATTCAGGAAAAGATGGGCATGGCTATCCTGTTCATCACCCACGATTTGGGTGTGGTAAAACACTTTGCCGACCGCGTAATCGTAATGTGCAAAGGTGACGTCGTTGAAGAAGGTCAAACAGCAGAGCTGTTCAAGAACCCGACGGAAGACTACACCAAAATGCTGATCAACTCGATTCCGCACGGCAGCAAAGACCCTGTTGCTGATGACGCAGTTAACCTGCTGAAAGCGGATGATATTCGCGTGAAGTTCCTGATCAAGTCTCACTTCATCCAAAGCCGCAACCAGTACTTTGAAGCAGTAAAAGGCATTTCGCTTGAACTGAAACAAGGTGAAACGCTGGGTATCGTAGGTGAGTCTGGTTCAGGTAAATCGACATTAGGTCGCGCTCTGATCGGTCTTCTTCCATCTGAAGGTAAGATTGCCTACCGTGGTCGTGACCTGAGCACGTTGACTGAGAAAGAGAAATTTGAACTGAAGAAAGACGTTCAGATGGTGTTCCAGGACCCATACGGTTCTCTTTCTCCACGTATGACCGTTGGCGATATCATCACCGAAGCACTGACCGTTCACCAACCGCAGCTTTCGCGTGCTGAGCGTATGGAGCGTGCTCGTAAAGCGCTGGAAGAAGTGCGTCTGGATCCACACTCAATCAACCGTTACCCACACGAGTTCTCTGGTGGTCAGCGTCAGCGCATCGCGATTGCACGTGCGTTGATTCTTGAGCCTTCATTCATTCTTCTGGATGAACCAACATCGGCTCTAGACCGTTCTGTTCAGCTGACGGTTATCGACCTTCTGAAAGATCTTCAGAAGAAGCACAACATTGGCTTCCTTTTCATCAGCCACGACTTGAGTGTGGTGAAAGCCCTGTCTGACCGTGTAATGGTGATGCAGAAAGGCGTCGTGATGGAAGAAGGTACGGCAGAAGAGATCTTCAACAATCCGAAGAACGAATACACGCAGAAACTGATTGACGCGTCGTTCGATCTGGATGAAGAGCTGGTTGCATAACCTTTACTTTTCAAACAGTTAGAATTCTGAAATGCCTCTTACTGATAAGAGGCATTTTTTTATGCAAAAAAACCACACATTGAATAAGCAAATATGAATGTATGTACTATGCTTTTAGCCACATAACTAGAAAAAGGCTAGGCTCGACTCATGTACAACATGGCAGGTCGAAAGCTGGAAGAAATGGCTGATGTCCGTTTGCTCCGACGCAAACGAACCATTGTGGTACTGTCGGTTATTGTTTTTATCCTGCTTTCTGTATTTGGATTTCTCAGCATCAGTCACGGAGACCATTTTCAAGGCTCTGTGAACTACATCAGCGCATTAGTCATCTTCTCGAATCTGGCTCTGTTCCTGAGCCGCGGTCATTACACCCACGCAGCTCATGTGCTCACCATTGTGCTTATTACGCATGCCATTGTTCTGATATTAACGGGCGGGCTGTCTAAATCTTCGGTTTACTGGATCTACCCGATTCTTGCCACCATCATTTTCGTCAATTCGGTACGCAGCGCTCTGATTGCCACCGTAAGCTTCTACATATTCTGCATTGTGGCGTTCACCTCTCCCAACTTCCCGTATCTGTCTGCGGATTACTCCGAGTTTTCGGTCGGGCGTTTTCTTACCAGTATGATGGCTTTTTTAGCGATTTGTCATTACTTCGCTTACCAGTACTGCAGAACCAATCATTACGTGCTGTCGCTTTATCAGGAAGGCATAGAAGATCTGGCTTATCGCGATGCATTGACCGGGCTTGCTAACCGCTGGAGCTTTGAAAAATGGGCTGAACCCAAGCTGAAAGAACTCAGAAACAGTAACAAGCTCACTGCATTGGTGTTTGTCGACATCGACAACTTTAAAGAGATTAACGACAACTACGGGCATGCCATTGGCGATAAGGTTTTACAAAGTTTTGGGCAGAGGCTGGCAAACAATCTTCGGACTAAGAATCGTAAAGATCAGAAGGACGAATTTTCTATCGCACGCTACGCTGGCGATGAGTTTGTCATCCTGCTCTATGACGTGCCTGATTCAAGGGCGCTGGACAGTATTCTTCACCGGATTATGTCTCTGTTTAACGACGGTTATCAGGTGAACAATCAGGTGAATTACGTCACCTTAAGCGTGGGCGTTTCGATTTATGGTCAGGATGCCATGGAGTTGCCCGAACTTCTCCGATGCGCAGACAAAGCCATGTATGCCGCCAAATGTGTGGGCAAAAATGGCTACGAGTACTACCACAATGTTCACAATGCGCAGAATACGTCCAGCAATGTGAAACCATTTAAACGTAACCGTTCTAAAGAGTGTTGAAACACCCACTTATGATCTAAAAGTAATGAGAAATCGCAAGATAACGAGCACGGATGTGCTCAATCAGCAGGCTCACTTTTTTCGGCGGCTGACGGGTGAATGGATACACGGCGTAGATGCCCAGTTTCTTGCCAACCAGCTCAGGGAAGATATCCACCAGCTCACCACTTCGAATGTCGTGATATACCAAACACCTTGGTACATAAGCAATGCCGTGGCCGCCTAGTGCCGCTTTTCGAAGTGCCGTTGCGTTGTCGGTAGAGAAAGAGCCTGACACCTTCACAATGTAGTTACCTTTGGAGGATTTAAACTCCCAATCTGATGCGCCGGTGGTTTGGTAAGCGTATTGGAGGCAGTTGTGGTTAATCAGATCTTCCGGTTTGAGGGGTTTGCCGTTTTTTGCGATATAAGAAGGAGAAGCACAGACTAACCACTGAGAATCCAGAATGTGGCGTGCAATCAGGCTAGAGTCTTCCAGGTATCCCGTACGAATTACCAGGTCAAACCCACCTTCAACCAGATCCACAAATCGATTATCCAAAGACATATCAACCGTTAAGCCCGGATGCATATTACAAAACTCGGCAACCGCATCCGCCAGAATCAGATCTCCGGAAATCGTAGGCACCGACATTTTCACGTGACCACTCACCTTTTCCCCGAATCCGACAATCACGTCCATGGCTTCATTGACTGCCTGATTGACGTTTTTCGCCCCTTGATACAGCGCTTTACCTGCCTCGGTAAGAGTCAGTTTTCGGGTGGTTCGATACAACAACTGCACGCCCAGCTCTTCTTCCAAGCGGGCTATTCGCTTACTCACCACTGAATTAGTCAGGTCGTTCTGTTCAGCGACCTTACTGAAGGTGCCTAACGCAACCACCTGATAGAAAAGGATTAAGTCATCACTGCGCATGAATTATGTCACTTTTGGAAAAAATTAAAGACATTATTTCCTGCATTGACTAAAAATGATAGGAGACCAATCACGTTTATGCCCCGATATTCCTTAAAGAAAGGGGGGATCTGACCGCATTCCACGCTTCTATCTGGAGCTCATTTACTTTTCAATAGGTTTGCGGAATTTGACGACGATATCATCGTCAAATTCCTTGAAAATCAGAGGTGAATTTCGACTAGCAAGAATGTGTTTTTATGCAATGGCATCTTCCAGAATGGCTTTCGACTCTGTCAGTGTAATGGAGCCATTCTCACTGAGTTTGACCTGACCATGGGATTCCAGCTTATCCAAAACATCCTGCACCGCTTTTGCCTTGTCGCCACCGTGCTCGGTGAGTTTGGTCTGCATTCCCAAGCTCTGATAAAACGCTTCCATTGCGGCAATGGTCTCAATCGCCAGATCTGGGGAGTCAGCCAACCCAAACACATTACGCCCAAGTTGTTCCAATTTGGCTTGCTTGTATTTCAGTTGGTTACGAAGCAGCGAGGGTTGAATAATGGCAAGAGAATGGGCGTGATCCACACCGTAAAGCGCCGTCAGTTCATGCCCAATGGCGTGCGTCGACCAGTCATGCGGAACGCCTGAACCAATCAAACCGTTAAGCGCCTGATTGGCCGCCCACATCAGATTGGCGCGCCATTCATCGTTGTCGCGTTGCTCAAATCGCTCACCAAGATCTTTTAGGATTTTCAGCAAAGATTCCGCATAACCATCCTGAACCATGGTGCCATTTGGCTTGGTCAGGTACTGTTCACACACATGTACCCACGCATCGACAATCCCATTGATCAACTGACGTTCTGGCAATGTTTTCATCACATCAGGATCCAACACGGCGAATTTTGGCTGTACGGCTGGGTGGTAAAAAGACAGTTTGTCTTGCGTTTCGGCTTTGGTAATCACCGCTGCCGCATTGGATTCAGACCCTGTTGCAGGCAAGGTCAACACAGCACCCAGAGCCACCGCACTTTCTACGCGGTGTTTACCTTCAAGGATATCCCAACCGTCCCCTTCATAATGCGCCGCCGCAGCGATGTATTTCACACCATCAATTACGGAACCGCCGCCAACTCCGAGAATAAATTCCACGTTCTCGCTTTTAACAATGGCAACAGCTTTGTCGAGTGTCTCTTTGGTCGGGTTTGGCTCCACGCCAGAAAACTCCTGCCATTCGTAGCGTTCCAACGCACTGGTAACCTGTTCGTAAACACCGTTTTTCTTGATGGAACCGCCACCATAGACCACCAAAACCTTGGCGTCGGCAGGGACAGATTGAGCGGTTGCTGCGATCTGACCTTGACCGAAATGGATCAGAGTTGGATTAACATAGGAAAACTTCATAGCAAAGCCTCATAGATAGAAAATGCAAAAAACCCTAACTGACGATGTCAATCAGGGCTAATCTTATACTCATTTTACTCGCGAAAGATCGCTGACGCCTATATTTTATGCCGCCGCTATCGGGCGCTGCTTGGCAAAGAATGTTGGGTATTTTTTTCTGATATGGCGTTGTTCTTCAACCATGTTTTTCAGGCTTGGACCTTTAGAGAGCTGAAAAATGACTTCGTTCTTGTCAAATCGCAGCAGTGAACCTTCTACCGGAATGTGTGTATTGGCATTCAGTCGCAAAGTACCCGCCATGCTCAGCCCTCGGTATAACGACGCTACGTTCGCCATTAGCACACGGATACCTTTTTCAGAGACTTCGCAAATGTGGTAGTACTGATCTTTTACGCGCAAAACAGGTCTTTCCTGCTTTGGGTAACGCAATCGATAGTATTTTCGCTTTTGTTCAAAATCTGTCTGGCTCATGATGGTGAATACTCCGTTTTTCACTCAGCACCAGAAAATCAAGTTGGTGCTGTCACGATATACTCCAACTTATCACAGTTAACGCCTTCTTCATCGGCTCAGAGTCTATCAAATGATTCTTGTCTCAATAATAAGCATCGGCTGATCGCAAATTTTCTTTAACAAATTCTTCTCAACATTTTTCGAGCTAATTAGAAAACAATCTGGATTCTTTACTATTCTTTAGTATGTACTAATAAAACGGCTGACTCAGGTTAGCGGTGATGCTTTTGGATTCTTTAGCCACAACAATAACTAAGGCGAATCCCAAGCACAGGAGACAGTGTCAGAGGTAAACATGAAAAGGCTTTTATCGAACATTCCACTTGCGATCACCATCCTGGTTTGCGCAGGTATACCCTTACTCCTTACCCTTGCTTTAAGTGGCACACAAATTGCTCACTTTAATGCTAATCAAGCTGGTTCAAATAAAGATCAGGAATCCGTCAGGCTCATTCTGCTATACGATAATCTTGCTCACAATCTCGCCGTAGAACGGGGTTTGTCTGCAGGGGTACTAGGTAGTAAAGGGAACCCAAAAAACGTCGCTAGCCTGAAGGCACATCGACAAAAAGCAGACACACACGTTAGAGCCTTTCTTGCGTTTAAACCTGAAAACTTAGACTCAAACTTCGTCATGTCACTAAAGCGTGATATTGAAGCGCAGCTAAACAGGCTCTCAAACATTCGTTCACAGGTTGATTCTCTGACACCAAAAGATTCCCCTTTTGCTTATTACTCCAACATAAATCAACTGACCATCGATAATGCGCGCTTAATTATGGCTGAACTGAGCAATCACGATTTGATCGCCAAAGGTGAGTCTTTACTCGGCATAATCGAGATGAAAGAGCGTGCTGGGCAAGTTCGCGGCGCGTTGAATGGTGCGTTTGCCAGAGGAAACTCCTCTGCCGGTCAATACACAGCAGTCTCGAATTACATTGCATCAGGAAAGTATGCTGAACGAGTGGCTTTACTCACGATGCCATCACAATTCGCTAATGAACTCAGTGAAATAAAAACCACACCAATCTGGAAAAATGTTGAAAAGATCCAGAAGCAGTATCTGGATCAAAAAAGCAATCTCAGTGATCTGAAAGGTCCAGCTTCTTCTGACTGGTTTGGAGCTGCTACCGAAAGAATCAAATTGATCAACGGCATCCGAAACAAACTTCAGGCGGCGATGCTAGAAACCGCTTCTATACAAGCGAAAAGATCGGCCAACTATACGATGATGTATCTGATAGGTACTGCAATTACATTTGTATTAATTGCAGCCTTGATACTGTTCACTATCTCCGGAGTGAAGCATCGTGTGAGTCGCTTAATGGCGCAGCTATCGACCATAGCGACAGAACGCAATCTTTCGATACAAGTCGATGAATCGGGTAAAGATGAATTTGCTCAGATTGGAAGCAGTATCAATCACATGACTTCCAGCTTCAAAACAACTCTTTCCCATGTAACGGAAACCAACCAACATAGCTTCAGCCGACTACAGACCATTATCGACTCTGCCAGCTCACTGGATAATGGCAGCAAAGAAACGGTGGCAAAATGTTCCAGCATCGCAAGTGCCACAACTGAGCTTTCCCAATCATCGGTTGAAATCGCAACGACATCTGATAATGCCTTATCCGAAACAAATCAAATGACAGAAAAAGTTTCCAATTGTTTGTCTTTGAGTAAAGGAGCTTTTTCTGCTGTGGAAACACTCATCAACCAAATAGAACAGACCCAACAGTGCATCACAGAACTGGAGAGTGATGCCCAAAGCGTTAGCCAATTCGTTTCAACCATCAATGACATTTCTGAACAGACAAACTTACTGGCACTGAATGCTGCCATTGAAGCTGCACGCGCTGGTGAGCAAGGTCGGGGCTTCGCAGTCGTTGCGGATGAAGTTCGGACATTGGCGCAAAGAAGTAAAGAGTCCACCGAAGAAATCAGCGCTTTACTGGCTAAAATCTCCAGTAACACCAGTAACGCTTCCTCCAGTATGGTAAGCAGTTCAAAAGCAACAGACAGCACTCATAACAGTGTATCTAAGGTCAATGAAAGTGTATTCGAGTTGCAAGATGTTATCGCTCGAATGGGTGACCACATTGCTCAAATAACCAGTGCGACATCTGAACAGTCTCAGGCAAGCAGCGCGATTGATGTAGATATTGATGTTCTCAATGATATCGCCGCGCAAACAGGCAACATGGCAGATAGTTTGATGAAGACTGTTTATGCCTACCAAGATGAAGTTGACCAGGTCAATAAGGAACTTAAGCAATTTAAGTTCGTTTGAACACAGAAAAAGGTTTTAAATATTAGGCGACTTTCAGGGTCGCCTAATATTTAAAATGATGTCCGTTCAATAGTTAACGTGACTTGTGTAATAAGTCCCAACTCCTAAACAAGCAAAATTAAACCTACCTTTGTTTCTAATTTATTTATGAGAATTAGAACCATATCCAAAATTTTCAAAATCCACTTCAACTAACCTTCCAAAGTTATTTTCATTGCAACCTGACTATTTATTCACTCAATTAACAATAAATAGTCAACAACGATAAAACCACCTAATTTTCTTAGCGAAAAACTTAAAGAAACCAGATAAAAAAAGGAGGCAATACATTGAAATAAAAGGGAACTAAAACCAATAACAATCACTAAGGAACATCAAATGGCAAACTTTAAACACACCGTATTGCTAGCTTCATCGCTCGCAATATTCAGTGGAATTTCTTACGCCCATGCTCCGGCAGATATGGGCGTTGTTAATGAGGAAAGAATAGCAAATATGCTCATTCGCTCCGGAAAATTAAGCAAAGATGCAACACAAAGTGAAAAAGAAGCCGCAGTACACGCTTATTTAAAAAATAAGAACAACTACGGTTTAAATGGAAATGCCCAATTCGGTAAAAAGGCAATAGAGAAACGAAATAAGATATTAAAATCCCTCGCGCAGAAAAAAGGACAAAAACTGGATGCGAGTGCATTGGGGTCGCGTTCAGTTATTGTAAAAAGAACTGACAGAGTCATCGCTCTGATGATTGATTTCCCAGATCTTCCCTGGGATGACAATGGTATTACGGCAGAACATACGGACATGCTCTATGACAGCTACCCCACCTCTCATTACGCCGACCTGTTGTTTGCCCCTTCAGGTTACGAAGGTCCAAATGGTGAGAACCTCACTTCAATGAGGCAGTTTTATGAACAGGAGTCTGGCGGAAGCTATTCAGTAGCTGGTGATGGGTTTGGCTGGTATCGAGCGGCAAACAATGCGGCTTATTATGGAGGGAACTCCGCAGATTCGGGGAATGACCTCAACCCTCGAGAACTGGTTCGCGAAGCACTTAACCAGCTTGCCATAGATCCAAGCGTTAACCTTGCCGATTACGATATCGAAGATCGATATGATTACGATAACGATGGAAACTATCGCGAACCTGACGGGCTTATTGACCACCTGATGATCTTTCATTCGTCCGTGGGTGAAGAAGCAGGTGGCGGTGCGATTGGAGAGGATGCTATCTGGTCACACCGTTGGGATCTGGGCAGTGTTCATTTACTGCCAGGTACCACAAGCTCTTTACCCGACCGCTTCAATGGGCAATATGCCGCTTTTGATTACACTATTCAGCCCATTGATGCCGCTGTTGGGGTAGCTGCCCACGAATATGCCCACGACCTCGGTTTACCAGACGAATACGACACACGAGGTACGGGAAACGGCGAGCCAGTGGCTTATTGGTCCATGATGTCCTCTGGGAGTTGGGCGGGCAGCCTTGCGGGTACTCAGCCCACCGCATTTAGCTCCTACGCAAAAGAGTTTTTGCAGGAGTCGTTAGGGGGAAACTGGATAAACTCGACTCAGCTTTCGCTTGCGGATCTGAGTCAGCCTCGATATCTGAGCCTGTTTGAAACCACTGATAACCTTCGACCTAATATGGTGAGAATCGACCTTTCAGCCAAGAAAGTGGACAACACCAGTCCATTTGAAGGGAAATTCGCGTTTTACAGCCAGAAGGGAGACGATCTCAACAACTCTATGAGCCGAAAAATTCGGGTACCTGAAGGAAGCTCCGTCTCGCTCAAATTCAAAGCCTGGTATGAGATAGAAAAAGACTACGACTTTGCTCGTGTGTTGGTTAACGGAACTCAAATTCCCGGAAACATCACAACCATGCAGGACCCGTACAACACTGGGCTTGTACCTGCCATTACAGGCGAATCTGGTGGTTGGGTAGATGCGGTGTTCAACGTATCCGAATGGGCGGGAGCTGATATCACCCTCACATTCGATTATGTCACTGACGGCGGTCTGGCAATGGAAGGGTTGTATATCGATAACATCGTATTCGATGCAGACGGTGTAATTGAGAACGTAGATGACGCGGAAGGGGACGAAAGCAGCTTTAGGTTTAATGGGTTTGAGAGAAATGCGGGATATCATTTCGCCGATCATTACTATTTGCTGCAATGGCGCAGCTACGATGGCGTGGATCAGGGCTTAGCCAATATTCGTCGTAGCGGGCAGTTGATCTCTTATGACCCGGGATTGATTGTGTGGTACGTCGACAATTCGTTCACAGACAATTGGGTCGGCTTACACCCGGGTGAAGGCTGGCTTGGGGTGGTCGATGCGGATCAAACTCCGTTTATCTGGTCGAATGGCGATGTTGCTATTTCACGGTATCAAGTCCGTGATGCTGCATTCTCGTTAGAAAACAACTCACCGCTGGTTCTTGTCGATGACCAGGGTAACTTGCTGCAAGACACCAACTTAACACCAGTCAGTTTGTTCGATGACAGTATAGATTACTCTTCGCCAACTGCTCCTCATTCGGGTCGTAAACTGGCAGAAGTAGGATTATCTATTGAAGTGATTCATCAGGCGCAAGACAACAGCTACGGGGTAGTGCAGATTTCTTATCAGAAACCGAATGAAGCACCTTCCGCTGCATTTACGTTGGAAGTTAATGGTATGTCGGTAACGGCAACCAACTCCAGCAGTGATCCAGATGGCGAAATTGCCAGCTATCTTTGGGACTTTGGTAACGGGCAAACCAGCACCGACGTTAACCCTACATGGCAATACGTTGAAGCGGGTGAATACACCGTAAGTTTAACCGTGACTGATAATGATGGCGCGACTGCGTCCTATTCTGAACAGGTCGAAATTGTTACTGATGTGAATGAAGCACCAGTTGCACAGGGCGATTACTTCCCGCTATTTGGGCGATTTGTCCTGCTGTATTCCACCAGCTACGACCCGGATGGTCACATAGTCAAAACGCGTTGGAAACTGGGTAAAAACCGCGTTCGATTTGGCAGTGTGATATTCACACGCTTACCTGCCAATAAGAAAGCAGTAAGGCTGACAGTAACAGACAACGAAGGCGCAAAGGATTCCACCAAAATAAGGTTGGATTGATCTCGATAAAAATAAAGCCAGCGATTGCTGGCTTTATTTTTGGTTTCGTATTGTGCGTCTACTTCGGATAGTTAACTACATAGATAATTTCATCGCCTTCACTGGTACATTTATTCGTACCAAGTAGCTTAATAGACTTATTAGACGCCCACGCTGTCAGCAACATCGAATACTTATACTTAAACACATCACCTGATATGTCCATCTCTTGAAGTCTCAATAACTGTCGCTTGGCACACGCTGGGACATCTGATTTCACTACTGACACAGGCTTAATATATAAGCTTCCGCCATACCAATAAGGGTGAAATGTCCCTGTGTAATTTCCTGCTACTGCGTTCGTTCCAATTAACGACGCTGCTATGAAAAACAAAGCGCGCACAACATTTCGATTAATCCATCTTTTTGGCATATATTTCTCTTCTTATCTATCTGAAACTACATAAACTACTTTGCATGCACTCGAATCCGAATTTGTGCGAATCCAAATTGGGTGACCCTGTGTATGAGCAGTAAGCAGCAATGAATATACAGCGTTGTAATTTTTACTTGCGGGATCCAAATGGATATAGCCATTCTTACCCGCTTCACACGTCAAGTTTGCTTCATTACCAGAAGTCCCAATAACTGAAGTGCCGTCGGTATTCACATATAGGCGACTCACTTTAACCCCAGTACAACTGTGACCCGAGCAGTCAGCAAATGCCTGAAAAGAGAGAAGACCAAGAGCTAAAGAAACAATGAGTTTTTTCATCTTTTAGCCCACTCGGTGAACTCGTAAACGGTCACCACCAGTACAAGAGTCAGAATGACTCTCTCTGTCATAGCCTATGTTGACTGTTTCCTTGGTTGTATAAGCTGTAAGAATACGTGACATAACCAATTGACGAGATTCAGATGAAATCGCGGGGTCAATTGCCATGTAGTCAAAAAGCGTACATTTCGGATGACTTTTTGGCATATTGGTCACTTGAATTAAAATTAAAGTGCTGCCCGGATATGTCAGAACATTTGTTATCACTCCAGTAAAGTTCGCAGTGTATTTCGCATGCGCAGAGGTAGATGCCATTATCAACATCAATAAAGCCAATATTTTTTTCATTTATCTTTTCCAACTGAGGTTAAAAATTAGTGCATATAGATATCGTAAATGGCGGGTCTGGTTTGACCCCAATATTTCTGTTTAGTACAACCTGATATCCAGAAATTTACCGTCTGTTTCGACGTATAAGCTGCCAGGAGTGCTGAATAAAAGCGGTTGCTCCCTGCAGAGTCATTAAGCTCAGCAACATAGAAGCTCGTCCCTTCGCAGTTGCCTGGGTTTTTAATAGGCTGAGAAAAATCGACTCGAACGAAATTCCCCTCTCTTTGCATATTGATTAGCTTAATCTGCCCCTTCTCTGAGCTAACGCCTGAAGCCAATACCAGATTCGGTAGCAAGAATAGCGTACTAAATAAAATGGTTTTGATTACTTTCATTTGGTCACTTTTACAGTAATGAGGTTATTGGATGTGAAGCCCGGTAGCTGTGCAAAGCTCGCCCGATTTTGTGTAGTCTATTCTGACCACTTTGAAGCCCGCTGACTTTGCCGTTAGCACTTGGGAGAACATTGCTTTTCCAGCTTCTGTAGAGAGATCGATATACATGATTCCCCATTTACATTGAAGCAAACCTTCAGAAGTATAAAACCCAGCCTTAGATGAGCCTTCAGAAAAGGTTCGAACAATAGTTTTGGGTTCGAGAATTTGACTGGCGACCGAATAGAATGGGAACAATATAATTAGCGAAATCAAAAAGTATCTTATATTCAAAGCATACACCGATAAAATAAATCTCTTACGAGGTTTTTACCTAAGAAGAAATATTAACAGACCTATATCTTCACTGATATAGTTCCAACAAAAATTAATTTTCAAACCAGATTAATAATAAATTCTTGCATAGGAAACCTGACAACCTTTAGAACCATTTTTGATTCTTACCATCAAGTTATTTCCAGCCGCCATAGCTGTCAATATTGTAGAATACACTTCATCAAAATATGGATGATTCTTATTCAACGTCATGCTAGTTCCATCTAGCTGACAGTCCAGATTATTTCGCGAGCTTTCTGGTGGAATAATATATACACCACCTTCATGAACCATCATAGAAGAAACAACCTGCGCGCCTTTTCCGTAGCATTCATCCCTATTACAAGCCGCATTAGCAATACTACTGATTAAAGATAAACCAACAATAGAAGCCAGTAATGTTATTTTTTTCATTTTAATACCTATCTAATTAACAAGTTTTGGACCAAAATACCAACCAGTGATCCATTGCCAAGGTTTTGCCGTTGTCTCGCAGGATTTCCCATCGTTAAACCACATAACAACTTCTTTATTTGTTGTTTGAGCAGTCAATAATGTCGAATAGACGGTTTTACATGCATCGGCACTTATACCATGCACTTCGTTGTCAACTTTACACAACCTTGGCCAAATTAAGGGGCCTATTCTCTCGACAATTACGTCACCTGTTTTTGCTTCAATACTTACTCCAGTTACTTTGCCTGAGCAGGTGTAATTGGCAGCAATTGCATTAAACGAAATAGATGAAAGCAATAAAACAGTGGCTGTACATAAATAGTTCACTTTGACATTCCTTCTTGAAGATATCTTCAGGTTATTTACTTAAGTGGTCCACGACAATAAGACACCCAAACTTCAGAGCTGCCGCACCCTGAGTCGACCACACAGTCGATAGGTTTTGATTGAGTACTCATCATCAACAGCCATGAATACGTTTTCTCGAAATGCGGCTTATTCATGTCCATACGAAAGTAGGTAGGACGCTTGTTGGCGCAACTGCCTTGACTAGTTCCATTTAAGAAAAATTGCCCATCGGTACCAATATGGACATAAGAAGGAACACCTAAGCTGATCCATTCCCCATCTGAATTCGCATTGATTGCACTTGCGTTAAAGCTCATCACTATGCTGGCGACAAGTAATATTTTCTTAATCATTTTAATGCCTTGCAGACTTTAGATAATCGGCACAAATGCTAGCGAATTGATAATTCACCATCAATGAAAGGCAATTTTTTTAGGTAAAAAACGAGAGCGACACTACAAATATCAAATCACAAAATATTGATAATATTAATAAAAGTCATCCTACGTATAAATGAATAAAAAGAGAGAAATCCATCAATATTCAATTCTACCTGTCCATTTGATTGGGAGCCAACAGATGAACAAGATGGATAGGAATGGTGGAAGAGATCGCGATTAAATCTTTTCTTAAGATTTCTACTCTTTGAGTTTGTAGCATTATTTAGTTCAATGGTGGAGGATCGCCTGCAGTAATGTATTTTGCGATACAAAAATTAGATGCATTTTTGATTGAATCATCAAAACTTAAAGCAATCTCTTTTCCAGAAGAATACGTAGCTAAAACCATGGAATAGGCAAAATCACTAGTGCCTACAAACAGGACATTTTGATTTCTCCATTTAGGACAATTACCTGCGGATGTTACACCATTTAAGGTAAACCAAAAAACTGGGGGCTTCCATTGATGGCCGGAATAATCATCATGTACCCGGATAAACTCTACTGTACCCTTAACATACCCTTTTTCCGCATACGCATTTGAAGAAATGAGAAAGAAAAGAATGACAAGAAATCGTGAGTATTTTTTCATATTTTCTCCTATGGAAAACAAACCTAGTAGTAATAGCTTACTCCAATTTAAAAACTACCAAAAAACTTGAAATATATAAATCAAAGAGATATTTAAATTAGTATGATTGATTTAGAATGCTAACCCGTGAAGACAGATAAAGACAATTCGATACACATCTTCCAATCTAAACCGATTGGATATCGACCAAGTGACTTAGATGAACACTTGCAATCAACTGAAAAAGGTTCGGTCGTTGGTAGCGAAACCACTATTAAACACGTTATGTCGAAGTTAAACCGAAAGCGAATATCTGGCTTTCGGTTACCGGATAGCTGACATTCCTTATGCTAAACCACACACCTCGAACTTTTAAGCCAACAGCCACATTGGCGTTTTCACATACCCAAAATTTAAAGAGATAGGGATATTTGCCACTTTTAAGGCAAACTCCCAAAATATTGAACTCAATTTCGAAAATACGAGTAGTGTTTGGTATAAGTGGCAAGACGATACTTCAAGGCATTTCTAAAAGTGCCTGCCCCACTTATTATTTACCTAAAATTCAAAGAGATAAGGGACATTCACCCGCTTTCTCAGCAGATACCCCACATATTGTACTCAATTTCATCGATATAAGTAGAGATTGGGATGAGTGACAAGAAGACACTCCAAGATTTTTCTATAAGTGCCTGTATCATTTAATTACCACTAATTCATTCCATATTATATGAGAGGAGGTTAATTCCTGGGATCTCATGCTCAAAATCATTTAAAAATACCTTAGCGGCTTTTATGAAATCAATCTTACCTACTTCTACCGGAAACTTCACAGTCTCAACTCCCCAAGGAGAAGATAGGAGTGCTTTTTTTTCTCCATGTATAACCACTTCAATTATCGGTGACTCCTCGTAGTCCATAGAATCATATTGAAACATCTCTTCACGACATTCTCGATACATCCAAGAGTATAGCTGTGAATAAAATTCAGCTAAGAGTATATCCTCTTCATCAAAAATTATTACCCCGTCAACTGATATAAACAATCTGCCCTCAATCTCAGAAAAAATTTGGCTTATCATTTTTCTGTTTATCGATTGTTTTCTAATCTCAAAACCTATTTTGCATTTACCGGAAAAGCATTCCATATTTTACCATCATTACCTATTATCACTCTAACTGAAGTTTGACCCTTGGAGCCAATTTCTCTCCCAAGATCGGCAACTACTCTAAAGGAGTCATCTGCATTATTTTTCATAAAACGCGCACTTGATGATCGCAATGCCTCTGCAACAACTCGTTGTACATCACTAATACTATTAGAATTGAACTTAGCTGCTCGTTTTGCTGTTGAGCCTAGTAAATGTTTATCTTTTGGTGTCCATCTATGAACATTACTTGCAGCTTTGTAGGCCATATTCGACGCACTGTTAAGCGCACCTAGCCTTCCAGCTCCCCATGCGGCTAAAGATCTAACTCCATGAACAATCCCAACACCAACGCTATACACTCCCAAAACTATATCCGCTGGCCCTATTGAAGAGTATACACAACCATTACAATCACCCTCAGCAGAAAGAGTATCCTGATGAGTAAAAGAAGGGTCATTAAAGTTACTAAGATATTCGTAAACTCCTGGGGCAACTTCGCTGCTAATCCCTTGATTAATAAGTCTATCAAGGATTTCGAGTTGCTCTCTGGCATTAGGTTCCTTCAACGAACCTCTTGCCTCTTCAACATTCTGCCTCTTACTTGGTTCGCTATCCGTATCGGAGTAACTTCTAGACTCACTGCCCGTATTACGCCCATTTCGATCAAAATGTGTCTTCTTACCAGAATCGCTTGTATGAACAGATCGTCCTGTCCCCTCAGAGCCTCCACCAAATTCAACTAACCTAAACCCAGTCGGATCAATATACTTCATCGGGTTGTTCCACACATACGCATAACGGTTAAAGCTGTTCGTTACAAACGGCGCTTGAATGATCGGATCTGCACTCACAAACCGCCCTAGGGTTTGGTCGTACACCCGCCCATTCATATGGATCAGCCCGACTTCTTCTATCTCCTCGTGCCCGGTGTAGCCTCGGTTGGTTAGAACCATTTGCTCGACGTAGCTGTACTTGGTGTTTGCCTCTCCCTGCGGTGTGATATCACGCTGCTTACCGAATGCATCGTAACTGCGGCGCTCGACCACGTAACCGTACAAGTCGGTGATCATATCCACGGAGTTCAGCGCGTCGTAGTGTAAGAAGCGCACTTGCTTGTTGGTAATGGAGCCATCCGCGTTTTCAGATTGGCTGTTTAGAGCAATCAGCTTACCTTCGGCGTACACGAAGTGTTGGTGCTGAACCTCACCTGTGGCGACATCGGTTACCCGCTCGTAGGTTTTGTCGATGTAAACCGTGGTTTGAGAACCAGATACCTTCTTATAGCGGTTGTGGTTGGCATCGTAACTGAACGAAACGGTTTTGCCGTTACGAGTGATTTCGCTTGGCTTGTTGAATGCCGTCCAGCTTAGTGTGCGCTCGGTGGTGCTGTTGCTGCGTTTGGCGCTCACCATGTTACCCACAGCGTCGTATTGGTACGTTAGCCCGTTTGCTTTGGTTACGGCGTGTGCCCCTGCCCCAATGCTGCTGTATTCATAGGTACCCGATACCCCAGTCTTACTTAGGATATTACCAATGGAATCGTAGCTGAAGGCGCTGTTTTTGGTGACGTTTGCTTGGCTGCTGCCGTTATCAAAGACGATGTTGTTGGTTTTAACGCGATCTAACCCATCGTAGGTGTAGAAGTCGCGAATACCTAACGATTGGTCGTAACGCTGAGTTACGTTGTTGTGGTCGTCGTATTGATATTCTAACCATCGGGTTGCATCGGATGAACCCACAAAGGCATTTTGCTTGCCGGTGATCTCCTTATAGCGATGGCTGAGCACCTGACCCGTTTTATGGGTAGTGATCATCATAGGTTTGCCCGTGGATGCGCTGTGGTAGTAAGTGTTGACTAACCCGTTACCCAACGTTTCCGACAGCGTATGACCGTAGGCATCAGTTTCGCGGCGTTGCCAGTAAATTTGGTATGCACCGGACTGGCTGGCTTCCGCCAGTTTTGAATTGGTTTTTAAGGCGTTGAGATAATCTATCTGATTGGGTCTATTTTCAATATTACCCTTGTCGTCTCGACATTGTGAAGCGATGGACACATCATTATGGTTGGCTCCCACCATGCGGTTTGCAGCATCGCAATACACTTCTTTAAGCGCCAGAACTTTTTTAGCTAATGCCAAAAGATCCCGAGCTAAATCGGTGTAGTAAAGATAGTGTCGATTCGATATATCCGCAGCTTGCTGCAGTTCCTCTGCACTGAACACCAGTTCTTGCTGAGTGGAAGAGTCTGCACGAGCACCATAAGCATCATTCGCTGCCATAAGGTTAAGCGTGCCATTTTTGTCATAATCGACCACACGGAAGTCACCAGCAGGGCTTAGCCCCATTTGTTTAAAGGCACTGTCGGTGAGACCGGTATTAATTAGACTCGAATGATAGTTACGGACACCATTGCTTGTATCTCCCAATCTCTGTTGTAGCTCATAAATAGCACCATCAAGAGTAATATCAATTGGAATAGACACATCATCGTGCAGTATTACCCAACTTCCCGGGCGTAGGTAACACTTGCCATTGGCGTCACACCAGCGTTTGAGGCGAAAGATATTTTCTGAACCTAAAATTTGCAGAGAGGCGGAATCTAAGTGGTGTAAGCCTATGGTTTTCGAGTTGTATTCATTGACTTTACCCTGGAAGAAATCTTTCTGTTGTGCGTAGCGCTCTGCTTTGTTCAGATATTGCCTAGCAACGTTGAGCGTTTCCTTAATCAGCAAGTCAATTTCATCACGGAAGCTTTGCTCAACAAATGCGACATCGGCATAGGTATAAGGGCTGCGAATTTGAGCCAAATAGCCTTCTTGATTATACAGGTACTCTAGTGCTAGTCGGTTTTTGGGGTTTGTGCCTTTGGCAAGCTTCACTGCAACGTTTGCTAATGAGGTGTCTGTACCATTTGGACGAACTTCTCGGGCTAAGCGCTCATACTCATCATAGACATAAAGGGTGCTAAATTTTTCATTATCTATAAAGGTGGCTCTTTCTTCTAATAAACCTGAGGCATTGTAGTAATAACTACTACTGCTACCATGCCCAGACATTGACGTCAGCGCACCGAGTGACACTTTGCCTCGCTCATCATATACCCATGTTGAAGCGGCGTTGCTGCCGTCTTTTTGGTATACCTTACGCCCTAGAGAATCGTAGCGATAGGTGGTCGTTACACTGTTCCCATCGGTCTTTTCCAGTAATTCACCAGCGGCGTTGTATTTGTATGCCCAAACGCCTAAATCTGGGTCATCCAGTTTTGAACGGTAGCCTAGGTTATCGTACTCAACATGGGTTGAGTTCCCTTTACTGTCGACCGAAGACTTGAGCTTTCCATCTGGGAAATAGGTGTACGTCTGATAGCTGTAATCGGGTTTCCCGAACGCTTCCTCTTTCTTAAGGATATGCCCAAGCACGTTGGTGGTGGTTTTATGATCGAAGCCACGTGCATCCGTTAACGTTGTGGTAAAAGCGTTGTAGTTCGTTCGCCATAAAGTTTGACCACCTGTCGCGCTTGGTTCTTTTTTGAGAATCTCGCGGTTTAAGGTGTCGTATTCAAACTCAACATGGTAGACCGGATCGTATTTGAAGTATGGGCGCGAAACGCTGGTCTTTCTGCCGTTTCGGTCCCAATGCGTATCCGTATAAGCGATTCTGCCATCAAAGCTCTTGACGCCGCTGCGTACTTCACGCCCCGCGAAGTCCAGCTGTACCCAACTCTCGCCTCCGTGATTTGGTATGGTTTTCACACAGCGAAGAGTTTCTGTATCGGAGTCCCCACATTCTTCTGCGCCTGCACTTAGGTATCCGTAGGCTACGAAGTTATTGGTACCTGGATGCGTTTCTTTGATAAGCCGCCCAAAGCTGTCGTACTGATAGGTCACCTTTCGCCCATTTGGTGCAATTTCTTCAGTTAATCGACCGGATACATCGTAGGTGTAGTCGGTCACGTGACCTTTAGCATTGGTCACTTTGTCGATATATAACTGGTTGCTGTCGTAAGCGGTACTTGTTGTACGGATATCAAGATCAGAACCCGAAACACTTTGAGAGGTGATATTACCGAAGTCATCATAGCCGTAACGGGTGATAAGGTTTCGCCCAGAAACACCACCAGACTGGTAAGCCGTCGGAGTAATGGTTTGTTTGCTTAGCAGACCTTTAGCGGTGTATTCAAAGTCCGATACCGTAGTTTTTACGTCGCCACTGGTGTTGTCTGTGATGCTCTGGGTGGATTTTTTAATGGCTCCGACTTGCCAGAATTCACTACCCGACTTGGTGACTAACTGCGTTACATTTAAGTGGCTGCTGGTGAGTTCTTTACGACCATCTCCATCAAAATCCTGGTACGCCAAAGCGCCACAAGATCTTGGTTTGGCAGCATTAAACGTAGCTTCAGACACGTTAACTAAAGAGCCCTGTTGATCAGACCAATTCTGTGAGTTTGAATTGGTTGACACATCAAAACGATAGAAATACTTCATTCGTTTGAGAATCAACGGCACGTCTATATCACCATGAATCAGAACGAACTGATCATTCGGTTTTACGTATACCTTACCGTCTGTGCCACAATACTTCGTAATTCCATAAATAAACTGATTAAACACGGTATCGATATTGGGAACATTAGTGCTAGTAATAGACAGCACCTGAAATGTTTGAGTTGTGCCATTAGAAACGTAATCGAATATATCTTTTGTTGTGAATGAACCTGAATTGGCCGTAGCACCTACTACATTGGTCGTTTTTTCAACCACATTACCAAAACCGTTTTTGTCCTTTTCCGTGGTAGTAGTAGTGGTTTTAAGGTGAGTACCTTGATTGTCATAGTGTTTAACTTCAACACTGCTGGCATAGACCTCATGATATTTAACGCCGTTAACACCATCTTTGCTTTTTGCACTGTAGCTGTAGGTTGTTTCCTTAGCTATATGAAATGTATCCGATGCTATTTTCTTTTTCTGTATCAGTACTTTTGAAGGCTTACCCGATTGTCTCAAGTCAAAATTAGTAGCATCTTCTCGCCCTGCCTTAAACTCTGAAGTCGTCTTAGTGACCACCTCTCCTGTTTCAGTGACCGTAATCTTATCAAAGCCTAAAAAGCCTAATCCTTTACGATGAGACTTGGCTCCCTCATACAGGTAGTCGTAGGTGGTTGCACTATAGCCGTCTGGCTTTTTATTCACATGTGAGACGAGATATCGAGTTGGTGTTGAATTAACAACAGGGTATTTAAAATAGCGTTTTTGCGTGTGAACGTTTGTGTCTGAGGCAGGTTTATAGCTTATTGAGTAAACCAGCCCTTCTTCGGTAATTTTATGGATTTTATCTTGGGCATAGGGCTTGGAGACATGAACAGACTTTACTTTGTTCGATTCTCCAAGAACCAAATCAGTTCTCCCATCAGAGTTTAAGTCGGTAACACCAGAGAAGTTTTGAATGCCTGTTCGTAGGTGGGAACCCCAACTAATTCGACCAAAATTATTTTTGTGAATGTTCTTATTGGTGTAGAGATCAGGATATCCGTCTGCATTGTAATCAAAAAACTGCACATCAGAAATATCGTGGTGCGCGACTATTTCTGTATCGTAAGAAAAAGTACTGCCATTAAATAGGTAGAATATTATCCATGCACCATTGGACTTATGCCGCTCAACCGTCACTAAGTCCTTGTAACCATCATTGTTTATGTCAGTGACCCGGACAGATTCAGTGTTAGGCATTAATTGGTAATAGCGCTTCCCTTGTGAATTTGAAGATAAGTAATAATTGAAGCGCTTCTCTGTATTCGAATAATAGTAAGTGTCATCTTTGCCATCATTATCGATATCAATAACTTGTCGCGAGCTGTCAGTTAGTGTTTGTTTTCCATTACCATCGAAATCTGCATTAATCTTACCTTCTGGATAACTGCTTAAATTACCACTATCATTTTTGTCGTATGACCCCACAACCTCTCCTCTAGACAACTTAATATAATAGTTCCATTTCTTATCTCTAGAGGATGAATAGGAGCAACGTTCAGAAGACAAACGATTTATTGTAGAGGAAAACCCCAAAGTCGGTGAATCCAGCGAGCCAATCAGTGCAAATCTGTTAGAAACATTAGAATGAACCACACCATTTACATCTTTTACTTTCCATCCGTCGGCATACGAAGAATATCGACTGCAGCTCTTAGTAGAATTATTCATGACACCGTAAATCTCTTGGTGTCCATCACGCTGCAAATCAAAATATCTAGGTCCCAGAATTCCCGTATTTGATACACTCTGGATTTCTTGATTATGTGCATCTTGCCATTCAAATTTTATTGGTGAAGAACATTTAGCTGTACCTCCTCCACTACATAGCTTGATTGACTCTAGTAGACTGCGACCAGTCGCAGCTGAGTTATTTTCACGGTAAGTTAAACTGTAATTTCTGACCGTTTGTGCGGACTGGTTTTTGACATAGATTTTGGATAGTCGCTGAGGTCTTGTTAGCTTTGAACCCATTAATAACTGGGAAGTACTGTCTGATCTAGCCTCATAGCCAAATTCAACCGAACCACCCATGTAGTGAATTGAGCTAATGCGATGGCGTCCTGCACCGTTATATTCATAGTACTTAAACTCAATATGATTACTCTTTGTATGATCCGTGATCTTATTTAGCGCCCACTTATAGATATGAGATTGACCTGGCAGGTTCACCTGCGCCGTATCTTCCATTCCATATTCATATACTGAGCCGTCCTTTTTCCAAACCTTAAAATGGGAAGGTCCATGACCGTTGTAATGGTTTTTAAACGACACAATCTTTGAGTAGCCGTTATTTTCTAAGCGATATTCGGTTAGATGCCCACCATCTTGACCCGTAATCGCCACCAAACGTTGACCATCTAAGCAATAGCGATCGTCATCGTTTAAACGAACGCCACCCCAGCGACCATCTTTGGCTAAGTTTTTTCCACATCGAGTAATGGACGAGAGTCCAGAGAGATTCCACCCCATACCAAGATAACCATTTGGGGAGTCACTGGCGTAGCTGATCGCAAGTGCTGGCTGATGACCATTTCGACCCGGAACTACTTCAATTGGTAGTGAATATGTTGCCTGTCCCCCAGACACATTAAAATCGCCTCGAATAATCGGTGCCGCCGCGTAAGCTAGTACGCTGAACAGCGACAAAAGACTGATCAATGTAAGCCTTAAATAATTGTGTAACTTAGATTGTTTAGCCATCGGATTTTTTAAACAGAATAAGGTAGGCATTTTTGTATTCATTGAGTTCGTTATCCGTTACGAAAGGTGAAAATAAATTGTGTATAGAGAACAAATAAAAGCTGACTAGTTTGTGGAACTTTCCATCAAAGATTCAAGACGCTCAAGCTCTTGATTTAGCTTTTGTAGTTCTTCTGGGGGTGGAATATCATCAGGCATATTCTTTTCCGAAAAATCTCTCAGATCGCCCTGAACAAGCGGCAGTTCAGGAGCATCCAGATTTTGAATACCATGCGCTAATGTTTGTTGGAGTTCGATAACAGGAGAAGGATAAGAAATATCGTCACTGAATAGGTCATCAGTTTCGTTAATTGCAGATTCCGTCAAATCTAATTCGACAGTCTGACTTTGATGTGTTTCAGGATCGGAGTGATCTTGAGAAGTGAAAAAATAAATCGCCAGTCCCCCAAAAATGAGAACTGACAAAAATGCCACTGATTTCATAATTTATTTCTTATATTAATTAGGAGTATTTTCTCAGAGTCGGAAACGTCAAAGCCAAAAATTCATACGCTACCGCCCTTCCCATTTAAGAGACGCTGGTAAAATACCTTTAAATTATTGCAAGTGCATTTACCTAAATTTACAAATGTGAACATCATCAACAAATCTCATAAATAAAACTCCTTGATATCCTTAAATTATTTTCCCCTGAAATAATATTAAAAATCTTTGCAACAAGAGTATTTGGAAAGCCATTCGGTGATATAAAAACCGGTCAAGTCTGAACAGAAAAAAGAAGGTTGGTTATTAAGCACTTCAATCTGTCGCTACTCTCGGTTAGCTCTATAACAGCCTCTCAATATAAAACTAACCACTCCATTTATAAGTCAGCCCTTACATTCTGATACATGTATCAAATATCAGATTGTGATGAAAACGTCTCAAAAACTGACACTTTAATCACCGTGCACTTTCAGATGCTTTTTTATACGAAAATAAGCATCGCTAGGTATATGATTAAATGGAAGTTTTTATGAAAATGTTTACACGTAAAGCTTTGGCAGGCTTACTGGGGCTTTGTTCCTTTGCGTCTTTCGCGACAGTGTTGCCTTCCCCTCACCCTCATCAAATAACATTGTCAGATGGGAGCTCGATCGAAGTTAGATTGAAAGGAACGAAACAATTCCACTGGTATGAAACCTCTGACGGTCACGCTTTAATTAAGCAAAATAATAATTGGCACTTTGCGAAGCTCAGTCAAACCAGTGGAGAACTTATCTCGGCGGGCGAAATATTCTCTTCTACAACGCCACCACCTCCAGCTTCACTCATTGACTCCTCAACCGCATTTAAAATGCAGGTGAAAGCACAAAAATTATCAATGACACAAGATAGCGGGCTTTACACAACTCTATCGAGCCATGTTCCTTCAATACAGCAAGGCGCTTACCGCAATCAGGAAGCAAATGGGGTAGTCGAGCAGCCATTGCTAGTGGTACAAGTCTCTTTCAGCGATGTGACTATGAATCACGACTTTACTGACCTTGTATTTTCCACGACGGAACAAAGCGTAAAAGATTATTTTCGCAAGAATTCCTCGAACAGCTACGAGGTAATCCCCGCTAAAGAAACTGATGGTACCGTCAATGACGGCGTAGTGAGTATTACCCTTGCTCAAAATCATCCAAACTGTATCAATCAATGCTGGGATACATTCGCGCCTGTGTTCGAAGAGATTTACAGTAAGCTTGATCCACTGGTCAATTTTGCAGAGTTTGACAAAAACCTCGATGGCAGTATCACCCCTTCAGAGCTTTCTGTTATGTTCGTATTTGCAGGATATGACCGAGCAGTAGGTTCTGAAAATCCAGCTATCTGGCCACATAAATGGAACCACGCCCCAATCACCGTAGATGGCGTTAAAATTAACTCATATTGCTTGTTTGCAGATTATCAGAGCGACCACCAATCAACATTAGGCGTTATTGTGCATGAACTCGGTCACCTAATGCTTGCTCTACCTGATTTATACCCGGGAACAGACAACCCAGACAGAGGGTCAGTTGGAAAATGGGGTCTTATGAGTGGTGGTTCCTGGTCGATGAAGCCGGGTGACTTGTACGCAGGGCAAACACCTTCGAATATGCTGGCTTGGACTAAAGAAGCTGCTGGGTTTGTTACGCCTCAAGTATTGACATCCTCTGGTCGAAAAGAAATTCAAACAACGAATGACTCTGCCGTCATTTACATCGATCCGTACCTTAAAGAAAAAGGAAGCCGAGTTTACTTAGAAAATCGACAAGCTCAAGATTACGATGCTGGTGTACCTGGTGAAGGTCTGCTTGTTACCTCGGTCAACATTAATAACCAGGCGCGTAATAACGGTCCGATGCAGGTTCAGATTTTACAGGCTGATGGATTAGATGAACTTGGAAGAGGCTGGAGAGCAGACAATGGAGATGTCTTCCCCGGTAGTACAAACCAAAACAGCTTGTCTGATTCCACAAGGCCATCACTGTCTGATTTTGTTGGAATCAATTCCGAAGTCGAATTCAACAATATCGCAAGCGATTTAAATGCGGCAAGTTTTGACTTAAACATGATTGATGAGCCAAATAAATATTCTTGGGCAACCTCTTTCCAACGCTCATATTTGCAACTTTATACAAATGTCAATGTTGCCGCGTTTGCCATCAATACTCGCGATTCCTTGAGTGTGTTAGATGGGCTGCATATCAATACGCACTCTACAGGTATTGAAGACACCCAATACAAACTTTGGTTGTTTCCTTACCAACCTGCCGAGCATGTTCTTTCAGTAACACCAGCAGAAGGTCAACTTCTGGCTCAAGGCTACATTCCGGCAAACAATAGAATACTATTGGACAGCAGCATCTCTCTACCTAATGGCAAAAGTACTCTGATATTGGAACTCACCGATGGAGTAATCGAAATAGAGCAAAAACGTGTTGAGACGTACATTAACTACAGCGAGGTAGAATCTTGGTGGGCAAGTAACACAGACTTCAGCGATCATAATCAGCTTATTGCTATGCACCCTTGGCATCAATATAACTTTGGCGCACTTCTGCGCTCCGACACGAGCTCTGTGATCACAGCGAGAAACGATGCATTCTCTGTAGATGAAGATTCGTTTGCTTCCTACAATCTGCGAGATAACGACATCGTTGATTTTTCCCAACAAATCGAAGGGGTTGAAATCATCACACCGCCGTCTAACGGGCAACTTTCTGGGATGGACTATACGCCGAATGCCAATTTCCATGGTAACGATTCATTTAAGTACCGCTTGAAAACAACGGAGGGATTGACCTCGAATGTCGCGACTGTTGATATCACGGTAAACTCGATAAATGATCTGCCAACCGCTGTTATTTCCGACCGTTCGATAACCATCAGTGCTGGTCAGCATTTCACGGTTTCTGGTCTGGAAAGTACCGATGTAGAATCGTCGAATCTTGCGTATCTGTGGAGCACATCAGAGGATTACGTTTTATTTGGTAAACGCTCGTCCCAGCTAACGGTTAGCCTACCTCATCTAACTGTAAATAAGACCCTAGACGTAACGCTTACCGTAACCGATGAATCGGGAGCGCAATCTTCAGATACAGTCACTTTCAACATTCTTGCGAGTAATAATGTTCCCGTGACTCAAAATGATTCTGTAACGGTGACTTACGGCGATTCAGTCTCAATTAAACCGCTTGAAAATGACACAGATGCCGATGGTGATAACTTGTCTCTGATACTGACGTCACTGCCTTCAAAGGGGAACACCTCAATTCAAGGAAACGAGATCATTTACACCGCAACAGGCGCACACGGGCAAGCCCAATGGGTTGAAACCTTCTCTTATGAAGCTGTGGATGAAAAAGGCGGCAGAGCATCTGGTGAAATAACCGTCACTGTACAACCTAAAACCAAGACGACAACTACTATCACTTCAACTAGCTCATCATCAGGAGGTTCGATGAGTTTGTATGGGATGCTTGTATTGTTAGCATTAGGGGCTTTTAGAGGGGTACGGACACGCCGTAAGAGCTCAACTATTCACTAAAGCCTGATTAGAACTGAATTACCTGACTCTAAATCACTAAAAGCCCCAGTATCTCGCGATACTGGGGCTTTTTTAAACTATATAGGTAAACGCCTTGGAACCACAGGTTCGAATCTAAGCCACGACAGCAATATCCGATGCATTTACAATGCGATTTCTGCCATGATCTTTCGCCTGATACAACGCTTTATCAGCTTTCTGATACATAGAATCAAAGTCGAATTTGGATGGAAGAACGGATTCTGTTAAATAGCCGATGGATACCGTGAGTACTGACGAGCTGTCGTTCAAAGCATGGGGGATGGCGTCGGTTTCAATACACTGACGAATGTTTTCTGCCAGCTTTCTGGTTTTGTCTTCCGTGGTGTCGGAAAGCAGTAATGCAAATTCTTCACCGCCGATACGGCAAAAAGTTTCATCATTGCTGTCGCAGAAGTTGCTCAAAATGTTACCCAACCGAATCAAAGCGATGTCACCTTCTAAATGCCCATACTCCTGATTGAACAATCCAAAATGGTCAATATCCAGCAATATCAATCCAATATTCTGAGGCGCAGACTCCTGACGGTTTCGGATTTCATCCATATGTTTTACTAACTGACGACGATTTCCTAAACGGGTAAGCGGGTCGATACTCGACAGAGCTTCAAGCTGCTGGTTGGCTAATTCTAGCTCCAGAGTGCGGTTGCGCACTTCCTGTTCCAGATTTTCGTTAAGGGTACGGATGGCTTCCTGTGCTTTTGTACGTTGCAAAACTTCTGTTAAGTTGGATGCAAACAGTAGCATCATTTCCTGAAGCTGGCTGGTAAGAGGGCGGCGAGTTAAAAGGTTATCAGCTGCTAAAAATGCAATAGGTCCATCGGTGCTGCTTTTCAGCATGGTCATGGCTGTCCAGCCAAACCCAACAATGCGCTTGTCGTGATAAATGGGTACCGACTCTTCAACTGATAACGTATTCGGATTGTGAATGGCACTGGCGACGAGTGGTCGGTCTATCTGCATTTCGGTTTCATAGTAACTTTCATTCACCACATTCCCTTGAATGTCAGTGCCCCATGTCCCATACAAACGTGTCAGATCCGGATCGGTCAGGAACACCGCCATACGATCTAAGCCCAAATTATTGATGGCAAAATCTACTGCGGACTTACACACGTCATTCACCGTTGTACAACGGGAAAGCGCGACCATGCTGGAATGGAGCCAACGTACGTTTTGCTCCTGTTTCTTGCGGATATAGATTTGAGCAAGGAGTGAACCAAAAGACTTCAGCATCTCACGCTGGTAATCGGTAATCGGTTCCCGATGTATAAAGTTGTCCAGCGCCAGCCACCCGATAGGCTCATTCTCATGGCGTAATATGAGCATGCCGTTCCAGCCCTGCCCCACCACATTACCCGTGGTGTACAAGGGCGCGTTTTCTATAATCACCAACGACTCGTCGTTGGTGTGAAGCGCCTCAATATATTCTTCTTCAAGCTGGTGAAGATCATAAATGGTATGGTGCTCTGCCACTGTTTTTCCGTACTCGTCTGTACCATAGGTTCCGGTAAAACAGCGTTTCTTCATGTCCAGCAGCATAAATACGCTGCGGTCAAAACCCAGACGATCTCGGACCGCTTCCACTGCACCTTTATACAAATCATCCAGTGTTGCAGGGTTCGAAAGCTCCAACGCTACCTGCTGGACTAGCTTCATTTTATCAATAAACGTTTCACGCTGGCGGATCTCATCCAGATACTTCGCTTCCCGTATATCACGGTTTTTAAACTCCAGAGAAGCGTTGCGCTCTGCCCTCAAACATTGCCATCTGGCAGAGGCAATGTTCAGGATATCGATAAAAGATTCCGCCGAATTGACCTGATATTTCTCGAGTTCTACTTTCTCAATAAACAGGTATGTGCGCCATTCTGGGTGGTTGTCGACCATCATGATCAGGCACTCACCACCCAATGCATCGAGATAGTTCCAGGAACAGGTGTTGATTTCTAAAGGGATAAGACCATCGGAGGTATCAAACTGAGCTGCCCATGTCCAGAATGAGCCGGGAAAGCAATGTGGGGAAGTAAAAGAACCTTTTGAATAGCTGGGAGATAACTGCTTACCAAGAGAAGGATCCCGGACAAAATACATAGCCTTGGGAGAAAAGCTCTCAGACAGAAACTGGAACATTCCGTCGGCGATCACTTTGTGATCTCGAGCTGATGACACAACTCGTAGTAATGCATGTCTATCCAAAATTTCACCCAGCTAACGGTATTTTTATGTTTATGGCTCAACGTTAGCGAGAGCGAAATTTGTATGCAACAGAACGGACATTCAGTTGTTACAAATTCCGCATTTTTAAGCGGTCATTTTGACTAATTCGCGATTCAAAGCAAATTTTTGGCACAACATCACACATAGCGTTACATCACATTATTGTCTTTACATCCTCACAATGCGACATAACTTATAAAATAATACAAATTAAAAGCCAGTTATATAAATAACTACATATTGGGCAACGCCTTATCAACTGGCGCTTCTAAATCCAACTGCTTGCCTTTTCGCTGAAATGAATAAAGTGCAATTAAACTTAGTGTTCCAACCAGTAAAAATGCGCCAAGCAGAGCCTTAGTTGTAATAAATGAAGCAATTAGTCCGCCAAACACGCCTGTGACTAACATTTGTAACGATCCTGACAAGGCTGTGACGGTTCCCGCACGTTCTTTGTGTGGCTCAAGAAGCATTCGTCCAATGACAGGGAACATCAACCCCTGAGCAATAGCAATCCCCGTTAGTGCCCCGATTAGGTTGAAAACACTCACCGAACCGATAAGCATCCATACACCCGAAAGGAAAGCGATGCCTAACCCAACACCTAAAATCGACTTGGGCAACAATCGACGATTTAAAAAGTTTTGCAGCACGCTGCCAATCATCAGCCCGAAAGATGGCAGTATCATCACCAAGCCATAATGCGCGGCACTCATTTCTAACTGCTCCTGGACCAGATACGGCATCACCGACAATGAAAGCATGATCATCAAAAAATTTACCCAGCCATAAGTTGTCGTTGCTATCACTTGTGGCGTTTTAATCAGATCTGCATAGGCTCTGAAAGATTCGAATAGCTGCGGTGCTTTAGCTGGATAGGGCAGTGTTTCCGGTAAAATCAGCAATCCGGTCACGTAAATCAGCGCAACGTAAGCAAAGACAAAAACAAACACCGATTCCCATCCAAATTGCCACGTTAGCCAACCACCAAGCACTGGCGCAACCATCGGCATCACCGATGCCATGATCGACACGTAAGACAGGGCTTTAGCAAGTGTGTTGCCATCGTAACTGTCGCGCAAAATACTGTTAGCAATGACCGCGGTACTTCCTGCTCCTAAACCCTGAAGCAAGCGACCAAAAATAATCCAGTTCAGGTCGTGCTGAAGGAACACACAGATGCTGGTTCCAACAAGGTAAAGCCCCTGCCCAAAGATAAAGACGGGTTTTCTGCCCAAGGAATCCGCAACAGGTCCGTAAATAAGCTGCGCCGCTCCCAACCCAACCATATAAATGGTGACCAGCCATTGGATATCCAGAGTCGCATCAGAAAACTGCCTGCTCATTTCTGGCAGGCCGGGTAAGTAAATGCTTACCCCGACCTGTCCGGTAGCGATAACCATCATCGCAAGCATTAAAGGCAATTTACTGAAGTTTTCTCTTTTCATAAATATACAGGCACTCGGTTAGAAAATTAGGCAAGTTCACACATAAGGGTATGCTTACAAATCAGTTTACTTTGTTATCAATGAATGATAATCACGTAATTGGGAAACGGATTACATCCTGACAGGAACTAATAGAGGAGCAGTAATGGACTGGATGCAGAGCGTAAAAAGTTACATCAGAGTGGTTGAAGAAGGGAGTTTTAATGGCGCTGCCAGGCGCTTGAATACCACAAGCTCAGCCATCAGTAAGCGCATACTCTGGTTAGAAGGAGTAGTGGGCGCACAGCTGCTAAAAAGAACCACACGCTCGATCAGCCTGACTGAAGCTGGTGCCTTGTTTTTTGAACGCTCTGTATCTCAAATGGAGCAATGGCAGTCTATTGTAGATGAAACCCGATCTGTTACCCAAGCGCCAGTCGGTCGGTTAAAAATCGGCGCTACCGTCGCAGTAGGCTCTCGATTTATTGTCCGATATCTGGATGATTTTCTTTCTCAGTATCCAGACATCAAAGTCCAGCTAGTGACGACCGTGCCAGGTCAGTTGCCGGAGTTGGATTTGGATGTGTATATCAGTCGGGAGCTGGAACAAATGAACTCCCTCAGTTTTATCGCTACCCCACTGTTCGAGTATCCGTTTGAATTTTTTGCCTCACCTCAATACCTTGAACAGCATGGCATACCCGAACAACTCGATGATCTCTCCAAACACAATATGTTGATTTGGGGCGAGCAGCTTGAACGGGAATTCTTTTTCGAAAACAAAAAGAGAGTCGTTTTTAAAGGCAATTTCGCCACGACCAATCCAGAAGCGCTGTATCACGCGGTAAAAGCAGGAATGGGAATACTAATTTCCAGTAAGATGATGATCCGCGACATGCTTGATTCCGGAGAAGTTGTACAAGTGCTTCCTGGGCTGAAAACTGAGACGACCACCATTTATGCCTATTACCCAAAGCTGGATTATGAGCACACTCGTACCCGCCTTTTCATCGAACATTTGAAAAATCGGCTGGCTCAGGAAATTCCTTCAAAGTGACCCATTCTGCACTCAAAGCGCAACTTGAGCCCGACTGTAAAGCCACTTGGCTGAAAGATGAATTTTTCTAGTGAATGATGGTCATTGCTTATGACTAAGTGCGCACATCATTCTCAATAAAGAGTCAGATCGGGATATTTCTTACTCGCACGTATTTTTAGATCTTATACTTCTGTTCTATAAGAAATTTATATCTATATTTTATAAAATAACATACGGTATGTGTGTTTGTATCTGATGATTGAGAAATCAGGTCGGCGCTGGGTTTTGGTAGGTCATGGAAAGAAAGGACTTCAATGATACAACCATCAGTATAAGTGACATCAACAGGATACTTTTACTGGATGGAAATGAGCTTCTGGAGCAAACCTGTATGTTGCTTCATGAAAAGCTTCATTCGTTCTGTACCTGCATAGTGGAACTGAACGAAACAAATCACGTTGCATCTACGCTGGCGTATGTGCAGGAAAATACCGTAATGGATGACCTGCAATACGACATCAACAACACCCCTTGTGAACAGGCTTCTAACTCAGATACCGAGTTCTGCATATACGCAGAGAAAGCTTACCAACATTTTCCCAAAGACCCGTTTTTGGTCGATCTTCAACTCGAATCGTATTTGGGTTATCCGCTGAAAAACGCTCAAGGGCAAACCTTGGGGATATTAATTTCAACATTTAAAACCCCCATCAGTAATCCAGATCCCATTCTTCACTACCACAAACTCTTTTCAAAAATCATCATCCACCAGCTCCGGGCAAAATGGCTGGTTGAAAAAACCGATACATTGCTAAGCCAGCTCAGTGAACAGACCAAGCGAGACAATCTCACTAATCTGTACAATCGATTTTCCCTTGCCAACCATCTGAAACATTTGATGGAAGTGAAAGGGAAGAAATCGAGTCTGGTTCTGATCGACATTGATGGTTTTAAAGAGTTTAACGACTTGTACGGCACCCATATCGCCGATCGCGTGTTACTGCATTCTGCCAGTGCCATCAGAAGTGCTTTCGACAATGTGGATACTATCTATCGCATTGGTGGAGACGAATTTGCCGCCATATGTGAAGGCGACGTAGTCGAACAACGGGCAGATGCTTTGTTTGAGCAGCTTCATTCTGGCTTTCAGTATGAAGACTTGCAGCTTAACTTCAGTGTCAGCCTGGGGATCGTCAGCTTTTCAGATGCTGAAAGCGGTGACGACTTGTTGCTTAAAGCTAACCTTGCATTAAAACTGTGTAAGCAGAGTCAGAACTGCCATATCCAATACTATGACAGCCGACTAAGTGCGATGCATTTACGCCGCTCGCAAGTCATCGAGGCACTGAAGCTAGATTTAGCTGCCACCGTTGAAAAAAGCGCACTCAGTGTCGCTCTGCAACCTATCGTGCTTCTAAATGGTGACAACTGGAGTCGGTTTGAAGTTTTGGCTAGGTGGAACGACCCTAAACTGGGTGTTGTCACGCCCGACGAATTTATTGAAGCGGCTGAACATACCGGGCTTATCAATCGTTTGGGCGAACGTGTTTTCGAACTGGCCTGCGAAGCCAAACGCTTCCTGGAACAGACATTGGGCTACTCCGTTGAACTGAGTGTGAACTGTTCGGCAAAAGAGCTGGCGCAGCCAAGGCAGTACTTGTCCCAACTGACTCAAAAGCTTGAGCGTTATGGGTTTGCCGCAGATGAGTTCACGATAGAGCTTACCGAAACCGTCCTCATGACTCAGTCTGGTGATATTCGTCAGGCCCTGCGAGGATTGCACGAAAAAGGATTCAAGATCGCGCTTGACGATTTTGGAACTGGTTACTCCAGTCTGAATTACATTCACCGCTACGACATCGACTGCATCAAGATCGATAAAACCTTTGTTCAGAACATGCTGACCAATTTGAAGTCTGAACGAATCGTAAAATTGATTGTTGAACTGGCGAAACAGCTTCAGGTAAGTATCGTGGCCGAGGGAGTAGAAACGGAGCTGGAACTGAACAAGCTGGTTGGAATGGGTTGTACCTCTATTCAGGGCTATCTCTATTCCTGCCCGCTTTCACCGCCTCAGCTCATTCAAAAAATTGAGAATCTACCTCCGCAAAGCAGTTCTTCAAAATAAAATCAGCTTCCAGATAGGAAGCTGATTATTGCCATTGAGTTCTTAGGGTCTGTTGGCCTTTCGAGATGATTTTTGCAGCAATTTGTGGGTTCTTTATACAAGGCAGCGCTTATTCGGTGTAGTCGCTCTACATCAATAAGCGGTAACACAGTAGAAAGGAGCCACAAATGCTGCCCGAAGGGTTCGGTTCTATGCGCTTTACTCTTTGTTGCAAGGTATTTACTTAGAATGACTAAGCGAAAGACCTTGCGCCGCGATTAAACCACATAGAACCCGAACAAAATTTAACCGCGAAAGGTCAACAGACCCTAGAAACCGCTCACACTTCACGAGTCGAAACTAGGCAGTTGTCCTGACCAAACGAGTTCGGTACATATCTGTCGGCATTGGAGTCGTTGACCCAATTCGAATCATTCACCAGATAGCGGAACTCAAATTCCTGATCTTTGGGTAAACGGGTTTTAAACTTAAACGTTTTGTCTTTTTTATTGCGCTTCATTGGCGTTGCTTTCCAATCCAGAAAATCCGCCACAATCGCTACTGAGCTGGCTTCTTTCTCATCCAACTCAAAGGTAACTTCCACTTCGTTCTTAGTCTTAAAAAATTTTTTGTTAATCACAACCAACTCCATCATTTATCGCAGTTTTCGTTTTTAATAATACAACCAGTTTCATACATCAAGACAACATACCATTCGATTTCTTACTTGGTCAAAGAAGCTGGCATTTACTGGTATTCGCTTAAGTATCATGAGACGACTTAAATAGCGCCATATATGAGTGTAGAAGTGCTTATCGAGTTCGGAAATATTCAGGACAAAAAAGAAGCACGTAAATATTCAACTTAGCTCGTAAAGAAAATTAAGCTCGAAGTGGAATCTATTCAATATATGAAGGATAGATAAAAAAAATACAAATCATTTGCATAATTATCCAACGTAAAACCTTGTCTCATACCTTAGTTTACTTTCAAAATTAGGATCATTATCAAATAATTTAATCTTGTAAAATCATAAGGATAATGAGCAATAAATTGCCCAGCTATGAAATAGAAAAGTATTTTACATAGAATCATAAAGTGACTGATCGCAAAAAAATGTATTTACTCATTAAATACCTTTTACTTCGAACCTTGATATGCTTAAGATATGGTTATAGATCATATGAATAAGTCGAGGGCCAATAACGTGGCAGACAAAAAACACCCAAAACCTTACGAAACAACGGCTGGAATCAGTTGGATCGCGACTCGTCAGATGCAGAACAGAATCCAGCTGGAAATCCAAAAACTTTACAAAGAGATCAATGTAGAACAGCTGCTTGTTTTGATGGAGCTGGACTATGAAGACGGTCTTCGTCCAAGTGTGTTAGCTGAGCGTCTGCAACGTAGTAAAGGCACTATGACCAGCCTTATTCGTCACGCAGAAAAGAATGAATACATCGCCTCGACTCCAGATCCAACGCATAAGAACGCGAAAAAGATCTTCCTGACGTTGAAAGGTAAAAAAGTGCACGACGAGCTGTCGCAAATCATCAATAAAGAACTGCAAGATGCCATGGCTCACGTTAACGAAGAGCATCAGGCAATCATTCATGAAGCCATGAAAGGCATGGTGATGCGCTATAACCCAAGCATTTTCGAATACTGATCAACCCCAAATACTCACCATTAACGCCAGCCTACGCTGGCGTTTTTTTATGTTCAATGAATCTATTTAGCGTTCGACATATTCGCTGTTCATATTGCCACATTTCAACCCGTCCTAATCTTGCAACATTGCGCCTTAAAATCTTCAACCTGATGGATCTTTAACCAATTATGGTATTACCATAAATGATATTTTTGGTAGTACAAGGAAGCACTATGGAAAATCAACATTACGTATGTGAAGAGCAGGAAATGGAATTGGAGAGCGTAAAAAGGTTCGATTTAGGCAATCATACTTACGCTATTTATCGCAGCCCAGATGGGGAGTTTTACGCCACCGCAGGGTACTGTACACACGAAGAGGCGCATTTATCTGAAGGATTAGTCGATGAGTACGAAATAGAGTGCCCGCGGCATTTTGGTGCGTTTGATTACAGAAATGGTATGGCAACGGTTGCCCCTGCCTGTATCGACTTAAAAACATACCCAGTCACTCTCAAAGAGGGCAAGGTTTACATAGAATTAGGGTAGCTTAGCTACCCTTTTAATCTTGAGATTTAAACAAGATCCCTTATCAAATGAGAGGGATCTTTTAGTTTATCGGAATCGACCACTTTGCCTTTCGCAATCGCTTTCTGAATGGCTCGAACGTCTCTTGCCAGCGCATTTCCCTCAGACACCGCAGCCACACACATCACTCGCTCGAATTCATCCAACTGAAAATGCATCAGCTTATCGTCGGCGAGCTTTCTGGTAACGTTTTTCGTTCCCAAATTTGGGTAGCCAGCAACTTGCAAGGTCATAGTCATTTGATCAGACCAAAAATAAGGAACATCCGAATACACGCTGTTTTCACCTGCGGCGTTTTTTCCTGCGACTGTGCCTTGTTGCCCTGCCGTTAACCAGGACTCCAACCGCAGCGAACAACCCACAGGTGTTTGATAGCGACAACAATCGCCCGCCGCATAAATATGAGGGTTGGAAGTACGCAGCGTCTCATCCACCAGAATACCGTTTTCAACCAACAACCCTGCTTGTTCGGCAAGTTGGGTATTGGGTACCGACCCGATTCCGACAACCACGCAATCCGCTTCAACCGACTCGCCACTTTCTAACTGCACAACAACACCTTGTTCTGATTGCAGCATAGATTGGCAAACTTCACCCAGTTTGAATTCGACGCCATTTTCAACATGTTTGCCATGCAGAATGTTTGCGATTTCGGTGGGAACAGCCCGACTCAGTATCTGCGAAGCCTGTTCAATAACTGTCACTTCTATGCCCATTGCACGTATTGAGGCAGCAAGCTCTAACCCGATAAACCCAGCACCAATCAGAACCACTTTCTTTGCACCCGTGCAGTTACGTTGGATTTTTTGAGCATCCTGCAACGTCCTAAGGTAATGCACTCGTTCGGATCTTTCGAACCCTGGCAATGTGCGAGCCGAGGCACCAGTTGCCATTATCAGCTTGTCATAAGTCAGGCTTAGCCCTTTGCGGGTAACTGCCTGCTTAGTATCGATATTTATGGATTCAACGCGTTCCCCTGAATGCACCGAGATACCTGAGTCACCATAAAAGCTTTCAGGAAAAACGGGCTTATTCTGAACGCTTTCTCCTTGCCATTTCGACAATGGAGGGCGCTCGTACGCCAGTCCGTCTTCTTCGCCGATGAGATGAATACTCCCTTCAAAGCCCACTTTTCTGGCAGAGATTGCCGCTGATGCCCCTGCGTATCCGCCTCCAACAATCACAATGTGTTTGCTCATCTGCTCCCTCACGTCGCTGATTTTTCATTGGACTCACGCGCTTTTCGCTTGGACTGGCGAAACGCTTCTTCAGCTTCCGGCGAGCCGTTGTGAAAACTGCCAAACCACTTGTCCAGCGGGATAATGCTTTCACCAAAATTCACTGTGTGATAGCGGTGATGCATGTAATGCATGATTTGCGCATTCTTCACACTCATCTCATCACCCAGAACAATTTCATCAAAACCAGAATGCCCTTGCGCTGGGGTGACGCCAGTATGAATACCATTGAACAACATGTGGAATGGGTGACTCGGCACAATAAGGTGGATCAGCATGCAGCTGAAATAGAGAATATGCTCGACGGGGTGCATCGCCATACCCGACCAGGGACCGATATTCACGTTCTTGTGATGCAGATAATGCACGCGCTGGTAAAGCGGCTCCCAATGGATCAGCCGATGAATCCAGTAGAAATGGAACAGTCGCCAGACTGGCATCAATACCAGCCACAACACAAACCAGACCGGGTTTGACTGGAAGTCGATATAAGGCAGCAGGCTGTTGGCGTACATCCACCAGAGCACGACTTCATAAGCGGTCCAAATGGTGCAGCCAGACACAATGCTCCAGAACATGTTGTCGAAAACCTGATCCTTGAACAGAAACAGAGAGTCGTTCTTCGCCATCCATCGACCGTTGTATTTGAATTTTCTGCCCTGCTTTTTGTAGCTATAGAGCCAGAGGTGCAGCGACCCAGCCACAATAAACAGCAAGACAATGTTACGTATCAGGATTTCCACCACCCAATCCGTTGCAAATGTCTCCATTCGGCTGAGTTCTGGGGTGAAATACATCATCACAATCACGGTCATGATGAGGTAACCCAAATTCCACGGAAACAGGTACCCCGGCATTCCAAAAAACCACTTCAGGAAAGCTTTGGGGTTTGGCGGCCAGACAAACACCGGCTCCTCAAACACGGGGTTACCTGAACGCCACTCCCCTCTTCTGTCGCGGACTTGCCCATGCTCGTCCACTACTTCTTTTGTTCGTTTTGTCATCACATCCTCCGAGTTGAGCGACGTTTCGTCTCTCAGTTCGTTATGCGAAAATTTGCATTAGCTGGCAGACTTTACGCCCGCCATATCTGCCAACATCTGCTCTTTATCCATATCCTGCAGACCATAATCGGCAACAATTTTGCCTTCGTACATGGTCAGCACCCGGTCTGCCAGCATGATCACTTCATCAATTTCATAAGACAGCACCAGCACCGCAACACCCCGGCTGGCAAGCTCTTCGATGATTCGGTAGATATCGGCTTTGGCATGTACATCGATGCCCCGAGTGGGTTCTAGCAAAATCAGCAGTTTCAGATCTTTATCCAGCCAGCGGGAGAAACAGATTTTCTGCTTGTTACCGCCACTGAGAAAACGGATTTCCTGTTCGGGAGATTCCGTTTTGGTGCTGGTTTCTCTGATGGCGTTTGCCACCACTTCCTGCACATCGCTTTGCTGAATCAACCCACCTTTGGTTCGTTTGTGAATGAAGGGCAGCACGATATTACTTTCGACCGAAAGCGAAGGAAGAATGCCGTTTTTGTCGCGGTTTTCCGACACAAACCCCATACCCATATTGACTGCAGAATCGGGCCCCTGACCCGGCTTTAAGGTTGTCCCTTCATACACCACGTTTCCGGTGTAATGCTTGTCTAAACCGAATATCGCTTTAGCAATTTCAGGTGCGCCGCAGCCCCTCAGCCCTGTCATCACCACAATTTCACCGCAGCGAATATCGAATGAAATGTTTTCGAAATCACCCGGTTTGGAAAGGCTTCTGAGTGAAAGCAGAACCTCTTCGCTCACCTGCTTTTCAGGTTTCACAAAGTCATCCAGATCGTCACCTGTCATAGCTCGAATCACGTCATTTTCTGAGGTATCCGAGACCTTGTCGCTGAGCACAATTTTGCCATCGCGCATCACTGTTACCCGATCGGCAATACCGAAGATTTCCGGCATATGGTGAGAGATATAGATGATGCTGATGTTCTGCTGCGTCATTTTTTCTACAAACTCAAACAGCTTGAGTTTGTCTTCTTCAGAAAGGGCAGAAGTCGGTTCATCCATCACGATCAACCAACTGTCGGTCATGATGGAACGGATGATTTCCACAATCTGCTTTTCACCCGAATTCAGGGTGTGAACCGGAGCCGCTGGATCGATGCTTAAACCAAAGAGATCCAACTGTTCCTGCACTCGTCGAATCATTTCTTTTTTATTCAGAAAAGGCGTGCCCGAATAGTGTATTTCTCGCCCTAAAAATATGTTGCCAAACACCGTCAGTTCATTAATAAGGGAATATTCTTGGTGAATGGTGCTAATGCCATGGTCGTTAGAATCGGAAGGTTTATCGATCTGAATCGGAGAACCATTGAGTAATATTTCCCCTTCATCGGCAGAATATACGCCCCCTAATACCTTGGTCAGGGTCGATTTACCCGCGCCATTTAACCCCACCAGCGCATGCACCTCGCCAGACTGGCAGGTAAAATCCACCGCATCCAACGCTTTGGTTTCAAAGAAGCGCTTGCAGATGTTGTTCATTTCAAGCCGTTTTTCGCTTTTCATTCTGAGCACTCCTTTATCCGTTAGCGTTATGGCGACGTTGACTCAAGGTGTCGATCAGAACAACGCCTAGCAGAATCGAGCCCTTGATAACGCTCTGTAGATACGGATTGGTGTTGGTCAGAATCAGACCATTCACGATGATGCCGTAAAGCAAAACCCCTAAAATGGTGCCGAATAAACGCCCTCTTCCACCGAACAGACTGGTTCCGCCCAGAACCACCGCCGTGATGGCGTCGAATTCAAGGTATAACCCTGCCCATGGCTGACCAGACGAGACACGCCCGACTGTCACAATCGCTGCCAACCCTGCCATTAACCCCGCCAGCATGTACACCGACATGATTGTGCGCTGAGGTCTGCGTCCGTTGACGTACGCAGTGTCTTCATTGCTGCCAACTGCGTAAACATCACGCCCGTAAGCGGTGCGATAAAGCAGAGTCGCCAGTACCAGATAAACCAACGCAACAAAAACAATCACCACAGGGAACGAGCCGTAGGACGTGCCCCCAAGCCATAGAAAAACTGGGTCGGTCACGTCAATCGAGTCGGCATCATAAATGACCAGTGCCAGCCCCCGTGCCAGTGCCATGGTAGCGAGCGTGATCATAAAGGCGCTGAGTTTGAGTTTTCCAACAAAGAATCCGTTGATAAAACCGATTGCAACCCCTGCCACCAGCGCAGCAGCAAAACCCAGAACCGGAATGCCTGTGGTAGTCAGGACGATGACCCCAACCCCGCCTGAAAAGGCGACATTAGAGCCCACCGACAAGTCGATGCCTGCGGTCAGCATAATGTAGGTCATTGCCATACTGAGCAGGAAAAGCACGGCGATACTTCTGAGGAGAATCCCGATGTTCGCCAGAGAATAAAAGTTTTCGTTCGCAATACTAAAGCCAACTGCTGTAATCACAATCAGCCCAATCAGCAACATATAACGGGTTCGAAACGCGTTCCCATTGCTGTTTGTTGGCTTAGTGCTGTTTGTCGGCTTGGTGTTGGCTGTTGCTGATTCGGTGCCCATTTTCGTTACCGTTCTGTCCATCCTTCATCACCTAATTCAATCGTTTGATCCTGGCTGCCAGCGCATGCTGACAGCCACCCAGCTTATTTCACTGAGTCAGGACCAAACTCCAGATAGCCGTACTGAGCCACTTCCAGCGCCTTGTCTACGTCATACACCACAATGTCTTTGGGGAAGCCGTTTTTCAGTGCTTTGTCGTGGTTCTCCTTGGTCATCACCAAAGGCGTGTAGAAGTCGTATACCTTGTCGACTGTCTCACCCTTATGGATGCGATACGCCATTTGGACGAAGTTCCACCCTTCGCGTGTACCACTCAAAAGAATGTCCGCTTTCACAGGAGAATTGTTCGCCTTCATTTGCTGGAGAATAGGAATGTCGCCGTCGTAACCCCAGAAGGTAATATTGTCGATACCTCGGTTTTGGGCGATGGCAAGAGAGGGATACAGATAGCCGTCCGTCACTACGGAGATCGCATCCAGTTTAGGGAACTTGGTGTACCAGTTTTCGGCAATGCTCTGCGCTTTGATGGTATCCCAGTCGGCAGGCTGCTCGGCAACCACCTTAACATTCGGGTAGTGACTCAATCCTTTGAGAATGCCTTCACGACGCGCTTCGCCTGAAGGGTTACCCGCCTGTCCAAGCATGATCGCAACCGTCACGTCACCTTCCAGCAACGCACCAAGTGCGCGCCCCTGATTGTAGCCATTGGTCACATCACCCAGCGTAAAACTGTAGTCTGCGGATTCCATCGGGCTATGAACCGCAACCCAGGTAATACCGGCATCCTGTGCCTTCTTCACCAAAGGTTCAAAGGCGTCTACGTTGATGGCGTTGACGAACATTACATCCGGTTTTTCGTTGATCGTGGTTTCCACCTGAAGCAGCATTTTTTCCAGGCTGCCTTCTGCGCTTAACCAGCGACCAGAAACGTTTCCGAACTCTTTGTCGTATGCCTTAATGGCGTCTTCAAACCCAGACAGCCACGCTACGTGATACGGTGCGACGTGACCGTCATTGATGAATACAATGTCCAAACCTTCGTCGGCCAGAGTTGGCGAAGCCAATCCTAGTGACACCAGTGCAGCCATTGCCACACGTTTAATCTTCTTCACAGTGTTGAGCATGACAATCTCCTTATTGTCGTTAGCGATCTGCCGGCGAGATTGGCTTAGCCTGTAATAGAGGTCGCCTGACGGATCTGGAAAGGGTCACACTGCGCCCTTTCCGGGTATCAATGATGTTGATATTGATGCAACTTTGGGCTCCTGATGAGTTATACACTCAGTAACTTGTGGATTGACGCGACTGCCAAAGCAGCCAGTTCAGTGCTAAAGCGGCAATGATCACCGAGCCTTTAAACACCAAATGCCAGACGTCTTCCACGTTCAAAAGATTTAAACTGTTGTTGATGACACCGATAAAAAGCACGCCCCAGAAAGCGCCGCCTATGGTGCCTTTGCCCCCCAGAATCAGGGTGCCTCCGATGATGATGGCAGCAATGCCATCCATTAAAATTCCGTTACCGTCCAGTCCCGGTTGCACAAACCCCATTCGGGTCGACAACACCAGTCCAGCGAAGCCGCTGCATAGACCAGCAAAGGTAAACACGCCCACTTTAACCGCATCCACATTGATGCCGGAAAGCTTGGCGTTTTCTTCGTTATTACCAATGGCAATGATGTACGCGCCAATGCGGGTGTGGTTGTAAACCACGTAGGCCAGGGCATACAGCAATACAAGAAACAGGAAAGAGATATAAAAACCGGCGAACTTCTCCGCCCCTACAAAGCGGAAGAAGTCGCCTACCAAAAAGATCATCTGACCTTTGGGAATGATTAATCCCGACAAACCTGTCGCGATAAAGAGGGTAGACAGGGTAACGATGAAAGCTGGCAATTTAAGACGAGACACTAACAACCCATTTGCCAATCCCATCGCCACAGAGCATACGACCACCGCCACAATGCCCCATTCCACGCCACCCGTTAATCCAAAAAGCACTCCTAAGACAATGGAAAACAGGACGGATCCCATACCTAAAGACAAATCGATATTGCCTGAAACAACGACAAAGAATTGCCCTAATGCAATTAGCCCAATCGGCACTATCTGCCGGGAAATTGCAGACATGTTGTCGATGCTCATAAACCGCGGGCTGATCAGATAAAACACAATGCAGCACGCGATAGTGACAAATATGATGTTCTTTTCCATTACAGTTCGTACAACGGCGTTCATTCCATTCTCCTTGCCATTTCGCGGAGCCAGTTCAGGCTCCGCTATCCCAATCCTCGGGGTACAAATTACTTATCTCGGAATACCAGTTTTTCTGAATACAAAAGGTCTATTGAGCGCGGACGCGATTAGTCATGTCTTCAGCCCATGGATGACGCTTAAACATGTTCTGATACAGAGGTTTCATCGCATCCTGATTCCACTTCACCAACTCATCACTTGGGGTGATCACTTCCACACCCTGCTCAACAAAGAAGGCTTTCGTTGCGTCGTTGTCTTTCACCACTGCCTGCCAGGAATTGGTGCTGTACTTAGCTGCCGCTTCCGTCACTACTTTCTGCTGTTCGGCAGTCAGACCTTCGAAAAACGCTTTGTTGATACCAAGGTTAAGCGAGGTAAACATGTGATTGGTTTCAATGATGTACTTCTGCACTTCGTAGAAGCCCTGAGCTTTAATCAGACTCATTGGGTTTTCCTGCGCATCGACCACACCCTGTTCCAGCGCGGTAAATACCTCGGTAAACGCCATTGCCTGACCGTTCACGCCAAGAAGCCCTGCCATTTCAAGGAACATGGCAACGTTAGGCACACGCATACGCAAGCCGCCGTAGTCTTCTGGTTTCTCGATTTTCTTGTTGGAAGAAATCACACGGAAACCTGATACCGAATACGCCAGGTGCTTCACACCAAACTCTTCAAATACACCAGCGATTTCTGTACCCACATCAGAATCCAGCACTTTACGGGCATGGTCGTAGTTACGGATAAGGAAAGGGGTTTCGGTAAACCCAAGGCGCGGATCCAGGCTTTGCATCAGTGAACCAAACAGTGCCACTTCGATGGTGCCATTTCGCATACCGTTGATAAGCTGCTCTTCTGAACCCAGTTGAGCGTTAGGGAAGATCTTCACATCAATGTCGCCATTGGTTTTCTCTTCCACTTCTTTTTCAAATTGTTGGAGGGCTATATGCTGAGGATGAGATTCAGCAAAATAATGACCAATCTTGATGGTTTTGTCGGAGCCAAACAGCCCCGCATGCGACACAGCACTTACCAGCAACAAAGGTGAAATCATTAGTGTTTTCAGTTGTTTCATTATAATTTCCTTATCAACCAATCCATTGGATAGGGAGAGTTATTATTTCTGGGACAAACACCAGCAGGAACAAGATGGCAATGTGAACCGCAAGGAATGGCCATATCCCTCGGGTAAGTTCACCCATTTTGATCTTGGAAATGCTTGAACCCACGTAGAGCACCGTTCCAATCGGTGGGGTAATCAAACCAATACTCAGGTTGATCACCATAAGCACCCCGAAATACACCGGATCAATCCCGAAGGACTTCACCACTGGCAGCAAAACAGGGGCAAAAATTAAGATGGCTGGCACGAGATCCATCACGCAACCCACCACCAGCAAGAACAACATAATGGTCAGAAGCACGACGGTGCCGTTATCTGAAATACTCTTCAGCAGTTGAATCAGTTCCGCTGGAATCTGAGCGACGGTAATCGCGTAACCCGACACCATAGCCGCAGAAGCGACGAACATGACAATGCCGGTGGTTTTCACGGTTGAACGGAAGATATCCAACAGCTTATTGAGCTTTAATTCTCGATAGAAAAGAGAAATCAAAGCGGCATAAATAGCGGCGATTACCCCCGCCTCTGTTGGTGTGAAGATACCGCCACGTAAACCCACAATAATGATTACGGGTAGCAACAATGCCCAGAAAGCATCTTTGAATTTTTTCCAACGTTCGGACCAGGGTTCGCGATCAAACACCAGGCTGTCTGAGCCACGGTAGAGATACGCCCACATGGCAGACAAACCAATGGCCATTAAAATCCCGACAGGCGCGCCGCCAATGAACATCTTGGTAATTGACACACCACCAATCACCCCGAAAATGATCATCGGAATCGAAGGCGGAATCGCCAGCGCGACAATCCCGACTGCACACACAATCCCGGTCGCGGATTTCGCTGAATACCCTTTCGACATCATCATAGGAATCAGAATCGCGCCAAGTGCCGCCGTGTCTGCAACCGCAGAACCCGACAGACCCGCAAAGATGAGACCAGAGATGATCACCACATAGCCAAGACCACCTTTGATGTGTCCGACCAGCGAAATCGCAAAATCCACGATGCGCTGCGATACCCCGCCCTGCTTCATGATTTCCCCGGTTAGGATGAAGAAGGGGATCGCCATCAAGGCAAAGTTGTTGGCACCATTGATGAAGTATTCAGCCATGGTTTGGTGATCATAAAGCCCGACCACAAACAGCAGCGCGGCGGCAGAACCCAAAAGAGCAATCGCAACAGGCACACCACTGAACAACAACCCAAACAGAGAGACAAGAAATAGCCAGATCATGCTTCTTCCTCCCCTTTATTTTGGCGACGGAAGAACAGCAGAATCACGCAGCAGGCTAAGCAGGACAAGACGCCAGCCAGGTAAATAATGCCTGTAGGTAACCCCGTTGACGGCAGCCCCTGCCCCTGAGTCAGCAGCATAAGTTTGTAGCCACCAATGACACAGGCAAGCAATACCAGTACGGAGATAATGGTGCGAATCACGCCCATCACTTTGGCAGTTTTTCCTTTCAGACGAGAAACCACAATATCGACTGCCAGATGCTCGTTTTCCTGATACGCAATCACGATCCCCAGAAACACCACCCAGACAAATGCGATGCGGGATACTTCTTCCGACCAGGCAAGCCCAGAGTCGAAGACATAGCGCAGCACGACATTCGCAAAGACCAGCCCCACCATGGCAACCAGTGTTGCAGCCGACAGTAAGTCGACACTAAAACGGAATAATTTACGGCTCCATTCCATTGTTATGCACCCTGCTTACTTAGACTGACTCAGGAAGTCATAAACGCCGGAGGGCACAGGTATGCCTTCTCGTTCGCACTGCTTCTGATACGCGACTTGGGGTTCGTTAGGAGCGAGTACTTTATCCACTCCGGGTGCGGTCGGGGCTTCGTGAAGCTCCTGCACCATGGCTGCCATCATGCCCGCAAAAGAGTGACCACCAAACTTGGCAGGATCTACCACAATCACCAGACTCGCTAGCTTGCGCATCTTGTCGTAGTCGTCGTACATGCGCACGATATGGTTGCTGTAGTTAGCCCCCATTAACACACCGGTAAGCGCATCAATGGCCAGTGCGATACCGAAACCTTTGTGACCACCGAAGGGCAGCAGTGTTTTGGCTTTGTGCGGATCAGTGGTTTCGTTGCCATCTTCGTCAATCGCCAGACCTAAGCCGATGGCATTTCCCGTTTCTTTAGCATGGAGCAATTTGCCGTAAGCCGTGGCACTGGTCGCCATATCGACAATAACCGGATCGCCATTTTCAACCGGAAAACCAAAAGCAATCGGGTTCGTGCCGAAAAACGGCTTGGCACCACCATAAGGGGCAACACAGGTATCGGTTTGAGTCATACAGATGCAGATCTTGCCTGCGTCAGTGACTTGTTTAGCAAAGTAGGAAAGCGCGCCGCAGTGACTGGTATTTTTAACCGGTACAAAACCAATGCCTGTTTCGCCAGCAAGCGAAATAGCCAGCTCAGTGGCTTCAATCAGCGCGGTATGTCCCATACCATCGTCTGAATCCAGCACCGCAACAGAAGGGGAAACCTCTTCAATTTTGTATTGAGGGCGAACATTCATGCCCCCCTCGGCAATGCGTTTGCAATAGTGTTCAACTCGCATCACGCCATGAGAGTGAACGCCGCGAATATCGGCATGCACTAAAACATCGGCGACCTGGCTGGCTTCTTTTTCTGTCAGACCCGCTTCAGCCAGTCTTTGTTGCGCCAGTTGGTGTAGGGTATCTGGGCTTACTTTTATTGTTGTCATCTTTCGTCCTTGTATTAAACAGACGGCTTAATATTTCACTACGCCTTTAATCAGAGTCTGGTTGCTCGCAACCACCGAGGCGTAATCTTCACCAAAGGTATGGAAATCGAATTCTTGGTTGACCATCATGTCTTCCGAAAGCGCGCCGCTTTCAAAAAATGCCAGTACCGTTTCGAAATCTTCTCTTGTCGCATTACGGCTACTAATCAGTGTGGTCTCTTTTTTGTGGAAAGTCGGATCATCAATCTGCAAATCACCAATGTATAAGCCAATGAAGACCATCTTTCCGCCGTGTCGGATGAAGTTCACCGCGTTGGTCATGGAGGCTTTGTTACCCGTCGCATCCATTAACGTATCGGCTAATTCACCGGAAAATTGGGCTCTCAGATCTGCTTCAAATGAGTCCGAAAGTGGATTGACGGCTTTGACGTTCAATGTTGATTCCACATGAGCCTGTCGAGACGGGTTCACATCTGCGACCACAACATTGGCACCACGCGCTTTAGCGATCGCCGCCGCTCCAATGCCTATAGGACCGGCACCAATCACCAGAACATTCTCGCCATCGGCAACCTGACCACGACGGACAGCATGAGCACCAATGGCAAAGCATTCGGTTAACGCGACCGTTGAATCGGAGAGATTAGAATTCACCTTAACCAGATTGCTTTCCAGAACCGCCAGATATTCACAGAACCCACCGTCCTGATGAACCCCATAAAGAGAGACGTTTTCACAGCAGTTGGTTTTGCCTTCAGCGCACGCTACGCAGTCGCCACAAGCCACACATGGAATCACAGAGACTCGGTCACCTACCTGAATGTCCGAGCAGCTTTCGCCACATTCCACTACCTCTCCACACAATTCATGTCCCAACACTCTTGGGTAGGAAAAGAAGGGTTGATTCCCCGTGTAAGCATGAATATCGGTGCCGCAGATTCCCGCCGCTTTCAGTTTGATGAGTGCCTCATTGGCTTGGTACGTTGGCTTTTCGCGCTCAATGTATTCCATGTCATGAGGGGCATTACAGATTAACGTTTTCATTGCATTCCTTTGGTGTGTAAAGACTTGCTGCTTAAGCTGTTCAGTGCGGTGCTCACGCCGCGTTCTTGTATTTGGTCATACCAATACTCAATTGATGGCAACAAATCTGAAAAAATAGGGTCTTCAAGTTCAAAGAAACCAGATGTCACCAAAACTCTTTGGCAAATGGATTCGTTTGCTTGTAGAGAAGGCACCAGTTCAGACAGGACATCAGACTTTGGATCCGCCAATCCTTCATTGGCATAGCGCTCAACAAACGTCACCCATGCCGCCAGCAGAAACAGCTGCGGTTCGATGCTTTGATTCATTTCGCGCAATTTCTTCATTGGTGCGATCAGTCGCACCGGAATTTTCTGGCTGCTGTCTGTGGCAATTTGCTTAAGCAAATGCTCGATATTGGGATTTTCAAAGCGGGTAATCAGCGCACTGACATAAGAATCAATATCGATATTGAGTTTGGGATTGAGCGAACGCTTCTGGGTATGCATTAAGGTAAGTAATGCAGGTTTTAATTCGGGATGAACCACAGCCTGACTGACCGACTGGAGCCCCATCAATGAGCCAACAATAGCCAGGAAAGTGTGACTGCCATTGAGCAGACGAAGCTTCATCTCTTCATAAGGCACTACATCGGAAACCAGACTTGCGCCAGCCAGTTGCCAGTTTGGTCGCCCGGCAACAAAGTTGTCTTCAATCACCCACTGTTTGAATGACTCACCCACCACACCGCATTTGTCATCAGCACCGACTAACGCTTTTAATTGCTGATGAGAATGCTCTGTCATTGCTGGGACAATGCGATCCACCATGGTAGATGGGAAGCTAACATTGCTTTTTGCCCAGTTGGCCACTTCCGGATTCACTTTCAGTAAGAGTCCCATCACCGCGGCTTTCAGCACGTCACCATTCTCAGGCATGTTGTCACAAGAAAGCACGCTAATTCCGGTAAGAGCAAGGTCGTAGCGTGTGCAGATGGCTTTAGCAATCAGCCCGATTGCCGACTTGGGTTGCTGTGGATTCAACAAGTCGTGAGTTATGTCTGGATGATCCAGATTCAGCTCGCCTGTTGAAGGGTGAACGCAGTAGCCTTTTTCGGTAACGGTAAGAGAAATAATGCTAAGTTCAGGTTGGGCGAACCACTCTTCAACTCTGCCATATCCTTCGTGAGCAATGTCTGTCGCTCCAGTGACGGTTCTGATTAATCGGGTCTCACTACCATGAGCACTGGTCTCCAGCACACAAAACGCCATCTCTTGATCACGCAAGTCCTGTGCAATGCTAGTACTGCCTCTCAGGCTGATTTCTGCAATCCCCCAAAGATCTTCGGGTTCAAGGTCATTACAAATGTCGTTGTAAACCGCCTGATGCCCACGATGGAAAGCACCACATCCGATATGAACAATACGCGTACGCAGCTCATCTCGGGAATACGTGGTTTGGTGATCACAGTCGAACGTCATGTTCTGGTATCTCCGTTGTTATCAATTTGTGTCAACTGGTTACAAAGTACACGTTTGGACTAACCATAAAAAGAGATGAAAATCACAAAAATGCATTTACAACGATCCAAAACCAACCAAAAACAGATCTCAATCACGATTATTGAACCAAATTGTAATTTTTCGGAGCAAAAATAGCTTTAACATGCCTATCATGCGACTAAACAAACAGTTTGGTCTGTCAATTTGCTTAATTTTAGCAACTTTGGTTTTACCAAAAGTAAAAAGTAACTAAGAAGCCTCCCTGCAGAAAGGAATCTGGGTTTTGTCAGGGAAAAACACCGAGGAGCAAAAATGAAAATCGCATCTGTCCATAACCAGCTGTTCAACGTTCCGCTGTCGGAACCACTGGCTGACGCGATGCATGGAGTTCATACACATTTTCAGTTGATCACCTCTACCATCACCTTAGAGGACGGAAGTGAAGGCACGGGTTACACCTATACAGGCGGTGTAGGCGGACATGCTGTTCTTTCTATGTTGGATAAAGACTTAACGCCCTTTCTGGTAGGGCGTGATGCTCGTGAGATCGACTCGCTTTATGACGAAATGCAGTGGCACCTTCATTACGTGGGTCGAGGCGGAATTGCATCTTTTGCGATTTCTGCTGCCGACATCGCCCTGTGGGATTTAAAAGGAAAACGAGAAAATCAGCCCCTCTGGAAACTGGCAGGGGGAAGCAGCGATCGTTGTCAGGCTTATTGTGGTGGCATCGATTTGCTGTTCAGCCAGGAAAAGCTTCTGGACAACATTCGTGGTTATCTCGAAAAAGGGTTTAACGCCGTAAAAATCAAGGTAGGGAAACCGGATTTGTCTGAGGACGTTGCACGAGTCAAAGCGGTTCGGGAGTTAATTGGACCTGATGTCCGATTTATGGTCGACGCCAATTACAGCCTGTCGCTAGACAACGCCATTGCCTTTGCGAAACAAATCAAACCCTACAACATTACCTGGTTTGAAGAGCCGATTATCCCAGATTATTACAGCGGGTATGCGGCTATCTTCGAGCAAACAGGTGTACCCGTTGCTATGGGTGAAAACCTCCACATTATTCATGAATTTGAACATGCTATGGCGCAGTCAAAACTCTCCTATGTTCAGCCTGATGCGTCTAACTGTGGCGGGATCACCGGCTGGCTGAGAGCGGCGAAACTGGCGAAGGAACATGATGTTGTGGTGTGCTCGCACGGCATGCAGGAGTTACATGTAAGCTTGGTATCGTCTCAAAGCCAGTTTGGCTGGCTGGAAGTGCACAGTTTCCCGATTGATCAATACACGACAAGACCACTGGTTGTCGAAGACCACCTCGCCGTTGCGCCCAACACCGCGGGAACTGGGGTGATCTTTGACTGGGAAAAACTCAAGCCTTATTTGCAGGTGTAAGTCTTTCGGAAAAAAGACTCAGGAGCAGAGTCATGTCTAAATGTTCTGCTCTTCTTCAGGCTTTATGCAAAGCATCTTTTTATTACCATACAGATTCATAACCATTGAGGATTTACTGTCTGGCTCTATAGTGATTCGCGCTCTGGAGCCAAAAAAAAGTCTTTGCTTTTCTATCTCTTTTTCATATTTTTCGCGATTAGCAAAGACATCAACTTGGCTTGGGTATTCAGTTAACCGACCTTTTTCTACATTGTATTTCCAATGTCCCGTCTGTTTTATGGTGGCTTCTATAGGAGCATCATGACCCGGAGATTCAACTTTAAAGCTCAATTCCATTGTGTAATTACTGCCAGAATCGTATTCACGATGAATTTTTACATCAGAAATTCGGTCATCAGGATCGTCTATTGAAAACAAGTGCGGTACACATTCCCAGTGCCCAATAAAATAGTTTTGATCAACAGTGACCAAAGTATCTCCATCTTTATACTGAGGAGTAGAACTGCAACCAACCAACAAACTCATCGGAAGCGCCAATAATAGTTTTTTCATCTAATACCCTATCCATAAGAAAATACCGCTACGCAAAACGCAGCGATATCATTTTAATTTCAATATTATTGTTTTTTCTAAGCAGACTCTTGAAGCATCACACTGCGAACATAGTCCCAGGCGATTTGAAGGTGGCGCTCTAGTGCTTTTTCTGCCCCTTCCGGATCTCTGTCCACAATGGCTTCAAATATGGCTTCATGCCCTGCGTACATGACGCGGTTAATGTCGGCTCCACGCTCCTGACGACGCCAGTTTCCGGTGAGCCAAGATACGAACGTATTATGAATCATCGGATAAATTGGGTTGCCCGGGATGCCATATAACACTCGGTGAAAATCTATATCTGTTGCATGGAACTGTTCAGTATGACCAATGGCATTTTTGTTGGCATTCAGCGCTTGACGTAAGTTGTCGATGTCTGCTTTTTTGGCATTAAGGGCAGCATGCCGAACTAGGGCAGATTCAAAGAATACGCGGCTCTCATACAGGCTTTTTAAGCCATCATCGTCGGTAAGCAGGTTATCCAGAGTGTTTCGGAATGACTCGATAGAGTTTCCATAGTTCTGTCGTCGGATGATTGGGCGGTGTCGTGGTTTGGTTTCTAGTAAACCTTTACCAGCAAGTTCGGCAATCGCCTCTCGGATAGCAGTGCGAGAAACGCCAAACTCTTCCATCAATTGTCTTTCAGGTGGTAAACGGTCACCTTCATTGAATGCGTTGCTTAAGACTTTCTCTTCTAATCTTTTCGAAACCGACACTATCTAAACCCCGAGGTCATTTTGGTTATTCCAAACTCCCCTAAGCCTACACCCAGAGCCGATTTTGAGTCAATTTTATACCCTAAATTTGCCGGGCTATTGCAGAGTATTTTGAGCCAGCATTGAAAATTTTCATTTCTCACAAACAAGTAACCTCATGTTTTAAATAAAAATTAATTCCATCTCTTCTATTTAGAACCCTAAGATTGCATCCAAATCTTACCAATAAAACTGTGACACCAAACCAATTATTTTGGTTGTTTTTTGGTCTTTTCTTGGTAGGATCAAACAGATTAAAGGTCATTTTTATAGCAAAAACCGAGAATCAACACCATAAAATTAAGTTTATGGTCATACCAAGGAGAGGTTATGAAGTCGGTCAGTGATACTTTAAATGCCATTGCAACGCCAAAGATGTACGTGAATGGCGAATGGACCACTCAGCATACAACCCAATGGATGGATGTAGAAAACCCAGCCAACGAGCTGATTATCGCGTCTATTCCATCCGGCGATACTGACACCGCAGCCTATGCCATTCAGAGCGCCAAAACAGCGCAGTCAGCCTGGAGCCGCTTGCCTCCGGTCAAGCGAGCAGAATTGATCGACAACTTGGCAAAGCTGGTAATGGAAAACCAGCATCACCTCGCCATGGTAATCACGTTAGAACAAGGTAAGCCACTCAACCAGGCCATGGGCGAAGTCGCCGCTTCTGCTAATTTTCTCAGCTATGCGGCTTCAAGTGCCCGCAGAACCGAAGGACATATTTTCCCGTCCGATATGGAAAATGAAGAAGTCTGGATTCGCCGGGCACCGTTTGGTGTAGTGGTTGCCTTAACGGCGTGGAATTACCCTTTGGCCTTGGCTGCACGCAAGCTTGGTCCTGCACTGGTTGCCGGGAATACCGTCGTCTTAAAACCTCACGAGGTCACACCGTTGGCAACAGTCGAACTGTTTAAGCTTATCGACCAAGCTGGTTTCCCAGCCGGAGTAGCCAATCTGGTATTGGGAGGAGGCAGAGATCTGGGCGAGGCACTAGTCACCAATAAGAATACGCAGCTTGTCACCATGACGGGCAGTGTGCGTGCGGGGAGGGAAATTTATCGCGCGGGAGCAGACGACATCAAAGTCCTGCGGCTGGAACTCGGTGGAAAAGCCCCATTTATCGTCATGGACGATGCAGATATTGATGCCGCCGTCGAAAGTGCCAAGACCGCACGATTCACCAATTGTGGTCAAATCTGTACCTGTAATGAGCGAATGTACGTCCACGCTGCTGTGTATGATCAGGTGGTCGAAAAGATGCTCACCGCAACTCGCCGATTAACACTGGATAACCCCGTTAATAACCCTGATATGGGTCCTAAAGTCAGCAAACCAGAATTGGAGAAGGTGGCTGATCAGCTCGGGAGAGCCAAGCAAGAGGGGGCAGAAGTGTTAATTGGTGGGAATAGACCGGAAACGACTCAGTTTGAAAAAGGACATTGGATCGAACCAACGGTGGTCGCAGGTTTAAAAAACGATTCGGTACTGGTTAAAGAGGAGATCTTTGGACCCGTGCTTCCAATCATCAAGGTCGACAGTTATGAGGAAGCCATAGAGAAAGCTAACGCTTCAGATTATGGGCTTTCTGCCTATCTCTATACCCAGAATTTCAAACGCATCATGAACGCCCATAATGAATTCCAGTTTGGAGAACTTTACATCAACCGAACCTGCGGCGAACTGGTTCAGGGTTTTCATACTGGCTGGGGGCTGTCTGGTCTGGGAGGCGAAGATGGCGTCTTTGGTCTGGACAACTACTATCGTAAGCAGACGTCTTACGTGAACTGGCAATAACGCAGCTGGTGTATTGGAGTACGGCGAATGGATTCAACATACGATTACATCATAGTGGGTGGCGGCGCAGCAGGTTGTGTGGTTGCCGCCAGACTGGCAAAAGAAAGCAACGCTAAAGTGTTGTTGCTTGAAGCAGGGCACTCCCATCATCACCCGTTGCTCGATATGCCACCGGGCATATTCAAGATGATCAACGGCAGTAAGTTTATGTCTTATCACCACACGACACCCCAAGATCATTTGGGCGGTCGGGTACACGACATCCCACAGGGCAATGTGCTGGGAGGTGGATCATCGGTGAATGCTCAGGTGTATATGCGCGGGCGACCTGCCGACTATGACGAGTGGCATGAGATTCTGAAAAACAATCAGAAGAAAGCCAGTTGGAGCTGGGAAGACATACTGCCAATTTTTAAAACCATGGAAGGCAATAACCGCCTTAACGATGACTACCACGGGGCAAAAGGTCCGCTTTTGGTGTCAGACCCAGGCTATATCACGCCTATGTCACGCTGGTTTGTGCAAAGTATGCAGGAAATTGGGGAACCCTATAATCACGATTTCAACGGTGAATCTCAGCGTGGTGCGGGGTTCTATCAGTTCATGAACCGGGATGGACGCCGTAGCAGTTCGGCTTACGCCTATATTGAACCACTACAAAAGCTCGCAAACCTGACAGTGGTTTTGAATGCCAAAGTCGAAAAAGTAGTGATTGAAGAAGGCATCGCCAAATCGGTGCTCTTCAAAAATGCCGCAGGTCAAAGTATAGAGACCTACGCAAACGAAGAAATTATCTTGTCGGCAGGTTCTTTGATTACGCCTAAATTGCTGATGCTATCCGGAGTCGGAGAAAAGGAAGAGCTGGAAACCCAAGGGATTGAGTGCAACGCAGACCTACCCGGCGTAGGCAAAAACTTGATCGACCATCCGGAAGTGCCCGTAGTCGGCATCGCCAATGGACCGTATGGGTACGCAAGACAGGGAAAAGGCTGGCGTATGATGCGTAACGGCATCCAGTTCAAACTGTTTGGTTCCGGTCCAATTTTGTCTGCCGGCGTGGAAGCCGGGGCTTTTGTAAATCCAAATGATCGTACGGAAACCCCTACCATTCAGGCATTTTGTGTTCCGGCGGTTTATCTGGATCGCGATATTCTTGATACCGTCGATATTGATACTTACGGTTTAACCGTCACCACCGTGGTGATCAAACCCAAATCTCGTGGCTGGGTGAAATTAGCCTCGTCCAATCCGGAGGATATGCCGCTGGTATCCCCTAACCTTCTGAGTGAAAAGGAAGACATGGATGAGATGATCGCCGCACAACGTTTTTTTGTGCGCGCATTCCAGGAGGGTCCTCTTTCACAGAGAATCAAACAGGTTGCCGTTCCCGATCCAAATGATTTGACTGATGAAGCCATCGCGCTGCACTGCCAGAAGACCGTAAAAACCAATTATCATCCGAGCGGCACATGCAAAATGGGAGCAGATGACGATCCACTTGCCGTACTGGATGCGAAATTATGTGTTCGAGGCGTTGAAAAATTAAGAGTATGCGATTTATCTGCCATGCCAAATATAAACGCGGGAAATACAAATGCGCCAGCAATGATGATCGGTTATCGATGCGCGGAGTTTATTTTAAATAATGATTAATACTTTATAAAAATAAAGGGAAGACAAATCTTCCCTTTATTTTAGATTATTTTTCGGCTTATTTATTGACTAGCTCAACTGCTTCACGGGTCAGCTTCGCCAGCTCGTCCCATTTGCCTTCTTCTATCAGCTTTTTATCTACCATCCATGTACCACCACAAGCGATGACTCTTGGAATCGCTAGATAGTCGTTCACGTTTTTCGGGCTAACACCGCCTGTTGGCATCAATTCGATATCCGTGTACGGCGCTAACAAAGACTTCACCATGTTGATGCCACCTGATGCTTCTGCAGGGAAAAACTTCAACGTCTTCAGACCCAGCTCCAGCGCGGCTTCAATAGCACTTGGGTTATTCACACCAGGAACAATATCAATACCTTCTGCCTGACACGCTTTTACGGTATTAGGGTTCAGACCCGGCGACACAATAAAGGTAGCACCCGCTTCTTTTGCCGCTTTCACTTGTTCCGCATTAAGCACAGTTCCGGCACCAATCAGCATGTCTGGCTGAGATTCTCTTAATAGTCGAATTGCTTCCACTGCCGCATCTGAGCGAAAAGTAATTTCGGCTACTGGCAAGCCATTTTCTACAAGCACTTTTCCAAGCTCGATGATGTCTTCTGCTTTATCGAGTGCAATCACGGGCACAACTTTCAGTGCTTTTAGCTGCTCGCTTATATTACTCACAGTATCTCCTTAAATGTTTGTAAGATCAGTTGTTCTAGGCACTATCGCCCCTTTGTGTTGGATGACCTTGCCTGCGAGCTGATTGCCCCGTTTGCAGCACTCATCCAATGTCTGATTGTTTAAGTAGGCCGCGAAGAATGCCCCATTAAAGGAATCTCCGGCGGACGTCGTATCTACAACATGTTTAACTGGTTCGGTAGGTACAGGAATAAAACCGTTGCTGGCAGAAAAATCCTGCACCAGACAGCCTTCTTCACCCAGCCTGATCACGACTATTCGCACACCCAGCTCATTTAAGCGAGAGAAGGTGTCCTGTGGTGAAACGTCTCCCCACAATGCCTGTTCATCATCAAAAGTAACCAGTGTGATGTCGGTGTTTTTATAGACGTTTAAATACGCCTCTTTTACGCTGTCTATGTCTTCCCAAAGCGCGGGGCGGAAGTTGCTGTCAAACGCGATTTCAGTTCCTGACTGGCGCAATTCACCCAGCCACTCGTACAACGTCGCTTTGTCTTCATCAGGCAAAATTGCCAGGCTAATGCCACTTAAAAAGGCAACGTCTGAGCCAGAGGTCGATGCTCTTAGCGTTGGAAAATCAGGGTGTTGCAGCAAGTATCTGGCAGCGGATTCGCTTCGCCAGTATAGGAAAGTACGTTCGCCCTGCTGATCCAGCTGTATAAGGTAGGCACCGGGTACACGCTTTTCATCTTTTAGAACAGACTGAGTGTTGATTCCCTCATCCTGCCAGCGAGATTCAATACCCCGACTCAACGCGTCGGTCCCCAGAGCAGTGACATACTGAACATCAGCGGAATTTGGATAATTTTCAAGCTCTCGGCACAGGTAAACGGCAGCGTTTAGCGTATCTCCGCCATAAGTTTGCCACATTGAGCCAAAGGGTTCTCCATTTAGCTCAATCATACATTCACCGATAATTGAAATCCGTTTCATTGAAATACATTTCCTTTTAGAAAAATAATAAAAACGTTTTTAAACCGTTATTTCATTTTATTATTAATCACTATTTCAATAAATGGGAATTCTTGTTTTGTGTGCGCTGGTTTTAACTTTGATACAAGATCTTTCCAGATAATGTGACATAACTCATTAAGAAAAATCGGCGAGAAAAGTCACTCGCTCGTGCCCAGGCAACCTCAGTACGTTTTCACAAGGCTGAAAGCGAGGCATCACGGAAGCATACTAAATAACATCAAACACATAAGATTTGACATAAAACCAAAATAAAAAATATACTCGCTTCATCTGTTTTATGATGTGGATATCGAGTATGAACAATAGAATGAAATCGCTTTTACTTACGTTGCTCATCCTGTGCGGAGCAAACACTGTTGCTGCGTATGAGCTTAAAGAGGGGTTAGATTATGATGTAGTTCCACAGCAAATCATGGTCGATGATACCGTTAAAGTGTATTTCAGTTTTCGCTGCGGTCACTGCGCAGCCTTTGACTCCGTCTATTATCAGGTTTCACAACACCTACCTGACCAGGTGTGTTTAACCAAAATCCCTCTTTTTAACCTTCACGATGAGTTGGATCTGCTTTACGCCAAAAGCTTCGCAGTTGCGCAGCAGAACGGTGTCGAATTTCAATACACACGAGAAATGTTTGAAGCGCTCAAAAATCGACAGGCACCGAAATGTGTAAAAACCATGACAAAGTTTTTCGCCAAATCATTGAACATAAAACCAAGTCTGTTTAAAACACATTTTGAGGCTAGGGAAACGGAAAACAAACTGGCGGGCTATCTTTTGGATGCTGAACGATTAGAGGTAAAAGCAGTTCCAACCGTTATTGTGGGGAACACTTATCACGTTACACCAAAGCGGGTAACGTCGTTTGAGGAATATAAGGTGTTGATTCAAAAAGTTGTAGGTAAGCATATAAGAAGACCAGCTTAACGCTGGTCTCCTTTGAGTTTTTACTTACGGCGGGCTTCTACTGCATCTGCAAGCTGGCGAAGGACTTTCTCTGTATCTTCCCAGCCGATACAGGCATCGGTAATCGACTGACCGTAAGTGGCGGCTTTACCATCCACCAGATCCTGACGACCTTCAACCAAGTGCGATTCAATCATCACACCAAAGATAGCCTGCTCACCACCAGAGATCTGTTCACACACATCATCAGCAACGTTCATTTGGCGCTGGTATTGCTTAGAGCTGTTCGCGTGACTGAAATCGATCATCACTTTTTGTGGAAGACCAGAAGCAGAAAGCTCTTCTTTAATTCGAGCGACATGCTCAGCGCTGTAGTTTGGCTCTTTACCACCACGCAAAATGATGTGGCAATCTGGGTTGCCCGCTGTTTCTACAATTGCCGAGTGACCGTACTTGGTTACGGATAGAAAATGGTGCGAGGAGCTTGCACTGCGAATCGCATCAGAAGCAATCTTGATGTTGCCATCCGTACCATTTTTGAATCCGACCGGACACGACAACCCTGAAGAAAGCTCACGGTGAACCTGTGATTCTGTGGTACGCGCTCCAATAGCACCCCAACTGATTAAGTCGGCAACGTACTGTGGCGTAATCATATCCAGAAATTCGCTCGCAGTTGGCATGCCCATATCTGTCAGATCAAGCAGAAGCTTGCGCCCCATGCGAAGACCATCGTTCAGTTTAAAGGTGTCGTTCAGGTATGGGTCGTTAATCAGACCTTTCCAGCCAACGGTTGTACGCGGTTTTTCGAAGTAAACACGCATCACAATTTCAAGGCGGTCTTTCAGCTCTTCACGCAACCCTTTCAGGCGCTGACCATACTCAATTGCTGCTTCTGTATCGTGGATAGAACAAGGACCAATGATCACCAAAAGTCTGTCATCTTTATCTTCTAAAATGTTGTGAATCGCCTGGCGCGCTTCAAAAGTGGTTGAAGATGCAACTTCTGTGGTCGGATACTTCTCTAACACCGCTACGGGGGGCAGCAGTTCTTTGACTTTATTAATTCGAACGTCGTCGGTTTGGTACATACTACATCTTCCTGTTTTTCTTATTTGCACTGCTGAACGGTGCAGTGGTTAAGCTTTAACTTATCTGTTAAAAATACGAACTTCAACGATTAATTTCACTCAAGCGAGATTTTTTATCACTTTCTTCTTTTCAATATCTGAGTGACATACTTTTGATATGTTTAAGCTTTAGAATGAATAGACTGAACCAAAACAAAAACACCCGCATGTATGCGGGTGTTTACGTGAGTACATTTAATTTTACTATTTTGGAATGGGCATAACTCGGTTTCGACCCAGCCGCTTGGCTTCGTAAAGCTGGGTGTCAGCACGTTCAATTAAACCATCAGGTGACTCACCTGGCTGATATTCTGCCACGCCAAACGAAGACGTAATACTGTCGACTTGCTTGCCGCTGCGCTTGTCTTTTACGCTGATTTTTTCAAAACCAGTGCGTACAGATTCAGCAAAACGGATCGCTAAGCGCAATTGCTTGTCTGGCACTATCATTGCAAATTCTTCACCACCATAGCGATAAGCTGTAATTCCCTCGCGGCAGGCACCACTTAGTCGCTTGGCAATAGAACGGATGACGGCATCCCCGAAAATATGCCCGTACTGGTCGTTAAACGATTTAAAGTGGTCTATGTCCAGAATAATCAAGCTAAATGCGCTTTCATTGCGACAAAACGTCGCTAAATCTTTATCAAATGCTCGACGATTCAAAAGGTTGGTTAAGCCATCGTACAAGGCATCTTTCTGGAATTCCGCCAGTTGAGATTTCAACTCTTCGATTTCCTGGCTGGCCACATTCAGCTGGCTATTCAGGAACTGGGTGGTAGTACGAATATCTTTGGATTCGGTAATCAGGTTTCTCACCAATCCCATCACTTCTTCAAAAGACAAACCTTCATCTTCAACACGCGAAAGGCTGTCGAAGCTTTTGTCCATCTGCTGTTGAAATGTGCTGGTATTCGCCAGAGTGTCGTTCATAGAGTGGGACACTTCCGTTATCAGCTTTTCTAAGCTAGTACGGAGTTGCTGAACGTCAGTTTCCTGTTTGCTGGCCACATAGTTTCTGTACAGCGCTTCTCCAGTCGCTGGCGGGCACAACCCACAGTCAGAAACCACTTTGTCCATTTCTTTATTGAGTTCCGGCAAGCTGTTGTCAACGTACGTATACCAAAGGGCGTAGTTGGTTGGTGTCGTTGGTACCTGGTTTTTGATCATCAGAGGAACCGCTTTTCGCAGGTTTTCTGATGCCTTTTGGATATCATCTTTACTCATGCTTGATCACTATATGTGTCGTTCTTCTTATGGTCGATCATCCTGATCCAGTATAGGATCGATTCATTGATCATCCAATAAGCAACCTCAAACGATTTTGACAATAAACACAAGAAAAAGAAGTGAAAAACATGCGATAAGCAGCGAAGCTTTGTAAAAACGAAGCTTAAATCGACTATCAACTCAGCAGGAAAAAGAAGATATATTCTGTTGCTCAGGTAAACTTTAACGTGAACTGATACAGCGCTCTTCCAGACTCTTCAGCATGAAAATGCCCGCTGCCTTCAACTCCTTGCAGCTCACCAGTACCGGAATCGCGAACCACCACCATCTGGCTGCTCGCCACGCCTTTCTCGAATTTACCATTGTGCTGAACTACCAGGCAGCCAGCTTTGCCATCGATGGTCGCCGTAATGATCTCGTAGCCAACAAAAACGGCATGGTCAGCCGCTTGATGGCACATCAGATACTGGATTTCACCTGCCCCTTCAATGCCACCGCGATAATTTTGCGTGACGGTCGCCAACGATTGTTTAAACCCGCCTTCTCGTTCTACATAGGTGCTCTCATCCCATGCGGTTATGGTAAATTCACCCGAAAATGACTTCATATGACTCTCCGTGTCACATCGATATAACGATTCCAATTTATCCCTGCCTGATTTCACTGGCGAGTGCATCTATAAGAAATACCTAAAAAAGACACACATTCTCAAAAATGGGACAACTCCTTCTTCAAGCTGCCCACTAATTTAGTTTTGACCATACCTGATAAAGCCCGACGGCATGGGTGATGCCTATAACGGTGCAAATCACCGAACTCACCCACATGAACGTTTGTTGTGCTCGAAGCTCAATAAGGTACGGATGGTCGATGAAGTTCACCGCGACAATACCCAGTACTCCACGAGCCAAATACACTAAGGTGATACCCAAAAGCACCCATTTTGTCCATGGAAGTGGGAACACCAGACCCGCGCCAGAAAGCGCGAATACTCCCCAAGTTGCCAGCACTGTCCCTATCGCTGCGGTAACCAGAAGCGGATACCAACGCCCCTCTTCCGCCATTTGCGCCATGGCTTCACCGGCACCAAAAAACCGATACCAGTCAGGACCACCCAACACAATGCAACCATGCAGAAAAGCAGCCGTAAAGCTCATGAAGGCGGCAGAAATGAGTACAGTATTCATAGGGTTGGTTTAAGCTCCCAGTAGTGGTAGGTGTTTGAGTTTATGGTAATTTAGAGCGAGATAGAGGCAATGTCTGAGCTGAGGTTCTGCGAGTGGTTTATCAATACGAAAGACAATCGCACGATTTCCCTGATACTCCATTTCATCTCCGTACAGCTCTCTGAATGTTTCCACTAGTGTTGTCTGGCAATGAAAATAGACGCAATAGGTTTGTGGGTCATTTGCATCAAAACCAAGGCGAACAGTACTGCCAGTTTTGACCATGTAGCTAGGCTGCCCCCACTTTAATGTTTCTTCCACACTGCCAAGCTGATGTTCCTCTGCCACGCTAAAAATCAGAGTTCGAGCCTGAAGCAAATGTTCTTTTACAGATTTTGGAAACTGGTCAAACACACCTTGTATTTGTTCATCCATGAATCAATTCCTCTTGGCTTACATTCTCAAGTTACGCCTAGGCTACGCTAAAAAGTTGCCAATTTTTGTCAGGAGCTGGCAGCACAATTGAGTATCAAATCAGTTTTGCAAACATAACCTTAAGATCGCGTTAAGTGCTTTTACCATTTTCTGCTTACAAACCCTTACACAGCTCACATTTTCTGCGTGCTAGCATTCACCCCGCAAATGACCCAAGCCATCCAATCAGGATGCTGGAATGAACAGACAAGGTAACCATAACCGCAATGCTATCCAACGCTTCAAACGAGACACGTACAGATCTTCAACGTTCTGAAACTCTTCTTCAGGAACTAGTGACTGGTCAGTCTAGCCCTCAGGAGCTGCAAGCACTGTTAGGTATGGCGCAAACCATCATTCATCATAAGGAAGACTTGGTGTCACATGTCTACGAATACCCTGCTCGCAAACTGGTGTTTTCGTTTTCCAAAAACATTCTGGTGCTAAAGGAACGCGGCACAGAAAAAGACAACAAATATTATTTTGAGGATATCGAGTAATGAAAAAGTTCTTTTCCGCAGTGCTTCTTGCAATGACCGCAACTGGCTGTGTTTCAACCGATCCAAATGATTCCATTATTCCTACGATGGACAGCATCGCAGGCATTCCATTCGCAGAAGAAAACAAATGCGAAACTGCACTGGATGAAATGTACCTACACGTTTACGAAAACAGACCATCAACCGTGTTCCGCGTTGGTCAGGCTCAAGGTTTCACCAATGACCAAATTAACGACGCGATTGAAGTAGCAAACAACAACGAAGACAAAGAAATCTACATGCAAGTCATGACAAAGAAACTTTGCAAGTAACACCACTCTCTACTTCTCTCTGGCCGCTCCTGTAGCGGCTTTTTTTTGTCCTTAATACACTGAACCAATGCGCTGCGAAACTCGTAGCTAGGGTCAGCTCAAGTAGCAACACAAAAAACCAATTAAATTGCGCGCAATCTATTTACATTTAAGTTGTGCGCAATTAATATTGCGCACAACTTAAATTCAATACCACAGAGGTTTGTATGTTTGCTGAATTATTCTCTCAATACGCGCTATCCCTTTGGGGATTATGGTTGATCTTGTTCACCGTTCTGGTTCAGGCGATCATTGCCTCTGTTGCTCACCGCAAACAGAGCCACTATGTTCCGGGTATCGTCGACAACAAACTCAGTCACGAATCCTTCGTATTCCGCAGTCACCGTACGCATCAAAATTCACTCGACAATGTAGTGGTGTTTGTTGTCCCAGCCATACTTGGCATTTTTGCAGGCATGTCTCCTACCACATTGGCCGTCTTTGTCTGGATTTATGCCATTGCACGTTTGATTCACATGGCGCTGTACTACGTAATTGCAACAGAACGTAACCCTAGCCCACGCAGCTATTTCTATATCATTGGTTTTATTGCCAATCTTGGATTGTTTATCGCATTAGGAATTAATGGGTTCTAACGCCAAATTCTGATACTTTACGCACCAATAGCCTCAAGATGTTACTCATCTTGGGGTGGAGAGTCGCTTTCATATGGAAGGAGAAGAAAGTGCGATCAGAATTTATTGAAGGACAAGTGCGATTTCGTCCTCACACCTTTGAATTGCCATTGAACTATCAAAACCCGAATGGCGACACCATTTCCGTTTTTGCCAGAGAGCTGGTCGACATCAATGCCGATGAAGCGTCTTTACCATGGCTGGTTTACTTTCAAGGCGGTCCAGGGTTCCCCTCTCCTCGTGTCGATGGTGCTTCTGGCTGGGTGAAACGTGCCCTGAAACAGTTCCGTATTTTACTGCTTGATCAGCGTGGCACAGGCAACAGCAGTGTCATCACTTTCCAAACGCTGCAAGGAAAAAACCCACAGAAGCAAGCCGAATACTTAAGCCACTTTCGTGCAGACAACATCGTTCGTGATGCTGAAGCCATCAGGGAAAAGCTTGGTGTCGGGAAATGGAGTATCCTCGGGCAAAGCTTTGGCGGGTTCTGCTCTTTAACTTACTTATCGATGTTCCCTGAAAAACTGGAACGCTCGCTTATTACAGGTGGCGTTCCGTCTTTGGTTCGCCATGCAGACGACGTGTACCGCGCAACCTACAAGCGAGTAACCGATAAGAACAATGCGTTTTTTGCTCAGTTCCCTTCTGCACAAACGCAATGCCAGAAGATTGCCGATTTTATTTTGGGTAATGAAGTCATCCTGCCGAATGGTCAGCCGTTTACGGTGGAACAATTCCAGTTAATCGGTGCGAATCTAGGGCGAAGTGGTGCTAACGTACCTATGTACTACTTACTGGAAAATGCTTTTGTCACCTTGGATGGCAAGGAAACCCTAAGCTTTGGTTTCTTGAATGCCATGCTTCAGGAGCAAGTCTTTCACACCAATCCGATTTACGCCCTGTTGCATGAATCGATATATAACCAGGCTGAGGCTTCTTCTTGGTCGGCACATCGAGTTCGTGATGAATACCCGGAGTTTCATTACCAACCTGGTCAACCTTTCCTGTTTACCGGAGAAATGGTTTATCCGTGGATGTTCGACCAGTTCAAGGGTTTGCAGCCGCTTAAACAAGCGGCAGATTTGTTGGCAGAGAAAACGGACTGGGGCAGCCTGTATGACGTAGAAAAACTGGCAAGCAATACAGTACCAGTAGCATGCGCTGTGTACGCTGACGACATGTACGTTGAAATGGACTACAGCCGAGAAACTCTGACCGGCATTCCAAACAGCAAAGCGTGGATCACCAACGAATACGAGCACAACGGTATCGGTGTCGACGGCGAACGCATTCTGGACAAACTCCTTGAGATGACAGACGCGATCGCTAATTTACCAAAACGCTAAGATAGCCCCTGCTTTGGAATGCAAAACGTCGGAGTGTTTAGGGTTTGTAGACCCTATTCACGATACTCAAAAAAGCGTTTTGCGTTGCCAAAACAGATATCCTCGACCATAGCACCTAGCAGTGAAGTATCGTTTGGTACTTCACCGTTTTCTGCCCATCGCCCTATCATGTCGCACAGAATGCGTCGGAAATATTCATGACGAGTGTAAGACAGAAAGCTGCGTGAATCGGTCAGCATACCCACAAACTGACTGAGCAACCCGAGTTGAGATAGCTGTTCAAGTTGGCGCTGCATACCGTCTTTCTGGTCGTTGAACCACCAGCCCGATCCAAACTGCACTTTTCCCGCGATGCCTCCCCCTTGAAAGTTGCCAATCATGGTCGCCACCATTTCATTGTCCCTCGGGTTCAAACAATAAAGAATGGTTCGGGGAAGCTGGTCAGATTTATCCATTTCATCCAACAGGCGAGCTAATTCAAATGCGTACGGGCGATCCCCAATGGAGTCAAACCCTGCATCTGCTCCCAGCAATTGAAACATTCGGGTATTGTTGTTTCGCTGAGCCCCAATGTGCATCTGCATTACCCAACCTAACTCGGCATAGCGTTTACCAAGCCAGACCTGAACCGCGGTAGAAAACTGAGCACTCTCTAACTCGGTGGGGACATCGCCATTCAGACGACGAGCCAGCAACGCATCCAAGTCGGACTCCGAAGGAATATGCGCAAACCGAACCACTTCAATGCCATGATCCGCGGCTCGGCAACCGTGCCGGTCAAAGTGTGCCAGACGTATATCAAGTGCTTTCAGCAAGTCATCAAAACGGTGAATTTCAATATCGGATGCTTCTCCCAATGCTTGCAGATAATCAGAAAACCCTTCCTGTTCTAGTTTAAACGCCCTGTCTGGTCGCCAGCTTGGTAACACCTTAATATCGAATGTGTCGTCCTTAGCAATCGCCAAATGGTGCTCCAGAGAATCAACGGGGTCGTCTGTCGTCCCCACCATTTCTACCTTCATTTGCTGCATAATGCCCCGAGCCGAAAATTCTGGCGTGCTTAGCAGCGAATTACCCTGATGCCAGATCTCATCCGCACTTTCTGGGCTAAGCAGCACGTCAGTTATCCCAAATGGGCGGCGCAATTCTAAGTGAGTCCTGTGATACAAGGGGTTACCCAGCGTCTTAGGAACGGTTTTTGCCCACGCCAGAAACTTGTCGTAATCACTGGCTTTACCCGTAATAAAATGCTCTTCAATACCCGCGGTGCGCATGGCACGCCATTTATAATGGTCGCCTTCCAGCCAAATTTGGGAAAGGTTGCCAAACTGCCGGTTTCCGGAAATATCCGCTGGGTTTAGGTGGCAGTGATAATCGTAGATAGGCTGATGAGAAGCGTAATCATGATACAACCGACGCGCCGTTTCATTCGAAAGTAAAAAGTCTTCACACAGAAAATTTTTCATATTGGCTTCCTTTTATCTCACCAATGCCTGAACCGTCATACGAGCACCGTTATCCAGCAAAGATTGATAGGCAGAACTGACTGCATCAATCAGCTTCGGATTTTTCCCAATGTCAGGAGAGAAAATCGTGTCGATGTCGAGCAGTGCAGGCACCACTGACGGATTCAGGCCATGATGATCACAGATCTGCCTGAGGGTATCTGCCATCGGGTCCTTCACATCAATCAAACGTCCCTGCTCATCCACACCAGACACATATCGCATCCAGCCTGCAATTGCGGTTGCCAGCCAGGAAAAGTCCGATCCTTGATTTAGATGAAACTGCAAACTGCCACCCCAACGCTGCGGAATTTTCTGACTTCCATCCATCGCGATTTGCCAGGTCTGGTGTTTGAGATTTGGATTGGAAAAACGGTCAATCAGACGATTAGCGTAACCCTCTATATCTGTGCCTTCCGGCATGTTCAAAGAAGGGGACTGCGAGAGCATCATTAAGTCGAACACCACCTGCCGGAAATTTGAATCTGCTATCGCATCCGAGATGTACTTACAACCGGACAGATACCCCAAATACGCCAGAAACGAATGGCTGCCGTTGAGCATGCGTAGTTTCATTTCTTCGTAAGGCAATACATCTTCAACAAACTCTGCGCCAGCTAGATCCCAGTCTGGTCTTCCAGCCACGAAATCATCTTCAATCACCCACTGCCGGAAAGGTTCACAGGCAATGGCACAGGAGTCATTGCAACCCAACTGTTCGGTTATTTCTGCCAGAGTATCTTCTGTCGCAGCAGGAACTATCCGATCGACCATGGTACAGGGGAACGAGACATTCTCTCGGATCCAGTCACTCAGCTCCGGATCGAGTAACCGGGCAAATTCAAGAATTGCCGCCTTGGCGACCCGACCATTTTCCTGCATGTTGTCGCAAGACAACACAGTAAACGGTCCCTGCCCTTTTTCGCGTCGGATACTCAATGCCTGAACAATGTAGCCAATCGCCGATTTGGGGGTTGATGGGCTGGCGAGATCTTCCAACACCGCACGGTTGTTTCTGTCCAGAGTGCCTGTTGCCGGGTCCACACAATACCCCTTCTCTGTAATGGTCAATGAAACGATCGCCACTTGGGGTTCACACATTTTGTCTATGACCGCCTGAATACCATCCAGCTTGGGATGAAGAGATTCCGTCACAGACTGAATGACTTTCACTTCTGTCGTCTGTGCCCCTTTTTCCTGTACGGTGAATAGGTGGTCCTGCTCGCGCAACGCTTGCGTAAACTCTGCGCCGCTAAAGAGCTTAACGGCACAAATGCCCCAATCCGAACCCGATTTACTGAGCATTTCGTCGGTATAAAGTGCCTGATGCGCTCGATGAAACGCACCGAAACCAATATGAACGATACGGCTTTGGAGAGCAGAGCGGTCATAATCTGGCACCTGAACGTGCTCTTTGAGAGTTGAATTGGAAATCGTCTTCATTGATGTATTCCTTCTCCTTTAAAACATCTATAACAACTTAAAATTGGTTTACCAAAATATATATCCATAAGGTACAGATTTGAACATTGAGAGGAAAGAGTATAAATAGACAGAGCTCATTATCATGAGATCTTCTTCTCAGCTGAGCTGGTCAACCAAAAAAATGAATCAAAGTGTGATTTTGGTCGACCAATTTATTTGACGACTCTGTCAAATATCACCAATAATACTCAAAAGATAGAAATTAAGTGTATTACAAAGTACAAAACAACTTCAGGTCAGCACTATTGGGCGACCAATTTTAAATTTAACGATTGTATGAATAAGTATCAAACGAGAACACAAGACGAAGCTATTGTGATGACCTTCCAACCTAAGCGCCCTTATCAGGAAATAGGTATTTTACTCCGAAGGGAGCTTTCTGAAGGCATTTACAAAGTAGGCGAGAGACTTCCACCTGAACGCGATATTGCAGAACGTCTCGACGTCAGCCGTACAGTTGTACGTGAAGCAATCATCATGCTCGAGCTGGAAAACCTGGTTGAGGTGAAAAAAGGCTCTGGTGTATACGTTATCGATATTCCATCTCAGCCAAGCTCCCGAGAGAATGCGATCAGCGATGACGCTGGTCCATTCGAAATGCTCCAGGCTCGTCAATTGCTGGAAAGTAATATTGCCGAGTTTGCAGCAACACAAGTCACCCCTAATGACATCGTAAAAATGCGAGCCGCTCTCGAACTGGAACGAGAGGAGCTGGCAGCTGGTGCGAAGGAACACAGTGGTGATGAAAAGTTTCATATGTGCATAGCAGAAGCCACTCAAAACTCAGTGTTGGTGGATATGCTGAAACAATCTTGGGAACGACGCGAAAACAGCCCGATGTGGAAGAAACTTCATTCTCACATCGTAGGTCAAGACTACCGACAAGAGTGGTTAGACGATCACGCCAAAATCCTCGCTACATTACAGCGTAAAGATCCTATCGCTGCCAAAAGTGCCATGTGGCAACACCTTGAAAATGTCAAACATCGCCTGTTAGAGCTGTCCGACATTGATGACCCTGATTTTGATGGCTACTTGTTCAGTTCCAATCCGGTTATATCACTGAACACAAAGAAAGATTGAGGGGAAGCCCAAGATCCCAATCAAAACGATAACGCGTTGTAAAACGCATTTTTTCACCAGGTAGAAAAGGATTAAAAGCTACGTGAGCATAAGAGGTTAATTCCATGGAACAAACTTGGCGGTGGTACGGGCCTAACGATCCTGTGTCACTGGACGATATTCGTCAGGCGGGAGCGACGGGGATAGTGAATGCCCTGCACCACATCCCGAATGGAGAAATATGGTCCAAAGAGGAGATATTAAAACGTAAAGCGATCATCGAAGAAAAAGGTCTTACCTGGTCAGTGGTTGAAAGCGTGCCCGTCCACGAAGAAATCAAAACTCAGACCGGAGACTTCCAGCTGTGGATTGATAACTACAAACAAACGTTACGCAATCTTGTGGAGTGTGGCATCGACACCGTCTGCTACAACTTTATGCCAGTACTAGACTGGACTAGGACCGATCTTGAATATGAAATGCCTGATGGTTCAAAAGCTCTGCGCTTCGACCAGATAGCATTTGCCGCTTTCGAGCTTCACATCCTCAAGCGTTCAGGCGCTGCAGAAGAATACACCAGCAATGAACAGGCGCAGGCACTCGATTATTTTAATCAAATGACTGAAGCTGAGATTCAGAAGCTAACCAACAACATCATTGCAGGGTTACCCGGAACAGAAGAAGGGTACACACTTACTGACTTGCAGGCTAAGTTAGACCGTTATGAGGGAATCAGCAAAGACAAGTTGCGCGAGCACTTGGCTTACTTCCTCTCACAGGTGATCCCTGTGTGTGAGACTCACGGCTTGAAGCTGGCGATTCACCCTGATGATCCCCCGCGCCCCATTCTTGGTTTACCAAGAATCGTGTCCACTCTGGAGGACATCGACTGGCTGGTGAATGAAATTCCAAGCAAGATGAACGGGTTGACCATGTGCACCGGATCTTATGGTGTGCGAGGTGATAATGATTTGGTGAAGATGATAAAAAAGCACGGTAGCCGAATCTTCTTTACTCATTTGCGCTCAACGCAGCGAGAGGAAAGTAACCCACAAACGTTTCATGAGTCAGCACATCTCGGTGGTGACGTGGACATGTACAACGTGGTGAAGGCCATTCTGGGAGAAGAACATCGCCGAGCCCAACAAGGTGATCACCGTTTAATTCCGATGCGCCCGGATCACGGTCATCAAATGTTAGACGATCTCAAAAAGAAGGTTAATCCCGGTTATTCTGCCATTGGTCGCTTAAAAGGACTGGCAGAAGTAAGGGGCTTAGAAATGGGCCTGAAACGGGCATTCTTTGAATAGTGAGACAAGCAGAAGTATCGACGCATTGTTAGCCGAATAGAAAAAGAAAAAACCTCCCAACCGGGAGGTTTTTTTCAACTAAAAATCTACTCTTTCACGAAGCTAGTGGGTTTTACTTTTATTTGCTTTTCGACAACTTCGGAATTCGCGTCACCCGCTATGTATTTTGCCAGCACAGCTTCGCTGACATCGAATGGATGATCCACCTCTGCCTTCAGTTCTTTAAGATTATCTCCGATGAACACATAGTCGAGATGTTCTACTTTCTTTTCTTTATGGAGCAATCTAAATAGCCCCAAATAATGCAGACTATTCCCACCTTGCTTATTGATGGCGTAAGGAACTACAAACACCATTTCCGACTCGGGATCAACCAAATTCAGAGGCTGGATACCGATGTAGTCCAGAACCACTTCTCCGCGCTGACCATCAACCGTGTAAAACCCTTTTACCTGCTGATAAGGTGCTTCACCGATGAATTGGCTGAGCTGAGCATTAGAAATACTGTTAGGTACCTGCACTCGCCAAGGCTGCGCATCGTGAAGTGCAAACAACTTAAGCATGACAGGGTCATCACCTGCTACTTGTTCCTTTTTATGAGAGAACCCCTGCTTGGCATGGATTTCTTCATCCGTCATGTTAAATCGATAAACCGCAGCGACAATCACAACAACCAGCAAAAGAATCGGAATCAGTAAAATCAGAGGGATAGGAAGTAACTTTTTTGACATGGTAGAGCTCACTAGAAATTTGGCTGCCAGTGTACCTTAAAATTGTCATGCGTTATTGACCTGCTCCCAAATAACCTCAAGATGCCGGATTCAGATCTTCAATATCAACTTTTTGTGCGCTTACCGTCATCAGACAGGATTGCTCTACGGCGTGCCAGGCTTTTCGTTCACTGTCCAGAGGTTCGGACGCCACCACAATGCCATCATCCATGTGTTTATAAAACAAGGTGGGTGCATGATCGTCGGATGCGTAACGAAATGCCCAGATGGTATCACCGTCCGACCAACTAGCGCTGATTCGAAGCGGTTCATCCACCTCTTCTTCTTTCATTAATGACTCGATCGACGCCAGAGTTTTTCTGATGGCTGATTGTATTTCGCCTTCCATTAGTCCATTGGCAATCAGCAGCAGGAAAAGCAGTTCACTGTCGGTTTGTCCTAAACGGCAACCGTAAAGAGATTTAGGGATCAAGCGTTCTATATGCCAGCGCAGTTCTGCGTACCCGCCGATTTGACCGTTGTGCATAAACAACCAGTTTTTATAGCGAAACGGATGACAATTGGTGCGAGCGGTCTGAGTGCCCGTTGAAGCTCGAACATGCGCAAAAAACAGAGGAGAAACAATGTGCTCAGACAAGCTTTTTAAGTTGCAGTCACTCCAGGCTGGCAGGACTTCCCGATACAGACCGGGATCGTCTTTTACCCCATACCATCCCACTCCGAATCCGTCAGCATTGATGGCAGTCACCGATTTTCTGGCACTCATACTTTGCTGAACCAGCGAATATTCCGGTGCGAAAATTAAGTCAGACAGATACGTTTCTTTTCCCTGATAGGCGAGCCATCGGCACATATTTACTCCTGAAATGAATTCCGTTAATAAATTTATTCTCCTCAGAATCATTATAGTAGTCAGAGACATCTTTCGTCTCTGCGCAATGGAGCAAAAATTAACTTTTGTATTACTTAAAAGACCCTAATCTTTCTAAGGCATTTTCCAGATATTGCTGCGCGTGCTCTTTAAATACCCGGGCTTTAGCACCAAGTAGCCGACCACTTGGCCAAATCAGGTACAGATCCCGTTGCGGACCAAACCAGTCGTCCAGCGGGGTCACCAGCTCTCCCGACTTCAACTGTTCATAAACTTCCGTCGCGGGTAATAAAGCCAGCCCTAAACCGTCTCTTGCAAACTGGCTGGCAATATTGATGTCATCGACTTTCAGAGCACTTCGCTGTCGGATGGTCGCCTTATCGCCCGTTCTCCGGTTCTGAAATTTCCACACAGGCAAATGTGCGACAGTGATGCAGCGATGATGATACAGATCTTCTAAGTCATGAAGAGAAGAGGATTGAGCCAAGTAATCTGGCGATGCCACCAAGAAGGTAGAAACAGAGCCAACCTTGAGTTGATACAAACGGGAGTCTTTTTGAGGTCCGGCTCGAAGCGCAATATCCGCCTGTTCTTCAATGATGTCTTTGTTTTCGTTATTAAGCTTTAAGCTGAGCTGAATGTCAGGATATTGCCTGATGAACTCTGTCCACATTGGCTGGGCAAACCCAATCGATATATTGGTCGGAGCCAGAACCGTCAGCGAACCGTTAAGGGTTTCCATCTCGTGGCTTAGTCCGCGAGTTTTGGCTTCAAATTCTGTCACTAAGTCGGAGAACGACTGGTAATACACTTCCCCTTCTGCCGTCAGGCGGAACTGACGTGCCGAGCGATGAATGAGCTGACACCCCAACTTTTCTTCCAGTTTCTTTAGCCGTCTGGTTACTGTAGCAGGGGGAATGTTCAGTACTTTAGACGCTCTGGCGAGCCCCTGAGCCTGCACAATATGAATAAATAAGGCGATATCATCAAACATGATTTCATAATTGGAATTAGCAATTCATTTTTTAACCATATTCTTCTTTTTTGGAATTATCTACTCTTTTATTCGTGTTCAAAACCAGCAAGGGAAACAGCATGAAAACACTATGCATCAGTGCAGGGTTATCGCTTTCCAGCGATGCACCCAGAGAATACGTTTTAGAGGAAGCGCACAAACTTGTGGCAGAAACCGTGAAAGAACCGGGGTGTCAGCACTTTGAGCTACTGGAACGCCAGGATGACCCGACAAAATTCACATTATGGGAGCGCTGGGACAGTGAAGAAGATTTGAACAATCACTTTGAACAGCCCCACACCAAGGCGTTCCTTGCGCAAAACCTGACTAAAGTGGAATACATCGAGAAGCTGTACTCACTGTCGGATTGAGGAGGCAGTATGAAGCACAGAATTATTTTTGGGTTGCTTATGTCACTGGTGCTTTCGAGCATGATGACGTTATGGGTGACCTGGTTAAACCTAGGGTTTAGCGATGTTTTTTTCTCGTCCTGGATCAAAGCTTTTTTGCTGGCATGGCCTGCTGCCGCTGCCATTTCAATCGCTTTGGGTCCTCGCGTACAAAAGCTGACTGCCCAGTTGGTCGCGCTCAAACTTCATGGAGGGCACCATGCCTGACTCAGAACTGAAAAGACATCACTACCCCAGCTTAGGCGATGCCGTAGGACCTTATGTTCATGCGACTGAACATAACGGAACGCTTTACACTTCCGGGTTTACCGCTTTTGGTACCGATGCTCAACATCTTGGGATAGGGCCGCAGCTCAAAGCCATTTACAGCCAGTTATCTGCAATTGCGGAGCATCACCAGACAACGCTCGACTCAATCATCAAGGTGACTGTCTACATTACCGATGTGGCAGATATCCCCGAGGCTCGGGATGCGTTGTTTGAGGTTTACGGTGAAAAGTACCCAGCCAGTGCCATGGTTCAGGTCGCGGGGCTGTTTCATCCAGATCTGAAAGCCGAAGTGGAAGCCGTCGTTTCACTAACCTGATATCAAAGCAAAAGAAAGAGCCAGCTGTTTAGGCTGGCTCTTAAGTTTATTGGTCGAAGGTTTATCGACCGTAGGTTTCGATAATGAAGCGTTCGAAGTTATCGCACATGTCGGAGTCTGACGCAGAGTTAGTAGCCAGTTCTTTATCGCCATCCACCACTTTGATAGTGGCATTCAGTGACACTATTTCCGCTCTCTGACGTGTCGCTAAGCCCTCAATTTTCTTCACCTCTTCATCCCAAGCCTGCTCGATAGACAGGTTACACATGTCAGCCAGATACTTAGCGTTGAACCCTTCGCCTGTGAGGCTAACGATGGTGTCGTTGTGCGAAGTACTGTTACCACCGAACCAGTAATGCTTCGCCATTAACGGACCAATTTCCGGGTTATCCGTCAGGTAACCAAACTTCTCGGTAAAGTAAGCGCGCGTCTGGTACACCGCCATGTGAGCCAGCAGGTAACCCTGATAAGCACAGGCAGATTCATCCGAAAGCAAATGAGGAATAGCGATCAGCGGACGTGGGCTGCACTCTAGCCCCAGAATTTGCTTTTCAGTATCACGTGCCAGTTTGGTGATGTTCTCAATGGTGAGTTCATCGTCACTCAGTTCATAAAGTGCGCGTTCAAAGTAAGGCACAACCAAAATGCTGCGTTCTTCATAGGCTTTGAAAGGCTGACGGCTATCGATCATCGCTTTGATGATTTCATCCGTAACTGGGTTTCCGTTATCGTCCAACGCGTATTGCTTCAGCCAGTCGGCATCCGTTAGCAGGCTATCGCAGAACATCGACTGAGTTTCAGCATAAGCCATAGAAGTAGGCGCAAATTCCTGTGAGAAACAAGGCGCGTTCAGTTTTACGTTCGCGAAATGAGCCGCATGCCCGCCTTCGTGGAACAGGGTGTTGATGCCATCGTATCCGCTGCCGACCTGATCGGGTTTGGCATTACTGGTGAAGTTAACCTGCGCTGGCACCCATGTACCCTGATCGTAAAACGAAGGAACCGGACCATGGCAGAAACCGTTCGGATACTTACCTTTGCGATCCAGCAAATCTAGTGTCAGCTCGGCACCAGAAAAATCAATGTTCAGTCGACCAAACGATTCCACCCAGCGGCGTAGCGATTTGGAAAACGGCACATATGGGTCTAGCTCACGCATGACATCGCCAGCAAACGAGTAAACAAAGTTGTGACCGCTCAGCGCCTGTTCACCTTTCTCCTTAGCTAATGCCTTCAGGCTGTTGAGATGACTGTCGCGAGTACGCACTTCGAAGTCATCCAGAATGTTGAAAAGTTCCTGAGTGGTCATTTTCTCCATTTTAACGATGGAGTAATCGAAAAACGTCTTGTAACCCAGAGAACGTGCAAACGCGTTGCGGCGTTTAACCAGTTCAATAAAGCCATTTTGCAGCAGCCACTGCTCCAGACCGAGCAAAGCTTCGTGAGCGGATTGTCGTACTTCTTCTTTTTCGTTAGTACGAATGGCAGCGCCAACGACAGGCAGAGATCCCTCAACGGTTTCGCCATTTTCATTCACATACGTCATGGCGTGGTTCTGGTTGCGCTCAAACAGATCAAACTCGAATTTGATCAAGTCGGCTTTCAGCTTCTGGCTGTCTTCGCCTTCAATCGCATGTGCTTTAAACGTCGCCAGCCAGCCGCTCAGCCCCTTAATCGTGCTTTGCTTTTCCTGCTCGTCTGTGATGTTTTCAGCCGATTCAAGCTGCTGATTGATGGCTTCTATTTGAGAAGCCTGGCTTAGAAATTGAGTCCACTCGGTTTGAGCTTTCGACGACCCTTCATGATCATCGCTGGTTCCCATGTAGGTTTCCCAGAAGAAATCTTCTTTGGTGCGGTGAATAGCCAGATAACGTTGGTTCAAATCGTTAAGATATGAGGTTGCAGACATTTCTTATCCTTAAAATTGTCGCCTGAATAGACGTCGATTATCGCATGTATGAGATGCCCAAACTACCTCCAGATACGGTATTCGAAACTCTATACTTTGTTGTTGCAATAGGAAAAAACACCGTGGAATAAGTGCCCAATTCAGTTTATTTGGCAATGTATTGAAGCAAACAAAGAAGCCTTAAACACTCGTTTTACAGTGTAAATCCGGTGTACTGACACCATATGCATTTCAAGTATTCCCCGTTAATACCTCACTTTCACAGGCTTACATACCCTTACAATCACTAATGATAATGGGTGCTACCATCACTGGCATAAATGCTATTTTCGACCTGTCGGATACCTTCAATGACCAAAAAACTTCTGGCTCTCACTCTCTTATTCGCGTCCCAATCAATGGCTGCCCACAACCTGAGTGTTCGAGTCGGGCTCCCCTCTTATTCCGATGCGGTCACATCTGACGAAATGTCTGGTTCATCCATCGGCATTGATTTAGTCGATACGTCAGAAATTTACGGTGCACTGAGCGGCGGCGGACATCTGGGTGCTAACTTTATCGAGCACAAAGGGCAAACCTACGAATTAAAAACCGGTGAATACTATTTGGGTCCGTTGGCTGAAATTAACTTCAATGACAACTTTTCCATGCAAGCACGGTTAACGCTGTCTTACATTGAGGCAAAGTGGAATAAAAGACCAAACCAATACAACTGGGGAGCTGGCTACGGAGTCGGGTTTAAATACGCGTTGTACAACTTCACGCTTGGTGTGGATTATCAGCCCTTCATTTCTTTTGCCAAAATCGACGATATAAACCGTGGAGCAACTTATAATCACTTCTTACTGAGTGCGGGCTACCGATTCTAACTTTAGCTAAGAAAATTCGCTCTCTCCCTTGAAATGGTTAGGCCTGGACACTATTTAAGATATTCAATCCACTGCTTATTTTCTCAAGGAATGAAAAACAATGAGTGAATTATCCATTCGTAAAGCCGTCGAAAGCGATTCCGCTCTGATTCTCAGATTCATTACTGAACTGGCGACCTATGAAAAAGCTGAACATGAGGTCTTAGCCACCGAAAGCAGTATCCGAACAACCATCTTCGGAGAAGACGCGACTGCCTACGCGATCATTTGTGAAAAAGCAGGTGAGCCTGTTGGTTTTGCCGTTTACTTTTTCAACTACTCCACCTGGGTTGGCAAGTACGGGCTTTATCTCGAAGATTTGTACGTGACACCTGATGCAAGAGGCACTGGCGCAGGTAAGTTGTTGTTGAAACACCTGGCACAAATTGCGGTTGCAAAAGATTGTGGTCGCTTCGAGTGGAATGTACTCGACTGGAACCAGCCAGCTATCGACTTTTATCAATCGCTCGGAGCCAAGCCGCTCGATGAGTGGGTCGGTTACCGCTTAACCGGGCAGGAACTGCTCGATCTTGCAGAGTCTTAATACCGCTTAATACCAGTTTTAGGGCACATTAACCTTCCCCTTGCTACGTTGATACCCACATCGATGTAAGAGCAGAATTATGATTATTGTCGCTCTGCGACCGCGGATTCATCTGCTTTTGCATCGCTTGCCTCAGAACAGTTAGCAAGGGGTTATTACAGTGCGTATTCAGTCCATCGATATATTGCGTGGGATCGCCATACTGGGGATCCTGTTCATGAATGTTTATTACCACGGCTTCTTTGCTGTGGGGTATGTCTCTCCTGCTTTAGCCCCTCTCAGTGACACGCTAGTCGATCTCTTTAACGGTGTGTTTGTTGATGGCCGCTTCCGAAGCTTATTTTGCCTTCTTTTTGGTGTCGGGCTGGCTATTCAGTATCAGTCTTACAAGAAAAAAGACATCTCTCCACGAGACGCCATTAAACCTCGTCTAAAATGGCTAATGCTGTTTGGGGTTTTACACGGAGTATTCATCTTTGGTGGCGATGTATTGCTGCTTTACAGTGTGACCGCGTGGTTTGTCCTTAAATCCCTTAACCTTCCACAAGATCAGTTGAGAAAGAAAGCCATTCGCTATCTGGTGATTGGCGCAGTGTTGAACCTGAGCTGGAGCGCATTAATTCTGTATTTTTCAGAGCCTCCATTGGTTCAGGGGTCAGCTGCATTTATGGAACTGTACAACGAGTGGTTCAGCTCTTACGGCATTCAGATGATCATTCAAAGTGCCGTTGCCATGATCATCGTCGTCTCATCCCCTCTCTGGGTATTCTGGCAGGTTGCAGGGTTGATGATGCTAGGGGCGTATCTGTATCGCAATGAGTTCTTCACAAAAGGTTTCGAACAGAATGCTCTGATTAAAGTTATCATTGGAGCAGTGATCTTTACTGGCTTGGATGTGGTGCTCAGGCTTCAATTAGCGGCAGCTTCGACAGAAGTCAGCGCACTTTTTGCCAGTGTGTCTGCGGTCTTCGTAGCGCTCATTTACGCGCATATTGTGGTTAAACTGGTTGCCAATGGCAGTCGCATCATTAATCTGTTTGCAGCCCCCGGGAAACTGGCGTTCAGCCTCTACATCTCCCAATCGATTATTGGTGCCATTGTACTGAGGTGGATGTTCCCGGAATTCCACTTAACCTCAACTCAAATCGATTATGTTTATATCGCCCTTGCCTATTCTGCGATTCAGATTGTGCTGGCTCACGTGTATTTAAGGTTCTTTAAGCAAGGTCCTTTGGAATACATTTGGAGAAAAGCGTACACTCGAACCCAACATAAGAAGCAATTACTGACTCCCGCCTCTCAGGTGGAGTAAACACAGGGGTGAAAAATGAGTTTTAACGTTTATCTTTCAGGTGAAATTCACACCGACTGGCGCGACCAGATTATTGAGCAAAGTAAGGCTGCTGGGTTGGATATCACCTTCACATCTGCGGTGACGAATCACGAAGCCAGTGATGCAGCAGGCGATGTTCTGGGTCAGGAAGAAAACGGGTTCTGGCGAGATCATAAGTCTGCAAAAGTGAATGCCATCCGAACCCAAACGCACATTGAGAACTGCGATTTGGCGGTGATACGTTTTGGCGACAAATATCGCCAGTGGAATGCGGCATTTGATGCCGGTTACTGCGCCGCACATGGCAAGCCGTACATTACCTTGCATGATGAAGCGCTGATTCATCCGCTAAAAGAAGTCGATGCATCGGCGCAAGCTTGGGCGACATCACCCAGTCAGGTGGTCGAGATTCTGACTTATCTGCTCAAGCAGGATTGACGTAATTCAAATAGAAAAGGGAGCGAATCACGCTCCCTTTGTTTTTTAGTTAAGTTCTATAAGCAGAAACTTATACCTTTTTCCAAGCACCATCGACTCCCGGAACATTTTCATGGTTGGCGTACCATTTCGCTTCCCATGTTGCTCCGTTATAAAGCACTCGGTCTCCTTTGCCATAGATGCGTTTCGGATCCCACTCGGTAATTTCAGGACCGTAGGTCTGCAACCACACTTCTGCAACACCCGGCTCTTCGTTCTCTGTATGCCACTGAGCCGTGTATTCTTTATTGCGGTGACGAACCACATCGCCTTTCTGATAAATCTTGTTTGGATCCCAGGTCGAACCTGCATCCACCAATTCAACAAGCACAGGTATCGTCGCTACTGCCGTATTGCTGAAGGAGTCACTTGCAGCCAACTCAATGTTGTAAGTGGTCGCAGCAGGTACTTTAAAGCTGATGGTTGGCGTGGTGGTGTTGACAACCGAACCGTCTGGCAGCCCAGACCAGCGATAGCTGACCACATCGCCATCTGGGTCGAGGGTTTTGCTCGCATCAATCGTCACAGTATCACCGACAAATATATCGGTCACTGGTTTATAGCTGATGACTGGTGCCTGATTCGGACGCAGAGTCACGATAACGTTATCCGTACCCGTTTTGCCATTTGCCGTCACAGCAAGTTGGAATGTGTGAACACTTTCTGCACTCACTAATGGCGCATCAAAACTCGCTTGAGAACCCTGCGTAGTCAGAGCGATTGGCGTTCCGCTAACTTGCTTCCATGCATAGGTGATCGCGTCTCCGTCTGGGTCAAACGAGCGGCTTCCGTCCAGTGTGACCGTTTTAACGTGGCTGACCACCTGGTCTTCCCCTGCTCTCGCTACTGGTGCTCTGTCGCCAACACGCGTACCCAAAATCAGAGGCTTACTGATGTGTTCAGGCTTGCATCGGTAGCTGTGCTCTACGCCTTTGAAGGTTCCGTCACGGTTAAACGCATCGTAAGCACCGCCGTCGGCTTTACATAGCTGAGTCCATGGAGTATCAACGGGTAGCGACAGCAGAATCGCATCGAGAACCGCGCCAAACTGGTTGGCAAAATCTATGCTGCCTTGCTTCGCAATAGCATCAAATGCGGTTTTAGCCGACGCTTTAGCCGCAGTAATTTCTTCCGGTGTGTATAGCGGAGCAAGCGCATCTAAATATGTGCTGACCGTTGGCCAGTCAATCTGGCTGGTGTAGTAACCGGGGTAACCGGGACCATTGTTTTCCGCTACGTCATTCAGCTCAGCTGTTTTGTAAGGCACCTGATAGAGGTAGCTGGTACCAAATCCACCTTGGTTTTCCGGATCGAAACACTCATCAATGACGTCCAGAGAAGCACAGTAGGCTCTTACCTCGGGCTTAAGCGGGTTGAGCGCCATGCTGTTTGGACTTAATCCACGGTTGTAACCCACAGAGATCAGCTTAGTCAGCGCCAGTGGATCTTTAGATTCGACTACAAAATTGCCAAAGTCATCAGAAGATCGCGCCAGAATGTAGTAAGCGAAAATGTTGTAGTAAGACGCACCAATGGCACTCGGAACAAAGCTATTTTTGCCTGGCTCAGGTTTGAACACAGCGTTGTAAATAGGCGATGTCATCTCATAAGGTGCGACCGCTTTGTAGACGGAGTCTGGCTTTATACCTTTGTAGAATCGATTCGGGAACATGCGCATCATTTCGCCATACGCGGAATACATATGCCCCTCTAACTGGAAGAAACCGTCGTGTTTGGTTCTGCCATTGTGCAAGGTACTCCAGATGCCGTAATTCGAGTGGTTTGGATCCTGATCTTTGTATTTAGGTGGTGTTGGGTAAGTGAAGGTTTTCGCATCGTAGTCGGCACCAACTGCGCTTTCCTGAAGCGTTTTGGCGGCGTACAAGTTGGCGCTGTGGAACGGGTCATCAATTCCAGTCACGTTCTTGAACAGTTGGGCTGCGTGTGCCATCGCCATCGCCCAATGGGGTCGTTCATTTGGAATCACAAAGGAATACGGCGCGCGCCATACCTTTCTCTTCAGTATCGCTATCTCAACCCATTTATCCGCTGTTGCTTGATCAGGGGCACTTGCCCGAATTTGATCAAGTTCTGCTTCGGAGATATTGAAGTCCATTTGCCCAAGGCGAATCGGACCCGTTTTAATGAGTTTATCCGCGCTCAGTTGGTAGGTGAGTACGCCTACTTCCTGACCGGGCCACGTCGTTGACGCCGAGTTCGCCGCATGTGCTGTAGAGATCGTCATTGTTGCCAGCAAGGTGGAAACAAACAAAGGTCTTAATTTGAAACTTTGCATAGGTTTTGTACCTCTAAATTGACTGGAATTGATTACTTCTTTCCTCAAGCTATCAACCTGTCAAAGAGGTCACAATCTCGCCGACCCGCATTTTATAAATGACTCGCAAACTTACGTAATTAATTGATGAGTCAGTAATTATTAAAGTGACCCTGATTCGATTTGCCATCCTTTTTGCATTTTTCAGTCATGATACTTAATCATGTTATCCATATTTATGCTCTCGATTCGGCATCCATAAGCTTGAGCCAGAAAGAAAATAATTTAACTACTTGATTCGACGACTGATTTGTAGTTTTCTTGAATGGAGCAAAGGAGGGCTTTATGGATATTTCACCCGTTGAACCAGCGGATTTTCAAGACATCGTAAATTTAGTGGCGGAAGTGACGAGGGTAGACATTCTTCCTCACTTTGATGAACAAGGTAAAACAACCTTCACTGCCAGCGTGATTCCCGATGTTGAAAAGACCATGACTAATGATCAGTACCTTTGTTTAAAGTTGACAATAGATGGGGAAATTGTGGGTTATGGCGCGATGAGAGATAAGAATTACATCACCCATATTTTCGTGAGTAAGAAAAAGCAGTCTAAGGGATTAGGAAAACAATTGCTTGAGGCGCTGCTCTCTTCAACGGATAAGAATGAAGTGCGCTTACGCTCATCAGTTAATGCTGCCCCTTTTTATGAAAAATTCGGCTTTGTCGCCACGGATCCAGAGCAACAGGTCAATGGCATTCGATTTGTACCAATGACCTGTTATCGATAAAACACCATAGATTTGAGAGTCTGTTGATCTAATATCTAATAAGCCCAAAAATCATCAAATGTGACATCAGCAGTTAGAATGACATAATCGGCGTCGTCAGTATGAAGTTCTATTGCTGAAATGTCGGACGCAGAAAACTCCGTCTCTGCTTCAACTTTTGCAAGAATACCAGGGTCGATTTCCCAGTCATCATCATCACCGTCAGTATCTTGATGAGTAAAAGCGTCAAGCCAGACTAGATTCACTTTATGGAAAAGCATTGTGTATACTTTCCCATCTGCGCCTACCCCCCAGCCGCTTTTGTTGGCTTCCAATATATCCTCATCTAGCTTCAGAAAAGTGGCATTTGGTCTGTAATGATGATAGCTAAAATGGTTGGTACCAACGACGACTTCAAAACCTGAAAACTGCGTTTTAGGGAAAGTATCATAGGGGTTACCACTGCCACCTGATATTGGAATAGCTGAGGGACCTCCCGGTAAATGGATAACATCAATACCCTCGCCACCTTCAAATTGCCTTTTCAGTCCGGTTCTTATCGGGTCCACAATACCACTGGCGTCAACAGTATCATTACCCGTCCCCATATCGACCTCCCATTCTGTAAACACAGAGTGAGGTCCCCGGTCCCTCCCGTTATCACCATCTCTAGAGGTAATTTCAAGAAAGTCGTTACCACCATTTAGGTCGACTTTGAACTCGTTGCTCCATTGTGAGCTATTAGACTTAGGGTAAATGAAAACCGTATCATCTCCCTCGCCCGTAGTTATTGTCCCTCGTTTGGCATGTTCAACTTTCACGGAAACACCCTCATCCGACAGCATTTGTACATTCACATCTACAATGTTTTTCACGTTGGCGATGTCTGCTTCGGTAATGAGTAGTGCCTCCTTCACACCAAATGCATTCCATTTGAAGGCACTTACGTCGACAACCGTTTTTTCTATTGGTTGTTGGTTTTCATCGAAAAAATACTCGTTAGAGGTCTTCATAGAGTAAAAACCTTTGTTGATCTCACCAAATCCACTCAATACTTCATAGGTTTCAAGTTCATCTGATGAGTAATCGTCCAGATATTCGGCAAAGGAGTGAATCTCGGTGGTATAAGGATTGATACCCAAATCTTTGATAAGGGTTTCAGCCAGTCCACCTAGGTACAACTGTGAGTTAATGGTTTGGTTGGGCATAATTTCCAGCTCCTGTTAGCAGAGTAACCGAGCATCAGGAAAAGAAGAATAGGAGCCCGGCTACAAGGAATAGTAGGCTGCTACAGCATGCTTGACGAAAGGCGCGATCAGCAAAATATGATCGATTTTCAAGCAAAAGAAAGCCGGAATCATTATATTGCATCGGATGCTATGAAAATGTTACACCTGCACCTTTTGGCACTAAATTAATAAAAGAATCAATTAAAACAACACTTTTCTCATCGGTCAGACTCATCACTCACCTCAAGAAAAACAGCGAAATACCCTATCGATTCTTTTCTATGCCAACTCTTAACTGAATCTACTCTTCTTCCAACGCGGCGAGTACGGATTCGATTTCCTGAGCAGCCTGGCGAAGTTTATCCACCGAAGACACAAGATGGTCGATGGTTTTCCTTGCGATTGGAGCATGGCAGAACAGGCAGGCAATCAGTCGACCATCTGGTCTTTTGATAGGCACGGAAATGGCGTTCATTCCGTCCATAAATTCTTCATTGTCGACGCCAATCTGGGTTTGCCGTATGCCTAAAAGAGACTGTTCTAAAGCCTGAGGTCCAACAATGGAGTTTTTGCCCATAGGCTTCAGATCAAACTGCTTAAACATGGCGCGACGTCGGGAGTCCGGCAAACTACTCAGATACAGCTTGCCGCTAGAAGAACACCAAGCGGGAACGCGAGTGCCTACTGGAATATGTACCCTAAGAGGGTATTCGCATTCCACCCGGTCGAAATAAATCATCTCGGTGCCATCCGGAATGGCAATACCGCAGGTTTCGTCCATCTCTTTGGCCACCCGTTCAAGGATGGCCCGCCAATGGGTTTTATGAATGCTGGTGTGAAGCACATTCAGGGCAATATTATGGAAATGGTCACCGGGAACCAGCTGACCTTTAAGGTCGGTATACAGCCAGCCTTCTTTGAGCAATGTGTTGACAATACGGTGAGAGGTTGGCTTGGGAATGTCTAACCTGACTCCGACTTCCGTGGGTGAGAGCGGTTGCTCGCTGGAAGCCACTTCTTGCAATATTTCTAGCACTCTAAGGATCGTGGAACCTTTTTCACGTTTACTGCTGGCTGTCATAATGTCCTGTTATGTCTTTCGCTTATGTTGGCAGTATATACCCATGGTGCCGATGTACCTACCGACGTGGCCTCATTTCCACATCAGAATGTGCCTCAGGTCCACGACTCCGAGGCACATAAGTCCCGTTATTTCATAGTCGGCATGGAAAACTCGGCTCGCATCCCTTCCGATTCAGGCCATCGGGTGGTGACGGTTTTCATTCGAGTGAAGAAGCGCACGCCATCAGGACCATGCATATTGAGTGGTCCGAATATCGAACGTTTCCAGCCACCAAAACAGTGAAATGCCATTGGAACCGGAATAGGCACATTCACGCCAATCATCCCTACCAACACGTTTTCCTGGAATAAACGTGCTGCTCTTCCACTTTCGGTAAAGATAGATGTGCCGTTTCCGTACTCATGGTCATTGATGAGTTGAATCGCTTCTTCAAGTGTCTCAACATGCACCACGGAAAGCACAGGGCCGAATATCTCCTCCTGATAGATGGTCATCTCTTTAGTGACCTTATCGAACAGAGTCGGTCCTACAAAGAAGCCATTTTCAGCTCCCGGAACCTGATAGTTTCTGCCATCGACCAAGAGCTTCGCGCCTTCCTCGATTCCCTGATTAATGTACCCCAGTACTTTGTCGCGATGAGCGGCACTGATCAGCGGTCCCATATCCGGCTCGTCTTTGTCATTACCAGCGCCCACTTTCAATTTGGATATCGCCAACAACAGAGATTCCACCGTATTTTTTGCAGCTTCTTCACCCACACAAACCGCAACGGAAATCGCCATACAACGCTCCCCAGCCGAGCCATACGCCGCTCCCATTAGCGCGTTGGTAACTTGAGAGGTGTCGGCATCTGGCATCACCACCATGTGGTTTTTAGCGCCGCCCAATGCCTGACAACGTTTGCCGTGGGCAGAAGCCGTGGAGTAAATGTATTCCGCAATGGGGGTCGAACCAACAAAACTAACCGCCTGAACTGCCGGATGCGTCAGCAGCACATCCACCGCCGTTTTATCACCATTCACCACATTAAACACGCCATCTGGCAATCCGGCCTGTTTAAGCAGCTCTGCAAGAAACATTGATGGCGTCGGGTTCTTTTCAGACGGTTTCAGAACAAAAGTATTCCCGCACGCAATGGCGATGGGGAACATCCACATTGGAACCATAACCGGGAAGTTGAATGGTGTGATCCCTGCACAGACGCCTAATGGCTGCATCATAGAATGTGAATCGACCTGTCTTCCCACATTGAGTGAATGCTCACCTTTCTGCGCATGGGGAATACCGCAAGCAAATTCCACCACCTCCAAACCTCGGGTGATCTCGCCCTGAGCGTCGCTCAATACTTTTCCGTGCTGTTCTGTGATGATCTCCGCCAGTTCATCACGGTATTTCTCTACTAGTGCTTTGAACTTAAACAGCACTCGGGCACGCACCACTGAAGGGGTTTTCGACCAGCCAGGAAAGGCAGCCTCAGCGGCTTCAACGGCTTGCTCCGTCGTTTTGGCAGAAGCCAGCGCCACATTGAGAATCTTCTCGCCAGTTGCCGGGTTGTAGACATCGGCAAAATCTGAATCCTGGGTTCCAGTAATAGTGTTATTGATAAAGTGTCCTACACGTTCCATTGGGGTCTCCTTATGCCCATAGTTGGTGGTAAAGCTCAACGATTTCTTGTTTTACTGGCACTCGTGGGTTGTTTCCGGGTGAGCCGGATGCCAACGCCTGTTCTGCCATGGTTTCGCTGAGTGAAAAATATTCGTCTTTGTTGATACCAAATTCCGACATGGTAGGAACAGAAAGCTCTTTGTTGATATCAACTAATTCCTGAACCAATGCATTGCATGCGGCATCATCGCTGCTCTCTTCCGATGCAATACCCATAAATCGCGCGCAGTCGGCGTAACGCTCTTTGGCGGACGGTATGGAGAATTGAGTAAGAGTAGGAAGCAACATGGCGTTAGATAAGCCATGCGGAACATGGAAAAATGCGCCGATTGGGCGGCTCATGCCGTGAACAAGCGCGACTGACGCGGCAGAAAACGCCATTCCGGCCAGTGTGGAACCCAGCATCATGGCTTCTCTCGCCTGAGCATTATCTGGCTGGTGATAAGCCTTACGCAGATTTGGTGCTATCAGCTTCATCGCGGCAGTCGCCTGAGCATCGCTGAACATGTTGGCTTTCTGGCTTACATAGGCTTCGATAGCGTGAGTCAGGGCATCAATTCCGGTGTCTGCGGTAACCCGAGGCGGTACAGACTCCGTGAGTTTATAATCCACCAGCGCCGCATCAGGCATGAAACCCAGCCCCACGCACAGCATTTTTTCATCCACTTCATCGTCCGTAATGATGGTAAAACGCGTGACTTCAGACCCGGTTCCCGCGGTTGTAGGAATAGCGATTAGCGGGACACCCGATTCGGTGACAATCCTCGGAAACTTGTAATCGCGCATTCGGCCGCCATGCGTTCCAAGAATATTGATCGCTTTGGCTGAATCGATGGGGCTGCCGCCGCCCAACGCGATGATCGCATCAAAATCGCCACTTCGAAAAACCTCGACACCCTGTTCGATAGAGGACACCGTTGGCTCAGGCACCGTATCGGCAAAAACGGTGCATGAGATCCCTGCTTCTTTGAGTATCTCTTTTATTTGATTGGGGTATCCCAGCGAAACCATCACTTTGTCGGTAATAAGCAGCGGCGAGCGACATCCAAGATCGTTAAGCAATGTCGCTGTCTGTTGGGTTGCCCCAGCTCCTATTTTCAAAATCCTTGGCAGTTGAACTTCATTAACCATTCCAAAAGTCCTTTTTTCTACTTTAAACATGCCGGAGCCCGATACTAAACGGGTCATACAGTGCAAACAGACCGCAAAACAACCAGCAAACAAAAACGAAACATAATGTATCGTTTTCAATACTAATCTCTACTTGATGTAATTGTAAATATAATAATGAGACTTTTTGTATCGTTATAATAAAATAATAAGTGATAAATGACTTAATAATTAGAAATCGATCACACTTCAGACGATTCGTTAATACCCTGTAAAATTCACTTGATGCTTCCCCTTTCACCATTCAAAAACCTTTAAATTTACAAGGTATTACCCTTTCCAACTTGTTTTATTTTTGTTAAAAAACACCACCAAAAACAACATTAAATGAGATTTTTAGTATCAAAATAGCTTTGACACTCTTCAGGCAGGGTGATTATTCTTGACGCAGTTGAAAGATATTTCACTTTTCTGAAATTTCGTTCAGCCAAAAATTTTATCCCCATGACCTTATCGATGATGGGCATCCATTGCCCAAAACAAGGAGTGTTAAATGAAAAGGTTCAACCCATTCTCTTTAAACATGAAGAAGTTACTTGGTGTAGCGACAGTCTCAATTGTCGCCATGACAGGAATGAGCACTCAGGCTGTTGCTTCTGAACCATTCAGATGTAAGCCCGGAGAAACGTACTACATGAACGTTATGGTTAGCGGTGTTGAGTATTGGTTCCCCGTGTACGAGATGATGAAACAAGCGGCTAAGTCGATGGGATGCAAAACTGTCTATACAGGCACACCGGAATACGATGTGAACAAACAGTTAGCTTCATTTGAGCAGGTTTTAGCTAAAAAGCCCGCGGGAATTTTGTTGCACCCAATGAATCCTGATCCGTTTATTGAACCCATCAATCGCGCAAAAGAGATGGGAATTCCGGTTGTGACGTTCGCCGCTGACTCACCAAACAGTGAACGAGTCTCCTTTATTACGTCCGACAACTATGCAGAAGGTCGCCACGCAGCCGACACCATTGCGGAGTCTATGGGTGGAAAAGGTGAATACGCGGTATTAGAAAACCCGGGGCAGGATAACCACGACCGCCGTATCGCTGCTTTTATCGCCCGTATGGAAGAAAAATGGCCAGACATGAAGCTGGTATCCCGCGCCGCCAGTAACACCGACGTCACCAAGGCATACAACGCCGTAATGACGATGGCACAGGCAAACCCTAACTTGGGTGCGGTATTCATGCCAGAAGCCACCTCTGCATTGGGCGCTGCGCAAGCTGCAAAAGAACTGGGCGGAAAAATCCGAGTTATGAATGCGGATGTGAATGCCAAAATTCTGGACATGATCAAATCGGGTGAAGTCTTCGGGGCGGTCAACCCTAATCAGGGTATGCAGGGTTACATGGGCATGATGCTGCTCTATCTTGCGGCGCACTCGAACCTCATCGACCCGATGAACGACTACCAACGCTCTGGTTACAACCCAATGGGAGTACCGTTTGTCGACAATGGTTTCGCCATTGTGACCAAAGAGAACGCAGACGATTTCTACTGGGATAAGTATCTACAAAAACGCGGTACAAAAGGCATCAACGAATAACAGCATAAGTCGCCCTCCCGAACAGGTCAGCAAAAGGAGTCGTGATCTGTTCGGGCAAAAACAAAAGTACCCAGCCTACACAGGAGATACCTATGTCAGCTACATCAGTTACACCGGTATTGGAAATCAGAAACGTACGTAAGACCTTCGGGAAAACCGTTGCTCTGGAGGACGTCAGTTTTACCCTGATGCCCGGTCAGATCCACGCCCTGGCGGGAGAAAACGGCGCCGGAAAGTCTACCCTGATGAAGATTATTGACGGGATCTATCAGCCAGATTCAGGCGACATTTATCTGAACGGTAAGAAAACACGCATCGCCGATCCACTGGAAGCGCAGCGCAAAGGCATCGGTTTTGTCCATCAGGAGATTGCCCTTTGCCCGGACGTTTCCGTTGCTGAAAACATCTTAATGGCAAAAACCAGCGCATCGAAAAAGTGGTTTATGGACTACAAAGCGCTGAAAGAGCAGGCAAAAGCGGCAATTTCGCAACTGGCAGATATCGACCCAAATGCGTTGCTGAGCGAGCTCAGTATCTCGAATCAGCAACTGGTCGAAATTGCCAAAGCCCTGACGCTCGACTGCCATATCCTCATCCTGGACGAGCCGACAGCAGCACTGACCGAGAACGAATCGAAGATCCTGTTTGAGATCATGCATCAGCTAAAAGAAAAAGGGATCAGCATTATTTACATCAGCCATCGTATGGCGGAGATCTTTGAACACTGCGATCAGGTCACAGTGTTCCGAGACGGCAATCTGGTGGTGAGCTACCCCACCAGCGACACCACCCCAGAACAGGTGGTCAACGATTTGGTGGGACGCGAGCTAACCAATCTCTACCCCGAAAAATACCCAGAGGATGTTGAATATAACCCCACTCTGCTTTCGGTGAAAAACCTGTCGGACAATCGATATTTCAGAGACATCCACTTTCGCGTGCATCAGGGAGAGATCTTTGGCATCTCAGGGCTGATAGGCTCTGGGCGATCTGAAATGGTCAAAGCCATTTGTGGATTGCAGGCGAAGCAGAGTGGTGATGTAGCTTACAAAGGCAAAACACTGGACATCCGTTGTTATCAGGACGGCATCGAAGCGGGCATTGTCTATCTTTCGGAAGATCGCAAAGAAAACGGCGTCTTTCTGGAGCTTTCAATCGCATCCAACGTTTCCGCCCTTAACCCTGATCAAGTCTCACGACGCGGTTTCATTCAGCATCACCTTGAAGACGAACAGGCCACACGGCTGACCAACGAACTGAATCTCAAATCCAGTGGCATGTCAGCGCCGGTTTCCTCGCTCAGTGGTGGCAACCAGCAAAAAGTCGCGATTGCCAAAAGCCTGTCGGTGAAACCCAAGGTCATCATTATGGATGAACCGACCCGTGGCATCGATGTTGGCGCGAAGTCCGAAATCCACAAGATGATTCGAAGGCTCGCCAATGAAGGGGTCGCCATCATCGTCATCTCTTCAGAACTCCCTGAAGTCATTGGTCTTAGCGACCGCATCATGGTGATGTGCGAATCGCGAAACGCAGGCGTGCTTACCGCCAGTCAAATTTCAGAAGAGAACATCATGCGTCTGGCATCGGGCGTTACTCAACAGCACGTTGCTGCTTGCTAATACGAGGCCCGCTCAAGTGCGGAGAAAAAGTATGGACAACAATTTAACAGCCAATAAAGGCATGGAATCTCAATCAAAAAGCGCGGTCAGAAACCTGTTCTCACGAACAAAGAACATGCGCGAATTTACCTTAATTCTGATCATCGTGGCGCTGTTTGTCACCATGAGCTTTGCGTCACCTTATTTTCTAACTTGGGCCAACATGAAAGCCATGCTGCTGTCGTTCTCAGTTGAGGGCATAGTGGTTGTGGGTATGACCATGTTGATCATTGTCGGAGGCATTGACTTGTCGGTAGGTGCGGTTATGTGCCTGGCAATGGTGTTTGCAGCCAAGCTTTTTATTCTCGGCGTAAACCCTTGGTTAGCCAGCCTGACTTCGATAGTGATGTCGGGGGGAATCGGTTATCTGATGGGGCTATGCGTGACCCGAATCGGGTTACACCACTTTATTGTCACCCTCGCATTTATGGGGCTTGCGCGCGGTGCCAGCATGATCATTACACAGGGCACTCCCATTTCGCTGTTTACCCTTCCCCCTGAGTTTAAATTCATTGGTCAGGGCACGCTGTATGGGGTTCCCTTCTCAATCATTATCTTTTTAGTCGTGGTTGCCATATCCGATTACCTACTCCGTAATGCAACGGCATTTCGCAAAGTCTTCTACACCGGAAGCAATGAAAAAGCGGCAGAATATTCGGGTATTCGAACTAACAAGGTCAAGCTTTGGGTCACCGTGCTCTGCTCTGCGCTTTGCGGGCTTGGAGGCATCATCTACATGTCTAAGTTTGGTGCGGCGACCCCTAACTTCGGCGTCGGGCTGGAACTGAACATCATCGCGGCAGCGGTCATTGGTGGAGCCAGCTTTAACGGCGGTCAGGGTTCCGTACTTGGAGCCATTCTAGGCATTGCACTTCTCAGCGTAGTCTCTAGCTCTCTGATTCTGCTGAATGTTTCTGTCTACTGGCAGGACTTCATCAAAGGCTTGATCCTGCTGTTTGCCGTTGCCGTCGACCACATCCTTAACAAGAAACCGAGCTAAGGAGGAACAGATGGCTAGCGTCTCAAACATCAAATCAGTACAGGCTAAACGCGAAGCGGACTGGCTGGTGCGTAAGGTTTTGATACTCCATTACCTTGAAAACAAAAGTCAGGCAGACATCTCGAAATACCTTTCTCTGTCTGCTGCGAAGGTCAACCGCATTATCCGCAGTGCGCGGGAAGATGGCTTGGTGGAAATCAACCTGAACATCGAACACGCCGATGTCGCAGAATACGAGCGCCAGTTGGTGGAAAAAACCAACCTGCTGGACGCCACACTCAGTGCCTCGGTGAGTACCGACCCAAGTGTGAATTTCAAGTTTGTGGCAGAAACGGCTGCCGAACTTCTGCTCAACCGCCTGCGCGATGGCGACGTGATTTGCGTCAGTGGGGGTAAAGCCATATCCACACTGGTGGAAGTCATTAAGCCAACTCGCAGCTACAAAGTCACGGTTGTGCCCGCTACCGGAGGGGTTCAGGGGAAATACTTTACCGATGTAAATCACCTCGCTTACTCGCTGGCAGAAAAGCTGGGAGGAAAATCTTACCAGCTTCACGCCCCTCTTTTTGCTGATACCAGAGAAGATCGGGATGTACTCATGGGAATGCAAACCTGCAAGGAAGTGCTCGATCTGGCCAGAAACGCCGACATTGCATTGGTTGGCGTAGGTGCACTGGCGACCGGTTCGGAAAGCTACTTCGACCTCAGAAGAAATATGTCGGAAGAGGAGTGCGCCCAGATACGGGCAAACCTATGCGAAGGCGAAATGCTGGCTCACCTTATCAATGTAAAGGGCGCGTCATGCATGGACAGGCTGAACGAAAAGCTGGTTGGGCTCACCCTGGAAGAGCTGAGAAACGTCCCGATGAGGATTGGTATTGCAGCCAGTGAAAGCAAGGTTGTGCCGATTCTCGCTGCACTGAATGGCAATTTCATCAATACATTAATCTCCGATGAAAACACCGCCAAACAAGTGCTGGAACACATGATTTAAAGGATTAAAAAATGCAGACAAGAACACTCGGAACAACCGACATCGACGCATCGGTGATCGGGTTGGGCACCTGGGCCATGGGTGGCTGGATGTGGGGAGGCACCGATGAGAAACAGTCGGTTGATGCTATACGCGCGGCACTGGATGCCGGTGTCACTCTGATTGATACCGCTCCTGCTTATGGATTGGGTCGCTCAGAGGAACTGGTTGGTGAAGCCATCGCAGGCAGGCGCGAAGAAGTGGTGCTCGCCACCAAATGCGGCTTAGTCTGGCACACTCAACAGGGCAACCACTTTTTTGAAGAAGAAGGACAGCAGGTTCACCGTTACTTAGGTGCAGAATCGATTCGCTACGAGCTTGAGCAAAGCCTGCGTCGCCTGAAAACCGATTACATCGACCTCTACATAACCCACTGGCAGGACGATACCACCGCCATTGAGGAAACCATGAGTACACTGCTGGCACTCAAAAAAGAGGGGCGTATTGGCGCTATCGGGATCAGCAATGCTTCTCTTGAACAGCTTCAGGAATACCAGAAATACGGTCCGGTCGACGCCATTCAGGAACGCTATAACATGATTGATCGTTCACTGGAGCAGAGCTTACTGCCACATGCTCGAAACTCTCAGGTTTCCTGCCTTAGCTATTCATCTCTGGCATTAGGGCTGCTTTCTGGAAAAGTCTCTGCTCAGACACAGTTCAGTGGCGATGATCAAAGGATATCAGATCCCTGGTTTTCACAGGAAAACCGCCAGCTTGTTCAAAACTTCTGCCAGCAAATCGGTCCCATTGCCGATGACCATGGCGTTTCTGTTGCTCAGTTGGTGATTGCATGGACTTTGTCCCAGCCCGGAATTACCTACGCCCTCTGCGGCGCACGCAACCCGAAACAAGCGCAGGAAAACGCCAGAGCAGGAGAGCTGACACTCTCTGAAGACGTCATATCGCTGATTTCTTCTGCGGTGAATCGTCACCTGTCTGGCATTCATCAGAGCGCGTAGGGGGGAGCATGAAGGTAAACCGTCGCCCATTGGAATCTATTGAGAACAAAGCGCACTTTGATGCCGTAGTCATAGGCGGCGGTATCAACGGCATCGCTACCTATCGGGATCTTGCTTTGCAGGGGCTCAAGGTTCTGCTGGTCGAAAAAGACGATTTTTGCAGTAAAGCCAGCGCCGCGCCTTCAAGAATGATTCACGGTGGGCTTCGCTATCTGGAAAATGCGGAATTCGATTTGGTCAAAGAGTCTTTGTATGAGCGCAATCGGCTGCTGGAGAACGCTCCGCACTGTGTTCATCCGTTAAGAACTCATATTCCCTTAACCTCCATTTCCAAAGGCATTACTTCGGCGGCGCTGCGATTTTTAGGGTTCGAGCGCCCCACCTCAGAACGTGGAGCATTGATTGTGAAGTTAGGGTTGGGGCTTTATGACCTGTTTACTCGCCACGATCAGGTGCTGCCACCTCATCGCATGTTAAGCCATAAAGCGACAGAAACTCGCTGGCCACAGTTTTCCCAAGACGTGAAATACTGCGCCAACTATTACGATGCCTGGATTAGCGCCCCAGAGCGGCTTGCCATAGAACTGGTCAAAGAAGCCAATGCTCTGCAAGGCAACACCCATGCATTGAATTACGTTCATGCTCAACTTTTGCCAGACGGCGAAATTCAGTTAACGGACACCATCAGCAGTCATCAGACTTGCGTGACCACCACCCAACTTATTAATGCCACTGGGGCATGGATAGACAAGGTGAACCAGCAGGGAGGTCACCCTACCTCCTACCTGAGCAATACCAAAGGGTCACACATTATTGTTGATCATCCGGAGCTATTGGCAGCGCTCAAAGGAGACATGGTCTATTACGAGAATCAGGAAAACCGGGTCTGCATCATGTTTCCGTATCTCGGAAAAGTGTTGATCGGGTCAACCGACATTCCGGTTTCGGAGCCAGACAGCATCTACTGCACGCCAGAGGAAGTGGCTTACATTATCGAGTCGGTCTCTTTTATCTTCCCCAGCATCTCAATTGAGCCTTCGGATATCTTGTATCAGTTCAGCGGCATACGCCCTTTGGGGACCGCAAGCAAGGCAACGGCAGGGCAAATCCCCCGAAGCCATCAGATACGAGAAGACAAACTCGCTGATGGCAAACTCACCGGCTACTCACTGGTGGGAGGGAAGTGGACGACCTTTCGGGCATTTGCAGAACAGGTCACAGATAAGGTGCTAGAAAGCTTAGGAAAGCCGCGCCTTCGCTCCACTCAGTCGCTTCGCATCGGAGGCGGAAAAAACTTTCCTGAAAGTGCGCAGGAATACTCTGATTACCTTGACCGATTAAGCGCGCAGCCTTTTACCTCTCGACCGATGGTGGAGCGTCTTCTTGCACGCTATGGCACAGAATGCGAAGCCATGTTAAGCGCTATGACATCGCCGGAAAAGGCGCTATCGACTCTGCCTCAGTTCACAGAACAAGAGCTGATCTACTTAATAGAGAACGAATACGTTCACCACCCGCTCGATTTAATTCAAAGGCGCACTTCCATCGCTATCGAAGGGCTTATTTCAGATGCCTCTCTCTGCGAGATCATCACCTTGATGGCAGACACGCTGGACTGGGATGACCAGACCAAGATGCAGATGCATCAAGCCACAATAGACAGCCTCAACTTTTACAACGGATTACAGCTAACGCCAGCTGAGGCGTTAACTGACACTTATCCTCAACTTGCAAGGAATGCATTATGTATATGAGCAAAAAAGTAAGACTGAAACGATTGATGAACCACGGTCGATGTCTGGACGTGGCCATCGATCACGGAGTCTGCAATGAACCAACCTTTCTGGACGGTCTTGAAGACATGGCTTCGGTCGTAAAACAGCTCGCCGATGCCAGACCAGACGCCATTCAGATGACTTATGGGCAGTCTGACCTGCTTCAGAACATCGAGGGTAAAGACAAGCCAGCGCTGGTGATGAGGATAGATCTTGGTAACCCTTACAACGCCGAACGTCACCGTGTGATGTGGGCGCTGCTGCAAAACCATCAGGATCCTGTATTGCAGGCCGTTCAGATGGACGCGGCATGTGTCGTCGTGAACTTATTCATGTTGCCAGATGAACCAGACCTGTTTCGCCAGTGCATTGAAAACATCAGTAAGGTCAAGCTCGACTGCGAAAAATACGGCATGCCATTGATGATTGAACCTTTGGTGATGCAGCCTAACTCGGGCAATGGCGGATACATGGTGGACGGCGACTGCGAGAAGATTGTGACTCTGGTTCGAGTAGCAAGAGAGCTGGGCGCAGACATCATCAAAGCCGACCCCACCAGCGATGCGAACGACTTCCACAAAGTGGTCGAGGCAGCCCGCTGTCCGGTTCTGGTTCGCGGCGGTGGCAAAGAAGACATTGAAAGCGTCTTCTCCAAAGCCCGTGCGCTGCTGGATCAGGGAGCGCTTGGCATGGTTTACGGACGCAACATATACCAACACCCCAACCCTGCAAAGGTGGTCGAAGCATTAATGGCGATGATCCACGATAACGCTTCGGTTAATGACGCACTGGGCATTTATCAACGCTAGCAGGAACAAAATATGGGTCGCTACATCCTTGGATTAGATTGCGGAAACACCGCGATAAAAGCCGCACTTCTGGATATAGAAGGGGTTGAGCTGGCTTCACATGCCAGCACTATCGAAACACTTTTCCCTCATCCCGGGCATACCGAGCTGGACATGAACAGGCTATGGCAACAGTGCTGTGAGGTTATAAAGCAGGTGCTCAAAGAAACAGGGATCAGTGGCGACCAAATCATCGCAATAGGCGTCAGCGGTCATGGTAATGGCGCTTATTTACTGGATAAACGCCACCAGCCGTTGCTTGGCATTCAATCCCTCGACAGCCGGGCAACGGATCTGGTGGCAGACATTCAGTCGGGCGACAAAATAGCAGAAATCCGAGAGTTAAACCGGCAAGGTGTGTGGGCATCGCAAACCGCAACGTTGCTGAGCTGGCTCAAGCAAAACCAGCCCGAAACCTATCACCAGATTGGTACTGTGTTTTTCTGCAAAGACTACCTCAACTTCTGCCTGACAGGAGAGATGTACACAGATTACAGCGACCTCAGTGCATCTGGACTGTTTGATTTTCCTCGCCATCAGGTGAGCGAAGAGCTCCTGACGCTCTTGGATATCCAGGAAATCACCGAAGCCATCCCTACATCAGTCCACAGTGACGAGATCATCGGAAAGCTGTCTACTCAGGCGGCAGAACAGTCGGGATTGGATGCTGGAACACCAGTTATTGCAGGCATGATTGATGTTATCGCCAGTGCGCTGGGGGCAGGTGTCTGGGATGAAAATGATGCGTCTATCGTCACCGGCACCTGGAGCATCAATCAGGTTGTCACCAACAAACTCCCGGATAAACGGCTCTTTATGACCTGTCTGTTTCCAGACAACCGATATCTGGCGATTGAGAGCAGTGCCACCTCAGCTTCAAACCTGGAGTGGTTTGTGCAGGAGTTTTTCCAGTTTGAGAAGGCGCAGCTGAGCGCTGGTGAAAACATTTTTGAGCTTTGCAATCAGCTTGTGGAAAACGTCGAAATCAGCGAAATCCTTCCCCTGTTTCACCCCTATCTATACGGTTCTGGCGACAACGGAGCAGCCCGAGGCAATTTCTTTGATCTGGCTGGCTGGCATAAAAAAGCCCACCTGCTCTACGCCATCTATGAAGGCATTGTTTTCGGGCATCTGGAACATGTAAATAAACTCCGCACAGCCAACATAGGGTTTACCAAAGCTCTGCTTTCCGGTGGCGGAGCAAGAAGCCAGTTCTGGTGCCAGCTATTTGCTGATGTACTCAATATCGATATTCACATTACTCAATGCAACGAAGCAGGTGCCAAAGGTGTGGCTATGGCTGCGGCGCATGCTACGGGGCAATTTTTAAGTTTTGAAGAGGCAGTTAAAGCGATGCGAAGCCCGGTGCAGGTGTTTACGCCTGAACCTACTCATCAGGCGACGCTAAAAAAACGTTACGACCGCTATCTGCAAGTGTCGGATTGGATCAACCATTTTGGTACCTCTCCACAAGGCAATAAGGAGCCTTAGCATTACTCAGTAACAGAACCTGCAAAACAATAAAAATCAGAACAACAAAGTGGGTCGTTACACCTTTTTACACTGGCGTGGTTTTTCACTTTAGGTTCTCTATCCGAATTGAAAAGCCACAGAATTCAATACAGGAATGAGGAATTCGAGTTATGAAACCTTCGAGTTCTGGTCGTAGGGAAACACAATCCAGACGGCTTATAACGAAATGTGCCAATGCGCTTTTTGCCGCGTTGAGCCCCTTCTTTCTATTTTCAGAAGGGGCTTTGGCCGCACAGGGACCGGGGCTTGGAAACGTCCAGTTTTCTTCTGGTGAAGTTTTCACCCAGGTATCCACCCCCTCTGTTGACGATACCACCAATATCCTCCCACCCGACTATCCCGGAAGAAAGCACTTTGGTGTGAATGTGATGACCATGCTCAACGGCTATATGGTCGGCATTTTCGCCCCTGATAGTGGTCAGGCTCCGGGGGGATGGATAGCCCTCGATGTATCCAATCCACGCAGCATCAGCTTAGTGAAGCAAATTTACGAACCTGATACCTCCAACGCCAACCGCACCGGAGATGGTCTGAGAACACGTGATTTTCGTGAACCTCACTCTTTTGGATTGAGTGAAAACCACCTTATCGCGATACAAACTGGACGAGGCATTGAAATCTGGGACTGGAGTAATGTAAACAACCCGGTTCAGCGAAGTAAACTTGCGATATCCGGCGTTAACTTTGGCGATTACAACAATGTGTCCTGGCAACTTTTCTGGCAGGCACCTTACCTTTACGTCGCGCGAGGGAACGCAGGGCTAACCATTGTAGATACTTCGGATGTTGATAACCCACACGTGGTGAAAACCGTGCCAACCAATCAACTGGGTGGCTTTACTGTGGGGCCGATATTCGCGCTGGGAAATGAACTCTATTTGTCCAGCATGAATAACCGCAGCGGGTTCTCGATTCTGAATATTGATGATCCGGAAAACCCGGTTCTGACCAAAACCCTTTCTAGCCTTCCAGAAACCTACTACGCCTCTTGCTGGGATGGGAAACGAGCCTTTTTTGGTGCGAGAAGCGCGGGCGACAAGCTCCGAATCTATGACACCACCACCAATCCATTCACGCTGTTGAGCGATTCTGAAAGCGGGTTTGTAAACCTTTACTGTAACCTTCAGGACAACCGCTTAATGCTGGGAAATCAGGACGATATCTCGGTGTTAGACGTCTCTGATATCAATAACATTTCAAGTTTAGGTAAGGGGTCTCTAAATGCGACTGGGTCTGACACAGACCACGGACAAGTGTTCGCTTTCGGGAACATGGTCTGGGTGGGTAACGATCATGGTAGCGGTAGCGGACTTATCGCATGGCAATCCGACAAAGACACCACACCGCCCACGTTAACTCGTGCCCTGCCCGCCAGCGAACAGTCTCATGTACCTGTAACCAGCCGAATCGGAATATCGCTGTCTGACAGCGTTTTGATGGAGTCGGTCAACAGCAACTCATTCAAAGTCACTAAGTTCGGTGACAATACTCCTTTGAGCGGTACATACAGTGTCAATCTGGGTTTTGTTCACTTTAGCCCGAGTCAGAACCTCGATACCAACCAGACGTATGTGGTCACCCTTGACGGTATTGAAGACTTTGCAGGTAACGCGATGCCACAACAGCAGTACCTGTTTTCAACGGGAAATGTTCAGTCGCACAACCTGACCATTTCTGCTCCGTCGTCTACGGAGGTCGGGCAAAGCATTACCCTAAGCGCCAGTGCCAACGCCATAGGAAACGGAACACTGGAGTATTCCTGGGATTTTGGCGACGGCAGTTCACCAACGGCATTTTCTACCCAGTCTGCTGTTAGCCATACCTACACCTCTCCAGGTCACTGGCAACCTGTTGTGACTGTGCGGGAATCCAACTTCAGCTCCTCCAACACCAGGCGTGTCACCGCTTATCATCCACCAACGTCTACACCTCCGGTCACCGCTTCCACGATCAGTCAGTCAGGAAATCAGGTGTATGTGGTTAATGAGGATAACGACACCGTCACCGCCATTTCAGCAAACAGCCCGTTTAGCAAAGTATGGGAAGCCCCTGTCGGTGACAGACCAAGGACGCTGGACATCGCACCTAATGGGCACATCTGGGTGACCAACCAGAGTGACGACTCCATCACTGTGCTCACCGCTCAGGGCAGTAAAGTGCGGGACATTGATCTGCCGCGAGCTTCCCAGCCTTATGGTGTCGCATTTGCGCCTGACGGAAGTGCAGCCTTTGTTACGCTTCTCGCCAGCGGCAAATTGCTCAAACTCAACCCATCCACCGGAGCCGTTCAGGATGAAGTGGTGGTGGGTCACTCTGCCAGAGGCATTGCCATCAACAGCGACTCCGATACGGCTTACATCACGCGCTTTATCTCTCCGCAGAGCCACGCTGAAGTGGTAGAAGTTAACCTCAATGGGATGTCGGTTGGGCAAGTGATTCAGTTGGCAAAAGACACCAGCACCATCGACGGACCAGACCGCAGCCGAGGGATACCGAATTACCTGAATGCCATCACCATTTCTCCAGATGGGGGGAAAGCCTGGATACCGTCAAACAAAGCCAACGTCGATCGAGGAGAGTTCAATGAAGGCAGCGAAGACAAAGCATTGACCTTCGAAACCACGATTCGGGCTATCGTTTCTCAGATCGATTTGAACACCAACCAAGAATTAGCCAGCGCTCAGCTCGATATTGATAACCGAGCGCAGCCTAAAGCGATTCAGTTCAGTAATTTGGGTGACTACGCGTACATCGTCATTGAAGGGCAAAACAGCGTTGAAATACGTGACGCGTACAACCTGAGTCGGGTCAATGAACTGGCAGACAGCGGAAAAGCGCCAGTTGGACTGGTTAAATCTGGCAATCACCTGTTTGTTCATGGGTTCTTGTCTCGTTCGGTGGTGGTTTACGATGTCAGCAACTTTGAAAGTCATCTGGGCGATATCACCCGAGTCGCAGAAACCACGACTGTCGCCAACGAATCTCTGCACCCCAGAGTGCTGGCAGGGAAACAGATCTTCCACAACGCCGCCGACGCCAGAATGACTCAGGATGGTTATCTTTCCTGCGCAAGTTGTCACACCGGTGGTGACTCTGATGCACGAGTGTGGGACTTCACAGATCGCGGAGAGGGGCTGCGCAACACCATTCCGTTGGTTGGGCGAACAGGGCTAGGTCACGGACGGGTTCACTGGACGGCCAACTTCGATGAAATTCATGACTTCGAGAATGACATTCGCTCTGCCTTTGGGGGTCGAGGATTTATTGATGACAGCCTGTTTAGCGACGTCGAAGATCCACTCGGTCAGCCTAAAATGGGTCTGAGCGAAGATCTGGATAACCTGTCCTTCTACGTCACCAGCTTAAATCAATTCCCTAAAAGTCCATATCGACCCGAAAGAGGGGGAATGACGAAAGAAGCGCTAGCGGGTAGAGAGCTTTTCAAAGACAAAGGTTGTGCTTCGTGTCATAGCGGAGGCTACCTCACAGACTTTCAACGTCATGATGTGGGCACCATTCAGGCATCTTCGGGGAAAGGGATTTCCCAGCCACTGGCAGGGGTGGGCTTTGAAACGCCAACTTTGATTGGACTCTGGGATTCTGCTCCGTATTACCACAACGGACAAGCCGCAACGCTGGATGAGGCACTCCAGATTGGAAGCCAGCACACGGTATCCGACTCAGCTGAACGAGCGAAAATCGTCGCTTATCTTCAGCAAATTGAATACGGTGGTCCGCCTATTCTGGTGCCTGAACCACCAGCGGCACCGAAGTACGACTATCTGAGCGATCTTACAGAAACCAGCTCTGATAACGGATGGGGACCTATCGAAAAGGATCAGAGTAATGGTGAGTCCGGTTCGGGAGATGGTTCCCCAATCCGTCTTGCCGGGAAAACCTATCAGAAGGGTTTAGGGGTCCATGCTCATTCCGAAATTACCTATGACCTATCTCAGAAGGACTACGACCAGTTCACAGCCGCAATAGGTGTGGACGACGAAGTGGGTAACCGAGGCTCAGTCACCTTTGAAATTTATCTGGATGACGTGCTGAGTTACCAGAGTGGTGTGCTCACCGGAAGCAGCGCAACTCAAGCTGTCATTTTGCCCATCAATGACAGCCATGGAGAACTGAAACTGGTGGTCAAAGATGGCGGAAACGGAGTGGGTCACGACCATGCTGACTGGGCAGACGCTAAGTTGAGAGAAAAAGTGGAGTCACCTTCAATTTTCGGTCTCTACTACGGCACGGTTTCGGGGAATATCAACGTGAGTGATGTTAACCCGAGAACCAGCGTGACTATCGATTTGAGCGAAACTGAAGACAGCATTGCAGGAAACACAACCGAAATATACACCGGATACATCTACGATGCCGACGGCAATCTCTCTTTCAGAGAACATATCGACGATAAAACCCGTCTCTGGATTGATGGTGTTCTGGTGCTGAGAAGTGAGCACTGGAGAGATGTCGTTTCCACCGAAAACCTAAACCTGAACCCCGGGTGGCATAGCTTCGAGCTGCGCATCAGTAACGGTAAAGGGGGCAGCGGACCAACCTCGGGAATCGGTTTTTCGTATGACCCTGATGGCGGAACTAACTGGCAACATCCGGAAGATCCCGGTGACGGCAGCCTGTTCCGAACTCAAATCGCTCTGACCAATCCTTCCCGCTACGTTTACCTGAGTGATCTGCCAGAATCCTCTTCAACTAACGGGTGGGGGCCGATTGAGAAAAACCGCTCCAATGGAGAACAAGGCAGTGCGGATGGCAACACCATCACCATAGATGGTCAAACCTTCGAAAAAGGACTGGGCGTTCACGCTGAATCTGTGGTGACCTATCAGTTCAGTGCGGGCACCTATAACCAATTCAGTGCCGTCATTGGGGTAGACGATGAAGTTGGTAATCGGGGCTCGGTCATCTTCAAAGTAGAAATCGATGGCACTCAAATGTTCCAAAGCTCGACTCTGACGGGCGGAGGCAGTGCAGACCAGGTAACCATAGCCATTCCTTCAACAGCAACGTCACTCACCTTAAAAGTGACAGGTGCTGGCGATGGGATTGGTCACGACCATGCAGACTGGGCAGCAGCCCGACTGCGCCTTTCTAACTGATCCTCCCCTTCCCTATTAGGCACCAGAGCTCTGGTGCCTTTTTTCTAAAGGTATAATTAACCATGAATTATTCTATTCTGGACGATACCCGTTGCATCATTGGTGAGTCACCGGTGTGCATTGGTCAATGTCTTCTTTGGGTTGATGCGGAATCCGATTCTATTTATCGATTCAATCTAAAGAGTGAACAGACCACACAATTCCACGTAGATCTGCCCGTTACCGCATTAGCAAAACTGAAGCCTTCGGGTTGGCTAGTGGTGACCAAAATCGGCATCTACGCAATGGATGAGGATTTTCAATTCCATCAATTTATCGCCAACCCGGTAGAGCACTTTCCAACTTTGCGACCTACCGATGGCGTTGCCAGCCCAGCGGGCGATCTGTGGGTCGGAACCATGAACAGCGAAGAGCTGGAATCCCCCGACGGAGGGTTATTTATCCTCAGCAGACAGACGCTAAACCTTTCCAAAATAGACACAGGGTTTTCGGTCGCCAATGGTATCGCTTTCGATAAAAAGCGACACCTTGCCTACGTCAGTAATATGTTTAAGCGCGAAGTGTATCAGTACCAAATGGATTCAAGCTGGACACAGGTACTGAACAAAAAAATTATCGTGAAATTACCTGATGAAGACGGCATGCCTGATGGTTTAAAAGTGGATGCCAATGGCACGCTCTATATCTGCCACTGGGACGCGGGTCTTATCTCAACCTATAGCCACACAGGTCAGCCTTTCCAGCGAATCCAACTTCCCGTTAAACACGCAACCCGATGTACTTTTATCGGTAATGACAAGCTCGCCGTCACCACGGCAAGCTACGAAATGGGCGAGTCAGATTTTCAGCAACTCCCTCTTTCAGGTGCGACCTTTCAAGTGGATTTGGAAGGCGCGATTGCTGATACCGAATTCGAATTTGATTCCCCTTTGCTCTCAGAAAAACTCAATAAAATTAATACCACTTGAAGTGCATTGTCTTTCCTATAAAGATTCGATACCTTGTCTGAAAAGAAGGATTTTGAGTTGAGTATATGTTTACAAAAGAGATAGATAAGGACATTCAGCTAGCACTGGTGCAACCCTCGTTTGCGACTGATTATCTCAGGCTACGCAATGAAAACTTGGAGTACCTTTCAAAATGGCTGGCGTGGCCACCACATTGTGACTCAGAAGAAGATTTCCTCAACTTCGTTCGCTCTTCATTAAAGAGCTACGCAGAAGGTGACTCACTGAGCTGTGCCATTCTATTTCGAGGTGAACTGGTCGGAAACGCCTCTGTTTTCAACATAGATAACAACTTGAGTAAAGCCAAACTGGGATACTGGATCGCCGAATCGGCGCAGGGAAATGGCATCGTGACACGAGTATGTCAGACCCTTATCGACATCGCCTTCGACGACTATCAATTAGAAAAGGTTCAGCTACATGCGGCTGAAGAAAACAAACCAAGCCGCGCGGTCGCGGAAAGGCTTGGAATGAAGCTGGAAGGCATAATAAGACGCAATGAAAATCTCAACGGCCGAATTGTTGATCACGCCATTTATGGCTTACTGAAAAGCGAGCGTTGATACCAGCGATTTGGCTCAATAAAGGATTAGGACAATGAGTACTTCACTTTATTGCTACGATGGTCGCCACCACATCGAATATGGCGACTATGGAGACAAATCCCACCCTGTAGTCGTTGCTTTTCATGGATTGTTGGGCGGCGCAAAGCTAGACCAACTGGGGGAGTTTTTTAGCTCTCATAATCGAAGGCTGATCAGCGTTACCCGCCCAGGTTACGGAAATGCTTCCCCCGTTGAATTTGAACACTATCGAGACATCGCAAAACTCTATCAGCAGTTACTGGATCACCTTGAAATAACTCAGTGTGAACTGTTTGGTATTTCTGCGGGCGCTCCCCATGCTTATCAGTTGGCGGCACTGGATAGTCGGATTTCCAAAGTATGGATTTTTAGCGGGCTGCCCTTAGTGTGCGACCCGGACATACTGAAACTTTACCCACCGACTTTGGAAGCGTTATACGAGCTTGCAAGAAACAGCGACCGTATTTCTGTTGGAAACCAACTCCACGACATGCTGTTCCCAGAGGTATCACCGGAATTGCTTGAAAGTGAAATGTATCAATTCACCATGGCTCACGGTGGTTTTGCACTTGGTCAGGAAATCCATTTCCAGGCATCAATGACCTGCGAGGAATTTGAAAACATTACAGCCCCTATTGTGCTTCAACACAGCAAAGTGGATACCATGGTGCCCTTCTCTGCCGCTGAAGAAACTGCCAGAAAGCTGGGCGCGGAGTTTATTCCGGAAGAACAGGGCGAGCATGCCGACTTAGACAATATGCAGAAACTTCTTTCGTTAATGGTTTCGTAAGGTCTAACAATCCACTTTTAAACAAAAAAAGCGCCCGAGGTTGGGCGCTTAGTTCAGGACAGTTTATCGCTATGCGTAACACGAAACTTGTCCAGCTTAGGCGAAATCACCATCTGGCAATATCTGCCTTCCGGATTCGCTCGGTAATAGTTTTGGTGCTTCCCTTCTGCTTTATAGAACACCTCAAAGGGCTTTACTTCGGTCACAATGGGATCGGAAAACTCAGGCTTTAACTTCTCTATCACCTCTTTGGCGACGTTCAATTGAGATTCGTCGTGCCCGAGAATAATGCTCCGATACTGAGTACCACGATCCGCGCCCTGCCTGTCGGGTGTTGTCGGGTTGTGCGTCGTCAGATGAATCTCCACTAAGTCAGCAAAACTTATCTCGCTGTCATCAAATTCAATCTGAACCACTTCTGCATGCCCAGTCGTACCGTTACACACTTCCCGATAGGCTGGATTTTTGGTGTGACCACCACTGTAACCACTGGTCACAGACTTTACACCGCGCACCTGTTGAAAAAGCGCTTCAGTGCACCAGAAACAACCGCCACCTATTGTGGCTAATGATAAAGTCATATTGACCTCCTATTCGGATTTCTTCAGCGCGACAGCGTTCATACAGTAACGAAGCCCGCTAGGGGGTGGACCATCGGGGAATACATGCCCTAAATGCGCCTCACAGGTGTTACAGGTGGTTTCAATCCTGCGCATACCATGAGATTCATCCATATGGTATGCAATCGCATTAGCCCGAACAGGCTGCGTAAACGAAGGCCACCCAGATCCAGATTCAAACTTCACATCCGCATCAAACAGCGGCGTATCACAACATACGCAATGGTAGATACCCGGCTCAAACAAGCTGCACGAGTCACTACTGAATGCCCTTTCAGTGCCTTTCTGGCGAGTAATTCGATATTCCTCGTCACTCAGTTGTGCACGCCATTCAGCTTCAGATTTGTGAATGACGCGATCAGGTTTCAGGTTCCCATTGCTGGCGAACTCAATCACACTTTGCCAATTCAACATGATGTTTACCTCGCTGTCGGTTCTCATCTGATTTGTTTATAGACAGAAAACCCGGAACACGATCAGAGCGTGCTCAGAATTTTGAGGATTACTGTCTTAAAACGGTTTGATGAGAAGAGATAAGAAAATACCCGCCCCAGAAGAAGCGGGTATTTATTAGACCGAGGTAGTTAGGAATAAATTTCCGCGGTTTTCTGAATGCTTGCCACCATGGCTGACAAGCCTTGAGAGCGTGTGGGGGTGATGTGTTTATGCAGCTCTAGCTCTTCGAACCATTGGTTAATATCGAAATCCAGAATCTCTTTGGCTGTTTTCCCTTCAAAGGCAATCACTGTTACTGCGATTAGACCTTTTACAATGGCGGCATCACTGTCACCTGAAAAATGGAAAACACCTTGGTCATCCTGAACCTGATCCAACCAAACCTGGCTCTGACAGCCTTTGATTAGGTAATCATCGATTCGCTTATCATCGGAGATTGGTGCTAAACGCTCACCCAATTCGATGATGTATAAATACTTTTCTTCCCAGTCCTGACAGCGGTTGAAGTTTTTGACCAGTTTTTCTGGTGTCATCTTTTATCCTAACAACATATTGATTCGTTTCAGCCCTGCCACCAAAGCGTCAATGTCTTCACGGGTGGTATAGAGGGCAATAGAAGCACGACAAACTGCCGATTGATCCAACGAGCTAATCAGGGGCATCGCGCAGTGGTGCCCTGTGCGAACCGCAATGCCGTATCGGTCCAGAAACGTCCCAACGTCATACGCATGGTGTTCGCCAAGATTGAATGGTATTACGCCAGCTCGATGGCTTGGTTTGCCATAAACCTCAATATTATCAATAGTTGAGAGTTGAGTCAGTGCATAATCCATCAACTGGTTCTCATATTGAGCAATCGCGTCCAGACCGGCTTCTTGTACGTAATCAATCGCAGCACCCAGTCCAAGAATTCCAGCAATGTTTGGTGTGCCGGCTTCGAATTTCCACGGCGCTTGGTTGAATGTAGTGCCGGTCGGCAAGCAGACCTTGTCGATCATAGCGCCGCCACCTTCCCAAGGGCTCATGGCATCCAGAAGAGACTTCTTACCATACAGAACACCAATCCCTGTTGGGCCGTACAGTTTGTGAGCGGAGAACACGTAAAAATCGCAGTTCAGCGATTTCACATCCACCGTTTCGTGCATCACCGCCTGAGCACCATCCAGCAACACAGGAATACCGCGTTCATTCGCCAGTTGAGTCACGGATTCAATCGGAGTGCGAGCACCCAGTACGTTGGAGATGTGAGCCACCGCCACAAGTACCGTGTTTTCAGACAACAGAGGTTCTAGCGCTTGAATGTCCAGTTCGCCATTTTCGTCGGCTTCCCAGACTTTCACGGTCAGGTTGAACTGCTCCGCCAGCATCTGCCAGGGCACGATGTTAGCGTGATGCTCCAGATTAGAGATCACGATTTCGCTTGGCTTGTCGCCTCGTTCTTGAAGCAGCGGACGCAGGTAACCGTTGGCAACCAGGTTTATGGCTTCCGTGGTGCCTTTGGTAAATACGATTTCATCACGAGTGTCTGCACCCAGAAAGGTGCAAACTTTGTCACGTACCTGCTCCATGTTATCGGTTGCCGCAGCACTTAGCTGGTGAACCCCGCGATGCACCGAAGCGTATTCATCGCGGTAGAAGCTTGTCATGCGGTCGATAACGCTGGTCGGAGTCTGAGCACTGGCAGCTGAATCAAGATACACCAATGGTTTACCGTCGATTTCCTGATTTAGTGTCGGGAAGTCTTTGCGCCATGGGTTGGTATCTTGGTTTATTTCAGTGCTCATTACAGGTCCAGTTTTTGTTCAATACGACGAATGATGTGTTTGCGAACTTCTTCATGTTCAATGGCATCAGTCAGCTCACCTGCAAATGCAAAGGTGATCATTTTTTCTGCCTTAGCTTTCGGAATACCACGAGCCTGCAGGTAGAAAACCTGATTCTGGTCTATTTGACCCGTTGTGGCACCGTGGCTGCATTTTACGTCATCGGCGTAAATTTCCAACTGGGGTTTACTGTTAACCTGTGCTTTTTCGCTCAACAGAAGGTTATGGTTGTCCATTTGACCGTCTGTCTTGATGGCACCTTTGTCAACGTAAATCATGCCGTTGAATACGCCCACACCATTGTCTTTGCCGATCACTTTGTGTGTTTGATGGCTATTGCAGTGTGCGGATTTATGACGAAGGAAAGTACGAGTATCAAACACCTGATCCTGTTTCGGCAGGTTCAGACTGTTCATTTCGATCTCGCCACCTTCGGCTTTCAGTACGCTACTGGTGTTGTGTCGGATCAGCTTGCCTTCCAGAAGGAACGTATGGCTGGTCGCGCGGCTGTCACGGTATAGCGTGATGTCGTTGTGACCGAAATGATGCTGAAGAGAACCTTCTTCGATCAATTTGATGTGTTCAAAGCTTGCAGCGTCACTCACGTTCGCAGTCAGACGCGCACAAGTCACACCACCACCTTGGTTGAGAGACACATGGTGCTCGTAGATGTGGCACTCAGCAAGACGACTCAATTCTACATGGTGGCGGTAGCTCACCAGTTCACCGTCCCCACCAGAATTCAGGTGGAAAAGATAAATAGGCTTATCCAATTGCGTGTTGTTCGCGATGTGGATATAAATTCCAGCAGTCGCTGTAGCGTCCGTCAGAGCGGAGAACGCCTCTTGGCTGATAGTATGCGCCAGTTGCTGCTGTTGAACGTCGTCCAGCGCGTTCAGCTCGGTTACCGTGGTGTTTGGAATGTCATCAGACAGCTCTGGATTGAACTTTCCATCAAAAAACACCAGACGATAGCAATCAAAGCTCATGCTGATGCTTTCGAATGAAATGCTGTCGATGTTGTTTTTTCTGGGCTCGCGGTAATCGAGGCTTAGAAATCCATCCAGTGGCGTGTATTTCCAATCTTCGTGCTTAGCCGTTGGGATTCCCCAAAGAGCCAAAGATTGCCAGCTGTTTTCCTGCCAGCTTGAATGGCCAGCCAGAGAGCGCAGACGCGTCAGTGCGACGTCTCTACTCTTCTCCGATAATCCAACCATAACCTTTGTCCTCTAACTCTTTCGCCAACGTGTGATCGCCCGATTTCACGATCTTGCCTTTGTACAGTACGTGTACAAAATCAGGCTTAATGTAATCCAGAATACGCTGGTAGTGCGTAACTACGATGAATGAACGGTTGCCATCACGAAGAGCATTCACACCGTCAGACACCGCTTTCAGAGCATCGATATCCAGACCTGAATCCGTTTCATCTAGAATGCAAAGTTCCGGCTCCAGAACTGCCATTTGCAGAATGTCGTTACGTTTTTTCTCACCACCAGAGAAACCTTCGTTCACAGAACGATTCAGCAGATCAACGGGCATTTTCAAAAGGTCTGCTTTTTCTTCAAGCAGGTCTTCAAAATCGAAGCGATCCAGTTCTGGCTCGCCGCGGTACTCGCGAATGCCATTCAGCGCGGTTTTCAGAAACAGCTTGTTGCTTACGCCCGGAATTTCTACCGGGTACTGGAATGCTAGGAATACACCTTCGCCCGCTCTTTCATCAGGATCTAGTTCAACAAGGTCTTTGCCTTTGAACAGAACTTCACCGTCGGTCACTTCGTAGTCTTCTTTACCCGCAAGCGTGGCAGAAAGCGTACTTTTTCCTGAACCGTTTGGTCCCATAATGGCGTGAACTTCGCCCGGTTTGATGGAAAGGTTAATACCGTTAAGGATTTGGTTGTCCTCAACACTGGCTTTTAAATCTTTAATTTCTAGCATACTGGGTTAGCCCACGCTGTGTTCTAAACTGATGGAAAGGAGTTTTTGCGCTTCAATCGCAAATTCGAGTGGCAGCTCTGAGAATACGTCTTTACAGAATCCGTTAACAATCATTGAGATAGCATCGTCTTCGCTGATGCCTCGCTGCACACAATAGAAGAGCTGATCTTCACCGATTCGGGAAGTGGTCGCTTCGTGCTCTACCTGAGCTGTAGAGTTTTTCACTTCTACGTACGGGAAAGTGTGCGCGCCACAGTCTGCACCAATCAACATGGAGTCACACTGTGTAAAGTTACGGGCACCTTCGGCACTTGGGAGAACTTTCACTAAGCCACGGTAGCTGTTTTCACTCTTACCTGCTGAGATACCTTTGGAGATGATGGTCGACTTGGTGTTTTTACCGATGTGAATCATCTTGGTACCTGTGTCGGCTTTCTGGTCGCCATTCGTCAGAGCAACCGAGAAGAACTCACCGACAGAGTTATCGCCTTTGAGGATTACACTTGGGTATTTCCAGGTAATCGCAGAGCCTGTTTCAGACTGCGTCCAAGACATTTTGCTGTTTGCACCTTCACAAACGGCACGCTTGGTTACAAAATTCAGGATACCGCCTTTAGATCCTTCTACGCCCGAGAACCAGTTCTGTACTGTTGAGTACTTCACTTCAGCATCTTTGTGAACAATCACTTCAACCACAGCAGCGTGAAGCTGGTAGGTGTCACGCACAGGAGCAGAGCACCCTTCAATATAGCTGACAAACGCACCTTCATCAGCAACCAGAATCGTACGCTCAAACTGACCCGTTTTTGCCTGGTTGATTCGGAAGTAAGTCGATAGTTCGCGCGGACAACGTACGCCCGGAGGCACGTAAACAAATGAACCGTCAGACGCCACTGCGGCATTAAGCGCAGCAAAGAAATTGTCTTTTGGTGGAACCACAGTGCCCAGGTACTTACGTACCAAGTCTGGGTATTCATGAATGGCTTCGCTGAATGAGCAGAAGATAATGCCTTGCTCTTTCAGTTCATCACGATAGGTCGTTGTAACAGAAACCGAGTCGAAAATCGCATCAACCGCGACTTCCGCACCTTCACGAACAGGCACACCCAGTTGGTCAAACGCGTCTTCCACTTCTTTGGTCAGGAATTCATTAGAGCCGTCAGACTCCAGGTCATTGCCTTCACATTTACCGCAACTTGGCGCGGAGTAGTAACTGTAGCCTTGGTAATCCAGAGACGGGTATTCCGCTTTGAGCCAGTGTGGCTCTTCCATCTCTTTCCATAACCGATAAGCTTCAAGCCGGAATTCAAGCATCCATTCCGGTTCATTTCTCTTGGCAGAAATCGCACGTACGACGTCTTCGTTAATGCCTTTTTCTAAGGTGTCGTTGTCAAGCTGGGTGTAGAACCCTTCTTTGTATCCTTCCTTATTCATTGCCTCTTGGACTTCAGGCTGAATTTCAATTGCAGTCATTTGCTAAATACCAAAGCTCTCACCGCAGCCACACTCGGCTTTGACGTTAGGATTTTTATAGGTAAAGGTCTGATTAAGCCCTTCGCGGACATAGTCCACTTCGGTGCCATCAAGGAATGGCATCGCAGAAAGGGCGACGTAGATTGTTGCGCCATTGGATTCGAAAGACAGATCGCCTTCCTCTGGAGCTTCGATTTGATCAAGGACGTAAGCATAACCTGTACAACCCGACGCTTTAACAGACAAATGAATTGCCTTTCCGTCCGTCGAAAGTTGCAGGATTCGCTTAGCCGCAGCGGGAGTAAGAGTGATACCTTGCCATTGCGCGTCCTCTAGCGAGAACTCCATGGTTCCTTCGGTATGAGATGCCATAACCACACCTTATAGTAGTAAAGATGGAGCACATGATAATGATTATCAATTGCAGATCAACCATAAGTCCAAAGTGGTTAAACAGGAAGTGTTACAGAATGAAGATTTTTTGGCTAGGGGTGCACTTTAGCACCACCGAACGCATCTGCCAAATAATTTATAATTTCAACATGATGCGTAAGGGTATTGTTACCTTCCAGAATGAGTACAGGTAGCCACTGATTGTTCTCACCTATTAATTCAATTACTTCATTCCTGGGCTTGGGAAATGCTATTCTGCGAACGTCCGTGTGCTGCTCCCAGTGAGGATTTGCCTGAAGTGCCCCCTCAATCATAGCGCAGTGCGAGCAGACCCAGCTTTGCCCTTCATCCATAAATGGCATTTTCAGTACAAACAAAATCGGCTTCATTCATTATTTCCCTGTTGACTCTGAACACCTAGTATATTTTGTGCAGGAATTGGCTTTCCAAGCAAGTAACCTTGAAAATAGTCCACCCCCCACTCTTTCATGATCGCGAGTTGTTCCTGCGTCTCTATTCCCTCAGCGATGGTCGTGATGTTTCTGGATTGACAGTAATCAAGCACTTCCCATATCTGTGACCGAGTAGACACAAAATTCTGAACCATCGCTTTGTCGATTTTCACGATGTTCACATCATGCCGACGTACTCGCGCCATGTCACACCCCATAGAGCCAAAATCGTCCAGCGCGACACGAATATCGACTTCTTTCAAATTAGCGATGCCCTGTGCCATTAACGACATCTCGGTATTGTTGTCTTCCATGATTTCGTAAACGACGTTTTCCTTGGGTACACCAAGAGCCTGTAAGCGTATCAACAGTTGCTCAATCGCACCCGGAGAATTACCCAACGTGTTGAAAACACAGGGTGGAGCGTTAATAAAAATGGACTGTTCGGGCAGATAAAAACGAGAGAAATTCTGAAAATGAATTTTTCCTGTTATCAGAAAAAAAAGCATCAGCTTTTTCAAATCGCCACGTATGGGTTTCAGGTAGTCGTCGGGGGACACCACATCCCCATTTTGATCGGTAATACGAACCAGACCTTCATAGGCATGTATGTTGTTTTGTCTGTCAAAAATGGGTTGATAAACACCTTTGAAGGTAATGCCATCAAACGAAGAGTAAGACCACCCCTGCTCATCGGTGAAAATAATGTCCTGAACCGGATCTTCCTGAGTGTTGTACACCACTTTCATATTAAGCCTTTATTATTTTTGTAGCTCAACTTACGTTGTTCATGTTTTTTCGAATAGCCAACAGCAAAGCAATCGATTTCTCTCCTCCAGCTATACCCTTAATGGCTTTTCAGAACAACCAGTTAGGTTAAACGAACTCATATATACATTTAGAACGTCTTTTCATTCTTTCGTATTCGGTTCATTACATAAAAATTTCGAGTGATACCAGATTTTGATACTCAAGATTTGCAGGCAGTTCCAGAGAGAAAATTAGTGGCATTTTTTACTGATTACACCGACGAGTCTCACTTTCACAGTGAGATTGGCTAAATTACTTTGATTTTTAGAAATTTATACCCAGAAATCTCTCACTCTTAAGCAACCAATATTTGGAACAAAGGTAGCACTGTCATATTTCTGTAATCACTGGCTAAACTTGGAAAAATGGCTGAATTTTTTCGCCATTTTAGCCGCGTTCAGCAAAAAACACGGTGTTCGAACCATTACTCAGTTTATACACATCAAGTCTCATATTTAATAACTTCATTGTTCACAAAACCGAATGCGATTTAATAACCGTAAAAACGTATAGGTATCAAGTAGCGATAACCTCAGAAAAACATTAAATAATCGCACTTAAAAAATACCCTCTCCTCCATCCAGTTGGCATCAAGATTAACTTGCTGTTATTCGGTCATATGTGCCGTAAGAGGATGCGATGAAACTAAAAGATAAAGCCAGATTAGCCAGAACACCCGGACACATCGTTGGTGTGCGTGAAGGCACCTTTGTGTGGTTTTACAATGAATCTTTATTTGCGTGGCAACAATGGGTAAAGCGTTACCCTTCATTACCAACACTTCGCGTTTCTGCCTGCAAAGTGAAAGCACTAAATAATGCCTGGATGTTTACCGGTGTTGTGCCTTTCAAAACACTGGAAAATGCAGGTCTCGAATTCGACAAAAAAGGACGTGTTTTCATTAAGTTCGAAGCGGACTGGCGACACTGGGAAGACTGGAAACACAAAAGTAAACCTAAGAGGGCTTCTACAGTGAAGATTAGTGACTAGTTGGTTGGCACCTTTCGCAGGTGCCTGTTTAACGTAAAAGTCATGTAATTTGCGACCGAGATATTAAAACGCAACAAAAACATACCCTTACAACAAAAAGCAGAGCAATAATGAGCGCTAATCTCATTCCAACCTGATCATTTTATGTACTTCATTCGTCTCGCTATCACTCTTTTATTGATCGCCTTTCCACTTAGCTCTGCCGCGAACAAAGAAACTTCATATTCGTTGCAGCTCGAACTTGATTCCATCTCTCAACCATACATCCAGAAAATCGAGCAGGCTGATGGATACCGTTCAACTTTACTTGCCTACACCACCTACCACGAATTTCTTCAAGGAGAGATTTCTGATACCTATGAAAAGCTGCAAAGCAAATTAACAGATTCACAAAGAATCGAATTGTCATCCTCACAACAATTGTGGGGACAATATTTAAAGAGCAACTACGATTTGATCCAAGATGTCTGGACAAAACAAGATTTTGGAACGACCTCAGCACATGACCTTGGACAATTAAAGTCGACGATATTGTTGCAACGCTTGAAAATCTTAAAGCACTATTTGTATTCCCTTTAAAACACCCACTTTAAAAATCGCAACAACAAACCGTCACATTGCAGCTGTTATTAACGAGAAAAGAGCATAACCATCTTTTCTCGTTAGCTGTGACATACATTCTTTGTAAAACTCAATTCGTTGCATAAAAAAATAGAACCACTTTTGTAAGTCACAGTTTTTTAACATTGCTTAAATAGCAATTGGTTCAATAGCTTCTACCATCTTTCCTTAATAATTTTATTGGTTAGTTGCTTAGAACAAAAAACATGAACCCTCAGCGTTTCAACTTTGTGTTGCTCCATCTTATCGTTTCGATTTCTGCTCTGGTGAACCTGTTCACCGGGCTTCGCATTCATCTTGTCTCGAATCGCTCCCTTTACTGGTTATCGCCACTGCTCCCTGAAGGGCAAATGCACGATCTTCATTACCTGAGTGGAGTGATCTTATTTGCCGCTGTATTTGGGTATGTGGTGTATCTTGCATTGCGGAAAAAACGGGCAACCAAACCCGCTTCTTCCTACCACTTGTGGGTTCAGTATTTTGGTTATGGGGTGACAACCTCGGCGTTAATAACTGGCGGACTTTACTGGTGGCAATCTGATTGGTTGAACCTACAGGCATGGCACTTTTGGTCAGCGATTGGCATGTTGGTTTTTCTGATATTGCATAGCCTGGTTTATATCATTCAGTATGGTGCGTCTGTTTTAAAACTTGTTCTCCCCTTTCGCACTCTCAAGCAGGCAAGGCTCTCTTTTACTCTGTTACTGACACTGACAACCGCCGGAGCTGGCTGGGCATTTATGACCACCAGCAGCCAGATGCCACTGCAAGTCCACCGCCTTAGCTCCGAGACCTTAATTGAAATCAACGGTAAGCCCGACGAGGTGTTCTGGAGCGACATTCCCTACGTTTCGGTAAAAACCACAGGTGGTGCCAATTTCGAAAATGGCGCAACCACTGTGTCCATCAAAGCCGCCGCAAACGAGTATGAAACTTACTTTCTGTTTCGCTGGAAAGACGAAACTAAGAGCCTCGCTCACCTTCCATTATTTAAGCAAGATGGAAAATGGGTTGTTCGCCAGAACGGTTTTCATGAGTTTGACGAAACCGTCTATTACGAAGATAAGTTTGCGGTGATGATTTCCAGCACATGTGGATTCGGGGCAGACGGAACTGCCTACCTTGGAAGAAAGCCCATTAAAGGAAAACCTGAAAACTGGCATGGCAAGGGTTATCACGCGAGCATAGACAATATGATTCGCGACCTGTGGCACTGGAAGGCAGTCAGAACCAACGACATGTTTCAGGCAGACGATAATTTCTTTGGTGCACCCAGCAACACTCAGTTTGGTCAACGTAGATATACCGCCGGATATTTACCTGATGGCAAAGACAGTGGCGGATACAAGATGAACTGGAAGTGGTATTCCCCCAACCAAATCACGCCAAAGCGATTACCCAAAGCTGAGTCAGACATCACCAAGCCTCTGGCCTGGTTTGGCAGCCAGCCTTACAAATCAAGCCTAGACACTTACTCGGAAGGCACAGAGCTTCCTTCCGTCTTATACCGTTCCAACCAGTTTGAAGGCGACAGAGCCAATGTACGAGCTCGCGGGATATGGAAAGACGGTTACTGGACTCTGGAAGTGTCCCGTCAGCACAACACCGGCTCTCAGCATGACGTGGCGCTGGAAAATGGCACCTGCATCTGGGTATCGGCATTTGACCACTCTCAGGTCGCTCACACGCGCCACCATCGACCTTTTCAGCTGGAGTATCTGTAAATGAAGACTCGTCTGTTTTTCACTCTGCTTATGATCTGTGCTGCCGGGTTTTACAGTTACTTCGCTGTTAATGCACTGCCCGTTCAGCTCGATCATCCCCGATACGTGAAGATCACAAAAGCTGGAGACGCCCTCAAACCATGGCAAGGGCCATGGGCATGTGTAGCCGATACCGATCAAGACCTGTTATGGGAAGTCAAAACGGATGATGAATCCATCCACGATGCTGACTGGACCTATTCCTGGTACAACGGCGAACTTGGAGATGCCAACAAAGGGGACTGCTTTTATCAGAATGGACGTTGTGACACGGATGCCTTGATTACTCGCACCAACAAGGCGGGCTTGTGTGGTATTCACCACTGGCGCTTACCGACAGAGCAAGAGCTTATCGCGTTACTCGAATACAACGATCGCCCTCATCAGGCACAAATCGCAACGGACTTTTTCCCTCGTATTAAGAACAGCGACTACTGGACACAAAACGCACAACAATCGCTGGAACGCCATTTCCGACACCTAAAGCATGGAGCGCTAGCGGTGAATTTATTTGAAGGCAAAGCACAGCCTTTGCCTTATCGCAATGCTGCCTTTGTGGTGCTGGTCGCTGACTGGCACCGCGAGGGGCATACCTCGCAGATGACATTATCGTCAATCACTTCAAGAAATAATGAATAATAAAGGACTATCAAAATGAATTACCTCAGAACGAGTATTCTGATTGGTCTTTCTGCCATGGCTTGTCAAAGCTTCGCAGGTAGCCAATATCACCGTTTGGTGTGGGATGCTTCGCCTTCTTCCAAAGCGACGGTTGGGTTCACCCCCACATCCAGTGCAAACCATCATGTGAAATATGGCTTCACAACCGATGAACAGCAGTGGAAAAAAGCCAATGTCACCTTTAGCCACACGTTTGGTGGCTCACTGAAAAACAGTTTTGTGCAGCTTAGCAGTTTGCCGGCCAATTCCCCTGTTTACTATAGTGTGTGTGACGATGCGGGCTGTGGCGACCGTTTGTGGTTTAGAACTGCGCCAACAGACAATTCACCTTTTGTTGCGATTGCTGGCGGCGATACCCGAACAGGTTGGACAAATCGCCGTGCGGGGAACAAGCTGGTTGCGAAAATCCGCCCGCTTTTCATTATGCATGGCGGCGATTACACCAACCAAAACTCAGTCTCAGAAATGTCTGAATACCTGAAAGACTGGCAGCTGACGTTCTCTAATGACCTGATTGACGGCGTTAGCTACAAGCGTATTTATCCATTTGTGCCGACCCACGGCAACCATGAAGACGACAACTACAGCACCGTCTGTCAGGTGTTTGGGGTCGACTTCGATGGCAACAAAACCTGTAACCCTAAAGACACCTACGGAGCGTTTAACGTTTCGCCTCTGATGCGTGTTTATACCCTGAACAGTCAGTTTAAAGACAGCGGCTGGTCGAGCTACGCCACTGCGATGAATAACTGGTTAAGCCAGGATCTTTCGGCAAGTGCGTCTTCGGCAAAATGGCGAGTCGCGCAATACCACAAACCAATGTATCCGCACTATTCAGGCAAACGTGACAATACCATTCTCGTTACCTGGTGGGCGAACTTGTTCTACCAACACAAAATGAATCTGGTGGTGGAATCGGATACGCATATCAACAAAATAACCGAAGCGCTGAAACCGTCTGGTTCAAACTTCACCGCTACGACATCCGGCGGTACTGTCTATGTGGGTGAAGGAAGCTGGGGTGCGCCAGCCAGAAGCGCTAACGACCCGAAAAGCTGGACCATCGATCTGGCCAGCATTCAGCAATTCAAGGTGCTAAGCGTTAGCCCAGATAAACTTGAAGTACGTACTGCCCAGTTTGGCTCTGGCGCAGAGACACTGAGCCGCGATCAACGTAACGCAAACCCATTGGCACTACCAAGCGGGGTTAACTGGTGGTCGGCGTCTCAAATAGGTGATGTGCTTAAGCTGACTCAGGCATCTAACAAGCTGTCTGTGATCGATAAAGGCACCACAACACCCGACCCTGATCCAAACCCACCTACGGGCAGCAAGCTAAAAAATGGAGTTCCGGTCACTGGTATTTCTGGCTCTAAAGACCAGACTATTACCTACACTCTGGACGTACCTGCGGGTGCAACCAATCTGAATATCGCGACCAGCGGCGGTTCAGGCGATGTCGATCTGTACGTGAAATTCGGCTCGAAACCTACCTCAACAAGCCACGACTGCCGCCCGTACAAGAGTGGAAATAGTGAGTCATGCCCATTTGCTTCCCCGAAAGCGGGCACTTACTACATTAATCTCACGGGATACAGTTCGTTCTCTGGAGTAACACTGACTGCGAGCTTCACCACAGGTGGCTCAGGTGGAGGTGGTGGCAGTTGCAATACCGCTGGTATCAACGAATACCCAAACTGGCCACAGAAGGATTGGGCGGGAAACCCTAGTCATGCTGGCACTGGCGACAAGATGGTCTATCAGGGCAAGATTTATCAAGCCAAATACTGGACAGACTCGATTCCAGGCAGCGATGGCAGTTGGGAACTCGTCTGCGGTCAGTAAGTTTACAGTGTAAATATTCTGAACAAATAAAGGGCATCCGTTGATGCCCTTTTAATCTGTATCAACTTTCATCGTGCTGTATTGGCAGAAAAGATAACCTGGAATCTCATACCCCTGTTCAAGACACTCATCAAGAGATGGAACAAAAAGTTCATCGTAAGGATCGAACGCTATTTGGTACGTTGCAAAGCCTCGTTCTTTAAACTTGGAAAGAAGCTTTTCATAAAAATGCTTCTCTTGACTACTAGAAGAAAACTTAGCGGCATGGAACCCTGAACCTTTCCAGTAAAGCATATTTGCAGTGCCAGCATCACATTTGGGATGATCCAAAAATGCGTTTAAAACATCAAAATTACCATCGTCCCAATTGTAGTTTGCGGCTGCGTAATGAATCTCTTCTTTTGAAGCCAAACCCTCTACCGTTATAGCCTCACCCACCTCAATTCCAAATTGGTCGGTCACGTACTTTAAAATTTCTAGTTCTTCACCTTTTTCAATCAGAATCTCTTCAAGTTTCTTTTTCGTCGGTATACAGCCACATTCAAAACAAACAGACGCTCGATATTTTTCTTCTTTAGAAAGACGCTTTGCCATTCGAACTCACTCTCAATCAAATAGGTATATTTCGATTATGCACTTGGTGGAGAGAATTGGTGGGAAATCAAAAATTATTCTTATTAATTAGACACATAATAATGAGAGAAAAACAAAGTAGTATCTTTCAACCAAAAACTAATATCCCTCAACATCACGCGCACTTCTACTGCCTTCAACTTTACTTGCACTCATGTCGTTATAGACTTTTCCCCTCGTAATTTGGCAAATCAGTTAACTTAATGAGAACAATAATGAAAAGATTCATCGCACTCTCAGCAGCACTGCTTTCTACTTCAGTATATGCAGGAGGTTGGACGTCATTCGCAACACCAACCCGAGTCGATATTGAACGTGGAAATGGCTTTATGGTTTACGGTAACTTTGGAAATCCAGGCAACTGCACGATACAAAACCGTTTTTACGTTCAAAAAACGCACCCTCAATATAAAGAAGTCTATTCCATGGTTTTAGCGGCATTCACTTCAGGGAAAAGAGTACAAGTGTATATACATGCTTGTAATCCTGTCGGATGGTACTCTGTATCCAGTACCACCTACAACACCATGACGCCTTCAGGTGCGATAAACATTTCCAATTAATGAAAACAAGAGATTAAACCAATGAAGTTTTTTATCGCTTTGACTATAGCCGTGTGTTCATTTGCCACACATGCATCGCAGCAAACAACACTCGACCCTCAAACATTGATTAGAGTAGCTTCAGGTTGGAGTGGCGAAGGCATGTATCTTTTTACGCATGAAGGCTATAAATACCCAGGCTGTAACCAATCGAAATTTGTGATCAAGAAACATCACCCACTCTTCTCAGAGCTCGTATCAATGTCACTTTCTGCATATCATGCCAAAAGCAAGGTCGCACTTAGAGTTGACGGATGCGATGGAAACCCAGACCACTCAGTCAATATCGTGGCATTAGATCTGGTTGATTAAGCAAAGCAGATCCCTAACTAGATTTTTTGAAAACCGAACGGTCAATGGCGAGACGTTCGGTTTCTTTGTGTTTTTAAAAATGATGTATTGAATATTTGTCACCATATACCACGCATTTCTTGTCTCTCATTCACTTGGCAACTAGGTTTAACATATACAACAAACTTAATAAGTTGGAGTTTATGGACGAACCCAAAAACAGCTTTAAAGCTTATGGATGCCAGCGATGTGCGAATGCAAGTGACCTTGGTTTTGAACTCACGATGGCTTTTCAACCTATTGTCAGTACCCAGTCCCAAACCATATTTGGATACGAAGCATTGGTGAGGGGGACCAAAAACGAGTCCGCAATTTCCGTCATGTCTCAGGTCACTGAAGAGAAAAAATACGCCTTCGATCAACAATGTAGAGTAAAAGCCATTTCAATGGCTGCGAAGCTAGGCATGACATCGATATTAAGCATCAACTTTCTTCCAAATGCCATATACAGCCCAGAGCGCTGCATTAGCACGACTTTACAAGCCGCCAAAGCATTTAATTTTCCTATTCAGAACATCATGTTTGAATTTACTGAAGTGGAAAGAATGGACGATTTTGAGCACACGAAAAACATCATCAGTCACTACAATAAGCTCGGATTTAAAACTGCTGTGGACGACTTTGGCTCAGGATTTTCAGGTTTAAACAGGCTGGCAAACTTCAAAACGAACATCGTAAAAATAGATATGGATTTGATTAGAAACATCCATCAAGACAAAGTCCGTCAAGTAATCATTAGACGCTGCTTGCAAATGTTTGAGGATTTGGGAGTTACTCCCCTTGTAGAAGGCATTGAAACCCTTGGGGAATACCAGTGGCTACGGGCTCAGGGCGTTGATCTAATGCAGGGATACTTATTTGCGAAACCGGGGTTTGAAAGCTTACCGGATGTGAATTTTTCATCTTTATCAGAATTTGAATAACATCATAATTTACATTGTAAATCTGCTAGATAGCTAAACGACCATTTGGCAGATAACCTGCAACAACTAAAGCAAATGATATTGCTTCGTTTTGTTTTTAAAGAAACTTAAGCGTTCGCAGATAAAGATAACTTAGCCCGTGAAATAATAGATTTAACCCCATGAAGTTCCTTTATCTAAGTATTCAAGCCATCCTTTTTGAACTATTGATTCTGTGGTGTTTATTACACCGCTCACTCCAAGTGAATTATCTTTTTTTCGCGTAGGATGACCGCATCAAGTGGCATTGCCGCAATACCAAATCAAAAGAGAGCGTTCTTAGCACTTACAACGAAACTGAGTGGCAATTATTCTTAACGATATATACCCGTGATCATTGAAGGTGCTTGATTTTCTTCGAATAGAGGATCATGCTAGCAGCTATGAAAATTACTCTGACCAATCAACAGAAGCAAGAACTCAAAAAACAACATAGCACGACTCGTGATGGACGAGTTCGTGACCGTATAAAAGCAGTTATCCACGCGAGTAATGGTTGGAGTCCCGAGGAAATTGCTGATGCACTTCTTATTCATGAATCCACTGTTCGACAACATATCAAAGATTACCTGCAATCGAACAAGCTCAAGCCTGAAAATGGTGGAAGCCAAAGTAAGCTTTCTGCTACTCAAACAATGAACCTAATCGAGCATTTGACTGAGAAAACCTATTCTCACACACATCAAATTGTCGCCTACGTTAAAGAGGCATTTGGGCTTGATTACACGGTTTCGGGTATGAACAAATGGCTTCACCACAATGGTTTTAGCTACAAGCAACCGAAAGGCGTTCCACACAAGTTTGATGAAGCAAAGCAGCTTGCATTCATAGAGGCTTATGAAGCGCTAAAGGCAAGATGTGGCAAGAGTGAATCAATAGTCTTTATCGATGCCGTTCACCCAACACTATCCACAAAAATATCTCATGGCTGGATACGAGCTGGTCAGGATAAAGTGATTGAAACAACGGGTAATCGTAGCCGATTGAACATGATTGGTGCACTGAACCTTTCGGATATTGGGGCAACCATTGTCCACGATTATGAGCGCATTAACAGTGAATCGATTGTTCGTTTTTTCTGTCAGTTAAGAGAGAGCTATCCGTTAACCCATAAGCTTCATATCATCTTAGATGGTGCGGGATATCACCGAAGTGACTTAGTCAAAGATGCGGCGTTTGTCTTGAATATTGAACTGCATTATCTTCCGCCTTACAGTCCAAACCTCAACCCAATAGAGCGGCTATGGAAAGTGATGAATGAGAAGTCGAGGAACAACGTTTACTTCAAACGAAAACGGGACTTCAAGGCGGCGATAGACCAATTTTTTGCAGTGACTCTTCCAGAGATCGCAGGCTCTTTGGCATCTCGAATTAATGACAATTTTCAGGTTCTCAAGCCTGCATCTTCAAGTTGATTCGGTATATCATCAAAGTGCCTTATTTATTCTTCAAATAGCCCCACCATCAATAGTATCGCTCCTATTGACCGTGCAGGGTCTGAATACGGCTCTTAATTTCCAATATAATGGTCTGTAAATTATTATCCTCAATTCTTTCTTTAAGAAGGTATATGCCGATCGTCGAAAGTGGATGTTTTTCTTCAATATCCAAAGGTTTAATATTGTACATTGCAAGATAATTTGACATAGAGCTGGGGTAAGCGAACAATGCGTCGGTTCTAGTCAACCAATCAATCGCAACCATAAGCGAATTTGTCCCGTAAGTGGTAGAACTTTGAAAAAAAGGATCTATTTCAATATCAAAAACCTCTAGACCTTTTAAGTAGCTATACGGCCTATCGCTGAGCCCTATATTAACTTTAGGGTAGTCTTCCAAATCATTGCGGCTCACAGTGCCTTTGGAAAGTGGGTGATACTTTCGCGCAAACACAGAATCTGACTGAACAAATAGAGGTAAAAAATGAACCTGACCAGAACGAGTTAACCCTTCAATCTCGTGTCCAAGGAATATATCGACTTCCTCACTGAGCAACTTGTCCATCAGCAGAAGTTGGCTGCCAATTTCAACATGAATATTGGCTGTGGGATAACGGATGGAATAGGATTCAACCAGATCGTTGACAAACAAAATCCACCATGCATCACCTGTTCCCAGCCTTATTTCGTTCCGGTGATGCTGATTCATATTGTCTAACGTCGCAATCATCCTTTCGTGGATTCTCTTCATTGATTGGGCTTTCTCGTAAACCACTTCACCATACTCAGTTAAAGTAACTCCTCTCGATGTCCGATTGAAAATCTTACATCCCAGTTCGAGCTCCAGTTTTTTCATGTTATGCGTCAAAGTCGGTTGACTAATACACAATTTTTTTGCTGCAACCGTCACAGAACCTTGCGTCGCGACTTCAAGAAATTGAGTCATAAACTTATGCATAACTTCTCCACATTACTAGATATAGATTTTATCTATATTTCCTCTGTTAAAAATGAATTTCAAAATAACACAACACACAGATAACATATTTACATCATATTGGTAAGTTTTTGATAAACAGAAAAGTGACAGGGAGTCCATATGATCAAAAGTAAACCAGCTTGGCTAATGGCCACAATCGCATTAGCGTCATTTCATATCTCAGCACAAACCGTTAAGTTTGAGTGTAAATCTTCAGGGACGAGTAAACCCTACTGTAACTACATAAAAGAACGATTCGAGTCCGAAACCAACCATACACTTAAATTTATGGAACTCCCCAGTTCCTCTACTGAAAAATTAGGAATTCTCCAGCAATCCTTCGCTGCTAAAAGCTCTGACTTTGTCGATGTCCTTCGAATTGATGTGATTTGGTCTGGAATATTAGACCCCCATCTAATGGATATAACTGAACATTTTTCCGATAAAAGAAGTAGTTTCTTTACTGGTGCATGGGACAACAACATCGTAAATGGCAAATTGAAAGCTCTGCCATCTTCTCTAGATGCTGGTTTGTTGTTTTATCGTAAGGATTTGCTTGCCAGATACAATCAACCCCTCCCAAAAACCTGGCAAGAGATGGCGAGTATTGCAAAATATATCCAAACCGAAGAGCGAAAAGCTGGGGCAACCGACTTTTGGGGACTGGTCTTCCAGGGTAAAGCCTATGAGGGATTGACCTGTGACGCCATTGAGTGGGTATCTTCAAACGGGGGAGGTGCCATTGTCGATAAAAAAGGCAATATCACCATCAACAACCCAAAAGCGGCGCAAGCGCTCGACATGGCGGCAAGCTGGATTGGCGATATATCTCCAAAAGGTGTTTTGGCTTATCAGGAAGAGGAGTCTCGAGCAGTATTTCAAAATGGTGATGCTCTGTTTATGAGAAACTGGCCATATGCTTACGTATTGGGACAAGCGGATAAAAGCCCTGTTAAAGGTAAAATTGGAATAATGCCCTTACCAAATGGCGACAGTGGTCATGGTGCGGCGGCTCTGGGTGGCTGGCAATGGGCAGTGAACAATTACTCTAAAAATAAAGAGGCGTCTCTTCAGCTTCTGGAGATTCTGATCAGCCCAGAAGCACAAAAAATGCAATTCATGTTCGAAGGATTAAGCCCAAGCCTCACAGCACTATACGACGACCCTGAAATTTTGAATGCAGCTCCTCACATGAAAGAGTTTGGAGCAATTTTTGCTGATGCCGTGGCACGCCCCTCTTCTCAAACCAAATTGCAATACGCAAAAGTTTCAAGAGCCTTCTTCAATGCTGCATTTCGCACACTTAGCGGTGAGGTTGATGGAGCAACAGCGATAGTGGACTTAGAAAAACGTTTGAAGCGAATTAAAGGTCGCAAGTGGAAGTGATCTTCGCGTCACAGTGAGAGGCAACGTTTTGCTCGTTGCCCACTTTCTATTCCTGAACGCTGACAAGAGAGAATTATTGAATGAGAACTTTCACAATCGCTGGGGTATCGTCCACTAACTCCCGCCAAAGAAAAAAAAGCTTGCAGCAACGCCGCGCTCGGGTCGCTTTGTGGCTGGTAGCACCAGCACTAACCCTACTGTTTGCCGTTGCGGGCTGGCCTTTGATAAGAACTATTTTATATAGTTTTACTGACGCCATTCTAAGTACCCCCGAACATTACGACTGGGTGGGTTTTGACAATTATTACCTTGTATTTGAGGGAAATTCTTATGGGGTTTTAACAGATCCGCTCTGGTGGCAAGCCGTTGGTAATACACTTTGGTTTACAGGATGGTCAGTTTCATTAGAGCTGGTTTTCGGGTTGCTATTTGCTCTCCTGATGAACCAAAAATTTCGTGGGAGAGGGTTCCTAAGAGCAGCAATATTAGTGCCCTGGGCCATACCGACTATTGTCAGTGCCAAAATGTGGGGATGGATGTTCCACGATCAATATGGCGTTGTGAATTCCATTCTCAATGGTCTCGGGATCACAGAGGAAAAACTCGCATGGATAGCGGAACCCAGTTTATCAATGTGGGCGGTAGTAATGGCTGATGTCTGGAAAACCGTCCCATTTATGGCGCTAATGATCCTAGCTGCGCTACAGACTGTTCCAGCTGACCTCTACGAAGCCGCAAAAATTGACGGTGCTAATGCGTGGAAGCGATTTTGGCGCATAACATTACCTTTGATCATGCCAGCCATTTTAGTCGCAACAATATTTCGAATGATGGATGCACTAAGAATCTTTGATTTGATTTATGTATTGACTTCTAACAGTGACTCCACAGTTTCCATCTCTGGATACGCTCGCGACCAATTGATTGAATATCAGGAGATGGGGATGGGATCAGCCGCATCGGTTTTAGTATTTGTGCTCATCGCAAGTATTGCTATTTCGTTCCTATATGTCAGCCGAATATATAAACTTGGAGATGACAAATGAAGCTTACAAATCACTATCATCAAATACTGCTCTACAGCGCCGTATTGCTGGTGACACTTTTCTGTGTTTTCCCTTTTTACAACACTATATTAACGTCATTCCGAACTGGCAATGACTTGTTTCAGGTAAATTTTTTACCCACAACATTCCACTGGAGAAACTACTTGGATGCTCTATTGATAGACGGAGTAGCCAGAAGTTTACTTAATTCAACGATTGTAGCCACCCTGTCGGTTGGGATGAGCCTACTAGTGGCAACCCTAGCCTCTTTTGCACTCGCACGCATTCGATTTCGAGGCAAACAAGGCATTCTATTAACCATTTTATGTGTGTCAATGTTTCCTCAGGTTTCGGTTTTGACTGGTATGTTTGAATTGGTTCGCTTTTTTGGTTTATACGACTCCTTAGGGGCACTCGTCATCTCATACATAACCTTTTCTCTGCCTTTCACAATATGGGTGCTAACGACATTTATCCGTACCTTGCCTGCTGAACTAGAAGAAGCCGCCATTGTCGACGGTGCAAACACTTGGATCATCATTACACGAGTTTTCGCGCCCCTGTTAGCCCCAGCTCTTGTGACAACAGGGCTACTTGCATTCATTGGTGCTTGGAACGAGTTTATGTTCGCTCTTACTTTTACAATATCACCAGAAAACCGCACTGTACCTGTTGCAATTGGGCTCATGGAAGGGTCATCAAGGTACGATTTGCCCTGGGGAAAAATCATGGCGGGATCCGTTATCGTTACACTTCCCATTATCGCACTGGTACTTGCATTTCAAAAACGCGTAGTCAGTGGATTAACCAACGGTGCCGTTAAAGGCTAACAAGAGGTACTTATGTCTGAATTACGTTTAGAAGGCATCAACAAAACTTATGGAAACCACAGTGAAGTCATACCAAAAATTGATTTGGATGTTTCCAGTGGTGAGTTCGTCGTCGTCGTTGGTCCATCAGGATGTGGTAAATCAACTCTTCTCCGGATGATTGCCGGATTAGAAGAGATAACCAAAGGCAGCATGTACATAAATAATAAGTTTGTTAACGATGATACGCCTTCAGAGCGTGGGATTGGTATGGTTTTCCAATCTTACGCTTTGTATCCACATATGACCGTAAGGCAAAACATTTCATTTTCGCTCGAGTTAGCCAAACTCAGCAAACCTGAAATAGAGCTCCGAGTCGATAAATCTGCCAAGATTTTACAACTGGAAGAGTTGCTCGAGCGAAAGCCTAGAGATCTATCCGGAGGACAACGCCAGAGAGTTGCGATCGGGCGAGCCATCGCTAAAGAGCCAACTCTATTTCTATTCGATGAACCATTATCCAATTTGGATGCAGGGCTTCGTGTTCAAATGAGAATGGAGATCGCCAGCCTCCACCAACGGCTGAATTCCACTGTTATTTACGTAACCCACGATCAGGTTGAAGCAATGACCCTTGCCGAGCGCATCGTGGTCCTAAACAAGGGCACCATTGAACAAGTAGGCACACCTCTTGAGCTGTATGATTTACCTAAAAACAAGTTTGTTGCTCAGTTTATCGGCTCACCCAAAATGAATATTTGCAATGCTAACGTTATATCGACTTCATCAGAAGGATGCACGATTCGCACGCTGGGTAATGAAAAGTTAACACTCCCGATAAAGGTCAACAAAGAAATAAATGACTTTGTTCAATTAGGAATTCGTCCAGAACATTTAATCGCTACAGCAGCAAATAATGAAGATGGAGCACTAGTGTTATTTGTTGAGCAAATGGGAAATGAAAGCTACCTGTATGTGCAAGTTGGCGAAAAGGAACCATGGATCATACGTCGCAGCAAGCGAAGTAATTTGGTCGCTGGCGACTATATCAGACTCAATTTACCTCCAGAGCATTGTTATCTTTTCGACAAACAAGGGAACACACTTCCACCAATTTTAAAACCCAGCAGTAATTATTCATTCAATATTTGAGGATCAAAGCATGTCACGAAATATCGTATTAATAGGAGCAGGTAGTATCCAATTTGGTTGCGAAGCGTTAGGTGATATTTTTCAAAGTACCATTTTGCATGGCAGCCATATTGTACTGCATGATATTAATGAAAAAGCACTAGCAAGTACGCATGCAAAAGCAGAACAGTTTATACAAAAACACGACCTTAATTTTACAGTAAGCTCTACGCTGAACCGAAGAGAGGCATTAACACAAGCCGATTTCGTCATTTCATCGATAGAGGTCGGCGATAGATTTGCTTTGTGGGATATGGACTGGTCAATACCACAACAGTATGGAATACGCCAAGTCTATGGTGAAAATGGAGGTCCCGGCGGTTTATTCCACTCACTCCGTATCATTCCACCAATTCTTGATATTTGCAGTGATGTTATGGACATCTGTCCGGATGCATGGGTATTTAACTTCAGCAATCCAATGAGCAGAATCTGTACAACAGTTTATAGAAAATTTCCGGCAATTAAGTTTATCGGTCTATGCCATGAAATTGCCTCACTGAAACGCCACCTCCCTGAAATACTTGGAGTCGACTACGATAAACTAAAAGTTAGAGCAGCAGGACTAAACCATTTCAGTGTAATGCTAGAAGCTGTTTACAAAGAGACAGGGAAAGACGCCTACCCAGATGTAAGAGCCAATTCAGAAAAATATTTTAGAAGCTGTCCAGGGTACAGTGATCTATACCAAAACTTCAAAAATACGGGTGAAGTAGTGCAAACGGAGAGTTCTAGCCCCTATGATTATCCCGATGACATGGTGGCATCTCGTCCCTGGAGCGACCACACCCTGTTTAAGGAAGTATTGGATAAATTCGACTATTTTCCTATTACAACAGACAGCCATTTTGGCGAGTATATTCAATGGGCACATCAGGTTTCAGATCATCGCGGAATAAAAGATTTTTACGACTTTTATCGAGCAGCCCTTGGAAAAGGTCCTTGTGAGATAGAATTGATCGAAAAAGAGCGTGTAGTGTCTATTATTGAGGGAATCTTGACTAATAGCGGTTATGAGGAAGCTGCGGTCAATGTTCCAAATACAGGTCAACTTATTCGCAATTTGCCAGAATGGATGTGCGTCGAAGTACCTGCACTAGTCAATAGTGAAGGGCTGCAAGGTATAGCAGTAGATATGCCCCCGGGAATTGGTGGGCTGCTTACAAACCAAATCGCCGTCCACGATCTGACTGCGCAAGCGGTGCTAGAACAATCTCGTGAGCTGGTGATTCAAGCCTTGCTAGTTGATCCTGTAGTGGATCAATGTAGTCGTATTCCTGAGATGGTTGATGCTTTCATTGAACGCCAGTCACCATGGCTGGATTACTTAAAATAGAGGCGAGTCAGTTTCTATCGATCTAAGCCCGCCTTCGTTATGAAGGTGGGTTTTCTGGTATATACTCATAATTTACATTGTAAATCTGCCAGATAACTAAACGACTATCTGGCAGATAAACCGCGAAAATCAGAGTAAATGATACTGCTTCGCTTTGTTTCTTAGGAAGCTTAAACCGTCGGTCATTACTTCTTCTGGGCTGTTGGCAACAGGTCGCCATACAGAAAGGGCAGAAGCAATCTGAGGAGGGAGGTTAATAAAGCTTTCCATCGCCATACCACCTTTGTAATGAATGGCAGACAGCGCTGCGAAAACCTCATCCCAATCACATGTTCCTGCCCCCGGTACACCGCGATCACTTTCAGAAAGGTGAATGTATTTTAGATGTTCCCGACACGCTAAAATACCGTTGGCTGCGCCTTTTTCTTCAATATTCATATGGTAAGTATCCAGATGAATGAAGATGTTGTCAGAACCAATCTTGTTCAGAAGTTCAACCGCTTGCTCTCCCGTATTGAGCAGGTGATTTTCATATCGGTTGATCACCTCAATCCCCAATTCAATGCCTTGTTTTTTGGCATAATCGGCGGTTTTTCTCATGGTGATAGCCACGTTATCCAACTCTTTCTGCGTAGGCGGTTGACCAGTGCGCTCGCCGATACCGCCATAGGTGACACCCGTTAAACACTGACCACCCAGCGCCGCTGTTTTTTCAATCGCCAGCTTAAGGAAATCGAACGCTTTATCAGGCACCTGCGAAGGCAAACGATCCAGTGGCACACCCAGCGAACACACCGCATTTAGTTCCGCTTTTTCCAGCAAATTTCTGGTGTGGGGCGCATCCACCCCCGGAGGATCTAACATGGTGATTTCCAAAAAATCGATCCCTTTGTATTTGGTCGCTTCAGCGATGGCACGTTCAGCGCCTTCTCTTGTCCACTCCAACGCCCACATACTGGTATGTACTCCAAATCCCTTCATCTCATTTCTCCTTTAAGTTTTTTTTCGTTGAAACCTTACCCAGCCCCAGCGAACCACCATCACAGCGATTAAGAACAGCCCCCATGCTGCGGTGGCAAAATGTTGATTGATTCCGATTAAATTCAGCCCTGAAGAGAGCGCCTGAAGAATAACCAAAGCAAGAAGCACCGAGACCACCCGACCAAAACCGCCGAATGGGTCGACACCACCAAGAAAACACGCCAGTACCGTTATCAGCAGATACGACTCCCCGTGCCCGACACGTACCGAGTTGAAGCGCAGCATCATGACAATACCTGCGACGGCGCAAAGCACGCCTGACAAGGTATACACCCAAGTCAGCGCCCGTTTAGTATGTATGCCGGAATAACGCACCGCTTCGATATTGGAGCCCATCAGATAGGTGATCAGCCCCAATCGGCTTTTCGCCAGAAACACATAACACAACAGAAATACCGAAAGCATGATCAAGAGAGGAACGGGGATTCCCAACACGCTGCCATGCCCTAATGGCTGAATGAATTCGGGGAAGCCAGAAATGTCTTTACCGCGCGTCAAAAATTCCCCCAAACCTCGAAGGAAAATCATCATGGCAAGAGAAACCAGTATCGGGTGAGCGTTGGTGTAAGCAATGACGGCTCCCATGATGTAGCCCGATATAGCCCCAACCAGCAACGCCACCAGACAACCACCAATAAATGCCGCGACAGAGGCATCGGTCCCGCCAAATTGCGTCAGTATCCAGGCTAGCGTTAGCCCACAGAAGTTTGCGCTAAAGGTGATTGCCAGATTGAGTCCACCTGTCAGAATGGGCAGCAACATAGCTAGGGTCAAAATCCCGAGCTCCGGCAATTGAAACGCCATAGACTCAAAATTCGCCGCTGATAAAAAACGAGGGGAAGCCAGACTGAACCCGACAAATACGGCAGCTAGCAGCAGGCTTAACCCAAGGTTTTCAATACCCACGGTTTTGATCAGATGCGACCACACACCGTCTGCCGTCTGATTTTCGGTTTTATCTTTGGTGGACTTATTTTGAATAGAGCCAACAGGTGGATTACTCATGCGCTCCTCCCTTCGCCAGATCTTTGCGGTTTCCAAATGAAATGGAAGACCAGTCGATATTCGACACCGAGATCGCTACCAAAATCACTATCCCGACGACCATCTTGAAAGCGTATGGAGACACCCCAAGCAGGTTCAGCCCGTTTTGGGTCACCGCCACCAGCATCACCCCAAGAATACAGCCAAGCACGGTGCCACGACCGCCGCCTAACCTTGCACCACCCAGTACAACTGCGGCGAGTACATCCAGCTCTCGTCCGTACATGGCGTTGGGCACCACTTCTTGCGCGTAATTCACCTGCATAAGCCCTGCGATGCCTGCCATCATGCCCATCCACCCAAACGCGATGTATTGCATTGCACCGATATTGATGCCGATGCGCCGAGCCCCTTCCGGGTTGTTACCAAACGCATAAAGCTGCCTGCCGATATTGGTATGCCGAACCAGAATCCAGGTAGCGAACACGCATATCGCCATCACCACAACCGGAAGCGTCAGTTCCGCCCAAGAGCCGTTCGGCATTTCGTGTTCAAAAATGATGACCCTGTCCGTCCACCAGTCCGGTAAGTTGTAAATGGACACGCCACGGGTAAAGAACATCAACAGACCAAAGAAGGCGTTAAATGTTGCTATGGTGACCACAATAGAAATGATGCGGAAATGGTGAATCAGCGCAGCATTGATGGCACCAAGTGCGATGCCGACCAGAGCCGACAAAGTCACCCCCATTGCCCAGCTCCCGCCGCCTAAATCGATAATGGTAGTGGCTACCAGGTACTGAACAACTGATGCTCCGACGGCAAAGGAGATGTCGATGCCTCCGGCAATCAACACCACCAATAATCCGACAGCAAAAATCAGGTTGATGGAGCTGGCATTCAACAAATCAAACAGGTTGGTTAACGTGAAGAATTGCTCGGTGGAAAACGATAGCCCCACACACGCCAGCAACAACACAAACCCAAGCCAGACTTCTGTTGCCTGATGGCGATAAACTTCTTTCCACCAAGGCAAGGTGGAATGAGCAGAAACATCAGACATACACCACCTCCTCTAAGGCTTTAAGCTCCAGTTGGCGAGGGTCGTATTCGCCGACAATATGCCCGTCTGCCATATGCAAAACTCGGTCGGCGTTGAAATACACTTCCTGAATTTCATCTGAAATGAGCAATATGCCCAGCCCTTGTTTCGCCAGCTTTCTTACAATTTCAAAAATGCCTGCTCGCGCTCCGACATCAACGCCGACAGTGGGGGAATCCAGAATGAGTAATTTGGGTTCGGTCGCCAGCCATTTGGCGATCGCTATGCGTTGCTGATTGCCCCCCGAAAGCGTGGCTATCGCGTCCTCTGGCTGACCGATTTTGACTGCCAGTTCTTTGATCCAGTGGGTGACTAATTCTGATTTTTTATTAGCTGAAATCAGCCCGGTGGACGCCAGTAACTTGCTGAGAACTGGCAGGGCGATGTTGTCGGCAATAGGTTGTTCCTGAATCAGCCCAAGCGAAAGGCGATCTTCAGACAGGTAGGCGATGCCAGCATCAATCGCATCCCGATTAGAGTGAAATGTGGCAGGCTTTCCGTGCATCCGAATAGCGCCTGAATCCGGTTTCGACATGCCAAATAATGTTTTTCCAAGCTCGGTGCGACCAGCACCGATCAACCCGATTAAGCCTACGACTTCTCCTTCTCTCACCGTTAGGGAGACGCGGTGAAACTCTTTTTTGCGAGTCAGGTTTTCGGTTTGAAGAACAACGGGCAAAGAGTGAGTATCCACCGCAGAGACGGAGGATGTGAATGATTTTCCGGTCATCAGCTCGGTTAAGCGAGACTGGGTCATATTGTCGGTATCATACACACCGACCAGTTTGCCATCGCGCAATACGGTAACTCGATCGGAGATGTCCAGCACTTCAACCAGCCGGTGGCTCACAAACACCACCGAAACACCGCTGGCAGATAACTTGCGAACCACTTCGAGCAGGTAGTCGGTTTCTGCCTGAGTGAGAGACGCCGTCGGCTCATCCATAAACACCACTTTGGCATCGGATATTAACGCTCTGGCAATCGCGACTATCTGCCTTTGCGCTATCGGTAAGGCTTTTACAGGCAGGTTTAAATCCAGTTCGACACCCAGTTTCTGCAACGCTTGGGTGGCAACGTCTGCCAGTTTAGAGTGATTAACCCAACGCGGCGACATGCCAAGGCTGCTCTCGATGGCAATGTTTTCTGCCACCGTCAGCTCTGAAAACAACGCCAGATCCTGCCAGATAACAGCGATGCCCTGCGCCCTTGCAATCTGAGGCGTGATTTTGGTGAACCTTTTGCCAGCAAGCTCCATTACAGTATTACTGTCTGGCTGATAGACGCCTGTAATGACTTTGATGATGGTGCTTTTGCCGCACCCATTTTCACCCGCCAGACAATGTACTTCTCCTGCCCCTACTTCAAAGTCCACCTCATCCAGAGCCTGAACTCCGCCAAAGCGAATCGATACGCCTTTAAATCGCAGTGTGGGCTTTGTTTCTGGAGCACTGTGCCGAGCTGCAGAGCCGTTGGGTTCACCCGTTTTTTCGCTTGATCTTTCCACTCAACAATCCTTGTATCCTTGCTTACTTCTAGGGTCTGTTGACCTAAGATTTTGAGCAGGGTGAAGGTTCACCCTGCTCACACGATGTAAACTGCGAGCGAGTTGCTTATAGCCCCATCGCCGCTAAGTCATCGACCGTGTCTTTGTTGAGTTCGACCAGTTGGTCAACGATCAGGTTAGTGGAACCTGCTTCAGGGTTCACCACACCTAGACCTGGGATTTCTGTACCAGCCTGAATGGTTTCGCCTTTGATCAGCTTGTCCGCCATGGTCACAAACACTTTGCCCGCTTCCATTGGGTTCCACATGAAGCCACCCGTTAGCACACCAGAATGAACCAGCTTACGACCCTGACCCGGTGAAAACGGACCAAGTACCAGAACGTCACCCGTTTTACGGCGCTCCTGAACCGCACGAGCCGCACCAATTGGCCCCTGACTACCGAATGCTAAAAAGCCTTTCAGACCCGGATTTGCCGACATCAGATCCAGCGCAGTCGTACGGCTGTCATCCACACTCTCTGCCACGCCATAGCGATCGCCGATAAGCTTCATATCTGGGTGATTGGCTTTGATGTACTCGATTGCCGCGTCTGCCCATGCGTTGTGCAGGGGTACCGTCAGAGAGCCCACAAATACGGCGTATTCGCCTTTACCGCCCATTTTTTCTGCCAGCAACTTACCGTAGGCATCACCAAAACCTTTCACCGAAGCCAGTTCAAAGTTCCAGTCCACGTTTTTCTGAGCGGGTGACTCATGAGTGATAACCTTGATGCCCTGCTGACGCGCTTTCGCCAGCACCGGCTCCAGCACTTCGGCATCGTTGGGTACAACCCCAATCGCATCGACGCCCTGTGCAATTAAATCCTCGATAGCACGAACCTGCAGAGCAGGGTCAGCGCTTGTAGGACCAATCATAAAAGCATCCATTCCCAAGGCTTTACCCTGTTGCTTAATGCCTTCTTCCATCGCATTAAACCAAGGGATACCACCGATTTTCACCACCACACCCATGGTGGGTTTGTCGGCGGCGACGGCAGACATTGCCGTTACAATAGCGAGAGCAAAAATTGAAATCTGTCTAAGCAAAATATTCATAGCTTTAAAATCCTTCTTCGAAACACCCCATTTGGAGTGCAGCTGAGCGACTTGTAGCAAATCGAATCTGGCAGACCACCTGCCAGTCAGGACGGTCGAACTTTGTGTTCGCCCGAATCCAGTGCTCTCAACCTTGAAAGCACCATCGATTGTGCAAAACAACTTTACTTAGGCACCAAACAAAACAATGAGCTTGTCGCACGTTTTTTTGCTCAATGACTCAGATTTAGCACAATCGATAGTGCAAATAGTAATGTATACTTGAGACAAACGAATGCCTCACTATTGATACGGATATAAAATTTAAGTTATTGATTTGCTAACTTACTAAAAAATAAATGATTATTTTTTGTGCAAATCAGACAAATAATTTGAAAGGCATAAAAGGAAGCGCTATGAGCCGTTCAGAGAAAAAAACCACCATTTATGATATTGCCAAAGAGCTGGAGATTTCCCCCTCCACTGTGAGCTCTGCATTAAATGGCACATGGAAAGCTAGGCGAATATCGGAAAAGAAAGCTTTGCACATCCAGCAAGTCGCCCGAGAAAAAGGGTATTACATTAATATGCAGGCACGTGGGCTAAGAGCGGCAAAGTCAGGGATGGTTGGATTATTGATTCCGCAACACGACAGCCGATTCTTCGCTTCTCTGGCTCAGGAATTTGACCATAGCGCCAAAAGCCGCGGGTTGTGCCCTATTGTTATCGCGACCGAACGGGAATCGTCCGACGAGCTCAAAACCGCTGAAACTTTGATCTCCTTTTCGGTTGACGCACTGTTTATAGCAGGTGCATCAAATCCAGATGCCATCAGCGAGCTATGCCGGCAGGCTGCGGTGCCTCATATCAACCTCGACTTACCGGGTTCAAAAGCCCCATCCATCGTGACAGATAACTTCTCAGGGGCAACGGATCTGGTTTCTGCTTTAAGGGGAAGAATTGGGAATGCATGCCCGCATACTATGGTGTTTATTGGCGGTAACTCGGAAGATTACGCCACCAGTGAACGCATTCGGGGCTTTAACCATGCGACTTCGGATTTACCTGGCAGCCAATGCGCCATCTATGCCGAAGGCTATTTACCAAAACAAGTTCAGGAAACCGCCAGCCGAATCTTTCAGCCTTCAAAACCCGCCCCTGCCGGTGTCTTTGTTAACTCCATTACCGCTTTTGAAGGCATCATTCAGTTTATGCAGGAAAACCACAGACACCCGCTCAGGCGCTCGGTGATCGGCTGTTTTGACTATCACCCGTTTCTCGCTTACGTCCCATACAACGCTTTTATGGTGCGCCAAAATGTGGAAGAGATGATCCATCTGGCATTTGAGTGTTGGGAGCGCGGCGACACTGGCAACCATGTTGTAAAAGTCAAACCCAAGCTGGTTATCAACGGGACATAACCCCTTTATCTATAGGGTGTTGGGTTACAAATAAGCGCATCAACTGCCAAGGGGCATTGTGGAATTGCAATAAAACGGTCACAGTTCAGAGTCTTCTCAACATGACTTGCGATTCATAACCGAGATACACATAATCGAGCTCAACCTATTTGTTTAACTTTTGTTTCTAAGCGGTTAGGGTCTGTTGACCTAGACTGGACAGGTATAGTTTCATGAACATCATTTTGAACACCGATTCGTACAAAGCCTCCCATTACCTTCAATATCCGCCAAAAACAGAATTCGTATCCAGTTATATAGAATCCCGCGGTGGTGAATACCCACAAGGTGTTTATTTCGGTTTGCAGATGTTTCTTGACCAGTATTTGTCGAAGCCTCTTTCTCAGGAAGACATTGATGAAGCGAAAGCCGTATTGACCGCACACGGTGAACCCTTCAATGAAGAAGGCTGGCAATACATTCTGGATACGCACAAAGGATACCTGCCCGTTGAAATTCAGGCACTCCCTGAAGGCAGTGTCGTGCCTGCCCGTACACCGTTGGTGCAGGTTCAGAACACGGACCCAAAATGCGCCTGGTTAACCAGCTACCTTGAAACCGCGTTATTAAGGGCAGTCTGGTACCCGACCACCGTCGCCAGTAAATCTTTCGCTATCAAATCCATCATCCGGCGTTATTTGGAAGAGACAGCCGACAGCCTTGACGGTTTGCCATTCAAACTGCACGACTTTGGCGCTCGTGGTGCTGCAAGCAATGAGGCAGCTTCCATTGGTGGGTTGGCACACCTTCTTAACTTTATGGGCACAGATACCGTCTCTGCTTTGGTTTACGCAAGACGTTACTACAACGAAGACATTGCAGGCTATTCTATCCCGGCGGCAGAGCACAGCACCATAACGGCATGGGGGCAGCAAAACGAAAAGCTAGCCTACCAAAATATGCTTGAGCAGTTCGCCAAACCCGGAAGCCTGGTGGCAGTAGTCAGCGACAGTTATGACCTGTTCCATGCGATAGACCACATCTGGGGCAACGAACTAAAGGAGAAGGTAGAACAAAGTGGCGGAACCTTGGTTGTTCGACCAGATTCGGGGAACCCTGTGGAGATCGTCGCGCAAACCATCGAGCGATTGATGGCGAAATTTGGAGAGAGTCGAAATTCGAAAGGCTTCCGTATGCTGCCAGACTGCGTGCGCGTGATTCAGGGCGATGGTATTTCCAAAACCACCATCGAAAGCATTCTAGCGGAGCTGAAATCCAAAGAGATCAGTGCAGACAACTTGGCATTTGGTATGGGTGCAGAGCTGCTGCAGAAGGTAAACCGAGATACCATGAAGTTTGCCATGAAAGCCTCTGCCATTTGTATTGACGGTAAATGGCACGACGTTTACAAAGACCCAGCGACCGACCCAAACAAAGCGTCCCGAAAAGGTCGTCTGGCCGTAATCGAGGCATCAAACTGGGAAACGGTTCGTGAAGATGAGTTGGACGGTCGTGAAAACGCACTTCAGGTTGTGTTCAAAGACGGTCAGGTGCTCAAGCGCCACACGCTTCAGGACATTCGCGAACGAATTCAAACCTACGTCTGATTGTAATAACATGACTTGGTGTTGCCACAACTAAGTGTGGCAACACCTCTTTACTCCCCCGAGCCTGTGAGCAGACACAGATGATCAGTGGAAAGTAAATCCACCATCCACATTCACCGCCTGACCCGTTACGTGCTCTGCCTGAGCAAAATACACCGCAAGCTTGCCCATATCTTCCGGGGTTTGACCTACGCCTTGAGGGATCAGAATGTCTTGGTGGCGCGCCCAGGATTCTTCCATGGTTTCACCTTCCAGTTTCCAACGCTCAGCTAACCCGTCCGGTCCGTACCACATGGCGGTAGGCACAATACCCGGACAAATCGCATTCACTGTAATACCTGTACGTTGCATCTCTTTTGCCAGCGAATTGGTAAACCCGACCACTGCAAATTTCGATGCGCAATAGTGCGCCAAATCGGGGAAACCTTCTTTTCCCGCAATAGAAGCAACATTAATGATCCGTCCGCTTCTCGCTTTTTTCATGGCGGCAATTTCAGCTTTGCAACACAAGAACACCCCTTTGGCATTCACGTTGTTCACAAAGTCCCAGTCTTCTTCGGTTAATTCTTCAACAGACTTGATACTGAGTACCCCTGCATTATTGACCGCTATATCCAGCGTTCCAAAGCGTTCGACGGCTTTCGATACCATGCTTTGCACATCTTCCCATTTTGAAATATCACTTTGCAGAGCCAGTGTCTCAACGTCATAGCCAGTCAACTCTTTTGCCGTCGTTTGGGCGTTGTCGACATTGATATCGGCGATCACTAAGTTGCAACCGAGTTTGGCAAATTCCGTTGCGATGCCTTTGCCAATCCCTCTCCCCGCACCTGTCACAAGCACTGTTTTTCCTTTCAGAGACATAAGATTTCCTTTCTGTTTATTGGTTTATTCAAAACTCAATAATCAAAAAGTGTTCCGGACAAGATGGTCTAACAACCAATTAATAAATAAAGAGTTAGAAGAAAGTTAAAATCTATGTGGTGTTGCAGGGAGAAGTTAGATGCAACAGGTGTGGCATTGGTGGAATCAAAGGTGAGAAATGGAAAGTAGAAAGAAGGTCATAAGACTTATGACCTTCATAATCAGCTAATTAGAGTGAGAGCGTAAATATTCGATCCGCATACATTTTCCCGCCGATTTCATAGGCGTCGGGAACGGTTTCTTTCAGTTCAAAACCACTCTTTTCAAGGACGCGTTCTGAGGCGATGTTTCCTTCAGACACAATGGCTCTGAACTGAGTAAGTTGGTGCTCACTTTCTGCCCATTTCAGCAATGCTTTGAGAGACTCGGTGCCATATTGCTTTCCGTGAAAGTCCGGCAACAGCAAGTACCCGACTTCTGCAATGCCTTTATCCATAAAGAAACCGGTCACGCCAATAGACTTTCCGGATGCTTTTTCACGAAGTACCAAACAAAGCCAAGCTTCTGATTCAGGCGTCCACTCAGGCAATCGGGATTCAAACTGTCGTCGGATATCGTCTTCCTCTGGTGCATCAAAACACAGTGCGATCACCGAAGGGTTAGTGAGAAGCTCTCTAAACAGCTCCCAATCTGATTCGGTAATAGGTGACATAGAAAGACGAGACGTTTGAATCATAGAATTTCCTTTTTATGATTGAACTAAAGATTGCCTGTGTAGGCACTGAATAAACATAAACTGGGGTTTGGTTTTTAATCGGTGGTATCGGTCTGGTGACATCTCTTTCACCTTTTCTGTTACCTGCCCTTCGGTAAATTGGGAAACCACAAGACCGCTTTGAGTGATGGCGGCAAAGCTCTCGGTTAAAGAACGGCGATAGAAAGAAACTTCAACAGGCTGGCTAAGGGTGTGCCATTCCTCTTCGATCAGTTCGCACTGGAAGTAATCGCCACTTGGTGACTCAGAAAAATCCACCATAGGGTGATGGGTAGAAAACACCAGCATACCCGTTGGTTTGAGTACTCGGGCGCACTCTTTGAAAAACGCCGATAAGTCCTTGAGATAATGAACCATAAGCGGGCATACAATCACATCGGCACTTGCCGCTTTTTCCTGAGGCAAACCCAGAGACAGATCCTGAGCGTAAGCGCGAACCTTTTCATCAAACCGCGACTGGACAAGTTGGATCATCTCGGAAGACAGATCCACGCAAGTGACGTTAGCTGCCCCAGCTTTTAAGAAATGGTCGGCGTATTCACCAGAACCACATCCTAAATCCAATACGACTTTACCCGTCACATCGCCGACCAACGCCAGCGTAGATGGACGCTCGAAATTGGCATTGTAGATGTTGTCTTCCACTGCCTTGGCATACTCTTTTGCATGTTTGGTGTACATATCGAATTTCATAAAACTTCCTATGGGATAAGCACTTAAAGCCGGTGACGAGTAAAGAGTTCAACAAGACTATCGCTTTTTTCAAATTCAGTGCAATCAAAACTTTCGCTGATTCGTCATACTAATGAAGTGCAAAATTTTCACTCATTAAAGAAGAGAATCAATATGGAACAAAAACACTCAGTTTTTGCGCAAGCTGCGCTGTTTCTTCGTTTAGGGTTGGGGACCGTCTTTGTGATTGGCGGGCTGTCTAAGCTCAGCCTTCTGCTCTCCTCATCAAAACAGGCGGGTATGGTTGCCAATTATATGGGGACAACCGGATACATTAATGAACTGTTCCAGGATTATTTGTTCAGCAACGGAGTGTTAACACCTTGGTTCTTTCTAACTTCACTTTCAGCGTTTGAGCTGGCTTCGGGCATTGCTTTGATTATTGGCTTCATGGTTCGCCCGCTTGCCCTTTTTTACGGCTTACTTTTATGGACGTTTGTCTTTTCTCTCCCCGTGGACACGGTGCCCGGAGCATCGGTGGGCGTGAAAACCTATACGTCCCCCGCAATATTCGTTCAAATCCGTGATATTAGCCTTTCCGGCATGATGTTCGTGCTGTTTAACCTCGGAGCAGGAGCGAGGAGCTTTGATTACCGACGAAACTTGGGTAATCACACAACACCAGACTGGGAATCCCTCGGGTTGCTATTGCGATTCTCCCTAGGTTTGACGTTTATTGTGGGCGGCTTTTTTGGCACTTACGCCAAAATCCCTACCTTTGCGACACCGCAGATCATTCTGGCTGTCATCGGGGTGGCTTTGATATTCGGCAGAGATCAGCAAATCAAGGCTGCTGGAATAGCGGTAATCGCGGTCATGCTGTGGTTTATGATGACCAAAATCAGTGTCGACAAAGGCATTATCGCCAACTTAAATGGCTTTAAGCGGGAATTTGCACTCGCCGCGGCGGGTCTTGTTTTAGTAAGGCTTGGTGGGGGTAGCCGTTTTACCTACCGTGATGTATTCCATCGGGCTAAACGCACACTGAAACCCAATAATCTACCTGATTCGCCGATTGTGTAAGGAGCTGCCATCGCCTGCGGGTACACGCCAGCAGGCGAATAAGTTAAATATGTTTGGTTTATTTAAACGCTCGACACATCAGACTTTAGACAAAGCGCTTCTTAACCAGCTCTATCGCTATGCGCTTTCGCTTTGCCACGACGAATCGCAGGCTCATGACTTGGTGCAGTACAGTTGTGAAAAAGTACTCACAGCCAAAGTCGAACCAACGCAAATCAAGCCTTATATGATGAAGGTCATCCGGCACGCATTTATCGACCAATATCGGCGAAAACAATTCGAACTGGTTAAAGGCGACAGTGAAATTTTAGAGACCATTGAAAAAGAGAGCGATGTACTCAAATCACTGGAAGACATCGCCATTGATGAACAACATGTTGACTGGATTTTATCCCGGGTCACACCGCATGAGCGAGAACTGCTCTACCTGTGGGCAGTAGAGGGCATGAGCGTTCAGGAAATCGCAGAGATGACCGACACACCAAAAGGGACTCTGCTTTCAAGACTGAACCGACTCAGGAAAAGAATCACGACAGAATTTAACCACCTCCAAGATCAGGAGGCACAGCAATGAACCAGAAACCATCAGACAAAAAGCTCAAACAGGGCGTTAAGCAGTTTTATAAGAGCCAGCATCTTTCTGAAGATCAGCTGGAGGCGATGCTGCATAAAACATCAACGCCCAAAAGCGCCTTACCGTGGCAGCGAGCCGCCATCGCAGCCATGTTGCTGATCGCAGTCTCGTTATTCTTCCTATTTCCGACCAGAAATCACTATTTGGATATTTCCTCAGAAATTGCCTACAACCATAACAGCCAAATGCAAATGGAAGTGATGACAAGCTCCTTATCGGGTATTCGCACGTATCTGAACCGACTAGATTTTTCGCTGACCTCTTCTCAGCATCTTCCCACCAGCCAGTGGCAAGTGATTGGGGGGCGTTATTGCAGTATTGAAGGTAAGCTCGCAGCACAAATCAAAGTAAAACACCTGGAAACCAACGAAATCTATACCCTGTATCAGGCACGTTTGCCTGATTCGTTAGAATCCGGAGTGAAGCGATACACCACCGATATTGATGGTGTAAACGTCACGCTATGGGAAGAAAACGGATTGCTGATGGGGCTGGCGAACTGAAAAGCTAAACTGGAAACACTTTTTCAAAGCGTTCCAGCACCAATTCTGAATCCTCACTAAATTCAGCGCCGACTTCACTGGCATATTGGGTAAAAAACTCGACATGCACTTTGTGCCAGTAGGCATAGGAACGATCGCCTTCCCCTTCGGAGTAAGCAAACTCTTCCGTCACTTGGTTAAATGGGGAGAAAGACACATCGCTCAATTTCACAATGCATACTGGCTCTTCTTTCCAGTTCAATACAATGGTTAGCCTTCCAACCACCGGCAGCGGCTCATTTTCGATGTCATAGCCTTGCTTCAGGCTGCACGATGCGGTTTTGATACGCTCATTAATCAGCCGAGCGCACTCGTTCGCATTGTATTCATCGGCACAAAAATACTCGGCAGTAATTTGAGGGATGGTCTCTCTTTCATGTTGCGGGAGCGTTTCAAGGTATTGGTTTAGAAAGGCTTGTTGTTCTGGTGTCACTGCTGTCTCTTCCTTATTGACTTTTAAAGTATTATTTTCTGAGATTCTATCACTTGCCATCACACTATTTATAAAAATATGGCGGAAAGTCATTTTTAAATGCTAAAAATCGAACCGTCCGATGCTGTTTTCCATCATCTTGTTTTTTATAGAAAGTTAACTCTTTTCGCCCGCAACTATACCTATCCAAAAGCGCTGTTTCCTCTTCTTCAGAGAACTGGAAATTTAGTCTGTATTCTTGTATACAGGTAAAAAAGGAGTCTATTTTTGTCTATTTTCATGGGGAGCTTACAGGATTGGGAGCTCGATAAATATAAGGCGGTAAGCCCGCAACTTCGCTCGATTTTACGAAGTCGTATTATCAGAAATGACCTGAAACCGCGCGAAAAGGTATCGGAACCGGCCCTCGCTAAACTTTATAATGTTAGCCGTCAGCCAGTACGCGAAGCATTTATCACACTGGTTAATGAAGGATTGCTCGAAATTCTGCCTCAGCGAGGGACGATCGTAAAAGCCATCAGTTCAGAAGCGGTACTCAATGGTCGATTTATTCGTGAAGCCGTCGAGTCAGACATCGTTGCTAAACTTGCAGAAAATCCAGATAAAGAATTCATTGCTCATCTTAGAGAGTTGATTGATGAGCAAAGAGAGGCAGCAATTAAAACACCGGATCTCTTCCACAGCCTGGACGAAAAATTTCATCGGACATTGGCTGAGAAAGCAGGGCTTACTGTTGCGTGGGATTTCTTAGACTCCATTAAAGTCCATATGGACAGAGTAAGATTCATCACCGATGGGAAGGAAGGAGAAGTTCCGGTATCACAGCTGATCGAGCACCATGCAAGCATTGTTGATGGCATTGAATCTGGCAATTCCGGAGCAGCACAGAATGCGATGAGAATTCACCTTCAGACACTCCTTGAATCTCTACCCAAAGTTAAAAGCCTTCATCCAGAATACTTCACAGATTAACGGATTACTCGATTTTGACTGGTTTATCCAGATAAAAACATAACTCCCATTCAACACAACAAATCCCGCGTACTTATTAAACTAGACCAATAAGTACGCTGCACCTTGAACCTTCGTTTCTTATTGCTTAGCCACCAACCTAATTAACCCACAAGGTGGCTGATTTTCTGATCAAATTTTGCCATCTGAAAACTACTTTTGGGTGGATTACGTCCTTCTTTTTATACTGAATCACACACATATCTGTTCGTTTTTAGTTCACATTTAAATAACATTCTGTTGACTTGAATGGAAGTAGACAAGTATAAAATTACTTGAAACAAAGACTATGATCCTTTTAACGGAAAACGGGAACTATCAGGGTTAGAGCACTGCTCAGATCCAATAGATTTTTTCTCATGATTGCCTTAGGGATCTTCACATTTAGCCAATTTAACTCACGGAGGATTTAAAAATGGGGCTATTTCCAAAGCTGTCTAAAGTAGGGTTTGCTGCTGGTTTGAGCGCAATATTGATGACTTCAAGTGCACTGAGTGCAGAAGTCACTCTTAAGCTAGGTCATTTAGCGAATGAGAAAAATGCCTGGCACCTGGCGGCAGTTCGATTTTCTGAAGAACTCAAAACCTTAACAAAAGGGAGGATCGAAGTTCAGGTGTTCCCAAATGAATCATTAGGTAAAGAGATTGATCTGATCAACGGAATGCAGTTGGGCACCGTAGACATGACGATTACTGGGGAAAGTTTACAAAACTGGGCTCCCCTGGCTGCGTTACTCGCTGTCCCCTACGCATACAAATCACTTGAGCACATGGACGAAGTCGCAAGCGGTGAAATAGGAGATAAAATTGAATCTCAAATCATCGATAAAGCCCGAATTCGCCCTCTCGCCTATTTTGCACGAGGACCAAGAAACCTGACCTCTAACAGACCAATCACCTCACCTGCCGAACTCAAAGGGCTTAAGATGCGCGTGCCAAATGTGCCTTTATTTGTTGATGTATGGAAATCACTGGGCGCATCCCCTACACCAATGGCATTTTCTGAAGTGTTCACATCTCTACAAAATGGCGTTATCGGTGCGCAGGAAAATCCACTCGCTCTTATCCGATCCGCCAATTTCAATGAAGTACAGACTCACGTAAACAAAACGGAACATGTTCGCTCCTGGATCTATTTGACCATTTCAGAAATTACCTGGTCGAAGCTATCTGACGCAGACAAAAAGGCGGTAAAAACTGCAGCGATCATTGCGCAGGACTACGAACGCCGACTCCTAAACAATAGTCTTGCTGAGGATCAAGCCATTCTGGAGTCGAAGGGAATGACGTTTGTTGAAGTCGATGGCGAGGCATTTCAGGCAGCAGCAAAAGATGCCGTACTGGCAAACGTGAAACCGGAAATTAAAGCAATCGTAGAAGAGCTATTCTCTAACTAGTGTAAAGACGTTAAAGCAATTGTACTGATGCGTAGTCATTAGCAGGAAGTCAAATGAGAAGAATAGAAGAAATATTAGTAAGCTGCTGTAGATGGTTGATTGGTATTGCATTTGCAGCGCTTATTGTTGCAGTACTCATGCAGGTTGTCGGACGCTTGTCTGGCGACTCTCCTATCTGGACTGAAGAAATGACCCGATTCGCTCTACTTTATGTTGCCTCTATAGGGGCAGGATTATCATTTCGTTCAGGGGATTTGGTGAATGTTGATGTGTTTTGCGAAGCGTTTGGTGAGGTATGGTCAAAGCGATTCAGGCTTCTTTCAGCGGTTTTGACTGCTGTCATGTGTGCCGTTCTTTTCGCCCCAACCTGGCAGTACGTTGAAATTGGTCAACTACAAACTTCGCCTGCGATGGAGCTACCTATGCATTTCGCCCACTTTTCTATCATGGCGTTGCTATTGCTGCTTTTCGTGTTCTCTCTGCTACGCGCGGTATCAATTGCTTTACTCGGTCAAGATGGTCGTCCAATGGAGCTGGAGTAACCTGATATGGGTATAGCGATTTTACTTGGAATGTTTTTATTAGGTTTGATCATTGGATTGCCTATTGCTGTCACGTTGGGCATTGCCTCACTGGCGTACCTGACATACATGGGAATTCCAATTGTGGTGATGCCGCAGAAAATGTATGCCGGAATGGATGTCTTTGTTCTTTTGAGCATTCCGGGATTTATCCTTGCGGGTAACCTAATGAATATGGGAGGAATAACTGAGCGCATTATTCGTTTCGCCAACGCATTGGTTGGCTGGGTGAGAGGTGGGCTTGGTCTGACCAACGTTGGGTCGTCGATGTTATTTGGCGGTATTACAGGTACTGCCGTCGCCGATGCAGCATCAATAGGTGGTGTGATGATCCCCGGGATGAAGAAAGCTGGTTACCCTGCCGACTTTTCTGCGGCGGTCACCGCGGCATCTTCAACGGTTGGACCAATTATTCCGCCATCCGTCCCCATGATCATAGTGGGTGCTCTTTCCGGAATTTCTGTCGGTCAGATGTTTCTGGCAGGTGCCATTCCCGGCATTCTAATGGGGTTGGCGATGATGGTCACCACCTACTTGATCGCTCGTCGCAAGAAATTTCCCAAACAACCCTGGCTGGGGTTCAGAGAAATCGCCGCATCTTTTGCTGGTGCATTCTGGGCAATAGCCATGACGGGGATCATCATCTATGGGTTGCTGAGTGGGGTGGCAACACCCACAGAAACCGCGATAGTCGCTAGCGTTTATGCTTTTGTAATAGGGGCATTTGTCTACGGAGATCTGCCCATTAAGGCAGTTCCTAAGATACTGGTCAACAGCGCAATCTCTTCAGCCGCAATCTTGGTGCTGGTGGGCTTTGCCAACGTATTTGGTTGGATATTGGTATCCGAGCAAATTCCTCAGGCTATAGCGAATGGCGTGCTTGCACTCACTGATAATCCTATTTTGGTCATACTGATCATCAACATTCTTTTACTGTTTGTTGGCATGTTTATGGAGACGATAGCCGCGTTGATCATTTTATTCGTGCCATTGCTTTCGCTAGCTCAGGCTGTGGGGATTGAACCCCTGCACTTTGCTACGTTTGCTGTGCTTAATTTGATGATTGGTTTAACCACGCCTCCGCTGGGAGTGTGCTTGTTTGTCTGCTCGAACATTGCTCGCACACCGCTGACACCAGTGGTGAAAGCCATACTTCCATTCCTGCTAACCAATATTTTGGTGTTGTTACTGGTTTCTTACATACCAGCACTTGCGACTTGGCTACCTTCGGTGATGAGCCGCTAGCTACAAAAATCTGGTCCAACCGTATTAACTCTTAATAGATTAAAACGGTTGGACCTGTTGTCGGCATGGGGTTATTTAGATTTTATAGCTTTACGTTTTTGGCAAACACTTGCGACAAACTCGGTTTTCGCGTCCGTGTAATCATCAATGTGACGATTAGTACTTGCTGCTTGAGATTTTAACTTGGAATAAGCGCTTCTTAGTTCAGCGCTGTTTATTAACTGATTTCGAAAATACATTAAGTCGTGCCATAAATCAGATTCAAAAGGCATGACATGTAAATAGTGAGTCTTAATCAGGTAGCTGTCATCGGTAAATTTGGCAAAAACGACTCGATCAGACATCTCAACTTTTAGCCTCAGAAATCCGATCGCTTTTAATTGTAATTCCAGCTCTGGATTCAAATCACTAAATACACTGATCCCCAAAGCGATATCAATAATTGGTTTTGCACGTAACCCTTCAATCGCGGTACTACCAATGTGTTGAATTCGAGATGTATGAACCTTTGTCTGAGCAACCAACTCCTGTTTGACTCGCTCAAACTCTTTCTTCCAATCAGAATCGTAATCAGCGAGCACGACTTCACTGTGAGCTAAACCTAGAGTCACCTTTTCTCCTTCCTGATAAATCTATTTCATGTAGGGGAACTCTATTGAGACTCCCCCTTTTGCAGTGACTTTATAACCCCGTAGCACCAAGTTCGCCAACGAGTTTTAACCACTCATCTCTTTGCGTTTTATCCGCACCGATCACAGAACCAATTAGCGTGAGTTTTGCGGCTTCCATACCACTGAATTGCAGCGTAAAACGATCCAGTTGTTCAATCACGGGCTGAGCTTGCACCTCGACGTAGTCGTGCGGGGCATCCATGGTTAAAATTAAACGAGACGTTTTCCCTGTCAGCAGTTGCTTGGGCTCTACACTGCCTTCCTCGAATTTAAACGCAAATCCGGGCAAGAAAGTTCGGTCGAGTAACCCTTTGAATTTGGCGGGCAAACCGCCCCACCAGATAGGGGAAACAATCACAATATGATCTGCCCATAAAACCGATTCCTGAAAAGATTCCAAACTAGGTTCTAACGGCTGAACATCATCGTATCCGCTGTCCAGGCTGATGTTAAAGTCCAATTCGGCCAGATTGATACGTTTAACCTGATCTTGTTCTCGGGCTTGCAATTCATAGCTGTCTGCCAGTGCATGAGAAAAGCTAGACGATTTTGGGTTGGCGTTGATTACTAAGATGTTTTTCATTGTCTGACCTCGTTCAGTAAAGAGGTAGCTATTACATCTCTGCCCTTAAGGTCAGAGTCAACGACTTTTTGGGCAAGAATCTATGGCTGAGATACAACCATCAATTTTTTCTATATTTCTCATAACCCTAGCAAGTTCCTGTTGCAGATTATTTTTTATCTCTAACAAGAATATATGCACTTTTTGCCAATCGACTTCACCATCTTGGTAAGTGATCACCCCTTTCAATTGTGCCAAGGTTACGCCTAATGATTTGGCTTCTACAATAAGCTGAAGTACTTCAAGATCCGTCTCTGAATAAATACGGTAGCGCCCTCGACGCGCAGGAGGCTGAATCAGTCCCTTTTCTTCATAAAGCCGAATGGCTTTTGCCGATAAACCCGTGTGTTTGGATACTTGTCCTATTAGCATTGATACGCCTTATTTGTTCAGTCCAGGTACTTTGTCAGTGCTCGCTGAATAAACTGAATGTCTGATGGAAAGAAGTCGTTCAAAGGCAAGTTTTTCGGTTCCATCCAAAAAAACGTTTGTTGTCTTTCAGGATCAGTCGCGGTTGGCTCATTGTGAGTGTCTTCGGACAGAACCACATAGAAAATGTCGCCACCAAACTCGTTTTTCCCAATTTCGACAGCCAGTTTCGAAACCGACTCCAGCCCAGTCTCTTCTCTGAGTTCTCGGATAGCCGCTTGCTCACCGGATTCCCCCTCGTCAACAGAGCCGCCAGGAAACTCAAAAACCATGCCTTTGCTGCGTCTGAAACGTTGCTGAACCAAAACCTTTCCATCTCTGACGACTACTGCCATTGCCAGGTGTCTTTCGTTACTCATGTTTCACTCCTGCACTATTTGATAAAGATGCCCGCTTTCACAATCATTTTGATAAGGCTTTTGCTTCACCCACCCCAGCGACTGAGCTACTTTCAGGCTGGCGATGTTGTTCTCTGCAATAAAGATGTGAAAAGTCGACAGGTCATAACGCCGGGATAACTGGCTAAGTGCCAGTTGGCACATCTGTTTTGCTAACCCTTTTCCCCAAAATTTTTTGCGGATGAAATAACCAAAATCGCGTTTCCCTTCGATGATTTTCATGCCACAAAAACCCACCAACTCTCCCGATTTTGAGCATCGGAATGGAAATCGATCCTTCTCGGATTGGGCGGATTCAAACCACTCTTCCGCTTCTGCCAGAGTGAGCGCTCTGCGAGGACCTAAAAAGCGCATCACCTCTGGGTCGGTTAAGAGATCAAATACGTTGTCTTTGTCGGAATCATTAAGCGTGGTGATCACTGTGTCCATCGAAGCCTTTTACATCCATTGTCATTTGCACTTCAGTAGCAGGGTTACCACTGGCTAGAATTAAGATATCAGATTCAATACGTTGCGTAACTTCAAAGCCCATTCTTTCAAAGATAGATACATTTCCCGTCTGCGCCACACACCATAGGGAGAGCCTTGATGCGGAAGCATAATTTTTAATCACTTCCTTGATCATCTTTCCGGCAATACCTTTTCTACTCCTTATGAAAAGTTAGTCTCCTTTTTCACTCTGTCGGGTCACTATTCTGAACAAAACCTACTTCTTTGCCACTTATCGTTAATGATAATAATTATCAATCATGATATAGGTATTGAGTTATATCTTTAAAAAAATAAAGGACACATCATGTTTAAGAAATGGCTGTTTTCCATTTTGCTTGTGCTTAGTACCCCAGTTTTAGCAACCATTGAAGTCAAGGACGAGCTTTCTACTCTCACGTTAGAAAAAGCACCTCAACGCGTCGTTGCACTGGAGTTTAGCTTTGTCGACGCTCTGGCCAACCTCAACATATCCCCGGTTGGTGTGGCGGATGATGGCGATGTGAATCGAGTCATTGAGCCGATTCGCGACAAGATCAGTGACTGGACATCCGTTGGTTCTCGCTCTCAACCAAGCTTGGAAGTCATTGCCTCTCTAAAGCCTGACCTGATCATTGCTGATGTAGAGCGTCATGAAGCCATCTACGAAGACTTAAAATGCATTGCCCCTACTCTTATCCTGAAAAGCCGTGGCGAAACTTATGAAGATAACCTAGCCGCAGGCATCAAAGTCGCAGCCGCTTTTGACAGAGAAGCAGAGATGCAGAAAAAAGTGAACGCACACAACCAACGCATGGATGAAGTTGCGGCGCGAATCAATAAAAAAGCGACTGTGATGTTTGCTGTGTCCACGGCTAAGGGCGTTTGGATGCACGGTCCAAAGGCATACGCTGGCGGCGTAGTTTCTCGCTTGGGTCTTAGCTCCCCAATCACTGAAGATAACGGAAAAGCCTACATCAGCACTACTCTGGAAAACCTTGTCAGGCTAAACCCTGATTACTTCCTGGTAGGCGAATACGGCACTGAAACAACGGTAGACAAGTACAAAGAAAACCCACTTTGGCCAATGATGACCTCCGTGAAAAACGAGCAATACGTCGAAACCGATGCCCGCTTGTGGTCGCTGAATCGCGGTATGATCGCGGCTGAAATCATGGCTTCTGAAATCGAGCACCTGCTTAAATAAGTTTGCTTAGAAACAATGACAGGTTCGTTCTCTTTTTCTGAAAAGAGCGCGATTCGTACCTCTGTGGTATGTTTCGCGCTTTTTTCCCTTTTGCTGTTTGGCGCAGGCTGGTCTTTGATCAACGCACCAAGCTTTCCCATGAACTGGAGTGATGTTTCCGACTTTGTGCTGCAACAAGACGGAAACGCCATTCATCAGCAGATTATTTCCTCGATTCGGCTTCCACGCACACTGACCGCATTTTTGGTTGGTGCAGGTCTGGCAGTGGCAGGGCTACTGATGCAGTCGATTACCCGTAACCCGCTTGCCTCTCCTTCTATCCTTGGCGTCAGTGCCGGAGCGGCATTCGCTTTTGCCTTTGCTTCCACCGGGCTTTTACCCTGGTTAGCTGGCGTTCCGATTCTGGTGGTCACTTTTGTTGGTGCCGCTTTATCCGGCACGTTGGTGTTCTTTCTCGCAGGGTTACACACGGCAAGACCACATCCTCTGCGCATTGTGCTGGCGGGCATTGCGCTAAATTTTCTGTTTATTTCACTGACTCGCGCTGCGGTGATTTATGCCGATGAAAACGCCTATGGGGTTTTACACTGGCTGACCGGTTCAGTGGCAAACACCGACTGGGAAGACACAAACTTGGTGATGCCTTGCGTTCTGATTGGGCTGTTCGTCTCTGTTTATCTCTCTTTTCAGCTGAACTTGCTGAAAATGGGCGAAGAGATGATGCGCTCCGTGGGCGGTAGCGTGTTTAAAGTGCGAGGGCTTGCCTGCTTTGTGATTGTGCTGCTCATCGCTGGCTGTGTGAGCGTGGCGGGTCCCATTGCTTTTATCGGTTTGATTGCTCCGCACATCGCCTTATTTTTGGTGGGCTCTGACGTGCGTTATCAATTGCCTGTCGCAGCCTTACTTGGAGCGAATCTGGTGCTGTTTTCTGATATTGCCAGCCGCTTTATTTCTCCCGGACAGGAGAGCCCTGTCGGCATCATTACCACTTTGTTTGGCGCGCTCTTTTTCCTCGCATTTGTGCGTTTTAAGCTGGGGAGGCAGTCATGATTCGCTGGTATTCCTGGGCTGCCATTCTGGCTTCAGTCTGGTTGCTTTTTGCGGTCTGGCACATCAGTGCAGGCGCGGTTTCTATTTCAATGAACGACATTTGGTCGACGTTGACAAGGGCATCAAACGAACACGAATTTACGCTATTCGGATATCGGATTCCGCGAATGATTGTCGCCTCGTTAGTAGGAGCCGCACTGGCGCTCTCTGGCTTGCTGGTTCAGGGAGTTGTCAGAAACCCATTAGCCTCACCAGATATTCTGGGCGTGACCTCGGGCGCGAGCTTCGCGGTGGTGCTCACCAATATCTTCTTTAACGATCTGCCCGTTCATTGGCTCCCCTTTGTGGCGCTGACTGGCGGAGCCATTTCTACGCTTCTGCTATTAGCGCTTGCCAAAGACATGCTCAATCGCCCTGCGGCTTTTGCGCTTATTGGTATCGCCCTTGCGGCGGTATTCTCTGCGGGTATCGACTTCTTATTGGTGAGTTTTCCTTTAGAAATCAACACGTCTATGGTCTGGCTCACGGGCTCGGTCTGGGGGAGAAACTGGTCCCACATTCCGCCTCTTATCTTATGGCTTATGGTATTGATACCTTTCGCCATCTACCTTGCCTACAAACTCGACATATTAGGGCTGGGGGATGAAGCCGCTCACGGGCTGGGAGTGAAAGTGCCGTTTGTTCGACTGCTCACACTGATCATTTCGATTGCGCTGGCGTGCGTTGCGGTATCGATTTGCGGCAACATTGGATTCATTGGTCTTGTAGCCCCTCATGCTGCAAGGATGATGGTAAGAGGACGCCATTTGGCAATCATCCCTTCGACTTTGTTGATTGGAGCGATTTTGCTGCTGAGCGCCGACCTCTTCGCCCGAATACTTATGCCCCCCATCGAGTTACCTGCCGGGGTGCTCACGGCCTTTATTGGTGCGCCTTACTTTATTTATTTACTCAGCCGCTACAAGAATTGGTAAACACATGAAAGAGATAGCTGCATTTCATGCAATGAATGTGACCTTGGGCTACCAAGACACCACCATCATACAATCGATGACTGCATCGATTAAAAAAGGAAAACTGACGGCTCTGATTGGTCCGAATGGCTGCGGTAAATCAACATTCTTGAAATCGTTAGTACGCCTGCTGAAACCGTCGAACGGGCAGATTCAGCTCTATGATGAGAAGCCCATTCATCAGTACAAAGACAAAGAGTACGCCAAGTACGTATCGCTTCTTCCCCAAACGCCTATTGTGCCGGAAGGTGTCACAGTAAGAGAGCTGGTCGGCTATGGTCGAGCTCCCTACCTCAACACATTGGGCAGGCTTACCAAAGAAGACAAACAACGAGTGGAAGACGCCATGGTAGAAACAGGCACAGAAACACTCGCAGACAGGCGTGTCGATGAGCTTTCAGGTGGTCAGCGGCAGCGCGTATGGATAGCCATGGTATTGGCTCAGAACACCGATATCATTCTGCTGGATGAACCGACCACGTATCTGGATTTATCGCACCAATATGAACTGCTCCACTTACTGGTAAAGCTAGTGAAACAAGGGAAGACCGTCGTAGTTGTGCTCCACGATTTAAGTCAGGCTTGTCGCTATGCCGATGAACTGATGGTAGTAAAATCGGGCGAGCTCTACGCTCAGGGAAGCCCAAAAGAGGTGTTCACAGAAACCATGCTGGCTGAAGTTTTTGATCTGGATGCCCGGATTATTGACGACCCAGAATCCCACACACCGATGGCAATACCCAAGATCCCGTCTTTAAGCTAATCAAACCCACTCTTCAATGGAAAACGCCGCATTTCGACATAGTAAGATTGCGGCGTTTTAATTATCAAATATGATGCTCAATTCTCACCCCGCAATTAACGCTCAAAGGTAGCGTTGTCATCGAATTGAGACATTCCGCGTCGCCTTTCCGAGATACAATAAGTCATCCACCTCACCCAAACTTTCAAGCCCAAACGAACACGATCAGGTTAAAACCAATAGTTGATTGGAAAAATAAATAAGGACATTTATGAATATTACCCTCGATACGGCAAAGGCATTAGTCGGAGCCGCCCGAGAAGTCGCGAAAAAGGAAGTCATGCCCTATTTTCGCAAAACGAGCCAGCTGTCTGTAGAGAGTAAAAGCTCCGCCTCAGATCTGGTCACCACCGCAGATAAGAATTCCGAAAAACTCCTATCCATGAAGATCGCAGAGATCTTGCCAGAAGCAGAAATCATAGGAGAAGAAGCGGTAGAGAATGATCCCAGCTTGCTAAACAAGATAAACACTGCCAGTCAGTGCGTGATCATTGACCCTATCGACGGAACATGGAACTTCGTAAAAGGGGTTCCGGTATTTGGGATTATTATTGCAGTAGTAGAGGGTGGAGAAACCGTCTGTGGCGTTCTCTATGACCCAGTAATGGACAACTGCACTTACGCCGTAAAAGGAAAAGGAGCGTACCACATCGCATCAGACGGAGAAGTCACACCCGTTTATTCCGCAAAACCAACGGACAGCTTTACCGAAATGGAAGGGTTTGTACCCGCATTTTCATTTCAGCCCAGCGAATACAATTTCATGTTTAAAGATTTGTCTCAGTTTGAGCGGATCAACACCCTGCGTTGCTCCTGTCACGAATACAGGACGCTCTCCGAAGGTGGAGTTCACTTTGGAATATCAGGCTCACCAAAGCCTTGGGACAACGCTGCGGGGGAACTCGTCTTCAGAGAGTCTGGAGGCTACGCTGCCATTTTAGAAACAGGCAAAGCCTACAAACCCGGATCTGATAACAAAGGAATCCTGCTTCTCGCACCAAACAAGGAAAATTGGCAGAAACTGCAGCAGCATTTTCTTGAGTAGGGTTAGCTGGGGGAAACTACGATATTAAGTAGGTGACTTTGTAGTTTGATATAGCGTTCGGCTAAGTTGCAGCTAACTGTCACAACAGCCCATAACTTGAAGTTCTGTAGATATTTGACAGCCGGGGAAATCCATGTAGCTACATCCGTTTAAATGACTTGTTGGTTGTTCACGTCAAAAGCTAGTGCTAACATTTGTACACACACTAACAAAGGAATACATCATGGACACTAGAATTCAGTTTCGTGTTGATGAGGAAACAAAACGCTTAGCTCAGCAAATGGCTGAAAGCCAGGGTCGTACATTGAGTGATGCTTGCCGAGAACTTACTGAACAACTCGCTGAACAACAAAGAAAAACACTGTCTCACGATGCATGGCTAACTGAACAAGTAAACCTAGCATTTGAGAAGCTTGACTCAGGAAAATCGGTTTTCGTTGAACATGAATCAGCTAAATCTCGAATGGAAGAACGCAAAGCCAGAATCCGTAACCGAGGTAAGCAATGATTTTATGGGAAGAAGAGTCACTTAATGATCGCGAAAAGATCTTTGAGTTTCTCTATGACTTCAATCCTGATGCAGCAGAGAAAACCGACAGCCTCATTGAAGCAAAAGTAGAAAACTTGCTTGAGCAACCTCTTATGGGCGTGCAAAGAAACGGAATTCGTGGACGTTTACTCATTATTCCTGAGGTATCAATAATCGTACCGTACTGGGTTGAAGGCGAAGTTATCCGCATTCTGCGTGTGCTCCACCAAAAACAAAAATTCCCTACAGATTGATTGCTCCCTCTGAAGCGCTACGAAACGACATGAATTCCCCCCAAACTTACTAGGGTCTGTTGACCTTTCGAGCTGATTTTTGCAGCCATTTTGTCCTTAGCTTTTTCATGATTAACCACTTTGTCATCAACTAACGCTCGCTCACCTCGCGCAATCCCCTCAAGAATTGCCAAACGGTTTTGCATAAACTCGTAATCTTCAACATCAGCCAAATATACCAATGGTTTACCGTGTTCGGTAATTAAGACGGGTTGTTTAGTGTCGTGGAGCTCGGCAAGGATCTTAGTTGCTTGACGTTTTAGTGATGTGACTAATTCTACTTTCATAAGAGCTGCTCCAGACGAATACTAAAGTGATACTATTCTGTCACTTTGAGTATAGTTAGCTCGATGCCAATCAAGAGCTGTTATCTATTGTGACGCGAGGAAGGCTCACATGTGTTATGCAAGTAATTACTTAAACTGTATCCAAGAAAAATAAGCCATGAATATATTGTAAGCTCTAAGATACGTTGGTTTAGTCCCACTGTTTTTGAGCTCGGATCTAAGCTTAAAAATGCTATCAGAGCCACTATCGCTGCGGTATAACCCGTAAACTTAAATACCTTCGAATTTGACCACGACGTAGAACCTGAAGATAGACAAAATATTGCCATAACCCCGCATAGATAACCGGGAAACGCAGAAGCCATATGAATGTTATGAGATATTGATGGTGTATCGGGTCGACACTCAAAGTCGCATGGAAAAAACGCGGCTATACCAAGGGTAATACCGTAGATTGCAATGAATATAAGTCCGATAGTGTTTAACTTTGTACGGGGTATTACGGAGTAGCTAACAAATACAAAACCAAGTATGAACAATTCAGTTGGGATAAAACCCAAATAGTTTACATAAGCCCCATGAGGCGCTCCTGTTGCACCTAACTCACTTATAAACTGAGAAATATGGCTGTAATCAGGATAAAAGTAACCAGCGATGAAAACCGTACTGGTAAACCAAATGAAACTAAATATAGGTAAAGCTAAAAGCAAATATCTACTGTTCAAAATGCCCTTCCTTGTTCATTTGTTTAACAGTCAATATATATTACATGCCCTTATTAAATCAGTGGTTAAAATCTGACTGAATTTCATCGAATATCACCTATAAAAAACGCCGCTTCTTTCGAAAGCGGCGTTGGCATTTTGCAGGGTTGTCATCACCGCCATTTCAGCTTCTGATGCAAACGCGTGACTTCCCCCACCACAATTAAGGCGGGGCTTTGGGCTAACTTTGCTGTGTTGGACAAGTCTTTTAGATCGCATTGCCACACTTTCTGATCTGCTGTGGTGCCTTTCTGAATAATGGCGCAAGAAGTGTCTGCCGATAAGCCGTGGGTGATCAGGTTGTCCATGATATTGCCGCTTTGTTTCAACCCCATGTAGAACACCAGCGTGTTATTTGGTTGGGTCAAAGACGCCCAGTTGATAGGTTGCCCATTCTTTTGCAAGTGCCCGGTTATGAACTGCACGCTTTGGGCGTAATCTCGGTGCGTAAGAGGAATGCCTGCATAAGAGGTCGCACCCGCTGCGGCGGTAATTCCGGGCACCACTTCGAACCCAATCTGGTTTTCTGCCAGCGTTTCAAGCTCCTCGCCACCTCGACCAAAGATAAAGGAGTCTCCCCCTTTTAGTCTTACTACGCGTTTTCCCTCCAGTGCTTTCTCTACCAGAATCTGGTTAATCTGCTCCTGAGGTACGCAGTGATAGTCGAGCTTTTTACCCACGTAAATCTTCTCAGCATTGTCACTCGCCAGCGCCAGAATATCTGCCGACACCAATCGGTCATACACCACCACTTCGGCTTGCTGAATCACGCGATAGCCTTTAACAGTAAGCAAATCAGGATCACCGGGTCCCGCCCCGACCAGCGAAACAAAGCCGGTATTTGATGAAGAATTAGAGAGACACGACATAGAAGACTCCACACATAGACGATCGCCCCGGTGGTCGGGGCGAAAAAGAAGATTAAGCGTTGCGCGCTGGCTGGGTTTTGGCGTGAGTGATATACAGGCTCATACCTGTAATCAGCAATCCCCCCACCAGGTTACCCAACGTGACTGGAATCTGGTTCCAGATAAGCCAGTCTGCAATGGTGAAGTCTGCGCCTAGCATCATACCCAGTGGGAACAGGTACATGTTGACCACGGCGTGCTCGAACACTAAGCCGAAGAAGATAAAGATAGGGAACCACATAGCCAGCACTTTGCCGCTGACCGATTTCGACACCATGGCACCCACGACACCAAGTGATACCATCCAGTTACACAAAATGCCTTTAACAAATACGGTAATCCAGCCGTCTAAGCCATGCTCAGCAAAACCGACAGAGCGCGCGGTAGACGCTTTAATGAAAGCTTGACCGACTGCACCCGGATCCATGCTGAAGTTCATGGTGAAAGTCAGTGCCACCAGAAACGCCACCGAAAGCGCACCAATTAAGTTGCCTAGCCCCACCAGCAGCCAGTTGCGGAGAATGCCCGCTTTGGTGACTCCCGGGCGCTTTTCAAACAGAGAAAGTGGTGCCAACGCAAACACTCCCGTCAGCAAATCAAACCCCATCAGATTCAGAATACAGAAGCCAACCGGGAACACTAACGCGCCCACAATAGGCATACCCGTTTGCACGGCTGTGGTAATGGCGACCGCAACCGCTATCGCCAAGATGGCACCAGCCATAATGCCGCGAATCAGGGTGTCCCGAGTCGACATAAACACTTTGCTTTCGCCAGCGTCGATCATGGTTTGAACAAAGTCAGCAGGTTTCACGTAAGACATACTCGTCCTTATTCCTTAAGAAATTAAAAATTGAATAGACGAAGGCTCCCAGAGCTTGTTTTTTGGCTCGCCTAAGAAGCCTTCTTGCTATGCAATCTTGAAGGGCGTGATTTAACTGGTTGCCACTTCAACAATCCCGCTGTTCACACGCGCCGGATACGCTTTCACGCTAAAGCGTTCATCTTCCATGCAGGCACCGGTTTTCAGGTTGAAGCGCTGCTTTTTCAAGGGGCTTGCCACCCATAATTCCCCCTGATGTTCGGCTATAAGCCCTCGGGAAAGCACGTTGGAATGAGCAAAAGGATCGGTATTGCTGATCGCCAGTACACTCTCTTCTTCGCTAGGGCGGAATATCGCCACTTGCTGCCCCTGTACCAAAGCACATACGCCTGTACCCGGAACAATGTCATTGATATCGCAGATGGTTTCGAATGCTGTTGTCATGGATTAGCCCTCCAATTCCACGTGAAGAATGTCGCCTTTGGCTTCCGGATGTTTTTCTGTGAACGTAGCAGGGCGGTGCTGATCCCTTTCAGGCACAAACACTACGTTATCGTCACGCAAATCCGAGTTAATGAAGTGTGAGAAGCGTTTAAGCTGCTGATCATCTTTGATGGTGTCTGTCCACTCACAGCGGTATTCCGCCACCAGCTTGGTAATGTCTTTTTCAAGCTGTTCGTTGATACCCAGTTTGTCGTCGACAATCACTTCTCTTAAGTAATCAACACCGCCTTCCATGTTTTCCAGCCACACAGAGGTGCGTTGAAGTGGAGCAGAAGTGCGAATGTAGAACATCATGAAACGGTCGATGTAGCGAATCAGGGTTTCTTCGTCTAAATCCATCGCCAGAAGATCGGCATGACGAGGCTTCATACCACCGTTACCACATACGTACATGTTCCAGCCCGCGTCTGTGGCAATAATGCCCAGATCTTTACCTTGCGCTTCAGCACACTCACGGGTACAGCCAGACACACCAAATTTCATTTTGTGCGGGGTGCGAATGCCTTTGTAGCGATTCTCGATGCGAGAGCCTAAGCCAACGGAATCCTGAACCCCGTAACGACACCATGTTGAACCAACACAGGTCTTCGCCATGCGAAGAGCTTTGGCGTAGGCTTGACCTGTTTCAAAGCCAGCCTCAATCAGCTTGCGCCAGATCTCTGGTAAATCGTCTTTCTGAGCACCAAACAAACCGATACGCTGGGCGCCGGTCACTTTGGTGTAGAGGTTGTATTCTTCTCCCACTCTTGCCAGTGCCGCAAGTGCCTGAGGAGTGACTTCTCCCCCCGCCATTCGTGGGATCACCGAATAGGTGCCATCTTTCTGAATGTTGCCTAGGAAGTTGTCATTGGTGTCGTGCAGTTTGACCAGTTGCGGTTTGAGGATGTGTTCCCCCCAGCAAGACGCCAGAATAGAGCCGATAGCAGGCTTACACACCTCACAACCGTAGCCTTTGCCGTGTTTGGCAAGCAGTTCATCAAAGGATGTAATTTCTTCAATTCGAATCAGATGGAACAGTTCCTGACGAGAATAAGCAAAGTGCTCACACAGATCGTTTTTCACTTCGATGCCGGACTTCGCCAGCTCAGCATTCAGAACAGAAGTGACAAGCGGAATACAGCCGCCACACCCAGTGCCTGCCCCTGTTACCGCTTTAATGTCTGCCAGCGTGTGGTGCCCTTCAGCAACTGCTGTGGCGATCTTGCCTTTGGTCACATCAAAACACGAACAGATCACTGCGCTTTCAGGCAGAGCATCGGCTCCCAGAGACGGTTTTTCAGCGCCTGCATGCGCAGGAAGAATTAAAGTGTCTGGGTGTTCAGGTAAGTCAATTTCATTGAGCTTGAGCTGAAGAAGGTCACCGTAATCTGAGGTATCCCCCACCAGCACCGCACCCAGCAGCGTTTTGCCGTCTTCCGATACGATGATGCGCTTGTAGACTTCCTCTTCTTCATTCTGGTAAACGTAGCTTTTGCAGCCCGGTGTGCGCCCATTCGCATCGCCAATGGAACCAACTTTCACGCCCAGCAGTTTCAGCTTGGCACTCATGTCAGCGCCTTCAAATACGCTCTCATTGCCAACCAGGTGATCCACTGCCACCGTCGCCATTTTGTAACCCGGAGCGACCAGACCATAGAAGGTTTGGTTCCACGAAGCGCACTCGCCAATGGCGTAAATACTTTCATCTGACGTCTGGCAATGGTCGTTTATGGCGATACCGCCGCGAGGCGCGATTTCCAACCCCATCTGCTTAGCCAGCTTGTCTTGCGGACGAATGCCTGCCGAGAACACAATGAAGTCGGTTTCCAACTCTGTACCGTCAGCAAAACGCATCACATTGCGCGCATCGCTGCCCTCTGGCGCGATTTCTAAGGTGTTTTTGCTGGTGTGGACTTGAACGCCCATGCGCTCAATTTTGTTTTTCAGCTGTAAGCCACCTTGTTGATCAAGCTGTTCTGCCATCAGAACGGGTGCAAACTCCACCACGTGAGTTTCTACGCCCAAAGCCTTAAGTGCGCCAGCAGCCTCCAGACCAAGCAATCCGCCACCAATAACAACACCGCTTTTGCTGTTCTTGGCACACGCCTCAATGGCTTTCAGATCTTCAATGGTTCGGTATACAAAGCAGTCTTTGCTTTCGTGACCTTTGATGGGAGGAACAAATGGGTAGGATCCGGTGGCGATAATCAGCTTGTCGTAAGCGATCTCGCGACCAGAGCTTGAATACACAATGCGATTTTCTCGATTGACGTTGATGGCACGTTCGCCCAGCAAGATGTTAATGCCGTGCTTTTCATAAAAGCCTTCTTTGACCAGAGAAAGTTCGTCCGCTGTGTGATGAGAGAAATACGAAGAGAGGTGAACACGATCGTAAGCGACCCTCGGCTCTTCACAGAAAACCGTGATGTCCATTTCCGCGACATCGGTTTTCTCTACCAGGTCTTCGATGTAGCGATGACCCACCATCCCGTTGCCGATCACAACCAGCTTCAACTTGCTCATAAGACTTCCTGATAATTATTTTGTTAACTGAGCGCATTGTTGATTGTTAATGGATGTGAACACATGATGTAAATCAATTACAAAATAAAACTACCCTAAAGGGGTAGATGGTGGTGCTTAACAAGCTTTACAAAGGTTAAATGTATGTTTCTGACGTAAATAGTATGGAATAAATTGAGTATACGTGTAATAAAAATCGGTAATAAAAGAACACAATTTCACTTATACCCAATTACCCACCATTCACTCATTTTCATTTTTAGGCGTGTAAGTATAAGGCGTCGTTATCGCCACCAGCTCAAATCCGTGTTTCTGCGCGATGGGTCTACTCATGTCAGACGCATCGATGGTCAGATAGCGAATACCTTTCGATCTGGCTTCATTAATTCTCTGGTGCAACAGCGCGGTGTAACATCCTTTCCCACGGTGGGTTTCGAGTGTGCTGCCACCCCAAATTCCTGCAAACGGACTGTCTCCATTGTAGGTAACCCAACCGGAACTGACGGGCTGCTCACCGCTGTATACTACATAGATTGAAATCTGATCGGGCTGCGTCTGCTTAAAGTTATTCAGATAGTCAAAATGCTCGCTAAGGTCCTCTTTCCATACCTGTTCCTGAACCCAAATGGCATCTCGAATCCCCTTCTCATCAGTCACTTCTATCACTTGATCAGGAACAGGAAGGTGCGCTTCGATGGTCGTCAGATCTAACACCATAAATGACTCAGGATCGTCGGCGACAAACCCTTTCTCCACCAGTCGCTTGGTAATGTCAGTGGGGGAGTCATAATCGTAAACTTTCCATTCGAAGCTTCGGTTCAGCTTTCGGAAATAATCCATTTCCTCTTCAATCGTTGCATCGGCACTCCTTTCGTCTAAATCGAAGTAGGCAATCAGGCTGCCGCCAGATTGTTCTGAGACCAGTCGAACAACCTTCCCTGTATCGAATTTTTGGTAGCCCGTTAAGTTGATATCAATTCGCTCAAACTGATTGTACTGCGCTCTTACTGCTTGCTTATTCATGCTGTTTCCTAGGGTCTGTTGACCTATTAGCCTGGAGCTCATTATAAAAATGGAAGTATTGGCGAAACTTTAACATCCGAATGTTGACCATTGAGTCAATTAGCATCAAACATGGAGTATATACCCAAGTGACCTCAAGATGCAGGATTCAGAGCTTCATATTCTGTTTCAGTTCAAGGAAAAGAACGCAGTGGAATGACCAGTCCTTTCCAAGTTCTTTGACGATGAAATGGAACAGAATATGAGCTCCCAAGGGCGAGTTTAACTGGCTTTTATACTGCGTTACCGATTCTTGATTTAGAACCACTAGATCTTCAAATCGGTGTCTTGCCTAAAAGCCAGTTAATTCTCGCTGAACCTAGCATCTTGAGGTCACTTGGGTATAACCGCCACACATTTCACCGTTGAAAAGGAGCATAACGTGAAAGCTCTAAATACTTTATTACTGCCTGTACTGTTCGGGTTCTGTTTCTCTGCCAGTGCTGCAACTCAGCCATCTTTGAGTACTCTTGTCGGAACCTGGGAGATGGAAACGCAGGTCCTGACCGAAAAAGGGGCTCGAGTACCAACCCAAGCGAAGATTCTGAATGGGAAAAGCCGCTTTACCATCCATCCCACCAGTGAAAGCCCATACTTCTTCACCATATTTAGCTGGTGGAAAATCACCAGTCAGGATCCCAAGGCGACACATACCCCCGAGCACGGTCTGACTTTTTTCGGTTCAAATACGCTCTTGGCGACACAGTGGCACAACGAGCCTCGGTTAAAAGCTGTCACCACCAATGAGACCAAAGTGTTTGATTTCAAGTTGCTGGATAATGGCAAACTGAGCTTTGTGATGTATGAAACACCAAACTGCGTCACCAGCAAGTGCGAGCACCAGAACGTCGTAACCATAACCCGAGGAGTGGCAAGCAAAGTTTCTCAGGAACCCTTAAATCAGGCACCGGATTGGTATCCTCAGCTTTAAAGCTGAGTTTACATTGTAAATTCAGCTCGGTTTGATCACTACCTGAGTAAAATCGATCCAGCCATTGGGAAGAAGTGATGTGGTGGTAAGCTTCTCGGATACATTGGTGTCCTGCCTGATATGCAAAATCGGCTGATACAGCCCTTTGTTAATCAGTGTTGTTTCTATATTTTCAAGCTGCCTTAAACGCTGCGCACTGGTGGGCAATTGCAAGGCCGTAACCACTTTCTGTTTCAGCCACTCCGAATTAGCAGTGGCAAAACACACCTTGCTGGAGTAGGTACAAAGCAGCCAGAACATCCACGAAAGCTCGGTATCTTCATCAAACACTTCCCCACTTACAATGATATCTGCTTCCGACAACGTGGCTGCCGAGTCAAATTCCGGATACTCATAGATGGTAATTTCGCAGTCGATACCCAGGTCAGTTAATCGCTGATGGACTTGTTCCGCAGCGGCAATGTGAACATTAAGTTGATAGGTCACCACACGTATGGGGGCTTTGGGTAGGCTAACAGGTGACAAGATTTCACCATTCGGTACGGCTTTTTCAAAGATAGGTGAAGTGGTCATTCCCTCGGCATACGCCACTTCTTCACCCCAGGTCACTTCTGGCAGTGGCAGAGTCTGGATTACCTTCTGAAGCCATTTCCGATTGGCTCGCTTTTTCATCCACGTGTGACGATTAGGGTTGAGCTGAGCGTAAATACATCCCGGTTCCCACTGCGTTTTCTCTTCAAATCCGGCTTTAGAGCGATGTTGAAGGTGAACGCCATGAACCATGTCGCTGTTGAGTTCAAAATCCTTCGCTTTGTCGCCCACATTCCATATCTCAACGCCATCAATCCAGGGGCGAAAGCCGTGATAATGAGGAGAGGTTTTCAAAAGTGTGCGCCACTCTGTTTGCTCCACCAACATAAACGGACCAGACCCGACAATTTGGTCATTAACCGATTTGGCGATGCCCATCGCACTGGAAGAGACCAGTTTGGGTATCAAATTGGGCAGAGATTCGCTAATGAATTCAATACGCAGATCATCGTGCACCACGATGCGGTCGATAAACTGGTAGAGCGCTTTGGTCTGGTGGGGCGAATTCATCAGGCGTATATAGTGCTGCTTTATGTCTTCTGCCAGCAGCGGGCTGCCATCGTGAAACCGTAACCCTTTTCTGAGGTAGAACAGTACGCCCTGTTCGGTGTACTCCCAGAAGTGAGCCAAGTCACCCCTGAACTGCTGAGTATCACCATCCCAAGTCACCAGATAGGCATAAAGATGATTGGCTATATGGACTTCTGAGCGTCGCGATACGCCAATCGAATCCAGGTCATGAGTCCCGCGATAAAACGGCACTTGAAGAATATGATCATCACCAGTCCCGGTTTGGTATTGCGAAACAAATACCGCGATAAACTGATCACGCTCTTTCGCTGGTATCAGGCTGATGGCTTCTTCAGTCTTGCCTTCCTTCATCAATCTTTTGGCGTAGCGTTCTACTCGCGCTGTGACCGATTTCAGCAATATGGCTTTAGGTAAGTTACCCCGTCCTACTCCCGGCTTCCAACCGATAGCCTCTTCTTCGACCAATCGCTTGATCACTAACTGCGCATTGCGTCGGGTACAGACCAATGCTTGAGTGATGTCATCCAAAGACAGGCTTGTCCACTCTTCTCGGACTAACGTATCGCGAAAGTACGCTAATGCTCTCCAATAACGCATAAAGGTGAAATCCTTTTAATTTATTTCCATTTTTCTTCATCTTTTAATCTCGATAATAAATGAATCAGTTAGAGAGAAAAAGTGCAAAAAAACAAGCCAGAATAGGTAAGAAGGAAGGTGTGTATGAGTCAGTCTATTTACATTCGTTTGGCGTTTTGGCTAGTGAAAGCAGAGCTAAAAAGAGAAGAAAAAACCTGGAAGAGAGAAGTAAGAAAAGAGTACTTCAGTATCCCTTGGCAAAATCCTCATATGCTGAAAGATATAGGCTTTGAATCTGATGGACGAACTGTTGGACACGATGAGCCGCCAAAAGTGATCGCTGAGCGGCGCATCCGAATTCTGAAAAAACTGGCTGAAACAGGGGAAACGCAGAAGTAAGCGTGATTGAGTTTACTGTGTAAATTTTCAATCGGTTAGGTAGGGAGATCCACTTATTTATTGCTGTGAAGAATTAACTTGCCAAAACATACGGAACAAAAACCCATAAAACCCAAGATCAAATCCAAATAAACAAAGGCAGAGGAATTCCCCTGCCCTAACTTGCGGGTGCGTACTGATACTAGTGAAGTAAGCCCAGTTCTTCAGCTTCTTCCAGTGTCAGCCCACTCTCTTTGATTTCGCGAAGCATTTCAATCCGACGACGTGCTTCCGCTGATTTACGCTTGTTAGCCGATTTGGCTTCTGTGACTTCATCCTTAAAGTCCCATTTCTCCGCCATCTTTGACATCTCAGAATGATCGATAGAATTAATGGACATAATTGCCTCCAAAAAACCTCATAAATCCGGGGACACCTAATCTGTAGCAAAGCCATTTGAGCTTGTTAAGATAATTCGATACGGAATGTGACCAGCTCAGAATTTCCTAAAATATATCACTGCGTTTACAATTATTACTTTGATAAATTGGTTGTAGGTGATTAGATTTAGAAGATTACTCTCTAGGAAAAGCGAACAGGTTTTTCCTACATTTCTACTCAAATTATTCCGTATATCGTAAGCATTCTTCTGACGAATTTATCGATAAAGCCTTTTGATAACTGACTCAATCCACAACTTGAACTGAGTCGCATTTTCCTCAAATTCACCCCCGTATATTCATGACATTCATCACCCTTTTTCGACCGACTTATTTTTTAATGAAAAATTATGGGTAATGATAATTCATATCATTTCTATTCTGGAAAAGCTGTTATGAGTGAGTCAAAACATCCTCAGGCGTTTCACCCTGAGCCAATTCTTCAGATACGCGACCTTTGTGTCGATTACATTACCGATAACGGTGACTTTAACGCGGTGAAATCCGTCAGTTTCGATATCGGTAAAGGTGAGATATTCGGTCTGGCAGGCGAATCAGGTTGTGGTAAAAGCACCATTGCATTCGCAATCAACCGTCTGCATAAAGCGCCAGCGTTCATTTCCGGAGGTCAAATCTGGTTTAAAGAACGCGACATTCTGCGCTTGTCTGATGAAGATTTGAGAGTACTTCGCTGGAGCGAAATCGCCATGGTATTCCAAAGTGCGATGAACTCTCTGAACCCTGTTTTGACCATCGAAGAACAGTTTTCTGATGTATTACGCCACCATAAAGGCTGCACAGATGCGGAAGCCAAAGAGCGCGCTGAAAAGCTGCTTGATCTGGTGAACATTCCTCGTCACCGCCTGAGCGAGTATCCTCACCAGTTCAGTGGTGGTATGCGTCAGCGTCTGGTTATTGCGATTGCCCTATCACTAAACCCGGACATGATCATCATGGACGAGCCAACCACCGCTCTTGATGTTGTGGTTCAACGCGAAATTCTGCAGCAGATTTATCAGCTTCGTGAAGAGTTTGGTTTCTCGGTTCTGTTTATCACCCACGATCTTGCTCTGATGAGCCAGCTTTGTGACCGTATTGCGGTTATGCGCCACGGTGAACTGGTTGAAGTCAACACCTCGACTGAAATCCGCAATAACCCGCAACATCCATATACTCAGAAGCTTTGGGCTTCATTCCCGAACATTCACGAAGCACGTCATAAGAAAGAGCAAGGAGAGCCAGTATGAGCGAACCAATCATTACGTTGAACAACGTTACTAAGGAGTTCAACATTGGCGGCGGCTTTGCGAAAGTTGAGACGTTCAAGGCGCTTCAGGGCGTGAGCTTCAACCTGCACAAAGGTAAAACTCTGGCACTCGTTGGCGAATCTGGTTGTGGTAAAAGTACCTGTGCACGTCTGATCACTAAGGTTTACCCTGCAACTGAGGGAGAAATTCTCTACCGTGGCAGAAACATCAACGACATCCAGAGCCGCAAAGATGTACTTGATTACCGCAGTAAAGTGCAGATGGTTTTCCAGGACCCGTTTGGTTCACTTAACCCAACACACACCATTGAGCACCACCTGACGCGCCCAATTAAGATTCACAAGCAAATTGCAGACAAATCTAAGATTCCAGCGAGATTGCAGGAGCTGTTGGATCTGGTTGAGCTACCGGCAGAAACCCTGAAAAAATTCCCGCACGAATTAAGTGGCGGTCAGAGACAGCGTGTTAACCTGGCACGTGCACTGGCGGTAGGTGCTGAAATGATTCTGGCGGATGAACCTACATCGATGCTGGACGTTTCGATTCGCCTTGGCGTACTGAACCTGATGCAGCGCATGAAAGAAGAGCTTGGCATTGGCTTCCTATACATTACTCACGATCTGGCGACGGCACACTACATCGCTGAAGAAACCGCAGTGATGTACAAAGGTCAGATCGTAGAATGGGGTGACACGCATTCGATCCTGACGAATCCGCAGCATCCGTACACCAAACTGCTGATTTCTGCAGTGCCTGATCCGGATCTTCCGTTTGGCAACCTTGTTCACTCCGAACCAAATTACTCTCAGGATGCCGATAAGATCCGCGCAACCAGCGGTATTTTGCAGCCAATGTACGATCAGGTGGGCGATAACCACTTTGTTAGGCAGTGGACTAACGCTGCATGATAACGCTGGAAGCCTGGCAGGAAAAAGTGTCAGATTGGTACCAGTCCGGGAAGCATGATCAAGTGGAGTCGCTGATTCCACTTCTTCATCAGCCGCCAGAAGCCGTTTGGGGTCCTTTAATCACCGATGAGCAAAGTAAGGCGATAGCTTGCTGGCTAGACGGATGTTTGAGGGTCTTTCAATACTACCAAAGGCAGGAACTTCCCCAGAAAGGCTATGAATATCTGAACTTTGCCTATGCCAGACTCCAGGCAGTCTCATGCAATCCAGAAGCAGAAATTGATTTGAAACACTGGTGTCTGAAACGACTCGACCACCTGATTGTGGTGATGCTTGAACAGTGTAACCAGCTTGGCTGGACGGAAGAGTCACAAAAGCAGATTCAGTGTCATGTAGAGTTCATGTCTCAACAGCAGCAAGGCATGAACCTCCCTAACGGCTTGTAATCTAAGCACAAGCCGGCTGCCCTTCTAAATTCTTCCCGCCTCAATCTACGATCATGCTTCCGCGCCTTGATCATCTTTCCGAATTCAGACGCATGATCATCATGACAACCTTGATCATGTTTCCGATTGTTCGACTCTTCACTGACCCAGTGCAAAACCACAAACATGCTGAAGAAGCATTTGTATGAGATGACCCGAACCTCATACAACAGACAAAAAAATAGCAGGTTTTTCAACCTGCTAAAGTAATTCATTGTTTGAATGAACAATTGAGCCATTTATTAATTCATTAGAAATAAACAACATTGTTGCTATCTCAGGGCGCAGAATAAATGGCATGTTGTTCGTTCATGTCAGAGAACTGTCAAAGTTATCAAAAAGTAAATTTTCAAGATTAGCGGCTCTAACTTCCTGAAAAACTTTACTACTCGGGCTATTGCCCGGTGGCGACTTCATCAAGCGTTCGCATCACCAGTTCGTCGATATGCCCTTCGAAAACTTGCTTACACACTTTTTTGCGCACCGCGAGCCCTCTGATCAGTTTTTCGATAGAGAGGTGATTCACTTCCCGTTGCCCGTTAAACAGCTCGATTGTCTTGCTGAGTACTTCGTATGGCACCACGTCTTCTCCGACTCTGAGCCAGTCGAGCTTCTCTACGAGCTCCTGACACTCTTCTCGGATAGATCCCGGAGAATGTCCGGTCATTGCGGAAAGAGCCGTTATACTGCGTTCTAGAGCCTCTGGAGAGGTATATTTGGATAGAGTGATCGTCAATTCGTCCGCATTGATCTCAACAAGGTGCTTTCTCAGCTTCACCCGACGCCCTAATCGCCCTTTCGGAGAAGCGGGTTTTCGCTGGATCGGTTCAAACTCTCCGTCGATGATCTCTGCCAGCTCTTCCAGTTTCTGTTTGGACACCATTTCGTGGCGCAGCGGGTTAGGCAGCGTCGGTGCCATATTGCGTTTGCCAGCATTAGTGGTACGGGCACGAGAGTAACGAAGCACTTCTTCCACATCGCATTTGATATCGAGCTGGTAGTCCACCACTTTGGACTTTTCTTCGATATTGGTGACCGTGATGTGGTAACCCCACAGGTTCACCACAAACATGTCTTCGGTCCCCTTCCCTTCCGACAGGCGTTTCAGCTCGCGCATCAGATCCATCGAGAAACGACGCCATTCGATGTTACGCGCCAGCTTCAGATTCAGCTCGCTGAGCAGCATGGTATCCGTAAATCGGCGGGACATACGGCTTCGGAAGAAAGAATACAGCTGGAAAACCAGCGTATGCTGACGAAGAATTTCCGGTGGAAACAGGAAGAAATAATCGCGCGTGAGCAGCTCTTCGTAGAAGGATGGTTCCCAAACCAGGATGTACAGGTTTGGTTTTATGCGTATTTCGCCCGCAGCGTCCTCTGAAGGTGCTTCTTCCGACGCAGTAATGGTTCTGGCCAGAAAACGGAAACGATCGCTCTTGAAGCCTTCTGGCATGTTCTCGCTCATCCATCGCCCAGTCAGCTCATGCAACTGGAAATCGGTAAATTCGATCCTGTCGATACTTTCGCGGATCGAGTCGCGGGCAGGACCGCTGTCTTTCTTGCCCCGAAGCGCAAGAATGTCCGTGATGTAGAGCGGTGTTTTGTTCGGAACCTGCTTCGCGTTGATCTGGTAATCTTCCTGATGATGCTCGTGATACTGAACGGTCAGCGTGAACAGGGCAAACAGCGTCATGAGATCGTCCACTGTCATGATGTTTTTTGATGATCGTGTTTCGATCACCGCCCGGCTACCCGAGATCGAGACCATGGATTTCTGGTAGTTTTTGCGGGTTCTGGGCGGCGCAAGCGCCTGATCAATAATGCCTGCCCAGTTGGTCGGCGACACAACAAACTGTTCCGATTCGTCTTTCATTGCCGGCGGAGTATTCAACCCGTGTTCATTCAGCAACCGACGGTTAACCTGAGTTTGTGCCAGCGCTTTGGAACGCTTCTGCTTTTCATTTTGCTTGCTGGATTCTGTCATCAGGCTGGTGGCACCGAGCACGGAAATCAGCTGGCTAGGATTGACAAAGGAATGCAGCATGGTTTTTCCAGCCAGTCCTTCTTCAAAACGAACCGGAGTTTGCTTAAACAGACCGATGTTCACCGCCGCCCTCAGCCGCTGCTGTATTGCTGCACGGGTTAATTTTCCGTCAGTGGCTTCAACCAGTTCGGTGGTAGAAACATATCCATCCTTGCTACTAAAACCGCGCAGCGAGATAAGATTCAGTAGTTCAACAATACTCTTAGTGACGCCTTTGAAGTGCTGATATTGTTCGATCCAGTCAACAATTTGTTCGTTAACTAAAAACAGATGTCCATCTTTATGGGTTCTTGGATGCTTGATTAAGATCTTTTCGTCAGACGTCATTTGTTATCCATGGTCGCTTGACCGTAATTTTGCTATTTTTCCGAAAGATTAAAGAAAAAAAAATCATAAATAAAGAAAAAATTATGGCTCTTAAAAAACTGATCTTTATGATTTATTTGATCTAAAGTGATTAAGTGATCTTATGATCTGGCTGTAAAGACGCTTGTAACCCATTGAATAAAATAAAGTTATTTTTTTAGCCTTCAGAAGCATGATCATGTGAATCCCGAAACGATGATCAATAAGTTCTTGAAAGCATGATCAAAAACACTCGAAACAATGATCATCATCAGATCGAATCCATGATCAAGACAACTCCGAAACCATGATCAAAGACACCTCACAAGTTATCCACACTTCCCTTTGTTTACTTCTGCATCAATTGATTTACTATCCGGAAAAATGATCAAGAAAACGGATGCTTTCATGCGTCCATCACGCCAATTTACAATCGGATAGACAGCCATACCGCCCGTCTACGCTTAGTTTTCCACAGCCAGAGCTTATTGAAGCATGATCAAGGAGATGTCGATGGCAATAAATGTCAGTTGGATTACAGTTAATTGACCATTTCTGACTGTTGACCAATCTGTGATGCCTTATTCAATCTACACTTCCCGTAAACTGGACGACAATTCTCATGCTTCCGGCAGAAGAATACAACTTGATCATTGATCCGAATTGGATCTGTGTGAACTGGTTGGCAAAGCGATCGAATTTACACTCATAAACCCCATGATCATTCTTCCGAACTGACCAAATTCGACTGGAAAGATGATCAAGAGCCTCTACCTTGATCATCTTTCCGTAAATCAAACATTGCGTTGAAAGAGTTCGATCTGAATTTGAAATCCTTAGCGCTGTAAATTCGAATGACAGTGACCGTAATTTAGAAGTGTTGAATAATCGTTCCGTTGAAAATAGGAGTGTTGAGGAAGATACATCCCATGTTTAAGGGGAGTATTTTTTCCGCAATGATATTCTGCAGAGCCCCATACCATTTGATCGATTACCCCCTGCCTAGTGAGATTTCACGAATTTGATAGAGGCTTAAGGTCAGCTTGCATAAACATCTGAAGATTTTTGTTTAATCTAAATTGAGACCAAGGCTCATTCTTTGATAGATAGCTTTTCGCTTTTTGAGGTTCATGGAATAGGATTGAGTTTGGGTGAAGAGATCATCGGTTTTTCACTTCGATGAAGGTTACAGATAAATATATCGTTTACACTGTAAATAAGTGATGCTGTAACATTTTAAATCTGTGTGACTTCGTGAAACTTTACAGGAAAGATTTAAGTCACTACTTTGTCAAAATTTCAGGTAATTAGTCAATTTGACTTAATTTAATGTGAGGTTGCTCAGAAGTATCTGTTCACCTTTTTATTGTTAAATCTAGATATTGCTGTACAATGCAAAATAGTTAATTCGTTTGGATGCCTAATAATGAAACGAGAAAAAACAATAGAAAATCTAGTTGAGTTGGCGGATCAGACTCAACAAGTTCAAGCTGACCGTATTGAAATAGTCTTAGAAGAACGCAGCGATGAACATTTTCCTCCTATGTCAAAGGCATTAATGGAGACGCGCTCGGGTTTAACACGTCGTAAACTGGACGATGCAATCGGTAAGCTGGAAGAGCAAGGGCACCAATTTACAAAGAATAATGCCAACCATTACTCCATTTCTCTGCAAGAAGCTCACATGCTAATGGATGCGGCAGGCGTACCGAAATTTCATGAACGTAAGAAAAATGGCGACAACAAGCCATGGATAATCAACGTCCAGAACCAGAAGGGTGGTACGGGCAAATCTATGACGGCTGTGCACTTAGCCGCCTGCCTGGCGCTGAACCTGGATAAGCGTTACCGCATCTGTCTGATTGACCTTGACCCACAAGGCTCTTTGCGTCTGTTTCTGAACCCGCAAATCAGCGTCAGTGAGCACGACAACATCTATTCTGCTGTCGATATCATGTTGGACAATGTGCCGGATGGGGTAGAGGTTGATACGGAATTCCTCAACAAAAACGTCTTGCTATCCACCCAATATCCGAACCTGAAAACCATTTCTGCATTCCCTGAAGATGCGATGTTTAACGCGGAGGCGTGGCAAAGCCTATCTCAGGATGCGTCTCTGGATATCGTTCGTCTGTTGAAAGAAAAGCTGATCGATAAGATTGCCAGCGAATTCGATATCGTGATGATTGATACAGGTCCGCACGTTGATCCCCTGGTGTGGAATGCTATGTATGCATCTAACGCGCTGCTCATCCCTTGTGCAGCGAAACGACTGGACTGGGCGTCAACGGTTAACTTCTTCCAGCATCTTCCCACGGTATACGAAATGTTCCCGGAAGACTGGAAGGGGCTTGAGTTTGTGCGCTTAATGCCTACCATGTTTGAAGATGACAATAAAAAACAAGTCTCTGTATTAACCGAAATGAATTACCTATTGGGTGAACAAGTGATGATGGCGACGATACCTCGAAGCCGTGCATTTGAAACCTGCGCAGATACCTATAGCACGGTCTTTGATCTTACGGTCGGGGATTTCGAAGGGGGTAAAAAGACCCTTCTAACCGCTCAGGATGCCGTTCAGAAGAGCGCATTAGAGCTTGAGCGTGTGTTGCATGGTCACTGGTCGTCACTCAATCAGGAGTCTTAATCTATGGCAATGAAAACTTCAGAATTAAACGCAAAACTGTTTGGCAAAGCCAACAAACGCCGTGCGACCTCACCGCAAGAAGCACAGACAGCCGCAAAAGACAAAGCCCAGTTCATTGAGCTTGCCGTGGCAGGGCAGGAACTGGTTTCTTTTGAGCTGGTTAAAGTCGCAGCTGAGAAAGTGGCTACAGATACGGTTGTATTTGAACAAAACGCCCGTGAGCAGTCTTTCCTGAACCAGCACGCTTTGTCCGATATTCTGACTACGCTGGAAGAACGTGGTCAGCAGTACCCAGCCGTTGGTCGCCGCACTAAAGACGGAAAAATTGAAGTACTGGACGGCAGCCGTCGTCGTATGTCCTGTATCTTGGCGAAGAAAGACTTCCTGATTTACGTGGCTGAGAACATTGAGACAGAGCATGCGAAGTTCCTGTCTGATGTGGCAAACGCACATAAACCGCTTTCTTTGTACGAGCGTGGTCGTGAAATGCAGGCGAAACTGGATAACGGAGAAGCTGAAGACCAAAAAGCTCTGGCAACTATTTTCCAATGCAGCGAAGCGTTGGTCAGTGGAGCGCTGAAAGCGGCTGCTTTGCCACTTGAGCTACTTCGAGCTTATCCCAATGTTGGTGATCTGGGGCGTCCGACCATAGTGAAACTGCACAAGCAGTTCTTCCAGCTCACTGAGGGGCAGCAGAAATCTCTGCTGAAAAAATGCCACAGTAAGAATGGGTATGTTTGGGAAAACACCAGTACTCAAGGCGTGAGCCGGATTACTAAAGAAGTGACCGAGCAGCTCGAAGCCTGGATTGAAGAACTGGCACCAAGTAAAAAAGCCTCTGGTGCAGAGAAAGTCGACTTTATTAAAGGACGTGTCAGTTACGCCCGCAAGGGAAATGCTTTGTCCCTGAATATGAAGAAAGTGGACGACCAAACCATGGAAGACATACTCGCTTTCCTGAAACAAAAGCTTTCTTAAGCAATCAAAGCCGCAGCAATGCGGCTTTTTTATTGTTTTGCTGCCCGCCAATGTGCTCATCCCCTTGAGCTGAATTTACTTTAACTGCTACCATTCTTGCTGGTCGTTTTTTCTGGAGCCTTCCTTCTGTGGCGCACTCTGATTTTCTAGTACAGCTATCTCAAATCGCAAAGCACAACCGCCATCGATTTTTGGTCGAACTGGTGGGGGACGAGAGTTGGTGTCAGGCGCAAGTCCGTGAATTTATCGACGTCGAATCGCCAAGTCGGTCACTGAAGTTGGGCGGGGAAGAATGGCAAAACATCCCAACTAAGAATCATCAGTACGGAACCAAAGTACTGGGCACGGAACTGACTCTACTGATATACGACTGTGCATCTGGTTTTGATGCTAATAGCTTTGCTGCCGCATGCGGAACCGTGGTTGGTGGCGGGATAGTGATATTACTCAACCGAAAACACCTCAATAAAGGCGGTGGAAGTGAGTGGCTGGCATCCCATCTAGATGGTGACATCTGTATCGAGCAAGATAAAGCTTTGCCTGCTTTACCTATCAGAACATCCGAAAAAATCGACGCCTTATTTACTGATCAGCTAGCCGCTATAAAAGCCATAACCAAAGTGGTTTCTGGTCGAAGAAAACGCCCCCTAGTGATGACTGCTGACCGAGGGCGAGGAAAGTCTTCCTCTTTGGGAATGGCGTCTGCCGAATTGATGCGTTCGCGAAAGATGACAATAGTCGTCACTGCACCTGCAACCAAGGCTGTCGTTCCCGTGTTTGAACACGCCAATCAAACGCTTGGGCTTGGTCCAGGTACTTCCGGTTTTCTGATTGAAAGCGAGGTGAGTACTCTGCGATACGTTGCTCCCGATGACTTGCTCTTAACTAAGCCTGAATGCGACTTACTCATTGTGGACGAAGCTTCTGCGATTCCGGTACCGATGTTGATCGCTATGACAGAGCACTACCACCGCATGGTATTTTCAACCACTGTGCATGGCTATGAAGGATGCGGGCGAGGCTTCACCCTTAAATTCACTAAGTGGTTACAGGAAAATCGGTCTGGCTGGCAGTCTCTGCATCTCAATCAACCCATTCGTTGGGCAGAGGATGATCCACTAGAAAGGTGGCTGTTTGACGCCTTCTTACTTGATGCCGAAATAGAAGAAGTAGACTCAACTCTTGAGGAAGTGGTACTTAGGCGCATCGACAAAAAGGCGCTGGTCCAAGATAAAAGCTTGCTAAAGCGATGCTTTGGATTGTTGGTCAATGCACATTATCAAACTTCACCCAATGACCTGTTTCAGTTACTAAGCGATTCATCCACCGACTTGTGGATGGCATGGCAAGGCAAACAATTGGTCGGCTGCTTATCTACAGTGAGGGAAGGGGATTTATCTTCTGACGTTATCGACGGCATTGTGACAGGAAAGCGTCGTCCAAAAGGGCATCTTGTTCCGTCTAGCCTGGCGAATCATTTAGGGGTCGATGATGCAGCCAAAGAATCCAGTGTACGTGTTATGCGTATTGCCGTTCATCCCACTCTGCAAAGAAATGGAGTGGGTAAAGTCCTGTTGGATAAGCTGGAAGAAGCACTAGAAAGTGAGGTGACTTATTTGTCCACCAGCTTCGGTGCGACAAAAGAGTTGCTGCAGTTCTGGTTAGCTTGTGGGTATCTTCCTTTACGAGTAGGGAGCAGTCGAGATCAAGCGAGTGGTGCTCACTCGGTGATCATGGTGCGCACACTAAAAAACAGCGATTGGTACTGCGTTGCGAAACAGTATTGGGAGACCAACTTTTTCTCCCAGCTTTCAGGCGAACTGAAAACTATCGAACCCTGGATTGTCGAACCCTTGGTACAAACATTTTCTTTACCTTCGAACTCATTAAATGCGCATGAACTGCAAATGCTCCAGCGTTACGCTCAAGGGGGAAATGGTGCAGAATCTTCAGCTGTACTGTTGGCAAAGCTCACAATGATGGCTTTGAAGTCTGGCTTTGGGGAGGCAGCTTATCCGCTTGTTTCCAAATTCCTGCAACAGCAAAGCTGGTCCGAAGTGGTTGCTGGTTTCGGTTTTTCTGGGAGAAAGTCGCTAGAGAAATATATCCGCGAACAAGTGGCTGAAATCTTGGTGAATTTACACTGTAAATTTGACTAAAAACGAGTCTCTCTTTCAATTTGAGTAAATGAGTCATTTTCCCCATCTATCAGCACTTAGTCCTTCGAATCCCAATCTGAAATTTACAGTGTAAATTCAATAACATTTGAGATTTATTTCAGACCACTATCTCAAAACAATGTAAAAAATATGCTGCACAATAACAGCCTTTTTGAGCTGAATTGATATAAATGTCGACAATCGAAATGAATTTGTGTAATCGATTTATAAGGTTGTTTTTTAAGAGACTTTAATCTCATCAATGTGAATTTCTTCACCTCATTTTTTTATTTGTAGCTCATCAGGTAGCAGTTCCAACTGAGCTGTTCTGACATTTTTATTGTTGATAATCAAAGAATCCCTCCTACACTCAATTTATACGTCAACTCCGCTAATGGCTAGGTCGCAGGGATGGACATATGGAATGTCAATTAGAAGAATCCTTAGAGATTGGTAACGTCCTGAATATCAAAAACGAGTATCAACAGTGGCTCGACACCAATGAAGAGCTAGTGATTGATGCCTCCTCCGTAGTCAGAGTTGACGCTGCAGGTTTGCAGGCGTTGGCATCTCTTTTCTTTAGCGCCAAGCAGGCAAACACCGAGATAAAACTTATCAATGCTTCTGATGAATTTCAGGAAAGTATTAAGTTACTCGACTTACAAAGTGTGTTTGAAAATTAAGGAATTGAGGGGACTTTTATGACTAAGATTCTCGCTGTCGATGACTCTGTATCGATCCGTCAAATGGTTAGCCACACTTTAAAAGACGCTGGCTATGAGGTCGAAACGGCTAACGACGGAAGTGATGCCCTTAAAAAAGCGAAGATGACCAAGTTCGATGTTGTGATATCGGACGTGAACATGCCCGTGATGGGCGGATTTGAGCTGGTACGTGCCATTCGTGGCAATCCTCAATATAAATTTATCCCTATCCTGATGCTGACAACGGAAACCAGTATGGAGAAGAAACAGGAAGGGAAATCTGCCGGTGCAACAGGGTGGCTGGTTAAACCATTTAACCCTGAAACATTATTAAAAACATTGAAACGCGTGATTTAAGCGTTCGCTCCGGCAGAGCCGCTAGGCAGATTACAGGTAGGTGACCCATGGCTTTAGACATGAACCAACTTCGTAAGATGTTTTACGAAGAGTGTCGTGAAAACTTAGAAGTGCTAGAAACCGTATTGCTGGATTTGGATCCGGATAACGTTGATCTGGAAACCATCAATACGATATTTCGAGCGGCGCATTCAATAAAGGGAGGCGCTGCCACTTTTAATTTGCTGGATATCAGCGAATTCACACACAATGTTGAGGCCTATCTGGACGAAGTCAGAAACGGTCAAATGACGTTAACCCGCCACAGTGTCGACATACTATTGAAAAGTGGCGACTGCATCACTGAGATGCTTGAAGGCTATGAAAATGAAACGGAAGTAGAATCCGCGCTCAAAGATGAAGTCAATAAAGCACTGGCTGCACTACTAGACACACAAGGCGACACCAACGCCGATTCCTCTGCTCCACCTTCAGAACAAGTTGAAGCCACCGATTCCGGCAATGGCTCCGATACCGCCAAATGGCTGGTTTCCTTCATTCCCCATACAGATTTGTTCTTCAGCGGTAATGACCCGCTTCGTATTATCGGGGAAATTAAAGAGCTGGACCCAGATTGCGACATCGTCTGTAACATGGCGAATTTACCGGAACTGAGCGAACTGGAGCCGGAGCTATGCTATCTGAACTGGCGCATGACGATTTCTGGTGAAGTGGCAGAAGAAGACATTCGAGAAATATTTGAGTGGGTGGAAGACCAATGTGATTTAGACGTGCAGCGCGAACAAACCGAAGGAGAGAACGTTGCGCAGCCATCATCTGAAACTGAACAAACAGAAACAGTACCGCAAGAGCCACAACCACAAAGTGCCGCGGTGCCTGTTCCAGAAACAAAACCAAAAGACAACAAAAAGCCCGCAGCAGCAGGAAAGCCCGCGAAGTCAGAGTCGAGTGTAAGTTCCATTCGGGTCGACATCGACAAAGTCGACAGCCTGATCAACTTGGTGGGTGAACTGGTCATCACTCAGTCCATGCTGACGGAGATCGGAAACGACTTTACCGTGGATAAGCTAGAGAAGCTCAAATCCGGTCTCGACCAGTTACTTCAAAACAGCAAAGACCTGCAGGAAAACGTCCTCAATATTCGCATGTTGCCAATGAGTTTTGCTTTCAGCCGTTTCCCTCGTCTAGTTCGGGATCTGTCTGGTCGTCTTGGTAAACAGGTGGATTTGCAAATCAAAGGGGAAAACACAGAGCTCGACAAAACCGTTCTGGAACGGATCGTTGACCCGCTTGTTCACTTAGTCAGAAATGGCATCGACCATGGTCTCGAATTGCCGGATGATCGACGTGAAAATGGCAAGCCAGAAATGGGTGTCATCGAGCTTAATGCGTTCCATCAGGGGGGCTCTATCATCATTGAAGTGAAAGATGATGGTGCTGGCATCAACTGTGACAAGTTATGGAAAAAAGCACAGGACAAAGGTGTGTTGCCACCGGATGCCCGCCGAGAAGAAATGACCGATAAGCAGATCGTTAATTTGATTTTTGCGCCCGGTTTTTCTACCGCAGAAGAAGTCTCGGATATTTCGGGTCGCGGCGTCGGTATGGACGTGGTGAGAAGAAACATCGAAGAGCTGGGCGGACATATCGAAGTGGAATCTCAGCTAGGCACCGGAAGTACATTCACCATCAGCTTACCTCTCACGTTAGCCATTCTGGACGGTCAGCTCGTCAAAGTCGCTGGCGAAGTTTACGTTATTCCGCTGCTTACCATCATTGAATCCATTCAGATAGATACCCAGTGCGTTAAGCACGCTGCCGGTGGGGTCGAGTTGTATCGCCTGCGAGAGGAAAACATTCCCGTACTCCGACTGCACGAAGAATTTGAGATGGGAGAAAGTGGAGAACTCGAAGGGCGCATTCTGTGCTTGGTCGAGGCGGCAGGGAATCGTGTCGGGTTATTGATAGACGAGCTTTTGGATCAGCAACAAGTGGTGATCAAGAGTCTGGAGTCTAACTACAGCAAAGTGGCAGGCATATCAGGAGCGACGATATTAGGTGACGGCTCTGTGTCTCTGATACTGGATATTCAAGGTCTGATTACTTCATTTCTGAATCGGCAGTCAGACAGCAAGGGCGGCATCGCAGCCTAGGGAGCAACCGTGAGCGAAGCACTTCAAGTTGTGGAAGGGGAAACCATCGCAGACAGCGAAATCAGTGAAAACGCCGATTTCTTGAGTTTTTGTCTGGCCGGCGAACTATATGGAATCGACATACGCGATGTTGAAGAAATCCGCGTATGGGAGCGTCCGACTCCGATCCCCCGTTCTCCGGACTTTGTCAAAGGTGTGATTAACCTTAGAGGCATGATCGTTCCCGTCATCGATTTGAGAGTCCGGTTTGGCATTGGTGATTGTGCGTACCTGCCAACAACCGTGGTGCTGGTGCTTCGTTGTGCGAGTGGAGAAAGCGAACGTCTGATGGGGCTTGTGGTAGACGCGGTCTCCGATGTGGTCAGCCAGGGGGATAAAGAGCTGACGCCCGCATTAGGGGATTCGGTGGTGACACCATTCACCGTGGGGCTACTGAATGTGGAAGAGCAGGTGATGTCCTTACTGGATACTGATGAGCTGCTCAACATGGAAACGATTTTAAAGGCAGGGTGAGTCATGGCAGTACAAGAATTCCTGAGTTTTATTTTAAACGAAGAAGAATATGCCGTTCCCATTCTGGATGTGAAAGAAGTGCGTGGCTGGAGCAAGGTGAGAACTGTGCCCAATGCGCCTAGCTACCTTAATGGTGTGCTGGAAATCCGTGGGGAATATGTCCCGATTGTGGATTTGAGAAAACGCTTTCAGCTAGAACCTGCCGTGATTAACGCAACCACCGTTGTGATTGTTTTGAATGATACACATGGACAGCCACTTGGCATCATTGTGGACGCGGTGTCGGAAGTGTACGCACTTGATACCGACGACATAAAACCAGCGCCCAATATGTCGCTAACAGTGGACAAAAACTTCATCGTCGGCATTGTGCCAGCCAATGAAGGGCATGTGATTCTCATTAACCTGGAAGCTCTATTTAATGTCGCAGAGCTCAATAACTTATCAGAAGAAAAAGCGCTCATGTGAGAGGTGAAGCGATGTCATTTTGGAATAGAAAAACAAAAAGCGCGGAGCAGTTTGAAGCTCCCTCCCAAGATAGCCTGATGGGCGAGACTAACTCCGCTGCGGGTGCCGTCAGTACAGAGCAACTGCTGTCTGCTCTGAATACGGCGCAAACCGCGTTAATGATGATAGATCGCGACTTTAATATTACCTACGTAAACAAACGGTCGCTGGAACTGCTCCAATTACATGAACAATTGTTCCAGACGGTTTGGCCAAACTTCCAGGCTAATGAAGACTTTCTGATCGGGAACTGCATTGATGGCTTCCATACCAATCCTTCTCACCAGAGACAGATGCTGGCAGACCCCAACAATATGCCTTACACCACCACCATCGATGTTAAAGGTGTATTGCTGGAACTGAACGTGGGCGCCATTCGAGACAGCAAAGGCAATTACACGGGCAATACCCTTGAGTGGGAAGATGTAACCGAAAAACGTGTACAGGAATCCAACATATCGAGGCTGCAATCAGCGGTCGATCAGGCTCAGACTGCCATGGTCATGATCAACCGGGATTTTGAAATCACCTATGCCAATGGCGAAACCATGGCACTGTTCAAAAAGCACGAAGCCAAGTTCAGAACCGTATGGCCGGACTTTTCCGCACGAGAAGACTGGCTGATGGGGCGCTGTATCGATGGCTTCCATCAGGACCCAAGCCATCAGCGCAAGCTACTGGATAACCCTGCCAACTTGCCGTACAGCACCGACATCGATATTGCAGACCTAAAAATCGAACTGAATGTTGCTGCCATCAGAGACGCTCAGGGTAACTACATTGGCAACACGCTGGAATGGAGTGATGTCACAGAGCAGAGAAAGCAAGCCACTGAGATTGCCAGACTGAGCGCCGCGGTGCATCAGGCGCAAACTGCCATGGTAATGATTGACCGAGACTTCCTGATTACCTATGCCAATCAGGAAACCCTAGACCTGTTTAAAAAGCACGAAGCGACGATGCGAACCGTATGGCACGACTTTACGGCATCGGAAGAGTGGCTGATAGGGCGCTGTATTGACGGTTTCCATAAAGACCCAGCCCATCAGCGCAAGATGCTGGATAACCCAAATAATTTACCTTACCAGACCGATATCACCATCGCCGATCTCAAGATAGAACTGAACGTTGCTGCGATCAGAGATGCCGAGGGTAACTATGTCGGGAACACTCTTGAGTGGAAAGATGTGACAGAAGAGCGAGCCAAAGAAGCCGAGATTGGACGTCTGGCGTCGGCAGTCGAAGGCATGACGACGAACCTAATGATGGCTGACCAAAATGGCATCATTCAATACTTGAATCCGGCTCTTCAAAAGCTTCTGTCTAGCCGAGAAAGCGATCTGAAAAAGGTGCTGCCTGGTTTTGATGCCAGCAAACTGATAGGACAGAACATTGATGTCTTCCATAAGAACCCGGCTCATCAGCGAGGCATTATTTCTAATCCGGACAACTTGCCTTTCTCCTCTGATATTAAAGTCGGAGCGCTGGAGTTTAACCTAACCTGTATTGCGATGCGGGATGCAGAAGGGAATTACATGGGGCCCGCGCTTCAGTGGGAAGATATTACGGAACAGCAAGACGGTCAGCGACAGGTTGAGTCACTGATTCAAAAAGCGATTAATGGTGATTTGAAAGAGCGTATTGATACCAGTGCTTACAGTGGCTTTATGTCTGAACTGGGTGACGGGATTAACAACTTGCTGGATGCCATTGTTGCACCTCTTGGTCAGTGCATCGACGTGATGAGTCAGGTGGCAGATGGCAACTTGAACTCGAATATGTCGGACGATAATGAAGGGGAGTTTGGGCGTCTGGCAGAAGCGGTGAACACCTCGATTGTGAATCTTCGCAATATGGTGGATCAAATCACCACCTCTTCTGCTCGCGTTGCTACGGCTTCGACAGAAATTGCGGAAGGCAATAACGATTTGAGTCAGCGTGTAGAAGCTCAGGCTTCGAATCTGGAACAAACCGCGGCCAGCATGGAAGAGATGACAACTACTGTCCGACAAAACGCTGAAAACGCGAAAGGGGCAAATGACTTATCCGATGATGCCGCGAAGAAAGCAGGCAAAGGCGGAGAAGTGGTCGGCCAGGCTGTTGCAGCAATGGCTGAGATTAACAGTGCAAGTAAGAAGATATCCGACATCATCGGTGTGATTGATGAAATTGCATTCCAGACCAACCTACTGGCACTGAACGCCGCAGTAGAGGCGGCCAGAGCCGGAGAGCAGGGGCGTGGATTCGCCGTTGTGGCGGGTGAAGTCCGTAATCTGGCACAGCGCAGTGCCGCCGCAGCGAAAGAGATCAAAGGGCTGATTAACGATAGCGTTGAGAAAGTCGATGAGGGTTCCCGTTTAGTGGATGAATCGGGCGAAACCTTGAATGAGATTGTGGATGCCGTGGCTAAAGTGTCCGAACTCATCACACAGATAGCGCAATCCAGCCAGGAGCAGGCGACAGGTATTGATGAAATAAGCCGAGCCGTCGCCACCATGGATGAGATGACCCAGCAGAATGCATCACTGGTAGAAGAAACCTCAGCAGCCAGTCAGTCTTTGAAAGACGAAGGGAAAGAGCTGCTTAACCTGATGAATTTCTTTACCACCGACAACAATGTGCAAACCATATCCAAACGAGACAACAGTGGAAGTGCGAAACCAGCAAGCAACATCAGTGAAATTCGTAATGTGCCGGCACCGATCGCACCGCCAAGCCAAGCTGTTAACTCAGGGATACAGTTGAGTGAGGACGGCGACGAATGGGAAGAGTTCTAAGCCAGGCTGAACCACAAAGTCCGCTAGAAGGCAGAGAATTTGAACTAACGGAACAGGACTTTAAATACATTCAATATTTTGTCCATAAGAGTGTGGGGATATACCTGTCGGACAAAAAGAAAGCCATGGTTTATGGGCGAATCAGCCGTTTGCTGCGTGAACATGGCTTTCAACGGTTTAGTCAGTATCGGGAGTTACTGGAAAGCAGCGATTCCGAGCGAGTGAATTTTATCAACAACCTGACCACCAATAAAACGCACTTTTTCAGGGAATACCATCATTTTGAATACCTTGAAAACGTCATGATTCCAAAGTGGTTCAGTGAACGAAAAACACAATTAAAAATTTGGTCAGCGGGGTGCTCTACAGGGGAAGAACCCTACAGTTACCTTGCCATGCTACAAAAAATGCAGGTTTTTGATCGCATTGATACCGTGAGAGTGCTTGCCACGGATCTGGATACCAACGTGTTGGCGCATGCCCGCAAAGGGGTATACAGCGACGAAGCCATAAAAACAATTCCAAGCGAATACCTCAAAGGGGCATTTGTGAAGGGAAAAGGTCGCATGACCGGGAATATAAAAATAAAACGTCAGTTACAGCAACATCTTACTTTCAACCAGCTGAATTTATTGGCTGATTGGCCCATGAATCAACAATTTGATGTCATCTCTTGCCGCAACGTCATGATCTATTTCGACAAGCCCACTCAAGAGACGCTCATCCGACGATTCTACGAACATCTTGCCGACGATGGTGTGTTGTTTATTGGTCACTCCGAGAGTGTTGGAAATTGTACTGATCTCTTCCGGCATCTTGGACACACCATATACGTTAAACAGTGAGGCAGGAATGAAGCAACTTCAGGCAAAAAAGCCCGATCAGACGAACCAGCAGTTTGCACGCTTTTATCACCAACAAAAGAAAGTGCACATGGTGAAAGTACTGCCCGGTGGCGTGTATACCAGCCGTGAGCCTGAAGTGATTTGCACCGGACTGGGTTCGTGCATTGCTGCATGCATGTGGGACCCACATGCCTTCGTTGGAGGAATGAACCACTTTCTGCTGCCCTTTGACAGCAAATACGAAATTGAGCACTGGCACCCGACAGAAATCATTTCAACCGCTTCGCGCTATGGCAATAACGCAATGGAAATGTTGATCAACCAGTTATTGGCAGGAGGAGCAGTAAGAGAGCGAATTCGCCTTAAGCTGTTTGGTGGCGCACAGATGATGGGAAAGACGGCACTGATAGGGGACAAGAACATAGAATTTGCTCTTAATTACGCCAGACAGGAAGGGTTTGAGATCGATGCGCAGGATCTGGGGGGCATGATTCCCAGAAAAGTCATGTTCGATCCTCTGAGCGGTCAGGCGTGGGTGAAGCGCATTCGCTTTACTGAAGTGGACAAAGTGAAACGCCGAGAAGCGGCATACGCCAAAGAACTGGATATTGAGAGCCACCGTCCACACGATGATGATGCGGAGCTATTCTAATGAATAATAAACTAAAAGTAATGATCGTTGATGACTCCCCGGTATTCAGAGCACTGCTGACCGAGATCGTCGAATCAGACCCTCAACTTACGGTGGTGGCAACGGCGGAAAACCCTTACGAAGCAAGAGATCTGATCAAGCAGCACAATCCGGATGTGCTGACGCTGGACATTGAAATGCCCAAAATGAATGGCGTCCAGTTCCTTAAAAATCTTATGCGACTGCGTCCGATGCCTGTCGTCATGATTTCAACACTTACCCAGCACGGAGCAGACATAACACTGGAGGCTCTGGAAATTGGTGCCGTGGACTACTTCCCCAAACCCGCCGTGGAAAACACCGCTGAAATGATTCACTACAAACAGATGGTGAACGCCAAAATCAAAATGGCGGCAGGGGCAAACGTTAAGCAGGGTCACAGTAGTCAGCAGGCGGAAAAGCAGGAGAAAGTGAAGCAAAAGAGCAAACAGTTCGACCTGATTGCCATCGGTGCGTCAACAGGAGGTACCGAAGCGGTCCGCTCCGTGTTGTCAGCATTGCCATCCAACCTTCCTCCTATTGTGATTACTCAGCATATCAGTGCCATGTTTACGCCTTCTTTCGCTCAACGTCTGGACGCGGCGAGTGAAATAACAGTGCGAGATCTGGCGGTGGACTCTGCTCCTCTGGTCAACGGCTGTGCCTACGTGGCACCGGGTGACAAACATATGGTGATTGTGAAACGTGGCAGATGTTTGTATTGCGAGCTGGATGATCGTCCTCCCGTTAACCGGCACAAACCCTCGGTAGACGTCATGTTTGATGCTGTGGCTGAGACGCTTGGTGATCGGGCTATTGGCGTCATCCTTACCGGAATGGGGCAGGATGGAGCTGAAGGCATGCTGAATATGAAAAATGCCGGAGCATTTACGATTGCGCAGGATGAGCAATCTTCTGTGGTTTGGGGAATGCCACGTGTCGCGGTAGAAGTCGGGGCGGTTGAGAAAGTGGTATCGCTCAACAGAGTACCAAGGTTGATTTGTGACACCTTGTTTTCGACCTAAGCGCTTCTGAACTTAAGAGGTTAATAATAATGCAGAAAATAACCAAATTCGTAACGACCTGGTGGCTCATTTTGGGTCTCCAGGTCGTTGGTCTCAGCTTCATTGTGATGGAAGTGACATCAATGTGGGTGGTCGGCTTGGCTGTGCTGGTGGCAGCGTCGCCCTGGGTGTTGATTAAATCCTCACAAAAAGCCCCTGCAGTTGAAACGCCGAAAGTTGAAATGAAGGTAGACGTGTCCGGAGACAATCAGGCTCATCTTCAAGCGGTCCAGTCGTTGATTGACGAAGAGCTTCCGCATATTCAGGAAAGCCTGAATAAGCAGCGAGGGGTAATGGACGAATCCGTTGTGACATTGAATGACAGCTTTTTTGGCTTGCAGGATGTCTCACAGCGTCAGAGTGATGTTTCCTCCCAGTTAGTGAATAACCTTCTGGCGAATCAGGACAGCAAATACAGCCTCACACAAGTGCTTCCAAGAACCGAAAAGATATTTGCTGAGTACATCGAAATTCTGATTACCGTCTCCGAAAAAAGCATCACAGCGGTCCACAGTATTCATGATATGTCGTCCAAATTAGACAATGTATTTCGCCTGCTTGATCAGGTTCAGGGGCTGTCAGAACAAACCAACCTGCTTGCATTGAACGCCGCTATTGAGGCAGCGCGAGCCGGGGATGCGGGTCGAGGCTTTGCGGTGGTTGCGCAGGAGGTACGTAACCTGTCGCTGAAAGCAGAAGATCTCAACGGACAAATTCAGAAAGAGATCACCATCGCTCAGGGCACGATCAAAGAAGCCAACGTCACGGTGGGTGAGATCGCATCGATTGATATGACGGTAGCGATCGACTCAAAAGATCAGGTTGAAGACATGTTGCAGGGCGTGCAACAGGTGAATGTGGAAATCAAAGAGGAGATCGACAAGATCCAGGGTATGGGGCGCGAACTGGCAGATCAGGTGAGCAACGGGATCCGTGCTTTGCAGTTTGCCGACATCGTTGTTCAGCAGGGGGAACACGCCCAGCGAAGTACCAACGCCATAGAAGAAATGGTTGGGCTAATGAACAAATTTAATCAAGGTGAAATAGAGCTTTCAGATTTGGTTCAGGGTATCGAAGAACTGAAATCCAACGCGCAAAACCGTGGTGAAGCGGCGGCGCAGCAATCTGGGATTGATGAAGGTGAAGTTGAATTATTCTAGGGAGAAGAACTATGTCTGTAACTGCTGAAATAGATAACAACCAACGACGTGTTGTGATTTCTGTCGAAGGCGCATTTGGCTTTAATCTGGTACACGAATTTCGTCAAAGTTACTGCGAACAGAAAGGGTATCGCTTTGTGGTTGATTTTCGCAAAGTCGATTACATCGACAGTGCAGGGTTGGGGATGTTGCTCAATATGCACAAGTATCTGAATCAGAAAGACGGAGAAATCGTGATCACCAACAGTATGCCGCAAGTGAAGAAAATTCTGCTGATCTCGAGATTTGATAAGAAGTTTTCAATCGAATAACGAATTCAGGAGGGCTAGGTTATGCGAATACTGATAGTCGATGATCAGAAAACCAACCGAGAAATGTTCCGATATATGCTGACCAGCATTGCAGAGGACATCACTTTGTTTGAGAACGGGGAAGGGGTGGTAGACGCGCTCAAAGAAGCCGAAGCCCTGCCGGACGTCATCCTGATGGACGTCATGATGCCCGTGAAAGATGGCTTTACTACCGCAAAAGAGATCCGTGCCGAGTTCCCGAATGTGCACATGCCGATCATTTTTCTGACGGTGCTGGATGACCGCGACTCCTTTGGTCGGTGCCTTTTCTATGGAGATGATTTCATTCTGAAACCGGTTGGTCGAAGCACCTTACTTGCCAAAGTTCAGGCACACTATCGCATCGCCAAAATGCACAATGAAGTGAGTAAGCAGCGTGATGAGTTGAGCAAGTTCCGCGAACAGGTGAAGTACGACTACGCGATTTCCGAATCTATTTTTACTAACCTTGCTGAAGACATGTACAAAAATATCGATGGTATTGAGTACATTTCTAACCCTTCTACGGTATTTAACGGGGACCTTATTGTTGTGGCTAACCGACCACAAGGTGGGGTTTATGTCATGATTGCCGATGCGACGGGGCACGGCTTACCTGCTGCTATTTCAACCATTCCGGCGACAAGGGCGTTTTTCTCCATGGCTGCGAAGGGCATGTCGCTTGGTGAAATTCTCGAAGAAATCAATACAGCACTCGTACGCTTTCTGCCTCTGGGCATGATGGTCGCAGCCAATGTGTTTGAGATCAGCGCCAATGGTGTTGATGTCACCTGGTGGGGCGGTGGATTGCCAGACAGCTACATACTGGATTCAGAAGGCAAAATCATCAATAACCTGACGTCAGCCCACATGCCTTTAGGGGTTCTCAGTGCTGAAGAGTTCGAAACCAATATGGTGCATTTGCGCATGGAGCAGGGGCAGCAGATTGTGTGTTACACCGATGGTGTGACTGAAGCGGCGAATCCAACAGGGGAGCAGTTTGGCGAAGACCGCCTTAAAGATGTGCTCAACGCTTGTGAACCGAACGCGATTATCCCTTCACTGTATGAGGCAGTGAATGTCTTTTCTCATAAGAGCAAAGACGATGATCTGTCTATCCTGACCATGACGTTCCCTATCCACAATGAAGCTGGGCAAACTCCAGATGCAGAACTGCCGTTTGTAGGCAGAGTACCGCTGAACACGCGCTTAAGCTTCCCGAAAGACGTACTCAGTGGCGTGACTGTAATGGCTGAGGTCAGGCATTACATTTCCGGTATTGTTAGCGGTGGACCGAATCTGGATTTGGTCTGCTCAGTATTGTCTGAGTTGTTTGCCAATGCCATTGAGCATGGGCTTCTTGGGCTGGACTCCAAGCTTAAGAGTGATGAAGAAGGTTTCTTTACTTATTACCAGCTTCGTGAGGAACGCCTACAAGATCTCAGTGATGATGCGGTGTTAACCTTGGATCTGGAATACTTGCCTGAAATCAATCAACTGGCGATGACAATCGAGCATACTGGGGAAGGTTTTAACTACCACGAGTTGAATATGGTATCCGATGAAAACAGCTACGGACGCGGCATTGTTTTGGTCTCTGAGCTTTGTGAGTCCTTAGAGTATTCAAACTGCGGAAAAAGGGTAAAAGCGGTATACCAATTTACTGAAAATTAACATTTTATCTGAGCTGTTAATATAACGTAGATTTACCATAAACCAGCCAGATGCTTTTTCTAAACTCCATTGTATGGCTGATGTGACTTAAAGTTGTGCATTTAACATGAAAAATGTCATTAATGTTATGAGCTTAATAGTAAATATTCTCATTATGGCGATAAATGCGTGCTTGTATTAGTGACCATCGCCGGAATTTGAGCATTTTTTTGTTAAACCTTTGGGCAAATTCGTTACACTCATTCCAGAAATGGAGTCTTATTTTTGAGTAATGGAGTATGTGGAAAGAGTTCATCCGACTTTCAGATGACGATCAGTTTGTCATAGCGCAAATGCCCACCGATGTGACGGTAGAGTCCGATTTTGGTGAGCTTGGGCTTGATCATGCCATCGAAAGCTTAGGAGCTGCCTCTTTCTTCCTCGACGACAGCGCCGTCAAAAGTTTTATTTCCGCTGCCAGAAAAACCAAAAAAGAAGCGTTTCAGGGTGTGAACATTGCATTTCGCAAGAATGCTTCAGTTAGTGTTGTGCTTGAAGATAACGATATGATCGCCCGAATGGTTGTGACTGGTGCTCAGGGTGGTCGGGCACTGCGGGGCAGTGAAATTGTCGAAGCGCTTTCTCTGGCAAAAGTAACCAAAGGAATCAACAAGCTTGCGCTGAAAAAAGTACTGGCGATGAGCCACAAAGTGCCGCCCGGTCAGGAATTTTCACAGGCGGTTGCACAGGGCAAGATGCCCGTAGAAGGAAAAGACGCCGAATTCACCCCACTCTTTCCAGACATCAATGCACGCGTTCTGAGACCTCAGGAAATCAATTCCGTTACTCATAAAGTTGACATGCGTAACCTCGGTGAAACCATTACCGTGGCTGAAAATGAAGAACTTATGCGACGTAAGCCTGCAACCAAGGGTAAACCTGGTTTCACTGTATGCGGCAAAGTGATCCCACCTAAACCGGGTAACGACAAACTTTTACGTGAAGGCAAAGGCACCTACATTTGCAAAGACGATCCTAATTTGCTGCGTGCTGCCGTCTCTGGTATGCCGATGATGAAAAAAGGGTCTACTGTCGAAGTGGATAATGCTTTGTGTTTAAGCAAAGTGGACGTGTCTACGGGTCACATAAAATTCAAAGGCTGTGTGGTGATCACTGGCGACATCGAACCTGGTATGAAAGTTTTGGCGACCGGTTCAATTACAGTTGGCGGCTTTATTGAATCTGCCGACGTTCAGGCACACGGTGACATTACCGCCGCGAAAGGCATTATTGGTCGTCCTATCGCAGAAGGCGAGGAAAACGCCTGTGTTGTTCGTTCTGGTGGGTCTATTACCAGTAAATACGCACAGTACGCGACCATACAGGCGCACGATGACGTGACATTTGCCATCCACAGTTTACAAAATGACGTTCGCTGCGGAGGAGATCTGACAGTTTCTGATGCGAACGGCAAACAAGGCACCCTGAGTGGGGGCGATACACAAGTCGGCGGTAAAATTACCTGCGTCAATCTCGGTGTTGAAGGGGATTCGGTCACCACCGTAGAAGCCTGTGCTCGCTACAAGAAGTACAAAGATGGTATTGAAAGGCTGAAGGAGAGCTATAAGAAGGTTCAGGAAGACACCATGAAGGTGGTTCGAGCTGAGCTGGAGCTCTCTAAAACGCCTAAAGCAGAGCGTACTCAGGAGATGGTCGATAACGTCGCGACGCTTAAACAAAAGAACAACGATCTGCTTAGCCGAACAAAGAAGAAACTGGATGCGGTAGAGCTTGAATTTGAGCAGATGCTGACCGCCAATACCATTACGATAAAAAACAAAGTGTATACTCGTGTTACCGTTAAGTTTGGTGATGATACCGTTGTTACCCGACGTGAACACGGACCTTCCGTTTTGTCTTACAACCATTATGAGATCAGCTTTGCTCCGCTAATGGGCAGCTAACCCATCCTATTTGCCTAAAATTCATTCCATCCAGCTATTTTCAAGGGGGCACTGTGAAGCTGTCGATCCTGTATTGGGTTCTATTATCTGCCTTTCTATTTTATAGCCATCAGTCCTTTTTGTGGTTAGTGGCGTCAGTTGCACCAAGCGTAATAACGTTTCTTTTCTATGGCTGGGACAAATATCAGGCTTCACGTAGCAACTGGAGAGTGAAAGAGAGAACGCTTCACTTTCTTGCCGTTATTGGAGGCTGGCCCGGTGCGCTAGCTGGGAGAAGTCTGCTTCGTCATAAAACGCAGAAGGCGTCTTTTTATCGAGTGCTATTTACTATCGTTTTCTTCCACTGGGTCGCCACATTTTCAGCAATAGGGTACTGGATTTGGTTGTCGATCAGTTAAGTTATATGCGTTAAGTTGCTCTTGGTCGTGTCTTTTTTACACCCAGCTTATGCAACAAAATGTTTCAAGCGTAAGCATTGTAAGCTATTGGTTTTAAAGATGTAAGCTGACGTAAGGGTCTATTGATAACGATCTTTTTAGTGAAGATACTCATTCCGCAAATGAATTATTTTGCAGTTAAAAATAATTAGCAGTGGATGAATGATATGAAAAAGACAATTCTTGCTGTTGCTGTAACACTTGCAGCAACGTCAGTAAACGCAGCAGAAATCTACAACAAGGATGGCGTTAAGCTAGACCTTGGTGGTGCAGCTGAAGTTCAGTACAAAAAAGAGCGTGCTGAAAACTCAGTAAGCAAATTCCGCCTGGATGATGGTGACCTGTTCGCTACAACAACTGTAGACGTAAACGACAGCCTAAAAGGTATCGGTAAAGCGGCATTCAAATTTGAGAAAACTGCGGTTGAAAACGACGAACTATACGTTGGTGTTCAACACAGCAAATTCGGTACGTTCACAGCCGGTCGCCAAACTACGACTTTCGACGGCGCTGGTATCTCAGAAGGCATTGAGTTCGGTCTGAAATTCTTTAAAGACGAAGTGACAACTCTAGCAGTGGGTTCTGGTGACTCTGTTGCTAAGTACAAAGGTACTTTCGGTAACGCTTGGGTTGGCGCATCATACGCTGAATTCGAAAAAGGTGTTAAGGATTCTGAGAAGTTTGCTTACGATCTAGCTGGTGGTTACAAGTTTGGTGACATTGAAACTGCACTTTACCTTCAGCACGTTAAAGCAGACGCCGTTAAAGCGGGTACGATTGCATTTAACAAAGCGAAAGGTACTACTATCCACGGTCAGGTAAAAGCGACATTTGACGCAATTACTGTTGCGGCATCTTACGCCAACACTAAGATCACAGCTGACTCAGTTACAGTGGGCTCTACTACAACTAAGAACCCTGACGCAACAACCCTAAACGTTGCTAAGCTATCTGGTTCTTACAAGCTAACTGAAAAAACTACCCTAGCTGGTGGTTACGACTACGCTGACGTAAAAGATTCCCTAAAAGTACACAACGTATACGCGAACGTTTCTCACAAACTTCACAACAACGTGAAAGTTTACACTGAAATCGGTCACGCAAATGTTAAGCCTACAGGCGCAGACAAGCTTAAAACTGAGTTTGGCTACGTTGCAGGTCTAGAAGTTAAATTCTAAAAGTTACCACTGCCTTTTCTACTTTTAGAGTTTTCACCCCGCCCTTGTGGCGGGGTTTTTCATTTTTGTCTGGGTTTCACCGGAATGACGTATTTCGATGTCATGTCAGGCAATGTGAAGTTCTTAAGCCCCTCAAACAGCTCATAATCCTGACCTTCCGCTCTTTGGTATTCTGAATTGGGTAACCAATAGCCGTAGATGTAATCCATGGTCTTGTTTACAGAATCTTCCGAGACTTCCTCTACCTCAAATATCGCGACCATTTGCTCTGGCAATTCATAGGTAACCATACCATCCGGTATGCGCTCAAATGAGGTCACTTTCATTGCCGACAAGTAAGTTACCTCCTCTTCGGTAAACAGCCCTGAATCGCTAATCGTCAGCCCCAGGTAGGTATCTTCCACCTTGTTTGAAATCTCATGGCGACGATCCAAAAGCTGCATCCAGGGGGCTTCCAAGAGGTCACAGTAGCTTTCCTGAAACATAAATGGTGATGGGATTTGAGTCTGAAATCCTACCAACAAGGTGGCAGGGCGAGAGACAATGGCTGGATTCAGAGCGATTCCCTGACGCAGGTGGGTGACGAGTTCTTGAGTGAGAACAGGCTTTTCCTGAAGCAGGACTTTGGGTTTCTGAACGCGAAATACTTTTGGTGAAAGACCAAAATAGGTTTTGAACGATCGACTAAACGCTTCATGAGAGTTAAAGCCCGTATCCAAAGCTATCTCCAGAATGCCGATATCGGTTTCAAGTAACTGATTGGCAGCGTAAGAAAGACGCCTCCCCCGGACATAGCCACCTAACGTATCACCTACCAGACTTTTGAAAGTGCGTTGGAAGTGCCACGGAGAAAGCTGCATTCGCTTTGCAAGAACAGCGATGTCCATATCATCACCAAGGTGCAATTCGATGTGTTCAACCAGCTCATTTATTTGCTCAACTAAGGACGTCATTTTGAATATCTATTGTTGGTAATTTCACCATGTTTGATTTCAAAAATTACGCACCACCGCACAAATTATCAAGTCCTTCTTTAGACAAATTGTTAGGGTCAATAGCCCCTAGAGCAGAAAAACACTAAAGACTGGGAGAGTGGTCAATGAAAGCCATGATATATCAGGAGTATGGTTCGCCAGATGTGCTTAGCGTTGCCAATGTTGAAGAACCTGAAGTGGGCAATACCCAAATTAAAATTCGGGTTTGGGCAACATCGGTGTCGGCTGCGGATATCCATATGCGACAAGCCGACCCATTTGCAGTGCGGCTTTTCAATGGATTGATAACACCTAAGCGGCAGATACTTGGTACTGAGTTTTCCGGAGAAATTGTGGCGACAGGAAATCAGGTGAAAAACTTTGCTATTGGAGAGCGGGTTTTCGGAGGAACAGGAACCGGTATGGGGGCGAATGCTGAATTTCTTGTGCTGGATGAATCCGCTGCCATCGCCAAGATTCCAAATGAACTGACCTTCGAACAAGCGGCCGCGATTCCTTTTGGGGCGACCGCTTCACTGTATTTTCTGCATCATAAAATTGAGCTTAAAGCGGGGCAAAGAGTTCTGGTTAATGGCGCAGGTGGAGCGCTTGGTTGCTATGGAGTTCAGCTAGCCAGATACAAAGGGGCTGAAGTAGTTGCCATTTGTCGAGACGAAAAACGTGAGCTGCTGTTACAGCTTGGTGCAAAGAAGACCTTGGATTACTCAAAAGCACCAGTCAGTGAAATGAATGAACGATTTGATGTGGTTTATGACACCCATGGGAGTTTGAAATATGCAGAATGTGAGCACTTGCTTACTGAAAAAGGCATATGGATATCTGCTGCTGGTGGCGTGTCCGATTTTGCTCGCATGATGATTTTGAAACTGTTTGGTCAACGTCAGATGGTGGCTGGGCTGGCGATAGAAACTCAGAGTGACATGAACTATCTGAAACGATTGATTGAAACTGGAGATTTGGTTCCGGTGATCGATTCTGTGTATGACTTGGACGATTTGGTTGCAGCACATCGATATGTCGAAAAAGGGCACAAAACAGGGTGCGTTGTGGTTAGGGTATCTTGAGACAGTTTGAGCATAAAAAACGCCCTCTGTATCGAGGGCGTTGTGCGAATCCAAGGAAGTTTATGAAGCGCGTACCCGACCTTGCTTAAGGTTGTTGAGTACCTGCTCCTTCGGTCCGTCTGCAATAACTGCCCCTTTTTCCATCACAATTACCCGATCAACCACGTCCAGCATTGACGTTTTATGGGTAATAAGGATAAGGGTTTCACTCTTCTTCAAGCTCAATAGTTGATGCTTAATGTGCATCTCTGAGCGGTTATCCATCGAGCTGGTTGGTTCATCCATCAGCAAAACAGGAGGACGACCTATGAACGCACGTGCAATCGCCACAGACTGACGCTGACCGCCAGAAAGTAAAATCCCGCCTTCTCCGACCTGACGTTCCAGACCCGCCGGATCCTGCTGAGTAAATACCGTTACACCGCCTCGGTTGGCAGCATCCAGCACCTCTCGGTCGTCTACCAAAGGTTGTCCCAGAGTAATGTTGTCGCGAATAGAACCGTAAAACAGAGTAATGTCTTGTGGTACACAGCCTATATTGCGTCTGACATCAACATGGTGAAGCTGAGCGATATCGGTCTCATCAATACGCACATTGCCTTGTGTCGGCTGGTACAAGCCCATAATCAGACGTTCAATGGTCGTTTTTCCTGAACCAATACGCCCGATGATGGCGACTTTTTCTCCCGGATTAATGGTGATGGATACATCCCGCACGGCAGCAAGTTCTGAGTCCGGGTAATTGAAGGTGACGCGATCCAGTTCTATTTTTCCCTGAACAATAGGGCGGTGGATGTAGCGTTTCCCTTCTTCCTGCTCGTCTGGCATCGACATGACCTGCTCAATAATCGTCATTGACGATTTGGCCTGATTGTAGCGAGTGGACAACAATGAAAGTTGAACCAAAGGACCTACTGCACGCCCGCTCAGCATGGTGGCAGCGATCAATCCACCCATGGTCAGGTCGCCTTCGGCAATCAGATAAACCCCGACAATGATCATACCGACATTCGATGTCTGCTGAATAAACCCAGCGGCATTCTGGATAGAATCGGTGATGCGGCGGCTCTTAATGTTCCAGTTTGCCATGTGCGCAACCGCTTCTTCCCAACGGTATTGGAACTGGCTTTGCGCACCAAAGACTTTTACCGTCTCCAAACCCGCCAGACTCTCAATCAGGTTGGCGTATTTTTGCGAAGCGAGGCGAGAGCCCTCTTCAATGCTTTTTCTTAATGGTCCCTGAATCAGCATCGAATGGATGATCAGAATCAGAATACCCACGATAGGGACGATAACCAGATTCCCCGCCACCAGCCAGATGACGACCAGGAAGAGTAGGGCGAACGGCAGATCAATCAGAGAAGATACAGTTGCCGACGTAAAGAATTCCCTTATTGACTCAAACTCCTGCAAGTGTCTGGCAAAAGCACCAACCGAAGCAGGGCGTGACTCCATTCGGATGCCCATGACCTTGCTGAACAGCTTGGATGAAATCAGGACATCTGATTTTTTACCCGCCACGTCGATAAAGTAACTTCGCAGTAATTTGAGTAAGAAATCGAACAGGAAAACCACAAATATTCCGGATGCCAGCACCCACAAAGATTCAAACGCGAGGTTTGGAACGACTTTGTCGTACACCAGGCGGGTGAACATAGGGGCGGCAATCGCAAACACATTGATCAGAATCGAGGCGATCAACACGTCTCGGTAGATGTGTTTCGATTCCAGAAGCGTGCTCCAGAACCAGTGTCCATCTCTTGGTTTGAGTATTTCAGGTGAGCGTTCGTCGTAACGGAACTGCTTTTTCACCAGAAAATAGCGACCAATGTACTGCTGTTTCAGTTCATCAAGAGGCAGCGAGATAGGCATCAAATGAGAATCTGCGGTGACGACTTCGGCTTCTTGCGTTTCACTATTTACGCTCACCAGTACGCAGGCGTCTCCACCACGAAGAAGCAATACCGCCGGGAGGACCAGCTCTGGAATTGCTTCAAATTCTGTGCGGTTTTCTCTGGCAACCAAGCCCGCCCGCTCAGCAGAACGAGGAAAAAGAAAAGGCGTCAGCTTACCATCGGCTAAGGGTAAACCGCTGACAAGTGCCTCAGGCGAATTCGACATCCCATAGTATCGGCTGATGTACACCAGGGAGTTCAGTAAAGGATCTTGCATCCTGATAGACCTTAAAACTTATTTATCAACAATGAAGCCTTGGAACGCTTCAATAAAGTGCTCAGATAGGAAGTCCAACTGTGCCTGAGTTTCTACCCGCGATGCGATGGTCTTAATGCCAAGGTTGTGCGCCGTACGCGAGATGGAAGTGAGTGTATACTTCTGCTTCTCATCATCTATCTGATGGGTGTACAGATAATCCAATTTAACGTAAGCCGGTCTGAATTCGTTGATGTACTCCAAAGAATGGAAATGTCGCCCGTAGTTATCGACACCAAAATCGGCCCCTGCACTGCGTATCGCGTGACAGATCAGCGCAGTATGGTGCTGGTGGTTGATAAAGCAAGACTCTGGGATTTCAAAGTGCAGTTTGTTCACCAATGCCTGATTCTTCGTCAGGATTTTGGTTAACCAGCGGATGAAACTAGGTTCGCTGACACTGCTCACCGTCAGGTTGATAGCCAAGGTATCCGTCAGCTCACGTGAGCGCAGTTTGTCGAGCATAGAGGTGATTACGTACTGGTCAAAAATATGACCCGCGTTCAGTTGCTCCAGCGCGAACAGATATTGGTTTGCGGTAAAGCGTTCACCATTTTTCTCAATCGCAGAGAAGACTTCTCGGTGATACGTCGCGCCAGTAGTGGTGTTCGCATTCTGAAGTTTGAACTCCACCCATTGATTACCGATGGCTTCTTCCACCAGAGTGCGCCATTGTTGTTTACCCAGAAGTACGTGGTTTTGCTTATCCGTAACCAGACCATATGGCTTATCAGGGTGAGCGTGGGCTTTAGACAGGGCGTTATCCACCAGCGACAGTATTTCGGTAGTGTTCTTGCGATTTTCGTTGTAAACCACACCCAAGAAAGCAGCAGCTGGCGCCGTTCCGGTAGGATCTGGTCGAATGTCCTGGGTGTAATTCATGATGCTTTCAGACACCATGCGCAGTTCACTCTCTTCAAGGTTTGGCAAGATGAAGCCAAACTCTGCGGTGTTGATACGAGCCAGCGTAACGTCAGGAGAAGAAGTCGTTGCCTTGAGCAAGGCTGCCAGTTCTTTCACTAAACTGTCACCCACCTCGTAACCTTCGTCGTCGTAGGCATCTTTGATGAAGGTGGCCTGTAAGATCGCCACACCACCAATTGCGGACTCATTCAGCCAGGTGTTTAGCTGACCGATAAAGAAGGAACGGTTACCCAACTGAGATACTGGGTCCATGTACGCGCGTTCACGCAGTTGTTGCGCTTCACGAGCCTGAGCTTTAAAGCTTTTCTCCACTTGCGCCGACATAGCATTAATGCCGTCAACTACGGCAATCAGGTCTCGAGTACGTGGACGTTCAAGAGGCTCTCCAAAGTGGTTGTTCGCCACTTCTTCCATTTTCTGAATGATGAGTGTCAGAGGTTTCAGTGCTCGCCTTACCACTGCAGAAATCACCACCGCACCAACAATGAAGATCCCGGTAAACAAGGTAACTAGGCTGGTAAGAGCCTGCCAGAGCTGAAAGTACGCATCACCAGGGTGGCTGATGATTTCAACTTCCGCCAATTGAAGCCAGCCACTGGTGACCACCCGCCGATCGTGAATGGTTCGAAATAAATCTAAGTTGGTAAACCAGTCTGGGATATCGTGGTTTTTAATGGGGTAAGTACGGACAATTTCTTTGTCGTTACTTAAAAAGATGAGTCGGACAGCGGAATAGGAACTGCCATCAAACAGGGCGTTAATCACGGACTCCACTGCGACTTCATCCTGATTTTCAAGATAGGGTGCAAGGGCAAGTCCCACCGTGTTGATGGTATTGTTCACTTCGGAGCGCTGTTGTTGCTCTAGGAAGTTACGCATGATATTGAACTCGATGGCGAAGACCGAGCCCATCAACAGCAGAAATACTGCCAACATCCATGCGACTAGCTGTCTATATAAAGTCATGGTGCTTACTCATCATAATTAATAATGGGTTTATTCAACTTCAAAGTTTGTTCGCGAGAGCGCAAATCATTCCATAGGCTCAGGCGAGACGATTTTCCTGCTAACTTACCGCTGGCTTTTTCTTTCATCAGCCATAGGTTTTTACCGTTAAAGCTGTAAATAGGTAATAAGTCGCGGCGTTTAGAAGCGGGTTTGATGTCTGGAATCAAGTTATCCAAAATCAAAGGCTGCGAGCTCGGTGTACGATAGTACGCTAAAACCATGTGAAACTGATTTAATTCAATGGCTTTAACGTACACTAACCGTAATTTCTTGTCTGGGACACCCAACTCAAGCAACGAGAAATATTTTGCAATTGTGAAATCTTCACAGTCACCAGCAGCACTCCCCAAAAACTCAAGAGGAGTCGCCCAGTAGTCTTTTCGACCCCATAGCTTGATGTCGTCAACAAAGTACATCTGGTTGAAGAAATTGTTCACGGCTTCAAGCTGTTGGCTCTCTTTGAGCTTGTGAAAATCTGCAATGCCTTCTCGCCATGCCGAAACACGTTTAGCGGCGCGATCCCCGTAAGTCCCGCGCACAGCTTCCACCCAGCGCTGCTCTTTTTTATTGAGCGCGCCTGAGGTAAAAGAAAGTGACAGCAAGCACGCCAGAAGCATGCCTGCCTTTAATCGGTTGAAGACCATCAGCGATAAAACTCAGTTAAAAACAAACTGAACCAAATGTAGATGGGCGGTTTCTCCGAAGAACACTCATGTGTTTCTCCCCCAATTATTCACGCAAAGCCGTTTGCTGGGCGCGTGAGATAGGTTTCAATAAATAATCCAGAACAGAGCGCTTGCCTGTAATAATATCGACCGAGGTTGTCATCCCCGGAATGATCGGAAGCTGCTCTGAGTGACCAAAACTGTCTTGCAATGTGCGAACACGAACAAGGTAAAAGCTATTGCCTTCCTCGTCCTGAATGGTGTCAGCACTGATGTGTTCCAGAATTCCCTCCAGTCCGCCATAACGAGTAAAATCATAAGCACTGAATTTAACGATAGCAGGCAGACCTGGTCTTAAAAAGGCAATGTCCTGAGGGGCGATTTTCGCTTCTACTAAAAGGGTGTCTTCAGTTGGAACGATTTCAACCAGATCCATGCCCGGCTGAATAACGCCACCAACCGTATTGGTGTGAAGTTTTTTGATGGTTCCCGTCACTGGTGAAACCACAATAGTACGGTTTACACGATCTTCCAGACCCACCGTCGATTCCGTCAGAGAAGACAATTTATCCTGTGCCTGATTGAGTTTTTCCTGTTGCTCGGAACGGAACTTCAAAGCGGCATCGATTCGGCTGAGAATGGCTTCACGGATTGCAGAGGTCAGAACGGGGACTTTAAGTTCGGTCGATGTCAGTTCTCGACCTGTGTCGTTCAGTTGTCTTTCGAGTTTTAGCAGCTCGATACGAGGGACGATACCTTCATTGGCAAGCGGCTTAGTGATGTCGAGTTCTTTTTGCGCAAAATCATAGCTGCGCTTTAGGTTGTCGACACGGGCTTTGATTTCGACTAAGTCTTGTTGCTTCTGCTTTACTTGCTGGTCCAGCAGAGATACCTGGTTTTTCAGATTATTGAGATCTTGCGTGTATTCGGCGTACTGACGCTCAACAAGTTGTGGATCGTTCTCTGTTAGTTGTTCTGGGAAAATCAGTTTGTCTGTTTCGATGACTACGCTGTCTCTCCAGTTATCGGGATCCAGGTCTTCACGGATCTTAATGCTGGCAATGGAAGCCGAAAGCTGCAACACACTCGCCGTCAGGTTAGTGACTTGTTGTTCTCTTTCTCTGAAGTCAGAACGGAAACGTGTGTCATCGATCAGCAGGAGTTGCTGACCTTTTTCAACCAGTTCACCTTCATGAACCAGAATCTTTTTCACCAGCCCGCCTTCCAGGTTCTGAACAACCTGCAATTGAGAAGAAGGGATGACCTTGCCTTGCCCGACCGTGACCTTATCTATGTGTGCCCACGCAGCCCATCCGATGGCGATGGCAAAAAACAGTACCACGACCCACAACAAAATCCTTGCACTACTCGGCGTGTTTAACAGCAATGCTGCCGTTTTGTCGTCCACGTAGTCCAACTCTTTTGAGTCCAGTTTTTTGAGGCTCTTAGTGTCCATGAAGTTTCCTTGCAACGGAATAGACGTAAATTAAAGGGTAAAGAGGTGTGTGACCTCTACAGAACAATGTCTTTATTATCTTGAAGCAATTTTCGTGCTTATGCTTCTGAATCTTATTATCGGATTAATAAATTGTTAAGTTGTTCATTTAATTATAATCAAAATGTGGCGTGCATTAGCTTCACTTCTTTACCTTTTCTAAGAAAAATTGCCAAAATTAGGACCATTAATTGCCGCTGGTGGAAATATTAAGGGGAACATTGCCACTTTTTTGGCGGAAAAACGTAAATGACTTGAGTTCCCATAACCTTAAGCGCAAAATCGTCGAAAACCAGAAGGAGTAGAAATGGAACTTTCAGATATTCGTCGCGAATACACCAAGGGCGGGCTGAGACGCCGAGATCTCAAGGCAGACCCTATCGAGCAGTTTAATTTTTGGTTGCAGCAAGCTGTTGATGCCAAGCTGACTGACCCAACGGCGATGACGGTGGCGACGGTAGACGAGAATGGTATGCCATTTCAACGCATCGTTCTGCTAAAAAGTGTCGATAAAGATGGCTTTGTTTTTTATACCAATTTAGGTAGCCGTAAAGCCCAGCACCTGGAAAATCATAGCAAGATCAGCCTTCACTTCCCGTGGCACCCTCTGGAGAGGCAAGTTCATGTTACAGGCGTTGCTCACAAGTTGAGTGCGATGGAAAACATGAAATACTTTTCTTCTCGCCCAAAAGAAAGCCAGATTGCGGCAATTGCGAGTAAGCAAAGTAGCCGTCTATCAGCGCGAAGCATGCTGCTTAGCAAATACATGGAATTAAAAAAGCAGTTTGAAGAAGGGGAAATTCCTGTTCCGACTTTCTGGGGAGGTTTCAGAGTGAAACCTGAAAGTATGGAATTCTGGCAGGGAGGTGAACACCGACTTCACGATCGTTTCTTGTTTACTAAAGAAGACGAACAGCATTGGGACATTGATCGCCTCGCACCATAGAACCGGCATTTTTAAAAACTCTATACAAAAACGCCACACTGCTTAGAGTGTGGCGTTTTTTTGAAAGAATGTGACTTAGTTTGCTAGCTCGTAGTACTTAACATTCTTGATGTTCAACTCGATTTCTTCGTTATCGGTTTCCCAGCCCGTTGGCTTGTAGATACCAAACTTGATGTAAGGTTTGTTTACGTCGTTGTACGTGTTGGGACCACATACGTCTGACATAACTTCGTCGTTAATTTTAACAGTCAGACAAGCGTCTTTATCGTAAGAAAGCTCACCGCTTAGCTCAATGGTGTACCAAGTGTTTGGCTCGTAGTAGTAATCGCTGAATAGTTTTCTGTATTCAATTGAGTTACCAGTGTTACCACAAGTACCGTTGGTTGTTGTTGAAATACGGTCTTCGTCCCAGCGGTTATACATTCTCAAGGTTCCGTTCACAGACTCCAGAGCCATGATTGGGCAGCGCCATGCTTCACCTTGATCTGGTCTTGAGTGAAGTTGGAAGTAGCTGTGCCAGCGGTTGTAGTGTGCAAAGTTGTCGTTAGTCTTGAAATCAAAAGAAAATTTAAACGGGGTATCACGCTTAACGACATCTTGTATTGCGAACTCACAGCGCTTACGGTTAGGCGCTTTGTTCAGTTTCATTGTGGTTGTTTCGTGGTATCTCATTAAGTTAACTGAAAGTAAATCGAAGCTACATTCAATGTGAACTTTCTCATTCGGGGTTTTAAGACCACCTAAGTCCAACTGATCGTATACGACTCTCCACATGTTTACTGGTTGTGCACTTACCGAAAACGCAAAGCCTGCTAGAAGAAGTGTTAAAGCTCTCATAATTTTCACCTACTAATAAAAAGAAATACGATTGAATTTCAAAGTTTTGCGACATAAGAACCCTTCTTATTTCTCGAAGAAAAATAATTGTTTAATAGAAAAAACAGATTTCTAAATGCTAAAGTCTGTATTTTGTTTTTATAAATTCAATAATATTAAAGAGTTAAAGTTTATTGATTTTAAAAACTATCTATTTACGGTTTTTTATATGTGGCGATAACAATCCAATAATTAATTTGTATCTCTAAAGTTATTACAAAAAGTTCGGAACCATTGTCGCGTTCCACTCTTGCCTACACCGAGAATATTAAAGTTTCTTTTTGAGTAGAAAAATTTCTAAATGGCTCACAATGATATTTGTACAAAATTGAAAACAAAGATTTGATCTTCATTCCATAAAATTATTTACTACCCTAAAATAAAAGTTGAATAGTATGTGATTTTAGTGGCTTTTGTATTTCAATGTGTTGTTTTTAAATTGTTTTTTAATTAAAGAGAAACTGGTTTTATATTAAAAGTTCAAACTTTAAATATCAGCTCAAAATTAAAGGTTTTGCCCATTTTTGCTTAGATTTTAACTTTCAAGAAAGGCTCAATTGTCAAAGTTAACTTTATATGTGGTAAGGGGTTATGTGTAATTACTGAGACTTTAGCTGTGAAGTGTAAATATTTATTACATTTACGCGGTTAAGATTGAAATGAGCTCCAATACGGTATTTTTAAACCATTAAGTGAAGGAAAAACGACGTTTAAATGTTTCGTGTTTGTAAATGAATGTGTAAGAGGAGTTGGAATATGATCGGAGTGAAGAGCCAAATAATAACGTGCATGAGCCTAGTGAGATGGTTTTTCTAAATGTGTATTGATGGTTACATTTTGAATACACAATATCTTAAAAATTTCATATTCAGTTCTAAATATTTAAGTGCCTTTCTGATTTCTGGTTTAATTGGCAATGTAACGTTATGTAATAAAATGATTTATTGGCTCTATCAATGAATTTAGATGATTTGTTTTGTAGCTTATTCGCCAAGTGGAAGGACGGATGTAAAGGAAAAGCGTTTATCTATCGAGTCAAATGTTGTGGCTCAGTACAACCGATATCTGATGTTTAAGTAAACTTTCAGGAATCACTGAACCAAACCCCTCATCTAATGCGAGTTCAATCAGCTCATTTTTTGTACTTGCCCCAAATTTGTTTCGCAATCTGGCAACGTGTCCTTCTACCGTTTTCACAGAAATGTTCATGGCGTTTGCGATGAACTGAGGTTTTTTTCCGTATAGCAAGAAGAAAAGAACCTGTGACTCTCGTTGGTTGATTTTTTTAGGCGTACTGCAAAGAGTGCTCGAGTAGAGATCTCGTTTAAGGCTTTGACCTGTCGCTCTGCAAATCCAGTGTCCAACCTCCAGAATGGCGGTGTCTTCAAGTTCTTGTCCGTGGAAAATAACGCCAACGATTTCATTGTTCTCGTTGAACCAAGGGGTTTTAGTAAAAATGTGGGCGCGCCATTTTCCGTCGGGGTAGGGGTGGATATCGAGGATCTTGAGGGTTTGCTTGGTTTCCATGACATAGACGTCCTGCCTTCGGAAATCCGTAGCACACAAAGTAGAAGGGCTGGAGATATCAAAATCGGACTTACCTATGCAGTCGAGATGATTGTCTAACCCTATCAGATTGCCAAACGCTTTATTGGCGTAAACAAAAACTGAGTTTGTGTCTTTGCAGCCCCAACATCCCGGAATTTGATCGATAATAGATAAGAGAGTTGTGTTGGGCACGATATTCGCTCTGTTGTACTGCGTTACTTGTCAATAATCATATCAGTCTCATAATTAAGAAGACAGCGCATGTTATATGTTCAAGTAAACTCGTTTAAAAAAAAGCCAGCTTGAGGGAGCTGGCTAACACAAGATACATCTTGTCGACGTGTAGAAGAGGTTATGATCAACTTCAGGGTCTAAGTGATCATAACGATACCTTAGCGATATCAAGAGGTAACTGCACTGGACTGCAGCTAACTCTATGACAGTTAAGATAAAACAGGTTTTTTTTCGGAAAAAGGGGGGAATTCCCCCCTTTTGAAGGAAAATCTGATTAGATTCGACAAATTTCGTATTATTATTCATCTGAAGCACGTGATTTGGAGATTTAGGGCAAGTAAATTTCCTAGTTTTTATTGAAATGATAATAATTATCATTTACGATTCTTGCCAACTTATTAACTCAGGACGATATAATGAAACAAGTTTTAGCCCGGTTGGGATTATGTAGCCTTTTATTAGTGCCAGGTTTGGCAGTTGCAAAGTTGAAAGTAGTAACGACGTTCACCATCATTCAAGACATGGCACAGAACGTGGCTGGCGATGCAGCTGAAGTGGTTTCTATTACCAAACCTGGCGCCGAAATTCACGATTACCAACCAACCCCTAAAGACATTGTTAAAGCGCAATCTGCTGATCTGGTCATGTGGAATGGCATGAATCTGGAACGCTGGTTCGAACGCTTCTTCAGTAACATCAGCGGCGTACCTTCTGTAACGCTAACGGAAGGCATTGCACCGCTTTCAATCTATGAAGGCCCTTATCAGGGCAAACCGAATCCTCACGCTTGGATGTCTACCAGCAACGCACTTATTTACATCGAGAACATCCGTTCTGCGTTAGTTAAGCATGATCCTGAGAATGCAGACACTTACAACAAGAACGCAAAAGCTTACGCTGACCAAGTTAAACAACTTGATGCTCCGATTCGTGCGCGTATGGATGCCATCCCAGCAGATAAACGTTGGTTGGTGACTAGTGAAGGTGCATTCAGCTACCTGGCGAAAGACTACGGCTTAAAAGAAGCGTACCTATGGCCGATCAATGCTGATCAGCAAGGAACTCCTAAGCAAGTTAAGTCTCTAATTGACAAAATTCGTGAAAATCAGATTCCAGTTGTGTTCAGTGAGAGTACAATCTCTGATAAACCTGCAAAACAGGTTGTAAGGGAAACTAATGCTAAGTATGGCGGTGTGCTATACGTAGATTCCCTGTCTAAGCAGGATGGACCAGTACCTACCTATCTGGACCTTCTTAAAGTAACCACCCAAACAGTAGCGGATGGCTTTGCGTTATGAGTTCGATGTCGGCCAGCTTAGAAGTATCCAACGTTGGTGTGACATACAACAACGGCTTCACAGCGATAAACCACGTCAACTTTTCTCTTGATGGGGGCACTATATGTGCCCTCGTCGGGATCAATGGCGGCGGTAAATCGACCCTTTTTAAAAGCATTATGGGCTTAGTGAAGCTCTCTTCAGGTGATATTTGTGTATCCGGAATGACGATAAACAAAGCCCTGAAGAGCAACTTAGTGGCGTATGTACCACAAAGTGAAGATATTGACTGGGATTTCCCGGTATTAGTTGAAGATGTAGTGATGCAAGGTCGCTATGGCTTTATGAATTTTCTGCGTCGTCCAAGCAAAACCGACAAACAAAAAGTCGCGGATGCTATGGATCGAATGGGCATTTCTCAACTGGCAAAAAGGCAGATTGGTGAATTGTCTGGCGGGCAGAAAAAACGAGTCTTTCTCGCACGGGCTCTGGCTCAGGAAAGCAAAACCATTCTTCTCGATGAACCGTTTACGGGTGTCGATTTCACCACTGAAAACGCCATCATGCAGCTTTTAAGAGAGCTGAGAGCTGAGGGCCACCTGATTTTAGTGTCTACCCATAACCTCGGGAGCATTCCAGACTATTGTAATGAAGTGGTGTTTATTAATCGTACCGTTATTGCAGCAGGTTCTCTGGATGTGACTTTCACTCAGCAAAACCTGGAAGCCACGTTTGGTGGCGTACTGAAACACGTTGGTATTCCGGGTGAAGAGCTACATAACGATGAAGACCGTCGTGCGGTTACCATTATCTCGGATCACGAAAAACCCGCAGTGTTCTACGGAACGGGTCGACACGACTCTACACTGATCAGTGAAGCACAACATCAGGCGGACAAATAATGCTGGAATACTTGTTAGAGCCACTCAGCTACCAGTACATGCTCAATGCGATTTTCGCTAGCGCAATCGTCGGTGCTGTGTGTGCATTCCTCTCTGCTTTCCTGATGTTAAAAGGCTGGTCACTGATCGGTGATGCTTTGTCGCACTCGGTGGTTCCGGGTGTTGCCGGAGCGTATGCTCTTGGGTTGCCATACGCCGTGGGCGCTTTCTTTTCTGGCTTTCTTGCTTCCATCAGTATTGCGGCTCTGAAATCGCTTTCTCACCTGAAAGAGGACGCGATCATTGGTTTCATTTTCACCACTTTCTTTGCAGCGGGTTTGCTGTTAATTTCACTTAACCCGACTTCAATTAATGTCCAGTCCATCATTTTCGGCAATATTCTGAGTATTGGTCCCGAAGACCTGTACCAGATCGTCATCATTTCTGTTGTGTCTCTGATAGTGCTTGGCGTTCTCTGGAAAGACCTCATGCTGGTGTTCTTTGATGAAACACAAGCTTCTGCAGTGGGTCTTTCGCCAGTAAAACTGAAAATCTTATTCTTCACTCTGTTGAGCGCCTGTACTGTTGCGTCTCTTCAGACGGTTGGTGCCGTTTTGGTGATCGCCATGGTGATTACTCCAGGTGCAACGGCTTACCTGCTTACTGATCGCTTTGGCTGGTTACTGGTTATTGCAACAAGTATTGGTTTGCTAAGTAGCGGTCTGGGGGCGTACATCAGTTACTTCCTGGATGGCACGACAGGTGGCATCATCGTTCTTATCCAAACTGTTTTGTTCCTGCTTGCTTTCTTATTTGCACCGAAATACGGCTTGTTTTCGGATCGTGTTGCCGCGCTGAATCGCTTGGGAAACGCCGGTAAAGTGGCGAGGGACGCATAATGGAAGCCTTAATCAGCTGGGTTATTGAACCCTTCCAGTACCCGTTTATGATGCGCGCCCTTTGGGCTGGTCTCGCCGTTGGTGGCGTGTGTGCAGTTTTATCCTGCTATCTGGTTTTAAAAGGCTGGTCACTAATGGGAGACGCAATCTCTCACGCCGTTTTGCCCGGCATCGTGGTTGCTTATGTCATTGGTATTGCTTTGCCAATCGGAGCCTTTGTGTCCGGTTTGCTGTGTGCTTTGCTAACGGGATACATCAAAGAGAACAGCCGGGTAAAAGAAGACACCGTGATGGGGATTGTGTTCTCTGGCATGTTTGCGCTTGGTTTAGTTATGTTTGCCAAAATCGAAACCGAGCAGCATTTGTTGCACATTCTCTTCGGTAATATGCTTGGTATTAACGACTTTGAATTCTGGCAAACCGTGATCATCTCTGTGGCGGTTTTCTGTGTCATGCTTATCTTTCGTCATGACTTCCTGCTCTACTGCTTTGACAAGAGCCATGCGCGCGTTGTGGGGCTCCCTGTGACCCTTCTTCACTATGCGCTCTTGGTTATGCTTGCATTGACCATTGTCGCCACGATACAAGCTGTAGGCGTGATTATGGTGGTTGCTATGCTAGTCGCACCAGGGATCACCGCTTTCGTCTTAACCCGAAAGTTCAGCACCATGCTCTGGATTGCGTTGTCAGTTTCTATTGGTTCTACCTTGGCAGGCACCTTGATCAGCTTCCATATCGATGGAGCAACCAGTGCTTGTATCGTATTGGTTCAGGCGACGTGTTTTATTGTTGCGCTTACCTACTCAAAGGTGAAAACACACTTGGGAAAGGTTAAACCCACAACCGTGGCACAGACAGAGTGCCGTGAATAGCATTAGTTCCAAGATTTCTAGTATCTAGGTTTCTAATACCTAGATGAATGGTACAAAAAAGGGCTCCCAACTTGGGAGCCCTTTTCAATTCTTTAGAAGCTAGCTTTTGTCTAGCTGCCTTACGATTCGAAAACCAATATAGTTGGTCGTGGCATTTGGAGAAACCTCCAGTGTTTCATGAGCGGCGGCTTTCGCCGGGGCAAAGCTCCAGGCTCCACCTTTCGCACTGCCGAAACGGCTGCCAGTCCATTCCCAGACGTTACCCACCATGTCGTATAAACCCAGTGCATTAGGTCTGAACGTGTTTACTGGAGAGCTACTGGTGTTGGACCATTTGGTTCCACCCCAGCCGGTATTGGCTTTGCCGCTACCGAATTCGTTACCCCACCAGTAAGAAGCAGACGAACCTGCGCGTGCCGCGATTTCCCACTCTTGCTCCGTTGGAAGGCGGTACTGATAGCCCGTTTTCTGACTTAGCCATTTGGTGTAGGCTTGCGCGTCTTTGCGACTCAGGCAAACCACTGGCGACATATCGCTTTGTTTGAAACCAGGCTGACGCCAGAAGTTTCCTTTTACTGAAAGTTCTACGCTGTTTTCCATAGTAGAACAGGTCTGATTTTTTTCAGCAGAGGTTTTGTACCCAGTGTCATTAACGAAGGTTGCAAACTGCTTCACCGTTATCGGTGTCGCTGAAATAGAATAGGCTTTAGCGAGATTAACCTGCTGCTCGCCACCTTTCCCGATGAAATACTTTCCAGCACCGACGACGACCATTTGAGGGGCGGACTGGTTAGCACTCAGTTGGTCAGCAAAGGCTTTACCAGAGCGAGGAACGTTAGCTTTTTCTACCAGAACGGCGCGCAGCGTGCCATCCTGACGTAAAGTCATATCGCGATTGAACGAACGGAAACCATCTTTGACTACGCTGACAGTGTGTGCACCAGTCGGCAGCATGATGTCGACCGGAGTCGTTCCATAGCTCACGCCGTTGATTAGGACACGGTCATCATACTGGTTTGAACGCACGGTCAGTGTTACCCAACGAACCTCTTTCTGAGGGCTCGACATTTCCTGCTTTTCGCTAGGGTCGAAACAGTATGCGGAATCGATGTCCAGAAGCCGGCATGCAGCATTTTGAGAAGGGCGTGATTCAACGGCAACTTCCAGCTTGGCCTGAAACTGCCCGCCATCGATAAACCCGGTTCTGACAGGCTGATGGTTAACAACATGAATGTTCAGCGTTGCCTGCTGAACGTGCTGTTTCACCAGATCATTTTCTGTGGTGTTGTCGATGAGTGCAGACTGGAAAAGGTTCACTGCTTTTTGCAGAGCAAGCCCGGTTGACTGCTCCTTACACTGAGCAAGAGTGGTGTCCTGAGCACAATTATGAACATAAGATACCGTCTGAGACGTCTGGCGAGTCAATTCGCCTTGAAGGCGCTGTGCACGAAGTCGGTAGTGGCTGTCTTCTAAACCTAACAGCTCAGCGTCTAACTTTACGCCTTCAGCTTTGGTGGAAGAAAGCTTAATACGCTGTTCTTGAATGTCGTGCTGAATATCCAGTTGGTTTTGCTGATTCTGTTTCAAGCGAGCCCAAGCATCCTGATACGCTTTCTGGCTTGAAGAAAGATCCAGATCAGGGTCTTCCAGCATTTGAGCGTATTGTCTTTCAAGCGCTTGTTTGGCTTTTACACGCGTGTTTTCCAGCGTAGAAGCTTCCTTCTCTGCCTGGTCTAACTCCGCATTGAGCCGTCGTATTGTTGCCTGAATATCCGTTTGCTGACTCACGGTAGACTGGATTTCAGCCTTCTTCGAACTAATTGCCTCTGAAATGCTTGCGATATCCAAACTTTCAGCTGTTGCTGAAAATGGAATCAGGCTCGGTGAAAGAGCCAACAAAAGCGCTGGTAATCCTTGTCTCATGTTCAGTTCTAATTCGTGTTGTTTGCTGTACTAAAGCGCCATTTTGCCGCGATCAAAGTGCTTTGATGCAAACAAAATGGCGATGAAAAATGCTCGTTATAAATGTCAGTAACCAGTAACAACCTTGGCGTTACCCATGTTTTTCAGGGCGAAGTTTCACCCAAATGGTGTCGTTGCCATTGATTGTGATCTGGCGATTGTAAGTCTCAAAACCTTCTTTTGAAACCGTAATTTGATGGCGACCTGCAGGCAGTACCAATTCCACTGGAGTGCTGCCGTAGCGCACTCCATTTACTGTCACGTCGTCATCGTATTGATCAGAGCGAACGGTAATGTTTGCCCAGCTTTTATCGGTATTCGATTTAGATGCCACTTTGGCTTCGGTGTAACAGTAACGGTTGGCAACACCGAGCAGTTTACACGCCGCTGTTGCTTCTGGTTTTGCTCGAAGCTGAGCTTGCATATTGGTGAAGTAGCTGTCGTCACCAGAGAAACCACTTTTAATAATCTGACTGTCCTGAACATGAATGTTTAACTGGACACCCTGAAGGTTCTGCTTTGCGATGTTGGATTCAGTTAGCTGATCAACTAAGCGGGACTTAAACGTGTTGACGGCTTTTTGCTTGGTCAGATGTTTACCGCGATTAGCACAGTCACGCAGTGTCATGCTCGCAGAACAAGTCGTTTTGTAGCTGGTTTCAAGAACTGCACTCTCGCGAAGTTCGGCTGCCAGTCGTTTGACTCGGGCTTCTACACGCGATTCTTGTAAATTCTGGTTTGCTGCATTGAGATGAGCTTGCTGCTGTTGCAGTTGAGACAGGCGCATTTCGCTCTCGCTCACTAGGTGCTGCTGGCTCAGTTGCTCTTTCTGGTTGTCTTTAACCGCAGTCCAGGATTCTTGATATTGTTTCTGGAACCCTGACAAGTCGATATCAGGTTCTTCAACCAAACGAGTGAATTGTTTATCGAGGGCGCTTTTCGCACGGTTTCGTTTTGCAACCAGTTCGGCGTATTCACGTTTCAGTTGCTCAGATTGTTGCTTGAGTTGGGAAAGCGTTTTGGCTTCGCTGGCGTGTTCGTCATCAACCGAATCAATTTTGGCTTGATTCTGGGCAATTTTCTCATCGATTTCTGCCACCAAATCAACGCTTTGAATCTCTTCAGCCTGTAAAGTGGTTGGTAGCCAAACTGGGGTAAGCGCAAGCAAAAGCGCTGGGATTCGACGTTTGATCATAAGTCCCTGCATGATAATCATTTCGTAAGCCACCCTATTGCTCTGATAGGGGTAGTATTTTGGCGAGGTGAAGCTGTATTTATCGATACGTTTCAAAACCGCCTAGCCATTAAGTTTTTTGAGCTAATGAGTAAAGACTCATGTCGTCCAACTTATTGAACTCTAAAAAGTCTAACCCGTCTTTGAGAATTTCACAATTTTCTTAGTTTTGATATAAAAAAATGCGATTAAAGTGGATTGAGCAAGCACTGACCGTAATTTATGTGCACTTGATCATTGTTCCGTGAAATGTAACCTTTTTTGACTCAAGTTAAAGCCCGCGGGTACACTGCATTCTTATGTTGTGTTGGTTGTTGTGATCTTGCTTCCGCTTTCATTCCCACGCAATCAGCGTAAGACTCTGAATTTCCGGTGTTGCCATGAAGTATAACAACATTCACGGTGGTCCAAAGCCAGCCGAACTGATCACTCTTCCAAGTGAAATGAATAACCATGATCATGAATATACCCAGATCGTTATCGGGTTAAATGGTCAGGCAGAATTCGATGTTGCGGGTGTCGGAAATTTCATCGGACCCGGACAGGGTTGTGTGGTTACCGCGTCTTCCCAACACGCATTCGGAGGAATTGGCAAATCAGACATTCTTGTACTGAATATGCCGTTAATGACCGAACACGACCCGCTTATATTGAACAAACTCAATGAGCTTGGAAAGAAAGACATCTATTTCCAGCTCGATAACCAGATACAGCAACTGATTGCAATGCTTGTTACCGAGATGCGCAATAGCCCAGAGGATGAGCTGTTGAGCCGAGCGTGTAATGACACGGTTGTTGCCTTACTTCAGCGCCACCTAAAGTCTTTTCAAGCATTACAGAAAGATGCCCGATTGGATATGGATGCGGTAGACCGATATATTGAACTGCACTTGAGCCACAAAATTTCTGTAGCACAACTGGCTGGCAGTGTGTTTTTAGGCGAAAGTCAGTTTCATATGTTGTTTAAAGAGCAAACGGGCATAACACCTCACCAGTATGTGCTTGGCAAGCGGATTGATACGGCGAAGAATCTGATTGAGCAGGGGAATTTAAGCCTTGGTCACATCGCAGAGCTCACTGGATTTTCGGGTCAAAGTACTTTTACTCACACCTTCTCACGTCTTCAGGGAATATCCCCCTCAGTCTACAAAAAGCGTTTGCTTAACAAGCCTTAATCCCTACTTGTATACCAATTTTTCTTGTTCAACAAAGAGTTAGATAACTGGAAATAGGATGAGAAATCAATTGGCTATGAATGTAACGAAACGTTAAAAATCCACATCGCTAATTGCATAATATTGCATAAACTGTCGCGATTTTCCTGTGATCATGTTTTTACTTTGTTAAAAATCCGACTTTTTGCCAAAAAAGCCGGAGTTTTTGACAAGTATCTCGCTCAAGCTCAAAATACACTGCTACCCATTGTGGATGAACCCGATATTTTGTTCGGGCATGAGATTGAGGAAAACGCATGTTTACAGCAACAGATGTGTTGACGAAAGAGTTCGTTGAGCAGCCGCTTGACCGACTTTGGTCACTGATCTCGCCATTGTATATGGTGGAAGAAACCCAATGGCTAGAGCAATTAATCCCATTAGCTCAGCCTTCTGACGACGAAAAGCGTGCTACAGAAGAAAAAACGACAGCATTGATTAACGCGATTCGTGCAGACAAAGAAGCGGTACAAATGATTGATGCGCTTCTTCTGGAATACAGCTTAGACACTCAGGAAGGCATCTTACTGATGTGTCTGGCAGAAGCCTTGATGCGTATTCCTGACTCGGCGACGGCGGATGCTCTTATTCGCGACAAGCTAAGCGTTGCGGATTGGAAATCTCACCTTAAGAATTCTGACTCTGTGTTTGTTAACGCCTCGACCTGGGGATTGATGTTAACCGGCAAAGTGGTGGGTCTTAAAGATTCGGACAGCAAATCTCCAACTCAGGCAGTTAACAGCCTGGTCAACAAGCTTTCAGAGCCTGTGATTCGTAAAGCCATGCATCAGGCAATGAAAATCATGGGTCACCAGTTTGTCTTGGGTCGCACTATTTCTGAAGCGCAGAAAAACGGTCGCAAGATGCGCGACAAAGGCTACACCTATTCTTTCGATATGTTGGGTGAAGCGGCGCTGACAGAAGCAGACGCAAACAAATATTTCAAAGATTACATCATGGCTATCGAAGCTGTGGGTCGTGACAAATACGGCTTAGAAACCAGCCCAGCGCCATCAGTCTCGATTAAGCTTTCTGCTCTTCATCCACGTTACGAAGTTGCAAACTTTGAACGTGTAATGGATGAAATGTACTCCACTGTTCTCAAGCTGCTTGAACGTGCTCGCGAGCTGGATGTCGCCATTACAATTGACGCTGAAGAGGCTGATCGTCTTGAGCTCTCTCTTCGTCTGTTTGAAAAGCTTTATCGCAGCGAAACGGTAAAAGGCTGGGGTAAGTTTGGTCTGGTTGTTCAGGCATATTCAAAACGCGCGCTTCCGGTGCTGGTTTGGCTCAATGGGTTGGCAAAAGAGCAGGGCGACTTGATCCCACTTCGCTTGGTTAAAGGGGCTTACTGGGACAGTGAAATCAAATGGTCGCAACAGGGCGGTTACGACAACTATCCGGTATACACCCGCAAAGAAGCAACAGATGTTGCTTACCTGGCTTGTGCCCGTTTCCTTCTTAGTGAGGAAGTACGTGGCAACATTTTCCCTCAGTTTGCCAGCCACAACGCTCATACCGTTACGGCTATCGCCGTGATGGCTCAGCATAAAGACTTCGAGTTCCAGCGACTGCATGGCATGGGCGATGCGCTATACGAGCACGCAATGGCGGCTTACGGTCAGTCGGTGCGTATCTATGCGCCAGTGGGTAGCCATAAAGACCTGCTGCCTTACCTGGTTCGTCGCTTGTTAGAAAACGGCGCAAACAGTTCCTTTGTTCACCGTTTGGTGGATGCACGCTGCCCGGTTGAAACCTTAACGCATCACCCGGTTGATTCTTTGCTGGCATTCCCAACTCTGAATAACACCAAGATTCCGCTCCCCGGCGCAATTTTTGAAGATCGCGCAAACTCGATTGGCGTCAACATTGATATTGAAAGCGAAGCCGAAGCCTTCGAAAAGGCAGTGCATTCATTTGATGAGCGCCAGTGGCAGGGTGCCCCGATTATCAATGGTGAAAGCCGTTTCGAAAGCATGATCAAGGATGGCATTCATCCTACCTCTGTGACTGCTCCATACGATCGCACCAAACAAGTCGGACAAATTGCTTTTGCAACCCTTGATCATGTTTCCGAAGCACTAGACGTTGCTGCAGCAAATGTTGAAAGTTGGAAGAGCCAGAGCACACAAGCTCGTGGTGCTTACCTCAACACACTGGCTGACTTAATGGAGCGTGATTTGGCAGAGCTGGTGGCGATTTGTCATCACGAGGCTGGTAAGACGATTCATGACAGCATCGATGAAGTTCGTGAAGCAGTTGATTTCTGTCGTTTCTACGCCAACAACGCCAATGAGCTGACTACACCAACCAGTATTACGGCGTTTGATGGTTCGACCAAGCAAGTGACTCGTGAAGGTCGTGGAGTATTTGTATGTATCAGTCCGTGGAACTTCCCACTGGCGATATTCCTCGGGCAGGTAACAGCCGCACTGGTTGCCGGTAATACGGTTGTTGCAAAACCTGCAGAACAAACCAGCTTGATTGCAGTTAAAGCCATTGAGTTGATGCAAGAAGCGGGGTTCCCAGCAGGTGTGATTCAGCTTCTTCCGGGCATCGGTCGTGAAATTGGTAGTGCCTTGACGTCCCACCCAGCGATTGCAGGTGTGGCATTTACAGGTTCGACAGAAACGGCTCAGCGCATTAATGCGACTCTGGCTAGCCGAGAATCAGCTCCAGTTCCTTTCATTGCTGAAACAGGCGGTCAGAACGCGATGATCGTCGACAGTACAGCCCTGCCAGAGCAGGTCGTCCGTGATGTAATGCGTTCGGCGTTTGCATCCGCGGGTCAGCGTTGCTCTGCATTGCGTGTTCTTTATGTTCAGGAAGACATCGCTGATCGAATCGTTGCGCTGATTCAGGGGGCGATGGCTCAGCTGGATGTTGGTCTGCCATACTTTCACAAAACCGATGTCGGTCCGGTGATCGATGAAACAGCGAAGACGAATTTGCTGGAACACATTGAGAAAATGAGCAGCAGCCAAAAGCTGATCGCTCAGGCTGAACTTTCCCACGCGTGTGCCAACGGAGATTTTGTTGCGCCTTCTGCGTTCGAAATCAGCGATATATCTGTACTGGAAAAAGAAAAGTTTGGTCCGGTTCTGCATATCATTCGTTTCAAAGCTAATCAGCTAGCCGATGTGGTTAAGCAAATCAACGATACAGGTTTTGGTCTAACAATGGGCGTTCATAGCCGCAACGAAACCACTTATCGCTGGATTGAAAAGCATGCACGTGTGGGTAACTGCTACATCAACCGCGATCAGGTTGGTGCTGTGGTAGGGGTTCAGCCATTTGGCGGGCAAGGTCTGTCTGGCACTGGTCCGAAAGCAGGTGGTCCACACTACCTGATCCGATTCACTCAAGCCGTTTACGCATAAGGAGAACCGATATGGTACATCAAGTCACTTGTTTTTCAGATGCCTACTCTGCATGGGAAAACTGGAATCTGACCAGCTACGAACAACGCAGTGCTGCGGTTCTGTCACTCAAGCAGGAACTGGCGCAAACCGAACTGGGTCTTGAGCCAGTGTTTCGCTATCACCTTGAGCAAGGTGAAGCGTTACTGGCAAATAGCCAGCTAATGCCAGGACCCACTGGTGAAACGAATGAGCTTTACACCGCTGGTCGTGGAGTGAGTTTGTTGATTCAGGACGAAGCATCGCAAGGTGCTCGTCAAGCCATTGTGGCACAGTTGGTTTGCGCGCTGTTAGCGGGCAATACAGTGGTGCTGAGCTCTGATGATGACGCCCTGACTCAGGCGATAAGTCAGGCTGTGTCTTCGGCAACATTGCCAGCCAATATTTTGCAAACTATACCGAGAGAATCTGCGCAGGAAATCTTAGAGAGCGATGTTCGCTCACTGGGTTATGCCGGTTCTCCACAACAGGAAATTCTTTTGAACAGAAGTCTTTCCGAGCGAAGCGGTGCCATCGTTTCGTTCATTAGTGAAACGGATCTTGTCGGTTTACCGACGTCCTTGGATCCCTTCCTTGTTCTGCGCTTCGTGACTGAGCGAACGCGCACCATCAACATTACGGCAGTAGGCGGAAACGCGACCTTGCTTGAGCTGGGTAACGACGGTCACTAGCCAATCTCATGCCGACCCTTTTCTGGTGATCAGTTCATTCAGAGAAGGGTCACATGGAAGAAAAACAATAAAACGAGGAGTTTTATATGATCGAGAATAGCTTTGCTATTACCGGTACCTTTATTGCGTATCTTATTTTGATGCTTGCAATCGGTGTTATCGCTTATAAGCGTACGTCCAGTTCCAGTGATTACTTCCTGGGAGGCCGTTCGCTTGGTCCTTGGCCTGCGGCTCTGTCTGCTGGCGCTTCAGATATGAGTGGCTGGCTGCTGCTTGGCTTACCAGGCTATGCTTATGCTGCGGGTATTGAAGCGTTCTGGCTTGCTGGTGGCTTACTGGTGGGTACCTGGGCAAACTGGCTGATTAATGCCAAGCGCCTTCGCACGTACAGTATTACGACTGACGCTCTGACGCTACCTGAGTTCCTGTCACGTCGTTTTCATGACAATTCCAAACTGATTCAGACAATCTCTGCTTTCTTTATCCTTTTGTTCTTCCTTTTCTATACCAGCTCTGGCTTGGTTGCGGGCGGAAAACTGTTTGAAACGGTCTTTGGATTGAATTACACCACAGCGGTGATAATAGGAACCGTTTGTGTGGTTTCCTACACACTATTCGGTGGTTTCCTTGCGGTATCCTGGACGGATCTGGTGCAAGGTCTGCTGATGGCAGCGGCACTGATGATCGTTCCAATTGCAGCAATGAATGGTGGATTTAGTCAACTGGTTACTGATCTGGAAACCATTAACCCAGAGTTGCTAACACTGTGGAATGACTCAAAAGGTGAACCACTGACTGCTATAGCAATCATCTCTCTGGTTGCATGGGGCTTGGGTTACTTTGGTCAGCCGCACATTCTGGCTCGATTCAAGGCATCCCGAAGCAACAAAGATCTGACAACTGCGCGCCGCATTGCTGTCGTCTGGTCTGGTCTGTCAATGATTGGTGCCATGCTGGTCGGTGTGGTTGGACTGGTGTACCTGAATGGTCAGGGCAGCAACTTAGCGGATGGAGAGAAAATCTTCATGCTTCTTGTGAATGCTATGTTTCATCCAGTGATTGCGGGTATTTTGCTGGCGGCAATTCTTGCAGCCATCATGAGTACAGCTGATTCTCAGTTGCTTGTCTCTTCTTCCGCATTGGCAGAAGATTTCTACAAGCAAGTCTTCAACAAAGATGCGACGCCTGAACAAGTGGTAACGGTAGGTCGTGCTGCGGTCATTCTGCTTTCATTGATTGCATTGTTCCTGGCTATGAACCCAGACAGTTCTGTTCTTGGGTTGGTGTCTTACGCTTGGGCAGGTTTCGGTGCGGCGTTTGGTCCTGCCATCGTTCTTAGCCTGTTCTGGGCAGGCATGAATCGCAATGGTGCGCTTGCAGGTATCCTAGTGGGTGGTATTACTATTGTGGTATGGAAGCAACTGTCTGGCGGTTGGTTTGACGTGTACGAAATCGTACCGGGTATCATCTTCTCAACTATCGCGATTGTAGCGGTGAGCAAGCTAACCGGTGAACCTTCTGATGAAGTAAAAGCTCAGCACGCAGAGTTTGAAAAACAGCTCAAAGAGCTTGATTAACCAAAAATCAGGCAGTTAACGAAAACGCCCTCCATTTTGGAGGGCGTTTTTTATTGTTTGGGCGTGATTAAGGATCTCTGAATATAACCATATCTTATAAAAGGTCATAGTTTTAGATCCTCTATTTCGTTGAATCCAAAGATAATATCTATGACACCACGCACACTGATTGTGTCCGTGTAGTGTTAAGTTCGTTAAATTTGTTAGGTTCGCCACAAATATTAATTTCAAAATTAATAATAGTAGATAGGTTTGGTCTAATAATGACCACCCGAAGAGCGAAAAGGAATCCGGAAATGCCTAAGGTATATTGTGAAGCGTGTGAAAAGAAGACCCACCATAAAGCCATTATGTGCAAAACCACACCACAATGTACAACGCTGTTGGAGAAGGCTAATCAATTGATGTTTCAGGTTTTTAATGGTGAACACTACCATAAAATGGAACAGAGGCTTTACTGTCGAGTATGCAATCACGAGTATCGTGAGCAGCCTGTTACGACAGAGATAAAAGAGACAAGTATTGCGTAAATTGTATTAAAAGCTCAGTGCTGAGGAACATCTTTATGCTTCAGCACAAGTTTTCTTTTTGCTTTTCTCACTGATGTGCGTGCATATTCGATTTCTACCCGAGCGCTTGGCTTCGTAAAGTGCATCGTCAGCTCGGGAAATCAGTTCGTCGATACTTATCCCTAATTCCCACTCTACAACACCAAATGAACAGGTTACGCTAAATACGTTTTCATCTTCTGGATGGAAAGTTTTCATACCAACCTGATCTTTCAATCTGGAAGCAAAGATTTTTGCGCCATCAAGCTTGGTATCTGGCAATAAGATGATGAATTCTTCCCCGCCAAAACGAGCGCATACATCACAGCCGCGAGCCACGGTTCGTATCGTATCGGCAACACCCATGATGACTCTGTCGCCCGTGCTATGACCGTATTGGTCATTTATACCCTTAAACAGGTCGATATCCAGAATCACTAAACAGTAGGGAGTATGAGTCCGGTTGGCACTGTTTGTGGCTTTTTCAAGCAAACTGGCAAACATGCGGCGATTGTAAAGGCTGGTGAGTGGATCGACAGATGCCAGGTGACGAAGCTGTTTTTCTACTTTTCGTCGACCAATCATTTCCTGCTTGAGACGCCGCATAAGCAAAATCAAAATCGTACAAACACCAGTCAGAGAGATAAGCACAAACGATAACCAGAACACCTGTTTCTTTGCATCTGCGATTTGTTCTTTCTCTGCGCGATAAACCAACCCGTCCAGATGGTAGAGGTCATGGGCGAGATTCTCCTGAATCAGAATAGACGCCATTTTCTCAACGCGTGTTTCGTTGATGTAGCCAATATCAACCAGGTTGGATCTTACTAGGTTTGATATGGCTAGCGCTTCATACCTCAGTTCATCCAGACTCTTTTCGCTGTTGTATTTCGCTTTAATGAGTTGAATGATTTCTTCGGGGTTATCGAGAGCATATCGCCAGCCTCTTAAGGTCGCTTCACGGAATTCGTCAACCAGTTCAGGGTTTTCCTCAACCAGAGATTCTCGGGTAAAGATAAAGTCACTGTAAAAATCGACGCCATAAGCTCGTGGGTTGAGAACCGTGAAGTCGATATTCTGTTTTTTCAGTAGATAAGGCTCGTTAGGTAAGTAGGCGTTGAACGCATCCACTCGACCGTTGACCAAATCCTGAATATCAAACGAAGTTTTCTGAATTCGAATGCTAGAAACGTCAACCCCGACACTTGAGAGCATGGAAAGGTATGACGGATACATCTCACCACTGACGGTCATGATGGTTTTGCCTTCAAGATCTTTCGGGCTTCGAATACCTGATGATGACAAAGAAACCAGCACAGAAGGGGAGTACTGAAAGGTCGCAGCAATCGCGACAAGAGGCTCTCCACGAAGACGCTGCAGTACCAGCTCGCCATTCGCTATTCCAAAGTCCAGCGTACCCGCGAGAACTTCATCACTCACGTCGTGATTTGGAGAGCCCTGAACAAGATTGACGTGAAAGCCTTTTTCCGCGTAATAGCCCTGATCTATAGCCGCGTAATAACCAGCAAATTGAAATTGATGAACCCAACGCAAACCGACATTAATGGTTTCTTGCGCTACAACGGTCTCTACCGATCCAGCTGAGCAGATCATGGCAGACAGATAGGTAAAAAAACGGGTCGTCGTAAGGCTCATTCGAAATGACTAATGTGATCTTAATTCAAGAATTCGCCGATTGTAATCTGTTGTATCAATATGAACCATAGTGACCATGCAACTCTGGCTATGAAATTCAGTATTTCCTTAATAACGAAGTTAACTTTGAGAGTGTTATCACGTTTATCTTCGATTTCGATGTAATTTATAAAACGTTTAAGTTGCCAAAGATTTCAAAACTAATTCAGCCTCTTAACCGAACGCTGGCCGTTTTTATCTATTTGCACGTTTCATAAAAATAACCTTATCAATAGTGCAAGATTTTCTCACTATGCAATCTGGTTTTTGCATTTTGCAATTAGGATTCGTACAGAATTGCATATTTGACAGCTTTTTATACAAAATCAGGCGTATTTTCGCTGAAAAAAGTTGGCATCACTTTTGCTTTTATATACGTGACCCTTTTAAAGCCGAGGGTCACCTAGCCAACTGACGTTGTTAGTGAATATTATTTGTTCACACTATCTATCAGCCAATCGCACTTATTGCGGTTGGCTCTTTTTTTATCTGCCCTTCGATAAAACGCTCTCACTCTCCTAGTCACGCTCTAGTAATAAAAACGTCAAAAAGTGATACCGTATGGTGATTTTGGTATCACAAAGTGAAATCCCCTTGGATACCATTAAATTCTCAGTGATACTTGCTGTTAATGGATTGTAATTATTGATAGAGAGTTGTTATGCCGCATTCATCGTTGGATAAAATTGATTTGGAAATACTTCGTATCCTACACCTGAAAGGGCGCATCTCTATGGTAGAGCTTGCGAAGCAAGTGCATCTGACGACATCACCTTGTTCAGACAGAGTGAAACGGTTGGAAAAGGAAGGATACGTTAAAGGCTACCACGCTGAACTTTGCCCGGAGCGTCTCGGGCTGGATGTGCAGGTTTTCATACACATACGTTTAGATCAGACGAGCTTTTCGATATTTGAAAAGTTTGCCAAAGCCGTTGAATTAATGCCTGAAATTGAAGAGTGCTACTCCCTGTCGGGAGATTTTGACACCATGATAAAAGTTCGGGTAAAAGACATGAAAGCCTATCAGGACTTTATGTCGACAAAACTGGGAACCTTGCCTGGTGTGATTCAGACGCGCAGTGAAGTGGTGATTGAAGAACACAAGTCTGGATTTGGTGTCAATCCAGACCTAATTACTATGCTGTAATACAGACTAAGCTGTAATGCGGAACAAAGAGACAAACCCAAGCGAGCCAGCTTGGGTTTTTGCTTTTTATAGGGTAAGAAAGGCGGATGCGACGCCAATCAGACCGCCAAAAACACCGCCCCATACTACCAACCAGCCTAAATGCTGCTTAATCATTTCCTGCACCATTGTCTTGACCAACTGAGGTGTCAGCTCGTTTAAGCGTTGATCGATGATGTTTTCAATGTTTTGTTGAATTTCATCCATCATGCCCGGTTTTTCTATCTCAGCCTTTAGAGCTTGCTTAACAGCGTCGCTTTGGCTTATTTGCACAACGGACTGTTTCATCTTCTCGACAAACGGCTGCTTCAAAGGTTGCAGCGCATCCGTGCCTCCAAACATAGCCAACATGCCACCAAACTGCGAGTTTGCGATGACCTCAACAAGGGAATCAAAGGTTGGTTCAAAATCGATGGACTCGATAACGGGCTGAAGTTCCAGTGCCTGTCCACCAGACATTTCTTTGCTTAGAAAACGGTCAATGTTCTCGTTAGTGAAAAACTCCGCCATCATCAAATGTTTGATTGCAGATTTAAACTCCTCAAATCTCGCTGGAATGACACCAGAACCATAGAGCCCAGGGACCTTTTCAAACAACATATGAACGGCAAGCCAGTTAGTAATAGCGCCTGAAAAAGCAAACATACCTGCATACAACGCGATTTGATTTTCTAGAAAGTAGCCCGCTGCCAACAAGGCAAGAGCTAATACATTAGTGACAAAACTTTTATTCATGATTTTCTTGTCTGATGTAAAAAATTAACGGGATTTTAGCAATAACCAACAAAAAGGGAATGCTTCTATGATGAAAGATAACTTACGAAAAAATGCCATAAATTCAAGGGAAACGCATACTCATTCATCTAAAAGCACGTTATTTGGTTAAGATTTTTTTAGCGATCTCAATCACAGAAAACTTGCCATACTGCACTACGCATGATAATTATTATCATTTCTATTTGTGTGAGTTAAACAGGATGGTTAACTCACATTGCACTGGACAAAGGCTGCGGCACTCTGGAACGAATAAACTTTCATGCTGATTTATGCAGTACTTTGTAGAGTTTTGATGTGAAGCACGGTTTATATGTTGTAGTAAACCTACATAAGTAAGCAAAAACACAGCTGAAAATTTCTACAAATACTGACCCAACATTTATCTGGCAATAATTTCGAAAGACGGCGTTCCATACATTACATGCCAAAGGACCTGCAGAGTATTTAGCTGCAAGCAATCAAGGAAATGATCGAATGAATCAGGAATCTCGCTCGCTGTATGATCGCGAGCATGAACACTCAAGCTGTGGGGTGGGTTTTATCACGGATAAAACCGGTGAGCAGACTCACCAACTCCTTGCCCTAGCTCACGAAGCTTTGTGTACCATACCCCATCGAGGTGGTATGAATGCCGAAGGTATTGGTGATGGCGCTGGTGTCAATATTGACCTGTCTGTCAACTTTTACCGTTTTCTGTTAAACGAGCCAACCCTTGAAAAAGGGGAGTTTGGCGTCGCGAACTTCTTTTTTCCTTTCGACTCTACCCAGTTTGAGAACGCGAAAACACTCATTCTGGAAACACTATACAAGTATTCTTTAAAGGTTGAATTGTGGCGCGAAGTGCCGGTCAACCCAGAGGCAGTGAATAATGCCTCGCAAAAAGTACAGCAAACGATTCAACAGGTGGTTTTTCTAAGAGGCGACAGCCAGCCTGACGCCCAAGCTTTCGAAGACCAGATTAATGCAGCGTTGTCTGAACTTGAATCTGTTGGTTTTACTGCGCCTGAACTGGAAGGGTTCTACCCGCTTTCAATGAGTTCTCGTACTCAGGTTTACAAAGGTCGTTTAAATTCAGGCGAGGTGGTGCCGTATTTTGCGGATCTAACGCACCCAGAGCACCACGTTACTACCCTGTTTTTTCATACCCGTTTCTCCACCAACACCGCTCCAGCAACGATGATGGCTCAGCCATTTCGTCGTATGGCGCACAATGGTGAATTGAATACGGATAAGAAAAACCGTCTAAGTGAAGACGCGATCGCGCGTCAACAGCACAAAAAAGTCATTTTCCCGAAAGGACAGTCGGATTCCGCGCGTCTGGACCAAACTCTTGCTCGCCGTGTAATTGAAGATCGCATGGACATCGTAACAGCGGTGTTGGCGATGATGCCTCCTGCATGGGAAAACGACGAATCCATCTCTCAGGAAGTCCGTGACATGCTGGAGTATTTCAGCCTGTCAGAAGAGAAAAACGATGGTCCTGCAGCCCTTATTTTCTCTGATGGTGAAAAAGTGGGTGCGCGTCTGGACCGCTTGGGTCTGCGCCCATTACGTAGTGTCGAAACAGATCGCTACCTAGCGGTAATGAGTGAATCCGGTCAGATCGATTTCCCTCCAGAAGATGTTGTGCGTTACGGTCGTATCCAGGCTGGTGGCATGATTTACTTCGATCATTCCACTGGTAAGAGTTACGAGACCAAAGAAATTCTTGAAACACTGGCAAAAGAGCGCAACTACTCTGCGTTGCTCGCGTCTGCAAAAATGACGTTGGGTGATATCGACTCAGTTGATGTTTCATCGATTCAGGAAAACACCAATTTTAGTACCTACAGCCGTCATGTGGCGTACTCACTGAACCAGGAAAGTTTCAAATTTTTCCTCGACCCAATGATCGAAAACGGCGCAGAAAAAATCTCTGCGATGGGTTTTGGTCTGGCACCAAACGTGCTGACCGACGAAGAAGGCGGCATGTCCAAGTACTTCAGCCAACGTTTTGCTCAGGTAACCAACCCACCACTTGATTCCTTGCGTGAATCCGATGGTATGACCCTGCGTGTTGCTCTGGGTGCCAAGCCGGGGTTCAGCCCGCAAGATACGGTTCAGCTTGTTTTGCAATCGCCAGTTTTGCAACCTCAGCAACTGGAACAGATTCTAAATCAGGATCGCATTGAAGTCGCAACCTTCGACGCGCTTTATAGCCCGACGCTTAACAGCCGTGAAGACAACGCTAAGCGTGTGGAAGAAGCCATTGTCGCGCTTTGTGATGAGATTGAAGAAGCGGCGCGTCGTCGCTGTGGTATCGTGCTTCTGACCGACAAAAACATCGGAAAAGACAAAGCCGCATTACCTGCGATTCTTATGGTGGCGGCTGCCAACCAAAGACTGATCAAGCAAGGCTTACGTTTTAACACCAGTATCGTTTACCTGACGGGTCAGGCTGCAAGTAGCCACGATATTGCCTGTTTACTTGGTTTTGGTGCGTCGGCAGTGTGCCCAATTTCTGTTTTCTACAGAGCGCAAACCTTATCCAACAACCAGACGGTTGAAGCCGGGTTGAAGAACTTCCAGAAAGCCGTTGAAAAGTCACTCATGAAGACCATGGGTAAATTTGGTCTCTGTACTGCAGAGAGCTACATCGGCGGTGAATTCTTTGAATCCAACTTCCTAGACTCCGATTCAGATTGTCTGAAAGACTACTTCCCGAACATCAGCTCGCCAGTCGGTGGTGCTCGTTTTGATGATTTGGCATGGAGCTCAGCGAAGTGGCACTTCAAAGCACTGGCGATTAACGAAGAAAATCAGATCCCACTGCTTGGTTTGTTTAAAGAACGTCAGGATGGTGCGGGTCACAGCTTCGGTAATACCGCGGTTCGTGAGTACATCAATATGACTCAAGAACCGGTGACATACGCGGATCAGGCTGAACTGGCGATGGATAAAACCAACCAGTTCGCTAGCGAAGACATCGCCTATAAAGACAAAGGCTATGAAAAGCGTACACCAGAGCAAATTGATGAATTTGAAGTCACGCCTTCGTATCGTTCGTTCATCGACAACCTTTACAGCGAACGTGAAGAACGCCCTGCGGCTCTGCGTGACATCCTGCTATTGCCATTAGACTTCTCAGCGGCGAGCACGGTAGAAGAATTTGCACACTTACTTGATCGCTTCCACCTGGACGGCAACGTCAACTATCTGTGGGGCGGCATTACGATAGAGAGCCAGTCCCAAACGGATCGTGCGTTTACCATCGCGCTTGATAACACAGAGCGTACTGCGCTACTCGCAGAAGCGCTGCAAAATGGCTGGGGCGAGAATGTCGAGCAACTGTCATTGCATGCCGACAAAGTCGATGTGGTGCTGACCGAGAAGTATGCTCAGTTCCTGGCAAGCATCAAAAAAGCCAATGCTCCGATTTCACTTGATGAAGTCGAGCCTGCTCATGTTATTACTCCGACCTTTGCCTCTGGTGCGATGAGTCACGGTGCGTTGAACTCCAACGCTCACATTGCTGTAGCACAAGGAACAAACATCGCCGGTGCCATGAGTAACTCCGGTGAGGGTGGTGAACATTCAACACGTTTTAACAGCATCAAGTCGAGCAAGATCAAGCAGTTTGCTTCTGGCCGATTTGGTGTTTGGGTTGGCTACTTAGCGGATCCGCAGCTTGAAGAGATCGAAATTAAGATCGCTCAGGGTGCGAAGCCAGGTGAGGGGGGCCAGTTACCTTCTCCAAAAGTAACCGTGGAAATCGCCGCTGCGCGTGGTGGTACACCGGGCGTCGAGCTTGTGAGCCCACCGCCACACCACGATACCTACTCCATCGAGGATTTGGGTCAGTTGATCCACGATGCGAAAGCCGCTCGTGTTCGAGTCATCGTTAAACTGGTGTCTTCTGAAGGCATTGGCACCATCGCTGTTGGTGTAGCCAAAGCGGGTGCCGACGTGATTAACGTTGCGGGTAATACTGGTGGTACAGGTGCCGCTGCGGTGACCAGTTTGAAAAACACCGGTCGCGCCGCGGAAATTGGTATTGCTGAAGTTCATCAGTCACTAAGTGAAAACGGCTTGCGCGATAAAGTCACGCTTCGCTGCTCCAACGCCCACCAAACGGGTATGGACGTGATCAAATCAGCCATCATGGGCGGGGACTCATTCGAGTTCGGTACAACCGCGTTGATGATGCTGAAATGTGTGATGGCGAAGAACTGTAATATCAAGTGTCCTGCTGGTCTTACGACGAACCCAGAGCTTTACCAAGGTGATCCTCGTGCGCTTGCGCAGTACTTCCAGAACGTTGCGCATGAAGTGCGTGAAATTCTGGCAAGCCTTGGTTTCCAGAGCCTGCGCGAAATCCGCGGTAAAACTGAACTGCTTCATCTTGCCAATCACCACAGCATTGTTGGTCGCTTAGACGTAACAGGTCTGCTTCACGAAGTAGAACATGTCCGAGTGGCGCACCCTGTGTATCTGGAAGCGGACTTCACACCTGATGATGCTTACATCGAAAAACTGCTGGGCGACTACTTCGATTCAGAACTTCTGAATATCGAACTGTCTGGCACGAAACTCAACAACCGTAACAAGTCGACGGGTGGTCAGCTATCCATCGACATTGAACGCGCTCTTAACTACCAGAATGTGGGCGAGAATCACCCGGCTGTATTCACGGCTGGTAACGGGCGACGCTTCCTTGATGCCGAGTCTGTCGTGGTTCGCACTCACGGTAGCGCGGGTCAGAGTTACGGTGCATTCAACAACTCCGGTCTCGTGATGGAGCATGTGGGTACCTGTAACGATGGCGTCGGTAAAGGCTCCAGTGGTGGTCACATTGTCGTGCGTACACCAGGAAGCAAACAGCTTTCAGCAGGCAACAATGTTCTGATTGGTAACTTTGCCCTGTTCGGCGCAACGGGTGGTCAGGCATTTATTCAGGGTGAAGCGGGCGACCGATTCGCTGTGCGTAACTCCGGTGCCGTCGCGGTTGTTGAAGGCGTGGGTGATTTCTGTTGCGAATACATGACCAACGGCTCTGTAATTAACCTTGGCAGCTACGGCAAAGGTTTTGGTAACGGTATGTCTGGTGGTGTTGCTTATCAATACGACGTGGATGGCGCGTTTGCGAACCGTTGCAGTAAAGACTCCGTACTTGCTCTGCCTCTGATTGAACATAATGAGGGCTATGAAGAAGCGCTGAAATGGCACTTAGAGCAACACGTTAAGTTTACTCAGTCAGAAACTGCAAAAGCGATTCTGGCAGATTGGGCAACCAGCCGTACCTTGTTTACTTTGGTACTGCCACTGGCGCTCACTCAAAGCCAGCACCCAGACAGTATTCTTTCTACGCACCCGCGTAAGAAGATGCTGGAAGAGTTGATTCAGGGCGAAGCGAACCGCTTAATCGAAGAAGTTCACTTTGCTTATGAAGACAATCAACCGTTATCGAGAGGCTTTAGCCCTCAATACGGTGACATGGATACACCCCTGATTTGCAACCTGTTGACACAAAGTGGTGTGCTGCATCGCGCTCACCAACTTGTGAAAGGTCAATATGAAGGTGACGTTGAACAATCTCGTGCCGTTAAGCGCTTGTTCGAACTTCGTGATAAGAAATTGCTGGATATGCTTCTCAAGGATGTGAAAGAAGCGATTTCGAACTATCGCGATGAAGAACTTGCGGTGTTGCTCGCTGCAAAACGCGTACAGGATTACAAAACGTCTCTCGCTCGCCGCGACGTATGGGATACCCATTCGAGAGGAACCACTGTTTGGATCTTGGCACGTGAGCAAGACATTAGTGAGCAGATGAAAGACATCGAATCTGTTTCTTTACGTATGGCAACTTTGTACTGCCACGTATTTGCAGACGTGATTCGAGACGACATCGAACAACAAAAAACTCAAGAACAATTAGAAGCCCAAACAGCCTAGGGAAGGCTAGATTTCATAGTAGGAAGAAAAATGAAAGTACCTTATTTGCCTCAAGACATTCCGTTTAACGACGATCAGAAGACCTGGTTGGCGGGCTTCTTCTCTGGTCTGCATTCTCGCCTGTTGGTGAAAGAAGAATCCGTAGTACACGCGGAATCCAAACCACAAGTGAAAGCGCTGACCGTTCTTTATGGTTCTCAAACAGGTAACGCGGAAGCTGTTGCCTACGATACTGCTGAAAAAGCCAAAGAATACGGCATGACAGCGACGGTTTACGATATGGACGATGTGGATCCGCAAATCTTCGTCAAGTCCTCCCGCATCCTTATTGTCACCAGTACTTATGGTGAAGGTGAAATGCCAGACAACGCAGAGTCACTCTGGCAGACCATGTCTGATGAACATGCGCCGAAACTCGATGGCACCTTCTTCTCAGTACTCGCGCTTGGCGACACCAGCTACGATGAATTCTGTCTGGCGGGTAAACTCTGGGATGAACGCTTAGAAGAGCTAGGCGCGACCCGAGTCACTGCACGTGTAGATTGTGATATCGACTTTGAACAGCCAGCGGAAGAGTGGATGATTGCCACACTGCCGGGCATCGCTGACAAAGGTGATGATGGCGAAGCAGGTGCCCCTCAGGGAGGCTCTGCCCCAAAGGCTAAGTCGAAGTACAGCCGTAAGAACCCACTTCAGGCAACGTTGAAAAACAAGCGTGTGCTAAACAAAGAAGGCTCCAGTAAAGAAATCGTTCACTACGAGATTTCTCTGGAAGGCAGCGGTGAGTTCTATAAAGCTGGTGACGCGCTCAATGTAATCCCTCAAAACCAGCCTGAGCTGGTACAAGCGTTCCTTGAACACTTTAAGTTCTCGGGTGATGAAAAACCGTCCTGGAATGGCGAAAACTTCAGTCTGCGTGAGATTTTTACACGTCATCTGGATATTCGTACTCCTTCTAAAGAATTTGTGAAGGCTCTGGCGGAAAGTGCCAGTGACCATAAACTGATCACGCTTATTGGCAACGAAGACAGCAAAGATCTGAACGACTTCCTGTGGGGCAAAGACATCTTGGATCTGCTTCGTCAGTACCCAAGTGTGACTCTGTCTCTGGCAGAGATCCTGTCTCTGCTTAAGCCTATCGCGCCGCGTGCTTACTCGATTTCTTCCAGCCTGAACAAGCATGAAGACGAAGTGCACCTGACCATTGGCAGCGTGCGTTACCAAAACGGTGATCGTGCATACAACGGTACGTGCTCTACCTGGCTGGCGGATTTGGTTGAGGAAGGCGACGTCGTGCCGTGCTACTTTGCTCCGAACAAGAACTTCGCGGTTCCAGAGGATGACAAAGCACCAATGATCATGGTTGGTCCGGGTACGGGTATTGCTCCTTTCCGTTCTTTCCTGGAAGAGCGCGAAGTTCAGGCGTCTCCGGGTGACAACTGGCTGATCTTCGGCGACAGAAACAGCTCAACCGATTTCATCTACCAGGAAGAGCTGGAAGCGCTGCAAAGTAAGGGAGTGCTTACCAAGTTAGACTTAGCTTTCTCACGCGATCAGGCAGAAAAAGTCTATGTACAGGATAAGATGCGTGAAGGTGGTGCAGAGTTGTTTGCATGGCTGGAGCGCGGCGGTTACTTCTTCGTTTGTGGTGATGCCTACTACATGGCGAAAGACGTGGATAAAGCCCTTCATGAGGTGATTGAAGTTCACGGTAACAAGTCGAAAGAAGAAGCGGAAGCTTATGTGAATCAGCTTAAGAAACAGAAACGTTACGTACGTGATGTGTACTAAGTAGCGCTCTGCTTTAATCAGTCAGAAGCCATGGAGTCTTTTCGGTCTCCATGGCTTTTTTATTTGCCGAGTTTTCTGAACCACTCACATAGAAACTGGATAAAACATCGCAGTCTTTCGGGTTGGTAGCGGTTTTTGGTGTACAGAAGATGGATTGGAATAGGCGGGATGTGCCAGCCTTCTATCGCCCTGACCAGTTGCCCATTTTTCAGGTATTCCAAGGTGTATAAACTCGGCAGCCGGCATATTCCCATGCCATTTACCGCGTAATTCAACAGCACCCGGCTGTTTGCACAGCGGGCAGCAGGTTCAATGTGAAGAGAGAATACTTCTTCGCTGGCATTGACCAGAGACCATTTATCAACTGTACCGGTTAAACACTTATGGGACTTCAGATCTCTGGGGTGGAGGATTGGCGCTGCACCTTTCAGATAAGCTGGTGAGCAAAACAGACCAATTTCCATGTCCATCAAGTGTCTGGACACCATTCGAGAGTCGGGAAGTTCTCCTGAACGGATGATCAGATCGAATGGGTCATCCATTAGGCTGACCTGTTTGCTATCAAAAGAAACACCGATATAAATGTCCGGGTAAGCGGCAGAAAACTCAGCAATGGCCTGAGAAAGGTACTCTTCCCCAAAAGCGCCCCCAAGACTGTTGATGCGAATTTTCCCCGACACAGAGGTGTTCATTTCCACTGCATCCGAGGCGGCTTTATCAATCTCTGCCAAAGCGCTCTGGCTGGTGGAATAAAAACGCTCACCGGGCTCAGTCAGCTTAAGGGTACGGGTTGTCCGAATAAGCAGTTGAACACCCAACGCTTTTTCAAGCTGACTCAGCTGCCGTGAAACATGTGCTTTAGACGATCCCAGTTCTTCCGCCGCTTTCGTAAAGCTGCCTTCGGTAACCACGGCGACGAACGCCTTTACATCAAGAAGAGATATATTGTTGTTCATTTGGTAACAGTAGGTTTTATGTTGATGTATATATCATAAATCAATCTGTTTTTAAGATGTAGTCATTGGCTTACAAGCCAAACACTCAATCTATAAAAGGCAGATAATGATGACGTACACCAAGAAAGAAACTCACTTTTTTAGCAATGGCAACCGAATTGCGGCTCACTTATTTATTCCTTCCAATGAGGCAAGCGACTTTCCGGCGATTGTGATTGCAGCACCTCAAGCAGGTGTGAAAGAACAAACGGTTGACCACTACGCAACCAGACTGGCTTCAAAAGGGTTTGTGGCACTTACATTCGATCACGCAAGTTTTGGAGCCAGTGAAGGTGAACCAAGATTCCACGAAAACCCTTATATCAAGTCAGAAGATATCTCGAATGCGGTCACTTTTCTGAGCCTGCACGATCAGGTTCAGAGCGATAATATCTACGGACTGGGGGTCTGCTCTGGTGGAGGATATTTGAGTTTTTGCGCTGCGACCGATCGCAGAATCAAAGCGGTGGCAACCGTGAGTGCTTATTTTGATCACCGAGGCTTTTACCACTCGGTTATGGGTCGAGACGGTGTGCTGGATGTGCTTAAGATTGGGAATCTGGCACGTGAAACGTATCTGCATACGGGTTACGTTTCTTACCTCCCTCATGCCCCTGAAAATGTCAGTTCGGATATGCCAAGGCTCTTTCGTGAGTTTTATGAGTACTACATGACCCCTCGCGGGCAAAAAGGTCAATATGAGAGCAAGTTTCTCCCTTGGTCATTTGCCAGCCTGGTGAATTTCTCTGCGCTCGATATCGCAGAAAGGCTTGCGCCAACACCACTTCTGATGATTGTGGGTTCAGAAGCCGATTCAGCGTACGAAAGCGAGCAAATGCTGGCGGCTACAGGAGGTGGCGCTGAGTTGGTCGTTATCCATGGCTCTAACCATATCGGGCTTTATGATGTGGCGGAATACGTCGACCAAGCGGCAGAAAGAATTGCTCAACACTTCGCCTAATCTTTTGCGAATCCAGTGGTGCAATGTCGCTGGATTCGATTTATTTTCAAAATGCCCAAAGGAACTTCCTTTAACTTGGGTCTACAATTTAGTGAAACTTCTCACCCGCTCGAACCACTAGGATGATTTTTCGGATCGGTGTTTCGACTTCTCCAATAGATCCAAGATTTCAATGAGATGGTGTTTTTAGTACCCATTTTTTCATTGCTTTTATGGATCTGGGATATATGGACCATCGTATAAATTCAGCCTACAAGATTGCTGGCTTATATTTTTATTATTACTGACAGTATCTTATAAATAACCGATCGTTCTAATAAAAAGTTGATTCAGGGGTTTTAACTCAGAATAATGACCAGATAGTAACTATGTAGACATACAGAAATACTGATAAGGAATAACAATGGCAAACGAATACACACCACCTAAAGTCTGGACTATGGATGCCGAAAACGGCGGTCAGTGGGCAAGCATCAACCGACCAGATTCCGGTGCAAGACATGAACAAGAGCTGCCAGTTGGTGAGCACCCGTTACAGCTGTATTCAATGGGGACGCCTAATGGTCAGAAAGCCACAATCATGCTGGAAGAATTACTGGCTTTAGGGGTTACCGAAGCAGAATACGATGCGCACATCATCAAAATTGGTGATGGCGACCAGTTTGGTTCTGGATTTGTTGGTGTTAACCCGAACTCTAAAATCCCGGCTCTGGTCGACCGTTCTGGTGAAGAGCCTGTGAACGTGTTCGAATCAGGAAACATCCTGCTTTATCTGGCAGAAAAATTTGGTCAACTGATCCCGCAAGATGCGCAGGGCAGAGCAGTGACTCTTAACTGGTTATTCTGGCTACAGGGTTCTGCCCCGTATTTGGGCGGTGGATTCGGGCATTTCTATTCTTATGCACCAGAGAAGTTTGAATACCCAATCAACCGATTCACAATGGAAGCCAAACGCCAGCTAGATGTGCTGGATAAGCGACTGGCAGAAAGCCGATTCCTGGGTGGAGACGAGTACAGCATTGCAGACATCGCAACCTGGCCTTGGTACGGTAACCTTGTGTTAGGCAGCTTGTATGATGCGGCTGAATTTTTGGACGTCAGCAGTTACAAAAACCTGCAGCGTTGGGCGAAAGAAATTGAAGCTCGCCCGGCGGTACAGCGTGGCCGCACAGTGAACCGTTCCTGGGGAGAAGAGTGGGAGCAAGTCCCAGAGCGTCATTCCGCGTCAGACATTGATGAAGTGTTGGCTAAGAAGCCTCAGTAAAGCACTGTCGCACCGCGCAGAACTTTTTAGAAGCATCATCAAGCCCCAGTCTTTGTAACTGGGGCTTTCTTGTTTTACTTGGCGTATTGATGTGCCAGTGCTTTCGCTTTGTTTATCGCATTTTCCAGAGACTGAGCGTGCCTTTCATCTTTGAACTCCTGATATTCACTTGCGATTTCATGAAAGTGATCGGCTCCTAAGTAGGGGCTCAGCTGTTCGATATGGGCACTCAGATGATTCTTATGTGCCTGGCTTTCACCTTTCCCAAAACTGTATTCACCACTAGAAGTACACAAGATAACAATCTTGCCCGACAAAATAGGTTCGATGGGCGGTTCTTTTTTGCTATCGAATGAAAAAGTTTTATTTACCCTAATGATTTGATCAAACCACGCTTTCAAGACCGCTGGCATACCGTAATTGTACATCGGGGAAGAGATAACAATGATGTCGGCAGCTTCAACCTCTTCGATTAATTCGTCGGATATAGCAAGGGAGGATGTTTGGTCGCTCTTCTTCTCATCGGAAAAACTTTCCGATATCCAGCCAATATCGATAAAAGGAGGTGGATTGACAGCTAAATCTCTAACTATCAGATTGTTAATCTTTGTGTTCTTTTCTATCTCAGACACAAAGTGATGGGCTATCCGGCGCGAAACCGACTGGTGAGGCTGTGGCTCAGGAGAAAACTGCCTTGGGCTGGCATCGATTTGTAGCAAAGTGATCATAACGCATCCTCTGTATTGTGACCCTTAATTCGTGAGATCATTTTTGCTTTTACGACTGAATTTTGACAAACGAGAAAAAGCACCTTATAGATGAATAAAACTTGATCATAAGGTTTGAGATGAAGTCACTTCCTCCGCTCAATTATCTGCGTACTTTTGCCATCGCCGCGGAATATGGCAGTTTTAAACATGCCGCTTCCATATTGAATGTCACGCCGACGGCGGTTTCCCATCAGATCAAAAATCTGGAGTCGCACCTTGGCGTCGAGCTGTTTGAGCGGAAAATCCGGTCAGTCGCACTTACCCAAGAGGGAAAGAAACTCGCGACGACCACTCGAAACGTATTTGCACAGCTTGAGGAAACCCTGCTGGACATTCAGCAGCCTGCAAATAGGGTGAGTATTTCTTGCTGCACGTCTTTTGCGGCTTTATGGCTGGCACCAAGGTTACCGACGTTAAATGCAAAACGTCCGGATTTGGAGGTGGAAATTTGTGCCAGTGACAGGCTGGTGGATTTCAATCATGAGCGTCGTGTTGATATTGCGGTTCGCTACGGATTACCGGGAACCATTGAAGATGGAGAGGTTCTTCTGGGTACAGAGCGGTTAGGGTGTTATGCCACCGCTAAGTCAGAAATGTTACCCAATACTCTGTTTGTGACCGAGTGGGAAGACGAGTCTTTTATTCCTAACGTGCCCTGGCAGACGCATTTTTCTGATCAAGAAATTGTCATACGCAAGTTCAATCAGGAACAGTATGTACTGCAGGCGGCCCTTGCGGGGCAGGGAGTGGCGTTGGTGAGTGATGTGCTCAGTGAGATGGCACGAAAACAGAATTGGTTAACGCAAAGACAGGATCTGCCTTCATTTGAAGGTTACAGTTACTACCTCAGGGTATCGCCACACAGCCGCGACAAGCACTTGGTGAAGTATTGTGTCGACTGGTTTCAGGAACAATTTAAGGAGCGGGCGTAAACCCGCTTCAATAGACCCTAGCAATTAAAGCGCCGTTTTTTCAGCTTCGAGCACTTTTTCCGCCAGATATTTGTGTACCGCGGTTGTTGGATGGGTTACGTCCCAAAATACATAGTTATCAGATCCAATCTCGGCGCATTGGTTTGTGATGTCGTGACTGTAAAGATAGTCTTGAGCTGCGCTTCGGTTTAGGTTCAGACAAGGTTCTGTGGTATTCACAAACCCATGCTTCTCAGGGTTTGACGTGAGATCCTCAAACAAGCTGTAGCCATCGAGCAGGGTGATGTTAATTCCTTTGCTCTTGTAAGCTGCCGCCTGCTCTTCGATAAAGGCATTGAATTCTATAACCTTCTTGCGAATCACCGCTATTTCATCCTCAGTACTGTATTTGAACTGCGGAGCTTTGGTGGCATCAGGAAGAGTGAGTAGAACAAGGTGTTTTGCTCCCGCATCGGTCAACCGAACCATAGCGCGACTGAAGTCCGCTTTAACGTCGGTGACTTCTCGACCGTAATTCATAAAGTCGTTTAAACCGAATTCCAAAGTAAACAGGGTATTTTCAATTCTGTAGTTTTTGGCTTCTTCCATGTAAGTCAGGAAAGAAGTCACCTGTTCATTCACCCCTGTCAGCAACAGATATTGATTGGAGCCCGCCGCCCCGCCGACTGACCAGTTGTAGACTGGCAGATTTTTCGCCTTTGCCAAATATTCTGCCCAGATAAATCCATTGGAAAAGTGACCCATAAACCAGGAATGAGGATTTGGGAACTGCCATTGAGAGGCGTTAAAAATGTTGCCTGTGTCGGACAAGCTGTCACCAAGCACTACCACTTTATTTAGAGCATTTGCCTGCATAACATAATCGTTCGACCAGATGGTGTGGTTGTACGACAGTTGGTTGTCTGCGGCATAAAAAGTGATGTCTGCGTTATCGTGAGTCACTCCCAAAGTTTGCTCGCAACGTTCCTGAATATAGGATTGTGGGGTGTCGGTGTAGAACATATTTTTATGCTGAACAGCCGACCACCAGTAACCGTCAAGTTTTAGGTGGTCGCCATTTTCATTTAAAGCCCATTCCCAATCCGTTCCGACCTCTTCAATCGCGTGGCTAGTACGATACCAGCAGCGTACATAAGTGGATTTTTCCCGGTTGAAAAGGTAGTAAACCTGTTCTGAAATGGAGGAGGTATTCGCCAGTGTTGTGTCTAAATCCATTAGCGATGTAAATGGCTGAACTGCCCCTAGGCTTGTAACAATAGGTAGTAGGTAACTGAGCATAGATACTCTTTATCATTGATTATGGAAATAGTGTTTTTACTCTAATTTTGTTAGAAGAAACGGAAGCGAAATCAACTAACTGATAAATCCATGATCAAAAATTGAAAATATTTATGTTTTAGCTCATTTTGTGGGTGATTTTTGTTCGTTTTGTTTTTTTGAAGAGAAGAGCAGAGGTTTAATCCCTTGCTGACCAAGGGAATGTTTCAGAGCGGGAGATTTAATCATTCAGAGTGTGAGCGTATTCGACGATCACTTGGTTGCCGTCGACGTAGGTTCGTTTGATCTCGCCGTCTACGGTAATTCGGCTTTGCAGGTATACGACGTGACCTTCAGTCGCACTGATTTCTTTTAATGATGGGATGATCGCTTTTGCGTCGACATGAAGATGGGCGCAGAACTTTTCCACAAATGCAGGTTCGAGCTTTGCGCTGCCCCGCAGTAATTCTGAGAACTCTATCTGGCTGATGCCAAGCCTTTTGGTGATTTCCATTTGAGTCATGCGCATTTTAGCCTTCTGAGACATCCAGACCTGATACAGCGCTTCACGATCCTGTTGAGTAAACTCCATAGCCTTTCCTGATTGGTGAGTGTGCGCCAAAATTGTGCCGAATGACGCAAACCGCATGTCAAAGCTAAGTGAGAAAAGTCAGGCTCAGTTTCGAGCACTGTCAGAATGTGATGTTTTGCCCAAAGGAATGCAAACTAGTAGAGCTTGTTGTCTCCAATCGGGACCTCGAACATATTTGACGTTACCTTGTCTGGACATCCAACCATTTCATCGTAGGCACTTTCTTGTCTGAGCACTTTCTCTTTTGCCTCAACGTTGCGGTAGCGCCTTTGAATGTCGACAACCGACCAGGCTCTGATAAGTTGCCCGTCTTCTTCGGTAATGAACCACTCCTCTCCGTCAATAACTGCGGACAGTTGATATAACGACATATCCAGTGAATGAACAACAAGTTTGTCGACTGAAAAGTACTTCTCTAATTTGCTGATTGGCATCTTCATAAAATTCTCCTTTTTGCCCTACTACGAGCGTTAAGCGCATTCGGTTCATCAAGAATGGAATCGATGTTCAGAGAATTCTTTTTCAATGATCTTATTGAAGATGGGCAGCGTAAAGGCAAAAACCAGACACTTTCTGGTCACTTCATCCATCGAAAATAGGACACGATTATGTTCAAAAAAATGTTAGTCACCATCTCGCTGGTTATTGCTGCCTTTTCAGTCAATGCTGGGCACCATGGAGCAAAGAAAGACATTGTAGACGTTGCCGCAAGCAACGGTTCATTCAACACCCTGGTCGCAGCGGTAAAAGCTGGCGGTCTAGTTGATACGCTCAAAGGCGATGGACCATTTACCGTGTTTGCCCCAACCGATGAGGCGTTCGCGAAATTGCCTGAAGGGACAGTAGAAATGCTGCTGAAACCTGAGAACAAAGACAAGCTGGTAGCGGTGTTAACCTACCATGTGGTACCAGGCAAGGTGATGGCTTCCGATGTAGTGAACCTGAAAGGTGCGTCAACCGTACAAGGTCAGGACATTGCCATTAATACTCAGAACGGTAATGTCATGGTGGATAACGCGAAAGTGCTGATGACAGACGTGAAAGCCAGCAATGGAGTGATTCACGTAATCGACTCGGTCATTATCCCCAAGTAGCTAGTAACAAGTAACGAGCGGCAAATCTGAAATAGCAGCACTTGCTTATACCCAAGTGCTGCTTTACGTGTTTCATCTTGGAGGCAAAAGATGGCAAAAAAAGGGTATTCGAAGTCAGATATAGGAGAGATGGAAGATCGCTTTCGAGCGCGTTTTATCAATTCATTATCTGGTTACAAAAGCGCAAACCTGATTGGCACCATTGATAACAATGGTCAGCACAATTTGTCCATCGTGAGCTCCGTGTTTCATCTTGGTGCTAACCCTCCTTTGCTTGGTATGATCGTTCGCCCTCATAGCGTATCTCGCCATACACTCGAAAACATAATAGAAACGGGTCACTACACCATCAATTCCGTGTGTCGCGAGGTTTATCAGCAGGCTCACCAGACGTCAGCTCGATATCGAAAAGAAGAATCTGAATTTGAAAAAGCGGGGCTGACCCCAGAGCTGAGTGAAGTCATCAAAGCACCTTATGTAAAGGAAAGCCCGATGCAGATTGGTATGGTTTTGCGCGAGCACACTACCATGAGCGTTAACCAAACCGAGTTAGTGATAGGTGAAGTGCAAGAGATTCGTGTTGAAGGGCAAGCCGTTATGCAAGACGGCTATATCGACTTGGGCACTTTGGACCTGGTCGCTGTTTCAGGATTAGACAGCTACCACACCGCAGAACGGTTATCACGCCTAAGCTATGCCAAACCAGAAACGTTGCCAAGAGAATTAGATACATCTGGCAAATAAATGGAAAGCGGGGCGCTTGGGCACCCCGTCAGATTTTTAACTTTGTGGAACAGGGTGCTGGTCAAACTGGTCGTTGCTGTTCAGTACATTCATCAAGACAGCGGCGACAAGAACCAATACTGCCGCAATCACAAAACCCCACCGAGTAATGTCGTAATGAGACAGAACCGCAATCAGGGTGTAACTTAACGACTGAACAAGTGTTGAAAACAACGCCAGCCCTCCATCGACCCGACCACGTTGCGACACTTCCACTGTGTGGTGTAACCAATTGGTTCGCGCGATGCGATTCAGAGCATTAAAGAATCCAAAACCTAGCGTGAACAGCACCAAGTAGAGAGGGCTGTCGTACAGCCCCATACCAAACAGCATCGAAGCTACGATAAACATGGAATACTGCATGATGGCTTGATGTGAAAACTGCCTTAAAACACGGCTGACCAGAAAACCTGTAAACAGAGAACCCAAACCAAAACTGATGTTGTATGCCGCCAGCCAGTCACCTGAAATCCCAGCTTCTGCAAACCAGATTGGAACCAGTTTTCCTAAGAAGGTCAGGATTGGATAAGACAGGCAAGAAAGCATAATAAACGCGTAAAAACGGGGGGCGACGCGGAATATAGACACACTTTCTGTTAGCTGAGCGGTAAAAGAACGCTTCTGAGTTTTACGCAGCTTTCTAAAGTAAGGAGTGGCAAAGTAGGCGACAGTCGCGATGCCTGATGCGATGGCTGCGAACAGCGAAAACTCCCACATTCCCCATCTTTCCAGCAAGATAACACCCAGTGCGCCAGCCCCTAACGTGGTGCCCTGAAGTATGATCTCCTGATAGCCAGAGATAGAGGCATACTCATGGGACTCGTAGTTTTCCTGAGTAAAAGCATTATTAGTTACCCAAGCCAGATTACTGGATACCCAAAAAATCAACTGAGCCGCAGCCAACAGCCAGTGTGAGCCTAAATCGAAACTGTAAGCGATACTGACCAGCGCCGCGGTTGATGCCTGAGTCGCTTGAATGATAACCAGAATTGCCTTGCGAGAATGGCGATCAATCAGTGTTGAAAAGAAAGGGGTCGCCAAGAATGAGGTCGTTGTACAGACTAACGCTGTCATTGCCACAAATGTACCCATATCAGGCTCTGAAAGAATAATCCAAGGCAGTGCCATCATAAAAAGCCCTGACGAAATGCCATCAAAAAACCGACCAGCCAAGTAAGGAAGGGTTTTATTTCTCATTGTTTTTCCTCCGTGAATTTGAAGTTGTTGCGTGCTACTCTAAAACCTCAAGTTAAGTTGAGGTAAAGCGCTTTTTTGAAAAAAAGTGGAGGGGAAATATGGATATCGGAGTCGGGGAAGTGGCGAAAAGGGCTGGGGTGAAAGTCTCAGCGATTCACTTTTATGAACAGAAAGGGCTGATATCCAGTTGGCGTAACCCCGGTAATCAGCGGCGGTTTCATCGTAGTGTGCTTCGTCGAATTGCAGTGATTAAAGCAGCTCAGCAGGTAGGGCTGTCTTTAGAAGACATTTCGCAGGCGCTAGAACATTTACCCAAGCATCAGGCTCCCAGCAAAAAGCAGTGGGAAGAAATGGCAAGCGTCTGGCACGAGATGCTGGATCGAAAAATACGAAGCTTGCAAGCACTGCAGAACGATCTTGGTGGGTGCATTGGCTGTGGATGTTTGTCGTTGGAAACCTGCGCACTCCGAAACCCTCAAGATCAGTACGGTCAAGATCATCAAGGGGAAAGTTGGCTAACAAAATAAGTTTTTTGGCTGGTCACTTTCTCATTTATCGTCTGTTAAATATTCATCTCACACCTTTATTTTTCCTGCTTAGCACTTTTCTCAATCGGTCAGCAAGCTCTCGTTTTGCTGATTTTATGAACGATTAATTCTTGACTGGTGATATTTTTGTTAGTAATAATGTTCACGTGAACATTTGATGGTGAGTTTAAGATTGAATTTGTGAATGTACGTGAATCAAAAGTTTGCCGATGAGGATAAAAGGGCGAAGTTTGGCTCCTTCTGATGGTTTGTGAGTTTCTATCTCGGAGCCAGATTTCCCTTTGTGAGAACAGCTAAATAAGGAGACGCTGAGTTAATGAAATTACTAAGAATTGGAGACAAAGGACAAGAAGTTCCCTGTGCTTTGGATGAAAAAGGAATTGCACGTGACGTGTCTTCTATTATTCATGACTATACGCCGAACACCCTGAGCGAAGTTAAACATCGATTAGCCAATGCAGATTTATCCGCACTCCCTGAAGTATCAATGGATGGAGCAAGAGTCGGCACTCCGATGACCCAGCCAAACAACATTTACTGCATAGGGCTAAACTATTCCGACCATGCAGCGGAAGCGGGTATGGATATTCCGGCGGAACCCGTCCTGTTTAATAAATCTTCCGGCACGTTTTGCGCTCCGAATGACCCGATTCTCTATTCACCGAAAATGACCAAGCTGGACTGGGAAGTGGAGCTAGGTGTTGTGATTGGCAAAACCGCACTGAATATCAGCAAAGAAAACGCACTGGACCATGTATTGGGTTATACCTTAGTGAATGACGTTTCCGAACGTGCTTGGCAATTGGAAAGAAGTGGTCAATGGGCAAAAGGGAAGGGTTTCCCCCATTTCTGCCCGACAGGTCCCATGATTGTTACTGGCGATGAAGTGGGTAACGCTCGGGAGCTTTCGATGTGGCTGGACGTAAACGGTGAGCGCAAACAAACGGGCAATACCAACACCATGATTTTCGATATCGCCACCATCGTCAGCTATTTGTCTGAATTTATTCGTTTGGAGCCGGGTGATCTTATCTGCACCGGAACACCACCGGGGGTGGGTGCAGGTATGAAGCCACCGCAGTATTTGAACATTAATGATGTCGTTACCCTTGGCATTAAGGGGCTAGGAGAACAAAGCCAGACTGTCATCCCTTTGAGTGACTGGTATCCACAATGAAGCTTCGTTCTCAGCAATGGTTTAACAACAGTGACGACCCGGGTATGACGGCTCTGCATCTTGGTCATTGCCTGAACTATGGTTTAACGCGAGAAGAACTTCAGTCCGGTAAACCCATTATTGGGATCGCTCAGACTGGTTCTGACCTCTCTCCCTGCAATCGACACCATGTAGAGTTAGCCAAGAGAGTACGGGAAGGTATCGTGGCGGCGGGTGGTATTTGTTTGGAATTTCCGGTGCATCCAATTCAGGAAACCAGTAAGCGCCCCACAGCTTCACTCGACAGAAACCTCGCGTATCTCGGTCTGGTGGAATCTTTATATGGTTATCCACTGGATGGTGTGGTGCTCACCATTGGTTGCGACAAAACCACGCCAGCGCTGCTAATGGCAGCGGCGACGGTGAACATTCCCGCAATCGCATTAAGTGTCGGTCCAATGCTCAATGGCTGGCATGAAGGAAAACGCGCAGGTACTGGCACCGTCATCTGGACAGCAAGAGAAAAACTGGCAACCGGAGAAATTGATTACGAAGAATTTATGGACATGGCAACGGCATCTGTCCCGTCTGTGGGTTATTGCAACACTATGGGCACAGCCAGCACCATGAATTCACTGGCTGAAGCGCTGGGGATGCAGCTATCTGGATCGGCTGCGATTCCCGCCCCGTACCGTCAGCGCGGACAGATGGCGTATAACACTGGTCAGCGAATTGTTGAACTGGTGGAGCAAGACATTAAACCTTGCGATGTTATGACCAAAGCCGCTTTTGAAAACGCAATCGCGGTCAACTCGGCCATTGGTGGGTCATCTAACGCCCCCATCCACCTCAATGCTGTTGCCCGCCATTGCGGGATAGAACTGACTAACGATGACTGGCAACGTGTCGGTTACGACATCCCTTTGCTTTGTAATGTTCAACCAGCAGGGCAGTTTTTAGGGGAAGACTTTTACCATGCGGGCGGTGTGCCGGCAGTCATTTCCGAGCTGTTAAAGACGGGTCGCTTACCTAACCCTGATGCCTTAACGGTGAGCGGGCAATCGATAGGCGAGCTTTGTCAGCCCTGTCATGTCAAAAACTATGAGGTCATTCACCCTATCGACAACCCAATTCTTTCATCTGCTGGATTTATCAACCTCAAAGGGAATCTGTTCAATAGCGCTATGATGAAAACATCGGTGATTTCAGATGAGTTTCGCCAGCGCTATTTAAGCAATCCAGACGACCCCAATGCGTTTGAAGGAAAAGCGTATGTTTTTGATGGTCCGGAAGATTACCACCAGAAGCTGGAGTCTGAATCCATCAAAGAAATGGATGAAAACGCCATCTTAGTGATGCGGGGCGCAGGTCCTATCGGTTATCCCGGTGCGGCAGAAGTGGTCAACATGCATCCACCGGCGCACCTGCTTTCGCAAGGAATCCATTCACTTCCGTGTATTGGTGACGGGCGACAGTCAGGCACATCTGGTTCGCCTTCCATATTAAATGCCTCTCCCGAAGCTGCGGTAGGAGGTGGTCTGGCTCTCCTGCAAACGGGTGACCGAATTCGTATTGATTTAGAACTTGGCAGTGCAGACATGCTGGTTGATGAAGAAGTGTTAGAGCAAAGGCGAATTGCGTTGGCAAAGCAAGGTGGGTACCCCTACCCGGCGCACCAGACACCGTGGCAAGAAATTCAACGAGGAATGGTGGCTCAGCTGGATGAAGGCATGGTGCTCAAGCCTGCCGTGAAATATCAAAAAATCGCACAAAAAGGGCTGCCCAGAGAAAACCATTAGGTAGTCGAAATGACCAAAAAAATTGAAGGAAAGGATACATCAATGAACAAGTTTGATCTGCAAGACCAATGTGCAGTTATTACCGGAGGCGGGCGAGGGATGGGTCTGGCTGTCGCAAAAAGGCTGCTAAGTTCAGGGGCGAAAGTAGCGCTCTGGGACATCAATGACAAAGACCTGGAACAAGCCAAAGAAGCGTTAGGTAATGAAGGCGATGTCAGTACACACGTGGTGGATGTCAGCAACTACGAGCAAGTCAGCCAGGCAGCGCAGGATGTCGTCAATCAATTCGGCAAAATCAGTATTCTGGTAAACAGTGCCGGGGTTGCCGGAATCAATACCACCCTAACCAATTACCCGCTTGATGTCTGGCGACAGGTTCAGAGTGTCAATCTGGATGGGGTGTTCCATACCTGCCGCGCCATTGTGCCTCATATGGAAAGCAACCAGTACGGGAGAATAGTGAATATCGCGTCGGTAGCAGGGAAAGAGGGCAATCCTAATGCTTCTGCGTATTCTGTGTCTAAAGCTGCGGTGCTGGCGCTTACCAAAAGTTTGGGGAAAGAGCTGGCAACCAGCAACATCACGGTGAATGCCATTACGCCAGCGGTGATCAAGACTGAAATGTTGGCAGACGTTACGCAAGAACAAATCGACTATATGCTGGCGAAAATTCCTATGGGTCGAATGGGCAGTGTCGAAGAGATCGCCGCAATGGTGGCGTGGCTAAGCTCGGAAGAATGCTCTTACTCAACTGGCGCGACGTTTGATATGTCCGGGGGAAGAACGACCTACTAGGGCTAACCGACTCTCATTCAAAATCTAAAAAGGGTGCGAATACATTCGCACCCTTACGGTATTTAAATCATAAAAAGCTATGCGCTATGGCGACGAACCAAGCTGGCCTCAACGTACACCGTTGACTGGGATTTTATTCGTTGACCAGACTGATAATCGAGAAGCAAAGTCATGCACTGATCCACGATGTCCTGCATCGAAATACTGATGGTAGAGATGCCAGAATTTACCCATTGATACCAGGAAGGGTCACCATAACCGACAAACCTCATCGACTCAGGCAAACAAACGCCTTTCTCCAAGCACGCGGTCAGTGCGCCATTTGATATCTCAAAGCCCGCAGTAATGACTGCGTCAGGTGTTTCTTCCATTTCAAGAAGTTCGTTCATGGCTTGCAGCCCCAATTCAAAAGAGGGGGCACCAAGTTTAGTCAGGTGTTCATTTAAAGGCAGGTTTTGCTTTTTTAAAGCGGATTGAGTGGATTCCAGACGAATCCGTCCAGTACTAAGATCGCCGGGACCGCCAATGTATGCGATGTTTTGGCAACCCGCTTTTGTCAAAGTGACTACCGCCTCTTCAAAGGCATTCGATTCATTCACCACTATTTCTGCCGATTCACCAATGTTCTGGCGAGTTCGGATCAGCTGAATAGTATCGACATCGCTGAGTAGTCTAGCCGCATTTTCACTTCCGTTTGGAGTAGGCACCATAACGACAGACATGGCACTGTGCTTCAGTAAACGCGTGATGGCACTGACTTCTTCCTGAGGGTCATCCTGAGTTAAGCCAATCATTAACTGCAGGTTGTGACGAGCGCATTCGATCGACATCTGATTGGCAATGGCAGCATAGAACTCGTTCTCGATGTTTGGGATAAGAAGCCCAACCACACCCGAACGACCTCCACGGATTGAAACAGCAGCCTGATTTGGGATATAACCCATTTCCGCCGCTTTCTCCTGAATCAGCTTTTTGGTGTCTGGCTTTACCTTCGGGCTGTCAGCCAGCGCTCTGGACACCGTCATATGAGAGATGCCGAGTTCGTTAGCGATACTTTTTATCGTCACACGCTTGTTCAATGCTGCGAGTTCCTTGTGTTTCGGATGTTCGATATCTTAATACCCATCGCAGTAAGTAGTTGCTCATTTTGGCTAGTTAAAACGCTATGTCTGAACATTGACTTACTGTAATGGGTTTAAGGTGCTGAGTGGCACCTTAAAAACCGAAATCATACCTTATTTCTTGCCTTCTCCCCACCACGTGTTTGCGAGCGGCATTCCTCTTACAAATCCGGAAGCAGACCCTGCCAGTTGTTCCTCAATTCTTAAACATTCATTCCACTTGGCCATCCGCTCGGAGCGGGAGAACGACCCTACTTTTAGTTGCCCAGCACCCAGACCGACCGACAAATCAACAATGGACAGATCCTCGGTTTCTCCAGATCTCGCTGATACCACAGGACGCCAGCCTGATTGAAGGGCAAGCTGACAAGTTTCTATCGCCTGAGACACCGTTCCAATTTGATTTACCTTAACCAGAACGGCGTTGCACGCTTTGTCTGCAATCGCCTGTTTGACCAAGGCTGGGTTGGTGACAAGATAATCGTCTCCAATGATTTGCAGTTGCTCACCGAACTGGCGAGTAAACTCAACCATACCCTGTTTGTCATCTTCGGCTAACGGATCTTCGATGGACGCGATAGGGTATTTTTTAACCCAGTCTTCGAGTAGCCCAATCATCTCATCCCGGTCGAGGCTTCTATCCTCTAACGCCAGTTGATACTGTCCGTTGGAATAAAACTCAGAGGCAGCGACATCCAGAGAGATAATGACGTTATCTCCGGGTTTCTGCCCTGCTTTCTCGATAGCCTGAACCAGAGTTTCCAGTGCTTCTTCGTTGGAATCAAACGCTGGCCACCATCCTCCCTCATCAGCAACCCCTTGAAGCTTGCCTTTATCGGCGAGGATTTTTCCTGCTGCATGATAGATTTCGGCAGTGATTTCCAGCGCTTCCGAGAAGCTATTTGCACCGGGAACCATGATCATAAAGTCTTGAATGTCGACCCGCCTTCCAGCGTGAGCGCCGCCACCAAAAATCTGAATTTCGGGTAACGGGATACTGGGCTTAGTCTTGTAGGTTTCTGAAAGGTGTTTCCACAATGGGCGTTGGGTTTGTGCAGCAGCGGCATGTATGACCGCGAGTGATGTAGCAATTGTCGCGTTGCCTCCCAGCTTTGCCATGTTGCCAGTGCCATCAAGATCAATAAGCATCTGGTCGATACTGTTTTGTTCAAAGACATTCTTTCCTGTCAGCGCAGGCGCAATATGAGACTGAACAGAGTTCAGCGCGTTTTGCACATCCAGCCCTTTTAATACGCTGCCTCCGTCCCGCAGGTCGACGGCTTCTCTCATCCCTCTTGATGCACCTGCGGGCGCGATAGCACGACCCGTTGCTCCGCTTTCCAGTTCGACTTCGACTTCTACCGTCGGTGCTCCGCGAGAATCCCAGACACGGCGACCCCGGACCTGACGAATGTTATCTGCTTTCATGATTGGTTATAAACTCCGCTTCGATATGCTCCAACACATCCCTTAATTGAGTGAAGGAGAAGTTAAACAGTGAATGTGCCACTTGGCGTGCGGTGACTTTTGACGTGTCGGTGTGATATTCCAGTGGTGATTTTCCGTCTGCCCTTGCCAGAATCAGGCAGGGAAGTAGCGCGCAGATCCTGGACTCCAGACTCGCTAAGCTTTCCCACTGAACAAAGGCAGCATAGTGAAGCCAGAGCTGCTCTATCGAACGCTTTAACGCATCTCGGTCTGCGATGCCCATTAACCATTTGTTGAACAGGTGATTGAGGCAAAATGCGACATCAAAAGCAGGGTCGCTGGTTACTGCACATTCTGCGTCCAGCAACATAGGACCATTAGGACCTTTTAAGATGTTCTTGGGGCTGACGTCTCCATGAACCAGAACCAATCTGGATTCATAAAGCGATTGGCGAATGCTGACAATAGTCGCAGCGTACTCGGGGTATAGGGCTTCAAGCGACTCCAGATACGGTGACAGCCGTAGTGAATAGAAGTCGTTCTGATACGGAAAATCGGGCTTATCTGCAGCGGAACGCTGGTGGATTTCTCCCAGACATTGACCAACACTGGCGGCAAACTCGATATCCACCTTTCCACCCATCAACTCGTCTTTCCAGTTGATGAATCTGTCCGGCGGGCAAAACTCCATCGCAAAGCCATTACCTGACTGGCTTTGACCATACAGGGTAGGAACAGACTGAGGCATAAAACCCGCAACATAAGAAAGCCATTGATATTCGGTCTGGTTCCGATGTGTCGGTGCCTGCCAGTTTTGCGTTACACGCAGTTGTTCTAACGAGCACTTAACGCAATATTTGCCACGATTGGTCTCAACCAGGGCAATGTCGGAAGACACTCCCCCTGTTAATGGCTGAATTTTTCTGATTTCGTCTCGTTGAGCTAACCCAAGCTCAACCATTATGTTTTTGCATTCTTGTTCAAATTGAACTTTGTTCTCTTCGGTCATTGTACGTTTTCCTTATTATCGACCTGTGATTCCGGGGAATGCGATCAACAATCCAACCGCCAGAATCTGCAATGCAATAAACGGTGCCATCGACCGGAATATCTCACCGAGTGATATGTCATCCGATACCACACTTTTAAGATAAAACGCGGCGGGTCCGAAGGGGGGCGACAGGAAGGAAACCTGCATGTTCATGGCGAAAAGCACGCCAAACCATACCGGGTCGTAACCTAGCTGAGTAATGATGGGAACAAAGATCGGCATCGTCAGCAGAGCAATCCCCACCCAATCCAGAAACATACCCAGCACGAATAGAATCGCCATCATAAACAGCAGAACAATGAGCGGGTTGTCTGAAATGCCTGAAACCAGCGCAGAGACAAAACGAATCCCCCCCATCAGGTTAAACACCCCAACCAGCGCGCTGGCTCCGATGCCTATCCATACGATCATGCCTGTCGTCGAAAGTGTCTGAAGGGCGGCTTCTTTTAACATCTTCCAACTGAACTCTCCGCGAACCACGGTCGAAAGCAGCACGCCAAATACACCGACCGCAGAGGCTTCTGTCACAGACGCAACCCCACCGTAAATGGAACCAAGTACCACAAAGACAACCGCGAAAGGCAGGATTAGGCTTTTGAATTTTCCTAACTTTTCAGACAAAGACATTTCGTCTTGCTGAATAACCGGAGCCATATCCTTGTTGGTGTATGCCCTGAACAATACGTAGGTGACATAGAAAGACGCCAGCATAAATCCGGGTACAAATGCCGCCGTGAACAGATCCCCGACTGATACGTTAGCAATGAGCCCGTAAATGATCAGGACGATGGAAGGGGGAACCATGGTTCCGAGTGAACCACCGGCACACACGACACCGATAGCCAGTTTTCTGTCGTACCCGAGTCGCAGCATTTGAGGTAAAGCGATCATGCCAAGAAGGACGATTTCTCCGCCAATGATGCCGCTCATTGCCGCGAGAATTACCGCGACAAAAATCGTTTGTACGGCGACACCGCCACGAATTCTTCCCCCGACTATTTTCATAGCATCAAACAGATCGCGGGCTATGCCGGAGCGATCGAGTATGGCGGCCATCAGAACAAACATGGGGACGGAAACAAACACAAATGAAGACACAAACGAGAAGATACGGCTGGTTATCAACGGGATAGCCATGGGACCGAACCACCCAAGAGTAAACACCAGTGCCACCAAAAGCGTGACAAATGCCAGCGGTAATCCGGTTACCAGCAATAGCAATAAGCTTCCGAACATTAAGGCGGTGGTGTACTCGATTCCGAGGGCTTGAAGATCAAACATACTTATTTCCCCCGAATTTTATTAATGGTGAAAATGAAGAACTGAATCGAAAGAGCGATCAGAACAACAAACAGGAAAATCCTGAGCAGTGCGGGATAGGGCGGGTTCCACGCACTACCACTGGTAATCAAACGGAAATCGCCAGCAGGCGTGGTGACAGATTTCACTACCGTTGGCCAAAGTGCCCAACTGAATGACGCGGTTACCGCGCAGCACACTCCGTATATGATGACATCGAGAATTCGGCGAACTTTGTTGGGCACCCAGTCGTAAAGAAGAACGATTCGGATGTGCGCATTCTTTGCCGCGACGTACAAACCACCAAACAGAAAGTTGATGGCACATAAAAACACTGCCGTTTCATGTACCCAGATGGTGGGCATAGAAAAGACATAACGCATGATCACCTCAAAAATCAGAATCGCTGTGGTTGCCAGAAACAGGATCGCGAAAGGCAGCCCAATTTTTCGAACCTGCTTTGCCATTGCGTCTTCTGGAATTTCCTTAGACGGTTTTTTAACGTCATTCCGATTTAATGCTGAGGAGTTTAACTTAGACATTCATACTCTCCATATCACAGGTGAACTGGACCCGCCGAAGCGAGTCCATTTCCTGAACTACAACAAACCCTGAGATGTTAGGTACGCAAGAATGCTGTCATACACTTTCTGTGCTGCTGGGCTACGTTTCGCCACTTTCTTCCACTGATCTTTTGCAATCGCACGGAATTTAGCGCGTTCTTCCTGAGACCAGTCGTGAATGGTGACGCCTTTGGCTTTCGCATCCGCAACTGCAGCCAAATCCTTCATAAACAGTTGAGAGGTCATATCCAGCGCAAGGTGATCGACAGAAAGCTCCAGCGCGACTTTGAGGTGCTCAGGAAGCTTGTCCCAAGTCTTCTTGGTGATGGAAACTTCGATCAGTGGTAAAGAGTGGAAGCCCGGATACACAGGGTGCGTCGCGATGTCATGCATACCCGATGAATGGTTCGCTGAGAAGACCGTGTAGTCGGCAGCATCGATGACTTTTTTATCCAGAGATGTGAATACTTCAGAGCCCGGAAGGTTCACCGGCGCTGCACCAGCGGCAGCAAATACTTCCTGAACCAATCCTTCTGGTGCGCGTAACTTCAGACCTTTAAGGTCGGCAACGCCTGAAAGCGGTTTGGTCGAAACAAAGGCTTCAAGACCACCCGAGGTTGCACCAATCATGTGAACGCCGTAAGAGTTAAGAAGCTCGTTAAGCAGTTCCTTGCCGCCACCGTAGTTAATATATCTCAGCATTTCGTAAGGTGATGACCACGCACCAACTGTGTTACCGATAAGCGCAAAAGCCGGATCTTTCCCTGAAATGTAACCGGTAGCGGTAATGTGACCGTCCAGAATACCCGCTGCGATTGCGTCGTGGGTTTCGTTGTACTTGACTACCGAATCCACCGGCAGCATTTCAATGGATATCTGACCGTTGGTGGCTTTGTTTACAGACTCAGCCCAGGCTTTTTCAATTTCAAAAGTAGGGTTACCAGCCGGATCGCTTGACTGGAAAACGAATGAGTATTTTTTTTCAGCAGAAACGTGCCCAGTTATTGTTAGCGATACCGCAGCTAACAAGGCAATAAACAGTTTTTTCATGTCCTTATCCTTGATTCTGTATTGTTATCCTTAACTTCTCTCACCTTTTTAAGAGGCGTATTTGCAAAAGAAGCGTTCGTTTTATCGGTACTGATAAAATTGTCATGATTCCTGTTTATAGAATCATGTTCACGTGAACATTTCAATGTTTTCTGTGCGTTTTTTGCTCACATTCAATGGCGGTGGGGGATAAAGACGCAAGGAGATAAGCTATTGTCTTACTGGCTCAGGTTCTTTATTTTTCTTTAATATTTCTATATTAATCAGATTGATAAAAACGGTGGAGCTTGAAAGCTTCCAGAGTGACGGCAACACTTTAGATACCCAGATGAGCTTTTGGAGAAGATGAAAGAAAGCGGGGGCTCATCACAAAATGAGTGTTAACCGTATTTGGGTCGGTGAGCTGGCTGGTAGACCATCGGTTTGTGTCTAGATCCCCAAACAAGTTATGGAGTTTTTGTAAGAGAAATGAACAGAACTAGTGAAGCTCTTTCCAAACTAAATTTTTTGCCTTCAATTTTTTTAAAGAAAACGCTCTCCACTATAAAGCTAGCTAGTTGGGTTGTTTGTGCGTAACTAGTAGAATATAGGGAGTTTTTTATGCCACGTGGAACCAAATTTAGCTATGCGGAAATACATCGCCCTAGATAGACAGTTTTCTCCTGTAATAGAAAATCACAAGGACTCTGAAGAGCTAGATATTTCTCTTAGTTTGGGGATCAAAAAAGCACACAATTGGAAGTCTCTATTAAGAGAATACCGCACTGTAATTCTAGCCGAAGCTGGCGCTGGTAAGACGGTAGAATTAATGGAAATGGCAAGTAAGCTCTCAATCGAAGGGAAGTTGTCATTTTTTATTCGAATTGAAGATATTGACCGTAACTTTGATGACGCTTTTGAAATAGGTGATGAAGATGAATTTGAAGACTGGCTTAACTCAAATGATGAAGCTTGGTTTTTCTTAGACTCGGTTGATGAAGCAAAACTAGCTCATCCTAGAGCTTTTGAAAAAGCTATCAAACGTTTTGCTAAAGGAATTGGGAAAGGGGCTAAACGAGCTCATATTTACATTTCTAGCCGTCCCTATAGCTGGCGTGCCAAGTCAGACAAAGCTCTAGTTGATGCTCATCTATTCTACCCATTTACTGGTAATCAAGAAGACGTTGACGGCAAAGATAAGCAGCCCAAAAGTGCATTAAATGTTTACGGCTTACGACCATTAGACCGAAGCATGGTTCAAGCCTATTGTTCCGAAAGTGGTGTTAAAAATGTTGGCGACCTTCTTGATGAAGTTGAGCGGTTAGGTCTGTGGAATCTAGCAGAAAGACCCTTTGATTTGGATATCATCATCACGAAGTGGTTGGATGATCAATCTCTTGATGGGAGACTAAACCTGCTACAACACAGTGTTGATGTCCGTCTCAGTGAGAGGCATAACAATGCTCGACAGCCTCTTAACCTAGACAAGGCACGCGAAGGTGCTCAAAGGTTGGCTGCTGCCGTTATATTAACGGGTAATGTCGGGCTCAATGTACCGGATGCCGAAAAGGTAAAGCAAGGGATTGAGGCTGATATCATTCTGTATGATTGGGCTCGAGAAGACGTTAAGTCGTTGCTTGAATGTGGTTTATTTAACGACATTATTTATGGTGCAGTAAGATTTAGGCATAGGGATATTCGTGAGCTTTTAGCCGCGCAGTTTTTTAGTAGTCTATTGAAAGAAGAAGGCTTGCGTTCCCAAATCGAGTCTTACTTTGTTAGGGAAGTTTTCGGCGAAACCATCATTACCCCTTTATTTCGTCCTATTTTACCATGGTTGATTTTGTTTGATGCTCGTCTTCGAGCACAGATCTTGGGTATAAAGCCTGAAATAGCTTTAGAGGATGGCGATCCCTCCCAGTTACCGCTGTTAGTCAGAAAGCGCATTCTTTCAGATGTTGTAGCTCAAATTGCCGATGATACTGATGGTCGCTCTGCTCGAGACAACGCTGCTATTGCCCGAATTGCCCTGCCAGACCTGACAGAGGATGTGCTCAATCTTATTAATAAATATGCAGACAACGATGATGCAATTTTTTTCCTTGGTCGTGTAGTCTGGCAAGGAAAGATGGATGCTTGTACCGAAGCACTTACAGAAATTGCGGTATCTTGTGAGCGAGGTAAGTATGCCAGAATTGCTGCAGTACGCGCAGTACTAACTTGTGGGTATGAAGAGCAAAAATCCTTCATCTGGCGAGAGATTATTAGAAGAGAGAATATTCCTAGAGAACTGCTGAGTGAGTTGGTTGACAATACTCTGCCCAGTGATGATTTTATCAAATACCTAGTCGAGTCAATTCGTCATTTAGTTGAGCCTAAAAAATTTGAATCATCGATGTTGAATAGAGCACTGCATGATTTTATTGAGAGAGCAGAAATCAAATTCATTCCAGAGTTATTAAAAGGGATCGGTAGTTATCTTGATGTTGCTCCATTTGTAAAGCGAAGAGATTGCAGGGTATCTGAACGATATGCGTGGTTGTTTAGCTCTGCTATCAAGTGTTTGGAAAAGTTAATAGCCAATAGAGACCCATTTACTTTGTCAGAGATATCGCTATCCATTCTAGCAAATGTAGGAGCTTTGCAATTTTGGAGAGGAGGTAATTTGGATGATGTTGAACATGACCTGGGCAATCTAGTACCTGAATGGCAAGAACTTAATGATGCGCTGTATTGGTATAGCATAGAGAAATCTAGAAAATATCTAAGCGAGCAAGATAAGCCCTTGACTGATGATTGGAGCATCTCATATTTAGACCATTTTTGGGCTTTCACCATTGATGACTTCTCAAGGTTAGTATCATTTGTCAGTACTCGCCTTGAGCAAGATGACCGGCTTGTTGCACTGAATGCTGCATTCAGGCTCTATCAACAGTCAAGCTCTCCTGCAAATATGTTAGAAGAGCTTCGTATTGCAGTGCATGGAGAAGAGGTTTTAGTTTCTCGATTAGAAAATTTGTTAAATCCAATAACTCCCGAATCAACACTAAGGTACGAAGCTGAAGAAACTGAGTATCAACGACAAGCAGAAAAAGAACGGAAGGAGCAAGAAAGTAACCGAATAGAATGGATACAATCACTACAAGAAAATCCGTCTCTGATTACTGCTCCAATGGTGAAGCCTGGCGAAATCACTAACAACCATGTCTGGCTGTTAAGTGAGTTAGAAAAAGATAGTTCAGCTACAAGTCGACGAAATATAAGCCAATGGGAAAGGCTAATTCCTGAATTAGGCGTGGAAGTGGCAAATGCATATAAAGAGTTTTGTATGAATCATTGGCGAAACTTTCGCCCACAGTTGCATTCAGAGGAGGAGATTGGTAATTCAATCCCGTATACCTTGTTATTTGGCTTAGCTGGGCTAGAAATTCAAGCAAAGGAAGACTCTAGCTTTCCTAAGTCTTTGAGTGGTGAAGACCTTGGAACTCTACTGCGCTATATAACATGGGATATAAATGGATTCCCAAGTTGGTTAGAGGTAGTACACCGAGACTATCCAGAGGAAACAAACAACGCCATTCTTCAAGAGGTGTTTTGGGAGCTAAAGAATAATAGTAAAGCCAAAGAGGTTTCAAGCCATATTCTACACGACTTGGTGTATCACGCACCTTGGCTCAAACAACATCTCGCTGGCGCTGTGTTTGAGTACCTAATCAGTTCAGCCAATCTAATCCGAGCCAATAAAGAGTACTGCTTACGATTGTTGATTGAAGGTGGTATTAGCGCAGAGCAACTGTCTTTGTTAGCCCAAAAATACATATCAGCAAGTTTAGGTGACGATCATGAAATTGCATGGTGGTATGGGCTGTTAGTTGATAGTGAACCTGATAAAGGCATCCCAGAATTAGAGGAGTGGTTAGCAACACTTGAGCCTGAACGGGCAACGAACGCTGCCGAAATATTTCTGGAAGCATTGTTAGGAGGGAGGAGATCACATCGTTCTCTTTATAATGTAGGACGATTTAAAGTGGTTGCTCACCTTAAAGCCTTGTACGTCCTGATGCATAAATATATCAGAGTTAGTGAGGATCTTAATCGAGCGGGCACAGGAGCCTATAGCCCAACAATACGAGATCATGCTCAAGAAGCAAGAGAGATGTTGTTCAACTACTTGGTAGAGCTTCCCTGTAAAGAGAGCTACTGCGCATTGACAGAGCTGATAGAAGATCACCCTGATGAGTCACATCGACCTTGGATGAGAAAGAGCGCATACAAAATGGCTGAAGCTTATGGAGATGCTCCTTTATGGTCGGATAATCAGTTTAAGGAGTTCCATAAGACTAAGCAGATCTCTCCTGAGTCGCACAGGCAACTATTTAAACTGGGTGTCCAACAGATTCTTTCGATTAAGGATTGGGTAGAAAATGGTAATGATAGCCCATGGATGACGTGGCAGAGAGCGACCAAAGAAAATGAGGTTAGAACGCTAATTGCTGCTGAGCTAAGAAAAAGTGCCAACGGACATTATACGGTTGCAGAAGAGCCAGAGCTAGCTAATGAACAACGAATGGATATCTGGCTTGCTAACCCAAACGTCACCTCCCCGGTGCCGATTGAGTTAAAGTTACTTGATAAGGGCTGGAGTGGTACTGACTTGTGCGAGCGTCTTCGAAACCAGCTTGTAGGTGATTATCTCAGAGAGGGTAACGCTAGTTGTGGTGTATTTCTTTTAGTATCACAGCAGTCGGCTAAAAGTTGGGTGATAGACCGTAAGAGAGTGGGTATTGATAAGCTCGCTTCAGCACTTAAAGATTATTGGAAGTCAATTGCACATGGCTATTTAGGTATCGATGAGATAGACGTGATAGTCATTGATATGAATAAAAGAGCTTTAGTCTCTGATTCGTAACCTTGTTACTACAGGAAGTGATGACGTCTAGTATAGGAACAGCTCTGTAATTGCCAAGCAGTAGATGAATCTAACTTCATCTACTGCTTTTTTCTGTTACAGCAACTTATTCTGCTGAATGAATGTGGCTAACTTTGTTGCGATGTGTTTGTGCTCTGCTTCAGTTGGGTGCCAGATACAGGCTTCCAGTGGTGACACAAACGTGTGGCTATAAAGACCGATAACGCCTTTGCCTTTCAAAATATCCATGGCTTCGTGAGTTGCAGGGACAATGTAGTCGTAAGGGTAGGCTGGGCGCGGCATGTAGACGATATTGGCGTCGTCATAGCGGTATTTAAGCTGCTGCGTGAACTCCACCATACGTTCTACCCAGGCGGTTTTCACTTCGTCGATGTTTGCCCAAGGTTCGTGCGGCTTCGGATCGGTGCTGAAGTCGTTGGTTCCTACCTCAATCACAATCAAATCCGGGTGTTTGTCTTCGTATTGAGTGCCCGAACCGAAAATGGCGGCAGATTTGTCGGCGTAGTAAGTCAGGTCGTGGAAAGACTGATTACCATCCCAGTTTCGGATTAGCCCCAAACCAGAAAGAGAGACCTGTGTAATGCTGGAATCTAGGATATCTCCGGCTTGATGTGGAAAAGCCAGACGCGCATTTGAGGTGTTGTAAATCTCGTCCCAGGTGCAGTCTCGCTTGGTCGATTCACTGGCAAAGCCCGCACTGATGGAGTCACCAATAAATAGAATATGCGGCTGGTTTTCCCAAACGCCTTCCAGATAACCATCATGCTCCAGAGAGACAATTTCAGTCATGGCATCGTAATTTTCCGTGCGTTTCACGACTTCAACCACAACGGTTTTAGGTTCGATACTGGTAAACAGCTCAAATTTTTGAGTGGCTGTTCCCGCATTCGTCAGGATCTTTGTAGTCAGTTTCCCATCAACCAACACATCAAAATGGTCGCCTTTGCCTTTCAGGTGGATGGCCAGCGTTGTACCTGTGAAACGGGTTTTGAGGGCACTGCCCGGGAAGTTGAATTGTACTGTGCCTGCTGCGTAGTCTTTTACGCTTCTGCCTTCATAATTGATGGCGTAATGGGTAGCGGAATCGATTTGAGCGAAAGCCTGGCTGCTGATAAGACATGCCAGTAAGCCGAGTTTTTTATACATAGCAACTATCCTTTAATTATTGAATTATAAAAATTAAATAGTGCGATGGTGTGATTCAATTAAGGATTGGTGAATGTTGTGGTCTTTTGTTGAAAATATGCACTCGATTGCATTTTGGTTGAAAAGTGAGCAGGAAATCGACAACGGATTTAGAAGAATATCATGCGGCGAGAATGCGACTCCCCGCATGATTCATTGAGTCAGAGTTTCAGTGTATGGGTGAGCCACTTAGAAATATCTTTTATTTGCGGCATGCACACCTGATGCTCCATCGGGTAGGTGCGCCAGTTAGGCTGATAACCTGCTTCTGTCAGGTCTTTTTTTGCATCTTCCCCCATGGCTGGGAGCACGACTGGATCGTAACTGCCATGCATAATCTCAATTGGGATTTGCTTGTTGGCATCGGAGTATTCAATGGAATCTGACGTCGGGAAATAGGTAGAAAGTGCCAGTAATCCCGCAAGTGGTTCGTCATAACTCAACGCTGCCTGATAAGCCACAGCTCCGCCTTGAGAGAAGCCCGCAAGAATAATGCGATCGGATGCGATGCCTTGGTTTCGTTCCTGTCTGACTAATTCAATCACCTGATCTGCCGAATCAATCAACTGTTGCGTATTCAGTTTTCTGCCTGCACCCATTTCAAGAATGTCGTACCACGCAGGCATGACCATACCACCGTTAATGGTGACTGGAATCGAAGGCGAATGAGGAAAAATAAAGCGAACAGGCGCGTCTTCGGGCAGTTTTAATTCTGGCAGGATAGCCTCAAAGTCGTGACCATTTGAGCCCAGTCCATGTAGCCAGATGACGCTTGCTGTTGCCTCTGATAAGGGTTCTACTTCAACGTAGCGTAGCATTGTCGTGTCCATTGTCTGTTTTTGGTTGGGCTCACCTTACCGCCAAATCGCTTCGATTGCGAACTCGGTTTTTAGGAACACCCACACACCTCTCGTAGTTGAGATTAGAGCTAACTTCGTCACTTCTGGCAGGCATTTCCATAATATTGGGGGTGGATAAATTTTGAGCTATGGTATGTTTGTAGTTGATATTTTAATCACTAATTTCCCAAGCGACTCATTGCCTGAAAAGACCAGAGTGCCCATGAGAACCAACATCTTCATTCGTATACGCCCAATACTGTTCGCTATTTTTGCCTTTGCGATTAGCCACAACCTGTTCTTCATTATGCTTCCGATTCGCTTAAAAGATGGTGGCTTCGACTCGTCGGATATCGGCTTGGCAATGAGTATGTTCGCTGCAGGCGCTATCTGTGCGGGGTTATTTGGTTCTAAAGCGGTATTGCGGGTAGGGCATATTCGCGCTTTTGCTTCTATGGCTGCGACACTGGCAATTGTGTCTGTAATGCACAGTTACACCAGCGATATTAAGCTTACTTCGGCTCTGCGGATGATCTCTGGATTTTGCTATGTCACCAGTTTTATTACGCTGGAAAGCTGGCTCAATGTATTAAGTGACCGAAGTAACCGTGGGCGAGTGTATGGGACTTACCAGATTTGTTTCGCGATTGGTTTTGGTACAGCCCCTTTTCTGATTGCGTTTTCAGGGGCGCAGGACCCTCGAATTTTCGGCATTATTTCCGTCTTTCTTTGCATTGCATTGATCATTATGTCGATGAGTCGCCTGCCCATGCCGGAGCTGCCGGAAAAGAGTGCCCCGCTGACCATTAAGAAGCTATGGAACTATTCGCCATCTGGCACGCTTTCCTGCTTTTGTGCGGGCTTAATCAATGCCGCAAGTGTTTCGCTGATTTCGCTATACGCTTATGGAAAAGGCATTTCGGGGATCTGGCTGTCGTTGATATTGGGTTCTTATCAGGTGGGTGGGTTGCTGACCCAGTTCCCCACTGGCTGGCTGGCGGATCGTTACGACAAACGTGTGGTCGCTTCCGGGCTGATGTTCATGGGGGTGATCAGTAATACGCTGATCATTATGGAAAACTATTTCCCTATGCCTATCGAAATGCTTGCCGTGTTGTTCTGGGTATCGGGTGGTTCAGGTGTTGCTCTGTTTCCGCTTGCCGTGACTCAGGTGTTTGACCATATCGAGCCAAAAGAAGCCATGCCGGCAACCAGTACCATGCAAATATTATTGGGTGTTGGCGGTGTGATGGGACCGATTATTGCGGGTTATCTGATGAGCCAGTTTTCGATTGTCTGGCTTTACTATTACCTGATTGTCATTCATTTGTTTGTGTTTTTCTTCCTCCTGTTTCGTAAGTTGTTTATGCGTACCGATACACTGGAGTCAGTCAGCCAGTATCAAGTTAATGTTCAGCCTATTCCCACGGGCACAGCAGAACTTGACCCGATGCTGGACTTTAAGTACACCGACATTGCAGACCCAGAACTCAAACTCCTTATTGCCGCGTTAGGGCAAAACCCAACTGACCCGGGTGTGTTGTTCAGAACCGCGTTAGAAGGGTCATCGCTTAAAGCGAACGATGTAGCAATCAATATTGCCCTCGCATACCCTAAGCAGTCGGGTGAGCTGTTGGGGGAATTGATCAATCAGTACCCACAAAGGCGTTTGGAAATTGCGCACTCACTGCATGATTTTTTCATGCTTAAGAAGACACGAATCAATGCGCTGATTTATAAAGCACTACTGAATGGCGCTAGCCCAGAAGAGAGTAAAGTTATCCGCGGAATTGCGCGTAGTACTTTGGAAATGACTGGATAAATCGCGATCTCGCTGAGATCGCGAAAATACGACTATTTGGTGCGTCGGAGATCGACGTCGGTAAAGTCACTTGGGTCCGTCGAGCGGTGAACAGAGCCTGCAAATTCCCCTTTCTTTTGAGTCTGGAACTCGCCATATACGTCATGAGTACAATCGCCCCATGGGCAGAAGTATGTGCCTTCAAACTCAAAGCCTGTAGCTGTAGGGGTGACAACGCCTTTGATGCGCTGCGAACCGCTGAGCTTTTCTAACGTGAGCACTCCGTCTTTTTCGGTAATCTTGCACTTAAAATCTGGGTACGCATAGGTCTCATCCCCTGAATATTGGGTAAAAGCGCAGGCGTAGTTACCGACCAGATCTTGATTGGCGCTCTTCTCATCAGCAAAGGAAAAGGTGCTGGTTGTGATGGCAGTCAGAGCTATCATTGAAGTGATTAATTTCATTATGTTCTCTCAATTCAAAAGGTTGCCGAGAATACTGCATTCTGTTTTTGGGCTTTGAAATGGGTGACGGCTCATTATGCGTGTGAGTGCGCATAAATGTATTCTGTGATACTTGTCTTCGGTTTGCGATGGGCTCTGTCGACATCCGCCGGAAATTTACTTATAACAGAACTTCCTGAATTTTCTCAGCAAATACGGACTGCTTATGAACTCCACTATCGATACTATTCTTTCTCATCGTTCTATTCGTGCATTCAAAGAAAAATCAGTTAGCGAGGAGCAACTGGATACCATCATCAAGGCAGGAATTGCTGCCTCGTCGTCCAGTTTGTTGCAGGTAAACTCAATTATTCGAGTGACTGACCCCGATAAAAGGCACGCTTTAGTGGAATATTCAGGTGGTCAGAAATACGTAGCCACCGCACCTGAGTTTTTGGTCTTCTGTATCGACTTTAATCGCCATGTCGAAATGAACGACAAAGTGAAACCTGAATACACGGAGCTTACCCTGATAGGGGCTGTAGACGCGGGGATCATGGCGCAAAACTGTTTACTGGCAGCGGAATCGATGGGATTGGGAGGCGTCTATATTGGCGGGCTTCGAAATTGCGCTCAGGAAGTGGATGCGTTGCTAAAACTTCCTCCTCATACCGCTGTGCTATTTGGAATGTGTATTGGTCACCCCGATCAGGATCCGGAAGTAAAACCAAGATTAAGCCCAGATGTTATCGTCCACGAAAATCACTACCAGCCTTTAAACAAAACCAAGGTGGATGAATACGATCAGACTATGCTGAGCTATTACGCCAGTCGCTCTGGGAACAATAAAAACGTCACTTGGTCAGAGCAGATTACAGGAAAACTGTCAGGCGAGTCTCGCCCGCATATCAAGGGGTATCTGAACGGTAAGGGGCTTGCCCTCAAGTAAAAGTAACAATGGTTGATTAATGTTCGATTTATCGGTTGTATCACTGTGGGCATAAGCTAACTATTGATATGAGGTTGTTCCATTGATCACTGTTGCAAAACATCCACCGTTCCTTCGATTATGGTTAGGCAGTACTTCTTCCGGCTTTGCTACTTGGGGGCTGCCTTTTCTTCTAGGGTATGGGATGACCTTAGAAATGCTGTCCGCCACTTTACTCGGATTTGCGCTGGCATTTCGAACGGGCGGGTTTCTTGTCGGTGTTTTACTAGGCGGAGTGTTTGCAGACCGGTTTTCTTCCCGACAAGTGGTGTTGTACGCCAGCCTCATTGCGTTTTCTGGCATCTTATTGATGGCACTTTCTCTGCCAGCAGTCGAGGTAAGTGATACCGCACTCTTGTTACTTGGCGCGACCCTTTCAGGTTTTGGTCAGGGCGCTTGCAGACCTGCCTTTCAAGCTTTAGTCCCAAGAGTCATCGAAAGTCAGCACCTTCAATCTGCCAATGCTGCCATGAGTTTGTCGATTCGTATTGTGACCCTATTAGGTCCAGCAGGGGTCACTGCATTGGCAATCGCCACTGGATTTTACAGTGGTTTTGCGTTGCTTGGCGTTTGCTGGCTCTTAAGCGCACTGTTGCCACCTTGGGTGGTTCAGGGAAAATCGCAGATATCGGTGACCAGCTATTCACCAAAAACCATGTTGACAGATATGCAAGAAGCTTTGGTTGAAGTGAAGCAACACCCTTGGTTTATCGTAAGTCTTGCATCACTCACCATCGTGATCGCTGCAGGGTATTCCGCGACCAACGTTATGCTGCCTATCATTTCTAAGTCGGAGTTTGGCGATTCCAGCCTGCTGACCTATTCCATGACCGCATACGCATTAGGTGGGTTATTGGGGGCTGTAATCCTTGGCTACAGAAACTTTGTACCACAAGGCTGGTGGGCGCTGGTGGGGTTAGCCGTTTACGGTTTGGTGCCTTTGAGCCTGCTGCTTGGTCACAGTATTTATTTCCCTATCGCTGCTTATTTATTGGCTGGTATTGGCATCGAAATCTTTAATGTCATCTGGTTCTCTTCTCTACAAAAAGAGATCCCTAAAGAGAAGCTCGCTCGGGTTTCATCCATTGATTTCTTATGTTCTTACGGGTTCGCTCCAATGGGATTGATGCTGATCGCACCATTAACCGAAGCGTTTGGAGCCAGTGTTGTGCTGATTGGGTGTGGAGTTCTATGTATCGCAGCACCGTTACTAGCGATGAAGGAATCCAGCGCAAAGCATTTTCGGGTTGAAGGCTAAAGGCAGGCGGATTTTTAAACTTTCCAGAAGTTGGATTTACAATGTAAATTAAAGCCCAAATTGCAGAAGCAATTTGGGCTTTTTTGTCTGGTCTAAACCGCGTTATAGACGCAGTAGTGAACAGCCATCTTCTTTAGTCAGGCTAAGACCCGCACTTTGGGTGACTTCACAACTTGCTTCTGTGCCGTAGACATCGGCAACACGAACCACCTCTACCCAAGTGCTGTCTGCACCTTCAATTTTTAGAGAAGTAGTAATGTTAGAGCTTGGTCCACTTATCGCTGTCTGGGCAAATGTGACATTGTGAGTATTGCCATCAGCAGTAATAGTAGAAGAGAAAGCGATACCAGTTTTTGCGCTAAATGCAAATTTTAGTGAGTTTAGAGCAAGCAGGTTTTCGGCTTTGTTTTCGTCACGTAATACGAAATTGCCATCAATAGTGAATGCTTCATCCTTCACTGCCATACGAAGTTTGCCGTTAGCAATGATATTGAGGTCATCTGAAAGGCTACATTTATCGATTGAAAGTGACGCGACACCGTTATCGCCTTGCTGCTGTTCTACAGTTGCCACTATTTGACCGTTTCCTCGGTAACAAGGAACGGTTTCAGATTGAGAGGCGGCACGCATACCATAAAATGCGGCTTTAGCTACTTGAGAAACGCCTTGGTTACCACTTGAACCAAAGTTATTGACCACGCCTCTTGCGGCTGCTGGATCCACGGTTTTAGCACTGCCGCTCATGCCGCGTGCGCTATCGTTTGTTACCTTGGTAAGGTTAGCTGAACCGCCCCCTGTTGAAGAGTTCCCATCACCACTACCGCCGCCTCCACATGCTGTAACTAACAAAGCGCTGGAGATCAAGAGAGCCAACTTTTTCATGTCCTAAAGTCCTTAATTAAGATTGATTTGAAGTTCGAAGGCTATAATGTGTATTGTTATTATCTAGACCAAGATACCGGCATTAATACGTTAATATTCAATATATTGTCGCGAATTTATAAAAAACCTCCGAGCAGGGCATCCTATCGCTACGGAGGTTAATCTTGAATTAAATTTCGCCTAAAATGAGCGCTGTTTCATATTTTTTATATTTAGCAAACCTCAATATAAATTTTATCCGTTTTAATTTGAGACACACTCTCTAACGAGTAAACTAAGAAAGCTGAGCATCAACATACAAAGATTCCCTTTGGGTTTTCTCCAGTTGGGTATGGACTTTGTAGGTCTGCCCTAATTCCTTCAGAGACAAAATCATTTCAGGCGCACCTTGCGCAACCAGATTTCCGTTTCGCAGTAGGATGAGCTCGTCGCAAAATTCTGCCGCCAGATTGAGGTCGTGAAGTGCTGCGATAACGGTAAAGTTTTCCTCAACGGCTTTCTTTTTCACCATCGTCATTATGGAAAGCTGATGGTGAAGATCCAATGCGCTGGTCGGCTCGTCCAGCAGAACAATGTCGGGTTTTCGAACTAAGGTTCTTGCAACTGCTGCCATTTGCTTTTGACCGCCACTCAGTTCAGACAGGTCTTTATCTGAAAGGTGGGAAATACCCAGCTCATTTAAAATCTGCTCCACCAGAACAAGATCTTCAGAAGTGACACGCCACTTTGCATTGTGCTTCAGCGCTAACAATATGCTTTCAAATACGGTGAGTGCGGCATTGCATTCGTAGGACTGAGGTAAGTAAGCGATGTGTTTAGCACGCTGCGCTATCGTCATCTCAGACAAAGACTGATCATTGAAGGCAATCTTTCCTTCGTCGGCTTTCTTAATGCCAGTTATGGTCTTAAACAGGGTCGATTTCCCAGATGCATTCGGACCGATTAACCCAACAAAGCTCCCTTGCTGAATGGGGTGGGTAGTTAAGTTATGGAGTACTTTCGTCGCACCATACGCCACCGAAATATCATCAATACGCAGGCTCATGACAGCCTCTCCTTTCTTGTCGAGAAGATGATTGATAAGAACACCGGAACACCAATGAGAGCGGTAATGATGCCGATTGGATAGATCACTCCTGGCGTAATGGATTTACTGACAATAGAGGTGATGGACAATACCAATGCACCAATGATGGCGGACAATGGCAGAAAGAACCGCTGATCTTCCCCTACCAGCAGTCTGGCAATGTGAGGTCCCACCAAGCCGACAAACCCGACCGTGCCAACAAACGAAACTGCGGTGGCGGCCAGTAGTGAAATGCAAATCAGGATCTCAATGCGCAGTCGGCTGACGTTTATTCCCATGCTTTTCGCACTTTCCTCGCCTAAGCGCAGTGATGTGAGCTTCCACGTTCGGCTAAGGCAGAATGGAATCACTATAACCAGAAGCAATACACCCAAACCGATTTTTTCCCAACTTGCCCTTGAGAGTGAACCCATCATCCAGAAAATGATGCGTTGCAGCTGAGATTCAGAGGCGTTGTATTCCAACATTGAGAGCAGGGCGCTGAACGTAAAGAAGATGGCAATACCAAACAACACCATGGACTGAGTCCCTACACCTTTGATTCTGGTTAACACCAGCAGTACGGCACAGGTAGAAAGCGCAAACACAAAAGCATTGATAGTCACGAGCATGTCTTTTGCCACAGGAAAGACGGATGCACCTATCACAATAGCGACAGCAGCCCCGAAGCTGGCTGCGGATGAAACCCCTAAAGTAAAAGGCTCTGCCAGTGGGTTGTTCAGAATGGTTTGCATCAGAGCGCCAGCTATCCCGAGCATGGCTCCAACAATGATGGCGGTCAGAGCAACAGGGAGTCGGTAATCCCAGATGATCACTTCCAACTGAACGCCATGCGCCGTTCTATCCAGAAGGGTTTCCAGAACCACCTGAAAAGCAAACTTGCCGGGTCCGACACTCACATCTATTGCGACAGACAATGTAAGAAGTATGCTCAGTGTCAGCAGTATCCAGTATTTGCTTCTTACCCGCGATAAGTAACTTTGCGAAATTGATTGAGAGTGGGTGACATCCATATTCAGCCTCAATTGTCAGAGATCTGGGTAACTCTGCATCGAACAGGTTACCCAAATCTTTAAATCAGTGAAGCTCTGCCCAAAATACGCCACTGTAATCTATTGGCAGGAACTTATCGTGCAGCTCGACAAATATCTTCTCAGGGTCAACATCCTTAAAGTCATTTGGGTAGAACCATTTTGCGAAGGTCAGTAAAGCGACAAAGTGATAAGGACTGTTATAGAACTGGTGATAAACGGAATAGAATTTCTTGTTTTTGACAGAAGAAAGGGTTGGCCAGCCTTTACGTTCAGACAGTTTTTTCAACCTTTGCTGGGCTTTTTCTTTCGTCGCCTCATAGCCAAATAGCACGGCTGCGGTGTCGGGCTTGGCTTCTGACCAGTTTGCTCCTGTTCCGATAATCACATCAGGGTCATCGGCGAAGATTGCTTCTGGGTTTACCTTGCCGCTAAAGCCAGAAAATTTACGTGATCCCCAGTTAATGCCACCTGCTTCATCGACCAATCTACCTAGGTTGGCGCTGCCGAACGTAGAGCAACACTTATCTGGGTTAAAGCCAGCAGCTCTATCTATGAATACGACGGGTTTGTCTTCCTCTTTTTTGGAGACGACACGACCGTAAACCATCTTCATGTGTTTCTGATAGTAATTAACGAACTTATTGGCTTCATTCTCTCTGCCGAGTACCTGTCCCAAGAGGTAAATACTTGGCACTGTATTCTGAGTCGGGCGCTGGCGAAAATCGACAAAGATGACCTGAACGCCAACCTTTTCCAGCTTCTCTATCAGCCCGGTTTCTTTTGCTTTCAGCAGGTTTCCTAAATTCAGAATCATAAGATCCGCATTCAGGGTGATGACCTTTTCTATGCTGAAATCATTGGCGTAAGGGCTTCCTAAATTGGTGATGTTTTCAACCTGAGGGAATTTGCTGAGATAGGCTCGATAGGCATCTGGATCCCATTTCATCAGGTCGTCTTTCCAGCCGACCACTCGCTCAAAGGGGTTGCCTTTCTCAAGCAGCGCAAGGGTATACATCATCCTTCCTTCACCCAGAATGATTTTCTTCGGCACCTTTGGAATAGTGACAGAGCGACCTGCAAGGTCGACCACTTCTATGGGCTGTGCCGAGACAGAAAATATGGAAAGGCAGAAGGTAACGATCAGCGCTTTGAAGACGCGAGTCAGGGTGCGATTATCCGTAATCATGTTTCATTTCCTTTTAGAAAAATAAACCCACTAACCGTGTCTTTTCTGTTACATACGGGTTAGCGTTCCATGTACACTAATTAAACTACATGATAATGATTATTATTTGCAAGTGATAGAATTGTAAACTTTAGGTTGAATTTAAGGAGTATTACTCATTGTGCAGTGAGATAGAAGGTTAGATAAACTCTTTCCAGCGTTTAGGCTAAGTAAGAATCTGATTAATATCAGTCCCTATATCACTGAACAGTTCGCGAGCCTGTTCGTCCCTTTGCTGCAATAGCGTAATGAACAGTAAGTCTGTGATAACGTTTTGCGCGGTACGTGAGGCAATGGATGAGCTTCGATGACGAGTTTCGTCAGCGATGGTGTCAAAGATAATATCTGCCGTGTCGCGAAGGTGGCTTTTTCGCGGGGAGGTAATGGCGATGACTTTTGCGCCTTGTTCTTTGGCGGCTTCGGCGGCAACCAGAATTTCTTTTCTGTCACCTGAAAATGAGATAGCGATTTGTACATCCTTAGAAGACAGGGTTCTTGCTACCGCAATCTGAACGTGGCTATCTTGCTCTACCAGAGTGGTAATGCCGAGCTTGAGCAGTTTATAACTCAGGTCTTTGGCGGTTAACGCAGAAACGCCAATCCCTACCACTTGCACCCGTCGGGCTTCATCGAGCCATTTCACTGCCTGATAACAAGCTTCATAAGACAACGCATTCGTGGTCTGAAACATTGCGTCCGTCTTGGTTTTAACGAGCTTTTGAGCGCTAACGGCTAGCGGGTCATCTGCCAGAATATTGCTGTGTAATGGAGTTTGTCCCAGTGCCTGTTTGCGCACAATTTCTTCATTCAAAGCCAGTTTGAATGCACTGTACCCTTTGTATCCAATTCGCTGAGTAAACTTAACGATGCTCGACTGGCTGACTTTTACCTGCGCCGCGAGTTCCTGGCTGGTGAGTGATGCTGCCTTTTCTGAATTTTCAATAATCCAGTCTCCAACCAGACGTCCACTTTGAGAAAGTTGAGTGCGTCTGGCGACAATTCGATGGATAACGGACATAACAAAAAATTCCTAATAAATTATTCCAACTAAGAAATAATGACCGCCAATCTAATGCAATGAATACTGGCAAATAATCTAGGTATGAAAGGCGTTTTGGCTGAAAAGCTTGTCAATTATTCCAATGTTTAGCTGTACAAAGAATAACCTTTATTGTGATTTTTATCACTATGGTTGAATATTTTATTCAATAAAATTGGGGCGAATTTAGGATGCTGAGAACAAGGAATGAACCGCGACGAGTTACGCCGTTTGACGACGGAAAGCCGCAACCCGAACAGTGCCGATATCGACACACTATCCACTCTCGAAATGTTAAAGGTCATCAATAACGAGGATCAAAAAGTAGCACTGGCAGTGAAAGATGTTTTGCCACAAATCGCCGAAGCAGTGGACGCCATTACAAACGCGCTGGCGAATGATGGGCGGTTGATTTATACCGGAGCGGGAACGTCTGGTCGGCTGGGCATTTTAGATGCAAGCGAGTGCCCACCAACCTATGGCACCTCACCAGATATGGTCGTGGGAGTGATAGCTGGAGGGCGTCAGGCAATACTGAATGCAGTCGAAAATGCGGAAGATAACGTAAGCATGGGCAAACAAGATCTGATGCAAATTAAACTGAGCAACCGGGATGTGGTCGTGGGTATCGCAGCAAGCGGTCAGACACCCTACGTGCTTAGCGGTCTGGACTACGCGAATGAATTGGGTGCGACCACGGTATCGATTTCCTGCAATGCGGCGAGTGCAATGGCAGACGTTGCCGACATCGCAATCACGCCCATTGTAGGACCTGAAGTCGTCACTGGGTCATCGCGAATGAAAGCGGGGACGGCACAAAAACTGGTGCTGAACATGCTCACCACAGGAGCAATGATTCGCAGCGGAAAAGTGTTTGGAAACCTGATGGTCAATGTTGAAGCCAACAATGCCAAGCTGGTTCAAAGGCAAATCAATATTGTTATAGAGGCGACTGGGGTTTCGGCGGATGAAGCTAGTCAGGCGCTTGAGCAGTGTGGTCGTCAATGCAAAACCGCCATCTTTATGATTCTCGCAGGGCTGGATGCAGAACAGGCGAAATCGCGTCTTAAAGAGCATAACGGCTTCATTCGTTCCGCATTGGAGGCACAGCAGAGTCTTTAATACGAACCCGATTTAAGAATTAAAACCATAAGATAGACATGACATTATTAAGCTAACTCATTCACCCTCCTCCCCCTCATATAGGAATGAAATAGCTAACGCTCTTGATGATTCAAGAGCGTTTTCTTTTGTTTTGAAAGTAATCTGATTTAGGTGGCTACTTAATCGCGCCTGCTGTCATGCCAGCGATAAAGCGACGTGACTGGACAATAAATATGACGATCATCGGCAATGCCGCAAGCGTTAATCCGGCATAAAGAACGCCATAGTTGATTGAGTACTCGCCAAAGAATGCGGTTAAGCCTTGCGCCAGTGTTTTCCATTCAGGTGACTGGATGAAAATAAGCGGGAAGAAGAAGTCGTTCCAGATGGGGACGGCGTTGTAGATACCTGCAATCACCAACGCAGGGGAAATCAACGGCACCATAATCTGAATCATGATCCTCAGTTCACTTGCGCCATCTATGCGTGCACTGTCTTCCAAATCTTTGGGGAGTGTTCGCAAGAACCCGGTCAGAATAAACACGGTGGCGGGCAAGCTCATTGCGGTGTAGATGCAGATCAGCCCGACTAAGCTGTCTACCAGCCCCAGATATTTGAGCTGGATAAACAGCGGGATAATCGCCAGCCTAAGTGGTAGCATCAGCCCGGATAAAAAGAACAGAGATACCATCAAAGAGCCACTGAATCGGTAGCGAGCAATCGCATACGCGGCCATGGTTCCAGTGGTTAAGAGGAAAACGACCGAAAGCAGCGTCACAATGATGGAGTTGAGGAAGTATCTGGGTACATCCGTTTCGTTCCAGATGACATTGAAGTTATCCAGATTAAAGCTGTTCGGCAGAGAAAATGGCGTAGAAAAAATCTCCGGATTGGTTTTGAACCCTGATAGAACCATCATTAATATCGGGTACAGCATGATGAGTGCACCTGCACCCAGAAAGATATGAATAAGCCATTGTTCGAGCGAACTTGTATTTGCCTGTTTCATTTCTGCCTCCTAATCCATCTTAACTTCACGCGCCGTCAGTAACTTGGTCGCGATGATTGAGAAGACAAAGATAAAAATAAAGATCAGCACCGCGAGTGCAGACCCTGCTCCAAATTCCGTGCCACCAGCGCTTACCGAGCCAAATGCTGTTCGGTAGAAAAGCAGCCCCAGCATGTCAGTTGAATAGGAAGGAGAGCCTTCCAGCCCAGACATGATGAATGGCAGTTCGAACCAGTTAAACGAGCCAATAAATGTCAGCACCACAATAATGGTGACCGCAGGTGCCATCAGAGGCCAGATAATGTCTTTGGCGATCTGCCATTCACTCGCACCATCCAGTCGAGCGGCTTCAATAAAATCTTTGGGGATACGGTGAATGGCTGCAAGAAATACCAGAGTCGGAAAACCGACCCAGGCCCAGGCATTGACCAGTAACATAGAGGGCAAGGCGGTTTCCGTTAGACCCAGCCAGGGCAATGCCCACTCGTTGAGTCCGATGAAATTCAGCCCTTTGTTTATCAGACCAAAAAACGGGTTAAGGAACATTTTCCACTGGAAACCAATAATGACTGTGGAAAGAATCACAGGCAGGAAAAACACCACCTGATAAAACCGCCCGCCTTTTGGATCGCGTGCCAGCAGAAGTGCGAGGATCAAAGCGATGCCATTCTGAATGATCATCAGAGTGACAAACACAATCACATTGTTCTTTAACGCATTAAACAGATACCAGTTGCGATTCGGATCGAGCAGTACGTCTTTGAAATTTTGAAGGCCGACAAACTCTCCTCGTATCAGACCATTCCAGTCGTAAACGCTGTACCACAGCGCCGATCCCATTGGCAGAAAAACGAACACAAACAGAATCGCCGCAGGAGGAAAAAGTAAGAACGCAAGCCAGAGCCTGCGATTACGTTTACGCCGCGCTATTTCGCGCTTTATAACGAGATCGTCTTCTTTCATGAACTCCCCCTTATCGCACCGCGTTGTCGTCGGAGTCAAACAGGTGGCAGTTTTCGATCAGGAATCCGATTTTTATGGTTTCGCCAACCTCAAACTCCTGATCGCCGGGTGCATGAACCGTGATATCTTGCCCCGTCGGTGACATGGCATACAGGTAGGTTTCTCCGCCGAGCCTTTCCACTGCATACACTTCGCCGCTTACCTGACCGTCGGATTGCCCTTCCAGCACAACGTGCTCTGGCCTGACACCAAACGTGACTTTATCCCCCGATATGAGAGAGCTTGGGTCAGAGCACGGAAACGGAATGGCATCGTCGCAGCCTTCCAGCTTTAACGTTACTCCACTATCGGTTTTGCCCAGGATCTCCGCAGGAAAGAAATTCATGGCTGGTGAACCAATAAACCCGGCAACGAATCGGTTGTTAGGCTTTTTATAAAGTTCTAATGGGGGACCCACCTGCTCGATAACGCCATCTTTAAGAACCACAATTTTGTCTGCCATGGTCATGGCTTCAACCTGATCGTGGGTCACGTATATCATGGTGGCATTTAGGCGTTTATGAAGCTTGGTTATCTCGATGCGCATTTGCACGCGCAGCTTGGCATCCAGATTAGACAGGGGTTCGTCAAACAGAAATACTTTTGGGTTGCGAACAATCGCACGACCAATCGCCACCCGCTGACGTTGACCACCCGAGAGTGCTTTGGGTTTGCGGTCGAGGTAGTCGGTTAACTGCAAAATCTCTGCGGCTTGCCGAACCTTCTGGTCTATTTCTGCTTTGGGGGCTTTCGCTACTTTCAGCGCGTATGACATGTTCTGATAAACCGTCATGTGCGGGTAGAGTGCATAAGTCTGGAATACCATTGCCAGCCCGCGTTTTGAAGGAGGAAGGTGATCGACTCGGTCGCCATCGATTTCAATCGCACCATCGGTAAGATCTTCTAACCCTGCCAGAAGGCGTAATAGAGTGGATTTTCCGCAGCCTGAAGGTCCTACAAATACCACAAACTCGTTGTCTTTGATGCTGAGGTTTGCCCCCGGAATGACTTCAACATCACCAAAGCGCTTTTTCACACTGCGCAACTCAATACCTGCCACTCATTTCTCCTTACAGCAAAGCTAAATAACCTGAACTCGGGATAACAACTTGCTTTCTAATGGCTCTTTTCACTTAATACTGCGTTGAACCCTCTCCCAATAACCTGTTATTGGTTCGTGGTTTCGCCTTGTCTTAAGTGAAAATTTCTCATTAGAATGTCTAGATAGAAAATTTTCATTTATTTTAAAGGATTAGCTAACCTCTTATCCCGATTTCAGGTTAAATAAACCCTTTAGAAAACGAGTCTGACTTTCCAGCGACATGATGAGTGTTTTTCATCAATATCATCTGCGTGGAAAACCGGACTGCGTTCTTATTTGTTTTATGTTTATTATTTTGACGCTTTAATGCCGTCAGACACTTCTTTTGCCACGGCAGCCGCAGATTTTTTACCTGCCATCAGTTCCTGCAAACCATTTTGTAGCAGTGTGGAGCCTGTTGGTTTCTTAAAGCGATAACCTACCAGCATGATGTATGGTGTTGCGCTGCCATGAAACTCAGATATTTTCGCCAGCATTGGATCAGAAGACACTGCCCCGTCTACTGCGGCAACATTGGCCAGTTTGTCGGTAAGCATTTGTCCGAATTCTTGCGTCGCCAGGAAGCGGGCAAATTTGAGTGCTGCTTCTTTGTTTTCAGAGCCAGAGTTAACCGCGTAGCCGCCGTCGAGCCAGGTTGCGACCATTTGGGAATCCCCCGCTTTCGCTGCTGGTCCCGGCATGATGTCGAAATTGATTCCCGCTTTTCTAAAGCCAGCGATCTCCCAGGAACCACCAACAAACATAGCTGCAGCACCAGATGTAAATAGCTGCTTCATGGTTGCGTAATCGACACCTTCATGACCCTGAGGCAGGAATTCTCTCAGTTCGCCGAATTTCTCCATAGCATCGACGTAACGCGCATCTTCAAAGTCGGTCGAACCTGCGGTCACTTCGCCAAAAAACGATTCGCCGTAAAAGTTAGGCATAAACGCGCCCGACATGACTTCCACCGTCCATCCGTCTTTAGTGCCGTTGGCTAAAGGCATGATGCCCGAGCTTTTTAGTTTCTTCGCTGCTGCGACAAACTCATCCCAGGTGGTGGGTGGGGTAATCTTCTGAGCCGCCAGCAAATCCGCGTTGTAGTAAACAAGAATGGTCTGCGATGCCATAGGTACGGAATACACCTTGCCATCAGAGCGGAGTGTCACCCCTAACAGTTCGTCTTTGGAGAAGCCGGAAAGGTCTACTTTGCCATTTAACGGTTCGAGGTAACCGGGTGCGGCAACACTTTCAAATGCCCCGTAGGCTCGGGTGTGGATGATGTCGGGTCCTGCTCCGCCCGTGAGCGCCGTGGTTAATACAGTGGCGTAGCTCTTCGCTTCATGAGCGGTGTAGTTGATTGAAATATCCGGATTGGACTTTTCAAATGCCGCGATGATCTCGTTGTAGGCTTTGGCGTCTTCTTGTCGCCAGCTCCAGAAATCGAGCTCAGCTTTGGCAAAAGTGGAAGCACTGCACAACAGGGCAGCGGCAGCAAGAATGGTGCGAGTAGTCAATTTTGATCGATTCATTTTCTACTTCCTTGTTCAGACAGCTAATTCAGCGACTAGCCGGTTTTCTTTCATCCAACTGCGCTACGTTTGTGACGGCTTTACCAATACGTACGCGCAAATTTGACTCCCTTTACTCTGTTTTTGATAATACCTTTAAAATACCATTTGTCTATTTATTGATCGAATTGGCGCAAAAAGTGTGTTAAACATCATATTTGGTATTGTTATAGGTATTACAAATACTCAAGTCGTATCTTGAGAGAATCTGACTGAAAGGAGCAATATGCACGACGTGGATTCCCCCTTTGTTATTGCCGTCGATGGTGGTGGTACGAAATGCATTGTGCGGTTATCAGACCAGAGTGGTCGCGTACTGAGTCAGGTGCAGACAGGCTCAGCAAATGTGGCGACTAATTTTGAAGTCGCAAGACAAAATATCATGGAAGGTATTTCCCAAGCTTATGCAGAAGCCGGGCGTGCACTTAATCAAAGTAAAGGGGATATCATCGGGCTTGCCCTTGCGGGAGCTGAAAGCAGTGATCGGGTTGGAGAGCTGCGAGAATCCCTGAATTTTGCTCAGGTGGTGATTTGTTCTGATCTTGAAGCCACTTTAAAAGGGGCTTTGGGTGATGAAGATGGCGTTGTTGCAAGCATTGGGACTGGGTCGTTTTTTCTGTCGCAGCAGAATGGTGTATATCAGCGTGTTGGTGGCTGGGGGCTGTTTCTTTCTGACGATTGCAGTGGTGCGGCGCTAGGAAAAGCCCTTATGCGCTATGTTGTAAATGTTCACGACGGTATGTTACCTTCCAGCCCCTTGATTGATAAGACATTCGCGAAATTTGACAGCCAAATTCGGAATTTGGTGAACTTCTCGCTTCAGGCTTCTCCTAAAGACTGCGCCGAGTTTGCATCCGACATTGTGTCCGCCTATCAGAAGGGGGACCCGGTCGCGCGGCAGCTGGTGTGTTCCTCTGTTTCAAGGTTGGTTGAAATCCTTGAATTTCTGAATGCGCAAAAAACAGGGAACCTATGTATGAACGGTGGTTTAGCCACTTTTTATCAGCCACTTATGCCTGAGTCTTATCAAGCCATATTTGCAGAGCCCAAAGGAAATGTTCTGGATGGGATAACCTCTATAACCTTGAATACCTCGACGGGAGCACTTTGAATGAACGTTTCGGATGTCCTAGATCCTTCCAACTGGCTGACTGAAAGTGGTGGGCTTCGTTACCTGCAACTGAAGAAGGTGTTGGAGCGTGCGATTCTGGATCGATCATTACCTCCCGGTACTCAACTGCCGTCAGAACGTGAAATTGCAAAGATCACTGGTCTTTCACGAGTCACAGTAAGAAAAGCATTTGCTCCTCTGGTTGAAGACGGATATCTGGATCAACGTCAGGGAGCTGGCACTGTAGTTGCTGAACGAATGACGCGTGTGGAACAGTCGCTCTCTCGGCTGACGTCTTTCACTGAAGACATGGCAAGTCGTGGTATGGAAGTCAGTTCTGCGTGGTTGTCACGACAAGTTGTTAAACCGTCACCCGAAGAAATCATGACGTTGGGCATCAGCCCTTCGGAGTCCGTTGTGCGTTTAGAACGCCTACGTTTTGCTGATGGGCAACCAATGGCAATAGAACGGGCGGTATTACCTCAATCCATTCTGAATGATCCTATGAAAGTGCAGCACTCGCTTTACGCGGTGCTCGATGAACTCGACCAAAAACCCGTGCGGGCAATTCAGCACATCATGGCATCCAACCTGAATGAAGAGGATGCACAACTGCTAGAAGTGAATGAAGGTGTGGCTGGGTTGCAGGTTACCCGAGTGTCTTACCTGGCTTCAGGTTCAGTCGTAGAACTGACCAAATCCATTTATCGCGGCGATGCGTATGACTTCGTTGCGGAGCTCAATCTTCAAAGTTCTTAACCTTCCCTAAAGACGCGAACAAATAAAAAATGTCAGAGCCAAATGAATCGGCTCTGACATTTTTAAATCTTACCAATCAGCAATAGCTTCTACTTCTCATACGGTTCCGCTAGGTACGGGAAGTCTGACAAGAAAGGTTTGAACGGCGTTGTGCGTCTTGGCCAGCCACCAAAAATAATGGTGCGCTCATAGGTGACACAGTCTGAAGCTTCACACAATGTCGGGATCAAATCGTCTTCGATATAGCGACCATTCGGGTATTTAGCTGGTCGACTTGAATCGTAAATCACCACATCGGGGTGGTAATCGAACGGGCGAATACCTTCGGTGTTGGAGTTGCTGTACGTAGGCTGAGTTTTGATCCACTCAACGTGCAAATGCGGCGGAAGAAAGTTCAGCTTTTGCATGCGAGGTTGAAAGGTTCGCAGCGCTCGACCAGCGTGATCCACCTGATGGGGATGACTGTCGCCAAGAATGGAGTTTGCCCAAAGGGTGAAGATGCGTTGATCCTCTGGGAAGGAACTGACTGGAATTTTGACCACAAAACCCATCACGTTGTATCCCTTTGTGAGCGGGAAAATAAACGGATCCGCTCGCAACCCGGTAAACACTTCAATACCTTCCTGATTTTTTAAGCCTTCTGATTCCCACGATTTGAGGGTTAAGTCGTCGTTCATTTTAAAGCTGATGGTGGCATCTTCTTTGATGTTTTCGCTGTTTTCGACCGTACCACCGTAAAGCATGTTATCGAATTCGCTGTCGAATTTTACATCCGCGTCCAGATCCCAGTGGATGTAGTAAGTCAGTTCGCTAAAGTCGGGGTTTTCCGTTCTATCAACATCGCGGAAAAAGGTTAGTGCCATAATGTAATGGTCTTCTTCTTTCCAGAAGAACAGGTCAGTTAGGCGGGCTTCTTCTCTCCAGATTTCTGGTGGATCAAGCGGGCTGCGGTGATCCGATGCCATAACCTGAAACGACAATGGGGCGATTACCGCGGCCACAATCAAGCGCAGCAAAAGTTGGAACATGGTTTTCATAATGATTCCTTCATTCGATTTAATTATTTGGGTCCGTTTGCTCGGTGATCACCACAGGAACACTGTCTGGCTGCTCATCTTCGCCAAGAGACTGAGTGCGATAAGCGATGGAGTGAGGGATATTGGTTTCGCTTAGCATGACTCGGATAACAAAGTTATCTTCTGGATACTGGTCCACTTCCGTGAGGGCATTTCGAAGTTCATCATGAGTGCTGACCACGGCACCACGACCACCAACCATCTCGACGATTTTTTCGTAATTCCACTTGTTTAAACGGTTGTATTTGTAGACATCATTTTGTTGCGGGCGAGATTCGTAATGAACTTTTTCGTCTTCGGTGCGGAATGGGTTCGGGTTCACCAACATCTGCTCGATGCCGTAAATCCCGTTATCCAGCACAAATACCACGTTGTTTGTTTTGTAGTAGTTGTGCCCAGATACAGACTGACAGGTCTCCTGGAAAGCACCGTCTCCCACAAACACAAGAGGACGTTTACTCTGATCGGCGAATTTCACACCTAGAGAAGCGGGTACAGAATAGCCAATAGACAGCCATGCTGCCGCACTGACAAATCCGTCTGCCTGATTGATGCGTAAGTTCTGCGCGCCCAATAGTGGGAAACCAGCATCAACGACAACGCGGTGTTCGTCCGTCAAATAGTCATCAATAACGCTAAAGAAGCTGTCGTAGCTGAGAGGTTGCGTGCAGTTTTGCGGCACTTTTGCCATCAGCGGAGTCATTGTAGGCTGATAGCGTTGGTACTCCATGTCTGCGATTTTTGCGTTCAGTTTGGCAATAAAGTCTTTCAGGACGACATTAGGAAAGTACTGGGTTCCGACTTCCTGACCTTGACTGTCAATGTGGTGTCCGACTTTCACACCTTCGTTGTTTGCCATCACCATGCCAGCCGACCAGGAAGAGGTACCACCAAGGTTTTTGCTGGTGTTCCAGACCCCAAGTGCGATGCGACACCCAGCGCTGTTGAACAGGGCTTTTGTGCTCTCTGGGGTGGCATTGCCGTTGTAAACACCACGGAACAGCTCGTGGCTTTCAGGCAGTACAGATTTCGCCAGGATGCTGGTAACAAAAGGGTTGTTAGTGGTTTCGACCAGAGACTGAAAATCGCTTTGTAGCTGCTGACGCTGAAGCTCGATTCCAGCCCAGAAGATGGGGGTGCCTCGCTGCTTTATCATATCGATGGTTGCAGTCACGGCCTTGTCGGTTTCGCTTTCGTCACCCTGATGAGGCTCAGCATCCAAGCTAGAGACGGGCGCATCGCAGGACTTACGCCAGACATCTTCATACACTTCAAGATACCCTGGGCGACCTTCAGAAATAATCGCTGTGAGAACGGTGTCTATCTTGGCTGGCGCTTGTGAAGCGTTTCTAATTTGCTCTGCCGCGACCGTAACCGAGCGATAGGCATCAATGTTACTTTTCTCATCACCTGTCATATGAGAATAAAGAATCCCTTCAACTCGCTGACGTTTTTGCTCTGAGTAGGTGGGAGCGCCATTGAGAACTAACACTCGGTTGTGTTCAACGTAGGAACCAGCCACTGGGTTGAGCAGGCTGAATGCCCCTACACCGTATGTGACTCCGACAGGGGCGATCTTACCACTTACTCTGGCATAACCGTCGGCGCAGTGCCCGCCATTGATTTCGTTGGTGTTGCCTGATATCTGAATCGTCGATTCAGGATCTTCTTCGATGGTGTTCAGAAAGGGGGCGCTGTAGTTGCCAGCGACGCCAAATATATGTTCACAACCCAGCTCTTCCAGACGGATTTTTAGATACTGGGCGACCGTGACTTGTTGTGTGCTCATCATTATTCCTTTTTAGCCAACATGAGGTCAAAGGACCTTTACCATGGCTACGATGTAGCCATGGCTTATTAGAAGTGTTTTATAACAAGGGGTTAGGAAAGCGTTGGAAGTGGGTTTTCATTCACCAGTAACGCTGCATTTACTGCCGATTCGATTGCCCCTTCTATCCATGCATGTTTGAGTGATGCATGTTCGCCGGCAAAGTGCGCTTTTCCTTGCCACTCGCTGGCGATGATGGATTTGTGGAACAATTCAAGCTGTCCGGGGTAATAGATGGCGGCTTCACCGAACGCATAAGGGTTCTGCATCCAGCTTACGGTTGCGGCACCGACGATGTTGTCTTGGTCGTCGACGTATTTTTCAGGGTCAAATACACACAGGTCTTTGACCTTTTGCTGGGCAATCAAACGCTCTTCGTAGCTGGCGTCAGGGGCGTGGACTGCGTGGGTAATGGCGACATTCTCAAGCGCATAACAGAAGCGCTCGTAGTGAGGCATGGAATCCCATTTACGGGCATCATCGGCCCAGGAATAGCTCACCAACATGACTCCGCCACCGTTTGAACCCATGCGCTCGCTTGGGTAGTACATAAAGCGGTTGATTAAGTCGGTGCAGGAACCGCCACCGTAAATGTCGTTTTCGGTTTCCCAGAATCGCTCGCGGAATTCAAGCAGTACTTTGGTGGCTGCGTCGTAATGCAGCTCGCGGATAGCCTGACGTTTACGCTGGCTGAATTCTGGCCATACGTGAACAGTACGGAAACTTGGGAACGGAACGGTGACCACGACTTCATCCCACTCTTGCTGTGCCAGATTCGCCTGAACATTTTTGTCTTGCTCTTCGCGAGAAGCGATGGCTTCAGACACAGAGGTATGAATGCGCACTTTGCCCGTATTTTCATCAAGGTAAAGGTCAGTCAGGGTTTGGTTGCTTAGAGTGACATCGGCAAGGTTGTTTTGCTCAAAGTATGCGGTGGTAAACAGATCTGTGCCACCTTTGATCAGCCAGAATGCGGTGTCGGGTTTTATGATGGCAAGCTCGATAAAGCTCTGGATGAAGGAGTAGGACATGCGAGACGCCAGGTTCTCGATCACGCCAATCATTTCAATGGCATTTTCAGAATAGTGCTCGCTGTTTTCCACGTATTCCAGCAAGTATCGACGCATCGAATATTCACCATAGGTATCGATGATGTATGCCCAGGCTGTTTTTGGTTCTTCTTCTACCATCTTGGTGAGTTCACTAATAGCATTGTCTAATAAAACGCTCGCCTGAGTATTCTCATTGTCTTCCAGGTTGTAGTTCAGAAGTGCGTTAACGTCTGCGCCTTCGGCGTCGTAGTCTTTGCGCAAAACATGGCGATAGTTAACGTGCAGAAAGTTTTTACCTGTTGAAGGTGGGAGGATGATGTCTCCGTTTTCATCACGATCAGGGTTGTCGATTTGCTCAGATGTGGCATCGGCTTTTGAGACGGTTTTATTCAAAAACAACTGCTTGTCTACACCCGTCTGATCAATTAGATATTGCACCAGCTTGTGCATATCCGGGATACGCATGGCACCTGCTTCGCCTGTCAAATTCGAGTCTTCAAAATAGGTTTTGTCGTTGGTGTTGCGGAAAGTTTTCACTCGCCCGCCGACTCGGGTGTTCGCTTCAACTATGGTGACGTTATGACCTGCCTGACGCAACAGGGTTGCTGAGACCATACCGGAGATTCCACAACCGACTATCAGGATGTTTTTAGCTTGTGCTTGACTGGTTGGAAGTCCATTTTGCAGATAGCTCAAGTAGGCTTGGCTTATTTGGTCCTGATCGAATGGCAGTAATCCATGGTAGGCATCATCGAGTGTTTTAGTCATTTTCTATTCCTTTGTTAGGGTCAACAGACCCTTATGTACACAAACAGCGTCTTTACAATTTTTCAACACTTAAAGAGTAATCGCTTTACGTGCATATGCAATTTATTGAAATACATATTGTTTTAATTTCTTCTCTATCAATTGTTAGCGTCAATTTGGTCATCAATACTCATTGTTTTTAAAGGAAAAAATATTCAACAAAAGATGAATGTTGTGGCATGAATTTAATGGTGAGTACGTATTTTTTTCTATCGACTTGTTGATGGAAATGTTACTTGCGAAGGGCTGTGATTAGTTTGGAAAACACGGGTTCAAAATTTGATATTCATTTTCATTCCTGACGATTCTCTTTTACCGCGGTTCATAAATTGTCATTTTTGAATTCTTTTCTGGAGGGCATAACCGTATCTTTCGGCTGAATTTTATAAAATGAGGATTAATCATGAATTATCTTTCAACGTCGGCACTGGTTTTGGGTGCGATACTGGCTTCTGGAACGCTCGAAGCGAGAGACGCCAGAATCATTGGCGGAACAAAAGCGGACTACAACAACTGGAAGTTTTTCGGGCAGATAATCAGTGATAGGAAAGGAGCCAGTCAAAGTCGATGTGGCGCCAGCTATATTGGTAACAACTTTATGCTGACTGCGGCTCATTGTGTGGATAGGGTAGGCGACCCAACACGCATTAGAATCAAATTTAGCCCAAACAACTACACTGATGAGCCCGAAAACGTGGTCAACGTGACCAAGATACTTGTGCATCCCAGCTACAACTCACTAGGAGCAAGCTCTCACGATATTGCGCTACTGAAAATCGACAAGGTGATTGACGGCGTTGAAACTATTACCTTACCAAATATTCCATTAGAACAATACGTAGCACCGGGAACCTCACTGGATGTCGCTGGCTTGGGAACTGAAGTGATAGGTGCTATTAAACCTTCAAAGCTCAACGAGGTTTCAATTGAATATGTTTCAGACAAAACCTGCCACGATGCTCTAGCTGGGCTGAATATGTCCAGCCCGGCGGTTGGAGTGACCAGCTTCTGTGCAGGGGATTCTTCAGGCGCAGGAATAAAAGATTCTTGCTCTGGCGACAGCGGCGGTCCTCTAGTTTTGAGAAATGGAAGCCAAACTGTGCAGCTTGGTGTCGTCAGTACTGGAATGATGGGATGCGCGGAGCCAGATACGTATGGGATTTACGCCGATGTCCCTAAATTTGTTGGCTGGATAAATTCAACGGTGGCCGCTAACAAGTAAGCAAAAACCTCCGAAGCAACGATGGTTGTTTCGGAGGCTTATTTAGAGTGGCGTAGCTATCTAGGATCAGTTTTCTGTTTGTGGTGACCCGTTAAAGTGAATCAGAGACTGTCGTGAATAGATGTCAATCAACGTGTTGAACTGATTTATTTCAGCCACTTTAATAGATTGCGACGGCATCTCCAGAATGGTGCGCACTTGAATTTTGTTTTCCGAAATTTTTTCGATCGTTCGCTTGAGCGTGCCGAACTTATGATCGAAATGGAGAGTCGGCGGCAAGTCCGTTATTGTCCAGAGCCCTTTAGTATCATAAGAAAACTCGGAAACGACCTTTACACCAGGAAAGGCTTCATCGTAGTGCTCGTTACTCAACTTCAGGTCCGATAGTTCACTTCGAATCCAGGCGTCATTTTCGTTGTAATTCAACGCTTGACCCACTTCCAGAAATGGAGAAAGAGTAGCTTCAGAAGAGATAACTACTTTTTCTTCCATTGCATCAATATGCTCAAATTTAAACGCTGGATCTCCAAGGTCGGAAACGACGTCCTGATACTGCTCCAATAAGGAGCTTTGTCGCTCTTCCTCATTCATTTCATAGATCTTTGAACGGAAGTAAGCGGCATACTCGCCCCAATACGTGCGTGTCTGAACCTCTTCCTGACCGCCCTGGTCATTAAAAGTGATGTCGGTGTGCGTATCGAATTTCCAACGATAACGACTTTCCTCCATTGTGTGAGGGATGTAACCGGGGTCTAACGGGAGAATGACTTTATTCTGAATCCAGGACGGTGTGTATCGCCAGTGAGTTTGTGTATCTGTCGGGTCTATGCAGTACTCTTTACCGTCTAATTTGAAGCAGACGACCACATGGTTATAAGTGTTCATGGTCGGGATCAGCAGTTTGCTCTGGTCGGTACGCTGAGTTGAAACAAGTACAAGGTTGGTTTTTAATCCAATTTTTTCCAACAGTGCTTTAAGCAGAACGGACTTATCTTTGCAGTCACCAAATCGATTCTCAATGGTCTCGGCTATGGTGTGAGGAGTCATGGCGTTGCCATATTCTGACCGCGACACATAACGAATGTCGCGTGAAACGAAGTCGAGGATAGCTGCAATTTTTTCTTCCACTGTAGACTGCCCTTTCAGGATGTCTTCTGTGAGTGGTTCAAGCCCCCGAGTGCCCAGATTAGCCTGCTCCATTGTGAGCAGACCTTTAATAATCACCTGATTCCAGTTTTCAAACTCGCCAAGAGAAATTCTGTCTATATGATCTCGCCAAAAAGACTGCTCATCCGAAACGTAGGTTGGCAAGTCGGTTCCACTGCACTTAAGTGAACCTGTGCTTGCTGAGCAGGTGACAGAATCAGTATCAGCAATCCAGTTAACTGGGGAGTCTTCGTCCCATGTGACATCTAATTTGTATTGCTGAACTGGGTAAGTTCTTTGCGTGAAGAGTTCTTCTGACCAGTCTGACTCCATCCGCGATTTAGTGGTAACCAGTTCGTATTCCAGAACGGATAAACTTCCCTCAACCAACCCTGGAATTGCCAGTACCACCTCTTTTTCACTGCTGAATGTATTGTATTCGCTGGTATCCAGTATCTGGACATGTGAAGGATCGAGCTGCTTCGATTCTCCACTAGGAGAAATGGATGCCGCTGAGATTATCTTTAAACTCTGGTAATTAGGGTTGTAGTAAATACTTCGTGAGCCGTAGTTTTCAGCGTCAACAAATCGCGGAAAATAATTGACCGTCTTTCTCGTCATAGTGACGATATCTGATTCAACTTTGAAGTCAGTTTGAAGTAACAACTGAGTCATTTCTGTTGGCTTGGCTTCACCTGTCAGTAGTGCCATGTTTTTCTCTAAACCAGCATTACTCAAAGACCAAGATATATTATCAGCGCTATATGCATGAGAAGAGCCCACTGCTAGTGCCGTAATTAATGGGAGGGTGTGTCGTTTCATTGAGTAGTAAACTCCCATGCCATTGTTTCGAATGAGCGAACTGACTCGCGATAGGTGTTTTTACGAGCCGAGATAAATCCAATTAGCTCATAGTTGTTATTAGGGGTCTGAATGACTGTGATAAGTGCCGTAGAAGGATCAAGAGACATGGTTCCATGGCATTTGAGTTGAGTTTTGACGTGAAGCGTCGGACGGACGAAACTGCGTCTTTCTGTACACTTGAGTTGTTTTATATTTTCCTTTATCCAGTCTCGACGAAATTGAAGATGCTCATTCATATCTTCAATTTCATTATTTTTGAATAGTAAGAAGTACGAATCTGGGACCGAGTTTGAGAATTCTGCCAGTGCGCTGCCATCACTGAAAGTGCCTACTTCAACACGGTGCCAGTTGTCACCCTGAAAGGTCAGAACAAATTCTTCATTTTCAACCGAGTACTTTTCCCTGTTTGCGTAACTTTCATGCTGTTCAATAAACAGTGGGCTTATTGCGGTATATGAGAACCCTGCAAATATCAGAGGGAAAAAAATAGCGACAATCACCCATTCAAAAGGTGAATAGCCACTTTTTCCTTTGAACTCGACATGACTCAATTCTTTCCGAACTTCGTTAAATCGGTTGGCAATGAACATAAATGAAAGGGAAAAAGTGATATAAACTGCAAAATCAATCCATAAGGCAATCGACCAATTGGAAGATATTGAGTAATACATGGTCGAAAAGACAAAACCGCAACACCCTAGAAAGTAACGATTTCGACTTTTTTTCGCTTTATCATCCTGCTCAAACGTCTCCAGAGTTTCGCCAAACTTTTTAAACGCGAAAATTTGGGCAAGAGCGAAAAACGGAACCAACAGCCAAAGCCATGGGATAAATTTAGATTGAGATAATAGGTTTAATTCTTTGGCTCTGCGATACAGCCAAATATTGGAGTAAAGACCTAAGGTACTGAACGCCAGGAAAAATTCCCAAATAGGTTTTCTTGGCGCTCGTATGGTTATTTTGGGGGTGTTTTCAATTTCTGGAGAAATATCGGAATTTTCTTCGGAAAGGGTACCACTAATTTCCTGCATGATCAGCGTGTCCGTCCATGGTTTCTAGCTGACAAAATTAAGCTTTACATCACTGTTGATCAAGAGATTCCCGATAAATCCTCTCATATCCCTGATTGACTTCTCAACGTCAAGGAAGTCAATTGAATATGGGCATATCTGATCACTTGATATTAATGAATATGCCGAAACTGATCTTGCCGAATAAAGTGATCTATTTGGTTGGGAATATATTGGCTGTAAATCATGCTGGTGTGGCTGGATTTGGTTTCCAGATGGTCCGTCATTCCGTCTATTTTAGTTTCTTCTACAGTCACCGTACCATCAGACAGTGTATCGTTGTCCATAAGCAGAAGTGGTCGCATGCCGAGTGGTATGGTTCCGGCGATGCTGCCCAGCTTTTGCGGGTGTGACCAGACATCGTGGTGTTTCTTCAACCCAAATTCCGGTGCATTACCTAACACCGCACCCAGCCCCAGTTCCTGAATTCGACAGATTATGGATGCGCCTTTAAGCGGAGAACCAACGGCTATTACGTGAGAAATCAGGTTAGAAGAAGGGCGACGCGAAGCGAGATAGTTTTTGATGACCACTCCGCCAAGGCTATGCCCGACAAGAACGTTTATCTCACTTTCATCAATGGCCGAGTCAATAGAAGCGAACAGTTTATCTTCATCAATGGACACCGAGTTATAACTGATCACTTGCGTATCGTAACCCAGAGTTTTTAGCCTCTGACTTAGTGGCTGCATGACGACGCCGTGCATGTATAAACCATGTAGGATGATAATTTTCATTGTTGCCTCCTGTACTCCAGCTTTCTCTCTGTCTCTGACGCTATTCAGCCTAAGAATTTAGACAGATGAGTTAATACATTTTGACCGTAATATTATGCTTCAGATTGGGTATCAAATCTGTGATCGCTTAGAAAGTCACCAAACTCTAGAAGGGCAGAATGACCCATAATGGTATCAGCGGTATCATTGGCCACATCATCAGTTTCCCAAGGTATAACGACCACTTAGACTGAAAACCGTTTTCGACATTAATGCCGTCGTTAATGAGTGTGTTGCTCTTCATTGCTTTGTTAAATGCCCAGTGAGAAAAGGTCACTTTCTCTCCTTTGCTGGTCGCAAACACCGGGTAATAAAGTTCACTCAGCTCGGGATGCCTGACCTTCACTTCCTCCAGAACAAGAATGCTTCCGCATGGAAGTGGGCGAACCTTCCTACCTTCTTGCCCATTAATAAATTCACTTTCATGCTCAAGTGAGAGGATGTTTGAACCCCACGGAGAGCTTGAATCTTCAACAATGGACCAGCCGCAAGATGCGATGAATCCGTTCCCTATCCAGGGGTAAAAGAGTTTGCTTTTGCCTTGGTTTAAGCTGAGTGTCAGCATTACCAGCAGTGTAGGAACGGTGATAACGGCTTTGGTTAAGTGACTAAACTGACGAATGGCAAAAATAAAAGTGATGGCAAACGGGATAGCAAAGGTAAAGCGACTGAATCCCTGATTCACCACACCTGAAATCATAAACACAATGCTGATGGCAATAACCAGAGCCGACGCACGTTGGCTAAGTGGGTGCTTCAATCGGCTGGTTTTTGAGTGATCTGATGGTGTCGACATGTTATTGCTCCGCCAGTTGCTGAACGTGCTTTTGAAGGCTAATGCGATCGGTTGTGGCACCATCGACGATGTTACCGATTTTAATTTCCAGTTTTGACCAGAAACGTTTTGGTAAATGAGTGAATGCGTGACCACCTTTATGTGAAAAGAACGAACCCCAAAGCCCCTTTAATGCAATAGGCACAACGGGTACTGGATTGGTTGAAAGAATCTGTTCGATACCAGGGCGAAACTCATTGATTGACCCGTTTTTAGTGATGCGGCCTTCAGGAAAAATGCACACTAGCTGACCCTGTTTGAGGGCGTTATCGATCTCGACAAATGCTTGGTTATAGGTTTCTTCACACTGCTTAGGAGAGCAGATAGGGATGACGCCAGCATGACGGAAAAAATGTTTAAGAATTGGAAGTTCGCTCAAGCTCTTATCCATCACAAAGCGAACCGGGCGATTCGCCAGCCCCATCAGAATTAAGGCATCGATATAACTCACATGGTTAGCAATCAGAAGCGCGGCACCGCTTTGTGGGATGTGCTGCTTACCCGTTACGCGAATACGGTAAAGTATGCGGCTGATGAAATAACTGATGACTCGAAGATGGGCGTGCATGTGAACCTCATTGGAAACTGTGTTTCGATGAGGTTAAATTGCCATGGCGATACTTTTTGATAAATAAAAAAGACAAAAGTTACTTATTGTGTGACTTTTGTATGCATAAAACGCGACTTAGCTTCTTTCGTATTCTTTAAACTCAGGCAAACTCCATTGGCGAAGTGCCACGATCATTGATGTACCGTGACGATCAGAAATCGCCAGATCACCATCGTCTCGGCAGGCTGAATAGAAATCTGCGATCAGTTTTTCGATACGCTTCTGGAGTTTTTTATTGGTCGGTAAAGACATAAGCCCGGTCGCCATGACCAGTTTTTCGTCTTCGCCAGAAAAGTGACTGCGGAAAAATTCGCTTTGTACCTGTTGCTGGAAGAAGCGTTGCATCGGACCGCCGGCTATCCATGAAAAGGTAGGGGACAGCTTTAACTTCACTCGGTTTTGAGGCAGTAACTCGATGATGTTCAGTTTGTCTAACTGTGCCAGCTTTTGGATCAGCTCGGGTTCAGAAAACGCATACTGCGCCATGATTTCTTCAAATCGATAACCATTGACCACACACACAGCAACCAGCAGCAGCCCTTTGTTTTCAACCAACTGCTTTTCCTGTTCGAACGTTAGCGCCGTGATTTCCTGAGTGGGGGAAGCGAGCTTAAACAGTTCCGCCATCTCCATCCCCATCAGTTCGCAGATAACGTTTAAACGCTCAAGGCTAATTTGATTTCCGCTGGCAAGGAGGCGTTTCACCGAGCCTTCTGTCAGGTTCAATTCTCTGGCGATATCAACGTATTTGATTCCGGATAATTTGAGCTGACGTTTGAGTTCGTCGACAACTTTGCTGGTTTCAGACATGGTTTCTCGCTTTATGCTTCAGTTGCCAGTCGTTCAAGATAGGCTTTCATGAATTCCACCCGACGTTTGGCTTCTTTTATCGCTGCGGGGGTGTTCATGGTATCTGCAATTTTGAATAGCTTGGTTTGAAAGTGATCGATGGTGAATCGCTTGTCATCCAAAGGTCGATGTTCTGCAAACATATCATTTGGATCATAAAGGTCGGCGTTGAATGTGGCACTAACCTGAATTGTACGCGTGACGCCTATCGCGCCCAGAGAATCCAGCCGATCAGCATCTTGTACAACCTTTGCTTCGAGCGTTTCAGGTTTTACTCCGGCACTAAAGCTGTGCGCCATAATGGCATGGTGAATGGCGGGTAAGTACTGGACGGGATAATTGATTGTACCAAGGAATTGGCAGGCTTTATCGGCTGCGATCTGCGCGCTCAAATGGCGTTCTGGATGATCTTTTGGGTAGGTAAAACAATCATGAAGGTAAGCCGCTGGCAGCACCACGTTTAGGTCGGCACCCTCACTTTCCGCCAGTGCTTTGGCTGTGTTTACGACCCGAAAAATATGGTTTAAGTCGTGGGCAGCGTCGGTCACCATCTCTTGTTTGATAAATTCGATAAATGCGTCTTCACAACCTAAGCCCGGATTCATAACTTTCTACCTGATTGAATTGGTTGGAAGTATTGTACGAGTTACTTGAACATACAACAACGCCAGCAAAATGCTGGCGTATTGAGAATGGGATAAAAGCGATTTAAGACGCTTGTTTGCCCGGGAATTGATGGATATGAACATCGCGCTGAGGGAACGGAATGGTAATGCCCTGCTCGTCGAAGGCAATCTTAACGCGCTCGTACAGGCTGAAATACACCGGCCAGTAGTCGTCAGATTTTACCCACGCCCAAACCAACATTCCGACATGGCTGTCACCGTGTTGGCTAACGTGAACCAGTGGCTCAGGGTCGTTCAGAACCAGATCATAGTCATCCAGTACTTTCATCAGCACTTCACGCGCTTTACGAACATCATCACCGTAGCTGATACCAAATTCGATATCGACACGACGGTTTTCTTCGCAGAACAGGTTTTTCACTGTGCCATTGGAAAGCATCCCGTTTGGAATGATGATTTTCTGGTTGTCGTAAGTGACTAAAACCGTCACAAAGATTTGAATATCAACCACTTTACCCATGTGCCCCTGCGCTTCGATAACGTCACCGATCTTGAAAGGCTTAAAGAACAGGATAAGTACACCGCCAGCAAAGTTAGATAAGCTGCCCTGAAGAGCCATACCTACAGCAAGACCAGCAGCACCCAGCATCGCAATGAAGGACGTGGTTTCCACACCAATCATCGATGCCACTGAAATGATCAGCAGTATCTTTAGAATGACTGAAGCGAGAGAGCATAAGAAGCTGCGAAGACCTTGCTCTAAGCGTACACGTTCAAGAGCAACATCAATCCCTTTCGTGACTTTGCCAATCAGCCACCAGCCGATAACCAGGACCAGAAATGCCAGAACCAGCTTAGGTCCAAAAGTCAGAACCAGCTCTAACCCTTTTTCGTAGATTTGCTCCAACGAGATATTTTCCATCATAAATATGACTCCTTTTAAAAAACCTCTGAAGTATAGGCTAGACCATATGCGTAAGTTCTTCCCATTGTTGAGAAAATAACCCGATACCCAAGTGACCTCAGGATGCTGGATTCAGAGCCTCATATTCTGTTTCAGTTCAAGGAAAAGAACGTAGTGGAATGACGAGTCCTTTCCAAGTTCTTTGACGATGAAATGAGACAGAATATGAGCTCCCAAGGGCGAGTTTAACTGGCTTTCATACTGCGTTACCGATTCTTGATTTAGACCCACTAAATCTTCAAATCGGTGTCTTGTCTGAAAACCAGTTAATTCTCGCTGAACCAAACATCTTGAGGTTACTTGGGTATAAGCCTGTGCAGAAGCTCTCAGTTGGAGTGATTCAGGAGCGAGGATTCAGGTGATTGCACCTATCAGAGACTGGATAAGAGGGTCGTTTTGACGAGTGCTTAAACACACAAACATAGTGCGTAGCCGGAGCGGTATATCACAAATGACTTTCAGGTTGTCGTCGTTGGGTTCTGCTGTCCCTTTTTCCTGATGAATCAGACCGATACCTAATCCTCCCGCAATAAGCGTACGGGTCACTTTTTCTCTGTCGACACTGATTAGTTTACTGGGGCGAAAACCGTGTTCTTCAAACAGGGCTTCGGCAGCTTTGCCGCAACAGGTTTCAGCTCCGGGGTAAATCCATGGCAAGTGTTGCAGTGACGACCAGTCGACCGGAACGGGAATGTCCGGCAGGTGTGGTGATGTCGCGAGCAGCAGGCGAGTTTTGGTTAAAGTGACTGAATAGAATTCTTCTGGCGTCTGCCCTATATCGTTGTATATGCCAGCATCCAGGCTGCCATTTTTGATACCACGAACGATATCGGCATTAGGGAGTTGCTGGAGTTTGATTTCAACGTCTGGGAAACGCTCAGCAACATACATGATGAGTTTGCCAAGAATATCTGGGGGAGTGTGGCTACTGGCTCCGACATTGACAACACCGGCAATTTGTCCCTGAATTTTGCGCGCTTCTTCCAGCAGATCCTGATGGGCTTTCAAGGTTTGTTCTGCCTTGATCAGGATACGCTGCCCATCCAACGTTAGCCGCATGCCCTGAGGCGTGCGTTCAAACAAAGTCAGGCTGAGTGAGGACTCCAGAGCCTTAATATGTGCGCTCACCGCTGGCTGGCTTAGAAACAAACGTTCTGAAGCGCGCGTAATGCTGCCTTCCTGAGCCACGGCGACAAAGGTTCTGAGTTGATGATTGTCCACCTGATTTCTCCCTGTAATCCACTCTTATCAGAGTAGACCAATAACCTGCCACCACAGCAAATCTAAGGGCAACAGTAGCACCAATGTAATAACAAATAATGAAACACACAGTTTACTGATGGAAGAAACCGGCAGTTTACCCATCTGCATTGCGGTCACAATGGGTGGAGCCTGATACGGCAACAGGATATTGGAATAGGCAAAAACCTGAGTCATTAAAACTGTCATCACAGGCAGACCCGTCGATGTCGCCAGGTCACCCGCAATAGGCGTCATCACCGCTGGCACACCTGGCAAACTGGTGGTAATGGCGACCACAGATGAAATAAACGTAAGTGAGACAACACTCTTGAACTGCTCGTCCGGAGAAAACGAAACGCTCTCTCCCAATGACTGAATTAAGGTTTCGCCCAGCCCGGACTGAGAAATCACCGCCCCAAGTCCTATGATGCCAGCGACAAAAAACAGCGAGTTGTAGTTGAGATCAGCCTGAAAGCTGTTTTTCGCCGTCAGATTAAAGAATGGGCAAAGACACAGAATGGCGCCTGCAAGACCAATCCACCCCGGAGAAATGTGGTGAATACTATCGGTTAACCAAAAGGCAAGGCATCCAAAAATAATGACCGCCAACAGCTTTTCATTTCCGGATACGGGCTCTCTTTCTACCTGCTCCTGTTGGATATATTTGGGGTCATCTGATGGGAATATTTTGAGAATAAGCCAAACCAATACAACCCCTTTTAAAGCACCTAAAACCGGGAAATGGATGATTAGGTAATCCCAGTAGGAGAGCTGGATATCAAGCAAGTTTTCCGTCATACCCGCAAGAATCATATTGGGTGCATTGGCCGGCAGAATAGTAAATGCAGGGAGCCAGGTACCAAAAGCGGTGGCAGTAATAATACCGATTCTGCCTTTTGAGTCGGCGGCGTAACCCATTTTATCCGTCAGTGCCATCATGATGGGGAGCAACAGCGCGATGCGCCCCATGGAAGAGGGCATAATGAAAGACAGCGCAATGCCGAATGCAACGATTCGCCAAATCATGGTGGAGTATTGGTTGCCCAGCGCTGCTGCCAGTATTTTCGCGATCCGTTTACCAAGCCCTGTATGTTTGAATGATGCTCCCAGAACCAACCCAGCGAAAAGTAGCCAGAACGTAGACGACTGAAAGCCTGACAAAACAGCGGAAGCAGGAGCAAGATCGGCAACAATTGCAATCAGGAAGAAAGTCAGCGCCGTCCAGTATTCAGGTACAACCACTGTTGCCCACATGCCAATGCACAGAACGGTAAGGGCCGCCACCGAAGCTAAATGAACACTTTGAAACTGAGCAACCAGTACGCCAGTGATGATACTCAGTATCGTAATGAGAAGGGCAACCCGGCGCTTCTTGTCGGGTTGGCTTGCGGATCCATTTTTGGGTGAATCATTGGGCTTTAAAGCGGAGGAGCTGGGCTGAGTCATTGAGCGGTCACCTCGATTTCTTGGTTTAAGATCATCATGTCTTAGAGTCATTATGCAATTATGTTATCAACTCAAGTTACAGAAATTCCAATCAAATATTCTGAATTCGGGTCTCAGATTTGCTGAGGTACTGAATCTGAATCCAGAGTATTGCCTGTAATCGAAAGCGCTGACACTTTGACTAAGTGCTAGGTTGAGAAAGATGGATTGCAGAGATAGAGATCGGAGGCTAGACCTAGATCGCAATCCACCCAGTTTTAACGCAAAAATTGTGAGGCTGAGTCAGGATTTTAGTATGGTGACAGCGCAGCATTGGACTCGGCTAGGAAAACGGAAGTAGGAAAATGAAAAAATCGCGTGTTGGTTTATTTTTGGTGACAGCTTTGCTGTCTGGGCTTGCGAGCGCGCAGGATTTCAACCGCTTAGAAGGTTGGAGCCTAGGTGCAGGCTATTCAGAAACAGATTATGATAAATCGTTGGGCGGCTTTGATACCGCTTCAGAGGGTGGAACAGGCTTTCGCCTAGAAACAACCTACAACTTTAACGGTTTTGCTGGCTTAAAAGCATCGTATGAATCGAACAGAGAAGAGGATTTAAAAGGGCATACTTTGAAGCTGGGTGGTGAGCTTGGTTATTCGTATGTTTTCTCTGACGGCTCCTTCATTAAACCTTATCTTGAAGCTGGCTACGCGAATCACCGTATTCAAGCCCATGGCGCTAATGAAAAAGTGAGCGAGTCCGCCGCTTATTATGGTGCCGGGATTCGCTTTTCCACGAATTACGGATTTTACGTCGACTTTGGTGCCGACAGAAGCAAGATGGACGACGTCAACCTGACTCAGTTTAGCGCGACCTTGGGAATGAAGTTCTGATTTGGTGTGAGTAGAACCCAAACAGCTTGACTATGTCAGGCTGTTTTTGTTTAGAAAAAGATAAAAAAATCTTCTTTACTGAAAAGGTTGAAAAATTCACGTTCGCTCATGGTTCTTCTCCTTATATCCGGCATTCAGATTATGGTGCTCTGAATGCCGGTTTTGGTTTTAAGATCAGGACTGGTTTGCTTTATGTATGGCGGCTTCTAGCCCTCTTCCGTAGTCCTGGTCGGCTTGATACGCGTGGTCGATATGGCGTTGCTGGATAAATTCCGGAACTCCTTTGATAGAGCGCGCGGTGTTTTCAAACAAACGCTGCTGTTCCTCTTTGCTCATGATGCGGAACAGGTTGCCTGCCTGGCTAAAGTAATCCTGATCAATACGGTGGTCATAGTGATCAGCATCGCCAGAAATACGCAACGGTGGCTCAGAAAAGTCCGGCTGTTCTTCCCACTCACGCTTGTAGTTGGGTTCATAACCAATGGTTGATCCAAAGTTGCCGTCGACTCTCATTGCGCCGTCTCGGTGGTAACTGTGTACCGGGCAGCGCGGTGCATTCACGGGTATCTGGTGGTGATTGACCCCTAAACGGTAGCGTTGAGCATCGCCGTAAGAGAACAGTCTGCCTTGCAGCATCTTATCTGGTGAGAATCCGATACCAGGGACGATTGCGGCTGGGTTAAATGCCGACTGTTCTACTTCTGCAAAGTAGTTGTCAGGGTTACGGTTCAGCTCCAGTTCTCCCACTTCAATAAGTGGATAGTCCTTGTGAGACCACACTCGCGTTAAGTCGAACGGGTTGAAGTTCACCTCGTCGGCTTCCATTTCTGGCATGACCTGAATGTACAGGGTCCATTTCGGGAAGTTTTGATCTTCGATGTTGTCATAAAGATCACGATGATGACTCTCCCTGTCGTCAGCAATCAGCTTTCCAGCTTCCCCGTCAGTCAGATTTTTGATGCCTTGCTGAGTTTTGAAGTGGAACTTCACCCAGAAACGCTTGTTATCTGCATTGATCATGCTAAACGTATGGCTGCCGTACCCGTTCATATGGCGATAACTGACTGGAATACCTCGATCACTCATCACAATGGTGACTTGATGAAAGGCTTCAGGCAGTGATGTCCAAAAATCCCAGTTATTAACCGCACTTCGCATATTTGTGCGCGGGTCTCTTTTTACAGCATGGTTAAGATCGGGGAATTTCAGAGGATCGCGAAGGAAGAAAACAGGGGTGTTGTTGCCCACCAGATCCCAGTTACCTTCTTCGGTGTAAAACTTTATCGCAAAACCGCGAATATCACGTTCTGCGTCGGCAGCGCCTCGTTCGCCGGCAACCGTTGTAAATCGGATAAACAGATCAGTTTTTTTACCAATTTCAGAGAACAGCTTTGCTCGGGTATATTGGGTAATATCGTGCGTAACGGTGAAAGTGCCGTAAGCCCCAGAACCTTTAGCGTGCATTCGCCTTTCCGGGATGACTTCACGGTCAAAATGGGCAAGCTTTTCCAAGAACCAGACATCTTGCAGCAGTTGTGGACCACGAGGTCCCGCAGTCATTACATTTTGGTTATGGGCGACAGGGCAACCTGCAGCAGTCGTTAATTTTTTACTCATAATCAAATTCCTTCCAGACATAACAGCAAACATTGCGACAACCTAACTGGACAACTTTGTTAGCTAGATTGTTTTTACAGATTAATAGGTGTCTTTTGAAAGGTAAAATCGATTATGATTATATTGTCAATAGTCAGAATTGATTAAAAAGGCAGCACTAATAGGCTGCCTTGTCTGTTTCTATTGGTTACTTCAAAGTCAGAGTAGCGTTTTTAACAACACCTACATCATTACGGAAGTGATCGGTAACCTGAAGTTTCCACTGACCAGTAACATCTACGCCCTGCATATCTTGCAAAGTGAAGGTCACATTGAATTTTTTGCCACGGTCACTTCGGTTTGCTTTCTTAAGCACCCAGTAGGCATTGTCTGGAGCAATCAATCTTACTGAAATATCACCGATGAACTCGTGTTCAATATCAAGCGCAATCGTAGGTTCCGTGACTTCACCAGTGTAAGAAACCTCAAGCGGTATCTCTATTTGCGTGTGATCCGGAACGGCAACAGGCGATTCAAGACTGAATACATTCTTCGTTTCCTGTGGTTCTTTTGGTTCAACAGGGTCGGTCGTGTCTGTGCCACCGTCTTTGCTCTGGTAGATGTTGGCAATTTTCGGTGCTGTCAGACCAATGGCACGCGTGGCGTTGGACTTATCTTTAACACCACAAGCCTGATCGCCACACTGTGTATCTGGGTTAGAGAACGTGTAAGAGCGGTTGTAAACATTGAATAAGAAGCCATAAGCCATGGTTGTTGCGAACTTACCGTTCACACCATAACCGTACGCGTCTTTTTCCGTACCATTTTGTGTATGTGGTGGAACCGTGTATTGTTCACGAGCGTGGTTAATACCAAAGTTATGACCCAGCTCGTGGATAAAGGTATCGTCTCCACATTCGTTCAGATAAGAATGGCTGTACATCTGGCTTTTCACCCAAGACGTATTGCTTGCATCCCATCGGAATGCAGGAACTACCCAAGCCAGACCACAGCTTAAACTGATGGTGTTGCCTTCTCTTACGTAATCCGGTGAGTTTTTGACATCCAGGTTACGGAAGAGCGCGACCATGTCGGCGCCTTTCTCTTTCCTAACCTGCTCGATATCACTGAAAATGGCATCTTGTTTGTAGCTTGGAGTGATGGCGTCTAGTGCTGCTTCCTGATTAAGTCTTCTGCCTGGAGCCGAGTCGTAGTTGTATTCTTTGGTGCCAACAAGGTTTACTTTGACATCCAACCCACTCTTTTTAAGGATTTGGTTACCAACATTGAAACGGTGTTGGATCTGGGTGATATGCTCGGTTTTGTTTTGTTCCGTTGCGAACCAGTCTGAAGTGGCTTTTGTATAAACGCCCAGAATGTCGATATTCGTTGTTGCGTATACAGAAGGCGCAACAAGGCTCGACGTAATAACCGCCGCTAATAACGTTTTATTCATTTTTTATCCTAATATTTAGTCGTATTTATTTTTATTTGATCTGCATTATTAATAATCGTAACCGTGGCTGTCGGGTACTTCATATATCCATGCAGTTCTCCCTCTTCCTTCAATTTTAATTGGACCACTAGGGTGACCAATAAAACCTAAAATTGAAGAGCTTCCAAAAGTGAAGGTCACAGGATAGCTTTGATCGTCAATAGTGAAATTGCCTGACCAAGTCCGGATACCCTCATTTTGAAATTCATTGGACTCCACCTCTATATCGATATTTGTATCGTCGGGTAAATTCAGTGTTAGCTTGTCGCCGAGGTTTAGTGCTTTAAACTCAGGAACATTAGAAAATTCAATGGCTTTTATGGCTTCAATTGCAGAGCTTTTAGGCTTGATTTTATCCAGAGTGTCACTTGGGTTAATGTCTACCCAAACCTCTTCCACATGCCTGGGTTCTCGCCATTTCTTCTCTTTTTCGTCGGTATATAGAGCCAGTTCATCAACTTCAGGATTGGGTGAACGATGAACAGGCACAGCAATTTTTTGTTGCAGGTTGACTTCTTTTGTTGCCACGTCTTTGATTATTACCGCATGTGTATCTTGGTGTTTACTGGTGTGCTCATCAGCTAATGAATTCTCTTTATCAATATTGTTGAAAAGAAATAAAGACAATGGAATAACTAACCCTGTTGCAATAACTATGGGTTTTATTTTCATAAAGATCTCCCTACCCATAAGTTATTTACAGGCATATTTTGATATATGTATCGAATACGTTAAGTATTATATTTTACTAAAGTAGAATATATTCACGGATAGATAGGCTTGTGCACCTATAGCATCTCTATCTTTATCCATTGATATAGATTAATTAGTGAATTTTGAAAATAGTGAAATATTAATCCCAACAAAAAAATGTCTCCTACTGGAATGCGGAATATTTTATAAAAGATGCTTTTTACTCACAATAGAAGGATTTATATCTCGTATCTGATACTTGCATATAATCTATTTTTATGTGCGTAGGTTAGAATCTTAGCTCTTATTTCCCTACATCCATTGATATACATTACTTGTGACTTTAATTGATATTTTTAACATTAGCGGTTTGACGAAATACCCGAGTTCGGTAGCATATAAGTCGTTGTCTTCTCTTACATACCAAACGTAATAAACTCCTGTTTATCTTTAACTTATTGTAAATAAAGATTTAATTTTTAAGTCTAATAGGATTTGTTTCGAGCGTTTTTTAGAGCTTTGACTCTAATTTCATTTGGTTCCAGATAAAGAGAGAAAACATGGCAGAGGTCTTAATTTTCCTAAAATTGGCATTTTTCAATGTGATCGCACTTCAATTAATATCAAGAAATAAATTAATGTTATTTTGATTTTAAAATAAGAAAAACCTTAAGCAATCGATTGGTTTTTAAGTAATTGATATTTTTGTTATGTTATATAGTAACTATTATTTTTTGGTTTTATATATAATGGAAATAAATTTATCCATTACATATTTTTCATGAATGAAAAGTTGTTACGAAATAACGTATCAAACATCAAATAAAATTTCTAAATGCCGTAAGTACCTGTCAGGCGTTTTCAACCTCAATCCCTTACCCAGAACTCAGATTGATTATTATCAAGTACTCCTTCGTAACTCATAAATTAGGATGAGAATTATTCTCATTTGATGCGTATTGGCAAACCCAAGGCTTTTACGACTCAATGGCGAAGCTTTCACTGGAAGGCAACAAGGTGTTTGTTGAAGCGCCAAAACGGAGTGTCTATATGGCTGTTGCTGCCAATTTTTAAGGAGAAAAAAATCAATGAATACAACAAGACGAGCGTTTTTACGCCATTGTGGTCTGGCGGGCGCAGCGGCGGTGAGAACCAGCCTGATTCCGGCAATGGCATTTGCGAAGGAAAGTCAAAAGCGAAAGCAGCTCACTATGTATGGTCCTCCTGTTGGTCCTTCGGTCACATTAGCGCATTCTGCTGAAACGAATGCCGTTTCAGGTCTGATAGAGCAACTGGACTTTGAAACTTACAGAAACCCCGACGTACTCAGAACCAATTTTGTTGCGGGTCGCTGGGAGCTTGCGGGAACGCCAAGTTACGTCGCTGCCAACCTATACAACAAAGGCGTGAAAGTTCGCCTCATGAACATCATGACCTGGGGACTTCTCTATGTGATTTCGGTTGATGAGAACATCAGGTCTGTTGAGGCACTGAAGGGACAGGATATTGTTATGCCATTTAAGGCTGACATGCCGGATCTGGTATTCCAGCATATTGCGAAAGAAAAAGGCATGAAGGCGGGCAAAGATTATCGCCTTAACTACGTTGGTTCTCCCTTTGAAGGTCTGCAACTCTTACTGTCTGGTCGGGCTAAACATGCCGTTCTACCCGAGCCTGCTGCCACGGCGGCTCTGCTTAAAGGGTTGAAATCCGGAACGAAAACAACCCGTGTTATTGATCTACAAAGCGCATGGGGAGAAGTGACTGGCGGACCCACGCGAATTCCTCAGGCAGGGATGATGGTTTCAGACACGCTTCTGGATGAAATGCCGGATCTGCCTGATCGCCTGAACGCCGCTCTAACCCGATCAACTGACTGGGTGGTAAACAATCCTACCAGCGCGGGTCGGCTGGGCGAAAGTTATATGACGCTAAAAGCCCCAATCATTGAGCGCTCTATTCCATTCTGTAATTTCGGTCTGGATAAAGCAAAAGACATTCAGCAGGAAATTGAGAGTTTCTACTCCATTCTCGCAGAGTCTAATCCGGCAATCATTGGTGGAAAGCTGCCTCCTGATGATTTCTATCTGGGTTAAGTCGTTGGTTTGTTAATTCGTTCATACGGTAAGAGGTGTTGTTCCCAATGCATTGGCTGAGACAAGCCTGTCATTATCTCTGGAGTGGCTTTGGCGCTCTGGTCAGCATACTGGTCTTTTTTGCACTATGGGATTTTGGAAATCAGGTGTACGGCGATTTTATCCTGCCCTCACCACAGGCTTCACTGGAAAAGCTGTTTGAATTGTTTCAGCAAGAAATGGCGACAGAATATTTATGGGTGACGACTTACCGAGCCCTGATAGGGTTCGGTATTTCTATTGTTGTCGGAAGCCTGCTGGGTACACTGGCAGGGTTGTCTGCCACACTCTCCATGGCGGTGAGACCTTTAGCTACCATTCTGATTGGCATTCCCCCCATAGCCTGGATTGTGCTGGCGCTTTTGTGGTTCGGTGCAGGTGACAGCACGCCTATATTTACCGTTACCGTGACCACCTTGCCCATCACATTTGCCGCTGGCGTTCAGGGGGCAAGAACGCTGGATCCCCGGCTGAATGAAATGGCTCAAAGCTTTGGCGCATCACGCTGGATGATCTTTTACGACGTACACCTTCCCCACATACTCTCCTATCTGTTTCCGTCGTGGGTAACTGCCTTGGGCACGTCGTGGAAAGTGGTCGTCATGGCAGAGTTGTTGTCCAGTAATACGGGCGTGGGTGCGGGTCTTGCGGCTGCTCGGGTGAACATTGATACGCCCGCGACAATGGCATGGATAGTCGCGATTGTGACGGTCTTACTGATTGCAGAATACGCGGTGTTTGAACCTTTTAAACGACGCATGGAGAGGTGGCGTGAATAAAAACAAACGGCTTTCTATTCGTAACCTCAGTCATTCCTTCGATAACAGGCAAGTGCTTGATGAAATCAGTCTCGACCTCGAACAGGGACAGGTCATGGCGATTGTGGGTCGTTCAGGCTGTGGCAAGTCGACTCTGCTTAATCTGATATCCGGTCTTTTACTGCCAGACCAAGGCGAAATCGATAACAGCTTCCAAACCACTTCCATTCTGTTTCAGGACACCCGTTTACTGCCTTGGAAACACACCAGAGACAATATTGGCTGGGGTTTAAAAGCCAAAGGGATGAGAAAGAGTCTGCGTAATCAGGCTGCCCTCAAACTGGCACTAGAAGTTGGGCTGGATGAGGAGGACCTAAACAAACACCCCCATGAGCTTAGTGGAGGTATGAGGCAAAGAGTTGCTATGGCTCGCTCTTTTGCCGTAAGACCAGAACTGCTTCTTCTTGATGAGCCCTTTAGTGCTCTGGATATTGGTTTGAAAGAGGATCTGTATTCACTCCTAATTTCCGAAATCGAACAAAGGAAGCTAACCGTACTGTTCATTACTCATGACCTTATGGAAGCAATAAAACTGGCAGACCGTATTTTGGTGCTCAGTGATAACCCTGGTCGTCAGGTTTATACCCATGAATGCCACCTTCCACGTACAGAGCGCGATCAGGATTACCTCTATGCAAATGCCATGAATCTGATGAAAACAGAGGAAGTTAAGCTGGCGTTCCAGACTGGGAGAGATGATGAGCAATCTATTTAACAGCAAAGCTCCGCTGTATGCATGTGGCTTTCGCCCGTTCTTTTTACTGGCAGCGAGCTATACGCTTTTGCTGATGTTGTATGCGGTTCTGTTGCACAGTGCTTCACCATCATCCAATGTCTGGTATATGCATGAACTGATTTTTGGTATCGGATCTGCCGTAATCGCTGGCTTTCTTTTAACGGCTTTTCCAGCCTGGACCGACACCGAACGTGTTACAGGAAGGCGTTTGATTATACTGGTGGCTTTGTGGGTGTCAGCAAGAGCGCTCGGCTGGATATCACCAATGATAGGTGTGCTTCCAATGCAACTGATGAATGTTGCCTTCTCGTTGCTGTTGCTATCCGTTCTGATTCGTCCGATTCTCGATAACAGGCAGGCTCGCCATCGTATATTTTATTATTATCTGGCTCTGTATTTTTCAGGTGCACTTGTCAGCTATTTCTTCTGGATTGAAGACAATCTGGACCTTACAAGACAATGGCTTATCGCATCGGGTGGTGTTTTTGTCATATTGATGATGATTGTGTTTAGCCGCATGTCTATGGTCATTGTTAATCACGCACTGGAAAGGTTTGACGTGACGGACCAGCGTCATCTGGCAAGACCGCCGAGACGAAACTTTGCCATCGGAACCATTGTTCTCTTTCTCTCTGTCGATTTATGGATGCCGGAAAGTTCTGTCTCTGGTTGGCTCGCGCTAGCCTGCACTTGTGCGATTCTAAACATTCTGAACGACTGGCATCTCCCCAAAGCGTGGCGCGATCCCTATTATCAGGCGGGTTACGCATTTTACCTTTTGGTTGCCGCAGGGTTTGGCGTGATAGGAACTAGTCATATCTGGGGGGCATCAATTAGCGAGTCGGCGCTTCTTATCCTGTTTGCAGAAACCGCTGCAATTGCGGTTCTCGTTATCATGCTTGTCGTGGGGCAGAAGCATACTGGTTACCCACTTCAGTATTCGCTTTCAATACGACTAATGCTAGCCGCAATACCTATGGCTGCAACTCTCCAATTAGGTGAGGTTTTTTATGTAACTCCACACAAAATCCTACACGCTCTGCCTGAGATTCTAATTGCGCTTAGCTTCACTTTTTATCTTGTATTCTTCTGGAGCAAGCTCACGCGAATCAGAGTGGATGGAAAGAGTGGGTAGAAAAATAAGCGGATTTCCTTCCAAGCCATACTTGATTCCTGTCACTTTTCTTTTTGATTTCACCTGTAACTCTCTACCCTCATGGGCTGGCTGTGTTATATTCTTGCTCTTTCTAACTATCGATGCAGGGCACAGTGATGTCGTTTAACCTTTCACTTCTTCCATCTGAAGAAAAAAATGCCGTAGAAATCGACAAGCAAGCTTCGTTTTTAGTGTGGAAGATCAAACAAGCTCAGGCGGGACCAGAAGTACTGACCGAGCACAAAGCCACACTGAGGCTAGAGTCGGAAATTGAATTATTCGAGCAGTCGGTAGAAAAGTATAAAAGAGTCATGGGTGTGGCTTAATTAAACACCCAAGTAATACCAACTTGTACCAAATTGAACTAGAGAGAACACCCCGATGGGAAGAAGTTTTGAAGTGCGTAAAGCCTCTATGGCGAAAACTGCAGGCGCAAAAATTAAAGTTTATTCCAAGTACGGTAAAGAAATTTACATGTGTGCGAAGAACGGTGGTTCAGACCCGGATATGAACCTGTCGCTTAAGCACCTGATTGCTAAAGCGAAAAAAGACCAGGTTCCAGCGCACGTTATCGATAAAGCACTAGACAAAGCAAATGGCGGCGGCGGTGAAGATTACCAGCCAGCACGTTACGAAGGCTTTGGTCCAGGCGGCACAAGTGTCATCGTGGACTGCCTGACAGACAACGGCAACCGTACTTTCCAGGACGTTCGCCAGTGCTTTGTTAAAACGGGTGCAAAAATCGGTGTAGAAGGTTCTGTTTCTCACATGTTCGAACATCAGGCAGTATTCCAGTTTAAAGGCGAAGACGATGAAATCATCTTGGAAACGCTGATGATGGATGACGTAGATGTGACAGACGTTGAGCTGGAAGACGGTGTAATTACAGTTTTTGCTCCACACACTGAGTTCTTCAAAACAAAAACTGCATTGAGTGGTGCATTCCCAGATCTGACTCTGGATGTGGAAGAAATCACTTTCGTTCCTCAAACTCATACGCCAGTTGCAGGCGAAGATGCCGAGAAGTTCCAGAAGTTCCTGGACATGCTAGACGATTGCGATGACGTTCAGCAGGTTTACCACAACGCTGAGCTGTAAGCTTTACGTTGACAGAAAAGCCGAGCCAAAGTGCTCGGTTTTTTTATATCTGTGCATTGGTTATACCCAAGTAACCTCAAGATACTAGGTTCAGCGAGAATTAACTGGTTTTCAGACAAGGCATCGATTTGAAGATCTAGTGGGTCTAAATCAAGAATCGTTAACGCAGTATGAAAGCCAGTTAAACTCGCCCTCGGGAGCCCATATTCTGTCCCATTTCGTCGTCAAAGAACTTGGAAAGGACTGGTCATTCCGCTGCGTCCTTTTCCTTGAACTGGAACAGAATATGAGGCTCTGAATCTTGCACCTTGAGGTCACTTGGGTATACATCAGTATTTACGTGCATTATAAGTGACATACGCTAAGCGAGGAGAATAACAATGAAAGTGAGTTTTATCGGATTAGGCGTCATGGGGTTTCCAATGGCAGGTCACTTGGTCAAGGCGGGGTTTGACGTTACCGTTTTTAATCGCACTTTTAGTAAAGCGCAGCTCTGGCAGGAAACATACAAAGGCAACATAGCTGAAACGGTGGCAGATTGCGTGAAAGATGCCGACGTTGTTCTTACTTGCGTAGGGAATGATGACGATGTTCGAAGCATGACGACCAGCGAATCGGGTGCGCTGACGTTTATGAAAAAAGGTGCGATTCTGGTGGATCACACCACTACGTCGGCTCAGCTTGCTGAAGAACTTGAACTTGCCGCCAAAGAGGCTGGGATAGAGTTTATGGATGCACCTGTTTCTGGTGGACAGGCTGGCGCTGAAAATGGTGTGCTGACCATCATGTGCGGCGGCGAACAATCCCTGTTCGATAAACTCCAGCCTGTTTTTGAAGCGTATGGAAAATCGTCAGTTCTGATGGGGAACGTCGGTCAGGGTCAGCGAGCGAAAATGGTGAATCAGATCTGTATTGCTGGTGTACTGAATGGTCTTTCAGAAGGTCTGCTTTTGGCAGAGAAATCGGGGTTAGATGTACCTACTTTGGTGAACTGTCTGAAAAATGGTGCAGCTGGCTCCTGGCAGATGGAAAACCGTGCAGAAACCATGGCGCAGGACAAATACGATTTCGGATTTGCCATCGACTGGATGATCAAAGATTTAGGCTTCTGTCTGGACGAAGCAACGGCAAAAGGGTTGGCATTGCCGATGACAGAGAAAACTATCAATGCTTACAAAGCCTTGTCTGCATCCGGCGAAGGGCGAATGGATACCTCTGTGCTGCTTAAGGCGGTTCGCAGCGAAGCTGAAAAGTAAGATTCTCTTAGTGGCACGAAGCTCGTGCCACACGTTTTCTTTCTTAAGCCAAATCAACCAAATCTCTCCGTGATTTTTATCGCATTGTTTCACTTCTGCGAGACCGCTCCATTTCTTTTGAAAATTCCTCGTTTTATTTCAATTTTTATTAGATACGTCACTTAACAATATCTTGTTTTCTTTAGAATTTATGCGCTCAGTTGCGTTTCTGAGCATGAGGAGATTTCCTCATTAGAAAGAAAAAGAGTAAAGGACGTTGTTTTGAAACTTAAAGAGCAGTTGGATAACAAAGAGCTAAAAAGCTCAGGCTTTTGGCTCAATCAGGTATTTATGATTGTGTCGACCATAGTGGGTGTCTACCTGGCCGCGCAAAGTGGTCTGCAACAGGCGCTGACCTTCGATACCTACAGTAAAATGGAAGACAATTATTATCTCAGAATGTCATTACACGACGAGTTGTCGGACAACACTCGTGATTTGCAGGCATACATAAAAGACTATCTGATGCGTAATGCGCCCGCGCAGGAACTGAAAGACAACCGTCCGGATATGAGCAAATACATCTGGGAAACCATGAAATACAACCCAACCACATTAGAAACGCCGAATGAGATCCTCACTTCTGCACGCCGCTTTTATTCTCAAACGGACGATCTTCTTAACCGCGCTTTAGCCCGTCGGCTGGGTGCGAATTACGCGGGGCAGCAGTTGCAAATCATTGTCGATGATATGCAGCAAAATACGTTGCCTTACATCGCCGCCAGTGCTGATCAGCTCAAGAAAGAGCTGTCAAAAAATGGTGTAGAAATTGGTGCGATTAAGGGAGATAAATCATGAGTAAGAAGTGTCCAGCGTGTGATAACGCCTACCTGAAAGCCACGCAATATGAAGGTGAAGAAATCGATGTTTGCTTAGAGTGTGGCGGTCTTTGGTTCGAGAAAAATGAAGTCAACCGACTTATTGAAGAAGTAAATGATGGTCCTGTTGGCGAATGCTACACCGAACACTTTGGGGAAGAGCTTGGGGTTTCAGAGTATCAGTGCCCGGACTGTGAAAAGCCGATGGAACGTCATCACCTTCTAAAAAGCTATCAACATGAAATTGATGTCTGCCGGCACTGTGACGGAAGCTGGATAGATAAAGATGAGCTGGAAGCGGTTGAGCGTAGCCCAGAGCTTAGAAAGGTGCTTGGCGACCTCAATCAGAAAATCAGCTGGAAAACTTACCTGTTCCAGTTTTTAACCCAAATGCCTGTGGAATATAACCTCAAGCCTAAGACCACGCCCTGGTGTAACTGGATAATCATAGCGCTTAACTGCATCATCTTTTCGCTTTATGCCTTCAGCTATGAAACGACCGACTGGGTGATTGAGCATCTCGCCATGACACCAGCGGACATTCTGGCAGGTCGGGAGCTTTGGACGCTGGTTACTGCTACCTTCCTGCATGGGGATCTGATGCATCTGGCGGGTAACATGTACTTCCTGTATGTAGTTGGTGATAACATTGAAGATGCCGTCGGGCATAAGAAGTATCTGGCATTGTACTTCTTCTGTGGTATTGCAGCGTCTCTTGTCAGTTTCTTCAGCAACATGCACGGTTTGATCCCTTCTGTTGGCGCAAGTGGCGCGATTGCCGGGTTCTTCGCGATTTATCTGCTGTGGTTCCGTCATGCGAGCCTGACGTTTATGATTGTGGTTTTCCAGAAGAAGATTTCGCCAGTGTTGTTCTTTATCATCTGGTTAGGTTTCAACCTGTTCGGTATGATCATGGCAAATCAGGGCGTCGATTACGCGGCGCATCTGGGTGGGTTCTTCGCCGGGCTGCTGGTGGCATACTGGATGAAAGAAAAAGTGCTGGAAGCCAATCCGATGATCAATTTGCTGGCGCATGATGCGGTAAAAATTCAGCGATAATCATTAATATGGAATGAAAGGTCGGGATTAGTCCCGACCTTTTTGTTTTTGAATTACACTCAGCTTTGACCAGCTTTTTAACCAATGTTTGCTGGTGACACGTTGTTTAAAAACGGCTAAGTCCCGCTTAGGGTTGTGAGTGATATGGAGGTTAAACAGAGATTCGAACCCAAAAGCTGAGGTAAATTCGAAGCTATCATCCGACGCTAAACGAACGCCTACTGCTGTTTCTTTTTCTGGCCAATAACCCATGGCATCTATGGTGTTGGAATAGGGCTGGTCGCCATTTCTTACGTGCATGTAAGCCTGATTTCGTACCTGCCAGTTAAGATAGGGTAAGGTCTCTTTTAGTGTGCGCTCATACTCCAAATATCGCTCTTCGGTTTCTTCCGGAGCAAAATAAACCACATCTACATCGTTAAGCGGTGTGCTCTCTTCCCGGCTATGCAGCTGGTCCCAGACTAGATTCCTTAAGAAACCTGCAGCCAGATAACATTGGGGAAGGTTAAGCCTGGCAACCGCTTCCAGCGCCTGTTTGCGAATATCATCCTGCAATAACCACTGTGTCATTTGTTCTGTTTGAGAAAACGTAGGAGGCATAGCTGTGTGTCAGGGTTCAAAAACGAAGGTAACAGCATTTTGTATCAACATCAGGAAATAGGCAAAGAGGCTCTGAAATTCTTTGCCCGAAACGGCAATTGGTGTGATGATAAATTCATCAATTTAAATGGATGTCGCCATGAATACGTTATGTCACATCGGCTGTAATCGCTGCCCACCTCGCTCTTAAACACCTCTGATTTTATCTGTGTCTCAAATTGTATTTGAGCACGTGTGTGTTTGTGCCCGCCGATCTTGTGAATCGCGGGTAGCGTTTCTCAGGAGCAAAATATGACGATTGATACTTTAATGGCGTTTGCTGGCATTGTATTTTTGCTGGCGATAGTACCCGGTCCCAATGCTTTATTGATTCTTTACACCTCTGTTTCGTTCGGTCGGCGATTTGCGCTCACCAATATTCTTGGTTTTGCCGTTGCGTTTCTTATTCATGCTTATGTGTCGGCAAAAGGGCTTAGCCTTTTGCTTTCTCAATCCGCCATGGCATTCAGCATCTTTAAATGGGTAGGGGTGATTTATCTGATTTGGCTTGGTATTTCGAATATCAGAAACGGTATTCGAATGGCTAAAATCAATGTTAATACTGCGGAAGTCCATCAAAAAACCACCATTGGTGGCAGCTTTGTCAGAGGATTTCTCACCAATATGCTGAACCCAAAAATAGTGATGTTTTATCTGTCTATTTTTCCTCAGTTTGTCGATCCTCAGCATCTGATGCAGCAAAGCTTGTTGCTTGGAATGGTGCAGGCGTTAGTCGTGGGAAGTTGGTTTGTTTTGGTGATTTTCTTTGCCACTCGGTTAAAAAGCTGGTTGTCAGCACCCACTACTTCACGTTGGTTAAATTATGTGAGCGGCAGTCTGTTTATTGGCTTTGGTGCTTCATTAACTAACGCCAGAATGTAGTGGTTCGGTTACCAGCACCCAATCAATCGACTGCCCAAAAGGGCAGTCGAATTCGGATAATAGGTTTCCCGTTATATTTCAACGACCACTTTTCCCATCGCCTGACGACTTGCCAGACGATCATGCGCCTGACCGATTTGTGAGAGAGTAAAGTCGATTTCATCCAGCACTGGCGTCAGTTCTCCGGCTTCCGCAATGTTGGCAAGTTCTGTAAGAATTTCCTTGTGAACCTGACGACCAACGTTGTGGATCATAGGGATTAGCATGAATACCACATGTAAGGACAAACCTTTCATATGTGCCACAGACAAATCCTGTTCCACTAAAGAAACCGTTGTGGCTATTTGACCATTGAGCTTCGCGGCATCCATAGAAGGTGCAATGTTTTCGCCGCCAACGGAATCATAGACCACATCGAAGCCTTCTCCGTCGGTATATTGGGTAACGTAATCGGCAACGGATTCGGTTTTGTAATTAATAGGTGTTGCGCCTAACTGCTCGATTAAATCGACTTGCTTACCACCAGAACATGTCGCGTATACCTTTGCACCGAGGTGTTTTGCCAGTTGAATAGCGATATGACCAACACCACCCGCACCGCCATGAACCAGTACCTTCTGTCCATTTGTCGCCCCAGCACGTTTTAAGCCTTCGTAAGCTGTAATACCGACCAGTGGCAATGCGGCAGCCTGCTTCATTGAAAGGCTTTTTGGCTTGTGAGCGATAAGGTTGGCATCTGCCAGCATGAATTCAGCAAGACTGCCCTGTAGATCTCCCAAGCCACCTGCACAACCGTAGATCTCATCACCCACATTAAACTGACTTACCCCTTCACCTACGGCTTCTACTGTGCCTGCAAAATCCATCCCTAAAACGGCAGGTGTTTTCGGTGAGAAAGGCAGCGCTTCACCCATTTCGCGAATCATCATATCGACAGTATTGACGCTGGATGCAGCGACACGTACCAGTACCTGACCGGCTTTCATTTCAGGTTTGTCAATGTCAGCTTCTTGAAATACGTCGCTAGCACCAAACTCATTTATTATCATCGCTTTCATAACTGTCGCCTTTGGTTGAATGTGTAAAAACACAGCCAGTATAGGTTTCACAGTGAATAAGATAAGATGGCAAAAAATTGAATGAGTTTTTAGTTTTTGTAGATAATCGACGTCAAACAGGTTTAATTGTTCGACTAATCAAAAAAGCCAACCGGGGAGCGGTTGGCAAACTTCAGGTTGCGAAACCTAAAGGTTAAGGGAAAGGTTTAGTTATTGTAGACAGACGTATCCAACCCTTTTTCGCTGCGACTTATGAGAACCGATACCATAAGGTCGCCACACACGTTTACACTGGTTCTCGCCATATCCAGAATTCTGTCGATACCCGCGACAATCGCCAGCCCTTCCAGTGGCAACCCTACCGTGGATAGCACCAGTGAAAGCATGATTAACCCTGCACCCGGAACGCCCGCTGTTCCTATCGACGCCAGTGTAGAAGTCATGATGATCATCAGGTAATCCTGCATTTCGAGATTAACGCCAAACACTTGCGCAATGAATATCGCCGCGACGCCTTGGTAGATAGCGGTTCCGTCCATATTGATGGTTGCACCAAGGGGTAAAACGAAGCTTGATATTTCTCGGGAAACACCCAATTCCTCATGCGCTGTGCGAATGGTGACAGGTAAGGTGCCTGAGCTGCTGGTGGTGGTAAATGCCACGGCAGCAGGGTTAGCCAGAGCTTTCAAATACTGAATTGGGCTCAGCCTGCCCGCCAATTTCAAAATGCCTGAATACACCACCAATACCTGAATGATGCAGCACAAATACACCAGGAAAATCACCTTAATCAGTGGAAGCAAAATGTCTAAACCATATTGTCCGGCAACCACAGCGATAAGCGCGAAAATTCCGTAAGGAGCAAAGCTCATCACAATGGTTGTGAGCTTGTACATGGCTTCTGCCAGCCCTTCAAATACCCGAATAGCCGGCTTGGCTTTTTCACCGCTTAAAGAGAGCGCAATACCCAGACCAATAGCAAAAAAGATGGTTTGTAAAATGTTGCCTGAAGCCAGTGCGCTGATTGGGTTTTTGGGTACCAGATTGATTAAGGTATCAATGAAAGAAGGTTGTGACTTTGCCGTTTCCTGAGCAGCGGAAAGGCTCATCTCCAGCCCCATTCCCGGGGAAACCAGCAAAGAAGCCACAAGCCCGATACTGATGGCAAGAGCGGTGGTCAGCAGATAAATGCCTACCGATTTTGCAGCAATCCTCCCCATTTTCTGGGTATCGCTTATGGCCGTTACGCCAACGACGAGGGAGCAAAACACCAAAGGAATGATGAGCATTTTAATGGCATTCAGAAAGAGATCGCCAATGGGCTTGAGCAGCACGGCATCGGGTCCGGCGAAGACACCAACAACAATACCAATGAGCATCCCAATGAAGATTTTCTTCCAGAGTGAAATCCCGTTTTCCGGGGACGAAACGTCCATTTTATTTAATCTATCCATAGTTGATTCCAATTCGGTTAACAGTGGCGCTATGCCGGTGACTTAGCCCATAAAACACACTTCTGGGCTAAAATTCCTAAAGAGTCTAAGCATCTCTCCGGTGCTTTTTGTTCAATCTTTTCTAAGGCAACTGGGATCTCGGTGCACCCAAAAATAACGGCGTCTGCACCGTGCTTCACCATGTCATCAAAAACAGGTTCAATGATGTTGGTCGCAATATTCAGATCGCCTGCCTTTACGGCTTTAATTCCCTCCATGACAGAGGCTTGCTGCAATTGACCTGGTACGATCGCTTTGATGCCGTGTTGTTCTAATGCGGACTGATACAAGTTGGTTTGAATGGTGGCGTCTGTGGCAAGTATGCCAACGGACTGATACTCGCGAGAGACAGCCTGTTCCACAACGCTTTCAATAATACTGATGGTGTGAACTCGCTTGCCGTGAGTCAGCCTCTCATACCAGTGGTGAGCGGTATTACAGGGGATCACGATGCAAGTCGCCCCTGCTTTAAGAAGCTCTCCAAAACCATGGTTTAACGCAGCAAAAGGATCGGAGCCTAAACCCATCAGGTAATTTGTGCGATCAGGGACTTGTGGCACATTCCTAATAAGCATAGGTATGTGTTCTTGATCGAATTGGGCAGGTGTTTTCATAATCACCTTTTTCATAAACTCGGCGGTGGCTAGTGGTCCCATACCGCCCAGAACTCCGATTATCTTTTCCATTTAGGGTGTACTTCATCAGTGAGCATGTTGTTAATTTAAGGTATGGAAATGCGTTTGATAAATGCTAATATCCTTAACATCATGCAAGAAACGCATAATGTGGTGAGCCTTATGAACATCGAAAGTAAATGGCTGGAAGACTTCCTGACACTGGCTGAATGCCGGAGTTTTTCTAAGGCTGCGCAGCAGCGAAACATGACACAACCTGCGTTCAGCAGAAGAATTCAGTCGTTAGAAGATGCTCTCGGTGTCCAGCTGATTGACAGAAGTAAAGTACCCATTGATCTCACGCCAAGTGGCAGTGTGTTTCGCACTTCTGCCCGCAATCTGCTTAGTCAGATGACAGACTCGGTTGACCAGTTGAAAGGCATATCCCGACTGGAGGGTAACGTAGTTAAAATTGCGGGTGCGCATTCGCTCGCAAGCAGCTTAATTCCCCAAATTCATAGGTTAGAGAGTGACAGAAATGCAAAGCCAGTGCTCAGTGTAGAATCCATAGATGTTGACCGGGCAATTGAGGCGCTGCAGCAAGGAGAATGTGATGTACTGCTGGCGTTTGACGATGAGCGATTGCGACTGCCACCTTACATGTCGCTGAAAGTGGGGGATGCCAAGTTATTACCTGTTTCAGCATGCGATGAACAAGGCAACCCGATATTCAGTCTTTCTGATGAGGAGCCGACGCCTTATCTTGCCTATAGCATCAATTCCTATATGGGAAGGCAAGTGGAAAAGGTTCGGGCGAACATCAACTTACACGTTGTATTCACTTCTTCCATGACGGATCTACTGAAAATTCACGTACTGGACGGAGCGGGAATCGCCTGGCTACCAGACTATGCCATTCAACAAGAGATCAAAGAGAGCAAGCTAACCGTGCTCGACTCCGAATCACTGGCTCTGCCCATTTCGTTTTATGCGTATCGCTATCAGGCACGGTTACACAAAGCGGGTGAGCAAATTTGGCAAGGTTTACGGCAGCTTGCAGAATAATGGTTCAAATAATTGAGTCATTATTATCATTAAATTGCTTTAATTTTTAGATGAATATCACAAAAGAAATTAGCTTAATATTGTTTAAACATCATTTAATTAGTAATTGATGTTTAAATTAATTGGAGTGTTGTGCGATATATAATGTTCACTTCAAAGTTAATGTAAGATTAAATTAATTTAAATAATAACAATGTGTTATTTATTTGTGAAATAAAGAAAAATAATTTTGACTTTACTCACATTTAAAAAATAGCACTCAGTATATTAAGTGAAAACTTATATTTAATTTAACTATTGATTTTATTAACTTTAATCTCCTCTTTTATTTTATGGTGAAATTTATTTTTTAATAAATACAATTATTTATGATGTTGTTGACTGATTTATAAATCTATATAGCGTATTTGACTGTTTGAATTTGCATGTGGTGAATGAGGAGTTTTATGCACCTTAATGGACATTCAAACGATCGCTTACAGGAATATTAAATTAGGAAAAGATTATGGATAAAATCTCTAAAATGGTATTTTCCATCTGTTCTGTTATGGCGGTAGGATTTATTTCTTCCTCCGTAAATGCGGGAACAGTGAATGCCGGAACGGTGTTAAATAAAACACATTCTGCAAAAGTTCATAATGTGGTTGGACGTTTTCAGCAAACGCGAAACTCATCCGGATATGTAACTTACACTGGTGGGAAAATACTGGGAAATACGAATAATAAATTCACAGTGAATGTGGGGCCTCACAATACCAAAATAGGAACAGTACTCGGAAATACAAACCTCTCTTTTAATCCTCAAGAACTTGATTGTGTTCGAGGGCTTCATCTGGCTTTAACCGTTAATGCCAGTACACCAATTTCAATAAGCCCAACGTGTAATGCATTACTTAAAGCCGATATTAAGCGCACATTTTCCCATACTATTGCATCGCCAGAGGTGCCTATTCCTGAAGTCCCAATTGACCCTGCTGGCGTGTTCAAACTGGGTGTGAAAATTGGCGCGGTGCTAAAAACAGGCGCTGACTTTGCCGCTGGTTTAGAGATCGGTGGTTTCGATAAGCCCAATACCCCAATTGAGATTAATGGTCAGCGACGTCCAGACTTTGTTTATGCCTCTGTGCGTCCTTTTGTCGCTGGAGATGCCACTGCCAAAGGCTATGCCATGCTCAATCTGGGCGTGAAAACCGTTGAAAAAGGAGTCAAAGGTAACATTAACCTGATCAACGTAGGCACCAAGGCTCACGCTGAAGCGGGTGTGACATACAAAGAAGGGAGTTCGTCAGATTTTCAGTACTACACTCGCCTGAAATGGGATGCCAGTGCATCAGGCGGAAACGGCAGCATCGGTTTGTATTGTCAGGTGAAGCTGTTCGGTATCTGGAATATTCTGAATGCTGAAACGTCGCTGATTAGCTGGTCGCCAATCTGGGAGTTCAACCACACTATTTACGATAAGAAAACGTATATTTAACTCACCAGAACACTGATCCAATATAGGCGGGTTAAGCAGCCCGCCTAACTCTTCCAATAAAGGTTGAAAGCAACAATGAAACGGACTCTCTTACTTCTGACCATATGTCTGGCTACGATTGCCGGGGCTTCGATACTCTTCTTTGAATCGAAAGAGAAAGTCATAACCAAGGCTTCATTAGACGGGCATAACAATCAGTTAGAAAGCAAAATCGCTCAACCAAACATGGAACAAACCCCTTCAGAATATTCAGAAAAGCCGTTGCCGAATGAATACCAGTTTGTCGTTTCTATCTCGACTAAAATGCGTAATCAGACCATGTCCCTTGGTGAAGTGAATTACCGATTTAACATGGCGCTCAAGCCAGTGAATGCAGGTTCAGAGCAACTCATGGGACAGGTTTACAACATCCAGTGGTCAACGGATCCTCAAGGAGAAGACCGCCCGGCAAAGCTCACCTTTACAACCCGAATTGATAACGGCGCCTTTACCAATACCGACCTGCTGGGTCTAAACCCGTCACACCCACTGACGATTATCGAAACCACGCTCACCCAGTTTTCCTACTTCTCCGGAAACCAGACTCTCACGCTGGCGGATGGCAAGCATCGTTTCTTTTACGCCAGAGAAAATGCTGAGCAGATTGATCGCGAATGGCTAGGTGCAGCTTCGAACGCCCAGACATATCAGGTGACCGAGCAAAGTGACGAATGGCGTTTGATTCACAATGACATAGGTTTTCCTCAGTCGCTGAACCATACACACACCAGAACAGTAGAGTACGAAAGCAGAATGCTGACGGTGGTTCAGCAAACCGAAATTAAGCCTGTCGGGAAGCTCGCTCAGTTAGACTGGAAGATGGATCAGTTCGTGGCAATGTTTAATCAGAAATGGAAAGGGTTGGACTCCGCGACGGCAAAAAATATGAGCAAAGTAGAGGATAAGAATTTTCAAGAACGCTTTGCGGAATACACTCAGTCACCCGATTTAGACAGCGCGCACCTTATCGGAGTCTATCTTGCGGATCAGGGTTTCAGCACCATCAAAGACTGGTTAACAAATCAGAACTTATCAGACGATCAGCAATCCCTGATGATCTTTGCACTGGAGCGTTCCCAGAGCCCAGAAGGAGAATACATTCTTTCGCAGTTAATTGAAGACAGTACTCTGGATGAGGAAAATCGCCTGCGCGCCATAATGTCGATAGCCAAGATGGGGGAGGTCAACTCAGTCCAGGCACTGCACACCTTAGAAGCCGTTTCAGGCAGTGATAATCAGGTAATCGCTGAAACTGCCTTGCTCAACATCGGCATTCTGGGTAATCAGTCCGAAGCGTTAAAAGGAGAGGTGTCGGACTATCTGGCGCATACCCTAAAATCGGAAAACTCACCCTACGTGACATTGGTATCCATCGATAATCTCAACAATCGCGAACTGGATAACGACGTAGTGAAATACCTGAAAAGTGAAAATTTCGATGAGCGAGTGGTCGCGGTGAAAGTTCTGGCAAGAAACCCAGAAATGGAAAGTAGACTGCGCAATCTGGCACTGAGCGACAGCAACCCTAACGTGGTTAAAGAGATCGTCGACGCGCATCTGGCTAAATCCAGCTCCTTGCATTTTGATGCTGGATATCAAAACCAGTTACGCAATCGCATCACCGATAGCAACGTTCCAACACCGACAAAGGAAATGCTATTTGAATACCTAATGTCGGGGTCAGACGATACGGCAAACAACCGCGATGTTGCCGAGCAACTAATGAATGATCCTGAGCTTTCAGATTCCATGCGTACAAGGCTTGAAGAAATGCTAAACAGTTAGCCACGTAATCTGGGTTTGGGTATTCCCCCGTTTTAACGGTGCTCAAATCCAGTGATCACTCTCACTTTCTCTCTTGTTCGTCCATCAGTTTCAAAGATCAAACTCACATCTCTGCCGTTCTTGTCGTGCAAAAAAATCTGAGCAGGGGAGTATATCGAAACGTTTCGATGATTCTGAAACGTTAGAAGTCTGTTTCTTAAAACTTTGGCAAATGAGGTGAGAAAATGAAGAAAGGTACCCTGATCCATTCAGAATTGTCACATCTGGTGGCGACGCTTGGTCACACCGATGAAATCACTATCTGTGATGCGGGATTGCCCATTCCTCCCTCGGTCAGACGTATCGATTTAGCACTAACCCACGGCGTTCCCGAGTTTCTTGAAACTGTGCGGGCTGTGTTGTCGGAATTGCAGATTGAAGGTGTGGTGATCGCCAAAGAGTTTGCCGATGTTAGCCCAGAACACCACCAAGCCTTGCTGGCAGAACTGAAAAAAGAAGAAGGCAGTTCCGGCAAGAGTATTGCGGTGAACTACGTGCCTCATGAAGCCTTCAAAGCCAGAACAGAACGAAGTAGAGCAGTGGTTCGCACGGGTGAATACACTCCGTATGCGAATGTGATTTTTCAGGCTGGTGTCGTCTTTTAGCCGTACTAGATAGAAAACAAAGGATAAGCGTATGAGCAGGTTAGTGGTGTTAGGCAGTGTCAATGCAGATCATGTGTTGCAGGTTCCCTCTTTCCCTCGCCCGGGCGAGACGTTACACGGGCGAAACTATCAGGTTATTCCGGGAGGTAAAGGCGCCAATCAGGCAGTCGCAGCCGCTCGCCTGAACGCGGATATCGGCTTTATTGCCTGTGTCGGGGACGACGCTTTTGGGCTTAACATTCGAGAGAGCTTTCAGAGGGACGGTATTGATATTCGCGGTGTAAAAGTGCAGCCCGATTGCCCGACTGGTATCGCCATGATTCAGGTATCTGATGATGGCGAGAACACGATTTGCTTATCTGCGGAAGCCAACGCCAAGCTGTCTTCAGAAGCAATACAACCTGAACTGGATCAGATTCGCACTGCGAATTACCTGTTGATGCAACTCGAGACGCCCTTGGATGGGGTAGAAAGCGCTGCTGTTGCAGCAAAAGAAAGCAAAACTTGCGTGGTACTGAACCCCGCACCTGCCTGCCCTTTGCCCGATAGTCTATTGCGCTGTGTCGATGTGATTACCCCTAACGAGACCGAAGCCGAAGTGTTAACGGGCATTAAAGTAACGGATGAGAAGTCTGCTCAGCAAGCAGCAAGTGCACTGCATCAGAAAGGCATCGAAACCGTGTTGATCACGTTAGGTGCGAAAGGCGTCTGGCTTAGCCAAAACGGTGTCGGAAAGGGAATATCCAGTTATCGCGTAGAAGCGGTAGATACCACAGCAGCAGGGGATACTTTTAACGGTGCGTTGGTGACTGGGCTACTGGAAAGCAAACCACTGGAATCGGCCATCCAATTCGCAAACGCTGCGGCAGCCCTGTCTGTTACTCGTTTCGGGGCGCAAACCTCCATTCCAACAAGAAAAGAAGTCGATGACTTTATTGCAAAACAGTTGAATGCATAACATGGCGACAATGAAAGACATTGCCAGACTTGCTGGCGTTTCTACTTCCACGGTCAGTCACGTGATCAACAAGACCCGATTCGTTAGCGAAGAGATTTCGGAACGGGTAAATAACGCCGCCAAAGAACTTAACTATTACGCACCTTCAGCCATTGCCCGCAGTTTGAAGCTCAATCGCACTCAAACCATTGGCATGTTGGTGACCACCTCAACGAACCCGTTTTTTAGCGAGATAGTGAGAGGAGTAGAGGAGAGTTGCTACCAAAATGGGTATCACCTCATTCTTTGCAATACCGAAGGGGATAACGAGCGAATGAAAACCTCCATCGACACCCTGCTGCAAAAACGGGTCGATGGGTTGATTTTGATGTGTTCGACGGTCGAGGGTGAACGAATCGAAGTGTTCGACCGACACCCTGACGTGCCTGTGGTGGTGATGGACTGGGGACCTATGCTGTTTACCAGCGATAAGATACAGGACAACTCTTTGCATGGCGGTTATCTGGCAGTGAAATACCTGATTGAGCAAGGTCACCACAATATTGGCTGCATTACAGGACCGCTTAGCAAACATCAGGCACAAATGCGTTACGAAGGCTATAAACGTGCGATGAACGAAGCAGGGCTGAAAGTTTCATCCAAATGGATTGTAGAATCGGATTTTGAATGTGATGGTGGCTACCAAGCCTTTAATACTATGTATGAGAGGGGAGCGTATGAAAGAGGAGCTCTGCCGAGTGCAATTTTTGTCTGTAACGACATGATGGCAATGGGAGTGATCAATGCAGCCAGCGAAAAGGACATTTCCGTTCCAGAAGACGTCTCTCTGATTGGCTACGATGATATCCATATTGCAAAGTTCATGACCCCTTCTTTGACGACAATTCATCAGCCAAAACATGAATTAGGCAAAGCGGCTGTTGATGCGCTGCTGAAGAAACTGGAAAAAGAAACCTCAGAGCATCAGGTGGTTCAGCTTGAACCTTCGCTTATTGCTCGTAATAGCGTGAAGATTTTGTCTGATCCGAACACATCAAAGTGAGGCTTCGAACTCTTTAAAATTTACAATGTAAATTCTTTTGCCTCAGAACAATTAGTCTGAGGCATTACTTCCAATCTCAAGTCAGCTTATTTCCCTCTTGTTTCAAATTACAGGGCAATGTCAGTGTCCTGAAAACTGTTTATCAGTATTTCAGTTTGCCTGTTTAACTTTTATAAAATTATCTTTAGCGTCGGTGCCATCGATTTGAATTGAGCGAGGGAAACTCATGCTAAGTACTTTGAAATCTGGCACCTTAACAGTAATGGCGATGGTCTTTTTGGCTGGATGTGGTGGTGAAAACACGAATGGTGCGAGTCAGACGGGTGGTCAAATTCCCCCCGTTACCAAGCCAACGGACCCGACGTTACCTCCCGTAGACCAAACTGAATTTGCTAAGGAAATGCTTGCTGCGATTAACCATTTCCGATCTTCTCCTCAAACCTGTGGTGGTATTAAAATGCCAGCGGTCGAGCCTTTAACCTGGAGCAGCGAGCTTGAAATGGCAGCTCAGATACATTCCTCCAATATGGCGAACTACAACTTCTTTGATCATACGGGTCTGGATGGCAAAGAACCTGAAAACAGAGCGAACGATGCGGGTTACCCAGGTGGCTTTATTGGCGAGAATATTTCTGCTGGAAGAATCAATATTCACGATGTCATGGCGGGTTGGATGTCCAGTAAAGGGCATTGTGAGAACATCATGGGAGCCGGATACAAAGACGTCGGTGCTGCCATGGTTGAAAACAGCGATGCGACTTACCGTTTTTACTGGACTCAGGTGTTTGGGGCAAGGCGGTAACCCTCTGATTCAGACACACATGGTGGCAAATAAGTGACTAGGTTACTAAAAGTTAACTGGTTGTTTTATTGATATTTCTTCTCTAAGTTACTTCGTAATCAGTACGAACTTTGACTTCAACCAGGAGAAAATATGGGACATTCAGTGAAACTTAAAGCGGGAGATAAATTCCCCGAGATTTCTGCAACTTTGCTTGACGGATCAGACGTTGTACTTGGTCAGCCACAAGGAGGCGCAACCTGGCAGGCGGTAATTGTTTATCGTGGAAAGCATTGCCCACTTTGTACCAAATATTTGAATGAAATTGAAAGCCACAAAAAAGCGTTTGAGGAACTTGGCATTGATATTCTCGCTGTGTCAGGTGACGCCAAACATCAGTTAGAAGCGCATCTGGAGCAGTTAGATGTTAGCTTCCCAATTGCTTACGGGTTAACAGAAGAACAGATGAAGGCTTTGGGTTTGTATATCTCTAAGCCACGTTCTGAGCAGGAAACAGACCATAACTTTACCGAGCCGGGTTTGTTTGTGGTTAACGAGAATGGCGGGCTTCAGGTGGTCGATATTGCCAATAGCCCATTTGTACGACCAGAACTGGGAGCATTGACTCGCGGACTTGCCTGGATTCGTAACCCAGAAAACAACTACCCTATTCGCGGCACAGTGGATTACTAACTTAACATTGAATAACAAAGGCGACTTATGTGACTCATATATACCCAAGTCACCTCAAGATGCTTGGTTCAGCGAGAATTAACGGGCTTTCAGACAAGGCACTGATTTGAAGATCTAGTGGTTCTAAATCAAGAATCAGTAACGCAGTATGAAAGCCAGTTAAACTCGCCCTTGGGAGCCCATATTCTGTTCCATTTCATCGTCAAAGAACTTGGAAAGGACTCGTCATTCCGCTACGTTCTTTTCCTTGAACTGAAACAGAATATGAGGCTCTGAATCCTGCACCTTGAGGTCACTTGGGTATAAGTCGCTTTTCTTTAGGATCACTCTGTGACAGGAACGGGGAGGTTTTCAGCCCAGTTCTTCAGCTCTTCAAGAATTCTGAGTGCCGTTCTGCCAAACTCTGTAAGCTCGTAGGTTACCGCAATGGGGCGTTCACTGATGACTTTACGAACTATCATTCCTTCGCTTTCCAGTTCTTTCAGGCGCTGATCAATGATCTTTTTGCTGGCGCCACTCAGCAACCGAGCCAGATCGTTAAAACGTACCGGTTCATCTTTCAACTGATAGATGATCGATGCCTTCCATTTCCCGCTGAGTAAACGCATCCCTCTTTCTATCGGGCAAGGTCCGGTACAACGGTTTGTAACAGATTTCCTGCCTTTAGAATCAACAATTATTTTGCTTTCCATGGTGTACTCCGAATGCGTTTAGTCGAAAGATCAGGGTCAGAAACTCTGATTACTGAAATAACACAGAATGTGTTCAGAGTGATCGTTTATATTCCCACATTAGAAGACGATCACTGGCTTTCCATTTATCTGTTTAACATTGACCGCCAAAAGGGGAAAATAATTGTCGGAATTTGACGGGGTGAATGGAATGAATGCAGTAAAAGGAACAAAAGGGTACGAGTCGGGTGTTGACTTGTTTGCTCAGGCGAGCCTGAATCTGGAATTTGAGGTTATTAACCGTGATTTTCTGCCTTTTTTACCCTCTGTAGGTAGCCGCGTGTTAGATGCGGGTTGCGGAGTTGGGCAAAACGCTGCGGCTTTAGCGAAATTAGGGTATCAGGTGGTGGCTGTTGAGCCATTAAAAGAATTTCTGAATATTGCTAAAGCCACTCATAATGAACACAATATAAGCTGGATTGAAGACAGCCTGCCTCGCCTTAAAGAATTGCAAAATGCCCGTCAATCCTTTGATTTTATTCTGTTGGATGGAGTCTGGCATCACCTGAATCCGGGCGAACGCAGAACGTGTATCCAAAGACTTTCCAGCCTCCTGAGTAAGGGAGGGGTGTGTGCTATTTCACTAAGAAATGGACCTGCAGGAATGGGGAAACACGTCTTCCCGACCTCAGATGAAGAATTACTTCAGTACGCTGAAGAATTCGACCTTCAAGTGGTTCTCCATTTGCAGAATCAGCCCAGCAAGATACCGAATAAAGCCGAAGTTATCTGGAGCCGAATGGCTCTGAAAAAGCGATCTTAAACAGTCTAATATTCGCAAAATTTACCGTCTCATTGCCGTTATCTTTCCTGCTGAGCTTTGCATGAAAATGTTGATTTATTGTTAATAAAATCATGAGATTATCTTGATGATCTTATTTGTGTAATATAAGTTGCATTTCAAATACAACTTATATTAGTCTGAATAATAACCATTATCATAAAAGGTATAAAACATGACTCAACAAACACTAAACGATCAGATCATGAAAGCGGTTCAGAACGCCATGGTTATCTCTAAAACCGATCTTGAAGGCAACATCACTTACGTGAACTCTCTATTCTGCGAACTAACAGGCTACGAGGAGCATGAACTTGTTGGTCAACCCCACAACATCGTACGTGTCGAGCAGGTGCCAAAGGCGGTTTACAAAGACATGTGGGACACAATCAAAGCCGGAAAAATCTGGACGGGTATTGTGCCTAACAAAGGAAAAAATGGCGGAATCTACGTCGTAGATACTTCTGTACAGCCAATTTTTAACGAAAAAGGAGAGATCACAGAGTACATCAGCGTAAGACGTGTGATTAACGATCTAATGGCAGATTTCGACGCCGTTGAATTTTCCAAAGAAGTGTACGACGAGTACTACGAGGGAGCGTAAGCCTATGCAGTCAGCCATTCAGAGCATGTATGTTGTGTATGGTTCTGTCTCCGGAAATGCCAAAGAGCTGGCGAGCCAGCTCTTTTCCGACAGCGAACTTGCGCAGCGCTTCGATATCACTTTAAAAGAACTGGATGAATTTGATCCTTCTTCCATCAATGAAAATACGTTCGTCGCTTTTATTACCAGTTCTTTTGGTGACGGAGAACCACCGGGTAACGCCGAGCTTTTCTGGCAAAAATTTCAGGAAACTACATCACCACTCACTTTCTCATTTGGTGTCTTTGGGCTGGGTGATACGGCTTACCCTAATTTCTGCGGATTCAGTAAGGGGTTAGATAACGCCTTGACTGCTTTGGGAGCGAAGCGACTAATCAACCGGGTCGATGCCGATCTCAACTTTCCTCCATTATTCGAAACCTGGAAAAGCACGCTAAAATCCGTTCTGCTTGAAAGCAATACCGAAGCGGGGCTGTCATTGGATATTTCGGTAACGTCTTACGGGGAAGATTCTGCCTATCAAGCCCGTTTGCTTTCGGTTTCACAACTGACAGCCACATTTCCGTGTTTGTATCGGTTCACATTGAACATTGAAGGCAGTGGGATCCAGTATCAGCCGGGAGATATTGTTCATCTGGTTCCAACCAATCAGGCACCATTACTCACCCCCTTCTCTGAATTTTTCTCAGTTCCTCTTTCAGAAGTGCAAGCCACTTTAGCAAATAAGGAAATCGCCAGAATCAGTAAAGCGACGCTGCGAAAACTGACCCAGAAATACCCGAACAACGACTTGAAAGCACTGTTAAAACACCGCAACAAAGCGGCGTTGACAGAGTATTTGAAACGTCATCAAATTATCGATTTCCTGCGAGATTTCTATCCTCCAGAAGCTGTAACGCTCGAAGAGTTGTCTTTGTGTCTTTCTGGCATTGAACTGAGAACCTATTCCATTGCATCCAGCCAGTTGGCAGATACCAATACTCTGGATATTTGCGTGCGAGAGGTGTGGAGCGACCCGGAAAACGCAGAGCCGAGACCGGGTTGCGCTACGGCTTACCTTCACTCATTGGAAGTGGGAGATCAGGTGCCACTTTTTGTGAGATCTAACCCAAGCTTCCATTTCGATATGAATGTCCCGAGCGTACTTATCGCGACTGGCGCAGGCATCGCGCCCTTCATCGGATACCTTCAAGCCAGAGAGCGCACCCAGCCAAATTCGCCGTGCATTCTGTTTTTTGGTGAAAAGCATCAGGACAAAGACTTTGCTTATAAGGACGAGATTGGTCGTTGGCTCAAGTCCGGTTCATTGCAAAACTGTTTTGTGGCGTTTTCCCGAGATAACGACTCGAAAGTGTACGTGCAAGATTCCGTAAACGAGCATCAGGATTTAGTGAACGATTTTATTGACCAAGGTGCTCATGTGTATGTTTGCGGACGAAAACAAAATCTCGCAACCGAAATTGAGCCTATGATGAATCGCTTGAGTGAGCATTCTTCAGATAACAGGCTTCAAACTTTAACCGAGGCAGAAAGGCTTCACCTCGATCTGTTTTAATCGGCTTCTTGATTGCCAAGGGACTGGCTTTCAAGTGAGTTACATAGAAGGCGTCAGATACGGTTTGATGAGTTGGTGAATGTTCACTTTTGCTCCAAGCCTGGACGCAAGCATGTAAATCCCACCAATCTTTCTGTGAAGAAACAGCGCATCAGCAGGAGGAGTATGCCAATAGTCCTGTTCCATGCTTAACACGGTTCCCGCTTCCCGAATTCTCTGAGCCAATCCGCTGGCTTTCAAATCGTATTCTTCATCGACAAGCATAGGTTCGCACGCCAGTTTCACTAACCCCAAAATTGCCTGACGTTGATGCGGCAAAATCGTCTGGCTGAAAAAGCCGATTTGCTCCAATGCCTGATTTAATCCTTGCTCGTCATTGTTAGTTACAGAAACAAATGCCTGACGATAGCCCTCGCTGAATTCAGCGCTGTATTCCCGCGTGGCTCCGAAATCCAACAACCCGATTTGGTCAGACTGCTCAAGGTAAAGGTAGTTTGCGAAGTTAGGGTCGGTTTGAACCATACGCAGTTCAAAGAGTTCTCTAAACATCAAATCGATGAGGTTATGCAGAACCTTATTGCGTGTCTCTTGATCAAAGCTTTCGATTTGCTCAATGGAAACGCCCTCAATAAACGCCATTGTGAGTACAGAATCGGAAGACATTTCTTGGTAAATCTTTGGCACCACAAAAAACGGATACGCTTGCAAAGCTTGGTAATAACGCGTAGCGAATTCCGCTTCAAGTTGGTAATCCGCTTCATCGTGAAGCTGCTTTTTGGCTTCTTCCAATAGCCCTTTGTAATCCACCGATTCAGGAAATAAGCCAACAACCTTCAACAGCGTGCCAACGTTATCGACATCACTGTCTATGCTTTTGCGCACGCCCGGGTACTGCACTTTAACAGCTAGTTTGTCGCCATCGTCGCTGTATGCCTGATGCACCTGACCGATAGACGCACTGGCAATCGGTTTGAAATTGAAAGCCAGAAATTGGGTTTTCCACTCTTTTCCAAGGCTGCTTTCCAACACCTGATTGAGCTGTTTTGAAGGTAAGGGATCGGCGCTGGAGCGAAGCCGCGCCAAAATGTTCGCCAGCTCTGGTTCAAGCAAGTCCCCCGCATCCATCGAAAGCATTTGACCTAACTTCATCGCCGCACCGCGCAAATGCGCAAGCTGATCGGTCAGGCGACCGATGTTCTGCGGCGTTAACAACAAATCCTTGGCTTTGGGTTTATTCCCCTGTGCAAGCTGCTTGGTGCCTTCCGCCAACACATTGCCCGCAACACGGGCAGTCAGGGATGCAAACTTGCCAAATCTGGAAATACGGTGTGAAGGTAGGTTTTTTTCTCTCGAAGACATGAACACTCTCAGTCAGGGCGCGTGACCACTATATGATAATGCGCACAAATACATTTAGTCGAATTATCAATACGATGGATTGTGCTGTTTAGGATCAGCTTATGGCTTCTATACTGAGCCGTGCTATCCGTTAGTCGCAATTTTAACGCAGTGGTTTTCTTGTGAAGAAAATTGTGTCATATAGGCTGTACTCGATGGTGAAGAAGTGCGAAGGTGGAAAAGATTTGTCGATTTCAGATATTGCTCTTTACGTAGGTTTAATAATTTTAGTCTGTGCAGCAATCAATTTATTTAAAGGTATTAATTTCTACAACAAAACTATCGATGAACTCGATAAAAAGTCATTACCTTTGGCTATTGCTTTGCCTTTTCTGATATTTATTAAGGGAGCACACAACGATATAGGTGAAAGTTACCGAAAGTTGTGTTTGAAGCATCTCGGTCTCTTCCTTTTGTTTGGGCTGTTTTTCTGTCTCATAGTGCTATTCGCTGACAGGACAAGCGGGGGTTCTTGGAGCGAATTGAATCTGATGTTAAAAAGTCTGGGCAACAAAGAGGGAGTTTAATGAAGTTAAACATACTGGCATTTTGGTGTGGTTTCGCAACGCTGTTTAGTATCCAGATTGCAGGTACATTTGCTTACTACGAGTTCTTCTCTTCCCAAAACTATCCAATAGTAAGCTGCTTTATTTCTTTTTTTGCTGGGATATTGGCGGGTTGTGTGACTAAGAGCATTGTTACTCGCCCAAATCTAAGTGTCCACGTAGCATTAAGTGTTTTGGTGTGCTTGATCTGGAGCGTTCTCTTTCCAGTTCCTCCATGGCGAAGTCTTCTGGTTTGGTATTGGCCTTTTTGGGGATTTGGGTCTTTCATTGCAGTACTTACTTTATGTAAGTTAAAGTCAAACAATACCGAAGCATGACAATCGGTCATTTTCTACTAGCTCTTTGAAATAGTGGTGTGTATGCATATTTTTTAGCAATGTTGATAATATTTTGTGTATTTTTAGCGTTCAGATTTGGTTTTATTGTCCTAGACCGATGCGTGTTTGAATTTCAGTTAACGCCAATTCTTAAACGTGGTGAAATAGCAAACCTGAGAGAATATTCTGTTGTTCATCAGTATATTGAAATGAAATTTGAGCAAGATTCAGAGTCATTTCAGGAAAGTGAAAAAATTGATAGGCTGAATGAAATTATCAGCAATTTTGATAGCCAAAATCAAAAGTGAAAACTGACCCACAACCAAGTTGTGCCTTCTCCCACATCTAATACGGCTCGTCGCCATAGCAGTTGCTACAATAACAAATGGTGTTGTGGGAGCTACCCGGAAGTATCACCTATTTAAATCACATGAGTTATGTGGATTTTTGTGCTTCTGTAGTGGTAGATGCATTTTTCAGGAAATCACAGGGAAGTAAAATGACAATAACAGGTGAGTGCTTTTGTGGTGCAATTAAATACAAAGTGGAAGGCAAACTTCATGATGCCCGATCCTGTCATTGTTCACGATGCCGCAAAGCGTTTAGCGCTCAAGCTTCAGCTTATGCTCTTGTCAAAGAAGGGGAGTTTGAGTGGGTGTGTGGTAAGGAAAAATTGACCTCATATGTCGGGGAGCACGGTTTTGGGCTTCAATTTTGCTCGGTGTGCGGCTCGACACTCGTTGGTGTCTTTCAAGGTGAAGTCCATGGCGTCACATTGGGTTGCGTTAACGGCGATCCTCAAATCCAGCTCAGTCGCCATATTTACGTGGATTCAAAAGCCTCGTGGGAGCTAATCGCAGATGGCGTCCCTCAGTACAAAGGCGCTCCACCAGAAAATATCTAGTGTCGCTGTGTAACCGTGAGTGCCCTCTGTCTGATGAAAGCTGATGCTACATGTTCTCCACTTATTAAAGCGTTATGATTCTGCTCAATTTCTGTGTGGTTACACCATGGTAATATCCTCTCTTTTGCATAGAAGTAAGAAATGAGTAATCAGCACTTTCAAGGAAAATACGAAGTCGAGTTAAAGTATCGCCTACCTTCAAAATCAGATTTTTTGAATACCCTTAGCTCCATTCCGCATGAAGTTATGCTTCAGGATAATATTGAACGTGATTGGTATTTTGACTGCCCTGACAGAAGGTTAGAAGCCGACAATAAAAGCGTCTGTATTCGCACTATGGAGCCTTCGGGCATCAAGTTATGGATAGTGAAAGGACCAGAACCAGATAGATGTGAAGCCACAGATATCACCAATGCGTCTAACGCTCGGAGCATGTTGGAAACTATGGGGTATGAGGTGGTATTGAAGGCTACAAAAATCCGCAGCATCTATTTTGTAGGTGAATTCCATATCACAGTTGACTCGTTGGAAGGGCTGGGTGATTTTGCTGAATTTGCAATCATGACCGATGATGAATCCAAACTCTCATCTTATAAGGCTGAACTGGAAGCGCTTGCCAGCCAATTTGGTTTAGATGATTCAGCACTGCAAACTCAGTCATACAAGCAGATGTTTGCGCAACACGCGAAGCTACAAATTTAGCACCCCAGATCTATTTGAAATGACGGTTTTACTTAATGTTGCCAAATTGGCGTTACCAGTGCGCAAATTTGGCTTGATTCAGCGTTTTTGCTTAATCATATCGACAAACCTGTCGCGCACTCGATCTTCTTTGTCATCATTCCAAATTAAACCTACGTCCCAGCTGGTGTCTTGCTGTTTTATTTCAATCAACTGAACATTGTCTGGGCATATCGTCTGAGCGCTTAATGGGATGATGGCAAAGCCTTGGTTTGCGGAGATAAGAGCCAGTAAAGTGAGAATATCACTAGCCTCTTGAGTCACTGTTAACGGGTGCTTGCTAGCCACCAAATAACGTTGGATCTGATTGAATAATCCCTGCCCTCGGGATGGTCTCAGTTGCAGGTAATTTACATCTGACAAAGAGCCTAAAATATCTTTTCTATCAATATTCTGATTGGTATTTACTGCGACGGCCAGTTGATCAGAGTAGAGTCTCAGACCGTTAAGTGGTGAAGGTAGATTTTGTATTCGATTGAAACTCAGGTGGAGTTCTCCGCTTAGCAAAGCGTCGATCTGTTTTGAAGATGGCGTATCGTCTAATGTGATGTGTACCTTAGGGTACATTTGCTTGAATTGAGATATCCAGTCGGGTGCTTGGCGGTAGGTTGAAATACCAAAACCAATGTTCAGATGTCCCTGTTCGCCTTCAGCCACACACTTTGCCAATCGCTCAAAATCGCTGAACCTTTCAGTGAGTTGCTGAGCCTCGCTCAGAAGCGTGCTTCCTGCTTGGGTAAGTTGTGCGCCGTTTCGCCCTCTTTCAAACAGCTCAACCCCTATTTGGCTCTCCAGCCGCTTTATCTTTTTAGTTAAAGCCGACTGAGTAATATAAAGGTGCTCGGCAGCCAGAGTGTAATTGCTGTCTTTAGCGAGCTGACAAAATGCGCGCAGTAGATCGATATCCATTCCAAGTGCTCATTGAATTGAGATTATTCTTCATTATACGGAATGAATCGGAGTTTCTAAACTGGTGAAAATCCAATCAGTGAAAGAGGTTTCTATGAAAGATGTTCAAGTGGCGTCGGTTCAGTTTCATCATCAAGCCAGTGACAAGTATTACAACTTATCGGTCATGGATTCATTTGTGCGTAAAGCGGCTGAGACGGGTGTCGAACTTATTGTTTTTCCTGAAATGTGTATTACCGGGTACTGGCATGTGTCTAAACTGTCGGAGGAAGAAATTAGAGCACTGGCAGAGCCTGTTCCAAATGGAGCGTCAAGTCAGCACCTGATTAAACAGGCGGAAAAATACAATATGAGTATTGGGGCGGGTTTGATTGAGCTGGCAGAAGATGGCAAGTTGTACAATTCTTATGTGCTTGCCATGCCCGATGGAAGAATAAAGAAACATCGAAAACTGCATACTTTTGTCAGCCAATATTTGAGTAGCGGCGACCGCTACACGGTTTTTGATACGCCACATGGCTGTCGGGTCGGGATTTTGATTTGCTGGGACAATAACCTGGTTGAGAATGCTCGTATCACGGCACTGAAAGGGGCTGACATTCTTATTGCCCCTCACCAGACTGGCGGATGCAACTCGCGAAGCCCGGAAGCCATGGGGTTGATTGACCCTGCGCTCTGGCACAACCGAAAACAAGAACCGGAAGCACTTCGCTCTGAAATGCAGGGAAAGAAAGGGCGAAAATGGCTTATGCGGTGGTTACCTTCCCGAGCGCACGACAATGGTATGTTTTTGATTTTCAGTAATGGAGTCGGGCTGGATTCCGGTGAAGTGCGCACAGGTAACGCTATGATCCTCGACCCTTACGGTAAGGTGCTTATGGAAACAGACAGCATTAGCGATGCCATGATTGTTGCAGACCTCAAAGCAGAACAACGAGAAACCAGTACAGGAAAAAGATGGATTGAGGGACGGCGACCAGAGCTGTATCAGTCACTCATTGATGAAGTGGAACAGCCGCAAACGCCAAGACAAGTGCGGCTTGGTGTAGATTGAGCAACAGCCGTACAGCAGAAATTCTACAAACCATAATTGAATGAATAGGTTAAGAGCCGCTTATGCGGCTCTTACAAATCAACCTACGGTTTCGTGGATTGCCAGTGAATGATCTTTCCATTACTCAGTTTTGCCAGAATCGACCGTGGCTTAACAGTGGCTCCATCAGATTGAAAAGCCTGATCGGAAAAGCTTGCAATGATGGTACTGCCATCACCAAAGGTGGTTTTCTGCACGTCCCCTTTGGTATTTAACCATGTGAAATCCACTAAGGGTTGATCCCAAACCTGTTCGTGAATTGGTTGGAAGGCGCTTTGATAATGCTTTAGCGCTTGGATTCGTTTGCCTGATACCGATGAAGCTTCGTCTCGGGTCAGGTGCACCATCGGCGGCGTGTTATAGAGCATAGCAGTCAGATCCCGATTCGCCTGCACATCAGAAAATTTCAGGCTGTCCGTGTGCCAGTGGTGATTGTTGATCACTTCATCATGAAACACAGTTTGGTACAGCGGCACTCGATATTGAGGGTCAAACAACAGCGATTTGAATGGCGCTTTCACCTTAGCAGTTTTAAAGAAAAACTCGGGTTTATGATCAGGATACCATCGACCCAGATAATGCGGAGACTGTCGGTTTTTGTGCATGTCTTGGTCGCGCCAGCCAAAACCAATGGATTCCAACCCATGAGCAAAGGCGACACCTTGAGTGGTTAAGCTGTTGCCGCTCTCTGAACCCAGCACAACCTTCTGGTCAGAAATCCACGCCATTCTCCGGTTAAAGCTGTTTAGCATTTTAGTTTCGCTGGTGTTGTCTCGGTAGTCTTCTCGCGCCATTGCGGTGGCATCCACATCCAAAAACAGGCTATTGAAGCGCCCAAACTTTATGATGTCGGCGATACGTTTCTGAACATACTCCAAGTAGCAATTAGGGTTCAGGTAATACCCGTTGTTTCGGAATCCTTTTTTCTTATCACCGTTTGCCAGTTCAATCGCGCATTCTTTTCTCATCTCATTAGGAAGCAAAGCGGTTAGCCAGCCATCGTTTATTCCAACAGGAATCGCCGTGTTGTAGGAATCATAGGTTCCAACCAAATAGCCAGCCTGTTTGGCTTGCTCAACAATCTGTGGCTGATAAAAGGCAGGCATCCAGTTATCAAACCCTAGCCAAAGTTTATCGAGCCCAGCGTTCCGGAAGGTTGTAAGCATATCGTCCGACAAAGCTTGCCCCCATTTTTCAGGTGAAATCAGGTAACGCGCAGCGTTGGTCTTCAGCCAAACCTTCCTCTGTTGAGCAGCCTGATATTGGCGCTCAATGGTGTTGTCTGCCAGTGTCGGGAAAGGCGTATCAAATCTCTTTTTTAAGGACGATTCCAAGGCATCCAAAAGTAATTGTTTGTGGTATTGGCTGAACCAGTCTTTACCTCGCTGGAGCGAGGACAGGGCTTTGGCATCGTCCTTGGAAATCTCAAGTCCAGATTGCGTTAAATACCACTTTTTCAAGCCCCACCAGTCGACCACGTCTCCCACACTCAATAATCCAGTCCCAAACAGATAGACATGGCTTGCACCAATCAATTTCGCGACGTCTGGGTTACGCTTTTTCTTTTCAATTAAAGGCTCTGCCATGCCATTTTCTATCCGCCATTGTCTGTATTGTTTAGCGCCATCCAACGGATTGTCTCCCAAAGTGATTTGGATTCTGAACGAGGCAGGCTGGCTGAGAACGGTAAACTGGTGCGAAGCACTCATGTCCAAACGTGGGGTGGCATTGGAAAACTCTAGCCGATTGTTGGTTGGCGTGACGAGTTGATAGCTCACAAATCGTTTGCCCTGCTGCACTGTCCAAAACGGCATTTTGAGGTCTTGTGTGGTGTTTGAGCCCGAATAGCTGTTGGTCAGAAACTTTGCCCAAGTTTTATTTTGAATCGGCACTCTCATTCCTTCGCTGAAAGGCAGAAACAAGGTATCGCTTTGCTTTTCAGGCAGATTGAACCATTCCAGTGAAGTGGGTTGATTACGCTTAATGGGCTTGAGACGTGATGCAGAAAACGCGAAAGCTAACACGTCATGTTTGAGCTGAGCAGTGACTTTAATACCGCTGGGTTGCAACACCCAACTGGCGGTTTGGTTAGCATTCACTTGAACATCTGAAGCGGTCTGCTGTTGCTTGTTAACTTTAATCGCTGGCGAATTTACCTCCAGACCATTCCAGTCGATGGTCAGATTTTCTGGGTGAATAGTGATGTGGCTGCTCTGTTCTTTAAGGGTGATCGGGTTTGCCAAAACAGCGGACGCAAGCAATGCCAAAGGCGAAATAGCCAAAAGGCGGGGGAGCGTGATGAACATAAAGGTCTCTCCAAATTGAATGAGCCTCTATTTCATCGAACGTCTAAGCTCCGATTGTCACCTATTTGTCTCTATTTTCACTTGGCAGGTTCTGGCGTGTATGGAATCGACATTCGGTGGACATAATCGATCGCAATACCATTTTGGTATTCACGCACTTTGACCGACGCACTCAAATATTCAGCCCCTTTACTTTCATGGTGAGGACTTGGAATGTCGGCAGTCTTATCACTGATGGGGATGGCTCGACCAAGCTGCTGGTACTGGCTATCAAACCACTGCCAACTGGCAAAAGCATTGGCGCAATTACTCGGCGTTTCAGGCATGGTGAGCGCTAACTTTGACTTAGCTTTATTACTCAATACCAGCCATGGATTGTCGTTACTTAATGAGATGATTAAAGGGTAAGACACACTCCCAAGCTCTAGCTGATAAATACCTGAAGGTGGCGTGATCAGCATCTCTTGCGATTCACGTTCTTGATACCCTTCCTTTGTGAGCAGTTTGCCCTCTATCAATCGTTTTCCATTAGGAGAAATGACAGAAAAAGGGATACTTGTCTTGATCTGTTCTGCTGATACTTTGATTTGGAAGCCTGCAGAGGTCTGCCCCAGTCGGCGAATAAAATGAATCTTAATCGGTTCGAGGACTGGTCTTTCTGAAAGATCTAAGCCGCATCGGGTCTGATTTAAGATTTCCTGTTTGACTGGCAGCCAATACTGGCTTTCTAGCGCCTGATTCCCCAATGCCAGATGCAATTCTTGCCATGCCCGCTCGGAATGACCTTCGATGAGTGCCTGATAGGTATCTTGCAGTGGTGTATTGGCAAACCACTCAGCGTTGCAGGCAGAAGACGTTAATGCCGCTAGCAGCAATAAATGGGTTTTCATTCAGCCTCCTTTATCAGCCGATAACCGACACCGCGGTGGGTTTCGACGTTCAACACTGGCAGTTTCTGCCTCAATCGCAAGATATGGTTGTCGACAGTGCGGGTACTTGGAAAGGCTTGATACCCCCAGATTTTGTTGAGCAGTTCATCGCGGTGAAACACTCGTCCTTGGTTTTGCACCAACAACACAAGTAACTGGAACTCTTTGGGTTTGAGGCTGATTTCCTGTTCATTAAAGAAAGCGAGTCGTTCAGCAAGTTGAATTCGAACACCTGAATATGTCAAAACACTGCCTCCAATTGGGCGCAGTTGAGTCACCACTCGTGCCAGCAACTCTTCATTCGAAAATGGCTTGGTCACGTAATCTTTTGCGCCCGCCATTAGCCCTTCAATTTTTTGGTCTACCTCTATTTTCGCAGTCAGAACTATGACAGGAACGGCTTTGAGCATCAGCCAGTGAGGCAAGTGCCGCAAGCTGTCTCCATCGCTAAGCTGACGATCAAGGATGACCAGTTCCGCTTGAAACCACTGTTTTTTCGCTTCGGCTGAGTTTTGTGCCCACAAGCAGCGATAGTCATGGGATTGAAAAAAGGAGACCAACCCTTCTCCTAATAGTTTGTCGTCTTCAATCAGCAGTAGGGTGTTCATAAGGTATTTCCAAAATACAACGAGTAGGGCGGCGAAGAATGGTGAGTGCTCCACCGTGTTTTTTCATTAATTGCTCAACAATGCTTAAACCAATGCCCATGTTCTCCTTGGTTTTACGATGTTTGAATGTCGCGAACAGGCTTTGTATTGGCGAAGGAAATGTCCCCTCATCGCGTACTTCAATAATGAGTGTGTTCTTAATTTGGGCGAGCACTTGAACTTTTCCTTTACCGTGTTGTTTGGCATTTTGAATCAGGTTATCTAAACAGATGGATAGCCAATAAAAGGGCAAAGTGAGCTCGGTGTCTTGTTCAAGTTGGAACGGCACATCGTGCTTTTCGCAGATATGGTTCAGCCACTCTTCAACCGAAGCGGATTGTGTCGGGCTGGCGGTTTCCTGGCTGAGATACGCGCGGCTATTTTCGGTCAGCTGGGACAAACGCTGAAAATCAGACACCAGTCGCCAAACCGCAGATTGCGCACTTTCGGAAAGGTTGTCGTAGTCGTCTCGGAACATTTCTACCGTGAGGCCAAGGCTGGTGATAGGCGTTCGAAGCTCATGGGTCAGCAGTTGCATCACAAAGCGCTTCTCTCGGTTTTGCTGGCGAATGATATAGCCACTTCTTAGCATCAATAGGCTCAGAATGATAAGCGCACCGACAGCGACCACTTTTATTGCAGACTGATACACCGAGGGGCTATCGTTAATGCAAAGGTTGCTGTAACGAAGCGCGCATTGATTGCCTTTTGTCTCCAATGTCAGTTTTAGCTGTCTGGCAGTGGGCTGCCAAATCGCAGGTTTGACCGTTTTCCACCCTTGTTCGCTATTGAGCCACAATGTATCGCCTTCCTGCCATGCGCGGTACCCAGACAACAAAGCTTCCCGACCGGATTGCGAAAGAGGAGCCAAAACGTCAAAGAGCGGATGATCAGGGTTGGCAAGGCTAAAGAAAGGCGTAAGCTCGGTTTTGGACTGCGGGTAAAGTTCTGCATATCGATCGGCAAAACTGCCACCCGCCGGATGAAGAAGAGTGTGCGACTGAAACCACTCAACATCGAGCGTCGTTTCCCGGCACAATGCCAGTTCAAACTCTATGGCATCGGTAATCACAGGGTTATCCGACTCAGCAGGCTGGCAGTGCTTACGTACAGACGAGACCAACGCCAATTCCTGCCAACTAAACGCATCAAAATCCGGATATTGCGCCGCTTCTAATAGCAATTCATCGGGATACTGATTTAAAGACTGCTGAGACACCACTAAAGAGGCTTTTTGCCAGGCTTGCTGATAGAAGTTCTGCCATTTGTCTTGAATACCCTCAGCCCACGAAGAAGCCGATAGGCAAAGCACAGCAGTGAAAAGCAAATAGCGGTATGGCATTAAAAATGTCTCAAAGAAAAGGCTACTCCAAATTCTAGAGCGATTTTCCCTTCGTTTGTAACCTATATGTCAACAATGCTTATTTTTCCCACTATCGAAATAACCCCACAACGGTTATGTGTATCTGACTAAATCGGAAAATTTTAAACTGACTCTAAAAAATATTATTTACTACAATGGGTTAGCTGCTCTTTTGATGTACTATTGGCTTGTTGAAATCAATAGATTAGGAGTTTAGATGGACTTATATGTGGAATTACTACAAAAGGGAGACTACCTAGTTATTGTAGTGATCCTTGCGATTTCAGCGGTCTTTAAGTTACCTAATATATTGGATCTATATAAATCAAATAGGAAACAACGTCGCGAATCTATCACTAACGCCATTGCTGATCCTGGCCTAATTCCTGAGCTTAAAGATCATTTTAAGGATGAATTAAACATTGAGTATTTTAGGAATATTCATGGAGTTAAACTTGGTCTTCCGATGTTGAAAGCCGCACTTATCCTGAATGAAAGAGTGTCTGAACAAGTGTCGTTTAGACATGTAGCCAAAGCCGTTAAGACGTTGCCAAACATTCAAGGTATTCATAGGCTGTCTTACCGAGTTCGTCTCTCTAAATTTGATACCGTCGTGTGCTTATACAATCTGGCAAGCGGTTTTTGTCTGATTGTTTCAGGTTTAATTTTAAATCTAGTATTTTTGTATTCTATTTTTACTGACTTTAATCCAGGTTTAGCCGCAATTGGTGTCACTTTTCTGCTAATGGGAGGGTACATGTTCAACGATGGTGTAGCATGGGCGTCAGTGAAACATATTAACAAAGCACTCGAAGCATTCGAGGAAAAATCAGCACAACCAGATCAATAAGCCACTCCATTTCAGAGTGGCTATGGAAGACGCCCTCAAATATCTAGTGTTTTGAAATATTTAATGTTCGGCGCAGAAGCTAGAAAGGATTGAAGCTGAGCTAACACCCCATTCTCTGAAATAAAGGCGATGTAGGATTGATGATGTTCCACACTTGCCCACTCTTCATCTAGCAGCATTTCGCCAGATGCGTCATCGAACAACACAGTGACTTTTCTGTTGCCTTTAAACCCTCGAACATTGGGTAAGTTCGCTTCTAAAAATGGGCGTAGTTCCGCAAACTGATTGGCTTTTACCTTGCAGTTCAAAGTAACACGAATACTCATATTGTTTTCCTCATGGATGGTAAGTTGAGGAAAATTTTATGGGTTCTGTTGGTGGTCACTACTTACACACTGCCAAAAATACCGAAAGTCGGTCACTGCTCGCTATCTATTTGCTTGGGTGTGATCCCGTAGCGCTTTTTAAAGGCTTTTATAAAGTTAGACACATTCAAATACCCGACATCCATCGCCACATCGGTAACACTCAGGCGTTGAGTCTCCAGCAAGGTTTTGGCGTGAGAGAGCCTTTTATCACGTAGCCATTTTTGAGGGGTGGTGCCATACGCCATCTTAAAATCGCGATTAAAAGTAGACAGGCTTCTGCCAGAGAGATTAGCTAAATCTGCAACTTTCAGTTTGAGAACGTCTTGATTGTCGAGCAGCCGATGCAGATTGCGCTTAGGCGAGTCCGTGTTGCTCGCAGACAGCAGTGACGTTAATGTGCCACTTCCGTCTTTCCATTCAATAAGGTGCAACAGTTCCTGAAGCTTTAGCTGAATATAGGCAGGGTTATCGATGTCTTTCTGAAAGGAAGTGAAGAACGTCTCTAGCTCAGGCACATTCGGCAGTATTAAAGAGTCTTGCGATGGTAAAGAAGCTTGGCTCGGTTTTGATTGGCTCAAGAATTGGCGAATGATGGTGTCAGAGAAAAACACCAGATACGCTCTCAAATCTTCCGTTTCTTTGACGTAATCGGAATGCAGGTTGATGCCTCTTGGCAGAAAAATAGCCGATCCAGCCAGTAAATCTGTCGTTCTGTTGTCGCTGTTGGTTAGGGTTTCACGACCACTCTGAATATAAATAAGGCAGGGGGTGTTGGTGTAAAACTCAACGTTCAACAGATCATCCGCCAGCTGTTTATAGAAAATCTGCGCGTCTTGATACCGACAAATACAGCGAATATCCTCCATGCCGGCTAAGGCATCGGGAATCACCAGAATATTCGATTGGCAAAACTCCGCAGTATTCATATTTCTCCCTCAGATATTCAAAGTGTTAGCAACGCTTATCCTGCGCTCGGTACGCATCCAGATTTTTGTCTTTGTCGTCTTCGAAAAAATGCTCTGTCAATGTCATTTCTTGAATACGATCGAGGCGGAAATGACGAAAATCTTCACGTTTCTCGCACCAGCTCGCAAGCAGCCAGACAGGGCTAAAGAATATTAGTGCCAATGGACGAATCGCTCGGGTTGAAGCTTGTTTCTTATCGTCGACGTATTCGATTTCAAGTTTACGTCGTACACGAATGGATTCACGAATATCAGAAAAGCTCACTGTCCACGGAATCATGTTTTCGCTTGGCATCGAGTAGGTGGTGATTTGCTGGAACTCGCCTTGCATGTCAGCAGGCAGCACCGCCTGAATTTTTTCCAGTGCATTAATGGCTTTAAGCGCAAAAGGGTCGTCCGTCCATTGTCTGACCATACTTATGCCTAAGCCTAGTGCTTCTAATTCCTCGGAATCGAAGGTGACAGGTGGAAGGTAGTATTTTTTATCGATGATATAGCCCACGCCTGCTTCCCCTGATATTGGCGCACCAGAATCGACGAGATCCTGTATGTCCCGATACACTGTACGGGTGCAAATCTGAAATTCCTCGGCAATCTGTTTTGCTGTGACTGCTCTTCTCCGGCTACGTAAAAAGTGCACAATCTTGATTAATCGGTCCGCTCGCCTCATTTTTACTTCCTTGCTCTGCTCAATAATTGCATCTTAATTCAAGACTGCTGACACCATGTTGTCAGTAGGGTGTCGGTATGCTCATTATTCACTTAATGGAAAGGGAATATAAGAGATGAAACGCACACAAGTAAACCCGTGGACATGGTCGCTACCACTTGGCTACAACCAGGGAGAGGTGATTGAAGGGGCGACAAGGCAACTGACCTGTGCGGGTCAAACGTCTGTGGATGGTGAAGGTAATCCTCAGCATGTGGGGGATATGCGAGGTCAGATCACGCTGGCATTGAGCAATCTGGAAGCCATTCTGAATGCGGCTGATATGCAGCTTTCCAACATTACTCAATTGCGAATTTACACCACTGACGTGGATGAAGCCATGAAGCACTTTGACGTGCTAGGCGCGAAAATGGGACCCGCGAATGCAATGCCACCAATGACTTTATTGGGCGTGACACGTTTGGCATTGCCGCCATTGATGTTTGAAATTGAAGCTGTTGCTGTAGCTTGATGGTTTAAGGGCGAGTGGCGTTGATCCGCTCGCCCGGACTTACACCCCCCTAGACCAGGGTTTCACCTTCTTCCGATATTCAAGTGGCGTGACTTGTTTGTACTGCTTAAATTGCCGGTTGAAGTTGGCTTGATTCTCATAGCCTACTTTCTCCATCACGATTCGGATAGGTAGGTCAGTATTCATCAATAATCCACAGGCGACGTTTAAGCGAATCTTTTTCAGGTGCTGAGAAAAGCTCTCGTTGTAATGTTTCTGGAACAGCCGCCTCACGCTGCTTTCGCTGGTGTAGAGGTGATCTGCGAGAGCCTTGAGCGTAATGGGGTGATGATAGTTTGCCAGCAGGTAAGATTCGGTCTTTCTTAGCTTGTCTGTAAATTTATCATCCTGATCGGGTTCATTTTCTGGGGTGGGCAATAAAAGTTGTATGTTTTTATCTGCCAGCAAAACTTCAAACACTTTTATTAGCGAAATCAATTGATTGATCGGTTTCTTACTTTCTAGTTCAGTCAATATAAGCGTGGCTTGTTCTGCCGTGTCTGGTGAAAACACAATTCCCTTCTTTGAAGCAGCAAGCAAGTGCTTCAAGGGCATGAATTCATGACAATTGGCAATAAGGTGATCTACCCACTCTTTTTTGAACCAAATCACATGAGTTTCAAATCGATCGTTTCCGCTCTCATCGGAAGAATAAACAGCATGAGGAATGTTAGGTGCCAGCATTATCATGTGATTGTGATACACCTCGCTGTTGTGGTGATCCACAAAACACTGACCCGAAAAGTGCCGATGGATGGCGATTTCATATTCCTCATGTCGGTGCCAGCCAGAACCTTTGCAAGGCTCGACAATTTTTTTGTATCGCCATGACAAGCCTATTCTTTGAGGTACGCGTTCAAGGTGACCTTTCATACCGCATCCAATGAAATTCATCTGTAGTCACGTTTTATATTAATGAAAACCGATTCGAAATTTGTAAATTTCGAGTGAAACTGAGCAGAAAGTATTGCTAGTCGGCAGATGAGTACTCTTTTGAAAAAGCTCGAAAAATATACTGAAAGAGCGTTTTATAAGGAGCAGTACTATGGCGTCTTTCAGAGCAGAACTGAAAAATATGATAGCAAGAACCCGTCGTGATTGGTTGGGTCTTCTAGTGTATGGCTATCACATTAAAAGCGAGCAAAATTGGCGAGTGTTTGGATACCAGTCTGAAGAAGAATACAAAGAAGATCTTCGAAAGAGTCTTGAAAAAAATCCTATGTATTAGGGTCTGTTGACCTTTCGAGATGATTTTTGCAGCCATTTGTGGGTTCTTTATACAAGGCAGCGCTTATTCGGTGTAGTCGCTCTACATCAATAAGCGGTAACACAGTAGAAAGGAGCCACAAATGTTGCCCGAAGGGTTCAACTAGGCGTCCCCGGTCTATACCCTTTACTCTTTGTTGCAAGGTATTTGCTTAGAACGACTAAGCTAAAGACCTTGCGCCGCGATTAAAACACATAGAACTCGAACAAAACTTAACCACGAAAGGTCAACAGACCCTAGGTGAGTTAGACTTCTTTCTTATGTTCAGTTAATTCACACAGGAGTACAATTCCGCTTTACCCACTCAGAATAAGGAATTTGAATGTTCGGCATTGAAAACTTTTGGCTATTTGTTGTTTCAGGGATTGCGCTTAACCTGATTCCCGGTCCGGATTCGTTATATGTCATGGGCAGAAGTGCCACTCAAGGAATGAAAGCCGGGGTGGTCGCTGGCGCAGGTATCGGGGCGGGTACGCTGTTCCACATATTTGCGGCGGCGTTTGGGCTTTTGGCTCTGCTGGCAACCTCTACCATGGCGTTTACCGTGGTCAAAATTATTGGTGGGTTGTACCTGCTTTACATGGCAGCCACCATGCTGCTCTCCAAGTCATCTTCTTCCGAATCTGGCGAAAAAGTAGAATTCAAAAAAGCGCCGTTAAAAAGCATTTTTCTTCAAGGTTTTCTCACCAACGTCCTCAACCCGAAAGTTGCCCTTTTCTTCCTCGCTTTTGTTCCTCAGTTTATTTCGGCGGAAAGTGACAGCAAGGCTCTGGCATTCTTAATTCTAGGCGTAGTGTTTAATTTCAATGGCATGTTGTGGCTGCTGTTTTTGTCCTGGACTTCTGCCAAAGTCAGCACCAAGGTTCAACAGAGTGAAACCATTGTTCGCTGGACAAAACGCGCCGCTGGCACCTTATTTGGGTACTTCGGTATTAAGTTGATGATCACATCAAATGCCAGCTAACTTAAGGTTGCAACCAGGGTTGTTTGCGAGCTACAGTCAGGCGTTAGAAGCAAACAACCATCGCCACCACGCAATTCAGCTCACCATCTCAGACGGTGATGCTGAACTTATCACTGAAAGCGCTACTATCCGTGGCGCTTCTTTATTAGCGCCTAATGTCCTTCATCAATTAGAACTGGAAGCCGGATGGGTCTGGTTGATCGAACCGGAGTCCACGTTAGGGGAAGTCTTACTTCGCCTTCTTGATAGCGAAACCTGCATTTCGCTCGGTGACTTGCCCTGCCATACCAACATAGACCAACAATTTGTCTTGGTATCCGATTGGCTTGAGCGGCAATCATTGCCATTCGATATGTCTCATCTGAATACGAAAGCAGAATATGTTCAGCTTGATAACCGAATACTCAAGTTACTGGAGAGGCTCAATCAGTGTTTTGGGCAAGTATGCGTTAAACCGGATCACTGGCGAGCGAGTGATATTGCACAAGACCTGGTGCTTTCCGAAAGCCGCTTCCTTCATCTGTTCAAAGAGAATATGGGCATTGCGTGGCGTCCTTATTTGCTCTGGCGTCGTCTGCTCTGTGCCATTGGTATGCTGAAATCAGGCAAGAGCGCCACTGAGTCGGCGTATATGTCGGGGTTTGCCGACAGTGCTCATCTAAGCCGAACGTTCAAACAGCATTTTGGGCTTACCATTCGCGAAGCGATCAAACTTTTAGAACCGTCATAGCCAGTTTATTCAATTTCTTCTGTCGATGATTTCGTAACCTGAAGCCATCAAATCGCAGGAGGCAATATGAATAACGATTTCACTCAATACCTTGAACCCACCACCATGGTGGATTTTAACCACCCTACTATTCAAAAGCTGATTGAAGAAAAAGGCTGGCGAACTCTTTCTCCCTTCAACGCCATCAAGTCTATCTACAATTTTGTGCGCGACGATATCACCTTTGGATACAACCTGGACGACACTCTTCCCGCCAGCCAAGTGCTTAAAGATGGCTACGGACAGTGCAATACCAAAGGGACGCTACTGATGGCGTTACTAAGAGGGGTTGGTGTCCATACTCGGTTTCACGGATTTACCATCTACAACCAACTGCAAAAAGGTGCGATCCCAAGTTACATTTTCCCCATTGCTCCTGAGCGAATCATACATAGCTGGGTCGAAGTCTGGTTTGATAATCAATGGCTGGAAGTTGAGGGATACATCATAGATAAGCCCTATCTTTCTCAGGTGCAGACACGCTTCAAAGACCAGTGCGATGAGTTCAGCGCTTATGGAATAGCAACGCCGTGCCTGAAAAATCCGGCAATTGAATGGAATGGCAACAACACCTATATCCAGAAAGAGGGCATAGCGGACGACTTTGGGGTTTATACGCATCCCGATACCTTCTATGCCGAATACGGCAGTAACCTGTCTGGCATCAAACGGGTTTTGTTTCGGTATGTTCTCCGCCACCTTATGAATCGTAATGTGAACCGTATCCGCACACGGGGATTGCGCACTAATTTGGGGTTATTTGCTCAGAGATAGTGCACCTGCTTCAAGCGCCAATTTGTTAACTCATTAAATAATAAGAGGTTTAAATGTTGGCTTGAACTTTGCTGTTATCTGTTTGCCTCGCATCACCGTATGGAAGCGACCCGATGTGAGGTACTTGGGTTTCAAATATTACGCAACGTCACAGGCAATGGCGCCTTTCCAGCTTCGGCTGGTTGGGCGCATTTTTTTGCCAGATAAGAAGAAACTAAAGAAGTAACCAAGGGAAGCAGCATGTCGAAATGTGAAATTCAGTCTACCTGCCCATATTGCGGGGTTGGGTGTGGTGTCAAAGTGACTCAAAGCGAGATTAAAGGCGACGAGTCACACCCAGCAAACAAAGGGGCGTTGTGCGTAAAAGGTGCAGCCCTGAAAGAAAGCCTGAATATGCCTTCACGGCTTTTATACCCGAGGGTTGGCGGGGAAACCGTTTCCTGGTATGACGCGGTTGATTCCATTTCTCAAAAGCTATTTGAAACCATAAATAAATACGGACCAGATTCGGTTGCGATGTACGTGTCTGGTCAGATACTCACAGAAGATTATTACGTTGCCAACAAACTCATGAAAGGGTACGTGGGCAGCACCAACATAGATACCAACTCCAGACTTTGTATGTCTTCAGCGGTGGCGGCGCACATTCGTGCTTTCGGGGAAGATGTAGTGCCCGTCAATTACGACGACTTATTGAAAACCGATTTGATCGTGATTACGGGAGCGAATACCGCCTGGACGCACCCTGTTATTTTCCGTCAAATCCAGCAAGCCAGAGAGCAAAACCCCCACTTGAGGCTGGTGGTGCTCGATCCAAGAAAAACCGTGACCGCAGAACAAGCGGATCTTCACTTAGCGTTAGATAACGATGGCGACATCACGCTGTATAACGGGTTGATGCGATTCTGTTTAGACAACGGTCATATCGACTCTGAGTTTATCGAAGCCAGTACCAACGGGTTTGATGGATTGTCTGAACACCTGATGCAGCCAGAATACGAGCTTCTGAATGTGGCGCAGACGCTGGGTCTGGATGTCGGACCGCTTCGCACTTTTTATCAATGGTTTGCCTTGTCACCGACTGCCATTACGGTGTTTTGTCAGGGCATCAACCAGTCAGAGCAAGGCGTCGATAAAGCCAACAGCATCATCAACGCCCATTTACTCACGGGAAAAATCGGAAAAACGGGCAGTGGACCGTTTTCAATCACGGGTCAGCCAAATGCCATGGGGGGAAGAGAAGTAGGAGGTCTGGCAAACATGCTGGCGGTGCACAGAGGGTTCGATGAAGCCGCGGTAAACGCCGTGGAAGCGTTTTGGCAAGCGCCCAATATGGCAACCAAACCGGGATTGAAAGCGGTCGACTTGTTCGATGCGGTTGAAAAAGGGAAAGTCAAAGTCATCTGGATTATGGCGACCAACCCTGTAGTGTCGATGCCAGATGCCGACAAAGTGCGTCGGGCACTCACTCAATGCGACATGGTGATCGTGTCAGACATTACCGCCGACAGCGACATTGCCCACTATGCCAATGTCTTACTGCCCGCAGCAGGGTGGGGTGAGAAGCAAGGTATGGTGACCAATTCTGAGCGCTGCATTTCAAGGCAAAGACGTTTTATTTCGCCGCCAGGTGAAGCCAAGCCAGATTGGGAAACCGTATCCGCTGTTGGCAGAGCGCTTTGCGAGAAAATGGGCGTAGAAAGCGGATTCGATTTTGAAACCGAAGCCGATGTGTTTCGCGAATACGCTCGGATGACTGGCATTAATCGAGATACCTCATTGCTTCTGAACTTATCAGAGCTAATGGACATGACCGATGAAGAATATCAGTCATGGGCGCCAGCCCGATGGCCGTTAGGAGAAAGTGACGCACCTTATCGAAATGGCCGCTTTAGCACGGCAGATGGCAGGGCGAACTTCGTTGTTGCCAAGGATAAAGCTACCGAAGTTAAGGCTACCAAGGATAAAGCTACCGAGGATAAAGTTACCAAGGAAAAAACAACCAAAGAGCAGGAAGTCAGCTGGTGGCTGAATACTGGCAGACACCGCGATCAATGGCACACCATGACCCGTACTGGTCATATTGAGCACCTGTCTGAGTTAGATCCGGAACCGACTTTATATCTCAATCCATTAAGCGGGCAAATGCTGGGAATGAGCGAAGGGGAACTCATTCAAATCCAGCAGCCTGCGCTCTCTCAGCCAGCTACCGTGTATGCCAAAACGAAATGGGATAAGGGGCTGAGCAATAAACAGGTCTTTATGAGTATGCACTGGGCAGGTGAATACAGTGGTCTACAAGACAGCCAAAGCCAGATAAACCGAGTGGTGGATTCGGTGGTGGATCCGCTTTCGGGTCAGCCTGCGTTTAAATCGCAACCTATTGAACTAAGCCCGATCAAAGTAGGCAGCTATGTCACCCACCTCCAACGCAGTAGCCGTGAACCTACTTTACTGTCGAGTTTGGGCATTCGTCCGCTGTATGCATCTTGTCAGCGATTAAGCAAAAGTACGGTATGGCGGTATTGCACCCCATCACCTTGCCTTAAACCAACGGAACCAGACACCCATCAGGGATATTTGATTTTAGATCTTCCTAACGGTTGGTGCGCAATATCCGGCGGATTTGAAGCCTCTGAAAAACAGTTTGTGGTGGGTACTCTGACGGTGGTGAGCGACAAGCCGTGGTCACTGGACACAAACGAACTGAGCAGCATGCTCGGTGAAGCGCTCGATATTCGGAAAATCTCTCAGGCACTGTCAGGAACGAAGCAGGGCAACCTGATTTGCAGTTGCTTTCGAGTCACCGACACTCAAATCAAACAGGCGATCGAGCAGCACGATATTCATAGCCTGAATCAGCTTCAAGCGTTACTGAAATGCGGAACCAACTGCGGCTCCTGTATTCCTGAACTCAATAAAACACTTGAACAGAACATCATTTATATCAAGTAATTCGAGAGAGTATTCAAGGATGACAAAACAGAACGCGACACACTTTCGAAGCCCGTCTTCCAGCGCAGGCAACAAAGGCACCATTACTCTTGTTCGCAAAGGGGAGTCTGGTTCTCGTCGATATTCAGAAGGCGGGCGCAGTTTAGGTGAGGTGAAACTCATTGGCTGCGGTCCCAACGATCCAGAATTATTGACCATCAAGGCGTTTAAAGCCATCCGGGATGCACAGGTACTGGTGTATGACCGGTTAATTAATCAAGACATTCTGAGCATTGCGGATAGCGAGGTGGAGACCATCTACGTTGGAAAACGTTGCGGTCAGCCAAGCATGAAGCAAGAAGCGATAAACGGGTTGCTCGTCCGGTTAGCCAGGGAAGGCAAACAGGTCGTGAGATTAAAAGGGGGCGATCCGTTTATTTTTGGTCGGGGCGGTGAAGAAGCCCTTGAACTAGCAAAATACCAAATTCCTTTCGAAGTGATTCCGGGGATCACCGCCGCCATCGGCTGTGCATCCCGTTCCCTTATCCCACTCACTCACCGTGGGGTGTCTCGAAGTGTCACCCTGGTCACAGGGAATGTGGTCACGGGTGCGCTTCCTTCGTGGAGTGGTCTGGTTCAAAGCGGGCAGACTCTGGTGTTTTACATGGGATTGGAAAAAGCACAGGACATCCAACAAGGGCTGATGGAAAACGGACTAAGTGGCAACACGCCTGTTGCCATCGTGATCAAAGGCTGCAGCGATGAAGAACAGATCCATACATTTGAGCTTAAAGACATGATGGAAAAAGCCAGCGCGCTAAAAGGAATGAGTCCAGCACTTATGATTTTAGGGGAAGTGGTGACAATCAGATCGAAGATTCATGCTTTGCTCTCGCAGACAGCTGTGTTTTCTGTATAGTGAGATATTCATCAAGTGGCGTATTCGAAGGAAGCAGTTATGTCTATCGCGGTGCAATGTATCAGGGCTCTTGGAAAAGGCGAACGTGGAAAAAGATCTCTTACGGAGGATGAAGCGTTCGAGTTAATGACAGAGTGGTTAGCTGGCAACGTCGGAGACGATCAGTTAGCGATGATTTTGGTGCTAATGCGGGTGAACAATGAAACCGCAGAAGAGGTTGGGGGTTTTGTGCGCGCGTTCAGGGCTCGGTTTAGTGGCATCAATGCTGATCTGGACTGGCCTTTGTACGCAGGAAAGCGGATTTATGAGAATAAAAGTACCGACAAACCCTGGCATCTGGTGGCAGCTAAAATTCTAGCCAGCAATGGCTACAAGATACTACTGCACGGACATGCCCAACGTCATCTTGCCAACAAAACCCACGCTGAAACCTTTCTTTCGGCCGTCGGTATCGAGTGCGTAAGCAGCTATGATCAGGCACAACAAGTCATTGATGCTGAAGGCATCGCCTACCTCCCTTTGGAAGCTCATTGCCCGGAAATTGTGAAATTGCTGAGCTGGAGTAAACGATACGGAGTCAGAACGCCAATCAACACCATGGTACGCGGGCTAAACCCCGGGTTACTGCCCTATGGTTTGCGTGGCAGCTTCCATCCCAGTTATTCCGAACTGCACGCCAGAATAGAGAAAATTGCCTCGGCGGACTCGCTTAGAGTTTTGTCTTTTAAAGGCGTGGCAGGTGAAACCGAGTTCAATCCCAAAGTGAGCCAAACCGTTTGGGAAGCAAATGAGAATCTGGAATCTCAGTATTGGGAGGAAATGACCTCATGCGACATCCCTGTCGCTAAGTCTTGTGTGGTCGGTACACAAGAAGCCGATCTGGAAGCCATGTCTTACGGTGTGGTGGGGACGATGATGGCCGCGTTATACACCATTCTAGGAAATAAAGAGCGGGCTGAAGCCAACGCAATCCGTTACTGGAAAGAATACTTAACCTGAATTGGGATAAGAGAATCACATCGGTTGGAAGAATACCGAAGTGATGAAAAGGAGAAACTATGAAGGATCAAATGGTTATCGTATGCAGCGACAGTCTGGAACAGCAAGCTCAACTGAGTGGGCAGCTGGCGTTGCACTATGACAACATCATAGGCTGCCAGCTTATTCAGGTGGAAGGCATGCTGACGGATCCTCAATCTTCAGTGATGGTGGTCTCCTGGTCGCAACCGACGGCAGAGCTTAAGCTGCTGATCGATTTTGCCGTGGGTTGCAAATGCCCGCTGGTGGTTATGGTCGGTGACCTTCACAAAGGTAGCATCAAGGATTTTCCTCACGCAAATCAGTACGTGATTCTTCCTTTTCGGGGAGATTACGATCTCAACATCTGGCTGGAACATGCCACCAGACTTCGCGACAACATGTTGGCAATTGAGAAAGAAGTACAGGCGTTGACGCAGAAACTCGACGACAGAAAGTGGATCGAAAAAGCCAAAGGTACGTTGATGAAGATGCATCATATTGATGAAGAAGAGGCGTACAAGGCGCTGCGAAATTCCGCGATGAAATCCAGCCAGCCCATTGGGCAGGTCGCCAAAAACCTGATGCTCACCTTCGATTCGATCAGCTAGGGATTGAATTGGTGCACTGTGCACAATAAGGCGGCATCCAGCTAAGAGTGTTGGATTCAATTAAAGATAACTTATTGATTTTTAATAACTGAAAAACTGGCACACAACTTGAAGTATTAATAACAACGATAAAGGAGCTCAGCTCCAATAACCATCAATGGCGGTGGTTTCTGCTAAGCAACGGCGCGACTGCACTTTCTGTGCAGCCGCGCCTTTTTTTTGAAATTTGAAATTTGGAATTTGAAACTTAGGAAGTTATGGAACAGGAGTGTTCAATGAAATGTCGGAAAACCATTGCCAATAAGACAATAGAAAAATGGAATGCCGTGAGAAATCGCATGGCAAGCCTTTCTCTTAAAAGCCGTGCCCTAAAAAGCCTTGCGCTGGCTGTACTGCTGGGGTCGAACTCGGCATTAGCCGAAGTTGGAGAGCCTGAACTTGAAGACCTGAAATTTGGGTTCATCAAACTCACCGATATGGCACCGCTGGCGGTCGCCTATGAAAAAGGTTTTTTTGAGGATGAAGGGCTGTACGTCACGCTGGAGGCACAAGCGAACTGGAAGGTTTTGCTCGACCGGGTGATTGACGGCGAATTAGACGGCGCACACATGCTGGCAGGTCAGCCACTGGGTGCCACCATAGGGATTGGAACACAAGCGGACGTAATCACCGCATTCAGCATGGACCTCAACGGTAACGCCATCACGGTATCCAACGACATCTGGGCGCAGATGAAGCCTAATCTGGAAAAACAAGCCGACGGAAAACCTGTTCACCCAATTAAGGCAGACGCACTCAAACCTGTGGTCGATAGTTATCTCGACAAAGGCAAGCCTTTCAACATGGGCATGGTATTCCCGGTTTCGACACACAACTACGAACTACGTTACTGGTTAGCGGCGGGAGGCATTCATCCTGGCTATTACGCGCCGAAAACCGGTGATAACAGTGGGCAGGTGGAGGCGGATGTGTTGCTCAGCGTAACCCCTCCACCGCAAATGCCCGCCACTATGGAAGCCGGAACCATCAAAGGGTACTGCGTTGGTGAACCGTGGAACCAGCAAGCCGTATTCAAAGGAATTGGGGTGCCAGTGGTGACCGATTACGAGATATGGAAAAACAACCCAGAAAAAGTTTTCGGTGTGTCGGCTGCCTGGGCAAAGAAATACCCGAACACCCATATCCGTGTGGTGAAAGCCATGATTCGTGCCGCGCACTGGCTGGATGAAAAGCAAAATGCCAACCGTATGGAAGCCGTAAAAATACTGGCGAAAAGCCACTACGTAGGTGCGGATGCGGACGTGATTGCCAATAGCATGACGGGCACGTTTGAATACGAAAAAGGAGACAAACGTTCTGTGCCCGATTTCAACGTATTCTTCCGTTATAACGCCACCTACCCCTACTACAGCGATGCCATCTGGTATCTGACTCAGATGCGCCGTTGGGGACAGATTCCATCAGAAAAACCGGACGACTGGTACGCCAATATTGCCAAAAAAGTCTATCGACCTGATATCTATCAGCAGGCGGCAGAATCCTTAATTGAAGACGGGATACTCAAAGCCAGCGATTTTCCAGATTTCAACACGGAAGATGGGTATCGCGATCCGCAGACACACTTTATCGACGACGTGGTGTATGACGGCAAGCAGCCCAACGCATATCTGAAAAAATTCAGCATTGGTCTGAAAGGATCAGAGGAGATCTGATATGGACACCAAATTGGCGAGAAATAATGTCTTTGCCCTTTTTCCTGATAGGGCAAAAGTCGCCAACCACAGCAGGGCACTTGTGCTGCCCTTGCTGGGGATTCTGCTGTTCCTGATGATGTGGCACCTGTCAGCGCGTCAGGTTCAGACCTCTTTGGGTGTGTTGCCGGGTCCCGTTCAAACCGCTCAGCAGTTCGGAAATCTGGTTTCTGAACACTTTGAAGAGCGAGATAAAGAAGTGGCGTTTATTGAGCGTCAGGAAAAACGCAACGCAGCCAAGCTGGCTAAAGATCCGAACGCCAAAGTAAAAATTCGACCTTACACAGGTAAGCCAACCTTCTTTGATCAGATCCTGACCAGCTTGTTTACCGTGGCGTGTGGTTTTTTGCTGGCGTCATTAATCGCTATCCCAGCCGGGATTGTTTTGGGGTTAAATCATGGCTTGTATCAGGCGTTCAATCCGGTGATCCAATTGCTCAAGCCCGTTTCTCCTCTGGCTTGGCTGCCAATTGTCACCATGGTGGTGAGTGCGACCTACGTGAGTGCTGATCCGCTGGTGGCGAAATCATTTGTGAACTCTTTGTTGACCGTTGCGCTGTGTAGCCTCTGGCCCACGTTGATCAATACCGCTGTCGGAGTGACCAGTGTCGATAAAGATCTGGTGAACGTCAGCCGAGTATTGCGACTTTCTTGGTGGCGACACATCTGGACCATTGTGCTCCCTTCTTCTATTCCGATGATTTTTACCGGTCTTCGGTTGTCGCTGGGTATTGCATGGATGGTGCTGATCGCGGCAGAGATGCTGGCGCAAAACCCCGGCTTAGGGAAATTCGTCTGGGATGAATTCCAGAATGGCAGCTCTGCCTCTCTGGGGCGCATTATGGTGGCGGTGATCACCATCGGATTCATTGGATTACTGCTCGACCGAGGCATGCTCGCACTGCAGAAGTGGGTCTCTTGGGATAAAAACCAGACACTGCGATAGGAAGAAAACCTTATGACAAAAACTTTTTTAAACCTGACGCAGTTAGGCATGCGATTTCCAACACCCAAGGGTGAGTTCGTGGCGTTAAAAAACGTCGATTTAACCATTAAGGAAGGGGAGTTTATCTCTCTGATTGGGCATTCTGGCTGCGGTAAATCCACCGTATTGAATTTGGTCGCCGGGTTATACGACCCAACAGATGGCGGTGTGATATTGGATGGACGCGAAGTGGATGGACCGGGACCAGAGCGGGCAGTGGTGTTTCAAAACCACTCTTTGTTGCCCTGGCTGTCGGTCTATCAGAACGTCGAACTGGCGATCAAACAGATAGCAACCGGAAAAAGCAAAACCTGGGTGAGAGAACAGGTATCGCACTATCTCGATTTGGTGCAGATGACCCACGCGAGCGATAAAAAGCCGAGTGAGATATCTGGTGGTATGAAGCAACGTGTCGGTATAGCACGTGCGTTGGCACTCAAACCCAAAGTGCTGCTGATGGATGAACCCTTTGGCGCTTTGGATGCCTTGACTAGGGCACATCTTCAGGATGCGCTGATGGCGATTCATGCAGACTTGAATACCACGGTGATCATGATTACGCACGATGTGGACGAGGCTGTGTTGCTGTCGGATCGAATCGTAATGATGACCAACGGTCCGGCGGCCACCATCGGAGAAGTATTGAGCGTGGAACTAGACAGACCAAGGAACCGAGTCGAATTAGCCGACGATACGCGTTATCAGAAATACCGTCAGTCGGTGCTGCGTTTCCTCTATGAGAAACAAGCCAAACCTCAGACCGTTAAAACATCCGCCACACCTATTGAAGAGTCGCCCGTTCAAGCGACCAAAAGCGCCTAGGGAGGAAGCACTATGGAACATTTGGTCATTGTCGGAAATGGCATGGTGGGGCACCAACTGGTGGTCTCTCTGGTGGAAAAGCACGCACACATGAATTACCGGATTACGGTGATTGGTGAGGAACGTTTCATTGCGTACGACAGGGTTCAGCTTTCTTCGTTGTTTTCAGGGCGATCCCATGAAGATCTGATGCTGGGCAGTGAAGAGTGGTATCAAAAACACGGGATTGAACTGATATTAGGCAGTCAGGTCACGTCAATTCAAACCGAACAAAGACGCATCACCATGGATGACGAGGTGGTCTTGGGATACGACCAACTGGTGCTGGCGACTGGCTCCTACCCTTTTGTACCACCTATTCCGGGGCACGATCGACCCAATAGCTTTGTCTATCGGACTCTGGATGATTTATCTGAAATTCGCACCGCATGTGAAGGGGCGAAAACGGGTGCGGTGATTGGTGGTGGGCTGCTGGGCTTGGAAGCAGCGAATGCTTTGCGATTACTGGGTTTAGAAACCCATGTTATCGAATTTGCGCCTCGGTTAATGCCTGTTCAGCTCGACGCTGGCGCGGGCAATGTTCTGCAAAAGAAAATTGAAGCCTTGGGCTTAAAAGTTCACACATCTACCGCCACCGAAAACATCATTGATGGCGAAAACGCTTATCACCGAATAGTACTGAAAGATCAAGCGCCACTGGAAGTGGATGTGATCGTTTTCTCTGCTGGTATTCGACCGCAGGATGCCTTAGCAAGGCAAGCGGGGCTGGATATTGGTGAACGAGGCGGAATTGTGGTCGATGACGCATGCCGCACCAGCGATCCCAATATTTTTGCGATTGGCGAATGCGCCCTGTGGCAAAACAAAATCTTTGGGCTGGTCGCGCCGGGTTACCAAATGGCGCGTGCTGTAGCTGACCAGCTTGCAGGCACAGACAGTACCTTCACTGGTGCTGACATGAGCACCAAACTCAAGCTGCTGGGTGTGGATGTTGCCTCTATTGGGGATGCACAAATGCAAACCGAAGGGGCTCAGGAAATGGTGCTTCAGGATGCCAATACCGGGATCTACAAAAAGCTCATCACCGACGCGTCTGGCACACAGTTACTTGGAGCAATCTTGGTGGGAGACAACACCGACTACGATGCTCTGCTTCAATGCTATCTCAATCAAACCCCGTTGCCAGAGTACCCCGCCGAGCTTCTGTTCGATGCGTCGCCTCTTTCTGGGGAAATCGGAGATAACACCTTAATCTGCTCTTGTCATAACGTGACAAAAAGTGATTTGGTGGTCGCGATTCAGGCTGGGGCGCACGATTTGAATACCCTGAAAGCCGAAACCAAGGCGGGTACCGGGTGTGGGGGGTGTTCCAATATGGTGAAAACCGTGCTGGACGCCGAACTTGCGGCTATGGGTATGGAAGTGAACAATCACATCTGTGAACACTTCGCGTATTCACGGCAGGAGTTATTCCATCTGTGTCAGGTCGAAAATATTCGAGACTTTGATGAATTGCTCGCTAAGCACGGCAAAGGCATGGGGTGTGATTTGTGCAAACCGACCGCTGCATCGATTTTTGCTTCCTTGTGGAATGAGCACATTCTTGAACCCAAACATCAGCCACTTCAAGACTCCAACGATGCCTTTATGGCTAATCTGCAAAAAGACGGCTCCTACTCTGTAGTTCCTCGAGTGCCCGGTGGAGAGATCACCCCAGACAAACTGATTCGCTTAGGCGAAGTCGCCAAGCAGTACGACTTGTACACCAAGATCACCGGTGGTCAGAGGGTCGATTTGTTTGGAGCCAAAATGGAACAGCTTCCGGACATATGGGAACAACTGATTCAGGCAGGGTTTGAAACCGGTCATGCGTATGGCAAATCGCTGCGAACCGTTAAGTCATGCGTGGGTTCTACCTGGTGCCGATACGGAGTCGATGATTCAGTCGGGCTGGCGATAGAGCTGGAGAATCGCTACAAGGGATTGCGGTCGCCACACAAACTGAAAATGGCGGTGTCTGGCTGCACCCGTGAATGTGCCGAAGCGCAAAGCAAAGATATTGGCGTTATCGCTACCGAAAATGGCTGGAACTTGTACGTGTGTGGAAATGGTGGAATGCGACCTCGACATGCCGACCTGTTTGCGTCCGATCTTTCCAAAGATGCGCTGATCACTTTGATCGACCGAGTGCTGATGTTTTACGTCCGAACCGCCGACAAACTCCAGCGTACTTCAGTCTGGATGGAAAACCTTGAAGGCGGGTTGGATTACCTGAAAAGCGTGGTTCTGGACGACTCTCTGGGAATCAACGAGCAACTCGAATCTCAGATGCAACACATCGTGGAAACCTATCAGTGCGAGTGGAAATCGACCGTTGATTCAAAAGAGAAACGCGCACGATTCCGGCCTTTCATCAATCAGGAAGGCGACAGTGTGCCTTTGCCGTATCAACGGGTTCGCGGGCAGCGGATCCCCAGCACCTTTGTCAGTGATGTTCAGGAGATGAAGTGATGTGGAAGAAAGTCTGCGACATCAACCAGCTTGCGCCTTATCAAGGCGTGGGGTGTGTTTTTGACGAGCAACAGGTGGCGCTATTTCTGGTTCCCGGTAAAGAAGCCAGAGTGTTCGCTGTGGGTAACTGGGATCCGATCAGCAAAGCTTATGTGATGAGCCGCGGGATTGTAGGCACCCAAGGGGATACCGTGTGCGTTGCTTCTCCCATGTACAAACAACATTTCAGCTTGGAAACAGGTGAGTGCCTAGAGGAGCCGGAGCAGTGCTTAAAAACCTGGTCGGTAGAACTGAAAGGGCAAGAGGTTTGGCTGCAGAGTGCGGTAAATGAATAGCGATAAGATAAGGAGCAGATAAGAATAATGACTTCCAGCCTGGCTTGCCATTCCTGACGTTTAGGACTCAGGATGTTCCAATTACAGAGGCAGTGGAACAGACTGATTTGGCAAGTCTTTTTGGTGGGGTACGCCCGTACCCCACCGTTTTTCTTCTATTTTTGCTCGAATTGCTTAGCCAGTTGATAAAGTTTGTCTACCCCTTGCTTTAGCACCTGACTATTGCGTTCTACCAGATCGGTTTCAGCTAAGTTATTTTCAGATGTCTGGGCGATGGAGTGTATTCGATTACTTACTTGCTGAGAAAGCTGGGTCTGCTCGTTTGCAGAATTAGAAACCTGATCAATCAGACCGTGTATATCGGTCATCATTTGCTCTATCTGTTGCAAACACTGCGCGCCTTCCTGAGCGATGGTGACACAGTCTCCCGTCTGATCGCGACTGCTTTCGATGTCTTTCTGCCATGTTGTAATGGTGCTGAGCATCTGACTTAAGCTCGCCTGAATGGTTTCCGTTGCATTCTGAGTACGTGAAGAAAGCGCGCGTACTTCATCCGCTACCACGGCAAACCCACGTCCTTGCTCTCCCGCACGCGCCGCTTCTATCGCAGCGTTCAGTGCCAGCAGGTTGGTCTGTTCAGCAATGCCACTGATTTCGGACATTACGGAACTGACTTTTTGGGCCTGCTCGCTCAGCTGGTATGTGGTTTGTGTCGCCTGTTCAGCCTGAGACGCCAGTTCATTTAACTGATTCTCCGTCGCATCAATTTTAGAGCGAGTCACCTTACACTGGTCTTGAGTGTCGTTGATCAGCAATTGAGTTTGTGATGCGTGCTCAAAGACCTGACCCGCAGAATCCGCCATATCGTTTACTGCACTGGCGACATGGTGAATGTCTGTGTTCTGCTGGCGAATCGCACTCATTGCGCGAATGGCTGTATCGCTTAAGTCGTCCGAAAGCTGGTGTAGTGGCGCAGCAGAATCGGTCATTCGACCAAGAACTGTACGAATACGGGCTTGCAGCAATTTGATGTGGAAATCTGCCGCAGACACCAACTGATTCCCCGAATACACAAGGCGACTGACGCTGTCGTATTCCGACTGCAGTTTTTTCATGTACTGAGGTGTGTTGATCAATTCCTGCCTGAAGAACACGGCCAGTGTTGCCGCAGGAAGGGCACTCATCATGAACTGCCAGGACACGCCAGATTCGATCAGGCTTCCAATAACAGGAACGGCACATGCCGCAGCGAGCGCGGTGTATTTAAACGCTGCTGGCAGGGCAAATGCCGCGCTGCGGCCACTTTTTTCTGCAGCAAGCAGTTTTTTGTATGCTGTGGATGCCACGTCTACCCAATTGGATTTCGGTTTAACGCGAACAGATTGATAACCCACAATGCTGCCGTGTTCGTAAATGGGGGTAACGTAGGCGTCTACCCAATAGAACCCTCCATTTTTGGTGCGGTTCTTTACGATTCCACGCCACGCATTGCCTTTCTTCAAATGAGACCACATGTCGCCAAATGCCGCTTTAGGCATGTCAGCGTGTCGGACAATATTATGATTCTGACCGAGCAACTCTTGTTCTTCGAAGCCAGCTACTCGACAGAAAGCAGGATTACAATAGGTAATCACGCCCTTAAGATCGGTAGTGGAAACCAGTTGTTCATTTTCTCCGACCAAAACTTCTTGAGCTGATTTTGAAAGTGATGAATTCATGTGATATCTATTCCATCTGAGCCTTTTGAGGGGCACATATAAGCACAATAAATACGAGGAATTCAAAATAAAAATTCATATTTACATATTTCTATGATCAGTAGCTCATAAAACCCGCGCTTCGATTTAATTTTGAGCTATAAAATAAATAAACTCTAATATTCGAGACAGGATTTAAATTACTGAGCGGTCTGTTACATTCACGAAAAATATGACCTATCATTATTCAAAGAGTTAGATTCAGATATCCGATTGAACTTTTTGTTTCTAAATGAAATTGTCTGTCTTCCTCTATTGGTCATTTTAAATTCATTCTCAATAATCCATCTCGGGTTTATCTACGGAGTCACACTATGAAGCGTCTGTTACTTGGGTGCGCGCTGGCTTTTTTTATTTCTCCTACCTTCGCAGTAATTAAGGCTGACTCCGTTATTACCAACGCAAAAATATACGTTGGCAAAGGCTACCGTGTTTCTTCAATGGCTATCCGGGAAGGAAAAATTGAATATTTAGGTGACGCGAATGGCGTCGAAGAATATATCGATGTTGAAACTAAAGTGGTCAATGCAAATGGTGCTTTGGTATTGCCCGGATTTATCGATAACCATAATCATGTATTTGAGGCCGCATCGGAAGTCGGGGGCGATTGTTATGTTGACCCTGATGTGACGTTGGAAGAGCAAATTCCCTATCTAAGGTATTGCAAACAATACGGAAAAGACCACAAATGGATTATTGGCTACGGCTTTCAGCTTGACCATATCCTCCACAAATCGAATAAGCGTACTCCTCTTCAAGTATTAGACAGTGTATTTCCAGATAAGCCCGTTATTTTGATGGAGCAGACGTCTCATTCTATGTGGGTCAACAGCGCGGCTTTGAAAGAAGCAGGCATAACAGCCAAAACGCCGCATCCGGCTGGTGGTCGTATCCTTAAAGATAAAAAAGGAAAGCTTAACGGCATACTGCTCGACAACGCGGGTGACATCGTCATGGAGTTGGCTTGGAAAAGTACCGACAACCTGTTTGAAGCGAGCTACAGAGGTTTGCTCAATGGTCTGAGTGAGGCTTCACAACACGGTATTACCACCATCGGCGATGGCAGGATGTACTGGAAACGCGGCTGGCTCGAAGTGTGGCAACAAGCTGAAATCAACAATGCGCTGACGGCGCGGGTGTCTCTCCGCCCTTGGGTTTACCCGCAAGATGACATGTTGGAGCAGCTGAAATATTTTGAACGTATCTATCGCAACGATGATTCTGGCTGGCTCCGCATTGATCAGGTGAAAATGTACAGCGACGGTATCCTTATTAACGGCACGGCCAAAACCCTGGCTCCTTATCTGTTCACTTACATGCCCAAAAGCAAAGACGGGCTTTATTACATCCCACCGGGAAAAATGCAGGAGTGGCTGCATCAGCTCAATGGTATTGGGTATGGTGCTCACATTCATGCCATTGGGGATAAGGCGGTCCGAGCGTCGCTGAATGCGATAGAAAGTCTGGATGAAGACGCACTAGAAGTGCCATACACCCTGACTCATGTTGAAATGGTGGATGTGAAAGACGTACTAAAGTTTTCACGCTTGGGCGTCAGTGCCGACATGCAGGTTGGCTCTGAATATGCTGCGCAACGTGACCATAGCTGGGCAAAGAAGTTTCTGGGTAAGAAACGCTCCCACGATTTGATGCCACTGCATTTGCTCTACCAGTCGGGTGCGAATGTGACACTCAGTAGCGACTGGAACGTTAACCCAATCAGCCCTCTGGCGAGTATTGCCAATAGCCTGCGGCTTGGAAAATATGGGTTACCTGACATAGACACCGCTATTGCCGCATACACCATTAACCCCGCGCGAAGCCTTGGGATCGATCATATCACCGGAACACTGGAAGTCGGCAAATATGCGGATCTGGTTGTGCTTGGAGAAGACATCACCAAAATGGATGCGGAAGACATTCCCTATGCGCCAGTCTGGCTGACTATGGCAATGGGAAACATCGTCTTCCTGCTGGAGTAAATCACGCCTTATTAAACCAAGGTCTGTTTGCCAAACGTGCTTTGATGAAGTCCAGAAACAGGTTGACCTTTAACGGTCTCTGTTGCCTGTCGTCGGAAACCAGTGCTACCACATCTGCTCTGGGTAAAGGGAAATCCGTCAGCAAAGAGACCAGTTCGCCAGACTTGAGTTCTTTGGTCACGTCCCACTCTGAGCGCTGAATGATTCCCCTACCATCGATTGCCCAGTCTTTGATGACCTGCCCGACATTACTCGACAATTTAGGATGGATCCTGACACCGGTGGGTGGCTGATTGTCGGCAGCTTCAAACTTCCACATGGTTACATCTTCATCATTTTCCCTTAAAGCGATACATTGGTGCTTGTGCAAATCCTGCGGACAAAGCAAAGGTGCTGAATTTCGCAAGTAATGAGGAGATGCCAACAAAAGACGACGATTTTCCGCAAGATGTATGCATTTGAGTGAAGAGTTCTTTAATTCTCCAATGTAAACCATTACATCTGGATGTTGTCTGTCGGTCCAGCGTGGTATGTCGGAAAGAGTCAGGTCGATATCAATATTTGGGTAGCGTTCCTGAAACTCTGTGACAAGAGGAGCGATGTAGTCGATGCCGAATCCTAAAGGGGATAGTACCCGTAGTTCACCTTCAATTACTTGCTTATCAGCAAGTATCTCATTCTGTAATGACTCTATGTCAACAAGTAGCTTGCGCCCCCGTTTGGCCAGCTTTTCACCTTCCTCTGTCAAGGTCGTTGAACGGACGCTGCGTTCGACTAATTTTACATTCAGCTTCTTCTCTAATGCTTGCAGCCTCTGCGAGATACTCGGGGGTGTTACGTTAAGTGTACGGGCCGCCGCAGCCAGCGATTGGCTATTAGCAATAGTGTCGAAAAATTCGAGGTCCTGTGAAGTCAGCATTAAGTCCAGCCTTAATATTGGAGTTAGATATGATTAATTTAACTACATGATGAAAATTGATACTAATATCGGCGTCGCATAATTAATTTAAAAAACGGACTTAACTCATGGATAAGGTTGCTTCTACACATTTTGAGATAGATATCGAGGCTCAACCCATTGCACGCAGTATGGGGTTGGAAATAAAGGGTTTAAAACTGTCGGAAATAGACAGCTCAGGCTTTAAGGAGCTTTATAAGCTACTCATTGAAAACAAACTACTTGTATTCCGTAAACAGGATATGAGTTCTCAGGAATTAATGGACTTTGCTGAAAAACTTGGCGTGGTTCAAAAATACCCGTTTTCTAGCGGAATAGAGGGTTTCCCGAATATTGTGGAAATACGCAAAGAACCCGATCAGGCAGAAAACTTCAGTGGTATGTGGCATGTGGATTCCACGTATTTAGACAATCCACCTGATTTTACAATGTTAACGGCAAGGGCTACCCCTACAGTGGGTGGCGACACAATTTTCTCAGACAGCCAAAGGGCTTTTCAAAAGCTGTCTTCGGGAATGAAAGAGTTCTTGCTGAATAACGACGCGGTTTACATTTCAAATAAGCATCAGTCGGCTAAGCAAAAAATTCCGCATCTGACTAACTTTAGTCAAATTGCTACAGCAAACGCGACGTTTGAAGCGATTCATCCGTCAATTATGACTCACGAAGAGACGGGGCATCACGCCATCTACGTCAATAAGGAGCATACAGAGAGATTTGCCAACCTGACCTTAGAGGAAAGTACGCCAATTTTGGAGTACCTCTTTGATCATGTTGCCAAGCCCGAGTTCACCACCCGCATTAAGTGGGAAAATGGCACGGTTGTTATGTGGGACAACCGGTCGGTGCAACACCACGCGGTAAACGATTATCACGGTTCATTACGAGTAATGCATCGTGTAATTGTGAACCGCAGAACGTCCTAAATCCATGTTTTACCGAGCCTTGGTCAATGGTACAAGGCTCGGCTTTTTTTGCCCTGTACGGAGTTTGACAAATGGAGCTGTCGCTTTTTGAAGTTTCTGAAAGTGTTTTGATTTGGTTGTTTTGCGCGGCGTTAATCGCTGGCATCGTCGATGCGATTGCTGGTGGCGGCGGGCTGATCACCGTGCCAAGCATGATGCTTGCAGGTGTACCACCTCTCGTAGTACTGGGTACAAATAGGTTGCAGGCAGTAATAGGTGAAACTACGGCATTGATCACCTACTGGCTAAACAATGAAATAAAACTGAAAGGATTTGCATTCGGGATTTTTATGACAGGGGTAGGGGCTGTGTTGGGTTCCTATTCCGTCAGTCTGTTTCCAAAAGATGTGTTGCAGCTTTTGCTACCCATCTTAATGGTGTGTATCACCTTTTATTCAATTTTATCGAAAAGAATTAAAAATAACGTGGCGACCGAAGCCAAGATGTCTAACCGACGCTTCATGATGATGTGTGGTTTAGCTATCGGTTTTTACAACGGCTTTTTCGGTCCGGGTACAGGTTCAATTTGGATGGTGGCTTTCGTAATTCTGTTAGGTTTTACGATCAAGCAAGCCACCATCGCCACGAAACCATTGAACCTGATTGGTAACTTAGTCTCTTTATTGTTCTTTATCGGGCTAGGAACCGTTGATTACAAACTGGGTTTAGTAATGGGTGCTGGACAGATTTTAGGTTCGGTACTAGGAAGCAAGATCGTAATTCACAACGGCGATAAAGTGGTTCGTCCTGTATTTATCACCGTTACGTTACTCATGACAGTCAAACTGATTGTCGACAGTGACCATCATATGTTCGTAACTGAAACGATGGCACTGATATCCAAACTCTAAAGCAGTTTGGCGGAAGGAACGCAATAAATGTGTGTTGCCAGTATGAGGGTGCTGGCATTCCTGAAGCACAAAGCCAAGGATGTACCATAGGGGGGAAAGGGTATGAATGTAAATGTAGATTCAACCATACTCATCGCGCAGCGATTTGGACGCGTAAGCTCTCGCGCAATGTTTGGTGGCACAGGTATTTTCTGTGACGACATAATCTTTGCGGTTGCTCGCGATGAGCATGTTTTCTTAAGAGCTGGAGACAAACTTAAAGACCAGCTCGTCGACTTAGGGTGTGGTGAATGCCAGCCCGAAGCTCAGATGAAAGGCGATTTTAAAATTGCTGCTCACTACTTTTCACTGCACTCAGAACTGGACGAAAACAGTTTTGTGAAAGCGGTGGATCTTTCTATTGAAGCAGCGAATCACGATCATCGAGCCAATCAGCCGCTTAGGTTGTTACCTAACGTGCGGCGATTGCATTTGAAACTATTTCGTCGGATCGGAATCGGCTCGATGACCGATCTTCAACAAGATACAACCGCCAATATTGTCAGTAAAATCGTCAATCTGGGGCTTGATCTTGATGTCTCTCCAAAGCTTCTTTATGAAATTGAAGGAGCGAGGACAGGTCAACATTGGACAGTGCTTCCTGAAGAGGAAAAGCGCAGGCTGGATGCTGACTATCAAATGATCATAGGCAACCGCGCTTCTTAATAAAAACCGCGCAGATTTTAAAGATCACCTACTTAGCAGGTCGAAAGACCTGCTTTTTTTATTCCCTGATTTTCAGCATTTATGACGATTTTCAATGGCTCTTTTTTTGGGGAATTGGGAATCTTAAAAATAAGACACTATACTTTTTCTACTCACAGTTGTAGCAAGTGGAGAATCGTTATCTGCGGCAGATTAAACATAATGGACGACCCATTTGTCCAGCAAGTGTGCGAACAATTAGGGATTCAGTTTTCCGCAAAACCTAACCCAGACCTCAGACCCACAGAAACGTTGGCGACTGTAGGCGCTGGGGCCATGGGAATGCAGCAGTTTGATTTGCGGTGGGGGATCAAACCTCATTGGGCTAAGCGAGTCATTATTAATGCTCAGGCAGAAACAGTTGCATCCAAACCCACCTTTAAGCATGCCTTCGAAACCTCAAGAGTCGTCGTCCCATGCGGTGGTTGGTATGAATGGACTCCTCAGGACAATGGAAAGCAGAAATACCTCTTTCAATCACCATCGGATGAACCACTTTATATGGCAGCAATCGCACTGGAGTCGATGAATAAGGTTGTCACGCTCACCACTAAGCCCGATCAGGGTTATGCCCAATACTATCATAGAATGCCGTTGCTGATTCCGCGTTCTGACGTTAGCCGTTGGCTGTTTGCCTCACTCTCAGATGCCAAAGACCTACTTCATCTTGAGGAGCAGCAACCCTTGAAGGCAATACCTGTGGTAGAGAAATGAACAGAGCCGCTTTCGCGGCTCTGTTCTGGTTTATGACGGGTCTTTGCTTTTGGTTTCAGGTTCTGGGACGTCATCAAAATCAATGTCATAGACGTCTTCATTCTGACTAGCGGCTTTGGCGCTGCGTTCATACCAGTTCACATTACGTGTCAGTACCATAACAAAGCTCAGAACGACAAAGCAGAGTAATGTGCCCATCAGCAATGCGTAGCTTTCTGCTTGTAGAAGACCGAACAGCAATCCATAAAGGATAAGTAAACTGGCTCCAAAAATGGCACCGTGTTTGGTATTGGATAACATGCCTGCAACGTACACGCCGAGTAATCCCGTTGAAGCGACAGCCGAAACAAGGTATGCCCAGTTAAAGCCGGTGTGCTCACTCAGCGAAATCAACAACAAGTAAAATACCGCTAACGCAAGCCCGACGAAACCATATTGGATCGGGTGGATTGGTCTTGCCTGGAACAGTTCCAATAAGAAGAAGCTGGCGAAGATCAGAGTAATGACCAATAGCGAGTAATTGACCGCCCGGTGAGATTTTAGATAGTGATCTACCGGGTCGATTAGGTCCACACCCATTTGTCGGCTTTCCAGTTCGTAGCATTGGGTGTTGTCCGACAGGCACTGATCAAACAGCTGGGTAATGTTGGTAGAAAAGTTGTTGGTGGACCATTTGGCTTCGAATCCGGACTCATTGATGTCGGAAGAAGTCGGCAGATAATCGCCAATAAAGCTCGGGTGTGGCCAACTGGACGACAAAGCCACTTGAGTGTTCTTTCCAATTGGCGAAATTTGCAGTGTACCCATGCCTTGCAATAAGAAGTTCAAATCGAAGTTTAATGGTTCTGACGTATCGAGAGTACGAATATCCAGCTTGTTGTGAAAACCCTGAGCCATCTGGTTCATGCCTGTTCCCGGAATCACTTCAATTACCTGACCGTTGAGCGACAAATCGCCCAGATTGATGAGCCCACGGCTGTCTCGAATACCAACGACCAAACTAACGCTGTCAAGGTCATAGTCACTGAGTTCGTCTATTAAGGACATATCAAAGTGACCATGGACAGAGGTTTGTGCTTGATAAAGTCTGGCTTTGTAGATGCCTCTGTATTTTTCGAAACTTTCCAGATGAGATGTCAGGTTAAAGGATTCGGGCAAGATGAATGCCTGACGATCAACGGTGTACTCTTTTTCTTTGTTGGTGATGGTTTCGGTGTAGTTGATGTTAATGAAAGGACCAATAACACGTTGTTCACCACTACTGCTTCTGGCGATGTCGGCTCTTACCTCGTCTTGGCGGTAAGATCGCTCTGAAATCAGCCCGTCAATCATAGAAACTGGGACTTGCAGTAGCAAAAACAGAAACAGCACAAAGCCGAACTTTATGCCTAACTGATTATTTAAGATTTTTCTCATTATCACTCTCCTTGAGTTGCTGGGATAAGTACACTCTAAAACAGCAACTTGGAGAGTGAATGGAGTCAATGTGGAGTTTTTATGGAGAAGGCAGCTCGAGTGTGACCCTGACACCCTTCTCAATGTTCTCGACAATCAGACTGCCGTTGTGCAACTTTGCAACCTGTTCAACGAAGTTCAATCCCAGCCCTGTGCTCTTGGCTCCGTTTTCTCGTGGAAGGGAGTAAAAGCGTTCTGTCACTCTTTCAAGCGCATACTCGGGAATGGCTGGTCCCTGATTTTCAATCACCAACGCCACATGCTCATCCAATTTGGTTACTCGCCAGTGAATTTCACCATGTTCAAAGGCGAAGTCTAACGCGTTATCCATTAAGTTAAACAAAGCTTGTTTTAGTAGAAACCCGTCTCCCATTAACTCGATTGGTGAATCCGTGTCCAATTCGCATGTGAGTCGCTTTCTGCTCAAACGTGAATCGGATGCTTGTATGATCTCTTCCAGCATGGATTTAGGGTTAAGGCGTTCGGTCTTTTCCAGTTCCGGCATTTTTTCTAGCCGTGTCAGATCAAGCAGTTTATCGACCAGCGACTGCATTCGGTCGCTTTCCCGCTCAATATTGCCTGCAAACCGGGTGATTTTTTCTTCTGGTAACGGCATCTGCAAAATTTCGCTGGCCCCTTTGATGGCAGAGAGCGGGCTTTTCAGCTCATGAGTCAGTGTCTGAACGTAATCTTCGACGTATTGCTTGCCATCAAGCTGGTTACGCATTTTCTCAAGTGCATCGCTCAGGGTGCTGTATTCGTAAAAGATTCGGAATTTGGGCTTGGTCACTTTTTCACCCCGACCCATTTTGTCGGCGTAGTTTTCCAATTTGTGTAAAGCGGAATGGATACGCCAGGCAATCAAAGCCCCCGCCAGCAGGACTAACCCCGTCATCCACATCATCCAGAACAGCACATTACGCTTGGAAAGGTCGATGAACGGCTGAACACTGCGGTTGGCTTTTGCTACGGTGACGCTGCCAATGATTTCGCCCTGATGATAAATGGGAGCCGCAACGTGCATCACGGTAGAGAGCGGATCTTTCGGGTCCTCAATCGTGCTTCTGGCACCATATTGACCGCGCAAAGTGAGGTAAACGTCATTCCACTGGGAGTAATCTGCGCCCACATCTTGCTGCCACGAGTCGGCGATGACGATGCCGTTTTTATCAGTGATGTAAATTCGGTGGTTGATGACCTTCTTACCAATTTCCCAGATTCTGGCTTCTGGTTCCCGCTTGCCATACGCCGCCAAAAGACGGGCGAATCGGCTTTCCGTCATCTCACCATTGGCGACGTCTTCCTCTGCTAGCACAGCCAGCAGGTTCGCCATATCCACCAAGGTTTCTTCTGTCGCCTGACGCACCGTTGGTTTGAGTTCCTGAATCACAGTCTGGCTTACGATGTAAGCCGTCATCCCAACCAGTACGAAATAGAGAAAGAACAGGCGGATTCCGAGTGGAATTCTGGGCCAGTGTGATGTTTTCCCGGTCATTCCTGCTCCTTCAGATAGTAGTAGCCGAAGCCTCGTTTGGTGCAGATGAGATCCGCCATTCCATAAGGCTTCAGTTTGTTGCGGATGGCTTTGATATGGGAATCAATGTTACGTTCGTAAACGGCATCAGGCGTCATGTCCGCTGCAACCATGAGTTGCTCCCGGCTTAATACGTTGGCAGAAACCTCAATCAGCTTATGAAGAATTTTGAATTCTACGGCGGTGAGACCAAGGTGCTCCCCATTGACACTGTAGTCGAAGTTTTCCGCATACAAACCTGAGGAAGTTGCCGTTTGCATTTCTGGTTCTGAAGTCGGGCTGGTCGGGCGGGATTTGATACGTAGCTTAATACGGGCAAGCATTTCACGTGGGCTAAAGGGTTTGGTGACATAGTCGTCTGCACCGATTTCCAGACCAACCACCCGATCAATTTCATCGTTACGAGCAGTTAGGAAAATAATCGGAATGGCAGAAAAGTCCCGAATGGTTTTGCAGAGTTCAAATCCATTGCCGTCGGGTAACCCGACATCCAGAACCAACAGATCGGGATGATGGGATTTTAAATGCGCCAGCCCTTCTCCGGCAGTAGAAAACCAGTCCACCTGATAGCCGTCCATTTCCAGAACGTGAATAAGGTTTTCAGCGATAGCAGGCTCATCTTCAATGATCAGGATATTCAAAATTCGACTCGATTCAGCAGGATATGCGTAGAGTATACTCTTCTGTCGAAATCAAAAGTAAGGATAGATGATGGATTTTCGATAGCCCGATTCTCCGCTTTATGAATCAGGAGATAAGATCCATAAAAAACGGCACCATAAGTCTTATGGCTATCAGGAATAAAACCAGTGCGATACCTTTTCTCATGGTATTGGGTTCGATATCGCTTGGGTATTTCTGGGTGAGATACGTGACCACCATAACTAAAGGAATGGCAATGGCAGAGATGGTCAGGATCTCTGGAGTGAGCTGGTTTTCCCAAGCTAAAATGATGGTTCGGGACAGAGAACTGCACAGAAAGGTCGAAAGTAGCAATGCGCGAATATGTTCGATTGCCATTGGTTGACGGTAAAAGTGATAAATCAGTGGGGGACCACCCAAACCAAACAAACCACCGCTCAGCCCTGACGCAAAACCTGCAACAGAGAAACTGGCAAAACTCGACAGCTCTTGTTTTGCGGCAGTGCGTCGGAATAGGCTGATGGCACTGTACAGAATCATCCCGCCCAGCAAGAATTCCAATACGCTCAAAGCATCGCCACTCAGGTGGTTGAGACCCCAAACGCCGATATACACACCGGGAATTGAACCAACAACAGTGAATGCCCACTTACGCCAGGGTGTCCGCCTTCCCACTGCTTTTAACGCGGTTACGCAGTTGGCGACCGTGATCAAACTGATGATTGCAGCGACGACTGGCAAACTGTACAGCTTAAAAGCACTGGTGAGCCCAACAATGATGATGGCAAGCCCAAACCCCGTTACGGTCTGGAAATAAGTGCCAAAGGCAATAATGACGAGCAACAGGGTCAGTTCCATTCGTGATTGGCTACCTCAGGTATGTTGTGCTTGAACAACAGTTGTCGCGATAACGTGAAAGATATCGTCTTCACTGCATCCTCTGGATAAATCATTTGCGGGTTTGGCTAATCCTTGTAGAAGAGGACCAATGGCTTTTGCTCCACTCAGCCTTTCAGCCAGTTTATAGCCTATGTTGCCCGCTTCCAGGTTGGGAAAAACCAGAATATTCGCATCCCCCTGCACCGCAGAGTTAGGGGATTTTTTTGAAGCTATCTCTTTAACAATAGCGGCATCAAACTGAACATCCTCATCAATTGTAAGATCGGGGTGCTTATTTTTTACCAGCTTGGCTGCGTTTATTACTTTATCAACAGCAGAGTGTTGTGCGCTACCGTTTGTTGAGAACGAGAGCATGGCAATCCTTGGCTCCACATTAAGAAGTTGTGTGGCGCTTTTAGAGGCGGTGATAGCTATGTTTGCCAGTTGCTCTTCATTTGGGTCTACGACCAACCCACAATCCGTAAAAATAAGCGAACCTTTGTGCTGGTGAAAGGGCTCGCAAAGCATCATGATGAAAAAGCTCGATACCAGCGGAAAGTCGCGATTAGTGCCGATGAGTTGAATAGCATGTCGAACCACTTCTGCCGTGGTGTGAACTGCGCCAGCGACGAGACCATCGGCATACCCCTGCCTGACCAGCATGTTAGCGAAAACCAACGGCTGCTCGATGAGCCGAGTGGCATCTTCCTGAGTCATTCCCTTATGTTTCCTTGCTTCATACATTGCCTGAGCCAGATCTGGCTTCCATTCTGAATTATGGGTTTCGACCAGCGTCAGTTCATGCAGATCTAACCCCTGTGCCTTTGCCTGAGTTTCGAGATCTCGATTACTGCCTACTAAAATGACTTTGGCAATATTTTCTTTTTGGGCTCGCAGAGCGGCTTTGATGACCCGCGGATCCTGACCTTCACAAAGAGCAATGGTTTTTGGGTTTTCCTTGGCACTAAGAATGATACGTTCTATTGCTTTCATGTCTAAATTCCATTTATTGATACATTTTGTTCCGTAAAGTGATTTATTATAGTGATGCTAACGACTGACACCCCATAGATCAATGTAAAATCCGCTATGTGGTATAAATCATTTTGCTTTCTTGCTATAAGTGATGGCGTCAGAAGACCTTGTTTCAAATAAAGCCCGGAGAGTTATGGATAGCCAGTCATCCCCTCATCTTCCCAAAGTGGAAGGAGACACGCCCACTTTGCGTCTTTTTGCGTTGTTAGAAGTGATTGCCGAAAAGGACGAATTTTTTTCTTTACAGAGTTTGGTTGAAGAAACCGGTTTGCCGAAACCAACCCTGCACCGGATGCTTCAGCAACTGGAGAGCGCAGGTATTGTCCAGCGTGACCATGATGACAGGCATTACAGCACTGGAATTCGGCTTCGTCGGTTTGCAGAAAAGCTTTTGCTGAACAGCACAATCCACAGTGCAAGGCATGCGGTATTGTTGCAACTGCAAAAAGAAGTCGGAGAAAGCTGTAATCTAACGGCCCTCTCGGGAGGTGAGATTGTTTATGTGGATAGGGTAGAAACAGAAGCACCGCTGAGATTCTACCTGCACCCTGGTTCGCGAGTTCCGGTTCATTGTAGTGCCACTGGTAAATTGTTCCTCGCCAACATGAATGCGAAACAGCGCCGTCGAGTCCTGACCACCACAGAGCTTGAACGCTATACTCAACACACCAAAACCAGCATCGAAGAGCTTGAAGAAGAACTGGATATCGTGAAAAACAACGGTTATGCCATCGATAACGAAGAGTTTCTTCCCGGTCTGTTCTGCGTGGCGGTACTGGTGCCTTCAAAACGTGGTCGCTCTAATCTTGGTATCGCTATTCAGGCGCCTATTATTCGTCTAAAACCAGAACAGGCTTTGCATTTTCTTCCGGCTTTGCAGCGCGCAGCCAATGCATTAGCCAAAATAGAAGAGGAAGAAGATGAATTTCTGGCTGGAAATGGTGACTGATCAGTGCAATACGTCGATATAAAAACCGTTATTGAAGAACAGATAGAGTCGGGGCTGTTACCCGCAGGGCAAAAACTACCACCGGAGCGGAAACTTGCAGAGTCATTTAATACGACGCGGGTAACACTGCGAGAGGCGCTGTCGCTTCTGGAAACAGAAGGCAAGATATTCAGAGAAGATCGCCGGGGATGGTTTATTTCTCCGTCAGCCATGCGTTATGACCCGGGTAAGGACTTCAGTTTTACCGCACTTGCAAAAGCCAATGAGCGCAATCCAAGAACCGAAGTGTTAAAGGCAAAGACAGTACTGGCGACAAAATACGCGTCGCAGATACTCGATCTTCAACCTTTTTCCGACGTACACCAAATTGAGCGCTTACGTTTTCTGGACGAGAGACCAGTGGTTTATGTGACACATTACGTGCAGCCAGACTTTGCACCAACGCTGCTTGACCACGATCTGACTCAGTCCTTAAGTGGTATTTGTTCGTCTGAATTTGGTGTTCATCCCGCCTCAACACAGATCAGGCTGCGAACCACTTCACTGCTTGGGGAAATCGCTCAGGCATTACGGGCTACGCCCGGCGCCCCCGCAATGGTGATAGAAAGAACCTGTATGGATGCTACAGGTGCCATCATTGATTGCAGGGTGGAATACTGGCGCCATGACGCCATCAGCATTGAATCTACCGTGGAGTTGAAAACCTAAATCGATGTCGACATTTGCCATAATACTGGTGATTTTTTCCGCATTGCTGCATGCAAGCTGGAACATCATTGGTAAGTCGAAACAGGGGTCAGGAGGCGCATTTTTTCTGGCCTCATCTTTTGCTCCGACCCTTTTGTTGTTGCCTTTTACTTTGTGGTTTCTGACCTACCCAGAGGTATCACTGCCAGTTGAATTCTGGTTGTGGGTAATGATCAGTGCAGCTTTCCAAGCGCTTTATATTCTGGGGTTAGCGTATGCCTACCAACGTGCCGATGTTGGGGTGATATATCCCATTGCGCGAGCATTGCCGGTGCTAATGGTGGGTGTAGGAACCGCCATTCTGGGGCAGGTACTTTCCCTGCCTCAATGGATAGGGTTTGGGCTGATTACTTTGGGGTGCTTGTGTGTCCCATTAGTCTCATTTCGTCAATTTAAGCTGGCAGATTACATGAATGCCGGTGTTGCTTGGGCGTTGGTCGCAGCAATAGGCACCACTGGGTATTCGATTCTGGATAAAGTTGCGATAGACATTGTTTCTCACAGCGTCGCGGGCATTCACAACGCTCAGCAGGTGGCGGTTTTTTATCTCGGTGTTCAGTTTGGTTTTATGGCGATGACCCTGAGCCTGGTGTTTGCAGTCAGGAAAAAGTGGGATGTGTTTGCAGCAGGCTGGGCGATGAAGAAGTCAGCAACGGTCGCGGGCATTATGATGGGTGTGACGTATACGCTCGTTCTTTATGCCATGACTCTGACTGAGAACGTGAGCCTGGTTGTGGCATTGCGCCAGACCAGCATTATTTTTGGTTTGTTGCTTGGCATCGTTTTCTTGAAAGAGAAATGGCTCTATACGCGTGGCGTTGGTGTCATTTGTATTGTTGCTGGCTTGGTTTTGGCACTCACTTAACCTCGAAACTATACTCAAGTAACCTCAAGATACTTGGTTCAGCGAGAATTAACAGGCTTTCAGACAAGACACCGATTTGAAGATCTAGTGGTTCTAAATCAAGAATCGGTAACGCAGTATGAAAGCCTGTTAAACTCGCCCTTGGGAGCCCATATTCTGCTCCATTTCATCGTCAAAGAACTTGGAAAGGACGGGTCATTCCACTGCGTTCTTTTCCTTGAACTGAAACAGAATATGAGGCTCTGAATCCGGCATCTTGAGGTCACTTGAGTATAAAAGTGCCCCTTAAAAAAGGGGCACTTTGCTATTAGATTCTAACTGCTCTGGCTTACTTACCGCGTTGCCAGCCGTGGAATTTCTGAACCCACTCCAGCAATTTCTCTGGGGCATTGGCTTTCTTCCAAACCCCAGCGGTGTATTTAGCCGCTTCACTCATGGTTGGGTAAGGGTGAACCGTACCCAGAATCTTGTTCAGACCAAGGTTGTACTTCATCGCGAGCGTAAATTCAGCCAGCAACTCTCCAGCACCATGTCCGACAATGGTGACGCCCAGAATCGTATCTTTGCCTTTAGGCGTAATGACCTTGATAAAACCGATGTCTGCACCATCCGTGATAGCGCGGTCCAGATCGTCGATGCCATAAGTCGCCACTTCGTAATCGATGCCTTTTTGTTTGGCTTCGCTCTCGTTAATCCCCACTCGAGCGACTTCTGGTGTAGTGTAAGTCGCAGCAGGCATTACGCGGTAATCTGCTTTGAACTTCTTAAACTGACCAAACAAGCCGTTCACAGCGGCATACCATGCCTGATGAGCAGCGGCGTGTGTCAGCTGGAATGGACCACATACGTCACCCACAGCGAAGATATTCGGGTACTTGGTTTGCAGGAAGTCGTTCACTTCAACCGTACCACGGTTAGTGACTTCAATACCCAAATCTTCCAGACCGAAGCCTTTCACGTTGGCAACACGACCAAGAGCAAGCAGTACTTTATCGAAGTAAACGCGTTTGGTTTTGCCATTATGCTCAAGCTCTGCAAACTGACCTTGGTCATCACGACCAAACTGCGCCGCTTTGTGACCCGTGAGCAGGTTCACTCCATCCTCTGTAAGGTGGCTAGCAACGAGCTCAGAAGCTTCTCTGTCTTCACGAATCAGGATTTGCTCTGCCATTTCAACCAGAGTTACATCTGATCCCAGAAGGCTAAAGCTTTGCGCCAATTCACAACCAATTGGTCCACCACCCAATACAAGCAGTTTTTCAGGCTGTTCACGCAATTCCCATACGTTGTCGGATGTCAGGTATTCCACTTCGTTAAGCCCAGGAATACCCGGTACAAGCGGGCGAGCGCCAGTGGCGATAACGATATTTTTGGTGGTGATGCGCTCACCGTTAACTTCTACTTCCCATGGTGAAAGGACTTTGGCTTCACCAGTGACGCAATCCACACCCAATGATGTGTAACGCTCAACAGAATCGTGAGGTTCGATACCGGCAATCACATCCTGAACGCGTTCCATCACAGCAGAAAAGTCCGCTTTGGCTTCACCGGCTTCGATACCGAAACGCTTAGCCTGAGAAATCTCTTTCATGGTGTGAGCTGCACGAATTAAAGCTTTGGAAGGCACACAACCTGTGTTCAAACAGTCACCACCCATCTTGTGACGCTCAATCAGTGTCACTTTAGCTTTCACTGCTGCGGCAATGTAAGCCGATACCAAACCACCAGAACCTGCACCAATCACAACCATGTTGGTGTCGAATCTTGATGGCTTTTTGTAGCCTTCGTAAACTTTACGTGCAGCGATGATATCTACTAGTTTCTTCGCAATCAGAGGGAACAAACCCAGCAGTACAAACGAAAGCAGAATTGGAGGAGAGATGATGCCTGCTAGTGAATCAATTTCAGCAAGCTGAGTACCAGCATTCACATAAACGGCTGTGCCTGCCAGCATACCTAACTGGCTCACCCAGTAGAAATCGCGCGCTTTGATTGGCGTCAGACCCATCAACAGGTTGACAACAAAGAAAGGGAAAACCGGAATTAAGCGAAGGGTGAACAGGTAAAACTTACCCTGTTTCTCAACGCCTTCATTAATGGCAGAAAGACGATCGCCAAATTTACTCTGCACCCAATCACGCAACAAGAATCGGCTGAATAGGAAAGCGAGTGTCGCACCAACGGAGCTGGCGAATGACACCAGTAACAGACCCCAGCCAAAGCCAAACAGTGCACCGCCCAATAACGTCATAATGGCAGCGCCTGGTAATGACAGCGCCGTTACGATGACGTAGATAACGAAGTAGCTCACGCTAGATAGTAGCGGGTTGTCTTGAATTAGTGAAGACAACTGCTCTTGCTGTTGCTTCGCGGTTTCCAGAGTCAGGAAGCGCCCCAAGTCGAGGCTAAACCATAAAACGATGAACCCGATTATCCCGAGTGCAAGAAATATCTTTTTTTTGCTCATCACATGTCCTTCATTAGGTTGTTGGCAAAATTATCAACCACTTATCTCAAAGTTGCGGTCTGGATATAAGTGTAGTGAAACTAGTAAATAAAAACAGGTTAATGCATGTGAGGATAACCCGTTTTTGGAATCTGTTTTAAAAGACCCAGCTTCTGGTGAGTTCATTTCACGTTTTTATGCTTTTTTTGAAAAAAAGTGAATCTACTTATTCCGGATGCTTCTTTAGAGAACGGTAAGATGAGAAGAAAAAAAGAGAAAAGCCCAGCTTGTTGAAACTGAGCCAGATACGATCAAGATAGGCGAAGTTAATATGAGATTCTCGAATTTTAGTGTGATTTTGGTGGGTGATTACACGTGATGGAGCGAGAAAACTCTTCTTGGCACATTTGGGCGCGAGGTTCGTTTTCGTACAGTCGATACAGGCGGCACATTTCCACAAGCGTGTCGCAGGCTAAAAGATAGCTTTTGTGGCGAAATGCCTGACCGCGTTCCGGGTTATTCATCTCATTCACTAATGCATAGTGAAGCTTTTTCAGAACGCGAATTGCACAATAATCATCGCCAATTTCCTGAGAACTCCTCACTAGCTTCTGGCATGCATCGTTGTAGGCATGCAGAGCACGTTCACAACCATTGCTTTTGCTCAATACCGCTTCACACAGATACATTTCTGTTTTCATATCTTGTGCCTTCAGGCGGTAGTCGTCGATATTGCGGAAGATGAGGTTGTGAAGAGAATCCATTTCAGTAACATCCCAAATGAGTGAAATATTTTTTAAATGATAATCATTATCAATTGATAAATCTACTCCCAATTTTTGTTTTAAAAATTAAGCGGTACGTCACGAAACTTCATTTCTGCACCAATTTCACAAAAAGTTTAAACATTTCATTAGGATAGTTCAGTTGCTGATGAATTGAAAAAATGCGTAATTTTACGTGCTTCAAAGCAAGATTCCTTGCTCTGATCTAGCCTCGCGCGCTGTCAATAAACCCTTTAAAAATTTTTCTTTTGGGGAAGAAAATTATGTAACACAACTTGAATTGATAATCGTTATCAACTAGAACTATATGCCAAGATGTAGTGGTTATTTTTTGAGCTGCATACAAGATATAGTTTTTAACCGAGTACAAGATAGAGTTTATGGACGTAATAAAACGCGACGGTCGAAGAGAGAAGACCAGCCTAGATAAAGTGACTCGTAGAGCAGAAGCACTGGCAGACGGGCTAAAAGTTGAGCCAATCGCAGTGGCTCAGAAAGTCGTAAGTGGTTTGTATGATGGCATCAAAGTAACAGAAATTGATGTCTTCCTAGCGGAAACCTCCGCAAGTTTAGCCGCCGAGCACCCTGACTACGCCAAGCTGGCAGCACGTGTTTTGGTCAGTTCTTTGCAAAAAGAGACACAGGGCTTCCAATGGGCGACAGAGCAGCTTTCTGAAATTGGCATTCTTTCCGAGGATTACGTTGCGCAAGTGCGCAGACAAGGTCCTGAAATCGCGGAACTTATTGACTATCGTCGTGACTACCAATTTGATTACTTCGGTTACAAAACTCTTGAACGTTCATACCTGCTTAAAGTTGATGGCAACATCGTAGAACGTCCGCAAGACATGTACATGCGTGTAGCGATTGCCGTTGCAGGTGAAGACATCGCACAAATCAAAGAACTGTATGACATGCTCAGCCTGGGTTACTACACCCACGCGACTCCAACCCTGTTTAACGCGGGTTGTAAGATGCAGCAACTTTCTTCTTGTTTCCTACTGGCGATGCAAGATGACTCCATTTCCGGCATCTACGATACGCTGAAAGACTGTGCACTGATTTCTAAGTCCGCTGGTGGTATCGGTCTTCACATTCACAATATTCGCGCTTCAGGCGCACCTATCATCGGCACCAACGGTATCTCTAACGGCATAATTCCAATGCTGAAAGTGTTCAACGAAACCGCACGTTACGTTGACCAGGGTGGCGGTAAACGTAAAGGTTCTTTCGCCATCTATCTGGAACCTTGGCATGCCGATATTGAATCTTTCCTGGATCTGCGTAAGAACCACGGTAAAGAAGAATTCCGTGCACGTGATCTCTTCCTGTCACTGTGGGTTCCTGATCTGTTTATGGAGCGTGTAGAGCAGGACGGCGAATGGACGCTGTTCAGTGAGCACAATGCGAAAGGCTTGTCTGATGTTTACGGCGATGACTTCGTTGCACTGTACGAGAAGTACGAACGCGAAGGTCTGGGTATTAAGACCATCAAAGCGCGTAACCTGATGACTCAGATTATCGAATCTCAGGCAGAGACGGGTACTCCGTACATGCTGTACAAAGATTCGTGCAATATTAAATCGAACCAGAAAAACTTGGGTACGATTAAGTCGAGTAACCTGTGTGCGGAAATCATGGAGGTATCCACTCCTGAAGAAACTGCAGCGTGTAACTTGGCTTCTCTGGCATTGCCTAAGTGTGTTATCGATGGTCAGTTTGATTTCGATAAGCTGCACGAGATCACTAAGATCGCGATTAAGAACTTAGATCGTGTTATTGACGTGAACTACCATCCAACCGATAAGATTGAAGTCTCTAACCACGCTCACCGTCCAGTCGGATTGGGTATTCAGGGCTTGGCAGACGTGTTCTTCAAACTGCACCTTGCTTACGACAGCGAAGAAGCTCGCGAGCTTAACCGTGCTATTGCAGAAACCATGTACCATGCGTCCCTCGAAGCTTCTAGCGAGCTGGCAAGAGATCTTGGTGCTTACAGCAGCTACGATGGTTCGCCAGCAAGTCAGGGTACTTTCCAGTTTGACCTTTGGGATGTGCAGCCAAGCGATCGCTGGGACTGGAACGCGCTTCGCGAGCAGGTCTCACAGCACGGTCTGCGTAACTCTCTGTTGATTGCTCAAATGCCAACGGCTTCCACTGCTCAGATTCTGGGTAATACCGAAGCGTTCGAAGCGCAAACCAGCAACATCTACAAGCGACAGACTTTGTCGGGTGAATTCATCATTGTGAACCGCCATCTAGTAGCCGCGTTGGAAGAGCGCGGGCTGTGGACGCCGGCAATTCGCGATTCCATCATCCTGAACAACGGTTCTCTGCAAGAGATTGAAGCGATTCCAGAAGATGTGAAATCGGTATACCGCACCATCTGGGAGCTTTCTCAGAAAGTCATTATCGATATGTCCGCTGACCGTGGTCCTTACGTTTGTCAGTCACAAAGCCTCAACCTGTGGCTGGCATCGCCTACCTTTGCTCAAATCAACGCCATGCACTTCTATGCCTGGAAGCGCGGTTTGAAGACGGGCATGTACTACCTGCGTACCAAGCCTTCTGCTAATGCTGTGAAGGTGACCGTTGGCAACAACGAAGATGAAGAGTGCGTAGGCTGCGGCGCATAACTGACGCTCCAGCACATTGATATTTAGGCGGAGATGATGCTCTGCCTGCAAATTAGGACAACCCCATGATCGTAAAAAACAAATTCAGCCTGTTTCCAATTCAGTACGAAGAGATTTGGCAAGCATACAAAACCCACGAAGCGGCATTCTGGACAACCGAAGAGCTCGACTTTGCGCAAGATCTGCCTGATCTGCAAAAGCTGACTGAAGGTGAGCAACACTTCATTCGCCACGTTCTGGCTTTCTTTGCTCAGAGTGAAGGCATGATCAACGAAAACCTGCTGACGCGTTTCTACGGTGAAATTGAAATTGCAGAAGCTCGCTGCTTCCTTGCATTGCAAGCGTTCAACGAAGTGATTCATGCAGAAACTTATGCACTCCAGCTTGAAACCTACATCCCTGATGTGGAAGAACGTGAGCGTCTGTTCAACGCGATTGACAACGTGCCTACAGTAAAACGCAAAGCACAGTGGGTAATGAAGTGGATCTCTTCAGACAAGCCACTACCAATGCGTTTGATTGCTTTTGGGCTGGTTGAAGGGTTGTTCTTCGCGGGCAGCTTCTGTGCGATTTACTACTTCCGTAAACGTGGTCTGCTGGCGGGTCTGGCAGCAAGTAATGACTTGATTGCTCGTGATGAAGGTTTGCACTTTAGCTTCTCTGCCTTACTGTTCAAAACACTAGGTCAGGGCAAAGTGACTCAAGCAGAATTTGAAGAAATTTGTCGCGAAGCGGTATCTATTGAGAAAGAGTTCGTAACCGAAGCTCTGCCAGTAGACCTGATTGGAATGAACGCTGACCTCATGTGTCAGTACATTGAACACACGGCAGACGTTATCGCTGGCCTGTTTGGTTTCGACAAAGTGTTTGGTTCTGAGAACCCATTTGATTACATGCGTCTTCTGGATATGGAAGGCAAAACAAACTTCTTCGAAAAACGCGTGACGGAATACAAGCGTCCGCAAGATCGTCAACTGGCTTTCGATGCCGATTTCTAACAGGAGTGGAACATGCAAATTGAAATGTTTAGCAAGGACAACTGCCCGCAATGTGTGACTGCAGCCAGCTGGGTTGCGCAGCAAGGGTTAAAACTGAGCCAGCTTAAATTAGACATCGACTTCGACAGAGAAACCTTGTTTGAACTGTTTCCAATGGCAAGAAGCTACCCACAATTTCGTGTGAACGGGCAACCTGTTGGCGATTTTGAAACGCTAAAGAACCAACTTGCATTCAGTGCGGAAACTTCTTTTTAAAAAAAACCTAAAATTTCTCACTTAATCAAACATAGAGAAGTGGCTGTTTTTACAGCCACTTTTTTTGTTTCTAACCCTAAATGCATCTCCGGTGATTGTCCATAAGGGTATGATTCGAATGCATACCACTATTTATGAACGTCTGATCTTTAATCCCTAAAACTACTTTCCTGAGATTCTGTAAGAATTTGTTATATTGATTAGTTTGTAATTTATTGATTAATTGATAGAAAAGTTAAATTAAAATATTGGAATTGATCTATTTAATAATGAAATTTACCTGTGCCACTCTTTTTATATAGTGACTATGTTCACATTTGAACATTATTTAGGGTTTACTTAAAAAATCCAAGATTTATAACTGTTCCTTATTTTTAAATATTGATACGCCACTTAGATTTTGATTTATATAAGCACAATAGTCATAAGTTAATTTAACATTAATATTAATTACTATAGTTTAAAAATAACGTATTAATAATGAAATATATCTTGTGATAATTTCTATTTCATATTTATTTTAATTTTTATATAGGAACGAGTTGTGCGCTCAAATAGAAATACAGTTCTTTCAGATAAAATTATTATTGATGAGTTGAGATCTTCGGATTATGAGGAACTGCTTCCATTGATAACACCTCCAAACTTAGGTTATGTAGATCAAGAACGGTTAAGGCGAATTTTTCAACCGCAAGATCCAGATGCCGTGACAGGTTTAGCGATGAGAGACTCCGGTAGACTAGTTGGTTGCTTAGGCTTCATTAGCCAACAGCGCATCTCACGGGCAGGTCAGTTGGTAAAGACCGTAAACCTGACATGCGCTGTTTCTCACCCTGATTACAGAGGTTATGGCTTAAAATCACTGACCAAACTAAGGGAATACTTTGATCACACTGTATTTACTGTTATTTCAGCTAGCGCAGTGTCGGATGCTATAGCCAGAAAACTTTTAGGAGCAAGGGAGGAGTCAGATCGATTTCAGATAATTCTGCCAAATCCCAATGTTCCTGATATTTTGACTGTTCAGGAAGCGAAAGACTCACTAAATATTTTGAATGAAGAACTACAAAGCATTTATTTCTCTCATGAAGATCTTGAATGTCATCAGCTTGTTTTTAAAGATAGAGAAAACCAATGCTATTTAATTAGTAGAACGGTTCTTCTTGATGGAGAATCTTGTACAGAAATTGTGTTTTACTCTGATTCAGATGCTTTTTCCAAATATGCAAATGAAATATCTTCAATATTGAATGAAAGAAATAGCACAAAGCATTGTGTATTAAGCATTAGTGATACCCCCACTGAGCTAGTCAATGAGAGCCATCAAATAATGATGAAGGAACCGAGAATTACTTTTGGCCTGAAAGCCGACATCCCTTTTATTTCTCTATATTCCGAAAACTTAATCTTGGGTCTCTAGCACCTGTTAAGGATGCATCTTACACATGGTTGCTTCAAAGAAAACTCAGTTTTTAAAATGTGCAGTTCCCATTTCACTGTACAACGTCGTCATGGCTTCATTGGGGTTTGTTGATTCGTTTATGATCAGCCAGCTAGGAGAAACCGAGGCAGCAGCAGCTGGGATAGGAGCCAGATGGCTTTGGTTTAGCGCCTTCTTTATTACCGCAGCTTCTACGGGTGTTTCAATTATCTGGAATCAGCAATCTGAGCGAGCAGATGGAGAGTATCGTAAAAACATAGTACTGGGTGCCGTGTTCATAATGAGCTGCGCACTGAGTATGGCGGCACTGTTTTTTACATCACCGTCCATGCTCACTCAGGTATTCACTAGCGAAGCTGACATCGCTCAGCAATCGTCTGGCTACATTTTTTTGCTTGGAGTGGTTCTGATACTAACTGGAATCACAACGATTCAGGATGTAGCACTCAGGTCTCTGGCTAGAGTGAATGTCGTTCTCTACAGTTACTGCTTTGAAGTCGCTCTAAACATCTTATTGAACTACATGCTTATTTTTGGTTCATGGGGAATGCCAAAACTTGGGATAGAGGGAGCAGCAATTGGCTCTGTTATTGCTCGTGGTGCCAGAGTTATTTTACTTTTGTACTTCATTTACCGTTACGAGCCACGTCTGAAGCTGTCATTGCATGACTGGAAGACGTCATTCGAGCTTAATGCGTTTCTGAGGCTATGCTATCTTTGCTGGCCCGTAATCCTCGGGTCCCTATCTTGGGTGGGAGGTGTGTTCGCATTCCAGGTGATCTATGCCAACATGGGAACCGAGATTCTTGTAGTTATGTCTATCATAACGCCTTTTGAACTACTGATATTGTCGTTTGTATCTGGTGTAGGGCAGGCGACCAGCATTCTTGTAGGTAAAGAACTTGGCGAGAGTCGATTCGAGCATGCTAAAGAACTGGCGAATTTCGGATTGAAAATGGGCGTACTTTCAGGATTTATTGCTGCTCTGATGGTACTTGGGAGTACCTATTGGCTTGTAAGCCACTACACCCATCTTAGCGATAATGTGGTTGATTTACTTGCCATTATGTATCCGTTAACTGCAATCACTGTATTCCTTAAAGCCATTAATAGCGTTCAGGTTGCTGGTATTCTAATCAGTGGTGGAGAGACGAAGTTTGTTGTCATTCTGGATTTTGTAAGTCAATGGCTTATTGCTATCCCTGTCTCAATTGTTCTGGGTTTATGGCTTTCTCTTCCCGTGTATCTGGTGTACCTGTTCGTACAGATGGAGGAACTCCTGAAACTGTTCCCAGCGATGTTTAGAATTCGTCAGCACAAGTGGCTGGTGAAACTGGCATAAAAAAAAGCGTACTGGTGAGGTACGCTTTCTTTCTAATCCGTAAAATCAGAGTGTTTCTGTATCAAATTGATAGGTTTCAATTTCTTTGGGTAAAGTCTTCTCGGGGGAAACGGGAATCAGCACAGTGAATCTGGCACCACCCAGTTCGCTATCATCAACGGAAATTGTCCATTTAAGTGATTTCGCAGCGCTGGCTGCAATCGCCAGACCTAAGCCAAAACCGCCACTGGCAGAGTTGCGGCTTTTATCCAGTCGGGCAAACGCCATGAATATCTCTTTGCGTTTGTCTTCTGGAATACCGGGTCCATTGTCTTCCACATCAATTGCCCAATGGGTTTTAAAGCAAGTTAGGTTAAGCCTTACTTTGCCGTTGCCATAGCGATTTGCATTAGTAATGAAGTTGTCGATTACCAGTTGGCAGAGTGTTTCATCGGCATGCAAAATGGTGTTTTCTGAAATGCAGTTAACGACAAACTCCCCATTGCGCTGGGTGATTTTGTTCAGACGTTCCTGACAAAAATCAGAAATGTAGATGCTGGAAGATTTCTGCTGTATTTCGGCATAGCCGGATACGTTCAGTTTTGATAACTGAACAATGTGTGTCGACAGATCTTTGATGTCTTCGACGTAGTGATCAATGTTGTTGAATATTGCCCGATCCTGAACCGGAGTCTGGATTCTTGCCAGGTCTGACGCCATCTGAATTCGGCTCAGAGGTGTTCGAATTTCATGTGGGATTGCCTGAGTGAAGATCTGACTTTGTTTCACCCGGCTTTCAATGTCTTCCGCCATGCCGTTAAAACCATTCGCCAGCTCGCGAATAGGCTGAGAGTAATGGGCAGTTGTTCTGGTGGAAAGGCTGCCTTGTCCAAATTTTCTTTGGTCAGCCAGTAGTTGGTTGATTTGTATTTGAATCTTTCTCACTGGCACGTAAATCAGGGCAGCCAAGCTCACGACTAGTGTTGCCAATAAAGCCAGAACAAAGTGGATTTCCGAATCCTCATACCATTCAAATTGGGGTTCGAAGAACTCACCATGCTCGCCAAAAAAGAAACTGTAATTTGAATTGGGAATGGGCATGACAACGGCAAAGTGGCAGCCGTTGATGAGGTAAACGGGGAGTCCTTTCATGTAGAACATGAATTCACATTCAGCGCAGGGAGCACTCTCATCCCAGTCTTTGATTAAGGCTAAGTCAAAGATGTAAAAACGTTGTTCTCCCGTGCGCTCCAGCTCTTTATACAGCGAGTTTGGGTCGCCTTTTTCTTCGATGTACTGATTGAGAAAGAAATTAGCATCGTTGAGAAATATCTCTACATCTGTTCGATGCATATACCCTTCACCCAGATGCATGAAGACCATAATCGTTAAACCCAACCCGGCAATGATGCCTAAATAAAGCCGGGTAAACATCGAATTGAGAACCTTAAACATGAGTCAGCATATAGCCTTGATTTCGTACGGTTTTGATAAATGCTGACGAAACATTCGCCTGAGAGAACTTTTTCCTGAGCCCTGACACCCGCATGTCGATGGAGCGGTCATTAAAGTTGTACTCGATTCCACGTGCAGACTGGCAAAATATTTCTCGGGAAACTGGCTTGTCTGAGTTTTCCATCAACAGGTGCAGGATATCGAACTCTGATGCCGTAAGATTGAGTTTATTTTCGTGGTAACAGGCGATTTTTCGAGTAAGGCAAAGGGTAATGCCATATTTAGAAAGGGACAGAGGATCTGTGGCGGGTTGCGATTTTTTATAACGACGAAGTAGCGCCTCAATTCGAGCAACCAGAATATGACCCCGAACGGGTTTGGTTAAATAGTCGTCTGCTCCAAACTTGAACAAACTTACCTCTGTAAGTTCATCTTCAGAAGCAGTGAGAACAACGATCATTCCATCATAAAACTCTCGAACTTCCTGGCAGATAGTCGCTCCATCTTTGCCGGGTAGCATCAGGTCTAAAATAATAAGATCGGGATGAATATTTTTTACCGCGTCGACAGCGTCCGAACCGTCGCAGATAGCGTCAACCTCGTAGCCTTCAGCTTCAAGGTACATCTTAGTCAGGCGAGATATTTCCTTATCATCTTCAACCAATAGAATTCTACAATTTGGCATCTTGATATGGCGTTGTTATGCATTCCGGGGCAAGTATATAGAATGTGAATTGTATCGCAATAGTGAGAAGGAAAATATTTTTCTCGTTGTAAACTCGAAGTTTCTTACACTGTCTTACATTCGAGAACCCAATTATACATTTGACTATATTTCATGCTGTAAAAACGATGCAATCGATTTCTTGTTGGTGTTTTCTAGCGATATTTACGAAATGACATAAATTACGTTTCAAGCGGGTTGGTGTTACTTGTCCTTACAAAATTGATAGCGAGCCATATCGTATTCTTTGCCTTTGGTGATTCATGTATTCCGGGTAGATATGCTTCCAGTTTGCGCTCACTACACAAGGAAATTCCAGCGATGAAACTGAAACTCTCACTACTTCCACTGATTTTTACAATAGGCAGTTTTTCTACATTTGCGGCAGATAATGAAAAAAACATTATCGAGAAAAAGGTGATGGACTGGATGCATGTAGAGGTAAAATCTGTCAAAGGTATCGCGATTCGTCACGTGTTTTCCTGCTCTTTTTATTCTGCGACTCCAGTATTAAAACATCGCGATGGAGAGTCTTCGTTCGGCGACCATAAATTCTTCTCTCTCAACGGAGAGCTAGAAGAGCTGATCACTCCAACTTCAACTCAGGTCATGCCAGATGTAGCAGAGTGCCTGAAATCTGATTTTCGCCTGAATACCCAAGAAGACGCCGAATACCTACTTGAGGCTTTGGACACTTTATTTGCTTCAGGCAGCCATTTTGATCAAGGTGTAGAAAAGAAGGCAATCAAGGGCAAAGATGGCTGGAAGCTGATTACGGGTGAGTTCTTTGATGACTTGTCTGGTTACAAGGTAGTAACGGATGAAAAAGGCAAAATTAAAAAAATTGAGTATGTTTTGGGACTGTAATCCATTCTGAATATCTTTTGTTCTTTTCTTTCACCATCTGACCAATTAAACGTTAAGTTGTTTAGCTATTATTTAGCAAGATTGGTCAGGTATCGCTCTGAAAAAACGGTGAAACTCTTCGGAGAAAGGACAGGAGAACACTTTGAGCACACAATACGATGCGCGAATGCAGGCGACATGCGATTACATACATCAACATCTGGATCAGATACTAACGGTTTCTGAACTTAGTCAGGTAGCGCATTTTTCTGAATTTCATTTTCATCGTCAGTTTCGGGCTTATGTTGGAGTCAATGTCGCACGTTACATCACGCAGCTCAGACTAAAAAGAGCGGCGTATCAGCTTGGCTTTCATCCCGAAAAGAGTGTGACAGACACTGCCTTAGACGCACAGTTTGAATTTTCTGAGTCGTTTTCTCGTGCTTTCAAAAAAGAATTCGGTCAATCCCCTCGTGATTTTCGCAAACAACCGGATTGGCAGAAGTTGCACCAGACATTCTTGAAGCCAACAAGGCGACAGGAGGAGAAAATGAAAGTAGACATTCAAAAATTTGAGAGAACCTTAATTGCGGTATTTGAGCATCGCGGTCCCGCTCCACAAGTTAATCACTCAGCTATGAAATTTATCGATTGGCGGAAGTCGACAGGTTTATCGCCAGTAAGCAGTCGCCGGACTTTTGGTTTGATTTACGATGACCCTGCAGAAACCGAGCCGAGCAAGTTTCGATTTGATATTTGTGGCGAAGTTCATCAAGCCGTTCCTGCAAATTCTCATGGTGTTGTGAACAAAGAAATTCCGGAAGGAAGAGTAGCTGTTGTTCGCCATATTGGTTCTCATGACGAACTTGATAAAAAGGTTATCTACCTTTACGGAACCTGGCTACCTGAAAGCGGTGAAACACTGCGAGATTTCCCGTGCTTTTTCCATTATCAGAATTTCTTTCCTGAAGTGGATGAACATGAACTGGTTACAGATGTTTACTTACCCATCGAATAAAACAGAGCGGCAAACACCGCTCTGCTTAGACGGTCTGAAATGAATCAGCTCCTTCGATTTCAGCACTTCGGAGTTTACGCAAACTGCTGATGACCATAGGCAACACTACGAGAGTGAGAGTTAAATTGGATAATGGTACAGAAAGCCATATTCCTTCTACTCCAAAGTACTGGGGTAATACCAGCAGAAACGGGAGCTGCACAATCATATTTCCCGCTGAGACGAATAACGCCTTTCCTCCCATACCTATTGCCATAAAGTAAACAGAAGCGGCAAATAGGAAACCATCCAGACATATCCCCAATAGATGCAATTGCACACCTTGCTTGGTGGCGTCGGTCAATGCTGGGTTTTCAGTAGTGAATAGCGAAATCGCGGCTTCGGGGAAGATGTTAAGCAGGATAGTGACGACAATACCCAAACCAACCGAAACCGAGAGTGCAAGCTTAACGGTATCTTTAATTTTACTGAACTGCTTAGCGCCAAAGTAAAAACTCACAGGGGGTTGCATGCCGTTGGCAATGCCTTCAGTAAAGTAATAGTAAATACTGGCGATGTACCCGACGATGGCAAAAGCCGCTACATGGGTTGCATCACCATAGTACATGAACAGCTTGTTATGCAGAGCCATGACAAAACCAAAGTAAACGAACATGACTAAGGTTGACGCGCCAAGCTCGGTGGTGCGCCAGACCAACTTCCACTTAAACTGACCATTAAATACATTGGCTTCAGAATACTTACTCAGAAAGTACCCAAGGCTTAATAGTGTTGTGACAGCCTGAGCTATTAATGTCGCAATGGCGGCTCCTTTCAGCCCCATACCAAGATGCGCCAGAAACAGATAATCCAGTGCGATATTCGTGATTGCTCCGATTAAAATAAACGCTGTAGAGATATTCGGGCTGTCGTCGTTTCGGACTAACATTGGAAGTGCGCTGGAAGCGATAGTGAGCAAAGCACCTATTGTGAATATATTCAGGCATTCAGTTGCGAACTGTTTCGGGTCCCCATAAGCGCCCTGAATCTCCAGTGCCCATCCAGAAACAGAATAAAGAAATAATGAGCCCAGTACTCCTGTCACCAGAATCATCCATAAACCAGTCTTTAGAGTATGATCCGCATCGGCGAGCTTACCTTCTCCCCGAAATTGCGAAACTATGCTCCCGCCTCCCATGCCGATAAGCACCCCAATACCAGTGATAATGGCAACCACTGGAATCACCATATTGATGCCAGCGAGCCCGTCCGATCCCACGTAGTGACCGACAAAGATGCCGTCAATGACCAGGTAAAGACCGTTCACCACCATGGCAAGAATAGATGGAATAGCATAGCGCCAGAAGGTTTTACTTACCGATTGGCTGGTGTTGGAAATGGTGACTTCAGACATGATCACGTGCTCGATTATTCAATTTATTCTGACCATTGTATTGTTAGATTGGATAGATAAAAGTTATTATCTATCCGTTTTTCGGATGGATAAATGCAATGAACTGGACTCTGGATCAAATTGAAGCTTTTGTAGTGTCGGCGCAAAGCGGGTCATTTTCCGCTGCTGCAAGAAAGTTAGGAAAAGCTCAGTCGCGTATTAGCAGTGCGATAGCAAACCTGGAAGCGGATCTGGGGTTTGAACTATTTGACCGCTCTTCCCGATTTCCTGTGGTTACGCCACTTGGTAAGCAGATGCTTGTGGATGCCGAAGCTTTGCTACACCAGTGCCACAGGCTGAACAGCCGGGCATTGACCGCCTCATCAGGGGAACCGATTTCGCTTAAATTGTCAGTAGACGAAGCCATTCCGCTGGATGCCGCGCATTCCATATTTACAACTCTTGGCGAGCGCTTTCCGGATCTCAAACTCACGATTACCAATGGTTCTCGAGACGATATTTCAGTGGCTATTGCCGAAGAGAAAGCTGACATCGGGCTTATGTTCCGACATGCCGAGCTGCCCAGAGGTGTCGATTTTCAATCCATTGGGTACTTTGAAAAAGTGCTGGTTGTTGGAGAAGCGCACCCGCTCGCCAATCGAAAAGAAGTGTCGCTGGCGGAACTGCACGGAGATCGCCAGCTTGTTATCTGTGATCGGGCAGGCGAGGGGGGAGACAAAGCGTTAACACCAAACCATTGGTATATCGACAGCTATTACCTGATTTGCGATTTGGTGGCACACAATCAGGGGTGGGCAATTGTTCCTAAACACATTGCGGATACATCTTGGTTTACAGGTCAGGTTAAAGTGCTGGAGTGCAGAGATTCTTTCTCTGAAGTGATGGTAGAAATCGGTCTAGTAAAACGTACTGACAGCCCAGACAGTGAAGTAAGAACCTGGCTGATGACAGAACTAAAAGAACTGTTGGAAAAGAGCGAATAGAGCAATAAGAAACCAAAAATACCCTGCATGCGGGAAACCATGCAGGGCATAAAAGGCAGCTATAGATATTATTTCAGGTTCACACTGTACGAGATAAGCAGCTTCACGTCTGTGCGGTCATTGTTTTTCGGACCACGGGAAATGGAGTCTCCGTGATCGTAGTAACCGTGGAACATACGAACGTTCAAGCCTTTAAGCCCACCTTCCAGGAACTTGTAGCCAATGTTCCAGTCCAGTGATTTCATCGTCGCGTCGTATTCTTTCTTAGCGAAATCAGACATGACATTCGTACCGTAGTTAGCGCCTACACCGGCGGTTAGCCCCGGTACACCGAAATCTGCAAAGTTGTAGTTCATCGCAAGTTTCACTGCTCTTGTGCCATCTACGTTGTAGTCTTCAAGCTGAGAAGTGGTCTGCTGGAAATTACGGTTGTCGGAGTTCGCCCAAGGTGTCAGACGGAAGTTATAAGTGCCTTCCTGACCTTTTGTATCCGTTGCACTCAAGCCTGCAATCCAGGTGAAGTTACCGCTTTTAATGTTTGCGCCAACACCAACATAGCTTTGTGCTTCCTGATCTTTAAGACCTGTCAGCTCAGTTTCGGCGCGGATACTGCCGTGGTAGAAACCAGTCAGGTTGACTTTGGCATCACCTAAATCAAAGCCGTATTTACCCAGAACCTGCCAGTTAGTGCGGTAATCTTTACCTTCACCGTAGCCTAAGTCGATCTGACCGCCATCAAACTTGTAGATGCCACCAACGGTATGAATGTAGTCGATGATCTTACCTTGCTTGCCAGTCGGGTTTTGATTTTGGTGCCAGGTGGTCGTCATGTCGTGGAAGTTTTTACGCCAGTCATTTTTGAATTTATCGGCAATGGCATAGCCTACGACAAAATCACCAAAATGCGCTTTGGCTTCGACGCCACGGTAGGCGTGAGGGTTAAGCCCCCAGCTAGAACGAATGGTACCAATGTTGATTCGGGTGTAACCACCACGCAACGCGACACCGGTTTCGTCATCACCAAATTTTGCTTTTAGTGAAGCAACGGGCACTGCGACATAAGATTTTTCACACGCTTTTCCGTCATACGATGGGTTACCTTCACAGGTGTGGTCGTAGTACAGGATCTCGGACATGCCGGTTGTGTCGCCAACTTGCAAGTTGGTGTTTGCCCAAATATCGAAACCAATGGTGTCTTTGAAGTAGCCAGAGCGGTAATCCCATGCTAGCTGTAGCGTTTGGTTTTCAATGTTAGGGACGTATTCATCAGAGGCATTTTTTTGCTGACGATCTCGAATGTACAGGAAAGAATGAAGTTTGGATGTCGACTCTTCATAGAAAGCCTGTTTTGCTTCGTCTGCCAAATCGAGTGCCGCGGCACTTTGATTAAGGACGTCGTTAGGGTCGTTATCGTCTGCGTGTACAGGGAATGCCGCCATTGCAACCAAAATAGAGGCACTGAGTAAGGAAAGGGGAGTTTTGTTCAGTGTGTTCATAACCATATCCATCAGTTATTGATTTTTTTGTGAATGAGTCACAGGGTTATGATATAAAAACGCTGTTATTTTAAAATGGAAATGGTGTTTTATTTATGTTTCATAAGATCTCGATCATAGTTAGATACTGGGATTAGAAGTCGATCACAATCTAATCGATGTGCGATTATAGATATGAAAGATTTTGGTAACTATTTGAAAAAATAAAGTAATTATTAAGGTCGGACGCAATTATGAAGAAGGTGGAGAGTGAGTTACATCACTTTTCGTCGAAAGTGGAATTGGGAAAATTTTTGTGATTTCTATCAATAAAGACCAGCCAGATTGCTGGTCTTAGACCTTGATGCATAGATGGTATTGCAGAACTAAGTGACGGGTTCTCCAGCGCCGAGCTTCGACTGTTCACTATTTTCGACCAAAATCTCTTTCGCCGATTGTTTCAGCATTTGCCACTCTTGCTCGTCAACTTCTATGCCTTGTTCCCAAGCCGTTCTTTGCGAGCGAGACAGCTGTCTTGCTGAGATATGAATATCGTACTCTTCAGCTATATCCGAAAAGTCAAAGTCATCAATAGAGAGCACAACAGTCATATCATGAATCAGACTCGAATCCGCTGGCACCTGCTTAGAGAAAAACAGTTCCGGCGAAATTCGTCCTTTATTCAAAATCAGCAACACCTTTCTCGGGTCAGAGCCATTTTCCCAATTCGCTTTGCATGCAATACCCTTAGAAGACAGCTTGACCAACTCGCTGTAGGCGAGCCAGCGATTGTGGCATCGGGTTAACCTCAGCGTAATTTGTCGATGTTTGACCATTTTCTGTAGTGCAAAATCCAGCACTGCAGGTAAGTGACAGGCAAGGCTTGAACCGTGAAGATCAAAATTAAGGGTATTGTTGCCAGCTTCGCAGACATCAACAGGGCTGTCTTTCTCTTTGTGCATGAATCGGCTGCCGTTGTTGAAATGCTTAATACCATTCAACCCAGCCATTTGCAGATCCACGACCATGTTGGCAATGATATCGGCTTCGCCACAGTTTTTCCGCATTCCCAGAAATGCTTTGGTGACGGTCGTTGCCAGTTCGTTATGAGAAACGATCATAAGTCTTCACCTTCTGTACTTAAGCAGAGCGACGGCAAAGTCGGGAAAATCCATTCATCTTCGCTAATTTCATCAGTAAGTGGTGCGCCTTGGAAAAAGGTGACTCTTACCCAGCGATCGGATCTCGGGTCAAACTTGGTAGCGCCAAATATCGCTAATTTGCAGCGCAGCAAGTGCATCGGTAATGCGTCCTTGTGCAACACATTCATTTGAATATCACCCATCACTTTTTTCCCTAACGTGCAAACTCGGCGGGCAACCATGCGGTACTCGGGGTGCTTAAGTGAAAACTCCGCCATCGAGATGTTTGGGTTTTCCGACTCTAAGGCGTGGTAGAGTTTGTTTACTTGCCTTCCTATATCAAGCGGCAGTTCTTTTTCCTGACCTGGTTCTTCACCTCGAATACCGAGTCTCGGTTCTTCCTTGTCTTGCGACCGATACCAAAACCAGTAATTGTTATTGCGTTGCGAGTAGTCAGGGTCAATCGCCCATCGATAGCGTGTTTTCAGAAGATCAATAAACTGCTGAACGGTTTTTCCTCCCTCCAGATTCAAAGACTCGTCGCAATTCATGTGGTCTTGAAATACATCGACTTTTTCTGGGTAAATCTCCATCAGACAGCTAATTAAGCACTCTTGAGCTTCGAGACTAAGATGACTGCTGTCTTCAAGAAATTGTCCCCAGCTCTGATTGCTGACAGAGGGGGAATCGATACTGAAGATAAGCTTTCTGAGTTCCTGAGCTGCTGTGGTGTTCATGTCATGCTGAAGCACATCAATTGTGACAACTTGCTCTAAGTGGCAAATGGCTTTGTTCAGTAATCGAATGAGCTGTTTCTTACTTTTAGAATCAGGTGTCTGACACAATACTTCCGCCAGAGCAGACTCTCTCGCGGTTAACCATTGGTCGACAATACATGGGTGGTTAATCAGGTATGGAGCCATGCCCAGACCTGTTGCATTCCCAACCCCGAGGTAGCGTTGAAGAGAGCGCTCAAGCTCTACGAACTTATCTCCGCCCTGTAACTTAGCCAGATAGTGCACCCAGTCGATGCTGAATTCTCGCAACATGTAAACCGCACACATCTGAGCGCTGAAAGACTGCTTAAAATCCGGGTTATTTTCGAGCCGTTTGAAATCAGCAATGCCGAATTTTCCGTTCCCGTAAACTGCTGTGGTTCGTAAAATGTAACCGACCTCTGCCAACTCATTCAGATCTGGCTGCAAGCCACTTGCCAGCTGTGAAACAACGTGTTCGAACACTCGCATGCTTTTATTGGCGCGTGCCAAGACCAACACGTTGTTAGGGTTACGACCTGCTTCCTGCAAAGGTACGTTTTCTCTAAGCCTGTTTAACAGTACTTGTGAAACGTCTCCATGCACTAAAGCAAAAGTGACATCCCATTTCTCGGCGATAACTCGGTCGTTGCGCTCGTCGTTTTTAATTTCGGTACAGAACACCATTAAATGATAGACATTTTCTGGCGTCCTGAGCTGGTAAACGACGTGACCAAAACCTTGTGGGCAAAGCTCCCATAAGTGCCTCTTTATACGCCACTTCTGTTTTGCCATTTTTCGTATCAACGTCCTGACAAAGCTGATCCGCGTTTGATGCATGGCACCTAAACGGTCAGGCGCCATGACGATATCGGGTTTACGATACAGGGCAGAAAAGTGTGTAGAACGATGTGCATCCATTTTGCTCACCACCATATTGTTATAAGAGTATTTGGCGGGCGCGAAGCCCACCAGTTATTGGACTAATTTAAACCTTGTTCTTTCGCTAGCTTCATCGCGATATGAGGGGCATTCCACAAGGAAGGCAGCAAGATCAAAGAAACGGGAACGGCAGTGATCACAATGAAGGACTGCAAGGCGGATATCCCGCCAGACCCCAAGGAAATAAGGATTAAAGCCGTCACCCCCATCATGATTCCCCAAAAACTGCGAATAATGGCATTTGGTTCCGTTTCACCGCTGATCACCACGCTAATGGTATAAGTCATCGAGTCGCCAGTAGTGACGATGAAAATGGTGGTTAAAACCAAAAACAGAATTGATATAAACAGCGGCAAAGGTAACTGCTGTGTTACCGCGAGCAATGCACCAGGCAAGTTGAACCCTTCAAATGCTTTACTGACACTGTCGGGATTAGCAATTTCAAAAGCCAGTCCTGAACCACCGACGATGGTGAACCAGAAGAAGGTGACCAGTGGCGCTACGATGCTGATAGTGGAAATGATCTGGCGAATGCTTCTGCCACGAGAAATGCGTGCAATGAATATCGCCATCATCGGACCGTATCCCAGGAACCAGCCCCAGAAGAAAACCGTCCACCAGCTTAGCCAGCCTTCGTCATCGCGGTAGGTTGCCATCGGAATGAAGTTGTCCAGCATGGTGCCAACGCCTTGAATGTAACCGTTGAAAATAAAGTTGGTGGGACCAAACAGCAGGATGTAAACCATCAAGGCACAAGCAAGGATCACGTTGAAACGGCTGAGCATCTGCATGCCGCGATTCAAGCCACTGATAGCTGACAGGGTATACAGTGCAATGGCAAACATTACGATGATCAACTGGGTTGTGAAACCATCAGGAATTTCGAACAAAACGTTAAGGGCGTAGCTGACCTGCAAGCCCAGAAAGCCGATAGGGCCAATGGTGCCCGCTGCTACAGCGACAATACAGCAAGCATCAATCAAAGCGCCTGTTTGCCCTTTTAATGCCCTCTCCCCAAGTACAGGGTAGAGGAGAATGCGAGGTTTCAGTGGCAGACCTTTGTCGTAATGCAGGTGCATCACCACAATGGACGTTAGGCTACCGACAATTGCCCAAGCCAAGAAGCCCCAATGCATAAAGGATTGAGATAGTGCGTTAATCGCAGTCTGCTGAACGCTCTCCTGCGCACCATAAAGTGGTGGAGGGCTGACAAAGTGCGCGATCGGTTCCGCTGCTGCCCAAAATACTCCGCCTCCGGCAAGCAGGGTACAGAAGATGATGGCCATCCAGCGGAAACTGTTCATTTCCGGCTTTGGGATGTTGCCCAGAATCACTTTGCCTGTTCGACCTGCCGCTAAGCCAAGACCGATCAAAAAAGTGAGTAAGAGCAGGAGTTGCCAGTAGGGACCGAACACTTTCACCGACCAGGCGAATCCAGCGTTGACCACCGTAGACAAGAGTTCGCCATCGAAAAGCGCAAGCATAACAAAGAGCGCAATGAAACCACCGCTATACCACAGTGCCGGATTGCTTAAACCTAACGCGTCCGTTGCGTTTTGGCTGGTTTGATTGGAAGCTTTAGGTGCGGAAGCCGCCCCAGAGTTTTTCAAGCTATTGGTTAGATCAGACATGATGCTGACTCCAGAAGTTTTCTTTGCCGCAGCAAAGGTGTATTTAACACCTGCCATTATGATTATTGTGAGTAGGCAGGCTGTTCCTTGTTAGATAGACACTGGCTGACATGAAGCCGGTTACGTCATTGGCTCTAGTCCTTCTTTCAGAAACTGAAACCAGTTGTCTCCGAGTATTTTTCCTGCCTCAGGCTCTGTGAACCCGTGGCGCATTAATCCGTTGTAAATGTTTTCCATTCCTTCACTGCCCGCAAACCAGGGCAATGCATCTGGCCAACCTGCATTACTTGCCGACCCTTCACCATAATCCATGGCTTTTGACCAGCGACCGTTTCGCATCCATTCCAGTACCGATTGAGGCTGGTTGAGGCACAAATCTGAGCCGATAGCCAAGTGGTCAACGCCTGCTAAATCAGCGGTTTTGGCGATCATCTGGCAAAAATCGTCCAGCGTGCAGTCACTGCCATTAGGTAGGTGAAATGGGTACAGGCTGAAACCGAGCAATCCACCACGTTCAGTCAGCGACTGAATCACGTGATCGGATTTATTACGCAGTGCCTTGTGCGCAAAGCTTGGGTTAGCGTGGCTGATGCAGATAGGGCGCTCAGACAGGTCGATGGCTTCCAGCGTTGAACGCTCAGCACTGTGCGACATATCAATGATCATCCCTACACGGTTCATTTCTTTGATGGCTTGCTTGCCAAATCGGGTAATCCCCGGGTCGTGTTGTTCATAGCACCCTGTGGCGAGCAGGCTTTGATTGTTATAAGTGAGTTGCATGATCAGCAAACCCTGACGCTTCATCACTTCGATTAAGCCGATTTCGTCTTCAATGGGAGAGCAGTTCTGAGCGCCGAAAAGCACCCCTACTTTCCCAGAGGACTTGGCTTTTTCGACATCTGCCATGGTGTGAACGGGCATAATGAGATCGGCGTTGAGCTCGAACAATCGATTCCATTCCGCAAATCGTGTGAGGGTCTCACGCGTATTCTCGTGGTACACCAAAGTGGCGTGGACGGCGGTGATGCCGCTGGCTTTGAGAGTCTGAAAATACTCTCTGTCCCAGTTGCAGTACTGCAAGCCGTCAATCACTATCCTTTCCTGATACATACCGTGGTTTCCTATTTGGCTGCGCGTGCGAGAATCAGTAAGCACGCTGGTAAGCCGTCTTAACGACGGTATAAAACTCTTTGGCGTACTGACCCTGCTCACGAGGACCAAAGCTGGATTCTTTACGTCCGCCAAACGGCACGTGGTAATCGGTTCCTGCGGTTGGCAAGTTCACCATCACACAGCCCGTTTGCGCCTGCTGTTTGAACAGCGCGCTGGTGCGAAGGCTTCGGGTAATGATGCCGCCAGTCAGACCAAAGCGAGTATCGTTGGTGATGGCTATGGCTTCATCCAAGCCCGATGCTCGAATCACGCTAGCCATCGGTGCGAATACTTCTTCCTGGTTCACTTCCCACTGGTTTTTTGTATCTAAGAATAGAGTTGGGGACATGTAGTAGCCTTCGTGTTTCAGGCTTAAACGCTCGCCACCAAAGGCGAGTTCAGCGCCGCTTGCGCGCGCTTTTTCTAACCATGTGAAGTTGGCTTCAAGCTGGTTTCCATCGACCACCGGACCCATGAAGATCCCATCATCAAGGGCGTGACCGACTTTTAATTCGCTCATGCGTTTAATCAACGTCTCAACGTACTGATCGTGAATGCTGTCCATCACCACCAAGCGAGAGGAAGCAGTGCACTTCTGGCCTGCCCCTGAGAACGAACCCGCAATTGTCGCGTCAACGGCTGTCTGAATGTCGGCATCGTCAGCAATGACCAGCGCGTTTTTGCTGCCCATTTCTAACTGGCAGCGCACAAAATTAGGTGCTGTAGCCGCAGCAACTTTGCGACCGGTTTCCACTGAACCGGTAAAGCTGACCGCATTAATTTCTTTTGAATTAATCAGGGTGTTACCCACCTTCGAACCGCTGCCTAGAACTAAGTTGAAGGTTCCTGCAGGTAAGCCTTGACGATGAATGATTTCGGTTAGGGCAACGGCGCTAGCAGGAGTAAGGTTGGCGGGTTTCCAGATGACGCTATTCCCGAACGCCAGTGCAGGCGCGATTTTCCAGGCCGCCGTTGCGGTAGGGAAGTTCCATGGGGAGATAATGGCAACCACACCCACGGCTTCACGTGTAACTTCAACCGAAACCCCCGGGCGTACTGAATCGGCAGTGTCGCCTATCTGGCGTAGCACTTCTGCCGCGAAATACTGGAAAAACTGACCAGCGCGGTAAATTTCTCCTCGACCTTCTGCAAATGGCTTCCCTTCTTCACGAGAGAGCAACGTACCCAGTTCGTCGCAGCGAGCGATTAGCTCATCGCCAATGGCTTGCAGCACTGCTTGTTTGCGCTCCATGGGTGTTTTTTCCCATTCTTTCTGGGCGGTCTTGGCGGCGGCAATCGCTTGTTGAGTTTGTTGCTCACTGGCTTGCGCGAATATTCCGATGGTTTCGCTGATGTCCGATGGGTTGATGTTGGCAATGGTGCTTTCACCCGATTGCCATTCTCCACCAATATACAGGGCTTTTTCGTAGGGCAATGAAGTTGTCATGTTGAATCCTTGTTGTAATTCGAGTTATTGACCGTGGGTGGCAGACGCGTACACCACAAATTCCACCAGCATTTCTTCACGAGCCAACCCAGCAACTACCATCGCTGCACGATTTGGAAACGGGGCATTGAACTGTTCGGCATACACGCGGTTGACCGTCGGTAAATAGTCCCTGTCAGTCACGTAAATCAGTACCTGAAATACCGAATCGAGTGACTCCCCAGCGCATTCGAGTGTGTGTGCAAGGTTGGCGAAGGTTTGGCGAGTCTGTGCCTCTATGCCTCCTTCAACCACAGCGCCCGTGTGGTCGATGGGGATCTGAGCGGTGTATAAAGTGCCGTTGCCGACGACTGCCCATTCCAATGGGGCTTTAGAAGCAAATAGCTCGGTTTTTACTGGGTGTTTTGCGGTTTGTGTATTCACGTTTCGAATCCAAGATGTAATGGAAGTGTTTCTCTTTGGTTAAATATTGCACTTTGACAAGTGATAAATCTAACGGTAAATTTTTTACATTTGATAAATAAAATTTATCAATAGAGAAAAAACCAGACAGGGAAAGGCGTTAGAGGGCAAAGATGAACATTAAACTGCAACAATTGATGCATTTTTCGTACGTGGTGGAAGAGGGCGGTTTCAGGGCTGCCTCCCAGCGTGCCAACCGATCTCAGGCTGCACTGTCCACGTCAATCAAAGAGCTGGAGCGAACACTTGGTCAGCCTTTGTTTGAAAGCGGGAACAAGTCGACACTGACTCCGTTTGGTGAAATTTGTGTTCCTAAGATCACGCAGTTTCTCAACGTCTACCATGCGTTAGACAACGACTTGCGTGCCGCAGCCGCTGGGCAGCAGGGTCGGGTTCGTATCGCTAGTGTGCCGTCGGTAGCCGCCAAATTGATCCCGAGTGTGCTAGCGGCGTTCTGCGAACGTTTTCCCGATGTGGAAGTCAGCTTAATCGACGATAACGCGACTGGAGTGGAAGCCAGACTGATGTCAGGAGAAGTGGATCTGGCGCTGGGTAACTGCATGCATCTGGATGATGAATCTATGGATTTCACCCCTCTGATTTCAGACCCTATTGGCGTGGTGTGTCTGAAAGACAATCCAATTGCCTCCAATATGGATGGTATTGCCTGGGAAACTTTGTTGCAGCAACCCTTTATCCGTAATGGCACCTGTACTTTGCTTGAATCGACCCCAGCAAGGGTGCTCAGCCAAAAAGCGCTGTATTCAGTAGAAAACATCACGTCTTTGTTTTCTGTCTTAGAGTTAGGCATTGGCGTGACAACGCTTCCAAAGCTTGCATTTCCAACCAATGAAACGCGGCTGGTGTGGATCCCCCTTATAGACCCTCCTTTGCAGCGTGAGATTGGTATTTTTCGGCTGTCTGAACGCACGATTTCACCGCAGGCTAAGGGCTTTCATGATTTGTGTATCGAATATCTGAACTTTGGGAAAGGAGAGTCGGATAAACAATAGGTTACGTTTTGGTCTGATATTGATTTTAATATCAAAAGGCAATTTCTATTTACGAAAACCCGGTTTTATTCCATAGATATTCAATCCCCTGATGTGATGCATAAGAATGAATTTGCAAACACGAAGGAGATAACAATGGAAAAAACACCTTTTGCTCTACGTACCTTGGCTGCAAGCATCGCAATCGTTCTAGTGCCAACTCTTGCCGTAGCGGGAGCGTCTGCAGACGCAGCAGCGAACAGCGTCACCACGACTGCCAATAATAGCCAGCTACCAAGCCTGCCTAACTACACCAACAAAGAATACGCGGATGGCGGGAACGCGGAAGCGCTTCAGTACCAAGTCTTTAATGACCCGGATTTTTACAAACCTCTTGCCTATCTTGGGCACTACATGGGATTTGGATGGGCTGGTGGCACCAATTCTGGTTTCATTGGCGAAGATATGGAAGTGAAGCGAATTGATTCGAAAACGTATTCCATTAACGCTCGCTACAACAGCAATGACCCGCACGCCGACGGATACTGGGCGCATAAACGCTTAAAAATGAAAGTGAAAGACGTCAAACTGGTAACAAACCCTGCAGACTTGATTCTGGGCGAGCCAGAAGTGTACGACAGGGAAGCGCTCGCCACGGTTAATGCGATGGTCTATAACTGCGGGAATACCGAAGATACCGCTCCTGTCGATATTGGTTACAGTGAAACGACCAGTTGGTCAAAAACCGACAACTTCTCTTTTGGCCAGTCTTTAAGTGTGACCAACAAGTATGAAGTAGGCGTGCCACTGATTGGTGGAGCATCATCAGAGGTAAAAGTGGAGTTTAATGCTAGCCAGGGTTGGAATGAAACCAATGGCGATTCGACTTCCATTGACCAAAAAGCGCAGTACCGAGCTCAGGTTCCTGAGATGAGTAAGCGCTACATTACTCTGACCCTGTTTAAGCAGAAAGCAGACATTCCGTATAACTCATTCGCCTACCTCAGCTATAACATTGACTACGAAGGTTTCCTTCGCTGGGGTGGTAATGCACGATCTGATCACCCAACCGATCGCCCGTATATTACTCACACGTTTGGTCACACCAATGGTCTTAACGGTCCACAACAAATCGCAGATGAGTATAAGTTCTCTTACATTGGAGGCTACAGTGGCTGGGATTGGCACTGGATGCGAGATGAATTTGGCCAGTCGAACCTGAACTGGGCAATTGGTAACGTGGCAAAACGTAAATATGGCGCACCGATGTCTGGCAAGTTTACGACCGTGGATGGCAGCCAGTACAACATAACTGCCGGAGCTTCTATTCGTTTGACTCCAGAAGAGATTGCTACACTTGCGAATTGCAGTCAGCCAGTGAATAGCCGCATGGCTCGAATGCGTACCGCCGGTTCTCAGCTGGGGCTGAAAGTCGAGTCTATCGATAAGCATTCCGACGATAACACGGTTTCAAATATTACCATGTCGCTGGCAGCGCCTTTGACTATGTAAAATTGAAATATTTTGAATCTCAAATGACCTGAAGTGACTTCGCCTCAGGTCATTTTTGCTTTTATCTACATGTCTTCTGTCACAAGCTTATCAACAATTGGCTTATCGCCTGTTTCTTGTTTTGGAAATATTTCTTCTACGTGACTTTTTAAAAAATCAATAATGGTTCGGGTCGGTGTAGTGAGTAACTGTCTGCTAGGAAATATTAAACTGACATCCAGTGAGGGTAATTTTTTATGCGGCAATAATACGGTTAATTCGCCGTTGTTTACTTTCTCACGAATATTAAAATAAGGAAGAATTGTCATAGCATTCAATGAAGATATGGCGTTAATTGCGCATCTGTCGGAGTTCACTTTTAATATCACCTGATCTGAACAGACGTTATTTTCCATGAAGTTTTTATATAGAGAAAATTTAGACGCAACGTTTAAAACGATCGGTATTTTACTGATGTAATCGAGGTTGTTTTTTTGTTCTTCCGGAACCAAAGTACTGGGCGCAACCAGCATTCTTGGTATGCTGCCAAGTTTCACAGACACCACGTCCTGCTCGGTGACTTTTCCAATACGCAGTACTAAGTCGTAGCCCATACGAGAAATGGACTCGCGTGTGTCGTTTAAACTGACGTCCAACTGAATGTCGGGGTACAAGTTAATAAATTTCAGCAATACCGGGAACACAACGTCTTCACCAAAGCGACGAGGCAAGCCTAAACGGACATTGCCTTTCATTACGCTGTCCTGGCTAGGGGTCATCAATTCATGATAACCATGGAGAAGATCTCTGGCTTTCTGGTAGAAGTCGACGCCCTTATTGGTGAGCGAAATTTTATTTCCTTTTCGATTGAGCAGTTGGTATCCCACTTCCTTTTCAAGATACTGTACGCGTTTACTCACCGTTGATATCGATACTGAAAGTTGCTCAGCAGCGAGGGAGAAACTGTTGGCATTGACAACGGTAACGAATGCCTTAATTTTTAAAAATCTATCCATTTTACCAACTTAACGAAACACGTAGTTATATTGAGTCTATTTTTATTGAGTCACTTAAGATTGAATAAACTGATGAATTATGTGGAGAACAATATTTGTCACTATTTGGACGAGGGTTAGAATTATATCTTTATTACTGAATGCAGTTTGTGATTCCCATTCTAAAAATGATTCCAGATTAGCTCATCGTGATTATTTGGAAATAACTTATTTAGACTCATCTAAAATATATTTTCCTGAATAATATTGATGAATTATTATCCTATTCAAACGGATTGTAATTAAAATAGAGGTTGGTTGGCTCCTTCAGTTTTTCTTTTTTACATACAGTGTTCGTTTAAAAAATGAAAACTTCAAAGGCGATTTAGAACTACTGGATCTTCAAATCGATGTCTTGCATGAAAGCCAGTTTCTCTCTTTTTTGTAAATAGGTCATTGAATCAAGCACCTTGGGGTTACTTGGCTATATATGGATATAAAAGGTATTGATGCAATAACTTAATTAGTAAGTTGAAGGGTTAATTAATATTTAAATTCAGTAAGTTAGGTCGCAAAGATCTTGTTTCATCAGAAGCTAAGAATGTCGTTATTCTCAAATATTACACTTTGTCATGTAGGGTTCAAACTAGTGAAACACAACTGTCACATATTCTTCCTAAAGTGAGCAGCGTTCAAGTGAAACACAACGGCGATGAATGCCACTTAAGGAAATTGTGATGAAAAAAACAGTAATCGGTGCATTGGCTCTACTAGGCACACTAACAGTAAATCCAGTTCTAGCTAAAGAAACTATCTCTGCTGTTGGTTCTAGCAGCGTTACTCCACTGATGGAAGTATTCTCTGAAACTTACATGAAAACGAACGGAAACGTCTTCATTGAAGTTCAAGGTCCTGGTTCTTCTGCTGGCGTTAAAGCGGCGAAGAACGGCAGTGCAGACCTGGGCATGTCTTCTCGTAACCTGAAAGATTCTGAAAAAGAGCCAGCACTGAAAGAAGTGGTTGTTGCTCGCGACGGTATCGCAGTTGTTGTTAACCCGAAAAACGGTGTGAAAGAACTGACAGCCGCTCAGGTAACGGCTATCTACAAAGGCGAAGTAACAAACTGGAGCCAGGTTGGCGGTGCTAACAAGCCAATCGTTGCTATCACTCGTGACACGGCGTCTGGTACTCGTGGTGCATTCGAAGACATCATGAAACTGAAAAAGAAAATTGCAGGTAAGAAAGTATCGGCAATCTCTCAGCGCGCTCAGGTTGCAAACGGCAACGGTGCACTGAAAACCATGGTTGCAAGCAACCCATTTGCTATCGGTTACATCTCTCTAGGTACGGTTGATTCTTCTGTTCAGGCTCTGGCTATCGATGGCACAGCGGCAACAGTCGACAACGTGAAGAACGGTTCTTACAAAGTCGCTCGTCCATTCCTTGTTCTATACAAAGAAGGCAAACCATCAGCGGAAACTCAGAAATTCCTAGACTGGATGGTTGCTGCTGAAGCGCAATCTCTGGTAGCGAAGAAAGGCTACATCACAGTTAACTAATTAAAGCTGTACGAACACTTTGCTCAGCCCGCGAGGGCTGAGCGTTTTCCATTTCGAAACTTTCGAATATGAGTATTTTTTATGACCATCGCGATTAATAGTGAAAAGTCTATGAATGGCGAAAATGCATCAAAACCGCGTCAGCTTCGCAGACAAAAGCGTGTTGACTGGCGTGAACGCATTTTCCACTCTTTGTTTCTTAGCAGTGCCATTATCGGTATTGTTTCTCTTGCCACCATTGCTTACTTCATCTTTGCTGAAAGTATCCCTGCGTTTCAGGAAGCAGGCGTAACAGGCATCGTAACCGGGCAAGACTGGCTACCTCCAGCGCTATACGGTGTCGCAACCATGATTGTTGCATCGGTAGTATCGACCTTTGGAGCCGTGACTGTCGGTGTTCCTATTGGTGTTCTCACCGCGATTTTTATTGCGGAAATTGCACCGAAACGCTTGGCAGATATCATCCGCCCTGCGGTCGAGCTTTTGGCTGGTATTCCATCTGTAGTCTACGGCTTCTTCGGCTTGGTCATCATCGTTCCTTTGATTCAGCAAGTGTTTAATGTACCTGCGGGTAACACCATTCTTGCTGGTATCATCGTGTTGGGCGTGATGATTCTTCCTACTGTTATCACGGTTTCAGAAACTTCGATTCGCGCCGTCCCAAGAACTTACAAAGAAGGTTCTCTGGCACTGGGTGCATCGAAAATCTACACCATCTTTAAACTGCTTGTTCCAGCCGCTCGCTCCGGGATCATGACGGGCGTGATTCTGGGGATTGCCCGCGCTCTGGGTGAAACCATGGCGATCATCATGGTAATGGGTAACGCGCCAGCAATGCCTGAAGGCATTCTGGATTCAGCCCGTACCCTGACGGCGAACATCGCGATAGAAATGTCTTACGCAAGCGGTGTTCACGCAAGTGCACTCTACGCAACGGGTGTTGTGCTTCTGGTATTCATCATGGTGTTGAACGCTGTGCTTCTTTACCTGAACCGTGAGAAGGCGAAGTAATCATGAATAATAATCAAGCAATGAAGCTGAAGCAGGCACGCAATTTCAAAGACGGTGTGCTCAATACATTCGTATGGATCTCGGCAGCGTTAACCGTCGGGTTTCTGTTCTGGATCATCTGGTACATCTTGTCCAATGGCTTAAAACACGTTGATTGGGCATTCATTACCGACAACTACACTCGCACAGGCGACGAGCAGGGTATTTTCCCGATGATTGTGTCGACCATCTATATGGTTATCGCCTCCATCGCCGTGGCTGCTCCATTGGGCATCATGACCGCTATCTATCTGACTGAATACGCCAAAGTCGGTAGCAAGCTGGTTAAAATCATCCGTTTCTGTACCGAATCGCTGGCGGGGATTCCGTCGATTATTTTCGGTCTGTTCGGTATGACGTTTTTCGTGGCAATTCTTGGTTTAGGATTCTCGATTCTTTCGGGTGCACTAACTCTGAGTATTCTGATTCTGCCAGTGATCATCCGTACAACGGAAGAAGCACTGATGGCGGTGCCACAAACTTACCGCGAAGGCTCTTACGGTCTTGGCGCATCGAAAATCTACACTATCTGGCGCTTGATTTTGCCAAGTGCAATGCCAGGTATTCTTACCTCGGTCATTCTTAGTATTGGTCGTGTCATTGGTGAGTCTGCTCCTGTCTTCCTGACAGCGGGCATGGTTGCTCGTATCCCGGATTCTTTGTTGGATTCTGGTCGTACGTTAACCGTTCACCTATACAAGCTGACAACGGAGCTGTTCACCATTGAAGAATGGAATCAGGCTTATGGAACAGCCACTGTCCTTATCGTCGTGGTATTGGTCATCAACATGATCACCAAACTGATTGCAAAACGCTTTAACACTGCAACGTATTAATTCCACCACAGCAGACAGACACAGAATTTAAGAATTGAGAGCAAGAAAAATGAACAAGTTTGATATTGAAAATCTAGACCTTTACTACGGCAGCAATCAGGCACTGAAAAGCATTAACCTGCCAATCCCTTCTCGTCAGGTGACCGCATTAATCGGTCCTTCGGGTTGTGGTAAATCCACCCTTCTGCGTTGCCTAAATCGTATGAACGATCTAATCGAAGGCGTGAAGATTGAAGGCAAGCTGGATATGGATGGCGAGAACATCTACGGCAACATCGATGTAGCGGATCTTCGCATTAAAGTGGGCATGGTTTTCCAGAAGCCGAACCCATTCCCGATGAGTATCTACGAGAATGTGGCTTATGGTTTGCGTGCTCAGGGTGTGAAAGACAAGAAACATATCGATACTGTGGTTGAAAGATCACTTCGTGGTGCAGCATTGTGGGATGAGGTGAAAGATCGTCTGAAGTCGCACGCGTTTGGTTTGTCTGGTGGTCAGCAGCAGCGTCTGTGTATCGCACGTACCATTGCAATGGAACCCGATGTGATTTTGATGGATGAACCGACTTCTGCACTCGACCCAATTGCCACCCACAAAATTGAAGAACTGATGGAGTCTCTGAAGCAGGACTACACCATTGTGATCGTGACGCACTCCATGCAGCAGGCACGTCGTATTTCAGACCGTACCGCTTTCTTCCTGATGGGTGAACTGGTTGAACACGATGACACTCAGGTGATTTTCAGCCAACCGAAAGATGATCGCACGCAGGGTTACGTGAACGGCGATTTCGGCTAACAAACGGCTTTATCAGAACCGCTTTTACTGGCATAGACCTATAACTATAAGCGATGGTAACTCTTGCCCCTCCACTGGAGGGGCTTTTTTCTACCCTAACAGTTTGCGTTAGTTTTAATCTCTTCAATCAAGGCGTTAAGTTGAACCACGTATTCCTGATGGTTGGCGAAAGGAACTTCAAAGTCTGTAAAAGCGACGCCCGCGGTAGCGCCTTCAATTGAAAATGAACTGGCAATATTCACCACAGCCTGCTGTTCATCCTGATGGAGTATGTAGCCATCGGCTCGGATCTGCTTTATCTGAGATTGAATCTGAGCTTTCTGAGGTTCTGTCCAGTGGGCTATTCGGGATTCGATTTCTTCGTCATCCAGATCCGCCAGCAGTACCTGTCCAATGGACGACTGAGACACATGGTAAATATGGTATCCACCTAACCCTTCTGCTGGGCTTTGATCTGCCTTTGCGTGGTACATATAGACCACCATATCTTTCCATAGTACTCCGATAGCCAGAGTGCGATCCGTGTAATTGGTTCGGATGGCAACACTGGTGGCACTGCGAAACAAAACCGAGCTATGGAAGCTTTGGGCTGCCAGCAAATGCACAGCCGGGCCGGGCATGTATTTCTTCTGCGCATTCTGCTCTGCCATGCCGATGGATTTTAGCGTTCTGAGTAATCGGTTTACTCGGACGACGTTAATGTTCAGACGTTCTGCCAGCTCTTTGTTGCCAAGTGGGGTATCGCTGGTGGTCAGTTCCTGAAAACAGCGGATCCCATCAATTAAGCTTTGGTTTGGTTGTGACGACAAAGTACTTCTCCTCAAAATCAGGAAGAAGGCTCACGAATATTCGCAAGTCTTCTTCTGTTTCTAATCATGCCATTCCTTTGGCTTAATACTCAAGTGACCTCAACAAGCCCTAACCACCCGTAACCAATGCTGGAAGGAACAGTGTAATGGTCGGGACAAAGGTAATGATCAACAGCGTAATCAATATGGGCAGATAGAACGGAATGATTGCCCGCACTAATGCGCCATAACTCACCTTAGCGATGTCCATCATAATGAAAAGGATCACCCCAAATGGCGGGGTAATCGCACCAATCAACAGGTTAAAAATCATCATGACGCCAAACTGGGTTGGGTCCATTCCAATGGCTTCAACCAAAGGCAACAGTGTCGGGACACCAATCAGTAAGATTGCGGTGGTTTCCAGCAGCAGACCAGCAATCAGCAGCATGCCATTAATCATCAAAAGCAGAATGATAGGGTTGTCTGAAATAGCCAGCAACGCTTGCTGAAGAGTCGCTGGGACATTCAGTACCGAGATCAGCCATGAAATTGGCGCTGCGCAGGCGAGAATAAATACCAATGCACCAATGGTGTAAACCGTTGCTCTTAATGCATTAATGAAATTGCTGTAGGTGAGCTCTTTAGTGGATAAACCGAGTACCACCGCATAGATGGTTACGATAGCCCCTAGCTCTGTTGGTGTTGCGACACCCGTCAGCAGACCGCCAATCAAAATGATGGGGGCGAGCAGACCGGGCAGCGCTTTCCACGCGGTATAAAGTACGTGCTTAAACGTGGCTCTGGGTTTCACCGGAGAATAAACCCGACCCGTCACCGACAAGAAGTAAATCAGCAACATCAGAATACCGCCCAGAAACAGCCCTGGGATGATCCCGGCTAAGAACAGTTTGGCAATCGATTCGCCCGAAAGCACCGCGTATATCACCATAATGACGCTGGGCGGAATGATAGGACCAATGATAGACGACGTCGCCGTGACCGCCGCGCTGAACGCTTTGTCGTACCCCGCTTTTTTCATCGCTTTGATTTCAATGGTGCCCAACCCGGCGGCATCAGCCGTAGCCACACCAGACATGCCGGAAAATACAATCGAGGCGAGAATGTTCACATGCGCCAGACCACCATGGATATGCTCCACCAACGCACGAGCAAAGGCGAAGATGCGGTCGGTAATGCCCGACACATTTAACAGGTTACCTGCCAGTACGAACAGTGGAATGGCAAGCAACGGAAAACTTTCCAGAGAGGGCGGAATGCGCTGCGGGATGATTTTGAGACCAGCAGCCGAAAACAGTGGCATACCACCTGTCCATTTCTGGATAAGAATGAACACGACGGCGGCGGTTAGCATCGCAAAGGGAACGGGCATGCGAAGGAATATCAACCCGAACAGAATCGCTAAAAGTAGAAGTGCTTCCATAGTTAAACCAATGCCTCCTGATCCGCTTTGCGTTCAAACATAACGTCATAAGTGATGGACATGCAGATGGAGACGAAGCAGTAGATCAAAGGGACCGAATTGTAGAACGCAATTGGAAAGTTCATCGGCAGTGAAATAGTACTGCGGCGCAGCTCGGTTTTAATGATTGGGCTGATGTGAAACAGCAGAGTAATCAGAGTGACCACAGTAATGATCGACATGATGATACTGAGCGCGCGAGCAATCTCCCCTTTGGGGAATAAATCGACAATGATGTGCCTTTTCTCTTTAGTCGCAACCGCAGCGGATAGCAGCGTCAGCAGAATGAACATGATGGTGACGGCTTCTTCCATCCAGGCAATCGGCGCGTTAAAGAAAAAACGGGCAATAATTTGATAAGCAATGGTGGCAACAATAGCAAGGGTCAGAAACATGCACACAGCCATTTCAATTTTGCCCTGCCAGCTAATCAAGGACTTAAAGAATTTTTGCATTCGAAACTCCTGTGAAATGCATGGGTACGGGCACGCTCAGTTAGGTAAGAAGAAGCGTGCCCTTTGTAGTTATAGTTTCTGTACCGCTTCAAATAAGCCTTTTTTCCACAAACCCTGATCTTCCACCTTGCCAACGGCTTTTAGTGCCGCTTCGCGCAGAGGAGCTGAGTCGTATTCATTGATGGTGGCACCAGCTGCCTTCATCTTAGAAAGCACCTGCTCTCGGCGGTTAGTCGCATCATCGTATGCCCATCTGGACGCGTCCTTGGCAGCCTGAACCAGAAGCTTCTGGTGCTCTGCAGACATGCTGTTGAACTTGTCCTCATTAAAGACGATGGTCGATGTTGCCCAGACGTGGTTAGTCAGGTAGATGTTAGGAGCGACTTCATGAAAACGCTGAGCAACAGCCGCAGTTGGGGGACCTTCCGCTCCGTCGACAATGCCGGTACTCATAGCCAGGTACACCTCGCCCCATGCCACCTGAGTTGGCTGAGCACCTAATGCTCCCCATAGCTCAAGGTATGACTGGATTTGCGGGATACGCATCTTTCTGCCTGTGAATGCTCCATCTTTACCAAGTGGTTTCACAAGGTAAGCGATACGAGGCTCAGTAGGACCGGCAGAAAGGACACGGATGCGATCTTCTGTGCGCATTTCTTCTGTTAGTCCCTGAAACAGCTCGCTATCGAAGAAGTCGAACATATGCTGACCGTCGCGGAACGTGAAGCCCCAGGTCAGGATCTGAGTATCGGGAGCATACGAAGACAGCCACGCTGCAGCGGTTCCCAACGCATCGACAGAACCAGAGGCAATCTGATCCATCACCTGCGGTGGTGTCCCTAATTGTGTACCTGTAATGTAATTAACTTTGATTTTGCCGTCGGAACGCTGTTCAACCAGCTCAGCAAAGTGTTTGTTCATCTCGTCCATTGGCGAGCCAATGGAGTCGGCGTTAACAAGAACGAACGTTTCAGCGGCAGCAGAAAAGGCTGCTGATAATGCTAAAACTCCGCCCAGTAGTGTGGATTTCATATTCATAATCTTCCTTAATCGTTGTGAACACGATATGCCTATTAGGTTTACCTGCATAAAGGTCAGCAGACCCTGTTGAGAGCGGTAAACGTTATGGATTTCAAACGAGTAGTTTCAAATTCTCCTTGTTTCACTATCGGTTATTTCTGAAAGGTTTGTTTTCAACTTATTGTTATTTGTTCTGCGCAACTTCTTTGAGCATCGCGCTAAAGCTGTATTGGGGTTGGTAGCCCAACATCTGCTTGATTTTTTTATTACTGGTCACGTAGCGAATCGCTTTACCGGGCATGTAGACATTGGTTACCGGTAACCCAAGCTGGTCAGCGATTTGAGGCACATCCTTGTCAAACTCGACCACATCATCCGGTTCCAGATTGAACACCTGATTCGCCGCGTTTTCGTGAGTGGCTGCCAGCAAGACGCCCGCCGCTGTATCTCGCACGTCAGAGATGTGCATCATGTAAGGTTTGTTGTCTTCCTCGCCATGCTGAATGATGATTTGCTCCCCTTTGTCTGCCAAAGGTTTCAGCTTGTCTGCGACCTTCTGATTTCCGAAGAATTCCAGTTGCCTGATCTTCCCACTCAGGAAGAAACGGGCACCCGAAAAGAAAGAGTTGGGGTCGATAAGCTCGTCAGCCGACTGAGTATGAGGGAAACGAAGGACACAGGTTTCCAGCCCCTGTTGCTGGTAGAACGCCACCAGATCTTCGCCTAACTTCTTGGTCAATCCATAGAAAGAGCTGGGATTGCGAGGGTGATCTTCGGTGATCGGCAAGAACTTTGCGTTGATTTCCGGGTAGACTTCTCCGGTACTGGCAAACACAAAACGCTTGATGGTGTTCTTTTGACTGGCAGCTTCAAGCAACATCTGCGTGGCAGTAACATTCGCCTGATACATGGCACTGTTGTCCTGTTTCCGCCACGACATAAACGCCCCGATATGAAGAACAATTTCAACGCCCTCCATCGACTGATTCAATAACTCTGGGTCACTGAAATCTGTCTGAATGTGAGTGTATTGCTCCGCCTCTAAGCGGCTTTCCTGCAAATCCAGCCCTATGACTTGATTGCCTGAATCCAGAAGCTGCTGTGCGAGCACCGATCCAATCCGACCTGAAGCACCTGTCACAAGATACGTTGTCATCCTAATTCCACCTTTTTAATTTCTGTTCTTTTTAGCCTAGAAGGTTATTCATCTACACGAATACCAAAAACCGCAACCGGTGCTCCCTGAGAGTTTCTGAGTGAAAGCCCCAGCTTCTCTAACGGCTTTTCAGGGTTGAGCTCCATCCGGATTACACCCATTCGGTTGTCGTGGATCTGTCGATAAAGCTGACCATTTACAAAGCACCGAATCTGGTGAGCCAGAAGGGGCATGACCCGGTCGTGATGGCGGTATTGCACGCTCTCCAGCGGATGGTCGTAATCGCAGTCCAGGTACAGCGTCAGAGTTTTCGCTGTTACGGGTTTGTCCCATTCCAGCGTAATATTCGGATATGGGTCGCTCGGTTTCGCCATCCAGACGTTGGGCAATGCTGTCGGTCTTAACGCCCCTTTGGTTAAAGACTGTTTCGAAAACGAGTGCAGAGAAGTTGCCGACTGAAAGGCTATGTTTTGACCCTTTGGTCGTCGCTCCGGAACCCAGAACTCAAAACTGTCGACACCTAACCCTTCAGGTGCGTCCTGTTTTGCTTTAGTACTGACTTTTTCAAGCCCACCTTGCTTAACGCTAAGAATCCCGGCGGCGAAATCCTGACTTAGCCCTATAGACACTAATGGGTTTTTCTTGAAGCAGACGAATTGGTACTGGCTGGCAAACTCACCCTGCAGAGGAATGCTTATCAGCTGTTCACCAGAAGTCAGCGTGTGTTTGTGCTCGGCAACCACTCTTTCTGGGGTGTGATTACTTGGCTTCTCGGCTACCCGAATCTCAATGGTCAATTCGGTGGGTTCACTGGCAATGCAGGGCACAGTAATAAGATGATCTCCCGAATTGGTGACAGGCAAAAGCTGACCGTAACTCTCATTGAGTGGCTTCCAACCACCGGAGTGCTCAAAGCCCGTCAGCCGGTATTCGGAACTGACCGTAATCTTCGCGTCAGAGACCAGATTATCGTGACTTAACGCATCGAAATTCGGTACATAATGCCCGTCTGCTGAGAGCTGATTTTTCAGGATATGCATCAGCTCAGAATCAGGGAGCTCATGCGGTAGGGCATTGTGTTTTTTACAAACGGCTGCGGCTGTGCCGATTGCCTGCCCAACCGCCGATGAAGTGGCCATCACTCTAGTACTGCCAAATGCAACGTGTGACGCAGAAAGTAACCGACCATTGAGGAATAAGTTACGAATGTTTTGGCTATACATACAGCGGAATGGGATGCCGTAGATGCCCTTTGCGTGGTATTGGTTGCAACCTTGCTCCTGACCGTAAATGCCGTCAGCAGGGTGAAGATCAATCGACCAGCCACCATGAGATACAGAGTCTGAGTGCGGAATTTGCTGAACAATGTCTTTTTGCGTCAGCATGTAGGCACCTTCGCCGCGTCGGCTTTCCCGTTTTCCGGGTATGGTTCCGACCCACTCCAGCGCAAGGTTTCTGGCTTCAGGAAACTCGCCAGAATTTTTAATGTAGTTCCAGACGCCGTAGACGATCTTCTGAAGCTCAATTTTGATCTCTTCGGACTGATGAATGGTATCAAGTCTTCCACCCCACTCAATCCACCAAAGTGAGCAGCCATGCTCTGATGTTTTGAAGCTGCGATAACGGGGGATTAGTGCGGGAACGTCTTTAAGAGCAAGTTCCGGTGCCACATAGTCGACAGGGTGACCAACGTCTTTGGAGTAGAAATACAACGAATGACCCAGCAGCTTGCCATAGTCTTCGCCGGGAGCCATGGGCTCATCAAACTCTTCTGCCTGCTCTGCGCCCATTCGATACGCAGCGCCAGACAAGTGGACCAAAATTCCGTCACCGCTTGAATCGGCAAACAGTGAACCTGTAACGTGATACATGGTGCTGTTTTGAGAGTTAAATCCGTGCACTTTGCGGATCTGGTTATCGGAACTTTCGCAGTGAAACACCACGGTATTCACCAAAAGCGTCAGGTTGTCTTCTCTGTCAGCCCAATCTTGCAGAATAGAGTCGAAGATCACCGGGTTGCCGCCCGGATTTCGGAACTGATTTTCAAGCAGAAGCTCGTTAATGATCCCACCTTCGCGAGCCCAACGATTGTTGTTTCCACCATGAGATGTCGCCCCCAATACCCAAAGGCGAACCTCGCTTGAGGCGTTTCCGCCCAATACCGGCCTGTCCTGAATCAGAACAACCTTAAGCCCGTTTCTGGCAGCAGCGATGGCAGCACAAAGACCAGACAGTCCTCCTCCGACAACAACTAAATCCGAATCGAGATTCTCTATTTTTAAGCTTCTTGGCTCTGAAGCAGACTCTTTAATCATATTTAATTTCTATAATAGTAATATCTATAATAGAAATGATCATAAATTAACCACCCATCAAATGATGTGACTCAAGTAACAAAAATGTTAATAGCAGTGTTGGGACGGAAAAGTGAGGATCTTGGGCGAATCTAACTCTTTGAAAAATAAAAAATGCCTGACGGAGTCAGGCATTGGATTCAGGTATTTGAATTAGAATTTAAACTTCTTATTTAGGAGGGATCTCTTTATCCATGAACCATTGAGGAGGAATCCAGGTTCCATCGATATGCTTGTTACTCCAGCGAGAAATGGCTTGAAGGATCGGCAATATTTCCATGCCTTTGTCTGTAAGCAAATATTGGTAGCGTTTTGGACGTTCCTGATAAAGCTCTTTGGTGATAAGCCCTTCTGACTCCAGTTTTTTTAGTCTCTCTGCCAGTCGGTTTGTCGGGATATGTTCTGGTGAATCAGCCAGTTCACCATAAGTCTTTTTACCGCAGTGCAAGTCCCTCAGAACCACAAGTGTCCACTTGTCACCGAAGATATCTAACCCGTTAACAATCGGGCATCCAGAACGCAAAAATGCAGGTTCGCTACTCGAACTAGTGTTACTCAAAAGGTGCCTCCTTGCATAAATTATGTGTTCTTCGGAGTATAAAAAAGTTACTTGCAAAATTGAAGTGACTTATTTAGTGTTAAAGATACTTCAATTTCGTAAGTAACTGAGCCAGCCGTTCACATGAACAAACAAGGAGAGGTGTCATGAGCAAATTAACAGGGCAGTGTCTATGTGGACATGTTCGCTATGAATGCAATTCAGAAGCAATTATGGGCGGTCATTGTCAATGCAAGGACTGTCAGAAAATCAGTGGCTCTGGCCACATGTCTAACATCGCAGTACCAAGAGGAAGTATTACGTTTTACGGGGAAATGGCTTTTCACGAGAAAGAAGCAGATAGTGGAAACATGATCCGTAGAGGGTTTTGTCCAAAGTGTGGGAGTCACATTTATGCGGAAAACTCTGGTATGCAGGAGATGGAGTTTATTCGAGCGGGCAGTTTAGACGACCTTGAACAATTCCAGCCAAGTATGGTGGTTTATTCCGACAGCGGCGCTTCCTGGGATCACATGCCAGATGAGCTGCCCAAATTTGGAGGTATGCCAAAAATGTAAAAGCCGGGCATCTGAGATGCCCGGTATAGTTTACTGGCTATTAGTTACAGGTCTTAATAAACGACCAGATTCCCCAGTAATCGTAGTATGGGTTGTAGCCCCACTGGTTGTAGTTAGACTCGAACAGGAAGCCATTCACTACAGCGCGATCGCCTACATAGTAGAACTTGTACGGATCCCATTGACCTACACCAGCACACTCATCCGCTGGCGGCGGTGGTGGAGGAGGTGTTGTACCACCGCCATCAGGTGTGATTCCTGATTTCTGGGTGATCCAGGAAACGTAATCCGTCACGTCGGTAAAGGCGGTTGCTGATGTACAGTTTTCCAGCCCCCAGCTCACCGCACCGAAAACATAGTAGTCGCTGCCAGAACGGGCAACCCAAGGACCGCCACTGTCGCCGTTACATGAGGTAGACGAACGGTCGTAACCACATATGTAAGCGCCAGATACGGAAATGCCGTTCATCAGGCTGGTACATTCAGAATTGGTCACCACTTCCAGGTTCGTCGCCTTCAGTACCGGGCTTCCGGCGTTGGAATTGCGGCTAGTTCTGCCCCAACCAGATACTTTCAGGCTCTGACCCGGAGCAGCCAGGCTGGCTTTGATTTGAGGAGTTGGTAGTTTCGCTGGTGTATAAGCGGAACTTACGTTGCTGGACAATCGAAGCAATGCAATATCGTTTCCGTTTGCCAGACTACCTGTCCAGTTTTCGTGGACATAAATTCTCGAAACCTGATGTGTTTCCCCTTGCGACGTTCTCAGGTCTGATGCACCAATTCGAATCTGCACCGAGCCAGCGGATGATCGTTCCACACAGTGTGCCGCGGTCAGTACCCACTGAGGTGAAATCAGAGTACCGCCACAAAATTGCCGCCCCGATGAGACTAACGCAACTTGGTACGGCACGGTGGAATGGTTGACGGTTGACCCGCCAATTATTCTCGGTTCCACACTTGGTTCTGCAGCCTGGACTTGTGCCATGCCTAAGGCTGTAACGAACAGCGCGGTAAGCAGGCTGTTTTTTCCTTTCATTTTATTATTTCCTTTCTACATAGACTTGTTACTCAGAAAGTCGTACCTGACTTTCTAAACGAAGCCTGCAGAGACAGCTTAACTAACTGCAAGCGATACACTGACCGACGCCTTCCCTTGCACTGGCGTCAGTCTGGTGTGCTTTTTTCTTGGTGCTATTAAAAATGCAAAGTGACTATTATGTTTATTCTTACTATATGAAATGAGTTTCCCTTATTTTTTGGTTAGCTTTAAAGTAAACAATTAAGTTTGATTTAATTTAATAAATACTAATTGAAAGTCAGATATTAATTATCGACTTTTAAATTTTGTGGTTATTTAAATAGGGGAGTGGCGTTTAAATTAAAAATTCTATTTAGTTAATTGTGAGTATTGTCACTAACGGTATTTTTGTATGGAATTGAAGTCACAGTGCAAAGTTGAATTTCAATTTGATAGTGGTTTCTTAATGTGATTTTACTTCTATTTTTAAATTGTGGTTGATGACTTGAGGTTTGTATAAGAAATTGTTTTTAAAGGTTTATGTGGTCATTTGGTAGAAGGTTTTGAAATTACTCTCGCTAAATTCTACGTTTAGTGCACAGGCATGTTGTATGACCTTTTATTTGAGTGATTGATAATTTATTAGTTTCTAATGTTTCTCAATTGAGATTATTTCCCATTTAATATTTGAAATTGATCTCATAACTATTTTATAAAATGATTCTTTTTTGATACATAGATAAATGTTGACTTTATTCTGAAGGTTTATATATTTTATTTTTTAGAAAAATTTCATTTCAACGCATTATTAATACAGAATATTAAAACTACCAATTAACCATTTTTATACTGTGTATTTAATAAGCCAAATAATAAATTTATTTAAGGGGTGTTTTTGGAAAGAGAAAGTATATACCCAAGTGACCTCAAGATGCAGGATTCAGAGCCTCATATTCTGTTTCAGTTCAAGCCTCTTTATACCAAAATCAGGAACGCAGCGGAATGACTGGTCCTTTCCAAGTTCTTTGACGATGAAATGGGACAGAATATGGGCTCCCAAGGGCGAGTTTAACTGACTTTCATACTGCGTTACCGATTTTTGATTTAGAGCCACTAGATCTTCAAACCGGTGTCTTGTCTGAAAGCCAGTTAATTCTCGCTGAACCGAGTATCTTGAGGTCACTTGGGTATGAAGCCAGCATTTCGCTGGCTTGGTTAACTAAACTATTCTATTCATTCTGCTCCTGCATTTAGCCGACCAAGAACATCCAGCCCTTGTTGATGCCAGAAATGCAGCAGGTCGACGAAAATCCAGTTTTCAGCCAGTTTGTCGCCATCACGTCGGTAGATGTCGATCACTCGCATATCGACAGGCTTATTGAAGGCGGGCATGCCCATAAAGCCGCCTTTTGGCGTTAGCGTTAGATTTGGCCATCCAAAGAAACCACCGAATTCCCCTTCGGCTAAACGGCAAATATGCCCGTTGAAGATTCGGTCATCAAACGCCTCACGAAAAGGACCGGAGTGCTGTTTAGCATAACGTTCGATGGTGTAGCTGGCTCCGATTCCGGCTGGTCCCCACCATATCATGTCGTCGTGCCACGTCAGTGCCAGTTCTTCCTCCAGAGACAGCGCATTTTTCCAGTTACCAATATCACTGATCATGCTGTTAATGAGTGCCAGTGTTTTATCACTTTCCTCCGATGGCTGATCATCAATCATCACACCGTTATGGGTCATAGGACCGGGTTGCACCATAAATGCCCCCGTTTGTGGCGGAAACGGGTTTACTCCCGCCTGAACCATCAGATGAGGAATGTCAAAGAACATCGCGGTTTGCTGAATTTTGCCATTCGAGACTTCATGAAACTCGCAGTAGCGCAAAAATGCCATCTTATGAGTCGCTGGAATACCGAGCCAGTTTTGATCCAAAAGCCCCATTAAGTGCCCCATGGACACCACCCAAACAGAGGGGTCATCGGACAAACTGTTTTGTGCCGCCATTAGCACGTCTTGTCGGCGCTGAATACGTTTTAGGGATTGCTTCAATGGCTGCCAGAATGACGTGCTCAAGTCATTCAGCGAGTTGATTTCATTAAATGGATGACACCCTCGCCATTGGTAATGTTCTGAGGTGTGGCGCGCCAGCACTTCCTCCACATTTTCTGGGCTGGCGCTGTCTAGCTCTTTGAAAAATGCCAAGACAACCTGCTTGGCATTTTGAGTGTCTGATGACATGAATTTTCCTTATATAACCTGAATCTTGAGGTCACTTGGGTATGGAACGTTAGCCTTTCACTGCGCCAGCGGTCAGCCCGGAAACGATCTGACGCTGGAAGAAAAGCACTAAGAAGAACAGAGGCACCATGGCAGACACCACAGCGGCAACGGCAAACATCACATTGCCCTCTACCTGAGTTGTGCCAAGGAAGCTGGCGATCTTCGGAATCATGGTCTGATTGTCCTGGCTTAGCAGCATACCGGTGACGGCAAAATCGTTGTAAGCCAACAAGAAACTGAACAGCCCGGTCGTGACCACCCCCGGCCACATCACCGGAATGATCACGTGGCGAAATGCCTGAAAGCGAGTGCATCCATCCACCATGGCACTTTCGTCCATGTCTTTTGGAATGTTCAAAAAGAACGAATGCAACATCCACAATGTGAAGGGCTGATTGATGGCCACCAGTACTATGATGGTTGTAGGCAGATGCCCCCATAAATTCCATTCGAAGAAGGGCAGCAGGTAACCAGACACCAAAGAGATGTGCGGCATCGCGCGAAACACCAGCGCAATCATCAAGATCCATAACGAGTAGCGAAAACCGGAGCGCGCCAGCGCGTAGCCACCCAGCGTACCTATGGTCAGAGAAATCACCACTGCACAAACCACCACGACCATGGTGTTGATAGAAGCGACCCAAAAGCCTTGTTCTACCCATGCACCGTAATAGCCCTTAAAGGTGAACTCACTGCCTGTCTCGACCAGAGTTTTTACCCCATAGATGGCGTTCATCCAGTCAGATTTCGAAAAGAAATCGCCCTGAACTTTAAAGGAACCCCAGGTGGTCCACAGGAAAGGTCCTGCTGCCACAATCAGCCATCCGATCACAAATAAAATCGAGGCGGTTTTCAGCCATGGGGATTTTTTATCTATTGCTTGTTCCATGTGCATTTCTCCTACGCGGGTTTCTTATTAAATCCACGCCAGGTGCGGATCAGTACAGGGGTAAGCAGAATGGCGATACCCACAATGGTTAACATGGAAGTCGCGGCGGCCGAGCCAAAGAGCTGCGCGTCGCCTTCTTTCAGATCGTGATAAATGATCCAGCTTAGTGAGGTGGCGTTGGCTTCGGCGGCAAACCCAACAATCGGTTCGAATACGCGGAAGTTATCCATCAACTGCATCAGGGCAACGAATGTGACTAGTGGTGCCATATGAGGAATCACAATATAACGAATGCGTTCCCAGCGAGATGCACCGTCGATCATCGCTGCTTCCACCGTATCCGTTGGTACGGTTTGCAAACCGGCATAGAACACGATGAAAGAGAAAGGAATCGAGTGCCAGACGCCATACACAAACAAGGTGATCCAGGTGAGCGTCGGTGATGCTTTCAAGGATAAATCGGGATCATCAAATAAAATTTGTAGGGAAGCGCCAATCACACCGTCGGCATCTATCATCCAGAACAGAATCAACGAACCGATAAGTGGCGTAACAATCATGGGCAGAAGCGAGAAGAAGATCGTCGGTCCTTTGAAAAGCTTGGGCAACGCATTCACACCAAGCGCGACCAGCATCCCCAAAACAATCACTAGCGGCGTAACAATGAAGGTATAACTGAGCGTAAAAATCAGCGCCTTGTAAAACGGCATATTCAGCAGTTTCGAGGTGAAATCAGACAGAGACTCTGAGCTGTTCCATGCTTCGCCCACTTCGGAAAACGCCAGATGATTTCGGTTGGTGTAGGTGCCGAAACCGTTGAAGCGTCCCAATGGTTGCTCCTCACGCAATTTGTTGGTGGCATCTAAATCGATGGCAGTGGTTTTGGTGCAGCCAAAAGGACCACACTGTTCGGTTTCTATCACCACTTGCTCGTGCTCGACATAGAGCGACTGCACAAAGATGGAGACGATGGGAAAAGCGATCAACAGAATCATGATCGTCAAAGACGGCCACATAAACTGCAAAAAAGTGCGATGGGGCATACGTATAACCTCAATGCCAGACACCACTCCCTCTGACTTTTCTCAAGCGAGAAGGAGTGGGAGAAGTGAATTACAAGAAGCCCTGTTCTTTCGCAGACGCGGTATAAGCGGCTTCGGCATCTTTCAATGCCTGTTCTGCGGACTCTTTGCCTTGCAGGAAGTCGGACAGTTCAGAGCCAAGTGCGGAGTGAAGAGACCCCATATAAGGCAGCATTGGGTATGGACGCGCTTTGTTTTGCACAGAGTCGATCACTCCTTTAGCCGCATCGTTAGGCTGATAGCCTTCAATCAACCAGACCGCTTTTTCGCTGTTGGCTTTCATCATTTCTGTTGAAGTGGCCTTAACCATCACTTTGAATGTCGCTTCGGCATCTGCGTCTGAAAGATTCTTAGAGACTGTCCAGCCATCCCACCATAACGTGGTGGCAGGCAAACCGCCTTTTTCCAGTGATGGGGTACTGACTAAACGAGTAGAAGCCACAATGTCTGGCTCAGATCCTTCGTTGTCTAAGATGGCACTGCCGCGCGACCCCCACATCACGGCAAACGCCACTTTTCCGTCTTCCCATAACGACTGAGTCACGTTGGAATCAAACGTCAGATAATCTGGGTTAGACAGTTCCGTCAGGGCTTTGAGCGTATTCAGTGCTTTCACCCCCATCGGGTTATTGATATTGGGCTGCGCGCTGTTGCCTTTAAAGAAATCACCGCCCGTTGCGCTGTACATATTGATGAACTCCTCACCGAGGTTCCAGCCAGTTTTGGTGTTCAGGGCAATAGGGTTAGACATGATGCCTTTGTCGCGAATGACTTTCGCCGCAGCAATCAGCTCGTCGTAGGTTGTCGGTGGCTCTACGCCAGCCAGTTTAAGGATGTCTTCGCGGTAGAAGAGATGCTGACTGTTCGCCATGAATGCTACAGCCATGACTTTGCCATCCACACGAATCAACTGAGAAGGTTGCAGGCTGGCACCGTATTTAGCCACTAAATCATCCAATGGACGAACCAAGCCTTCGTTGAGCAACGGAACAATCGAGCTGGTGGAGACGATAGCGCTTGAATACTTCGCAGGGTTGGCTTTGAGTGCCGCTACCTGAAGATTGCGGTGGTCTTTCGTCTGGTTTTTGGTCACCGTGACTTTATCGCTGGCGCACGTTTCTGCCATGTTGGCCACGGCGTGCAATGCAGGGAAGTCGTTGGAAAGAATGCTTACTTTACCCGACTCCACTCCACAACTCGCGTACACGTTGCTTGCGCTGGCGATGGCGACGGTGGCAGCAGCACGCAACGCCCATTGAGTTACATTTGCCATGTTTTCTACTCCTTTAGCTGGCAGCATCAAGTGGGCAATACCACGACAGGCGGCTGATTTCGCCGTTAAACGACTTGGATAACTCAGCAGCGCTTCCTTGCCCTTTTCCTAAAAAATGGGAACGTATGCAAAAATCCTATGCTTTAAAGTTACGTTTGATCAAGATTTGTATTTTATTTGTGAATAAATTGTATTTATTGATTTAACTATATGAATATAAATAATTTATTTTTATTTCGAAGTATTTTGAGTATCACTGTAACTCTTTGAATTATTGAAAATATCCAGTTTTTAACACTTTTTGACTGAATTGTTATTAGTGTGATCATCTTCTAATTTGCTTAAATTGTGACCTTGTTGATTAAAAAGTCGTCTGATAATTTTGAATACGTACCCAAAATTTGAAAAAGGACATTTCATGGCGGAAATACAACTACGACACGTCAATAAGCGTTGGGGCGGATTTATCGGGGTCAACGACTTTGATTTGACGATCTCCGATCAGGAGTTCCTGGTTTTGCTTGGTCCCTCCGGTTGTGGAAAAACCACCACCATGAGAATCATCGCAGGGCTTGAAAGCGTTTCTGATGGCGAAATTCTGATTGACGGAAAAGTGGTGAACGAGCTTGAACCAAAGGATCGAGACGTCGCCATGGTGTTCCAGAGCTATGCGTTGTATCCGAATATGACGGTGTATGAAAACATCCGGTTTCCGCTCAAGGTACGTAAGATCGACCCAGAAACTCACGATGAAAAAGTCATGAAAGCCGCAGAGATGGTCGAGCTGAATGAGTTCTTGCATCGCAAACCTTCAGAGTTGTCGGGCGGTCAGCGCCAGCGTGTGGCTTTGGCACGGGCGATTGTGCGTGAGCCGAATGTCTTTTTAATGGATGAACCCTTATCTAATCTCGATGCAAAATTGCGCGTCTCGACCCGAGCACAAATCAAGAACCTGACACACGAGCTTAAAGTCACCACGATTTACGTGACTCACGACCAAATCGAAGCCATGACTCTGGCCGATCGCGTTGTCGTCATGAACAAAGGGGTGGTTCAGCAAGTAGGTTCCCCAACCGAGATTTACAACAACCCTGCTAATACCTTTGTGGCGAGCTTTATTGGTTCACCGGCAATGAACTTGGTGGAAGGCACGATAACCGACGGCACATTCGAAGCTGAGGGAATCACCATTTCTGGTCTGGATGCTTCGCTGTCTGGCAAGGTCACATTAGGTTTCAGAGCGGAGGACGCCAGTTTGAGTGGGGAATCTGCTCAGGTTCAGGCTGATGTGTATTCCATGGAGCTTCTGGGTGACGCCACCATGATCACCGCCAAAGTTGGTCATGCGTTTGTCGCAATCAAGGCGGACAAAGATTTCAGAATCGATATTGGTCAGCCCTTTTCGGCACACATTCCTATTGCTTCATGTCACCTGTTTGATGCACAGACCGGAGCGCGAATTTCCCCTGTTTTGGCGGAGGCATCATGAAAGGTTCAAGACCTCAGCAAGCTGAATTATCCCGCGATACCGATATGAGCAAAACCGACGAAACCCGAGCGGTGATCGAAGGCATGGTTGACGGGTTAAACGATCACCGAATTGACGACATAGGTCAGTTTTTCTCGCAGCAGTTTCGCTGGTTAGGCAACCAAGGGTGTGGCAGAAAAAACGGGCTGAAAGAGTTTCAGGAAAACTGGCAGCGACCTTTTCAAGCGGCGTTTTCCGACAAATCGTGTGTCGATGAAGCGCGTTTGTATATGGGGGAATGGGCAGCAGCATTTGGTCGACAGGAAGCCACACACAGCGGCGAGTTCATGGGCGTTGCCCCTACAGGGAAAAAAGTGGAAATCCGCTATATGGATTTCTGGAAAGTGCAGGACGGAAAAATTGTCGACAACTGGGTCATGGTGGACTTTCCCCATGTACTCGCACAGTTAGGGGTGGACGTCTTCAACGGTGAAGGCTGGGAAGCCTATGACCGGGGCGAACGAACCCCACCAAGACCACAGCGATAGAAGCAATCAAACAGGATGAATGGAAATCATGACAATTGAATATTTAAAAAGCAGCAAACCAGAGCAGGACAAAGCGTCAGATAACGCCAAGGTTGCATCTGTGGTCGCCGATACACTGGCGTACATCGAAAGCGAAGGCGACAAAGCGGTACGTGAACTGTCGGAAAAATTCGATAGCTATTCCCCAGACTCATTCCGACTCTCTGAAGAACAGATCCAAGCTCTGGTTGCCAAAGTACCAGAGCGGGATTTGGCAGATATTCAATTTGCACACGATCAAGTGGTCAACTTTGCCAAAGAACAACGTGACTCCATGCTAGACATCGAAGTGGAGACGTTGCCCGGAGTGGTTCTGGGTCACAAGCACATTCCGGTGCAGAGCGTTGGCTGCTATGTCCCGGGTGGCAAATTCCCGATGGTCGCTTCGGCGCACATGTCGGTAGCCACTGCCAAAGTGGCAGGTGTTCCCCGCATTGTTGCCTGTACTCCTCCTTTTAAAGGGGAGCCGAACCCAGCGGTTGTAGCGGCTATGCACATCGGTGGGGCCGACGAAATTTACGTGATTGGCGGCATTCAGGCTGTAGGCGCGATGGCCATTGGCACCGACACCATCGATCCTGTCCACCTGTTGGTAGGTCCTGGCAATGCCTTTGTGGCAGAAGCCAAGCGCCAACTTTTCGGGCGAGTGGGCATCGACCTGTTTGCCGGACCAACCGAAACCATGGTGATTGCTGACGATACCGTCGATGCTGAAATGTGTGCCACAGATTTGTTAGGTCAGGCGGAGCACGGGTTTAACTCCCCTGCGGCTTTGGTCACTAATAGTCGAAAACTGGCAGAAGACACCATGGCTGAAATTGAACGCATCCTTAAGATTCTGCCGACAGCGGAAACGGCGTCTGCCAGTTGGGAAGACTACGGTGAAATCATTCTCTGCGACAGCTACGAAGAAATGCTGCAAGTCTCGGAAGACAAAGCGTATGAGCATGTTCAGGTAATGACGGATCGCGACGACTGGTTCCTAGAAAACATGACCTGCTACGGCGGTTTGTTCTTGGGAGCAAGAACCAATGTTGCTAATGGCGACAAGGTGATCGGCACCAACCACACTCTGCCAACCCAAAAAGCGGGTCGCTACACTGGCGGGTTGTGGGTAGGTAAGTATTTAAAAACTCACAGCTACCAGAAAGTGACGACTGATGAAGCTGCCACTCAAATAGGTGAATACGGCTCTAGGCTTTGTATTCTGGAAGGGTTTGTCGGTCATGCCGAGCAGTGCAACTTGCGAGTACGTCGCTACGGCAATAAAGACGTGCCCTACGGACAACCGGCGCAGTAACGGTTGATGGAGGTGGCAATGTCAGATTCCCAGCAAGCAGCAGAGCAGTTATTCAGCCAGCTAGCGCAGTGGCGACAGTCTCTTTATAAGGGAGATATCACGTCTGCCCGAATTCAGGTGGGCTCTGCTTTTGCTTCCGACGCTACCTTTCACATGTGCGCGCCATTTGGGGATTACCATTCGCCTGCGGACTGGTTCGATACTTGTGTCACTTCACTTGCTGATGCGATGCCGGATCTGGAGCGGCGTGACTACATAGTTATATCGGGCATAGATGCCGACCAAAATGGGTGGATAGGGTGTGCTGGTTATTACTGCGGCACCTTTATCAAACCTTGGCTGGACATTCCGGCTACCGGGCACTTTGCCCATATGCGGTTTCACGAATTTTACCGGATGGAAGGCGATGCCATCGTCGAAGCGCAAATCATCTGGGACATTCCTGAACTCATGATGCAAGCCAACGCCTGGCCGCTGGTGCCGTCATTAGGGCGAGAAGGTTTAGTGCCAGCACCTGCAACCTGCGACGGTATCGAAAGTAAATGGAGCGCCTCTTCGCGAAAATCAGAAAAATCGCAGAAATCAGAGGTAAGTCGCCAACACGTTTTGGATATGTTGGAGCACTTGCAGCGTTATCCGAGTCAGGGTGGACCAGAAGTGATGGCGATGGATCGATTCTGGCACCAAAACCTTAGCTGGTATGGTCCAGCTGGCATCGGCACCTGCCGGGGCATTGCGGGCTTTCGACACTGGCACCAAATACCGTTTCTCAATGCCATGCCTGATCGCGGTCAGCATGAAGAAGAAATCGACGCACACTTTTTTGCCTCTGGTGAATACGTCGCGGTGACAGGCTGGCCCAATATGTGCCAGACACTGACGCACGGCGGCTGGCTAGGCATCGCCCCATCTGGGAAGAAAATCACCCTACGCAGTCTGGACTTCTGGCGATTGGAAGACGGAAAAATTCGGGAAAACTGGGTGCTGGTGGACTTAATCGACGTCTATTCACAACTCGGTATTGATGTAATTGCCAGAATGAAAGAATTCAATAAAGCTCGTTTGATTGGCGACATCCAACTACCACAGGGAATGTGATATGAAAATTCTTCCAACTTCACCCGGATTCGATTTAACAGGTAAGCGAGCTTTGATTTGCGGCGCATCGTCGGGCATTGGACTGGGGTGCGCTGCTGCATTAGCAGAAGCAGGGGCTCACGTCACGCTTGCAGCACGCAGAGCGGATTTACTTGAAGACGCTAAGCAGCAGTTTGAACGCCAGCAATGGCAGGTCGATGTCCTGCAAATGGATGTTGCAGATATTGAAGGTACTCAGGCACTGATTCATCAGCAAGAAGCGTTTGATGTGTTGGTGAACTCCGCTGGGTTGGCTCGCCATTCCGATGCGTTATCGACTCAGCCTGACGACTACGATGCCGTGATGAATGTGAACGTGAAAGGGGCGTATTTCTTATGCCAGGCAGTGGCGAAAAAGCTGATTGATGCCAACCGAGGTGGAAGCCTCATTACCATATCAAGCCAGATGGCGCACGTTGGTGGGTTGGAGCGCGCTGTCTACTGTGCCTCAAAGCATGCGGTGGAAGGCTTTACCAAAGCCATGGCCATCGAGTGGGGTAAGCACCAGGTACGGGTCAATACCATTTGCCCGACTTTCATCAAAACCGAATTAACAAAAAGCACGTTTGAAAACCCTGATCTCCGAGCGTGGATTGAGAGCAAAATCCACATTGGAAGGGTAGGAGAGGTCGAAGATGTGATGGGCGCGGTGGTGTTCCTCGCCAGTGACGCGTCCGCCATGATCACCGGCACTTCGCTACGTGTGGACGGAGGTTGGACAGCAGAATAATGGCAAATGAAAAAGTTACCTCAACCGATGTCGCCAAACACGCTGGTGTAAGCCAATCTGCGGTGAGCCGCGTATTCACGCCCGGCGCATCGGTCTCACAGAAAACCATGGACAAAGTGAAGAAAGCGGCGGATGAACTGGGATATCGCCCCAATTCACTGGCACGAGCTATGGTTTCGGGCAAAAGCCGAATCATCGGTTTAATTGTGGCGTATCTGGATAACCAGTTTTACCCCGACGCGTTAGAAAAACTCTCCAACTCTCTGCAAGAACAGGGCTACCACGTTCTAATGTTTATGGCATCCAAAACGGCAGACTCCATCGACTCTGTGGTGGAAGAGATTTTGGATTATCAGGTTGATGGCATTATCGCGGCTTCGGTAGCCATGACTTCAGAGCTCGCCGAGCGGTGCCGTCAAGCCAACGTGCCCATTGTGTTGTTCAACCGTTCGCAGGAAGAAGGGGATTTTTCTGCGGTGACCTCAGACAACTTTGTTGGTGGTTTGAAAGCCGCTCAGTTCCTGATTCGAGGTGGTCATAAGAAATTCGGCTACATTGCAGGTTGGGAAGGCGCGTCCACTCAGCGCGATCGCGAACTGGGCTTCAAAGCCGGTTTATCGCAAGAAGGGTTTGAGCTTCATGCTAGAGAAATCGGAGATTTTTCGATGGAAAAAGCCAAAGAGGCCACCCGAAAGATGTTCCGAAACGATCCGCCTGATGCGCTGTTTATCGCCAATGATCACATGGCACTTGCGGTTATGGACACCTTGCGCTTCGAGCTGAACATCAAGGTGCCAGAGGACGTGTCCGTCGTGGGGTACGACAACGTTCCTGCGGCAAGCTGGCCGAGTTATAACCTGACCACACTGAGCCAGCAAGCGGACGCTATGGTCAGTGAAACCATACGAATTTTGCTTCAACAAATTGATGGTGACAGCGCGTCACCGCAGAAAATTGCCATCGGATCGCCGCTCGTGATCCGAGGCTCAGCCAAATTGCCAAAGGACATTAACTAGATGATGAAAGGATTTGACAGCAAGTTTCAGGACTTCCCCGATTACATTCTGTCCATCACCAAAGAGATTTGGGAAGACAGAGGGATTGCGACGCTAGAGCATTACTACTCACCCGATATTATCGTTCGCACACCTGCCAGTATTTCAGTGGGAAATGAAGGGGTCATTGCTGCCACCTTATCGACATTGCATGAATTTCCAGACAGGCAACTGCTGGGGGAAGACGTGATATGGAGTGGCACGCCTGAAACGGGCATGTTGTCCTCGCATCGAATTCTTTCTACAGCGACACATTTAGGCGACGGCATTTTTGGTAACGCCACGGGCGCACCACTCAAGTACCGAGTGATCGCCGATTGCCACGCCATCAACAATCAGATCAATGACGAATGGCTAATTCGGGATCTGGGGGCCATCGTTAAGCAGATGGGCTGGGACCCAAAGCAATACGCTCTCACTCAGATTGAAAATGAGGGAGGGTCACAAACGTGCACAGTGCCCTTTACTCCAGCACAAGACAAGAAAGGACCGTACCAAGGCACAGGAAACGACAACGCCTACGGCAAACAGTACGCCGATGTGCTCAAGCGCATTATGAATGCCGATATTGCCTGCATTCGAAATGAATATGATCGTGCTTGTACGGGTGAATACCCATGTGGTGAAACCATCCACTCTTGGGCTGGGATTGAAGCCTTCTGGCAAGGGTTACGAGCCAGCTTCCCGAACGCAGAATTTACCATAGAACACCAAATTGGACGCGAAGATCCAATGATGCCACCGAGAGCCGCCATTCGGTTCTCATTACAAGGAAAGCATGATGGGTGGGGGCGATTTGGCGCACCAACGGGGGCAGACGTTTATGTCATGGCAGCCGCTCATGTCGAGTTTGGCCCTTGGGGCATTCGACGCGAGTTTGTTGTATTTGACGAGACCTCCGTCTGGAAACAAATCGCTCTGCATACAGGGTAACTCAGTTTAGGGTCTGTTGATCTTTCGAGATGATTTTTGCAGCAATTTGTGGGTGATTTATACAAGGCAGCGCTTATTCGGTGTAGTCGCTCTACATCAATGAGCGATAACGCAGTAGAAATAAGCCACAAATGCTGCCCGAAGGGTTCGTTTCTATGCCTTTTACTCTTTGTTGCAAGGTACTTGCTTAGAATGACTAGGCTACACACCTTGCGCCGCGATTAAAAGGCATAGAACTCGAACAAAATTTAACCACGAAAGAACAACAGACCCTAGAGAGTTGCAGGATCGGGATTGGGTGTTCAAGCCGCTCAACCCGGTGAATTTCGCTTATTGCTGACATGACGGATGCAAGGCGGCTTAGTACTTGTCCGCGTGTTGGAATCCAAAGGAGATAACGAGAATGGAAAGCCCACAATGGGTGCGATTTGGGGAACTCAAACCCTGTCGCACGGCATTTATTGATGCTCATACACCCGGTTCATCACAAAAAGAAAACTTCACGATTATTGGCGGGGGAGTCTCGGAGAGCCCTGACCAGCATGTACATATTACTGCCACGCCGGGCTTCAATATTGGAGCAGCAGGTCAACCGCCAAAGTGCTTTAACTCATTGCATTATCACCACACGGCAGAAGTCTTTTTCGTGTTGAAAGGTCGCTGGCGTTTCTTCTGGGGGCACGATGGTAAAGCCGGAGAAGTGACTTTATCGGAAGGCGACATCTTCAATATCCCAACACACGTTTTCCGCGGTTTTGAAAACGTGGGGACCGATTACGGCATGATCATGTCCATTCTGGGTGGCGATGATGCTGGCGGTGGCGTTGTATGGGCACCTCAGGTGTTAAGAGATGCAGTCGCGCATGGTTTAAAACTGAGTGAAACCGGCAGGCTTTACGACACCAAAAAAGGAGAGAACCTCCCTGAAGGCGTGAAAGAGATGCCTATGCTGACTCAAGAAGAACTTGACCAGATTGGTCAGCCAAGTGTTAGCGAAGTTGTCCCGAAATACGTGGCACGCTACCTCGACATGATGGCTCTGGCGAACGATAAGCCATGCAGTGTGATCGGTGAAAATGCTCTTATCGTCGATAAGCCGGGTTTTGAAGTCGATTTCTTTAACCACAATACGCCACAAACCGAGTCGTATCACGCAGATCAGGATCAGGTTTTGATGGTGATGTACGGTCATTGGCAAGTTCAGTGGGAGGAACAAGCTGTCACTTTAAACCCGGGGGACACCATCTGGATGCCTGCTGGTAGTGACTACTCACTTTCGGTGACTGCGTCTGGTGACGCAAGTTTGTACCGAATCAGCAAGACACCCGATAGTGCCGGACCAACATGGACTCCCAAACGATGAATACACCGCTGGTATTGCTGCCCGGTATGATGTGCGACGAGCGGTTATTTGACGCTCAGGTGGCGGAGTTCAGCTCTGAGCGACAGGTTGTTGTCTTACCTGTAACGCAAGCCGACAGCATGCAAGAACTGGCGAAGAAGGTGCTTGAGCAAGCGCCTTCCACTTTCGCGCTGGCGGGATTGTCGATGGGTGGCATCGTTGCCATGGAAGTCTTCAGGCAGCAGCCCAAACGCATTGAGCGTCTGGCGCTATTAGACACGAATCCCCGGGCAGAGCTGGACGAAGTGAAACAAGGGCGAGCAAGGCAACTGGAGCGCGTTGCAAAAGGCGAGATGCTGAATGTGATGAGTGAGGAGATGATCCCGAGGTATTGCCACCGAGATTTCCCCAATCCCAGTATCGATAAGCTTTGCTTTGACATGGCAAATGGGTTGGGGGACGAAGTGTTTGTTCGTCAGTCGCTGGCATTGCGTGATCGCCCCGATCAGCAACAAACGCTGACCACCGTCACTCAGCCGACTCTGATTCTGGCTGGGGAAGACGATCAGCTCTGCCCGTTGGACAGACACGAATGCATGAAGGCGCTAATCCCTCATGCCACACTTGCCCTGATCCCCAAAGCGGGGCATCTGACAACTTTAGAGCAACCGGAGGCGACAAACGCCGCTTTGCGTGCGTGGTTAGAATCATGAACGAGTCTTTATTAAAGCTATTACAACGTGTAGATACGCCCACGGTGTGCAATGCCATCGAAGTGGCACAGGGTAAACGCGGATTCGACCGCTTTACCAAGCAGACCATGCTGATTTCAGACACTAGGTGCGGGGCTATGGTGGGTTATGCGAAAACAGCCCAAATTGCTGCGCTAGAACCGGCTCAGGAATCCGCTGATGTGATTCGGGAAAGGCGCATGGCGTATTATCGTTATATGTCGGAGTCTCCATTCCCTTCTGTTGCTGTACTAGAGGATATCGATTTCCCCAATGCGATTGGTGCTTATTGGGGAGAGCTGAACACCAACATTCATAAAGGATTTGGGATGAGTGGTGTGGTCACAAACGGTGTGATGCGCGATCTGGATGATTTGCCGGAAAATTTCCCTGTGCTCGCGGGTTCTATTGGTCCAAGCCATGGGTTTGTGCACGTAAAAACCATCGATCAGCCTGTCAGTGTGATGGGGTTAACTGTGGAACCGGGCGAGCTGATTCATGCGGATCGCCACGGCGCACTGGTGATTCCAAATGAGGTTTTACCTGGCTTAGAAACCGCGATCACCACCTTGCTGGCTAACGAGCAAATCGTTTTGAAAGCCACCAAGCAGGACAACTTCGATTTTGAAGCGTTTGAAAAAGCATGGTCAGAGTTTGAGCGAGTTCGAACTTAATAACCCCGCGTCTCAGACGTTAGATAGAGTATGTGAAAGTTTTATCTTTTCTCCCTAAATGACCGCTCAGTAACTTTCTGAGAGGTTCTTCAATGAGACAATGCGATCTGTTTTTAACAGGTCGCATTGTTTAAGTTGGAGGGGCTATGATTTCACATTTCATTTTTTACGTACTGGATCAGGAAGCAAGCACCCGATTTTACGAACGTGTTCTCCTGTCCAGCCCAGTGCTCAACGTTCCCGGTATGACAGAGTTTCAGTTAGATCAGGGAGCGAAACTTGGATTGATGCCTTATGAGGGGATAAGCCGACTGCTAGGTCCTCACCTTACTTCACCCGATCAGGCATGCGACAATCCAAATTCCGAGTTGTATCTGATTGTGGATGACCCATTTGAATACCATCAACGCAGCTTAAAGCACGGAGCGACAGAACTCAGCCCTGTTCAAGAAAGGGATTGGGGGGCTCTGGTTGGATACAGCAAGGATATAGATGGTCACATTTTGGCTTTCGCAAAACCAAGCTAGTACTGGGAAAGAAATCAAGATGTTGAGTCAGGCTGCTATCCTTATAAGAATCTGTTGACCTTACCCCTAGGGTAAGGTTTAGAGTCGGGATGCGATTGACTTAAAGGGGCGCTATGAACAGACGATTAAAAACAACCTGGATTACAATGCTCAGCATTGTTGCCTTGTTGTTTTCAGGGTTTGTCACCAGTGCCCCTGTTATGATGATGACAATGGCGGAACATCAGATAGAAAGTAACGTTTCTCCCTGTCATGCCAGCTCCTCTCCTATGGCGGATAACCCATCTGCTCACAAATCGCATTCCCCAGACAGACCCATCCATTCATTGATGGTGGATAGTGGCAAAAACAACGCGTCAGACGCTTGTTCTTCCTCATCTCATGAAGGGCATACCTGTTGTGCCGCTGTGTGTGGTGTCACTTTTGTGCCTTTGCTTACTCGTAGCGCGATGAATGTGGCAGATTTTGCCCTTGCCCCAATCGCTTCCATCACTATCGGTGATGCACTTTCTCGTACTCAATCCCTTTTCCGACCCCCAATCACTGAATCCATTTTCTGATTTCACCGCTTCTGAATGAAGCCCGATTTATTGGCGCATTGCGCCCAGATTTTGGATATACACAGTGACAATACAATTTAGAAAGCTCGCACTGGTTGTCGGTGTAAGCTTGGCAGCGACGCCTTTGTGGGTGGGTGCTTCCGAGTCTTCATCGATAATGCCCAAGCAAGCTGGATCGACTCAAATGGAACGTTATGAACTCTTGATGCAATTGATTCATGCGGCCATAGAACAAGACACTGCCAGAAAGCAGTTCTACGCTCAGTCTGTTGCCATGCGCGAGATGGGCGTGGCCAGCGCCACCTTGATGGACCCAAAAGTCAAAGTCGGATTTGGTGGTTTGCCCATCGACAGTTTTCAGTTCGACCAAGACCCGATGACCAACCTGTCGGTTGGGGTCATGCAGCAATTTGAGCGCGGTTCAACCCTAGAGCTCAACCAGAAAAAAGCCAATCAGCAGGCGCAGGGTGTGAACCTTAAGGTTGAAGCCAGAGAGCTGGACATTGCCAACAACATGACCACCCTTTGGCTAGAGCTTGGGTATCAGCAGGTAACGGAGCAAATCCTAATAGAGAAAAAACGCCTGATGACGGAGCTGGAAAGCTTTGTCAAAACCAACTATTCCAACGGGAAAAGCGAAGCGCAGGACTGGTTAGATGCCCAGCTTCAAGTCGCTAAGCTGGACGAAAAACTCGAAGCCAATCGACAAATGCAGCGTCGCCTGATGGCTCAGATGTCCGAGTGGCTGGGTGCAGACTGGCTCGACAGTTTCGCTTTTTCGCAGCGAAAACTGGAGGCGTCTAATCAACGCAACTGGCTGAAACTGGAACAAGTACTTGATTCAACGCCTGATGCCTCCAGACATTACACTGCACTGCGATTGCACCCAATGGTGAAAATGGCAGACAGCCAGATTCAAGTCAGCAAAACGCAGGTGGACATTGCTGAGCAGGCGTACACGCCACAGTTTGGCATTGAGGTTATGTACGCCCACAGACAAGCCAACAACATGCGGGGTGAACCAACATCGGATTTGGTCAGCGCGTACCTCACTCTAGACATTCCGCTGTTTACTGAAAACCGACAAGACAAAAACAAGTCTGCCGCGCAATATCAAGTTGGGGCAGCGCAGCTTCAAAGAGACACCTTACTTCAGCAAATGAACGCCAAGGTGAACACCCTTCTGAGTGACCGAATCAATCTGCAACAGCGATTGGCACGTTACCAGTCTTCCCTTATGCCTCAAATCAACGCGCGGATTCGTGCGGTAGAGCGGGGTTATCAGAACAACACCGCCCAGTTCAGCGATGTGATTGCCGCCTCTAACGATGAGCTGGCACTCCAACTTGAACAGCAGCGGTTGCTGACCGACCTGAACGTGGTCAACAGCAATCTCGCGGCTCTGCTCAGCGCCTTTGAGTTTCAGGTCAACTCGCCTGTTCTCACGCACACCTATCGCTCAAATTAATAAGGGAAACAACAAATGAAAACAATGCAAGTTGCCACCGTTGCACTTTTGGTAGGCGGAGCCCTGGGTTATGGGGTGAATCACTACGTCGCAGGTGAAAACCACAATATGGGTGCTGTTGCCAGCCCAGCAGCCAGTTCCAATGAACCTTTGTACTGGGTCGCACCTATGGATCCGAATTACCAACGAGACAAACCGGGCAAATCACCAATGGGGATGGACCTTGTTCCCGTTTACGCAGAAGACTTGAATGGCGATAACGATCAGCCGGGCACGGTCAAGATTGATCCATCGGTTGAAAACAATCTCGGGGTGAAAACCGCCTCGGTCAGTCGCGAGCCGTTGGCACCGAAAATCAACACCGTGGGTTACATCGCCTTTGATGAAAGCCAGCTCTGGCAAACCAATGTGCGTGTTGCCGGTTGGGTAGAAAAGCTGTTCATTAACGCCGTGGGGGAGAAAGTCAACGAGGGAGACGTACTGTTCACCCTGTATTCGCCTGAGCTGGTTAAAGCACAGGAAGAACTGATCAGCGCTTACCAGACCGGGAGAAAGGGCTTAGTGAAAGGGGCGACCGAACGCCTGTTGACGCTGGGTGTTGACCGCAGCCAGATCCGAACCATCACCCGTCGCGGTCGAGCGTCGCAAACCATCGAAATCAAAGCACCTGCGGATGGTGTGATAGCCAGCCTGAACATTCGTGAGGGTGGGTATTTATCGCCTTCTCAGGCGGTGATCAGTGCCGGACCGCTCGACAACGTGTGGGTCGATGCTGAAGTTTTTGAGCGTCAAGCACACTGGGTGAATGCAGGCAGTAACGCCAAGATGACTCTGGATTCTGTTCCGGGTAATGAGTGGCAGGGTGAGGTGGATTACATCTACCCGATTCTCGACCCTAAAACCCGCACGCTTCGTGTCCGACTGAAATTTCCCAATCCTCAGGGGGATTTGAAGCCCAACATGTTCGCCAATATCACCTTACAACCCGTCAGTGAAGAATCAGTGCTGACGATTCCTAAATCGTCGGTGATTCGCTCTGGTGGCATGACCCGAGTGGTGCTTGCTGAAGGAGAAGGGAAATATCGCTCCGCCCGCATTCAGGTGGGGCGTGAAGCGGGTGAAAAAGTGGAAGTGCTGCAAGGGCTGAAACCGGAAGAACGAATTGTGACGTCTGCTCATTTCATGCTGGATTCTGAATCGAGCCAGACCGCCGATCTGGCGCGCATCAACGGAGTGGAGGCAGATGCCGAGACCGTCTGGGCGAAAGGGGAAATCACAGATGTCATGGAAGGACACCGGATGCTGACCATCAATCATCAGCCTGTACCAGAGTGGAACTGGCCAGGCATGGTGATGAATTTCACCTTTGCTGAAAACGTGGAAATGAAAGGGCTTGGCAAAGGGCAAGCCATCGATTTTGAAATGCAGAAAACCGAGTCCGGTCAATACGAAATTGTGGACTACAAAGTGGGGGAAAGCGTTCTGGCGAGTGAAGTCTGGTTAACCGGAGACGTCACTCTGTTAATGGCAGATTTCGGGATGATCACCTTAAGCCATTCCCCCGTCACCGAGTGGAACTGGGAAGCAGGAGAGATGAATTTCACGGTTGAGGAAGGCATTGATCTTACCGAGTTTCAGGAAGCCCAAAAGGTTCGATTTCTAGTCGAAAAGCAAGGCAGCGAATATCGACTTAAGCAAATAGAAGCTGAGGGCTGAGTATGATAAATGCAATCATTCGCTGGTCCATCAGTAACCGATTCTTGGTGCTGATTTCTACCTTAGCTCTGGTGCTCGTTGGACTTTACAGCGTGAAAAACACGCCTGTGGATGCGATTCCGGATTTGTCGGATGTACAGGTGATCATCAAAACCAGTTACCCCGGTCAGGCACCCCAAGTGGTCGAAGATCAGGTGACCTATCCGCTGACAACCGCCATGTTAGCGGTGCCGGGTGCCGAAACTGTGCGTGGTTACTCCTTCTTTGGAGATTCGTACGTTTACATCATCTTCAATGACGATACCGACATGTACTGGGCACGTTCGCGGGTGTTGGAGTACCTCAGTCAGGTTGCCCCTAATTTGCCTCCGAATGCTAAGCCAACGCTGGGACCAGACGCCACGGGAGTCGGTTGGGTTTACAGCTACGTGCTGCAAGATAAGACCGGTCAGCACGATCTGGCTCAGCTACGCAGCCTGCAAGACTGGTTCCTGAAATACGAACTGCAAACGGTCGATGGCGTATCGGAAGTTGCTACTGTGGGCGGCATGGTCAAGCAGTACCAAATCCAGATAGACCCTGCCAAATTACGGGCTTACAACCTGACGTTGCAGCAAGTGAATATGGCGATTCAAAACGGCAATCAGGAAACGGGCGCGTCGGTGATTGAGGTAGCTGAAGCCGAGCACATGGTACGTACCACGGGTTATCTGAGCAGTATTGAAGATATTCAGTCGCTGCCGTTAAAGGTAACCGAAAAAGGCACACCACTGCTGCTTGGCGATGTAGCAGACATCAACCTCGGACCCCAAATGCGTCGGGGCATTTCTGAGTTCGACGGCGAAGGGGAAGCTGTAGGCGGGGTGATTGTGATGCGCTTTGGCGAGAACGCCAGTGAGGTGATTGCCAAAGTCAAAACTAAGCTGACCGAGTTACAACGTAGTTTGCCTGTGGGTGTTGAGATTTTGGCGACCTACGACCGCTCTACGCTGATCAACGCGGCGGTGGAAAACCTTTGGAAGAAGCTGGCAGAAGAGTTCATTGTGGTGGCGATTGTCTGTGCTTTGTTTCTGTTCCACATTCGTTCTTCTTTGGTTATCGCGCTGAGTTTGCCCGTTGGGATACTGGCTGCGTTTATGGTCATGCATTGGCAGGGTATCAACGCCAACATCATGTCTCTTGGGGGGATCGCGATTGCCATTGGTGCCATGGTGGATGGGGCCATCGTCATGATTGAGAACGTGCACAAGCACATTGAGCGCACGCCCCTCACCGATAAGAACCGCTGGCAGGTGATTGGTAAAGCGGCGGAGGAGGTGGGCGCGCCACTGTTTTTCTCGCTACTCATCATCACATTGAGTTTCGTTCCCGTGTTCGCTTTAGAAGGGCAGGAAGGGAAAATGTTCTCACCCCTCGCGTTCACCAAAACTTACGCCATGGCAGCCTCGGCTGGGCTGGCGATTACGCTGGTGCCAGTGCTTATGGGCTATTTCATTCGCGGAAAGGTACTGCCCGAGCACCGCAATCCGGTCAATAAAGGGCTGGTGGCGCTCTACAAACCGCTGCTGAGTGTCAGCCTGCGTTTTCCCAAAACCATGATCGTCTTAGCGCTTGGGCTGATGGCTTCTGCCTATTACCCAACCAGCAAATTGGGCAGCGAGTTCATCCCACCACTGGATGAAGGCGATTTGATGTACATGCCGACGACCTATCCGGGTATTTCAATAGGTAAAGCGCGAGAGATATTGCAGCAAACCAACAAGCTGATCAAAACCGTGCCTGAAGTCCACACCGTGTGGGGCAAGATTGGACGGGCTGAAACTGCTACCGATCCCGCACCGCTGACGATGATTGAAACCGTTATTCAGCTTAAGCCCAAATCGGAGTGGCGAGCAGGGGTGACGTCTGAATCTTTGCGGAAAGAATTCGATAATCTGGTTCAGTTCCCTGGCTTAACCAACGCTTGGGTTATGCCGATTAAAACCCGCATCGACATGCTGGCTACGGGCATCAAAACCCCGATTGGTATCAAGATCGCTGGCCCTGATCTTAAGGTGATTGAAACCATAGGTGCAGAGCTCGAACCGATTCTGAATGGCATTAACGGCACCGCTTCCGTCTACGCAGAACGTGTAGCGGGTGGACGCTATGTCACCATCGACATCAAGCGCCGCTCGGCTGCCCGATATGGTTTGAGCATTAAAGACGTTCAGCAAGTGATCTCGACGGCAGTCGGGGGCATGAATGTGGGCGAAACCATCGAAGGGCTAGAGCGCTATCCGATCAACGTTCGCTACCCACAGGAGTATCGTAACTCTGTGGTGATGTTGGAAAACCTGCCTTTGGTGACACCAAACGGTGCCCGTATTGCCCTCGCCGATGTAGCTGACATTCGTTATGAAGACGGTCCCCCGATGATCAAAACGGAAAACGCTCGTCCAAACGGCTGGGTGTTTGTGGATATAGAAGGTCGCGATCTGGGCTCTTATGTGGCCGAAGCGCAGCAAGTTGTGGCTAGCGAGTTATCGCTTCCTGCCGGATATTCGCTGGCTTGGTCGGGGCAATACGAATACATGGAGAGAGCGAAAGAGCGCTTAAGTGTCGTCGTACCGATCACCATTGCCATCATTATGCTGCTGCTCTACTTCAGCTTCCGACGTGTCGGAGAGGTGCTGATCATCATGCTGACATTGCCGCTCGCCATGGTTGGCGGGTTATGGCTGATGCACTACCTCGGCTACAACTTCTCCATTGCGGTTGGGGTTGGGTTTATCGCTTTGGCAGGCGTGGCGGTTGAGATTGGGGTCATCATGCTGGTTTACCTCAATCAAGCGTGGCATTACAAAAAGCTCGATGCAGCAGAAACAGACATCGCATTGACGAAAGACGACCTGACCAACGCCATTCGTGAAGGGGCAGGGCTGCGTGTTCGCCCAGTCATGATGACGGTTCTTACGGTGATAATCGGGTTGGTTCCCATCATGTATGGGGATGGCACAGGTTCGGAAGTGATGCAGCGCATTGCTGCCCCTATGATTGGTGGTATGGCGTCGGCACTGTTACTGACGTTGTTGGTGCTCCCTGCCATTTTCAAATTGTGGAAACAGCGCGAAGTGCGCGAGTAACTCTAGATCAGGGTTACCCGCTGGTTGACCCTGAATTCAAATTCAAAAAAAGAAGGATATTCAGATGAAAAAATCAATCATTGCACTGATTCTCAGTATGGCAACAACGGGCGTTTTCGCTCAAGGAATGGACCACTCTAAGATGGATCATTCCAAAATGGATCACAGCAAGATGGACCACTCCAATATGATGAACATGGAAGGCATGTCGGATGTAGGGATGCCTGCCAAAGGCGCGAAGCCAGACAAGGTAGTACACGTTATTTTGAGCGACGACATGACCATCAAGTTTAAAAAAGAGGTGAATATCGAGCCTAATGATGTGGTTCAGTTTGTGGTGATCAACACTGGAAAGATCGACCATGAGTTTGCGATTGGTTCACTTGCAGAGCAGGAAAAGCATCGCGCCATGATGAAAGAGCAAGGCGCACATGCTCACGATACGGGTAGCGCTGTGACGGTTAAGCCCGGCAAAGCGAAACAATTGACCTGGCACTTTCATGGTGAAACCAATGTAGAGTTTGCCTGCAACATTGCAGGGCACTACGAAGCAGGCATGGTGAAGTCGATTCAAATCTAAGCAGACTTCAGTAACCAATAGAAGTTGAAATTCGGGCGGTATTCGTATCGCCTGATTTTTATCCAATTTACATTGTAAATTCTTCCGATGTTTAGAGGCTGTTTAGTTTGGTTTCCTTAGACTCTTGCAACACATCAGGGAGGAGAAATCACAATGTATATTGGAGAGTTATCGAAAAAGACCGGAGTCAGCGTTAAAGCGATTCGACATTACGAAGACATTGCGTTGATAAAATCCCCCCAACGCGATGGCAAATACCGAGTCTACGACGACAGTTATATTCAAGTGCTAGGCATGATCAAAGCCGCAAAAGGGTTAGGGTTTACTTTGGAGGAGCTTCGAACCATCGCAAAAGCCAAAACACAGGAAGGCTTGGTGCCGATGGACTTACTGAAAGCCGAACTGCAAAAAAAGCGCACAGATATTCTTATCAAAAAAGCGGAATTGGAAAAAAGACTCGAAGAAATGGATGAGCTGGAAATCAGCGTTCAACATTACAATCAGTGTCTATTGGAAAATATTAATCAATAATTTTTTGGTAAATAGGTGTTGACTCTCCCCTATACGGGAGACTTTAGGATGAAGACCTCAACAGACAAAACAGAGGTCAACATTATGAAAACGGCATTCATCACAGGCGCAACATCTGGCATTGGTTTCGAATTTGCTAAGTCTCTTTCTGAGCAAGGCTACGTACTGATCGTTCACGGACGCAACCCTCAGAAATTGGCAGAACTCGAACGCCAAATTGAGGGCGTTACTCAAACCATTTGTGCTGACTTGTCCGATCCCGCTACGCATGCTCAGGTGATTCAACAGCTTGAAGCCTATTCCAGCCCCATCGACGTTGCCATTAATAATGCAGGTTACGGATTGTATGGTGCGCATATCGAGCACACATCGGCACAAATACAGCAAATGGTGTCGGTTAACGTGTTAGCGCTGACTTCCTTGAGTGAATACTTTGCCAGACGAATGAAAAAACAAGGCAAAGGATACTTAATGAACGTAGCGTCTACCGCTGCTTACCAACCACAGCCTTATATGGCAGCGTATGCGGCCAGCAAAGCGTATGTCGCCAGTTTTACTGAAGCCTTAGCCGTAGAAATGAAAGGCAAAGGTGTGAACATCACCTGTTTGTCACCGGGACGAACAGATACTGGCTTCTTTACTTTCGATGGCAAGGACGAGTCTAGCTCAGGCTCGGGGACATTTGCGGCAAAATATCGAGTCAGCCCAGCAAAAGTCGCACAGAAAGGGTTAGATGCTTTGTTCAAGGAGCGTTTTAGAGAAATTCCGTTTCTAGACAATAAGTTCTACGTTTTCCTGAATCGAATTCTGTCTAAAGATGGGATGCTGAAAATGTACAGCAGCGCGATGAAGAATGTATAAAATCAAAGCTATTTGATGCCACTGTTTATGAGTATATTGGAGAGGATGGAAACGGTTTTACTTAAGTTTCCCTTCCTTCCTCTAATTCAGGAGTTTGAAGCAGTATGGAAAAATTAAGTTGCGCGCTTGTCCCTTTTTCGGAAGATGATTTTGAGTATCTGACTGATTGGATAGTGTCAAAAGAGCTTACTTATCTTTGGGCCGGTCCCACTTTCCAATATCCGCTTACTCATGAACAATTGCGCAAGCACTGCCAGCAGCCGGAAGTTATCCCTTTCTTGATCAAATATGATGATCAGGCAGCCGGTTTTGTTGAACTCAACCGACAATCAGAAACGCACTGCCGCATATGTTTGGTGTTTGTTTCGGATTCGTTCCGCGGTAAGGGCATTTCAAAAACCATTCTGACAATGCTTGCTGATGTGGCTAAGAATGATTATGGCTGTAACAAACTCAGCCTTGCAGTATTCAGCCACAACCAAAGGGCAAAAAAGGTGTATCAGTCGCTTGGGTTTAAAACCGTTTCGATTGAAAAAGAAGCCATGCACTTCAAAGAAAAGACCTGGGATCTAGAACGAATGGAAAGGCTATTATAGTATTGTTTTCTTTAAATTATTGGCGAGTTTATGAGTATTAAAACCTTTGAAGAAGCGCCGACTCCTGAAGAGTTTGTAGCCATGAGGATTACAGCGGGTTTGTCTGCAAAGTCACTGGAAGCCGCCAGAATAGGACTACCTAATTCACTTTATGCAGTATCAATTAGAGACGAAGGTAAACTTATTGGAATGGGGCGAGTCGTCGGCGATGGGGCATGCAACTTTGAAGTGGTGGATGTCGCGGTCGACCCAAGTTATCAGGGTAAGGGGCTAGGCAAACAAATCATGCAGTACATTGATGCGTACATCGCTTCTGTGGCGCTTGAAGGTTCCTATGTTTCGATGATTGCCGACGAGCCGGAATTCTACCAGAAGTTAGGCTACAGATTGGTGTCACCAAGAAGCCATGGAATGACCAAGAAATTTGCTCCTAAAAACTCCTAGTATTTACACCGCACGCAAAGGACAGTAATGACAGTTAAGTTTGCCCCTTCCCGCGATCGAGATTACGCCGAAAATCTCACAAAAACCAATATGGCTCCTTACTACCAAAAACGCGGGATTGATTGGAGCCATGAGTTGTTTGTGAAAAGCTGGGAAGAGTACGACAACTTTGAAGTAATTAGCGAAGACCTGCGAGTCGGAGTTGTACGATTTACCTACGAAGAGAACATTACTTACCTTCGAGACTTTCAGCTGTCTTCTGAATTTCAAGGCAAAGGAATTGGGTCTGAAAGCCTGAAGCTGGCACTAGCGCATGCAAAGAAGTGTGGCTCATCTGAAATTCGTCTTCGTGTATTCAGCGAAAACCCCGCTGTATCTTTGTATCGAAAACACGGATTTGTTCTTGTGTCAGAAGAAAATGCGTTGATAACGATGAGCTTAAAATTTGATTAGGATTTCATTTGATACGAAGAGCTAAAAAAACGGATATTCACGCACTTGCGTCGCTGATTCATAATGCATGGCAGAAAGATCTGATAGAACTGGTTTCTCCAAGCGTAACCAGTTTATTTACCATTGATTGGTTTGCTTCAAAATTGCAGAAAGACTTAGAGCGAGAATCAGTGTTTTCAAAGGTTTTCGAGCGAGATGGTTCCATTGCTGGGTATGCCGCAGGCAGATACAGTGAAGAAGACGATGTCGCTGAACTGATGGGCTTATATGTTTGCCCGAGCGCCCAAAATCAGGGAATTGGAAGCGCGCTGATTCAAGATGCAAAGTCGTATTTTGGTGATAAGAATAAGAACGCTATGATTGTTTGGACTCTGCTAGGCGCAAAAAATAATGCTTTCTACAATAGGCATAATCCAGTTCGGAAGAAGGAGCGAGACATAACGATATCTAAGCTTAGCTATCGCGGTATTGGTTATGTTTACGGGCTGGATGAGCCTTCAAGTCTTCTTTAAACCAACAAGCCAGTGACAATATCACTGGCTTTATCAGTTCTTTGATTCTTGAGTCGGTTAGACCTTAGCAACTTTCTTTGGCCAAGGGTCGTCGAATTCTCCGCCGTTTTTCCACAGTTCCAATTCTTCATCCGTTAAGAAGCAGCGATTTAACGCTTCGATAAAGGTATCTGCTTCGTCACTTTGACCAATCACGGTCAGTCGGCATCGGCGATCACCAAACCGACTTTCAACGGCATCGATTTTCTCCTGTAGAATGGCTCTCTGTTCTGGAGTGAAGTCTTGTGATTCATCATGAATAACCGATTCACGCCAGAAGCCCACTACCTCAAGCCCAACGTTTCCGTTTGCCTGACTCCACAGCAAGGAAACATCATCTCGGGTAGGCATCCAGAAAAAGCCTTTGCTGCGAAAAACTCCTTTGGTCAGGTAGCTGTGGCAGGTCTGCCAAAGTCGAACAGGGTGGAAAGGTCGGTCGTCTTTGATGACCTTGGCGACAATTTTTTGATCCTGCTTCCCTGCCAGTGTGAGCGGAGCATTGACCTGATCTCTCAGCTCGGCGGATAGTTGTTCGACCAAGAAGAAATTGTAGTTTTCAATGTCTCTGAACTGCTCAATCCCAACGTTACCCCATGAGGTTTGTATGATATTGGCGTAAGGGTTGAGTGGATGCAGTGCCTGTGCAATGCGTTTAACCGATTCCGTTTCCAGCTTATCGGTTTTGGTAAGAAAAACGCGGTTAGAAAACATGATCTGCTCAACCAGAAGGTTTTCCAAACCACGGATGCCTTTTTGCAGGTTTTCCTGCCAAGTTGGGATTAAACCTTCCGCGTGGTCGTAATCGTCTCTTAACCACGTAGAGTCAACAAGAGTGATCACACCTTTCAACGAGTAGGCGTGCTGCTGGCGTTTAAAATATTCGACCAGAGGTAAAGGGTGGCTACTACCTGAAGTTTCAATAAGAATCCACGGCGGCTGTTTTTTCTTCACGAGCCTTGTGAGTGCTTTGTGGAGTTTCTTAACACCTTCCGGGCTACTTACACTATCCCCGCTGATGGTCATAAAATTACCGTTGTTTTCATTCACAACATCGGTGTTCATGATCAGCACGCCGTCGACGTCCAGCTCACTCATGTCATTTACCACCACCGATGGAACACTGTCGGCATCCTGAGTCTGAGCCAGAACGCTACGTAAAACGGTGGTTTTTCCTGAACCGAGAAAACCGTGCAAAATAGTGACAGGGATGGTAGCCATGAACGTAAACCTTTATTTGAACAGATGCTTAACGAGCATCAAATCTGAATTGGTTGACGTTATAACATAACGGAATGGGTTTGTAATTTTTATCGGTTAAGAGAGCGAAACATACCAAAAAGCGATGGAAACCTGCCCACCGCCTTTGGTTCATAATCTGCTTACATAATGTAGTCGGTAATCTAATCGCGTTGCGCCTTGCTGGTATTTGCCAAATCCGTCAGACGACGACATCTACCCGAGTTTCAACTCTATTGTTATTTTCGACGAATTCCATAGAGACGCTGTCTGCTTCACTCTTAGACATTCGGCGGAAAATGCTATCGGCTTGGTTTCGGGAATCACCTGCGATGTAAAACTGAGTAGTCAAAAGCTCCCGATCCCCATCAAACACTTTTACATGAATGTGTGGGGTACGCCCTGGGTAAACGGTAGGCTTGATGGTTCGAAAGCGATAGTTGCCTTCTTCATCTGTTACATCGTGCCCAAACCCTTGAAATCCAGAATCGTAAGTGACGTTTCTATCGTCGCCTGTGTGTAGATATTTTCCATTCACATCGCATTGCCAAATTTCAATTTTATGTCCGGTTAAAGGCAGCCCTGCTTTAGAAAGAATTTTCCCTTTTAGATGAATGATCTCACCGCCGGCTTGTTCAACGGCTCCAGCCACTTTCACCAGATCATTGTCGATATCAGGAAAACGCATCGACGTTTCCGGATAGAAAGGACCTTCTGTGGCACTAGGAGTGAACACTGCAGCGATAGTACTGTGTGAATACATAGGTAATGCTGCGAGCGCCGCTATGCCTTTTACAATACCTCTTCGACTTACTGATTTCATAGATAGAGAGCTTCCTTGTAGTTATGATTTTTCTGATGACAGTGTTAGGAAAATATAGTTGATGTTCCCAGCTCCCAACATGTCATCTCATCAATCTGACATTAAAGAAGGCTCAATGTTTCAGTGAATGAATGTTTATTGATTATTATATTAATAATGAGTTTGTGGTGATTTAAAATATCTAGTTGAATTAATGAAGATTTTATCTTCTTAACTATTTTGAGTTTTTGGGGTTATTTTTCGATAAATGAGTTAGCTAGCCGCCTAAATCAGATGAAGAATTATTCGGGAGCCTATCCAGCTCCCGAATGTTTGAGCTCACCCCACTTAGGCTTCTTCGACTGGCTCATTCTCGTAAGCATTTTGCAGTAATGCTGATAGCTCGTTGGAGTGAGTGAATTTTTGCGATGAACTCAGAATTCTTCTGCATGAATAGATTAGTGTTGCTAATGAACAAGTGGCTAAAATCGCTGAAAGCCGAAAAATACTCGAAAAATTTTTAAGAGAGATAGAAGAGAATTGAGTAACAGATAGCAAGATCAAAAACGCCCGATGAAACTCATCGGGTGTTTTAATTTACATCCATCAACCCATTTTAAAACGGGTGATGACGTAATAACCGCTTAGTTCAGGTCAGCAAATATCGCTTCTGCATTAACCACACCACCTGAAACCGCTATACCAAATGTCAAGAACACTGAATTCTAGATAAATGAAATGAGTTGATTATCGCACTTAACACTTGAAAACCTTGCTCGTATAGCTCAAGTCTGTACGATGAGTTACTGCTTTTTCAAGTTAATTCTATGTATCAAATAGAAAAAAGAAATGTGCATAAAGTGGTGGAGTGATATGAAATTTCAGCTTAAAGCTTATCTAGGATTATCGATAGCACTCCTCAACTTATTTGATCTCAACAAATCACATCTTACTCATAATCAACACGTCAATGTTGGCTAAACAGGAATGCAATATGAGCAGTTTTGAACACCCAGGTGCCCAGCGAGAAGCCATAAGGTTGATTAATGAAGCGTTGGAAAGTGGTGGAACACACCTTGATCTGAGTGGCTTACGCTTAAGGAAAATTCCAGAAGAGATAGAAAAACTTTCCGCCACGCTAACCTCTCTCGACCTAAGTAGATGCGTTAACATAACTAGCTTGACAGGAGTGGAAAAGCTAACCCAACTTACGTCGTTAAAGGCAAATTTTTGTCGAAACTTAAAGAGTTTAGCTGGAGTTGAGAAGCTAGAGAAGATCAATTTACTGAGCTTAAGGTATTGTAGCGCGTTATCAAGCTTAGAAGAAATAGAGGATCTTCTAAGCCTGACATCACTTAGTCTTGAAAATAGTGATTTACTCACAGATCTGAATGTAATTAAAAATCTCAATCAACTGAAAGTATTAAACATCGATCATTGCTCAAGTTTAAAGTCTTTTGATGGTGTTCAAGGGTTGATATGCCTATCAGAGTTATCTGCTCGTCGCTGTGGAGAATTGACCAGCCTTTCAGGCATTGAGCACCTTCTCAATCTAGAGAGTATGGACTTAAGTGGATGCAGAAATCTTTCAAATTTGTATGGTATTGAAAGCTTAGGAAAACTTCACAACTTAAATCTTACCTCCTGTCAGGGTCTGACTAGCTTGGCTGAAATCAGCGATTTGAACTCACTTGAGGTGCTAGATTGTTGTGGCTTAGACTTTATCACCGACCTCACATTTACTCGAGGTATGGAGCGACTTACTACACTGGATATAAGTGCATGCGCAAATTTGACCAATCTTTCAGGCTTGGAAAAGCATAAGCATCTTGAGTATTTAGGACTAAGAAATTGTGAATTATTAACTGATCTGTCAGTCCTTAAAGAGCTAAAGCAACTTAAACACCTTGATGTTTCAGGGTGTAAAAATTTAGTGAGCTTATCTGGAATCGAGCAACTGAACCTGATTACCGAGCTAGAGCTTCGAGATTGCCAAGGTTTAACTAGCCTAGAAGAGATAAAAGGTCTGACTCATCTGACAAAGTTGAATATTAGCGATTGTACAAACATTGTAAGCCTGTTTGGTATAGAAACACTCTCGACACTTACAGATTTGAACGCCAACAATTGTGATACCTTAACCACGTTATCTGGTATAGAAGGGCTAACACAACTGAAAGCGTTAAGCATTTGTGATTGTACAGGTGTTACAAGTTTATCGGGTATTGAAGGACTAGATAAGTTGGAACATTTGGATGTGTCTTGGTGTCCACAACTGGTTGACCTAGATTCAATTGAAGGCTTAAAGCAAATTAAAACGTTAGAGATTAGTGAAGCTATTGACTTTGGGCAGTTAGAACAACTTAAGACTTTAGCTCTATATGGGATAGCAAATATCACTAACTTTTTGTGCCTGAGGAGCAATACCCAGCTCACTAATCTAGTTGTGAGTAGGTGCGAAAGTTTTGTAGATTTGCAAGGTATAGAATTCTTAGAGCATCTTGAGCGCTTGTACATCACGGATTGCACTAACTTATCTAACCTATCGAATATCACTGAGCTTCATCAGCTTAGCAATTTTTCAATAGGTGCTTGTGATAAGGTAGCTTTACCTTGGAATATTGGAAAGCGACTGCTTCTAGATGCTCCTCGACTAGAGGTGTGGGGTAGTTTACCCATTGAACATATCCCCTCAGAGCTCACTGAACACTTTGACCAAACAGCCATAGAAAACTGGCTGCACGATGTTAAAACGGGTGGGAAGTGTACTGCAAATTCTATGAAGGTGATGCTGCTTGGAAACGGGCGGATTGGCAAAACCCAACTTGCTAGACGCTTACGGGGGAAGGGGTTCGATTCTTCCATACCTAGCACGCATGGTATTCAAATTGATCGCTACACCAACGACAATGGCACACAAATCAATACATGGGATTTTGGTGGGCAAGATGTGTACTTAAGCACACACAGCCTGTTTATTGATCGCAGGGCACTCTATCTTGTGCTGTGGCACCCCGATCATGAAAATACCAACTTAGTGAGTTGTGAGCAACTCAATATAAGAAATAAGCCCCTCAGCTATTGGCTGGCCTACCTGAATTCTCTGGTAGGAGAAAATGCGAACATCATCGTATGTCAGGCGCAGTGTGACTTTCCAGAACAGGAACAATCTGAGCCTATCCCACACCCAAACCCATTTCTTCGGTTAAAGAGAACGCCAATTAGCACCATAGCTGAGGATGGGCTTGATATTTTTTCTCCGCTTTTCTCTCGTTCAATTCAGTATCAGCTGGACAAAAATGGTGAAACTTGGTTACCCCAGTCATGGATGAAGGTTGAGCAGGAAATTCGAGAGAAATATGAGTGTGGTGAAAAAAGGTTAAGTTTCTCGTCGTTCGAAGCAATGTGTGAAAGTGCCGGCGTTTCTGCACCTAGTTCTTTTGCGCAATATCTTCATCAATCAGGAGCTGTGTTCTACAGCGAGGGTCATTTTGATAATGACCTTATACTCGACCAAGAATGGGCATTGGAGGGTGTCTACTTGCTGTTGGAAAGAGACAATGCTCTCCCGGCACTTAAGGCAAATTGGGGTAAATTTACAAAAGAAACAATCAGTCCGTTGTTATGGGATGAGTCAAACAGTGTGGCACAAACAGGCCTCTTCATTGACATGATGGAGCAATGTGGTGTGTGTTTTGAAGTTGCTAATAATCAGTACATTAGCCCAGATGCATTACCAGAAAAGAGTGTGGTTGAGAGGCATATTTCTCAGATATGGCAATATTCAGAACCAGATGTGCACGTGCAATTAGAGTATGAATTTCTTCATGATGCCACACAACGCGTTTTGCTGAGTAAGATAGGTTCGATCGCTAAGTCTGAAGCATGTTACTGGCGCTATGGGTGTTGTTATTTTGATAGTAAACATCATGTGAAAGTCTCGTTTGAGTGCGTGGAGGTTGCTGAGCAAGAGCGAAATCAACAACAGATACAAAGTTATTCCCGACCTGGTTATATAGATATCACGCTATCTGGTAAAGGTTCAAATAGTCTGGCTAAGCACCTTGTTCAATCGATACAAGAAACCAACCATCTCGGCAAATCACCTAACGTTCGCTGGTTATTAGGTACGCAACAGCAAGACAAAGATTCTCAATATCAATCAAAAATGGAGCCTTTTTCCGATATGGGTGAAGCAACCGCAGTACAAAAACCAAAAATTTATTTTTCCTACGCATGGGGTGACGAGACAGACGAGCGTCAGGCAATGTGCAACGACATCTATTCTAAGTTGTCTGAAATGGACTGGCTTGATGTTCATCGAGACAAAAACTCGATGGAGTTAGGTGACAGTATTGATGAGTTTGAGCGAAATATAGGTCGCGGAGATTTCATCGTATTGCTTGTGAGTGAAAAATCTCTTCAATCAGAGCACTGCATGAAAGAGTTGGGCTTGATATATAGCCGTTGTCAGGGACAGCAAAAAGAGTTTGTGAGTAAAGTCATCCCTGTAGTTTTAGCAGACGCCAAAATTGGCAATCTTATGGATAGACTAGAAATTGTAGAGTTCTGGACGGAGCATTTAACAAAGCTCGACAGTATGATAAAAAAGTTGGAGCAATAAACGCTGGAGCAGAATCTGTCCGAAGTTTACAAATGACTCAGTCGTTTATCTCCAGTTGTGCTGACTCCCTAACTTGGTTGGCCGATTTAGTGACAGAGCGCCAGCCAGAGCTTCAAGTGGATGCAACACTAGAGTTGATAAAGAAACGAATTCAGGCAGCTTAAATTGTGTGGAAGAAGTAGTTTCTGACTTCTTTCACATCCATGCGGTTTAGATTGTACGTCTCCACATTTTAGTGAAAAACTTCACAGGATAACGAATACAAAAACGCCCGATGAAACTCATCGGGCGTTTTAATTTACATCCATCAACCCATTTTAAAACGGGTGATGACGTAATAACCGCTTAGTTCAGGTCTGCAAAGATCGCTTCTGCGTTAACCACACCACCTGAAATCGACAGGGTGCTGAATGGAACCAGATCTTCTGGCGAAGACGGCTTCTTAACCAACAGCCCTGGGTACGTCGTGGAATGTTTCATCAGCAATCTTTTCAGCTGTGTTGCTGATAAGTCTGGGTATCGAGACCAAACCAGAGCCGCGACACCAGAAACGACTGGAGCTGCCATACTTGTGCCACTGTAAGCGGCGTAAGTGTTGTCTGGTGTAGTCGAAAGCACTCGGTATCCCGGTGCGAAGATGTCAACGCTCTTTTGACCAAAGCTACTGAAGAAAGTCACCAGATTTTCATCCGCTGCTTTATCGGAAGCACCGACATCCATCCAAGTTGGGATTGGGTGACCACCGTAGTGAACCGCGTAACGGTTCGGGTAGCTTGGTTTGATGTCATTATCGTTGCGGCTGTTACCAGCGGAGTGAACAATCAATACATCTCGGCTTGCAGCATAACGGAAGGCTTCGTCCACAATGTATTTGTGAGGTGAGTAGCTCTTACCAAAGCTCATGTTGATGATTTTTGCACCGTTATCAACGGCATAACGTACCGCGTTAGCGATGTCTTTATCACGCTCATCACCGTTTGGAACCATACGCACAGCCATGATCTGAGCGTAGTCAGCCACACCGTCGATGCCTACGCCATTGTTGCGTTCGGCAGCAATGATGCCAGCAACGTGTGTACCGTGTCTGCCAACTGGTCCTTTCACATCATTATTACCGTAACCTCTTTCCCAAGGGTTTCTTGGGTTGTCCATCACGATGGCTCTGCGTGGATCAAAGTCTAAGTTGTAGTGGTAGTTGATGGATTCCTGGTAGCGGCTTACGCGTGACTCCAGGTATTCAAATGAACGCCATTTTTCAAATACAACCAGCAGACCTTGTGCAGCGGCAACGACAGTAGCATCTGAATGAGTCAGTAGTGGCTGAAGCCCTTCCTTAGAAAAATCGGTGTGGTCTACGACAGCTAAAATTTCTGCTTTGTACTGGTTTGCCTGCTCAGTAGCCAGAACAACCTGATCCAATGCATTTTGGTAGTAAGCCACCGACTCTAGGTAGTCCGCTTCTACGCCTTCATAGTAAGCGCGTTTTTTCGGCGAGATCCAATATCCCTTTTCTTTCAGCTTGAGGTACTTTTTGTACTCGCGCGTCACCTCTAAGGTATCTTGTTCCATATTGACGCCAAACGCGTTACCCAGATAGTTCCATCCGTGAATATCGTCGATGTAACCGTTGCCGTCGTCATCAATGCCATTGTGTGGAATTTCGTCTTCGTTCGTCCAAAGCTTGTTTTTCAGGTCTTCATGGTCGGTATCCACACCTGAATCCAGAACCGCAACAATGATCGGCTGTGGCTGAAGTGGTGGAAGAAGGTGGTCGTATACAAAATCGACACCAGAACCCTGAATCGCTGAATAGTTTGGAGAAGCGTTGAACCAGTCGCCGCGGTGTTCTGTCGGGTCGCTCAGTGTTCTGAGAACACTTAACGCCGGTTTAACCGACTGAGGAGAGTAATCCTCAACGATGGTGCCTTTTACATCTTTTATGAAAGGAGAGTTGATCGGGTCTCCTTCGACATTTGCATAAGCTGAAAAACTGGTACAAGCAGTTATCGCCACTGCAAGAGCGGAAAGTGTATATCCTTTATTCATTGTGTTGCATCCTTTTATCATTATGTGCTCAAAAAGCGACCTGAAGATAAAATGAATACAGTTGAATATCATTCGCATTATTTATAAAGTGCGTAATTGATTCCATAAAGCAATGTATTGCATATTAAAGTATGCATATAAGTTTGAAATGAATGGAAAAGAGAAAGGGAAATTCGCCACTTTTCAGCTTAAAAGTACTCTGTCTTTTACTGGTGAAACAAACAAAAAAGGAGGCTACGCCTCCCATATTGTTATTTAAATTCAGTCGATTAAAGTGTTTTTCAATATCGATAAGACCACAGATATTTTTCCTAAACGAATGCACTTTGAGAGTACTTTCTGATTTCTCCAAGCGCATAAGCAATGATCTCGTTATGCTCCAGAGATGGAGAGAAGAATACGCAAATGTTGTAGTTAATTGTACTGGCTACCTCAAAACAGTCGATCTTAGAAATATGCCCTAGTTGGCAAAAAGGTGTCGCCAGCTCATCAGGCAAAGCTGCCCAGCCATTGTGCTTAAGTAGCTCTATGACGACGTCGTTATTGCTGACTATGCTTGAGTTTGGAGAAACTTTAGCTCCCTGCAGCCCAGTATCAGAGTGGTTTTCTAATATGTACTGCTTTTCAATTTGAAGGTCTGTGATTCTCACGTCAGAACGTTTTGTCAACGGGCTGTTCGCACCAACATAAATGGACAAAGGAACCCGTCCCAGATTGATAAAATTCACTTCTTTGTCTGGACGAACCATCATTTTTATCGGCATTAATGCAAGGTGCGCTTGTCCGCTTATCAAATCTTCCATCGCTTCTTGACGGCTTCGGTGTAACCAGTTGAGTTGGGTTTGTGGGTACTGTTGGCGAATGTTTCTCTCTATATGAGCAATAAGAGAAGAGGGAATCATTGCGTCGTGATAGATATTGAGGACGAGTATCTCCTGATCAAAGGAGTTCAGTGCCGCTTTTTCGAATTCCTCTATTTGTCGGGAAATGGCTGCACCTCTGGGGTAAAGTTGTTTAGCTGCGTTTGTCGGGACTGCGCTGCGCCCCTCAATGTCAAACAGATCAACCCCGATACTGTCTTCAAGAATCGTCACATGCTCACGTACTGTTGAGCGATCTCTTCCGATACGCCTCGCTGCAGCGCTGTAAGAACCACATTCATATACCGCGCAAAAGCTCACTATCTGATCTCGTGTAAACATTGCCTATATTCAATTTATGGATGGGAAAGCCCAACAAAAGTGGTTATATCATAGTTTATTTGAGCGGTATATTGAACATATAGCAAATGAGCTAACAAACAATTTCCTTAAGTGAGGTGCTTATGTTCAAGTTTAACAAGGTTTCTTTTGCCGTTTTGATGTCTGCATGTGTGGGTTTTTCTAGCGTTGCGGTGGCTAATGATTACAAGGTTATTGAAGGTGTTATTTATGGGCAGGGTGACGTTACGCTAAACGGTGAAGTGCAACCAAGAGATCTATGGATGGACGTGTATCTACCTGAAAATGTTCAGGCTGAACCGACTGAGGCTATTTTTATGACTTTTGGTGGTGCATACCATCGAGGTCACCCACACAACCCTTATTTAATGGAAGGCGCTCAAACGACTTCAATGAAAGAGTATTGTGAGACGTTCGTAAAACGTGGTCATGCCTGCTTTACCATTGACTATCGAGTGGCTCCGGAACAACCAGTCCCAACTCGTGAAGGATACAGTGAAGACATGCTGAATATGGATGCCGTCCCCAACATGCAAGGTCAGGTGAACATTGTTCGCTCTCTTATGGAGCTGCCAGCACTCGACTTCAACAAACAAGCTGATGTAGAGATACTCGAAAATACCGTACTCTCAGCGGCAGAAGACTTGCGTAGTGCCGTTCGTTTCGTGAAAGACAACGCCAGTGAATACAACATTGACCCAGATAAAATTGTGTTAGGTGGCTTTTCTGCAGGGGCAATTACCAGCCTAAATGTCGGGCATGGTATGCAGGAACCTGTAGCGGGCGTGATGATGTTAGGTACAGCAGAGATTGGGTTCGATATTAAGAAAACCGTCAAAGATGGAGAAGAAGTGAGCCCAATTCTGATGTTTCAGGGTCAGTACGATTTGCCAGCGACCTTCATCGGTACTCCGGATCTTTTAGAGCATTACAATAATGTGGGTGTTGACTATTCCTACTCATGGATCCCCGGCGCAAGCCATTTCTATCCTGCTGGCTCGGTGGCTCTGTCCGGTGATGGTTTACGTAAGCCAATAGAGCAGCGGATGGTCGAGTTTATCGAACGTGTCACTCAATAAGAAATAGAAAAATCATAGAATCTAATGCAAAGCACTCTCAATAGAGAGTGCTTTTTTATATCGATTAAAGCACTTTTTTAATAGCAGCTTCCGCGCATGCTACATCCAGGTGACCACCCGGAGCGCCGCCTACACCAATCGCACCAATGATTTGATTATTCACTTTGAGTGGAATGCCACCTGCAAGCAGCAACAGGTTGTCATCCATATCTTTTAGCGGTTGCAAAATTGGTTTTTCAGAGATGGTCTTCATCAGGTTTGCGGTAGGCTGCTTCATGCTTACTGCCGTAAACGCTTTTTTACGTGAGCTTTCCAGCGTATGAGTCCCGGCGTTGTCAGCACGCAGTTGAGCTACTACACGACCCGCGGTATCAACCACAGTGGTACTTACTCGGTAGCCTTGGGAATGGCATTGGTTTACGGATTCTAGCGCCAGCTGAAATGCGGTTTGTGAAGCAATATTAACGACATTCACGGTCTTGTTTTCAGATGCGGAAACATTGGTGCTCATCAGACCGGTAACAGCAAACGCAGCAGCAAATAAGGTGTGTTTCATTGTCATGGGTATCTCCTTGTTATTGGATGTCTGTTTTGATGGAGCCATCTTAAATAAGGTCGAATTACCGAATACTTTCACCAACATTACAAACTGGTAATGTTCAATTTATCCGCAGAAAAGCTGTTAAAATTTGACCTGTAGGACAAGTAAAAAGGAAATCTGTGTGAGAGTGTTGCTCATTGAAGACGACAGCTTTATTGCTGACTTTGTCATTCAGGGTTTGGAACAAGAAGGCTACAGCGTGACCCATACTGCCAATGGTTTGGATGGTGTACATCTGGCGAAGAGTGAGCCGTTCGATATTCTGATTCTCGATATCATGTTGCCGGGCAAAGATGGGTTTCAGATCCTCTCTGAATTGCGCGGGGAAGGGCATTCGATCCCGGTGATTATCCTTAGCGCAAAGCACTCGGTTGAAGAGAGAGTACAGGGAATCAAATGTGGTGCGGATGACTATCTTGTTAAGCCATTTGCATTCAGTGAATTGCTGGTACGCTGCCAGGCATTGCTACGACGAATGTCTGTTTCTTCAACGCCAAATACTACCTTGAAATATCTGGATGTAGAATTGAACCCACTGAAACGAGAGCTGGTTCGGGGCGGCAAAACCATCGCACTCAACCAGCGGGAATACGCGTTGGCATATCTGCTTCTTCAGAACCCGGAAGTGGTGCTCTCGAAAACCAGCATTCTGGAATCGGTCTGGGGGTATCAGTTTGATCCGCAAACCAATGTAGTCGACGTGTTGGTGTGCCGACTTCGTGCCAAGCTAGACAAAGGCTTTGACCAGTCGCTGATTCATACTATTCGGGGAGTGGGTTATGTCCTCAAAACAGAATATTGAGTTGGCACTTCAGCAAGCTAAAAAGCAGCTGCTTGCACAGTTTATGGCTCTGCTGTTTGGCGGTTTAGTGGTGATCTTGTTGCTGATTGGCATTGTGTTTTTCTTCGATTCCTACAAAGAAGAAAAGAAATACCTCCACAGTCTTTCCACTGAATATCAGCGCATACTGACCTACGAATCCGATGAAAAGCTGATCCACGTTATCGAATCCAATCAGCAGCGTTTGTTTGAAAATCATATTTCGGTCTACTTATCAGATAAATCTGGTGTGCTCAGCTACTTTGCGGGTGATGAGTTTCCTGTGATGGGGCTGGATAAAGCGATAATGGATTGGGAGGATCAGGGATTTTTCTATTTCTTATCGCAGCCGCATCTGGCCATTCAACTGCAAGGAAAGGTGCATGTCTTCCGGCTGGTTGTGGATTTGGATTCCCGCTATGCGTCTGCGTTCAAGAACTGGCTGATTACCTGCCTGTCTGTGGTTTTACTTGCGCTCATCACTGCGGTGTTGGTTCATAGGCTGTTATCCAAAACGCTGCTGCCATTGTCTCATCTGGCTGAAGACATTCAGCGTCTGGATGAAGGTAATCTAAACGAAATTTCTCAAACTCAGGTTTCGCAAGCCAATGGCGGTTTTGCTCTGCTTTATAGCAGTGTCCACAATATGCTGGGTAAGCTGACAACTTGTATCACCACCTTAGACAGAACGTTAGATGCCATTGCACACGATCTCCGCACACCCCTCACTCGCATTCACCTGACGGCAGAAAAAGCCTTGTCGCTGCCAGCTGAAAATCATTCTCCAGAACACCTTTCTAAAGCCAATGCGGATTTAACTCAGGCGTTGAGTGATTGCGCAGAAAACTCCACTCAAGCCAATAATCTTCTGACCGCTTTGATGAAACTGAATGACGAGCTGACAGGCAAGAAGCCTACTCGACTAGAAAAGATCGACCCGAATGTAATGATGAGCCGAGTCGCGGGCTGGTACGAAGACATTGCAGAGGTAAATGGTATTCACCTGAATCTGGAACTGGCAGACAGCCACTTTGTGGAAGCCGATGCTTACAAGCTGACTCAGATTATTGTCAATGTGCTAGACAATGCATTGAAATACACGCCGGAAGGTGGCTCGGTGACTCTTTCCACCTCAGTCCACCAAGGTGATTACCTGATTGCTATTAAAGACACGGGTATTGGTATTGACCCCGAATACCATGAGTTGATTTTCAAGCGCCTGTTTCGGGTGGATGAAAGCCGTAATTTAACGCCCGGATATGGGTTAGGGTTGTCGCTGACCAAAGCGATGGTAGACAGCATTAACGGTTCAATCTCGGTTGAATCCACACTGGGGCAGGGCAGCTGTTTTAAGGTTGGATTGAAGAGAGTCACGGTATAAAAAAGCCAGTGGTTACCCACTGGCTCATATAAAGGCTATTCATTTATAAAGATTTTTGTTCCTGAAATGGCTTGTCTTTATCCTCTTCTTTCGACCAGAAATACGCCAGTACCGAACCGGACAAGTTGTGCCAAATGGAGAAAATCCCTGCTGGCAACGCAGATAGCGGTGTGAAGAACTTCAGCGCAAGAGCGGTCGCCAGACCGGAGTTTTGCAACCCGACTTCAATAGCAATGGTTTTGCAGATGGTTTTATCGAATCCTAAGACACGGCATAAACCGTAGCCAGCAATCAAACCAATACTGTTGTGAAGCACCACCGCAAAGAAGACCCATGCACCAATATTGGCAATTTGATCGCGGTTCAGTGCCACGATAATTGCAATCGCCAACACAATGGCTGCCATAGAAATCAGCGGTAGCACAGGGCTAATACGCTCAATGGGTTTACTGAAAAAGTGGTTGACGAATACGCCGATGCTCACGGGAATCAGCACAATCTTCACAAGGCTCATCACCATTTGCATGACGGGAACATCAACGCTGACTCCCAAAAAGAGATCCACTAAAAACGGTGTCATGACCACGCCTAGCAAAGTGGAGATTGCTGTCATGGTAATAGAAAGTGCAACGTTCCCTTTAGCGAGGTAACAAATCACATTGGACGCAGTTCCTCCTGCGACACTGCCCACCAACACCATACCGATAGTCAGTGCTTCATTCATACCAAACGCCATTGCAATCAGAAGGGCGGCAAGAGGCATAATAGAAAATTGAAGAAATACCCCTACACCTACGGCTTTCAGGTATGAAGAAAGGCGCTTAAAGTCTGCGATTCTCAGCGTTAAGCCCATCGATAACATGATGATCATAAGCAGTGGAACGATTTGGCTTTTCAGAGGAACGAATATGTCTGGTTGAATATATGCCGCCGCGGATCCTAAGATCGCCCACAGTGGGAACCAGTTGATGATTGTTTTAAGCATGATGAATATATGAGAATGGATTCATTGGTGTGTTTGATAATCCATCAAATGTGTCGGTATGTACAAGCGTTTTAGGTAGCTTGGTGTTTAAAACTGGTCAAAAACTAAGGTTTCTCTTAAGTGTAAAAATCCAGTTAATGAATAAAAACCAGTTGGTAATTTTGGTTAACTATCAATTATTCGTTCAATAGCATGTGAATTTGGTTGTGTTAAGTAAAATGTTTCATTTGGCATTATTGTCTCATTCAGAAAGAAACGGACCGAAAATTCAGCTCTCGATTGTCAGAAATCGTCTCAAATTCATCTTTTCCACCTCATCCCAAAAGTGCAACTCATCGCATTCACGCATAGCTTTTTAGAGCAAGTTAAAAAGACCATATACCTATGGCACTCACAAGAACGAGCTTGATGTACGTAGTAGGCTGAATTTCAATATTTTAAGAATATTCACAGGATAATTAGTATGTTAAGGAAAGTACTAAGTTGCTGTATCGCTGCTTCGTTTGCGGTGATCTCAACGTCAAGTCAGGCACAACAAAATGAAGTACAAGGATTTACAGCGGAGGGTCAAACACTGGCTCCTCTGGTTTCTGCACCGGAAAGCCAAGGCGTGGAAGGTCAGTACATTGTGGTACTGAAACAGCCTCTGACATTGGCGAGCAACCCTGAATCCATTCAGACTTTCACGCAGCAAACAGTTTCTAGCCTGGAAACTGAGCAAGCGGTGAAAATTGAGAAGGTATTCGATCGCTCAATCAGTGGTTTTGTCGCAACGCTAAATGCCGAGCAACTTCGTTCGCTGCGTGCGGATCAGCGTGTAGAATTTATCGAGCAGGATCGCATCATTTCCATCGACCCGGTTGTTTCGGCTAACGCCAACCAGAGCAACGCAATCTGGGGTCTGGATCGAATTGACCAGCGTGACCTGCCACTTAACCGCAACTACAACTACAACTTCGACGGCACAGGTGTTACCGCTTATGTAATCGATACCGGTGTCACCACTACTCACCCAGAATTCGGCGGTCGTGCTGTATCGGGTTATGACTTTGTCGACAACGACGCTGATTCCACTGACTGTAACGGTCACGGAACACACGTAGCGGGAACCATTGGTGGTACTCAGTATGGTGTGGCGAAAAACGTCAACATCGTAGGTGTCCGAGTCTTGGGTTGTACAGGTAACGGTTCAACTTCTGGTGTTATTGCGGGTGTTGACTGGGTGGCTGCCAATGCCTCGGGTCCTTCAGTCGCTAACATGAGCTTGGGCGGAGGTGTATCAACTGCGCTTGATCGTGCGGTTGCCAATGCCGTTCAGTCTGGTGTGAGCTTTATGCTGGCGGCAGGTAACTCTAATGCGGATGCTTGTAGCTCATCACCTGCTCGTGAGCCAAGTGGTGTGACCGTTGGGTCTACGACCAGCAGCGACAGCCGTTCCAGCTTTTCTAACTGGGGTAGCTGTGTTGACGTATTTGCGCCAGGTTCCAGCATCAAGTCTGCCTGGTTCGACGGTAGCTACAAAACCATCAGCGGCACATCAATGGCTACTCCACATGTAGCAGGTGTAGCGGCGCTTTACCTGCAAGAAAACGGCGCACTTTCTCCTGCTCAGGTTTCTGCACTTATCAGTAATCGTGCAAGTGTCGGTAAAGTCAGCGATACCAAAGGTTCTGTGAACAAACTTGTTTACAGTCAGGTAGGCAGCGGATGCGATACTAACTGCCCTAATCCGGGAGACGGTCAACTGAAAAATGGTCAGGCTGAAACAGGTATCGCGGTAAGTCGTGGTGAGAAGAAACACTACTACATCGATGTACCTGCGGGCAGAAGCTTGTCGGTGACAATCAGTGGTGGTTCTGGTGACGCAGACCTCTACACCAGATTTGGTGCGCAGCCAACAACCAATACTTGGGATTGCCGCCCATACCGCTGGGGTAACAGTGAAACCTGCACAGTACCGACGACTAAGAACGGTCGCTACTACATCATGCTGAATGGTTACTCTGCGTCGAGCGGTATAACCCTGAAAGCCAGCTACTAAGTACAGTCGCTAAAAAGGCAGGTCTCAGAGACCTGCCTTATTATTTTTATGCAGTTTTATACTGGTCGGAAAGACTCACCTTTAAAGGTTTGAACTGGGTTTCCCCGCTCTACCTCCCAGTGCTGTTGCCAACGCTGCTTTTCTTGTACTGACATTTCCGATTCTTTCATTTGTTCCAGTTTCTGGAATAAAAGAACTCTGGCGAATCGTTTGTTGCTGTGCTGGCTTCGCTCACTTTCGACTCTAACGGACAGACCAGTCTCAACGTGAGTGGCTCGAACTGCTGAGTCGGTAGTATTGATATGCTGACCACCAGAACCCGATGCCCTACAGGTCTGAAAACACACTTCCTGATCGAAGCTCGATTCAGAAACGTCGTACACCTGACCACTGATAAACCAGTTCTTGCGTTTGTGTCTCGGACGAACTGGGCTTTTGCATACCCACAAGATACTTCCTTGCCATTGCTGAGCAAACGCCTGTGCCACTTTCGGTTGTTTCGATTCGAGCTGCAGTAAAACCGACTTGTAACCCTCGTTTTTGCTGCCAGGAACCAAATCAAGCACATCCATCCGTATGCCTTGATTCCCGCATTGCTTTTCAATATGTCTGACGGCAAGTTTCACTGCCAGACAACACTCTGTCGGACCTTGCCCAGCGGTAAGTTGAAGCAAAATCATGATCGGCAGTCTCCGTGAGTTTTGAACGTAAGAACCGGTCTTAACCTTGCCACCACTTCAACTAGGTTGGCATCTACCAAATCAGAGATGATGGTTTCGCACTATTTGTAGGCTTGAGGAGCTTCATCAAAAAGTAACTCTTTGTTGCCGCAAATAACCCGGCTGCCCAATACTGTGCGATACAGATCCTCTCGCTTGTACTTACTTCCCAAGCGACCTTTACACTCCCCACGTTTCCACTTTCTGCCAGCGCCATGAGCTAGAGAGAACAGGCTGGCAAGAACGTTATCGCAATGTTCTGCATTTTGTTCTTTAGGTTTAACCAGATAGCTGAAATCACCACGAGAACCCGGGATAACCACATAACCTTGATCGCTAGGAGTTGCTCCTTTTCGATGGATCCAGCCGTTCACTCCGTTAATTGATTTTCGGCTGACCAGATTGTGGTTCACATCCAGTACGTTATGCCCGTCTGAACGAGTGGCTTCCAGAAACCTTCGAGCGATGAGCTCCCGGTTCAGTTCTGCCCAGCGAACCGCTTCATCGTGTTGTGAAAGATAGCCTTGAAAAGCCTCATCATTTTCATTTAGCCCGTCATGGCTATAGTGAGAGATGTGTTCGGTTAATATCGATTGCCCAAAGCCCCTGGAGCCTGAATGAACAAGAAGCAGCAACTGCTTTTTATTCAGACCAAGCTGCTCCAATGAGTTTTGGTTGTATACGGCATCAATTGACTGAAACTCAGCAAAGTGATTACCCCCACCAATTGTGCCCAATGCACGATCAAACAGTGAGGTCTGAATCGCTTTTTCGCTTTTTCTTTCAGTAATAACGTCTTGCCAGCTCTCATCAAGTGGCGTTTCAACCCGTTCCAGTTTTTTAGCAAGTTTGTCTACATTGACCTTGTTGGTTTTGATGTCGGTTTGCCACAGAGACATTCCGCAGCCAATGTCATTGCCCACTAAAGCAGGATAAATCTTCCCTTGTGTAAAAAATGCCGCGCCAATTGGGTAGCCTCTACCGGGATGCAAATCGGGCATTCCAGCGGCTTTTTGTACACCTTTAAGTTCAGAAGTTTTGGTGAGTTGTTGTATTGCCAGCCCTTCAATCCATGTGTTTGCGGATGCAATTAGGGTGACAGAGTCAGTAATTATTTGGACGGATTTGCCCATAATACCAATTCCTTAAAAATAGGATTTAAACGAATAACGTATTGGCAGGTCGATTGACCGGGCGACAAGTAAGCGTAAAGAAGTGTAGAGCGTTACTTAGCGGGCAAGACCTGCAAAGGACAAAGATTGATTAAGCATGTTGTTTCTCCTCCGCAGTTGTTGTGAAAAATATCGCTTCTTCGTGAAGCGGGCGAATAGTAATCAATAGAAAATCAGAAATCAAATGGAATTTAACGTCTTAACTCGCTGGATTGGATAGCAAAGTAAAGGGTTACGTGAACTCAAATTGAAGTTGCAGCAGGTTTGGCTCATATCCCGACTACCTGCAACCTCGTTAAGAAAATGACCTTGACTGAGCTATTGACTACGCGATGAGTGCGTCCTCCAAGTCATGTTCGTTTTGGAGCAGCTGTTTCAGCTCCTGAATTCCTGCCTCTTTTAACACTTGGTAGTGATCCACATTCAGTTCGATGATCTTCGGTGGATGCTGGCTAAATGGTGGCGAGTTTTCAAGAAACGAGTAGTGGTCTCCCTGCGCTTTCAGAATCGTAACCGGTGTATTGAGTTTCCGGTTTGCCAGTTCGTCGAACTGATAGCTGAAACCGTAAGTCATGGCTACAACACGAATGATTCGTTTCACCAGACTTTCCTCAAGCTCGGTAAATCTCTGGCATATAAAGGAAACAAAGTCGTCTTCCGTTCGGCACAGTTGCAGACAGCGGTCCAGCAGCTTTCCTTCAATCCGGTGTGCAAATACCGAAAACAAAATGGCGAGAAACACAGGATTATCAAATCGTGCTTCATGAGAATACGCTTTTTCTCTCTCCATTTGGGTCACGGGTGCACCCGGAGCCAGTAAATACAAAGCTTTGACTTCTTCCCCCATAGCTTCTAGCTGCGCTGCGGTTTCAAACGCAACACGTGCGCCAAAGGAATAGCCCCAGAGTGTATAAGGTCCGTTGGGTTGCAGTGCTTTGATTTGTTTGATGTCTTCCGCCGCCATCTCTTTCACCGATGCCAGAGGAACTTCACCCTGATTGATCCCAAGTGCCTGTATTCCAATAAGGGATTGATCGGTAAACAGCCCGTCGGCTAACGATCTCAGGCTCAGTGGGTAACCGCCTAATCCTGGCCAGCAAAACACAGGATCTTTGGAACCTTTACTGAGGCGTATAAATCGAGCGTTCTCATGTTGCTTGTTTCCATTTTCTTCAACCCATTTTGCCAAATCCGCAATGGTGGGTTTTTCGAACAGAACCTGAAGAGGCATTTTTATGGCAAAGCTGCCGTTAATGCGGTTAACCAGAGCCACAGCCGTCAGTGAATTGCCTCCTGATTCGAAGAAGTTATCCTGCGCGGAAACCGATTCCCATTTCATCACCCGGCACCAGATATCGCCGATTTTCTTTTCAGCCTCAGTACAGAGCGGAACCATCTCCCGATTGATGTCCAGACTTTTAAGTGCGTCCAACTGGTTGAGTGCGGCAAGGTCTACTTTTCCATTCACGGTTTGAGGGAGGTTATTAAGAACCAGTACCTTGTTGGGGATCATATAGTTAGGCAGTTGTTGCTCTAACTCTTCTTTCAGCATTTCAGCAGGGCCTTTCATGTGTACACTGTCTTCGTACATGCCTTCGCTCTGATACTGCTCCTGGCTGACTGCACCGCCAATACAGAAGTAGAAGCTTTCAACTGGAAGGTTGAATTCCGACACGATGGAACGGATTTTTAATGCCGAAGGAAGATCATTTCCTGATTTGGAACTGTAGCCAGAAGACATCATACCCAGTAGCTGGTGGTTGCTTTGGAAACGGTGAAGCGCGCGACCAAGATGAACGTAATGGCTGTCTTTGTCTTCACTGTTGCAAACCATGCTGATACCAAAACTTGAACGCTCATACACCTTCTGATTGATGGTGATTACGTCACTTTTTTCGATGACGCGATTGGTCATGAAATCTAAGTCGCCATCTCGGTATCGATAAAGACCCGCAGGCAATCCTTCGACTTTATTTTCATGCGCCTGAACCAAAATCTGAACAGCATCGGATGTGGTACTTGGAGTGCGGTTTTCAATACGATAACTCCCCAGATAGTAGTCGCTACGCTCGCCTTCATACCATTCTGGAAGTGTATCTCGTGAAACGGAGAGGTTCTGGGAAACCGAATGAGCGTGCTCTGGCAGCAATTCATCAAACAGACCAAGCATGTGCCCGGTTTCCATCTCCAAGACTTCCAGAACATTGTTTTTGTACACATGTTCGATGGCACTACGTTTACCGATGAAGTGAATGTTGAAGCAGGGAGCGTAATCTTCTGGCAACGCGCGAATGTGGATCAGGCAATGTTCAACTGGGTGGTAGTAGTAAACACCGGGTTGCAACCCTTCCATGCCGCTCAATTCAAAATACATTTGCGTGGCGTATAGCGCCCCCGGAGACGCATACGCATGTTTTGGTAATAGACGTTCTTCGCTGAGGAACTGACCAAAGTTACGTAAAAGCACGCCAAAGTTTTCAAGAGAAATACGACTCTGATTACTCATTGAACAGGGCCCTGGTGGTTGATGTTCTAGCAAACTAAGCAGAGTGTCTTTCGTGATTCTGGAATCGGACTCGAAGAAGCGATAGGTTTTCCGACCAAATGCTCGGGCTCTTTGTTCTTTCGAAGCGGTTTTACCCGAGAGGTTGAAGATGTGCTCAGGTTTGCGACCTTCAAGCGAAAGACTTCCGGAGTTTGAAAGCTGCGCCTTCACCTGAAACTTATTGGATTTAGATTGATGGTGGCTGTCGTGATTGCCCTGATCCATCAATGCTGCCTGAGTCTCATCAAGTTCAACGCAGGCAACTAAGTTTTGGTGACCCGTACGGGCATCATCCTTAACCACCACTGCTGCGGTTTTTACCCAGTTGTGATTTTCAATCGCAAGTCGAATTTCATCCAGCTCTACACGGTATCCACGAAGCTTTATCTGGCTGTCTGCTCGCCCGATAAAGTGTGTGTTGCCGTCGTTGTCCTGTTTAACGAGATCGCCGGTTTTATAGAGAATTTCATGACCGGGAAGAAAGGCTTTGGGGTTTTTTACGAATTTCTCGGCGGTTAGCTCTGGGCGATTGTGATAGCCATTAGATACCTGAATCCCAGATATATGAAGCTCGCCAATTTCATTCACCAGAGCTGGTTCGCCGTCTTCCCGGAGCACGTGATACATGGTATTGGCAACGGGTTTACCTATGGAAATGGCATCTGGGTATGTGTTGATTGAGCTTTGGGAGAGGGTGAAGGTGGAAGCGTTAACGGTACATTCGGTGGGGCCATACAGGTTGGTGAGCGAAGCATCTGGCATCTTATTGAAAAATTGCTTCGCCAGATTCCTGGTGAGAATTTCTCCCCCGCTGAACACCTGCTTGAGAGACTCGCAATCGGGAAACAGCGGGTGGTCGACCAGAGCCTGTAATAATGTGGGCACACACTGCAATACCGTAATTTCTTCATCAATGATGGTTTCGAGCATCGCATCCGGATCTTTGTAGCATCCTTCGGGTCCCACAATTAACCGACTTCCGTATGCGGGTGCCAGAATTTCCCATTGGGCGGCATCAAAGCTGGAGGGCGTTTTTTGAATGATTCGGTCAGATCGGTCGAACCCAAACTGACTCTTCATAAATGCAATTTGATTGGAGATATTCTGGTACGTAACCATGACACCTTTAGGTTTCCCCGAACTTCCTGACGTGTAAATAACATAAGCCAGACGTTCACTGGACACGTCTGTCTTGCCGTTTGTTTTACTGCTTGTCGGCAAGTTATTGAGTTCCTCTAGCGTCACAATCTTAATGCCTTCAGTGACGATGGAGGTGAGTTGCTCTTTTAGATGTTCCGAGGTCAGTACAACCTGAATACCAGAATCCTCCACCATGTACCGGAGGCGTTCGGTTGGATAATCAAGGGCTAAGGGAAGATACGCGCGATTTGAAGCGAGAATGGACCACGCGCCAAGAACCATGTCAGCGGACGGACTGAAGTACAAGCCAATGCAGGATACTTGATCATCAATTGCGCTGCTCAAGCCATTTGCATTCTTAACCACCTGGTGGAAGAACTCACCGTATGTGTGAGAGGCGGTAAGATCCTGAACGGCGATGTCTTCTGGATGAGTGAGTGCATGAGATTCCAGCATGCTCAGTAAACAAGGATCGCTGGAAGTTAGGTTATCGTCTTCAATAAGGTTTGTGTTGGGAACGGATTTAGGTATAGCTGTGTTCATTCTGAGTAAGCTCCTTTTGTTAATGAACGCAGTGGGAAGGCCTACAGAGAAACTACATAATGAAAGAAACTTACACAAGAGAATCTTTTATGAAAGATAAAATCTTATAAAAAACTGACATAACCCGTACATGTATCTCAGGTAAGAACTTTGAAATAACTTGGACGTACGGGAGGAAGGGAAGGTTACTTTTCGCTTACAACAAGCCAGCTCCTCATGATTGAGGCAAGTTGGTTTTGTTCTTCAAGTGTCAAAGGCGAAAGGTTTTTTTCGGCGTTTGCCAGATGTGCTTCAACGGCTTTATCTATCAGGGCTTTCCCCTCTTCTGATAGCGTGACTTTGCAGCTGCGTCTGTCTTCGTTACTTGCCACTCTTACTATTAAATTTCGCTGAACAAGGTGTTCGATTCGGGTACTCATCGCACCGGATGACAGCATAAGTGTCTGATACAACTCGGTAGGCGTCAGTGGTTCATTATTTCGCCTTAATGTTGCAAGAATATCGAACTCTACTGAGGTTAATTCATGATCTTTAAAGACCTTATTTTGTTTTTTTTCAATGATTTGACTCATGCGTCGTAGCCGACCAACTACTCCCATCAACGAGCAATCCAGTTCAGGTCGCTGTTTTTGCCACTGAAGTAGTAATTTATCTACATGATCGTATTCCATATTGCACACCAATTTAGCTTTCCAAGAAGATACTTTACATTGAATTATTTATGCATTAACTTGGATTTATCTTTTCATAAAGATATTTATTAGAAAGATACAAAATTTTATCATCAAACTTGTTACTACACACCACTTTCACCCACAAACTTGATCTGGTTATTAAAAGGAATCAATAGATGGTGATTTTATAAAATACAGAGGTAGAACAATGACTAAGCTCCAGACACTCTTCAATATATCTCTTACTGCGTTAGCTCCCATTGTATGGGGCAGCACTTACATAGTGACAACAGAAGCCCTCCCCGCAGACCTCCCCATTTACGCTTCTGTGATCCGCGCATTAGGTGCCGGGTTAATTCTAGTAATGCTGTTTAGAACCCTGCCTTCTGGTAAATGGTGGTTCAAAATCAGTGTTTTGGGGTTGCTCAATATTGGTCTCTTCTTTTACTGCCTGTTTGCGGCGGCTTACTACTTACCGGGTGGGATCGCCGCGCTATTTTTATCCACACAACCCCTTTTTGTTATTGTGCTTGGTGCACTGATTTTAAAAAGTAAGCTTAACCTGACGAACTTGATGTCTGCCGTTATCGGCGTTTTAGGAATCGGTTTACTGGTGGTGAACAGTGCATTTGATCTGAACCCAATGGGTGTGATTTTCGGCTTTGTCGGAGCACTGAGTATGGCGCTTGGAATTGTGCTGACAAAACATTGGGGAAGACCAGAAGGGATGACGGTTCTTGGTTTCACCGGATGGCAACTGACATTGGGCGGTATCGCTTTGCTCCCTGCCGCCATGATGTATGAAGACTTTCCTTCTTCACTGAATCTGGTCAACATCTCGGGCTATGTTTATTTAAGCATCATAGGCGGAGCATTTGGCTACTTTGTGTGGTTCAGGGGAATTGAAAAATTAAATACGATCACGACTTCGTTTTTAGGCTTTCTTAGCCCTGTGTCGGCTAGCTTGCTTGGTTATATTGTGCTTGGTGAAACATTCACTCATTTACAAATGCTGGGTGCGTTCGCCATTATCGTGGCCATTTATCTTGCGAGACCACAGCCTCCGAAACCTCAAGGCCTGGAGGATTCGGTGCCTGCAACAAGCTCTCGCTGAGCTGAACATCTTAAGATTATTTGAGTACAAACAGGGCAGCTTGCTGCCCTGTTTAGTTTTCTTTGATGTGATCAACTGGCACTTTTGATCACGCTTGACTGTTTTCCCGCGTCGTTGACTTGATAACCAAGAGCCAGAATCTGATTTCGGATTGCGTCCGCTTCTTCGTATTTTTTCTCCTGCTTGAGCTTCACTCGTCTTTCGGCAAGCTGAATGATTTCCTCTGGGATCGCTTCTTCTTTGACTTTGTCTATTTCCAGACCAAACACCAAGTCAAAATACAAAAGCGTGGCTTTTTTGTCTTCGGGAGAAAGTGCGCTGTCCAATACTTCCCAAACCAAGGACAATGCTTGTGGCATGTTAAGGTCACGATTGGTTCGCTCTAGAAATTCCTGTCGGAACTTTTCATCAACTTGACCACCATCGGGCAGTGCCACTACTTTGGTTCTCAGTCGGCTAAGGGCTTTTTGCGCGCCTTTTAAGCCGTCCCAGGTAAAACTCAGGTGGCTTCGATAATGACTGGTTAAAGCCAGGTATCGGTAAGCCAGTGGCTCAAAGCCTTGTTCCAACAAGCTTTCCAGACGGAGGGATTTGCCTGATTTGGAAATCTTCTCGTTATCGATTTTCAGAAAGTAACCGTGCAACCAATAGTTTGCCTGAACGTGACCATTTTTTGCCTGACACTGGGCAATTTCGTTGGTGTGGTGAACCGGGATGTGGTCTTCTCCACCGATATGGATATCGAACACTTCCCCCAGATATTTTTCTGCCATGGCTGAACATTCAATGTGCCAGCCGGGGAAACCTCTGCCCCAAGGACTGTCCCATTCCATCTGTCTCTGCTTGTCACCGCTGAATTTCCACAATGCAAAGTCGGTGGGCAGCTTTTTCTCCGCCATGTCCACACGAATGCCTGCTTCCAGCCCTTGCTTGTCCAGTTTCGCCAGCTTGCCGTAATCCGGTAGTTTGTCCGTGTTGAAGTACACGCCATCACTGGTTTGGTAGGTAAATCCTTTTTCTTCCAGAGACTGGATAAATTCTATCTGCTCTTGAATGTGCTCGGTTGCGCGGCACGTAATCGATGGAGTAAGAATGTTCAGTCGCTCGAAATCCTGAAAGAAAGCATCTTCAAAAAAGGTGGCAATTTCCCAAGCAGACTTTTGCTGCTTACGCGCCCCTTTTTCCATTTTGTCTTCACCGGTGTCGCCGTCAGATACAAGGTGACCAACATCGGTGATGTTCATGACATGCTTTACCTCGTAGCCATTAAGCTGGAGTACTCGGCGCAACACATCGACAAAAAGATAGGTGCGAAGGTTGCCAACGTGAGCGTAGTCGTAAACGGTCGGTCCACATGCATACAACCCAACCTTTCCTTCCTCAATGCCATTAAAAGGCATGAGTTTTCTGTCCATAGTGTTAAAAAATTGCAGTGCTGGCTGAGCCATAATTCAATCCTTGTTTCGGTTGTCGTGAACAAAATAAAAAAGGCCGTAGATGGGAGCATCTACGGCCTTAGTAATCGAGTGATATTGATATCTGGGTTAACTATGCGTCAGGTACTCGAATGCAGCCGTAAATGCAGGATTTACAGCAACAACACTCTTGATTGATAAACGCAGTCATTAAATTCATGTTTTTTAAATTAAGCGAGATGAGACCAGATTGCAATGGGGGAGTTTGATATAAATATTGACCTCTACCTAAGTTGAGGTTTTAGAGTGCAGTTTCAACCATAACCAAGTAACGTCAAGAAGCTAAAAGCAAACAGGAAAACCATGTTAACGGATAACCAAAAAGCACTGTACCTGAAAAGATTAAACATAACCGAAATACCAAAAGACCCGCGTGAGTTGTTAGCGCAGCTTCATCTTGCCCATTTATATCATCTGCCATTTGAAAATCTGGATATTACATTTGGCAGAAAAATCAGTCTTTCAGAACCGAAGATTCTTCACAAACTGCTGGAGGAAAAGCGGGGCGGATTCTGTTACGAGCTCAACTACGGTTTTTATCTGTTGTTACTCTCAATGGGGTTCAAAGTTCAATTGCTTTCGGCAAGAGTCCTTGGTTCTGAAGATTATGGACCGGAGTTTGATCACCTAATGCCACTGGTCGAGATCGAGGGTAAACAGCTTTTGGCTGATGTTGGGGTAGGAGACAGCTTTCTGGTGCCAATTTCGATAGATGGCACTGTCCATCATGACGCCTATTCTTCTTACAAAGTCGAAGATAAAGACGGGCAACTTTTCCTGATGCGCAGCGAAGACAAGCAAACCTGGCAACCTCAATATCAGTTCACTTTGAGGGAACGAATTTTAAGTGATTTTACTGAGATGTGTGATTATCAGCAGACGTCTCCCAAAGCCATTTTCACACAGAGAACCAGTTGCTCAATCGCTACGCCTGATGGTCGGTTAACCCTGACAGGACGTAAGCTGGTAACAACCAGACAAGGTAAGAAGTTTGAACAACCCGTCAACTCTGTACAGGAATACCATACCCTGCTTAAAAAGCATTTTGACGTGGTGTTACCGACTGGTTTCGATGTGGAAAGCTGGTTTAATCAGGACTAAAAAACCGGAGCTGATGCTCCGGTTTTGTTGAGGTTGCTGGGGGGCTAGTTACAAGCGCCCAGATCTTTCCATACGTCCCAAGGTCCAGAGTTTTTCTCTGGATCTGCACCTTGAGTCCACCATTCGGCTTGGTACTTCACACCATTGTGCTGAACAGTATCGCCAGTCAGATACACAGTACCTGCATCCCAGGTAGCAAGCCCCGGGCAAGTTCCGCCGTTAGACCCTTTCTTGACGGACACTTTCTGACTATAAGAAGCCGATTTACCACCATTGTCGGTGACTGTCAGTTTGACTGTGTAAGTGCCGTTCGCGACGTAGTTTTGAACGCCTTTCACGCCTTTACCAGTGCTGCCGTTACCGTAGCTCCAGGCGTACTGAACGATGCTTCCGTCGTTGTCATAAGACTTAGACGCATCAAAGGTACAGGCAAGCTCGTTACAGGTATAAGTGAAATCAGCAACAGGTGGTTGGTTAATATCAATCAAGTCCACTTTACTGTTAGGCACGCCGCCCGGGAAGTGAGACGACACTTTTGGCCAGATCTTACTGATGTGCGCACCTTTGTTGTAGCAACCACCAAGGTGGTGAAGTGCAATTACGTTGTTGCTGGCTGCCGCTAATACAGGTGAACCAGAGGAACCGCCCTCTGTATCACACAGGTAGCCAGCATCCGTATTAGTACCGCGACCATTTGTTACAGGGCGATCGACCTGACATAAACCTCTGTCAGTCTCGATACCCAGTTCTTTCTTACGGCCACCGGGATGTTGAGGAATGTAGATACGCTCAGAAAGCTTAGGAATACGAGGGTCTAAACCAAGGTAGCCAAACTTAGAAATCTGAGAGAAGTTCTTCACGTTAAACAGGGTGTAGTCCAGCGTGTAGTCGGTAGACAGTAGCTTGTTCGCCTGAACTTTAACTGTGGTTGCGCTCGCTCCACCACAGGATGCTTGCTGGTAGTTGAACCAGACTTCTGTAGACGCTGCTTCAGCTGCAGATTCCACACAGTGGTTGTTGGTCATCATCAGATTGTCAGGACCGACACGCCACGCTGTACACAAACTGCGACCGCCAATCAACAGTCTTGCAACTGGCTTTGAATGGGCAAATTCTGTTGGGTGAGAATCTTTGTAGCACACCGCAGCTTTCTTCTGATCGGTACCGCAGATAGACTCGGTGCCGTCTGGATTCATGTTGATGATCGAATCGATCTCGGCTTGCGTTTTACCTTTCTGGTACTGATCGATGACCACATTAAGCACCGCATTAGGATCCTTAGCTTCACCGATGACTTTTACATGCACAGTGTCGCCTTGAATCGACATCCCAGAGAAGCTGTTTACGCCATCATCTCCCGCAGCAGAATCGTAGGTTTTCGCTGTGTTCAAACCCGGTCCGTAGTGCAGTACTTCATCTCTGTCTGGGGACGAGACTTCTACTGCCATGCCTTCCGGCACCTGAAACTGGGAGAAGTGAACTTTGATGAAGCTTGCGCCTGGTGAATAAAGCAGATTGGCACTTTCTTCCAGAGCACTGCTTGCAGTTAAAGAAAGCTGTGCGCTGACTTCTTCAGAAATAGTTGGCAGTACATCTGGGATCTGGTCATGGGCTGCAAATGCCGACGTGGCCGTTGCCACTCCCATTGCCAACGCGCTGATCACCATGAGATGGTTTTTTTTCTTATTAAGTTGTTTGATGTTGCGGTTCATTTTTTTAATTCCATTTTTATGCATCTGTTGATTTCAACTTTTACCTGGAACCCCAAACCCTACCTGAAGGACGTGACGGCAAGGACAAGCTATTGAAATTGAGCAGGTTGTGTTATTCGATCAAACGTATCTGCTCAGCTTAAGTGCCTAACTTCTATGAATAATCGAATGTTTGCTCTCAAGATAATCACCCTGTTTGTGCGAACAGGAGAACTCCCCTTTCTTTTCAAGCAATAAAAACTTAGCCGAACACACTGAATCCGCTTTATTTTTTTGCCAAAAAATCAATGCATTTTATGAAGTTATGAGAGCAGTTCGGATTAAATGAAACTAATAAATCTCTCAGTTTTTCTTTTAGTGACAATGTTCCAATTTGAACAAATACTCGCTTTTAACATGCTAGGTTATTGTTCCAGATACAAAAAAGCCCGGCGCGTCAGCCGGGCAAAATGGATTGAGGTTCCATTGAAGTTATGGAGTCCACGTAACTGTCAAATCGACGTTTGAGTATGCCTGATAGCCATTCAGGCTCATGTGCCACTTACCAGCGCTTGGATTGTTGATAACGCATGATTCTGCATTACCGTTGATCCAAGGAGCACAGTCGTTGTCGTAAGTAGAAGGCTGGCTGCCAAACTTCACATAAAGGTCGGCGTCACCTGTGCCACCAGCAATGCTGACAACCAGTTTGCTCATTCCTGCTGGAATGTCGATGTTGTAGTGATCCCAGCTGCCTTGAGCCCCTGAAAGGTTCTTAGCGGAAGCTGTACCACCTTGATTTGGGTTTGGATCCGGGTCTGGTGTGCCACCACCTGCAAGCTGAATTGCGCGATCAACCGCTGCATTGGCGTCTAGCATACCTGCGCCACAGCCACCGTTGCTGCACGAGCCTGGGAATGGGCGAGCAGAATCTTTGATGATGCTTTCAACCTGATCCGGAGTAGCTGCCGGGAATGCCTGTTTCACCAGAGCTGCAACACCTGCCACGTGTGGCGTTGCCATCGAGGTACCGCTCATACGGGTAGAAGAAGGACCCTGAGGTGTTGCTGTACCTGAATCTACAGTAGACAGGATACTTACGCCCGGTGCCATGATGTCTACTTCAGAACCGAAGTTACTGAAGTTTGCCTGATTACCGCTTTGGTCAGATGCGCCAACCGTGATAACGCCCTGACAGTTTGCAGGTCTTACGTTCGCAGTGTTGACTCTGTCGTTACCTGCTGCGATAACAACCACAGCACCTTTATTACGTGCCGCATTAATGGCGTTTTGATAGGTATAACCACAGGCGCCAGAACCACCAAGGCTGAGGTTGATGACTTGTGCTGGATTGCTGTTATACACGTTACCCGCGCCTGCTGCCCACATGATACCGTCTGCAATATCCGATAAAGAACCACCACAACGGCCAAGTACACGTGCAGAGGTCAGGGTTGCATCAAACGCAACACCGACACCGTACTGACCATTACCTTCAACCGCGCCGACTGTACCCAGTACGTGTGTACCGTGCCAGGTGGAATTACGCGCTGGAATAGGGTTGCCATACTTGTCGCGACCACATTCGCCATACGCTGAGCGGTCACCAGCATCAATACCGTTAGAATCACGACCATCGCCATCACGCGATGTCCAGGCATTGGTGATGAAATCGTAATGAGAAACCAGACTTGGGGTCAGGTCTGGGTGGTTAGTGAAACCTGTATCCACAACGCTGACTGTGACGCCCTGACCAGTCGCTTTGTTCCACGCCTGAGGTGCGCGAATACCTGTTGTGTTGTTGCTGTAGTGCCACTGGCTTGAATACTGTGGATCCGCTGGTGTGTAGAAAGGTACTGCCCAGCCATCCAGTTCCACGCTTTCTACGTTTGGATCGGCTTTTAGCTTCTGAATGATGTTTTCTAAGTCGTATGCGTTGGTCGCACCGCCCACTTTCACAACGTGGTGATCATCCAGAAGCATGGCGCGTTTGTAGCTGATTTCGTTACCTAATTCATTCGTCAGGTCATTCGACAAGCTACGAATGTTATCAGACTGCTGAGCTTTCACGATTGACGCCATGAAGCCGCTTTTCGCAGTCGCAGACGCCTTGTACTTAACGATGAGCTGTACGTTATCGCTAGGGATCGTTTCCAACGCTCGGGACAGTGCCTGCACTGAGTTCTGAGCCTGAACAAGAGCCGCAGACGAATCTGCCGCAAAAGCGCTAGATGCGGATACTCCCGCTAGCATAAGCGCCGTTACCACTGCTGTGTGTTTGAAGTTTGTTAGTTTCACTTCTTATCTCCGTGACAAATAGCGACCCGCCATCAACCTTCTTCTCTGTGCACGTATGCAGGCGGTTTACCTGTCTCCCCACCTTACATACTGAAATGTGCACATGAATCGGATTGAATTTAGCGAGCTGCGAATGATTCGGTTATGTAATCCATCACCAACCAAATCGAACACAAATCGGGATCTCCGTTCCCGTTCTAAATTTCGCTAAAAACACTAAGGTATAAAAAATGGGGTTTATAGAATGGAAGTGAATATATGGAATCATCAATATAAAACGGCATGTATAGCGATGAAATCTATCTTTTAGTAATTAATGGAATTTGTTTGATACTTAATTTCTTGCTTGATTGATTTAGGATTGATTTATTTTGAGAAAAGCTATTCAAATGAGAATTAAAGGTCAAAGTATCTAGATATATTCGTTTTGCTGGATGGAATTCTGGCTGTTTACAAAATAACCAAAATCACATTTTGTCTGTTTTTTGTACGGATGGGGAAGGGGGATGCACTTATCTGTTCAATAAGTGCACTTGTTTTAAAATAAGACAGGTGGAGACTTAACGCAAAGTCACACTAGCTGAAACAGGTATCTGCCCAGTGGGTTAGCCCTGCCGTAACCGAGCCGAAGTAGCTGCCACTGACGATAGGGACGTTAGGCAATTGAGTCTCTATTGCGCTGCGCAACATCGGTGAACGCGCGCTTCCTCCGGTCAGATAAATCGCGTCAGGTTTTTTACCACCCAGTTTCAATGCCTCTGCCACCAGGTCGATCATTTTCTCTCGCGGGGCCGTGACCGCTTCTGTCATTTGGCTCTGAGTTACCTCAACGTCCAGCATCTCTGAAATCAGGTTCAATTGTGCCTGATGAACGGTATTGTCAGAGAGCGCAATTTTAGCCTGCTCTGCCTGACGAATAATACTGTAGCCCAGGGTTTCCTGATAAACCTGTAAAAGTCGGTCGAGTTTTTCAGGCTCCAGTGCTTCCTTTCTTAGCTGACGAAGCACTTTGTGGTTCTCTCGACCATAGAAATCTTTCTGAGCTTCCACATTGTTAATGGCAACCGGATTCCAGAACTGGTTCAAGGGAATATCGATTCCCGCTTTGGTTTTGCTGCCTCTGCCAAACGCAGGCATAAGCTGTTTAAATGCCAGATAAATATCGAAGTCGTTGCCTCCAACACGTTGTCCACTGTGAGCCAGCAAGCTATCGCTGCGATCGGTTTTACGTGCCCAGTCTGGCCCCATTTCGATGAGTGAGCAGTCGGTCGTACCACCACCAATATCCACGACAAGCACGGTCTTGTTTTCGTTTAATGTGCTTTCGTAGTCCAGCCCCGCTGCGACAGGCTCAAACTGAAATTCGATGTTTTTAAACCCGGCTCGGGTTGCCGCTCTTCTTAAAATGCCTTCTGCCTGTCGGTTAGATTCTTCTCCACCGCGCCCATGAAAGTTAATTGGCCGACCAATCACGGCATCCGTAATGATCTTATCAAGGTGCGACTCTGCATTGTTTTTGATGTTAACCATCATGGCACACACCAGATCTTCGAAAAACCGAATCTGCATTTCGTGCAATCCGCTGGCACCAAGGAACGATTTGGGCGACTTCACGTAATACACTTCACGTGGATCTTCCAGGTAGAGATCCAGCGCCGCTTGCCCGAAAAGCATATCTTCTGGCTGTAATTCGATGCCTTCTTCGCGGTTAAAAGCAATGGCTCGCCTTAATGCCTTTTCCCCAGCTTCATCACTCGGAGATATACCATGATGACGGAACAGGGCTTCCGATACTGCCTCACGAGTCGGGGCACAGAGTGTGGAAGGAATAAAGTAGCTGTCTTTTTCTAACGGGATGAGCGAGGGCGTTTTCCCCTCTTTCGACTCACCTTGCACCATAGATGCGACTGAGCAATTTGCTGTTCCATAATCAAAACCGATGAACATGTAACCTCCCGTATTTGAGTGAAAAAAGGTCGGCGATCCTACAGCAAAATGAATGCCATAGAAACTGGTATATGCATCAAAATGACAAAATGTGAGTAAGCGCCGTCTCTTGGTGTGCTAAATAGTGCGTTTCAAAAAATACAGGTTGTCATACTTTAATGTATGGAAAATGTGATCTTCTTGTAAAACAAGATGTTAAAAAAACTTTCAGCCTGAATGAGAATTATTTAAAAGTGAGGAAAAGATCAATAAAAGGGAACATTCCCATTGACGCAGATTTTCGAAATTTATAGTTTCCCCTCCGTATTGTTAGTTTTATCAAAAACGTATTTAACCAAAGAGTTAAGGCTTTACTAATCAATACTTTCGCGAAGTTACGCGTTTTTCTGCGTCATGCTGAATGAATTCTTATCGAGTTTACTTTTTACAAACGCAGAGCGTTTCTTTATTCGCTCGTATTTGAGGTTGAAATGACCTCAGAAATACAGGCAGACCATAAAAATAATGAAGGAAAAACAATGAAAATCTCTAAAGTTTCATTGGCAGTTGCACTTACATTGTCTTCTGCGTCATCGATTGCCCAAACATCGTCCCCGTCTTTCACGGAATCCCTCGAAGGTCGCGTTATGTCCTATACGGAATTCGCAGACAATAAACTAAACCAAAAAATGCTCATGACATTTGCGGAGCAGTCGGCGGATGGCTCGATTGCGTTTGATATCGACCATACCTGTGGGCACGTGTCTGGAGTCCTTAATCTCAGCGATCCGCAAAGTACCTTTGGCGGTGACATGAACGTGACCGTTAAAGATTTCGGTTACACTCAACGTTGTTCAACCGCAGAATTTGATGATCTAAGAGCGTTAGTAACAGCAGACAACATCAACTCGTTCAGACTGATGACCACTGAAATGCACCTTTCTTCCAGTTCTACGGGAAAAACACTGGCATTTCGTGATGCGACAGAATCCATAGAAGTGCAAAATGTTCGTCAGTCGGTGTTCGATTCTTACTGGGTGCCAGAAAATCCAGGACCTGAGTTTGTGGTTGAAAATGCCAATTCCGTTGAGCCAATTTTGGAGCAGCTTCAGCACACACCAAAAGACTGGTCATATTATGTGGCTCACAAATATGCTCTTCGTATATTTGAAACCGACAATACTGACTCTGGTCTGGCGATGGAGACCAGTGCAGGTCGTCCTTTTCACATCACCAACGGAACGTTGGAGAAGGGGAACAAAGGTACTCAGTTCAATTTTGATTACGCTCGTCAGTCAGGCTACGACTTTACTCAGGGTTCCGTAAACTTTGGCAACTTACATTGGTCTCACCGTATCCATCTGAGATGGTCTGACGAACTGAGAACCAAAAATCGTTTCCAATACGATGGCAATACTCTGACCTTGTCTTCAGATTCTTCGGAAGACAACATCAAGTTCAAACGTTTGGTAAAAGAAGCCAGAGTGGCAGACCTGAGAAATACAGAGTGGGTGGCAAAGGTTGCTGACCAGCAAGTGAATGTGACTTTTGGTAGCCACTCGCTGACAGAGGTGGTCGCGAGCATCACTGGCAATGGCTCAAAGACCATTGTGACCTTGGGTTCGAACGACTCTGGTTCGTTGAATCAGGCTGAAGTAGCGGGGGCTGATCGCGCAAATGTCGTCACAACAGAACTTCGCAATGTTCTGCCAGAGACAAAATCGGTCATCATTGATTACTCTAACCCTAGCGTTCGCAAGCTTCACATTGTGACTGCAAGTCAGGTCATCACTCTTACTGAGAAAAAGAACATCCCAATTGTATTTGGTTAAATAAATCTTCAAATACAATCTGTTAGAGTACGTGCATTTAAGCCCGGTTGTTGTGCAACTGGGCTTTTCTTTTTGAGATCACTTTCAGATATCCTCCCCCCGAGCGAGCAAGGGCAAACTTAACTTGTAAAATCAGTTGCGCTAAGTTCGCAAGAATTGAAAATTCTTATTTCAGCATTATTCGTAAACTGTCGGTCAGGCTAAATCAAAAGGAAAACGATAACTCATGTCAGAAACGAAATTCGCAGAAGACGAATCCACGAAAAGATTGGCAAACACGCCCGTCTTTACACTCTTTATGCAGACAGCAGTTCCGATTTGTATCGGTATGCTGGTGATTGGTTTATATGGAGTGGTTGATGGAATCTTCATTGCCCGCTGGGTAGGTGCCGATGCGATTGGTGCCGTCTCTATGGTCTTCCCGGCTCAAATGCTGATCTCTTCGATTGGTGCCATGGTGGCATCCGGTACTGCGGCGATTCTTACCCGGCTGATCGGCGAGAAGAAACTGCCAGAAGCCGGTCAGATTGCCGGAAACTCAGTCCTTTTGGTTTCAGTGTTCAGTATTCTGTTCTTTGTGGTCGGAATGTGGCAGCTGGATTCAGTTCTGGAATTCTTAGCGGTGCCTCCGGTTTTCTATCCACTGGCTTATGATTACGCTCAGCCTATCATCGTAGGGGGCGCAATTGCAGTTTTGCTTCCGGTGATCGGGGACGTATTCCGGGCAGAAGGCAAAGCCAAGATCATGATGCTGTTGATGCTCACCTCATCCGTTCTCAACATAATTCTGGATTACATCTTCATTGTTCTTCTGGGTTGGGGAGTTTCTGGCGCGGCATGGGCAACCATCATTGCTCAGCTCGTGTCACTGACCATCGCCGTAAGCTTATACCTCAGAGGCGGCACATTGGTGCGGTTCTCGTTCGGGTTACATCTCAAGTTCTGGGGTTCGATTCTGGCACTTGGGATCCCGGTACTGATCGCGCAGATGGGAATGGCAATTCAGACTGGATTGGTGAACTACCAGTTTACCTTCATGGCGACAGAAGAATGGATCAGTGCCTACGGTATTCTTGGTCGACTTTCTATCTTCATCATCCTGCCAATGATCGCCATGCTGATCTCCTTCCAGACCATATGTGGATTTAATTTAGGTGCAAGTGCATTCGAGCGGGTTCAGGAAAGCATCAAAGTTTCACTTACCGCGATGGTGGTGTATTCAAGCCTGGTGACAGTGGCTTTGCTCGTCATACCCGAATGGTTACTTGGAATATTCACAACAGAAAGTGTGCTTATTGATTACGGTAAGGTTATTATTTTTGCCACCATATGGGGATTGCCACTGGCTGGGATTAACATGCTGGCAACTGGGTTTTATCAGGCAAAAGGCAACGCAAAACTGGCGATGCTGTACAGCTTGCTACGCGTGGTATTGATCATGTCGCCGCTGTTGCTGATCCTTCCTCATTACTTTGGTATGAACGGTATTTTCATGGCAATTGTGGCAGCTGATGTTTTCTCTGCGGTCATCACTTTCCTATTCTGCTTTAAGGAATACCGCAATTTGTCTTCACCGGAGTTGAGTTACGTTGACGTTAAGTAAGGAATCGGTGTCAGCAGAAAGCTGGCAAGTGTACAAGGAAAGGCTTGAACCCGTTTTGTCGCACATTCACGCTCATGTTGAAAAGCCGCTCACACTAGAGGAAGCGGCGGAGCTGAGTCATTTTTCAAAGTTCCACTTTCAACGGATATTCAGTGCCATCATCGGTGAAAGCCTGACCCAGTACAGCAATCGGTTACGGTTAGAAAAAGCAGCCAACAGGCTGCTTTTTGCTCGCTCGGAGTCGATTACCGAGGTCGCCTTAAGCCACGGCTTTTCCAGTAGCGCAAACTTTTCCCGTGCGTTTAAAGAACGTTTTGGTATTACGCCTTATGGTGTGCGAAGTGGAAAGTCGAGCAAAGCAAAAGATATAGAAATTGAGTTAAAGCAACCCATTGATACGTCGGTTTTGCAGCATCTTCATTCGTTGCGCCGTGAAGCGGATGTCTGCGAGCCAAGCGAAGCCATAACGCCAGAACGAATCTTCGAAACCGAAGAAAAAGAGCTTTGTTTGCTCAGGTCGAAACGCGGTTATCTGCTACCCAGCATCTTTAAATGCTGGAAAAATCTGATTGAATGGGGAATCAAAAACGAAATTGGTCCGATGGAGCAGGTTCGCTTGGCCATGTGTCGAGATAATCTGCTTTTTACTCCCAGAGAAAAGTGCCGCTACGACGCTGCTCTTTTCATCACGCCGGAGCAGAAAAGCAAAATCAAAGAACCTTTTGAACTCGGAAAACTGGAAGCGGGTAGGTATGCGGCGTTTCGTTATCAGGGTAAGCCAGATGATGCCGCTAAGTTTCAGCTAAGCCTGTATGCAAAGTGGTTGCCTTACAGTGGTTACGAGCCAGATACCGCCCCTCTGATTGAACGCTATGACAAACCGATCCCCACGCGATTTGATGATAACGGTAAGCCGGAGTGGATAGATATGGAAGTGTGGATCAAGATGAAGCCGCTCAGAACGATGAACGAACTGAGCGGTTAAATTTGTTAGTTGAATTCGCCATCGGCACCGAATTCAATATCCGTTAATTCGGTAAAAATGTATTCACCATCCACTTCTTCACCCTTCTCTTTGGAGATGAGTACATTATCGACAAAGGTGAATGCATACATGTATTCACCCTTGTCATAAATGTATGAAATTTTTCCGTTTTCTTGGTCAATCAAAGTCGTTGCGTGACCGTATTCTTTGATCAGTGCTTCTGAGCTGGTTTCACCTACAACAGCATGACGGTATCTATAGCGATCTCCCAAGTTTGAACAACCGGAGATTACCAAAATCGCTATCAATGTGATCAGTAGTTTATTCATGTGTTTTATCCCAAATAGTCATGCGGAGATGCTAACACTCGAATCATGGAATTTACGTAAGCCAGTGTAAGTACTGGCAACCTCAATGTATTTATTTAGGTGGTTGCAGAGAAAAATAAAACCGCTCAGAACGATAAACGAACTGAGCGGTTGATTGTATTGAAACCTCGCTAAGGGGAGGCGGCGAAATACCTGTCCACTGACCGTTCTGCCTCTGCGATGGGAGTTGCGCTCTTACTGGCTGGGGGCGCAAACTCCGTTGTTGCCAGATCGTAGGTATACAGATCAATCGACTGATCCCTTTCATCTGAGTTGCGAATTTGCCCCTCTTCAGACGGGTACAGCACCGTCCCTAATACATCTCCCAGGTGGCTCAACAGCACATCAAACGTGCCTTGTTGCGGTGGCGATGCTCGTTGAGGTGTCGGGTGACCATCCGTCAGCCTTAACCCAAGTACGTTCGGGTTCAGCGGACGAAGGTTAGGATACTGGGGCGATACCTGTGGCGAAAGGAAATCAAACGCGTGCAACGGGAAGTTGTTCAGCACGCCACCATCCATCCACAAACCGTGGTAGTCATCGGCTCTGCGGTTGTATTGCCCCGTAGGCACATTGGCTTCCACATGGACAGGCTTGAACAGGATAGGCAGGTTCATCGAAATGCCCACTGCTTCAGCCACAGGGAAATGTGGGGTATGCCGTTTAGAAAATACCGCCGGTTTGTGCTTAGTCAGGTTCGAACCAGTGATCACCAGGTCCACCCCCGTCAGATTAAAGAACTCCGTGAAATTCAGTTCTGAACCATTCACTGCCATGATGGGAATGGGCTGACCGGGTGCGAGACGACTTCTGACTAGGCGATCCCACAACCTGCCATAGACGGCATTTTGCAGAAAGTTTCTGGCATTGGTGCCGGGGAACATACCTCGATCAAACAGAATGTTGAACAGGTACTGCTCTGGGTGAGCGATCAGCCGTTGAACAATCGGGTCTGATGTGGAACCGAATGCCCCATTGCGCGCCAGAGAACCCATTGCGCTGGCAAGGGTAGAAATACCCCGAATGCTTCGGGTTTGCTGGCGAATGTGATCAATCGGTCGCACCCCATTGGGGGCGCTGGTATGCAAAGCGGGGCGGTTGTTACTGTCTACCGAGCGCGACAGACCTGTACTGGGTCCGTCAAAGAACCCGGTAAAGGTACTGGAATTACTCAACACTTGCTGTAGTTGCGTTGAGTTGTATCCCATCGCCAGAAACATCGCTGTAATCGCACCTGCGGAAGCACCACTGATGCCCCGGATCTGGTTTTGACCCGGTGTATCGATGTTAATGGGCAATACCCCAAGCCGCTCTAAAGCGCGTATTGCCCCAAGGTAGGTAACCCCTTTGCCCCCGCCGCCTTCGAGCGCGAGATAGTGGACATCGGTCGGGTTAGAGATTCGAGCCATGGCTTACGCTCCGTCCAGATCTTCAACCCATTCTCCGTCCTCATTCTGTTTCCATTTCGGTAACTTGTCGTCGGCTCTGAGGTGCACCAAGGTGGTCGGAATGCGCACATCCCAAGGGTCACCTTGCGGTTCTTCTTCCCCCGGTCTGTCCAGACGTTCGGCAATTTCATCGGCAATCGGCAGATACAGATCGCTTGATATGGCGGGAAGCGGTCCGCCATCCCAAAGCTCACCAAAGGAAATAAAGTGGTCAACGGCACCTTCAAATCCCAGTCGGATTGGAACTGATACACGGCAATACCCGGCTTTAAGGAACTGATTGAACAGCGGATCGGTATCCTCATAGGCAATGCGTTCATCCCATAGGGGTTTTCTGCCCCAGAAGTAAGGGTAAGTCACCCATGTTACGTGCTCCCACTCAAAGGCTTGCTCGAAGAAACGTACATAAGGTCCTTCTGCTTCATTTTCAAACAGGTCAATTTGTGGGAAGCCTTCAGCTCCGGTATCGATGGCATTGAACAGATCAAAGTGCTGCTCCGTCAGGATGCTGATGCAGTGTTTTTTAAGCTCATCCTTCATGATTTCCAGATTCAGTGCCGGGTTTTTGCCCTCTATCGCCACGCCTGCCTGCAACTCGGCGGCAGCCAGTTTCTCTTCGTACTCAGACAAACGAGCTTTGTAGGCATTAGTGAGTTTTGCGTGTGTGTCTAGCTTCCACTTCATCAAAGCGCGATCGGTTCGCTGGCATTTCACTTCTACGATGGCTGCCAAGTAGCTGACTTTCCATGTTTGCAGTGCGAAAGGAATACTTTCTCTTTCATTGCTCAGGCTGGTGCTCCAAACCCAGTCGCCGTCTTCGAAACGGTGAGAGCGATTCCCTATCACCACATCGACCACAAAGTTATCTTCCCAGATGGTCGCCACTTGCCCGACAACCCCATGAATGGCTTTATAGCCCTCGTCGATCTGAATAACACCAGAGTGGTTGTAATGGGTGTCATCGTCGCCACCTCCAGCTTTGAAATCCAACGATTTGGTGATGTAAATTTCCGGCGGAGGCGACACATCGGTTGCCCCGTATTCCTGCACCCAGGTGTGGTAGTTATGCTCGGTAATCTGGCTGGGTTTGAGGGGAAACTCCATCGGCTTTTCGATCTGCAATGCACTGGCGTGAGCATCCGATAGAGTCTCAATCAGAAATGCTCCCGGTTCAGGCACCATAAAGTCGTACATGGTGCGGATGCCATAGTTGTACATCTGCGCCTGATAGACTTTGTTCACCCACTGGTAAACGCCAGAGATATGTCCGTCACCACCAGTGTTGTCGATGCCATGCGCCGAACGTTCTGTCACTTCGTTGGTGACCCGGAGGGAAGAACGTTCCAGCACTCTTTCCGTGATCTTATTGGCGCTTCTCTGAGTCACATCCTGAGAAAAATTCGCCGCGGTTTTGGTTGCTTCCTGCTTGCTGCGCGAGATAGACCCTTCTGCACTTGCAGAAAATTCTACCACTGGACCGTATTTACCGGACACACTCAACCCCGCTTTCAAAGACGAATCCTGTTGAATCGTTTCGCTGGTTTCACGGCTCATTTCAAAGCGGCTGGTGGATTCCAGAGAGCGTTCTTCTGTGGTGGTGATTTCCGTTTCCTGAAACAGCAGTTCTTCCGTTTCACGGCGGCGTATGTGCTCACGTTCTTTCTTTTCACCTTTCAGAACATTTTCAATGTGGGCGACATCGGTGCCTTCGTAGCCTTTAAGTTGTTGCTTCACCACAAGAAGATCCGCAATACCAGCGGGTGCAATGCTGCCGTGTGAACGCGGAACGCGGTTATCAATCAGCAATGGTGCAAGAGACGGGCTGAGTGTACCAATCGCGATATTATTCCAGGCAGTTGAAATGGGGGTTTTGGTCATCACCAATGCTCTGCCCATTCGCTTGAACGACTTCTTCATGGGTTTGCCCAGCAAACCATCCAGTTCATGAGCGAGAGACTCAACTTCCTCTTCCAGAACCTGAATGATTTCATCAATCGGACGTCGGGTGATATCCAGCTTTCTGGCAGTCAGAATTTTTCGCGTGCTGTCCGTCAGATCCGCTCCGGCTTCCTTGGTAGCGAGAAATCCAATTCGGGTTAAATCGACTGGGTTGAAAGCCTGAATCCCAGCTTTGAAGTGACGTGCCTGTTCAAGCAGGGAAGAGAGTGATTTGCTTTCGCTGCCGACATCAATCGTAAACTGACCAATTTTGGCTTCTTTCAGATTGGCATCAATGATTTTAGAACGCCCGACGATGCCCTTAGTAAACTCATTAATGACGCTGCTTTGCCGTTCAAATGTGGCGGAAGGGCGCAGTTCAGAAGGCACCAGAAAGCCTTTTTTGTTGTCTTGCGGTGTCTGTACCAGCGCATTGCCTTCCAGAGCGGTCAGCTCTTTAATCGCACTATTCAGCCTGCCGTGCAGACTCAGCCGACCCTCTGCCTGTTTGCGTCTGCGCTCCAACGCTTCCTGACGCAGTTTTTCTCTTTCTCGCTGTGCTTCCACCGTTGAAAGGGAAGATTTCAACTGGGACTCGGTTGGCATTTTCAGCGAGCGTTTACGGTAACGCCGCAATGCTGTGCCTGTTCCCGGAAAATTATTGTCGTCATTGGTTTTTGCTATCAATTCCAGATCGCGAAGGATCTGAGACATTTCCTCAATAGGCTTGGAATGCTGAGGCGGCAAATATTTGATGGCTAGAACGCTGTCTTTGAGCTGTTCTACCGCTTTGGTGTACTGAGGCTGTCCGACCACCTGATTTGGAGCGGAGCCGAAAGCAGCATTAATGGCGGCAGACACTTCGGCGTTGGTAACGGCTTTGTTGGGTTCGAGTGAATCCAGCGAGGCAGAAAGGGCGCGCCAGGGGCGATAAATATCGTGTGTTTTGGGAGTCTGAACGAAATTCGGGCTCTGGACGAACTTCTGTGCGGCGGCTTTCAGAGCAGGGCGGGGGGAATTCTGACCTTCTGCCTGACCGAGTTCTGCCTGAAAGGCAGTGGCTTGGGAAAGTTCAATGCTGGGAGCGTCTTCACTTTGTGATACTGCAGGACGTTTGAGCACCAATCTGAATAAAGTTTCCATTGATTTCTCCTGAAATAGAAATGCAAATCGCTTTAAACAGAAAGTTTTTTCAAAAAACGTTCAGGCTTAAGCAACTTGCATTGGGTCTCCGTACTCGTTTCGATGAGGAAGAGCAGTGCAAGACGACTCATACAAGTTGCTCGGGATTTATAATGCGGTAGGTCAGTTATAAATTGCTAATGTATTTATCACTAACATGTGAGCTTGGTTCAGGGAAGGCGGCGCAATTAGAGGGTTTTTATTTTGGTGTCTGAATCCTGATACAGCCGCCGTCTGGCGAGATGGTTTCCAAACGACGGATGATAATTTCACGGTTGAAAACGCGATTTATACGACTTCAATGTAGCCCATTAACCCGGTTTTCATGTGCTCGATAACATGGCAGTGATACATCCAGCGACCAAGGTTATCCGCAACAAATGCAGCGCGTGCTTTGCCGTTTTTGCCAAGCAATACGGTATCGGTATGGAAGGGTTCTTCGATTTTTTTGCCGTCCAGTTCTAATACCGTAAATGTATGACCATGCAGATGAATCGGGTGATGGTACTGGGTAACGTTTCTCAGGTTGAAGATGTAAGTTTTGCCATATTCCAGTGTTGCCAGCGGCGCGGGAATGTTGTTTTTGCTCATTCCTTCCCATGCCCGTTTGTTCATCAGCCAGAATTTGGTGTCCACCTTGCCATTCTTCTTGGTGGGTGAGATAGCGCCTTCCCATTCGAATACAAAATCGATTTCCGTTGCGTTAGCTAAATCCAGCTCAGGAACGGGGTTGAGTGGCAGCTTAGGAAACGGCTTTTTCACGACAATGTCTGATGTAACCGATTCGAACTCACAAAGTGGGAATGGGAATTTTCCCTTCAGATATCGGACATAAAAACGTTCGCCATTTTTAGGCGCGTGTACCGCAAGATCGACCCGCATCCCCGGGCTGATTTTATGTGCTTTCAGCTTATAAGGGGTTTTGATTGGGTTGCCATCAATCGCAACTACCCAGGCTTCCGCACCCTCAACCACAATGGGATAAGTAAGCGTGTTATCCACATTGGCGATTCTCAGGCGTGTCGTGGCGTTCTCTTTTAGCTGATAAACAGGCTGATGCTTGCCGTTTACGGTTCCCCATTCCCCCGGAGTCCCCATGCGGGCGCTGTAGCGCGGAATCATGAGTTTCTTCCAGTTGCCCTGTTTATCGATGTGCCAGTGTTTCAGTATCAGCGTATGTTCTTCATCAAATTCAACGGGCTGTTCCTCTTCCACTATGATGGCTCCCACTAGCCCCTTACCGAGCTGAACCACGCTGTTCACGTGTGGGTGATACCAGAATGTGCCGGCGTCCGGTGGCGTAAAGGTGTAAGTAAAAGTTTCCCTGGGCATGATTGGCGGCTGGCTTAAGAAAGGCACGCCATCCATCTCAATAGGGATACGCAGCCCATGCCAGTGAATGGTGGTTGGTTCTTTCAGTTTATTGGTGAAAATTATGGTGACGGGTTCATTCTGGCGACATCTCAGAGTCGGGGCGGGGATCTTGCCATCGAACCCCATCACATCGGTCTGAAATCCTTCTACCAGTTCAGCGGTGGTTTCTTCTGCAGTCAGCTCGTACACCCAGCCTGTCTTTTTGCTGTGGCTGGCTTTAGTCACGGTACAGGCAGGTAAAGCAAAAATAGCGGGCAATGCTAGCCCCGCCTGCAACAGCTTGCGTCTTTGTATGTCCATGATTGATTCCTGATTTAGGCTTCTTGGCAGAAACGATAACACAATTGGTTTTCTTCCAATGGTGCCTTGGTTAAACTATTGGGAGTTTTAATGAATTGGATTGATCATGGCTAAATTAACCCTTCAAGAGCAAATGCTAAAAGCCGGCTTGGTGAACGAGAAGAAGCTCAAGAAAGCAAAAAAAGGTTCGAAAAAATCTCGTGTACAGGCGCGTGAAGCCAAAGCGGCAGCAGAAGCGAACAAAGCGGCGCAACAAGCACGCGATAAAGAGCTGAACCAGCAGCAGAAAGAGCAGCAGCTCAATAAAGAAATCCGAGCTCAGGTGAAGCAGCTTATCGAAATGAACAAGCTGGATCTGAAAGATGGCGACATCAAATACAACTTTACCGATGGCAAGCTGATCAAATCCCTTTATGTGGAATCGCTGATTCGTGATCAACTGTTAAAAGGCATCCTTTCTGTCGCAAAATACGAAGACGGTTATGTGGTCATCCCATCTGCGGTAGCGAAGAAAATCGCCATGCGAGATGAGGAGTCGATCATCGAAAACAAATCGGCAGAAGAAGAAATTCCAGCGGAAGACGATCCGTACAAAGATTTTGTCGTGCCAGACGATTTGATGTGGTAATCACCAATCTGAATTATCCAGACTAACTCAGTCACTTCAAAAGCAGCGGAAACGCTGCTTTTCTATTACTGCTGTCTTGGTGTTGTCAGGCGATGGTGCACATTCTTGATCGCTTGAATGGTCGGTTGAGCGGGTTGTTCAACCACGGTCTGATGGTCTTCTTCCGGAATCTGGTTTTTCACCAGATAAAATCCGTAAGCCACCACTGTGGCGTATATGGAAATCAAAGCGAGCAAAAACTGATTGGATTTGGTCATGGCAGCCTCCAGATGAACGGAATCTACAACGATTAAAATTTACGCCAAACTCTACCGGTTGCATAATCAGATATGAGGGATAAAACCCAACATTAAACGCATTAAAAATAAGGTTATTTTCTGTGGTTTAATGTTGGGATTTACCAATCATTATGATGTTTTTTGAGTTTTAATGCCCTGCTAAATTGACTCTCAAGATTTGAGTGCCACTTTTCAGGTCAGTAAGGATGCTTACCTATTGAACCAAGTAGGAGCATGTATGAAAAAACACATTCTGACTGCCATCGCCGCCTCTGCCTTTACCCTTCCTGTTATTGCCGAAGAAACAGAGACGATCGATCCGTCGGATCTGACCCGCGTGTATACCCAGGCTGCGGTATTTGTTACATCGGATGCCGATGTGCGTCTGTCTTCAATGATTACAGGGGCATGGACAGAAAACATTCAGTTTGGTGGTTTTCTTGAAGCCAATTTTGGCGACAGCCAGGCGAAAGCAGGAAAGGATACGTTAGGGGCGGATTATCTGGGATCCCGTGCTCAGTATTTTCAGGTATCAGGCATAGACAATACTCTGTTTCCCCGAGTTGGATTTATGGCAGACATCATCCATCAGAGAAATGAAGGGCTGTCGGATACCACTTTATATTCCATAGGGGCGATTGGTTCCATCAATCCTGATTACACAGGAGGAATCATGGTGTTTCCAAACGTGAATTACACCACAGGCAAAGTATTTGGTGAGTCTGCCAAAGGTTACATGCTGAATGTATTTGCAACCATACCGATGGGGGATACCGGAGCCTTTATTCAGGCCTGGCCGGAATACTTCACTGTGAGTGGAGATATTGTTGAGATGGAATCCACCGCTTACAACCTGATGTTTAATGCGCCCCTGAAAACCGACAGAACCCAGTGGCTGATGACCAAGCTGCAATACGCGTCGGCAAACATAGTCACCCCGACAGGTATCCATCTTGATGGCGACTACGAATTGAAAGCTGAGGTGGGAGTGAAGTGGTTCTTTTAGATTTCTGCCCCATTTAGCAGGTTCGCCCAGCGCTTGTATCTCCCGCTGGGCTTTTTTGTATCCGTTCTCAGGTGAAATGCTTTTTGGCGTAAAGGGATAGGACTTCTTTGATGTGCAGAACTTCTTTCTCCTTTTCCAGAGCAACAGGAAAGTAAAAAGCTATGCCAGATTTAGGTGGCGAAAGAACCTCGTCTATTGCAATTTCAGCCAGCACTTTTCTGTCCAGATAGGGTTTTGCCTGAGCTTTGCTCAAAATCGCCCAACCGCCCAACTTCAGAAGTTCTATGAGTACATCATTATTGCTGACAAACCGAAGATCCGGAGACACGCCAAACAAATCGGGGATGGCGTCATACAGGTTTTCGGTGATGTATTGCTTCTCCAATTTAAGTTCTTCTATCGAGGCGATATTGCTGTTGGCAAGGGGATGCTTAGGGTTGCAGCAGGCAATAAAGCTTTCCGAACCCAGATTCAGAAATCGATAGGGGACTTTTATGTCACTGGTCAGTCGATATTGCATCAGTGCTAACTGATGAGTTCCGGTAGACACCGTTTCAAGAATTTCGTCTCGATTGCGATGCAGCCAGTTCAGCTTAATGTGAGGAAAGTGCTGAGAAAACGTAGATTCGACTTGCGCGATAAGTGTCGTTGGCACTAAGGCATCATGGTAGATATCGAAGTGGGTAAACGCTTGCTGGTAGCTGTTCATCATGTGTGAATTCAACGCTTCACTGCTACGAACCACCAGCTTTGCCTGTTTGTAGAAAGCCTCTGCCTGAGGCGTCATCACCGCTTTTTTACCTTCAATGTTGAACAGAGTAATGGCATAGCTGTCTTCAATGGCTTTGATCTGTTCCCGCACCGTGGTTCTGTCTTTTCCCAGACGACGCGCAGCCTGACTGTAGCTGCCTTCTTCGGCGGTGGCGCAGAAAGCAGTGAGATGATCATAGGAAAACATAGTGGCTCCATAATGTAGGAATATACCCATCATAATGCATTATTTTGAACGAATTTATACTGTTAATCTTTTGGTAAATCCTCCCGATAGCCAAAGTCGGGATTCAGCTCTCAATATGTGTGGATGAGAGTAAATTTTTCAGGTCGGAAACCTCTAGATAACAGGTGCAAATATGAAAAAAGCAATCCGATACTCAGCAGTGGCATTAAGCATGATGGCGGTGATTGGCTGCACTCAAAGCAATAAACTGGAACAACCCCAGGTAAACACCGACGTTGACCACAATAGCCCAATCACACTGTATGTCGCCAAAGATCTGATCACTCTGGCAGAGAATACCCCAGTAGACAGCAATACCGTGGCGGTACAAAACGGAAAAATTCTGGCTGTTGGTGACAAACACGACCTGAAAACAAAATATGCACAGCACCCGGATGTCAGGCTGAATACTCAGTTCGCCGATAAGGTGATGACACCGGGTTTTGTTGAACCTCATATCCACTTATGGCTCAGCGGTATATTGCTAGGCACAGAGTTCATCACCCCCGCCGACTGGCAACTGCCCTGGGGCGATGTAAAAGGTGTTCAGGGTGCCGATGCTTACAAACAAAAACTGATCGACATTGAAGCGAAAACACCTAAAGGGGAAACCCTGATTACGTGGGGTTACCACCAGTATTTTCACGGTCAGGAGATGAGTAAAACTCTACTGAACAGCATTTCAGAAGACCGACCGATCATTGTCTGGCATCGCAGCTTTCATGAGCTCTACTTCAACGATGCTGCTCTTCAAATGCTGGGCTGGACTGAAGCAGACTGGACAGGAGAAGGCGCGGCTTATGACCAGCTGAACTGGGAGAAAGGGCATGCTTATGAAAATGGCGGAAAAATTATCCTGAGTGATTTGCTCAGCTACTTAATCAAAGATGGTTTCTTTGCCACTGGCATGGAGCGAACCCGTGATTACGTGCATTCTGGTGGCATTACAACCGCTGTTGATCCCGGTGTGATTGTAACGCCAGAAATGTACCAACAGATGGTCGATATTCTTCTTAATGATGATTTCCCGATGGATTACTGGCTCATGCCAGCGGGTAACTTCACCTATTCAATGGGTGGTTACAACGCAGAAAAAGGCAAAGCCATAGCCGAAGGGCAAACCCAAACATTTGAAGAGACCGAACAAATTCGCTGGTTGCCAAACTACATCAAACTGTTTTCAGACGGCGCTATGTACAGCCAGCTAATGCAACTCAAAGACGGCTATACCGACGGTCATGAAGGTGAGTGGTTACAAACGCCAGAAGAATTGGAAGACAGCATGCGTCCTTACTGGCAGGACGACTACACCGTGGTGATTCACGCCAACGGAGATCTGGGGTTTGAGAGTGCATTAAAGGTCGTAGAGAGCCTTAACAAAGAGCACCCAAGAACCGATCACCGAACCAGCTTCCATCACTTGGGGATCACCGACAAAAACGATATACCAAGAGCGGTTGAGTCTGGCGTGAACTTCAGTGTGAACCCGTTCTATACCCATGTGCTTGCCGAACAATACAGTGAATTCGGTGTCGGCAAAGAGAGAGCTGAAGAAATGTCTCGCGGTCGTTCATTCATCGACGCTGGTGGTGTCTTGTCGCTGCACTCCGATGCGCCTATGGCTCCGGCACAGCCTCTGTATTTGGTGTGGGCAGCAGTGAACCGCATTGGGTTGTCTGGTCAAAGTGTTATGGGACCGCAAGAGAGAATTTCAGTAGACGAAGCCATGCGCGCCATCACCATTGACGCGGCATACACTGCAAGGCTAGAAGACAGAATTGGAACGATAGAGCCGGGAAAATACGCCGACTTTACCATTCTGGATAGCAACCCTTACACAGTGAACCCGAAAACCATCAATCAGATTGAAGTCGAAGCAACTGTCTACCGAGGGGTTGTGGCGGAAATAGTAAACAGCAACTCAGGGATGGCGCTAAGTGCCACCAATCAGCGAGTAATGAGAACCCTCGCCATGCTGCCCAGTCAGGCACACCATGAGGAATTCTGCGCGACCAGCTTACTGTTCCAGCAAGCCATAGCGGAAGCAAGCCAATAGGTAGTTCACTCTAACTAAAACCTTTAACCCACCAAGGCAGCCAAACGGCTGCCTTGTTTATATCGTCCATTTCACTTCGGGCTTTTGAACATTGAATACTCTTAAATATCCATATCTTTACACACGCTCGAAATCAGCTTAAGAATATTGCTTTCCTGTACCGAAGCTTCCGATGACAGGTTGTAAAACAAAATGCAATCTTGTTTGAGTAGTGATGGTACTTCAACCAGATCGACGGCACGAAACTCACGATGCCTGTTAAGACGCTTCATATCGTCCACTGGCAATACCGTCCAACCTCCCAGCTTTAGTTTTTCCATCAGAAGCGATCGTGAAGCCACGATTTCGATTTCACTGCTCAATTTGGTATGGCGAAGGGCGTTATTTACATCGTTTTCGGCGACGAGCTGACGTTTAGTCGCTATTTCAGATAAAGAAATAGGAACATCAGGAATGGATGAATCCGCAGCGGTGTAGACCCCAAGGCGATAAGTCCCTAAGTTAATGTTGCCTATCCCTGTATTCGGGTGCAGGTTGCCCAGTCCTGGCATAATCGCAAATAACACATCACCGTTTTCTACTTCATTCAGGCAATGGTATCTGTCTCGCTGTAGCCAGTTTAGGGTTACATCGGGATACTGAGCCTTTATCTCCGCTTCAATATAAAGCAGCAAAGTGATTGGGATGGAGCTGTCATGATAGGCCGTAATATTACTCAGTTCCCCTTTGTAAGCCGAGAGAACAATGTTTTCGAATTCCAGCGACTGACGAGCAAGTAACCGAGAACGAGGGTACAGCCGATGAGCGATGTCGGTCGGGAGCGCTTGTTTACCTTCAATCGTAAACAGCGTCATTGCCATCATATCTTCAAGTGCGTTAATACGTTCGCGAACTGTCGAACGCGCTTTCCCCAGCTTCTTACTCGCTGCGCTGAAACTCCCGAGTTCGTAAACTGCGGTGAAACATGAGATTTGTTCAATTGAAATCATAAAGACTATTTGTACTGTTTAAGCGTACATTTTGGATTTATATGTATGAAAATAGCACGTTATTCTTTGCTTGTACGATTTAAAGTGTCAGCGGAGATTCGATATGAAAAGATCACTTATTACCCTAATGGTTGCGAGCTCAGTTTCCTCTATTTCTGTCGCAGAGAACGTGAATCCTATGTCCACAGTACCAGCTCAACCCAATGAGCAAGTGACATTAAGTAACTTTTCGGAAGCACCATACAATCATTGGGCGTTCCAGAATATGGGGATCCATCCGTCTTTGATGGTGCCGCGCGACGGTAACATTGCCGAGATCCCTCAAGCCTTAAACCCAGACATCGTAAACCACAAGTTCACCTACGGTGATGAGGAGATGACCTTCCGCCAGGCGATGATTAATGATCATACAGATGGCTACATCATCATTCAGAATGGCAAGGTTTTACATGAGGAATACTTTGAGGGTTTCACTGCCAAAGACCACCATTTATGGGCATCGTCAACAAAATCACTTGTGGGTCAGGCGGTAGGGATACTTGTCGAGCAAGGCAAGATCGATGTAAATGCGAAAGTTGGGCAGTACGTAGAAGAGCTCAAAGGAACGCATTTTGGTGAACAAACCATACGTACTGTTCTCAATATGACATCGGCGCTTAATTACAGCGAAGACTACGTAGCAATGACTCCAGGTGAAGTACATACCGAGTACTTTCGTCGAATTGGGTTCTTCCCCGCTTACGATTTAATGGCACTAGACCCAACGAAAGCAGAAGAACCTCGTGATGTGCTGGGATACCTGCCCCTGTTTGAACAGGCGGATGGGCTAAAGGTAAACACAAAATTTGAATATCACAGCCCGAATGTGGATGTTTTAGGCTGGGTGATTGCCAGAGTGACAGGCGAGCCTTTACATAAGTTTTTTGCCGAGCATTTTTGGAGCAAACTTGGTGTCGAGCACGATGCTTTCTTTATGGCAGATTTGAGTTACAACGCTGTTGCAACAGGCGGCTTCAACACCACACTTCGTGACTTTGCACGCGTTGGTCTTGCGATGGTGAACAACGGAAAATACAACGGAGAGCAAGTCTTCTCTGAGAAGTGGGTTAAAGACAGCTTTAACATCACCGAAGATGAGAACAAGCACATGATGGCCAGCGTTTACAAAGACAAAGGAGCGGCGGTTTATGACACCCACCTTGAAGGGTACAAAAACTTCCTTTGGGTGCATGACTCAGAAAAGCATATTGCAACGTTCCGAGGGGTTTATGGTCAGTTTCTATATATCAATCAGGACAAGAACTTAGTGATTGCTACCTTCTCGTCAGCAGACAGTGCATCTAATGCCGCACGTGAAACGTCAAAAGCGCGTCTTGAGGCTTTTGAGTCACTGGCAGAATCACTGTAGTTAGAATCTGAAACCGTGAAGAATGATAAACAATAAATAACCAAGGCAGCCAAACGGCTGCCTTGTCTCTTTGAGTTAGGAGCAATCAACTAGATAGTGGGTGAACTGAGGTTGTCTGAGTTTGATTCGACAGGTTTGGCTCTTTTTCTAAGCCAGCGTTGGGCTGGTCGTTCAATCAGACGATAACTCAGCGTTGAGACCAAAATCGTCACGCCAGAAAAGGCAATAAGCCCGACTACACAACTGGTTACACTGGTTTGCTGATACCACCATGCCAAAGGTTCTGGCGCAACGTAATGAATCACTTCTACACCCGCCAGTATTAAAACCGCGTGCCAAAGGTAAACTGAGTAAGAAATATCCCCTAAAAACTGAGTGACCCGATTGTCGAGTATTCTCGTCAGTATTTGTTTCGGGTTGCGCTGCACCGCCGAGACACCAACCAATGCCGCAAACAGAATGTAAGTGCTCATTAAGCTCAATGGACTTGGTTTAACATGCATTGAAACCGCGATTCCAGCAATGATGCCCCATATCCATATACCGCCCTGAAGTTTGGAAAACAGAGCCTGAGCACCGCAGTGACATAGCCAGGCACCGAGAACAAACCCGCTTAAGCCTCGGCAAAGCGCAAATTCGCCTTTGGTGTAATCCAGAGTGTTGCCCTGAACAATCAGGCTATAAATCAGAAGCAAAGCAATAACTGGCACTGCCCAACTGCGACCACGAGTTTTCAAAAAGCAGGACGCAATTAAAGGAAAGAACCAGTAAATAATCCATTCTACACTGAGCGACCATGACGAAATGTTCCAACTGAGCGCCGGAGAGTTATCGATACTCTGGAGCATCAACAGGTTAGCGAAAATGGAACTGGCGTGGTTGAAAGGACCTTCAAACGCTTGCTGACCAATCATGCCCCACGATTCTGCCAGTGGTCCTGCATAGAAGGTAATGCCGTGCACCGCTTTGTAGCTTTCCCACCCGATTAGTGCCAGCAGTGTCACCAGAAACAGCGGATATACCCGGCTAAATCTCAGGTGCATAAAGCGCCACCAGTTGTAAAACGTCACGCCCTCTTTTTTAAACGCATCGCGGTAAACGTGAACCATCACATATCCGCTAAGAATAAAGAACAGGTCCACCCAGATATAGCTGTTCTCAAGAAAGTACGTGTAACTCGCAATAGGGTCTTTCCACTGGGGGAATAAAATCAATCGAGCATGGAAGAAAACCACAAACAGCGCGGCAAACCCTCTCAATGGGGTCAGTAAAGGTAATTGGCGAGGAGGAGCGGCAGTCATATCGACACCTGCATTTAAAATTGGAGTGCCGTAAGTGTGCGGAATTTATGGCAAAAACTAAACTGATGTTTGATTAAGAATTGTTAATGGAGTGGGATCTTTATTGAACTACGGTCAATAGAACACTTTTCATTTCTTTGGATACAGAGTGTGAGAACTACGCATAAATTCAATTGTACTGAGAAATAATGGATATATTGATTTAAACGAGCGTTGATTCGAGAGTGGCACTTAATCGCTTGACTGGATTGTTAACGAATATGCCATTTATGTTATTAACTTTCACTTTTTGTTATTTGTGACTAATGTCACAAGGCTATCTCTTAATTTCATTGGTTGATTTGTGATTTAAATCACTTAATGTTTTTAATTCAAACCATGAATTAAATTAAGGGTGATCTTTGTCACTATAAAAATTTAATTTTAGTTTTTGATAATGTGATACTTGTCAAGTGTATTTATATTGACAATTGTGTTTATAAGTATTTGTAGTTTAGTTACATGCTCGTTTGGTGATTTATATCACTAAACTAGGATATTTGAATGAAGTTAGTGTGATCTCGTTCACTAAAGTCCCGTTGTCAGTTCTGAAGGAAATATGTGTGGTAAGTTGATTGGGTACAAAACAAACAATCAAACAAACGGTTTTGGCGAACTGTTTACCACTACAATATTCATCAGAACATCGAACGGGGACTGATAATGATATCACCTGATACCAAGATCAAGATACAAAATTTTGGTCGTTTTCTGTCAAACATGGTAATGCCCAACATTGGCGCGTTCATCGCGTGGGGGTTTATTACAGCATTATTCATCCCAACCGGGTGGCTACCAAATGAAACGTTAGCTTCCATGGTTGGTCCTATGATCACCTACTTACTGCCATTACTCATTGGTTATACCGGTGGTAAATTAGTTGGTGGTGAGCGCGGTGCAATCGTTGGTGCAATCACCACAATGGGTGTGATTGTCGGCACCGATATCCCAATGTTTATGGGAGCAATGATGGTCGGTCCTATGGGGGGCTGGGCTATTAAAAAATTCGACAACTACATCGATGGGAAAGTGAAAAGTGGTTTCGAAATGTTGGTTAACAACTTTTCGGCCGGCATCATTGGTATGTTGTGTGCGATTCTCGCCTTCTTTTTCATTGGTCCATTTGTAAAAGTCCTTTCTGGCGGGCTGGCAGCGGGGGTTAATTTCCTTGTTACAGCACATTTGCTGCCTCTAACCTCAATATTTGTTGAGCCAGCTAAAATCCTATTCCTTAACAATGCAATAAACCATGGAATCTTCTCTCCACTTGGTATTCAGCAAGCGTCAGAAGCGGGTCAATCTATTTTCTTCCTTATTGAAGCAAACCCAGGCCCAGGTTTGGGGATTCTTCTGGCTTACATGATGTTCGGTAAAGGAACTGCCCGTCAAACGGCAGGTGGTGCGTCAATAATCCATTTCTTTGGCGGTATTCACGAAATCTACTTCCCATACATTCTAATGAATCCACGTTTGATTCTAGCTGCAATCGCAGGCGGAATGACGGGCGTGTTCGTGTTAACCATGTTTGATGCGGGTCTTGTTTCTCCAGCATCTCCAGGTTCGATATTTGCGATCCTTCTTATGGTTCAAAAAGGCTCGGTTGTCGGAGTTCTGGCTTCAATCATGTCTGCAACTCTCGTGTCATTTGGTGTTGCCGTTTTACTAATGAAAACCCAAACATCATCTGAAGAAGATGGGGACGGAGCGGCGCTAGAAAAAGCAACATCTCGAATTAAAGATATGAAATCTGCATCTAAAAATGGTGGTGTAGTTCAAGGTCAAAAAAACAGTGAAGTAGATCTGGCGACGGTTCAAAGCATCATCGTTGCTTGTGATGCTGGCATGGGTTCAAGTGCGATGGGTGCGAGCATGTTACGCAAAAAGGTTCAAGATGCTGGTCTGAACATTCACGTAACCAACCTTGCTATTAACAGCTTGCCAGAGAGTGCCGATATTGTGATCACTCATTCGGACTTAACTGACCGCGCACGTAAGCATGCTCCAGACGCACAACATATTTCATTGACTAACTTTTTAGACAGTGAAATGTATAACCAGTTAGTCACTAAGCTACTCGCTTCGCAAAATCAATCAGCAGCCAACGATGATCAGATGGTCAAAGTGTCCGTAATGGCAGCGAATGATGACAATTTTGAACCACAACCTCCATCAGTATTCCAAATTCAGGCTAAGAATATCTATCTAGGTTTGAAAGCAGATAGCAAAGAAGAAGCGATTCGATTTGCGGGCAACAAACTGGTTGAACTGGGTTACGCAGAACCAGAATACGTAGACGCAATGTTTGAACGCGAATCGTTGGTACCAACCTACCTAGGTGAATCCATTGCTGTCCCTCACGGCACCGTGGAGGCAAAAGATCGTGTGAAGAAAACGGGCATCGTAATCTGCCAATACCCATCCGGTATCCAATTCACTGAAGACGACGATGATGTAGCGAAACTAGTGATCGGTATTGCGGCTAAGAACGATGAACACATACAGGTGATTACCACCATTACCAATGCGCTTGATGAGCCGGAGGCAATTGAGAAGCTAACCAGTACTAACGATGTAGAAGAGATTCTGAACATCCTTGGTGGGCAACAAGCGGCTTAATTACTCCATTAATTTGCTCCTGAGCAAATCGAGGTCAGCTATTCCCCCTATGCAGTTGACCTCACCTCAGATTCCTTTGAGTCAACATTTCTTCAGACATTGGTAGGTAAGAATTATGAAAAATGCAGTTCATTTTGGCGCAGGTAACATTGGTCGTGGCTTCATTGGCAAACTATTGGCAGACGCTAAAGTTGAAGTGACTTTTGCTGATGTAGACGCACCACTGGTAGATCAACTTAGTCACAAACAAGAATATAAGGTTAAAGTCGTCGGCACAGATTGCCAAATCGAGACCGTTACACACATCACCGCAGTTAACTCAGCAAGTGATGACGTCATTGACCGGATCGTAAAAACTGATTTGGTGACAACAGCTGTAGGTCCTAATGTATTGGATATTATCGCAAAAACCATTGCGACAGGAATCGCAAAGCGTTTTGCTTCAGGTAATGAAAAACCACTTAACATTATAGCCTGTGAAAACATGATTCGGGGTACAACCCATCTAAAAGGTGAAGTGTACAAATATTTGGATGAGTGCATGCATGCGAAAGCCGATGAGCTGGTTGGCTTTGTAGATTCTGCTGTGGATCGCATCGTGCCTCCTACAGAAGCAGCGAATGATGATCCTCTGGAAGTAACAGTAGAAAGCTTTAGCGAATGGATTGTTGATGAACAACAGTTCAAAGGTGAAATACCAGACATTGCAGGTATGGAAAAAACCGACGATCTGATGGCATTCGTGGAACGTAAGTTGTTTACCTTAAACACAGGTCACTGCATAACCGCTTACTTAGGCTGTTTAAAAGGTCATAGAACTATCCGAGAAGCAATTGAAGATCCTGATATTTACAAGCTGGTGAAACAAGCAATGAAAGAGAGCGGTGAAGTGCTAATCAGACGTTATGGCTTTGATCGCAACTTGCACAATGCTTACATAGAAAAAATCTTAGGGCGCTTTGCTAATCCTTACCTGATGGATGAAGTGGATCGTGTTGGACGCCAGCCAATTCGAAAATTAGGCTCAAACGATAGATTAGTGAAACCATTAATGGGTACAATTGAGTATGGCACTGAAAATCAAGCGCTTTTAAAAGGTATTGCGGCAGCATTGAAGTATACAAATGACGCAGATCCTCAAGCGGTGGAACTGCAAGAGTCAATAAAAAAATCAGGTGTTAAGAAAGCACTTGCAAACCACACTGGCTTGAAAGAAGACGGTGAAGAAGTGGTTCAGATTAACGCGTTTTACAATCAGCTTTGAACCACACATTTGGGGGGCTCTGCTCCCCTATATAACAATTAGAAATGTATTCAGAATATGGAAGATATCGTCAACGAAACCGAGATTATTGAGCGATTAAACAGCGCGTCATCGGTACGGGGCTTTTTCATAACAGCAGTCGACGTGTTTAACCTATCGATAGACGGTTTGATGCAAAGGATTTTTCGTAAGGATAACTTTGCAGTCCAATCAGTCGTTGGTCCATTGTTACAGGATTCCGGACCATTGGGTGACTTATCTGTGAGGTTAAAGTTGTTGTTTGGACTTGGGGTACTTACTGATGAGATTTACAACGACATCGACAGCATCATCAAGATTAAGAACCAATTAAATAGTGATACGTCGGAATATGAGTTCACCGATCCAAGTGTCCTTAACCCAATCAAAAAACTTCATTTGGTTAAGAATGTAGGCTTGGCACAATTGGAAGTATGTGAACCAGATGGTGATATCGACCTCGATTTTTATCAACTTCAACTTCAGCGTCAACAACAGATAGTTAAGTCAGGACTCTCATTAGCCATAGTCGAAATCTGTAATGAACTTGGCAAGGAAAGCCCATTTTGATTAGGTCTGTATTCATAAAAGTCTGCTTGTGAGGAAAGGTATTTACCACACATGAAACGGGCTTATGAAAGTTCAAAAACTCAATATATCTAAATGAATCAAATAAGCGCGCCTCGGCGCGCTTTTCTTTTTATCATCTCAAATAGGATAACATATCGATTTTATATGCTACTTTACGCATTCGTTAAATCTATTTTCAATATTCTGGGGAATAAATGGAATTGATCAATGCTTCATTAGAAAGGCACTGGGATATTGCAGCTGAATTTCTTGTTCAAGCCGTAGAACGTTGCAATAGAAACGGGCTTCCATTGTGGACAAAAGACCAAGTTAATGTGCCCTCATTAAAAACAAGTTATGAACTTGAAAATTTATATCTGTTGAAACATCACGGACAGCAAGTGGGCTGTGTGTTTATCAGCTTAGACAACGATGATTTCTGGTCAGACAGAGATACCAAAGGGAGTCTCTTCTTTCATAAATTCGTTATTGGTGACGCTTTTAATTCCCAAGGATTGGGGGTGTTGGCTTTAACTGAAATTCAGTTACTGGCACAAAGTATGGGATGTGAATGGTTAAGGTGTGACTGTCACGGGGATAGAGGGCGTCTTAGAGCATTCTATGAAAATTTCGGTTTTGAATTTGTAGACAGATCAGAAATGTTTGGATTTGATGTCGCGCGATATCAAAAGTTAGCAAAAATTGATTCAAATATTGAATAAATGGATTCCGGATATGAAAAACCTTTTATTGGTCTTACTTTTTACTTTTCCATTAATTGCAAACGCTTCAGCAATCAAGGCAGATAGCTTTAAAGTAGAATTACCCACTCTTTTTAGTGAAGTGACGGAAGAAAAAAGTGAAGGCAGAACTTCCTGGAGTTTCGGTTCCAAGCATGGAACCTTTATCGTGATAGAAGGGCAGTGTGCAGGTTGCCTCGTTTCTACTCAATCGAGTGTGACCGAACTGCTCGATGATCCAGATTACAGCGATTATGGGGCAGTATTGCTTAACGTTAGTGGGCAGGACGGTCTCTTAGTATACGTGCCAACTCGTAAACAGGTAATGTTAGCTTCGGCGGAATTTATGAGGGAAGACAGAAAGATCACTGTGCAGCTTGTGACCAGATTAGGTTTGAAACCTGCCGAAGTTCAAATGGCAAATGTTGAGCTTATGCGGTTGCTCAATGCCATCGAATTTAACTGAGAGAATGTTTTACCTAAATAAGCGCGCCTCGGCGCGCTTTTCTTTTCAGCTATCACTCTATTCAAATCGACATAACGTTACGTTTTTTCCATAGCTAGCCGACCTGCTCTGGTTTGCCTAAGCGTCTGTGAATCATACTTATGATCGCGAAGCTTATGATGATGAGTAAACTGACCCAGAGCGTCATTCTGGGTGACTGCCCTGCCAGCAGACCAGCGAGATAACTGCCAACCGAGACCGCGCCTATTTTCATCGCGGCAATCCACATAAAGACTTGCGATGCACTTTGTGAAGGTGCGTATTCGGTTCTTGCTGCCAGTGTAGATGCAAAGAAAAAGGCATTGGCGATGCCGCAAATTAGAAACGCTCCAAGCCCAAGCGAATAGGATGTTGCAGTGGCGATAAGTAAGATCCCGACAGCAACGCCCAGCGCAGAAATGGTCATTTGAGGGTCGGCTTCTTTTTGATTTGGCCACCGGATCAAAAACATAGATCCAAGCAAGTTTCCGATGCCATACCCACTAACGAGTGTTGCTGCACTTGCAGGTTCCTGCTGCCAGTCTGATACCAGAAATATGGCGCAGATTGGCAATGCCGCCAGAGAGAAAGAAGTGATCATCGTCAGATAGAGTGTGCGGCTTAACGGACCGTTTTGAAGAATCTGTTTTGCGACCACTGCGACAGTGGGTACCGCTTGTTCACCACTGACTTTGTTTTCATGTTTGGGCAGCCTCATCACCAAAAAAGCAGTAACCAAAGGCATGACGGCAATGGCAGCAACGGCGATCTGAGCGTTGACGGTTTTGGCGACAAAAGCCACTAACAGAGGACCGATAGTGGTGCCTATCGCGTAGCAAGCGACGTCCCATCCCTGCGCTTTTCTTCTTATGTGCTGCTGATTTTTGAAAGCGAGGTTGAGTTGCCCGCTGATGCCTCCCATCAGAAAGGGGGCAGAACCGCCACATACGATCAAAATGACAACCAGTGCTGGGTAAGGAAGAGCAGGAAAAGATAGGGCTGCCAGAACCAAAAACAGGCTATAGCAACAGGCAGCAAAAGCAATTAGCCTGCGAGAGTCTTTAGCCGTGTCCAGACAGCGCCCCCAAATGGGACCTAACAAATGCGGAGCGGTAAGGCAGGCAGCAAGTATCCCTATCTGATGCCCATTAATCCCATTTTCAGCCGCCAGAATCAACACTCCGACTGTGGCGGCGCCTGTTGCTGTTCTCCCAAAAATGGCAAGAATAGCGAACAGATTCAGCAGAGCAGAAGTGTTTTCAGGCTCGTGATGCATTTTACTTATACCGTCCATACTTATGCTCCACTATTCGTTTGTTCTAGCTCAGTTCCAATTCAGAAATGAGGTTGCGAAGAAGAGCACGTGAATCGGGGTTAAGACCAGTAAGCGGAGCAGGTAAACAAGGCGCTTCGGCATACCCCAGTATTTCTGCAGCGGTTGCCATGACCCGCATTCCTCCCAGATTTAGGGTAAACAGATCCCACAGAGGGTCAAGCTCTTGTGAAAGCGCTTTGGCTTGTGTTGAATTGCACTCTTTCGCGCGGTGGAAGATATGCCTCGCGGTGCGAGGGAACAGACCCGCTAGAACGGAATACCAGATATCACAGCCAGATTGGATCCCAGAAGCGGCAAATGCATCGCCACTAACGCCTATGGACACATCCGCAGGCAAAATACCTTTCAACTGTTGAATGCGCTTTTCCCCAGCTTCTACAAAAGGTGTACCCGGGAACTTGATCGACTGAATCATTTTCAGCTTGGCGATTTCTGAATGCAGCTCGTCGCTAAACGTGAAGTGGGTAGCGACTGGATTGTCATAAACACAAATCGGCACAGAAACCTGCTCGTCAACACGTCGGTACAGCTCATACACTTCTTCTTCGGTTAGTCGTTGATAAGAGAGAGGGGCAAGCAGAAGACCTTTTACACCAAGCTTTTCAGCCTGCTCGGCATTCGCTAACACATCTCTTAACCGTAATGATCCAATGCCTGCCAGAACAGGTACATCGCCGGCATGCTCAACGGCAACGCGGATAACCTGACCTTTTTCTTCGGCGTTTAAATAGGGATACAAACCGGTCGAACCGAGGGCGCAGATTGAATCGACCTTACTGTCTGCCAGGCGACCAATGATGTTGGCATAGGCATTAGGATCGAGTCGGTCGTGAGTGAGAGGGGTGATTGGGAAAGCACTTAATCCGGTAAACATCTTCGCGTATTCCTTTAGGCGTTAGGGTTGGAAATATTTGGCTGAATGCATCGCTCTGCAAAGACAAGATCAAGATGGTATCATTGTCATAGTGCTAAATATTTATTGTCATAGTTCGATTTGTATATTGTCATAGGACAAAGATGAAGATCAAGATAAAAGGACAAACTGGCCAAGAAATTTTTGAGTCGGTCAGGTCGCTTATTGCCTCCGGAGAGCTGGAAGAGGGAGGCGCTTTACCCCCTGTAAGGGAGCTCGCGCTAGAAGTCGGCGTGAACAGAAATACGGTCGCCAGCGTGTATCAACGCTTGGTAAAAGCGGGCTTGGCGGAAACCAAAGGTCGGTTAGGGACCAGAGTCAAAGCCCGACAAACTGCGGGTCAGCATGACGGAATAACAGAAACCCAACTGGTGGATCTTGCGGACGGTAACCTGAAGCGAGAGTGGCTTCCCGATCTCAACCAGGTTGCTCAGCAAAGTAACTTTAAGCAGTTTGTTTACGGTGAATCGCCTATTTTGCCGGAAGTAGAAGACTATGGTCGTGAGTGGTTCAAGGCAGATTGCCCCGAGGAAATGGGGCTCACAATCACGGGCGGCGCCGTTGATTCATTGGAGCGCCTGTTAGCCACGTATTTATTGCCCGGTGATAAAATCGCGGTAGAAGACCCCTGTTATCTCGGCTCTGCCAATGCCATAAAGCTGGCTGGAATGACTTCTGTAGGGGTCAGTATGGATAGCGAAGGTATGCTGCCAAAGGAGCTGGACGCTCAGCTTAAAAAAGGAGCGCGGGCGGTACTATTTACACCACGAGCTCAAAACCCGACCGGGTGCTGTTACAGCAAAGTGCGAGCCAAAGAAATTCGCGATGTGCTTGCCCGTTACCCGAATGTTCCGGTGCTGGTGGACGATCACTACGCTCTGCTTTCTACCAGTGAGTACCAGAATCTGATCGCAGACAATACGCAGCATTGGGCGGTGTACCGCTCGGTTTCTAAAGGACTGGGACCGGATCTCCGTTTAGCATTTGTGGCTGCGGATCCGGTTACGACAAGCCGACTTCAAAGCCGCCTGATACCGGGGATGACATGGGTTAGCCGCGTTTTACAGGCTATGGTCTTCACCGCTTTACAGTCTGAAACTGTTCAACAGCAGCTTACCGATACCAGTGAGAAATGTCGCCAGAGTCGCCTGTGGCTGATTCGCGCTCTTGCAAAAAATGGGTTGTCAGTTTCTGAGGATATTGAAGGCGTCAACGTGTGGGTGCCTGTTAATGGGGATTCACAGGGAGCCGCTTACGAGCTGTCTAAGATGGGCTGGCTAGTCAGACCCGGCAGCCTGTACGATATTGATGGTCAGTCTAAGGGGCTGCGCATTACCACAGTTAAGTTGGATGAGGAACAAGCCCAACGGCTGGCTGAGGACATTGTATCGGTCTGCCTGTAAAACGTATTGCCACAATCATGTACGTGAAAGAGCCTGATTTGTACAAATCAGGCTCTTTCATCCCTTTCAATCTTAGTTAGCCAGTCTGGTTATTCAGTTAATCTCTCATTACTTGAATATTGGAATAATGTCGTTTTGCATCAAATATATATCGTCATATCGATTGGCGTAGTTAGTGGCAGTTTTAACAACCACTAAATCCAGTTCTTTGACTATACCAACCATCTGACCGCCGTGCCCGATGCCATAAATGGCTTTGTAGGTTTTGCCATCCACAAAGTGTTCGTCCAGCCACCAGTAGTAGCCATAAGCCCTGCTGTCTGCGTTTATTTTTAAATGGCTGTGAATGGAGTCTTTAATCCATTCTTTCGAAACAAGCTGTTCACCTTGCCATTTACCATCATCATTGACCAATATGCCAAGTTTTAACATATCCCGTGGGCGTAGATAGCCACCGCCAGCGGCATTGCTTACGTATCCCATTTGTCCCGAGATATAACCGTTTATGAAGCACAGCTTGGATAACGCGGAATCGGAAATGGCTTCAGTCAGGAATTCTTTGTCGTATTGCCGGGCGATGATTTCTCCCACCACCGTCACGTTACCGCCGTTGTAGTTAAATTTGGTTCCCGGTTTTTCGGAGAGAGGGTGGCTCAGAATAAATTCGAGCGGATCATAGCTCGCCATTTCTTTTGAACGTGGGTTGTTTGGGTTAGTGTAGGGAATGCTCCATTCGTCCCATTGAAGACCGGAACCCATCATAAGCATGTGCTTAAGGGTGATAGATGCTTTGTCACCCTGAAGGTATTCAGAATACTTGGGAAGAAGTTCAGCGACAGACTGATCGATACTTTTCAGTTTCTTTTCTTCAATGGCAACTCCCGTGGCAAGGGAAGTCAGACTTTTGGTTATCGACTGAATTGAATGGGGGTAATCGCGCTTCCAACCGTTCCGGTATTTTTCAATCAGCAGTTTGCCGTCTTTCATTACCAATAAGCTGGTGGTGTGCTGATATAACGGCGCGTTGTCATCAAACTTCTTGTAAAGTGCCGAGAGCTTTTCGCGGTCATAAACTGGGTTCTCATCTTTCTCTAGCCAGTCATCGTTACATTCCTGCTTTGAGTTGAGTGGTTGAATCCACGGTGTCTGGTAGAGCTTCTCTACCAACTTTTCGCCTGTGGCGTCTTTAATCCGATAAAGATCCAGCTCGTTGCCCCAATAAGTAATCGATGCCAGTCTGTATTCCCCATTTGCCCCTTTTTTGAACTGTCCTCTGGTGCCAGTGTTTTCGAGTTGAGAATGGAATTCGCCATTCTGCGAAATAGCAATGGGCTCATTTCCCCAGGCAGTAAGCAGGTAGTGTTTCCTTTTGTCGCGATAAAATTTTATATGAGGCAATCCATCGAATTTGGATGTGTACAATCCCAAAAACTGGTCGGTGTCACTCGATTCCTGAGCGTTGGCAGCCAAGGGCAGAGCTGCGGTCAGGATTGCGGCTAGTGTACAACTCAGGCATGTCAAAGACGAAGGTGTTCGCATCATAATATCCCCACAAAAGTCAGTATTTTTTAAGATATAGAAAACGGGTTTTCTATTGAACTTTGAATGTTCAAAATGCGATGTAGAAAATAAAATTGCTATAAATCAGTGAAATAGAGTTTAACTGAGGATGTTTAACGCAAGCTCGATAGGGCATTAACAATCGTTAATGCATGAGAATGAAGGTTGGCTAACATGCCGCTAGCCAACCAAAGTTAGAGAATATTAAGCGCCTGTACAGGTGTCTGCACCTTGATCCAGCCAAGCACCGAATTTGCCTGTGTCTGCTGGCTCTTCCTTAGTCCAGTGTCTTGCTTTCCAGATTCGGTCTTTCCAGCTCACTAATTCGCCCGACTGGTAAGCTTTTCCGCTTTGCCAGGTTTGTGCGCATCCGTCGCCCGGGTTAGTCGGACCAGAAGAATCCGTCACTGTCGCTTTAATCACGGCGGTGTGAACAGTAGTCCCCGTTCTGTCGGTTGTGAAATCCAGCTTCACTTCTGCTGTACCTGCGGCAGTTGCACCAAAGGTAGCCTGAATAGAACATGCACGACCCGCAAGCAGGGTTTCTGTCGTACATCTGTCGATGGTCATAGCTGGAGTTTCAGCAACGCCAGCGCCAGTCAGAGTGGCAGACGTAATGTTGATGTCTGCTGTGCCCGTATTACGGATTGTGAAGAAATGCTTCTTAGTCTGACCAAGTTCAAAGCCTTCAACCTGAAGTGATTTCTTGTAGCTGAAAGCAACCTGATCATCCGGGTTGGTAAGTACACCGTTGATCCAGTCGTGGTAATGAGTTACGTCGCTGTATACGCCGTATTTACCCGGACGCGCACAACCGCGACCCCAGCTCACTACCCCAAGCTGGCTCACTTGACCGCCCTGATTTACAACGATAGGACCACCACTGTCACCAGAACAGGAATCCTTGCCACCTTCCAGATAGCCAGCACAGAACGCCGATTTACCAATATAGCCATTCTGGTATGGTCCACCTGCTGCGTTACAGGTTTCTTTAGACACCAGAGGTACATCCACTTCTTGAAGTACTGTTGGAGGTGGTCCTTTCTCTGCCGTGCGTCCAAGACCCGCTACCGTCAGAAGATCACCAACGCGAACGTACTGGCTCAGGTTGTTCTGACCGAGATTGACCGCCGAGAAGCCTTGCGGAATGGTTTTAAGTTCGATGATAGCGATGTCGTTTAAACCGTATTCTGCAACATAGTCAGGATGCATAAATACGCGTTTAACGTCGAAGCGCGTTCCTTCTTTGTTTTCAAATTTGTATCCGCCAAGCTTCACATCAAAAAATGCGGTGTGCTTATTGCGAAGACAGTGCGCAGCCGTCAGTACAAAGCCGTCACCAATGTAGCTACCGCCACAGAATGAGCGTTCGCTGGAAGACGGGACGATCTGAGCGTAAAACGGCCAGTCGGCAGTGTTGGCGTCTGAACCGCCGACAATTCTTGGTGAAATGGTGTCTGAAGCACTTGCAGTAGCAGGCAAGATCAAGCTGGTAGCCACTGCCAGCATGCTTAGTTTCATCTGTGATTTCATGCTTTATCCTTTTTGTTAGTCGTACCCAATTTCTCGTTGTAATTTGGGTATATGCCTCAGTGGGCATAAAGCATGTTAGTCGTCCGAATTTTGCTCAACAAATGGATTTCGAAAATAAAACTAAGTTAATAAATGATTATGTACTGAGTATCAAAACACGGATTGAAACAAAGTCGTGATCGGACATTTTAGGGTGACTTTTATCTGAAATTATTGATAGATAACGCATTGAAATATAATAAGAATAACGTTCTTTAAATCTCTGTTGTTCACGCAGTGAAAACTGATGTTTTATGCAGAGAAAAAGAAAACTTACTCCCGGTTTTCAGGAAGAGAATGAACAATTTTCGATCAGTGAATCGGTTTCAGATTGAGGGATTGTTTAAAATAACTTTTGAATTGTGAGTTGCGTATACCCAAGTGACCTCATGATGCAGGATTCAGAGCCTCATATTCTGGTTCACTTCAAGGAAAAGAGTGCAGCGGAAGGACAAGTCCTTTCCAAGATCTTTGACGATGAAGTGGGACAGAATATGGGCTCCCAAGGGCGAGTTTAACTGGCTTTCATACTGCGTTACCGATTCTTGATTTAGAACCACTAGATCTTCCAATCGGTGTCTTGTCTGAAAGCCAGTTAATTCTCGCTGAACCGAGCATCTTGAGGTTACTTGGGTATAATACTATTTTTATCATTAGTGTGCCCAAGGAGAGGGAGTAAAAGTGACCAAATCATCGTCTGCAACCATCTCTGACGTCGCTCGAAAAGCAAACCTGTCGAAGTCTGCTGTCTCTCGTTATCTTAATGGGAATCTGAATCTCGCCCCCGAAACCGCAGAACGTGTAAACGAAGCGGTAAAAGCGCTTAATTACAAACCGAGCCGATTGGCCCGGAGGCTGAGTGCAGGCGTCAGTGAAACTATCGGGCTGGCGGTACCGGACCTTTCAAACCCCTTCTTTTCAGAATTGGCGGATTCCGCAGAAGCGACCGCGTCTCTACACGGATATGAGCTGACGATATGCATTACCCGAAGCGAACCTGATCGCGAAGGGTTGTACATCGGCTGGCTGGATACCCGCAATATTGATGGTTTGCTATTTATCACCAATCGACCTGATGACGGCAGTCTGAACACACTTATTGGTGAACGAACAAATGTGGTTTTGCTGGACGAAGATGTACCGGGAACAGGTGTCATCAAGATCTTTTCCGATAATGTGAAAGGCGGCTATCTGGCTACGCAGAAACTGATTGAACTGGGGCATACCGACATTGCTTATGTAGGTGGTCCCGAAACTCTAATGAGCGTGCAGGAACGCTTTGAAGGCTACCAGAATGCAATGGTTGAAGCGGGGCTAACTTGTCATTCTTCTCGCATTTTTTATGGCGAATATTCACGCTCTTACGGGAATCAGGTAGCAGATTGGATCGCAGCGTTAGAAAAGCGACCGACGGCGATTTTCTGCGGCAGTGACTATATCGCAATCGGGGTGATCGAAAGCCTGAAAAAATATGACATTCAGGTGCCTGACGACATTTCCATCATCGGATTCGATGACGTAAATTTCGCGGGACTGCTCACCCCATCGCTCAGCTCTATACGGCAATCTGCACAGGTTTTGGGGAGACTGGGCGTGGAAGCCCTGCTTGGCATTTTAAAGCAGACTGATCTGGAAGCGTCTTCCTCACCGACCAAACTGCGCCGTATACCTGTTGAGTTAGTGATACGGGATTCGATCAAATCACTCTCATAGATTGTTGGTCGCTGAAACAAAAAGGTTGGCTGAACACCCCATTCAATCGGAGTATTAGCCAACCATAGTTAAGACCCCTAAAAGGGAGCCTGACACAAGAATTCATCACGCGTTCTCACCAGAGGATCTGATCGTGATTGTGCGAAGACTTGTCTGAATTAGTCGAACGTAAACGGAGTGTTTGGACTGGTCACAACGCCGTTAATCCAGTCGTAATGATGAGGAACGTCGGCATACACACCATATTTTCCTGGGAGAGCACAACCTTCACCCCAACTTACGATTCCGAGTTGAGTGACTAACCCACCCTGATTAACCACGATTGGACCGCCACTGTCATAGGCACAGGAATCTTTACCACCTTCTTTCAATCCTGCGCAGAACGCCGATACGCCAATGTAGTCCTGAGCGTAAGAACCTCCCGCTTCGTGACAGGTTTCAGCTGAAACTAAAGGTACACTTACTTCCTGAAGTACATCTGGTCGCCCACCATGCTGAGCAGTGAAGCCAAGACCAGCGACGGTGAGGAGATCACCAGCACGGGCATACTGGGCAAGGCTGTGCTGACCAAGATCTACAGCCGGAAAGCCTTGAGGAATGGTATTAAGCTCTATTACCGCGACATCGTGTTTCACGGTAGTTGAGTTGTAACTTGGATGCGTAATTATCCGTTTTATATCAAAGCGAGTTCCGTCTTTGCTATTAAACTTATAGCCACCCAGCTTTACATCGAGTGTTGCACTGGATCGGTTAGCGACACAGTGTGCAGCGGTCAATACAAAACCATTGCCAATATAGCTACCGCCACAGAAAGGTTCGTCAGTGGAAGAAGGAATAAGTTGAGCAAAAAAACGCCAGCTTGCAGGGTTGGCATCCATTCCTCCAATGATTCTTGGCGATACGTTGTCTGAAGCATTAACTGTAGTGGGCAACATTAAGCTGGCAGCCACAGCCAGAATGCTTAGTTTCATCTGTGATTTCATGCTTTTATCCTTTTCTATTTTTGTCAGTAATATCCAAATTTACTTACGTATATGCCTCTGTAGGCATAAAGCATGTTAATCGTTTAAAAATTGCTCAACAATTGAATTTCTATAATTAAATGTAATTTATAAAATACACACCCAGAACATCAAAGCATGAGCTGAAACAAAGTGCCACTAGGACAGATTAGAGTGATTTTTATCTGAAACCTCAGCCAGAGCGTGAGGGTATTGAAGTAGCAAAGTCGCGTTTTCCTATTCGCTTATTGGTTTCCATCTTTTGAGAATTACGTGTGGATGAGGAACACTGCTTTTTCCTAACGAATTCAACTGGCTTGTTATGAAAGCCTGCGATCTCTCCATTTTTCTGTGATTAAAAAGTGACCGTTATTGTTGACATTATCAATTTCACTGGTTAATAATCGATCAGGTAAACCGGTTTACAAAACAAAAATGGACTTCAGAAAAGGACGAAGACAATGTTTAGGGAAACATGGAAATTACTCACTTCATTCACGGGAGTAGCCGCTTTGATTGTGGCTATGTCTTTTCAGCCAGCACTAGCGAAAGAGAAGCTGAGATTCGCGTTGGTTCAGATCAATCAGCAGGCTTTATTCTTCAATCAGATCAACGAAGGAGCGCAGAGAGCCGCAGACAAAGCTGGTGTTGAGCTTCTGATCTATAACGCTAACGACAAACCTTCTGCTCAGAACGACGCTATCGACGCCTACATCCAGGACAAAGTGGATGCGATTCTGGTGCTTCCCATTGACGTAAACGGTATTCGACCTGCCATTGTTTCTGCCAAGGAAGCGGGTATTCCGGTTGTGACCATTGATGGAATCGTTGAAGGAGTCAACGACGTTCAGGTGGGGGTTGATAACCTGCTTGCCGGTAAACAGATTGGCGAGTTTATGACTCAGTACATCAATGAAAAAAGCCTGAATAACCCGAGTGTGGGTGTAGTCGGGGCTCTGAATTCCTATATCCAGAACGTGCGCCTGGACGGATTTAAAAACGGGCTTTCCAAAGGAAAAATTGTCGACACGGTGGACGGTCGAAATGTTCAGGATGTTGCCCAGACTGCGGCTGAAAACTTGCTGATTGCGAATCCGGGAATGAATCTGGTGTACGCCACAGGTGAACCAGCACTGATTGGTGCACTGGCCGCGACGATTTCACAAAACGCCAAAGACAGAATGCGTGTATTCGGATGGGATCTGACCGCGCAGGCAGTAAAAGGCATCGATGAGGGCTGGGTAGTTGGTGTGATTCAGCAAAACACCTTCGGTATGGGCGAAGCAGGCGTTAACGCTGCGGTTGACCTGGTTAAAGGTAACGCCGTGGACAAGCAGATTGATGTTCCCGTCACCATTGTGACCAAAGCCAACGTGGATGATTTCCGGTTCATGTTCAAGTAGCGCACACAGCAAGCAGTAAAGGAGATCATTTGATGAATACGGATGTGCATCTGGATCGAATCAAAATGACCGGAATCAGCAAAACCTACGGGGCGATTCAGTCACTACGCAATGTCGATTTAACACTCAAAGCAGGTGAAGTGCTGGGCTTGGTGGGAGATAACGGGGCAGGTAAATCGACGTTAACCAAAATTCTGTCTGGGGCGGTGTCGCCAACCAGCGGCACTATTACCCTAGAAGGAAAACCTGTGGTGTTTGAATCTCCGGCTGATGCAAGAGCAGAGCACATCGAGATGGTGTATCAGGATCTCTCGCTGTGTGACACGGTTGACGTCGCCGGAAACCTGTTTATGGGAAGAGAGCCGCTCAAATCGGTGTGCGGTCTCAAGCTGATGGATAAGGCGGTTATGCATCATGAAGCGTCTGAAATGCTCAAAGGGCTGGGGGTGAAAATTCCCAATACCCGGACTCAGGTGCAACATCTGTCTGGCGGGCAGCGTCAGGCAATTGCGATTGCCCGCGCGGTGGGGTTCAACCCTAAGGTACTCATCATGGATGAACCCACTGCTGCGCTGGCGGTTGCCGAAGTAGAAGCCGTTCTGGAACTGATCAAAAAAGTGAGCGAGCTTGGTGTGAGCGTCATTCTGATTACTCACCGATTGCAGGATCTCTTTCTGGTCTGCGACCGGATTATGGTGATGGCTGAAGGGCAGAACGTCGCCGAGAAAAAAATCGATGAGACGGATCTTGCTGATGTGGTGGACCTGATTGTCGGGCAGAAATTTACGGCGCAATCCGCGCAGGGACTGCCATCTGCTAAGGGCTCCTCATCAGCTCGTGGCGAGCAACTCAACTCAGGAGGCGCATAATGGAGAGCCTTTCGATGACGGATAACTCAAGGGAACTGAACCACTCATTTTTCCGAAGACTGATGTTGGAACACGCAGGAGTGGTTAGCATCGCAGCGTTTTTCCTGTTGTGCGTGGTGGTGTTCTCGCTGAGTACTGATCACTTTATGACTTCCGGAAATCTGCTGAATGTTTTAAGGCAGAACGCACCGCTTCTGATTGTGGCGTCCATCATGACGCTGGTGATCACCACAGGAGGTATTGACCTTTCGGTGGGGTCAACTCTGGCACTGACTGGCGCATTGTCGGCGGTTGCGCTCAGCCACTGGGAAGTGCACTGGGCTGTGGTGGTGGTAGCTGCTCTGGCGCTGGGGGCTCTTATTGGAGCGATTAATGGCTACTTTATCGCGTATGAGGGGATTCCTGCTTTCATTGTGACTCTGGCTTCACTCACCATCATTCGGGGGATCGGGCTTCTGATTACTCAGGGATATTCCATTCCAATCCCGGATGACTCGCTATTTGCGCATATTGGTCGCGCCTGGCTGTTTGATGTGCCATTACCGGGCATCATCGCTTTTGCCGTGGTGGGCTGTGCTTACCTTACTCTGAATAACATGAGATACGGCCGTTACGTGACGGGCATTGGTTCAAACGCGGAAGGCGTAAGACGGGCAGGGGTGAATACCAAATCCATCATCTCTAGTGTTTATGTTCTCAGTGGGATGGCGGCGGCTTTAGCTGGAGTGATCATCACGGCAAGGCTGGGCAGTGGCTCGTCCAATCAGGGAGTGGGTTTCGAGCTGGAAGTGATTGCGGCTGTGGTGATTGGCAGTACCAACCTGTTTGGCGGGCGCGGAACCATAGTAGGGACAGTGCTTGGTGCATTGACCGTTGGGGTCATCAATAACGGTTTGATTCTGGCGCACGTTTCGCCTTTCTACACCCAGATTGTTACCGGTGTGATTATCTTGATCGCCATCTGGCTGAACACCCGAATCTTCAATCCATCATCCAGCTCAAAGGGGTAAGTCAGGTATGAAAAAAGGCACGATATTTACTCACCCTGATCCTCTGCCTCTTGGTGTGAACTCGGGTTGCGTCATGACGGTACTGGGTCCCATGCCAGTAGAGCAGATGGGCGTAACTCTGATGCACGAGCACATTTTGGTGGATGCATCAGGGAAATGGGTGCCCCCATGTTGCTGTTCCGACCGTCACTTTGCTGAGCGTGAAGTGAGCGTAGATATGCTGAGCGATCTACGTCGAAACCCCCTCATCAACAAGGATAACTGCCAGCTGTTCGACGAGGCGTTAGCCATTGAAGAGCTGATGTTTTATGTGGAGCTGGGGGGCGAAACTGTGGTTGACCCCACCAATATCGGAATTGGTCGGGATCCACTTGCGTTGCAGAGAATATCGCGCCGCACCGGGCTCAATATTGTAATGGGAACAGGGTTCTATCTTGAGTCTTCACACCCGGAATACGTAGCGTCCAGCTCTGTGGAAGATCTCACCGCTAAGCTGGTGTTTGATGTGGGTAGCAGCGAGGAAAAACCTTCGGTCATGGCTGGATTCATTGGTGAGATTGGCGTATCCAGCCAGTTTACTGCCAATGAAGAGAAAAGCCTTCGCGCTGCGGGAAGAGCCAGTGCGCTCACTCAGGTGCCCATTCAGGTACACCTGCCGGGCTGGGAGCGTTTGGGGCACCAAGTGCTGGATGTACTGGAGTCGGAAGGAGCAGACCTGAAACATGTAGTTTTGTGCCACATGAATCCGTCTTATGACGACGAGAGTTACCAGCACGAACTGGCAGACCGAGGGGCATTTCTCGAATACGACATGATCGGTATGGACTACTACTACGCCGAGGAAGATGCGCAGTCGCCCAGTGATCAGGACAACGCCAAAGCCATTCTCAAGCTGATTGAATCGGGCTACGAGCGGCAAATTCTTCTGTCTCAGGACGTGTTTCTAAAGTCGATGCTTAAAAAATATGGCGGCAACGGGTACGGCTATATTCTCAAGCATTTTGTGCCTCAACTTCGCAGGCTGGGTGTATCGGGTGAGCAATTGGAAACGCTGATGATCACCAATCCTACCCGTGTATTTTCAAATATTGATTAGACACCAATTTAGCGGTGCCCGGGAGGCTAGGGTCACCAATAACAAGGATGAAAAACCATGACAAAGAAAAATGTTTTACTGGTCGGTGAATCTTGGACGACCAATGAAAGCCATACAAAGGGGTTTGATTTGTTCGCGACCGCGACATTCAAAACCGGAGCAACGGATTTTCTGCAACAACTGGAAGACAGTAACTACCAGATCACCTACATGACAAACCATGAAGCGCAGGAAGGGTTTCCAACTGAGCTGGAAGAGCTGAATATTTACGACATCGTCGTACTGTCTGACATTGGCACCAATACTTTGTTGTTGCACCCAGACACCTGGGCAAAAAGCGCCAGAACCCCTAACCGACTCAAGCTGATTAAAGAGTATGTGCTGGGAGGTGGCGCACTGATGATGATCGGTGGTTACCTGAGTTTTCAGGGCATCAATGGCGCTGCCCGATACCACGGAACACCAGTAGAAGATGTGCTGCCAGTGACCTGTTTGCAACGAGATGATCGAGTGGAAGTGCCAGAAGGGTTCGTTGCCGAACTCGTTGCGGATCACCCTGTGTTAAGTGGCGTTAAGGACGAAGAATGGCCCTACCTGCTTGGGTACAATCAGGTAGAAGCCAAAGAGGGGGCAACGGTACTGGCTGTAGTACCGGAATCGCAGCATCCGTTACTAGTATGTCAGGAATTTGGTCGTGGGCGAGCATTAGTCTGGACGAGCGATATGGCTGTGCATTGGGTACCTGAGCCTTTCATTGCGTGGTCGGGTTATAAACGCATCTGGACGAACTGCTTCGACTGGCTGACAGAAATACCTGCCACCGCTTAAGACACGAAAAAGGTAAAGCTTATGGACGCGGTATCCCTGACGCAACGGCTGATCAACATTCAGACACTTAACCCGCCCGGTGATGAGCAAGAATGTTCGCGTTACCTCACGTCACTTCTGGAACTGGAAGGTTTTCAGGTTCGCACTCATTGTTTTGGTGAAGGGCGGGTAAACCTGATAGCGGAAATGTCAGGAGCAGAAGGAGGGGAGCCGCTTGGGTTTACCGGTCATATGGATACCGTGCCGCTGGGCAATGCCGACTGGGGGAAATCACCATTTGGCGGTGAAATCGAAAAAGGGCGCCTGTATGGTCGAGGCTCCAGTGATATGAAGTCCGGGATTGCAGCGTTTATATCAGCATGCATCAAAAACAAGGCGGTTATCAAAGAAGGTAAAGGAGTCGTTCTCATTTTGACAGGCGGAGAAGAAACGGGCTGTGACGGAGCAAAAGCCATGGTCGCCGATATCGTTGATTTCCCCGAAGTTGGTGCGTTGATTGTCGGCGAACCCACCAGTAATTACCCCGTAATTGGACATAAAGGTGCGCTGTGGCTGAAAGCGTCGTTTAAGGGAGTCACTGCCCACAGCGCCATGCCAGAGCAGGGGCATAATGCGATTTATGACGCGTCGGAAGCGGTGTTTTCTCTGAAGCATTTATCGATTGGAGAAAGCCACTCTCTGATGGGGAGTACCACTCTGAACATTGGCACTATTCAAGGGGGAATCAACATCAACTCCGTACCCGATCATTGTGATTTTCATATCGACATCCGTACCGTAGAGGGCATGAATCATTCTTGTGTCAGTCAGAAAATTCAGCAGCTAATTGGTGGTCAGGGGCACTTAGAAACGGTCATGGATTTGCCGCCTATGCTGTCAGACGCCAGTCATCCGTGGATAAACTTATGCTATCAAGTGTGTCAGGTGGACTCGTCCAAAGAACTGAAACCGGCGATCATGCCTTACTTTACCGATGCAGCCATTCTTAAGCCGCGGTTGAACAATATACCGACTGTCTTGTTGGGACCGGGAAGCCCAGAGATGGCGCATCAGACTGACGAATACTGTTATGTAGAGAATATTGTCCGGGCTGTTGATATCTATGGAGAGCTGATTTCTTGCTGGCAGTTAAACACGCAAGAGTCTTGAGTTAGTGTCTCCAGTCGATATCACCGAATGGTTCAAACACGAACTGGTGGGGCTGACAGAACTCGCTGGGTTTTCCTTCAAAATGGCATTCCTCTGTATGGAAGGCTTCAACTTGCTCTACGTCTCCACATGCCATTCCAACGGACAGGTTACTTAGTGCCTGTACTTCTCCCGGTTCCAGCTTATCCTTCCCCAGCGCGATACCACAATTGAAAGTACCATATTGATTGTGCACTTTAATGTTCATTTTTAAATCGGTTAGCTTGGTATCGGTGGCATTTTTAGCCACATAAATACAGCGACAGCCTGTAGGGGTCGTCGTGAAAGACTTGGGGTAAATGCCCACGGTCTGATTCATGACCGATGAGAAGATGTCCGTTTTCTTGGTCGATCGGGTTGCGGATTCATCGGTTAAGCAACCTGATAGTGCTGGCGTTAACATCAGCAGTAGGGTCCTGTTCATGATTGCACCTTATCTGATCAATCTTCTTGTTGTTTGAAAATAGACATTTAAATAGCAAAGAATATGCCTTTTGCGAATTCAGCTCTTGTCAAATCTTGATGGATTAATGCGAAAACCCCTCAAGTTCTTATTCTTGATACAAATACTTGTTTCAACGGGAAAATCCGTTGAGCTCATCATCAAAACTTAAATTTAAGCTGAACTTAGAGTACGAACAAAGCGGGCAATTATTTGCCCTATAAGCAACATTTTGCTTGAAGCCATATCTCCTATTGATGACGTTTTAAATACCGTTCTCTGAACTTTGCAGTAGCACACCTTTCTCACCGATGAACTGATGTATAACTTTGTATTTCCATACTTTTAGAGACGCGCATGACCCGCTTACTGATTGTTGAAGACATTCCCGCATATAGACAGTTTTTATCTCAGCTTTCGGATTCTGAGCAGATCAGCCATTGCGACAGCGCCAGTTGTCTGGCGGAGGCTTTCGAGCTGGTTAAGCAGCATCAATACGATTTAGCCTTGGTTGACTTGGGCTTACCCGATGGTAATGGTCGTGAACTGATCGCTCACTTAAGAACGCAATCCTCAAAAACGGAAATCATGGTGCTGACCATCTTTGGCGACGAAGACAATGTGCTCAAAGCCATCGAAGCGGGGGCTCGTGGTTACTTGCTGAAAGACACCCCATTCGAACAGATAGAGCAGGCGATTGCTAACCAACTCGCCGGAGGCGCGCCCATGAGTGCCGCCGTTGCTGCCCATGTGCTGAACCAAATTCAGGGAGGGCAAAAAGAGCCTTTGCCGAACCCATTAACGGGTCGGGAAAACGAAGTACTGACTTTGCTGGCAAAAGGGCTTAAAAGCAGCGAAATCAGTAATATGATGGGTATTTCTCATTACACAGTGAACGATCATATCAAAGCGATTTATCGCAAACTTGAAGTCAACAGCCGCTGTGAAGCGGTGTATGAAGCCAATCAACAGGGGCTGATCAAGTAGCTCTAAATAACAGAACATCTTTCTAACCCCTGCCTCAACTGGCTTACTTCGCTTCCAGCACCATGATACGCTCTTCCAATCGTTGAACCTGCTGGTGCAGTTGCTTGGTGGTTTCCAGCAGCAGAGGGATCAGCCCTTCATAGTCGACACTCTTCATGCCTTCTGCGTCTTCATCCACAAGTGATGGGATCACCGCTTCTACCTGTTGGGCAATCAGTCCGTATTCCGTGGTGTTGCTGTGGCTGTCTTTCCACAAAAACGTCACGCCATTCAACTGACTTAGGATTTGCTGTGGTGACAGGATAGGGTTGATGTTTTTCTTGAGCCTTTCATCAGACGTTCGGCGAAAGTTACGCGCTTTGATGGCTCCGGTTTCCCCATCGACGTGAATATCGGGGGTATCCTTGGGGGTGATGACTTTAATTGAACCGGTTTCGTTGTCGATGCGTTCTGTTACCGCTGCCACACTGCCCACACTGATTTCTTTGCGGCACTCCTGTTCTTCACAGAACACTTTATCGGACACGGTTGATTTGGTGCGAACGCGGTTTGGCGTAATAACCGTGCGGTTGGCGCGGCTAGAAAATTCTGAAGTGATGATTAAGTTGTCGCGCAGAATCTCAACGCCAGTGCCTTTGTTTTCTTCGGCTCGCTGACCAAAACGAAAGTGGTTTGCGATGTTGTCGATGCGGCGGGTGCCCAGTTTGATGTCGGTAGTCATAATTAAGTCCTTTTAGTTTTGAGTTGGCGTAGAAAAGAGCCCGAATGGTAGCGGAGTTCCGGTACTGCTGAGTGTGCCGTTGGCTTCTTCTAAATCGAATGAGAAGGTCGCGCCGTTGATCATCACTTGCAGATTCACGTTGGCGACTTTGTTCACCCCCGATGTCGCGCAGCGAAGGTGCAGTTTGCTGACGGATTTCATGGGAACTCGTGCTTCGGTATCCAGCACCACTTGTTCGGAAGCATAAAGCTTCATCGCCCCCTGATTCACCAGCGATTTCACCACCAGCGGAAACTTGCGATCCCCGTAATGGAGGTTGAACACCAGCTTTTCTGCGTTGCTTCTTGCTTGTACCGTCAGCGTTGCCCCCAGCATGTTTAACGTTTGATGAGGAATCAGATTTCGAAGTGAACCATTAAATGGAATTCCGAGTTCTTCCGTGGCTTTACGAACGCGATAATTCGGTGCGATTTGCCCCATCACTTTACGCAGACTGAAAGTGTGATGGTCGGTCATCATGGATTGCAGACGAGCAAAATACTGGTTTGCTCCGGATTTGTTGGGATGCAGCATGTGGGCTTTCTGGCAAGACACCGCAGTGAGCAGGTTTTGTCCCAGTTCCAACCCTTCCGATGCAGAAAAACTCAACGTTGCCTGATATTTCGGGCACATCTTGACGCGCTCGCGAGTGACCAGAGGATCGCCTCGCAAACCCCACACCTGCGGTTGCCGTGTGAACATGGCTTTGCTGGCGGACAAACCGGGGTGAACAAACCAGATGGGCGCTTTGCCGCTGGCGGTGAGTTGTTGGTTGACCTTGTTGGCTGCTCGCATTGCGCCCAGTTCCATGGCGGTATAGAACAGGTAAGCATTGAGCTTGATGATATCGAGCTGGTCGGCTGGCGCAGTCAGCCCGTCGCCCATCCAGCCGAGAATGTCATCAATGGGCGTGAGTGCTTCGGCAAACTCAATAATGGTGTCGGCAAAACGGTTTCCGGTTCGAAAGTTAGCAATTTCCTGCAACACCGAACCCGCTTGCTCCATCACGTCTAATACCTGCTCCACACTTTCAAATTTTGAATGCGGAGAAACGGCCGGGAAGTATCCCGTATAAATGATCAACGCATTGGGGCACTGATTTCTGGCTTTTACCAGAAACGGAATCAGGCGATCGTCGACCAGTCCATCTAGCTTTTGCACCGTCTTTTCAAAATCGGTGGCGGCAGACTTAAACCCCACGTCGTTGGCGATGCCGTTCATCAGCAGCAAGTCGACGGTTTCAGGTTGTTCGATGTCTGTGAGTTGTCTGGTTATGGTCGGGTACGACGCAGGCAAGTCACCAAAATAGGTGGGTTGCGGCAAGTTGGTGTCGTAGCTCGGGCGTCGGTGGTGCTCGTTGTCGTTTCCGATGATGGCACCAGAGTGGGCTTTGTAATCGCCAGTGACGGGTTGGTGAAGATCCCGCACGTTTGCGCCACTATTTACGTTTTGTCGAAGCCAACTGACGAGTTGATTCGCATAGGTTAAGTGACGGGGAATACCTTGCCCCCACATCACGGAATCACCAATAACGGCTATTCGCATCATGTCCTCCTTGAGTGTAGATAAGTGTTATCTGGCTGGTTTTTTCCTAGCGCAGTTACCAGTGCGGCAACTGTGCTAGGCAATGATGAATAATGTCGGCATCCCGCACGTTTTGCGTCCTTTCTAAAGGGGCGATCAGCTCCGTGGCGGAATCCACTTTTATGCCTTCGTGACCTCGCCCGGCGACCACCACGATTTCATCAGGCTGCTGTGTTTTTAAGGCTTGATAAATGGCGTCCGTCCGGTTTTTGATGACTCGGGCATGTGGCAGGACTTTTTTGAGTGGTGCGAAAATCTGTTCAGGCGGCTCGCTACGTGAGTTATCGCTGGTAATAAAGGCTTGGTCTGCAAACTGTCTGACACTTTCTGCCATGGGTGCGCGTTTGCTTCTGTCTCTATCACCACCGCAACCGAACACCACCACCAGCTTCTTGCCAAAGGTTTGATTCAGTGAATCCAGAGATTTGATAAGCCCGTCTGGGTTGTGGGCAAAATCGACAAACACCTGCCTGTTGCCTTTAGTGGCGATGGATTCTAGCCGACCGGGGGGCAGAGAAAGAGTGGGGATATATTGGCAAGCCTGTGTGAGTGCTTCCTTACCGTAAAGGCTCTGGACAATGCCGAGTGAAGTCAGCAGGTTTTGAACGTTATGTTCGCCAAAGAATGGGCAATCTCCCTGCCATGCATAGCCGTTAAGGTTGAGCGACAACGTGCTTCCCTCTAGCCGCCCAAACCATCCGGGAGTGGACGTTGAGTCGGCAAATAACCGAGCGTTCAATCCAGTACTCTGGCTTGCTGCGACCCATTTGGGGTGCATGGGATCTTGCTGGTTGATCCACACATCAGCGCCGGCTTTACAATGCTTCAGCAGCTTAAGTTTGGCATTGAGGTAGTCTTCGAGGGTGGGGTGGTAGTCCAGATGATCGTGCGTTAAGTTGGTAAAGGCGGCGCAATCGAACTCGAAATGTTGGTATTGCCCAATTTCTATCAGGCGACTAAAACACTCCATCAAACAGACATCCACCTGATTCTGTTCGGTGAGATCTTGAATGAATTCGTGAACCCGTTGGCTGGAATTGCAATACCAGGGGACTTCTTCAAACTCCCCATCCAACCCCACCCCTAATGTGCCCCAACTGGCTGCATGAATACCTAGTTTTGAAAGCAACTGCCTTGCTAATTCTACGCTGGTGGTTTTGCCATTAGTTCCAGTAACTGCTGCCCATTTCATTGTCGAATCCTTTCGAATCAGTTTACTTGCGTGACTGGATATTTACGTTACGCGGATAAGGGGGATTCACCATCCCCAGTTTTAGGGGGACTTGGTTGCAGAGTGGATAGAAATGACAGTAGACTGAGTTTTTATAAAATAGTGAACGGTATGCAATCGAGCGAAAGGACATCGCTGAACAGACCTGAAAGCGCATCTCGGGAAGTATTTGTGCGCTTGGCGATCATTGTTTTGGTGCCTGTTGTGGCAATTTACGCACTGGTATCGTTGCTAAGGTATGGTGATCTTGTTTCTTTGCCGTCGGTGCAGTCAGGTGTTCTGGTTCTTAATGACAATGAAACCATCAAGCTGATAGATGTCGCTCTACCTCATCATTACAGCCAGCACCTCAATTTTTCTTATGGCGAGTATCGGATCTCGCTTCCTATAGTCGACAAAGATTCGAACGCGACCACGGCTATCTTTCTGCCGCCTTTTCGTGACACTGCCGAGTTTTACTTGGGTGAGCAGTTGATTTGGCAGACGGCACCGATTGCTCATTCCCGCGACTCTATGATGCCAAGGTTTCGCTATCGCCCTTCCTATCATGAGTTGCCCAATTCGTTATTTGATGGGACGGAACTGCTACTCACTGTAAAAATCGCGTCCAGTGGCGGGCTGCAAATGCCCGAGATTTTTTATGGTACGCCAGAGCAGGTGAAGCCCTACTATCAGTTTCAGTACTGGTCGCAGATTGGGCTGCACATTGTGATGCAGTGGCTGACTCCGCTGATTACATTGTTTTACCTTCTGCTGTGGTGGTTTCGCGGCAACAACACTGAGTATCTTTTCTTTGCTTTGGGCTTTGCATGCTGGGCAATGAGTAATATGACATTTACGGTGTCGTCGCTACCTATTTCCCAACAAACTTACTGGATGACAACGGTTACGGTGCAGCCTTTCCTGACCTTGTTTATGATACTGTTTTTGCATCGCTGGTATCAGCTTAAACGTCCGTCTGTCGAGTTAATCGTAGGTGTGGCGACATTGGTTCTGGCTGCATCGTCTTTCGTGCTTTATGAATATGAACCGACCAAGCTATGGTGGCGGTTTAACGAAAGCGCTTTGCGTGGTTATGTCGCGTTGAGCTCGGTGTATATCGGCTATGTATTGGTGACTCAGGCGTTATTCAATCGCAGCAAAAGTGCCTTGTTACTTGCTACGGCAGGAATGATTGGCGTGGTATCTGGGATATTAGATTCGCTGGATGGGATGCAGCTTCTGGAGATGCATTTCCCGCTAAGCGCCCATGCAAACTTACTTATTTTTCTGACTTTGTGCGTGCTTCTTATCTATCGATATGCCAGTGCACTAAACCGCAGTGAAGAATTGCAAAGAACTCTAGAACAGAAAGTAGTGGAAGCCGTCGCGCTGTATAAAAAAGAGCAGGCAGTGGCGCATGAGTTGGAAAAGAAACAAGCATTAATGGATGAGCGTCAGAGCCTGCTTTCTGACATGCACGATGGATTGGGCAGCCAACTCGTTGAGCTGATTACGTTACTAAGAGTGCCGAACACCAACCAAACCGATATTCAGCTCAAAGCAACCCAGTGCCTGAACGATTTACGCCTGATTCTTGATTCACGCAACCCGCTTTTCGACGCACAATTCAGTGTGTTACTCGGGCAATGGCGAGCGCGCATTGAACCCGTGCTTCAAGCTGCCGATATAGAACTGGAATGGTTTGTGGAGTGTGAAGACAGCGCCGTGACTCTTACACCACAGTCCAAACTGGACTTGTTACGCATTCTGCAAGAACTGATTACCAACGTAATCAAGCACGCTGAACAAGCCACAAAAGTGAGCTTTCAGTGCATTCAAAACGACTCCCAGCTCATCATTCGGGTACAGGACAACGGGAAAAATTCCAAAGACTCTGTTGATAAGAAATCTGATGGATATGGTTTGTCGTCGATTCAAAATCGCGCAAAAAAGATGAATGGTCAGTTTTATTTTGAGCTGAAAAAAGAAGGGGGAATTGCGAAAGTGACAGTACCTTTGTAGAAACTTCAAAGGGTTAGGTGACAGGTCTTACTTCCATCTGTTTTGACTTAGATGAAAGCCTCACGTCTTTACTGAACAACAAGCTGCAAGAGGGGACATTACATTCATAACATTAGTCACAAATCTGATAATCATATAAAAAATCACGAGATTTATGACCCTGCTGGGCAATGTGCAATTCGGTTTTCTTCTACATACATTTCCACTGTGCAGTCACTCGAAAAGTATCACTGCTAAGTAAATACTCATTTGAGTGCGTCGCCAACTCTACGCAACATGTAAGTTGATCCAATAAAGCGGCTTCGAGCAAAAAGTGGAGCTGATAACGTTGAACATCTTACATCTGAGGTGCGAGAGATTTTAATGACAATTTTCAAGAAGAATAAACTCATTTTTGCCGTTTCTTTAGCCGTTGGTGCAATTAGCCCAGTCAGCGCATTAGCCGCTGATGTTTGTGCCGGCATCAATGAATACCCGAACTGGCCACAGGTCGATTGGGCTGGTAACCCGAACCACGCTAAAAAGGGTGACCAGATGCAATACCAGGGCAAGGCGTACACCGCTAACTGGCATACATCGTCTATTCCGGGTTCCGATGGGTCTTGGACGTTTGCTTTTGACTGTGCGGGTACAGATCCTGGCCCAGGTCCGGTTCTTGGTGATGCCACTCTGCTTATCCGTAAAGACCCAGTGAACTTAGAAGTGGCGGGCTGGCCAAGTAAGCTGGCTATCGGTACGTTCACAGATAACTCAGCGACACTAAATGGTGCGCTGGCAAGCTCTAAAGTTGATTCTGTATTCAGCGTCGTGACTAATGCGGCGGATGTGCTGGCAACACTTAAGCAGTCAAGAGAAGTAGAAAAAGTGAATGGCGGTGAAGCCATCGTACCAGTAGCGGCTGTTTCTACCGCGTCTGGTCTGGGTGATGCCGACATTCTGACTTACGCGAATCTGGTTGCGCATTATCAAAACCTTATCCAGATTGCCGCTCAGGTTCAGGTATTTAAAGACAGCGCTCATGCATCGCCGGGTTCTATCGTTCTAAACGAAGATTTATTGGCAACGTGGCAGGCGAACCAAGACACAACTTTCGCGACCACATTTGGTGTTGATGGGGCATTTACGGAAGTACAGGTTAAGCGTGCATTGCGTGAAGCGATCACTAATGCGGGTACCCTGACGGTAACGAACGCGGCAGGAACATCGCAAAGTATTTCAAGCCTGTACAACCTGTCGGCTATCGATACGGCAGTGACAAAACTGGAAGACAACATTAAGGGCTGGGTTGCGTCTCAGAACTTTGTGATTGAGCAGTTTGCCAAAGACGCGTCTTACGGTTGGTCACTAAGCGTTTCTAACCCGGGTACAACAAACTGGGTTCACAAAGACTACGCTGGGTTGCGCTCAACATGGAATGCGGCATCTCAGTCTGTGGTTTCATTTGTGAACTGGACAGGCGCTTACGCAGATGCGGCAGCGAAGCCTGACTTCCTGGTATTCAAGCAAAGCAGCAACAATGGTCTTTCCAATGCAGGTCGTGCAGAGCACGCATTTGGTCCTGTTGCATGGGATAACTACCTTGTTTATGTTAAGCAGGTGACCGATTCCATCAATGTACCAGCAATGTTGTACAAACTGCCGGGCGCACATCTGGCTACCAATTCACAATCTGGTAACTATGACGTGGCAACTCAGGCTGGTACTGCAGCCAGCTTCTTCATGGGCGATAAGTCTCTGGGTAAAACATCGGCTAACCTTCGTAGCGATGTTGCATCGATTGCTCTAGACAGTGCAACTTACGGTGTTTCTTCAGTTGCTTCTTTGGTCGAGCAGGAATCTCATGACTGGGGCGTAAGCCAACTTCGTCGCGCGGCTTACAGCAACGTATTCTCTATTCTTTGGGGAAGTGACACATCGACGCCTGTTGTCTCTGCTACAACGAACACGGACTGGCTGAAAGGCAAAGTGGCGGCATACCAAGCCAACCCAATTCCACTTTACTATGTGCCAGAAAGCCAGACAGCAACGCCGTTAACTTCTATCGCAGCACTTAATACAGACTTAGAAGGTGCTGAAACGGTAATGGATAACGAGGCGTTCTTGTATGAGCTTCCGGGCAACAAGTGGGCTCCTTCTACTATCTACAAGTGGAAAGACTTCTTGAAAGCACTGAACTCCATGCACAACGTTGGCGTTGCGGGTAACCAGTTCTGGCTGATTGATCCTAACGCAGATGTTGAAACCAATAAGAAGTACGCCAAAGTCGCTATTGCCGCGTTCCTGTCTCAAAGCATGCAGGAAACCATCCGTTACAACGCCTGTGATGAGAACAACTGGGCAGAGATTAAGTACGGTGCACCAGCAAACCACCCGAACAGCGCGTCTTGTGGTCAGCTAGACCAGAAATACGCCGATTACGGTTACAACCCTGTAACGGGCAAAGATCACCCTTACTCTTGTCCACGTAACAGCAAGCTGGAGCTTTCTGCAAATACGCACGCTTCATGGTATGGCGCGCCAGCTCCTATCTTCGTAGCACCAGATGCAGTGCTTAAAGAAGAAGGCAAAATGGTCGCGGGTGCCGCAGGTCGCTGGGATATCAATGGCGAGCACTGTATGACGAGCCCTCAAACCATCGACGAGAACAAGCAAGTTTGGGAACGCTCTAAGTGTGAGATCTACGCTGGTCAGAAAGCGGGTGCATTCTTGTGGGATGGCAGCAGCAAGCAGTCCATCGAAGGTTGTGGCTGGTGGGGTCGCGGTGTAATCCAGACCACAGGTCGTCAGAACTTCGGTACGCTGAACCACTTCATTGGTCGTAGCCATGTTGACCCAGAAACGGTTGGTCAAACTATCGAAGGGACTCTGGTTGAAGCAGCTCCGGCTAACCCGCTATACGCTGACCTAGACCTATGTTCTAACCCTCAGTTGATTTGTTCTACGGAAGAGAACACAGAGATCAAGTGGATTGCAGGTCTGTTCTTCTGGATGACGTCTGTACAGAACTACAGCGATGTAGGTGGCCCATACGCAGCCTGGAACTATCATGATGAGCTAAAAGCTTACGTTGATGGTGGCATGGTAGGTACTAAGTTTGTTGATGCGGTATCCGGTATTGTTAACCGTGGTTGCCCAGACGATGCTTGTCCGGTAAGTGGTAAAGTTCACGCGATTGCTGAACGTCGTGCAAACTTCAAACTGGTACTTCAGAAGCTTGGTCTGAACCCACAATAATTTGTTGGTCTAACTAACTTAATTTCCTTGAATGGAACAGAAAGGAGCTCTCATTGAGAGCTCCTTTTATTTCAGCTAGGTAACCCTAGCTGCATTTTCCAAACTTGATGTTCATGTTGTCTGTTTTTTTATCGTAAACAACGTCGCCTTTTTTGCTCAGCGCTTTTAGTGCTCCTGAACCTTCCCAGCCACCGATATTAGAAGCTTTGAGTAAACTTCTGAAATCTAGCTTGCTTAGCGAACATTTACCCGACTCTTCGAGTGTACTCTTCAGGCTTTCTGTTGGGACGGGTACCGCTTTTTCACCTCCACAAGCGGCTGTTTTGGCGATCACTTCGCCACCTCTGTCTTTGTATTCAAGCGTGCCTTGTTCAATGAGGTAATCCTTCATTAAATGAAGTGTGGGGTGAACCCTAACTCCTAAACTCTGAGAGATAGCTTGCGATGTTTCTAAATCCGTAAGGTCGGCAGAACAGTTATTCTGTTCAATTTTTTGAACGAAATCGGCAACGAGATTATCGATGGTATTGGCGGAAACAGAGGTAGAACCGAACGCCACGGTCAACGCCAGCGCAGTAGGAAGATTAAATTTCATTATTTTGTCTCATTAGGCTTTTGGATGAAAAGCCTAATGATGATTGGTTGCTCGAATGAATCTTTTATGTGTTTGTAAATTCTTGGTAAATAATCAAAATTGAGATGGCTACCCTCAAGTTCCAGCAACAAAAAGAGGTTTGTTCAAATTAGTCTGCTGGACCAATTTGAGAAGCTAAGTAACCCTTTAGGCTGGAAGCGGCAGCAATCACAAACAAGCCAGCCAGAGTGAATTCGACGTAAACTGCCGTCATGATTCCCTCATTTACAACACCCCGATCCAGTTCATGTAAGCCTAAAAATCCTAATGCCACCAATACAGTTGTGATCATTAAACAAAACTGAACTCTTAAATGCGGTTTGATTATTTGAAACCCTAGAATATTGAAAAACGCCATTCCTAACATCAGCATGGCGGCGCGCTTACCCATAAACAATGCATCTGCATTACCAGGTAAACCTACGTCAGATAAGAACGTAGATGAAGAGAAAAAGAGTAGATTAAACAAGTAAATAAATAACAACGCCGATATTGCAGTTAAAATCTTATAAAGCATAAATGCACCTCAATCTTTTGTTAAATCCAATTCTGGAGTCAGTTGTTGTTTAAATTATGTTCAATGATTTAATGAAAACACTATCGACAAATAAGATCAATATTAATTTTATATATATAGTGTTTTCTGTTTTCTGTTTTCTGTTTTCTGTTTTCTGTTTTCTGTTTTCTGTTTTATGTGAGAGATAAGGTCAAACCATCGTTAAGAAGGGTAACACCGCAACAGATGCTAGACATACGTAGATAGCAGCGATTGATAAGAAAAGTATGAAGAAGTGCTGAAAGGGGAGTTTTGATTCTTTTGGTGAGGATTAGATGTTCAGATTGCCATCTTAATCGACGACAATCCGAACTGTGTTTTAGAGTTAATTAAGGTCAGCTTGCTCGGTCTGACTGGTATTCGGAGAGTTGAATTTTGCTTGATTGGTCAATACAAGCAAAAACAGCACAACCATCAGCGATGCGGCGAACCAATATGGGAAGCTTTGATTGCTCTGGTACAACACGGTGGCAATAATAGGAACCAAAATAGAAGAAAGCCCTTGGACTGCCGAGATTGTACCTGCAGCTGCACCTTGCTCATCCTTCCCTACCGAATTGGCAGTGATTGCTTGTATTGTCGGAAACAGTAGCCCCAGCCCAAAAGCCATGAATACGTAACCCGCAATAAGAGCTAAGGCAGAGTGTGCGACGGAAACGATACACAAACCAGCAACAGAAGCGATAGGACCAATTATACAACTCTTGAGCAATAAATTGCCTTGGCTTTTAGCTAACATGCCCTGCGTGATTACCAATGTAATCCCTGTGATTGTCAGAACAATTCCCGAGAGTTGCGCTGTCTCTTCTGCTGTGTCTCGGATACGATCCAACACAAGAAAACCTATGATGATTTGAGCGGTGATAACAGCAAACATACAGATAAACATTGCGATTGCAGGAAAACGAAGCCGAGGATCGAAAAAGCTAATTGTGTTTTCTGGCGGCACAATGTTTGTTTGTGTTTCGGGCAGGCGGATTTTAATGAAAATCCATGCTATGACGGGGAATATTGATAATACGTAGAGTGGTAGCGTTAGCGAGTACTGAGATAGCCACCCTCCCAGAGCGGGACCAGCAACTAAGCCAATAGCACTAGCCGCCCCAATACTAGCCATCGCGCTTTGTCGCTCCTTTGCTGTGGTGATGTCTGCTACAAACGCAGTGCTGACAGGTGCAATAGCTGCCAAAAACAATCCAACCAGAGCACGGGCAACGATCATACCAACCAGTATGACGAATGTATTGAAAGTTGCTTGTAAAGATAAGTCCAACCATATCGTCATAAGTATAAAGGAGATGGCGTAACCTAAAGTAGCGATCAGCAATACAGGTTTTCGACCTTTTCGGTCACTGGTCGTACCCCATTTCTTAGCACTGAGCAACCACGTAATGCCCGACATGGCTACCACAAGCCCTCCGTGCCATTCCAATAGTCCCACTTCACGAATAATAGGGCCGATCACTGGAATGATCGACATCATTGCAGTCATGCAAACCGCATTTAATATAAATAACTGCTTGAGAGGGCTCATAATATTGATTTCCATATCAAAATGACAAAAACATCTTGTTGAATATACAAGCTATAAATTTCTATTAAAAGGAATTAATGAAAAAGATTCTCATTATCAATTTTGAGGTGCATAAAGGACTTGTTGACAACCTAACGGGAACAATACCCATATAGCATTCTGCTGAAATGACCTTAGTTAGACGGGTTGATAGCTCGTAGTGACTACCTAGTCACCAGAGTGCTATCTTTCTATCAAGGTGATGATACAACCTTTCGTTGGATAAGCTCGATGAACCCTTCCAAGAGTGAGCCCTACGCTAAATTATCGAGTGATATAAATTCGAATGGTGTACGGTTTGGTGGGAAATGACTTGTAACTAAATTTTTATTCGTAAGCGTTGTTTGATCGGTGTTGAACTATTACTCAATATTAATTGAATGGGATTCTTATGATGTATTTCAATCCATTGTCAGATTTTACCTGAATACTGCCCTCCAACGCCCATATAACGGTCATATAAATAATTGTCGCACTAAATCCTAAATGTTTATCAATTCTTTTGGTTGTGAAGAAAGGGTCAAAAATCTTTTCCAAGTTATTGAATTCCATTCCTACACCATTGTCTTGATAAATTATATTCATTTCTTTACCAATATTTTTAAATTCAATGTCGATAGCCCTACTTTTTATTCCTTCAAATGCGTGATCTATGGAGTTTTCAATTAATTTATCAAATAATTTGAAAATAAGTTTTTTCTTTGTCGGAACAGTAATGTTGTCGCAAGATAAATTCACTGTTACATCGTTCTTTTCAAGGAGTTTTTCATTTGACTCAACAACACTATTCATGAGTTCACAAAGATCGACTTCTTCTGTATCCGATATATCATGCACGGGTAATGTTTTAAATGCTGTAACCAGTTGATTTAATTTACTTAGATTGGTTGTAACTAGCTGTGAGATGTCTTTATCTTGGTCAATCCAATCACTAATATCATCTCGTTTAATGGTATTTGATTCTAGCTTAACGTTCATTTTTTCCGCGTGGTCCAGCAAATGGCTACTCGCTGTTACGCACACACCTATCGGCGTGTTCATTTCGTGCGCCACCCCCATGATAATATTGATCATAGATGATAATAACTGCGCACGATATTTCTCTTTCTGCGCTTGTATCATTGACAATACACTCTTAACGCGAACGAGCACTTCCCGAGACCGGAATGGCTTGGTTATATAATCATGCCCGCCAGCAGCAAACGCTTCTTCTATAGAGTTAGTATCTGAATTTGCGCTAATGAATATAATAGGGATTTCACTTAATTCTGGGTCTGATTTAATTTTTGTGCAGGCTTCAATACCACTAATTCCTGGCATGTTAATATCCATTAAAATGAGATCAGGAAGAAACTTAGCTGCGCTCTTTATGGCCATTTCACCGCTTATCGCGACTCTTATGTTGTAGCCTTCACCTACTAATATGGACTCTAAAAGTTTTAAATTAGCAGGCGTATCATCTACTATCATAATTTCGTTCATTCGAACTACCCCCAGTCCGCGATAGTTAATTTATTGGATTTTCGATGGAATTTAATCTATCCAAAATCTTCGCTAGTTCAAAACTCTCCAACATCTCTATTAACCATTTTGACTCGTTGGTTAAATCCGATGGTAAATCTACGCACAATTTGATTGCATTCTCGGTATCCCCTATCTCAACAAACTCGACGAGCGCGATGCGCTGATCGTCTGGCAGTAATCTCAAGTTGACATCTTGATACTCTATATTGTCGCCAGATCTGTCCTTATTAGAGCTTGATTCGACAATGGAATGTTCTAGATGCTTGAGCAAACAGCTAATCAATGTTTGTTTTGCCAGAGGTTTAGTTAATAGGTCATTACAGACTTTGAGTAGGTCTTTTTGTTCTTCAACCATCGCAGAGGCAGTCACCATAACCAACGGCATACAGTTGGAACCCATGTCCTCTCTGAGTTTAATGCACAACTCTTGACCATCAACAACAGGCATTTTGAGATCAGTTAAGATCAAATCTGGATTGAAATCATGAACTTTATCTAAAGCATCCTGCCCATGTTTTGCTTCTAGAATGTCAAACTTCCAGTCAGATAAATAACTTGAAATCAGATTTCTATTGTGTGGAATGTCATCAACAATCATGATCTTGGCGGGTTCGAAGAGTATTTCTTCAAAATCGATAGTTGAGCTCTCAGTGGCGAATTCGGTTAATTCTGCGCTGCACTTTTCGACATCAGGTATCATTATGCTAAAACATGAACCCTTATTTTCTCCCTCACTGGAAACATTGATTGTACCGCCCATCAAATGGACAATTTCTAGGGTAATGGCCAGCCCAAGACCCGTCCCTCCATATTCTGAACTTTTTTGCCCAGATATTTGCTCAAAAGCGTGAAAAATACGTTCCTGCTGGGATTTTGGAATGCCTTTCCCCGTATCGACAATGTCGATATAGATATTAACTTTGGCTTCATTGCTTGAAGCTGAAGTTCTGACCTTAACCGTGACACTGCCATCGCGGGTAAACTTGACGGCATTACTACACAGGTTAATCAAAACTTGTTTTAGCTTTAACGTGTCTAGCAACACGCATTCTTCTATGTCATCACTGAGTTGTATTTCAAACAGGATATCGCGCTCACTGGCTTGCTGGTAAAAGAAGCTGTGCAGTTCGTTTAAGAGGCGTTTGAGTGAAGTAGGGTTGTACTCAAGTTCCATTTTTCCCGACTCAATTTTAGCGAGATCGAGGACAGAGTTGATTAAAGCAAGCAAGGTATTACCAGCAGTGTTAATGGCCGTTAGGTAACTAATGCTTTTGCTGTCGTGCATTTGGGTCTTTAGCATTTCAGAAAAACCCAGCACGGCATTTAGTGGTGTTCGTAATTCATGCGACATGTTAGATAAAAACTGGCTCTTTGCTTGATTGGCGCGTTCCGCTTCATCTTTCGACATCTCCGCCTTTTTTCGAGCCTCTTCTGACTGCATCTGCGCTACTGACAGTTCCGCTGTACGCTCCTTAACACGTTTTTCAAGGTCCTGATTTAATCTTTGAATGTCACCAAGCATTGTCACTCTTAGAATTGCCGTGATCCCCATTCTGAAAAGAGTCGAGATAAATTCATTACCTATATGTTGTCGTTGAATGGTTCCTTCTTTGCCTGTGGCATCGAAGATGGCAATGACGCTGTCTTCATGAACCATAGGCATGCAGCATCTCAGCTCATCTCCATCCTGAGCAAACTCTACTTGTTTATGCTTGATTGAATCCGACATTAGGGTGTCGATGCTTTTGATTTCACCAAAATCTTTGCAGAACTGCTTATTTTCTTCGTCCCAAATGAATATTTTGCAAGAATCCAAGTGCAAATAATCTACGAGTACCTTTTGAATAATGGAAAGTATGTAAAGTTTTGATTGTTCTCGATTATCCGAGGAAATAAACTCTGAAAGCTCTTCTCCTGTTGTGTTTAAGGTATTTAAATTAGATATCTTTTTGCGAATGGAATCCCGCATAATCTCAAAACTATTGGCGAGACTTCCTATTTCATCTTCTCTCTCTGTCTCAATGTCATAAGATAAATTCCCTTTGGCTAATTCATCAGAAGATGTTTTTAGCTTTTGTAAGGGATTAATAATGACAATCATAAGAATCATATAAATAGCGACGTACAGTACTGTAAAAAGAACAATACTTTCGATAACGGTGGTGATGATTAAGTCTGTTAATTTATCTCTTAAAAATTTCTTCGTTACATAGACTTTTGCAACACCCATTATTTCATCATCGGCTGAATCGTCTGACCCCACCGAATTAAATAATATCGTTACTTCTTTATGATAAAGGTCTTCGCTAGTATTTTGAAAATCTTCACTAATGTTGACTAGATTCCAGTCTTTATTTCGGGTTTGACCATGGGTAACGTACGTGTTGGTTGCGTCTTTGATAAGGATTGAATGAACCTCTTTGTCATTCATTTCTGTTGTGATGATCTGATATACCTGGTCACCATAAAAATTGTAGAGCAATTTCCCTAACCCTAGCGATAATCGAGTTAGGGTGGCTTCCATTTTTTCTTCAACTTGTCTTTCCAGTTCTTTTTCAGACTGGTAGTAATTAAACACGCCCAATATAGAACTTATAATAATGAAAACTATAAGAAGGGGGACTCCAAACTTGCTACGAATACTATTGAATAAATTGGAATTTTTCATATTTTGAATTCTTCGTAGTTAATACAACGTATACCCCAGTAGCTTGTTATTTAGGCGTTGCCATAAGTGTAGTGCCAGTTAAAAGCCCCTCACATCATTCAGCGTGTATACATTTTTTTCCTTTTCTAGGTTGGCTATTGCCTGGGTCGCCCCTTGATTAAGAACGTCTACCGAAGACCAGATTGCGCCCTTAAAATCGGGGTTTTGCTTTAGGAATTCTTCTACTGCTGCTTGCGCTTCTTGTACAGATTGGTCCGAAAGAGCGATCTGAGTTCTGCCTTTAACATCAAGGTTGTCGTACGTTTTTAATACCGCATCCATAATCCTTGCTCTTCTTCGGGAAGCAACATTATCGTCCGCCGTAATAACCAATAATTCCGTCTTGCTATTTTTTGTCATTTTGTCAAACAGAAGTGGAGTGATTAACGCTGACAATGTGTAGTCGTTTATGGTTAATCCGTCATTCACTTCCAACCCCCAGCGCCCATCAAGCGTAGGCCAGGAAGAGGAGTCGCTGTATTGTTGAGAAAACTCTCCTGATTCGCTCCAGGGGAATTTACCAACAGGTGGGAGGTTATCTTGAGTGACCAGAATTGTAGGGACGTACAGGTTATATGGCACAACATCACCGCAATACACTTTCTCAGTTTCGGTGTCTTTGTTGAAAATGTCGTTCATGCAGTCCGCCACCTGTCTGCCCATCATCTCAAAGTTCTGAGACTCTGTTGCCAGAAAAGGTGGTCTCTGTCTGATCATGTCAAACGTCCATTTGTTTCCGTCAATACCTGTGGTGTATACGCTATTCCCTTTTCTTGCTTTCAAAATAGCTTGTGTAGCGCCAGCGGCAGGCTCGTCCCATGCAGCCCATACCGATCCGTCGAAGTCAGGGTTATTGCTTAAGTAGTCTGACACGAAGTTTCTCGAATCCTGCACTTGTCCGGGGATACTGGTGTGATGCATTTTGACTAATTCTATTTCTGGGTATTCAGCCAGAATGGCTTCCATTATGTCCGTTCTTTTTCGAATACCATGATGATCTAGCCAGGTAATGCCTAACAGTTCTTTCTTGTTATCAGTAAGCATTTTGTCAAATAAATATTTTGTTACTCTCGCGGACAAAAAGTAGTTATTTGAAGTGATATTTGTGACAACGTCTTTGTGGAATCCAGCATCACCATTTATCACTGGAATGCCTGCCTTTTTGGCTTTTAAGAGTGCAGACTCGATTAAGTTTGGATCCAACATGTCGTTGAAAATGGCATCAACATCGCGTTCTATGAATTCCTCAAAATATTGGTCTGCCTTACTATAATCGCCAAAAATTTCGGCTTTAATGACATTCCAGCCATATTCTTTGGCTCGTAATGAAAACGAATTACCAAATCTAAGCATCGTATTTGATTGAAAATCAACTGTAATGATGGCAACAGTCTTTTGCTTTTCGGCTGCCATCGAAAACAGAGGATTTAATAAAAAGACTGTGAAGATTATCGTTAGTAGCTTAGCTTTAGGATTCCACATTTATATACCCGCTTTCATATTTTCGTTTAAGGAAATAGCCTTAAAAATCTTTGCATTCTTACCTAAACTGAACGCAATAATTATTTGTGAAATCCGCTATTTTTCTAGGTTATGTTGTCTAAACAGCGATGAGGAAAACACATTTAAAAAGATAGTTTAGGTTGATTTAAAACGCCAACCATAGAGACAATAGGATAAGAAGTATTATATCGGTTACCGCGTTTTTTTATGTCTGTTCACACACTTATCGCGACTCACATGGAACCGAAAAAGTTAGGGAGATTGAGCTTTTACAAAAAGAGGGCTTTGGTATAAATCCTTACTGCAGGATCAAGCGTTGGTGTAGCAAATCGGGTGCCACAGTATTTTAATGAACTCTCATCAGCCAAATAGCTAAATGGGAAGCAGTTATTACCCAGTTACCTGAACAATGTTTGTCGGTCCTGTTATGCCTGCGCCGCCGGTACTCTCGATATTGTTATCTATGGCAGTACCTAAGATCTGAACATGCTCGGCATACCGACCCAAGTAAAACCCGTATCGCTGCCAATGACCTCGATTACTTTCATTTTTATCGTAAGCACTGCATGTGATTAGCTGAATGTGTTCGCCCCAGGGGATATGGAACCCATCAAAGTCAGCCGACGGATCATCCGATTGCCAACTATTGGAATCGGCATGGCAACTTGTCAGAGAGTTTGGACCAGCATCGATATAAAAACCATGTCCACTATTATCTTGAGCCTCGCAAACACTGTACATTCCGCGCACGCTGCGGATATTCCATCCGTTTAACCCCGAGTACCAAGCTTTGCAATTGGTGAAATGATTGTTTGCATGGTCTACATAGAAGCCATGACCCGCGCTGCTTCCAGCATCGCATTGATGGTACATACCGTCGGGTGAAGCTATGAAAAACCCATGAGCTTTGTTTCCCTCGGCAGCCCCTTCATCTCCGACATTGTAAACACGTATGTTGGATGCTTTTGTGGCGCGCATATAACTTCCCGCCACATGAAAACCATGTTGATTTGTTTCGTATATATAAATGTCTTCGAAGTGATGGATTGCGTCAGAACCCTCATCAAAGTCACCTTTTGAGTTAATGTGGTAGTAAATGCCCTGAACGTTTGCCCCATTGTAGCGATTGCCGTTAATGCTTAAGAATCCTACTCGTGATTTATGTATACGAGAATTCAATGGTTCAATCACTGCGCCTTGCTCACCATCCTGGGAGGTCCATGTGTCCACTGCCTTAAGAATCGTTGCCCGACCGCTACCGAGTAAAGTAGTGCGGTGGCGCATCTTGATAGCCCCTTTACAAACGTAGGTTCCGGGTGTCAGATGAACCACTCCACCTTTACTTCCTAAATCCGCCAAAGCTTGATTGATAAAGTTCTGATCGTTTCTTCCATTGCAAACATAATGTGCAGCCTCTTTGTCTCGGGCACTGGCATTTTTTGCCGCTACAATCAGACCGAAAAAGTGGTCGGAATCTGAACTTGTTTTTTGCGTAGCACGGCTTTCTTGTGGTTTATGCTCGTTGGCATTGGTTAGCTGACTGATAAACGTAGTGCTGCCAACGCCTGCTAGCCCTATACGTTTAAGAAATTTTCTTCTGTTCATTAGCTTTCCCTGTTGGTGTATTCATGAGTCAAAAACTTTGATGAGTACCACCATAAAAGCTCCGCCTGACCTACGACACCTCAACAACCTTGACGAGAATAAATGGTGGCAACGTTTACTCAACATCGAGTTCAGGAAGATGATTTATGATAATCACGAGAGAAAAAGCTTGTTAAGAGAGGGGAGTGGATAATCACTTAAGTTCTTATAAAAGAAACGGACTCTGTTATTAGGGGATGAATTAACTTTGTTGTTCAAAACTTAATTTCCCGCCACCCAGTATTTGGGTGGCAATATCTTTCTAGAGCTTAACCTTAGCAACAAGTTTTCGAATAAACAGCTTCAAATTATTCACTAAATTATTTGGTGCGCACTAACAATATGAACAGTCATCATCAGGGCTGTAGTAGAGGTACTCTGATTTGGTGGAGTCCCACCGAAAATATGAGATATGAGTATCAATGCATTGTTTTATGTCATCTATTACGTCTTGCACTTGGTCTTTCTTAATGATTTGAATATTAGCAATTCGATGGTAAAAAACAGTCCAGGAAACAACAGCGTGATCCCATCGAACGCCACCATCGTCACTGGTTGTGAATATGTAGCGCGGTGGATCTATTTTCCTGGTATGCTCCCACTCTTTGGCAATTAGTTTGTCTAACCCTTGGCTGCCAGCTTCACAGGAAGATAATGATACAAAGACTTCTCCGTCGTAATCATTCATGTCTGTAAAGATTGGTTTCATTGCTTCGAATACTTCTCGCCATCTGAGAAAATCGCTACCAAATTCTATTCCCTTTTTATTGCCGTGTGCTGAAATGTGGATACATAACGGCATGAGTTCTTCACCTCTCGGACCATGGCTAGAGTCGATGGAAGAGATGTAGTTGCAATACTTGATAAGATCTTTTTCCGAATAGGCGATAAATTTGGCGACTTTGTGGCCGAAAATTTTACACACTTGCTCTAGTGCTTCAGCCTCCGAGCGTTCGTTAAGCAAATCCATAGGGTCAACACATTCAATAATAAAAAGCCTGATTTTGTTGTACATTTTTCTAACTGATAACGTGGTCTTAATTTAATTGACAGGAGAGTAAATTAAGGAGGTAGGTGTGAGGAGAAACTATTTTTATTAGAGTAAAAATTGCGACAGAAGTAACAGTATCAGTATGGATTATACGCTTTCTTCGGCGTTGTTTTTCGCAGCTCCATTGCTTTTAGACACTCTTCCTAACTAAACATACTTTTCTTAATATCGTTCTATATATTGAAATACCAATGAATAAACTCATTCCAAGAAAACCATATTCTTTCTGGCTGATTTGGTTTTTCATTTGATGCACTGAATAGCAAAACACGATGACTCTTTAAGTCGTAAAAATAACAAGATTGCGCTTCCAAGTTGGTAATTGGTATGCAGTTATCTCCGACTGGAAATGAAGATTGAGCGCTAGAGAGAAGCAACGAATAGTCTGAATTGATAATAAACCAAGGAAGGTGGAGCAGTTCGATATGTCGACTTTTAAACGTCGGTCCGTCTTCCACGTGTAGGTAAAATTGCGCTATAGAACTTTGCAATTCTATCCCATATGAACTCAACGCTTTTTGATAGTCTTGAGTAGTTTCATCAAACCACCACGATTGCGATTTAAAGAACTGAACAGATTGTTTATCTAACATGTTTCTTCCCAAAGCTAACCAAAGAAAAAGCCCATAAAAGCGCACAGCTGGTCCTCTGGAAGGATCTCGCGAAGCTTTTGGTTGATATCAGCTAGATACTCTTCCTTATACTCTAGAGTGTCTTCGTTTAATACTTCAAAGTTATATTTCTTGTATTGAATATCAATAGCGGTATGTATGGATTGGAAAAAGTCTTCCAGGTTATCGGCGATTAACTTCGGATTTCCGCTCTCATAGGCAGCCCAAACCGCAGCCTGTTCACTTGTGGTATTCACCATAACGGGTTCATCGTCAAACAGTGCAATTACAACACAATCTTGATCCCACCCATTACATGGCTGCCCATTTGCGAGAGTGCGATAGCCCATTTGTGCTTCAGCTAGATTAGAAAAGGTAATGAAATACAAAACGGAGCTTCCAACCTCTAAGCATGTGCCAACTGTTGGACCCTTTGTAGAATAGTATTGTTCTAGTCGAACATTTGAAGGCAGATCTGTAAACCATTCAACAGAATGATTTTCTTGAAAGCCGCCGCGTTGTTCATGAGATTGCATCAATTCGTTTATTTTGTTTAAAGTAGAGTTGATTGGCACCTGATTGACCCCTATAACGTTATCCACTGAAGGTGAAGAAATTAACGGTAACAAAAACGATACTATTACCAATAGTTTAAGTGATGGGATAAACTCAATTTACTATATTTGGTAGCGCTTCTTTCAGCTCGTCAAGTTGCCTCTTATTGGCTTTTATCCATACTCTCTCTAAATTACGCATTGATGTTAGGGTATCTATTGTTTTTTCATGCTTAATTACATTGGTATCACTTAGGTATAGTGCCAATATACTGCTGTTTCCATGTAATGCCTCAATATTTAGTAACTGCTTATTGCTACTCATATCTAATATTTTAATATCTTCAAGAGAATGCATAATCGGGTCTATATTTAATTTAGGACATTTATTTAAAGATAAAAATTTTAAATTTTCGATATTTCCAGTGATTTTGGAAAGCTTACTAGCGTGAGATATACTTAACGCCTCGATAGACTCAGAAAGCAAATTAACAGATTCTAAAGATCGAACGATTGATAAGCTTAAAGATTTTGATTTAAATATCTCAATATTGTCTATTTTGGAGTTGAATATACTTACGTGATCATTGTTTTCAATTGATTCTGAAGGTAAATTTTGCTCTAGATACCCCTTACGTATGAAAGCTCTTATTGCTATCCAATTGTCTTTAGACCACTGAACTTCGTTAATAAACTCAAGTACAGGGTCTAAAGAAGTAAAAGTTGGTAACGAGCTTTCCCATGTTTTCCAGTCTGATACACCTTTAGGCGCAGATTCTATGTAATTTTTAAAAGTTGAAATATTCATACTGAAAATCAGAGAACCTAACTAATTAATAATACTCGGTTGTACTAATTGATTCAAACAATACGATTGATTGCTTCCGCGAGTATCTACTTTAGATTTTTAAAAATTATGACTTTACTTTCTTGAATTCTAGGCCTTTAAGGTTTGAACACATATCTTTTATATTTTGGTTAATTATTATGTAGCCATTTTTCTCTTTAATTCTAAAGATAGGGGAATTTCCTATTTTTTTAGTGTCAATGTACAAGTCAATAATTCTCATTGACTGTGTTCCGCTTCTATACTTTTTATATTTTATCTCAGATCTTTCAGTATCAACACACTCATAGCTATTTATAACAAATAGAGCTGAGAAATCTGAATTACTGTTCCCACTTTCATCTATTATTTTTGCTGGGAAAGTTACTATGTCTTTCTCTAGAAATTCTGAAAACACAGATATTAGCTTTCTACTTACAAGAGGTAGACCTATAGTAGGTAGGATATCGTATTCATTGATTTTATTATCTATTTTCTCGATTTCATAAATTAGCTCTTTGCCCTGAGGGATTTTTCCGTTAAGAGCGTCAACATAATCTACTTCATTATTATCAGAGTAGTTGAAACAAACATCTTTAAAATAGAAATCTTGCAAATCAAAGTACATGACTTTCTCCATCAGTGTTTATATTTTTTAACCACATACAGCTTTACCTTGTCTAAGGTTTTGACGAGTTTCTCTACGTAGATCGTCGACTGCATCTTTATATTGTTGCTGGCTCCATTTTTCTTCTTTTCCAATCGCTGAAATTTCATCGAGCTCCGCTCTCATATCTCTATTGTATTGTGCATGCGCTTTGTTCCAACCATTATGTACACTCCTTGTTGGATGTATGGAACGATCTTTTGGAAGGTAGATTAAGTTCTTAGTGCCATCTATGTCAAAGCCTGCCGATTTTAATGCTGGGTGAGCTTTCATAGATCTGGGTATAACGTGGTGGTTTTGGTATCCGCTGATCTTAGGCATGTTAGTGTAATTCCAACCAGAAGCTGGTTGTGTTTTGCCGAGAACTAAACCAGAAGGATCCACCCAATCCATCGGATTGTGCACGTACGCTTGTGGTCTTAAACCACCAGCAAATCCGATGGGGTCTGAGCTTAAATACTGACCGCTGTCTGTATCGTAGTAGCGGTGCCGATTGTAGTAAAGCCCCGTTTCTCGGTCGTAAATCTGCCCTTGGTAACGCAAGTCACATTCAATTGGGTCGTTAGCCGCATCACTGGCGTATTTCTTTAACAAGCCTTGTTGATGTTGCTGCTTATAGCCACCCCAAACTTCATGCTGCCCCCGCCAGATGATGTCACCTTGTTCGCTGCACAGCTCACGTGGCGTACCAGCGTGATCGGTCACCACATAGCTGAGTGCCGACGTGCCAAGCACGTTATCGGTATTGATTTGCGCCAGTGGTCGGAAACTGTCGGGTTCATACACCCATTCAATGGTGCTGAGGGCCGTGCCATCCGCACACACTTTCTGCTGCTGAATCAGGTTGTCACCGTCCCACAAGTAATGCAGGTTAGCTTGTTCGGTCTGGCTTTGCTCGCACTCTTTTGCGATGCGCCTTCCAAAAGGGTCATAACGATATCGCCAACGTTCTTGGTTGGGCAGTTCGACTTTAATTAACTGATCAAAGGCGTTCCAGACGAACTTGGTGCTTTTCGCTCTGTAACCATTCTGCTGCTCGATTTTTTCTATAACCCGACCGCATTCATCGTAGCGATAGGTGTAAGGACCTTTTTTCTCAACCCTGCCCGCACGGTCGTACTGGTGTGTGTGCTTCTCTTCGCGCTTTTGGGCGAGCTCAATTACGTTGTCAGCTAGCGGTAGAGTGCTTTGCTGGTTGAGGTTGAAATCGCTGTCGTAGCCGAAGAGCTGAACCTGAGTCGCCTTATCTTTCCAGGATTTTGTTTGCCGCACTTCGCTGATTTGACCATTCGGATTCAAGCGAAGGTCGGTTTTACCGAAGTAAGATTCATCGATGCCGACCAGGCGGTCGAGGGCGTCGTATTGATACTTACGCAGTAAATATCGGTCTCTCGGCTGCGCGGCAAGGTCGGCGGTTTGCTCGTTCAAAAAACCAAGCTGCTGATGTTCCAGTAAGCCCGTTTTGCTCCACTGATGGTGTAGCCTGAATCCGTTCTGGTTGTCCCTTAAGGTTTCAAAGCCCGCCTTGCTGTGGTTAAAATTTAGAGGTTGATGGCTGCCAATGCCTAATTGTTGGAGTTGTCCTTTCTGCCATAGCAACTCTAACGGTGTGTTTGTCCCTTCTAACGATTCGCGAATGCCCGCGCTGTCGTAGCGGTGTGTCAGGGTTTGCCCATTCAGCGTTTCTTTAATGACCTGTCCGGAAGCGTTGTATTCAAACCCAACCCAAGCGTCGCCATTCTCTGCGCTAAGAAGGCGAGAAGCCTCATCGTACTCAAACCATGTTTTACTCGTGGCATTGCCTTCGTGGTCGAAGGTTTGTATCTCGGCAAGCTGACCGCTTTCGTTGTAGTCGTACTGCAGCACATGGTCATTGGGTTTGGTTTGAGAAACAATTCGACCCGCGGCATCGTAGCCGAAATGGTGTTTGCGCCCGTCGTAGTGACGCTCAGTTTTCACTCGCCCTAGGGCATCAAATTCGTATCGCCATTGGTGTCCCTTACTGTTGGTCACACCCGCGAATTCGGTTTCCACGTTGTAATGGTAGTGGGTAGTCGCGCCTAATGGGTCGGTGGCAGACGCCAATTTATCGAATGCGCCATATTCATAGCGAGAGACATTACCAAGGGCATCAGTAATGGCGGTGATGTTGCCTTCAATATCGTACTCGAATTGGGTTTTCGACCCGTCTTCATACTCAACTTGGTAAGGAGATAAGCTATTGCCTTTGTAGTACCAGCGCCGGGTAAGTTGCTCATCACTTGTGCGTTTCACCAATCGACATTGTTTGTCGTAGTAAAAGGTAAATCCAACTCCGTTGTCGGGGGAAACCCGTTCCAGCATCCCCTGAGAGTTGTAGCCATAGCGTGTTTCTGAACCATCGGGCAAAGTTGTCAGTGTTCGCTGACCTAGCGCGTTGTATTCATGTCGCCACTCACGAGAATCGGGATCTTGTACCGACACCAGTGAGCCAGCCGAGTTATAAGCGTAATGCCACGTACTCGCCAGTGGGTCCGAGTAGCTCAGCAGCTGTCCGTTTTCATCGTAGGAATAGGTATGAACCTGCCCATTAGGCTCGGTGACCCGAGTGACGTTACCCCAATCGTCGTATTCGTATTCGGTGCGCTGACCTAAAGGATTGGTTATAGCGATTAAATTATCAAAATCCCATTCTTGAGTAGTTTGGTTCCCATCAGGATCTACGATTTTTAAAATTCTATTTTTTTTATCGCGATAATATTCAGTTACACCACCAAAAGAACTTTTATAGTAGGTTATTCCTTTGTTGTCATCATATCTAACTTGATCATTCCAATAGCCTTCTGCACTGCGAGTTGCTATTGCCCTGCCTTTTTCATCATATTCATGTTCTACCCAAGTATTAGATAAGTCATCCCATCGGGTTAACCAACCTTCGTCAGAATACTGGTAGTTAAAGTTTCTTCCTTCGCTAGCTCTTACAGAAACTAAGCGCCCACGCTTATCATAGCTATAGCTAGCTATCGTTTGAATGAACTGTTTGTTTTCAGTCAACAAGTCTAGTTTATGTATACGTCGATTTTTGGTGTGAACCTTAATAAGCCTATTATTGGAAAGTACTATCCATTTTAAGGTTCCCCTATCACTTAAGAAGTGAATCTTATTACCACTACGATCTGATATTTTGGTTAATCGAAGCTGATTACCCAAAGCATGCCCAAAATGCAGGTTTATTCCAGTTCTGCTCTTTAAAACCATTTCTTCATTTGTTCGGTACAAACGTAATTCTGGTTTAAGAGAAGAACTAGTGGATTCACTTTCTTTTGGAATCAAAAATGTAGCCGTAGAATAGTCTATGTCTACAAATGTTGCTAAGTTGCCATTTATTTGTAGGTAAATATCCCAGTTACTTCTCCATTGAGAACCTAATAATCCAACTTCTTTTGTACCATTAGAGTGGTAGTAGCGTTTATGCTCGATAGATAATAGGCCAGGTAAGTTAAAATCTTGCCTCACTTCATAGACTTTGCCTGTGGACATATCAATTGGTTCACCACGACCATTACAAACTCCAGAACATGCTTCTTTATCAGCGTGTTGAGCATCAGAAGCGCTTCCATTTTTTGTAGAAGAATTTTGCCGTTCTCTTCCCGCATTGGTGTTTTCAGGCTTTTTAGCCGACCCTTTCTTCTTCGCCGTACCTGTCACGCGCGTTACGACTTTCCCAATAAACTCTTTTACTTTATTGGTGAGCCAGGCAATCATGTCAGCCACCTTTTCAGACAGCTTTTTCATGGCATTAATCATGCCTTGAAAGGCGTCTTTCATTAGCCTGATGATCCATGATGCGCCGTCTTTGAGAGCCTGAACAAGACCAGCGATGATCTTGTCGATCAAATCGACCGCTTTCTTGCCGTACTCTTGCAGCTTAGAACCAAAGTCAGACAGGTATCTGACCACGTTTCCGTTGGACAAGCTTCGAATGGTTTTAATGGCAAGTTGGATGGCTGCTGAATCGGATTTACGCAGTGCATCAATGACCGCATTACCGGTTTTTTTCACTGCATCACCTAAGCCAGGAACAAAGCCGATACCAATCAATGCGCCAGAAGCCCAGTGCCAAGTATCGAGATCTTTACCTTCGTAGGTTTTCCAACCCCAATCACCCAGGTCGTACAAATCCATGGCTTGCCCGACAACAGGAACAAACCCAAGGGCAATCTGGCAAAAAAGAAGGATGGCAGAATTGTCCTGAGACTGACCCGCGACTTCTGCAGCCAGGCTGGTATGAATGTTTTTGACCGCAACACGAAGATCTCTGGGACCTTCGTTTATCTTTTCATTTAGCTCCCAAAAACGCCGATACGCCGGGTCGTATTTGTCTTCCACACTCCAGGTACCAAACCAGCCTTCGTCATCAATATCGATAAATGCATCAGAGCTGTCATCCTTGTCATAAGTTAGGATTTTTTCTCGACTCAGAATGCTGTAAAGCGAGAAGTATTCTCCCGCAATCGCGGCATGAATTGGGTTGTGTTGAAGAGAAGGGTTGTTCGCGATCGCTTCCTCTGGGCTGAATTCATCGCTGCCTTCATCAAGCAATAACTCGAATCCACCACAGCCCATGTTTTCGATCTTGCAAAGCCCTTTATCGTCAGTGGTGCCCTCGATATCGGTGCCATTACTGTCTTTCAGAATAAATGGAGCATTAGGCACTGGCTTTTCGTCATCGTAGTGATAGCGGATGAACACCTCGCAGCCGCACTCGACACAGCCGCCAGAAAGCACGTTGTCGGTCGAGAAATTCTGCTCGGCAGCTTCTGCGCTGCTCATAAGCTGTGTTTTTCTGTCCTGACTCATCCTTTCGGCTCCTTATCCAGTTCTTCTAAAGCTCGTTGATACAGCATATCCATGCGGGACTGAGTACCAATCGCCGCAGGTTTTTTAAGTTGTTGTTTTGCCCATGGGGTTTCAACAAATTGCTCACCAAATACCGTGGCTAAGCTCAAATAGCGAACGACATCTTTTTCTGTGTTGAACTTGAGTTGGTTAGCAGTATCGATGTTGCGAAGTAAAAAAGAGGAGAGGTCTTCATCGCTCCAGTTTTTTACTTCGCCGTGATGTTTCTTTAAATGATCCGCGTATTTCTTATGCTGGTGGCGATGCGCAAACGCTCTGAGAGCCGAGTTTTGAGTTTCACTAATAAGCTGCGGTGAGCGGTGTGCAAGGGTTTGCTGCGCTTTGGCTTTCAACCTAATTTGCTGAACGTCATCTTGATCTTTGTGCCAGTAAGCAAAGGCTTCTATTGGACCAAACAGAGAGGTGAGCTCTACGTCGTTGCTGGCATTCAGTAAAACTTGTAAGACATCCCAGTCGGAAAGGCGCAGAAGCATTGGACCCTGATCTCCGCTCTCTTTTGGCGGTTCAATAAACGTCCACTCACGAATATGATTTAAGAGATAAAATAACGGGTTTTCGTATTTTGCTTTATCTTCATTCAGGGTGAGGATAATCCCCCAATTAGGCTGGAAGGCGATCGTCTCTTCAAAATCTTCCCAGCTATCCAATTTCAACAAATAGGGTGAAATGGACGCATGAACCCTACCCATTTCCCCCCAATACAGGCAGTTTTCTTGGTTTTCAGAAGGGCTTTCATTTAGCGCTTTGTCTGCCAATGTTCTGACCTGAGGGTTGATGACAGATTCAGCCAGCACAAATATTGGTTTGTCTTGAGCGTTTTCCTGCCATTGGGCAAGCGGAACTCTGTCAAAGATAAGGGGGTGGGAATCAGTCATTGCTTAACTCCGCATGACCTTCGATGCCTAACCAGCCTTCTTGTTTATATTCATTCAGTAAATCAGGTTCCCGTCGCGATCGTTCATGAAAATGTTTGATTGACTCGCGAAGAGGGTACTGACGCAGAAGTTTTTGAAAATCAGGGTGATTATCAAAATGGCTACTTAAATAAAACCGGTACATAGCGTAGGTTTCGTGAGCGAGTGAAGACTCGTCGGGGAATTTCTCAATGGCGATAGAGAGACCTTCCCAAAATCTTTCCCGCACATTGACGTAGGGCAAAAGCCAACCGTATCTAGGAGCGAGTTCTTCGTGAAGTTTGCAAGCTAAGGCATTCACACGTTTTTCGTAAAAGAGAGCGTCGTACTGAGTTTGTGTCAGTGTTAGTTGGATGAACGCTTTTTGCGATTCTATCTGTTGTTCGTTTAACCAAGCTTGATCGGATATTTTGACCAGTGCCTGGGTTTTCTCTGGAGAGTGCGGAGCATATAAAGAATCGTGCTGACCGCTAAAAGCTGATTGCTGATTTGAAGTAAAGACTCGCCACAATTTTTGGAGCACTGAAAAGTCGTAGAAACGCAAGATAGCCTGATCCCCGTTTGGGTAAATGCAGGTTAGCCACTTAGCCCAATGTGCCTGGATGTCATTCAGTGAGCCCGGATAAACGCCAACCAAACCAAAGCGAAGAAACGCGTCACCCTGCTCAAGCAACCAATGGAAAAGCGTTTCTCCGGGGTTGCCGTTTTCTATCTCAATGAGTAATGGGGAAAACTCAAGAAGCTGGTGATATTCCGTATCTCGGTAAAGAGGGATAGATCGAGCATCGTGACGACCAGAAAAAGCATTCCAGAACTCATCCAATTTAGGAAACAGCTGTTTGTCGACAAGTAAATAAAGAGTGCCAGTCGTATTCGACATAATATCGAACAGCGATACGCTTTTAGTTTCTATATCGTCGTTGGAAGATTCTGGCATCATAAGTACTATCCCGATCTGTATTCGTCAGATCTTCATGTTTCGGAAACTTTGGTCTTGCAGCGCTAAAAGCGGTGCTCTATACCAAAACGTTCTTTAAGGATCTTTTCATCTAGGCGTTTTTCTTGCTCGGTTTGTTCACCTAGGAACTCATTCACACCTTCCACTTTGCATTCGGCTTTAGGCATATAACCGTGTGGTTCTTGGCAAAATACAATGTTATTGCGAAAGCGTTCACCGAAAGGCGTCAGAGCAGGAAATTTCACACCCTTTTCAACAAGTTTCTGCTGGATCTTGAGCATCTTTTGGTAGGCTTCGGTGGATTGATCCATATGCTCTAATTCTTCTTGAACACTGTAGGCAACCGAAATTCCTTCATTATTCATCGCATAAGGATCCGCTCCATGGTTTAGCAAGTAGAGAGAATCATCAAACCGAACTGGAAGAATATGTATCAAAGGTGTATTGCCAAGAGTATCTCGGGCATTCACATCGGCACCATATTCGACCAAAAGCTGCATGGCATTGCTTTGCTCAAGCGCAGGCGTATTAAATATCAAAGTTCGTAAGCTTCCTTCATTCGCAGTATTGGGGTCCATACCACTTTCAAGAAGAGCTTTTAGTGGTTCGTCACTTTTTCGCCACATGGCGTGGTAAGCGACGCTGCCTAATTCCGGCAACTCAATAGACGGATCGGCACCTAATGCCATCAATGCTTTGATGGCTACGGGGTTTTCATCATTTACAGCAAAGCCAAGCAGTGTCATCCCGTGTTTTCCTGGGGCATCGATATCTTCAAGCGCTTTCCCAAGTTTGGTGATTTTTTCGCCGTCTTTTTTCTTTATCGCCTTTGCAATGTTCAGCATATCCCCTTCAAAAAAGGCGTCGGCATAAGGTTTGCTGCCAAAAATATTCATCAAATCTCCTTTTGCTGCCATAGATAAAGCAAGCAGCCCTGCAATCAGAAGCCATCCCCACTTTTTCATTAAGCTCCACTCTTAGTTAGTGTGTGTAAGTCGTTCACTTTACGCTCTTCTAAGGCTAAGCGCACTTGATCCATTCCGTGCATATCGACTTTTTCTTTGGCTTTTACCGCACCATAACTGATAGGAGCAGCAATCGGTGAAACTAAGCCCGTCGCCGTTGCCGCCCCTATCGCTTGGGGGGTAAGAGACTTGGTTTTTGGTAATGTTGTGTCTAAGGATTTATTACGCACTGCATCGTGCATAAAATGCTTTGACAGAAAGTTCTGTTCTTGAACGTAGGTCAACATATCGCCATCAGTTCGATACCCTTTAATCAACGTATCTGGACCTTGCTGGGCTTTAGGGACGCCGTAACGCGCTACTGTGTTAGGGTGTAAACCGGCAGCATTGAAAGTTGTCGCTTCAATATTGGCCGCTTTAGCCGTAGCACTGCTCATTCCTCCCCCGAGAGAATGCCCTGCTGTTTCTACTGGCTTTCGACTCTTTCTGAGCTTTTTACCTATCTGGACAGCTCTTTCGTAGTAGGCGGATTCTTTGTCTAAACCCTGATTTACATTGTTTTTCCAATCATCCAGCTTGGTCATTTCTGTTCCCCGCAACACCACTACGGGCTTAGCGCTAGAACCAAAGACGTTTTTGTCGGGCATGTATACTTGCGCACGAAAATTGCTGTCTGGAATGGTTAAATCTTCTGGGTACAATCCTAATGAAGATAACTGTTCAGGTGATGCTTCAGACCATCCAGAATCGCCTTCAAAGTCCTTTCTTAGCTGTAAGCGCCGCTCGTCTAGTTTGTTATCGGGTTTGCCAACTGTGTAAACGTGGTCAGATAACATGGCCTTCTCAGCCGCATCCATATCCATAGAGAATCGACCTGCGGCTTCTGGGTTAGTCGATTTTGCCCGCTCTGTAATTTCTTCTCGCGCTTTTCTTCGCTGTGCTTTTGTGGTGTTGGTTTCTAGCACATCTAGCATTTCTTGTTTGTCTGCACCGTTGTCGACTGCCGTAATAATGGACTGTGCCAGAGAACTCATTTCTTGCAGCTCCATGGCTTTGTTCAATAGTGCGATGTCAGCTTGAACTGCCATTTTCTGCAATGCAGATTTGTAGAATTCAGGTGTAAAGATAGAGCTCGCCCAACCACTGCCCAGCGGCTCCGCCAAAGGCGTTATCTTTAAAAACGGTGACTTGCTTGCAGCCGCGCCTTCCGCACATTTGTGTGCGGGTGAGGAGTAGGGGGTATCGCCAATGAACACGTCACCAGAACCTGCGGCAACGGAGCCTCCACAACCAATCGCATCGCCTACTCGAGAAGCCGGCTTTCCATTTATGGAAACGGTGGAAGAGCCTGCCGAAATGCTTCGACCATGGATACCATGTGGCATCTTGGGGCAAGGGCAGGCGTGCAGCAATACCGTATCGCCCTGTCTGGCGGCAGGTTTACCGTTGATGAACACATCGCCACTGCCTGCAACAATCGGTGTGGCGGGAAAACAGCCATGTCCGGCACAGCTGTCTCCAAGTCGAGCTGCTGCTGGCATTAGGTTCTCCTGTCCGGATCGTCCGGCTCTTGCGGTTTCGCAGGTGGCTGTGGCTCAACCGCTTTTGGTGCGGTGCCGCTTCCTGGCGAACCACCTTCGTTAATCTTCACCACGTTTCCTGAAATGGTGATCCCACCGCCATCGATTTTGACGAAGCCTCCCGGACCTTTGATGGTCAGTTCCTGTTTGGCTTCCAGTACGATGTTAGTGGCATTCAGATAGCTCTCATTGTTCACCGCGATACGTTGGTTGGCGCCGATCTCTTTTTCTTCAGACGCAGACATCGACGTGACGCTGCCCCCTTCAATTTTGGTGACCATACCGCCAGAGATAAAACGGTTCACTGCGCCAATGACTCGCTGAACTAAGTTACGACCGACTTTGTAGTGGTGATCCTGACCAAACTCTTCGGTCACATTCTTACCCACCAAACGGTGCGTATTTTCTGTCACCATCTGGAAGAAGTGCTGACCGACTTTTTGGTGAAAATCGAGACCAATCGATTCGCGACTGATGTTGTTAATCACGACATCTTTGTCTTTTTGAGCATGAACATAGATCTGTTCGCGAGACGCTTCATCTTCAAATCTCAGCTCATTAAAACCTTCGCCCAAATGCGTTTGGGTTTTGAGTACTGTCCGAGTCTTATGGCTCGGCAAAATATAAGGCGTTACGTTGGTGGCGTGATAAGTGCGCCCTGTAATGATCGGCTGGTCAGGGTCACCATTTAAGAAAGAAACAATCACTTCATGCCCAATGCGTGGAATGGCGATCATGCCATATTGTCCGCCTGCCCAGCCTTGGGAAACCCGCACCCAACATGAGCTGTGTTCATCTTGTGAGGATTCGCGATCCCAAGGGAAGTGAACTTTTACCCGACCGTGTTCGTCGCAGAAAATCTCTTCGCCAGCAGGACCCACAACCATAGCGATCATCGGACCGTCTACCTGTGGCTTAGGCAGAGGCTTGGCTCTCCACTGAGTTTGCGCCGGAATCACAGTAAACTGGTTACTGTAGGTGGTCGCTCCGCTTCCTCCTTCCTCTTCAAGTGCCTGAGGCTGAGTGCCTGAGTGAACGGCATTTATTATGATCCATGCGCGATTACATTTCGGGTCAAGGTGGTCGGTAAGCGTGAATTTAACCCCGGCTTGCAAACCAGCGTGATTGCTTTGTCCATGCGCAATATGAGATTCGCGGCGAAGGTATTCCAGACGATATTTACTGAATGCCTGACCACTTTCGTCGTCTTTGTAGCGCGTTGGCGCATCGTAATGTTCGTACCCATCACGCTGGTACGCCATATCCTTGCCAAGCTGTTCTTGTTTAAAGGAATAGGTGGGCTTCTTAAAACTGTATTCCTGAAAGGTTACGTTGGTGACGTCTGAACGAACTCTTTCATTTAAGCCGAAGACATAGGGAGTATCTATCTGCCCCCCTGCCAATGCATTGTAAGTAACAGGCAGAGGTAACTCATCGTAGGTTTGGCTGTCGTCACTGAAAACAATGGTGTGCTTTCCTACTTCATGAGTAATTCGATAAACCAACCCTTCTTCAGCCGCCAAACGGTGCATAAATTCAAGATCAGTCTCGCGGTACTGAACACAAAACTCCCTTGGCTGGCAGGATCGTTTTAGGGAAAAGGCATAATCGTTGATGCCCATTTCCTGAAACAACACCGACAAAATATCGGGCACATTCTGGTTCTGAAAAATCCGGCTATTCTGGCGCAGCGATAATCGTTCGATTGCTGGCACTAAAGTAAGAGAATAAAACGTGTGCTGTCGACCCGTATCTCCTTTAAAAAAGGCTCTGACGATGCCGTGTACAACTTGCGTCACTTCCCCGTTTTGAATGATGGTTAACCAGGCGCTTTTATCTACGATTTGATCTGGAGAAATATCAGTCTGGCGACTAGCCAGCTCAATCTGGTATTTGAATCCATGGCAATGATTGTAATCAGATAGCGACTCTTGTCCCTCATACTCTCGAACGATAAGGGTATCTGGAGCCAACCCATCAACATCTAGGGTAAAATTTAAGGTGCCCATGCATTCATTCCGTTTTGCAATCTAATCCGCGCCAAAGCGTTGAGTTGGTAGTGAAAACGCAAAGCCACAATTCGTGACTTTGCGTCATTGCAGATGACCAGTATCTTGGGGAGCACGCCAGTACAAGGGGGAGCAAGCACTGGCGAAGCGTGATACTGGTCATATACCTGATTATGCTTCGACAGGTTTACGCCAGTCGTCTGAACCTGAAGTACCAGCGTTCACGTGATCCCAGTTGATCTTGCGGTAAGACAGAGAAACGGTAACGTTTTGCGTGAAGTCGGCGTTTGTTGGATCCTGACAGTGTGGCATCTCACAGTGGATATCAACGATAGAAGCGCTCTCAAGAGAGGTTGTGAAGAAGTTCTCTTGTTTACCTTCAATCGATGTGCGGTACCACTTCAACTCAACAGATTTCATTTTCTCGCCAGACGCCAATGCGTTGTACAACAGCGGAACAGCTTTGTTCAGTGCCACCGTAAATTTGAACGGCTTGTGCACACGCTGACCTGAAGGCTGCCCAGATTGAGGGTCTGTAGGTACTGTCACGTTGTGGTCAAACTGCTGAACTAGCATTTGGTCTTCGTGACCTTCAACGAATGCATCACCGATAGAATCGGTAGACAATGCACCTGCGGTAATTAGCCCCTGCGTTTCACCTTCGATGGAGATATAACATGGAGTTGGCATATTCAATCCTCTTTTGACTTGGGCAGCTCCTAATTTGGCAACAACCCCGTTTTAAGCAACATATTAATAACAAATAGATGTAAGCGTTTATTCGCTTTTTTCAGTTGTCAATCGACGAGTCTAATAAGGCAATTGCCGTGCCAAATAATAAATAACTCTAAAATCATAGGGTTATGTTTATTGCGATATATGACCAAGCAATTAATTGCTTTTGTCTGGGCAATTTATTGCTCGAACAGCGAATAAATGCCTGGATCAAAGTCACGTGATAATAAATTTCACCGAATTAACATTTAATTAGTAATTGTGAGGTTAATACAATAATTAATATTTTAGTAATTGCTTGTGTTTGCGTGATTGTCTCAGTTTTGATTTTATAAATATCTTGATTAATACAGCCTATTGTGAATGCATGAATGATAAATGAAAGAAAACTTTCTATTGGCAAAATATATTAGATCAAGTAACAATGATAAATGTCATCAGAAATTTCATATCAAACTTTTACTGTTGGGAAATGTGGTTAACTGTTGAATAGCAAGAATTTTTATAGTGGTTTGTTGCATTTGATCTATACATTTAAGTTTGATGATTAATGATTGTAATTTAGTCACTTACGGTAGTGTCTGTCTTTTAATTGAGATGTTTATCATCTTGTTTTTGTGATGGTTGTAACGGTTTTACTTTATCTTGATATAGTAGGTTAAACACACAAATTGATTGAGCTGAATCGGAAGATAAATAAAAGAACTGATCGCAAAATCATAATGAAAATAATCTTAAAAATGAGAATTAAATAATTTTTCGCTTTGGCTGGTGAATTTCTAGACTGATATTTAAAAATTGGTTCTAATTAGGCTTTAATGGTGTATATGGATTTATCGTACAGCAGATGTACGCGCTTTCTCATACCTTGTTTATACGTCATCCTGTCATTCTTGACTCTCCTAAATAGAAGCTCATTACAAAGTATATAAAGAATTTTGCTCTGGTTAGCAGGGCGAATCTGTGTTTGTTTATTGCCATTCAACTTGTTTTTGGAATTGCGAAAGCAGTGGTGAATTCCAATTTCGAGGCGGAAGTTTGTTCGCAATAAATTCAACATTGTATGGGTTTAAGACCCTAGAAAAATTGGGACAAACGAAGGAGACCGTAATATGTCCAAAGAAGGCAGTGTTGCCCCGAAAGAAAGAATCAATATCAAGTACATTCCTGCAACGGGCGATGCTCAGGCAGAAGTGGAATTGCCGTTGAAAACTTTAGTGGTTGGGGACTTTAAAGGGCATCCAGAAGAAGCCCCTTTAGAGGAACGTAAACCTGTCAGCATCGACAAGAATAACTTTGAATCTGTAATGAAAGAGAGCCAGCTGACGCTGTCTACCTCAGTTTCAAACAAGTTAGTTGATGAAGACGACGCTGATTTACCTGTCGAATTGTCATTTGAGTCTCTTGCAGACTTTACTCCAGACTCCATCGTCAAACAGGTTCCTGAACTAAGCAAACTGATCGAACTTCGCGAAGCACTACTGGCGCTGAAAGGTCCATTAGGCAACGTGCCAGCATTCCGTTCTCGTCTTCAAGAGCTCCTGTCTTCAGATGAATCACGTGAAAAGCTGCTAGCGGAACTGGATCTTGTGGCAAGTGATGAGAGCGAAACCTCTGATCAGGGAAATGAATAACCAGCGTGAAAAACAGGAACGAAAGGATAATTCCGATGACAACAAATGAAGTCGCTGTAGAAAGAACAATAGAGCAGCAGCCAGCAAATTTACTTGATGAAATCATGGCGCAAACCCGTATTGCACCAAACGAAGAAGCCTACGACATCGCCAAAAAAGGTGTTGCTGCTTTCATCGAGAATCTCGTAGGTTCAAACCGCACTGAAGAACCCGTTAACAAGGCTTTGGTTGACCAAATGCTGGTGGAACTGGACAAAAAAATTGGTGCTCAGGTTGATGAAATTCTTCACGATGACGGTTTCCAGAATCTGGAGTCATCTTGGCGCGGTCTTAAGTTGATGATCGACCGCACCGATTTCAACGAAAACAACAAAGTTGACGTGTTACATGTAACCAAAGAAGAGCTTCTGGACGACTTTGAGTTCGCTCCAGAGACCACTCAATCGGGTCTTTACAAACACGTTTACTCATCCGGTTATGGCCAGTTTGGTGGTGAGCCAACCGGCGTTATCATCGGTAACTACGCGTTCACCCCATCTACACCAGACATGAAACTGCTGCAATACATGGGTTCGCTTGGCGCAATGGCGCACGCACCATTTATCTCCAGTGTCGGTCCCGAGTTCTTTGGCATTGATTCGTTTGAAGAGCTGCCGAATCTGAAAGACGTTAAGTCTACGTTTGAAGGACCTAAATACACCAAGTGGCGTTCACTTCGTGAATCTGAAGATGCGCGCTACCTGGGTCTGACAGCGCCTCGCTTCTTACTTCGTGTGCCATACGATCCAACAGAAAACCCTGTGAAGTCCTTCTCTTATGAGGAGAACGTCAGTGATTCTCACGAAAGCTACCTATGGGGTAACACCGCGTTTGCATTTGCCACTCGTCTGACAGACAGCTTTGCGAAATACCGCTGGTGTCCGAATATCATCGGTCCTCAAAGTGGCGGTGCGGTGGAAGATCTTCCTGTTCATGTGTACGAATCCATGGGTGCATTGCAATCCAAGATCCCAACGGAAGTATTGGTCACAGACCGCAAAGAGTTCGAACTGGCGGAAGAGGGTTTTATTGCTCTGACCATGCGTAAGGGCAGCGATAACGCCGCGTTCTTCTCTGCGAACTCAATTCAGAAACCAAAGATTTTCCCGAACACCAAAGAAGGCAAAGAAGCCGAAACCAACTACAAGTTGGGTACTCAGCTGCCTTACATGATGATCATCAACCGTCTTGCGCACTACATCAAAGTGCTGCAGCGCGAACAGATTGGTGCCTGGAAAGAGCGTCAGGATCTGGAGCGTGAGCTAAACGGTTGGATCAAGCAATACGTGGCGGATCAGGAGAATCCACCGGCAGACGTGCGCAGCCGTCGTCCACTTCGTGCAGCCGCTATCGAAGTGCATGACGTGGAAGGCGAGCCAGGCTGGTACCAGGTGTCGCTATCGGTTCGTCCTCACTTCAAGTACATGGGTGCGAACTTTGAACTGTCTCTGGTTGGTCGTCTGGATCAAGCCTAATGGGATACATCGCACCTGAAGAAAGTGTGTACGGTGTCAGCCTCTTCGAGCGTTTAGAGGCTGACGCTAAACCCATTTCACTTTCAAAAGGCCCGGACTCTGCCGAGGTACTGCGATCCATCAAAAGGAATGTGTCTAACATTCTGAACACCCGAATCGGAGAGTCACTGAGCTCTCCGAATCTTGGGCTGGTGGATTTCAACGATGCCACGATGGCGATGCTGGATCTGTCTATCCGCGTGAAACTGTCGATAAAGCGTTGCCTGGAGGAGTTTGAGCCTCGGCTAAAAGAAGTCGACGTGATGGTCATTCAGGATGAAAGAGAGCCCCTGAACTTACGATTCAGTGTGGCAGCGACCATAGATACATCAGCGATTCATGAAAGGGTAAAGATCAATTTACTCCTTGATAACAATAGAAAATACCGAGTAGTAACCTAGTGGCACAAGACAAATATTTCAGAGATGAGCTGGCGTTTTTAAAAGACCAAGGAAAACAGTTTACCGAGATTCATCCTCAACTTTCTCGCTTCTTGAATGGTCGGAATACCGATCCGGACGTCGAGCGCCTGTTGGAAGGCTTTGCCTTTTTAACCGGTAAGCTGAGAGAGAAAGTCGAAGATGAATTTCCCGAGTTAACCCACTCGATCATTAACATGCTGTGGCCGAACTACCTTCGTCCTATTCCCAGCATGAGCATTCTCAGATTCAGCCCGAAAGGCAATTTCAGTACTCGTCAGGTCATCAAAAAGCAGACCAAAGTCGATTCGGTGCCCGTCTTCGATACGCCTTGCCAGTTTCGCACTTGTCGTGATGTAGAAATCTACCCGATTGTTTGCGACCGAATCTCGGCGATTCACACCAAAGATGCCAGTAAAGTGTCGCTGGAAATGTCGATGCTGAACAAAGACGAATCGATAGGCTCAGTAGAACTGGATTCGCTCCGTTTTTATCTGGGCGGCGATACTTACAGCGCGCAAAACCTCTACTTGTGGCTGGGGCACTATCTAGATTCGATTGAAGTGGAATACGACGGTGGCAGCGTTAAAGTGCCGACTGATGTGTTTGATGTTGTCGGATTTGATAACGACGGTTTACTGCCATATCCGAAGAATGTGTATCAGGGTTACCGGATTTTTCAGGAATACCTCGCCTTTCCGGAATCGTTCCACTTCTTCGATTTGAAACACATTGGGCGTTATATTCCCGATCATGTAACGGGCAAGTTCACCCTTCGTTTCCACTTTACGCAGACCTTGCCGGGCAGCACTTTGGTATCGGATGAGAGCTTCATTCTGTACGCCACGCCAATAGTCAATCTGTTTCGCCATGATGCGGATCCGATTGATTTAACAGGCAAGCGAACAGAATACCGAATTGCACCCTCCAGTCGTTACCCAAGGCACTATGAAATATTCAGCGTCGATCACGTGGAAGGGTGGCAGGAAACCTCGGACGGAAGAGTCCGCGGTCAGCGCCGCGTATACACTCCCTTTGAAAGCTTCCAGCACGAGATAGAACTGGCTCGCCAGAGGCTGGCGCTGTACTACCGCGTTCGAGTGAAAGACAGCATCCGCAAAGACGGCTTTGATCATCATATTTCGTTTGTCCGCGGTGACGAAACTACAGGTTACCTGCTCGACGAAGCCGTCACGCTTGAACTGACGTGCACCAACCGACAACTGCCAGCAGAACTGGCTGTCGGAGACATTTGCGTCAGCACGGACACATCGCCCCCATTTGCTGATTTTGAAAACATCACCATCCCAACGCAAACCCTGCGCCCGGTACTGGATGGCAGTTTGCTGTGGACGCTGATCTCCAATTTGTCGCTGAACTACTTGTCGCTGCTGGACAAGAACGCGCTTTGCTCTGTGCTTCGCGCTTACGATTTCCGCTCACTGGTGGATCAGCAGGCGGCGCGCATCTCGCGTCAGCGTATGGATGGCATTGTATCGATTGAATCTGAACCCCTGGACAAGCTGATCGAAGGCATGCCTGTTCGTGGGTTGTTATCGCGAATCACCATGGACCCGAATGCGTTTGGTTCGGAAGGGGATTTGTACCTGTTTGGCACTGTACTCAGCCAGTTCTTTGCGTTGTACGCCAGTATCAACTCGTTCCACGAGTTAGTAGTGGTTAACGCCGAGAGTCGAGAGGAATACAGCTGGGGTAACCAGCATGGAATGCAGCCACTGATATGAGATCAACCAACCTTGAGCCGATTCAGGACGAGTTGGCAGAGCTGGATGTCAAAAGCTTCAACTTCTATCAGTTGGTGGAGTTGCTGCTGCAACTGAATGGCATGGATCCCGAAGACGAAGATTGGGAGCGCCAGTGTCAGTTCGTGTTTAAGTCGAACCCTAGTTTAGGGTTTTCAACGTCTGATGTGTCGTCGCTCGATACCAAACACGACGACAGAATGGAGCTGGAAACTACCTTCCTTGGGTTAACAGGATCGCAGTCGCCGCTTCCCGGGTATCTGCTGGAACAGGTGTTAACTGAAGGCGAGTTCGGCTTACGTGGACCGTTTCTCGATTTCTTTAACAACCGAATGATCACTCTGGTGTATCGGATTTGGCGAAAGTACCGCTATTACATTCGGTTTCAGGAAGGCGCGAGCGATGACTTTTCCGCTCAGCTTTTCGCATTGGTGGGGTTAGCCGACCCTGATCTTCGCGGCGAAACGCCCATCAACTGGTGCAAGATGCTTTCTTACGCCGGCATGTTGGCAGGGCGAAGCCGCTCACCACAGGTGGTGTCAGGGATCATTGCTCACTGTTTCGATATTGAAGACGTCGAGATTCGTCAGTGGGTGAAAAGAAAAGTCGATATTCGCAAAAACCAGCAGATGGAGCTGGGTTTAGCAAACATGAGTTTGGGTGAAAACACGGTCGTCGGTGAACGCGTGACCGAGTGTAATGGCAAATTCACTTTGGTACTGAAAGGACTGAGCCAGAAGAGGTTTCGCGATTTTCTACCAACAGGAAAAGATTACCTGCCACTTTGCAAAGTTGTGGAATTCGTTCTGCGAGAGCAAATGGCGTACGACCTGGAATTGCAGCTAGAGGAAGGCGCAGTATCTGCCATGGTACTGGATCATCGCATTGATATGCCTCTTGGCTGGTCCACCTTTTTAGGTGAAGGCGACACCAAACAGAGTGTCACCATTCAGGTCAGGCAGTAGAGGCGGATGGAAGTGGAACAGAACAAACGTTTGAACTTGATGGTGTCGAATACCAAGGAGCTGGAGCCCGGTTTAACGCCTTCCTGTGAGTTCACAGAGGAAGGCGGTGTGATTGGTTCCAGCCCAAGTTCGCACTGGATTTTGCAGGATCAGCGCCGAGAAGTGCAGGGCAGCCATTGTGAAATTTTGGTGTACGACAACCATTTCTGCGTACGCGATCTTTCCGGTCACACCTATGTGAACGGGGCAACCATGCCTGTCGGCAAAGGGAAGATGGCGCAAATCACCACCAAAGATACCCTGAAAGTAGGCGTGTACGAATTGATGGTGGTGAGTGGCACCAGTCGCGCTGCGATGAACTCTCACAACCAATCACTCGATCAGCTATTTACTGAAGATGCTGCTTTAGTCAAAGGCGATCCGGAAACAGAAAGGTTGGTCGCGTTGCGAGACGACGTTGAATACGTCGATCCGCTTGATGTTCTGGAAGGGGGAGAAAGCGCCCAGGAACACAAGCAACTGTACGCGGAAGAGGAAGAAAAACTTTCGCCAGAACAGATCGAGGCAAATCACCTTCTGGCGGATGAAGAACTGGAAAGTCGCGAAAAGCCAACCTTACAAGCAGACAGCGAATACGAAATTTCGTCTGCCATCAAATTGAAAAAACGAAGCCGCTTCAATCCATTTTCGTTTTTTTCCAAGTCAGAACCTGACGCTCAAGTACCCGAGCCAGAAATGGCAACCGAGAGCAGTGAAGCGCAAACCCATTCACAGCCAGTTGAAAACAGTCAGCAGGCTAATCAACCCATTGAATCGTACGTTGCGGAAAACGCAGGTGCGCAAAACGAGTTCAGAACAGAGGGCTACATGATGGACGATAAAACCCTGGATTTATTAGAAGAAGAAATCGCCCAAAACGAACAGTTTAAGGCAGAAATGCCGCTTGGCGATGACAATAACCACCTGCTATCGGGTCCTTTGTTCCGTGGTTTGGGTGTGTCCGTTGCACCGTCTCACCAGTCTGGCGACGTGCAAATGACTTCAGAGGAAATCGGGGCTGCGCTTCAGGCTGCGGTAAAAGGTCTGTTGGATCTGCACCAGCATGTGGACGATAGCCGCTATGGCGTGATCAACAAGAATCTCCAGCCGATAGAAGACAACCCACTTCGCTTGGGCATGTCTTATGAAGACACGGTAAAAACCCTGTTCAACACCAATCCGGGTGCCGTTCACCTTTCCGCGCCATCGGCGATTTCTGAAAGCCTGAAAAACCTCAAAGATCACAACGATGTGGTGCAAATGGCGACCACTCTGGCTCTGGGACAAATCGTTCGTGCCTTCTCTCCAGAAGTCTTGATGCGCCGTTTCCAGAACTATCGCCGCTCTTACCAGACGCCAGAACAAAATTCAGATGCGTGGGCGTGGGAAATGTACCAAAGCTACTACAAAGAGCTGACGTCGGATCGCCAGCAAGGCTTTGAAAAACTCTTCTGGGAAGTATTCGACCAAGCGTACGACCGCTTGCTACGTGAGAAGCAGATGGAGTCGTGATCGTGAGACAAGTGCTGTCCATATTGTTGGGCGTTGTGTTGTTAGCGGGATGCAGTTCCAGCGAAAACGTGAAAGAACTGCCGACCGTAGTGTCATTCAGCATGGTGGCAGATGAGGGCGTAAACCCGAACGTATTCGGCGAGTCTTCCCCTGTTGAGGTTCAGGTCTTCGAACTGGTGGACGATTCCATGTTCATGTCAGCCGATTTCGACCAGATCAATGAAGACCATAAAAAAGTGCTGAAAAGCAATTACATACAGGTGTACGACTACGTATTAACTCCCGGACAGTTCAAATACGTAGACGACATTTCAGTGGACGAAGACACCCGATACATCGGGGTACTGGCGAAGTTTGCCGAGCCAGAACTGAGTGAATGGAAAAAGGCAGTGAAGATCATCAATTTGGGTCGCAAGTACCACTTGCTGATGCTTTTTAAAGATTACGACATCAAGTTAGAGAAGGTGGAATAGAGTATGTATTCTCGAAATAGAGTCGTGTGGAGCGAAGGATTATTCATCAAGCCACAGCATTTTCAGCAGCAACAACGCTACATGGAATATGCGCTGGATGAGCGAGTGGCGTCAGCAAGCCAATATCTGTTTGGGGTGTCAGAACTGTCTCTGAACCCAGAATACTTAAGTTTTGGTCGCATAGCGATTGAACGCGCAGTAGGCGTAATGCCAGACGGCACGGTATTCAAAATTCCACAAGAAGATTTGATGCCCGAAGCGTTGGAAATTGCCGACGATTCACTGGCAAACCAGATCGTGTATCTGGCGCTTCCGCTTCGCAGTGATTCATTAGCCGAAATCAGCTTCCCGGATTCTCAAGGCACAGGTCGTTACACCGCGCGCAAACAAGAAGTGCGCGATGTGCATACACCGCAAGGCGACAGCACGGTATTGGATGTTTCGCCTGTTCAGCCTCGCCTGATGTTAGAAAAGCAAGATCGCAGTGCATTTGCTTCTATCGCCATTGCCCGAATTCTGGAAAAGAGACCCGATGGCAGCGTCATGCTGGATCCGGATTTTGTCCCTTGCCATTTCAACGTAGTCGGCATTCCGCATTTGCACCGCTTCATCAGTGAAATGTCGGGTCTGATGCGTGAGCGTGCCAAGAACATTGCCCAGCGCATTGGCTCGCCAAGTCAGGGCGGGGTCGCGGATGTATCAGACTTTATGTTGCTGCAATCGCTGAACCGACTGCAGCCACAACTGCAACATTTGTCTTCTCTACGCAGCCTGCATCCCGAGCGTTTGTACGAATCGCTGACCGCCATTTGCGGAGAGCTGGCGACCTTTACCGATGAAAGCCGAATGCCTCCGCAATTTACCGTGTACCAACACGAAATGCCGACCGAGTCTTTCCAGTCTCTGATGGTGAAATTGCGCCAGTCACTCAGCATTGTGCTCGAACCGCGTGCCGTCTCCATCCAGCTACAGAAACGTCGCTTCGGGCTTATGGTTGCCCCAATTCAGGACCAAAGTTTACTGGAATCGGCGGATTTCATTCTGGCGGTGCGCGCACGTATGCCACTGGAAGATCTTCGTCGTCTGTTTGTGCAGCAAACCAAAGTGGCGTCGGTGGAAAAAATCCGCGAGCTTATCTCTCTTCAACTGCCGGGTATTCCCGTCAACCCGCTTCCTGTGGCACCAAGACAATTGCCTTACCACGCGGGTTACACCTACTACCAGCTAGACAAAACCAGCGAAGCATGGCGCATGCTGCAAAACGCCAGTGGCTTTGCCTTCCACGTCGCGGGCGAGTTCGACGAACTGGATCTGCAATTCTGGGCAATTAGGAGCTAATCATGATCGTCACTGAAGAATTCAATAAAGACCGCTACGACGAGCTGCTGTTTGATCAGGTGAAAAGCATCGACGCGGATCAGGATTACTGGTTCAAGCTGCGCGGTGATAACCAGAACAAAATGATCGACGCTGCGACCCCGCTCCTGGGGCTGTCGCTGCGTATCCGTTCACTGGCCCAGTGCGACAACATCGAATCCATTTACAAGCAGGCTCAAGAAGAGATCAAAGCCATTGAAATGGAACTGGTTCAGGTGGATGTAGAACACGCGATGATCATGGCGTACCGCTACGTGTTGTGTGCAGTACTGGATGAAGCGGTGATGAGCACGCCTTGGGGGGCAGACAGCACATGGGCAGAACATTCATTACTGACCCGCTTTCACAACGAAACCTGGGGTGGCGAAAAAGTCTTCACCATTTTGAACCGCTTGCTTAGCGATCCACCTCGCTATCGTCCGTTGCTGGAGTTCATTTACCTCTGCCTGATGCTCGGGTTTGAGGGTAAATACAAAGTGGTGGAAGGCGGAAAAGAAGAGCGTGAACGTGTCGCCATCAAGCTTTACGAAACGCTTTCAAGGTTAGATGACAAAGAGCCAGAAGAGCTGACCAGCGCCACAGACCACGTGGTTGCCACCAAATATCGCTTGAGCCGTCAGATGCCGATTTGGCTGATTTTTGCAGGCTTCGCGGGTTTGTGGGCAGTGGTGTTTTTTGTGTACCGCTACATGCTTCACAGCAAGTCGCTTGATGTACTCAATCAGCTGAATCAGATTCTTTAAAACACATTCTATATAACTCAAAGATATCAATAGATTTTATTTTCATTTTTCAATGTCAAAGGTTGCGCCGTGATTCGAATCGAACTTCCTACATTAATCAGTAAACTGAACGACCAAAGCAAACTGGCTCTGGAGCAAGCTGCCTCACTGTGCCTTGAACACGAACACTCTGAAGTCACGTTCGAGCACTATTTGCATGTGTTACTGGACAATCCACTCAGTGATGTGCGCGAAATTCTGCGCAGTGGCAATACGGACCATCACGAAGTTCAGGATTTGGTACACGGTTCGTTTCCGCGTGAAACGGGACACGATACCTACCCGGTTTTCTCGCCATTGCTGATTGAATTGCTGCAAGATGCCTGGTTGTTGGCGTCGACGGAAATGAATCAGGATCATCTCCGATCAGGTGTGATTTTCCTGACCGCCATCATGCGTCCGGATCGTTATCTGCCGTTGCCTTTGGCAAACAAATTCCAGTCTTTGAATCGCGAAACCCTTCGCCGTGAGTTCTTCAACATTTTGAAAGACTCTTCTGAAACTCCGGTTGAAGAAAGTACAGGTAAGAAAAGCAAAGCACCTGTCGGCAACGACGGTCAGCGAGCGCTCGACAAATACTGCGCAAACGTCACCGCACAAGCGCGCAATCAGGAACTTGACCCTGTGCTGTGCCGAGATGAAGAGATCAATCTGATGATCGACATCCTCTGCCGTCGCCGCAAGAACAACCCAATTGTAGTGGGTGATGCCGGTGTCGGTAAAAGTGCGGTGGTTGAAGGTTTAGCCAATCGCATTATGGACGGAAAAGTACCCGATAAGCTGAAAAACATCGAACTGATGAGCTTAGATTTGGGCTTGCTGCAAGCGGGGGCTGCGGTAAAAGGCGAGTTTGAAAAGCGCCTTAAATCCATTATTGATGAAGTGAAATCGTCGCCAACGCCGATCATTCTGTTCATCGATGAAGCACACACGCTGATTGGAGCGGGCAATCAAGAAGGGGGAGGCGATGCCGCCAACCTGTTGAAGCCTGCGCTGGCGCGTGGTGAATTGTGCGCCGTGGCCGCCACTACCTGGAAAGAATACAAGAAATACTTTGAAAAAGATCCTGCTCTGAGTCGTCGTTTCCAACTGGTGAAGTTAGATGAGCCGTCTGCGGATCAAACCGTCGATATCCTTCGCGGTCTGTGCGAAGTGTATGAGAAGAATCATCAGGTTCTGATTTCAGACAGCGCGTTAAAAGCCGCGTCACACTTGTCGGCACGTTATGTATCAGGTAGGCAACTGCCGGACAAAGCAATTGACGTACTTGATACCGCGTGCGCGCGTATCTCCATCAATCTGAGTACGCCACCGTCTCGGATGTCGGAGCTGGAAACCCTACAGCATCAATACGAGTTAGAGCGTCGTATGTTGGAGCGTCAGGTTCAGATTGGTCAGAAGATAGATGAAGAGCGTCTTGCCACCCTGATCGCCAAAGACGAAGAGTGCAAAGCTGAGTATCAGGAAACCGAACAAGCCTGGCAGAAACAGCGCGATTTGATCAACGAGATGATCGAACTGCGAACAACATTGCTCAGTGATGACCAGTCGGAAGATGATCTTGCCAACACCAAACAAGCATTAGAGGCTCTATACGAACAGCTTGATCAAACGCCTTTTAAGGATCGCCTGATTCACCCAGAAGTTGACGACCAACAGGTTGCGGAAGTGATTGCAGACTGGACTGGGGTGCCAATTGATCAAATGAATACCGATGAGCTGACCAAGCTGACGCACCTTCCAGAGATTCTGGAAAACGCCATCAAAGGTCAGGATGTCGCCATCAATCGCATTCACAAACACCTGCTGACCGCCCGTGCCGATTTAAGACGCCCGGGAAGACCAAAGGGCGCCTTCCTATTAGTTGGGCCAAGTGGTGTGGGTAAAACCGAGACCGTGGTGCAACTGGCAGAAGAGCTGTACGGCGGTAAACGCTTCCTGACCACCATTAATATGTCGGAATACCAAGAGAAACACACAGTTTCCAGACTGATTGGTTCGCCTCCGGGGTACGTAGGCTTTGGTGAAGGCGGTGTGCTAACTGAAGCGATTCGCAAGATGCCGTATTCAGTCGTGTTGCTGGATGAAGTGGAGAAAGCCCACCCAGAAGTGCTGAACCTGTTCTATCAGGCGTTCGACAAGGGTGAACTGGCGGATGGAGAAGGTCGTTTGATTGACTGTCAGAACATCGTGTTCTTTCTGACTTCAAACCTTGGCTTCCAGACCATTGTCGATTACGCCGAGCGCACCGACGAAATGGACGACGCGCTCTACCCAGAACTGGCGGCATTCTTCAAACCAGCATTGCTCGCCCGAATGGAAACGGTGCCGTATCTGCCGCTAGGTGAGGAGGTGATGGAGAAGATTGTTCGCGGCAAGCTGAGCAAACTCGAAACCACCTTAACCGAGCGCTACAAAGCGACGGTCGATATTGCTTCCAGCGTGATCGAAGAAATTCTTTCCCGAACTACACGTTCAGAAAACGGCGCACGTATGCTTGAAGCCATCATCGAAGGGCAGATGTTGCCACCCATTTCTCTGGCGTTACTTGAGAAACTGGCGAACCAAGAAACCGTTACTCATATAGCCATCTCTGCCGAAGACGGCGAATTCATCGGGAAGGTGGAATAGCATGAGTGATTGGCTAAAAGTCGCAGACAAACTGGTGAACGCCAGAGAAGCCTCCGGCTTGGTTCAGGTCATGCTGGATACCTTGCAGCACGACCTGCATGTAGACAAGAGCTTCTTTGTTGCCGTGACACCAGACGGTCGCCAACTGATTACCTTAAATCGCGTGCCGGATCTCTGCTGGAACGTCACCGATTTTGAGTGCCCATTTGCCCATGTACTGCAAAACGGCGGGCAAAAAATCATTAATCACGAACATCTGGTCTATTGGGAAGGGGACACCAACTTTACCTCCCTGATCGACGGATGCAGACCGGATCAGAAAATTGTGATTACCCCACTTCACAGCCGTTCAGGCGCGATTTTGGCTTTGTCAGTCAACTTGGTGAATGTGGCGATGTGGATAAACGAAGTGGGGCAGTCGAACTATTTGCGTTTCCTTAACCTGTTCACCCGTCATTGGGAGTGGCTTGGTGATTTGAACGCTGCTTCCGCATCAAAAAGCCAGTTGAAAGAGTCGCTCTCCTATGTGGAGCAAACTCAGACTATTCTGAAACAGTCGGACTCTATCCGCAGCAAGCTGGTGGGCGACAGTACGCCGATGAAAGCGCTGCGCGAACAAATTGCGACGGCGTCACAGTCGGATATGACGGTGTTGATTCAGGGTGAAACGGGCGTGGGTAAAGACGTAGTGGCGTCTGCCATTCACGAGCTTTCCTCACGTCGGGACAAATCGCTTGTGGCGATCAACTGTGCTGCGATTCCGGAAAACTTGCTGGAAAGCGAGCTGTTTGGTTACACCAAGGGTGCGTTTTCAGGTGCAACCTCAAATAAGCCGGGGCTGATAGCGCTGGCAGATGGCGGCACCCTGTTTCTTGACGAAATCGGCGATATGCCACCGATGCTGCAAGCCAAGCTTCTTCGCGTATTGGAAACCCGCACTTTCCGTCCTTTAGGGGCAGAAAAAGAACAGAGCTCCGACTTTCGCTTGGTGGCGGCGACGCACGTGGAACTGCGCCAGAAAATTGAAGAGAAAACCTTCCGTCAGGATCTGTTCTACCGTCTGTACCAGTTCCCGCTTAACGTACCGAGTTTGAAAGAGCGGATGGAAGACGTCGAGGTGCTTGCCAAGCATTTTATCGACCAGTTTAACCAAGCCAATGGCACACGCGTGCGCGGTATTCACTTCAAAGCGCTCGATATGCTGATGCAATACACCTTCCCCGGAAACGTACGCGAACTGCGTCATCTTATTGAGTTTGGCTGTGCGCACCTGCACAACGGACACGAACTGATGGCGGATGAGTTAGGGCGATACATTCAGGATACCGGAGGGATGGCGGCCAACGAAGACAACGTTCAGGACGTGCCGGACGAAGAACAAACGCTGCTGTCGATTTCTGATCTCCGTTCAGCAGTGAAAAGTTACGAATCCAAGATCATTGCGATGCGCCTGCGTCAGTACAAAGGCGACCGTTCCCGTGCGGCAGAAAGCTTGGGAATTCCAAAGCGCACTTTGGCGGATAAATGTTCCAAACTGGAGATCAATATCTGATGTTTCGACGCACTTTACTTACGGCAAGTCTTCTTATTGGCGCTTCAGCTTCGGCATTTGCAGAAGACAAATCGGCTCAGGTTTCTTCTGCCGACGCGTTAATGGAAAAAGCGCAGCAGTGCCGAACCATTGCGTCCAAAGTCGAAAGACTGTCGTGTTTTGATAGCTTGTTTGGAACCCCCATCGCTGATGCAGCTGTAGAGCAGGAACTGGTGCGCCCAGAGCCTTGGCAACGTGCGGTGAAGAGTGAAGCTCAGCGAAACGGGCAAGTGGGCTGGCTTCGCAGTGAAACCATCGACAGCAATGGTGAGAAAGCCTTGTGGTTTACCGTCACCTCAAACCCTAGGGTGGAATCGACAGAAGCGCCCGTTATTTTAATGGCGAGCTGCATCAACAAAATATCCCGTTTAGAAATCTTGTTCCCAGAAGTGCAAAAAGGTGCGAGAGCCGATGTATCGCTGGGTTCTGAACGCCAACGATGGACGTTTGATGAGCAGGGCATGGTATTGCGCTCCGGTCGTGGGTTAGCCGCTATTGGCATCATGCGCCCTCTGGTTCGAGCGTCACAAATTCACGTTCGTTCCAATGCGGATCGTATCGATGGTCTGGTGTTTGAAACCGAAAACGGAAAATCAGCAATCACCGAATTGCGGGAGCTGTGCCGATGGTAGTCATGGATGAGCAACCTGTCAGCATGGATGACAAAGCGATTCGGGAAAAACTCCGCGCGCCCATTTCGGAAGACAGCCCGGTGGGTGAGCGTGTTGTGGATGATCCGGTGTTCGATTTTGTTGAAAGCCAGATGATGAAGGTCGGTTCGCTCTCTCATGCAGAAGTTCGCTGGGCAGAAGTGGAAACCGGGATCATTTCCCTGTTTGAGCAAAAAACCAAAGATCTGAAATTGATGACTCACCTGTTGCAGTGTTTTCACCACAGCAACACGGTGGACCGATTTTGCCTGTCGATGCAAGTGATGACGGACTTTATGGCGACCTATTGGGAAACTTGCTACCCAGCGCCCGGTGCGCGAGGCGTGTTGCCGAGGCGCAAATTCTATAGCCAGATTATTCAGCGTTTCGATACGGCGTTGGAAAAGCTGGTGAAAGGCACTCTTCCTGTCACTGAACAGCAGAGCGAAGCCATTGGTAAAGCCAAGATCGCGTGGAGTGATACAGCAGAGAAACTGTCTCTGGACAATGACAACTTTATCGCCTTCATCCGCAAACTGGAACGCTGGTTAGAGTCGAACAAGCTGCAAGACCTGCCATCTTCTGCGCCGGTTTCTTCGGCAGAGTCGAATTCTGTTTCCCAGTCTTCTGGAAATGCTGCCGTAACGCCAAGAGCAGTCGAAGTGGATACTGGCAACGAAAAAGCGATGAAGGCATCGTTGCAAAAGGTCGCCGATTTCCTGAGCGAATTTGAATACGGTCATGCACTGAGCGTTCGCGTTCGTCGCTTTTCCGTCTGGTCGTCGATCACGACGCCACCGGATGGTGACCATAAGGGTGAAACTCAGCTTCGCGCCATGGTGGGGGAGCGTGTCAGCGAATATTACGAACAGTTGCAACGCAACCCCGATCTGGCGTTGTGGCGCAAGGTCGAGCAGAGCTTAACCATCGCGCCTTACTGGTTTGATGGTCAGCATTTAAGTGCGCAAATTGCCGCTAAGATTGGTCAGCAAAGCTGGGCAGACGCCATTCTGGAAGAAACCCAGAACTTTCTGGCTCGCATCCCCGAGCTGTCGGGTATGAGCTTCAAAGGCGGCGTGCCCTTTATTGGGGAAGACACCCGAAGCTGGCTTAAGTCGAATGAGCGCGTGCAAACCACCTCTACCGTGAACAGCTGGGATGACAAGCGACAGGAAGCGTTTGTGATGGCTAAAGAAGCGGGGTTGTCCGTCGCCATGGCGATGCTCAACGACGGTTTGTCTGCCGCCAAAGAACCACGAGATGTCTTTTACTGGCGGCTGCTAACCGCCGATTTATTAGCAAACAACGGGCTAGAAGCGATGGCGCATCAGCACTATCAATCCCTTTATCAATCGGCTATCGAAACCAAGGTCGAAGACTGGGAACCGTCGCTCATCAATCAATTACAACAATTCGTCGTAACGGAATAATACAAGGTAAGAAACATGGGGAAGTTTATCAGCGGCTTGCTTAAAAAAATGGGTCAGAGCTTCAAATCGGCCATTCCGATTTTGCTGGTCGCGCTGTGTGTGCTGATCATCGTCGCCATCTGGTGGGCAGGTCCGATGCTGGAATATCAGGAGACATTCCCATTGTCTTCCGTGATGTCTCGCGTGATTGCGAGTGTGATTTTCTCGCTTATCTGTATTGCCTTCTGGGGCATGTATCAGTGGAAAGCGCTGAACCGCTTTAAAGCCAGCATCAAGCGAGAAGAACAGCTAAAAGCGGACCCAATTCTTCAGTTTGAAGAGCGTCAGGAAGTTGAGTTGAACCAGATCATGGTCAACATGAAGGAGAACCTCAACAAGCGCAATTACCTTTACGCCCTGCCTTGGTATTTGGTGATTGGTCTGGAAAATGCGGGTAAAACCAGCCTTATCAACCGTTCCGGTCAGAATTTTGTGTTCTCTACCGTGATGCGTGCATCGGGCAAGAAAAGCGAAAACCCTTACAGTTTCGACTGGTGGATTGGCGAAGAGTCGGTGCTGATTGACCCTGATGGCGAGCTGCTGACTCAAGGCTACAACAACGAAGACAACGACGGTCAGATGGAACGTCGCCTATGGGTGCACTTCATCGAATGGCTTGAGCGCACCAGAAGCCGTCGCCCTTTGAACGGCGTGGTGATTGCCCTTGATGTCGCGCAATTAGCCTCCGGCACAACTTCCAGCCGAAAAGCTTACGCCAGCCTGCTTCGCACCCGTTTACGCGAGCTGATGGAAACCTTGTCCACGCGTATGCCAGTGTATGTCACGTTAACCAAAATGGACTTGCTACACGGCTTCGAACCTTTCTTCCGTCATTACCCAAAGAGCAAACGTGACGAAGTGCTGGGTTTCACCTTCTCACTAGATTCAGTCGACAATCTCGACAAATGGCTGGATGAATTCACCGAAGATTACGGTCGATTTGTTGAGCGCATTAAAGAGAGTTTGCCACTGTCGCTGCTGGAAACCATGGACAACTCTGAACGTCAGAGCATTTATGGCTTTACGCGCCAGATCTCGGGTCTGAAAGAAGTGCTGCACGAATTCCTGCAAGATGCACTAGGCAGCGATCAGTTCTCGACGTCGGCTCTGGTTCGTGGTGTTTACTTTACCTCGGTATTCCAGCAGGGCGTGCCTTCCAACGCCTTTGATGATGCGGCATCGCGCCGTTACGGTCTGAGCCATGCGATCAACCGAGCGCAGGACGCGAAAAACTCCACGGTTTACTTCACTCAGAAACTGTTCAACGGGATCGTGTACCCAGAGGCGGGCTTGGCGTCGGACAACTTCCGCGTAGCTAAGCAGAAACGCCGTATTGTGGCGTTGTCGACGGTGGTATGCCTTATCGCCACCTTTATGTTGATTGGCAGCTGGCACGGGTACTACATCAAGAACGTCAATCAGGCGGATGCAGTACTGGCTAAGGTGAATGAATTCCGCAACAAGTACCCGGAAGATCTCTCTTTGCTGAATCAGAAAGAGATTCTGGAGCCATTGGATACCATTCGTGAAGCCACACTGGAGTTTGGTTTCTTCCGTGAAAAACCAGAATACATTTCGGACATGGGCTTGTACCAAGGGCATATGATTGGTCCTAAAGTCGAGCAGACATATCTGGCTTTGCTGGAAAGCCGTTATTTACCGTCTTTGATGAAAGACATCGCACTGGAATTGTCGAACGCGGAAAACGAAGAGCATCAGTTGGAAGTACTGCGCGTGTTCCGAATGATGATCGACAAGAGCGGTCGTTACAAAGAGTTCGTTATGGATTACTTCTCTAAAAACTGGCAGCGACAGTTTGTAGGGAACCGTGTCACTCAAGAACGTTTGCTAGAGCACCTCGATTACGCCATGAACCACACCGATTTGGCGACTCAGTACAAAGAAGGTGATCAGGCGGCAATTGCCTCGGTGAAACCTTACGAGGGGCTAATTTCTAAAGCGCAGCGTGATTTAAGTGCGATGTCCATCGAGCAGCGTGTATACCGTAACCTGAAATCCAATTCTTCAACCTACCTTGGTGCGCCCATCAATGTGCGAAATCAGGTGGGACCGGTATTTGATGTGGTCTTTGAAGAGCGTGTCATCGACAGTGAAAATCTGATGGTGCCGCGCATGCTGACCAAGCAAGGTTTTGATAGCTACTTTATCGAGCAGTCGGATTCGGTTTCTGAGCTGGCGTTGATAGACAGTTGGGTATTGGGGCAAACACAAGTGGCGGAATTCAGCGCTGCAGACAAGATTGCTCTGAAGAACAAAATCCGCTCGCTCTACGTCGTCGACTACACCAATACATGGCGAAACGCGATGAACGAAGTGGATGTGAAGTACTTCGTCGACATCAACAACGCTGTTTTGGTGCTGGATAACCTGACGGGTAGCACTCAGCCATTCACCCGTTTGCTTCAAACCCTTGAAGACAACACCCGCTTGTTCAGCGAGTTGCCAGAAAATGAAGAAGCGCGTGAAGAGTTGCTGAAATCACCGAAGTACAAAGTCGCGTCCATGATTCATGCGCCGTTTGCAGAGCTGAATTCCATGCTGCATGCGCAAGGCGCTCAGCCAGCGTACTTCGATGAAGTACAGACTGCGGTAGTGCAGTTGCTGAATTACCTGAAAGCGATTCAGGATGCACCAGACGTTGGGCGTGCTGCGCTGGAAGCGACCAAAGCGCGAATCAGTCTGAGCAACGCAGACCCTATCTACACGCTAAAACGCATCGCTTCTGGCTTGCCAAGCCCGCTCGACAACATGGTGTCTAAAATTGCCGACGAGAGCTGGTACGTGGTGAAGCAGGAAGCCATTAAGCATCTGGAGATCCGCTGGCAGCGTGACGTGTATTCGGTGTTCCAGGAGAAATTTGCCTCCCGTTATCCGTTCGACCAAGAGTCGCGTAAAGACGTGGCACTTGAAGATTTTGAAGAATTCTTCTCGCCAGACGGCACCTTGGACAGCTTCTACAGCGAGCAGTTAAAGATGTTCATCGAAGAAGGGATCTCCATTTCTGAAGATTCGGCGCAGCAATCGCTGATTCGTCCTGAAGTGCTGGCACAGCTTAAACAGGCGAAGAAGATCCAACGTGCCTTCTTTAACCGCAAAGGGATTCTGGATGTGGCGTTCTCTCTTGAGCCGATTCGCCTGACGTCTAACAAGCGACGCTCAGTGATCAACATCGATGGTCAGTATGTGGAATACAGCCACGGTCCTCGCCAGTCGGTGGAACTGATTTGGCCAAACACCTTGCGCGGAAGCTCGGTGTCGAAAGTGACGTTAGTACCAACCAAGTCGAACTTGTCGCCGCGTAGTATCGAGCGCAAAGGCCCTTGGGCGCTGTTCCGACTGCTTGATAAGAGTGAAGTGGTAGGGGGCAGCATCACCAGTGTGGATTACAAGTTCGCGATCGATCGCGGTGATGTGTCTTACCGCTTGTATTCCGAAGCGGCGGTGAATCCGTTTAAAGAACGTTTGTTCGATTCGTTCAAACTGTCGAGCACTCTGTACTAGCTCGCAGAAAGTCAGTCACACATTAAGATGCATGGCGCGTTAAATCGCGCCAGCAAAAATAAGGTATTTGGGTGTCAAACAAGATTTATATCGACCACGGAATTTTTACCATACTGAGCAACCAGCCTTCGCTCAGGGATTCCGAACGCTATCAAAAAATTCGCAGTGAAATTAATGGTCGAATGGGATTTTTATCTGGGGCGACTCAGTGGGAATCCGTGTTTAATGAATGCATCAAACTGGGCACCGAAGTGGGAATGGACTTCCTGCTTACCAGCTACTTTTCAGTTGCAGGGTTTAAGGTTGAGGGAGTGAAAGGCTTTGCATCGGGGTTAGAGCTGATGCTTGCCGCCTATGTGGAAGACAAAGATCACCAGGCACTTTCAAGCCATCACAAGCAAGAAATCATTCAGTGGATGACCAGCAAGGTCACGTCTGATCTCAAACTGATCAAGCCCAATAAGGACCAGATTCGTGACCTGTATCGCTGTGAGCGTGCTTTGCAGGATCTCAATGAGCTGTGCGAGCGTTTTCAGCCTGAATCCAGCCCGAATTTCGAAGGCATTGCCTTTAGTATTTTCGAGCATATTGACCGTATCGAAACCGTCACTCAAGTGGTTCAGAAGCCAGATTTGCCAACCGACAATACCAGTAAGTCTGGTCGGAATATCTGGATGTTTTTCTTTATCCTTGCATGGGCATTAACGGTTGCGGTGGCTTACTTTTACTCGGTTGAACGTTTAAAGGTCTGCTACGCCGTAGAAGGCATGAAGCGCACTGTGACTGCCCCAACGGAAGAGCTGCTTTCAAAGCTGACCGAGGAGTCGGTTGCCGAGCTGCCACCTGATGAACAAATTGTGATTCGCTCTGCATTGGTGGATGCCATGGACAGCGATTTGAAGATCACGGTTTACCAGCAGTACCTCAACGTCGTCATGTTGATGGAAAAAGCCAAAGAACTGTTCCCGGATAACCCGGAAGTGGAAGCCGCAATCAAGAAAATTGAGGTACAAAGCCAAGGGTATCGTGAAGAGTTACAACGCGATTTAGAGCGTTTCTATTCTGCGAGGACGCTGGCAGCGAATCTGGTGAATGAAACCAAGCACGCTAATAACCAGGAAAGTGCTGAGAGACTGGAGCAGTACATTTTGAGCCTGTCGCCCATCTACAGTCGCAACGCTTATATTCAGGAACAAATTGATAAGCAAAACTACGATCTCGCGAAAGAAGAGCTGTCGGTATTGCAGGAACGCGTCGCCCGGATCGTATGGCAATTGTCCTCTTATCAAAATGCGCTTTCAGACGTCGCTCATGACCCGGTCGTCGCGGTTAAGAGTAGTGAAGAAATTGCCATTGAAGAGCCAGGTGCCCAACCATTACCAGGTGCTCAACCATGAAAGGGGTAAAACAACTTCTGACGCTGTCACTGCTCTGTCTGCCATCAAGCAGTTATGCCTTGAATGAAATCGAAGACATCACTCCAGAGCAGGCGTTTGAAAAAGGGCGTGTGCTGAGGCTGCAATACCACAACGAACAGGCGCTGGAATACCTGAAACATGCCGCAGACTCGGGGCATTCAATGGCTGCTTTGCTGTACGCCGACGAGTTAGCCACACTGCCCCATGCGGTCAGGCGTCAGGAAGAGATTATCCACTACACCTTGCAAGCTGCAGAAGGTGGAAACATCTGGGCAATGGAGCGGTTGGCAAACACCAATCGCTCGGGTAGTGAAGAGAACCGGGTTAAGTGGCAGCAGCGCTTTTTAACGTCATTGAAGCAAGAAGCCGAAAACGGCAATACCAAAGCCATTCTGACGATGTTTTATCTGAAAAGAGATGAAAAATATAAGCAAGCCAAAATCTGGCTGACCAAAGCATTGCAACAGGAATCTGAGCGGGCAAAGCTGGCAGAAGTCGAGCTGGTGGAGCAGGGATACGAAGAGTGGTTTGTACTGCCGGGAAACCGAATGAAAGAAAGTAAACAGCGATACGCCGAACTGGCTGAAACAGGCTATCTGCCTGCTGTGAAAAAAACGATTCAGTTACTGATAGAAACCGACAAAACCCATCAGGCGGTGGTTTGGCTTGAGGAAGCGGTGCGAATGGGGGATGCGACGTCTTTGGCTCTGCTGGCAAAAGCATATGCAGGTAATTACCCCAAAACCCGAGTCGAGAAAGACTTGGTGAAATCCTACAGCTACTACCTCAATTATCTGGATGCGATGGGGTCAGACAGATTGATCGGAACCCGCAAGCGGATAGAGAAAGAGGAGCAAGCGGTGAAGGAACAACTCTCTGAAACGCAAATTGCTGACGCAGAAAAGCTTCATCAGGAATACAAGAAAAATCACACCGTGATGTTGTTTGAAACCCCTTGGAAATATGAAATGAACTAGGTCAACAACCTAGTTCATAGCCCTTTATGCTTTTCGATTTACTTATACTGTGTCTCCACCCCACTTCCTTATTGGTTGGGTATTTGGGAGGCTTGATAATCCTTGCGATTTTTTACTATTACTCAACGAAAGCGTTGGTTATTTTTGCTGGTTACTATCTTATCTGGGCAGTAGCATTTGCCCCCATATCTATCCCCACTCTAATTGAATTCCTCAAAGGTTGGCTACTTCCAAAGCACTTCAACTCATATGGTGACGTTGTCCCCTGGTTGCTATTTGGCAGTATCCCACTGGGGCTTGTTGTCACGTTCATCTGGACACTGTTTTGTCTGTTTGGCGAAGTGAGTCCAACGAAGAAGTGATGTCTCTCAAAGATATTTTCTATTTGATATTCCTTTCCGGTGGGCACAAACAGGTGCCTCAAATCTGAGAACACCTCCCTGCGCGTGTTAACTTTGAGATTAACGGACAGAGCTCAGAGTTATACACAGATTTTGTAAACATGGCGGACAAAACGCTGGCTCGAATGTGATAGAAATGCGGGAAGAAGATCGGCTGATAAGGCTTATGTCACCGATTTGTTGGCAGATTTATACGTTTCACGATTCCCGTAAAGATATAAAGTTGGCTTAGATGAAAACAAACACAGGGAACCCGTTGCTTTACTTAAAGGCTTTCATACTCTCCTTCGTGATCGCCATGTTGAGCTATTTTTCAATTCAGGGTGCAGTAGGGTATTACCTTTGGAAGGAGCAGAACAAAGACGCAATAAGAGTGCTTGAGACCGTCAGCAATGTTCACAAAGAAGTGGTGGAAGTGCTGACCACTCTGAATCATTTGCAACTGAGGACATGTTCTGAAGAACATAACCTGATGATGCGAAAGCTGCTCTTCACTTCCGATTACATTAAAGACATAGGGTATCTGGAAGACAACACCCTCTTTTGTACAACCGGAAAGGGCAAGCTGTCTCCACCTTTCGTTGGCGGTGCGACGCCACATCTGGTCACCGAGGAAGGCTTCAAATTCTGGCGTCATGTCAAACTCATCATTCTCGACAATACCTACGATTCTCTGGTGATCCGCAAAGGCAATTACAACATTGTGCTGGATGAGAAATCACTCAACGAATTGATTGATGACAGCTTTCTCTGGGAGCTGGTGTATCTGAAAAAATCAGACGTCATCCACTTTGGCGGTCATGAGGGAATTTTCTCATTACCCGAACCAACCCTCTGGAATTTTCTGGATGGAGAAGGCAATAATCTGGTAAAGCAGTGCGATATTCGAAGGGCTTTTTGTTTAGGGATGAAGTTGAACCCAAACAAACTGGATAGTGATACCGCTGTATTGAGAGTCTTCACCATCGCGACTAGCTTACTGATTGGTTTGTTCGCCTATATGTTCAGTGTGAGATGGTTAAAGTACCTTTTCTCTGACCGTTATCGAATCAGAAAGGCGATTAACTCGAATTCCTTCCATTGTGTTTATCAACCCATAGTGGATCTGCGAACCCAAAAAACCATTGGGGTCGAAATGCTCACACGCTATAGCGACCGTCGAGGTAGTATAGAGCCCAACGAGTTCATCCCTATCATCGTACAAACCGGTCAGACCTGGCAATTTACCCAGAACATGATGAAGAAAGCCATATCGGAGCTTCACCGAATAGATAACCTGCCAGCAGAATTCAAACTGAACGTGAACATCTTTTCTTCAGACATCAATAAGAAGTCGATTCTGGAACTAGTGAACGAAGAGGGAACCTACGATTTCCGAGGGGTATTGGTTCTGGAGGTCACAGAGAGTGAGGAGCTGGAAGACAGTTCAGCATTGCATAAACTCAGAGTCTTGCGAGACAAGGGGATGCAGATAGCAATTGATGATTTTGGCACCGGCTATTCCAACTTGCACCAGTTAAGAAAGATGAACGCTCACAGCCTTAAGATAGATCGCAGCTTTATTCAAGAGATGGAAGACGCCTCCATTCGCTCTTCTTTGATTGAGCATATTGTCGCGATAGCCAAGCAAGAGAATCTTTTGCTGGTGGCCGAGGGAATAGAGAACTCTATCCAACATCGTATTCTTAGAGAGATGGGGGTTGAGTATGGGCAGGGTTGGGCTTTTTCTAAAGAGCTGAGCCTTGTCGAGTTTGAAGAGTTTTGGTATCAGGAAATGGAAAGACAATCCAATTTAATTGACGTTTGAGTGTTGAATAAAAAATAGAAACCCATTAATTAGGATTTTCTTATTTTTTATAGGGCAGATATACAAAGCCGATAATTATTATCGGCTTTAGAAATAAAGACCCTAATATTTATTAGATAATATTATATTAAGTTTAATTGAATTAGTATTTGCTTAGTTAAAATACACTCTTACTTCATCAAAATAATCACAAATCTTGTGAGAGTGTGCATGGTCAATAAGAGCAACACGACGTCCATTTTGAGCTGCGGCGAGTAAGTTATCCAGTATTGAAGGCCCCATTGAATCGTTAAGGTTACGATAAATATCTAAGATGTAATCCTGACCATTAATGTTAACCACGACCATGCTGTCGTAGTCTCGACCATAGTAGCCACCAGTAGAGATGTTGTTGATGTAACCATTCACACATTCTTTTCCTTCTTTAGGTGTTGCAAGAGCAGGAGCAGAAATAACAGACGCGGCTAATATAGCCCCAAAAAGTGCTTTTCTCATATTATTATCCTCATTAATGTTGCCAAAGTTGGCGAAAATAGGCGATTTGCCTTTCGAGGAGAAATTAACAGCGAAAAAAGAAAAATTTGTTGAAAGTGCTCACATAAAAATAATGGAAAAAAGGTCACTTATTCTTGGGTTTCATTTATAGAACACGATGATGAAATAAATATGAGACAGGAATAAGGCAGTACAAAATATTATTTGTTACGATGAATTTCCAATTATATAATAACCGGATTTTTTGAGATTATAAGTAATTAACACCATTCACTCAGTAGTCAAATCACATTGGCTGTTACAGCCATTCTTAATAAACCGAGGCGCGCTTCACACATCTTAAGTTAGCTGTGTGCCAGCAGACGGTTAAATCAAAAAATGAACCGAACTCACTACAAAGTCTGATGTCCACATACCCGGCATAACAGACAACAGGGGCTAGGTTTGAAAGACTACAACGCATATCTTTTTGATATGGATGGGACATTGGTAAATTCCGAACCTTTAAAAGGGAAAGCCTTGTCGCTCGCGTGCAAAGACTTTGGAGCAGAAGTGGACTTCAATATCTATAAGCGCGTTATGGGGGAAAGCTGGGCTGCAGTAACCACACACTTTTTTGAAGAAGGGGGAATCTCCCCAGATCTGGACGCATTTAACCTGTGCTTTAGAAAGCACTATGAAGGGTTATTGAGCCAAGAACTCGCGTTGCATTCCGGGGCATTCAATTATCTGGTTTACCTCAAGCAGTCGGGAAAGGCATGTGCACTGGTAAGCTCTGCAGCCCCATGGATGGTTGAACAAATATTGAAATCCCTTCAGATAGAAAGCTTGTTTGATGTCGTTATCACTCAGGCAGACGTATCTGAGCATAAACCCAGCCCAGAAGCGTATCTTCTTGCACTTGAAAGATTGGATGTTTCACCGGAGGAAAGTGTTGTGATTGAAGATTCGGCGGCGGGAATAGAAGCCGGAAGAAGCAGTGGGTGTGATGTATTAGCTATTCGGCATGACTTCAACGCTATGAATGATTTCCAGCACGCGAAAGGTGTGATTTCAAGCTTTGAAGAGCTATGAATAGTTGAACGACACCTAAAAAGTTTTTCACTGGGCTGCAATTTTGCAGCCCAGTTTTTGTTGCTTTCAGCCACTAGGCTAAAGTTTCTTATGGTTGCTGAGCCAGCTTGGCTTCAAGATCCGCAATTCTTGCTTCTAATGACTTGATGTAAGCCATGATGTCACGATCACCGATAACCGCCATTGGTGCCATAATCATTTTTTCTGCTTCTACAAATGATGTTTTTACAGACTGTGCATCAACTGTTGTGCTGTCCTGCTTACCGTAAATAGATTCTTCAAATTTCAGGCTACCTGCTCTTATCTTGGTTTCTGAACGCCCGACAGAGAACCGATCTGACAGCGTCACATCTGTTGGACGAACATAGGTCTGGAAGTAAGTGCCTTCTGTTTTATTCGCTACATACACCTGATTTTGGTTGATACTGGTGTAGTTAGTGATCCCATCACCCGCTAGAATCTCGTCAGTTTTTACTCCCGCCAAAAAGCGATGAGGGTGTTCTAGCCTGATTTGTGACAACCCTGACTGACACTCTGGAATACTCTGCCAGAACCAGGAACTGGAAACATCAACGCCCTTGTGCGGATCATTCTGAGCACGGAAAAATGCCCCGTCTTTCTGAATCTCATCACCATTGTAATATTGTTGATGAATGCTGAATTCCGGGCAATGTGCAGCCATAGAAGGGAAAGCAATTAGTGCGACTACAGCAGATGCAATAAGTTTTAGTTTCATCGTGTTTCCTCGTTTCTGATTGAATGTCCGAGTGTAAATCTTAACCACGTCGAGAATTTTATATTCTTATCAATGATTTATATTTCATTCGATAGCTAATCGCTCTTGTTACGAGAAACTGCGACAGAATTGGCAAATCTTGGTGTCTTATACCCAAGTGTCCTCAAGATGTATGAATCAGATCCTCATATTCTGTTTCAGTTCAAGGAAAAGAACGCAGCGGAATGACAAGTCCTTTCCAAGTTCTTTGACGATGAAATGGAGCAGAATATGGGATCCCAAGGGCGAGTTTAACTGGCTTTCATACTGCGTTACCGATTCTTGATTTAGACCCACTAGATCTACAAATCGGTGTCTTGTCTGAAAGCCAGTTAATTCTCGCTGAACCATGCATCTTGAGGTTACTTGGGTATACATACAATGAAAAAATTTACGATATGCGCAAAGTCATAAATTGTTTTTGAAAGAATTATATTGTTAGTTCTATCAATATTTAGTCGTCCAAATAATTCCTGAATAATTTTGGTTTGAGTTAACCGTATTTCACTAGGTTCATTAATTAAAAAAGATGAAGAAAAGATCATAAATTTTATGACATGTATTCCATTGAGCCTGAAACGAAATGACAGAATAATGTTTGTAAAGTGGTTTCGAAAAATACGATAAAATTCACTCGCTTATTATTTATATAAGATTGAAGTAATACACAATATTAAAGCGGATTTTTTACAAAAGGCAGGTTTTACAATGTGCTAATAATGCGCTGATAGTTGATGAGCTTATGTATGAATTTAATTTATTTTATCTATTTAAAACAATGGTTTAAATTATTGTTGAATGTGTAACCTTTCCCCTGTGTATACACTAGTTTGTGTGATGTTAATTCCGGTCGATCCGTTTTGTATATTCAATATCGTGATAATGCTCACGGATGGTTAATCATTGTCCGTTTGCTGGTGTACTTCTAAATTTATTTGTTTAATTTAATTCGCAAGTTCAATTTATAAATTAGTGAATGTCATTCTGGATAAAGAAATAAATATTCAAATTTACAATATAATTAGCAGATAAAAATATCATTAACCTTGATGTGAATATCAAGGTGCGAGTTATGTTTTTTTTTAAATTAGCATCAATTAATTTCCAAAGTGGGTATCACTTGGGCGGGGAAGTTATGCCTGAATATAAAGTTTTCTGATCTTTCGAGGAGATTTCAGGCGCTCCAATTTTATCCATTAGTTCATGGTCATGAGTTTGAAAGAATTCGCACACTATTTCGGATAGAGGTGTGATAACGCCTACAGCTTTTAGGGTTGTAGGGAACTATCAATAACTCGTAATGAGTTGATTTTAATGTAATAAAAGTTGGAAGGATATCAACAATGAAATCGAAACTACGACTACTCAGTGTATTAGTTGCAGGCACATTCGGTACCGCATTTGTACAAGCGGAGGAAAACTCAGTGCAACCTCGTATTATCGGGGGGTCTGAGGTTGCTCATTCAAGCGTTCCATATCAAGTGGCTTTACAGACGCCTTCAGGTTTTCAGTTCTGTGGGGGAACCATCATAGCACGAGATTGGGTATTAACGGCAGCTCACTGTGTTCAGGGGAAATCTGCGAGCGGCGTTCAAATCAGAATTGGTGTTGCTGATCTCAGAACAAGCCAAGGGGAAAAGCACAATGTATCGCAAGTCATAATCCATGAAAGTTGGGGTACTTCAGGCGTAAATAACGACATTGCGCTTCTGAAACTCGCGACACCAGTTGATGCGAAATATCCAATCGCCAAACTGCCTACACCAGCAATTAAAGCGCAATTAGCTTCCGTGGGTAATTCTCTGAAAGCATCCGGTTGGGGACGATTCAGTACTTCTTCACGTGACACCAGCCCAGTTCTGAAAGCAACGGATCTACCAGTTATTTCTAACTCAGAGTGTCAGCGCGTAATGGGCAGTGCACCAGTAAGTGATCACTTCATATGTGGATATAAACCTCAAAATAGCGCATGTAATGGCGATAGTGGCGGTCCATTAGCTGCTAGATCGGGCAGTGACTACTACGTATTCGGTGCAGCAAGTTGGGTAACCAAGAACTGTACCACTGCTACTGCGTATACCGACGTGACCAAATTCGTTCCTTGGATCTCTCAGAAATCTGGAGTCACACCTGATGGTGGCGGCACAACGCCACCTCCAACAGATGGCTGTTCTGGTGTTGCTGCTTGGGAACTATACAAGCAATACAAACAAGGTGACCGTGCTGTTGCCAATGGCACATTGTTTGAAGCGAACTACCGCCATTACGGCGTGAATCCATTCAGCGATTACTGGGGCTACTGGACAATGGTTCAGACCTGTAACTGATCCTGCAATTCTTGCCAGCTACATATCGAAGCTGGCTTTCCAAAGTGTTAACGAAACATCTCGATATTTTCGAAGTATTCGAGCTTCGAAAAGAAATACACCCCAGAAGTGGAAATGAGGTCTGGGTGTGTATTGCTTGCAGATCAAAGACAACTGCAAGTTTTAAAGCTCGAAAGAGCATAACCAAAATCAATCATTTGGAAGGATATCAACAATGAAATCGAAACTACGACTACTCGGTGTATTGGTTGCAAGCACATTCGGTACCGCATTTGTACAAGCGGAGGAAAACTCAGTGCAACCTCGTATTATCGGAGGATCTGAGATAGCTCATTCAACCGTTCCATATCAGGTGGCTTTACAGGCGCCTTCAGGTTCTCAGTTCTGTGGGGGAACCATCATAGCGCGAGATTGGGTATTAACGGCAGCTCACTGTGTTCAGGGGAAATCTGCGAGCGACGTTCAAATCAGAATTGGTGTTTCTGATCTCAGAACAAGCCAAGGGGAAAAGCACAATGTATCGCGTGTAATCACACACGAAAGATTCAACTCTTCGAATTTAACCAACGATATCGCACTTCTTAAACTTGCTACGCCAGTAGATGCGAAATATCAAATTGCCAAACTGCCTACACCAGCAATTAAAGCGCAATTGGCCTCGCCCGGTAAAACATTGAAAGCCTCTGGCTGGGGGCGTTTTAGTGGCTCGTCGGGTTTTGGAAGCTCGATACTGAAAGCGGCTGACTTGCCTGTTGCAGATTGCCAGCAAATTACAGGAAGACCTGTAAGTAGCGATTTCATTTGCGGGTACAAACCTCAAAACAGTATATGCATGGGTGACAGTGGTGGTCCATTTGCAACCCAGCACGGTAATGATTACTACGTATTTGGGGCAACAAGTTGGGCGCCTGACACGACCTGTTCTGGAGCAAGTGGATTTACCGACGTGACCAAATTCGTTCCTTGGATCACTCAGAACTCTGGAGTCACACCTGCTGGTGGGGGCACAACAACACCTCCAACAGATGGCTGTTCTGGTGCTGCTGCTTGGGAGCTATACAAGCAATACAACCAGGGCGATCGCGCTGTTGCCAATGGCACACTGTTTGAAGCGAACTACCGCCATTACGGCGTGAATCCATTCAGCGATTCCTGGGGCTACTGGACAATGGTTCAGACCTGTAACTAATCCACTAAACCGAGCCAGTCCCGCATAGTGGCTGGCTCATCGCTGAAAGTGTTAACGCTCGAAAGAGCATGAATAAAATCAATCCTTTGGAAGGATATTAATGATGAACGGAAAACTACGACTATTGTCTGCGCTTATCGCAGGGTCGTTTTGCATTGCAAACGCTAACGCGGCTGAAAGTGATGTTCAGCCAAGAATTATTGGTGGTTCAGAAGTGTCTCACTCTTCAGTGCCTTATCAGGTTTCGCTGACTATGAATGGTGGTCACGGCTGTGGTGGTACTTTGATCGACACTAACTGGGTTGTGACAGCAGCACACTGTGTGGATAACGCTTCTGCGGGAAGTGTTCAAATTCGAGTTGGTGTAACGGATCTTCGTACATCACAGGGTGAAACGCATAACGTATCTCAGATCATCGTACACGAAGGCTGGGGAAGCAGTAACAAATCAAGTAATGATATCGCGCTGCTGAGGCTGGCTTCACCTGTCGGCTCCCAATACGCGATCGCTAAACTACCAACACCAGAAATTAAAGCTCAGATAGCGTCTGTGGGTAGCTCAGTGAAAGTATCTGGCTGGGGGCGTAACGTTGCTGCAATTCCTGCGGGAAGCCCTGTTCTGAAAGCAACCGATCTCAATATTATTTCTAACTCTGAATGTGCTCAGCGTAACAACTCGAGTGTGTCCGACGACTACATTTGTGGTTACACCGCCAATACAAGTGCTTGTATGGGTGACAGTGGTGGTCCATTTGTTAAGCGCTCAGGCAACGAGTACTACTTGATTGGTGCCGTAAGCTGGGGACCGGGTACTTGTGATGCAGCCACAGCATTTGCTGATGTTACGCACTTTACGCCTTGGATCACTCAGAAGTCAGGCGTTTCACCTGATGGTGGAGGTACAACACCACCACCACCACCACCGCCACCAACAGACGCTTGTTCCGACGTTGCAGCATGGGAGCTGTACAAGCAATACAATCAGGGTGACCGCGTTGTCGCAAACGGCACTCTATTCGAAGCGAACTACCGCCACTATGGCGTGAACCCATTCAGCGATTACTGGGGTTACTGGACAATGGTTCAGACCTGTAACTAATCCACTAAACCGAGCCAGCTCCGCACAGTGACTGGCTCATCGCTGAAAGTGTTAACGCTCGAAAGAGCATAAATAAAATCAATCCTTTGGAAGGATATTAATGATGAAAGGAAAACTAAAATTACTGTCTGCACTTGTTACGGGGTCATTTTTCATTGCAAATGCCAATGCGGCTGAAAGTGACGTTCAGCCAAGAATCATTGGTGGCTCGGAAATATCTCACTCCACCGTGCCTTATCAGGTTGCACTTACGAACAGCCGTGGCAGACAGTTTTGTGGCGGTACACTGATTGACTCTAAGTGGGTTCTTACTGCGGCGCACTGTATTGATGATAAATCTGCAGGAAACGTCAAAGTACGAGTGGGCGTTACTGACTTACGTACCTCTCAGGGGGATACACATAACGTATCTCAGATCATCGTGCACGAAGGATGGAGAGGTAGCGTAACTGCGGGGAGCGACGTTGCACTGCTAAGATTATCTTCGCCAGTCAGCTCAAAATACAAAATCGCAAAACTGCCGACACCAGAAATTAAGGCGCGTCTTGCTTCGGTAGGTAACTCCGTCAAAGTGTCAGGTTGGGGACAAACAGTAACGGGTAACCCTTCTGGAGGGAGCGCCGTGCTAAAAGCAACCAATCTGAACATCATCTCCAATTCAGAATGTAGCCAGCGAATTGCTCAGCCAGGTAGAAGCGTGCCAAAAGACAACATTTGTGGCTACAAAGCTCGCACAAGTGCATGTTATGGCGACAGCGGTGGTCCTTTCGTGAAGCAATCGGGTGGCGATTACTATCTGATAGGGGCAGTAAGCTGGGGTAAACCTGGTTGTGTTGCGGCCACGGCATTTGCCGATGTGACTCAGTTTGTTCCTTGGATCACTCAAAAGTCCGGTGTAGCACCAGATGGCGGAGGCACAACACCACCACCACCGCCGCCAACAGACGCATGTGCCGATGTGGCAGCTTGGGAACTTTACAAGCAATACAAACAGGGTGATCGTGTTGTTGCGAATGGAACATTATTCGAAGCGAACTACCGTCACTATGGCGTGAACCCATTCAGCGATTACTGGGGTTACTGGACAATGGTTCAGACCTGTAACTAATCGAGAAACTAGCCCGACTTACTGTAAGTCGGGCTTTTCATTACGAATCAATTTCTGAGTGTTGTTGCAATAAGCTATTGATATTGGGTATAAAGATTCAACGTCAGTAGATAAGGAATAACAATGAGAGACTCGCTCAGACAGAAAGTTCTGCAAGTATGCAATAAGAAAATCTCACAGAAAGGCGATAACGTAGGCGTTTCGTTTTACGCGTTTTTTGCCAACAAAAATGACGACCCAGAACTTCTTATGGAAGCCGCAACCTGGTGGATTCAGACCCATAAACTCGACCATTTTGAAAAAGCACACAAGATCATACAAATGGTAGAAGAAGGGTTGTGATGAAAGAGAAGTTTAAACAGTTGGCAGAGCTGGGTGCTGGGGATTTCCAGCATTTGAATGGTTCTCTGACGGAGCACTTAAAAGGCACTCAAAACATTCTTAAGCAGTGGGGAGCGTCGGAGGTGTTGCAAACCGCGGGTCTATTTCATGCTGCTTACGGAACAGCCGGTTTTGATGAAAATATGGTGTCTCTCGATCAGCGTAAGTACATTGCTGAGATCATCGGCGAGGAAGAAGAAGCGCTGGTTTACCTCTATTGCTCATGTGATAGAGATCATGTTTTCCCACAATTTAATAAAGAAAAATCGATAAAATTTCGCGATCGATTTAATGAGACATCGATCGAAATTGACGACAAAACCCTGAATTTATTTTGTGAGCTCACTGTCGCCAATGAGCTGGAACTCGTGCTGGCTAGCGACGACTTTAAGAAACAGTATGGAGAAGAACTGTTAGAGCTATTCAGGCGCATGGATGCCTACCTATCACCTCAGGCGGTAAAGGCTTACAGGGAAGCTTTATCTGACCTTTAGAGCTCATTTCTTTGACTGCTATTCCCAATACAAATCTTGTTAAGCTAGCCTAAACGCTGGCTTTTTCAATTGGCTCAATTGACTTATTTGTAATCAAAAACCCGTGAATTTTCCGCTCCCTCAAAAACATGATCAAGATCTCACTAATTTAGTCATAAATTAATTACCAGACATTATTCTATATTTTTATTTGTCAAGTTTTATTTTCTATTTGTTTGACTTTTATTTTGATGATCTTAAAAATTATCGACGTTTGTTCCAAATATTGGTGCTTGAATACGTGTTTCTGCACATATTTTAAGCGACCATCAAATGAGATAATTGTAAATGACAATCAAATGGAATCTTGGTCTTGGTGTGCTCTGCACCATGTTAATGTCGGGGTGTCAGCTTACTCAGCAAGGGCATCAAGGGCGTATTTACGATCCGACTAAGATAGACGAATACCAGTTACCCATTCTTATTGAAAATGTTCCTGTCGTTCAGAGTTTTCGACAAACCAGAGTGAATGAAACCTGGTTCTGGACTCAGTTAGGAAACGACACTTTTTTACCGGGAGAGAACCTAGTCGTACAAGTTCTTGGCACTCGCCCACTAGAACAACCTCCAGCCATGTTTGGTTTTAACTTACCAACAGAAAATGGCGCATTTTCTATCAATTCTCTCGGACCCTATCAGTCTTGGGCCAATGAAACCGAAAGTGGCGAACGTTGTATGCATGCTCGCCAGAATGCGAGGAAAGATTCGCTCTGGATTTCAATTTTTACTCGCTATTGCACATCTGACAAAGATAAAAGCCTTACTTGGGTCAGCCATTTCAAACCATCTTTAATTCTAGAGAAATACTAATATGAATCCTGGCTTCACGAAGCAGCTATTCAAGGGGCTGCTGCTTCTTTGCGCCCTTTATGCGCTGTATGTTCTTGCAACGCTCAATATTTCAACAGAAACCCATCTCTGGCTGGCGGCGAGTTCGTTCGTTTTGATCGTATTGCTGTCCAGAAATCTGTCGACAAGAGCAACCACATTTATCCTCTTCATCGGCGCGTTTATTTCGTTTCGCTACATTTACTGGCGATTTCAGGAAACCTTACCGTGGGAAAGCGGGCTGGACCTCCCGTTTGCCATGTTGCTGTTTGCCGCAGAGTGCTACGGCATTCTGGTTTATATCATGGGCATGTTTGTCACAGTTAAGCCATACGAACGTAAACGAGTCCCCATCAGCGAAGATGAACACCTTCCAACCGTGGATGTGTACATCCCTACTTACAACGAACCTATGGATGTGGTGGGACCTACTATTCTGGCGGCATCACGTCTTGATTACCCGGGGGAATTTCGTGTATTCGTGCTGGATGATGGTGGAACCCAGCAAAAGTTAAACGACCAAAATGCAGACGCAGCGGAAGAAGCTCGATCCAGAGCCGCTGCCCTAAAAACGTTTTGCGAAGAAGTGGGTGCGTCGTACATTACACGAGAAAAGAATCAGCAGGCAAAAGCCGGGAACATCAATCATGCGTTGGGTAAGACGTCCGGCGAACTGATCTTGATCTTAGATGCGGACCACGTTCCAACAAAAGACTTTCTGATGAATACCATCGGGCTTTTCCAGCAGGATTCCAAACTTGGTTTTGTGCAAACGCCACACTTCTTTGTTACACCCGGTCCGGTGGAAAGAAACCTTGGCATTGAAGACAAAGTCCCGTCAGAAAATGAAATGTTCTACAACAAAACGCTGGTGGGCATGGACTTTTGGAATGGATGCTTTTTCTGCGGAAGCGCGGCGGTGATTCGTCGGGCTGCACTGGAAGAGGTGGGTGGAATTTCAACAAAAACCATTACTGAAGATGCCGATACCGCACTGAACATTCACTCGAATGGCTGGAGCAGTGCTTACCTCAATATGGCGATGGTCGCGGGGCTATCTCCTGATACATTTGGTGCTTACGTGACTCAACGTTCCCGTTGGGCGCAGGGAATGATTCAGATCTTCTTACTCAACAACCCGCTTTTCAAAAAAGGGTTATCGTTGCCACAAAGGATCTGTTACCTCAATTCCACGCTTTATTGGTTCTTCCCGATATTCCGTACCGTGTTCTTGATTTCGCCTTTGCTGTATCTGCTATTGGATCTACAGATATTTGTCGGCAACACCAAAGACTTTCTGATTTACGTGATTCCACACCTTGTTATCAGCGTTATGATCACCCAGAGGCTGTTTGGCAAAACAAGGCGGGCATTTTTCTCAGAGCTCTATGAAACTGCGTTGTCAATTTATCTTTGCCTGCCGACATTATCGGTACTCATTAAGCCCAAGAAGCCAAGCTTCGTGGTGACGCCGAAAGGTGAAACCACTCAAACGGTTTCTTTCTCGAAACTAACACCGTTTATGGCGTCTCTATGTGGCTTGGTGGTATTGGCAGAAATATGGGGTATTTACCGTTACATCCAGTTCCCTGCCGAGCAAAGCCAGCTCATGCTGGTGATCATGTTTAACACTTTCAACCTGCTTCTGATTGTGCTGTGTCTCGGAGCCATGCTGGAAAGGCAACAACGTCGAAGCGAACCGAGATTACTGGTGAATGAAAAAGCGGTGATCAAGCAGGGTGAGCAAACCATTTACGCCACCTTGAATGACATTTCTCTTAAAGGCGCGAAGCTCACATTGCGAGGAGCAGGGCATGACGTTCAGCGCGGTGACATCATCAATGTTGGGTACTTCTCTGAAAGTGGTCGCTATTCCAAGAGTAAGAAGCCTCACTACAAATTTGTAAATCTGAACATGAGAGTGGTATCGGTGAAGAACGGACCTCAGGGTCATCAGATCAGCTGTCTACTCGCCAGTCAGTTGGCAGAAGACATGCAGGTACAGTACGCCAAGGCATATGGACAAAGCAGTCGATGGAAGCAACGCAGGCAGTATGAAGAAAGCCTGAAACGTGGCGTGATTGCCTCTGTTGTCGGGTTGTTTTCTCTGGCATGTCACCACCTCACCCGAGTACTGACAACGTCGGTGAAACAGAAAGTCAAAACATCGGATTATCAAGGAAGAAAGGAACTTCAAAGTGAATAGGTTAATGACGTTATTCATGCTTATTCTGGCACCATTGGTATACGCCGAAAAAAGCATCAAAGTGCCATTGCACTATGCGACAGACAAAACAGGTGACTTGGTTCTGAGAGGTCAGAGCCAGACCATCACCATTCCGATTTCCGTTTTAGATGGGCAAAAAGTTGAATCGGTAGATTTGGCACTTTCTCTGTATAACAATAATCAGATTGATCGCACGCTTCTTTGGATTGCTGCCGGAAATCGGAAACTGGCGAATGTTGAGCTAAGGCAGCGCAACCGGCTTCAAACGGTCGATATTAAAATTCCGCCTGAGCTGATTTCCGTACAGAATCCGCACATCAAACTGCGTGTTCAGCACCTGCTGGATAAAGAACCGGCTTCGTTTGATTCATCGGCATTGCAAACCACTCTGAATCTGGAGCAGTCGCACTATACGCTGACCTATTCTCAAGATTTAGGGGCAAGCATCCAAACCTTGCATTCTTTTGAGGAGATGATTCAAAGCGGACAAAATCGCCATTTCCCTATCCATCTAGTGTCTTTGATTGAAGAAAACAGCGCATATTCGCTGAACGTCGCTTCCTCATTGGTTCAGGGGTGGACATTGAAAAGTGGCAGGGACGATAACCAGTTTGACTATGCGATGGATTCAAATCGAATCACTCCATTAACCGGGCCAACCATCGTGTTCGGCAACAAAGACAGGTTGCTTGAGACTGGCTGGTTAGATGAAGATCTCTACGAGAAAATCAGTGGCCCTTTCCTGAGCACCGATGTTTCAGTGAAGGGCATAGAATGGTTGATGATTATTTCGGGTGAAAATGATGGAGAGGTGCGCAAAGCCGCGGAGTATTTTGCGCAAAGCAATCACCATCTTCCAAAGCAGCCCCATATTGTCGTGGCTGAGAATGCGTTGACGGAAAATCGCATCTTGAGCAGTGATACAGAGTACCCGCTCTCTCTGTTTACATCTCAGACTAACCTTACGGATTCGCCGCTGGATCTGAAGATCATCATGCCAAGCAACATTCTTTTCAGCGGGGAAGACAAGGCTCAGATAAACCTTTTGCTTTCCCACACTCGCGTTGATCCTGGGCAAGGCTCGATGGTGTTGCGTGTAAACGGAAACTTTACCAGCAGCCTGCCTTTGCGATCGAGTTACTGGAGAGATTCTCAGCACTATCGGCTGAACATCCCGATGCGAGATTTCAAGCCGGGCATTAATAAAATCAGTGTTGAGGTGCATGGTCCGGTTGGAATCCGCGATCAGCAAAGCCGATTCACTGCATTCATGTCGGACAAGTCAAACTTAAAGTTGGGGTCATGGGTCAGTTTTATTCCAACAGAGAGCCATCAGGTTTCCGCCGCTGATTTATTGGCTCTGGCGAACGAAAATGGCAGTTTGGCGCAGGTTACCGTTGATGATTCAAACCCCGCGCAACTGAGCAAATTGTGGCGACTACTCGGCTACGTTTCACATTCGACGCAGCAAGTGTCCAGCAAGCTAATGGTGACCGGCGAAGCCGAGCAGAAGCGAGAGTTTCACGTGGCACTTAACCCGATGGACCTATCAAGTGAATCGGTTAGTGAAACCAGTAATATCGCCGAAGTTAAACAGCAGTTGTTCGAGTTTGTCGCTGAAGATCAAAACAGTGAATACGCCAGTTCTGAGGTGCCTTTTGTATTTGCAGACGAAGCACAGGCAGTCGTAAAACACGACAAAGACACAGGCTGGTATCGAATTCAGTTTATGGAAAGCACCGTCCAGCAATTCGACAGCTTTCTTCGAAGTGACGCAGCAAAACCGCCTACAGGTGTGTTAAGCGAAAGGAATTTTTCAAGCAATATTCAGCAGTTCATTACCGCCGTATTCATTGGATACCCTGTCGGTCTGGCATTGTCTGCCCTGCTCATCATCTGGCTGATGTCAGCCGTGGTTACCCGCTATCTGGAGGAGCGAAAATGCGGTTAAAAGCGATTAAATTAGGTGGGTGTTCGTTACTCTTATTGAGCGGTCATACTATTGCGTCGCCAGCGTGCAGCAACGACAAATCCATGTGGACCACTTACAAGAAGAATTTTGTAACCCGTGAAGGAAGAGTCGTTGATAACGGCAATCGGTATATTTCACACAGCGAGGGGCAGGGATATGGAATGCTCATCGCTGAACACTTCGGTGACAAGAAAACCTTTGACCGTGTTTGGGAATGGACTCAGGTGAATCTCGGTCGCAAACAAGATGATCTGTTTTCCTGGAAATGGCAGCCGAAGAAGCCTCATGTCCCAGACATAAACAACGCCAGTGATGGCGATATTCTGATTGCATGGGCTTTGTTGCGAGCGGAACAGCGTTGGTCGGGAAACCAGTACCGCGCCAAAGCAAAACGAATCATCAATGAGTTAGAGCAATCGCACTTAAAAGACACACGTGGTGAGTTCATATTATTGCCGGGTGGTTATGGCTTCGAGTTCAGCGACAAAACCATTGCCAACCTTGCGTATTGGGTATTCCCGGCATTTGACGATTTCAGCCAATTCGATTCGACCTGGAATCACCTCTCGGTCAGTGGCATGGATATCTTGAATAAGAACCTGTATGGACACCATTTATTGCCGCCAGACTGGCTGGAAATAGGTAAGGGAGGTTGGCAGCCAGCGAAGAAGTTTGAGCCTCAGTTCAGCTACTCAAATTATCGGATTCCACTGCATCTGATCTGGGGAGAAAGACCTCACCGAGTGACCTGGATGTTCAATAACTGGTTAAAAAATAGCGATGCTGCTTGGGTAAACGTAAATACCGGAGAAACGGCACCTTACCCGCCACCAAAAGGCGCGATTGCAATTTCACAGCTTGTTGAAGCCGCAAGTAATCCGAAAATCCGTGATAAGGGAATTACCGTTCGACCAGAAGGTAAGGATTATTATTCAGACAGCCTGGTGCTGCTTTCCCATATCGCCTACAACGAGAGGTTCTGCCAATGAGACATTATCTGGCAATCACCGCATTACTGACCAGCCCGGTATACAGCCAGGTTGAACCGGATATTACGCTATTTGACGATCGTATTGTGGTTGAGGTGAGCGAAGAAACAACATCAGGTTTTGATGAAAACCAATATTGGACCATGCTCAATGAGCAAGGATGGGAAGCGACAAAGAAAGCAGTTCAGGGACAACCCATTTCTCCAGAATTGAGTGGGGAACTTACCTATCAGGAGACATTGAAACAACTCGATACTCTGGTAGCCAAAAGGAAAACCGCAGGCGCGACGGATCTTATTGATGAGCATCCCGAATGGCAGAGTTGCGATCGCATTCAGTGGCTGTGGCTGGATCTGAAAAACGAAGTGAGCACGGGTTATGGAAAAAACGCCCGCGCGAAATTCCAGAACATTCTGGATAACTGCTCGGGGCATGAACTCAGCACTACGCAAAAACTGCTGAGCTGGACATCAGGGCAGGCAAAATCTGATGTACTTTCTCGATACCAGTCCAGCCCTAATTACGATGCAAAATCAGGAGCTAAGATTCAAAGAGATTTAAATGCGGAAAAGCAGACGTTTGTCCGCATCGATGAAAACAATCTTGACCAGTCTGAACGACGCGTTGCAGGTAAGCAGGATGCCAAGCTGGCCGAGCTTCTGGGCTGGAGGTATCTGGAAAGCGGTCAGCCGGAAAAGGCATTAGAGTGGTTTGAAAATGCTATTGGTTGGGGGGGCGCAACCTCAAAACGTGTGGAAGGTAAACTTTTAAGCCTACAAGGTTTAGGTGAACAAAAGCGTTTGCACGTCGAACAACAGATCTGGGCGAAAGAGTTTTCTGAGATCGCTAAACTCGATTTTGGAGAAGGGGCAGAAATAGACCTCGCATGCGAATCGTCCCCTGAGACTTGTTTGGAAGCACTGCGTGATAAAGAGACGTTATCACCGCAAGAGCTCGCTCTGAAAGGTTGGAAGTTGTACGAATTGCAAAGACCTATCTCAGCAGCACTGGCGTTTGAGCAATCCCTCGCGACGTTGCCACCAACTGATGAGGACTGGGATCTGACTCAATACGGTTACATGCTGTCTCTGGAACATGCGGGATATACCGACAAAGCAGAGATGATCGCCACACAAATCAACGACACCGAAAAGCGCGGTAAAATCGACAGGCAGATTGCGTTAAAGCAGGTCTACTATGCCTTTGAGCAAAAAGAGTATGACGAAACGCTCTTTCGCATTTCACAGTACGAAGCTATTTTCGGAAAGGAAGTCGAGCTGATCGAAATGAAAGCCTGGGCTTTGTACAACAGTCGACGAAAGAAAGAGGCGCTGGACGCATACACTGTGCTGGCGGAATCTTTTCCGCATGATGAAAAAATCCAACGCTCGTACCAGATCCTGAAATGCGGTTTCGCTGTGAATTCCAGCGTATGCCAAGGTTTAGGATACTAACGGTCAAGATCTGTCTAAAGTAAAAAATGAAACCCCAAGCACCTTGTTTGGGGTTTTAATCCACTGTTATTTCCCTCAGAGCGGTAACAGAATATAGAGTTCTAAATCACACATCTTAAGGTGGTTTGGGCATACAGCCTTGCCAATATCTCCTGCCTTTGTGATCCTCGATATAAAATGAGGACACGACCATGACTTACGAAGAATTTAATCAGTTTTGTGGTGATTTACCGGCAACGACCCACGTTATTCAGTGGGGCGATTCACATGTCTGGAAAGTTGGGGGCAAGGTATTTGCCATTGGAGGCTGGGGTGAAGATAAAAAGCCCGCTTATATTTTCAAAACCTCAAATAACAACTTTGATTTTCTTAGTGATCACGAAGGCTACCGTCCTGCTCCTTACTTTGCCAACCGTGGGATGAAGTGGATTCAACAGACAGACACATCTAAAGAGAAAGACGAAGAACTGATTTACTACATCAAGGAGTCCTACCGAATCGTCTCTCTGGGGTTAACCAAAGCCAAGCAGAAAGAACTTGGGTTAAATCAGGATTGAAGCTGAATCGCTTCAAACCATCAATTCCAAAAGCCTCTTTATGTTGATGCTCGGATTGGGCTACATCCGAGCATCACGATTTCCCAATATTCTTTCTTCAAGACCCTGTTCTTGCGTCCTTGGCACAAATTTATCAACCATTACCTGAGGGTTAATTATTACCATCTTAAGATGATGGGATTTCTAGTTTTGTTCGAAAATTGCGCAATAAAATTTGACATTATTAATGTCAATGTGGCATTAATGATGTCATGAAAAAGACAAAAGAACTGTATGAATTGATTTGGGCGTCGCGCCCTTTGATGCAAGCGGCTGAAGTCGTTGTGGAGAAAGGTCTGGCTGGAACAGGGTTGACGGTGCGAATGCGTGCTGTGCTTGAGGTGTTGCATAACCAAGGTGGACTAGCGGTTCCTGAAATAGCACGTCATCTCGATATAAATCGCCAGTATGTTCAGGTTATGGTCAATGAAACCTTGAAGTCTGGGTTCACTGAAAAAACTGAAAACCCAAGGCATAAACGCTCTAGTCTTATCTCACTGACCCAGTCTGGTCGGGACGTTATCAGGCAAGTGATGGAGCAGGAGAAAGAGCTCCTTGATGAGATATCAACGGACCTACCTGAAAAAGACATCACAGCGGCTCTTTCGCTCGTAAAGTATTTGGTTAATGAGCTTAAAGCTAAGAGTAAGGATTGATAATGATGACAGGGTTTCTGATTGCTCTACCATTTATTGCCCTGGTTGCTTGGCTTGCCAACGGTATACGCCTTATTGGGAAAATCAGCGAAGGGCAACCTATAGGCGAACGACCCAATACGGCTATTTTAATGGTTGATCTTCAAAAAACCTTTTGGGACTCAAATCTGTTTACTGAACGTTCAATGTCTGATGCTCAGACAGCAATTATTGACGAATTGAAGAGCGCAAAAAAGCAAGGATTTCCCGTTATTGCAATACGACAGGAATGGTCCATCCTCTCAACGAAAGTACTGGCGCGTTTAACCATGGGAGGAAAAGCAATAGCAGGAACCGAGGGAACGGAAATCGCCGAGCCTTTTACCGGTTTTCCAGATTATGTTTTAACCAAACGGGTGCAAGATTCATTTGAGACGGGTGAGTTGGATCTGCTACTGGAAAAATTAGATGTCGGAGAATTACAGATCGTAGGTTTAGATGCCAGATACTGTATCAATAAGACGGCGATGGCAGCGCTTGGTCGCGGTTATAAGGTGACGCTTATAGAAAAAGGAATCTTGGCCGCTGAACCTAAACAAGGACGAAAGGTGTTGAAAACGGTATCTCAAGCCGGAGCAAAACTGAAATAGCGATATACGTGTGAAGTCCCAACTACAAGAAAATTAAGATAAATACATAAAACTTCCTATCCCAGCCAACCAGAGAATCTTGTAACATCCCAAAGCGGTATCACTGATTATCCTACTGGATATTCGACGATGCTCGACCATTCGCGAATTAATTTTATGTCTGTTTGACGAATTACTCGAACAGAGATTCGCCTATCTAAAATACGTATTAACAAGGTTAGGGATATGATGAAAAAGGTAGTTTTCACACTCATTGGTTTACTGTTTATAAATGGCGTTGCGGCTGCTGAGCGTTTTACCAACAGAACAATAGTTGGAGCTGGTGTTTATTACAGTGGATCGAAAAGTATTCTATTTATCGACATCAATGGAGATAAATCTGCGATGACAGGATGTGCTACGACTAAGCGATTTGCCATTGATAGTACTACTCCAAACTTCAAAGAAATGGTTACAGTCGCTATGACGGCATATGCGACAGGTGAAAATTCGGTTGATATCATTGTAAAAAAATCTTGCACTCATTGGAGTAATTCTCAAGATTTAGTTGGAATTAAGATTGGCAAGATGCCATTTTAAGTAATTGTTCTGAAAGGCATGCATAGCGTAGGGCTGAATCATTTAGTGAAGGTCTCAAACGGAAGTTTGATTTGGTTGAGACTATGTTTTTGTTTAAGGAGAAGAAATGGAAGTCTTTATGTATCTGGCGGCGTTGCTGCTGGTCGTCGTAACGTTTGCACACTCATATCTGGGGGAGCGCTACATTCTTATCCGGCTTTTTAAGCAAGACAACCTTCCCAAGCTTTTTGGCAGTGATGAATTCACCAAGAAGACCCTTCGCTTTGCATGGCATGTCACATCTGTTGCGTGGCTTGGGCTTGCGGCTATTTTAGTCGCGCTTACCCAGCCCGATCTCAGTAAACCTCTGATTGGAAAAATTATTGCTATTATTTTCGCTATCCACTTCCTCATTGCTTTATTTGGCTCAAAAGGGAAGCACCTTTCCTGGGTGGTGTTTGGCTTGGTAAGTGTGTTGGTATGGTTTGGTATTTCGATCTAACAATACACTTGATCATTCAGTTTTAGCGTTAGTCGAACTCGCTTCAGATTGTAGGTGTTCGACAAACATCGAGACTTTCTTCGGTAGATGCTTTCGCGATGCATGGTAGGCATACAGAACCAGATCGTCAGGCTGGTATTCAAGTGTCACAATTTCCAATAAGCCAGCTTCAACGTCTTTTCTACAGGAGTCTGCGGGCAGTATTGCAAAACCAAAACCTGCCAACGCGCCCGATTTCGCCAGGCTTCCACTGTTTACTTTAAACGATGACTTAACGTTTTGAGTAACTAACTCGCCATCTGGTTTTTTGAATATCCACGGTGTTCCCCCCGCAGCAGTGAGGCTGCTAATGCAGGGAACATGGTTCAAATCCGTTACCTTGTAGGGGCGGGAGGACTCCTTTATCCGGTTTGGAGACGCAACGACCACACTTTCCCATCGTTTGATTTCCTTAGCTACCCAATTATTGTCGGGCAGTGCTCCCCTGTGGAAACTTAAGATCAGGTCAAAGCCATCAAACAGATCTTCTTTAGGGCTTAAGCTGGTGTCGCAGCATAGCTCTATGGAAGGGTATTTCTTACAGAATGCAATCACTGATTTTGCCAATTCCGAGCTGTCTGGCATCACTATTTTAAGCTGTCCGATAACTTCATGTGAGTGCCGACTGATGTTTTTTAGGGCGTCATCCAGTTTTTCAAGCAAAGGCAAAGTTGCTGCGTAAAGTTGGTCTCCGGCGTGAGTAGGGGCGATTCGACGTGTTGTTCTTTCAAACAGCTTGGTATTGAGTTTGTCTTCCAAAAGAGCAATATGCCGACTGACGTTTGATGTGGGCAGATTCAAGGTGTCAGAGGCTTGTTTAAAACCGTTATTTTCGTACACACAATGAAAAGTTCTGAGCCATTGCTGTTCTACCTGATCAATCATTTATTGTCCCAATTTATTGGATTCTAAAATTCGTTTTCGACACTTTATCGCCAGAGGTGAGTTAATACAATGTTCTTACCGTTCATGAGTAAAGGCTCGATAAGTGAAAGAAAAAATAAAGAATAAAACTATCCATCTTCCTCAGTTTGAGATGACCATTCTGTTCCTGATACATTTTCTGGTTGGTCTTGATGCATTGGCTATTGTCCCTTTCAGTTCAATAATGACGTCATACGTTGGAGCTGACACCGCTTGGTCTGGTTATCTGGTTTCTGCATATTCCATCTCAGCCGCAATAACTTGTTTGTGTATAAGAGGGGCTTCTAACATCAGGCGTGAGAAGAATCGAATGCTCTTCTTTCTGGCAGGAATCATACTGACCACTTTCTTTACTACCTTGGTGCATGATTTCACCACAATGATTCTGTGCAGGATTTTGACCGGAATTTTTGGTGGTGCGCTGGCAGTGGTAAACCTGAACTACGTTATTCTGAGGTCTGGTGACGAGAACAAAAAGCGCAATACTGCGGTTCTGATGAGTTCGTTACCGCTGGCTCTTGCGGTCGGTGTTCCACTCCTGATTCTGTTGGCATCTGGGGAGAACTGGCGTCTCGCTTTTCAGTTTTTGTCCGTGAGTTTACAGCTCGTCTCCATTCTCCTTTTTGGAATTGATCGTTCTGGCGATAAACATCAGATCCCAAACGTCGCAGCTCCAAATAGTGACCTGTTTTCAGTGTCAGACGCGATAAAAAGTCGTACGGCTTGGTTTTCTATCCTATTGGCGTTTAGCGCGATATTAGGCACCTTTGCCGTTTCCACTCAATTTCCTGTCATGCTTTCTGTGAATTTGGGTATATCACCTAATCTCCTCAGTATTTGTTACCTCGTGAGTGGAGTAGGGGCTTTCGCCGCAGTACAGTTTTATGGTCGGACAAAAGCGAATGAAAGGAATGTAGGGCTCTTAATCCTGTTGCTGTCGATCGCTATGGTTGTGACCGTTATTTCGGGCTTTCAGACGAAAAGTGTCGAATTGGCGTCCATCGCATTCAGTGTATTTGTTGTTGTCAGTTCTACTCGAACGCTTGTGCTTGTTACTGAATTGATATGCGCCTTACCAGCCCGTGAGCGCGTGTTTTTAATCAGCGCTCAAAACTCTATCCAGCATCTTGCGGTGGGGGTGGGCGGAATGCTAAGCAGCTTGGTGATTTATTCGAAAATGGACTCAACTCTGGATTTCTCACCCTTGTTATACATCTCTTCACTCCTGGCGTTAAGCACGCCAATAATCTGGTATTGGTACAAAAAACAGTAAGTGTGAATTTTGATGTACGGAATAGGTGGAGAAAAAGCAGAGTAAAAAATCTGCCAGGTATTGACACTCAATCTTGCCATATCGGATAGTGAAAAATCTTTACTGTCACAGAGGTAACTTGTTATGGAACCAAGAAAAGTTGTAGAACAATGGGTTAAGGCTTTTAACCAAGGTGATGCAAATAAAATTGCTGACTTTTACCATACTAACGCCGTCAATCATCAAGTTGCCAATGAACCCGTAGAAGGGAAAGCTGCCATCAAATCCATGTTTGAGGCTGAGTTCTCAGCGGCAGAAATGGTATGCATTGTAGAGAATATCTTTCAGGATGGAGAGTGGGCAGTTTTAGAATGGAAAGATCCGATTGGCTTGCGAGGATGTGGATTCTTCAAGGTTGAGGGCGGTTTGATCATGTTCCAAAGAGGTTACTGGGACAAACTCAGCTTTTTGCGGGCACATAACCTGCCAATTCCAACTGAGTAGTGTCAACCCGTTCTTCATATTGCCCCGCTCTTCAGAGCAGGGCAATATTTCAATTCTTAAGCCTCTTCCTGCGACTTGCCCCCTAAGGTTATCGTATCCAGATCACGCATCAGATAAAGTGCCAGACATGCAGCTAGCATCGGCCATGCGGTGAAAAACAGAAGGTTGTTGAATGGGTCCAGGTATTTCATGAAAGACGAGAAAGTAGAAAAACCATGGAGAATCAGTGCCAGCAAGTAGGTCGTCGATTTTTGAATACCTAGCGCCAAGGCAGCGACAAACACAAGCTGAACCAAACCAATGATCAGTGAGAACCCTGCTGAAACATCCAGCCCGTAAAACTTAGCAAACACCTTGGTTGAGTGTTCGGGAACCAGAATTTTATCCATAGCCCAAATAAAGAAAACCAATGCGACAGTCACGCGAAGTGCGAGCAGGCCATAAGCGATTTGTTTTTGTTGTTTCGATGAGATATTCAAGGTTTGTATCCTCTGATTAAACGAATGCGGACACAGACAGACCGAGTGTCATAAGATTTTATTTCTGAATGTTCGGTTATTTTATAAATATGACGCAGTTATATTATGAAAATGAAGCAAAGTCACAATTTTAGTGTGCTGTATATTCAAACTAAGTGTGTAATTGTTTAGTGCGTCGAATATTTTTTGAGCATCTATTATCGGAGGAAGTCTTAATTTTTATTTACCCATAATCAAATTGGGATAATTCATGCGGGTCTTGAAGTTGAGATATTTTTTGGTATGACGTTGAAATTTTTTATTGATTATTTAATAACATGAAAATTAGAGTTTTCTTATTAATGTTTTTCGTTTTATTCTCAATATTAATAAAAAAGCAGCCGCATTTAGCGGCTGCTCTTGTTCAATTCTGATCAATCAAAGTACCGAAATTTCTTCAGCCTGAGGACCTTTAACTCCTTGAGATACTTTGAATTCAACTTGCTGTCCCTCAGCGAGTGTCTTAAAGCCTTCACCGGTAATTGCTGAAAAGTGTACAAAAACATCTGGACCATTGTTTTGCTCAATAAAACCAAAACCTTTTGATTCATTAAACCACTTAACTTTTCCGGTTACTTTATCTGACATGTTGTTCCCCTGAATTTCTTTATTGGAAATAGTTGTTTGAATGCGAATTTTGAAACTAACATATTTCTAATAAGGAACAAGTGGTAAATTCAATAATTAGATCATTATTGAATTAACTTAACTTTATTTATCCTTGAGTGCTTACTGTTTGTCGCGAAATTGATAAATCCTTTCAGAATAACATCAGATATTGGGTGAAAATCTCAGGTGTTTTAATTGCTTGTGTTTATTTAACTAGATCAAACCCTTCGTCTATCCACCCGGTGACGCCTCCGATCATCTTCTTTACTGGTCGACCAAGCTTCGCAAGGCGAATAGCTGCTTTCTCCGTTGCATTGCAATGGGGACCTGCGCAATACACCACAAACAACGTATCTTCAGTGTAATGGGACAAGTTCTTCGGGTTAATCTTTGAGTGAGGTAAGTTTATCGCTCCCTCAATAAAACCTTTTTCAAAGACCACTTCTCCTCGCACGTCCAGCAAAACGAAGTCTTGCCGGTTGTTGGTCATGGCATGATGCACATCCCAACAATCCGTTTCGAAGCGAAGTAAAGATTCAAAATGCGCCAATGCCTCTTCACTGGATGCCGCTGGAATTCTTGATACTGCTGATGTCATAAGTTTTTCCTTTTCTTAGTATTTGCCTATGACTCATTGTGGTTGAAGGTGGGTTGACTGACGATTGGCTTATAAGTCATAGTTCGATAACTTTCAGCCATTATTAAGACCAACAGATCTTAGAAGCCATGTCATTGGAGAGAGAACCATGCGAGTTGCTATATTGAGTTACCCAAACGTTGCTTTGTTTGAACTTGCTTGCGCCGTCGAGCTGTTTGCGTTGCCAAGACCTGAGTTTGACGATTGGTATGAATGCGATGTGGTCACGTTTGAAGATACGGAACTGGAGTCAACAGCCGGATTGACGCTTCGGGCAAAGTGCGTGCAAGATCTTGACCGCTACGATATGTTGATCGTTCCTAGCTGGTTGGCTGAGGGCAATGATATGCCAGGCGTTTTAAGGGCGTCGGTCCAGTCCTTTTATGAGTCCGGAAAACGCATTGTGTCCTTCTGTTCTGGCGCATTTTTGCTAGCAGAACTGAATGTTTTTCAAGGACGCGATGCGACAACACACTGGCGATACGCTGATAAATTCAGAAAGCGATTTCCTCATCTGAATTACATAGACGATGTACTTTACATTTATGATGGTCAGGTAGGGTGCTCTGCCGGAAGTGCTTCCGCGATTGATCTCGGGTTAGAAATCATCAGGCAGGATTTTGGCTACGCTATCGCCAATCAGGTCGCCAGACGGCTGGTGGTTTCTGCTCATCGCCTGGGCGGGCAATCGCAGTTTGTTGAGACTCCTATTCTGGCTGTACCAAATCAGTTCTCTGAAGCGCTGGACTGGGCGCTTTCTCATCTGAACGAGAACATTGAAGTGGACCACTTGGCCGCTCGCGCCAGCATGTCGAGACGAACATTTGATCGCAAATTCCGAAGCAGTTTTAATCTCAGCCCCAAAGCCTGGTTAACTCAACAGCGACTAGAAAAAGCTAAAACGTTGTTAGAGAACAAAACCTACAGTGTTGAAAAAGTCGCAGACCTCAGCGGCTTTGATAATGCGATCACCATGCGTCATCACTTCCGAAAACAACTCAGCATTTCACCCAATCAATATCGCCAGCAATTTGCGGATACCTGATTAAACTTTGTTCTCTCATCCCTTTATCTATAAGGGATTTGAGAGTTTTTATAAAACTACATCGCAAAATTGAAAGTAAGTGTTGCTATGCACTCGATTTACCAAATCTTCGTGGTAAATTCTCAGCAAGTTGTATTGCGTGCTCACCAGAAGCACCGAAGTTTTGTATTTTGTAGGTTTTGTAGTGATAGATTTGATGGCTGTTTCAGGGTTAGTCCTGTTTCTGCTAGGAAGTGTTCTTATCCTCACTGAAGCATTTCGTAAAAGTAAGCTCTGGGGATTGGGCTGCCTGTTTTTAGGTCCACTGATGGGGCTCGTCTTTACTTTTCTAAACTGGAACAAAGCCAAAATTCCAACCGCAATGTGGATCACAGGTTTAGTGCTTGTTCTTCTTGTTTTCTTCAAACAGCAACTCGCCACACAAAGCGGTGTTGTCCTTTAATTTCCGCTATATAGTTACCTTTATATCATCTATGTTATAAGTCCTTTATATCAATAAAAATTGCAGGGAGCAGGGTAGGTGATAGTTTGTGAAACGGATCATTTGATTATCCGTCATTATAATTTGGATGATGCGAACTTCATCATTCAACTTCTTAACGAAGAAGCCTTCATTCGCTACATCGGCGACAGACAAATTCGCACCATTGAAGCGGCACAAAGCTATCTTTCGCGCATCATTGCCAGTTATCAGGAGTATGGCTTTGGACTGAACATGGTGACGTTGAAAGACGGAACCCCAATCGGAATGTGCGGAATTCTAAAACGTGCAGAGTTGGAGAGCCCTGATCTTGGTTATGCGCTTTTGTCGTCTTACTGGGGACATGGTTACGCAGAGGAAGCAGGATCGGCGGTGCTAGCAAACGGATCGACAGAGCATAATCTCAGTACGATTCTTGCCGTCACTTTGCCAGACAATCAAAGCTCGAATCGGCTTTTGATCAAACTTGGTTTTGAGCTTACAGGAACGCAATCACTCTACGGTGAAGAGAATAACCTTTACGCCTACTCATCCTGAGCAATACAACTAAAATAAGGAAGCAATATGTACAAAGGAAGCTGTTTATGTGGCGGTGTGGAGCTAACCATTTCCGGATCGATAACCGACATCATTCATTGCCATTGCTCGTTGTGTCGAAAATCGAGTGGTACGGCTTTTGCGACCAACGGTTTCGTCAACACAAGTGAATTTGAAATCACCAAAGGCGCTGAACTGATGGGCTTCTACGAAGTTAAACCGGGTAAAAAACGCCATTTCTGTACCCGATGCGCCTCTCCTGTCTACAGCTCCAATGATGAAAACCCGAGTAAAATCAGAATTCGTCTGGGCATTCTGGATTCTGACATTGAAGAAAGACCCATCTCCCATAACTTCGTGACATCCAAAGCCAACTGGGACAGCCTAAATGAAGATTTACCTCAATATGAGACCTTTGAACCAAGCCGACTAAAGTAATGTTCAAATTAAAAATTAAGCTTAAGAAATAGAGAGTTACATTGTTAGAAAACTTGTGCTAGGCAGTGTTTTCATTAAGTAGCATATGATACTTTGAGTGTGTCAATTTGAATATGAGAATATTTGCGTATGAATTCACTTCCCAGTATGCAGCAACCTGAAGGTAGTCTGTATTGTGGCGCTTACTGTCTGGTGGCGACTCTTTATGCTTTCAATAAGCTTCCATTTCACTCCCCATTGACGCTCAATCGTTACAACCGGGTGGATAAAAGTTTTTCTAATACCAGTATACAGATTGAAGACAGTTCCAATCTGACGGAGCTGGCGATGGATTTTTATCAGGTGACCGGGATTCTTGAGGAAGGTTTTAACCCAGAATACATAGATGAAGCAGGGTACAATTCGCTTGGTGCAATGCTCTATATATTGAAGGAGTGTGGGTTGAAAACGGAGGTGCTGTTTAAAGATCCTGACACTCACGTACAGATCCAGGGTGCATTCCCAACTGAAATTGAATTGGTGAATAAACTTGAAGTGCCCATTTCCTACCTGAACTCTGATTCCTCCACGCCTGAAAATGGATTATTGATTTCCGTTATTAGCTACCCAAACTTGCACTACGTAGTCAATAATTCGAGTGGCGAATGGTTTGATTCTGACCTGGAAGAGCCTTTGTTCCACTGGGATCAGATTGAGCGATGGGATTCCAGTGACAACAAAAGAGAAAATTCCTCCTGGTTAGGCATTTCCGTCCGCGTGACACAATAGGATACGTATTCTCATCAATAAAAATCGGAGCCAAGGCTCCGTTTTTTAATTGAAGTTAAGGCTACATTTCTGCCAGAAAATCCTCTAAAGGCTTGATGTCGGCAAGCATGGTTAACTCAGCTAAAGCGGTTTCATGCACGACATCCGCAGTTATGGTTTTCTCTCCTAACTCAAGGTCTTTTGTTGCGCAGGCATCCTGAATCACCGTCGCCTGAAAGCCACGCTCCATGGCTCCTCGGGTTGTAGTGCTGACGCACATATGAGTCATCATTCCCGCTATTACAACTTGTTCTACTTCGAGCTCGCGCAAGGTGTTTTCAAGCGCTGTTTCCCAAAAAGAGTTGGGATAGTGTTTGGTAAGCACCGGTTCATCAGAATGAGGCGCCACACCAGCGTAGATCTCCTGCCCCCTTGTTCCGGGAATCATAAATCCCAGATCTTGCGATGCCGCAGCATGCTGAATGTGTATAACCGGGCGCTTTGCATCTCTGAATGCATCTAGCAATTTTTTAGCATTCTCGGCAGCTTGCACCGGACCCTGAAGTGTCAATGCACCCCCTTCAAAGTAGTCGTTCTGGATGTCTATCAAAACCAAAGCAGTATTGTTCATGTGGAAAATCCTTATTGCTATTTCAAGAAAACTGATTGCTAATTCAGGAGATAATGTACATAAACAGCCAAGATGATTTAATGGCGTAAATTGACTTTTTATGGTTAAATTTCGCCAATATGAAAACACTGAATATTTACATACTGACGTTTCCTGAAGTGATGCCTTCGGCGGTTCAGGGAGTCAAAGATCTATTTCAGATTGCTAATCAGCAGTTTGGGAGTAAGCAATTTGATGTAAGAGAGCTTGCTTATCAAAGCTCAGAACCAGTGGATGGGAATGCGTTGATTTTCATTCCTCCGTGTTTGTCTGCCGATCTGCCAGATTTCCAAACTGAGGCTGTCATCACTCTGATACGAGAATGGCACCGCGCTGGTGCTGTGATTGTCTCTTCTTGCGCTAGTGTGTTTTGGCTGGCAAATGCAGGCTTGCTGGATGGCAAATACGCGACGACTCACTGGCGGCTTTGCGATCAGCTTGAGCGCGATTATCCCTCTATTTCCAAAGTCTGCACCCATGAAATGCTGGTGGATGAAGGAGACATAGTGACTGCTGCGGGGCTTTACGCTTTTCAGGATCTGGCGCTTCACGTTATGGCGAGGTACGCCAATTTTGAGCTGGCTAAACAGGTCGCAGATTTTTGCCTGTTAGATTTTAAAGGCCGGATGCAGGCGTACTACCAGAGGTTTATTCCTGATCTTACTCATGGTGATGTTGTAGTGCTCAAAGCGCAGCAGTTTTGTGACGCGAACTTTAGCCAAGATCTGGCGGTGGCAGATATTGCGCAGCACTGTCACTTGAGCGAGCGAAGCCTGCTACGTCGATTTAAGAGTGCGACGGGCTACACACCAAAGCAATACATCATTCAACTTAGAGTTGAACGCGCCAAACAATTGATAGAACTGGAAAATATTACTATTGAAGCGGCGGGAGCTGCGGTAGGGTATACAGACGTCAGTAACTTTACCAAGCTGTTTAAAAAAACAACGGGTATTACTCCCGCAGAGTTTAAGCAGCGCGTAGGTTAGCTTCATGACGGTAAGGAGTAAAAATGAAAGGCTTTGCAACCTTTGCGATAGTCAGCAATACACTAGTGCTCGCGCTCATTGTGATTCTGGAATATTCGACCGGTTTTTTCGGTCTTCAATATTGGACGGACTACGCGTTTTTCAATCTTTTGGTCTTATGGGGAATAGCCATGGTGCTGTTCAAGTTTCCTCCGTTGACTAATGATTTTTCTGATACAGATAACAGATCAGCAGATGCGGCAGGATCTCTTGTAGATACTGAAATTGCTGATGAGATTGATGAAGAACGTTTTGAAGAGAATGTAGTGCTTTACCAGAAGTTTTTTGTTTCCGGTGTTCCAGCGCTATTGGTGTGTATAGCAAGTCAGTTTATTTGAGGTTAATAATGATAAGAAAATTTACCCAGTCAGATATTGATGCGGTACTGGATATTTGGCTGACCGCTTCCATAGACGCACACAATTTTGTTGAAGCTGATTTTTGGCGAGATCAGATAAGTAATATGCGAGACGTATACATTCCAGCGTCGGAAGTTTACGTGTTTGAACTGAACGGTGATGTCGTCGGCTTTTATGCGTTGTACGAAGACAGCTTAGCGGCGATTTTTGTCTACCCCGACTTTCAGGGGCAAGGGTTAGGGAAAAAACTCATTACGCATGCAAAGTCACGTCGTGATTCCCTGACCTTATCGGTTTACAAAGACAATCAGGCAAGTTACCAGTTCTATCTTTCACAAGGGTTTAAAGTGATCAGTGAACAAACGGACGAGCACACTGGCTATCCAGAGTACACCATGACCAATTAAGGTCAGTCGATTTGCCGTTGTTAAAGTAGACTTAAAACAGTTCTAAGGAATTTAAATGGAATTCATTCCTTTCAAACCTGAACACGCAGAAACCATCACTACATGGTTTAGAACCAGAGATGAATTTTTGGCTTGGGGTGGTCGCGTGTTTCACTGGCCGCTAACGGCAGAATCAATTTGCCAACGATCGAAAGAAGAAAATCTTAAATTCTATGTTTTGATTGATGATGAAGCTCCGGTCGGGTTTATCGAAATCAATCGTGTGTCTGCAACTGAATCCCGCCTTTGCCGAGTTGCCGTCAATCCGGATATTCGAGGCAAGGGAGTAGGTAGGAAACTGGTTGAATTTTCAATGCAGCAAATCAGGCAAGATCCTGCGGTAGAAGAAGTGTCATTGGCGGTATTTCACAGTAACACGTCAGCAAAACGTTGTTATGATTCGGTGGGTTTTAAGGTCGTGGATAAAGCGCCGTACTTTAAAGTGTTTGATGGAGTTGAGTGGCCAATCTACCAGATGAGTTATAAACTTGTAGCCAAGTGACTTCCAGAGACCACTTAGGTATAGATAAAACCGGGCTGTGATTCGCCCGGTTTTTGCTTTCTTTATCTGAATGATTTTGGGTTTAGCGTGAATCAGCTATCACGGGATTCGTACTGATAATCCACATCGACTACCGCACGGTATTGCACTTCTCCGCGTTTTTTCGAGAACGCTTCGATATGCATTTCAATGTCTTTCACTTCGACGCTGTTGTAAGAGACAGTGTAGGCGGTTATCGGCAGCTTCTTGACTAGCTCACTTGACGTCATTTGGTTGATTTCATCCATGAGAGTATATCCGGCGTTCATTGCCTGCTCCTGCGTGGCAAAGCCTTCTGTTGTTATCGAAGTGGCACTGTTGTTCAACTGAGTTGATGCGAATGCCGTAGAACTTAGTAACAGAGCGGTAGCTAACACGGTTACTTTCTTCATAACAATACTCCTTAAAAGATTCTTGGGGTAAACCAGCCTGATAGCTATCCGAGACTCGCCGAGAGGCTAGTGAGCGATTAGCTCTATTGCTATCAAGCTGGTAACACTCATATTACTGATTACTTTGTAAAGAGTCCGTCAGGCTAGGTAAAACTCCGTCTAGATATTTGTAAAGCTTCCATCAGCAAATTGACTTTGAAATCAGCTACTCTTCAAAATCTTTTAAGTAACCTTTTGGAGGAGGAGTCCAGCTTCGTTCAGATACGTCGTGTTTGCCGCGTCGGTCACTGTGTAAAGACGCTTTCAGCGTTTCCTCTAACTGCATAAAGAGCTTGAGATAATTGTTATCAAAACGCTGTTCTCCGTCTGACTCTTCTACCCAGGCTTGATACAGAACTTCAGAACCTTCTTTTTCTACATCGACATAGGCGGCTTTTTGCTGTTCCACCTGGAATGGATGCGTGCCCAGGCTTCTCAGAGCTTGTGCTCCAACCTCCAGTGCACTGTGGAATGTTTCCTTTTCGATAAAATCGGCGCCAGCCTGGCGAAGGGCGTGCTCATGAACTCTGTCGTAAGCGCGTGCAAGGATGGTCACTTTCGGGTAGGTGTGTTTCACGTACTGCACCAGTTCAACCGCACTTTCTCGGGCATCCATCGCCACAACCAAAAGCTTGGATTCTTCAATGCCTGCCGTGTGCAGCAAGTCTGGGCGAGTGGCGTCACCAAAGTAAGCCTTAGTGTTAATCTTGCGCAGGTTATCTACCTGAGAAGCCTCGCAGTCCAGAACCACAGTAGGGATGTGATTGCTCACCAGCAGTCGGTTAACTATCTGACCAAAACGACCGACACCAGCAATAATGACCTTGCCCGTTTCCTCAATATCGTCCTCGGCACGGCTGTTTTCATTGTCGATGTATTTTGGCACGATCACTTTATCAAACAGAATGAACAGCCCCGGTGTTAGGAACATAGACAGGGCAACAACCATAGATAAAGTTTGCGCCAGTTCGGTTGGCAATACGTGGCTTTGCACCGTGAAACTCAGCAGAACAAAACCGAATTCACCCGCTTGAGCCAGACTGAGTGAGAACAACCAACGGTTGCTGGCTCGAATGCCAAAGAATAAACTCAGCACCAATAGCACCGAGGCTTTGAGCAGCATGACCCCGATAGTCATGCCTATGATGGCAAAGAACTGGTTACCCAGAATATCGAAGTTAATACCAGCACCAACGGTAATAAAGAAAAGACCTAACAACAGCCCCTTAAACGGGTCGATATTGGATTCCAGCTCATGTCGAAACTCACTGTTTGCCAACACCACACCCGCGAGAAACGTACCAAGAGCAGGGGAGAGCCCGACCAAGCTCATTAGTGCAGCAATCCCGACGACCAGCATCAGCGCGGTAGCGGTAAAGATTTCACGCAGCCCGGAACTTGCTACAAACCGGAACAGAGGCCGGCTAGCAAAGTGACCGCCGACGACCAAAGCAACAATAGTAACGATGATCACCAGCCCGTAAGCCCAGCCCGGTAAACCCGCCACCAGACTCATTTCTTCGTGATGGTCAGCTGCTGCTTGCGCTGCACTTTGCGCTTTTTCAACCAGTTCCGGCAGCGCTAGTAACGGAATAAACGCCAGCATTGGGATAACGGCGATATCTTGGAAAAGTAATACCGAGAAGGCATTACGTCCGCCTTCGGTTTTAGACAAACCTTTCTCATTGAAAGTTTGCAGAACAATAGCGGTAGAAGAGAGCGCGAAAATGAGGCCGATACTGAGTGCAATAGTCCAAGGTTGATCAAGCCAAAGGGCAATGCCCATAACGGCAGCCGTAGTTAAACCGACTTGCAGACCACCCAATCCGATCAGCCTGTTTTTCATCGACCAGAGCATTTTGGGTTCCAGCTCTAAGCCAACTAAAAACAGCATCATGACAACACCGAACTCTGCAAAATGCTGAATCGTCGTTGTCTCTTCACCAACTAATCCAATAACCGGACCAATGATGACGCCTGCAATAAGGTACCCCAACACACTGCCTAAGCCGAGCCTTTTGGCGATAGGAACCATGACCACCGCGGCAATCAGGTAGATAAAGGCTTGAAGAAAATAACTGGTCATTGCGCCTTCTCCTTAAGCAGCGGTGATAAGTCGTTGGTAATTTTGGATGCGGTTGCTGCTTTATCCATATCAATCTCGTCTTCCACCAGAGCGGTAAGCAGTTCCTGATATCGTTTGGTGTGCCCTTCGATCCTTCCTTCTTCCGCTGCGGTGCGCGAGCCAAACAGAACGAACGGAGCTAAGTAGTTCATTCCGGTAAGAGACGACATCTGCTCCAGAGGCTGGAGTAACTCGCCAATGGTGAAGTGGTTGTATCCATCGGTACAGTAAGCGCTTTCAGTGCCGCCGGCAGTAATGGCGCACATAAAATGTTTTCCATGAAGAGCTTTACCTTCAGAGCCGTAGGCAAAGCCATATTCCAGCACCAGATCCTGCCACTCTTTGAGAATGGCAGGGGTCGAGTACCAATACAGAGGAAACTGAAATATCACAATGTCATGATCTCGCAGTCTTTGTTGTTCCCGGTCGATATTAATGTTGAAGCGAGGGTATTCGTGATAGAGGTCGACCAAAGTGACGCCTTCAACGTGTTGAGCCGCTCGGAACAGCGGGATGTTCACTTCAGATTTTTTATGAGACGGATGTGCAAAAAGCACCAGAACTTTCTTTTGGGGCATAGATCTTCCCTGAACTTTTTTGTTTGTTTACGAATACCATACAGTTTGTATCAGGTGTGTAACAAGGTTATTTATTTTTATACTCAAGTAATCTCAAGATACTTGGTTCAGCGAGAATTAACTGGCTTTTCAGACAAGACACCGATTTGAAGATCTAGTGGGTCTAAATCAAGAATCGGTAACGCAGTATGAAAGCCAGTTAAACTCGCCCTTGGGAGCTCATATTCTGTCCCATTTCGTCGTCAAAGAACTTGGAAAGGACGCGTCATTCCGCTGCGTCCTTTTCCTTTTCCTTGAACTGAAACAGAATATGAGGCTCTGAATCCTGCATCTTGAGGTCACTTGAGTATACATCTTGAGCAGAATTCTTGAGCAACCCCGCGATTTTTTGATTGTGCATGAGCCGCGAATAACTTTTTTCTGAATATGCGCTATCGATTATTTAAAAACAGAGGGCTTAGAGAGCCTTCTAGGTGCCTTAAATTGGCGATTTTGAGGGTTTTTAAGTTCTTGTTTTTTAAGGTTTTAAAATGTTTGTTTTTCAAAGGGTTAGAGTGTTAGTTTAGCGACACATTCAGTTTTTGAGAGAGCCCTAATGGAATTTATCGAACAGCACTTCACTGAAGAGTCTTTTGCCCGAAATGAAATGATGGAGTATCGATTTTTCAGGTGCACCTTTGAAAGGTGTGACTTTTCACGTGCCGACTTAACCGACGCACTTTTTGAAGATTGCCAGTTCTTTCAGGCAGGGGCACACGAAGGTTGTCAGTTTCAGTATGCCAATTTGAAAGACGCCAGTTTTAAAAACTGTCAGCTGGCATTGGCGCAGTTTACAGGTGCCAACTGTCTCGGTACTGAATTCCGACAATGTGACATGAAAGGTGCGAATTTCCTGAAGGTCAACTTTGCAAACCGCGTGAGTCATCAGGTCTACTTTTGCTCTGTTTACATAACGGGTTGCAACCTCTCTTACGTGAACTTTGAAAACGCCTGTATTGAGAAGTGCGACCTTTTTGAGAATCGCTGGACAGGTGCTAACCTCAATGGGGCTTCTTTTAAAGGCTCGGATCTGTCGCGAGGCGAGTTCTCAGAAGATGCGTGGTCGCAATTCCGTTTTGAGCATTGCGATCTTACTCATACGGAGCTTTATGGTCTGGATCCGAGGCGTATTTCCTTAAATGGTGTGAAAATCTGCGAGTGGCAACAAGAACAACTCCTTGAACCTTTGGGTGTGATTGTTCTTCCGTAGGTTTACTGGGAAAAATTCTTATTACAGCGAGATGTGAGAAGTCAATTCCATAACCGTGATGGTTAAAAATCTTGCGATAAAGCGCAGAAATCCGCCAGTTTCTTGATGGTTTTGTAATCTGGTGCACACCAGATCAATAAGTTATATGTTAACTTTTATTTCCTCTTGGTCTTGAGCCGTAAAATATACCTAAAATTATAAAGGTTAATGGCTCACAAAATGCCAGATATGAACAAGTAGGTTACGTTGAAATAGGATGTTTTGATGTTTAAAAAAGTGGACGTTCCTAGTATGACTTCTGCAGGGTTGAAAGTCGGTGACTCTGTGATTGATATAGAAAAGATTGAAGAGCTTTATGTTGAGGATTACACCACCTCAGACAAAATGAAACGCGCGTTGCTGATTGCGTTTGTTTTCAGTTTTGTTGGTCTTCTTGTCCACCCTCTGTACGCAGGTTTGCCTATATTCTTATTGGTTTTCTGGTACACCTACGCTAAGTCACCCGTGTATGAATTACGCGCTATTGTGAAATCTGGTAACCCAGAAACACAGGATCTGGATACAGGGCTTCACAAAACCATTTGCCGCGAAGATTACATTCTCGTGATAGAAAAGTTCCACGCTATCAAAGCGTATAACGAAATGACGGCACATTAGGTCAGGGCTTTATTGTGACTTGGTCATTTGCGCTGCTGGCGGCAGTCATTCATTTATTTACTCTTTCCAAAGCCCGTAGCTGGGCTTTTTATCTGAGCAAACCACTTCCTGTTATTTGTTTTCTGGTGCTCGCTGCAACGCATTCAGAAACTTACCCATTTGCCTGGCTTATTGCTTTTGGACTCGCGTTCTCTGCTATTGGTGACGTGTTTTTAATGCAACCGAAAGACAGGTTTATCGCCGGGCTGGTGTCTTTCTTTATTGCCCATGTCGCCTATGGATGTGCCTTTTGGAGTCTGATAGAGGGCAGTATGACTGCCTGGTTGCCAGCCGTGCTATTTTCGGCAGGCATCATGGTGTATCTGCTTTTGCTCCCTTCGCTTGGAAAGCTTAAGCTGCCTGTGGCGTTTTACATTTTGGTGATTGTTCAGATGACCTGGGCGGCAGGAGCCTGGTGGTTACAGGATCATTCTCTCGCAGCCAAAGCGGCATTTGTGGGTGCCATTGTTTTTATGGTTTCGGATCTTGTGTTAGCTATGGATCGATTTAGAAGTGCAGGGCGCTATGCTCAGCAAATATTGATGACCAGCTACTACGGAGCGCAGGCGCTGATCACCTATTCTCTTGTTGTCTATTAGGCTGAGAGTGTATTTGCCCTAAAGCCCATCAGCCCATAAAAGTGACACGCTTAATCAGTCCATCTACCACTTCATAAGCGGCGATAACTTTCACGCTGTTTTCCACTTCGCAAGAAGGCAGACTGGAAGATTCTGCCAGTTCATGATCCACCAGAAAACAGTCGTGAACAATGCGTTTAAGTGAGCTGGCATTCAGGTAATTCAGGCTGGCGAACTTCTTTCCATAGCGCTCAATCAGCGTATCTTTTCCTGTGTACATTAAGCCTTGAGAGAAAGAGTGTATTTCCACATCATCGTGATAGGTTGCCGCGAAAGCTTCGATATCACGAGCGTTGTAGGCGTCGAGTTGTTGATCGACGATGGCAATGGTGGCAAGTTCCGTTTCAGTATGCATCTGGTATCCCTATTTTTTGTTTGGCGAAGAGGGTATACACAATTAAGCAAAAGGTATAGTCAAATGGCTTCAAGATGCAATGTTCGCCAAGTATAAAACCATTCAAAATTAGGTGCCCCATGGTTCATTTGGGACTAGAGGGTGTTTCAAAGTTTATCGCTTTAAAGTAGTTCACAAGATATTGCGAGACGATACGGACACGCTCTGATTTACGTAAGTCCGGATGCGTAAGTATCCATAGATCACTGGTTTTCCCAGGTTCAAATTCGGCGACTTCTAACAGTCCTTCCCGCCGCTGGTCAACGGGCAAAAAGGCAATGCCGTGTCCGCTTTGAGCGTAATAAGACATTGCGGTTAACTCATCACACCGCATCACAATAGAACGAGAAAAGTGGGCTTCTAGCCAAGAAAAAGCAGGCAGGTTAAGCATGTTCCCCATACCACCAATTAAAGGAAAGTCGGCTAGTGTTTCTAAAGTAGGTAAGGCGGAATAGGAGTTCTCAAACTGCTTTGAAACAAACATTCCCCAAGGAATAGTTGCCGCTTTTCGCCCTATTAAGTGTTCAGGCGGAGAGCTGGTGGCTCTGATCGCAATATCGGCGACTCGGGAGTTAAGGTTGTATAAATCATTACTAGACAGAATTTCGTATCGGATATCGGGATAGTCACGGGTAATGGAAGCTAAGACCGGAGGCAAATAATGGTTGGTAATATTAAACGGAGCCGTAATTTTCACGATTCCCTTAGGTAAAAACTCCTTTCCGACGATATGACGCTCAATTTTCTCTGCGCTCTCCTGCATTGAAAATGCCAGCGCCAATACTTCTTCTGCCAGCGGAGTTGGCTTGTATCCTTTCGAGCCACGTTCAAAAAGCTTGCCACCAACCTCTTTTTCCAGAGACTCGATTCTTCTCAACACCGTGGTGTAGTTAACCCCTAAAGCCTTAGCGGCTGAGGTAATTGAGCCGTTTTGGGATACGTAGGTCAGCGTCTTGAGTGAGTTCCAGTCCATGATTGCAATTTTGCAGTTGTTTAATGCAAAAATTACAACTACCGACGCATTAATGCAATTTGTAAGCTTTGATTGTGGGCATCAAACAGGAAGCCTTCATGAATATTTCACCAAGGTAACGCTTGCTGAACCTATCCACTGCCTGACATTCGCAGTGGCAAATACGCTATTACCACGGAGGTAAACCATGCAAACTGAAAGCTTAGAACTCATTAGTTATAAACTGTGCCCTTATGTGCAAAGGTCTGTGATTACACTGCTGGAAAAAGGCATACCTTTTACTCGTACAGATATAGACCTTTCCGCTAAACCCGACTGGTTTAATGCACTTTCACCTAATGGCAAAGTCCCTCTATTGCGACTAGATAAAGAGCATATTATTTTTGAATCGGCGGTCATTTGTGAGTTTCTCAATGACAGTTCAGGTGGCACCTTGTTGCCTAACACACCATTGGCACGAGCAAAACACCGCTCATGGATAGAGTTTGCCTCACAGACCTTAAATGCGATAGGGCAGTACTATTCAGCCAAAGACAGAGCAACTTTCAACCACGCCAGGCAACAATTGCGCAGCCGCTTTGAAACGCTTGAAGAGGTGATATCTGGTCCTTATTTTTCAGGAACAGCATTCATGCTTGTTGATGCGGCTTATGCTCCCGTTTTTCGCTACTTTGATGTTTTTGAACAGCGCATGAGCAACGACTTGTTTGATGGGCTTGAGAAAGTAGGGCAATTGCGAGAGATACTGGCTACAAGATCGTCCGTTAAAGAGGCAGTAGCCAAAGATTTTGATTCGGCACTTATTGCTTTTGTTATGAAGAAGCAAAGTTATCTCGCGGGGTTACTCCACAGTGGTGATTTGGAAGGAACATAATTGCTGAAGGTGACTGAGTAACTGCATTAAACACTCATGCTGATCAATATTGAAAAGCGACATACCTTGTCTAATTTTTGCGCATTGCTTTTTTTATTTTCAAGGTATATAACTAGATAGTTACAATTTAAATTATTGGTTGTTGATCATTTACTAATGCAAAGGAGTGCAAAATGAAAAATGCAGTAATTACAGGTGCCTGCTCAGGAATGGGGCTCAGTGCGACCAAGCTTTTCCTGGAAAGAGGCTGGGGTGTCGTTATGGTAGACATTAGTGAGGATACGGGTGCTGAGCACATCAGACAGCTCAAAGAAGCAGGTTATGAAAACGTCTGGTTTTACTGCTGTAACATCGGTAAGCGTGATGATGTAGAAAAGCTCGCCAGCTTTACCATGGAAAACGCCAAGCACGTAGATTGTGTTATCAATAACGCTGGGATCTGGCGTGGTGGTGAACTGCACGAAACGTCTGAAGAGGACTGGGATGCGATTTTTGATGTGGACGTTAAATCTGTTTTTCTGACGACCCGAAGCTTTGTACCGCACATGATTGAAAATGGGGGAGGCACCATAGTGAACACCGCGTCGGTGTCTGGGCTATACGGTGATTACAGCATGGCGGCTTACAACGCAGCAAAAGGCGCGGTGGTGAACCTGACCCGAGCCATGGCGCTGGACTATGGCAAGTACAATATTCGAGTGAATAGCGTCTGTCCTTCTGCCTGCGCGACCCCGATGTTTTTGGCGAATCCAGATGATGTGATTGATCTGTTCAACAAAAAAAACCCGCTTGGCAGAATCTGTACTCCTGATGAAGTCGCTGAAGCCATGTACTTCCTTGCAACTGAAGCCTCCCGTTCATGCAACGGGGTGAACCTGCCAATCTCAGGTGGAATGGACGGACATACCGGGCAACCCGTTCAGTAGGTTGGCATACCCTGATTACAAACCCCCACTTCAAAATACTTTGAGGTGGGGGGAGAAGTTACCAGTTCAACACATTGAACGGCTTAGTGAGTTTGCCACTGACCAAGTCACTGTATATGGCTTGAGGATCGTCCATTTTCAGATCCTGAGTAAGATCATTCAGTGGAATTACCCCATCTAAAGACAACCACTTAAGCGCACGTTTGAACCCATCGAAGGTACTGTAAGGTGCGTTATTGTAACCTTCGTAAAGCTCTTCCCAGACAAAGTCCCTTGAAAGCAAAGGCACTTCCCATTCCCAGCCAGAACGAAGGTTGACGTAGTTGAAAAACACTTCATTCAAAATCGCATGAGCCAGCATGTCGGTGTTGGCTTTCCAGGGTACGCCTACCAAGACGACTTCGCCGTTTTTGCGTACTATTCGACACGCATCGAGTATGGCGGCTTCGTGACCGGAGCAGTCAATCACCAGCGCGACTTTTTTCGCGTAATCGGGATCCTCTAGAGGGAAAGAAGGCAAAGCATTAAGCCCGCTTTTTATCGCTTCTTCACGGCGTTGCGGATTGGGATCTATCACTGCAACGTCGTAGCCAGCCAATTTACATTGATGAGCGGCGAGATAACCAACGGGGCCCGCGCCAGACACAATCACTTTATCGCCCGGTCTGGCTTTTGTGGTCATCAAAGTGGTCATGGAAACGCCCATCAACCGAGCTATCACACCTGTGGATGCTGACATTCCTTTGGGCAAAGGCACCACATACATTTCATCAAACTGTTGTGCAGAGCGATGTCCGCCCATACACAAAACGAGTTGTCCCGGTTTGATGCTGCTAACCTTGCTGCCCAATTCCTGAGCTTCAAAAACTGCGGCGTACCCCGGTTTCAACGGATATTCCCCTTGGGTAAACCAAGCGGTTTCTGTACCGGGGCTAATCAGAGAGCACACCGTTCTACCCCGGATTTCTGTCTCTCCTAAAGGTGGGAGTTCAAATTCCCATAATTCAGCCGTATTGGGGGCGGTGAATACGATTTCTTTGTTCATGCTGCGCTCCGTTTTGCTGATGAAGAACCGCCATTTGGCAGGAGGTTTTCCTGAGTTGCCTTGTCAAAAATACTGACCTGAGACATATCGAAACTGACGAACAGGCTCTGCCCCTCAGAAAAGGACGTGGTACTGGAAACCAGCGCACACATGTCGATATCCCCAACCGTCAGGTTAATCAGTTTCTCCTGACCCAAATACTCAATCAGAGTCACTTTCGCTTCCAGTGACGGTACATCTTTAAATGCCTGATGAGAGAGAAGAAGGTGATCAGGGCGAACCCCAAGAACAATGTTGGAATCGGTGGGCGCTTTCGCCAGCTTGATAGCACTGAGTGGAAAGCTGGCACCATTAAACAGAACCTGATTTTCTGCCCCGTTTTGTTGGAGCTGTGCATCCAGCAGGTTCATTTCCGGGCTACCGATGAAGGTTGCTACAAAGGTATTTGCAGGGTGGCGGTAGATGGATTCTGGTGAGCCGATTTGCTCTATCAGCCCGTCCCGCATCACCACGATTTTATCCGCCAGCGTCATGGCTTCGATTTGGTCGTGGGTAACGTAAACGACCGTCGATTTTAACGTCTGGTGGAGCTTGGCGATTTCAAAACGCACTTTACTTCTTAGCTTGGCATCCAGGTTGGATAAAGGTTCGTCAAACAGAAACACATTGGGTGTGCGCACCATGGCTCTGCCCATGGCAACTCTTTGTCTTTGACCGCCCGAAAGCTGGCTGGGTTTTCTTTCTAACAAGGTGTCCAGCCCCAGCGTTTCAGAGACGTTTTTGATGCGCTCCTCCACTTCCGACTGCGAAAGCTTCTGAGGTTTCAGGGCAAACGCCATATTTCCCCGAACCGTCATATGCGGATAAAGAGCGTAATTCTGAAACACCATGGCAATGCCACGATCTTTAGGAGGCACATCGTTAACCCGCGAATCGCCAATACACAAATCCCCCGAGGTGACGTCTTCCAGCCCTGCAATCATACGAAGGGTTGTGGTTTTGCCACACCCAGACGGACCAAGCAGGACAACGAATTCGCCCGGCTCAATGTTTAAATCAATACCATGGACGATTTCGGTCTCTCCATAGCTTTTCGTGATATTTGTTAATGTCACTGATGTCATGAATTTTTCCTCTTAACCTTTAACCGAACCCATGGTGAGTCCTTTCACCAGCCAGCGCTGGCAAGTGAGAACGAAAATAACCCCCGGAATCAAAATGATGAATGAGCCCGCCATAATTCGACCCCACTGCACCGCATCGCTCGACCAGAACGACATGACCGCAACGGTGACCGTCTGAGCGTTAGACCCGGTGAGCATCAGCGCGAACAGGAACTCGTTCCACGAAAAGATAAAGCAGAACACGGCAGACACCGCGAGCCCCGGAGCGGTCAGCGGCAAAGTGACCCGGAAGAACACTGAAAGCAGCCCGTGCCCGTCTACCTGCGCAGCTTCTTCCAGTGCCATCGGGATCTCATCGAAGAACCCTTTCATTAACCAAACCGTCAGCGGAATGTTGAACGTGGAGTAAACAATGATGAGTGCCAGCGGGGAATCCAACAGATTGACCGATTTAAAAATGATGTAGTAAGGCACCACCACTGCAATCGGCGGGAACATTCTGAGAGAAAGGATCCAGAACGCGACATCGCCTACCCATTTCCCCTGAATCCGAGACAGAGCATAAGCTGCCGATGCACCAACAATAAGGCTGAATGCGGTTGACCCGAGCGCAACAATCAGGCTGTTGAGGATCTGCAAATGAAACGGCCTCATGGTGAACAGATCGTAATAGTGTTGCAGTGTTGGCTCGAAGAAGAATGCTGGTGGCTGAGAAAACATGTACGCAGATGGTTTTAACGACGACATCAGAATCAGATAGATGGGCGTCATAAAGAGCACAAGCGCAATGGCGACAAAGAAATAAGTGAGTAACTTCTGTTTCATGCGATACGCTCCTTACCCATTTGTCTGCGGGTTCTTCTGCAACGAGCGGAAGAACAGCGTGATCAACACAACGATGATGATCAGTGAAACGAACGATGCGGCAGCACCGACTCCCATACGCCAGAAGGTAAAGCTCTGGCGATAAATGAATAGCGAAAGCACTTCGGTTGAATCGCCCGGCCCACCTTTGGTCAGCACGAAAATGATGTCGTAAATTTTGAAGGCATCAATGGCTCGCAAAAACAGCAGGCTGATCAACACAGGCTTGAGCTGTGGCAGAGTAATATGGAAGAACACATCCCAGTTGGAATTGCCATCGATCTTTGCCGCTTCTAACGGTTCCGGTGGCATGCTCTGAATCGACGCGGCGATACCCATCATAAAGAAAGGCGTCCACTGCCAGATGTCCGCAATGGCTATGGCGGTAAGCGCCCAGTTGGTGCTGGTGATCCAGCCTACAGAATCAATGCCGACCAGCCCCAGAAAATAGTTGAGATAGCCCAATTCCGGGAAGTAGAGGAACAGCCACACCAGCCCGACAATCACAGGGGCGATCATCATAGGAATCAAAAGCAGCGTTCTTACTACAGCCATTCCGGGAATTGGACGCGTAACGAGATACGCCAGCCCCAACCCCAGAATTAATTGCACCGATAAAGTGGCACCCATCAGTTTGAAGGTGGTGACCAGTGAATGAAAAAAGGGTGAAGAAGTCAGAATTTCTTGGTAATTCGCAATCCCAACGAACACTCTGGGAATAAATGGCTTCGCAAGGTCATAACTGCGAAAGCTTAGCCAAAGTGCATACAACATTGGGTAAATAGTGACGGAAAACAGAACAACAACCGCGGGCAACAGAAACGTTGTGGCGAGTGCTCGGTTTCTCTGTTTGATAAAACTCATAGACGAAATCCGTGTCAGCACATTCTGTGCGAAGAAGACTGGGCGCCTGCCCAGCCTTTGTCCGTAATACAAAGGTCAACAAAACCCTAAGGTTCGCAAGCCCTAAGGTCTGTAAACCCTAAGTTATTGAAGAACCTCGACAGGCACGTCGTTGATCCAACGTAAGCGCATGTCTGTTGGGAAGATCTTCAGGCGAGAGTTGATTTGCGTACAGGCTTTCTCCAACGCTTCTTCAGCCGTTGCGGTTTCTCCTGCAACAAACTTGTTCAACTCAATACCAAACGACTCTTCGACATCGGCGTAAAACGGGTGGAAGATACGGCGTTTGGCGTTGTCCTGTGTTTCCAGAAGCACCTTGTAGTAAGGGTATTTTTTCTGAAGTTCAGGATCGGCAAGAATCGATTTATGGAACTGACTTACGCCAGAACCTTCATTAGCAAAGCGACGCATCAGATCGCGGCTGGTACTCCACTTAATGAATTCCCAAGCTGCATCTTTTTGCTTGGTGGAAGATTTGCTGTTGATAGCAAAAGACAGAGCACCGGTGTATGTCGGCTGCGGTTTACCTTCTCCCGTTGGGCTTGGTGCATAGCCTGCCTCACCAATAGTAGGCAGTACCGCTTCTTCCGGGTTGGTCAGACGGACGGTTCTGACCGACCAGTAACCGGATGTCGCTGTTTCGCCACGCTCCATGTAGCCTGTGCGGATATCCCACATCAAACCCAGATAATCAGGCGGGTTGAACTTCACCAGTTCCTTCATCACGTTTGCAGCTTTCACATGCGGTTCGCCCGTCATGGCGCAAAGACCTGTTTTCGGATCCCAGTAATCACCACCGAAACTTCTCATGATAGGGAAGTAATCGTGCGTGATTGCACCCGCTACCCGGCTAAATGCCTGCGCGTTGCCGTAGAAGTCCTTGGATAACGTTTTACCTGCTAAGGTATCGCCTTTCTTACGCGTAAAGAATTCCGCGATATCAATGTACTGTTTCCAGGATTTAGCAGGGGCTAAGTCATAGCCATATTTCGCTTTAAAAGCGGCTTTCTCGTCGGCATTTTCATACAGATCTTTACGGTAGTTCACCGACCAAATCATGCCAGACGCCGGGAAGGCGAGCAGTTTGCCCTGCCACGAATTTTCTTGTAGCTGAATTGGGATGATGTCATCCAGGTGAACTTCATCGGCATCGCGCTTCACGCGAGAGGTAAGATCTTCCAGCGCGCCGGATTCACCCAGAACCCCCACCCATGGGCTATCTACCCAAAGTAGTTGATAGGTCGGGCTATTTGCGCTCGATTCAATAATAATTTTGTCGATTAAACCCGGGTAAGGGAACTGATCAATTTGAACGTCGATCCCTGTTTTTTCTTTAAACTCTCCAATGATGGGTGCGACTCGGGTTACCGAGGTATCCCCAATGGCGAGCATTTTCAGTTTGGTTCCTGCGAAAGGTTTGTCCTGTGCGTGTCCGGGCATTGCCAGCAGCGCAGACAGACTGATCAAGCAAGCCGATATCATCCTTTTCATGGCTATGGTTCCTTGTGCTGTTCGTAGTTTGGTTAAATTCGCGCATTACGTCCTGGCGCGATGTTGTCTTTCTTAGGGTTTTGGCGACCACATTTTAGGACCGCCGTCCTTTTCGTAGCCCATTGGACCTTCGGTGCTGACAATTTCCATGTACTGACCCCAGGGAGTACGGAAATACAGCCAGTTCAGTCCTTCCATTGGACCTGCATCAATCAGAGTGGGACCTTCAAGTAAGTCGACACCCATGGCTTTCATTTTTTCGGCGCTTTCGTAAACGTTGTCGACTTCAAGCGCGATATGAAAACCGCCAATCTCACTGTTCATTTTCAGTGGTGAAGCGTCTTCACCGCTGTATTCGAATATTTCCAGTGCGCCACCTTTACCACACTGCAAAACGCGCATGTCTTTGATTCTTCTGCCCGCGTTTACACCGAGTCTTCTGTCCATGAACTCATCATCGACGTCCACATACCCCACATTCATGATGGTTTCTGCTCCGAATACTTCGGTAAAAAACTCGACGGCTTGCTCGATGTCTGGAACGGTGAAGCCAATGTGGTTAATTCCATGTACTTTGATCATATTCATATACCTATAAGTAACTAGTTAGTTATTGTTAGGGTAAAATACCCCCCATCCTTTTATTGGGGGGCAAAAATCAATCGTTAGGTGTTGGGGCGTCTTCTCGGATCAATTGTTGTTTTTTCAGCGTTTCCCAGAATTCGGTCGGAATCGCCTGATTGATCCAGTCAAGATTCTGCTGAAGCTGTGAAACGTCCCGGGTACCCGGAATAATGGAAGGCACACAAGGGTGCGCGAGCACAAATTGCAGCGCAGCCGCTGGCAGGGCGACGTTAAACTCTTCACAGACGGCTTCAATCTTCGCGACTTTCTGTTTGATCTCAGCAGGAGCGGGGGCGTAGTTGTATTTGGCTTTTTCGGTGGCACCTGTAGCAAGAATACCGCTGTTGAAACCTCCACCAATAATGATGGACGCGCCGCGGCTTTCACAAAGTGGCAGAAACTCGTCCAGCGCTTCCTGTTCTAACAAGGTGTAGCGACCGGCCAGCAAAAAGCTGTCGAAGTCTCTTTCAATCAAGGCTTGATGGCAAACCTGCCATTCGTTTACACCCACACCAATCGACTTAACAACGCCTTCGTCACGAAGTTGGCTCAACGCTTTGTATGCGCCATCCATGGCCTCGCGAAAACGAGCAGGCTGCGCATCTTTCCCGTGAGTAAAGTTATCGATGTCGTGTATGAAGGCGACATCAATTCGCTCCAGCCCCATACGCTGAATCGAATCTTCGATGCTGCGCATGGTGCCGTCGTAGCTGTAATCAAATTGCATTTCGAAAGGGAGGGCGTTCACCCAAGGCGTAAAATCGATTTTTTCGCGAGCCTGAGGTTTTAAAATTCGACCCACTTTTGTGGATAAGGTGAATTCGTTGCGGGGCTTCCAGCGCAAGGCATGACCGACACGTACTTCCGACAAACCATGACCGTACATAGGCGCAGTATCGAAGTAACGGATGCCTGCATTCCAGGACTTTTCAATCATGGCTTCGGAGGTGGATTCATCAATAGGGCGGAAGATATTTCCTATCGGCGCGGCACCGAACCCCATGGCGGTTACCTCAACGCCACTTCGACTGAACGTGTTGATTTTATTTGCTTTCATAACCATTCCTCTGGTCAACAGAATCTACAATTTGAAGTGTCTTCTCTTGAAGCCTACTGGCTCCATACGGCATGAGAATGAAAAAGCAATGTTGTAATTATGTAAACAGTTAGTTACTTATTTTGCAAGTGTCAATTCTAAGAAAGGTGATGGAGACGTTTTCCTGTGACGTCACCATATGGAGTTGTGGGCACATGGAATAGAGTATATAAGAGGGAAGTTTGGCTGATTTAGCGGAGGTAACGCTCGTGCTGACCGACGAGCGCCGAACTCCTTGTTTGATGAATTTAGGAAACTTTTACCTGAACTTTCAACACGTCTGGTCGGCTCTGGCTAGCAACCTGCTCAAAGGCATTCTGGATATCCTCAAGCGGGAAAGTACAGCTGTTAAAAGCGTCCGTTTTGAACCGATAGTGCAGAAGCAGCGTCATCGCATCGTGCATGTCTTGACCCATTCCGGCAACAGATCCCTTAATGGAGGTTTCTTTCAACACCATATCCAACAGCTTTAGTGAAAGGGCACCGTGTTCATCTGTAATACCAAACGCACTGACGTGTCCTCCCGGTCTGATCAGCTCAAACGCTTTTTCGTAAAGTTGCGGAATGCCGACACTCTCGATAACAATGTCCGCTCCTCTGCCTTCGGTATGGTTCATGACTACTTGCTGAAGCTGATTCATATTCGTTACCGCAATATCAGCGCCGACATCCAGTGCCATTTGCGTTCTTTCTTCTGAAAGATCAGCAATGATAATGGGCGCTGCGCCAATCAACCGCATCATTTGAACGTGTAAATTGCCAATGGGTCCAGCTCCCAGAATAACGACGCTTTGACCGAAACTGACCTGTGCTTTGCGCGCTGCCCGAACCACACAAGCAACCGGTTCAACAAGGGAAAGTAATTCTAATGATGTTCCCTCAGGTGCAACCAGCACCAATCTGGCTGGGACGCTGATGTACTCGGCAAACGCTCCATTTTCATGAATGCCTATTTGCGAAATATCCGGACAATTCATGATCTCGTTCTGGCGGCAGTAGTAGCAGTGACCGCAGCCTTTATTGATGTCCACGGTGACAGACTGACCAATTGAAAGGTGGTTCACGCTCTTGCCTAATTCCGTTATCACCCCTGAAAACTCATGCCCTAACACCATGGGCAGTTTGTCGGCGGAGTAATGACCGTTGAAGATGTGCATATCGGTTCCGCAAATGTTGCAGTTAGATACCTTAATTATTACCTCATCGTCTTTTGGGGTGGGTTTTGCCACTGTTCTCAGCTCGAATTTCCCTGGCTTGGTCAGGTATGCGGCTTGCATTTCACTCATATAAACCTCCTTGTTGCCGTTCAAGGCGAACGTACTTTAGTGAGAGATGGACTTGATAGTATGTAAATAGTTAGTTACATATTTGCAAGTAACAGCTCTAAGAAAAGTGACGAAGGCGTACTTTGAATTGGTCGAACAGAGAAAGATGGAATAGAGCGTGAAGAATGAAAAGAGGAAGCTGGAAGTGTGCCCGCACGGCTTGGCGAGCACAGCTTACAATCAGGCTTTAACCATTCGCAAAATGGTTTCCACATTAAATGCGAGACGCTCTTTTAGAGCATCCTCTGCCATCAGATCGCGGTTAAATAAAATTGAGCCTGTGTATCGGTTGGTGAAATAGTAGTAGCTCACCGCGGCCATGGTGATGATCAGCTGAACAGGATCGACGTCTTCACGGAACACACCAGATTTTACTCCGCGCTTAAGAATCTCCTGAATCATCGAAACAAACGGGTCACGTAAAGATTCGATGACTTCCGATGATTTCAAATGCTCAGCTTTATGAAGGTTCTCACTGTTAACCAGCGTAAGGAATTCAGGGTTATCCAAATAGTATTGCCAGGTAAACTCGACCAGTACGGTCAGTGCTCTCTCAGGCTCCATTTCTTCGAGATGAAGCGCTCGTTCGGCTTTTCGAATGTCGAAATAGGCTTGTTCCAGAACCGCTTTAAACAGCTTCTGCTTACCACCGAAGTAGTGATAGATCATGCGTTTGTTGGTTTCAGACCGTTCGGATATTTCGTCGACCCTTGCTCCCGCGTATCCATTTTGCGCAAATTCGTATTTGGCTGCCTGAAGAATACGTTCTTTAGTGGCTTCGCTGTCCCTTTGATGAATCGGTTTTTTCGCTTTCTGATTCGCCACAATTGTTTCCTGTTGAGTATGTTTACCGTTGTGCACAAGAGTTGTGCGGAATATTGGGTATCATAAAGTAACTATATATTTACTAGCCTGCAACTGCTAATCGGTACAGTGCGATCTTTCTATAAGTTTTCTAAGTCTAAACTCCATTTGTGATACGGGGTGAATCTTTTCATCTGTTCAGGAGGTCACATAAATAACAGTTGAAAATTTAATCGTTCAATTATATAACTAAATAGTTACTTGGTGTTCATTCATACAAAATAACCATTACAAAACACCAAAAAGTGAAACAAAGGAATGTGCTAAGGCACTAACATTTAAGGATAAAAGATGTACGACTATCTTATCATTGGTGGGGGTTCGGCTGGTTGCGTATTGGCTTCCCGACTCACTGAAAATCCCAACAATCGTGTTCTGCTACTGGAAGCGGGACCTGTCGACAAAGACATGTATATCCATATGCCCATTGGCTTCTTTAAGACCACCAAAGGTCCCTTGGTTTGGGATTACTTTACAAAACCAACGGAGCATCTTTCTAACCGTTCCATTGTTTACCCACAGGGAAAAGTGATAGGTGGCGGCAGCTCGGTTAACGCACAGGTATTTACTCGTGGCTGCCCAGAAGATTACGACCGCTGGGCGAATGAAGATGGCTGTGCTGGCTGGTCATATGAAGACGTAAAACCTTACTTTGTACGCTCAGAATCCAACCAGACGTTTGCCAACGAACATCATGGCACCGAAGGTCCTTTGTCGGTCTCCAACCTTATTTATAAAGATCCACTCTCTCACCGATTTATCCGCAGTGCTCAACAGGCGGGATTACCTTACAACCCAGATTTTAACGATGGGAAGCAGGCGGGCGTGGGTTTTTATCAGGTAACTCAAAAAGATGGCAAACGCTGCAGTGCCGCGGCTGGTTATTTAGCCCCTGCGCTCAAGCGACCAAACTTAACGGTGATCACTGGTTGCATGGTTCATAAGCTGCTGTTTGAAGGCAAGTCTGCCATTGGGGTGGAATGTGAACATGGCGGCAAGAAGCATACTTACAAGGCAAATCAGGAAGTGATTCTCGCTGCTGGGGCAATTGCGTCACCAAAAATTCTGATGCTAAGTGGTGTTGGCGATTCAGAATGGCTGGAAGAACATGGTATCGATGTGGTTCAGGAGTTGCCGGGTGTTGGTAAGAACCTACAAGACCATTATGACATCGATACGATTCATGAGCTGAACGGACCTTACAGCATGGAGCGCTACAACAAGCCGCTCAGCAAGCTGATGGTTGCGCTGCAATATCTGATCTTTAAAACGGGTCCCGTCACTTCCAACATAGCCGAAGCGGGTGCATTTTGGTGGGGGGACAAAGAGCAAAAAACGCCAGACATTCAGTTTCACTTCCTGCCCGGCGCTGGCGTTGAAGCGGGTATTCCAGAAGTACCTTCTGGTTACGGCGTGACGTTAAATTTCTACCAACTGAGACCACGTAGCCGTGGCACAGTGGAACTTGCCAGCACTAATCCTGCTGATAATCCGGTAGTGAACACCAATCATATGTCTGACCCTTACGACGTTCAGGTCGCGATTGAAGGGGTTAAGTTATGCCGAAATATGATCAATCAGCATGCTTTCAATGGCTTGATTGAGCGTGAGCATTTCCCAGGGTCGCATGTGGAATCTGATGAACAGATCATCCAGTTCTGCCGCGATCATGGTCGTACCGCTTACCATCCAGTCGGGACGTGCAAGATGGGTGCAGAGGACGATGCTATGGCGGTGGTCGATACCGATCTGCGAGTGAAAGGCATCAAAAACCTTCGTGTGATTGACGCATCGGTGATTCCAACTATTGTCAGCTCAAACACCAATGCTGCAGCCATTATGGTGGCAGAGAAAGGCGCAGATTTAGTGCTAGGAAAAAGCGCCTGATAGCGCGCTTTTTATTTGAATTTAAATTAACTAACTAGTTGGTTATATATTGAGGTGTTCATGGAGCACGTAGGAAAATCGAAACAATTGCAGGTGGGTGAGGTCGCTCCGTTGATATTTGACGGGGCAACCATCGCATTGTGTGGTTCTGGAGGTGGTTTGCTGGAAGCCGATGCTCTGTTCAAGGAATTGGAACAAAGCTTTCTGACAACAGGGCACCCTAAAGATCTCACTTTGGTCCATGTTTTAGGCATCGGCGACGCTCAGGAAAAAGGGTTACAGCGCTTTGCTCACAAAGGCATGGTGAAAAGGGTGATTGGGGCACACTGGAGCTGGGCACCCAACATGCAGGCACTGTGTCGTAATAACCACATTGAAGCTTATACGTTTCCTGCCGGGGTGATCTCAGGGGTACTGCGCGAGACTGGCGCTGGTCGCCCCGGCTTTTTTACCAAGGTTGGGTTGGGTACGTTTGTTGACCCGGACCACGGTGGCGGAAAAAGCAACGACGTCACCAAGCAGGATTTAGTTGAAAAGCTGAACGTGGATGGTGAAGACATATTGCACTTCAAACCCATAAAAGTGGATTTCAGTTTTATTCGCGGCAGTGTGGTCGACAATAATGGCAATCTTTCCACTCGTCATGAACCGGTTGATCTGGATGCGTACACCATGGCATTAGCCGCCCACAACTGCGGCGGTAAGGTGATTGCGCAGGTCAAAAGCCTAACCGATTCGCCCATTTTGCCTGCCCGAGCCGTCACAGTACCCGGCATTATTCTCGATCATGTGTTTGTCGAACCCAGCCAGGAGCAGTGTCGGATATCAGAATACGACCCTTCCATCAGTGGTGAACAATGGAGCCACGACGAAGGCAGCAATCCTGAACTGAATGAACTTCCTTCTGGCGTTCGCTTGTATATCTGTGAACGTGCAGCCAATGAAATCAACGGTGCTCGCTCAGCCAACTTTGGTTTTGGTATTTCGGGGGGCATTCCGGCGGTACTCGCTAAACGAGGTGTACGTTACTGGGGAACGGTAGAGCAGGGCATTCACAACGGCGACATGCTAGATGGTGAAATGTTTGGCGCGGCGAGAAACCCGCAGGTCATAATCAGTTCGCCGGAGCAATTCGACTTTTTTACTGGCGGCGGTATTGATATCACCTTCCTTGGGATGGGAGAAGTCGACCTGGAGGGCAATGTGAATGTCTCTAAAATTGGCGACAACCTTGTTGGTCCAGGGGGGTTTATCGACATCACCTCCGGTGCTCAAAAAGTCGTATTCTGCGGCACCTTCGAAGCCAAGGGGCTAAAGGTTCACAAAGATGCGCAAAGCAACCTGATTATTGACCATTATGGCAGTGTTCCAAAAGTGGTTGAACAAGTCGGTCACATTACCTTCAGCGGAAAGCAGGCGTTTAAAAACGGACAACAGGTTATCTACGTGACCGAACGTGCGGTGTTCAAACTGACCGAGCAGGGTTTGACACTGATAGAGATAGCCAAGGGAGTTGACCTTCAGAAAGATGTGCTCGACCGACTTCCTTTTAAACCTGTGATCGCACTGGAGAGCGCCAATGCGTGATTTCTCATCCAGCACGCAGGCGTTAGCACTGAACACAGCAACACTGGGGCACAACGTGCCGGGTAAAGGATTTGGCTGGAGCACAGAAGCGCTTATCGATAACTGTGCAGAGCTTGGCTTTTCAGGCATCACGTTCTGGCGTCAGGAGTTCAGTCAGCATCAGAATTTAGATTCAGTAGGTAGAGCCGTTAGGGGGGCAGGCATGTCGGTGTCGGGACTATGCCGCTCCCCATTTTTTTGCGGACCCTTTGCACCCGACCTAAAGCAGGTGAAGGATGATTTCAAACTTGCCATCGATCAGACTGCCGAACTTCAGGCAGAATGTCTGGTGATTCTGACCGGGGGTGTACCTATTGGGATGAAAGGCATAACTGCGGGCTGGGGTTTGATTGAATCCATTCTCGCAGAAGCCGCGGAGCATGCCGCCCAAAGTGGAGTCAAACTGGCGTTAGAGCCTTTACACCCAATGTACGGCGGCGATCGTTCCTGCATTGTGACCGTAAAAGATGCGCTGACCATCTGCGAAAATGTAGGTGCGCAAAATCTGGGTATTGCCGTTGATGTGTATCACGTGTGGTGGGATTCCCAGCTAGAAACTTCCCTTAAAGGTACAGATAAAGTGTTCTCCTTCCATCTGTGTGACTGGCTGGCTGAAACCAAAGACCTACTTCTAGACCGAGGCATGATGGGGGATGGTGTCGCCGACATCCCAGAGATCCGCCGAATCGTCGAGGACGTCGCTGGCTATCAGGGACTGTGCGAAATCGAAATATTCTCTGAATACTGGTGGAGCCAGCACCCCCGAAAAGTACTGGAGACATGTGTAGAACGGTTTAAAGGCTGTTGACTTCAAACCGAAAAACCAACCACTTCCGTTTGGCTGCGCTCGCAGCCTTTTACCTGAAAGTTACAAGCGTCTGGCTTAGCGAGATGAGTTCGCTATTTGCCATCAAATGTGATGAATTTGCGCTTTGTTAAAGTCTTTCTTAATCGCGAAAATGTGTTGTTGATTTTTAGTGAGATGCCGCTCATTTCTTTGTCCTCTTTTCCTCCTGCTTATCTATTTTTGTTCATAACATTTCCCATGCCTTTATCTTTTGTTTAAATATCAGTGAATTGAATGTTATTTGTCTTATTCATATGTCGCGTGACAGGCAGTGAATGATTTGTATAGACATCTCGTCATCTAATAATTTTTAGCTTTACAATGAAATGAGGATATAAAAACATGAAAAAGTTACTTTTGTTTCTGTCAGTACTGTTAGTTTCTAATGTATCGTTTGCTGATTCGTACAAAGAATGTGTAGAAAATACCTCCAGAGTCTATGTGGGTGATGATGGTATTCTCTGGCTTTCTTTCAAGGATGGGGGAAGTGCGTTGATTAAGCGTGACGATCCTGATTTCAAAAATATTCTAACAGTAGTGACTGCTGCCCACATGGCTAATAGAAGCATTATCGTTAGATATGTAGATCCAGCAGCCACATGTTCGGGGCCTGTTCGTTCTGATGTTCGCGGTGTTTGGTTAAATTAGAAGTTAACAAGAGAATCTAAGCTGACCTATAACACGTGGTATTTTTAGTTTTTTGGCAGTATCGCGATTGTAGTGGTTTTCAGTTACTGAATGTGGCTTCAAGTAGATAGAAGGAATTATCGAATGGAACTAAAGTGTCACTGCGGAAATGTCAGCTTAGAATTGAGTTCCATCCCTGAAGAAGTAGGTGAGTGTAACTGCTCCATTTGTCGTCGTTATGCCGCAGCTTGGGCGTACTTTTCTACTGATCAAGTTAAAATTAATTTTAATGAGAAAACCGCCTTCTATTGTTGGGGTGACAAAGAAGTCGAATTTCATCGTTGTAACTTATGTGGCTGTTTAACGCACTACATAACAACAGAGAAATGCTCGGAAGATATTTTAGCTATAAATATGCGAATGGCTGAAAATGAAGTGCTTTCACGTATACCAGTTCGCAAGATTAATGGTGCATCACGATAATTACCCTAACGCATTATCCCCGATCTCAATGAACATATTTCAGGGTGAGAGAGTAACATTAGAAAAGGCTAAATAAAGAACTCTTTAGCTTTTTTGTTTTTCATTGGTGTTAATTCGGATTGCAATTTAGTGCTTCCATAATTTTTGGTCTTACAGAGGCATCCATATCAGCAACACTTATGGATTCTAAATGCGTGAGCAATGAGTTTTCAGATGGTTACGTAAATTTTGTTCTGGGAACAATTATGACTGTGGTCTCTGCATTAGCGATAGTTTTAAGCTTTACCGCCTACGTCAAAAAAGAGAGCGAGCCACGCTAATGTACTTCTCCTGTTTTTGATAGAAAGCTTTATTGTTGTGGTAGTCTGGCAACTACTTGTACGTATGTTGTATGGCTATTAAGAAAGATGAAACAGTCCATTGTCGGTTACCATAAAGATGAATTTGATGATTGGGTGGCGGAATTACAGTGTGGTCATTTTCAACATGTCCGGAATAAACCTCCCTTTATAAACAGACCTTGGGTTGAAACGGAGACAGGTCGTGATTCTATGTTGAGCTACGAACTGAATTGCAAAAAATGCGATTTAGGTGAACCGAAAGATCAGATTTAGCCAGCTAGGTCTATGTATTCAATGATATTCTTACTTTGATGGCATCTAATAGGAAGAATTTAGGAGAAAAGGATGAGTGATGCAAAAGCAGGTGCTTGTTTGTACATATTGACAGGACTGTTACAGCGCTTGGAAAAGGAAAATTCAGGATTGATAAAAGATATGATTGAAGGAGTCAAAGCTGATCAATTGTCCATTTCAAATAGCCTGCCGGATCTGCCAGAAAGAGAAAAAATTGATGACGTGTTTAAAGAAACACTAGTTACTCTGGAGAGAGCAGACCAACTAATGGCTAACAGTAAAGATTCATAGTAGGTTGATTAAAAAAGGATCGTCAGAAATGAAGAACCCAGTTGGCTATTTTGAAATCCCTGTGCACGACATTGACAGAGCCATAAAATTTTATGAGGTCGTGTTCGGTCATCAATTTGAACGAGCCGTAATTGATGGCAATGAAATGGCAATATTTTCGTCCAACGATCAGTGGGAAGGGATCACCGGAGCTTTGGTTAAGGGAGAAAGCTATGTCCCGTCAAAAGACGGTTCACGGCTCTATTTCAATACAGAAAATATAGAAGAAACATTGACTAAAGTGTCGTCTCAAGGAGGTAAAGTTCTTTATCCCAAAACATCGATTGGAGAGTTAGGCTGGGTCGCCGAATTTGAAGATATTGAAGGCAACTGTATAGCACTCCACTCATCTTGAATTAGCAAATAAAGGTTTAATCAGGCTTCGGCTCAGATAGCCGAAACCTGAGTTCTTTAAGCTATATTTTCCTGCCGATGGACTTTAGAAGTTCTCCAATGATCCCTACTTCTTCACTTCCTAACCTTGAAGAGTTGTTTCCATGTAAGTCGTGATCTTTACTCAAGAATGCTTCAACAATTTTATCCTTAGAAGAATTATCATCAGATGAACCTTTATAAGCGACATAGAACTTTCTAATAAACATATCTTGCTCTTCTGTTTTAATAAGTTCGGCGTAATGGCTTCTATATAAGTTAGAAAGATATCTTAAAATTGCAATGAAAAATGTTGCGACAATTAATGATATTGAAAGCCGCTTAATCAAGTCATCTCTTAAAAATTCAGGCTTGTGTATTTCTTCGATAATTTCTTCTGATGCCTTTTGGGCTAATTCTAGAGCATTTTCTATTTCAGCTTTGTTATAAACTAGAGAATCTAAATAAATATCTATTTTTTTAATCACTTTTGACATTGTCAAATTGTCTTCGCTTTTTTGATTCGATGCTTTGTTAAATTTTTTCTCTGGTAATTCATATAAATAATATTTTAAATTTATTGCGTATCCTAGCCCAATTAGTTCATCAATTTTTGATCTAGCCTTTAAAAGCTCACCATCTTTTAAGTCAATAGGAATGTTCTCTGTTTTGATTCCTTCATTTTGTAAGTAATTAAGCAGAGATTTATTACTATTGTGGATATTAATAGATATGGCATCTATTTCATTACTTAAGATAGATGTGTATTTATAAACACCGGAGCTTGAAGTGTTGATTATGATGTAACCAAAAAATGAAATTGTAAATATAAATACTAGTCCCATTGATATTAGAGAAATTAAAAATCTATTTGTTGATTTTTGATAAGTGATACGTTTTTCATCTAATCTATGTAGTAAAAAAGGGATAAAGTCTAAGCCGTTTTTATTATCATTCTCTCCCCTAGGTAAGGATGTTCTTAGAGCTGTCGCAAACTCCTTTGAATCTAAAGTCTCACATACAATATCTTCTATATATTTGCTTTGATCGGCTTTGTTTATTTCTTTGATCTTACTATAAAAAATACTCCAGAATATAACTACAGCAAGAAAAGTATGAAGTATGTATTTTATGTTATACGAAAGAATAAAATAAATATCTATTAGTATACCTTCATAATCTAGTACTCTCCCTAAGTAATAATTCAAAGACTCAAGTGTTGAAATTGCCAAAAAATAAAATATTAGGCATTTTTTTGCTTCTGATGCTATATTTTGGGGTGCTTTTAAATATATGCACCTTATCCATGAGTAAATCCTCCATATCAACACTATTAAAATTACAATTATTGCGATTAGCATAGCTAATGCTTCATAATTTACTCTCATATATACGATTCCTTTCGCTATGTGTCAGAATAAGAATCATATTATAAGCATCTAATTTATATGTGACTTTGCTCTTATTAATTGAAAAAATACGTCTTTTTTTTGATGAAACTTAAATAAGTATTTGTAGTTATTACAAATATTTCGTAGATACTACATCCCCGAATAATTCGGTCCACTTGCACCTTCTGGTGGTGTCCAGGTGATGTTCTCACTGGGGTCTTTTATGTCGCAGGTTTTACAGTGAATGCAGTTCTGGCTGTTGATTCGAAAAGCGGGCTCTGCATCTTTTGAAAACTCCACCTCATAGACACCGGCAGGGCAGTAAAACTGTGCGGGCTCACCAAATAGCCGCAAGTTGGTGCTGATCGGTATGGTCGCGTCTTCAAGCTTCAGATGATTGGGTTGGTCGTCCCGGTGAGACAGGTTTGCCAGATAGACAGAAGACAATCGGTCGAAGCTGAGTTTGCCATCCGGTTTTGGGTAAGCGTAGGGCTCAACAGTCGATAAGGTTTGCAGTGATTTGGCATCTTCACTTTGGTGATGCAACTGCCATGGCGCGTTGCCTTTGAACAATCGGCTTTCGATGGTTTGCACTGCTCCGCCCGCCCAGCTTCCCCATTTTTTAATCGAAGGGATGAGGTTACGGGAAGCATAAAGCTCTTGGTGTAACCACGAACTTTCGAATAACTGGGTAAAACACTGCGATTTGTCCTGCTCTGTTTTCTCCCAGCTTTCAATGATGGACTGCGCGGCAAGCATGCCGGATTTCATTGCCGTATGAGTCCCTTTTATTTTGGCAACATTGAGCGTGCCTGCATCACAACCTAGCAAGAACCCGCCGTCGAAACTCATTGCTGGAAGCGCATGAAATCCACTCTTGTTGATGGCTCTCGCACCGTAGCTGATGCGTTCTGCGCCTTCGAGGAGATCGTTTAACCAGGCATGGTGTTTAAGGGACTGGAATTCCATAAATGGCTGTAAAGAGGGGTTACTGTAATCCAGATCGATCACCAGACCCAAAGAGACAAGGTTGTCGCCATAGTGGTAACAAAACGCGCCGCCATTCGCCTTTTGGCTGAGTGGCCAGCCAATGGCGTGCTCTGTTTTTCCTGGTACATGCTTATCTTTCGAGATTTTCCATATCTCTTTAAAACCCAACGCAAAATGGTTTGGATCTCTGCCTTTATCCAATTCGAAATGGCGGATCAGTTGCTTGCCTAAGTGACCTCTTGCTCCTTCACAGAAAAGGGTCTGTTTAGATTTGATGTGAATTGCCGGTACGTAGTTCGGGCTTTCAGAACCGTCTTCGTTTAAGCCCATTTCCCCCGTAATGATACCGTCAACCGCGCCATGTTCATCAAAGGCGATGGAGTCGGCGGTAAAGCCTGTAAAGATCTCGACCCCAAGGTTTTCGGCATGAGAAGCCAGCATCTGACACAAAGCGCCAAGGCTTATCACCCAATTTCCCGTGTTATCGAGCTCTCTAGGGAGTAACATGTGTGAAATACGGAGCTTGTCATCGGTGTTTTTAAGCCAGTAGAAATCATCCTGAGTAACAGGGTGACCAAAATCCGGTGACTGATCCCGCCAGTCGGGGATCAGCTCATCCAATGCTCGGGGTTCAAGCACCGCACCAGAAATGATGTGTGCCCCGACTTCTGCCCCTTTTTCCAATACACAGACAGACAGCGCTTTTCCCTGCGCTTCACCAAGTGTTTTAAGCTGAATGGCACTGGCAAGACCGCTTGGTCCTGCCCCTACAATCAGCACATCGTATTCCATTACATCCATAATAAATATCTAGTTAGTTACGCCATAAATCTTCAAAAAACGTTTCATTCTGTCAGCAGCAAAATCCGGATTTCTGAGCAGGCTGGCTTGATCCGCCAGTTTAAACAGCTCTGTGAAGTAGGTTATTGGTCGCATGGATTGTGCGCCGCCCACCATTACAAAGTGATCCTGAAAGCCGTTCAGGTATGCCAAAAAGACAACCCCAGTTTTGTAGAAGCGTGTAGGGGCACTGAATATCAGGCGAGAAAGTGGCACGGTGGGCTCTAAAATATTCATAAATGCCGACTGATTTCCTTTTCCCAGCTCCGTCAAAGCGAGCGCCGCTGCCGGAGCAATAGCGTCGAATATTCCAAGTAACGCATGAGAATAATGGGTACTGTCACCAGCAATCAGTTCGGGGTAGTTGAAATCATCACCTGTGTACATTTTCACGCCAGCAGGCAGCCTTTTGCGCAACTGGATTTCTTTCTCTGCATCCAATAGTGAAATCTTGATACCGTCGATTTTGTCCTGATTTTCATGAATCATATGAACAACCGTATCCATAGCTTTGTCGACATCAGCGGTGCCCCAATATCCTGTTAGCTGAGGGTCGAACATGTCGCCAAGCCAGTGCAGAATCACAGGGTTGTCCGCGTCTTTGAGCACGCTTTGATATACCTTAAAATAGTCTTGCTCTGATTTAGCAGTTTTCGCCAGAGCGCGACTTGCCATCAAGATGAGTTTCCCGCCGACAGACTGAATCGCATCGATTTGCTCTCGATACGCAGCGATGACTTCATCCAGAGAGTAATGTTGGTTATCGTCGAGTTGGTCCGTACCGCAACCGTGATAAATCAACGCATCAGGCATATCTGAAACCGCTTCCTGAGTATGACGAATCAGCGCCAGCGCATCGTCCCAGGTTAACCCCATTCCGCGTTGTGCGGTGTCCATCGCTTCAGCAATACCGAACCCCATCGACATCAGATAGTGACGGTAAGCCAGTGTTTTCTCCCAATCCAGCGAAGCTCGCCCAGAAGGCTCAGTCGACGTTAACGGGTTTGCCACAACATGCGCCGCTGAAAAAGCTATGCGGTTAAATACCCCAGAGTTAATGGCGCTTTCATCAAGCGTGTTTCCAATCACCTGATACTTGCTTAGCTTCTGCTGTTCATCAGGCAAGATGATATGTGTCATAAAAAGTCCTTTTAAAATCGGCTGACCAGCATGCCGGCATCAACCGAAATAGTTTGTCCTGTGGTATAAGGCAGTTGCGCTGTTGCCAAAGAGGTGACCACTTTTCCTACCTCTTCCGGTACCCCAATTCGAGGCAGAAGAGTAAACCCATTTTCCACCCGTTCCCTATAGAGGTGCATGGAAGGCGCGGTCATTTCGGTCTCAATAAGACCTGGCTGAATGTCGTACACCGCAATGTTTTCACGCCCCAACCGAACTGCAAATAAGTTAGATACCATCGCCGCAGCCGCTTTAGACACGCAATACTCAGAACGGTTTTCGCTAGCCGCCTTGGCGTTGGAAGAGGTGATGTTGATGATCGCAACCGGATGATCGCTCACCGGATTGGCGACACGCACCTTAGCGAATGCCTGCGAAAGAAAGAACATCGCTTTGGTGTTAATGAGCTGGCATCGGTCGTAGCTCTCTGGTGTTACATCCAGAAGATCGCCTCGGTTTTGTACCGAAACGCCTGCATTGTTTACCAAAGTGGTTATGCTGCCCAAGCTGGTTTCCACCTCTTTGAGCCAGTTCGCATGAGAATCAATGTCTGAAACGTCGCCGCAAAGCGCCATATGGGGCTGACTGATCTTTTTCAGCTCAGCCAGCGTTTCTTGCAATGCAGGGGAATCTTCCCGGTCATTCACCGCAACACGGTATCCCGATTTAGCCAACGCCAATGCGATGGCTTTACCAATTCCGCGAGCACCGCCCGTCACTAGTGCGACAGGCGAACTCATGATTCCGCTCCGTTTTTCAGAAGCTCTCGGGCGATAATGGTTCGCTGAATTTGGTTAGTCCCTTCGTAAATCTGAGTGATTTTGGCATCACGATACAAGCGCTCTGCTTCAACCCCGCGGATAAAACCGCCGCCGCCATGAATTTGCGCCGCATTAGCCGATTGGGCAACCGCCGTATCTCCGGCATAACATTTGGCGATGGAACACGCTTTTGTTGCGGGTTTGCCTGCGTCTAATAACATCGCAGCCTGATGAACCAGCGCTCTTGCCGCCGCAATCTCTTTCGCCATATCGGCCATCATCCACTGCAAACCCTGATTGTCGCTAATAGGCTTACCAAATTGTTTACGGGTCTGAGAAAACTCGACCGAAGCTTCTAAGCCAGCCTGTGCAATGCCTGTCGCCAGTGCAGCAATGCCCACTCGCCCTTTATCCAGTGCACTCATCATCATGTAAAAACCGCGACCTTCTTCGCCAAGCAAAGCGTTCTGATCCAGTTGAACATTATCAAAAAGCAGAGAGCCAACCTGCGACGCACGTTGCCCCATCTTTTCTTCTTTCGGCGCTTTGGTTACGCCTTCAAGTGCGCAGTCCACAATGAAAATACTCATCCCACGGTGACCTGCATCCAAATCGGTTCTTGCCAGTACAAAGGCGTAATCCGCAACAGGAGCATTATGAATCCAGATCTTTTCGCCATTTAGCTGCCAGCCTTGATCTGTTTTGGTTGCAGTGGTGCGAATGTTCGACACATCCGATCCAGCTTCGGCTTCTGTAATGCAGTAGGCGACGAATTTCTCAGCGGTCAACACTTGAGGGAAAAGCCGGTCTTGCTGCTCCTGATTGCCGTACTTACTCAGTAAGAAAGTAATCAGCTCTACCAAGCCACACTGGTCTGCAATAGACGCGTAACCGCGTGACAACTCTTCCATTACGATGGCGTAGCTTAATGTATCTAAGCCGATGCCTCCGTGTTCCTCTGGGGCGGTAATCCCCAGTAATCCGAGTTCTCCCATTTGCTTATAGATATCACTTGGAAACGCAGAGTCTCTGTCCAGTTGTTCTGCTCTTGGTTTTACCACTTCCTGTGCAAACCGACGGGTGGTTTGCTTTATGTCTTCATAGACGTCCAAAGGTAATTGTGGAGTCACTAACATTTTTCACTCTCCTTGTAACTATATAGTTACTTATAATGAAATCTTGTGCTAAGGTCAAACATAAATCGGTTAAAAAATAACTGATAATGATAAATGAATTATTAATTGGTTAAGTAAAACTACTTATAAAACAGAAAGATAAATTTACGTTGAGAGTGGAATATGGCAGTTCTTAGTTTACCAAAGGAAGTAACACACTATCAGATGTGGATAAATGGCGAGTGGACTTTAGGCTCGTCTAATAACGTATTTGAGCGACAAAGCCCTGGTCACGGCGTGGCGGTTTCTGTCTATCCGCGAGGAACGAAACAGGATGTCCTCGATGCGGTGAGCGCCGCCAGAAATGCCTTCGACGATGGCGCTTGGTCTCGCTGCTCTGGCGCAGAAAGAGCAGACAAACTGGCAGAAGTTGCACGACTGATTAAAGCCAGCCAAGAAGACATCGCTTACCGTGAAACATTAGAAACGGGTAAGCCTATTTCTCAAAGCCGGGGAGAGGTGATGGGCGCGGCGGGTTTCTGGGATTACGCAGCAGGGCAAGCCAGAGCACTGGAAGGAGAGAGCTTCAACCAACAGGGAGAAGACACGCTCGGTTTGGTGCTTCGCGAACCTATCGGGGTGGTGGGTTTGATCACGCCATGGAATTTTCCTTTCTTTATATTGTGTGAGCGCCTGCCTTTTATTTTGGCTTCAGGGTGCAGTGTGGTGATTAAGCCGAGCGAACTGACGGCGGGCACCACTCTGATGCTGGGTAAGTTGATAGAGCAGGCGGGCATTCCTAAAGGGGTAGTGAACATCGTGACCGGTCCGGGCTCAGAGCTTGGCAATGCCATGAGCCATCACGAAGACGTCGACATGATCTCCTTTACGGGCTCTACTCAGGTCGGCAAAAGCGTACTTGAAGGTTCTAAAGTCAACATGAAGAAGGTGGGTTTAGAACTGGGTGGCAAAAACCCTCATGTGGTGTTTGCGGATGCCAATCTCGATGAAGCGGTCGATGGCGTCGCCTTTGCCCTTTGTTTTAATGCGGGTCAGTGCTGCGTAGGAGGAAGCCGACTTCTGGTAGCATCTTCAGTGGCGGATGACTTTATCTCGCGTTTAAAAGATCGGCTTGCCAAAGTGAAGATCGGCGATCCCTTGGATGAAGATACACAGGTGGGTTCAATGATTGACCCAACGCATTTTGGCAAAGTGAATGAGTTCCTGGAAAGTGGCACCAAGCAAGGCGCGACATGTGCCTACGATTTCGGTGCGTGTACTGGCGTTCCGGAAAAAGGGCTGTATTTCTCTCCTAAGGTTTTCCGAGATGTACCGCCTGAAGCCGACATTGCTTCGGAAGAAATCTTTGGTCCGATCTTAACCGTCAGTGAATTCGACGATTATCAGGATGCACTAAAGCAGGCGAATGATTCGGTGTATGGCCTGTCTGCCAGTATTTGGACACAGAACTTAAGCACCGCAACCAAGGCAATGCGCGACATTCAGGCAGGTCGCGTCTGGGTGAATACCACCATTACCGGCGGTCCGGATATGCCTATTGGTGGCATGAAACAGTCTGGTTTAGGAAGAGAAACAGGTAAGTACGGGATTGACGAGTACACCGAGGTGAAATCGATCCATGTATTTACTGGCAAGCGCGATATGTGGGTATCGTAATTTATTGAATTAAGCGAGGAGGCGGAGACCCGCCTCTTTTTAGAAATTTAAATAACTAATTAGTTACTTGAGGTTGAAGTATGAAGGTATTGGTTCCGGTAAAAAGAGTGGTGGACCACAACGTTCGGGTTCGGGTGAATGATGAACAAACGGGCATTGAACTGAATAACGTAAAGATGGCCATGAACCCATTCGATGAAATCGCGGTAGAAGCGGCGATCGCGTTGAAAGAACAGGGGAAGGTGACGGAAGTGACCGCGATATCGATTGGCGAGAAAGAGTGTGAGAGCGAGCTGCGCCATGCTATGGCAATGGGGGCAGATAACGCAGTATTGATTGGATGCGATCAATCGCCAGAGCCACTTGCAGTGGCCAAACTGCTGGCGGCGTATTGTGAAGAAAACCCCTGTGACCTGGTGATTATGGGTAAACAGGCCATTGACGACGACTGCAACCAAACCGGGCAAATGCTAGCGGCGTTGATGAATTGTCCGCAGGCGACGTTTGCCTCGGAAATTGAAATCGAAGGCAGAGACATCAAAGTGACACGAGAGGTAGACGGCGGACTGGATACTTTGGCGTTTGAAGCACCGGGTGTGATCACCACCGACCTACGCCTGAATACCCCTCGTTTCGTCAGCCTGCCGAACCTGATGAAAGCCAAACGCAAACCCGTGGAACACAAATCCGCTGACGGTTTTGGTGTGAATGTTTCACCTAAGCTGGAGGTACTTTCTGTAGTGCCACCAGAAAAGAGAAGTGGTGGCGAAATGCTGGAAAGCGTTTCTGCGCTGGTGGACAAACTGAAATCGCATAAAGCCGTTTGGTAAGGAGTCAAAATGAAACTACTAGTGATTGGTGAATATGCCAACGACAAGCTCAGCGATGCGACAGCAAAAGTGGTCAGTGCCGCTTCTTCGGTTGCCGAAGATATTCATGTTTTGCTGACGGAAACCGATTCAGCCATAACCGAACAGGCAGCGAGTATCGAAGGGGTGTCAAAAGTCCTGAGCTGGGAAGTTGCTTCTCAACAGGCCGAAAGCCTTGCTCCGGCGATTGCCGAGATTGCACAACCTTATGACGCCGTGTGGGTATCAAGCTCAAGCTTTGGCAAAGACGTTTTGCCACGAGTCGCGGCGCTACTGGACGTGATGCAGGTTTCTGATGTGGTCGAAGTGGTCGACAGCAAAACCTTTGTTCGCCCTATTTATGCTGGCAACGCTCTGCAAACGGTGAGAAGCCACGATGATAAACAGCTATGTACCATTCGTGCATCCAGCTTTAGCGCAGCGAATACTGGTGATGCGCCAAATGCTCAAATCGAAACGATTCAAAATGAACAGCCTCAACCTAAGACCCGTCATGTCGGAACACAGTTGAACCAGAGCGAACGCCCAGAGCTGACCTCGGCTGAGATTGTGGTTTCAGGTGGTCGCGGGATTGGCTCGGAAGGGGCATTTCAGAGAATTTTGATGCCTTTTGCGGATGAACTGGGCGCGGCGGTTGGTGCTTCACGTGCAGCTGTCGATTCAGGCTTTGCTCCCAACGACTGGCAAGTTGGTCAGACAGGGAAGATTGTCGCTCCTGATTTCTATTTTGCAGTCGGCTTGTCTGGCGCTATTCAGCATATCGCTGGAATGAAAGATTCGGGCGTGATTGTGGCGATCAATAAAGACCCAGAAGCCCCCATTTTTGAGGTGGCCGACTACGGTTTGTGTGGCGATTTGTTCGAGATCTTGCCTCAGTTGCAAGCTGAACTGAAAGCACAATGAATGATGGGGTTATCTTGCCCTGTCCTTATTAACATAAATATCACATTTGCACATAAAATCACCATATTTTTCTTGAGAGGTCAAAGGGTGTGTGTTAAAAGTATGTAACTAGATGGTTACTTAAAAATAAGATCATCTACACTTGATCAAAAGCGTATCTGAAAGAAGGATTTTGTTATGTCATTCATCAAGACATTCCTGGAAAAGGAAACCATATCGAGACGCAACTTCATTATCGGCAGCGCCTATGGAGTGGGCGGTCTGGCAGCGGCATCCACATTTGGTACAGGGTCAGTTTTTGCTGCAGGGCAAAAAACGGCTCCCGTACTGGCTTGGGGCTATCGCACACCAGATAACCCTTACTGGAACACCATTGTGTCTGGCGGTAAAGCGTTTGCTGAATCTTTAGGTATGGACCTGACCCATATCATTCACGGCGGAAACAACGAAAAAGTTGTTGCCGACACCAAATCGTTGCTGTCCCTGACAAAAGGTCGTCTTGCTTTGGCGGTGGATGCGAACGATTCTCCAAACGCACGTGCTGTCGTTCAGGCGTGTAAAGATGCCAACGGATTTGTCAGTACCATCTGGAACAAAACTGACGATCTTCATCCATGGGATTTCGGCGACAACTACGTGTGTCACATCAGTTGGTCGGACTATGAGCCGTCACAAATGACAGCCAAGATCCTGCTCGACGCCATTGGCGGTAAAGGTGGCATCGTGGGTATCGGTGGTATCGCTTCTAATGTGCCAGCGATTGAGCGTAAAGCGGGCTTGTTGAAAGCAATGGAAAGCTACCCGGATGTTGAACTTCTTGACTGGCAGGCAGCCGACTGGAGTACGTCAAAAGCCGTTGATGTAATGAGTACTATGCTGACTCGCTTTGGCGACGACATTAAAGGCATCTTCTCATCCAACGACAGTATGACGCTGGGTATTCTGGAAGCCCTTCGAGCAGAAGGTCTGGCAGGAGAAATTCCAATTGTCTCCTACGATGGCACTCCTGACGTTGTCAAACTGGTAATCGACGGTGAAGTGCTGTGTACCGTGAGCACCAACCCATACTGGGCAGGCGGCATTGCGTTGTCTCTGGCGTATCACGCTGCGATTGGCACATACAAGCCTTCGGAAGAGCCAAAAGAACATCGCGAGTTCTATGGTCCTGCCGTCATCATTACTCAAAAAGACGCGAAAAAGTGGTACGAGGAAAACGTCGCCAAAATTCCGACCTATGATTGGGAAGACTACTTCTCGCTTACAAGTGGTCAGATTAAGTACCGAACGTTTTAACCACTGACATTTCATGGGGCATGAAAATGCCCCAAGTAAGAACATAAGGAAGTGATATGTCATTGAATATCAGTAAGTCGACACTGCAACGCTGGGCGCCCGTTTTGGTGCTGGTGGTGTTGTGTTTGATACTTACCGCCATCAATCCCAATTTCTTTTCGATTCGCAATTTTGCGCGTATTGCCACAGCCTCTGCTGCGCCACTTATGGTCGCGATTGGCGTGACTTTCATTATTCTGATGGGGTCGATTGACCTGTCAATGGAAGGGATTGTCGCATTCAGTGGAGCCATGCTTGCCATCTTGATTGGCTATTTCGGCGGGTTCGAATCCTGGGGCTGGCTTGCCATTCCACTGGCACTGCTTATTGGTGCTGCACTGGGTCTGGTGAACGGCTTGTTGCACGTGATGCTCAGAATCCCTTCGTTTCTCGCCAGTCTGGGGATGGGGTTTACCTGCATCGGGTTAACCATGTTCCTGACAGACGGAAACCGTATTCAAGCCAAAGACAGCGTATTTCGAATGCTGCTGACTGAGCGATTCTGGGGCTTCCCACTGATGGTATACGCCGCACTCGCGGCACTGGTTCTGGCGTGGTTTATTCAGAATCACACGTCATTAGGCAGACACTTCTACGCCATAGGGGGAGGGGAAGAACTGGCACACGCATCGGGTGTGAAAGTGAACCGAGTTCGCGTACTGGGGTTCGCACTGGCCGGGGCGTTCTTTGCTGCAGGTGCAATATTTGCGGTGGCGCGTATTGGCTCTGTCGCCAGTAACCTCGGAGACGGATACATGTTCATTGCCATTACCTCAGTGGTTGTTGGGGGTACGGCACTTACAGGGGGCGTCGGAGGTGTCTGGCAAAGCCTGATTGGTGTACTGATCGTCAACGTTATCAACAATGGCATGGTTTTGGTGGGCTTCCCTACCTACATCCAGCAAGGCGTTCTCGGGTTGATGGTGATTCTTGCCGTCGCACTTGCTACTAACCGCCAACTGGCGCAGCTCGTCAAATAGGAGTTTCTGATGTTGCAGTTTGTAGACGTAGATAAAACCTTCCCTGGCGTGCATGCCCTGAAAAAAATTAACTTCGAAATTCACCCCGGTGAAGTAGTTGGGCTAGTCGGGGAAAATGGAGCGGGTAAATCGACCCTGATGAAGGTGATTTACGGCGCTTATCAACATGATGGCGGTCAGGTTCTGATAGACGGTCAGCCCGTTAAATTTGAAAACCCAAGACAGGCGATGACTCAGGGGATCGGAATGGTATTCCAGGAGCAGTCCCTCATCCTTAATCTGAGTGTGATGGAAAACCTGTTCCTAGGGTTTGAAGACCAGTTCAAGACCTTTGGCATTTTGAACTGGAAAGCGATGGCAGAAGCCGCTCGTGTTCAGCTTAAAAAAGTGAAGCTGGATATTGACCCTAGCGTAATTACTTCGAGCCTTTCTTTTACCCAAAGGCAGCTAGTGGAGCTGGCAAAGGTACTGGCACTTGAAGAGCGCGTGGATGGCGATCTGGTGATCTTGCTGGATGAGCCTACATCGGTATTACCAAGAAAAGAGATTGAACTGCTGTTTGCCTTGGTTAGAGAGCTGACATCACGCGCTTCTTTTGTGTTTGTATCTCATCGAATGGATGAGGTGATCGAACTTTCTGATCGAGTTTACGTGATGAAAGATGGCGAAGTGGTTGAGCACCTAAAGCGCGAAGAATGCGACATCAAAAACATTCAACGCAAAATGGTGGGTCGGGATGTCGATCAGGAATACTACCGCGAAAACAAGCAAAAGCCTTATGACAGTCAGACACCGCTTATAAAAGTGAGCCAGTTGTCCAAAAGTCAGGCGTACCAGGACATCAACTTTGAACTGCACGCAGGCGAAGTTCTTTGCTTGGTCGGCACTGAAGGGTGTGGCAGCGAAGCGGTGATGAGAACACTGTTTGGTCTGGAGAGACAGGATGCAGGAGAAGTCCTCATCACTGGCTCAGGCAACGGGGCAGAGAGTGTCACTCAGGCGGTCAGTTCTGGAGTGGGATACATTCCACGTGAGCGCAAGATTGAAGGCATAGTTGGTGGTATGTCGGTATTCGAAAACATCACCTTGTCCGACATGCACAATTACGCCAAGTCGGGTGTATTGGATGTGACGAAGGAGCGCGCAGTCGCCGAGAAATGGGTATCAAACCTCTCCATAAAAACGCCGACCATCGACACCTTATGTTCCCGTTTGTCGGGAGGCAATCAGCAAAAAGTCGTGCTGTCGAAATGGCGAAATAGTGGGGCGAAAATTATCTTACTCGACCACCCAACTCGTGGGCTGGACATCGGCGCTAAGGAAGACGTTTACGAAATGGTGCGTGCCCTTTGTGATGATGGCTGTGGTGTGATCCTGATTGCCGACACCCTGGAAGAAGCCATCGGGCTTTCCCATACTCTGCTGGTGATGAAAGACGGTCAGGTCACGCAACGCTACGACAGTGCAGATGGCAAACCGGATCAGCAGGCACTGCTGTTTTATATGGTTTAAGGATAACGGATGTCTAGAACGAAAGTAATGTTGTCAGATAGACAGGAAAAGGAGCCGGGAAAAAACATGTGGAAATCGCTTAAAGGGACAGGAAAGTTGTCGGCCTATTTTCCGTTGATTACCTTGTTGATTCTTGTCTTGCTGGTGAGCTTGTACGATTCGAACTTTGTACGTATTCAGAACTTGCTGCAGCTCACCCAAGATATTTCAACGCTGTTTGTCATGGCATTGGGGATGACCTTTGTTATCTACATCGGCGGTATTGATCTGTCTTCCCAGTCGGTCGCCAGTATGACCACGGTGATTGTCACGCTGCTTCTGCCGACGTTAGGTGTGGGAGCTGCGTTAGCCGCAGTAGTGGTGGGTGCCTTGTTTGGCTTGATTTCCGGTTGGGTTCACGTTCGGTTCCGCATTGCCTCATTCATTGCCACGCTTGCAATCGGGGGGATTGCGTATTCGACGGGTCAGGTCGTATCGGGTCAGCGTTCCGGTTATATGGACGCCGCGGCAAGAAACGACAGCTTTGGCTGGATCGTGGGCAATACAGCGGGTATTCCTCACGAGATTCTGGTTGCGGCTGCGCTGCTTATCATTTGTCTGGTAATAGAAAAGCGCACCATTTTAGGTCGAAGCTTCAAAGCCGTTGGAGCAGGGGAGCTGGCAGCGGTTGCCAGTGGATTACGTGTTAACCGAATCAAGATCGCCGCGTTTGCTCTTTCAGGTGCACTTGCTGCGTTTGCCGGAGTGATGCTGGCAGCTAGGCTGTCGGGCGGCTCGCCCACCATGGCGGATCAGTTTCTGCTTCCTGCACTGGTGGCGGTGCTGATTGGTGGAACACCCCTGACAGGCGGCGTTGGCGGGGTGTTGAATACCTTAGTGGGCGCCATGATTGTTGCGGTAGTGCGTACCAGTATGACCTACCTGCATGTTCCCGCTCAGGCACAACAGATCTTCTTTGGCTTGGTGTTGATAGTCGCCATTGCGCTGACCATTGACAGAAGTAAGATCGACGTACTGAAATAACCCCTTCAAAAATACAATCAGGAAGGCAAGTTCTTCCTGATTGTTTATTCCAATATCTTTACCAACTCCAAATCGTTGAGAACCACCGAACTTAAACGTTCCTTGCTCCGTTTCCCTGTTTCGATAAATCCATGTTTCTTATAGAAAGTCAGAGCAGGTTTGTTTGTATCCAATGCCCATAACGTGACTTGGCTTACAGATGAACTTGCCAATTTCGATTCACATTCTTCCATAAGTTTAGAACCGACCCCTTTACCAAAATGGCTTGGTAACAGGTAGATAGAGCTGATTTCGATACTCTGAGATGGGAGGTTGGGTTGAGCTTTTTCAAAACAGATAAAACCGACGACTTTCTGATTTTCTTCGGCAATAAGTAAATTGGCGAGTCTTTTACTGACCACGTTTGTCCACAGCTTGGTTCTACGCTCAATAGTTTGCTGTTTAATAAATTCGTCGGGCATAAGACCGTGATATGCTGCCTGCCAGGACGTAACATGGACATGTGCTACCTCGGGTACGTCTTCTAAGACGGCCTCCCGAATTCTAATCTCCATTCTCCTATCTCCTTGAAATCATGAATATCCTTTGAACGGATAATACTGACTTTCAATGCGTTGTGTCTGTTTAAATTGTTTCAAAGACTCAATACTTGACCCGACTATAGGAACAGGGTTCAAAATAGAAGTTAAGAGACAGTGAAGGGTGAGTTATGTTGACAGTGACACAACTGGCGCGAGAGTTTGGTATCTCACGAGCCACGATTTTGTATTACGAAAAAGAAGGGCTGCTTTTCCCTGCCAACCGTTCTGAAAACGGGTATCGAAGGTATGGCACTAAGGAAGTGGAAAGGCTGGAAGCCATTACTTCTTATCGATCTTATGGATTGCCCGTTTCCCGTATTCGCGTATTGCTGGAGCAGAAAGGCAAATCTCAGACACAGATCCTCAAAGAGCACTTTTCTCAGCTTAAGCAAGAAATTCAGACCCTTCGAAACCAGCAAAAAGCGATCGTTACCTTGTTACAGGAACCGGAAATGCTGACGAAGAACATCGTGACAAAAGCGCGGTGGGTACAGATTATGGAAGCCGCAGGATTTAGTGAAAGTGACATGGTCACGTGGCATCAGAAATTTGAAGCCATAGAGCCGAGTGAGCACCATAAATTTTTGCAGTCACTCGGCATCGATGACGAGGAAATAAAGCGTATTCGTGACCTTTAATGATACTGCTCGCGATAGCTTCCCGGTGATACGCCTTTCCAGGTGGTGAACGCGCGAATAAAGGAATTAGCTTCCTGAAAACCCAATAAGAACGAGATCTCGCCCAACGACATCTGGGATTTTTCCAAATAGTGATCCGCCAGTTCAGCGCGAACCGACTGCAATACCGACTGATAGCTTTCCGCTTCGGCAGTCAGTTTTCGCTGTAAAGTTCGTTTACTCATCGCCAGTTTTTCTGCGACTGTTTCAATGGCGCTGTTGCCTGCGGGCAAAGACTCCATCAACACTGCTTTAACTCGTTCTGTAGTGGTGGCAGATGAATCCAGATCGATCAGTTTCTGATTCAGGCTGGACTCAAAAAATGCCCACATGGCAGCGTTGGAAGTTATAAAAGGTTTCAGCCCGTCCTCGGCTGAAAACTGAACTTGCACCTGCTCACCTTGGGTAAGCTTACAGCCAAAATACTCCTCATATTCCTGAACGCTTGGTGGTAGCTTGGGCAAAATGACCTTGGTGGGTTGCACTCGTTCACGAGTGGCTAACCTTGTGAGTTGTGTAAAAAACACCACTTCAGTTAACGCTAACGATTCTGGTAAAGCGCCAACATGCCCGTAACAACTGATGTTCAGGGTGGTGTGGGATTTTGAGAAATCCAGATCCAGAATCATGGGACCAATCAGTGGCTTGTATTGCTGGATGCGTTTTAACGCGGTATTGAGGTTAGGACTGCATATGGAAGCAAAAAGCGGTGGATCGAACGCCTCCACAGACAAGTGCTTCGCAATAAGAAGCGGAAATGCTCTTTCGCCTGCTGCTTTGGCTAACCCCTCCCATAGCTGGAAATACTCCAGTGGAGTCAACGTTGCGTTTGGGCGGCTGAAAAGGTCCGCAGGTAAGCCTGAATACGCCAGCACTGCGGCAACGTCAATGCCCATGTCAGTAACCAGTACCTTCCAGGAAGGAGACACAACGAACTTGCTGGCTCTTTTCATTGGTTGTTTTCTCTCTTATTAATGGCGTTGTTTTAAGCGGTCTTTTCCATGGTTTTGCGCGACAGCTTCAATACTGTTTTACGCGGCAAAAATGGGGTGATCCAATTTAGCATAAACTTAAGCCCGCCCTCATTGAAAGCCACCAGTTCACCTTTTTCCATCGCGGTGTAGCCACATTCCGCGACGGAACGAGGTGACTTAGCGTTCTTGAATACATCCACGCCTTCAAGGTCACCGGCTGCCACAAAACCAGTTGCAACTGCCCCCGGGCAAAGTGCGGTGACGGTCACCTTGGTGTCTGAAAGTTCTTCTGCCAATGCCTGTGAAAAAGACGTCACGAAGGCTTTTGTCGCGTAATAGACCGCCTGAAGTGGTCCGGGAATAAAGGAAGCAGTGGAAGATACGTTCAGGATTTGCCCTTGGTTACGCTCTACCATGCCTTTTAGATACAGGTGACTGAGGTTCATCAGTGTGGTGATGTTGACCTGAACCATCGACTGCTCGGCAGCAAGTTCTCGTTCATGAAAAAGCCCATGACCACCAAAACCAGCGTTGTTGATTAAGGTATCTATCTGCAAACCCAGAGATTCTGTCTGCTCAAAAACCTTGTTAGCAGCATCTGGTTGAGAAAGGTCTTCGGCAATCACATGCACCTCAACCTTGTGATTTTGCTTGAGTTCAGAGGCGAGGTTTTCTAGCTTATCTTTGGAGCGAGCCACCAAAACGACATCGCCGCCTTTTTCCGCGTGAATCTTCGCCAGTTCCAAACCGATACCGCCTGATGCGCCTGTGATAAGTGCTGTGTTTGCCATGATGTGTCTCCTAATGTCGAATGCGTTGTTCGTTGATGTAGGAGTATCTTAGCCATTCCAATCGCGCCACTCACTAGCGAAAGACGACAACTCGCTAGCAAATGGCGCAACTTAGTTATGGAATGATGACAATTGGAGCGGTCAGCCGTTCATGATTTTCATCAAAGGGGAAGGAATAAGCGGGGCTTCAGTCTGGCTCTGAACCTCATCGAAACGGACACCTTCAGCGATTTCAGTCATGACCATTCCCTGAGATGTGATTTCAAATACCCCCAGTTCTGTCACCACCATGTCGACCTGACCAGTGGCGGTTAAAGGGAGAGTACATTGTTTAAGAAGTTTGGGGTTGCCTTTGGCTGTGTGCTCCATGGCAATGATGACCTTTTTCGCCCCGACCACCAGATCCATTGCACCTCCCATCCCCGGCACCATTTTCCCCGGTACTATCCAGTTGGCCAGGTTGCCTTGCTCGTCCACTTCTAGTGCACCCAAAACGGTGGCATCGACATGACCACCGCGGATAATGGCAAATGAGTCGGCGCTATTAAAATACCCAGCTCCTTCAACAGCGGTGATGTATTGGGCTCCGGCGTTAACCAAATCCCAGTCTTTATTGGTTTCATCCGCCATTTCACCAATACCGAGTAAGCCGTTTTCTGCCTGAAAGAGAATCTCTATTTCCGGGCTGATTTCATTGGCAACCAGAGTCGGTAAACCAATGCCTAAGTTCACCACATCACCGTCGTTAAACTCTTGGGCTACACGCTTGGCGATGCGCTGTCTGATTGCTTGTTTGGATGTGCTCATCAGGATGTCTCTTTCTGGTAGATGTGGTCGACGTACAGGCTCAGAGTATGAATGGCTTCCGGTTTTATACTGCCAATGTCCACCAGCTCAATGGCTTCAACAATCACGGTCTCTGCGGCGGTCGCCATGATGGGGTTAAAGTTCTGAGTGGTTTTGTTGTAGAAGACATTGCCACGTGTATCGACTTTGGAGCCGCGAATCAGCGCCAAATCGGCTTTAAGTGGCGTCTCTAACAGAAAAGTTTCTCCATCGACCTCCACCGTTCTTTTTCCCTCTGCCACTAAGGTGCCCAGTCCTGTTGGGGTTAATACACCACCCAAGCCAGCCCCACCTGCCCGTATCCTTTCCGCTAAAGTACCCTGAGGAACAAGCTCAACTTCCAAATCACCCGAATTCATCTGTGCACCTGTTTCAGGGTTTAACCCGATGTGGGAAGCGTAGAGCTTTTTTACTCGCTTTTGCGCGATCAGTCGGCTGACACCGTGTTCCGGATAACCTGTGTCGGTGCTGATTAGAGTGATGCCTTTGATGTCATTCTCGATAAGTAGGTCTATCAAACTCTCTGGCGCACCTGTCGCCATAAAGCCACCAATCATGATGGTCATGTCGTCTTTGAGCAGTGAGGCTACGCCTTGTTTGTCGATACTTTTTTTCATTGGCTTACCTGCATGGTTTCACAATAACAGCGGTGCCCATGCCACCACCAATACACAAAGATGCCAGACCGAATTCGCTATTGTCTCTTCTTAGCTGGTAGATCAAGGTGGTGACAATGCGATTGCCAGAAGCCCCAATGGGGTGACCGAGTGCAATAGCGCCACCATTTGGGTTACTGCGTTCAGTTATCCAGTCTTCCGATACATTATGTTGCTCGCTAAGCTGTTTAATCACACCAAGTGACTGAGCAGCAAAAGCCTCATTGAGCTCAAAACAGTCGATCTGCCCGAGTGACATATCAGCTTTTCGCAGCGTATTGGCAATGGCGTTAACAGGACCGAGCCCCATTACTTCTGGCTCAATGGCAGCCTGACCGTATTCCACCAACTCAGCCAGCGGCATCAGGTTGTGTATTTTCACCGCACTGGCGGAAGCCAGCAAAATAGCGGATGCGCCATCATTAATCCCTGAGGCATTGCCAGCCGTTACACTGCCTTGTTTATCGAAAGCAGGACGAAGACCGCCCAGCTTTTCTAGAGTGCAGTCGCGCTTGGGAAATTCATCCTTCGCTATGGTGATTTCGGATTTGCGAGTGGCAATGGTGACGGGGGCAATTTCTTCATCAAAGCGCCCTTGGTCTTGAGCTTTAATGGCTTTTTGCTGGCTGCTGAGCGCATATTCGTCCTGCTGCTGGCGTGATATATCAAGCTTATCGACAATGTTTTCTGCCGTGATACCCATAGGGTAATCATGAAAAGCATCGGTCAGACCGTCTTTTAAAATCGTATCGACCACCGTTTGATGCCCCATGCGGTGCCCGCGGCGATTATCACCAGAAAGCACAAACCCGGCGTTGGACATGCTTTCCATACCGCAGGTCATCACCACTTCGCAATCACCCGCACGAATATGGCTGGCGGCATCGGTCAGGGCTTTCATGCCACTGCCACAAATCATGTTAAGGGTATAAGCCGGGACTGATGACGGGATCCCAGCGTGGATCGAGGCTTGTCTTCCCGTACCCATTCCATTGCCTGCGGTGAGCACATTTCCGACGATCACTTCGTCTATTTTGTCGGGGGCAATACCTGATTGCTCAATAGCCGCTTTCATCGCATGTGCGCCAAGTTCAACCGCACTGAGTGAAGATAACCCCCCATTGAAATTGCCTATTGGGGTACGTTTCGCAGCGACGATATAAATGGGTTCCATCTGATTTCCCTTCTTCCGGATCGTGTTTGTTCCAGTGTAGGGAAGTTATTGATGTAGGTGTTACAAGCAGAATTTCAAAGCCACTTTGCATATTTGCAAACTTCGAGGTCTACTAGGGATTCAAAAAAAGAAAGCCAGAATTTGAAAAGGAATTTAAAAAGAATGTGTTTAGAACATCTGGGGAATGTAGGGATATGATGTCGTTATCCAAACCCCAAGCCCGAAAACTCGCATTACTTTCACAAGGGTTACCGCCCAAGTCTCCTAAGTCTCACTCTCCTGCCCATACACTTAATGTGATGGAGCAAATCGGTTACGTACAGATTGATACTATTTCGGTGGTTCAGAGGGCACATCACCACGTATTGTGGAGCCGAAACCCTAAATACCGACCGGAGCATCTCGATAAACTGATTGCCGACAAAAAAGTGGTGGAATACTGGTCGCACGCTGCTTCTTTCCTTCCGATGAAGAACTATCGTTATACCTTGCCGCGTAAAGTTGCTATCAAATCTGGTGAGCAAGCTCACTGGTATAAGAAAGACCACAAATTAATGAACCACGTGATTACACGTATTCAGGAAGAGGGACCTTTACTCGCAAAAGATTTCGAATCAAAAGGCACCAAAATTAACGGTTGGGGCGCGAAACCCGCCAAACGGGCACTTGAATACCTCTTTATGCAGGGAGACTTAATGATTCCCGAGCGTCGAGGTTTTCAAAAAGTGTACGACCTTACTGAGCGCGTGTTGCCGTCGGATATTGATGTTTCTGTTCCTTCACCTCAAGAACACGCACGGTTTCTGGTTCTGAACTACCTGAAAGCCCACGGATTAGGGACCATTCCCGAGTTTGTTTACCTGCTCAAAAACGTAAAAACAGAGGTCGTCAGTGCCATTCAGCAATTGAGTGAAGAGGGTGTGATTGTTGAGGTGGGCGTAGAAGGGAATTCGTTTTGGGTGCTTTCGGAGTCTTTGTCTTTGCTAGATGCTAGGCTTAACCGAAAACAAGCGAAAATTCTGTCGCCGTTCGATAATCTACTGATACAAAGAAAGCGTGCCAGCACTTTGTTCAATTTCGATTACCTGATTGAATGCTATGTCCCTGAAGGCAAGCGCCAGTACGGGTACTTTTGTCTACCCATTCTCTGGAATGGAGCCCTTGTCGCAAGAGCTGACTGTAAAGTTGATAAGAAAACCGCCACACTAAATGTGCTTCATTTATTTCTGGAACCTTCGCTCAAAAAGAAAGGGGACTTTCTGGAGGCGTTGGAGCAGGAGCTAGCGATCTTTAGCACGTTCAATCAATGCGAACACTTTAAAATCTGTAAGATCTCGGAGTGCAGGTAAACCTGCTACTCCAGCAAGAATGACTTAAACAGTTTGGCGGCTGGGGAAGCCTTATGCTGAGGTTGATAATACAGGTTAAGGCTCCACTGACTGGTTTGGTACTCGTTTAAAAGCCGAACTAGCTCCCCCGTTTCCAGTTTGGGCTGAACAATGAATTCTGGCAGATAGGCAATGCCCGCTCCCTTTAAAACACCCTGCAACAATAAATCGCTGTCGTTCACCTCCAGCGATTTTGGCACTTTGACAATCAGAGTCTCCTTATCTTTTTTGAATATCCAGTCGTTACTGCCTGTCAGAGTGGTTGCGAACAGGCACTGGTGTTCGGATATATCGGTTGGATCGTTTGGTTTACCGTGTTTCTCTAGATACTTCGGTGAGGCGACAGGAATAAAAGGATCAGACATCAGCTCTCGACGGACAAGGTGAACGTCTCTGTCTCGGTATCCCTGATAATGGGCGTTTGCACTGATGATAAGATCTGCTTTATCAGAGTAATCCAACGCCCAGGGGGTCACATTCAGGTTGAACGTTACTTTGGGGTGCGTTTTCATGTACTCAGAAATTTTGTCCATTAAGAAGTGGTTGGCGTACACAGGAGTACAAGCCACATTGATATGCCCATTGGTTTCACTTTGAAAACCTTCCAGTTTGCGACGAATTTGTTCCGTGTTATCGACAATTGGAGCAAATTCATCAAACAGAGTCTGACCTGCTGGGGTGGGAGTGAGCAGCCGATTGGAGCGATGGCATAGCGTCATCCCAAAGTGTTGTTCCAATTCCTGCAACCAACGGCTCCCAGCCGATACAGAAAGTTCAAATTCTCTGGCAGCAGCCGAAATAGAGCCAGTGCGAATTACCGAAACAAAGAACGCCATTTTGTCGAGCATATCAGACCCTAGATACTGAAACCTTTATCTGGACTTTAAACGAAACTGCGAATTCTTGGTTCAGAAGAGAGTGAAAATGTGAGTTTGAGTGGTGCACAGCCCTGCAAAGCAGGGCGTAAAAAACGGCTATTGGGGTATAGAATCGCACGTTATAAGAAGTTTGTTATTACCTTTTCGAAGCGTAATGTGAGAGGACATACTGCCTTCGCCTTGTTCCCGAACTGAACTTCGTGTTACCAGCACTTCATCGTTTCTCTTGATGATAGTGTTAAACGCACTGACAAACGGCTTAGAAACGGAATGTTCCACAACGACTGCGTTTGCTAACGAAATTTCAATACCTGGGTATGAAAATAGCGAATAGCTTTCTGATTTATATTCGGGCTTTAGAGGGACAGGTTTGGCAATAACCATGTTTCCTTCGCCCTGCAAGAAGCCTTCGTTTAATAGCGCACAGCTAATCTGTGATGCAAAAACACTTGGTGCGGAAAATCCTGCGAACAAGATAATGAGCGATGTAGCAAAGGCAATTTTCATCACAATTCTAAAGTCATTTTTATGGAGCGTTACTCTAAATCAAAAACAGCATGGCTTTTAACTAACCATGCTGTTTTGCGATCAGGTGTAGACGTTTTCGATTTAAATTCTTACTTCGGGCTCGCATCTGAAAAGGCAGATAAGGCAAGGCAGTTGCTCTCTATTTCTTTCAGCCTTGGGTACGCCGCCAGATTGAACTCGAAGCGGTGCGCGTTAAAGAGTTGCGGTATCAGGCAGATATCGGCAAGAGTTGGGCTCTCACCACAGCAGAAAGTTGAATCAGATTTAGACAGCTTTTGCTCCAAGCCATTAAAACCTTCTTTTAACCAATGGTGATACCACGCCATTTTTTCTTCCTCGCTGTGCCCCAATTCACCAGTCAGGTGTTTCAGTATGCGGAGGTTGTTAAGCGGGTGAATGTCGCAGGTAACATCGTAAGCCAGTGCGCGGCATTGTGCTCGTTCAACCGGGTGCTCAGGTAAAAGTGGCAGCTCTGGGTAGAGTTCATCAAGGTACTCGATGATGGCCAAAGACTGAGTGATGATGTTGCCCTGCGTTTCTAAAGCGGGCACTAGTCCAGCAGAGTTCACATCCAGATACTCTGAACTTTTCTGATCACCATCCAGTAAAGAAACAGGGATAGACTCGCAGTCCACCCCCTTTAGGTTCAAAGCAATCCTCACTCTGTATGCCGCACTGGAACGAATGTAATCGTACAGTTTCATTGGTTTTCCTTAATCCAATTGATATTTGGCAACCGTTTGATCAATCTTTCCGAACAATGAATTGCCGTCTTTATCGAACATTTCAATTTCCACTCTATCACCGTACGTCATAAACGGAGTTAAAGCCTCACCTGAGTCAATGATTTCAAGCATACGCTTTTCTGCCAAGCAGCATGATCCTTTGCTGCGATCAATGTTGGAAACGGTGCCAGAACCAATGATGGTGCCCGCAGCAAGGTGTCGGCTTTTTGCAACGTGAGCAACAAGCTGGTGGAAGTTGAATGTCATATCTACCCCAGCTTCTGGTGAGCCAAATTTTTCGCCGTTAAGGTGAACATGAAGTGGTAGATGTACCTTACCTTCGCTCCATGCGTCACTCAGCTCATCGGGTGTAATGGCGACGGGCGAAAATGCCGATGCGGGCTTTGACTGGAAGAAGCCAAACCCTTTGGCGAGTTCGCCCGGAATCAGGTTGCGCAGCGACACATCGTTAACCAGCATGAGTAGCTTGATGTGTTTTTCTGCGTTTTCTGGTTGGGTGCTCATTGGTACATCGTTGGTGATGACCGCAATTTCACCTTCAAAGTCACAACCCCATTTATCATCGGCGAGTTGAATTGTTTCACGGGGACCGAGAAAACCATCTGACATCCCCTGATACATCAAAGGGTCGGTCCAGAAGCTTTCCGGCATGGTTGCGCCCCTTGCCTTGCGAACCAGCTCGACGTGATTGACATATGCACTGCCATCAGCCCACTGAAAGGCACGGGGGAGTGGGGAAGCGCAATCTTGCTCGTTGAACTGAAAGGCTTCTGGAACTTCCCCTGCGTTCAGTGCCTGATAGCGAGCTTCCAGCTTAGGCGAAATTTCTGTCCAGTTGTCCAAAGCAGATTGAAGGGTAGGCGTAATATCTGTTGCCAGCGCAGCATGCGTCAGGTCGCGAGACACAACCACCAGTTTCCCGTCTCTTCCGTGCTTGAGTGATGCGAGTTTCATCCAGTGTTCTCCTCAATTTTATGATGTTGTTATAGGTTATAGTCATTACTTGGCGGGGGTGCGCCAGGAATAAACGTAATCCGGGTTTTCTACCGACTTGGCAGTGTCTGTCATATCCAGTGGGATCCGGGTATCTATCATGACTGCCACTTCATCGGTTTCTTTTTTAGGGTTGCTCTGGCTTGCGGCTAATGCCTTAGGGTGCGGACCATGTGGAAAACCGCAGGGGTGGAGCGTGATCATGCCAGCATCAATATTGTCTCGGCTGAAGAAGTCACCTTTGTGATAGAAAAGCACTTCATCGTAGTCGTCGTTGTTGTGGTAGAACGGCACTTTAAGCGCACCCGGATCGGTCTCTATCGGGCGAGGGACAAAGGTACAGATAACAAAACCGTCTGCCACAAATGTGGTATGGGCGGAAGGTGGCAAATGGTAGCGGTGGCTCATCAATGGGCGAATGTCGCGCCAGTTCAGACGAAACACGGTTAGGTTGCCTTTCCAGCCAACGGCGTCGAGTGGGTTAAACGGGTAAGTGACACGGTTTAATTTGTTGCGGCTTTTGATGTGCACTTTCCAGCTTTCATTGCTGCTTTTCTGGCGATTGAATGCATCATCGATTTTCGGGTGAACCAATACTGCCGGGTCGAAGATGGCATGATCGCCCACCATACCTCGATCCGCACTCATATAAGAGCTGTTGGTGGCTTCTATCATTAGCATCACGACCTGATCTTCGGTTTCTATGCGCCATGAAGTAGATCTTGGGATCACCAGATAATCCCCTTCACTAAAACGGATATGCCCGTAATCGCAAAACAATGAACCTTCCCCTTGGTGGATAAACAGGCAGTCATCGCCATCACCATTTCTTACCAGATGTTTCATGCTTTCACTGGTCTTCCAGATTCGGACCCGAACATTGGCATTTTCCAGCAGGTTAGGCGCAGAAAGCGGGCAACTTTCATCGACTTCAACCTTGTTGGTATCAAACGCATGAGGGCGCAAGTCGCCTTCCCATTCTGTCCATCCGGTTGGGGCGTGTTCGTGATACATGTGAGTAGCCGGACCAAAAAAGCCTTCTTTTCCCACTTCTCGTTCAAACGCATTCTCTGGTAAATCACAGTGAGCCTGTACCGACGCTTCCCCTTCTTTTAAAGGGAAAGAAAACCATTTACGCATAACCTTCTCCTTGGTTTTCGACAACCAATTTATAAGATTGATAATCGAATTATAGTTTCAAATGTAACTAATTCGTATGTATGTTAGCCATCATTTAACCGTTAAATCAACAAAAATTTATCATATTGGTTACTTTTCTGTTGCATTTGATACTTTCGTGTGGTTGTATTTTTAACGTTGGTTACGAATTGAACGAAGGTTTGACTCGGAGAAATGGAAACACCAACACCTATAAATAAAATTACAAATGAAACCAAATGGAGTTCGACATGAGGAAGTTAAACTGGGCTGTGGGCGCTCTGGCCACGGTGTGTGTAAGTGCATCATTCCCTTCAATTGCTACGGATAAAACCCTTCTTATCAGTTCTTGGGCATCCCCGAATCACGGGATTAACAAGATCGTGTGGCCAACGTGGGGGCAGTGGGTAAGCGATGCCACTGACGGGCGAGTGAAAGTCAAAGTGGAATACAACATGGGTCCACCCCCAGCCCAAGCCGATATGATTGCTGATGGTATTGGTGATGTGACCTGGTTTTTCCACGGATTTAAGCCCGGTCGGTTTGAACTGACTAAGTTGCCCGAAATTCCTACTTTCGATAACACCCTGTCTTCAGAGGACGCTTCCATTGCCTACTGGCGAGTGTTCGATAAATACCTGAAAAAGGGGAAAGAACACCGTGGACTGGTTGTGTTAGGCGTTGGTGTACATGGACCCGGTTCGATCATTACCCGCGAGAAAGTGTCGACGTTCGATGAATTAAAAGGCAAGAAAATGCGCATTGCGGGCGATGTCATGTCGACCATAGGTAAGAACATGGGTGTTGCCCCAGTAGCGCTGCCCCCAACTAAAGTTTACGAAGCTCTGTCGCAAGGCGTGGTGGACGGCGCATTCTTTACACTCGAAACCCTCAAAAGTTTCCGCCTAAATGAAGTGGCACCTAATGTCGTGACCTTTCCGGGGGGCTTATATCGCGGCAGCTTTAGCATTTTGATGAACCCGGATACGCTGGACGGACTGTCTGCAGAAGATCGTAAAGCGGTGTTGTCTGTATCTGGCGAGAAGCTGTCTCGTCTGTTTGGACAAATGATGGATCAGGCAGATGAAGCCGGAGTCAAAGACACACTGGCAAAACAGGGCAACATTCAGGAAGCAACACCGGAAATGATTGCACAGGCGAAAACCTATGCAGAAGGTTTGGAAAAAGCCTGGCTGAAAAAAGCCAAAAAGCGCCGTATCTCCGACCCAGAAGGTGCTCTGACCTACTATCGCGAACAGGTTAAATCTCTGGGAGCTGAATAATGAGCCCTGTACTGAATCTTGCAGGAGGAATACGTCGGTGTCTGGAGGTACTGGCGTCACTCGCGCTGCTAATGATGCTGGTAGTGACAGTGATTGATGTGGTCGGGCGTTACTTTTTCAATGCTCCCTTACCCGGCGGAGTAGAGTTGGTAGAAATTTTACTGGCATTGGTGGTGTTTGCTGCTTTTCCTCTGATTACCTGGAATGAAGAACACATCTGCGTGGATTTACTGGATGACTGGTTTCCTCGTGCGATGATCGATTTGCGCCAGTTTGTCATCAGTCTGGGGTGCGCGTTTGCTCTTGGTCTGGTGGCATGGAAAGTGTGGGGGTTAGGCTCTCGCTCTCTTTCTTATGAGGAAGAGACGGATATTCTGGCCATTCCTCTGGGTTACGTGATGTACTTTATCTCGATAACCGGATGGCTATCGATGGTAATGACGCTACTGCTTGCGGTGCTGTATTTGGCGAAGAAAGGACCAATGTCGGCGCAATCGGCAGAAGGAGAGCAACCATGACAGTGACATTAATTGGTTTTGCCGTTCTTCTCGCGCTGGTGCTGTTCCGCATTCCTCTTGCCTACGCGATGGGCATCGTTGGGTTTGTCGGGTTCGGCGTTCTGGTTGACTACAACTGGACAGCCACACTTTCGATGGCAGCAAGGCGCATCATCGATACGGGACAGGATTATAGCCTGTCGGTGATCCCACTCTTCGTGCTGATGGGTAATCTGGTTAATCGAGCCGGTCTCTCTCAGGAATTGTACGCCGCCAGTAATGCGTTTGTTGGTCACCGGAAAGGTGGGTTGTCGATGGCGACCATTCTGGCGTGTGGCGGATTCTCTGCCATCTGTGGTTCCAGCCTGGCAACAGCGGCTACCATGTCCAAAGTTGCTATGCCGCCAATGCGCAAATACGGCTATCAGGACAGCCTTGCAGCCGCTTCCATTGCCGCGGGTGGCACCTTGGGGATATTGATTCCGCCCAGTGTCATGCTGGTGGTGTACGGCTTGTTGACAGAAACCAGTATTCGAGAGCTGTTTGCCGCAGGGCTGATCCCCGGTCTGTTAGGTGTCGGGCTTTATCTGGCGGCGGTGAGATGGGCGGTATTCAGAAATCCAAATTCTGCGCCCCCAATGGAAAAACTGCCGTGGCGCGAGCGCTGGCTGGCACTGAAAGGTGTTTTCTCAACGGTTGCTCTTTTTGTGCTGGTCATGGGGGGAATATACGCAGGTATCTTTACCCCAACCGAAGCGGCGGGTATTGGTGCGGCAGGTGCGCTAGTCATCGCAGGGCTAAAAGGTCAGCTTAACCGGAAAGTTCTGCATGAAGTGTTGCTGGATTCCGCGAAAACCACAGCGGTATTGTTCAGTGTAGTGATTTCTGCGTTGATCTTCTCCAACTTCATCAACCGTGCAGGTTTTACCGATGCATTGCTGGAATTTGTGACCAGTATGGATATGACCCCCTTCATGGTCATGGCAGTGATTCTGCTGATATACATTTTGCTGGGGTGCATTTTCGAGAGCATGTCGATGTTGCTGCTGACTGTACCCATTTTCTTCCCGCTTGTACAAAGTTTGGGCTTTGACTTGGTCTGGTTCGGTATTCTGGTGGTCGTAGTCACAGAAATCAGCCTGATCACGCCACCCGTCGGGATGAATGTGTTTGTATTGTCTGGCGTAATGAAAGACATTAAAACCAAAACTATATTTCGCGGAATAGTCCCATTCTGGACTGCCGACATGCTGCGTCTGGTGCTGATTGCACTTATCCCAGCGTTGTCTCTGGCTCTGCCGAATTGGTTGTACAGTGGTTGATTGAGGTATACATCTTATGGGGCAGTTTACATTTTCACTTGACGAGTTCTTACCCTACAAACTCGTCAGAACCGCAGAGCAGGTCGCGGATAGTCTGGCAGAACTCTATCAAAAAGAGTTTGGCATAACCCGACCGGAATGGCGCATTATTGCCAACTTAGGTGCTCGTGAAGATGTGATTGCCCGTGACCTCTCGGATGTCACTAATCTGGACAAAGTCAAAGTGTCCAGAACCTTAGCTAGGCTGGAAGAAAAAGAACTTATCACTCGCGAGAAAACCGAGAACGATCAACGTGCGACCCACATTCAACTGACTGAGAAAGGTCAGGCGTTGTATGAAAGAATCATTCCCCGTGCTTTGCAGTGGGAGTCCGAAATACTCGATGGTTTAACGGGCTCTCAGTATCGCGATCTGTTTCGCGCACTGGATGCGCTCAAGCAGTCTACCGATGCGGTTTACCAAAAGCACTCAGGTAAAAGCTAACTACGTAAGCATCCGTCACGTAAACACTGATCAGCCACGAGTTTTAACACCCTCTGCTATGCTCAAAGTGATGATGAATTTTCGTCATCACTTTTTTATTTGCTGTCGTTTAGGTAAGGGTTGTTATGGTTTTACGTTTTCTCGGAATAATGCTGGCTGTACTTGTTCATTCTCATGCAATGGCGACCAGCGCATCTTCGGCATCAATTCAGGTCGTCACAGGTAACCTTCCCCCTTATGCCTATGTAAAAGACGAAAGATTAGAAGGCGTAGCGACAGATATCGTTCGCGAAATCATGCGTCGGGTAGGACATGAAAAGCCAATTCGAACGGAGCCTTGGAAACGGACCGTCACCAAATCGGTGTCTGGGAGACTGTCTTTCCCATTTGCCCGAATTCCGCCACGTGAGGGTAAATACAAATGGATAGGTCCTATACTGCAAGACAGCTTTTCCTTTGCGACACTGGAATCGGATGAAGCAACTTACCTAAGTTCGGATGACTTCAAAGCCAAAACCATCGGAGTGAATCGCGGTGCACCAACGGCAGGCAGGCTGAAGAAGATGGGTTTTGAAAACTTAAACGAAGCCCGAAGTGAATCCGCCAATGTGAAAATGCTACAGGCGAAACGCATTGACGGCTGGTACTCCACACGGTTGATGATTCAGTCTCATATGGGAAAAGAGGGCGCGCCGTTCAAAGTCGCCTACGATGATCTGCCCATTGAGATGTATGTAGCAGCCTCGCTAGACATTCCCGACAGCATTGTAGAGAAATGGCAGGCAGCACTGGATAAGATGAAAGAAGACGGCACTTATGAAGCGATATTAGATCGCCACAGTGTCAGGCTTCCTTAGCTTAACGCTTTAATATTCATAAACGTTGAACTCTTTGAGCAGGGCGTCATAAGTGCCATCTGCTCTCAATTCACTCAATCCTTTGTTAAAAGCGTGCACCACTTCCTGTCCGTCTGGAATGTTTTTGGACACGAGCAGGTAAAGAGGGGAACGGCTGAGTGGCGGCTGAATGTAAACCACATCATCCAGTTTGCTGTGGCTCAGTGCTCTGGCTTCGTAACGGAAGACTGCGAAGGAAACCGCGATCATATCGACGCGTTCGCGAAATAGCTTCCTTACATTCAGAATCTGATTTGAAGCCTCTTCTTTGGTGAGGTAATCCGCACTGTCAAACTCTTTCCCGTTTGCCCAGCCTAAGCTGACTCCGATTCGATAAGGCTTCAAATCCTCTAGCGATTCGTAGTGCTTCACGCCCAATTTATTTAGTGCGACTAATCCAACATCTACATTGAAAATCGGGTCGCTGTAGAAATACTTTTCTGCACGCTCTTCGGAGTAATAACCGCCCATTGCGACATCGTATTCTCCTTTTTCTACGACTGCGAGAGCCCGTTTCCACGGAGTGAATCTTATGCTGCTCGAATAGTGAGAACGCAGAAATGCTTCCTGCACTATTGCAGTCACAACACCATTTCTTTTGAGCTCAGAGCCGTAGAAAGGTGCCCAGTCTACCGTCACCATTTTTACGGTTCTGGCATGAGTACCAACAGAAAAAAATGAGCATGCGAAAATAAAAGCGATAAATAAGGGTCTAATAACCAACATAACGTGTGTTCCGGGTTCTTTGTTTTTTTAGTAAGTATAGGAGCTGGTTAAAAAACGTACTTGCGTTTTGTATGTGGTGCAGGTAAACCTAAGGTAACCGCAATCGGCGAAAAGTCGCTTTTGTGGTCAGTAGATAAACACCAGACTGGGAGGTGTGAATGCAAGATGTTCCGCACGGATTAACAGAAGGAATAGTTACTCAACGTGTTGATTGGACAGACAATATGTTCACGATTCAGGTGCAGGCGAGTATCGAATCTTATGTGGCAGGTCAGTTCACCAAACTTGGATTAAAGATCGATAACGAAGACTGGGTGCGCCGGGCATATTCAATGGTGAACTCACCTAATCAACCTCAAGGTCCCGATTTTCTTGAATTTCTTATCATCTCAGATTCCGAAGGTCAGCTTTCTCCAAAGCTCTTTGAATTGCAGGTCGGCGATTCAGTTTATGTCGATAAACGACCTTCCGGTTTTATGATAATGAGCGAGATCCCTGAGTACGCGAAAGAGCTCTGGTTCCTATCGACGGGTACAGCGGTGGGTCCATTTCTTGCGATGCTGGAAGATAAAGAAGAGTTTGATAAATACGAAAAGGTGGTGCTGGTTCATGCAGTTCGCGCCAGTCAGGAGCTGATTTATCAGGATAAGATCGCAAAGGTCCACCACGATCTGGGTGGCAAGTTTATGTATGTTCCCGTGGTATCCCGAGAAGATAACCCTCAAGCCCTGAGAGGGAGAATTCCAAAGTTGTTATTGAACGGGGAGTTATTGCAGGCGACCAACTTAGATTTGGATTCCAGTAAGAGCTTCTTTTACCTGTGTGGCAACCCAGCTATGGTGAAAGACACATCAGAAGCGCTAAAAAAACTGGGATTTGAAAAACACTTACGTCGCAAACCTGGACATTTCAGCTACGAAAATTACTGGTAATTTAGAAAAACGATGAAAACTCAGCGAGGGAATGCATGAACATTGACAGGCTTAAGGCGGCAGAGACAGACTTTTTGATTCGTGTGCCGGGAGGGTTTAACAGTCCGGAGATGATCGAGATTGGCAAAAAGCACAAAATGGATCAGATGATCGCGCAGGCGCAGGAGGCATTCAGCGAGGAAAAATTTACGGATGCTCAGGGCACTGCGGAAATGATGACCAAAATGGTCAGTCGCTCTTCCATGGTTTCAATGTTTGAAAAACCAAAATTCCGGGATTACGTCAAAGCCATGACTCATCAGGAACGAGAGGCTTTAGCTTACTCCTTGAAAGACATACTTCATGGCGATCAGGAGTACGGTTTTAACACCATGCTGGACTTACTCAGACCTGTAAAGCTTGCCAAATGGTCGCTGGTCACCATCTTGCCTAACTACTATGCACCGCTGGATGAGGTGTTTGTAAAACCCACCACTGCCAAGGGTGTGATTAAGTTTTTTGAGCTGAAAGGGCTGGAATACAAACCTGCACCTACCTGGGATTTCTACCAAGAATACCGCAGGCAGATTTTAGAAATGCGCAAACACGTCAGTCAGGATCTCTCCCCTAACAACGCGGCATTCTGTGGTTTTCTGATGATGACCATGGAGAGCTAAGCTCCCGGTTTCTCACTCAATTCCGAAGATATCGAAAAGATGTCTGGAGAAAGATCAACGTGTTCACAAAGGGTAGGAATATCTTCGATTTCTATCCAATGCCCCGTCTCTCTGATGTACCCCTCATCCTTGAGTTTGGTGAGGGTGCGCGACAGGGTTTCTGGTGTCATTCCCAATTGAGTTGCCATCAGCTTCTTAGAAGCCGGTAAGGGGATTTTTCCTTCGTACTTCGCCGCTTCTTTTCGATATATCTCAGCGAGTTTCATGATCAACCTTTGCGGTGCACTTACTTGTGTGAGGATATCAACGGTATTCATTAGCTCGTGGATTTTGTTAGACATGAAGTGCATTGTTTTGAGCGAAATTTCAGGTTCGCTGGTGAACACTCTTGCCACATCTTTGTGATGAAACAGCGATAAAGTGGTGTCCTGATCTACTCGCGCGCTCATCGGGTACTGGCGCGGATTCATAAACATGGCCATTTCTGCTATCCATCCACCCGACATAAACACTTTAAAAAGCTTTTCATCGCCATTGGGCATCAACCGAAACAGCGAAACTTTGCCTTTTTCCACCCGAAACATGTGTTTTGCCTGATCACCCCGCTCAAACAGCACAGCACCCGCTGAGTAAGTTTTTTCTTTTCGGCAGCTGAGCAGGTCGGATTTTTTCTCGCTATCCAGCAGAGAAAGAATGGTGTCGGGCATTTTGGTTACCTCAGATTGATGATCGTCAAGCGCGGATCAAAGTCGTTTATTATAGATTGTAAATAACAATCATTATCAAAAGAAGGGGCGGCTACATGGAAAGTATCAGTGCACCATTTCGCTGGATCGCCATCATCTCTTTTTTGTTATTCCTACTTTCTATCATAGTTTTTACCTAGGAGCGCCAAATGACCGAAAGAACTGTTATGCCGGGCGAGGAAAGATCCGTCGATAAAATGCCCGGTCACTGGGTGTTAGCGCGCTTAGGAAAGAAAGTATTGAGACCCGGAGGCAAAGCGCTGACCGAGAAGATGATCGACTCGCTCAGCATACGATCATCAGATTTTGTGGTGGAATTTGCGCCCGGATTGGGCTTTACCGCCAGGTTGTGTTTGTCTCGGAATCCGGCGTCTTATACGGCAATTGAACAGAACGAACAGGCGGCTGAACTGGTGCGGCGTTATCTGGCTTCACCCAATCAACAATGTCTGGTGGGAAACGCACAGTCGACCGATCTGGATCAGGAATCGGCTTCCGTTGTGTATGGAGAAGCCATGCTGACGATGCAGCCTGAACCGAGAAAGTCAGACATCATCGGAGAGGCAGCTCGCGTTTTGGAAAGTAATGGTCGTTACGGAATACACGAACTCTGCTTAATGCCAAATGAAATTGATGAAGATCTGAAGCGTGAAATTCAACGAGACATCGCTCAGGCAATTCAGGCACCAGCAAAACCCATTACCCCCGAAGAGTGGGCTGAGCATTTGCACTCTCATGGATTTAAAATTCAGGCTACACACCTCGCCCCTATGCACTTGCTGGAATCTAAGAGAATGATCGACGATGAAGGGTTATTGGGGTTCTTGAGGGTGCTTAAAAACTTAATTCTGGATAAGGAGGCACGTAAAAGGGTGATAGGGATGCGAAAGGTATTTCGTAAGCATCGACAGCACCTTGGAGCAATCAGCATTGTCGCAATAAAAGAGTAAAAGAACAAAAGACGAAAGAGTATAGCGGAGGCAATGTTGCCTCCGCATTTTGTTCTATTTTTGGTAAAGCTCGGTTTCTGGATAGAACGCCTGCCAAGCGAACCAGAACACCATCACCGATGGAATCAGGTTTCCATTGCTGTCTTTCACGACAGGGTGGCGTGCATTTTTCTGATAACGCACCTCAAGTTTTTTGCCGCCTAAGGTGTCGCTAAATTCTGGGTTATTCTCTAATTCTGATATTGGATAGGCTTTGGCTTTCCCATCCACAATCACGCCAACAACCCATTCTTTCTGAGACAGTTCATCGCGAGTATTAGGGACAGGAAACATTGGGGTGTCAGACGCGAAATAGCGGGCGTATGCCTGACCAAAATAATCTCGGTGGAATCCGGTATCCAGAGATAGGACTTCGCCATTTGGGTTTCTTTCCTTCCACGCTTTCCAGGTCATGTGCTGCGAAGGCATCCACTTAAGGCGTGTGCCTGCTTCTTTGCCGCTAACGGACGTTAAACCTAGCTGTGTCCATAGCGACTCAGTTTCACGATCGTACATTAAAACGTCGCTTCTATAGAGCAATCCGGACACGCCAAAGCTTCGTGCTTTGCCGTTCACTCTTGCATCAAAGACCATCCCGGTGCCGCAAAGTGGGCAGTAGGTCACCGCAAACGGTGTTCCTTTGATTTGGTCGTTTACTATCTCATGCCACACCAAAATTCGGGTGGGATAGGCGCGAGCAACGCCATCGATTTCCACTCCAAGCACTATGTCATCATTTTGCAAATAGTCGACCTTGCTCGCAGCAATGAAATTTGGTTCATCGATTGATGGAATGCCGTCTCGCGGTGGTCCACCGTGCAAAATTTCGCTGGTTTCAATGGTGGCATCAGAGAGCTCAAATCCATTGAGTGAGTATGCATTTGCCTGAATAATCAAGGTAAACCACCCAATTAGCAGCACCGTCCCTAGTGTAGAAAGCTTCATAACCGTATCCTCGACGCTATTTTATCCTAGAGAGAGACCGTACAAATGACGGTGAAATTTCATGCTTTTAGCTATTGATAATTGTTCTCAATTCCATTACCTTGCGTGCCGTTGTGATGTTATACAATAACACTTTAATTAATAAACACAGTTGGAGATAGGTTAATGAAAGGACGTTTTTTGAAAGCACTTGGTGTAGCTGCTTTGGCTTTAGGCAGTGTTACGAGCGCTTTTGCTGACATTCATTTCAAGGACGTAATCGGTAGGGACATACATTTAGAAAAACCAGCAGAGAGCATTTTCCTAGGTTTTTATTTTGAAGATTATCTGGCGATTGCTGGACCAGATGCATACAAAAAGGTATCTATTTTCCCTCGTCACTCTTGGAAAGATTACCGCCAGTCTCAGTGGGAAACTTACAGCAAAATCATTCCTGAACTAGAAACTATCGTTGATTCTGGTTCCATCTACACAGGCACATTTGATTTTGAAAAACTGCTGTCGACTAAGCCGGATGTGGCATTGGTTGCGGCATGGCAATACAAGTCTCTTGGCGAAAAAGTTGAGATCCTTGAAAAAAGCGGAATCAAAGTTGTTGTTGTGGACTTCAATGCTCAAACGCTTGAAAAGCACGTAACCAGTGCTCGTGTTATCGGTAAAGTGATGGGCACAGAAAAGCGTGCTGAAGCGATTGCGACAGAATACGAAAATACAGTTAACGACGTAAAACAACGCGTTGCAAAGTACCTGAAAAACCACGATGCACGCCGTGTGTATGTTGAAATTGGTACCGGCGGTCCAAATGAGTTTGGCAAGTCTTACTCTAACGCGATGTGGGGTAACATCCTGAACATGGCGGGTGCGGATAACATCGCAAACGGCAAATTCAAAGGTTCTGCTCACCTGACTCCTGAATACGTACTGAGCAAAGATCCAGAAGTTATCTTTGTTTCCGGTGCTCACTGGGCGAAGCACAGCGACAGTGCATTGCTTGGTTTTGGTACCACAATGGAAGAAGCGCAGGCAAGATACCGTCCATACCTGAACCGTGCTGGCTGGAAACAACTGACAGCGGTTAAGAATGGCGACGTTTACGGCATGTATCACTCAGGTACTCGTACAATTTACGATCACGTATTCCTGCAATACCTGGCGAAATCTATCTACCCAGAAGCGTTTAAAGACGTTGACCCTAAGAAGTCGCACCAGAACTTCTTTAACAACTACATGCCGCAAGCTCTTAAAGGTACTTTCATGATTCAGGTGGAAGGCTAAGTCATGAGCGAAGCGGTCAAAGCGTCGTTGCCGTCTGATCTTAGTTCAGGCAGCGGCATCTATCAGCGAATGCAAAAGCGGCGGATCAAAGTTCTGCTGGCGACATTGCTGGCGGTGGGCGTTTCCGTTTTATTCGATATTGGTACTGGCTCATCGTGGCTAGGTGTGGATCAAGTTGTTGAGGCGCTCTTAGGCGGACCGTCTGGTGACAGCTTATCAACGACCATTGTCTGGCAGCTTCGGCTGCCAGTTACTCTCACCTGTATTGTGGTTGGTGCATCTCTTGGTCTGGCTGGTGGTCTGATGCAGACCTTACTTGCCAACCCGCTAGCAAGTCCCTATACCCTTGGTGTTTCTGCCGCAGCCGGATTCGGTGCTGCGCTGGCATTACTGTCAGGCTTTTCTGTCTTTGGTCTTCATTGGTTAGGCGTACCATTTGCTGCGTTTGTCACCTCTGGACTCGCGAGCATGGCGATCTACATGATAGGTCGAAGCCGAAACATGGATGCCAAAGTACTGATACTTGCCGGTATCGTTGTGCTGTTCTTTTTCCAGGCGTTGCAGTCTCTGGTTCAGTATCTGGCTTCCCCGGAAGTGTTACAGCAGATTGTATTCTGGCTGTTCGGCAGCCTGCTTAAAGCAAGCTGGTTGTCCTTCTTTGTTTCCGGAGCCATTTTGCTTTTTGGTCTTGCGTTTGCCTTGCCTAAGGTGTGGGCGCTGACGGCTCTGTCTTCGGGTGAAGAGCGCGCACAGGCTCTGGGCATTAATACCAGCAGACTCAGGTTACAAATGTTCCTGCTGTGTTCATTGCTAACAGCGGGTGCGGTTTCGTTTGTCGGAACCATAGGATTTATCGGTCTGGTTGCCCCTCATTTAGCCAGAATGCTGGTGGGTGAGGATCAACGTTTCTATTTGCCACTGGCAACCTTTATGGGCGCACTACTTCTTTGTGCTTCGTCCCTTGTTGCTAAGCTGATTGTGCCGGGCACCATCATCCCGATTGGTATTGTCACCTCTTTGGTGGGCGTACCGTTTCTTCTTTATTTGCTGGTAAGCAGGAGGTTTAGCTAATGAAGTCGCTTTCAATAGAAAATCTTGCCGTAACAGTCGGGCGAAAGCCTGTTTTGAAGAAGGTAGAAGCGAGCTTTAGTGGCGGAGAGTTTTCCGCCATTTTAGGACCGAATGGCGCAGGTAAAACCACATTACTCAAAGCCATTATGGGCATCATGCCTTACAAGGGTAAGGTAAGTTCACGTGGCAGAGACGGGCAGGCGATACCACCCAAGTCTTTCTCATATCTCTGCCAACTCAATAAGTCTTCCAGTCAATTAACTGTGATTGAAGTGGTGTTACTGGGCTTAGTTCATCAACTGAGCTGGAACATTACCTCTGAGCAGGAACAAAAAGCGGAAGCCATTCTTAATGATTTAGGTCTGATTCATCTTGCGACAAGACAGTTTTCTCAGCTGAGTGGCGGTCAGCAACAGCTCGTATCGTTGGCACAAGCGCTGGTTTCTGAGCCAGACGTATTGTTGCTGGATGAACCAACAAGTGCCCTGGACCTCAAACATCAGGTTCAGGTTTTAGACCTTGCTCGTCAATATACCCGAGCAAAAAACACCATCACCATTGCAGTGCTGCACGATCTGTCTCTTGCTGCTCGCTACTGCGACCATCTTCTGTTACTGGACGATGGCGTGGTGCAACACAGCGGTAAGCCAGACGACGTGCTCGATTCTGAAAAACTCAGCCGGATATATCAGGTACATGTGGACGTAGGTTGTTGCATACATGGGCACACTCACGTAACCCCAGTTCGAGCTCTCGAAACTGAGTAAGCATTATCAGGATTTACTATGACAATGACTAGCAGGCACTATCAATTATTAGTTGCCATATCTACCTTTGAATCTCAAATTCATACATTAACCAATTACAGCATTGAAAGTTGCGAGTGTTTTACGCTTTTGCAGGAAAAACTGGACGAGCTCTGCTCCTGGATTCTGCAGGAAAAACAGCAGACGATCAGTGATGAACTCGGGTTTAACCCAGAGCATGATCGTCAGGTCAAACGGCTGCGTGAAACTGCGGTAAAAGCGTTGTGTATGCTGGAAAAGCACCAGTCTCAATGTGCCAGAGAGCATCAGCTCAGCGTCAGTGAATACTTATGTCAGCTTTCTGAAAACGCACAAATTGAACTGCGAAGTGCGGGAATTGAAAACCACTCCCGAGTGTTGTTTATCGGTTCAGGCTCTTACCCGCTTTCAGCGTTTACTATCTCTCAACTGACGGGTGCCGTGGTTCATGGTATCGACATTGACGAGCAGGCGGTCGCGCTGGCAAATCAGTTAGATTCGTCTCATTTGTCTACCACCTTTGGGTGTCAGGACTTGATCACTGAATTTGAGTCCTTTCGCCCGACTCATGTTGTGGTGGCTTCTCTGGTTGAACATAAATGGGAACTGCTCAACCAACTTAAACCTTATCTTGATTGCTCTCACCGTGTATTGGTGCGATTTGGTAACGGTTTGAAATCGGCGTTCAATTACCCATTCAACCCTAACCTGATGGAAGGCTGGGATACGCAGTTGATTCACAACAAAGCCGCGGTATATGACACCGTGTTGATGGGGAGAACGTAATGGCAGCATCATTAGGCAGAGTACTCATTGCTGGTGCTGGTCCGGCAGCGTTTCAGACCGCCAGAATCATCAAGAATCAGTGCGAACAACTTGGTATCGTCAACCGTTCTTCAAAGCGATGGCAGCCAATGTTTGAATGTCTGAACAGTGAAGGTTCGGCGCAGGTGATTGCCGCAAAACCCTCTTTGGAGCCACTCGCCGGACAAGTTAAGTTCGATCTGGTGTTTGAAGATTTAACGGCAACGGATGGTCAGTGGGATACCTTGGTTCTCGCGACACCGTCTCATGCCTATTCAGACGTACTGGCGGCGTTGCCTAAATCTTGTCTGGGGTCTGTAAAACAAGTGATGCTGATTTCCTCCTTGTTTGGTGGTCACAAGCTGGTGAAAGGCTTTTTTGCAGAACTGGGTTTAGCGCCGAATGTGCTGGTGTTCTCCAATTACTTTGCTGCAACCAAATTCAGTGCCAGTGAAGCTGGTGTCAGTGTGACAACCAAAGCAGCGAAAAAGCGTATCTATGCTTATTCCAGCGCTTATTCGAGCCAAAGTGGATGTGCGGTGCTGAATTTGTTGGCTCAAACGTTAGCGGAAGTGGGTGTTGAAGTCGTTGAGCTAGACAATGGATATAGCGTAGAGGGGAGAAACATCACTTCTTACGTTCACCCCGCGTTTTTCATTACTCCTTTCTCTCTCAATCACATTCTGAGTGACTCGGGAGACATTAAGTACATGTACAAGCTGTTCCCAGAAGGGCCAGTTACGACAGAAACCATCCATACTCTGGTTGAGCTGTGGCGGGATATTTCGACATTAACGCAGCACTTTGACGGAACACCGTTTAACTTGCTCCAGTTCCTGAATGACGACAACTATCCCGTGCACCCGGAAACCATTCGTCGTGATCAAATTGATCAGTTCATGTCCCTTAGTGCCATTGAGCAGGAATACCTGATTTATGTCCGATACAGCGCGATTCTGATCGACCCGTTTTCTACGCCAGATGCAAATGGTCGCTACTTCGATTTCTCTGCGGTGCCTTACGCGAAAGGCAAAGTAGAGAATGGGAAGTTACATCTGCCTCGTGTGCCCAAAGAGGACTTACAGACTCTGTACTGGTTTAAAGCACTGGCGGACGAGCAGGGAATTGAGCTCCCGACGGTGAATCGTGTACTTGGCATATTCGAGTCCTGGTTGAGTGAACATGACCTTCCTAACCATTTAGTTGAAGAATTTCACACTCAGGCGAGCAACTGCCTTCACTGGGTGAGACGATCGACCGATCTTTAGAGGAAATCATAATGAATAAAGGTGTGGCGTTAGCCATATTTTCTGCGTTTATTTTTAGTGTGATGAACGCACTTATCAAAGCGGCCAGTTTAACCATTCCCAGCTCTGAAATTGTCTTCTTCCGAAGTGTCATTGGTACAGTGCTGATTCTGGGTCTGATGTGGCAGGCAAACGTCCGTTTTTCAACCTCTGGGGTTCCGCTACTGGTGCTGCGCGGTCTGTTTGGAGCTTTCTATCTTCTGGCATTCGTCTACACCATTGTACACATTCCTTTGGCGGATGCGGCAATTCTGGCGTACTTGTCTCCGTTCTTCGTGATATTGCTGTCCAGTCTGGTTTTGGGAGAAAAACTCCCCAAAAAAGCGGCGTTTCTGTTGCCTACCGTGCTGGTCGGGGTGGCGTTAGTCGTGAATCCGTTCAACTTCGATTCGTTTAACATCTACGCTCTTGCGGGTGTGGCGAGTGCGTTGTTTGCGGCGGGTGCCTCCATCACTATTCGTCATCTGAGCAAAAAGCATCACACCTACGAGATTGTGTTCTACTTCCTGTTCACCGCTATGCTGGTGTCGGGTTACCTGATGAAAGACGAGTTTGTCATTCCACAAGGTATTGCCTGGGTTTACCTGATTGCCATTGGTGTGGTTTCTTTAATTGGACAGATTTTCCTGACCAAGGCGTTTACCCATGAAAACGCAGCGGTAGTCGCGGTAACGCGTTATATCGGTCTTGTTTTCAACGTGCTTTGGGGCGTTATCTTCTGGAACGAAATCCCGGACTGGATGACCACACTGGGTGGAGCCACTATCGTTGTGGCGTGTATTGCACTTTCCTGGAAGAAGCAGCCAGCCAAACCAGCAAACGAAGAACCAAAACCAGCAGACGCTAAAGCGTAGCTTGAGTATAAGACATTGAATTGCCTCTCATTCACGCTATAGTTAGCAAAAACATGGAATGTAGGGGCAGAAATGAAAATAGTTAAGCTGGGGTGGCAACAGACCATCCCTGTGCGACATGAGGTACTTTGGCCAGATATGCCACCAGACTTTTGTCATGTGCCGGGCGATGAAGATGCGCTGCACTACGGTGTGGAAGTCGATGGCAATATTGTTTGTGTAGCGTCCATTTTTATTGATGCGGTGGCAAAGTCCGCAAGGCTGCGTAAGTTCGCCACTCTAATTGAACATCGTCATCAGGGATATGGCAGCGCTGTCATTGAATATGTGCTCAACCAGTTACCTGAGCAGGGCATTGAATATTTCTGGTGTGATGCTCGTGAGTCTGCCATGGATTTCTACACCAAGTTTGGCATGTCTGCCGAGGGTGATGCTTTCTATAAGTCTGGAGTGGAGTACTACAAGATGGGGCGAAGCTTATGACCGATGGTTCTGTTCACGAGCAATACATGAGAAAAGCGCTTGAGCTTTCCAAACAGGCGCTTCCAGGCTGCCGACCTAACCCCCCAGTGGGCTGTGTGTTTGTGAAAGATGGGGAGATAGTAAGCGAAGGTTTCTCTCAACCTCCGGGGAATCACCATGCAGAGGCTGGAGCAATTGCCAGATACAAAGGATCGTATGATGGGCTGGTAGCTTACGTCACGCTTGAACCCTGTTCTTTTCAGGGTCGAACGCCTTCTTGTGCCAAAGCACTTGTTAAAGTCAGACCCGTTAAAGTGTATGTCGCTATTCTGGATCCGGACACTCGTAACAGTGGTGCTGGGATTAAAATTCTTCAGGATGCCGGTATTGATGTGGAAGTAGGGCTGTGTGGTGAAGACGTGTCCAACTTTCTCGAACCCTACCTGATAAAGAACTGAATCAAACGTTAATCTTGACCGGATATGGATATTAAAGCCGCCTCATAAAGAAGCGGCTTTTTTATCGAATTAATGCTACATTTATACGAATCATATATATTTCGCATATAAAACGTATAAAGAGAGCAGATTATGGGAATTGTTAAGATTGGCGATGAACTGCATGAAGAGATCCGAAGATCCAGCAGTGTTATGAACCGCTCCATTAATGCGCAGGCTGAATTCTGGATAAAGATGGGTAGGCTGGCAGAGCTGAACCCGACAAAAACTTTTCAGGAATTGATTCTAGAGCAGATGCACCAGGTGCCTGCTGAACTTAAAGGCGTGATTAATGAGTAGTGTACCGATTAAGACGGAGCAGGAAATCGAATGGATGCGTGAGTCTGGTCGATTGCTAGCAAAGGTGTTTACCTACCTCGATAGCAAAATCGAGCCGGGTGTCTCTACTTATGACATAAATGAGTGGGTAGAAGAGTATATTTTTGAAGTGTTGGATGCGCGCCCCGCCAGCATCGGGCAATACGATTATCAATACGCACTGAACAGTTCGATTAATCACGTCGTCTGTCATGGTATTCCAAACGAAAACGACATCTTACAAAACGGTGACATCGTTAATATTGACATCACGCTTGAGAAAAATGGGTTTATTGCGGACTCCAGTAAAATGTACGTTATGCCGGGGGCATCACCTCAGGCTCATCGCTTAGTCAAAGCAACCTACGATGCCTTGTGGAAAGGTATTGAACAGGTTAAGCCGGGAGCGACACTGGGGGATGTAGGGCATGCGATTCAGAGTCATGCTGAAGAAATGGGCTATACCATAGTTCGGGAGTATTGCGGACACGGGATTGGGCGTGAAATGCATGAAGACCCTCATGTACTGCATTACGGTCGCAAACGCTCTGGGTTGAAACTGAAAGCTGGTATGACGTTTACCATCGAGCCGATGGTGAATCAGGGTACTCACCGAACTAAACTGAAATCGGATGGCTGGACGGTGATCACCAAAGACAGAAAACTCTCTTCACAGTGGGAGCATACTGTTTTGGTGACCGAGACAGGCTATGAAGTGCTGACTTTGCGCCCTGATGAGGTTTAAACCCTATCTCTTGAATTAAGCTCCGAAGATTAGAATTTTTTCGGAGCGTAGCCAGTCATTGCTTGCAGTTTCAGTTCCTTACCCAGTTTTGTCATTGGATGGACGACAACCAAGCCTTTCACCGATTTCTTCAGTTTCCCCATATCCGCTTGTTCAGCTTTGGTGATTTCACGAGAGAATGGCATGTTAAGCAAGTTTTTACGCTCTTTGTTCATGTCGTATTGCTGCTTGTGCTTCATCGAGTTCGCTTTTTTACTCAATTTTTCTATTTCATCAGCGAACTTTGAAATCATTGCCTGATCACCGCGCCCTTTCGCCGCATCTAATTTACGCTGGCAGTTGTTTATACGGTTGTGAAGCTTTTGAAGTTCTTGCTTTAGGCTCATGGTGATCATCTCATTGAAAACAGAAAGGGCGGCGAGTGTAGCATAAGCTTCCACTACTGCCCTAGCTATAAATGCTCGTGTCTTTCACTGGAAGAAAGACGAGAGGGTTTAGTTTGTCCGTGAGGTCGAAATCACAAGGTGTTTTGTTATCTAAAGAGAGCCAAGCTTATCGGTTTCAGATTAAATCGACTGTCTGAGCCTTGCCAGCATGTCGGCGGCTTGATCAAACTGGAAATTATCCAGCAGCTCGCTCATTTCATTCAAAGGTGAAGAATCCGCCAGTTGATATTTCTGCAATTCCTCGACAATCGTCAGTGCTTCAGTATCGGCTTCCAGTAGCGCAGTGTTTAACTGTTCCAAAAGCTTATGAAAGCTACTGTCGATAGCAATTTTGTCCTGAGGTTTTTCTTCCGTTTCTTTGATTTGGGAATTCACCATTTCTACAAACGCCATCATCTTCTTCACATCATCAGTTGCAGGGGGTTCGCCACCTTTGATTTGTTTTTCCATGAATCGCGACATCTGGTGAATATAGTCGACCGAAAGATTGGCAGAGGCTCCTTTGATGGCGTGCAGTTTGTCCTTCGCCTGATCCAGTTCCTGATCCTGAATCATCGCGAGCAATTCCTTCAGATCAGATTCCTGTGATTTAAAGAATCGTTTCAGCGTGGAGAAATAAATCTCCGTATTACCGGAAAGACGCTTCAAACCACCTTCGAGGTCAATACCTTCCACTTCTGGGAATGTATGTTCGCCGTTCAAGTTGGCAGCCTTGTTGCTGTTCCCGTTCATCTCGATGGAACCCGCACGTTCCGCACTTGATGGAGCCGCATTGGATTCTTTGCCATTTCGGCTTTGCGTAAATTCGCTGATTTTTGCCAACAGGCTCGGTACATGTATGGGTTTGGCAATGTGCGCGTTCATACCCACATTCATGCAGCTTTCGACGTCTTCACGCATGGCATTTGCCGTCATGGCCAGAACGGGTAAGGTCTTGTCATCGTATATCTTGCGAATCTCTTTCGTGGCTGTCAGGCCATCCATAACAGGCATTTGCATGTCCATAAGGACAACATCGAAAGTATTGCTGTCCAGCATCTCCAGTGCTTCTATACCATGATTAGCGATGCTGACCTGTGCCCCTTCATTTTCAAGAATAGTGGATGCAATTTCTTGGTTAGTGATGTTGTCTTCCACTAACAGAATGCGAGTGCCTGAGATGTCGTGAACCACTTCTGGGGATTCTGCTGCTTCTTTAATCTCTTCTTTGCTGATGTAACTGCCAAGCGTATCGACGATGGTATCAAGAAGATTCGATGGATTAATGGGTTTCAGCACTAAGCCATCAATAATGTGCCCGTACTGGTCATTGAAATCGAGCTGATTGCCGTATGCGGTGATCAGAATCATCTTCGAACCGGGGCTGAGATCGTGCTTACGAATGTGTTCGATGGTCTGGATGCCATCCATTTCGGGCATTTGCCAGTCAACCAACAGCAAGTCGTATTGCTTCTGTGCCTCGTCGAGGATGTGGAACGCATCACTAGCATTGGATGCCACATCAACTTCAAACATCATATCCGACAACATACTGGCGACAATAAGCCTTGCGGTATCATTGTCATCAATAACCAATGCGCGTTTGTGCTGAGTGATGAGGTAGCGTTCTTTGGTTGGTCGCTCTTCTCCAATATCAAGCTCTAACTCGAACCAGAAATGCGATCCTCTGCCGTAATAGCTGCTGACCATGATCTCGCCACCCATCAGTTGAATGAGTTGCTGTGAAATGGACAGCCCGAGACCGGTTCCTCCATATTTACGGGTAGTAGAGGTATCACCCTGACTGAACGCCTGGAAAAGGCCAGACATTTGTTCTGGTGTCATGCCTATACCCGTATCCTCTACTGAGAATTTGAGCACTGCGCTTGATTCATTCCTAGATTCTTCTGATACCGTAACGATAACTTCACCACTATCGGTAAACTTAACGGCATTTCCGGCAAGATTGATCAACACCTGACCCAGTCTGAGCGGGTCACCAATCAGTTGGTTAGGAATGTTCGGTGAGACGTTAAAAATCAGTTCAATGCCTTTATTTTCGGCTTTAACGGACAAAACGCTGGCAAGGTTATCGAGTACCTTGTCGAGGCTAAAATCGGTGTTTTCAATTTGAAGTTTGCCCGCTTCGACTTTGGAGAAGTCCAGAATGTCGTTAATGATGCCCAGCAGTTGCTTACTGGAGTAATCAATTTTCTCAACATAATCGCGCTGCTTTTCACCGAGATCCGAAGACAGAACAAGGTGGGTCATCCCCATTATGGCGTTCATTGGCGTACGGATTTCATGACTCATGTTGGCAAGGAAATCACCTTTGATCTTGCTGAGCTTATCGGCAGATTCTTTAGACTCAATCAGGTCGCGTTCAAGACGTTTGGTTTCCGTGACATCCATAAAGGTACCAACGATACCCATGATGCCATTGTTCTGATCGTAGAACGGTGCTTCGTAAACAATGAGATTTCTGTCTTCACCTTTCCCATTGGTCAAAACCATTTCAAACTGCAGGCGTTTTGTCCCCTGAAGCAGTTCCAGTTCGTAACGTTTGAGTACATGAACCGTGTCTTCGTTAAACAAGTCTTCTATGTGGTTGCCCAAAACATCTTCCACTTTGAGTTCCATAAACTCACAGAACTGCTCATTTACACCAAGGTATTCGCCTAAGCGATTCCGGTAATACGTCGGGTTCGGAATGGAATCAATAATGTGCTGGTTAAGCTCTAACTGGCGTGTCACTTCCTGTTCGGTTTCTTTTTGTTGCTCGATGTTCAGACCAAGCTGGAACGCGATGCTAAAGTTTTCAACCAGCTCGTTCAAAATACGAAGGTTATTACCTGTCAGCTTGTTTACTGTACCAATCTGGAGCACGCCAAGTGGTTTATTGTTTGCCTGAATTGGGAATGCATGAAGCTCCAATAACTCAACTGTCATGTCACCCATGGCAAGTTTTAACGGCGTTTCTTTTTTGGCTTCCACCACCAGATGAGCACCGCTTTCTAAGCAGTAATAAGGGAAAGTGTGGCTATCGGGAGTCGGGTCGAACAAAGTACCAAAGTTGTCGATAGCGACTAAGTCACCGCTTTTGTTCTGGTAAAAGGTGATTAGCGGGAAAGAAAAATGGGTGCTTAAGAATTGCTTCGTTGCTGAGATGACTTCTTCTAACTGCTCTTTACCGCGAATCACGTCATTGTAATTCTGGACGGTTTGCCCAATTCGTAATTCGTTTCTCAGGTTGAATAGCAGGGAATTAATCGCACTGGAAAAGTCACCCAAGTCGCCTTTCACTTTTTCGCTTAGGGTAAAATCGTAATCCTGATCATTCACCTTAGAAATCACCTGATTCTGCATTCTTCCCAGAGGTGCGATATAGACGCTCCACAAGAGAAGGAAAGAGATCATCAGGAAGAACCCTAACATCAACACGCCGAGCAGCATCAGATTGGAGCTGGTTCCCACCATGTCTGCCGCGTTCTTATGTTCCACTGCCAAGCGGTCAATACTGGAAAGATAGGCAGTTTCGATGGCAGACATGATCTTGGATTTCTCATCGAAGTAGGTTTGTCCGTAAAGGAGGTCCAGCGCATTGCGCCTGCCTTGAGCAGTGGCGAGTTCAATTTGTTTAAAGGCTTCTTCTTCCAGTTTCACCAGTTGATCCGAAGTAGCGAGCGCCAAGGCGAGGTTGTTCACTTCGGTTTCGGACATACCCGCTTTATTGATTCGTTGAAGGAAGGTGTCGCCTACAAAACCGGGTTCGAGTGAAAACTGAAGGTTATTTTCGGTAGCGATGACATCCCAGTAATCGTATTCATGCCCCGGTGGGAGAGGGGCTTTGCCATTTCGCACGTCAAGCACTCGCTGGAAGAGCTGTTTCCATTTTGTGTCACCTGTGACGGCATAGGCACGAGCAAATTTGGTCAAATTATCAGAACTTTGCTTAAGTTCATTCCCCATTTTGATGAGTTCTGACTGTTGTAAGAGTATTTTTTCTTCTTCACTAAAAACATCTATCGTCCTGTTAGCCACAAAAATGATGCTAATGTTCACAACAAACATTAGTAAAAACAGTAGGCTAAACAGTGTTTTCATTTTCATTGGCGACACCAGGAGACATCTTGTACACATCTTTACTTAGCATAGTTAACAATGTGCACTTTACCCAAGAAGACAACTGTTTGATTTCAGAAATTTTAATTTGGCTCAATAACTCTCAATTTCCTCGTCTATACTTGAGTAAAAAACCAAGGTTTTGCGGGATATATGTACGAACTTTTGATTGTTGATGATGTAGCAGAAAATTTGCGGATGTTGCAGTTGATAATGCAGCAGCCGGAATATCGAATTCGAGCTGCAACCAGCGGACAAATTGCGCTAAAACTGGTTGAGAAGCAGAAACCGGATTTGATCATATCTGACATTAAAATGCCGAGAATGTCTGGGATTGAGCTGTGTAAAATCCTGAAAGAGAACACAGACACCAGCGATATTCCGGTGATCTTTGTCAGTGCGTTTACCGATGTGGAAAGCATAGTTGAAGCGCTCGATTCTGGGGGTGTGGACTACATTTCGAAGCCTTATCGCCCGCAAGAAGTTCTGGCGAGGGTAAAGACTCAACTTTCCCTGCGTGAAGCTCAAAAGAAACTTCTTAAAAAAGAGCTCACATCTGCTCTTAACAATTTGGTTGTCGGTGTTGCAAACGAGATTAACACCCCTCTGGGGACCAGTATCCTCACTTCCACACACATGAAAGAAACAATTTTGAGCTTTGAACAACAGTTCAGAGAGCAAAAGATTACCAGCGCGAAACTTAAAGACTTCATTATCTTCTGCCATGACAGTGTTGACCTAAACTTAAACAACCTGAATCGCGTTGCGGACATGATGGAGATGTTTAAGTCGATTTCAGCGACAGATAACGAGCTGGATATTGAAGAAATCAGCCTGATAAAAGTGATAGAAAAAGTGATTGCCCACTATCATGGCAAGCTCGCAGAATCCGGCATTATGGTGAAGCTGGACGGCGATCAGGAAACCCTGAAAACCGACCCTAAACTGCTGGGTATTGTATTCAATAACCTGATAGAGAATTCACTGGTTCACGCTTACAACGGAACCGATGAGAAGCGCAATATTCATCTTGCCTGGCAAAAAACAGGGCAGCATCTTACTATAACTTACTGGGATAATGGGGTCGGTGTGGAGCAGGAAGCGCTTTCTGAAGTCATTCGACCTTTCTATACCACAAAACGCGGGCGTGCTGGTCATGTGGGCTTGAGTGCGACCGTCGCAGCCAATATTATTAATTCATCTTTAGCCGGAAGCGCCAAACTTTTATCCGATGAGCGCGGTCTGGTGTGGCAAATTCAACTTCCATTCGAATTGTAGTATACGGCTGGAGTGCCTATGACTTATTCCGCAGCCATTCGCTGTTCTTTTATGAAAGCGACGAAAAAAGACCTACCCGCTGTTAATGCATTGATCCAAGACTCCAAAGCTTCCTGGGGCTACGAACCAGAGCTGCTTGCTTTGTGGAGGGAGGGTTTGACCATCCGAGAATCTCACCTAAGTGAACGAGAGCTGTATAAGGGGTTGACGCCAGACGGGCTGATTTGCTGCGTCTATTCGTTCAGTAAAACCACAGATGGTGTATTCGAGCTGGAAGACTGCTTCGTTGAACCAAGGTTTCTTGGGCTAGGGTTGGGGCACCAAATCATGGCAGATCTGCTTGCTCGGCTTAATGAGCTGGGGGCCAAGAAAGTAATTATCGTTGCCGATCCTAACGCCGTAGGCTTCTATCGAAAATACGGAGCAAATCAGGTGGGAACTTATCCATCGATTCCTGAAGGGCGGCAGTTGCCCGTGTTAGAAATTGAAATGCATGAAAAAGGCTGAGATATCTCAGCCTTTGCTTTTCTAAATTACCGCGAGTTCAGGTTAGTTTTCACTTAAAGCGAGTTTGGCACCCAGACCAGCAAAACTGGCGGCGAAGGTTTTCTGCAAATAGCTGATTGCGCGCTTAGACTGAGTAACGTACTGACTCACAGTATTGGCCAACAACCCGTACCCAATAAAGACAATAAACGTCATCAACATAAATACACTTCCAAGAATAAGCATGCTTCCTAGGGTGGAGCTGCTGTCAGCCGGGACAAACTGAGGCAAAAATGCCAAAAAGAAGAGAGAGAGTTTTGGATTCAGGATGTTGATTAAGCATCCCTGAATGGCAATTTTTTTGAAGCTGACTTCGTTTGATTTGGCGAAGGTCATTTCACCTTCTGAGCTAGAGCGCCACATTCCCCAGGCAAGATACAACAAGTAAGCTACACCAATGTATTTCACTACCTGAAAGGCGAGGGCGCTGGTGTGTAAAATGGCGCTTAGCCCGAGCACACAAGCCAGCAGCGCAGGTATGATCCCTAGTGTGCAACCAAAGGAAGCGGCGATACTGGCTTTTCTACCCTGAAACAAACCTGCAGAAATTGTGTAAATCACGCCCGTACCCGGAATCAACACCACAATGAGCGAAGTGAGCAAAAATTCCATACTTATCATCTGATTTTCCTTAAATTATTTTCTACTAACTTACCTTATTTCGGGTTAGTAGTTTCTTTATATCCCGACTAACTTTTTTTTAATTTTTGTTGGTATTTTTTTAACAACTTGGTTACCATTTATACGTTACTGAAGCGGTAACAAGCAATGACAATTTGGATAGCAAGGAGGGAATATTGGACTATCAAACCATAATTTTTGATTTTGACGGAACTATCATAGAGCCCCGGCAAGGCTTCATACGGTCCATAAATTATTCGCTGCAAGCACACAACTTCCCCAGTTACCCCGAGCAGCAATTAATAAACTACATCGGCCCCCCGCTAGACCTGACCTTCTATGACATCACCAAACAAAACGACCCAAAACTCATACAATCCTTAGTAGACAAATATCGCGAACGTTATTCCGAAGTCGGATACAAAGAAAACTCTCTTTACAGTGGTATAACCCACGCTCTCAAAACTCTTCATCAATCACAACAATTCTCCATTGGCTTATGCACATCCAAACGGGCTGATTACGCCAGTCAAATTTTGGAACTGCATGGTATTCGAGATCTTTTTGACTTTGTAGACGGTGCGGATATCGGCACCGAGAAGTGGCAACAATTAGAAGCATTAAAAGCCGAAGGCGTCATTTCTGAAAAGTCACTTATGGTGGGTGACCGAGCGGTAGACTTAACCGCCGCCCATAAAAATGGTTTGAAGAGTGCCGGGGTATTGTGGGGCTATGGTTCCAAGCAAGAACTAACCGCAGAAAACCCAGCTCACTTGTGGAGTAAGCCTGAAGAGATTTTGAAACTGCTGGAGCATAAATGCTCTGGTTGCCACTAATGTCCACACATCTTGGTAAAAATCGTTACAATGTCGCGTCATGTCTAGTGAGAACCATTAATGAGTGAAGAAATTGAAGTAGAAGCGCTAGGGGTAGAGGTCGCGTCTCAGCCAATAGAGCTCTATAAAGTGTTAAAGATTGCCAATGCAGTCAGCGGTGGTGGTGAAGCAAAGTACGCTATTTCAGAAGGCTATGTTGCTGTGAATGGTGAGCTGGAAACCCGCAAGCGTCGAAAACTGTATGACGGTGACTTGATTGAGTTCAATCAGGAATACTACGTTGTGATTTGCGATGCGCCTGTCACTGTAGCTGAACCCAAACCAGCAAAACAGGACAACCGCAAAGCCGAAGCCCCAAAAAACAAAAAGCCAGCTTCTGGTAATAAAAAACGGGCAAGCCATAAATCGGCAAATAATGGGAAAGCAGAGAAGAGCACTAACGTTTCCCGCGATGGGCAAACTGGTCGTGGCTCTATAGAGTTTTGATCTGAACACCGCTAAACGAGCCAACTGGCTCGTTTATTCTTTACTCAAATATTTTTCCATCTCTTCCTTCGGCACCATGCCGCCACCTGTCGCCCAGACCAAATGCGTTGCGTTTTTTAGCTTATTCGCATCAATACTAATCTGCTTTTGATACTCGCGGTTTGAGATGACATGTGAAGGTCCAGCCATCCCTGCCAAAGCGGATGGTTCGAGTTGAATGTTTTCCGATTGGTTGAGCAACTTTAGCAGGCGATACATATGTTCATCCGAAAGGGTATAGAAACCGCCCAGAAGGCGTTCCATGGCTTTTCCTACAAAGCCGGAAGCTCTGCCTACTGCCAATCCGTCTGCAGCGGTAATGTTATCAATCCCCAAATCTTGTACGGCAACCTTATCATGTAGCCCAGTGTGCACACCAAGCAGCATGCAGGGTGAATGGGTGGGCTCTGCAAATATACAATGAACATGATCGCCAAACGCCATTTTTAAGCCGAACGCAACACCACCTGGCCCTCCGCCTACACCGCAAGGTAAATAAACGAATAGTGGGTGGTTTTCATCGGGTGCGATACCTTGCTCTTCGAATTGTTTTTTAAGTCGTTCGCCTGCCACGGAATAGCCCAAAAACAGAGTCTGGGAATTCTCATCATCAATAAAGAAACAGTTGGGATCTTGCTCTGCTTCTTTGCGCCCTTGTTCCACAGCGACTCCGTAGTCCTGCGCGTATTCAACAACGTTTACTCCATGACTTCGGAGCTTGTCTTTTTTCCACTGACGGGCGTCCGCCGACATGTGCACTGATACCGAGAACCCCAGTTTAGCGCTCATGATTCCAATGGATAGCCCAAGATTCCCAGTAGAACCGACCGCAATGCTGTGCTGGCTGAAGAATGATCGGAACTTGTCGGTATTAAGTACTCGATAGTCGTCTTGATAAGTGAGAAGACCCGCCTCTGTTGCGAGCTTTTCGGCATGAGTGAGTACTTCATAAATCCCACCTCGTGCTTTAATGGAACCTGAAATGGGAAGATGACTGTCTTTCTTCAGCAGAACAGTACCGGGAAACTCTATTCCATACAGATTGCTCAATTCCTTTTGCATACAAGGGATAGCGACCAGTTCGGATTCAATAATTCCCCCTTTCTGTGCAGTTTCAGGGAACACTTCAGCCAGATATGGAGCAAATCTTTCCAATCGGTCGCTGGCGGCTTTTACCTCCTTATCGTTAAGCCCAACGTATGGCAGAGCTACCTCTAGGCTTGTGGCTTTTGGATTTGCCCAAAATACCTCTTCCAGATCCACCAACTTTTTCAGCAATGGGTAACGTTGAATTAACTGATGGGGATTTATCATGGTTTTTCCCTGAACTCTCTGTTGAATCATGTCGTCGAGGTTATTAAAACGCCTTCGATTCTTAATGACAAATGATGATTCATCACGTTTGTGTGAATTCAGTTCAACTAACAGATCTCGGTATCGCGTACATTCAAACAAGCACACGCGCCAGATAAGGACGGTTTATGAAAAATGCAAAAGATTTCTGGAATAAAAGTGCCCCTAAATACGCTAAGCGCAAAGTAAGAGATGAAGCGGTTTATCAGAAGAAACTGGCGATTACGCAAGACTACTTCGACAAAGACTGGAATGTTTTAGAGTTCGGTTGTGGTACGGGGACAACCGCGATTACTCACGCACCTTTCGTCAATCATATCTTAGCGATAGATATTGCCGAGACGATGCTGGAAATTGCCAGAGACAAAGCGCAACAAGCCGACGTAGAAAATATAGAGTTCAAAGAAGGAACACTTGCCAGCACTGGTCTTCAGCCAGCAAGCTTCGATGCGGTATTGGGTTTAAATGTGATGCACTTAATGGAGAATCTGGAAGACGAGGTAAAGCGAGTTTATGAGCTGCTCAAACCCAATGGCATTTTTGTTTCCAGTACGGCGTTAATTGGACAGTTAAATATGCTTTGGCAACTCGTCATTCCTGCCATGCAACGTTTAAATCTTGCACCATACGTCAACCGTTTCACCAAAGATGAACTGTGCACAATCCTGCTTAATACCGGGTTCTCAATTGAATATGAATGGCAACCTGAGAAGGATTCGGTATTTATCGTGGCAAGAAAGCCGGATTCAGAGTCATAGAGTCATTCTCTTGTTTGAAAGAAGAATACCCATGGGCGCGTTTATCGCGCCTTCTCATTTATCACTCGTTCTCATCAATACACAGAGTGATTAAACCTACCAATCGTTGCCTTAAGTAACAAATTCAGACCCTTACAAAAGCACCAAACAAATCCATATAGCTCTGATCTAATGCATGTTCGGCTAGGTCGAGCATGTCGATTTTGCATTTCTATTCCAGTTGAAAGCTGATTTTCAGGCGCCTTTTGGAGCAACAAACCTCAATTAATTCTCGCTATTTCTATTTATAACTTTATAAATATCAACTTAAGTATTGGTATTTTATAAATGTGATATTTTGCGCAATAAGGGTGAAACATTCCGAGTAGGCTGATTTTAGCGTTATTGAAATAGCGTTCTAAAAACGAGCATGTATTGCAATTCAATTAATACTAGGAGGTCATCATGCTTGATCGTAAATGGAAATGGATAGCTGCTGCTGTGATATTGGGTCTGGCTAACACCGCTTACGCTGGGTGTTTCAACCCAAAACTGGTCACTCAGGCTTTGAAAGAAACGGTAGGCACAACGCATAAACCGATAGTTGTTGCTCATCGAGGGTTATGGGCTGGAGACAAAACGAATAGCCTGCCGGAAAACAGTTTGTCTGCCCTAAAAGCTGCTGACCGTAAGTGTATCGAAGCGGTGGAGCTAGACGTAAGGAAAACACAAGACAATGTTCCATTTTTGATGCACGACTTTACTCTGGGGAGAACAACAAATGCTTATGAAGTATTAGGAGGTCCAAAGTTTATCCCAGAGAAAAATACCGGCACCAATCCTAAATCTGGGGATCTACCGTGGGCAACCATCAAGAATCTGAAGCTGCTAAGCCCTGATAGGAACAGTGTTACCGCAGAGAAGGTGGTGTCGATAAAAGAAGTCTACGATTACTATTATGAGCAGCGAATGAGCACGGTATTAGTCTTTGATATCAAGTCTAAAGAGAGCGCCATCGCTATTGCTAAATTGATCGATGAAGATACAAGAGATTACGGAGCGGGCATTAAAGCATCGGATATCACGATATTTAAGATCAAAGCGACGATGTACCCTTTCCCTAATGAGTTTGTTCAAGACCTTAATCAACATAACATCGCTGTCCAACCTATGGTGATGCCTATCTACACTACCAATATGCTTCAGGAGTTTCAGGACAAAGGCTGGAATATTTCTGACTCATTGCAGGCTTGGATAACCAGAGACAAAATGGCTGAAATTAACCTAAAACAGCCAAAAGGCTTGCTGAGTAACTTGGTACAAACTGCTCATGATGCAAAAGTCGCTCTTGGTAATTTCAATGCGATACCGGACTACAACGGTCCTGGTCCTATCCCGAAAGACATCCCGAGAAATAAAGCGTTTTACGATAGTAACGGCACATGTTGTTATCAATTGTCTGAAAGGTACGCTACTTTTGAAGGCGTAAGTGACACCGACGACAGACGAGGCGACAGAACGTTTCTTTTTGGTCAGAAAAGTCAACATTTCTCAGTAATTACAACGGATGCACCTACGAAAACAATCAATGAGTTGGAGAATTTGGGGTTAAGAAATACCCAAAATTATGGTGGTCCCCAAGCTAATGTGGCAATCCTTGCATGGGATGGAGAACCTGGCGGTCAAATCTGGGGGGATGGACCAGTCTGTATTTTCGATCACCCTACCAGTGTTACCGAGCCGCACCCTACCTTAAATGCGGGTTACGCGTGGATGTATGCCTGTGCTTTAGCTCAACCCTATAGAGCAGGCTATTCCGCAGAACTTGTTATAAATGCAATTGATCCTACGGCAGATTCGCAATTTGGTTCTGATGGTATAGGCACAAGAATACAGATTAAGGATAAAACAGGTAAATGCTTAAACTACGACATATCTTCAACAGAGACGTTTTTTGACACGAACTGTAGCGGTGCCTTTGCTACATTTTTCCGGACGAAAGACAAACATATTCGTACCAGTGCTAACGAGGGTTACTGTTTAGGTTCGCGAAGAGGAGGATTGTACTGGGCGAATGAGTATGGAGTAACTTATATCGCTGGATGTGAAATTAAAGATGTTTGGCAAAAGTGGCTCTTTACTAAAGATCCGTGGACGTACACTCCTCTGCCAAATTAGAAATCATCATAAAAAATGAGTTTCTGATTCAACATGCTCGGTCGTCAGACCGAGCATGATTACGCCACTATTTACGTCCCAAATATGAAACGAAAGGTATTTGAAACCTATTCAGCTTGGAATGCTTTGTCGGCGAAAGGTAAGGTTAAACGGATGACACGCAAGTTGTTGAGCGTTTTCCTAAAAACTTTCATCGATGGAGACGACATGGAAAAGACCCATCACAGTCGGCAACTGCTGGAAATTCTTCGAACAATTCTGACCAAATATTTGGTCGTCATATCCGCGACCTATCAAATGTTCCGTCACCCTCATGACTTTTCTGACTATATTGATGGTTCTTCAGAAAGCGTAAAACGGTCCATCATCTATTTCGCAGAGGCGATTGTATTGCTTTTTGTCGTGCCTTCGCTGGTGCTAAAAGATCAGTCTTCTCTGAGTTTTATAGAGCAGGACTTAATGATTCTGTTCTCCATTATTATCATTGCCGCTATTTGTTTCGTTTTTTACCACGCCTTGTGTTTCTTTGAAAAAAGACCTTTGAATTTCTGGGCAACCATGAGCGCTGCCTTTTACTCGTATGGTTTGGTGATGCTGTGTATTTTGCCGTCCATTGTGGTTGAGGATCTTTCTAAGCTAAAACCTAGTGTTAGAGAGGCTCTTAGTGGTTTTGAACTGATCATGTCTGTTATCGGTGTATATGGTATGTACATCTACGTTTTTGCTTTTCATCGTTGGATATCTGATATCAATGACGTCTCAGCGATAAAATCATTCTTTGTGTTTTGGCTGGTGGCGATCTCAAGCACGGTATTTTTTGCATTGCTCCCGTTGAAGTAGGATGTCAGAAGCTTCAGAGGCATTCATTCCAGTGTGCTGATAAACCAATCAACGAATTTTGTGTTAGCTTCATAATGGAATGACAGGCATTTCATGGAGCGATATGTGTACACCAAACAAGACCGATTTTCCAAGCAACAGACTCTGAGCAGTACGCAGCTATCTAAGCTGCATACGTTTGAAGCTGCCGCCAGACATGGTTCTTTCTCTCTAGCGGCAAAAGAGCTGTCTGTTACCCCGAGCGCCGTTTCCCATAAAATGACCAAGCTGGAAGAGGAGCTGGGTATAGCGCTTTTTCACCGAGTTAGCCGAAAAATCTCCCTGACAGAAGAGGGAGAGCGAATGTATCAATCCGTTCGAAGCACTCTGTTTGCCCTTAATCAAGAGCTGCTGGATATCAAAGTGGGTGACATATCTGGCACGCTCACAGTGTATTCCAGACCGTCTTTTGCCCAATGCTGGTTAGTGCCGAGACTGAAAGACTTCAACCAGCGTTATCCTGCGATTGAGATAAAGATCCTGACGGGAAATGAAACCATCCATCTCAAAGGATATGGCATTGATGTTGCCATTTACTTCGACGACAAGAAGCCGGGTAATCTCCAGTGCACTGACATTCTCTCAGAATCCGTATTCCCGGTTTGCTCACCAGAATATGCGGATCAGAACGATCTGTTTAATCACCCCCAAAATCTTGAGCGAGTAACCTTGCTCCATGATGATCAGGCGTGGGATATCGATTCTGGTCGAAGTGAATGGGAAGAATGGGCAAGTGCCAATCAAGTTCATTTAAGCCCTTCTTCGCAGTCGAGTATGTCGTTTGATCGCTCCGATCTTGCGCTATTTGCGGCAATGCATCACTCAGGTGTGGCTATGGGCAGAAAGCATCTGGTTCAGTCGATGCTTGATTCTGGCTCCCTGGTCGCTCCGTTTGAAGGGACAGAAGTCCCGTGCAAACAGAAGCATTACGCGGTAAATGAACCAGACAACACGCCTAAAAAAGTCACGTTGTTTCTAGAGTGGTTAAAAGAGCAGGCATTACACCGATAAAGAAATTCTTTATCGCCAGCTAAGAATTTATGATTCGTCAGCCGGATTTGAAGTTCCTATAGTGAACTCATTACCGAATACAAAGGCAAAACGAGTATGGAAAGCAAATCAAAAACGGCAGCTCAGCCGCATCTGGAATTTAATGTCGATTTCGAGAAGACGGTCAGTGTCCCGACACAGTCGCAGCAGTTTGCCCCAACACCCATGGTCGGTGTAGAAAGAATTATGTTTGAAAGACTGGGGGGCGAAGTTGTTAAGCGAGCGACATCAGTGGTGCGCTATCAGCCAGAGAGCTACTTTGAGTCGCATGTTCACGCAGGTGGGGAAGAATTCATTACGCTAAGCGGCGTCTTTTCTGACGAGAACGGCGATTATCCAAAAGGCGTTTACGTTCGCAACCCAGTAACGTCGATACACAGACCTCACTCCAAAGATGGCTGCGAAATCTTCGTGAAACTGGGGCAAATGCCCGAATCCGAGAACCAAACTTCTTTCGTGCTAGACACCACCCAGGCTAAGTGGCGAAAAGAAGACAACGGAATCGCGTCGCTTCAGTTGTGGCTATCAGAATATGAAGACACACAATTGATTCGATTACCTGCTGGTTCCGTTTTTCCTGAGCAGCAGTTTGATGCCTCGACGGAATTTTTTGTATTGGATGGCAGTATTCAGCTTAACGACGAACATTTGGATACACGTTCGTGGGCAAGAGTAAAACCGAAACAGTCCATCAATATACGCTCCAAAAACGGTGCAACCCTGTACCGCAAAATCGGGATAGGCTTCGTTAGAAGTTAGTTCTCCCAACCCCATAAAAACTTAAATCAATCATTATCACAACGATCTGTGAGGGATCATTATGTCTAAAGAAAATGAAATCACCGTTTATGAAACCACTGGTTTTCCAAACCCAGCTCGAATTCGTGCTGCACTAGCAGAGAAAAATGCCTTATCAGCCGTCACCTTTGTTGAAGTGGATGTGATGAATAAAGAACACCGAACTGAAAGTTTTTACGCCAAGAATCCCTTAGGGACGGTTCCTGTTATGAAAACCGCAGAAGGGGAATATCTTTCGGAATCGACGGCGATTACCGAATACATTGATCACCACTTTGACGGACCATCGCTTACAGGCAGCAGCGCGATCGAGCGAGGTCGAATTCACATGATGCAGCGCCGTGCAGAGTCTATGGTCATGGATGCGGTGGGGGCATGGTTTCACCATGGAACAGAGGGATTAGGGCCGGATCTTGAAGTCAACCCTTGCCCTGAATGGGGGAAGAAACAGCACGCAGTGGCGACAGAAGGTATGCGTTACTTTAACGAAGTGCTGTCTAAGTCTACTTATGTTGCAGGAGAGGCGTTTTCAATGGCAGACATTACCTTGTTTTACGGACTCGCTTTTGCGGACTTTGCCAGCGTAGTCATTCCTACTGAGTATCACCACCTTATAGAGTGGCGAGAAAGAATGGCTAAGCGCCCAAGCCTCGCATCGTAATTACACTTATATCTGAGTTATTAGCCAAACGTGAAAGTCTTTCGCCTTGGCTTTGTTGCATTGTTTAATCGGCGAAACCACGTAATAACTGTAGGAAGAACAGTAACTGGTATCTCCAAATGGGCGAATCAGCTTGGCCTCTTCCAAATCTTTCATAACCAATGCTTCTCTATCTAGAGCAAGCCCTTGTCCACGAATGGCGGCTTCAATCACTTCAGAAAAGCTATTGACCTTCAGCCCGCTGGTGGAGGTGGTCGACGGGATGTTGTTTCTGGTGAACCATTCTTGCCAGCCTGGGTATTCCTGGCTCTCGGGTACGGATAAGTCGTGAAGAAGAGGCAAGGCAGACCAATCGACTGAAGTCGAGGAAGATAAATTATGTTGCGCAGCAAACTCAGGGGAGCAGACCGGGAAAATCGCCTCATCCATCAGTTTGTCGCTTTGCACGTTTTCCCATTCACCACGACCGTATCGAATCCCCACATCAATGCCTTCACTGGTGTAGTCAACCGGCTTTATGTGGGTTTCCACTCTTAAATCGTATTCTGGAAATTGAGCTTGGAAGTCAGCAATTCTCGGCATGAGCCACTTTGAGCCAATCGATGGGCTCACAGCCACACGCAGCGTGTTATCGAATATGTCGCTGTTGAGCTTGCCCAAACCACTTAAAATACTGCTGAATCCCTGCTGGATATCTGGGTAAGCCAGTTTGGCTTCTTCAGTCAGTTTTAGACGGGATTGACCGGAATTGGAACGGATGAATAGCTGGACACCCAGCCATTCTTCCAGTTGTTTAACCTGCTGACCCACAGCGGCAGGGGTAACGTTCAGTTCATTTGCGGCTTGGGGAAAACTCAGATGCCTTGCCGTGGCTTCAAACGCACGAATCCCATTAAGGTGCGCCAATCGGTTCATAATTCACATTGAGAAAATCAGACAATAATCAATCTTATACCCGACTCACGATGAAATGCTAGTTGTGTGAATCGAGATTGTCCGCTGGCACTTGTTCACGCTGATTCAAACCGTAATCTCTTATCACATCGGCAACCCTTAAGCGGTATTGAGAAAACAGTTCGGTTCTTCCTTTCTCCTGAGCCACGCGATGTGAAACCTGTGTTCGCCACCTTTTAACGGCTTGTTCATCCCGCCAGAACGACAAAGATAAAAACTTATTGGGTGAGACCAGACTTTGAAAGCGTTCCACGGAAATAAAGCCGTCTATGGTAACCAGATCTTCTTTTAACTGGCTTGCGATATCAAAATACTCATCGGTGCCGCTTGCTCTGGGCTCTACCTCAAAAATGACGGCAATCACACAGCACCTCCCTGAGAGTTTGGAGCCTGTTTATAGGTGGAAGACACCACTTTTAGAAACGTCCGTTTTTCCTCGATGATGAACTGCTGATCCTTCGCGAAATTGAAGTTGGATTTTCCCTGTTCTGATTCTTTCAGCCTTTTTCTGTAGGCTTCATATTCTGACAAAGAGGGGAAACTGATGAGCCCGTAAGCACAATAGTTGGTGCCCTCGTGTGGGACAAAATAACCGAGCAAGTCGCCACCGCATTCGGGTATGATTTTGCTCCAGTTCTCCGCGTATTGTTCAAACAGGCTGACTTTAAATGGGTCGATTCGGTATTCAATAAAACATGTGATGGTCATGGTTTTGGTCTCCTTACTGCTTTTCCAACAGTCTAAGTGCCCAGATATTCCATGCTTCGATGCTCATCGAACTAAAGGTGCCCATTTTGGTGTAACCTCTTAGTTCAACAGACCCTAATCTCAACCACCTATTAGCTTCAACTTAACCAGAGGTAGAATTTCCAAATGGAACCGGACATTGCTTATATCGCCAGTTTGATTGGTGACAACGCACGCTCAAAAATGCTGATGGCGTTGATGGGAGGAAAAGCCCTTACCGCTACAGAACTGGCTTTGGAGGCGGATGTTACTTCACAAACTGCTAGCAGCCATTTGATGAAATTGGTGGAAGGCAGGTTGCTGGTGGTGCGAAAACAGGGCAGGCATAAATACTTCCAACTTAAAGACCAAAGAATTGCAGAGTTGCTGGAACAGCTTCTCAATATTACGGCGGCATTGGGGCAAGCCATTTCAACGGGGCCCAATGATGAGCGATTGAGACGTTCGCGCGTTTGTTATGATCATCTTGCGGGAGAGCTGGGTGTTCAGCTGTTTGATAACCTGGTAGAGCAGGGATGGGTCATAGAAAACGCCGACGAAGCGACTCTCACCGATAACGGTCATGCTTATTTCCAGAAAATGGGTTTTGACCACACTCAATTCAAAAGCCGACGTCCCACCTGCAAAGCCTGCCTGGACTGGAGTGAAAGGCGCAGCCATATGGCGGGTAAACTCGGGCAATGGATATTAGACGATGCGCTATCGAAGGAATGGGCAATTCGAGACCTGGATTCTCGTGCGATACAGTTTACCCCTCGCGGGCTAAGCCAATTTTGTAAGAAATATAAGATGTCCATATAGGGTGTAATCCCTTGCTATTTATGGGCTCAGCCGATAGCCTCTTTTACACTGTAAATTTTCTACTTGTTTGATTTAATGCCTGTTCCTGACTCCGTTTTTTCTTCAAAATTAATCTTGATTCGCCATGGTGAAACAGAATGGAACCGGGCAAAGATCATGCAGGGCTGGTTCGACAGTAAGCTAACGGCTAAAGGTCGCAATCAGATTCGAAGCGCAGCGGTTAAGCTTCAAGCACTTCAATGCCAGTCACCGATAGCGATTTATACCAGCGACCTCGGCAGAGCCATGGCATCGGCTCGAATCATTGCGAATGAAATCAACGGATATCTTGTGGTCGATAAAAGACTGCGAGAACGAAACTACGGTGAGTTTCAGGGCAAACTGATAGGCGATTTACCCCCATCTTCATTTCACCAAGCTATTGAATCAGGCAGCCAGTATCTAGATAGAATTCAATCTGTTATGTCAGATATCACCAGAAGAAAAAGCTCTTACCCTACAGTGGTGGTTGGTCACGGTGAATGGATAGGTACTTACCTAAAGCACTATTCCCACCAAGCTGCATTTGAAATCCCAAAAAATGGAGAGAGCTTTTTTGTCCGAGAGAAAGAAAATGCTGAAAACGGAGGCGTGCAATGATGGAGTGGCTAATTAGCCTATTGTTGAGCGTTCCATTTTCCATTTGTCTGGCGTTGCTATTGGATGCGTGGTTAGGTGAGCCGAAAAAATTCCACCCTTTGATAGGTTTCGGAAATGCAGCGAACTGGGTGGAACACAAACTTAACCAAGACGGGGCTTCACGAGCTTCTGGGTTACTGGCCTTGCACATTATGGTACTGCCCTTGGTGCTGATTATAGGGGCATTGTCTGTATGGCTGACCAATGTTTCAGGTTACGCCTTGTTTGCTTTGAATGTCGTGACTCTTTATGTATGTGTCGGACAAAAAAGCCTGATTCAGCATGCAGATTGGATCTTCCAGCCTTTAAAACACGGTGATATGGAAGGGGCAAGAGAAAAAGTAGGCTGGATTGTCAGCCGAGAAACTAGCGAGATGACGGAATATCAAATCACCTCGGCAACCGTCGAATCTGTTCTTGAGAATGGCAATGATGCGGTGTATGGCGCATTGTTCTGGTTCGCAATATTAGGCGCACCTGGTGCCGTTTTGTTCCGTGCCGCCAACACCCTTGATGCCATGTGGGGCTACAAAAATCCGCGTTATAAAGAATTTGGTTTTGTGGCTGCAAGGCTGGATGATGCGATGGGATACATTCCTGCCCGTTTAACCGCCCTGAGCTATGCCCTTTTAGGAAACACGTCAATCGCACTTCGCTGCTGGAAACAGCAAGCTTCGGCTTGTTCTAGCCCTAATGGTGGTCCTGTGATGACTGCTGGGGCTGGTGCACTCAACATTACGATTGGTGGTCCTGCGGTTTATCATGGCAAGCTTCAGGATAAGATCTTTATGGGCGAAGGGGACAGAGCCACAGCGGAAGATATCCCAAGAGCGTGCAGGCTTATCGTCCGAACTAGCTTACTGTGGTGTGGTTTGATGTTGGCTGTAAGTGCAGTAGGAGTGCTATTTTGATTCATCACGGTGGAAAGCTGCTGGAAATGGCAGATAAATATGGCATTCCTTCCGAAGAATGGCTTGACCTTTCAACTGGGATAAGCCCCTTTACCTATCCTGTGGGTGACATTCCCAATGTCATCTGGAACAGGCTGCCAGAAGAACAGGATGGGCTGCTGGAAGCTGCGCAAGCATATTATGGTTCTATGTCTTGTCTGCCCATTGCCGGGAGTCAGGCGGGTATTCAGACCGTGCCTCAGGTTCTTGTTGCTAATCACCCTAAATCAGAGCCGCTCACCGTGCTGTTGCCCGCAGTGGGGTACAAAGAACATCAACATGCATGGCAACAGCTCGAAAAGGCAGGTCGAGTTAGCATCGAGTTTTACCGCAATGAACCAACAAGGCTTCAGATAAAAAGTGCAGACGTGTTGGTGGTCATCAACCCCAATAATCCAAGTACCATTAAGTTCTGTTCTGAAACGCTAAAGCATTGGCTTGCAGACATGCCAGATAACTCAACTCTGATTGTTGACGAAGCTTTCATGGACATCACTCAGGAGCAATCCATACTGCGCTTTTACCCGCAAAGTGTGCCAGATAACCTTATGGTGTTTCGCTCCCTTGGCAAGTTTTTTGGATTAGCGGGGCTTAGGGTTGGGTTTCTGTTTGCGAGCGAATCAAAAATCCGCTCTGTGCATGAATTACTGGGACCTTGGGCTGTCTCTAACCCGGCTCGGTTTGCGGCAAAAAAGGCGCTTTTGGATTTGGAGTGGCAAGCCGAAAACCGAACCCGATTGCTTGAAATGGGAAAGCGCATGAAATCGCTACTCGCCCGGTATTTTGACAGCGTTGACGGACACACTCTGTTTTACACCGCCATGAATGATCGTGCACCAGAACTGTTTGAAAGACTAGCCGAGCAAGGGGTGTTGGTTAGGTTATGCGATGAGAAAAATGCACTGCGCTTTGGTCTGCCACTGCAAGAAGCACAGTGGCAGAGATTAGAGAAGGTATTGGATTGCGTAATTGAATAGCGAAGTAGGCGTTAAGACTTGTTCGCCGGTTTACGGCGCGGTCTTCGGTTACTCTTCTTTTGGTCATCGCCATCTTTTGAATTACGGCGATTCTTTGGCACGTAATTCAAGATAGAAATCGGCACTTCTTTCTTTGGCTGAAACCCTTCAACCTCTTTACGGACAATCAATTCGCCAATCAGGCTTTCAATCATGCAAAGGTTTTTGAAGTTGTCTTTCGAGACAAAAGAAATGGCTTCGCCAGACTTGCCTGCACGACCCGTACGACCAATGCGGTGAACGTATTCGTCTGGCGGGAACGGTAAATCGTAGTTCACAACGCGGTTTAGCTCGGCGATGTCGATACCACGCGCTGCAACCCCTGTTGCCACCAGGTATTTCAGTTTGCCAGCTTTAAAATCTTCCAGTAATTGGGCGCGTGCTCCCTGGCTTCGTCCACTGTGGAAGGCTTCAGCTTTGATGCCGCGTTTTTCCAGCTGCGTGACCAGTTTGGCTGCGCCGTGTTTGGTCTCTATGAAGATCAGCGTCTGATCCCAGTTATTTTCCGTGATCAAATGGCTAAGCAGGGCGGATTTCTTGTCTTTATCAACGGTAACCAACCATTGGTCAATCTTAGGCTTCTCCGCATTTTGCAGGTGAAGCGAAATTTCAACCGGATCAGGCACCGCAGTCTTAGCCAGCTCACGAACCTTGCGCGATAAAGTGGCAGAGAACAGCAGGTTTTGCACATCTTCAGGCAATCGCTCGACAATCTTATTGATGTCTTCGATAAAACCCATGTCGAGCATTTTATCGGCTTCATCCAGAACCAATATCTCTACTTCGTCGAATCGCACCGCACGCTGGGTGTATAGATCCAATAAACGACCCGGTGTTGCCACCAGAATGTCGATGCCCTCAATCAGCTTTTTCTTTTGCGGACTGTCATCCACACCGCCGTAGATCGCCAGCGATTTAAGGTTAAGGTGTTTCGCGTACGCTTTGATGCTTTTGTCTACCTGAACCGCCAGCTCGCGGGTAGGTGCAAGAATCAGCGCACGAAAACGCTTTTTCTTTTGAGTTTCAGACTGGCTCAGTGTTTCCAAAATCGGCAGGACAAAACTGGCGGTTTTACCACTGCCCGTTTGTGCCGCTGCAATGATGTTTTTACCCTTTAACGCCACCGGAATGGCTTGTTCCTGAATAGGGGTTGGCGTCTCGTATCCCAATTCAGAAATGGCTTGGGTGATAGGGCGGCTAAGACCGAGTTTGGAAAATGGCATGTGAAAATCCAATTGAGTTGAAGCACACGTCAACAACATTAACGCGTCAGAATGGCGCGGAGTCTAACACGAACTCGCTAAGGTTAGCTATTCACGACTCTCTTTGGAAACAGGTCGAGTTGGTCTGTTTGCTTCATGCCTAACTCAAAGGCTTGTCTCACACTCTTGTTGAGGCTGGAGAGGACATCACGTTTCTGGAATCCACGTCGGGTTGCCAGAACAATTTTCCGTTTGGGAAGGGGTTGAAGTACATCTCTGACGTAGCGGCGACGGCGTTGCCCCATGTAAAGGGAGGCGAGGCGGGGAATCAATGTGATGCCTTTGCCCAATTCTACAAATCGTCGCATGGTTTCGAGGGAACCGGATTCCATGATCAGGTTCGCGGTGTCCATGTTCATCAAAGGGTTACAAGACCCAAGCTGAGAGCCGATTTGTTCAATAACATCAGACGCCAGATGAAGCCCATGTTTAATGGCAATATTCATGTCGACACTGGCTTCGCCAAATAGAGGGTTGTCTTCAGAAACATAGGCGACATAGGGTTCGTCGCCTACCTTAAACTGATAAAACGCGTTTTCCTTTTCTGGAAGACAACAGATAGCCGCATCAATATCCTCATTAAGTAATGCCTGAGTTATTGCATCCACAGGCATTTCACGGATGTGGATATTGAGTTTGGGGTGAGTATTGCCAAAATCCGGAAGAAATAACGGCAGCAAGTAAGGTGCAATACTCGGGCAGATTCCTAATATACATTCGCCTGAAAGGTCATTTTGTTCGGATTCTGCCAAAATCTGGAATCGGGAAACCTCTTTTAAGATACACCTTGCCTGCTCAATAAGCTTTACGCCTTTTCGCGTGGGGACGACGGGTGTTCTTGTCCGGTCAAAGATCATCACATCCAATTTGTGTTCCAGCTTCTGAATCTCTTTGCTCAGTGTGGGCTGGGCTACGTGGCACAGTTTCGCGGCTCTGGCAAAGTTACGTTCAGAGTCAACAGAGACGATGTATTTCAGTTGTGACACGTTCATAAATCAAATGCAATTGATAATTATTATCATTTGAGTCTATGCATTTTTTCTTCGAGGTCAACTGTTTTGTTTAATAAATGCACAAAAAAGAATTGGTTAGTTATTTATAGCCTTTAGCTATGAGCTCTATAGCTAAAGGGATTTAGCGAGCTTTGATGTTCTGCTTCATGCTTGGTGACCGAAAGGAATCGAGTTTAAGGAGAATACCTATGGCTTTAGTGAATGAACTCGCCTCATACGTTGAAAATGCAAGCTTTGACCAGCTTTCCGACGATGCGAAACGCGAGTTAAAAATACGTCTATTAGACAGTTTAGGCTGTGCTATCGGGGCACTGGAAGGTGCACCCATCCGAAGAATTAAAGAACAAATTGACGAGTTTGGCGGAGCGCCTCTGGTCACGCTTATTGGAGGAGGAAAAACCTCCCCCGATCGAGCGGTACTCTACAACTCCGCCTTGGTTCGCTATCTGGACTACAACGACAGTTATCTGGCTAAAAAAGAAACCTGTCACCCTTCTGACAACATCGGAAGTGTGCTGGCAGCCACGGAGTACGCGAAAGGGCATGGTCGCGATTTCCTGACGGCGCTTGGTGTGGCTTATCAGGTTCAATGCCGTCTGTCGGATGTCGCGCCTGTCCGCCATAAAGGTTTCGATCATACCGTTCAGGGGTCATACGGCAGCCGCTGCTGGCGCTGCAAAAGCATTGAACCTGAATGCGGAACAAATCGCGAATGCAGTCAGCATTTCAGCGACCGCGTACAACGCACTTCGCGTTACCCGAACAGGCAACCTTTCGAACTGGAAAGGGCTTGCGTTCCCCTCTACGGGGTGGACTTCTACTCACTCAGCATTTCTGGCGATGCGCGGTATCACCGGTCCGGAAGAAGTCTTTGAAGGCAACAAAGGGTTTATCGATGCAATTGCCGGAGATTTCCAAATTCACTGGGCTGATGAGAATCTTGAAAAAGTCACCGATACCATTATCAAGAAATACAACGCCGAAATTCACTCTCAGTCGACCCTTGAAGGTCTGATTGAGTGGCGAAACGAGCATAACATCGACCCATCCCGAATCCGTTCAATTGAGTTAGAAACGTTTGATGTGGCTTATCACATTATTGGTGGTGGTGAAGAGGGCGGCAAAAAGCTGATTCGAACCAAGGAAGAAGCCGACCACAGCCTGCCGTATATGATGGCGGTCGCCATATTGGATGGACAGGTACTGCCTGCTCAGTACAAGCCAGAAAGAATCGAAAAACCGGACGTTCAGGAGCTGCTGCAAAAAGTGCATGTGAGTGAAAACCCAGACTACAGCGCAAGGTTCCCGGCACAAGAAGCCATCTCAGTCCGCATCACCTTAGACGATGGCACTCAGTTCGATGTTGCAAAAGTCGACTACGAGGGTTTCCACACTCGCCCTGCAAGCTGGGGGTTCATTAGAGAAAAATTCGACAGCCTGGCATCCCCGTTTGCTGACTCGCAGCTAAGACAAAATATTTTTGAAGTCGTCTCTTCATTAGAAGACTTCTCCATCTCTGAATTAACACAACTGTTGGCTCAAGTCCGCCGCGTTGCGGACTGATACAAGAAGGAACTTAAACATGACTGATATTAAAACCCATGATGTTGGATTTAACTTTCTCCAGCGCAATAAACGACCTGAAAAACCGCGCACAGTAGGGTTAACTGAAATACGCGCAGCGTACTATTCCAACTTTGGTCTGAATTATTTCAAAGACATCTTAGAAGCCTCAGGCAACTATGTGGATTCGATTAAGTTTGCCGGTGGGTCGTTCACCTTTATGAATCCGAAAAAAATCCGTGAGATTAACGATCTAGCCCACGATTATGGGGTGCAGGTTTCTACGGGCGGCTTCATTGAATATGTGATTCGCTATGGTCGTGATGCCGTACAGAATTATGTGCAGGACACCAAAGAGCTGGGCTTTGACATTATCGAAATCTCAACAGGTTTTATCTCCTTGCCGACTGAAGACTGGCAGCGAGTGATTGAAGATGTCCAGAAAGCGGGGCTGAAAGCCAAGCCTGAAATAGGCATTCAGTTTGGTGCAGGTGGCGACACCGAGCAGGCGGGTCTTGAAAGTGAAGGTATACAGGATACGGGCTTTGCGGTAGAGCAAGCTAAACGCTTCCTGGATGCTGGGGCTTACATCATCATGATCGAATCTGAAGGCATCACAGAAAATGCGGATCCGTGGCGTGTAGATGTACCGGCACAGTTCATCAATCAGGTTGGGTTAGAGAACCTGATGTTTGAAGCCGCCGACCCGAAAGTGTTTGAGTGGTACATCAAGAACTACGGCATCGACGTGAACCTGTTTGTGGATCACAGCCAGTTGGTTCAGCTCGAATGTTACCGTCAGGGTATCTGGGGAACTAACTCAGTCTGGGGGCGCATCAGTAGCTACCGATAGGTAGGCACAGAACGGGAAAAACTATCTTTGTTTGGACTTTATGGCGAGAGAGTCGTCCGCTCCACAATGTACTCTTAGCCTTTGTCATCCCCCGAATTTTTTCGGGGGATTTTTTTGCATTCGACCCATGAGTATAAAGAGCCAAATAATGATTAAAGGATTCCTTTACATGCAATTGTCACAGTGGGTTGTGAAGTACTCATCCATAGCGTTTTTTAGGTAACGGGACATGTCGTCGCGGTTGTACTTCCTCACGCTGTAGCTTTGTTCCAGATGAACAAAACGTTTCTGCGAACTGCTGGCATTAGTGTGGCAAGCGTTTGAAGAGTGGTTGGTGAAACGCCCCTGCACGTTCCAGGTGCCGCCTAAGCTGGTTGTGTCGTTCCCATAAATACAGGCTTCAATCAGGTTTTCACTTTCCACCTGACGACGCAATGCATGCATAAAGCTCGAGCTGTTGTCACTGGTGGCGTATCGCACCCCTTCACTGATATTGAGCATCTTACTGCTGGTGGTGCCACACTGCTTTTGCAGCTTTTTCAGGGTGGTAGAGCCAAAACCGTGGTACTGGATAAAGACGGTGTTAGGTGTCGCAAATTCATCAATGCTTTCATGCACAGACTGAAAATACGACGATGTTTGGTGGGCAACGTCGCTCTCTTTGTAATTGCCGTTGGTGCACTGGCTGAGTGTGGTATTGCTGTTTCGGTGTGTACCCGCCAGCATCAGATATTTACTGCTGGTGTAGAAAAAGTCATCAATGGACTGAGTGGCGGTAAACAGGTCGTGTCTGGGGTGTGGTGCCTGCAAAACTGCGCTGACGCCACTTGGGTCATAAACGTAGGTCCCCCCGCCGTTAGAGCGAGAATCACTCAATGGGTATTTTTCCTGCAACACATAAAACAGCTTCCCAGTAACCGAGTCGTGGTATTCAATCACATCGTAATCGAGTGGAGAAACCAAGTTAGAGGCTGCGGATGTGTTGCCGTCCATCAACGCCTGAAATGCCGATTTAAACGTCGCAAGATCCTGAGCTGAAGGCTGCTCCCAGGCATTATCTCCTTTCGACCCGTAATCGATGCCTTTCAAATACGCTCTCAAGTCACCGAGCATGATTTTTGTTTGAAAGTGTATCGGATTTAAGTGATCGGGAAACGGGGGCAATTGATTGGCAGCCGCAGGGAAAACAGCCAAAGCCGAAGCAATCGCAATTCCGGTCAGAGTAGTTTTACGTTTTGCTGCAAACTGACGAGTTATTTCTATCAACATGAAGACTCCTTTCAATATCTACCATTTATTGATTGTGTGAATGTAATGGCTAAGATATTTGAGCTTAACTGTATAACATGCTGATCTTTATGTAAGTTGAACGCTTTTTTCTAGTTTATAGACAAGTGTTTCATATTCGTGAAATCTTGCCTTTTGTGTAGAAAATTTGTTAGCCCGAAGTCAGGTTATCTGTGGTCAGCTTCTCTGTATGGTCGATGTTAAAAGCCCAGCGCCCACCATGGCTCCTCCTCCCACTTTATTGAGTACGACTCTGGATCGATAGCTTTGCATTTTGTGACTGATGATTCCGGAAAAATAGGCAAAACAGCTGATCGTAATGGAAATAACACCGAGAAACGTGACCATTAATATCAGTAACTGAGGTAACGCAGGTGAAGCTGATGAAACAAATTGGGGCAAAAATGCCACAAAGAAAACAATACCTTTAGGGTTAAAAGCAGTAACCAGAAAAGAGGATCGAAATAATCCAAAACTTGAAAGACCGGATCCTTTAAGAGTGATGTCTGTTTGCGGAGCTTCGCGCCACGCTTTAATACCAAGGTAGATCAAGTAGCCGACACCTAACCATTTCAACACGAGAAACAAACTCGCGGACGTCGCCAGAACAGCTCCAAGACCAATCAACGAAAGCGTCATCGCCGTCAGGTCTCCTAACAACACACCTAAAACCAATGGTGTCACCGATTTTCGACCATGCGCCAATGCCTGCCCAACAACTAAGATCACTGTTGGTCCCGGAATAATGGCAAAGACAAACACGACGGTAACAAAGGCAACCCAAACTTCCATGTTCATAGTTAAGTCCTCAAACAGTTCTGAGTGACCTTTGAGTGTAATTCACACAAAACAAAGCGGCTATCAACATAGGTGAGACTGTGAGTGATTTTTGTACGAATTGACGTTTGCTTTAGTCCGATGAAATTTGGTTACTTATATGTTTCATGATCTACTCTGTCTGCTGTTGCCAAGTGATCGTATGCGGCCTCACACCATTTGGCGATGTCTGCATATGCATCTACGTTTGCTGAATTTTGCTCGTGTTTAAAATCAGTGCTCACACTCATTAACAAGAGCATAGCTATGTGCTCAGGTTGAGGCTTCTGGATCATAAGCATTTTTTCGGCATAGTCGCGAATGTCATTACTTGGAATTCTATGACTCAGCTCTTGGTACTTGCTGGTAAGCCTATATACCGAATCAACTTGAAGATGCAGGCTTGAGAACCTGAAAATTGTCATTAATTCGAGATGCCAAAGAGCCTGCGATCTCTGGAAGAGTCACTGCAAAAAATTGGTCTATCGCCGCCTTGAAGTCCCGTTTTCGTTTGAAGTAAACGTTGTTCCTCGACTTCTCATTCATCACTTTCCATAGCCGCTCTATTGGGTTGAGGTTTGGACTGTAAGGCGGAAGATAATGCAGTTCAATATTCAAGACAAACGCCGCATCTTTGACTAAGTCACTTCGGTGATATCCCGCACCATCTAAGATGATATGAAGCTTATGGGTTAACGGATAGCTCTCTCTTAACTGACAGAAAAAACGAACAATCGATTCACTGTTAATGCGCTCATAATCGTGGACAATGGTTGCCCCAATATCCGAAAGGTTCAGTGCACCAATCATGTTCAATCGGCTACGATTACCCGTTGTTTCAATCACTTTATCCTGACCAGCTCGTATCCAGCCATGAGATATTTTTGTGGATAGTGTTGGGTGAACGGCATCGATAAAGACTATTGATTCACTCTTGCCACATCTTGCCTTTAGCGCTTCATAAGCCTCTATGAATGCAAGCTGCTTTGCTTCATCAAACTTGTGTGGAACGCCTTTCGGTTGCTTGTAGCTAAAACCATTGTGGTGAAGCCATTTGTTCATACCCGAAACCGTGTAATCAAGCCCAAATGCCTCTTTAACGTAGGCGACAATTTGATGTGTGTGAGAATAGGTTTTCTCAGTCAAATGCTCGATTAGGTTCATTGTTTGAGTAGCAGAAAGCTTACTTTGGCTTCCACCATTTTCAGGCTTGAGCTTGTTCGATTGCAGGTAATCTTTGATATGTTGTCGAACAGTGGATTCATGAATAAGAAGTGCATCAGCAATTTCCTCGGGACTCCAACCATTACTCGCGTGGATAACTGCTTTTATACGGTCACGAACTCGTCCATCACGAGTCGTGCTATGTTGTTTTTTGAGTTCTTGCTTCTGTTGATTGGTCAGAGTAATTTTCATAGCTGCTAGCATGATCCTCTATTCGAAGAAAATCAAGCACCTTCAATGATCACGGGTATAAACCATAACTCGCTTGGATGGTGTGGATTCTTCGGGTAACGTATTGACGGTTGCTTTTAATGCGTCAATTGCACACTTAGTTGATTTCTTTCTAAAAGAAAAAGCTCTTATTACAAACGCCAAAAATACAAAAACAAAAGCAAAAGTTACATATGTCATTACGTACCCTAAAGTTAACTGGTTAGCTACCGTGAACTAAAGTTTAGTACTATGCCTATAGTTTCGCATTTGTACTCGCTGGCGTATTTAAAGATCACATTAGCCTACGATATTATGTTTTTGGTGCAGTTTGTTTGCATCTGATCGCATATGCTTGATATCAGGCTTAAACCTAGTAGAGAAAGAAGTAGACTTGGCTTTTTTACTAGTATGTGAGTTTATTAATGCTTGAGTTTACATTTGAACTGAATGGTGAAGAGCTTTCTGAATTGAAATGTGGCGCTTCGTCTTATCCTGCATTCTCTGGTGAAGGGACAAACAGAAACGACAAAACGGCTCAATGTATCGTTGGGAGTGGTCCAATTCCAGTAGGGACGTACTATATTTTTGATAGGCAATCGGGAGGAACCCTTGGCCCGTTGCGTGACTATTTTTCTGGAAAAGATCAATGGTTTGCTCTCTACGCAGCTGACAGCAAAATGGATGATGAAACCATCTGTGTAAATATCAAGCGAGGACAATTTCGATTACACCCTAAAGGTCCTCTTGGCGTCAGCAAAGGTTGTATTGTTGTTGAGCATCAGAGTGACTTCGCAACTATCAGGGCACGACTAAAAAATACGTCCACAATTAAGGTACCTGGCGTCGGGTTAGAGACCTATGGAAGAGTGATTGTGAAATGAAAGCCATCGCAGTAAAGCTGATTCTTGTCGTAATTTCTACTTTATTTTTCTCATTTATTTGGTTGAGATATCCTCAGTTTTTTCCCAGCTTATCTGAGGATCAAGCTATTAAGTTAGTAAACTTTTTTGGAGCCAAAAATGGTGAGCAAATAGCCGATTTAGAATTATATTTGGTTATGACCTGTTCATTTGTTTTTTCCATAGCTCTATGCCTAGCGTATATTATTAAGGCGAAAACTAGTGACAAGTAGCGATTGAACGCTGAATAACCAAAGTTTAATGCAGGTATCTTGATAGCCGTTAATCATGATCAAATGATTAGGTTAAGCTTCTTGCAATCAATCCAACAAAAGCGCCTCGTCATCGGCGACGATCTCTACATTTGGGTGCAGCTTTAGCAGGCTGGCGGGGAGTAGGGTTGTGATGTCGCTGTCGAGAAGTTTGTTTAGGATTTGCTGTTTGTGTTTTCCCGTCACGACCAAAATCACTTTGTCACACTCCATTATGTCGCCCACGCCAATTGTGATTCCAAACTCCACATCATATTGATTGTTCACCATTGGGTGCTTCTTCGACATCGGGTGCAGTTCAACCACTGAAGTTCTGTGGGGCAAGGAATGCGAAGGTTCAAGAAAGCCAATGTGCCCATTCAGCCCCAGACCCAGGATGCACAGTGAGGAGGAGGGCATGTCCGCCAAACGTTCCCTTACTCTTTTGGCTTCATCTTCAATCGGGCTTGCTGATCCATCAAGTGAGAGATAGTGGTGAGGCTCAATTCCCCAAGGTCGAATCACTTCCCGTTGCAGTTGATATTCGCAACTGCTGCCATTGCCTTCAGGCAAGCCAACCCATTCGTCCAGTTTGATGATGGTGACTCGGGATGTATCGGTATACAGAAGTTGTTCTGCCGCAATCTGATAGGCGTCGGAAGGAGTGCCGCCGGATGCCAGAATAATTCGACACGCTGGGTTTAGCTGAACCTGCGCGGTTAGCTGGCGGGCTACATAAGTGGAGACATCTTGATGGGTTTTCAAATGAGTAATATTCATCATTTATCCTTTGATGGCACCTGCGGTTAAACCAGACACTATCTTGCGTTGAAAAATCAGTACCAGAACAACTAAAGGAACCGTCACTATGACCGACGCAGCCATGATTGCGCCAAAAGGCAGTTCGTAGCGGCTGGCTCCTGAAATAAGAGCGATGGCGACAGGAACGGTGCGCACTTCGTCATTCAGCACAAACGTAAGCGCAAACAGAAATTCGTTCCATGCCGCGATAAACGCCAGTAATCCGGTACTGACCAGAGCGGGGGCGAGTATCGGAAAGAAAACATGAGTGATGATTCGCATGGTAGAACAACCATCCATTCGTGCCGCGTCTTCCAGTTCCTGTGGCAGTTCTTTCATAAAAGTGGTGATGACCCAGACAGTAAACGGCAAGGTAAAAATCATGTACGACACGATCAGCGCCCAAAGAGTGTTGTACAAGCCGAGCAGATTGATCATGCCCAGCAAGCCAGAAAGAATCACCACCTGCGGAAACATCGACACACTGAGAATCGCCATCAGCATCGCCGTTCTGCCTTTGAAGTTAACTCGCCCAAGCGCGTATGCGGCAGTAACAGACAGCACTAACGAAAGTACGACCACAGCGGTTGCGACAAACAGGGAGTTAAATATGTTTCGGATAAAGGTGCCATTGCTGAGCACGCTGATGTAGTTATCCCAATGAATGGCAGGAAAGAACTCCACTTTGAACAGGTCGGCACCTTGTTTAAATGAAGACACGATTGACCAGTAGAACGGAAACAAAGTGTAGAGCGCAATGATGATAACCAAGAGATAAAACAAAGCTCGGCTTAGTGCTGTTTGTGTGGAGTATTTCATCGGGACTCCTTACTTGTCAGGCTGCTGCGAGACACGTAGAGGTAGCCGACAGTGACAAGGGCGACAATAAAAAACAGTAATGTTGAAGCCGCAGCGCCAAACCCTAAGTCCTGAAAATCGACCATCTGTTTTCTGGCAAAAATGGACATGGTGATGGTGGATTCGCTGCTGCCCGTGAGCACATATGCCAGATCAAACATCCGTAATGCGTCAAGCAGGCGGAACACTACAGCAACCAAGATGGCAGGTTTTAGCAGTGGCAAAGTGATGTGCCAGAAAACGCGCCAGGCGGGAACATTGTCGACTTTAGCCACTTCATAAATGTCTTTAGGGAGCATCTGAAGCCCCGCCAGAATCAGCAGGGTCATAAATGGCGTGGTTTTCCATACATCGACAAAGATGATTGCAGTCATTGCCCATTCCGGATCTGCCGTCCAGGCGATTTTTTCACTGATGATGCCCAGCGACATGGCAAGCTGATTAATCACACCATACTGATCATGGAACATCCATTCCCACATTCTGGCAGACACAATGGTGGGAATTGCCCACGGAACCAGCACAACAGCACGCATAATGCCTTTAGTGGGGAGGTTGGCGTTAAGTATCAGGGCGATACCTAACCCCAATATTGTTTCGAATGCGACGGATACTACCGAGAAGTACAAAGTATTCCAGACAGAGTTCCACCAGCCAGAGTCGGTCAGCAGAAAGGCATAGTTTTCAAACCCGACCCAGCCAGCCTGTTCGGGTTCCATAAGTTGGGCATCAGTGAAAGAAAAGTAGAAATTCTTCAGTAGTGGGTAAAGTGCCACAAACGCCAGCACCAGTGCCATTGGCAAAATGTATAGCCAGGCTTCATACACCTTTTGCTGCCTGAGCCGATACCCAATCGGCGCTTTGTCAAAATCGCCGCTCATGGGTTTGTCCGCGCATCAATGTTTTTGCCATTGGCATCAAAGCAGTGAATCTCATCCCAGTTAAGCGCCAGCCAGACTTCTGTATCGGGTTGATAGCGGTGCTGACCATCGACGGCAACCACGAGTTTGAGGTGGGTACTGACTTTGCAATAAACATAGCTTTCACCCCCCAGAATTTCCGTGTGCGTAACGTGAGCTTTGATATCGTTGGAAGAGGATTCGAGAGAAAGTGCGATGTCTTTAGGGCGAACCCCAATCATCATTTTCTTGTCCATCAGCTTTCCTTCGACAAGATCGAGGTGCCCGCCCTGAAAATAGAATCCGTCGGCTTTCATTTCGCCTTCAATAAAATTCATTTTCGGAGAGCCGATAAACCCGGCGACAAAGCGATTCTTTGGCTTGTTGTATACGTCCAGCGGCGATCCAAATTGCTCGATCACACCGTTATTCATGACTACGATTTTGTCAGCCAGCGTCATGGCTTCGACCTGATCGTGGGTCACGTAGATGGTGGTGGCATCCAGCCTTTTGTGGAGTGTTGCAATTTCGACCCGCATATCCACCCGAAGCTCTGCGTCCAGATTGCTCAGGGGTTCATCGAACAGGAAGATTTTCGGCTCGCGTACTATGGCTCTGCCAATGGCGACTCGCTGACGTTGTCCGCCAGAAAGCGCGGCGGGCTTGCGATCCAGCAGGTACTCCAGTTTGAGAATTTCAGCCGCGTTTTTGACCCTTTTGGCGATGGCGTCTTTGGGTAATCGCGCAGTTTTTAAGGCAAATGCCATGTTGTCCCAAACGTTCATGTGAGGGTAGAGGGCGTATGACTGAAAGACCATTGCCAAGCCTCTCTGACCCGGAGCGACGTCGTTGACCTTTGTTCCGTCAATGAACACGTCGCCATAAGATTGCAGTTCCAGCCCGGCAATTAAGCGCAATAACGTCGATTTTCCGCAGCCTGACTGACCGACAAAAACGATGAACTCGCCCTGCTCAATGGATAAATTGATGTCCTTGAGGACTTCAGTCTGACCAAAGGATTTGTAGATATTCTTTAAAGACAAAACTTCCATGCACTGTCTTCCTGTTTCACCCTAACTCATGTGTTCTGCAATGGCTAAAGCAGCGCCTACGGTGCCAGAGCGATGACCAAATTTGGCTTTGTAGATGGGAATGTTCTGACACTCTTCCGCCCAGATTCGGTCTCTGAGCGTCACTTCCATAAACATATGGTAAATGTTGTGGGCGCACCCCAGACCACCTCCCATCACGATCGCTTCCGGATCCAGCATATTGACCATTTGGGCGAGCAAGCTTCCCAACACTTCACTGGCTAACTTTATGTATTGCCTTTCTTCACCGATGGAGAGCTCCGCTTTGGTCAATAGTTCGGGCAGAGTGTTGTAACGCTGGTCTGGATGGCTCATATTCCAGCAGTTCAGCAGCCCTGAACCGGATACCAGCGCTTCTGGCAAATAGTTAACTGCGCGCAGGTCAGGCGTGCAGGCAGTTAAGGTATTGCTGGCGAAGTGAATCGCGTACCCGTTTTTACCGCGCCAGGGCTTCCCGTTGTTAAATAAGGTATAGCTCAACCCAGTGCCAAGTGAGACATAGACAAAAGACTGGTGATCTTTACCTGCTCCCAGAGCAGCTTCGGCAAGCCCGGCAACCCGTACGTCGCTCTCAAACAGAACGTTTTCCACCGGGAAATCAGACTGGCTTAATGAACGTAAATTGAAATTCCAGTCACTCACGATTTTTCCATCGCTGTTCACCAGTTCTGGAAAGGCAATGCCGCATCCCTTGACCGGAATACTCTTAACGCTGGCGAACTCTAGGTGATGAGAGAGCAGCTTTTGAATGTCTGCAATGATGTCTTTTTTGGGGCGCTGCTTTTGAGTCGCCATCTGGGTTTCGCACAGTATTTTCCCTGTAGACACATCCACTAATGCCGACGCCATTTTGGTTCCGCCGATGTCGATACCAACGTAGGCATCGGGCAAGGCTTCCGCTGTTTTGTATACCGCTTGTTGACTCATGGTGTACCCAGCCCGAGTCGTCTGGCGTAGTCAAAACTGTTTTTGGCATGGGTATACGCCATGTTGTGAATGTCAGGGTAGATGTCTTGTTCAATGACGGCAAAACCTTTAAACGACTGCTTTTCCAGCTCTTGTTTGATGGCGTGAAAATTCACGGCACCTTCGCCAAGAGGCACCATTACTCCGAGCTCGAATGCTTCGTCGTCACTCAGGTTTTTCTGTTTCACCTTTTCACGAATGGATTGGCTCATGTCCTTGAGGTGGTAATAGTGAATTCTGGACCCAAACTCGCGAATAAAATCCTCTGGCACGCCTCCGGTATATAGGTGATGCCCGGTATCAAAGCATAGGTTGACGTAATCAGGGTGGGTGTCATTCAGCAAGCGTAAAATCTGATGCTCGTTTTCAATACATGTGGAGATATGTGGGTGGAAAACGTACTCCAGCCCATACTCTTCCTTAACTATTTTGGCGGTTTCCCCTATAACGGAAACCACGTGTTTCCAGTCCTTAAGGCTAAGATTTCTGTCGCTGGGGTGTTTGTAGAGACTGTCACCATCCATAAAGACAAAATACTTTGCGCCCAAGGCTTCCAACAACGGGCAGATCTTATTGATGTCTCGTTTAATGTTGTCCAGTGCATTGGGGACGATTAAGTCAGACATATGGGCAGAACTGCACACCTGAAGGTGGTGGGCATCCAGTTCATACTGAAGTTGACCTATGTCTGTTGGCAGATAGCCGTAAGGGCCCAGTTCAATGTTTCGGAATCCGCACAAGCTGGCTTCATCAAGAAATTTTTGCCAGTTTGGTTGCATGTGATCTTTGGGATACCAAACCCCCCAGGAACATGGGCAGGTGGCTAAGGTAATCTTGCTGCTCATGACTTACCCTCTTGCTGGCGATCTTCTATGTATAAGTTCTCTGCGATGCAGTCTATGGCTTGCAGAACCAACTCTAAGTCCTGTTGTGAATCCTGCAGGCTGGTGAGCACGGGGGCGTTGGTCGTGAGAGTTTTATGCCAGTAGAGAAGCTCCAAATTGAACTGATCCTGATAGAACGGACCGTGCATTTCGCTTGGATGATGCCCCTCACCACTTTGAAGCTCCAGGCTGGTGGGTAAATTGCGAATGTAAGGGGTGGGGTAGTTGATCTTCAGTCGCTTGGTGTCGGACGTAATTTCTATACTGGCATCGACTCTTGGGATGTTGTCGATCAGGATTTCATAGGTTGCGAAAAATGACCCGTAATCCAGCGTCAGCCCGATATTTTCACCCGTTGGATTACAAAATGCACTGACGACGCGTTTTGGCGGCTGAATCAGTTGCCGAAGCGCGGCCAGGTTGTGAATCGCAGCCCCGGTCAGCACTCGGTAACATTTCCACAAAAGATCAGAATGCGCTTTTGCTCCGAGTAATTCGTGCCTCTGGAGATCTTCTTCCAACTTGCTTCGCTCAATCTGACTGATGTCATGATCAGAAGGGTAATAGAGGTCGGATACTTGTGGCAGAAAGTAATCGCCTTCGCGTTGCAGATCTTTCACCCGAACGCTTTTGATTTCGCCTAGTTCAGAAAGCTTGGTTTGAGCAAGGGCGTACGCTTTGGCATACACTCGCATGTATCCGACAGTAACGTCGACCTGATGCTGAGCCGCTAATTCTATGAGCTCACTGACATGTCGGGGAAGCAAACAACTGGGCTTTTCCAGTAGTATCGGTTTGCCTGCCTGCACGGCCAGTTTAGTGTGTGCGAAATGCATCGGGTCGGGGGACATGATGATCACCGCATCAACGCTGTCACTCTCTATCAGTTCTTCCGCGCTGTTGTAGCCATTGGCAACGTGATAGCGCTGGCAGACTTCAGTAACCAGTGTCTGGCTGATATCAAATACCGCAGTGACCTGGAATTTATCGGGGTGATGAAACAGGGTTGGAAGGTGCAAACTTTGAGCGGCTTCTCCCAAGCCAATGAGCCCCAGTCGAACAGGTGATGTCAGCATACTGTTCTTGTTTCCCTAATGTTCTCTGATTGACTGGGCAGGAGCGAATTTCGCCCCTGCCGTTATTATGATTATGGGTTACCACTTACCACGACGCTTCAGGCGTTTCAGCTCGGCTTCCATTTCATCCAGCGCTTTCTCGGCACTGATGTCTCCTGCCAGAGCCTTATGCACTTTTGTCCAGATAGCGTTACTCACCCTGCTGTACTGGTCACCAGTAACTTGTGAAGGTCTGGCGACCACATTGGCGAACGAGGTTTGCATGTCTGCAAGAAACGGATTGGCGTTGAGGACATCGCTGTCTTTATAAAGCGCAGGTAACGTCGGGCTGTAGCTGGCTTCAATCGCGCGTCTCTTTTGCTCTTTCATACCTGTCAGATATTCCACCAGACTTACGGCAGTTTCTGGCGAGCGAGAGTACTTGGAAACCCCAAGCAGAGCGGTTCCGTAGCAGCCTGCATTGATGCCGTTAGCCGCACCTTTCGGAAGCGCCATTACACCAACTTTGTCTTTGATAACAGAGTCTTCAGAATTGGCGAGGCTCCATACGTAGGACCAGTTACGGTGGAACAAGGCATTGCCGTTCTGGAATACGCCACGTGAGGACTCTTCATCGTAGTTCAGAGTGCCCGGCGGGCTAATGGTGTTTATCCAGCCAGCGGCGGTGCTCAGTATTTCGCGATTGGCTGGCGTGTTTACGGTCACGTTGCCATCGCCGTCAATAATGGTGCCGCCATCCGTCGAACCGAACCACTCGATGGCATTACAGGTCAGCCCTTCATAAGAACGTCCTTGCCACGCATAGCCCCAGAAATCGGCATTGCCTGCCGCTCTTTCTTTCTTCTGAACATCCGAAGCGATTTTCGTCAGCTCCTGATAGGTGGCTGGTGGCTGGTGCCCGTATTTTTCCAGCAGGTCTTTGCGATAAAACAACATGCCTGTGTCCATGTACCAAGGAACAGAAAGGACTTTTCCATTCACTGTGGTACCGTCGACAGCCGCTTTAAAATGCTGATTCAGCGTGTCGGAAGAAACGTGTTCACGCATATCCAAAAGGTGGGATTTAAGTGCTCCCGGCCAGATGGTATCGAGAATCAGAACATCAATGTCTTTCGACTTAGAGACCAAAAGTTGTTGATAGAGCGGCAACACGTCGTCCCAGCTAGCGGGTAACGTGACCACATTTACGGTATTTCCTGTCTGTTTCGCCCAAGCATTTGTGCCATCCTTGCACAGCTGTAACTCCACTCCGGATGAACTACAAAACACTGTGACTTCTTCAGCTGATGCTTTAAGTGCAAGGCTGTTTGCCAGTACACCTAAAGCCAGTATGGGTATGAGCTTTTTCATATCACCTCCATGTGCTTCGTTATTAAATCCATTAAATGGAATTAAATGATAAAACTGTCATTATTGTATATTTTTTGATCGATTATTTGTGATCTCGGAATGGTTTAATTTCTTATAATGAGAAAAATCAGTCGGTTAAAATTTGGACGAATTTTTTATTCAACCGAATTGGTATCTGGGCATGATTCTGGACTTCTGGTAACGTGAAAAATCAGAGCATAAGAATATGCTTAATAAAACATGAGAGATCCTCAACGCGTATCTAAGAGGGCACAAAGGAAGCAAAGAGGCGGTTTTGAAAGGAAAGAATCACGTACAAACAAAGCGTTCTAATCTCAGTGTGGTGTTTGAAATCATACGCCAAAACCCTCGTATTAGCCGTGTTTCAGTGGCGCAAATGTCCGGTCTGCGCAATCAGACCATCACTAATCTGGTTCGTGAACTGATTCAGACGGGGTACGTTCTGGAAGTCGGTAAAGTTCAGGGCAAGCGGGGGCAGCCACAAACCTTACTGGAAGTGAACCCAGCCTCCTGTGTGTCTATCGGTTTGCAGATTGATCAAGGCTTCATCAGCGGAAGTCTGGTAGACCTGAATTTGGAAACGTTGGCAGAGCATCAGGTTGTGCTGGATAGCCTTGAACCCGCTTATGTTGTTTGCCAGCTTTCTGCACTGGTTGAAATGCTGATTCAGTGCGTTCCCGATTCCAGAAAAAGTATGATTGGAGTTGGCGTAGCCGTGGCAACGCTGGTCAAGGACGACACCGAGCGACATCTGGTTGGTGTAGAATGGGAGTCGTGGAACAAGTTTAACCTTACCGAGCAACTTAGCCAGAAGCTTGGCTACCCTGTGTATCTGGAAAATGATGCGACCTCTGCGGCAATTGGTCACAGTTTTGGAGGCGGTCGCGACCGGTTAGAGAACTTTATATACCTTTACATTGGCAATGGCTTAGGGGCTGGTATCATTACCAATAACCAGCCATACAAAGGGGCGTGGAGCAATGCAGGTGAAGTTGGTCGTATCCACTGGCACTGTTCTGGAGACGTGGAGTACATAGAAACCCATCTGTCGGTTCAGGCATTAAAAACCATGGTTAACTATTCGGGATCCGATATAGAACTGCCTGCCTTCATCGATCAAAACTGCCTACGCAGTAAAGCGTGTGAGAACTGGGTTGTTGAGTCAGCAAAGCGCCTTCGGTATGTCATCAATATTCTGGAAAACTTGTTTGAACCGGAAAGTATTGTGGTTGGAAGCCGGCTTTCTGGAGAGGTAATGGACCGTCTGGTGGATGCTACTTTGCCCCTGTTTCCGTCGATTTGTGAGCGTCATGAACGAACGCGAAAAAGGATCACTCTCAGCCATCATTCCGTGTCTGTAGGGGCGGCTTCATTGCCTTTGTTTGGGCTGTGTCACCCTGATCGACATGATCTCTTCGAGTGCTCGCACCAACTCCCTCCTACATTCAAAGTGGTTGATTTGGAAGAATAGATATAAATATGATAATGCTTACCTACTTAGCCAACACCTAAAATCGAATGAATACAGCGAACCAAATCAGACTCGTTTCTTTTCAGATTGAAGAATTTCCCAAGGCATACGCCATTTTCAAAGAATACATGAAGCCAGTGATTGATGACGCGCTAGGCTGGGATGAGGCGTTTCAATCTGACGGCTTTTTTAACCGTTTGAAGCCGGAATGGTGCTACTGGATAGAAAGTGAAGGGCACAACCTAGGTGTGGTGATTCACAAAACCACTGAGGAATCGGTTCATGTGCACTTTCTGGTGGTGTTTTCGCAAGCTCAGGGGAAGGGAATTGCGCAGCAGGCGATGAACCTGATTGAGCAAGATGCGATTTCAAAACAGCTTCCGGTGACCTTAAGTTGTTTTAAGAACAATATTGCCGCGTTGAATTTATATCAAGGGCTTGGTTTTAAGGACATTTCAGAGGATGAATTGTTTTTTGATATGAAAAAGCAGGTGGAATAAAAAGGCAGGAAACCCTGCCTTTGAAATACTTTGGGATAGATTACAGGCTTGCCAGGATGGTTTCTGCTTTGCTGCCTTCGAATGTTTTTGGAGGCTCTACATTCAATGTTGTCACCACACCATCTTCAATGATCATCGCGTAACGCTGAGAGCGTACTCCGCCGAATGATTCCGTATCCATTTCCAAACCAAGTGCTTTTGTAAATGATGCATCACCATCCGCCAGCATTTTGATTTCGCTAGCGTTCTGCGCATCGCCCCATGATTTCATTACAAATGCATCGTTTACTGAAACACACGCAATTAGATCGACACCTTTTGCTTTCAGCTGATCAGCGAGCACAACGTAACCCGGCAAGTGCGCTTCAGAGCATGTTGGTGTGAAAGCACCAGGTACCGCAAATAACACGACTTTTTTGCCTGCAAATAGCTCGGCTACATCGTGGTTAGTCATGCCATCTGCTGTCAGTTCGCTGAGTGAACCTGCTGGAAGCTTTTGTCCTTGTTCAATCATTACTTCATTCCTTTTTCATTGTATTGGGGGGATTGAGTGTACGCCGATTCAGGGGAGGTAAAAACACTCAGACTTTGAGGTTAATTGGATTGTGGCACCGAGTTATCATGCTCATTCAAAAAAGAGACTTCTGGGTACTCCACCCGATAACCCAAATCATCCAGAATGGCGACAGTGATTATCCCAATATTCTCTCCATTTGCGCCTACTTCATGAGTCAGTGGAGGAATCCTATTTCCGTTTTGGTCATAGCGAACAGGGTCATCAATCAGAACATGGTCATACAAATGGTCACCCGTGCGGGAAAAAGGCAAGCAAGGGTACTGGTTGTCGTAGAGGTGGTTGTACCATCTCACCGCCTGACTGTGCTCCAGACAATAGGCGGGTCCCCGCATAAGGGCGTTATCTTCAAGGTAGGCACCCGTTAAAATCCCGATTCCAAACACATGTGCCAGTTCGTGGCGCAGGGTGGTTTGATAGTCGGTGGGATCAAATTCGGGGTGATGTGTACGGGTATGTATTCGTATCGTTGCTGACTTTGGAAAAGCGGCATCCGCAATATCGACATATTCTTCAATAACAGCATCACCATCTGACTCGATGGCATCTGTTAATTCGAAGTGTATTGATATTGTATGATGAGAAATACCATCAACGGCTTTGACGTACTTTAGCCATTCCGAAGCCGCATCCAGATATCGGGTTTTATCGTATTCTGAAGCATTCTGAGAAAAACTCAGGTTCATGGTTATTCCCTCATTTTGGACGTGTTGATTAAGAGCACCAAAGCTACTGAATGAAAAAATGACACTGATAAAAGCGAGCAAGTGGCTCAGTTGTTTTAAAAGATTTCTACAAATCAGGCAGAGTAAAGGCTGAATATAAGTCATCTGTGGGCTTACTGTTTGAAAATCCATTTATTGAAAAGGATTATACAAATTTATCAGTAAAGTTATGTAAGGCTGTGTAACTGGCATTTCATTATTAAAATATAAGGAACGAGATAGGATAAAATTACGATTCTATTCACAACCTATTAATATTATGGAGAGAAAAAGAGACCGATTCTTGTCTTATATTTAAGAGCGAAAATGCTAACTCTGTACTATAAAAAACACTATTTTTAAAAAGTGTGACCTTCAACCAGAGAGTATTAATAAAACACATTTTTATTTTTCTAATTCGACACAGCTAAATTAATAATGCGTTCATCTTAGAAAGGGTGGATGCTATGAGCAAAATTATACTGTACTTTGTTTTGATTTTGGGTGTCGCCGCATTGGTCGTTATTGACGAGAAAGACGAAACTCAAGATCACCAAAAGGCAAAACAAAGCGTGGAAAGCAGTGATGGTACAGCACCATCTTCCCCTCCAAAAGAAACGAGCAATAACTTAAGCGATGGTACAACTGTCGTTATACATTCAGGGGTGAGTGTCGTTGAGTCAGCTGAATCTTCCTATGATTCAGAGCCCACTCAGGTGTCAGACCCTTGGTTTGAAGTGACGGATACGCTAACCATCGATAGTCTTAAGCCATTAAGTGAAGCCATTGAAACGTTGTTGGCTATTGAGTTTAAAGATATCGACGAACTGGCTGAACTTGCTTCTGGCGATAAGGTGAATCTCACTCTGCCTAACGGAGAAGGAATTTTAATCTCCGTTACACATGCCAAACAACAACCTAATCATATTAAAACCTGGTCAGGTATATTTGAAACACAGGGTTCTCAATTTCCCGTTGTATTTACTTTCGGTGAAAGCAATGTATTTGGATTTATCGGTCATCCTGATGCGGAATACAAAATAACGGGTATTAAAAATACCGCGTGGTTATACGAAGTTCCTACCGAACACTATTTTGAAGCCCCTCATTAACTATTTTCTAACTCAGACAACCCTCAAATAATAAAGGAAAAAGTATGTATAAATTAGGCATTGCTGCAGCCTTGGTGGCAGGAGTCTTTACGCCTGTTATTCACGCAAATGAAGCCCCTGTTCCCGTTACTACACAGATAGATCTGCTTGGCGTGTATACTCCGGGTTTAAAGAAACACTACAACGATGAGCCTGTAACTGCCATTCAGCACAGGGTGAATGTCGCGAACATGGTGTTTGAGATGAGTAAGGTGGACGTGAATGTCAATCTGGTTGGAACCATGGAAGCCAAATACGATGAAGGGGAAAGGCAGATCTCGCAGACAGATGCTTTAGGAGCCATAACACCCGATACCAAAGGTTACACCAACAAAGCGTTCAACAAGGTTGAAGGAAAACGTAAAGAACTGGGCGCTGATATGGTGACTTTGTTTCGCAATCTAAACGTGAATAACTCCCCCGATCACAGGAAGAAAAAGATCACCAAAGGAAACAAAACCTACACGTCTATTTCTACGAGCTGCGGAAGAGCCCATACGTTAAGGAAATACGAGCACGACAACGCCCCAGCGCTAGTGAAACGTAAGCTGTATAGCCACGTTTATACCAACGAGTGTAAAGACGATACCTTAGTACACGAGCTCGGACACAATATGGGGCTGTATCACGCGCGCGAACAATATTCAGGGAAACTGCCACACACCAATGGATATTCGTTCCCGGGAGCATACGGCTATGGCGTTGAAGGTCAGCTAGCGACTACCATGGCATACAACCACAAGTTTAAGGTGAGCAAAAGCACCTATACGTTTTCTAACCCAGATATCCAATGCAATGGGGTTCCCTGTGGTCTGAAAGACGTCGCCAATGCGGTGAAAACCCTTCGCTATACGGCGCCATTGGTTGCCAAAGTAATGACAAGACCTGTTCCTCAGCCTCAGATAAATTAAAAACTTCCTGATTCCATCTTGCTACATTCAAGTGCGGGTTGTGCCCGCACTTTTTCAATTCAACGAATTTGGTTACTTATCAAATTACCCGTTTCCAACTAATAAAACACTCAACCTCCTACATTCGAATGTTCATTTCCTCTAAGCCTACCTATATTTTCATTAGAGCTTACAGCGAATGCTGATGAGCTTTTAAAAACAATAAGGCGACCCCGTTTGTGCTGTCGGAGGTTAGCCAATATGACACTGGAAACAACAAGGAAAATCTGATGAGCAAGCCGATAGTAGCTGATAATAAGCCGATCAAAGTCGATCTCAAAAAAGGAGACGATTACTACTTCTGCGCCTGCGGGCGTTCCAAAAACCAGCCGTTTTGCGACGGCTCACACGCAGGGACAGACTTCAAACCAAAACATTTTACGGCTGAAAATGATGGAGATGCCTACCTGTGCCAATGCAAGCACACCGCCAATGCACCGTTTTGCGATGGCAGCCATAAGCAGTTTACCGCTGAGCAGGTAGGTCAGGAAGGGCCAGGAGTTCAGATTCAGGCTGGGTCAGCACCAACTGCGTCTGCAACCAAAGAAGAACCCACAGTGGAATTCATTCACCAGTTGGCAAGAGAAGGGCTGTCGAAACTTGGTCATCATGGTCCCATGACGTCTATGGGGGTGCCGAGATACCAATTGCCACACTGGGATGATTTACAGGTAATGGTGGCGCAAATGGCCACGAAGCCACTTCTGGAAGATGTGGCAGTAAATACCGAACTGGTCATAGGTCCTGAAACTAAAAAGCCTCTGACCTTAAAGATACCGCTATTTGTCTCGGACATGAGCTTTGGTGCGCTTTCAGAAGAAGCCAAAGTGTCGTTGGCAACCGGCGCTGAACTGGCTGGAACGGGTATCTGTTCTGGCGAGGGTGGCATGTTGCCAGAAGAGCAGGCAGCCAACTCTCGCTATTTTTATGAACTTGCGAGTGCGGGTTTCGGATACAAAGAAGAATTGCTCACCAAGGTACAGGCATTTCATTTCAAAGGTGGACAAGGTGCAAAAACAGGCACTGGAGGACACCTTCCCGGCACCAAAAACATTGGTAAGATCTCGCAGGTTAGGGGGATTCCGGAAGGGGAGTCTGCTATCTCGCCTCCAACCTTTAAAGATTTGAATTCTGCAAAGGATTTCAAAAAATTTGCCGATCGAGTGCGTGAAGTCAGTGGCGGCATTCCCATCGGATTTAAGCTGAGCGCCAACCATATCGAGAAAGACATCCAGTTCGCACTGGATGCCAGCGCAGACTACATCATTTTAGATGGGCGAGGCGGTGGCACAGGCGCTGCACCAGAAATGTTCCGGGATCATATCAGTGTGCCTACCATTCCGGCGCTAGCCCGAGCGCGTCGCTACCTTGACCAGCAGGGAGCAAGTGGGCGTGTCACCTTAATTATCACTGGCGGCTTAAGAGTCCCTATGGACTTTGTTAAAGCCATGGCGCTTGGTGCGGATGGTATTGCGGTATCCAACAGCGCAATGCAGTCCATTGGCTGTGTGGCAGCGCGCATGTGTAACACCAATAATTGCCCCGCAGGGATAGCGACACAAAAAGCGGATCTGCGACAGCGATTAAATGTTGCCAAAGCATCGAACCAGTTGAAGAACTTCTTTGAAGCCTCAACAGAACTGATGCAGGTAATGGCGCGAGCTTGTGGACATCACTCCTTGAGTCAATTTAACAAAGAAGACTTAGCCACCTGGCATCGTGAGATGGCGCAGCTTTCTGGGGTGAGGTATTCAGGATTTGAGTCCATTTAACCTCAGGAGCGAAACAGAATGCCCATCGAATCATTCGATGGGCATTTTTATAAAATGCTATTATACCCAAGTCACCTCAAGATACTTGGTTCAGCGAGAATTAACTGGCTTTTCAGACAAGACACCGATTTGAAGATCTAGTGGTTCTAAATCAAGAATCGGTAACGCATATGAAAGCCAGTTAAACTCGCCCTTGGGAGCCCATGTTCTGTCTCATTTCATCGTCAAAGAACTTGGAAAGGACGGGTCATTCCGCTGCGCTCTTTTCCTTGAACTGAAACAGAATATGAGGCTCTGAATCCTGCATCTTGAGGTCACTTGGGTATATATTCTTAGGTATAATCCCAACCTTTTCAGAAAGTAAAGTCAGAAGGGAACACAAGGTGATTGAAAGAAAGCGTGGTATTTATCAAGGAAGAAACAAGTCTTCCGCATACAAAGATCTGGTCTGGACGGTTGCTACGTCCTCCGATACGTCGTTGGATATTGTTGGTCAGACTCAGCTTACGTTAGATACCATTCAGAACAATCTGAACGAACTCGACAGTGACAAAACGCAGATTGTGTCGGCGCAAGTTTATATCGCGAATATGGCTGACAAACCCCTAATGGATAAGGTGTGGTGTGACTGGATGGGTGAGAACCCAGATCACTGGCCTCAAAGAGCGTGCTTAGGTGTCGACTTGGAAGGGGATGTGCTCATTGAAGTAACGGTGACAGCAGTCAGATAACCAGATATAGCCACTCGAAATTCCAATTAGCGCCCAATCTTATTATTGGGCGTTTTTGTGCCAACCTTCAAATATCCAGCCGCAGTCTTTATCTGAAAACAGGGTATATTGAATAGCTGTTCTATTCCAAGGAAGGTAGAAATGGAAACATTACTCAAAGAATTTCCCACCGTAACCGAAATACAAGTCGCGTGGGGAGAAATGGACGCTCTTCAGCACGTGAATAACGTCGTTTATTTTCGCTATTTCGAAACCGCAAGATTGGATTACTTCAAAAAGATTGGTCTGCTTGTTGATATTCAGCAGTCTCAGATTGGTCCGGTATTGAGCGAAACGCAATGTCGCTACAAGCTTCCGGTTACGTTTCCAGATACGCTTTGGATTGGTAGCCGGGTAATTGATCTTCAGGAAGACCGCTTCACCAAGGAATATCACGCGTTTAGCGAAAAGTGGGGAAAGATAGCCACTATCGGTAAGGCGACTTGCGTGATGTTTGATTTTAAGAACAACACGAAAACCCGCATTCCGGACAACATCAGGGACTCTATATTGTCGGTGGAAAGTGAAGTGGGAAATACACTCTAAAACCTGTGGCAAGTAAAAAAGCGAACTCCATTTGAAGTTCGCTTTTTCTATGTTAATCGCGTGGACGGCGTCTGTTTTTATTTTGCCCAGAAGATCGGGCTTTGTGGGCTGAAGCTGCCTTAGCCTGAGACTTTAGAATGGACTCGACTGTCAGCTCCATGGGCTCTTTTGGATCCAGCCCATGTCTGAATGTGCGAGCGCGCGGCGGAAGTTGATACTCTTCTTCTGAAGCGCGAGGCATTCGCTTAAAGCGATACAGATAAAAGTTTTCTACCTTCTCCCTCGCCCAGTCTGTCTTTTTTAAGTACTTAACGCTGCTGGCAATGGAAGGCTTGGTGTGAAAACAGTTAAAGCGCATCGCAGCGTCTAAAATATCCCATCCGTAGAAGTCCACCAGCTCCTGCAACATGGTTTCCATTTTTAAACCATGGAGCGGGTTATTTTTTTGAAGTTCGATTCTTTCTTCTTCAGTCATCATAGCGATTTACCTGTTCATACGGACTTGGGTGGCGCATGGTGTCACGGCTTTGTTTTCTTGTCACCAATTTAAATGAATTTACTTATTCGCAAACCCAACCATCACTTTGGTGAGTAAGCGAATCAGTTCCTGTTGTTCATTCTGTTCCAGGTGAGAAAGGGCACCCTGATTAACTTGATGCGCTAAAGGCTGAAGTGTGTCTTTAAGCTTTCTGCCTTCTTCAGTCAGATAAATCCGATAAGATCTCCGACTGTTTGGATCCGCTTGTCTTTCCACCCACCCTCGATCTTCAAGTTTATCTAGGGTTCGCGTTGTGGTGGAATTCTCGATACGGGATTTGTCAGAAAGCTCTCGCTGAGTCACGCCTTCCTGCTCCCACAGACACATCATCGTTGGCCAAAAGCTTTTGGGGAAATCATGTTTTGCCAGCTCTTGTTCAAGCATCTTAGCCATGTGTGATGCGACGACGTTTACTTTCCAACCAAAACTTTTCTCACGTTCAAATGTTTCGCTCATTGTTATCTCTTATGCAAATGCAACTGTTGCAATGGTAACGGAAATTGCAAGCACTAGCACCATTAACGCACGAGTATTCGACGCAAAATAGAGGCTTGTGTTCGCGCTGATTTGTTTTTGAACCCCGGTGACCATCGCCCAAGTCAATGGCGTGCCTTTGAGTTTGTAGATAAGAACAGCACCAACATGAAAAGCGATCAAACCTGGAAGTAAGTTCGCTCCGATCATGTGCAGTTGCTCAACGATCATGAACACTTCCTCGGTTAGCAAATTTCCGACGATGGGCATTTCGTCCAACATACCCGCAATTGTCATTCCAGAAATACACTGGAAAAGTAAGGCAGAAAGCATCACCACCACCATCCACCCTCCGGCTGGGTTATGGCCTAACGACGCAGATTTGCCCGATTTTAGGTAGTTCATAACGGCTTTAGGCGAGGCAATAAACTGGCGAAATCGACTGGTTTGACTGCCAGCGATTCCCCACAAAACACGCCATACCAGTAATGTGAATAGTGCCAACCCTAGCTGGACATGAGGTCCATTTCCCGAGAACCCTGAACCCATTAAGGCTACAAAAAGCAGAGCCTGAAGCCAGTGATAGATGCGTGTTGGTAAGTCCCAGATTTTCATAACTCGTTTCCTCTTTCTTTGTTGTGCCACTAATAATTTAAAATGCAACTATTGCAAATGCAATAGTTGTTGTGTAAATTGTTTCCATTCCAAAGATAAGAGGGGTGTTTAAATGGTGAGAGCGTCTAACAAAATGGCATTAACGGTAATGACAGGGTTGATGCTAACTGTGCCAACTTGGGTGCAAGCGGGTCATCAAGACTGGATTACTATCCGGCAAGAAGCCTTTGAGTTGATCGAAAAACAAACCGATCAGGTGGCGGCACTTCTCAGAAAAAGATTGGCAAGCGGTTTTGGAGGTGAGCGAGCAACTGGCTGAAAACAGCGTCGATGTTAAAAGACGCGTTTCCGCCAGAGAGCCAAGCCGGAAGTAAAGCGAAAGATTCGGTCTGGACTAAACCCGAAAAATTCCATTCATTAATGCACGACTTTGGAGAAGGGTACGCAACTCTTCTTTCCGCAAGTAAAGAACAAAATTTGTCGTTAGCGGAGCAGGGACTGAATCAGGCAGAGAAGACCTGTCGTGCCTGCCACAGAAGCTATCGATCACGTTGGTAGGCAACATGTTCCCACTTATCGTGGGAGATCGGTGCTCTCGTTTACCTTTGTACTCAACGAGGTGACCGAAAACATTACAACTATGAGGTAATGCAATGAAAATTATGATTAAAGCGATCGTTTTGGTAGGCGCAATGCTGTCAGCTTTTACCGTATATGCAGTGGACTTTGGGGTAGAGCTGAAATGGAACACACAGGATCAAGACAAAGTCCTGAAAGCCATGCCGGAACAGAAAGAAGCATTTGGGCAGCTTATTAAAAAGGGCTCGATTAAAGACATGTACATCTACGAAAGTGAGATAGATGGAAAACCGACCAGACTTATCAGGTTTGTTATCAGCGGGGACAGTGAAAAACAGGTGCGGAATACTCTAGAGAAGCTGCCACTGTACAAACAGAATCTGGTCAAGATAGTTGATGTTCTTCCTTTGGGATCCAAATGGCTGGATAAGACCCCTCTGGTATACAACTACGGAATTACCATGACCTGGAAAGAGGGGATTGACCCTGCTGAAATAGACCGTGTTCTGGGCATCGACCTGCAACGCGTCGTAAGCCTGAATCAAGCCGGATTTCTAACCTCTGCGTATCTGAATACGCAAGAAGTGAGCAAGGGTGTGACTCGTCCGGTTTACCATGTGGCATTCATCGCTCAAGATGAAGCTCATGTAAAAGAGCTTTCCAAGCAATTTGAAGCCATTCGCATGGGCTATGCTGAAATTCAGGTTCAACCTTTGGGTAATAAAGTGAACCTCGACAATCTGGTCGGCAGCCAATAACAGGATAGATAAGGCAGCGAAGCTGCCTTTTTTCACTAGAAACCAACGACAAAAGTTGATCGGTTAGAAGTCGCGAGCGTATTAAGAAGGGTGCACACTTTTTCGCTAATTCGACGCCGAGCCTCTATGAAAACAAAAACCATCCGCTTAATTCTGGGCGACCAACTGAATTACCAACATTCTTGGTATCAAAACATCGATGACTCCATTCTCTACGTGATTGCAGAGCTCAAACAGGAAACCGACTACACCAAACACCATATCCAGAAAGTGTGTGCGTTTTTCTCTGCAATGGAGTCCTTTTCTGCTTGGTTGACTGAATCGGGTCATCAGGTCAAGTATATGAATCTTGACGACACAGCGGCTTTTGCCGACCTGCCTGACTTGCTCACGAATTTATGCCTTCAAACAGGTGCCAGTCAGCTGCAATATCAGTCCCCTGATGAATACCGGTTGTCTCAGCAACTCTCTAAACTGGACATTGAAGGTGTTTCCATAACATGCGTGGATACTGAGCATTTCATGCTGAGCGTGGAGTTAATCCCCGGTCAGTTCCCTAAAGGAAAGCATGTGCTTATGGAGCATTTCTATCGGCGGATGAGAAAGCAGTTTGGCATTCTGATGGACGCCAATGACAAACCTGTTGGCGGAAAGTGGAATTACGACGCCAATAACCGAAAGAAGCTAAAGCCAGCAGATATCGACCAGCTTCCTGAGCCGCTAATGTTTGCCAACGACATCACGACCATACTTGAGCGAATTGAACGCCATGGCGTAGTGACGATGGGAAACATTGGTGAACAATTACTGTGGCCGGTAAATCGTTCCCAGGCGTTGAACTTGCTCGCCCACTTTTGCCAGATCTGCCTGCCGCTTTTTGGCACCTTTCAAGATGCGATGACCAGCCAACACAAAGCGAAATGGAGTCTGTATCACAGCCGGCTTTCTTTCGCGATAAACGCAAAAATTTTGTCACCGCTGGAAGTCATCGATGCCGCACTGACTCGCTATGAGCAACCTAGCAGCAATGTATCACTAGACCAGATTGAAGGCTTTGTTCGCCAAATTATCGGATGGCGGGAATACATCCGGGGTGTCTATTGGGCGAACATGCCGGAATATGCTGAAAAGAACCATCTGAACGCCACGCGTGCATTGCCCGACTATTTCTGGACAGGTAAAACCCAAATGCACTGCATGAAACAGGCGATCGACCAGTCATTGGATTATGCTTACGCACATCACATTCAAAGACTAATGGTGACAGGCAATTTCGCCTTAGTTACAGGCTGCCAACCAGACGAAGTCGACGACTGGTATCTGGGCATTTACGTGGATGCTATTGAGTGGGTAGAAATGCCTAATACGCGCGGCATGGCTCTGTTTGCCGACGGTGGTGTGATTGCGACCAAACCCTATGCTGCAAGTGGATCTTACATCAACAAAATGAGCGATTACTGCAAAGGTTGCCATTACGACGTGAAACAGCGCAGCGGAGAAAGTGCCTGTCCATTTAATGGTTTTTACTGGCGATTTATGAATCAACACCGCGAACTACTCAGCAAAAACCCAAGAATAGGGATGATCTATCGAAGCTGGGACAATATGGATCTGGAAGTTCAGGACGCGATACTCGATACAGCAGAAAGAAACTTACAAAGAATTGAGGAGCTTTAAATTGAACCGAATGGTCGTAGGAGGAAATGGGGGAATTGGGCTGGCAATGGTCAGGCACCTATTGGATGCATACCCAAACGATTGGGTATTTGCCACTTATCGTCGTGAGAAGCCAGTCATTACAGCGAAAAACCTTCGCTGGGTGAACATGGATGCTTCGGATGAAACTTCAGTAAAGTCTGTGTTTGATTCCATCGACGATTTGGATTGGCTGATCAATGCCGCAGGTTTTCTCCATTCACAAAGCAAACATCCAGAGAAGAACATTCAACAAACCGACAGTGCCTTTTTTCTGGAAACCATGAGCGCCAATACGCTACCAACTCTGTTGCTTGCAAAACACGCCTATCCTTTGCTGAGAAAGAGTAAGCAGCCAAAATTTGCATCGCTGTCTGCGCGGGTAGGGAGCATCAGTGATAATCGGCTAGGAGGGTGGTACAGCTATCGCGCATCCAAAGCAGCACTTAACATGATCATCAAAAACCTGAGCATTGAGTGGAGCCGGACCCTTCCTAAAGCCACGGTTCTGGTGCTCCACCCAGGCACAACGGATACCGCATTATCAGAGCCGTTTCAACGAAATGTGCCCAAAGGAAAACTGTTCACACCCGAACGTGTAGCATGGGATTTAATCAACATTGTCGAAAGCGCTGAGCCATCACAAACCGGTCTTTTTCTGGCGTATGATGGCTCAGTGATTCCTTGGTAGCAGGTCGTTTTTACCTTTTATTCAAAGTAATCTAGCTACCAAAAATATGACTCCATTTATCTTTACATGCCTGTTCGTATGACGCATCGCTTGAAAAACCAAGTTTTGAGAGCATGTTACTGCGTTCACTATCACTGAAAATATGGGCGTCGTGGTTACCCGGAAGAGTACCGCGCACCATTTCCAGGCAAGTCTTATGGTTCGCTGGGTCAGTCAGATAACCCTCGAGTGTTTTGTTGATTTTCCAACGTGAAGAAATGCACAACCCAACACTATCTTGCCCTTTACAAGCTGCAAGCTCAGCCGCCTTGGTAAACTGCGATTTTGGGATAGTAATATCCAGCTTATCTTCAACGTATCGGAAAAGATCTCTTTCGCCGTAAATGTCATCACCATGACTTAACCAGCGATCCACCGTTGGGAAATACAGCATGGAATGGTTCAAAGAAAACGGAGACTCGGCGGCTGGTAGCGCGTTATTACCTAAAACAATGGATGAAGGAATATTCAGTGTTTTCGCTAATGAATGAACAATTCGGGTTGCACTATGGCAGCCTTTAATTGCCATGTGTGGGGTTCTCAATCGAAGGAAAGAAAACGGAACTGGCATGTACCTTGGTACATCAATACTGCTCTCCACATCGATGGGAGTCGATTGCCCGGCTCTGTTCTTGTAAAAAATGTCGGAGCTGGAGCCGTGCTCGAACTTCTGAGTCAGTTTAAACAGTTCTCTCAAGGCATCTTTCTGAGTGCTCGAAGCCGAGATTTTCGTGCCAAAGCTTTCCATCAACCACTGATAGTTCTCGTAAGGGGAAGAGTTGTAGATATAGGTAAACTTAGGTGAGAAGAACGAGGCAATGTCAGCAACCGTCACCGAATCGAGGGAAGGGTGCTTGGTGGTGAAACGTCGGGTGGCAGTATTCAACATTTCATAAGATGTGTAGGCCATCAGAACGTTTTTCTCTTTCCACATCGAGTGAAGTTCTTCAGAAGTGTTATTGGTAAGAGACCATGGAACGCGGTCGTTTACGTCCATCCATAGTGCCAAGGCAATGTGGCTCGCGATGATCTGGGTGGTTTTGTACAGCGGTGTGGTGTGCTCTTTCCAGTCTTGGCAGTTTCGCTCAATGTGGTCAATTTTGCAGGCGAGATTGGCTTTGCGTTGTTCCTGATAGGGAAGGTGCTTTGATCTCTCCGAGCAGGTTTCACCAGAAATAATGGCGCACTTCTGAATGTTCTGCTCTGGTTTATAGTCTATTAGTGAACCCTGACCAGACTCCAAAAGCTCCAAAGAGTCGCCAATTTTTCGGGTTAAGAACGCATTTCTTTTGTCTATCCATTCTTCGACCAAAGGACGTATCTGTTTTAACTCCGGTGCTTTCTCTAGGTAATATTCCGAATCAATCGCAGTCACCATCGCATCAACAATGTGCTGGTTAGCAGGTTTAGACAGAAAGTCCTTGTACTTGTGGGGCATAGACCCCCAATCATATTGCTGAAAGTCTCCTGAACTCTGCGCGTGCGCTTCAGAAGAAGAAAATGGCAAAGCGGAAAGCAGTGACGTGGAAATGATGAGTGTGGAAAAAATGGATCGGCGAGTATTCACAAAATACCTTTGCTATGTGATTGAAGAAGCAAGGATTTTAGATATGTCAATACGCCCATGCAATTTGTCGATCTGGCTTTTATGATGTCCATTCAGCAAGAAAGAGGGTATTGCGAAACTTCTTATTTTTGAGCTTTATATGTAATTCTTAGGTTGTTTTAAAGTCTCAGTTACCCAGTGATATCGACCCATTTAGTTCATATTGCAAGCGAGCTGATCTTTCAAAATTAGATGTCGTTTTTTTTAATCTGCCAATAAAAGTAAAGGACCATCGAAATCGCAACTAAGTGTATGGCAGCATAAGAATATTGGGAAACAAAACTAGAACTGAACAGGAAAAGCCAGCCTGCTGCTGCACCCCAGACTTTTCCTACATCAAAAGACAACGACAATATACTTGGCACTATAGTAAGAGCGCTAAAAGAATGGATGATTATGTACAAAATAGTGGATTGGCTATCACTTCTTAGTTGTATAAGAGGTAATATCTCATTGCCAACAATCGCAGCGCAGAAAGAAAGGAAAATAAGCGTTGCGAGAACCCGCAAATACTTTACATTTCGCTCGAACATCTCATGTCTTCCTACAGATTAACCCTTAATTGAGCAGACACAATGCTTTAAACACTAAAACTGCCGTAAACACCAAATGCTATGGATGTTTGTCGGGCTGAGCTTTTGTTAGCACTAGCCACTAATATAAAAATATCTAACGGTTTCAGTGTCTCCCCAAAGTGAACAGCTATTGGTACCAATTACAGTAACGTCCTTTCCTGTAGAATAAGCCGTTAGTATGCCTGAAAGTTGGGCTTTACCGGCATCTGTCTTAGCATCGATAGCCCACCTATTCCTAAAGTTATTGCCAACACATGCAGGAACATCAGTGCGTGCGCCCGTATGACGAAATAAAATCACCCCATTAGCATTAAACTCAATTAGTGTGACTTTTCCTTTACCTCCATTTCCTGCCATGGAACTAAAAGGCAATAAAATTAATACAAATAAAAACATTCTAAACATATTACTTCTCCAGATTTAAATATTAGAGCTAACGAATGACTGGATTCACCTTTGAGAACTCAGCCACGCTGAGGCGGTATCGACTTAGCGAAAAATCACTTTAGTATCCACGTCGTCGACTTCAAAGGGAAGGTCATTATCCAAAAATACGTCACTCGTCCTAAGCTGCTGACTACCATAGCAAATATGCCACCTATGCGTATAGAATTAGAAGCATGTGGCGGCGCGGATTTTTGAACGAAAAGCATACGGTTTAAACGAGGTTAACCGATGAATGTCTAGTGCCCCAACGAAGAGCCGTTGGCTGCGCTGATACCGCAATAAGAGAGTCTCTATATGTGCTTGTTGTAAGCCATGCATAATGACCGAAATGACAAAAGGAAGTAGATGACTTTGTTGTTCGAGATGGATTGGCTGCTAGCGCAGCCAAGAGAATCTTATTGCCTATTGACAGGGGGAAGGCTTATATGTGTTAGATTTATTTAATCCAAACGGCTTCAGTTATTTGCTTCACAGTAGGTGTGCAGCTAGCAGGTGACCCATCCTCACCTTGGAGGTATCTAAAAGTCACGCTTTTACCCCCCATATGTGCAGAAAGTAGAACCGACAACATTCGATCTACAATTTTCTCATCATTTGCAACAAATGGTAACCTTACTACACTCGGGCTATACCCATCACCATGCTCAACATGTATTTTTGAAGTGGTGGATGTGTAGCCTGTAAAAATACTTTCAATAGGTCGCATACATTCCTTTCTTGCAAAAGCATCTTGACATGAAATAACTAAAGCGATTCCAACTAATATCTTTGTTTTGATCATAACTTCATCCTTAAAACTAACGAATGACATGGATTCCCCCTTCCTAAAATCTGCCACACTGAGATGGTATCGATTAACACTGGAAGCACCATGTCTAATTGTGCTTATTTTAGCGGTATCGACTTAGCGAAAAATTACTTCAGTATCTGCGTCGTCGACTTCAACGGGAAAGTCATTCTTCATATGTCAGGCCCTCGCCCTAACTTACTGACTAAAATAGCAAACATATTACCAATGCGTATAGGATTAGAAGCGTGTGGCGGCACGCATTTTTTGAAGTGATGAATCCAAGAGCTGCAAGGCTAACCGATAAATACCTAGTGCCCCAACGAAGAAGCGTTGGTGCGTTAGATCGCAATAAGAGAGTCTCTATATGTGTTTGTCGTAAGCCGTGCTTAATGACCGAAATGACAAAACGAAGTAGATGACTTTGTTGTTCGAGATGGATTAGCTGCTGACACAGCCAATAGAGCGTTATTGCCTATTGACAGGCGGAAGGTTCATATATGTTATATGCAATCACACGACTATTATTGGTTCTTGTGGTGAACAATAGCCAGAACTTATTTGTAAACGCTGTAGTTTCATTGGATGAATCTGCATCTGATAGAAGCCTCCATCTTTAACAGCATGGAATAAGCCTATTTCTGTTCCATATTGTTTATTTACTTTATCAATTAATTTCTGAGCTTTTATACATTGCTCAGTTGTTACCCTACAGCCTAAAATAACAGCTTGCAGTGTTTCGACATCAAAATTATGCGCTGTTTCAGAAGATTGCCCAAAATAACGGATTTCTTTTTCATATGCCCATGCTTCAGACTTTGTACAAATCAAGTTTGGGATATACATTTCTAGCTGTGCTTCGGTGGTAGAATTTTCAAAAACTAGTAAGTCAGGAACTTTATTACTGTATTGAACACTCTGACGTTTGAAGTTTCCTTCGAACTCAAGGTTATCTCTGTCAAAGCAGTAACACACACCCTTATGATCATTAGCATAATGTGCCCACATCAATGGTTCAGTCGGTCTTTCAGTAAAGCAGGTTACGACCACCTCTTGCAGCTTACTTTCAATGAAGTCTTTAACTCTATTACGATCACCCCACTCAGCACCATCAAAGATTTCCGACTCTGAAAACGCTGTTGCGCGTTGCTCTGTCGCCAATATATGAACATGATTATAGGACGCTTCGAAAGGGTCATTTAAGCTATCAAGCTTTGAGAAGCCAAGCGTTTTATTGTTTAAAGTTCTCTCAAGATCCTCAAGTTTTCCGTATTTATAAATATAGTTTTCTTTTTCTTCAAAATTCTTCAATTTCATACTACTTCACTTGCACATAACGCCAAAATCATGGGCTGGCAGGCGCGCTTTAGGGCGCTTGCGGCCTGCACCTGACTGTCCCGATGAATTTATTGGTTATGTTTTTTCTCCAAGCCTAATGTTATGTACCTTGAAGATGCCTCCGCAATGCTCATCTATTGTGTCGTATTTGATTGCTACTGGCTTATCTCCCATATAAGCTGCTAATGCGATAGATTGAATCGAATTAGATGTTTCTGGAGTATAAAACCACTTTCCGTTTACTTTTATATTTACGGTATCGCTTTGACATTTGTGAACATCGACAGCTTGAATGGTTTGAATAGGTCCTTATTCCCATTTTTCAGCTGCACTAGCTGATAGTGAGAGTAAAAAGCACAGTAATAATGAATGTCTCACGATATCTCCTAATTAAAAGGTAAACATAACGAATGACATGGATTCCCCCTTTCTAGAATCTGCCACACTGAGGTGGTATCGATTAACACTGGAGGCACCATGTCTAATTGATCTTATTTTGGCGGTATCGACTTAGCGAGAAATCACTTTAGCACCCACGTCGTCGACTCTGACGGAAAAGTCATTCCCACAAATCCTTTACTCGCCCTAAGCTGCTGACTACCATAGCAAATATGCCACCAATGCGTATAGGATTAGAAGCGTGTGGCGGCGCGCATTTTTTGAAGTGATGAATACAAGAGCTGCAAGGCTAACCGACAAATACCTAGTGTCCCAACGAAGAGCCGTTGGCTGTGGTGAGATCGCAATAAGAAAACCTCTATATGTACTTGTCGTAAGCCATGCTTAATGACCGAAATGACAAAACGAAGTAGATGACTTTGTTGTTCGAGGTGGATTGGCTGCTATCGCAGCCAATAGAATGTTATTGCCTATTGACAGGCGGAAGGCTCATATGTGTTATGTGGTCAGTAACCCAGTTCCGATTCAAATTCCTCATCTAGCTCTAACGATTCAATCTCTTCATTGTAGTCACGCCAATGAGTAAGAGGACGAATAGCCGAACTTAGAATAGTACTGCTCTTAACATCAAACTCTAATCTAACTAGAAATGATGCCACTGTCCTTAACCCGACTTTGGTCCATACTGAGTCTAGAACTTTCTTCCATAAAATCTGCTCTTCACGAACTATAGACTCAGCGCTATTGAAGCCAATGTCACATGAGAAGTTACCGATTATAGAAAGGTCACAATATATATAATAAATATCTTCAACCTTATGCCTAACTTGAGGAATATCTAAACTAATCAACTCTTCTAAATTATATAATTGAATATTTTCTGCATCATATGGAGTCCCTGCCCAACCGGGATCATCAAAATCATATCCATCCAACTTGCTTTCTAAATTACATTCAACCCAATCCCATATATCAAGGTTATGCAAATTATTAGTAATTGCTGCTCTTCGTAGCGCTTGAGAACTAGTTTCCTTATCACCATCAAATTCAGCAATAAACTCATCTACAGATCTATGAAACCTCATTTCCCACGAACGCTCTAACTTATTTTTTGCTTCTAGGGCAATGTCGGGATCAGGTTTTTTTGAATGAGGCTTAAAGAAATCATTTGTATTAGCAGTAATGAAGGATACACGTGTGTCTTCTTGAACCAAATCCAGAGTACTAAGCCAAATGAGCGTGTCTCGAAAACCTTTATCACTTTTAGTAAACGGTTTTATACGTTTTAATGACCGTTCTGCAATCTTCTCTACATCTACCTTAGGCGTTTCTAATATTTCTCCGCCAAACGAAGTAATAGTGCTTTCGATAAAAGATTCCCATCTAGAAACCAAGTCGTCAACATCCCAACTTTCCTCATCCGGAACTAAACTTAAATTAAATAAGCGGACTAGGTTCCCTAAATTGCCTTGAGTACGTGCATTATTCTCGTCTTTTTTTCTGATTAGCGTTTCGACTCTATTTCTCAGGTGGTTACTTGCTTCTAAGAAAGCGATTTTAGGAATGACGGGCTTGTGCTGAAGAAAACTATGTGTCAGTAAATACTGAAAGCCTTCACTCTTCATCCAGAAATCCTTGATCAATACATTGGCGTCGAAAACGACGTAATAGTTTATTTTTTCAATCATATTTCATGTATCTCAATTTTAAAGATTCCATAATGCATGGCATGGATACCCCCTCCTTAGAATCTGCCACACTGAGGTGGTATCGATTAACACTGGAGGCACCATGTCTAATTGTTCTTATTTTGGCGGTATCGACCTAGCGAAAAACCACTTTAGCATCCACGTCGTCGACTCTGACGGAAAAGTAATTCTCCACAAATCCATTGCTCGCCCTAAGCTGCTGACTACCATAGCAAATGTGCCATCTATGCGTATAGGATTAGAAGCGTGTGGCGGCGCGGATTAGGTAATGGCACTCAGTTTGATAAGAGCCGAGATTTCTCCGCTTTGTTAGGGTTGGTTCCCAAACAGTATTCGACAGGAGGGAAAACCCGACTGGGCAGGATAACTAAGCATGGCGACAAGTACCTGAGAACCTTGCTGGTTCATGGAGCACGAACCGTGATAGCCAACTTAGGCGATAAGCAAGACAGGCTCAGCCAATGGTGTCGCGGCATATTAGAACGAAGAGGGATGAATCGGGCGATTGTCGCACTGGCGGCTAAGAACGCTCGAATTATCTGGTCACTGTTACACAACCAGACGGAATATGAGAATTACGCTGCTTAGTTCCCAATAAACCAAGCAGCAGAAAGAGAGTACCCACCGGGTCAGAGCAAACGCAATGGATGGAGATAGGTTAAGACCACGAGCGGAGAGCCTGTTAAGTTGGGCGGATATACTCAATGTATAGCTGCAGTCCAAAACCTATCACTTAAAGTTTAGTAAGTGCTTGACAGTGTGTAACTCCATACCGCTAGTTTAAGCCACAGATAACATACGGACTAAGCTCCTCAATATTGTATGCACCATAAACCAAATGTGCCACGTGTTGGTTGTAGGTTTTAACTCTATTATGTTTCTATTAAAACTTTCTTAGAACTTGCTGTGGAACCAAGAAGCATCAGTGTTATCTAGCGTAGGGTAACCTTTGTAGCAGCCATTAGTTCTAACCTGAACAGGTTTCCCAGAAGCATGAGCAGCTAATGCAATACTTAGCCATCGATCAATTTGTGGGTGATTTGGCGCAACGTCAATACGGTTGCGAGGACATCCTGGTTCGTTAATCGTTACATCAAATGCAACAAAAAATCGCCCATCACCATAAGTACCAGTATAAGTTACATTAGCTATTAGATTATCTGATGCCGATATGCTGAACGGTGAATACATTAAGCCTACTAAAATAAAAAGCTTTTTCATGTTAACTCCTTTTACCTATAAGAAATCAAAAAACATAACGAACAACATTGACTCCCCTTTCCTAGAATCTGCCACACTGTGGTGGTATCGACTAAGCGAAAAAACACTTTAGAATTCAGGTCGTCGACTCCAACGGAAAAGTCATTCTTCACATGTCCGTTCCTCGCCCTAACTTACTGACTAACATAGCAAACATACTACCTATGCGTATAGGATTAGGAGCGTGCGGTGGCGCGCATTTTTTGAAGGGATGAATACAAGAACTACAAGGGTTAACCGATAAATGCCTAGTACCCCAACGAAGAACCGTTGGCTGCGGTAAGACCGGAATAAGAGAGCCTCTATATGTGTTTGTCGTAAGCCATGCTTAATGACCGAAATGACAAAACGAAGTAGATGACTTTGTTGTTCGAGGTGGATTGACTACTATCGAAGCCAATAGAATGTTATTGCCTATTGACAGGCGGAAGGCTCATATGTGTTATGTATGTACTTACTGTTTTTATTGTGACCAAGAAAGTTCGTTTTTCAACTTACACTCAAGGCTCGTCTTTAACATTGAACGAAAACCTTTTTCTTGGTTGCCGTTTGCATAAGTGTCAACAAGATCATCCAAAACTATTATGATGTCGTTAGCTTGCTCATCATTTAGGTCAAATTCTGCTTTGTAGTTGGGAGTATTTACTGTTTGCCAATTAGTTGCGTTGATATTTCTCGAGTAGATCGATGACAAGCTCTTCCCATTTTCCATAGTCACTGTTGCTTTCAACTCTGTAACAGGTTGTTCTTCTGATATTTTTTCAATAGCCAAAGTACACTTTGTCATTTCCTATTTCCTCCAAATACATAACGAATGGCATGGATTCCCCTTTCTAGAATCTGCCACACTGAGGTGGTATCGATTAACACTGGAGGCACCATGTCTAATTGTTCTTATTTTGGCGGTATCGACCTAGCGAAAAACCACTTTAGTATCCACATCGTTGACCACAACGGAAAAGTCATTCTCCACAAATCTGTTACCCGCCCTAAGCTGCTGACTACCATAGCAAAAGTACCACCAATACGTATAGGGTCGTAAGCGTGCGGAGCGCGCATTTGTGAGCGAAAAGCATAGATCCAACCAAGGCTAACCGATAAATGTCTAGTCCCCTACGAAGAAGCGTTAGATCGCAATAAGAGAGTCTCTATATGTGCTAGTTGTAAGCCATGCTTAATGACCTAAATGACAAAACGAAGTAGATGACTTTGTTGTTCGAGATGGATTGGCTGCTAGCGCAGCCAATAGAGTGTTATTGCCTATTGACAGGCGGAAGGCTCATATGTGTTAAATGCGTTCTAATTGTTTCTTTGCCGCAAAAATAAGCTCGTCAATTGCTCTGTCTTTTCTGCCATCAATGTACAAGTAATCTTGTAACAATGGAGGAATATCCTCATGTGCAACCCCTAGATTTACAACAATCAGGGATTTGTTTTTTTTCATTCGGTTGCTAATAAAGAAGTTTGATTCTGCTTCTGTCCAACCTGAATGTTTCGACAAGAAGTTGTTGGACATGAAAAGTACACCCAAATCACATTCATTTAGCCCTTCATTAATTCGGGACGTGATACTGTCCCCTGGAATTATCTCCTCTTTGTCATACCAAGCTTTGATTTGTGATTTTTGTAGCTGACTAAAATAATCATCAACTACATGCTTGTCTCGCGATGAATGTGACAAAAATATTTTTTGCTTTTGCATAATAGGTGCACCCCATACTTCATACATTAGCCCCCGATCTGGGAACAAGAACAATTCATTAGCTTCACTAGAGAATATAAGATCAACTTCTTCTGAGTCGCAAAATGTAGTAATTGAATACCCACGCCTAGAAAATGCAGCTTCTGTAAGCTCATCCATTAACACATTAAACGTGCGGCTCTTGTTTGGATAATGAACAGACAACCAATGATCAAAATCACAGTCATCTTTTTCAAAGTTTAGGAAAAGAAACAGCTCCAAGTTATAAGGATTGTTATTGATTAATGTTCCACACCCTACGAGAGTCTGACTATCGAATCTATCAAGTATTTCTTTAACAAAAACCTTTTCTTCTGCTCGATTACCGTAATCTAATGAAAACAGATACATCTTATGATTCATTTCAAACAGTTTCCTTATGGTTATTAACCACCATTGTTACAATACAAAAGTATCAATACTTAAGTATTTAACGCTCCGCTAAGTGGCTAGCAACGTATAACACAATACATAAAGATAGCTGCCGTAAACACTTTACCAAACTAGAACCAAAATTGCCGAGCGTTGATAGTCCGTCTTGAGCGGTTTGTTATGTACTCAGACTTCTACGTCAATCTAAAAACTACCCTGATCTATATCACACTAAAAAACGCCGCCTAACTGCGGCAGTAAAAAATGGACTCCAGATACGTACTCGCAATAGCATTGACTACAGCCCCAGGAAGTCTGGGAATTTTCACCAACAAGGGAGACTATAGTGATTGAACAATTCTTAATTAGCTTCATAGCCAGCGTACTTGCAACATTAGTCGTAGATCTATATCAAAATAGGGATAACTAAGTCATTCGAGTGGCAAGCTTAAGGTCTTGCCACTTCTTACTAACTCTCATTCTCGGGTACATAACGCCACGCTTAATCCGCTGCCAACGCAATACAACGGCTACCGCATTGCACCTAAACACAATTATTAATGCAAACCAAAAATGCCACGTGTTGGCGGTCGGCTTGAAGCTTTGTATGGATAATCTTTCCTGAATTCGGGTAATGTGAGACCCAGGCTTTAGCTGCAACTAAAGCTTTCTATAGGGTAGTTCGATTGAATGCTGGCTCCTCTGTCGAGAGACCGATAACAAACATGAACACCCCATAGGACTCCAAGCACAAACCTCGAATAGTCGACTGGGTCTCGAACCCGCATTTCGCAAGCAAGAGTTAGCTTATTATGATTACCAACACACTTCAAAACATTAATATCGGCGTTGATACTGGCAAGGCGCAACTCGATATTTTTATACGACCACTTAATCTCTTTTTCACTGTCTCAAACAACAACAAAGGCATCAAAGACGCCATCAAAACGATAAAGAAACACTCACCTGAACGCATCGTTATTGAAGCAACCGGACGTCTAGAAATGCCCTTTGTCCTGGCATGTGCAGAAGCCAAATTACCTATTGTTCGTGCCAACCCTATTCACATTAAACGCTTCGCAGGAGCCATTGGTCGAAGAGCTAAAAACGACCGATTAGATGCTGAGCTTATCGCTCATCACGCAGAAGCAATCAAGCCCGACATCTCCATCATAAAAGCAGAAAACATACGATTGATGAGTGACTTAGTCATACGTCGCAATCAGCTACTCTCTATGCAAACAATGGAGAAGAACCGTATTCAGGTATTGCCAAAATCTCTCCATTCGACCATCAAGCCAATCCTAACTGCCATGAAAAACCAGATTTCAAACATCGAGGATAAGCTGGTTAAACTCATCGAATCATGTCCAGACTATCAGACCAAAAACGACATCCTGCATAGTGTTCCTGGCATTGGAAATATCGCATCAGCATCAATCGTCAGCAACGTTCCCGAGCTGGGGTACATCACCAATAAACAAGCCGCTTCCCTCATTGGTGTTGCACCCATTACTCGAGAAAGTGGGCGTTACAAAGGCAAGCGGGTGATTCAAGGAGGAAGAGCGCAAGTTCGAACCGTTTTATATATGGCGATGATGTCTGCTATGCAGTGTAACCCTATTTTCAAAGCGACTTATACGCGCCTCGTTCAATCAGGAAAACCGAAGAAAGTCGCTATCATCGCCTGCGTTCGCAAGATGGTTGTCATCTTAAACTCAATGCTAAGAGATGGCGTCATGTGGGATGAAAATATAGCTAAGAACTAGCTATTGACGCCATAGTCGTTTGTTATAGCTCAGATGCCACTTGCTCATACAAATTAAGAGCATTTTTTGCATTGTTCTCGACACCAATAAACCGCGAAAAACCAGACCTTAGACCTTCATAATTTCCTGAGAGAACAGCGCCGCTCCCTGCTTTTATTTTTTCATTAATTTCATTGAGCTCATTATATAGTAGAGTCATTAGCTCTAACTGGCGTTGATTAGTAACATGAGAACTCTTCATTACGTCAATCAAGTAATTATTCTTGAGATAAGACGGCTGATAAAGAAAAAGCAATCTATTATCATTGTTTAGGTCATCCGCCAAAAACGTTAGTAGATTAGTATTAATTTTTTTCTCCGCAAGAAACGCAGCTCTCCATTTATGAACTGACTGTAGCTCTTTGTTTTTTCGATATTGTAATTCCAGTAAATTTGCATTTTCAATTGAATGTTTAAGTTCCGTCTTGGTTATACTTAACTGCTCTTCTAGTTCATGCTGTTTCGACAAAGACTCGCTTAGGCTGCTCTCCAAGCCAGCAAGCAGCGCTTGATTCTCACTTTTATCCACACTATCAAAGTAGATTTTTCCACCACATAAAAAAAACACTATAAAACTGTTTATAGCTAATGACTTTGCAATTACAGCTTTTCTTCTCCACCAATTGTCATGGAAATCTTCTGCTATCAATGTAAGTGCACCCAAAAGTGCGGATAAAGTGGTAAATATAGCTAGAGCTATTTCAATAATCATAAGTTCCCTTGAGCTATAACGAATGACATGGATTCCCCTTTCCTAGAATCTGCCACACTGAGGTGGTATCGATTAACACTGGAGGCACCATGTCTAATTGTTCTTATTTTGGCGGTATCGACCTAGCGAAAAGCCACTTTAGCATCCACGTCGTTGACCACAACGGAAAAGTTATTCTCCACAAATCTGTTACTCGCCCTAAGCTGCTGACTACCATAGCAAATATGCCACCTATGCGTATAGGATTAGAAGCGTGTGGCGGCGCGCATTATTGGGCAAGAACACTCAATAAACTGGGACATGATGCTCGCATTATGGCGGTTAAATATGTGGTGCCACACCGAGTGAAAGGAAAGAATGACCTCAATGATGCGGTCGCCATATGCCAAGCCGTTCAACACACATCCACTCGCTTTGTGCCTGTAAAATCCTCCGAACAACAAGCCATATTGTCGGTACATCGAATGAGAGAGCACTGGGTTCGTGAGCGAACGGCATTGATGAATCGCATACGAGCCTTGCTGTCCGAGTTTGGACTTATCATGCCCGTCGGTCAGTCCTCTTTAATGAAGCAAGTCCCACTCCTCCTTGAAGAGGCGGAAAACGAGCTGCCACAACTGGCAAGAGCCACCATTGCTGATGCCTACCACCACTTGGAGCACCTGAACCAGCGTATCGCCGACACAGAACAAGCTTTTCACGCATTCGCTAAAGTCAGTGACAATGTTCAGCGCATTATGAAAGTCAGAGGCATCGGTCCACAAACTGCCACCGCAATCCTCGCTTCCATAGGTAATGGCGCTCAGTTTGATAAGAGCCGAGATTTCTCCGCTTGGTTAGGGTTGGTTCCCAAACAGTATTCGACAGGAGGGAAAACTCGACTGGGCAGGATAACTAAGCATGGTGACAAGTACTTGAGAACCTTGCTAGTTCATGGAGCACGAACCGTGATAGCCAACTTAGGCGATAAGCAAGACAGGCTCAGCCAATGGTGTCGCGGCATATTAGAACGAAGAGGGATGAATCGGGCGATTGTCGCACTGGCGGCTAAGAACGCTCGAATTATCTGGTCACTGTTACACAACCAGACGGAATATGAGAATTACGCTGCTTAGTTCCCAATCAACCAAGCAGCAGAAAGAGAATACCCACCGGGTCAGAGCAAACGCAATGGATGGAGATAGGTTAAGACCAAGAGCGGAGAGCCTGTTAATGCGGCGGACATACCCAATGTCATCTAACGAATAAGGCACCGCAGTCGCGCAAAGTCATCAGGGTCATGGTGAGCATAAATCACCAGCAAACAGACCGAATGTAGAGCGGCAGTCCAAACCCCATCACCTGAAGTTTAGCGGATGTTTGACAGCCGGGGGAACCCATGTAGCCCTGTTAAGGTGATGAGATGGTCTCCCCCTACCACTTCACTTCGTGTTAAACCATGTTTGAAGTGAAGACATCAAAATGATGAAGGAACTGACCATGTCACATCACAAAATCATCGGCATCGACTTAGCCAAAAACGTTTTCTTTCTCTTTGAAATCAATCATAAAGGAAAAAACATTGGGCGTAAAAAAATCTACAGAACTAAGTTACTTAGCCACATCGCAAATATAGAATCTTCCACCATTGCCATGGAAGCGTGCTCTTCTGCTCACTACTGGGCTCGGGCATTTTCAAATTTTGGGCATCGCGTTCTTCTCTACCCGCCTCAACATGTCAAAAGCCAGCGGCGAAAACAGAAAAATGACTATAACGATGCTGAAGCGATTGCGGAACTCGCTCTTTATCAAAGAGACCACCCCGTCCCTCATAAATCCATTGAACAGCAGGATGTACAGTCGCTCATCAAAATGCGCAGACTTCTTGTGACGGAAAGAACTCGCTTAATCAATCAGGTTCGAGGGCTTCTTGCTGAATATGGTGTCATTATTGCCCGAGGGAAAGCCTCATTCAGAAGAGCCATTCCAGAGGTCTTAGAAAACCCGGATAACCAACTCTCTCCGATTCTTCGTGAACTTATTCAGCAGCAGTATGAGAGGTATCTGTCTATCGAACGACAAGTCGACTGGTTTGAAAACAAGTTGGCTCAGACACTCAAGCAATTTGATAATGCAAAACGGCTCACTTCCATACCTGGATTCGGTCCTTTAACCAGCCAGGCTGTGGCTGTCCGGTTAGGGTCAGGACAGCAGTTTAAGTCTGGTCGGGATGCTTCCGCCGCTATGGGGCTGGTGCCCAAACAGGATACGACCGGAGATAAAGTCGTGCTATTGGGAATAACCAAACAAGGCAATACCTATATTCGGTCGTTGCTTGTTCACGGTGCCAGAGCGGCATTAAGAAGGGCAAAGTACAAGTCAGACAAACTGAGCTTGTGGACACTGGAGCTTGAAAAACGGCGAGGCCCTAACCGCGCTGCCGTCGCGTTAGCCAATAAACTGATGCGGATTGCATGGGCTGTCATCCGCAGAAATGAAGAGTATCAACCAGCCTAAAAGACAATACCGTAACCTTTTGCAAAGTACGTAGTGAGATGAATAACAGGATAAATCCTACACGTTGAAAACCTTCTGCTCACGTTGGTTATTAAAACCGATAAGGTGATTAGGACTTCGTGTTCGACTGCCTCATCTTGGCCAAGGCAATAGCCGCTAAAACAGGCCGTATATATGGTAGTTAACCTGCGCTTTGAATCGGACTATTGACTTGCAAAACAGGGGGAGACCATATATGTGAGCAACGATTGGCTATACTTGAGCGAAGCGAAACTGCCAAGCGTTGCGAATCACTCTTAAATGCTTTGTTATAAGCCGTTAACTCAGATTTCAAAACCTACAATCTTTGATATTACTAACCGTTGAAATTCTACTGACTTTTTAAGTGGAAAGTACACCGTGCCCTTTTTATACTTAGCTGTAGGATGCGTAAGTACATTCCTTGTATTTCTTATATATTCAACCATATCATCGAATATAATGTTTTCGCCAAGTTCTGAAACAACCTCTTGTTTAAAGTTAATATTCATCTCGGTCAAGAACTTTGAAAACTTCGACTCACCATTTGAAGATTTCTGATTACGTGCTAGATACTCTAATATTTTAAAATATGGTATAAACCTTAATTCTTCTTTTATTTTATAAGCTTTGGCTATTAATTCGTATAACTTATCATTATTCTTTGATATATAGCTAGAATTATTAAAATCTTGGAATTCACCAATAAGTTCTGACAGTGAGGGTTGATCAAAACCAAAATCATCATCCAGATCGTCAGAATCACTGTCAGGTTTAAATACATCATCCGGAGAAAGGTAAGAATTTCCTTTGGCTAATACTCTATTTACTAGTGCTTGTGCATATTGTAGAACAGCTGCCGCTTTTGTTTCCTTAGTCGAAAATGATATAGAAACATAATGATACATGTCATTTTCAACATAATAACTTTTCATAAATGGATTTTTACAACCGATCACTAAGATCGAAAAATCACTAGGGGACCCGATGCGAACCGTGACTGAGTCAATTATCGTATTTACTTCGTACTTTTCAGAATGACTATCTAGAAATTTGTCACCATCAACTTTGAAGATAAACTCGTAGTAGTTATCTACTTTCAGTCCATTAAATCCAATTCTTTTAACTTTCAAAGTACTTAGAAACTGATTTGAGGCAGTCAAGTGCTGATCGTTTAGATCAGACTCGTCTTGTAATGCTTCCGCTACCAATAAAGGGATTTCAAACCTACGTCCTTGTAACTCAACTATTTTGTTTTCTAAATCAATTCTCATCATTTTCCTCTAGGCTTATAACAATTATTATCAGACAAAATGTCCAAATAATTCATCCACAAGCGCCTATTTCGGCTTGTGGATTTCTGTTTTAGGCTAGCACATAACATTATGTAATACATGGAATTATTGTGTATTCGGGCAGGAAGCTGGTCACAAGAATATGAGGCGTTTTAAAACAAAGTGGACATTGCGCATTATTTAATCAGCCAGTGCGTAAAAACAGTGCTGGTGCACCAAATGAAAAAAGTCTCTTTTTATTGAACGCGCAAGAACCGTAGTTATTTTTCCTCTTGTTCCGAGTTCATGGTCAGGAGTTCAATAATCGCTTCGACTGCCAGCCCCATATCTTCATCAGAAGTAAATTCGGCAGGGTTGTGACTCAGCCCATTTTCACTGCGAACAAACAACATACCCATGGGAACCAAATCAGCCATGGCGGAAGCATCGTGTGTTGCGCCAGAGGGCAGGGTAAACGAAGGCTGACCAATATTCTTGAGCGCGGTTTGCAATCTTGATTGAAGTTCATCCGAACAAGGTTGCGCGACCTGCTGGTAGGTTTTTTCTGTAGTGACCTGCAATGAACGTTCTTTTGCGAGCTGAGCAGCGTATCGGTGAATATGCTCTCCAGCCTCTGTTCGCGTTGCGTCGTCGGGGGAGCGTATCTCAACACTAAAAGCGGCGTGGCTGGGTACGGCATTAACCACATTAGGTTCGACATGTAACCGACCAACGGTAGCTTTGAGATCCGCGGTTTGCCGCGCATAGGATTCAGCCTCAGCAATAACATGGGCGGCGGCACTTAACGCGTCTTTCCTGAGCTCCATTGGGCAGGTGCCAGCGTGGGCAGATTCACCGACAAACTGGATCTCATGCCGTTCAATACCGCAGATTGCAGTCACAACACCGAGTGCCAGGTTATTGGATTCGAGGACCGGTCCCTGTTCAATATGCACTTCTAAATAACCTAATAGGTCTTTTGGATCTCGGGTAAGCAAGTCTAAACCTTTGCCTGATAAACCAAACTGAATCATGGCTTCACGAATGCTGATGCCTTGCGCATCTTTAAGATCAAGCACAGAAGTATCTAGAGTGCCTGCCAGTGCTCTTGGTCCGATTAGTGCTGTAGGGAATCGAACGCCTTCTTCGTCGGCAAAGACCATGATCTCAACAGAAAAAGGGAGTTCGACCTTTTGTGAAAGAATCTCTCCCATTGCAATTATCGGTAACACAACGCCCATGATCCCGTCGTACCTGCCGCCTTTTCTAATCGAATCCTGATGAGAACCAAACAACAGGGTTTTAGAAGAAACCGGGCTGTTATAGCGACCAATTAAGGTGCCCGCGTTGTCTAGCGTTACCTCTAATCCGGCTTGCTCCATCCAAAGCGTAAGCTGATCAATGGCTTGTTGGTGTTCGCTGGTGAAGGGGCGGCGGGTCACACCTTCCTGAGTCTCAGAATATTTTGCCAGTTGGGTTAACCAGTTTTGTGCTTTAGTGCCGTAATTTTTCATGAATGGTTCTCGGGTTTTAAATGGGTAGGAACGGATGTTAACCACTGCTGATATTGCGGGTCGCAGGTTTTGACGTAGAGGTTTTGCAGCGCTTTAACAGGGGCTTCGTTGTCGTCAATCCGAAGTGATAGTGGCGGCTTATCTGGGGAAACAACGAGTAGAGCCGCGGATTGCAACCCTCGTATGTCTCCTCCGGCACATTCCCCCATGGCAAGGCTGTGCAGCAAGCGCTCAATAAAGGGCAGGGTTGAAGACTGGGCGAACTCGACCATCCGAGACAGCACCTCTTCACCGGTTAACAGGTTTCCTGCGGCTACCCCGTGATCAAACTGAATATTGCCTCGGTATTGGGTGTTTTGAGATCCAGTGAATACCGCAGTCTGCCCATGAACGTTCAAAGCCGCGAGTTGTCTGTGCTCTTTTCCAATATCGGGCATTACCACCTTGTCGAGCGCGTTTTCTGGGGATAACCCTTTTTTCATCAGTGTCAGCACATTTTCACCCCACAATGTGCTCGGGTCAGAACCCTGAGAGGCTGAAATACCACTCAACGGATCCGCCCTTAAAACCCAGCCCCCTACGCACAAGTTACCAGTCGCCGCTACGCCGCCGAGCGCATTGCTATTGGGATCCTTCATCAGCAATGAAAAGGTCATCTGCCATCCTCTTTCCTATGCTTAGTAATCTAAGCAATAGATATGTTCGTAATGTATTTATCATAATAAATGCTTGCGACATTATATTTATCATGATAAATCTGTTTAAACAATAGCCAGGAAGAGTAAAAAACACACTAAGGAAGGAGATAACACAATGAACGTGTTCCACCGACTATTTACAATTTGCGTATTGGTAATGGGAATAGTACTCCCCACAGCGCAAGCTCAAACTCCGCCTAACGTGCTGATTGTTGGGCAGATAGCGGAACCAAAAAGTTTGGATCCACATGCAGTGACAGCCGTGAATGATTTCCGGATTCTGATGAACGTCTACGACGGTTTAGTACGCTACAAAAGCGGAACGTTAGAAGTGGAACCCGCACTGGCAACGAGCTGGACAATCAGTGAGGATGGCAAAACGTACACCTTTACGTTGCGCGATGGGGTGAAGTTTCACGATGGCAGTGTTTTCAATGCTGAAGCGGTGAAATTTAACTTTGATCGTATGCTGGATGAGAAACATCCGTACCACAATACAGGACCATTTCCGCTTTCTTTCTTCTTTTCTGCCATCGAAAACGTTAAGGCAGTGGACAGCAAAACCGTTGAGTTTACCCTTAACGCGCCTTACGCCCCTTTCTTGTCGAACCTTGCGTATCCTACAGGGTTGATTGTTTCTCCTGATGCAGTAAAAAAACACCAGAAAGACTTTGGACGTCACCCTTCGGGCACTGGCGCATTCAAGTTTGCTGAGTGGGAATCCAATGCCAAAGTCGTGGTGGTCAGAAATGATAACTACTGGGGAGACAAAGCCAAGCTTGAAGCGGTTGTTTTCCGCCCAATTACCGATGCCAACACCCGTGTTGCGGAAATGCTGGCGGGTAGCTTAGACATCATGGTTGAAGTGCCGCCTAACGCATTGGCTGAATTCAACTCCGACCGTTTTGCTGTGAAGCAACAAGCCGGACCACACGTCTGGTTCCTTATCCTGAATGCCAAAGAAGGACCATTCGCAGATAAACGCGTTCGTCAGGCAGCAAACTACGCCATCAATAAGAAGGCGTTGGTAGACAATGTTCTGGAAGGAACGGCAGAAGTGGCCGCGGGTCCGACGCCACCTGCATTTGCCTGGGCATATAATGAATCGCTAGAGCCTTATCCTTACAACCCTGAAAAAGCGAAAGCTCTTCTGAAAGAAGCGGGTGTAGAAGGGGCGAAACTGACGTTTTATGTGACCGAAGGGGGCTCGGGTATGCTGGATCCTATCCCAATGGGAACCGCAATTCAGGCAGACTTAAAAGCGGTTGGTCTGGATGTCAGCATTGAAACCTACGAGTGGAATACGTTCTTAGGCAAAGTGAACCCAGGTCTTGAAGGCAAAGCAGACATGGCGGAAATGGCCTGGATGACTAACGATCCGGATACCTTGCCATACTTAGCGCTTCGCACTCAGGCGTGGCCAGATAAAGGCGGATTCAACTCTGGATACTATTCAAACCCAGAAGTGGATAAATTGCTGAATGCGGCACGTGAGTCCACGGATCAGGCGGAACGCGCCAAACTGTACAAAGAAATGCAAAAAATTGTGCAAGAAGACGCTCCATGGGTTTTCGTTGCCAACTGGAAGCAAAATGCCGTCACCAGTTCGTCGGTGAACGATTTTGCTTTGCAACCGTCTTTCTTCCTACTTTTGAATAACGTCAGCAAGTAATTCACTTACTGCGTTATTCACTGACTAAGCTTACAGTAGCCGGAGCCAATGCTCCGGCGCTGATTCCCCTTATACCAATGGAGTAATGGTATGGGTCAATACCTGCTGCACAGGCTGATTTCCTCAGTGCCCGTATTGTTGGGCATCACAGTGATCGTGTTCCTGATTATGTCTCTGATTCCCGGCGATCCTGCTACCGCCATATTAGGGTCGTACGCAACACCTGAAAATGTACAAAAACTGAATCAGGAACTTGGGCTCGATAAAAGCCTGATAGAGCAATATTTTATCTGGATTTCTAACCTGCTACAGGGGGATCTGGGGCGTTCGTACTCGTTGAATCGACCAGTATTGGATGAGGTGTTAGAACGTTTTAATGCCACCTTAATTCTGGCTGGAACCAGTTTTGTTCTGTGTGCGTTTTTTGGTGTGGTGGTTGGTGTTATCTCTGCGGCGCGTCAGTTTTCGTTCACCGACAGACTGACTACATTCGTCGTCTTGCTTGGCATTTCTATCCCTTCATTTTTCCTCGGCATGATGATGATTCTGCTGTTTGCGATTCAGCTTCGCTGGTTCCCAGTGTCTGGCATGTTCGCAATTTATGGCGGGGGCGATTTGCCCGATCTTATTTCCCACTTGGTGATGCCTTCGCTGGCCTTGGCTTCCGTTGCCACAGGGGTGATTGCGCGCTTGGCTCGTTCAGCCATGCTGGAAGTCCTTAGGCTGGATTACATACGCACAGCCAGAGCAAAAGGGGTCCGTGAGCGTTCGGTGATTTGGAAACACGCCCTGAAAAGTGCCATGGTTTCGATTGTTCCTGTACTGGGGATTCAGGCTGGGTTTGTTATCTCAGGGGCGGTTTACATCGAGATGGTGTTTCAGTGGCCGGGAATCGGGCGCATGTTAGTGAACGGCATTTTGCAGCGAGATATTCTGTTAGTGCAGGGCGGCGTTGTGTTTGTCGCCGTGTGTTACGTGTTATTCAATATATTGGTGGATATCCTACAAAGCCTGCTAGACCCGAGGATTCGTTCATGAAGCTGTTTTTTTCGTTATTGCTCAGGAATCCTCTGACCGCGATTGCACTCATTGTTTTTGGCTTCTTGATACTGCTGGTTTGCCTGACGCCTTGGTTAGGTCTTCAGGATCCAGATGCCACCAATACGGCGAACAAGTTTTTGCCCGTGTTTTCTCCCAATCATTTTTTAGGAACCGATCACTTGGGGCGCGATCTCTTCTCTCGTCTGATGTGGGGAACGCAGCTCAGCCTGCTGGTGGGTATCTCTGCATCCATTGGTGCGGCGGTGATTGGATCCGCGATTGGTATTGTTGCCGGTTACTTTGGTGGTCGGGTCGATAACCTGTTTATGCGGACTGTCGACATGCTTATGGCGTTTCCTTACATTCTCCTTGCCCTGGCGATTGTGGCGGCACTGGGACCGGGTTTGATGAATGCGCTGATTGCTGTTGTTGCGGTCAACATTCCCTTTTTTGCCCGAAACATTCGTGGGGTAACCGTTGGCATTGCTCATAAAGAGTTTATTGATGCAGCACGTTTAGCGGGCATGTCTCACTTCAAAATTATCTTGTTTGAAGTGCTGCCCAACGTGATTCCAATTATTGTGGTGGCGATGTCGACCACCATTGGATGGATGATTCTTGAAACGGCCGGGCTTTCTTTTCTTGGCTTAGGTTCTCAACCTCCTCAGGCGGATTTAGGTTCCATGCTGGGGGAAGCGCGTAATGCCTTGATCTCATACCCACACGCCAGTGTTGTGCCCGGGCTGATGATTTTCCTTATCGTTATATGCGTGAACTTACTCGGTGACGGAATCCGTGATGCTCTTGATCCGCGTTTGAAATCCGGGGCTTTGTCGCGCCCTGCGGCAGCAACCAAAGTGAACCTGGAAGAACCGAATTCAGCCACGCCCGACCACCCGCAAGATGCACTGCTTTCTGTATCGGGTTTACACACGCGCTTTTACATCGGGCAACGAGTGTACAAAGCCAGCAATGGAGTGTCTTTTCACATAAAGGCAGGGGAATGTCTGGGTATAGTGGGGGAGAGCGGTTCAGGTAAGTCGGTCACTGCACTCTCTATTATGGGGCTGATTCCTTCGCCACCCGGTGTGATCACTGGTGGGTCTATCCAGATGGGAGGGGAAGAACTGATTGGCATGCCATATCCGCGTTTGCGACAACTTCGCGGCGACAAAGTGGCGTATATTTTCCAGGATCCTCTGTCCACTTTGCATCCGCTACTGAAAATTGGAGAACAGTTGACCGAGGCGATTCTCGTTCACCACTCCATCTCGAAATCACAAGCCAGAAAGAAAGCCATCGACCTGATGGAAGCGGTACATATTCCCAACGCAGCGGAGCGCATTAACGCGTACCCTCATGAGTTGTCTGGTGGTATGCGACAGCGCATTGCCATTGCTATGGCGTTGATTAACGACCCTGAACTGATCATTGCAGACGAGCCAACCACAGCTTTGGATGTGACGGTACAGGGGCAGATACTGGCGCTGCTTGATGAATTAAGGCGCGAACGTGGTGTCGCGATTTTGTTTATCACTCACGATTTTGGTGTGGTTTCACAGCTGTGCGATCGGGTTGCCGTGATGTATGCCGGCGAGATCGTAGAAGAGGGCAGTACTCAGAACGTCTTGGCTTCGCCAAAACACCCGTATACCCATCGGCTTATTCAATGTGTACCTGAATTGGGGCGGGGGAAAACACAATTGCATGCGATAGAAGGGTTGCCTCCACTCACCAGCGATTTACCCATTGGCTGTAATTTCGCTGCCCGTTGCAGCAAAGCCACCGAGACTTGTCGCCAGCAATCACCGAAAGAAGAACGATCATCGGATCGGTTTGTTCGCTGTCACTTCCCAGAGGGTTCCCAAGCATGAGCACGATATTAAACATACAGTCCCTATCGAAAACTTATTGGGTATCGGCGGGATGGTTCAATCGCAATAAAAAAGGCGTTAAGGCGCTCAATAATCTCTCTTTAGCGGTCGAGAAAGGCGAAACATTAGGAATCGTTGGCGAGTCTGGCTGCGGGAAATCGACGCTCGCCAGAATGCTGGTGGGGTTACTGGAGCCGAGTGAGGGGCAACTCTCGTTTGAAAATGAATCGTCGAACTCGGGTGGTCAGCTCGGGCAGCACATTCAATATGTTTTTCAGGATCCTATTAGTTCACTGAATCCGCGAAGAACCATTCAAGCTTCCATGGAAGCACCATTAAAAGCGTTGCATCAATTGCCTAAAACTGAACGGGAAGAGCGAATCAGAGAAGCCTTTAAGCAAGTGAGTTTGCGAGAAGAATTTTTAGAGCGTTATCCCCATGAGTTTTCGGGTGGGCAGGCACAGAGGATCGGAATTGCACGAGCACTGGTCGCCAAACCCGAGATATTGGTCCTTGATGAGCCTGTTTCCGCGCTTGATGTGTCGGTTCAGGCACAGGTGTTGAACCTTCTGGCAGACATCAAGGAAGAAAATAACCTGACGTACCTGTTCATCAGCCACGATTTAGCGGTGGTCGAAGCGGTCAGCGATCGGGTTGCCGTGATGTATTTTGGAACATTAGTCGAGCTGGGTCGCGCAGAACAGATTTTCAAATCACCCAAACACCCTTACACTAAGTTGCTAGCGGAAAGTGCTCCGGTTGTAGGACGTGCAATTCAGGTTCCTGATAAAGACGCTGAATTGCCCGATCCACTTAACCCTCCGAAAGGGTGTGCCTTTGCTTCCCGTTGCCCCAATGCCAGTCACCAATGCATGGAAAGCGTTCCGAAATTGAATGAGCTAGAAGGAAATCAGTTTGTCGCGTGCCACCACCCCGTTTACCAGTAACATTCTGAACCAAGAGAATACCGCGAAATTAAGACGCCCTTATCGCGCTGCAGAAGCCATTAAACAGTGGATAGTGGAACACGGGTTGCAGCCGGGCGATCCTCTTCCGCAGGAGCATGTCTTGATAGAGATGTTCAAAATGTCGAAGGGCACTATTCGTGAAACCATGCGTATTCTGGAAGTGCAGGGGCTTATCCGCACTCGTACCGGTCCCAAGGGTGGCGCGTTTGTGAATGCGGTTTCCGAACCGTTGGCGAGTAACCTTCTCAGCAATTATTTCTACTTCCAAAACCTTTCTCTTTCTGATATTTACCAGCTTCGTCGTACTCTGGAGCCTGAACTCGCGGCGTCGCTAGCGGGCAAGCTGAGTGAAACGGATTTAGATCGGCTAGAAAACATCATCAACAAATACGCAGAACCCGCAAAAACGCTGGAAGAAGAACGCGATCACCATGTCGATTCGCTGCAATTTCATATCGCTCTCGCTGAGTTGGCAGACAACCCATTGTTAGGTTTTGTGATTCGGTTTATGAGCAGGATGCTGACGGATATGACGGTGACTCGGGAACTGTATAACCCACCAAATATCGAGCTATGGGAGAAAGGGACGGCTTATCAACTCAAGTTGATCGAGGCGTTAAAATCCGGGGATGCAAAAGCGGCAAGAGAAATCATGGCAGAACACATGGTAATGGCACAAGAGCGAATGGAAGATCAGGAAGTGGAGCTATCAAAGCGCTTTTTGCCTCCCGTTGGACATGCGTGATGCAGCATGAGCGGGTTGATATCCATTTGTGTTTAAATTGTATTACAGCACCGCTTTGTATCTGTAAGCTTTCCGGTTTGCCTAATAAATGAGAATTATTGAAAAATATATCAATAATGAATCTATTTTCCGTTCCTAATTACCCACAATTTGAATAAGACTATAGCTATGCCTTACTCGGTGGGGAAAGAAGATGTACCTCAAGAACAACAAAGTCGCTCATTTAGAAGCGTCGGTCAGAAGAAAGCTCATCAACTTGATTCTGGTTTTAGGCAGCATTTACAGCATATTTGGATTGATTGCGCTCGCTGTCCGCACCTGGAACTTCGGTTTCAACAGCACACTGATAGTTAACTTTATTTTGATGTGCTGGCTGCTCTTTATCACCATCCGTCGACACAAAATCCGAACCCGCAGAAAAGCCATTTATATTGTCATGATCCTTTTCATTAATTTTGCGATAGGATTTGTGTCAATCGGACCGATGGCAGGCAGTATTCTGTTGTTTCCATTATCGATATTTGTGGTTTCCATGTGTTTCCGGCAAAGCTGGACTAATCGCTATATTGCCGTGATCTCGCTGTTTTGTATTAGTGTTGCTGTCGCCTTCATTACTGATTTTCTAACGCCCAAAATTCTGGTTGCCGATCTATTGCACAGCCCGGCACACTGGGCTGGTTATGTGATCTGTATGATGATGTTTTTCAGCATTACCAGCTATTCACTGTACAAGTATCGGGATGCAACCCGACGCCTGATCCACGAACTGCAACTCCAGCGGGACTATATTCAGTGGCAGGCGAGTCATGATGACCTGACCCAGTTGCCCACTTACAAATTAATGCGTGAGCTTTACTATCAGGCGTTAAAACGCAACAAAAACACCAAATATCAGGTTGGGTTGCTGTTTCTGGATTTGAACAAATTTAAAGAGGTCAACGATACCTACGGGCATGATGCCGGTGATCATTGCTTGAGGATCACCGCAGAAAGACTAAAAACCGCCGTCAAGCATGATGGGTTTGTCAGCCGGATCGGCGGAGATGAGTTTATCGTGGTACTTGAACAAGTGCGTGAAAAGCAGGATGTTCAGGCACTCACCGACAGAATTCATACCCTGATGCGTGAACCAATCATGCATGATGGTCATTGCTACGTCGTCGGTGTTAGCGTAGGGGCAGCCATCGCACCAGAAAACGGGCACGACTTAGAAAGGGTGAAAAAAGCGGCGGATCAGGCGATGTATCAGGCCAAACTGTCGAACCAGCCTCAGTGCATTTTTGCCACATAGCGATACGCATCTGAATTGGAATAAAAGCTGGTGAATCATTCACCAGCTAATCTGTCTTGTTGCCCCCAGAATTCAGCAAACTCATTCAGAGTCATGCCTGCTTTGTTTCGCAGATTCGGATCGCATTCATGACCATAAAGTGTCTTAGCAATCGAAAATTCTCCCTTAATGAGAGCACCCATAATGGCAGTGTTTCCCCGTTTATCCTGAATACAGGAATCGGCTCCGTGTGCCAGCAAGGTATCTACGATGTCGGACTGACCATGATAAGCCGCGACCATAAGTGCGGTGTAACTTTGTGGGTTGGTTTGATTTATGGGGAATCCGGCATTGAGAAAGGTTTTTATCACGTCGGATTCACCGGTTCTGGCAGCGGCAAAGAAGTAGCGAATAAGCGAGCTTTGCTGCTCTGCAAGTGACTCGGATGAAGAAGCCTGCGGCTGGCTGGCATAAGCCAGTGAGCAAGTGAACAACAGACTTGCGAATGAGGCAAAGATGGATACGAAAATGGATTTCATGACAACCTCCAGTATTTGAGGTGCCCGTACACCACCACTCTAATTGGCAGAAAAGAGCAGGGGAAGTGGCGCACGGGGCTTGGATATTTAATTTTTAATTACATATTTGCGAACTACATGCTTGCGAACTACATCCTTGCGAACTTGGTCACCTTCGCCATGTCGCCTTTGACTGCGCTGGTAATGGCTTTACCGAAGTCTTCATCAGCACGGTAGAAGTGGCTAAGCATGATGTGTTTGATTTCATCATCGGCTACTTTGCCCAAATCGCCCGCCAGATTAGTCACCAGGTCTTCCTGTTCCTGTGGTGACAAGCTTCGATACAACACACCAGCCTGGAAGAAGTTGCGCGGATTGCTGATCGCCTGCTGTTGCACTGTGCCATTCAGCGGAGTGCGAACTGCTCTGAACTTGGTATCTTCCGCCAGATCTAGCTTGCGGCTAGGCTGATAGTTGATATCGGAAGTTGTGTTACCAAAGTTGGACGCGCCCTCCTGGTTGTGATTACGCACTTCCACTTTCGGACGGTTCACATGGAATTGAGAGTGGTTTGCGCCTAAGCGATAAATTTGCGTATCGGCATAAGAGAAGATGCGACCTTGCAGCAAACGGTCTTCCGAAGGCTCAATACCCGGAATTAAGTTAGAAGGTGCAAAAGCGGATTGCTCGGTTTCCTGAAAGAAGTTATCTGGCACACGGTTAAGTGTCATAGTCCCGACTTTCTGATCCGCAACGTCCAACCACATTTTAGTGGCGTCTAAGCCGTTGTAATCGAGCTTCATCAGAGCTTCAGGTGTCAGAACTTTTACGTAAAGGTCCCATTTAGGAAAGTTGCCTTTATTGATTTCCTGATAGAGATCGTTGGTCAGGTGGTTAAAGTCTTTACCCTGAGTTTCTACCACTTCATGAGGGCGTAAACCTTGTGTTCCCTGCTGGCTCTTCCATTGGAATTTAACGTATTTCACGTCACCCGATTCGTTAATCCACTTAAAAGCATGTACACCAAAACCGTCCATTTTACGGTAGCTGGCAGGTACACCAATGTTCGAGTACACCCAGGTAAGCATATGGGTTGACCCTGGCTCATGGCTGAAAAAATCGAAGAATCGATTCGGGTCTTGCACGTTAGAAATAGGAGACGGCTTCAGTGAGTGAACCATGTCCGGGAACTTAATCGCATCACGAATAAAGAACACAGGCAGGTTATTCCCTACCAGATCCCAGTTACCCTGATCGGTATAAAATTTTGTGGCAAACCCACGTGGATCACGCAGTGTCTCGGGAGATCCCTTAGGATGAACGACGGTAGAAAAACGCACAAATACCGGCGTTTTCTTGCCTTTTTCTGCAAACGGCGCAGCAATGGTGAGATCGGAATAATCCCCACTAGAAACAAATTCACCATGAACACCTGTTCCTCTGGCATGCACAACACGCTCAGGGATTCGCTCACGGGCAAATCTTTGAAGTTTCTGAATTAAATGCACATCCTGCAGCAGCACGCTGCCCGTAGGACCTGCCGTAATCGAATTTTGGTTATCTCCAACTGGTGCGCCGTTGTCACGTGTCATTGTTGTACTGTGTGCACTAAACGTAACGCCCATTGATAAGATAAGTAAGCTTTTGACGACCTGCATATTTGCTTCCTTTATATACAAGATTCAAAGCTCTTTTCTGCCAACAAGCAGTATAGGGTTTTTATATTTCTGATTGGAAATAGGTTTTTTCTATAAAATTAATTGGTGATTTCTATTAAAACGTTTTCTGTGCAACTTGGGAGGAATATCAATATCAGGCAGGCGAAAATCACTATAGCGTAAATTTCACGCAATTGACACATTAATCAAAAAGGATGTGAAACGAATTAGTTTCAATCGCTAAAATTCAATAAAACCACGTTAAATGGTAGGAAATTCAATGCAACGTTGATTAACGTGCAGAAAACGATCATAAATTTGTCATGTTCAATTTTTACTCTTGTCCGTAGTTTTTATATGGGTTTGAAGTGAATATGAACATCAAAGATGTCGCTCAGCTTGCGAACGTGTCCACCACTACAGTGTCTCGATACATGAATAAGCCAGAGTTGGTCGCACCAGATGCGTCAGAACGTATCGCCAAGGTCATTGAGCTAACGGGCTACTCTCCAAGAAAGCAATTCACCGGAGTTAAACTCAACACCAATCCCACTGTAGGGTTGATGATTCCCAGCCTGAATAACCCGGTGTTTGCGGAAATCGCGTCTGCCATTCAGTCTAAAGCTCGGTTCTACGGATACTCCACCCTCATCATTGATACTCAATACCAGAGTGAGCTCGAAAAGCTGGCCATTATCACTCTGTTGCGCCAACGGGTTGCCGGAGTGTTGCTCACGGTATCTTCGACACAGAACAACGAAGCGCTCTCTCTGCTGCGAGAGTTTGGCTTTCCTTATTGCTTGCTACATAACCAAAGTGAGTCGGAAGAAGCGTGCGTTTACGTCGACAACTATCAGGCGAGCCGAGAAGTCGCTTTTGCCCTGCATAAAAAAGGTCATACCAACTTTGGTGTTGTCACTATGGATTTTTCTGCCTCTGATCGCGGCAAAGCAAGATTCGCGGGTTATACCGATGCGTTAAAGGAGCTTGGTTACGACATCAGCCAGATCACCCATGTGGAACAGCCTCCAAACAGACATGCCCCAGACATTCACGATGACAGCTTTTGCCCTAACAGTAATGTGACCGCGTGGTTTTGCACCAATGATCTGCTGGCACTGCGCACGTTGAAGGCACTTCGCAAGCAGGGAGCAAAAATTCCGGAAGACGTGAGTGTTGTTGGTTTTGACGGAATGGCACTGGGAATGCTGTATCACCCACAATTAGCCACGGTTTCGGTTCCATACCAAAAGATGGGAGAAGTTGCCGTGGATTTACTGCTGAATGAACGCATTGCCCATAACCGGACGAGGCAGATCAGCAGACAGATTGAAGTAGGTCATCAACTGATGATGACTGGAACGGTGGCGTAAGCGCTACAGGAAAAACTTAACTTTTACATCAAGGAGTGAAACCCATGTTATTTAAGTCGATTGCCGGGCTTAGCCTGGTTGCAATCACCTTCGCTGCATCTGTGCAGCCAGTGCTTGCCTCAGACGCCACCTGTTACAACTGCCCGCCAGAGTGGGCTAACTGGGGTGGTCAGCTTAAACAAATCAAAAAGGAGCTGAATATATCGGTTCCGATGGATAATAAAAACTCAGGTCAGACGCTCTCTCAGCTGATTGCTGAGAAAAACAGCCCAGTTGCTGACGTGGCTTATTACGGCGTCTCTTTTGGTATCAAAGCGGCAGAGCAAGATGTCGTCACGGGTTATAAGCCAAAGAACTGGGACCAGATCCCGGCTGGCTTAAAAGATCCGGATGGTAAATGGTTCGCCATTCATTCAGGGACTCTGGGTTTCTTTGTGAATAAAGATGCTCTGGAAGGAAAGCCAGTACCTGAATCCTGGGCTGATTTGCTTAAGTCTGATTACCGAGGAATGGTGGGGTATCTTGACCCGACCAGTGCGTTTGTTGGTTATGCGGGTGCAGTAGCGGTAAACCGTGCAATGGGAGGCGATTTGTCGAACTTTGATCCGGCGATCGAATACTTTGCCAAGTTAAAGAAAAACAAACCGATTGTGCCTAAGCAAACTTCCTATGCGCGTGTGCTTTCTGGTGAGATCCCAATTCTCCTCGATTTTGACTTCAACGCTTATCGAGCCAAATACAAAGACCACGCTAACATCGAGTTTGTCATCCCTAAAGAAGGTTCTCTGGTGGTGCCCTACGTGATGAGTCAGGTGAAGAACTCCCCAAATCCGGAGAATGGGAAAAAGATTCTGGACTTTGTTCTCTCAGATAAAGGCCAGAAAGTATGGGCACAAGCTTTCTTAAGACCTGTTGTGGCATCGGCTATGGATGAGGAAACCAAGAAGAAATTCTTACCTGCGAGTGACTACGCTCGTGCCACAGCCATTGATTTTGCCAGTATGGCAGGTGCGCAAACGGGATTTGCTCAGCGTTACCTGAAAGAAGTGAAGTAACCGGACTGGGCGGCAGTATCACTGTCGCCTCTGTTTGAGTGAGATATGAATAAGTACCTAATTTTGATTCTTCCTGCTGTGGTCATTAGCCTAGCGTTTTTCGTTTTGCCTGTTGCTCAGCTGATTGCTTTGTCTGAACCCATGAATTACCTTGCCATTATAACCAACGAACAGTACTACCTGAGCTTGTGGTCCACCGTGGTGCTTGCTGTTGTAGTAACACTTTTGACACTGGTGATCGCCATCGTTTGTGGTTTGTTTCTGACTCGGCATGAATTTTTCGGTAAGCGTTTCCTGATTGCGATGATTAGCTTTCCTCTGGCATTCCCCGGTGTTGTTATTGGCTTTTTCGTCATCATGCTGGCAGGCAGACAAGGGCTGTTTGCACAACTTGGGCTATGGATGGAAGGCGAACGATGGACGTTTGCCTATTCTATTGCAGGTCTGTTTGTTGGTTATCTCTACTTTTCCATTCCTCGGGTGGTGCTTACGGTGATGGTCGCGGCTGAAAAGCTGGATTATAGCTTAATGGAGGCTGCTCGTTCACTCGGTGCAGGTCCATTAAGAACATTCAGAGACGTGACATTGCCCGCTTTGGTTCCGGGTTTGATTTCCTCTGGTTCGCTTTGTTTTGCTACTTCCATGGGGGCTTTTGGTACCGCTTTTACATTGGCAACAGACCTGAATGTGCTGCCGATGACCATCTACACCGAGTTCACGCTCAGTGCCAATCTTCCTATGGCAGCGGCGCTCAGCATTGTGTTAGGTGCGGTGACCTGGCTTTGTCTGATTGTTGCTAAGCACTATGGCATGGCTGCTGTCAGCATGGGAGCATAACAATGAAGCGAAACTACACGTTTTATCTGCCTCTTGCTTTTACCGTTCTGGTTTGTGCGTTCTTGTTGGTTCCGGTGATCATGTCGGTTCTGGCTGGTCTCACCAATAACTATTTTGTCGGTCTCAAAAGCGGTCTGACCCTGCGATGGGTCATCGAAGTATGGACGCTTTACGCAGACACATTATGGCTGACTCTGCTGGTGGCAGTGGCATCTGTGGTATTCAACCTGATTGTGGGAATCCCTCTGGCTTACTACCTTGCTGCCCACCAGTTCCGACTATCGGAAATACTGCAGGAGCTGATTACTCTGCCGATTGCCGTCCCGGGCTTAGCGATCTCTATCGGGCTTATCACGACCTATGGGCACTTTTCTGATTTCCGATCTAGTTGGATGTTTATTCTGACAGGGCACGTAATTTTCACGTTGCCTTTTATGGTCAATGCCATTCTTGCTGCGCTCAAGAGCATAGATTTTAAAGTGCTGGAAGAAGGTGCTGCCAGCCTGGGAGCCAGTTTCTGGCGTCGATTTGTCGATATCATCGTGCCCAACTGTATGACAGGCATCGTCAGCGGCACCCTTATGACGCTGACGCTTTCTATTGGTGAATTCAATCTTACCTGGATGCTCCAAACTCCGCTGACCAAGACTCTGCCTGTCGGTTTAGCCGATGCTTACGCTTCCATGCGCCTGGAGATTGGTTCCGCCTATACCCTGATATTTCTTTTGCTTTTACTTCCTCTCCTGATTGCCACTCAACTTCTAAAGCGCAGTCAGAAATCGCCAACTGTTACTGACCCTATGTAAGGAGCTGTCTTAGTGAGTCATGTTAGTCAAAACCCGGGTATTAGCCTGAACAGAGTAAAGAAGACCTTTCCTGACGGTTCCGTTGCCTTACAAACTACCGATCTGGAAATAGAACCCGGTGAAATTCTGGTGTTGCTTGGACCTTCTGGATGCGGAAAAACCACCACTCTAAGAATGATTGCTGGTCTGGAAAACTGTGACAGTGGTGGAAACATTCTGTTCGGTCAACAAGATGTCACCGATCTGCCAATTGAGAAGCGTAATGTGGGGATGGTATTTCAGTCTTACGCGCTGTTTCCCAATATGAATGTTTCGCAGAACATTGAATATGGGCTAAAGATTCGTGGAGTGGCTGAAGAAGAACGTAAGAAGAAGCTTGAAGATATGCTCTCCATGTTTGATTTAAAGCCGTTTGCGCTTCGAACCGTTTCGCAACTCTCAGGCGGACAAAAACAGAGGGTTGCACTGGCTCGCGCCATTATTGTTGAGCCTGCGGTACTACTACTGGATGAACCCTTATCCGCATTAGATGCGTTGTTGCGTAAGCGTTTAAGAAATGACATTCAAGTACTGCTTAAGAAGCTTCAGATTACCGCTGTCTATGTGACGCACGACCAGGAAGAAGCCATGGCAATTGGCGATCGCATTGCGGTACTCGATCATGGACGAATCGCGCAGATTGGGTCACCGGAAGAAATCTATCGTCAGCCCAAATCCGACTTTGTGGCGGACTTCATCGGGGAGATCAATCACTTCAAAGGTGTGAAAGATGGGGAGCGTCTGAGGTTGTCTAATCTGCAGACATTGCCCTTGCCAGAAGAATTTCAAAAACCTGCGCAGAATGGCAGAGCGTTGTCGCTGTTGGTTCGCCCGGAAGACATTGTGGTTTCTAATCAGGAGCATGATGACCTGTGCGGCAGAGTGTCACATATTGCCTTTTTAGGAGACAGAACGCGTATAACCATTGACTGCGGCTTAGATCAGCCAGTACTGGCTGACTGTTTCGACCGACGGGAATTCAGGTTAGATCAGGTTGTTCGCCTGTCTGTTGAATGTCAGCACATGATTTATATGGAGGACAGCAATGTTTATCGCACAACTGACTGATTTACATATCAAACAAGATGGAAAGATCGCTTATCAGAAGGTCGATACGTTGCAATGTTTTAAGGATGCCATTGAGCATATTAATGCCTTAAACGTTGATCTGGTGGTGTTAACTGGGGATTTAGGCGATTTCGGAAAGGAAGAAGAGTACGTCATTATCCGTCAGGAATTAAAAAAACTGAATGCTCCAATTCGTATTATTCCCGGCAATCACGACCATAAGGTCAAGCTGCGTGAAGGGCTGTCTGATTTAGTCGATTATGAACATCCGCTGGAGTGCAATTTCGCCCTAGAAACCGAGCATCATCATTTGATTGGTCTGGATTCTTCTGTTGTCGGTAAGCCCTTTGGCAATATCGCAAAGGATAGCCTGAACTGGCTGCGGGAAAAGTTACTGGATACCTCTAAACCAACGCTACTGTTTATGCATCATCCTCCGATAAAAGTGGGGGTTGAGCATATGGATGTGCAAAACCTTCATAACTCAGAAGATCTCTGGGATGTGATTGCCCCTTTCAATCAGGTCAAAGCGGTTGTGACGGGTCACCTGCATCGACCAGTTTGCGGAATTTGGAAGCACCTTCCGGTTTGGGTCGGACCTTCTCATAGCCACAGTGTCGCGTTAGATTTTGATAAAGAAGGCATTCCATCGTTTCAGTTGGAGCCCAAAGCGATTCGTCTGTTTAAACTTGATGAGCAGGGCATTGTTGGTCACATCAGTTATATCGGACAGCACGAAGGTCCTTTCCCGTTTTTTGATGGAAGTGCACTGCTAGACTAAAAAGCGCCGCGAGATCCCCTCGCGGCGCTTTCATCTACAAAGCTTTAGCAGCAAGTTGCTCGGCAATGTAATCCGCTTGACGAATAGCCAAGGCGACTATGGTTAGCGTCGGGTTTTCTGCTGCGCCAGTGGTGAACTGGCTACCATCGGAGACGAACAGGTTCTTGATGTCGTGAGACTGTCCCCACCGATTGACGACGCCGTCTCTGGCTTTTTCACTCATCCGGTTAGTACCTAAGTTATGAGTAGAAGGATAGGGCACTACTCGGTGAGTTTTTACTGCACCAACGGCTTCGTACACTTGTTCCCCTTTCTCATAGGCGTATTCTCGCATGGCGACATCGTTGGGGTGGTCGTCATAATGCACATTTGGAATCGGCAATCCATGGGCATCTTTCTCATCCGTGTTCAGAGTGATTCTGTTTGATGAGCGAGGCATGTCTTCCCCCACCAGCCACATACCAGCCATGTTTTCATACTGCTCCATGGCGTTAGCAAAGTCATTGCCCCACGCACCCGGTTTGAGAAATGCAGCGAGGAAAGGAAGACCGAGCGAAAGGGTTTCCATTTCAAATCCACCGACAAATCCCCGGCTAGGGTCGTGAACCGATTCGTCTTGAATGATCCCTGCCATCGTGGTTCCGCGGTACATGTTCACAGGTTTACTGAACTCGGCATACACCGATCCTGTCATATGGCGCATGTAGTTTTTGCCCACTTCACCCGAACTGTTAGCCAGCCCGTCTGGGAACATACTGGATGCAGAGTTGAGCAAGATTCGTGGGCTTTCTATGGAGTTACCCGCTAAACAGACCACCTTGGCTTTCTGGTGATGATGATTGCCTTCCTTATCGGCGTAGAGCACGCCGTCTGCCAGCCCTTGGTCGTTATGAGTGATTTTCAAAACGGTTGATTCGGGTCTGAGCTCGAAATTGCCTGTCGCTTCTGCTTTCGGGATTTCCGTGTAAAGGGTCGACCATTTTGCCGACATTCGACATCCCTGAAAACAAAAGCCCAACTGCATGCACGCAGGTCTGCCATCACGAGGCTGAGAGTTGATCGCCATTCTTCCAGAATGAACCTGCTTATACCCCAGCTTTCTGGCACCAGCCTCCATCACCTTGAAGTTGTTATTTCCCGGTAAACCCGGAATACCGTGAGTTCGGGTCACGCCCATCTTGTCTTCTGCTTTGTCGTAGTAGGGTTCTAGTTCTGCAAGCGTCAGGGGCCAGTCGAGTAGGGTCGCATCTTTAACCTCGCCATAATGGGTAAGTGTTTTGAACTCGTGTTCCTGAATTCTCAGGCTTGCACCCGCCCAATGTAATGTTGAACCCCCAACCGTTTTACAGATCCAGGCAGGAAGGTTGGGGAAGTCTCGTGCTACTTCCCAAGTACCTGATGTGGTTCTTTTATCCAGCCAGGCTTCTTTGCCGAACATATGCCATTCGTCATTTTTGAAATCACTGGCGAAATTTAAGTGAGCACCAGCTTCGAGACACACGACCTTAACGCCTTTTTGGCACAATTCATTGGCGAGTGTGCCACCACCTGCTCCCGAACCAATAACCACGACCACACTGTTGTCTGATAAATCAAATTTAGCCATGGGCTCCCTCCTTACTCACTTTTGGTAGCCAGTCGATATCATCAAATCCGCGGTGCATATATCCTCCTTTGGGGAAAGAAGGACCTTCATAGCCAAAGCGCTCCCAAATCTTAGGGTTGTTGTAGAGTGACACGACCATGTTGCCACGCACGCTTTGGAAGAAAGGGTCAGTAGCTATGCTTTCTAACATCGCTTGCTGTTGTGTCACCGACATATCAGCAAACTTGGCAGCTTTTAGCTTGCTCAAACCTTGCTGGAACGCACTGAGTGCATCACCCGATAAGGAGGCATCAATACTCTCCACACAAGATCCGTAGAAAAAATCTTCCAGGTGAGGGTGTGGGTAAATACGCCGACAGAGTGTCAGCAGTAATCTGGCTTCATCCGTGTTCAGGTTACTGACGCTGAGCTGCCATTTCTGATCGGCTAACGAGTAGCCTGATAAGCTCAGTGTGAGGGCGGTTGCCGCGCTGATGCTCGAAAGTTTTAAAAACTTCCTGCGGCTAAAATTGCGATCGTTCATCCTTACGACCTCCAGTGTAATTTCCGTTATTGAAAGCGACCGTATTTCTGTAAGAACTCGATTTTGTAGCCATCGGGATCCGTTAAGAAAAAGAATGTCGCCATGGTTTTATTGTTATGTTGCATTGATTTAACTGGTGTCGGAGAAAGGGCTAGATCGACCAGTTTTTGGTGCACTTCATCAATATTTTCAACGCACACAGCAAGATGCCCATAAGCGTCACCATGGACGTATGGCGTTTCTCTGCCGTGATTGAGGGTTAATTCAACTTCAAAACCCGATTTGGGATCACGCAGATAGGTCAGAGTGAACGTCTCAAATTCAAATTGATCCGCCAGCTCCAAGCCGAGTGCTTGGGTATAAAAGTGAATGGAACGATTCAGGTCGAGAACCCGAATCATAGAGTGGATGGTTTTTGTCATATGTGGCTCACTTTGCTTTGTTGATTTTTTAATCAATATAAACGTGAACCACGGGTAGGTGGTGGTAGCATACTACCACATGTTAAAAAAATGTAACTTTTAGATGATTGATGCTAGCAGCACTAGTGAGCTTGTACCCGAAGCTGATGCTTTGCGGTATTGATAACGTCCGCAGGTTGTGACAGATACATCACGCAGGAGCAGCGTAACAGCGACGCAAAATTGGATACTTCGCCGTGCAGCTCGGTGGCTTCATCATAGAGGAGTGACAAGAACTGCCCGGTCGTCATGTGCTGTTTTTCCGCAATATCATCAATGATGGTCCAGAACTTCGCTTCCAGCCGGACACTGGTAGAGTGACCACCCAAACGTACGGAGCGGGAGATGAAATCGTAACTTTCTGGCGATTGCCCTGCAAATACATAACACATGACGTTCTCCTTAACGGTCTGCATGCACTTCCGATTCGGGTAAACAAAATCCAGAGATCGGAAATGGGTTGCGCACTTAATGGTTGTTCACTTTTGGTGCAAATACAAATTGTGCAGAAGCGGGTTTAAAGGGCGATTTATTTCTAATTAGTTGATTTTAAAAAGACCTACGCTTTTGGTTTCACATATCCTTATAAGATAAAGATGTTTGCTTCTCGTTTATGAGACGGCGTTTATGAGCGAATGGAATAAGTGGCAGTCTTATCTTTCCATATCGAAATAGAGTGTTTTTGTTAACCTAGTTGTTAAACTTAAAACTGAACGTTGCGAGGAAAAATGGAACAGAGCATTGTCCATATCGCATTGGTTGTAAAAGATTACGATGAAGCGATCGATTTTTACGTCAATACACTGAATTTTGAACTGGTAGAAGATACTTACCAACCCGAGCAGGACAAACGCTGGGTGGTGGTTTCACCTCCCGGTTCAAAAGGTGTCACCTTGCTTCTGGCCAGAGCTTCAAAGGAAGAGCAGGAACCGTTTATCGGAAACCAGGCTGGCGGTCGAGTGTTCTTATTTCTGCGTACCGATGATTTCTGGCGCGACTACGAAAGCATGAAAGCGAAGGGCATTACTTTTATTCGAGAACCCAGTGAACAAGATTACGGCACAGTAGCGGTATTTGAAGATCTCTACGGAAACCGCTGGGATCTGCTTCAGCTTAACCCTGAACATCCAATGGCAAAGCGCTAGTGGGCAGCTCTCTCTGATAGAGTTCTGACTCCGAGACTGATTCACTCCAGTACTTTACCTAACCTATCGATTAAACCGCGAACTTCGGGAAGGTGTCGGTCATCTTGATGGGTCACAAGCCACTGGTTGTGACCCAAACCTTCCACAATATTCCCCTGACGGACTAGGGTTGCCTGGGAATCGCCAATGAATGTCGGCAGTAGGGCAATGCCTTTTCCAGCCAACGCCAGATCCAGACTGTTCCTTGGTTCATTAACTTCACAGACGGTATTGTTTCCTACATGCTTATCTAGCCATCTGGCAGATGGGATGTCCGCCAATACTTTGATCCATACATCAGGGGCATTTTGGGTTGAATAGGGTGCAAATTCTACTTTTTGGAGCCGGCGGCATACCAAGGTTTCTTCTGTTGGTCTCTGATTTCGGATGCCGATAACCACTTCCCGATGAGTAATATCCAACACCTTTTCCGTAGACACAAAGCGAAGCCTAATGTCAGAGATGCCGTCCATAAGTGTATTCAGGTTTTCTATCAGATACAGCGTCGTCCATGTACCCGCGGAAACTTTGACTAGAGGGCGAATAGCATTAGATGTGAGTGGTGTTGTCACGTTAACGATCTTTTCTTCTATCTCGCTTAGTTCTTTGAGCAAGGCTTTGCCTTCTGCCTGTAACTCGTAGCCTTTGTCGTGCCTGATAAACAGCTCTTTACCGAGACCTCTTTCCAGTGCATGCATTCTTCTTCCAAGAGTTGCCGCACTTCGTTGAGTTGATTTGACCGCAGCGGACAAGCCGCCCTCGCGAGCCACTGCTAAAAACAGCTGAAGGTCATTCCATTCGATGTCCTTTTTATTCATGAAAAGCACCTTTCATTTCATTCCATTGATAAAAAGATACTGAACCTTAATCTGGTAACAGGTCAAGGTTATTTAGCGACTTTGCATCGCGGAGGTCAGCAATGAATCTAAAAATGCTATCAAGACAAAGACAGGTAGAAAGTCACACAACTTACGAGAGGAAGACGATTGAACAAAAAGAGGAAGACGAGTTTTACGAGTTTTTTGGGACGGATGATATAGGCCATTTTTACAAACTGATTTGCGCCATCTCTTCATTTTTTGGCTTCGCTGCGACCGTATTGAAGAGGATGAAGGCTAAAGCAATGAATTTCCAGTTCTGGAGGAAAACCAAGTGTTAAGTTCGACTTGGAAATCTGAGTTCAATTTACTCAAGCAGTTTTTATAAATTTCATAGATGAATGTCAATGAACAGAATTTAACCTCAGTTATACTGGCTTCCTTTAAATACAAATGTCAGGAAAGCTATGAAAGAATTCGAAAAAATGTGCCAAGGTCTGGATTATGATGCGTTTAGCCCTGAGTTCGATGTACTAAGAAATCAGGCTTTCGATTTACTCCAGAAAATCAACCAGCGACAGTTTGAAGCCGCCAAACCCTACGTCGCAGAGCTGTTTGCGCATGTGGGGGAAGGCAGCGTGGTGTGTCCGCCTTTTCAGTGTGAATATGGCAAAACCATTTCGATAGGTGATGGATCCTTTATCAATATGGGTGTCACTATGTTGGACAACGCTCCGATTCACATTGGTAATAACGTGCTTATCGGTCCCAGTGCTCAACTGTATACACCAACGCATTCTTTAGACCATAGATTGCGTAAAAAGTGGGAAATTCAGTGTTTACCTATCACGATTGAAGACGACGTCTGGATTGGTGGCAATTCAGTGATCTGTCAGGGTGTAACCATAGGCGCTCGCTCAGTCGTGGCGGCTGGATCGGTTGTGACTAAAGACGTCGAACCTGACACTCTTGTCGGCGGGGTGCCCGCGAAGAAGATTAAGTCTCTCAACAGTAGCCAATAGTTGGCAGACATATAACGCATAGGCTGCTTGGGCAGCCTATTAGAGGAAACCGTTAGTCTGGGAGGTTTCTCATTTATTTGACTCAGTTCAAAATTCATGAAAATTTGGTTTAAGAACCTTATAGGTCGCTGAGGACTATTTAAGGTTTTTTTAAAATTAATTTACTTGTTCTCGTTATTTTCTAATAAATTTTAAATTAACTTTATTTTTATTTTCTTGTGAATTAACGAGGAGCTTTTCGATACCTACTTGTTTAATTGATATTTTAGATACGTCTTTTCTAATATTGAGTGATATATATCTGAATGATAATTTATAAAAATCTCAACGACTGTTGGTATTAATGTCAAACGGATAAGGAATATTAATTATGACAATAGAGTTAAAGAAAAGGGATTATGCGATAACAGTTCACGATATTGATTTAGACTATATCAAGGGTTCTGAAGTTCGTATTATCGAAGAAGGCTTTATTCACCATTATGTAGCAACTTCAGATATTTCTCAGGGAGTGCCGATATCTAATCCTTTGTGGGAACATTTGTATACGGTGAAACGAGATACGAGTCCAGCTAGTCAGCGAGGCCTAATTCCAGAACTTGATATGGATAACTTGCCGCCTCCTTTTGATACCTTAGAAGGTCGTGACCGTGAATACCTGTTTTTTGAATGCCTTCGAGTCGGTGTCGATTCACCTAATGGCTACGTGTTAGGGCGTATCGGTAAAAATCAGTATGGTGATGAGTGGTCTTTGGCGGGCAACTCTGCTGGCTTTCAAATAATTGATGGCGTGTTAAGTGTTCAGGATTCTTCCCAAATAACGACGACTGACACACGTATTATTGAGGTATCCAGAACGCGTAATAACCTGACTCAAACCACTAAACTTGAAGTCACCGTTTATAATGATGCGATGAATGCACGTTTTGTTGTTCAACATGGGGATGCCGGCAACGACGGAAAACAACCTCATAAGCCAATTTTGGAATCAGAGCTGTCAGTCCCAGTTTCTTATCAAATTCATGAAATATACTATCGAAGGGGCGACATATTTGAGCTTGGTATAATCATGAATGAGGATCAGACCTATGGCGCATTTGGTGATCCTCATTTAAATAAACCCAAAATGATAGTGACTGCTAATACGGCATTAGTTCAAAGCAACGGTAACTATCGTGAGCATCTGGTTGAAGGTATGAGGTATCCACTCGAACCAGACGGTTCAAAAGGCAAAATTATTAAAGATAAAAAGAATACATTGATTAAAGACATTGAGTTGGACTCAAAAAGCTCGGATTTGTCAGGCACAGATATGACGGGACAAGTCCCTATATATGTCTTCGGTTCGGAGAATGTAAGTTTACTTAGAATAACCCTGTCCGGAAATGATAAGCATGCTAATTCTGCTGGAATAAAGTTAATTGAGTCTAAAGGAACAAAAATAGAGTTTTTGCGAGTAGTGAATGTCTATGGTGATGGAATTTATGGCAAGGCAGTGAACAGAGGAGATGGGGTTCTACGACCAATAGAAATCTCGTTCAGTTATTTCGATATACCCCTAGGAGGTGGCGCTGATTGCATTCAGTTTACGGAAGAAGGTGATGGTTTGAGTGGACGATGTTACGATATTTGGGTACATGATTGTGTCTGTTTGCAATCTTTCGAATCAGATAACCTGAAAGGTTCAATGTCTATTGAAGCCAATTATTATCTGGTTGAGAACTGTATATTTGGTGGCAAGTTTTTTGGTATTGGTCTTGGAGGTCGTAAAGGTACCTGTCGTAACATCTATGTACATTCAGGTGGAATACGAGCCGATCATCCAGCCCTTTCGAGTACGTTTGGCATAGGTGTTGCGGCTAAACATGTATCACGCTCTATTAGTATCTACGATAACACCATTGGAGGTCACTTAGGGATGGCTTCAGGTATCCTGATTTCAGGCTATGATCTTGGGGATACCACTGATCGGGAAAATGAACGCCGGCGTTTCGATATATTGGTTAATCACAATCGCGTCTCTGCGGTTAGGTGGTGCGCCAGTGTCCGCGTTCCCTGGACGGGTGAAATTGTCAACAATCTTTCATTCGACAACACCATTAGCGATGTATATCTGCGAGGCAATTCAGATGTATTAGGTGATTATGTCAGATATGCCAGAGACAGTAACGGTGACATCATTAAAGATGGTAATAACCAGCCCGTTGTTGAAGAAGTTCTGTCGACCATAAACCATCAGATAATAGAAGCACCTAAATTAAGCAGCAAAGCATTTCGTCTGAGTCGTCCGCTATTACCTATTACCGGAACGCCCGCTGTGGGGAATACTCTTTCAGTGAGCGCTGACAGTGAATTGAAAGATGATGAAAAAGTGGAGTCTTATCAGTGGCGAATGAATGGTCAGTTGATTCCTAATGCCAATCAGGCGTCATATACCGTAACTGAGCTGGTGGAAGACCCTAGAAAACCTCGATTTTCTAGTATGAATAGTGCGGAATTCAGTTGTGTCGTGACCATCTCTAAAAACGGTGACAGAAACCAGATTGATTTTCTGTATAGCGAATATTTGAGAGCTTAGTCCTGTTGTAAATCTGAGTGTTGGTTATCCAACACTCAGATAAATCGACTCAGTAAGTATCAAACAGACCTGACTGATAGTCGCGTATGGTCTGTTCAATTTCTTCCATCGAATTCATTACAAACGGTCCGTAATGAACAATCGGCTCATTGATGGGCTGACCCGCGAATATCAGCACTCCGGAATCGCCCTGTGATGTCAGCTCTACGCTTTCTCCAGCAGAGAGCAATGCCATGTGACCTTGCTTGAGGTCGCGGTCACCAACGGTGATGTTACCTTTGTAGGCATAAACCATCATGTTAAACTCCGATGGAGTGGTCAGCGTTACATTTGCTGTATCTGGTGCTCGCCAGTCTGCCACTGTTGCAGGTACACCTGTTTTATTCAATGGACCTTCTAGCCTTTCGCCATCAACCGTTAGCGATCCTGCCAATAGGCGAACTAAGCTGCTTCCGACAGGATGTTCCGTCACCATTTCAGGTTGGAAATCGAAGTACTGAGCGGGCTTCATTTTGTCTTTGGATGGCTGGTTAATCCAAATCTGAAAACCGTGAAGATTGCCCTCTTCCATTATCGGCATTTCGCTGTGAATCACACCGCGACCCGCCGCCATCCATTGTGCGCCTCCGCTTCTTAATTCGCCCACATTTCCCATGTGATCTCGATGCTGGAAATGACCTTCCATCATATAGGTTAATGTTTCGATGCCGCGATGTGGATGAGGAGGAAACCCACCCACATAATCTTTTTTATCATCCGATTTCAGTTCATCAACCATTAGGAATGGTGAAAAAGCCTGGTTATTGAAACCGGCGATACGGCGAATTTTTACTCCATCTCCATCAGACGTTGCCTGAGAAGGAATGATCTGACGAATTTCTCTAGTGGACATATCTCACCTCATATGAACTGTGATTAATGGACTCAGTATAAGGCGACAACTCCTTCAAGAAGATAGCAAGACTTCGAGAGTCTTGTTCGAAAAATTCGAATGATCGAAACCCTAATTATTCATGGCACGATTACTTCCTGTTGATTCGCCAGACAGAGAAAACCACCAGCATCATGCCAATCGCGTGATACACAGTAAACGCTTCGTTAAGAATGGTGATGGCAAACAAGGCGGTGATTGAGGGACCAATATTGCTGGTAATACTTAAAACCGACGGTGTTAGCCGAGCCATAGCCGCCGCCATAAAATACGAGGGCACGACGGTACAGAACACCCCCAAGGTAACCCCAAGAACGATTAACTGAGGTGACAAAGCACCGAGCTCAATACCGTGGTAGACGTGCTGCCCCATGATCGCTAACCCTGCACTTGCCATGCCGACACTGTTAAACAGCTGGCTCCCCATTTTTCCAATGATTCTTTTACTTAACACCAGATAAACAGCGAAGATAAGCGCAGAGCCTGCTGCCATCAGGCTGCCCAACCAAACCTTGTCTCCAAGCTGCTGCATGTCATGCGACACGATGAAAGCGACACCAAGGTACCCAAGAAGGATGGCTGTTATCGTTCCGGGTTTGGGTTTCTCTTTCAAAAATATCCAACTGATAGCAACAACAAAAGAAGGAAACAGGAAAATCACCAAACGTTCCAGCTGGGCTGAAATATGTTCCAGAGCCAGAATATCCAGTAAGGCGGCGAAGTAATAACCGAGGATACCCACAAGAGCGGCTTGCCAGCCATATGTGCGGAGCGATGTACGCGATTCCTGGCTGCGGCATAGCCAGAACAGAATTGCGATGTAGAGAGGAAGTGAGCTAAGCGCACGAAGACTCATGATTGAAGTGGCATCGCCACCATACTCGTAAGCCAGTTTGATGAAAACTGGTTTGATTGAAAACATAACGGTACCCGCCAACGCGAACATTACGCCTTGCCGATACTGGGTTGAAGAGGATGCTGCTGCCGCTGTGTCGCTCATTATTCACTTCCTTTGTTTTTGAACATCGGCTGTGAGAAATGGCATTAGACTCCGGCTGCATCACTCACAGCCGGAAATAGAGAATCCTACCGACTGAATGGCATAAGTTTGAGAAGCCAGAGTGATAGGATGAAGGTATTCATAAGAATCTCAATTCGTGATGAACTTTTAACCTAACCAAGGCGTTAACCAAACGCAAGCGTTTTCTTTTAGGGGTGATGAAACTCCAATTAACTTGTTGCACAGTAAAGATGGTGCAATGAACACAGAAGCAATTCGGCAATCTGGTTAGTATGTATTTGCACAAAGCACTTTGAGTGATGTTGATGCGTTTACTTAAAACAGGTGATTACCGATGAATATTAATAAAGAAGAACGGGAAGCCGTTTACAAAACGATTTTTTGCCGCCGGGACGTTCGAAGAGATTTCAAACCAGACCCCATCCCAGAAGAGACATTGATGCGAGTGCTGACTGCTGCACATCATGCGCCGAGCGTGGGTTTCTCTCAGCCATGGGATTTCATTCTGGTAAAAAGTGCTGAGACGCGAGCAGCAATTAAGCGAGACTTCGAAGAAGCGAATGCCTATTCAGCTGAGTTGTTTAAAGAAGAGAAACAAGAACAGTATCGGACGTTCAAACTGGAGGGTATTGAAGAAGCGCCAATGGGGATCTGTGTGACTTGTGACCGGGAGCGCAACGGTCCTGTGGTGATTGGTCGGACAGTCAAGCCAGAGATGGATCTCTATAGTACTGTGTGTGCAGTCCAGAATTTGTGGCTGGCAGCTCGGGCAGAAAACCTTGGGGTAGGTTGGGTGAGCATACTCAATGATCAGGCTTTGCGAGAGACGCTTAACATACCCGAGAGCAAGGCGATCATCGCTTACCTATGCATTGGTTTTGTGGAGAAATTCAAAGACAAACCAGAGCTGGAGACCGCAGGGTGGTTACCCAGAAGCAGTCTGGAATCTGTAATACATCATGAGCAGTTTCAAACTAAAAGCTAAAATTATTTTAGGATGACTCCAAACAAAAAAAGCGCGGGAATGTCCGCGCTTTGATAGGAGATAAAATCGGATACTATCCCGCGTTTGCCATGCCGTCTTGCTCTTCAATATTCAGATCAAGCGGAACCTGTATCTTAAAACACGCGCCTTGGTTTTCTTCGGCAACACATTGGACATTCCCTTTCAGCAACTGAACCACCATATTGTAGATGATGTTGGCACCTAAGCCGCTGCCGCCTCCACCTCGCTTGGTGGTAACAAAGGGCTCAAAGATTTTCTCGCGTACTGATTCATGGACCCCTTTACCTGTATCCCGATACACAATGTACAGGTTGTCCATGTCAGTTTGAATGTCTATGTAGATGTTGCGTTCGCCATCCCACTGATCAAATCCATGTCGGATGCTGTTGGTGATTAGGTTGGTAAAAATCTGAATATACGAGCTAGGATAGCTTTCCAGTTCGATGTTGCTGGCACATTCCAGATTGATGGTAACTTTGGCAACACGAATTTCATGCGACAGTGATAAGAGCAGTTTGTCGATGATTTCCCGCATATTAAATTGGTAAGCGGTCTGGCTGGTTTGATCCACCGCGACTTCCTTGAAGCTGCACACCAGTTTCTCAGCCCTTTGCAGATTGGTCACTAATATTTCCGTCGACTGCTTGAGAGACGTTAATGTTTTGGAGAACAAAGCTTTAGACAGGTTACCTGTTTCAAATCCTTTGCTCAGAGCGTCAACGTTTTCCTCCAAAAAGCTGGTGGCGGTAACACTGATTCCAAGAGGCGTATTGATTTCATGGGCAACACCACCCACCAATCCACCTAATGACGCCATTTTCTCTGCTTCCACCAAACTTTGCTGTGCTTCCTGCAGCTTTTTCAGCGTGAATTGCAGTTCTTCATTTGCGGTTTCCAAAGACTGAGTTCGCTCACGTACTTTTTCTTCCAAACTGTGGTTTAGCGTTTCCAGTTGTTGTTGTGCCTGACTAAGTTGAGTGACGTCGTCACCGAAACAGAGTACCCGGTTTGATTGATCATCCAGTTCAACGAAGCGCCACTGAATGGTCATGGGTTCGCCATTACGGTCTTTGGTGGACACCACCACTTGATCGCTCGGCAGATTGACGATCATCTGGTTCTCTTCTTCCAGATTCCAGAATCCATAAGCAAATACTCGGAACCAGTACTGGTTGATAACCTCATCTTCTGTTTTGCCTATGCGATCCAGCGCTTGAGCATTCACCATCAAAATAGTGAATTCCAGTCTGTCGATCATGCAAAGCAAGTTTGGGGAATTATCGACAATGGTGGCGTTGTACTGCATTTGCTGCGTCAGGTTTTGTTTGTCTTTAATCTGCTCTGTCACGTCCGTGAACACGTAGCAGCGACCACCGCCTTCTAGCTCCAGCTCTTTGTAGCCAATGAAAATATTGTTTTTAACCAGCAAGGAATGGGGTTCAAACACTTCAGAAGAGGCACTGCCAGACACAAACTGACTGAATTCTGGGCATCGACGCCAGCCCAAATCGCACAGGCAGTCAATCATTCCAAACGGGTGGTCCTGTAGCAGAGTGTCGATCTCACTGAACCTTTCACCAACAATTCTCTCGAACGGCGGATTGCTGGAAACCATTTCTTTGTCGTCGTTTACAATGGCGATACCGTGCCCAATGGAGTTGAAGGTGGTATTCAGATAATGCTGAACGCGTCTTTTTTCTTCTTCTGATTTCTTGAGGGAGGTGATTTCGATGCCGCTCATCAATACGCCGACCTGTTCACCATCGGCATTTAATCTTGGCTGGTATTGAATACTGATAAAGCGTTTGTTTTCAGTTTCTGTAGGGAGCTCGATTTCAAAACTGATTGATTCCCCAGCTAACGCCCGCTCAAGAAGTGGCGCTGCGTTGGCATAAACAGGAGGGGGCAATGCTTCTTTGACTGTTTTGTTGAGTACTTTGTCGCTTGTGGAGCGGATAAAGTCGAGATATTGCTGGCTGACAACGATATAGCGCAAATCGTTATCCAAAACGGCAACCATGATGGGGATACTATGAAAAATACTGGACAGAAGAGAAAAGCTCATTGAGCTGTCTACGGAATCCGTGGCTTTTAGCGGCATATCGTCCCTCAATTCCCAAAGGTTCAAAACGAACCAATCCGAGATTTATCCTTATCCCTAAAATTTAGTAGACGAATGGAGGTTATACAAACGGCTCAAATATTTTAAAGGTGGCGACCTTATTCGCCTTTGAAAAGGTTGGGGTGGCTCTCGTAAGAGTAGCGAGAGCCGAAAGTGCTAATGAGCAGTGAGCATCCCCTCAGTGATAATGAAATCGATAATGGTATCTAAGCCGACTGCCTTCTTTAGATTAGTAAATACATAAGGTTTGGTCGGGCGCATTCGAGCCGTGTCTCTGTCCATCACTTCCAGTGAAGCCCCAACATGGGGAGCGAGATCGATTTTGTTGATCACCAGTAAATCGGAGCGAGTAATACCGGGTCCTCCTTTGCGTGGGATTTTTTCACCTTCGGCGACATCAATAACATAGATGGTCAGATCTGCTAGCTCAGGGCTGAACGTCGCACTCAGGTTGTCGCCGCCGCTTTCCACAAATACTACATCGAGGTTTTGGTGGCGTTTGGCAAGTTCATCAACGGCCGCTAAATTCATGGAAGCGTCTTCTCGGATAGCGGTGTGTGGGCATCCGCCCGTTTCAACACCAATGATCCGGTCAGGAGCCAGCGCTTCGGCTTCGGTCAAAATTCTTGCGTCTTCCTGAGTATAAATATCGTTGGTGACGACGGCGATATTGAGTTTGTCTCGGATGGTTTTGCAAAGCACTTCTAGCAGTGCTGTTTTACCAGAACCGACAGGACCACCTATTCCGATCCTTAAAGGTTGTTTGTAACTTTCCATGATGATTCATCCTGTTTCTTTTGCGAACTATTAGGTGCGAAATAGCTAGGAGCGAAATAGCCGGGTGTACTGGGTTTCATGCTTGGCACTGGCTATGGCGTGCGATGGCGTAAAGGCGCTGACTTCATCATCTGCAATGACCTTTGAACGTTTTATGGCATCGGGGAATAGCGACGAAATTTCCAGTAGCGTTTCCTGACCGTCTGTCTGGCCGAGCGGAATCAGCTTAACGCCTGCCATCACAATGTTTTCTGCCCAGCTCCAGAGGTATCCTTGCAACAGCGCCTCTTCGCTAATACCCCAGTGGTGAGCAGCAAGGCAAAAGCCATGAAGCTGATTTGGATGAGTTTCTGGCATCGACTGAGTCACACTCAGCTTGGTTAACAGTGTGAATAGAGCATGCCCACGTTGCTTTTCTTCTGCGCGTAATTCGCTGGTTTCTCGGCACGCATACAAGTAGGCGTTCCAGTATTCGACTTGTTCAGTTTGCCCCTTTCCGATTGCGCTATATAAGCGTCTCATGATAGGCAGTTCCAGTGTCGTCATTGAATGATTCAGAACCGTTGCCAACCAGTTGATAAAGGTTGTTTTGTCACTTATCCAGCCTGCTTCTACCGCCCATTCCACCCCTTGCGAATAAGTGAATCCGCCAATGGGAAGAGAAGGGCTGATAAGCTGAAACAACCTATAGGGGGCAACGCTTTGGTTGAAACCTGTCTGCATAAAACGTCTCTAATTCAGGGCAACCAGTAAGCTGCTTGCGGCAATGCCCCACGCCGCCCAATGAGAGAATACGGTGCTGCCGACTTTGCTGAATGCGGTAACAATCAAAGCCGCGCTGACCATCATGCCCAGACTAAAGGCGAAGACATTACCGATGGCTTCAACACCGTGGGCGTAACCGTGTACAGACAACAGGCACAAGCCAACTGCAATAGCAGCACTCGACCAAAATGAGTCACGGTGAATGGGAGAGCAAAGCGCGAAACCCGACAGGAGCAAAGAGGTGGCAATTGCGATCTCCATGCCAGCAAACCCACCCATTGCAGTACCTAGTGCTAAACCCACACCCAGACTTAAAACGGCAAACACCATCAGTTTGAGCTGAGTACCGAGTGAGGATTGCTTAGCATTAAGCAGCCCGATAGCGGCAAGCATAAGCAAATGATCCAACCCGAAAACAGGGTGCGTCAGTCCGCTGAAGAACGCAGAGCTTAACGAGATCGAAGGTTCGTGCAGTACGTGAGCAAAAGCGCCCTGAGAGGCCGACAGGGTTATGGCAGCGAGAAAAATACGTTTCATAAGAATAAGTCCTTTTATTGATCTAGTGATGATGGTGATGACCACCCGATGTACCGCCATAAGCCCCATCTTCAGGCTCGAAAGGCGCAAATTCAGAGGTTACGGTTCCCCCCAAACCTTCAACCATGTCATCCAGTACATGATCGTGCTGGTAGCGCAGCCAGTCTGCAGTGACCTGAAGTGGCACATGTCGGTTGCCTAAGTGATACGCCATGCGAGCAAGCAGCAAGGCATCTTCACAGTAAATTGTGGAAACGGGTTCAGGCGCCGCTTTGATTTCCACCACTTTTCCGCATTCACTTTTTAGTTGCATGCCATCGCGTAGCGTGTATCCACGTGGCACAAACAAGCCAGCTTCGGAGCCGTCATCCAGCTGCACTTTCTGGCGGCTTTTGATGCGTTTCTCTATGGTCAGGCTCAAATAGCCGTCTGGTGAGTCAGAATGGCAGTCATTGAATTGAGTCAGTTCAATCAAAACAAAGCTCCTTGTCAGAATAAAAAGTAACGCTGCGCCATTGGCAGCACACTGGCAGGTTCACAAGTCAACAATTGTCCGTTGGCACGCACCTGATAGGTTTGGGAATCGACTTCTATCGTTGGCTGCCAGTCGTTGAGCTTCATGTCGGCTTTGCGAATGGAACGGCAGGCTTTTGCAATGCCAATTTGGCTGGTTAAACCTATGTTTTCAGAGACACCATCGTCCGCTGCTTGCTGCGAAACAAACAGCATGGATGTGCTGCTCGCTGCTTTCCCATAGCTGCCAAACATGGAGCGATAATGTACGGGCTGCGGAGTAGGGATGGAGGCGTTCGGATCGCCCATTGGTGCCATGGCGATCATGCCGCCTTTGATGATCAAACTGGGTTTGATGCCAAAGAATTGCGGTTTCCAGAGCACCAGATCCGCGAGTTTCCCGACTTCCACCGAGCCAATCTCATGACTCATCCCGTGGGTGATGGCCGGGTTAATGGTGTATTTGGCGATGTAGCGTTTTAGCCGAAAGTTGTCGCTGTGCTCAGTATCTTCGTCTAACGTGCCGCGCTGCACTTTCATTTTGTGTGCGGTTTGCCAGGTGCGGGTAATCACTTCGCCAACGCGACCCATGGCCTGAGAATCGGACGCGATCATGGAGAACGCGCCAAGATCATGCAGGATGTCTTCGGCGGCAATGGTTTCTCGGCGGATTCGCGATTCAGCGAACGCCACATCTTCTGCAATAGAGGGAGAAAGATGATGGCAAACCATCAACATGTCTAAATGTTCATCCACCGTGTTGACGGTGTAAGGTCGAGTCGGGTTGGTGGAAGAGGGCAGAATGTTAGCTTCCCCGCACGCTCGGATAATATCGGGGGCGTGACCACCCCCAGCGCCTTCAGTGTGGTAAGTGTGGATCACTCTGTCACCAATTGCGTTGAGTGTGGCTTCCACAAAGCCGGATTCGTTGAGTGTGTCGGTATGAATCGCGACCTGCACATCCATCTCTTCTGCAACCGTCAGGCAGGTATCAATAGAAGCAGGCGTGGTGCCCCAGTCTTCGTGGAGTTTTAACCCCACTGCACCTGCTGCCACTTGCTCGCGTAGCCCCTCTGGTTGACTGGCGTTACCCTTGCCGAGCAGTCCAAAGTTCACCGGAAAATGATCTAATGCTTGCAGCATGCGATGCATGTTCCATGGACCGGGCGTGCAGGTTGTCGCGTTAGTGCCTGTTGCGGGTCCAGTGCCACCACCAATCATGGTGGTCACTCCAGACGCCAAGGCTTCTTCGATTTGTTGTGGACAGATAAAGTGGATGTGGGAATCGATGCCACCTGCGGTCAGTATGGACCCTTCTCCGGCGATCACCTCAGTTCCGGGACCAATAATAATGTCCACATTAGGCTGAACATCGGGGTTGCCCGCTTTGCCTATGGCGCAGATGCGACCGTCTTTGACCCCAACATCGGCTTTCACTATTCCCCAGTAATCGAGGACGACCGCGTTGGTGATCACCAGATCAGGGGTTTCAGATGAAGGTCTCTGGCTTTGCCCCATGCCATCGCGAATAACTTTACCGCCGCCGAATTTCACTTCATCCCCATATTGGGTGAAGTCTTTTTCTACTGAAAGCCACAAATCCGTGTCGGCGAGTCTGAGCCTGTCGCCAACCGTAGGACCAAACATTTCTGCGTAGGCTTGTCTTGAAATACTTGCCATCAGAACATCCTTGTTAGTTGAATCACTTAAACGGGACCCATGACTTTCCCTTGAAAGCCATAGATGGTTTTGTCGCCGGAATACTCAACCAGCTCAACCGTGCGAGACTGACCCGGCTCGAATCGTGTTGCAGTACCCGCGGGGATATTGAGACGAAAGCCTTTGGTGGATTCGCGATCAAACAGGAGCGCGTCATTCACTTCATAAAAGTGATAATGCGAACCGACCTGAATCGGTCTGTCACCATGATTTTGCACCTTTACCGACAAGGTGTTTCGGTCGGCGTTGATGGCTAAATCTTCCTCTGGGGTTTGAAGTTCTCCGGGTGTGATGTCCTGACTGGACGCTGCTCCTTGAGTGATGGGTTCATGCACGGTGACCAGCTTGGTGCCGTCGGGAAAGGTAGCTTCCACTTGAACGTCTGGGATCATCGAAGGCACGCCTTCCATCACCTCGTCGGAGGTGAGCAAAGTTTGCCCAAAATCCATCAGCTCAGAAACGGTTTTACCTTCTCTTGCCCCTTCTAAAATGGCGCTACTGATATAGGCAACCGACTCGGGGTAATTCAGTTTTAGCCCCTTCTCTTTACGCTGTTTGGCGAGCATGCCAGCGCAAAAAATCAGGAGCTTGTCTTTCTCTCTGGGTGTGAGTTCCATTCTTTTCCCTTCTTCCTTTTCCCACAAATTAGCAAGCGCGAAAATATCTATGTCGCCCAAATCCTTGGTGCGTTATTTTTCAACCCCCATTGCTCGCGAATCACGGTGCGCACCTGAGTGAACGCGTCCATCATGGATTCTGTCCACTTGCTGATGGCACGAACCACCATCAAACCATCCACGACTGTGACAGCAATGGTGATGGGGTCGGATTCTGAGCTGTGGTCCTTTTCAAACTGATGGAGCAAACCCTGTACCAACTCCAGTGCGTTTGGTGATGCACCGAAAACGTATAACGATCCCATTGTGGGGCATTGCTGTAACCCACTGTTAAAAAAGCGCTTATCCATACCATTTAGGTTCAGCCCTTCAATCAGGAGGGGGGAACCGTATACTCGTATCTGAGTTCGACCACTGATTTTTCCTTTAAGGAATCCCTCATTCAGTGCAGGACGACCAAAAGAGTGCATTTCCCAGCCCATAAATCGGGCATCGCTCGCGAGGTTGATTTGCGTTTCAAGGTGAGCAATGGCACCAGAGAAATAGATGTTCTCCAGCGGGAACCACTCCAGCGTAGCGCCACTCTCGACGTTCAAATTGAGGGTTTGCTTTGCAAGACGATCATCAGACAGATAAAACTTAGTGGCGCCGGGGGTAGTCACCAGCGCGTGAGCGCCTGTTTGAGATTGAGTTGAGATGGACAAGCTGTCGCCACCGACCACACCACCCGGCGGATGCAGCAGGTAGGTATGACAGACTCCGCCTTCGGGGTAGAGCGGGCGTTGAACGGCGAGCGGACCACGTTGCTCCCTTTTGCTCAATACCGTTCTGCCACCTTGTGCTGAGCCGTTTGGATTGCTGAATTCCAGATTGAGTCTGGCTTTCCAGCCAGACTGCTTATTGGTTTCGGTTTGGCTGGTTTTGGTGTGGTTGGCTTCAATAGAAGAAGCCAGATCTCGTGATGCGGTCATACTGTCAGATACTCCGCAATCAACTTGTTGTTGAGTTCATCCATCTGCCCGGACGCGACAATTCGCCCGCGATCCAGCAAAGTAAATCTGTCGCCCACCTTTCTGGCAAAGGGCAGCTTTTGCTCAACCAGTAACACTGTCAGCCCAAGCTTCTGGTTCAGCATTTTGATGATGTCGCCAATTTCCTGAACAATATTCGGCTGAATGCCTTCCGTTGGCTCATCCAGAATCAGAAGATCCGGGTTCACCACTAAAGCGCGCCCTATAGCGAGTTGTTGTTGCTGACCACCGGATAAATCACCGCCACGGCGATGCTTCATTTCTTCCAGAACAGGGAAAATTTCGTAGATGAAATCCGGAATCTTTCTGTCGGCTTTGTCGCGAATTGGCAATCCGACGGACAGGTTTTCTTCCACTGTGAGCATTGGGAAAATTTGTCGTCCCTGAGGAACATAACCCACGCCCAGTCTTGGTCTGTCTTCGGCAGGGCGAGTTTCAATACTCTGACTATTCAGCACAATGTTCCCGTTGCGAATGGGCGTTAAACCCATAATGCATTCGAGTAAGGTACTTTTTCCTACGCCATTTCGACCCATCAACACTGTGCATTCCCCTTTGGGAATAGAGAGCGACAAGTCCCACAAGGTATGGCTTTCCCCGTAATACTGGTCGATGTTTTTGACTTCTAACATTAGGATTCTCCCAGATAGACTTGTTTCACCATAGGATCGGACTGCACCTTATCCATTGAGCCTTCTGCCAATACGTGCCCTTGGTGCAGTACGGTGACGTGTGAAGCGATGGAGCGGACGAAATCCATATCGTGTTCGACCACCACTACGGAATGCTTGCCCGCCAAGCCATTGAGTAATTCAGCTGTGCGATCCATTTCCTGATGAGTCATCCCTGCAACCGGTTCGTCCACCAGTAAGAGTTTGGGGCTTTGCATCAGCAGCATTCCAATCTCTAGCCACTGTTTCTGACCATGAGATAAATTCCCTGACGCGAGATGTGCCTGATCGTGCAGGTGAATCAGCTCAAGCACGGATTCCAGCTTACTTTGTTGCTCGCCAGAGAGCTTGGCGGTAAAGGTATTCCAGAGATTTCGAACGCCAGACATGGCGAGCTCAAGGTTTTGCCAAACGGTTAAGCATTCAATTACGGTTGGCTTCTGGAACTTGCGACCAATCCCCGCGTTGGCGATCTGTGCCTCGGTCATCTTGAGCAGGTTCAGGTTAGATCCCAGCCAGACTTGCCCGGTATCGGGTTGAGTTTTGCCAGTGATGATGTCCATCATAGTGGTCTTCCCAGCGCCGTTTGGACCGATGATACAGCGCAGTTCACCCTCCTTGATGTATAGGTTTAGGTCGTTGATGGCCTTGAATCCGTCAAAGCTTTTGTTCACACCTTCGAGATACAACAAGATGTTGTGAGTGGTATCGATCAGTGGGTGAATATTCGGCTTCATAAAGCTGAATACCTGATCACGTTTGACTAGTTCTGAAGTCAGCATTATGACTGCTCCTTACTGGCTGGAAGGTTTCGTTTCCATTTAGGGAAGTTCGAGAACAAGCCCACAACACCTTTGGGTAAGTACAATGTGGAGAGCACAAACAAACCACCGAGTGCAAATAACCAGATCTCCGGAAACTCTACGGTGAACCAACTTTTGGCGTAGTTGACCAAAATCGCTCCCACGACCGCCCCATACAAAGTGGCGCGACCTCCAAGGGCGACCCAGATGACGATTTCGATGGAGTTGAGCGGAGCGAATTCTCCAGGGTTGATGATGCCCACCTGCGGGACATACAAAGCGCCAGCCAGACCTGCGATCATGGCGGAGAGAACAAAGATCCCGAGTTTGATGTTATCGACGTCGTACCCCATAAAACGGGTACGCGACTCAGAATCACGAATCGCTAATGAAACGCACCCCAATCGGCTCTCCATAATGGTTCGGCAAAGCAGGTAGCAGACGATTAACGCCACACCAGTGCAAAGGAACAACGCTAACTTGGTCGCATCGCTTTGCAGGCTAAAGCCAAGAATGTCTTTAAAATCGGTTAGCCCGTTGTTGCCTCCAAAGCCCATTTCATTTCGGAAGAATGCCAGCATAAGCGCGTAGGTTAGTGCCTGAGTCATAATGGACAGATAGACACCAGACACACGGGAGCGGAAGGCAAGATAGCCGAAGACAAACGCCAGTACACCCGGCACGAAAAAGACCATAAGCGCGGCAAACCAGAACTGATCAAATCCGAGCCAGAACCAAGGCAGTTCCTGCCAGTTGAGGAACACCATAAAGTCGGCAAGAATCGGGTCGCCATACACGCCTCGGTCGCCAATTTGACGCATCAGATACATGCCCATGGCGTAGCCACCCAGCGCGAAAAATGCCCCATGCCCCAGGCTGAGAATACCCAGATAACCCCATACCAAATCGACAGACAGCGCGAGCAGGGCATAACTCAGGTATTTCCCCATTAGTGAAACGGTAAAGGTTTCAATGTGTAGCGGATGACCTACCGGCATCAGAAGATTACCTATTGGCACCAGTATCAGCAGTGCTGCGATGATGCCCAAGGTGGCTTTTCCACCTTTGTCGTTCTGTAATGCACGAAAGATGATAGAGCGTGACGCGAGTGTTGAAGTAGCCGACATAACTTAACCCTCCGCCGCGCGACCACGTTGAGGGAATAACCCCCTTGGTCGTTTTTGAATGAAGAGGATAATAAAGATCAGCACCACAATTTTTGCTAATACGGCACCTGCCCAAGGCTCCAGTATTTTGTTGAACAGCCCCAGGCTTAAACCTGCCACGAGCGTTCCCCAAAGGTTCCCGACGCCGCCGAATACCACCACCATAAATGAGTCGATGATATAGGCTTGCCCCATGTTGGGTCCTACATTGGTGAGCTGTGAAAGTGCGACACCTGCTATTCCTGCCACACCGGACCCTAAGCCAAAGGTCATGATATCGACTCGTTCTGATCGAATACCCATGGCACGCGCCATAGAGCGGTTTTGGGAAACCGCGCGAACCTGTAACCCAAGAGGGGTCTTTTTCAGGATCAGCATGAGTGCAGCGAAAGCGGCAATACAAAACAGGATGATGTAAAGGCGGTTGTAGGTCAGCGCCAACATCGGATTAATCTCTAATGAGCCTGAAAGAAATTCTGGCGTGGTGACTGAGCGGTTAAGAGGTGAGAAAATAGAGCGAACCGCCTGTTGTAAGATCAAGCTGATACCAAAGGTCGCAAGAAGTGTTTCCAGCGGTCGTCCGTATAAATGACGAATCACACTGCGCTCGATCCCGATGCCAACTAACCCAGATATGATAAAAGCCGCAGGAATGGAGAGAATCAACGCCACACCGGGGTAGGAGGGCAAAACCTGCTGAATCACATAGGTGGTGTATGCACCAATCATGATGAGTTCACCGTGCGCCATATTGATCACGCCCATCACGCCAAACGTAATGGCTAAGCCGATTCCTGCCAGCACTAACACCGAACCCAGACTCAAACCGAAGAATACGGTTTCAATACCCGAATACAGGCGCTGGCTTTGCTGATATTTTGCCAGTGCTTTATTGGCGGCGGCGATAACGGCTGAATCATCACTGGTTTCTAATATCTGGTTCAGCGTTTGGAACACCTGTGGTGCTTTAGAACCCGAGATGTTTTTTATCGCTTCAAGCTTATTGTCGTCCTTTTCTGAGGCGGCTCTGTAAAGATTTAAGGCTAGAGTCAGGTTGCCTTTTATTTCCTTGTCAGTTTCGGATTTTAACTGCGTCTGAATCAGCGCAATCAGATCGGTATCTTTAGTTCCAAGCAGCTTTTGGCTGGCTTCCAACCGAGATGTAGGATCCGAAGAAATCAGATCTATCTTGGCGATCAGGACCTTAAGATACGAACGCAGCTTGTTGTTCAGCTTGGCTTTTTTGAACGCGCGTTTGGACTCGACAACCACTTGTCTGTCCGAAGCGATTTGATAGGCCAACTGACCTTTTTTCAGCTTTTCAATGGAGTAAAAACCCGGATTGGTTTTGTGAACGTAAAGTGCGCCATTCAGCCAGTGAGTGAGCATCACCTTTGCGAGTTCTGGCTGATGAGTGACAAGCCAGTCTGCCGCCGCTTTACGTTCTTCAAATTTCCGACTGAGTACCTGAGGCGCAAGATCATTAAGACCTTCAGCCTGCGTACTTGCCGAACTCTGGAACGCGCTGAAACAGGCGACCCAGATGAGGAAGTATCGAATAAATTGCATTTTGATGTCCGTGCTAAGCAAAAAAAGCCCTTCACAAAGTGCGAAGGGCAAAAGGGGTATCAATCAGTTTGTGCCAGAGCACTTTTTGGTTTCTACGTTGAAACTGCCGCAAGAAAACGGCTGCAACCAGCTTGAGTAAAGGTTTTTAGAGCCCGGTAAGAAGTCTGACCAAGCATCGCCTGCAACTAATCCTGTGGTTTCCCAAACTACGTCGAACTGTCCATCGTCTTGAATTTCACCGATCAGCACAGGCTTGGTGATGTGGTGGTTTGGCAGCATTGTAGAGTAGCCACCAGACAGGTTAGGTACAGAAACGCCAATCAGCGCACTTTGTACCGATTCTGGGTCGGTGGTTCCAGCATTGGTAACGGCTTTCGCCCACATGTTGAAGCCAATGTAGTGTGCTTCCATTGGGTCGTTGGTGACGCGTTCTTCACTTTTGATGAAGTCTTGCCACTGCTCAACAAACTCTTCGTTTGCCTCGGTATCGACGCTCATGAAGTAGTTCCATGCAGCAAGGTGACCAACAAGCGGAGACGTATCCATACCTGATAGTTCTTCTTCACCGACCGAGAATGCAATAACGGGAATATCTTCAGAAGAGAGTCCTTGAGCGCCCAGTTCTTTGTAGAATGGCACGTTAGCATCGCCATTGATGGTGGAGACCACGGCGGTTTTCTTACCCTCGGAACCGAATTTCTTGATGTCCGACACTATGGACTGCCAGTCACTATGACCAAACGGGGTGTAGTTGATCATGATGTCTTTCGCCGCGACGCCCTTGTCTTTCAGGTACGCTTCTAAGATCTTGTTGGTAGTGCGAGGGTAAACGTAATCCGTACCAGCCAGTACCCAGCGTTCTACATCCAGTTCATCCATCAAATAATCGACAGCAGGAATGGCTTGCTGGTTTGGCGCTGCGCCAGTGTAGAAAACGTTTTTCGAAGACTCTTCCCCTTCGTATTGCACGGGGTAGAAGAGAATGGAATTCAGCTCTTCAAACACAGGGAGCATGGATTTGCGTGATACCGATGTCCAGCCACCGAATACGACATCCACTTTTTCCTTTTCAATCAGTTCGCGCGCTTTTTCTGCAAAAAGAGGCCAGTTGGACGCAGGATCTACCACCACGGCTTCGAGCTTTTTACCAAGCAAACCGCCTTTTTTGTTCTGTTCATCAACCAGCATCAAAACCGTATCTTTGAGGGTTGTTTCACTGATCGCCATGGTGCCTGATAGCGAATGCAAAACGCCGACTTTGATGGTGTCTTCCGCTAGAGCCGGTGCAGAAAGTGAAATGAGTGTCCCTAAAGCAGCAAGTTTTAATTTGAACGTCATGTTCTTCATTGTGTATCTCCTTATTGTGAATAAAACTTCATCAACAAGAAGTGTGCCAGTCATTTTTTAAGATTGAATTATATTGTAACTGTTTGAATGTAAATATTATTTTGTTTTTGGTTGGTATCTGTTTAATTGCATATCTAGGTATATGGCTTGAATGTTTTTGGTGCAAACGTAATCAAGTTTTCACTAAAATTGTGAAATGGAATCGCTAAGGCGCTTTATAAACAATCAGTGATGGCTTTGCCGTTACGGTTACTCAGTAAAGTGAAATAATGTTCGATGATTTTTTGGTGCTGCCCGGAGTGCTTAAGCTTAATTAAACCTTGGTTGAGCGTAGACACCAGATACTCGGCTCTGGGAGAGGCTTTTGATACCAGAAAATAAAAGCCAACCGGTTCTTCATTTAATTGCTGACAATGCACATTCTCCTGGAGCATTAAATTTTCAATGGCGACACTTCCTGCGAGGATTGCCGCTGGCACTTCCATGATTTCACATCTGCCTTTGTCGAGCATCATTAACAAGCTACTTAAACTGGCGTTACTACTGGAAACGATGTTTTCCTTGGGTACGCCGTGTTTCGCGTAGTAATCGTTAAAAATTCTGCCATCGCTCTCACACACAGTGAAGTGTCGCATCTCTTTCACTTTAGTAATTTTGTACGCAGATTTAGGATTAAATACCCCTTTGGGGAACTGGTTCTTTGAGTAAAAAATGGCGCGTGATAAGGAATATGCAGGACCGACAAAGTAGAAATCTTTCTCTTTATCAGCGGTGTAAGTGACATCGGACGTGATTTCATGCTTCTTTTGATTGCCATGTTTTTGAGTGTTGTGAAGGCAACGTTTGTGTGGCATCAGCTCAAATTCAAAATCTAACCCTGACGCTTGCGATATGGCTTTTAAAATATCTACGTTGATGCCCATGATTCTTGGAGGAGTTTGGCTTTTGCTTTCAGGATCCTGGTAATAGAAAGGCGCCCAGGATTCACTGCATACGCTGACCTTTTCTTGGTTATCCTCACTGGCAACCGAATGGCTAATGTTCGTCATCGCCAACACGGTGAGCAACCAAATAAGAGAACGTATCCGCATCCTTGAACCTCAGTTTCCAGCTTATTAATTTGAGTATAGATAAGGCTATAAAACTTGCATCATGGGGTCTTAGGGTGAATCAACGTTCTGAAATCGAAACTGCAATAATGAGAGCACATTCATCTTCGTGGTAGATTAAGTTGTCTATTATTTGTACAGGTGCAATTTAATACCAATAAGCAATGTGGATCTCTGGAGTGGATGATGGAACAGACACCAAGACATGTAATGATGGAACTGGGTTACCTGGGGTTACTGCCTTTTTTGGGATGCCTGATACTGATAATTGCGGACATTTCTCTTTTTGGGCATACCCCACTAGGGCTTTTTGTTACGTACAGTGCCGTTATTTTAAGTTTTCTTTCTGGCGCGCTTTGGGGAAATGCGATCGATCATTTCTCTCATTCATTGAGTCGAAATGGCATGCTTCTGAGTAACTCCTTTACGTTTATCGCTTGGGCTGTGTTACTGCAATCGCCAGAAAATCATTGGATATCCTTAATCATGCTGGCATTTGGGTATATTGCAGTTTGGTTTACCGAGGCAACATTGAGAAATTCCGAACATGAAAACAGCGCCAAAGGGTATAACGCGCTCAGAACACGTCTAACCATTGGCGTTGTTGCATTTCATGGTGTGGCTTTGGTTATCTGAAGCTGTTAGATTTTAATACCGCTCACTCAGGCTTGCCTGAGTGTTAGATTGGCGACCCAGCGTTTTTGGCGATAGCGCTGGAAACACAGTGAAAAACGCACGATTTCTTCTGTAATTATCGCCAGATAAACCCAGCCAAAACTCCACTCTCCGATGAAAGCCCCATAAGCGGTTAGGGGAATTCCAACAACATACATGGCTAAAAAGTCCATGCGAATAAAAAACATGTGCTCTCCACCCGCTCGAAGAATGCCGTTAATAATGATCATATTGAGCATGCGTATCCAGATACCAAATGCCATCACTCCTATCGCAGGCAGAGCAAGAGGGTAGAGTGCACCAGTATTTAGATTTAGCATATCAATGACTTGCTCTCTCAATAGGTACAAGGCACTTCCCAGCCCTAAACCGAGTAAGAATACCCAGCGCAGGATCGTAGTGGAGATCACTTGAGCATGTTCGAACTCGTCCCGCCCAAGAGACTGACCAATGAGGACGGAGCAGGCAACCGAGATACCAAAGAAAACGGAATAGCATAAGGATTCAAAAGGACCAACCATGCTAAATACCGCAAGCTCTTGCGTACCCATGTGACCAAATATCATTTGGTAAGTCAGTGTGCCGAATGCCCACAATACCGCACCAAATGCACTTGGAATTGCCAGTCTTTTGAACGACATCCACAAGGTATGATGGTTATTGATTCCGGTTGTGGTGATAAGCCAGTTTTTCTGCCAGCTAAGTACCGCGACAATCAGAATAACCTGAATCAATCTTGCAAGAGTGGTTGCCAGTGCTGCACCTGCAACGCCCATGGCAGGAATGGGTCCGGCTCCTTTAATAAAGACAAAGTTCAGACCAATGTTCAAACCTACGGTAATAGCGCCAATGATCAGTGGCAGCATTGCGTTTCCGCTGGCTCTTAAACTTGACTCGGCAGTCAGTACAACATGCGTAAGCAATAAAATTGGAAAGCCATAAACAAGGTAATCGGCACCTAATTCAATGACACTATTATCTGCTGTTTGCAGGCGCATTATTTGAGAAGCAAAGAGGGTCAAAAAAACGGTGACTGGAATAATCAGTACCGTTCCAAACTTTAAAGCCTGCACCGAGACAGTTTTAGCGTGGACCTTATCGTCTTTTCCCCAATACTGTGCCACAAGCACACCGTTGGCTGCGGCTAAACCTGCGATAATCATGGTCGCAACAAAATACCATTTAGTTGCGATACCCACCGCAGCCGTCGCTTCCTGTCCAAAATCACTGACCATTAAAACGTCTGCCAGCGCAAGAATTGCCACCAAGGCACTTTGAATAGCTACCGGAAACGCAAGCTTTGCTACCTGTGGTAAAAGGGCATTAGGTCTGATGGTGGGTGTTAAAGAATGCGCTTTCATAATGTATCCTTAAACCAGAAAATCGTTTAGCTATTGCTGGGTGGCTAATATATCTAAGGTATGAGGCAAACAAAATGTTCGGAAAATCAGAAAAACTGTGTAAATCCGTCATTGACTCATTTTCTGTTCAGAATGAATGGCGTGATGAAATATTCCTCGGCGACGCATGTAAGGAGCGTTTTCTTTCCCAGTCTGATTTTCCTGAGTTTGTTAAAAGTCACCTGTATATGGCGGGCCAGTCTGAGATAAGTGGTGACTATCATGTGGAACGGATTGGCCCGGATTTCCATACATTACTGTTCACTAATGAAGGCGGCGGAGTTCTAATTACCGAGAGTCAGGTGGTTACCATCGATCCGAATACCGTCACTTTCCTTCCGCCTAACCAGCCCTTTCGTTTTGAAATTGCCGACAAGAAAATAGGCTGGCGTTTGTCCTGGCTACTGCTTCAGGACACTTCAAAGTGGAATGTCTTGTCTAAGGGAGGTAGAAGGGTGGAGCCATCCAGCTACTGTGAGCAGGTATGGTCAATTTTGAGTTTGCTGTATAACGAGAACGAGGGAAGGGGAACATACCGAAAGCTTTACGTCAGCGAGCTTTCGAGAATGCTGCTTGGCGATCGCAGTGAAGAGTCCCCGTCGGACAGCCATGTTCGGGTTCAAAGCGTATTTAACGAAGTAGAATCCCAGCTTCACTATTCCTGGACGGTTAAATCCATTGCAGAACGTTGCTTTTTAAGTGTTGAGCAGTTGAATCGAATTACAAAACAGCTTTTTGGATGCAGTACTCAACAAAGGCTGATTTCATTAAGAATGGAACGCGCAGCCGATCTTCTTTTGTATGAATCCTGGTCGGTAACCATGATTGCTCAGCGTTTGGGGTACCCAGAGCCTTTCAATTTTACTCATCGATTTACCCGATACCACGGTTGCTCACCGAGAGAATTTCGGAAAAACAAAGGAATACGTCTTTAGTGATAATGATTATCATTGTTTTTTGATGGCACGTTGATATTATTCGTAGCCAAGTCAGTGCCAGGTAGTGGCGGCTAGAAATGAATAATTTAATCAGGTAGGAAACCATGATACGCCAAGAATGGCACCCGTTAACTAATGCGCAGCAATCGTATTGGGATGAATACTTACAACACCCCGATAAGCCTTTTTCAAATGTTGCCCATTGTTTGGAAATCAGCGGAAACATAGATATTGAAAAGTTGCATCAAGCTGTGCAGATGACATTCAGTGAAGCTGAAGTCCTTAAATTGAAGTTCAAAAACGAAGAGGGTAGCGCGTATCCTCTTCAGTCTCTCGAAAGTAACGATTCAAAATATGTAGAACTTACCGATTTACGTTCCTTTGATGATGCCGAGATGCGGGCAACTAAGGCAATGGAAACCGATGCGCTTTGCCCTCTGAATTTAGAAAGCGATGCCATTTCTAAGCTGCAATTGTATGTTTTAGCCGATGATAGGGTGTGGTGGTACATTCGGACACATCATATTGCTGTCGATGGTTATGGCATGAACTTGATCGAGCAAAGGTGCGCACTGCTCTACAGTAGTCTGGTTAATGGGCAAAAACCTCACTCGGGGTTTAAAAGCTTGGATACTTACCTTAAAGAAGACAGCGACTACCGTTTTGGTGAAAGATTCGAAGTCGACAGGCAGTTCTGGGAAAGCTATCTATCTGAAGCGAAATTGACTCGCGACAATTCAGAAGAGATTTCGTTAGAAACCCACAGTGATGATAAACAAATCCCTCAAGCCATTACGGAAACATTACAGTCTCTTTCTAAAAAACTCATGATTGGTTGGACGGATATTCTTGTCTTACTCATTTCTGCTTACCTGTATGAAGATAAAAAGGGACAGTCTCAAAATGATGACCCTCTTCCGGTTTGGCTTCCATTTATGAACCGAATGGGAAACTCTTGCGCAAATACACCTTCATTAATGGTCAATATTATTCCTTTCTTAGTGTCGAAAAAAGCTAATGAAGGAGTAGAAGAATATTTAAAGCGAGCTGCTAAAGAAATTAGACAGCTGTATATACATGGTCGATTTCGATTAGAGAATAAAGTGCAGTGTAAAGAGCAAAGTTATTTTCTTTCACCTTTTATTAACATATTGCCATTTGATTCACCTGAATTCATTGGTTGCCAAACGAAGCATAGAATAGTTGCGAGTGGGCTGGCTGATGGCTTCAATATCACCGTTCGCAGTGCCAGAGATGCAACGAATATGAGTTTAAAAGTGGAAGGAGAGAGTCGACTCTATTCCCAGGAAGAAATAACACGGCATTCTGATAATTTATTGAAATATATAAGTAAAGTATTAGAAATTTAGCTCTAACCTTGCTCTCTGCTATTGTTTTATTTGTCAATAGTGGGGAGTTACACTCTATTTGTCCGTCATTTCCTACGCGCGCCTCAACCCAAAAACATGATCTCCTGAACAAATTCATTGTTGATAATAATAATTATTACTAAATATAAATGAGAACGCTTTACATTTATATTTGTGATCGCTAGAGTACAATCCAGAATTCGTCAAGACACAGATAGAAAAAACTTAGCATTTATCCAAAGTTTCTTCTTTGGTGCCCTTTTTCCTCTATCAAATTGTCGGATTCTAGTCGGAATTTTTGCGCTCAAATATCCAATGCAGTGGTTAATGAGAGACATAGGAAGTCAAGATAAATACTCATTTCATGAGTCCATCGCCTTTTCAAAACACTTGAATTAGCTTCCTTTTACTCCTCCTCATTAAGCTCGGGTATTTGTGTGCACCCATTGTTAATGCTCAGTTAAGGAGAATTTTAAATGACAGCATTACGCCCAGCGCGAATGAATGTGCCAGGAAACAAAACATTCAAAATGCGCACATTATCCGCGGTTATCATGGGGCTCTGCGTCGGTGGTCAGGCTTTTGCAGAAACAAACAATAATAATGCAGCCGCTCAGGACGGAACCATTTCTGTAGTAACAGTCATTGGTGAGAAGACAGAACGTTCCATTTACAACACTGGCTCAAGTGTTGAGGTCTTTGACGAAGACCGCATCAATACCACGCCAGGTGCCACAGAAGTTGACGACTTGCTTCAGCTGACGCCAAACATCGTAGATTCCGGTCAAGGTAACAACTTGCCTGCGATTCGTGGTGTTGATGGTTCAGGTCCTTCTATTGGTGGTTTGGCTAGTTTTGCTGGTACTGCTCCTCGAATAAATCTGTCAATTGATGGGCGCTCTTTAACTTACTCAGAGCTAACATTCGGTCCTCGTTCTTTGTGGGATATGCAACAGGCTGAGGTTTATCTTGGACCACAAAGTTATGCACAAGGTAGAAGTGCGTCAGCGGGTGCAATTGTTATTAAATCAAAAGATCCTACGTATCACTTTGAAAGTGCGGTAAAAGGGGCAATTGCTGAGCAAAACTATACTCAGACTGCTGCGATGATTTCAGCGCCAATCGTTGAAGATGAACTGGCATTTCGTTTAAGTGTTGATCAACAAAAGCGCAAAACTCATGTTGACCTAGCAACATATGATCCTGTAGGTGATGCCAGAAGAATTGAAATGACAACTGCTCGCGGTAAATTCTTATATGAGCCGTCATCGGTACCTGGGTTTAAGACCACCTTTACTGTGACTCGTATGGATACCCGATCTCCACAGTCGGAACATGAGGTTGGTGATATCTATGGAGCGAATCGTGCAATTTATGAAACATACTCAACTAGTGGTATTTGGGATGTATCCTACGTCATTAACGATAACATTACGTTTGAGAATAACGTAGGTTACACGAAGTTTGGTTACGATCGTGTGACTGATCCAACTGGTGGGGCACAACAAGATTTTTATACCGATGGCAAAGAAATCCAATTAGAGCAGTTGGTTCGAATTTCATCGGACGATCGTAAGTTAAACAGCCTATATGGATTACGTTATTTCCGAACAAATCAAGATGATACTTACGCGACAGCCCGTGGTGACGCTCCAATGACTGATGCGACCACCGTTACCTCAGCATTTGCTGAAATTACGTACGCGGTGGCTCCACAGGTTGACGTAACCGTTGCTGGTCGTCTTGAAACCGAAAGGAAAACTCGAAAAGTAGAACTGTTGAAGCTCGATCATGATGAGAGTGCAACCGTATTCTTACCGAAATTTGATATTGCCTATAAGCCAGAACCGAACCAAACGTTCGGATTTAAAGTTGCTAAAGGTTATAACTCCGGTGCAGCCGGCTTGAGCTTCTATACTAAGAGAATTCCTGAAGGTCAGCCTCCAAAACCGATGATTCCTTACGCCTACGATAGTGAGTTTGTGTGGAACTATGAACTGTACACTCGACATCGTCTAAATGATGGCACTTTAGAGTTAACATCTAATATCTTCTACAATGATTACCAAGATATGCAGGTACAACAACTGCGCTCTGATTTCTATGCAATTGTTGAGAACATAGATGGTGCCAAAACTTATGGTGCTGAAGTCGGTTCCCGCTGGCTAGCTACATCTGATTTGGAATTCTTTGCAAACTTAGGCCTGTTGAAAACTAGCTACACAGAGACCGAAGCCCAAGGTGGTAAAACTAAAGAGCTTCCTCGTGCACCGTTAGCTACAGCGAGCCTTGGAGGACTTTACACTTTTGCAGAAGGTTTCGAGCTAAGTGGAAATGCTAGCTACACAGGAGACTATTTCTCTGACCTGGCAAACACCAAAGGGACAAAGGTTGATTCTTACTGGATAGCAAATGCACAGTTGGCATACGTATTTGATGGTGGTAGAGCAGCGCTATTTGCTCAAAACCTGTTCGACTCTGATGCTAAGACTTCAAGTGTGGCTTCAGGGAGCAAAGATGATCCACTGCGTCTAGCACCTCGCCAGATTGGTGCTTCTATAGAATTGCACTTCTAATTGTTCAAAACTAAATAAAACGCCTTGCTTTGAGCAAGGCGTTTTTAGGTATCAGGATTCGCAAATAAACTGTTTAACTTATCTTACTTTATTTTTTCAGATTGACGTTTCATCAGAAAAAACTAACTTTTCCCATGATTCTAATGTTGGATTTTCCATTAACTGCGCAAAGTTGATATCCAACCCTGCATTTCTTAACTGACCCGTAAGACGCATCATACTGATTGAATCCAAGCCGAGCTCTATTAGGTTTACGTCAGGTTTTATTGATTCAGTTGGGACTCCCAACAATTGGCTAATCGTGGACAACAAATCAATATTCGCTTCTTGCTTTGACAAAATAATATCCTTTTTTTTCGGAAGCTTACGTCTTTCTTCCAATGTTTGATTCAAATTCGTTGTACACAATATCATTACTTGATTGTGGTGTTCAAATGATTATTATTACCATTTAGATAAATAGTAGTCGTCAGTTGGATTGAATTTGCTCAGGTAATTTTTTTCCTTCTGAACACTTGTTTTGACATCACAAAAATGTAACCGGGAATAACATGGATACTGTCCTCAAGGAGAATGCGGATCAACACAGCTTATTGCACGGCTTTATTGATCATCCCGCACATCAATCCGAAAAATTTAAAAATGCCAACCTATGGCTAAATACACCCTTGTGGGGAATTTTAACTGAAGGCGTCAACAAACACCCAGCTAAGAAGGCTGTCGCTGATTCTGGAGGTGGGCTTTCCTATGAAGAATTATTGCGAGAAGCAGACAGGATCGCTGCAGGTTTAAAAGAGAATGGTCTACGTTCTGGAGATCGGGTGGTCTTTCAAGTTTCAAATAGCCTTGAGTTCGCGAAGGTATTTTTTGGGATTCAGAGGTTGGGTTTAGTGCCTGTGCTAGCATTACCTGCACATGGAATTGTTGAAATAAGTCATTTTATGAAAGTGTCTGGAGCAAAGGCATATTTTGGCTCCAATCTGGAAAATGACGGAAAAGCAATAAAAATTTCAGATGCATTATCTGAAGAATTTTCTGAGCTTGAGCATATCTACATAGCTGGTGATTCTGGAAAATACTGCTCTATACCTCAAGGTGAGGTAAATCAATTTGTTCCTGATGATTCTAATCCGAATCATCCTGCATTATTTTTAGTTTCCGGTGGTACTACTGGTCTTCCCAAACTGATTCCCAGAACACATAACGACTATCGTTTCAATATTCAAAGTTGCTCAACTGCTAGTGAGTTAACGAGTGAAGAGGTTTATCTTGCTGTACTACCAGCCGCCCACAATTTCACCTTGGGTTGCCCAGGGTTGCTAGGTGCCCTTCATTCCGGTGGGCAGGTTATTTTTAGTTCAAATCCTAGCCCCGACTATTGCTTTGATCTTATTGAAAAGAATGAAGTTACTGCCACGGCTTTGGTTCCTGCGTTAGCTCAGTTGTGGACCGCTGCCAAGGAGTGGGAGAAAGCCGATACATCGAGTTTGAGACTACTACAGGTTGGCGGTTCTAAACTTGCGTACTCCGACGCGCTCAATGTTCAGAAGTCCTTCCCTGGAGCGCTTCAACAAGTTTTTGGAATGGCGGAGGGACTGATTGCCTGTACCCGTCTTGGAGACAAAGATGAGTTAATTGCAACTAAGCAAGGTCGCCCTGTAAGTCATTGGGATGAGGTTCGCGTGGTTAATACAGATGGTGACCCAGTTTCAGTTGGTGAAGAGGGAGAGTTGCTTACACGTGGACCATACACCTTAAGAGGTTACTACCGTGCCGAAGAGCATAATGAGCGCTCTTTTACTCAGGATGGATATTACCGAAGTGGTGACCGTGTAGTCGTGGATGAGAACGGTTATATAGTAGTAACTGGAAGAATTAAAGATGTTGTTAACCGCGCAGGTGAATGCATAGCAACTGATGAATTAGAAGAACAGTTACTTGCGCACCCCAATGTTGCGCAGGTAGCTGTAGTGGCGGTACCAGATAAGCATCTAGGTGAAAGGATTGGAGTCGCGATAGTAAAGAAAGGAGCAGTCCCTACGCTTCAAGATTTAAGAACCTTTCTTCAAGAGCGAGGTATTGCATCGTTCAAACTGCCTGATGAGTTAAATATCTTGATGAGCTTACCCAAGACAGCGGTTGGCAAGATTGATAAAAAACGCGTTCCTGGTCCAGATGGTACCCCTTGGATCTCTACACCTATATAAGCGAGATTAGGCTGTTAATTTACGGTTTAATTTTATTTTAAAACCAAAGGTATACCGATTGAATATTATTCGATAATAAGATACATTCTCATTTCGTTTTAAAGGCGAAAAATTTCTATTTTTTCATATTTTTCAATGAGTAAAGAGTAAAAATAGAAGGCAGGGAATGAAATTTAAAGGAAATTAACGTGTCATCTTTAAAGAAGCCAGAAGCTTGCGAAAGTCTTAACGATATCCGGATAGGAATTGATACCCTCGACAAAGAGATTGTGCATATTCTTTCAAGGCGAATGGGGTATGTAAAAGCAGCAGCTCAGTTTAAGCCCAATGAAGAGAGTATCCCAGCTCCTGAACGCGTCGTTGTGATGTTAGAAGACAGGAAAAAGTGGGCAGAAGAAGTCGGGATATCAACAGAATATGTTGAAACATTATTCTCTAACATCATCGATTGGTACATTAACCAACAAATAAAGCACTGGCGTACTGAGAGAGGGCTTTCAATTGAAGAGTCCGAAGATACGGCAACTTGATAATAACTTTTTAAGCTTTCTAGTTAAGTGAGAAATTAGAGTACTTCATAATATTATTACTTTAGTTGTTGAGCGCAAAAGATCTGATTTATCAGGCTATTAAACTAAGAACGTCAGGTGCTAATTAGAGTATTAAGGACAATCACAAATGGCTATACCTAAAATTGCGAGTTACGACTTGCCTGAACACAAAGAATTTCCAGAAAACAGAACTAACTGGAAAATTAACCCAAGTGACGCTGTGCTGTTAATTCACGACATGCAAGAATATTTTGTGAATTATTATGAGGTGAATGCCTCTCCTATGGCTGATATTTTAAAAAATATACAAGAGCTAAAAAAGAAAGCCAAAGAAGCGGGGATAGCAGTTGTATATACAGCTCAACCTGCAAATCAAGACCCTAAAGAAAGAGCACTGTTAACCGATTTCTGGGGTCCCGGGTTAAATGGCGACCACACCCCAGTTGTTTCGGTACTCTCGCCAGAAGAAGATGATATTGAGTATGTCAAATGGCGTTACAGTGCATTCAAAAAAACGCCATTACTTGATTATCTGCAAGCTAATGGCAAAACTCAGTTAATCATTTCTGGGATCTACGGTCACATTGGCATTCTATCCACAGCGCTTGATGCCTTTATGTTGGATATTCAGCCGTTTATTGTAGGGGATGCAATTGCTGATTTCTCTCGTGAAGACCATATCCATACACTGAACTATGTTGCGGGTAGAGCGGGTAGTATTAAAACACTCGATGAGATTGTCGAGGAAATCAAATCCTCTGAATGTCCCGCTCTAAGCTTGGATATTTTGCAGTCTGATGTAGCTGAAACGCTAGGTGTCTCTGCGGAAGATATTGATGTGAATGAAAATCTTATGTTTATGGGATTGGACTCTATGAGAGCTATGACTCTTGTAGAAAAGTGGAACAAACAGGGTGCAAATGTCTCGTTTTCTCAGCTTATAGAGGCGGTTTCATTGCAAGAATGGTGGCAAACAATACAAGCAACTGCCAACAACAAAAAAGAAGAAGTTTCAGCATAAACATCCTATGCAAGATAGTTCCAATTTCTTCAATATCTATAAGGGGTAAATTTATGAGCGATAATTCGGGGCGTTTATATCCGATGTTGTTGAACTTCGTGCGTAAAAAAAACGTTTCTAAAAACTTGCTAAGAGTTACAGTAACTGGTGAAGATCTAGAAGGATTTCCTGAAAATCAAAATGGTTCACATATAAAGGTTTTTTTCCCAAATAGGGAGAATGGAATTTTGCAGCTACCATATAGAGAAGGGGAGACAATCTTTTGGCCTGAGCATAAACCTGTTCCTAGAGCCTATTCAGTCAGGGAATACCGGGCTGATGTGAATGAGCTTGACATTGATTTTGTCACTCACGGTGAAAATTCTCCTGGTGGAGGATGGGCAATCAAGGCTAATGAAGGCTCTCAGATTGGTCTTGTTGGTCCCGCTGGTCCAGACCCACTTATTGCACCGGCGGATTGGCATGTACTTGCTGGCGATCTTACGGCTGCTCCAGCTATTTGCGCTATTTTGGAAGAGTTTCCCTCTGATACCATTGGTTTTGCATTTATTGAGATTGATGATATTGAAGATAAGCACGATATCAAGCATCCAGAAGGTGTCGTCGTTGAGTGGATTCTAAGAGGACCGAAAGACGGTCACGCTCAGCTAAGCGAGGCTATCAGTAATCTAACCCCTCCGAGTGGTGCTGAGACGCTCTCTGCTTTCATTGCTGGTGAAAATGAAAGTGTTCTCGCTTGCCGAAAAGTGCTTAGAGAAGAATACAAACTGACCAAGAAAAACATGTATGCCATTCCTTACTGGAAACGAGGTAAGGACGAAGAGGCTTATCATGCCGAGCGTCACGAAGTCATGGATGAAGAATACTAACTCCTTCTAGTACATCTAACAAAAAAACCGAACTCATTGAGTTCGGTTTTTTTATTGGTTCTTAGGCCATTGAAAATTAAGCTTGAGCGTATTCCTCTCGAAGCTTTTTCTTGTTGATTTTACCTACTGAAGTTTTTGGTAATGAATCGACAAATTTAATGAGATCAGGAATTTTGTAGTCCGCCAAGCCGCAATCGCGCAAGAAGTATTTCAGCTTGATCGGATTAACTTCGAAGCCCTCTGCCTTCACGATCACCGCGCAGCTACGCTCTCCCAGGTAATCATCAGGAATAGCAACCAACGCGGCATCATGAACACCATCATGGCGAAGCAACTGGTTTTCAACTTCTTCGGCAGCAATCTTCTCGCCACCTCGGTTGATCTGATCTTTATCTCGACCCGTTACGATGATATTGCCTTCCTCGGTGAGTTTGACAATGTCCCCAGTGCTGTAAAACCCGTCTTGATTAAATGAACGGCGATTATGCTCCTCTGCGCGGTAGTAGCCGCGAATGGTGTAAGGTCCCTGAGTCAGAAGAAAGCCTTCTTCCCCTGTCGGGACAAGGTTTCCATCTTCGTCTACCACCTTGACCTGATCATGCTTAGAAATAGGTCGACCTTGGGTAGAAGCAATGACTTCAATCGGATCATCCAGTCTAGTGTAGTTAACCAAACCTTCAGCCATACCAAATACCTGCTGAAGCTGACAGCCCAGCTTTGTCGGCAGTTCTCTAGCGGCAGTTTCGCTAAACTTTGCTCCTCCCACCTGAACCAGTTCAAGGCTTGAAATATCATGGTGAGTGGATTGAGCTTGATCCATCCACAGCAATGCTAATGGCGGGACTAGACCAGACACTGTTACGTTATGATCTTCAATCAGCCTAAATGCAGACTTTGGAGTTGGATCTTGGGTTAACACAACGGTTCCACCCGCAAAAAAGACGCCTAACGCACCTGGAGAACTCAATGGAAAGTTATGAGCAACGGGCAGTGCACAAAGGTAACGTGTGTTCTCATCAAATTCACAGATGACGTTGCTGCCAACCACACTGTAAGCGTAATCATTGTGTGTACGAGGAATCAGCTTTGGTGTTCCCGTCGTGCCACCAGACAGTTGGAAGAAGGCCAAATCTGATGCGTCTGCAGTTTGGGTATGATCGGGTTGCCCTTTAATCTCATCCAGTGCAGTGAATCTTTCGTCTTTAATGTTTGAAGAGTCGCCTCTTACCAAGACATGTTTAAGTGCGTTGTCTTCGCTAAGAACTTGCTTTGCCAGTTCCTGATAGTCAAACCCAGTGTGGTCGCCATCGATAATGTAGGCTTTTGCTTCAGCATGGGCGCAAAAATAAGACACTTCAGAAAATCGATGGGCAGGCAGAGCTAATACGGGTCGAATTCCTTTCTGCAATAATGCGAAGTAGCAGAGATAGAACTCAGCGACGTTCGTCATTTGCAGCACAACATTATCACCCTTTTCCAAACCCAGAGATTGAAATCCAGACGCCAGCGTGGAGATTCGTTCAGCTAAATTCTGGTAGGTAAATTGGCGTTCACCACATACAAGAGCAATGTGGTCACCAAACTGAGCGACGGAATGTTGGAAATGGTCAAAAAGTGTCTTGTCTTCCCAGTATCCAAGAGCCTTGTATTGAGTGACCAGAGAGTCTGGCCACAAGGTAAAATCTAAATGATTATTCAATCCCACAAATTCACCTATGCTGTCAGCATGTCTTTTAGCTGGATACCAGCGGCAGTCAAAATGGTGTTCATCTTCGCGCCTGTTTCATCCAGCTCACTTTGAGGCTGAGATTCATCAACAATGCCCGCGCCGGCAAACACTTTCATTTGTCGCTTCTGCACTTCAGCACAACGGATGGTCACTACCCATTCACCATTGCCTCTTGAGTCACACCAACCCACCATGCCCGTAAAGTAACCGCGATCGAACTGTTCCAGTTTTCTGATTGCGTCGTATGCTTTTTCACGTGGGTAACCACACACCGCTGGGGTAGGGTGTAATTCTGCAGCCACCTTCAACACGTTGATTGCTGGGTCATTAACCTGTCCTTCCAGAACAGTTGAAAGGTGCAGCATCGTTTTGGTTTCGATAACTGAAGGAATCATTGGTGTGTAGAGGTTGTAGCAGTATTGGCTCATTACACGCTCAACTTCTTCTACAACCAGACCATGCTCGTAGAGATCTTTGTTGGTGTTTAACAAAGAGTTAACGGAATTTTGGTTCTGTTCATCTGAATCAGAACGTGGGCGAGAACCTGCCAGCGGGTTGGAGATCAAGTGACTTCCTTTTTTTGCCACCAGAAGCTCTGGGCTCGCTCCCATTAGCTTTTGCTCGTCACTGATGTTTGCAGCAAAGGTATACCCCTTAGAATTGATCGATAAAAGATTACGGAGTAGAGCCTGCTGTTGAATATCGGTATCAGTGGCGACTTCAATTGCACGAGAAAGTACCACTTTAGACAGCTCGGTATTGGCAAACATGTCCAGAAGATCAGAAACGCCTTGCTTGTAATGATGACCACTTGGCGAAGAGATAACTCTTGCGTCGGAAGAAGATTGCGAACTTGGTCTGAGTGCCCTTGTACTACTTGAAACGTACAGTTTTTCAGGAACAATAAATTTGGTCGGGTTTTCTTCGTTAAACGGTACGACACCAAATAGGACAGGATTATCCGATTCACTTTTCTTAGCTGCTTGGAGCATTTCGTTCGCTTTTTCAGCCAACTTTGAAAATTCAATAGGTTCGTGGAATTCGTTTTCGACTCCAGAGCCCATCATTGTGTTATTTGGGGAAGCGAAGAAAAATGGAGACGACAACAGCTCGCTATCCAACAGCTCACTTTCCATTTTTGAGTAGCCAATCACTTCTCTTTTCATAACAGATCCCTCTTGAAAATTAGATCGTGATGAAAGCCTTTGTGCAGAATCGTAAGAACGACCCAGTCATAGGTTTGTTCATCATCCGGTTGCTTATTTTTGGGACTAAGATTACAGTTACCAACGATCAAATGCTAATGATAATAATTACCATTTGCTATTAATTCTCATTATTGAATATTGGTCACATTTCACAGCGATTTCTATTAAGGATATGTTAACGAGATTGCTTTTTTGATTATTTTTCATTCGGTTATTTGCAAATATGCCAAAATTTCTTGATGGACAGCACGTTTTTCTGACAGGGGCTGCAAAAGGTATCGGGTTTAGTGCGCTGGAAAGCTTATTAGATGCAGGAGCGAAAGTATTAGCAACGGACATTGATGAGCAGTTACTCGCCAAGAAGTCCGATTTCCTATCTACACAATTCCCAGGACAACTTCGAATTGCGAAATTGGATCTATCGCAACCTGAGTATGTTAAGGAATGTATTCATGGTTGGATTGAAGAGCACGGATATTTCGACCATATGGTGAGCTGCGCCGGTATTCTTCATCTCGGAGCCTTGTGTGATATGCCATTCGAGCAAGTTGAGCATACATTCATGGTGAATTCGTTTGGGGTATTGGCTGCGATGCAAGCAGTATCTGTAAGCATGAAACGACGTGGCAAAGGCAATATCGTTGTTGTTGGTTCCAATGCGGCAAACACGCCGAGAGCAAATATGGGGGCTTATGCCGCTTCAAAATCCGCACTGCATATGTTTGTAAAGTCGATTGGTATTGAGTTAGCCCCTTTAGGGATTCGCTGTAATATTGTGAGTCCGGGCTCTACACGTACAGAAATGCAGCTGCAGCTTTGGAATGAAAATTATGGTGAAGAGCAAGTGATTGCAGGTAATGCCGAGCAGTTTAGATTGGGCATACCACTCAAGAAAATCGCAGAACCTGAGGATATAGCGAAAACCATTTTGTTCTTGATGTCAGAAGGGGCTAATCATATCACCATGCATGACTTGCGAGTGGATGGTGGGGCCACATTAGATAACTAAACTGGTTGTTTACACGAAATAAAAAGAAAGCGGTGCGATGCACCGCTTTTTACATTCAGTTTTGTTAGAAACCGCTACGTAGAGAAATCGATTGCTTTTTTGCGCTAGGCAACGGTGGAAAACTGCTTACGCTCGGCTACGGATACCGCTTCAGAAAAGATATTCAAAATATCAATGGTATCTTCCCAGCTCAAACACTCATCAGTGATCGACTGTCCCTTGGTTAAAGGGAAGTCACCGATTTTTTGCGCGCCACCAACCAAGAAGCTCTCTGACATAACGCCAGCAATATATTGCTCACCCTCTATAATTTGGTTGGCAATATTTCTAGCCACATCCAATTGGTTTTTGGCCACTTTAAGGCTATTACCATGACTGCAGTCAACTACAAGGCGAGGGTTGAGATCACTTGCCTCAAGTTGTTTGGTTACTTCACAAATGTTCTCATTGGAATAGTTTGGCTGCTGACCGCCTCTCAGGATGATATGTCCGGCTGGATTTCCTTTGGTCATCGCTGCGATAGGTGCGTCTCCAAAACCTGGCACACAGATTAGATGGGAGGAATTAGCAGCGTGAATGGCGTCAATCGCGATATTTACGTTGCCGTCAGTTCCATTTTTAAATCCGATGGGACAAGGAATGCCCGACGCCATTTGTCTATGGGTTTGAGACTCTGTTGTCCTGGCTCCAATCGCACCCCAGCAAATAAGATCAGAAATATATGGGTAAACGGTGGTATCTAAAAACTCGGTTGCTGTAGCCAGTTTCAAATCAACAACGTCTTTCAAGAATCGACGAGCAACAAACAGCCCTTTTCTCATGTTGTGGCTATCGTCCAAATCAGGATCGACAATCAACCCTTTCCAGCCTACTCGTGTACGGGGTTTTTCAAAGTAGGTTCTCATTACAATCAGAAGTTCATCCTGATACTGGCTCTGAATGCTAGCCAGCTTTCTAGCATACTCCAGACCCGCTTCAGGGTCGTGTATCGAACAGGGACCAATTATCACCAATAATCGACTGTCTTCACCATTCAGTATCTGGGTGATTTCTGTTCTTTTTTGATTGATGAATGATTCACTCTCTGAATCCAACGCTATTTCATTAACCACATCAGGCACTCTTGGGAGTGTGCCAATAGGCGTTGAGTGAATCAGCTTTTGTAGATCTTGCATCCTTCCTCCTACAAGAAGTGTTCCTTGATGCTTTACCTTTAAACAAAGTTGAACCCAAATATGCAATTAGTTGGGTTAAATTTTAAACAAATGATAATCATTATCATTTTGGCGTTGGGATTATTAAGATATGAACGCCCTAATGTCAAGCCTATTATCTGAGCTGAACTTAGTATTCTAGATAATAAAATCAATGATATGGCGTTAAGTCATTCAAATACTCATTAAACTTCGGTGATATACAACGGATCTCATTTATGAAAATGATAATAATTATTATTAATGTTTGAGTTGAGCCTAAATGTGGTGTATTTAAATAATCAGTTTTGCCATTGGGCACATTTTTAATGGATTAAATACAAATGAAAGAACTGACAACCATACAAGCAGCTTATTTGGTCGGCAGACAATCTGGTCAATCGATGGGAGGGGTTGCCGCTCATATTTATGCGGAATTTGATGGAGAAAATATTAATGAGGAGCGGTTAGCACTTGCGGTAACCAGACTTTATGCTGGTCATTCTATGCTAAGAATGAAAATCACCCCTGAAGGGCAGCAGACCATTTCTCCTTTGTCCTCAATTCATAAGCTTGTTGTTGATAACATCGAACACTTAAACTCAGAAGATACCGAGTCATTTTTACTAGACAAACGTACCACTAAAACGGATCAAAAACTCGATTTAGAAAACGGTCAATGTATAGAAATTAGCGCCACTTTTCATTCAAAAGGTCAATGCCGCCTTCATATTGACGTGGATATGATTGCTGTTGATGCGCAGAGTTTTCGAATTTTAGTAGAAGAGTTAGCCAAATTTTACACAAATGAACAATCTGGAAATGACGCTCCACAAGGGGTTCCTTTCTTTGAATATTTAGAAAGACAAGCCGCAGACAAGTACTTAGTCTCAAAAAGAAAAGAAGATAAAAAATGGTGGCAAGAACGATTGGAAAGTGTTGCAGATGCGCCTGCATTTCCTTACGTTAGCGAGAATATTGACCGTCAACATGGTCACAGTCAGCGATTTACTCATTTGTTCACACCTGACGAAAGAGCGTCTATTGAAAGCCTGGCTAAAACGCATCGTTTAACTCAGACTCAGCTCTTTTTGACCTTGTTCTCACAAGCTATTGGGAGTTCTTGTAACGCTCCGGATTTCCGATTGAATGTGCCCACCTTCCATAGAGGGTTTTATGAAGGTGATGTCGACGCCATCATTGGTGATTTTTCCAACTTGCTGATTTACAGCGCCAGTTTAAAAGCGCAAGAATCTACTCTTAACCATTGTCGTCGCACAGCCAATCAGCTTAATCAATTACTTAGCCATGAACACTATTCAGGTGTTGCGTTGATGCGTGATCTCTCTCGTCATCATGGTACGGTGCAAGCTTCACCAGTTGTATTTACTTCGGGTCTGGATTTTGATGGAGATAACCTGTTCACTGATGCCGTCACCAAGGCATTCGGTAAGATGAATTGGGTGATCTCTCAAGGTGCTCAGGTAACTTTAGATGCTCAGATAGCCCCCGCATACGATGGAATATTCGTGAATTGGGATGTGCGGATGGACGTCTTCCCCGAAGGTTTTGTTCAAACACTCTTCGATAAGTTTATAGCTATTGTAAGATCGTTGGCAGCCAACCCAGAAAGCATCCATCTCTCATTGGAACAGACGTTGGCAAATCTGGGATTTGATTGCCCTTCACTACCTTTAAATAGCGCATCACCTAAGCCATTGACTGAACTTCAAAAATCTTATCTCTTAGGTCGCTCCACTCAGATTCCGATGGGTGGCACTGCAATGCATGAATTCAGGGAATACCGAGGCAAGATCGACTCAAGTTTGGTTGAATCCCGCTTAAAATTGTTAGTTAAAAAATTCGACGCACTTCGCACGCATATAGATGAGCATAAGCTTCTTCAGCATGTCTCTGCTAAAGCAGTTCTTAACTTTCATTCTCACGATCTTCGACACCTTTCCATTGAACAATCACTGGAAGAAATAGAAACAATTCGCGTGGCAAGTAATCATGCGATGCACGATCTCTCAAGGTCTCCTTGGTCTGTATCAGTAATCCAGTTACCTGAATCGAAGTTGGATTATCAAACAGTTGTATTTACAAGCTTTGATGCGTTAATCGTTGATGGAAGAACACATTCTCTTATTCTTTCTGAGTTACTGAAAAAGAATAGCGATCAACTGCAAGAGATCAGCACGAATCAAGCGCCTGTTTCAACCCAAGAAACCGAAAAAGATAACGCTAAAAAACTTGCAGACGAAACATACTGGGAGAACAAACTGAATCCAGAGTGCGCGCCACCTTCACTTCCTTGGAAGCAACGATTAGAAAACATTAAAGCTTCACGTTATCAACGAGAAAGTATCGTCATCGAGAAATCGATGGTGACTCAGTTAACGATGGCGAGTGCTGCTAACAGTTTGTTCTTAAATTCAGCCCTTTCAGCTCTAATTCTTGAAGGGATGTCTTATTGGACTACAGAGCAAGAGATGAGGGTAGGTTTTCCAGTTGCTATCCCGCAAAATGATCGTCCACTGGGGAATGACTCTACGTTTGTTATTCTGGAATACCGAAAAAATGAAGGCACTTTATTAGACCGTGCTCGAAGCATGCAGAGTGACATGCTTGAGGCCCTCGACCATCTGGACTTCTCAGGTGTTGATATTAATCGGCAACTCATGAGTACCCGTTCGACAGCACTGGCTCTACCTGTAGTGGTCACCAATGGTCTGGCTTGGGATACCCTTTCAGAGGAAGACGATTTAGTGTTCTTTTCGGGTGTGACACAAACACCTCAAGTTGCCCTCGACATTCGGCTTAACTTTGATGAAAGCAAGAACTTGGTTCTGAGTTTCGACTACGCTGTGGATGCTCTAGACAAGCAAGTTGTTGTTTCGATACTCGCGTCAATTGAGCGTCATGTGCAAGCCTTGTGTGAGACTAAGAATTTCGATATTGCCTCACACAAAGTCGTTAACCTTGACCACTATAAGCTCAATTGCGATGAATCAGAATTTGAGTGCTCTAAGTTTTTAGCCAAGATTGCAAAAAATGTAGGTGAGAACGCTTCTAGCGATATTGCGGTTATATGTGGTGACAGACAGATAAGCTACAAAGCCTTTGGAGAAGATGTCCACAAGGTGATGCAGCACATTTCCCATCTTGGTTTGAAACAAGGTGATGTGTTGGCAATATGCATGCCTAAAAGCCCAGAGCATCTGGTGATGACTATTGCCTGTTCATTATCTGGAATCATTTGGGTACCCATTGATGCTTCTTCACCAGAAGAACGCCTGGACTACCTGCTGAGTAACTGCAATGCGAACTTGGTTGTAACTAGGCAACCATCCGACAGAGCGAACTCAGTGACGTATGAGTCACTTTTACAACCTGTCGATAAAACCTACGCCTTACTTTCCAACGATGAGTTAGAAGCGTTAAGCAAAAGTGAACAAGGCTCTTACTACTTGTATACCTCAGGGACAACAGGGAAACCTAAATGCGTGGTGGTAAACAGTAGAGCAACTTCCAATGTTGTGGGGGAAACCTGTAAGGCATGGGAAATTACCTCTGACGATGTCTTGATGTGTGTGACACCTTTCCATCACGATCTTTCTGTATTCGACATCTATGCGTCATTCGCGACAGGCGCAACCATTGTGTTACCTGCTATGGGGGAAGAGAAAGATGCCATTAGATGGAATCAATTGGTTGAACAGCATGGCATCACCATCTGGCAATCTGTTCCTGCTCTTATGGAAATGTTGCTGTCCTGTATGCAGGGCGAAAAACTAAAATCCTTGCGACTAGTTTGTCAGGGCGGCGATTACGTTAAGCCTAAAACCATTCAAGAACTTCGTGCACTTGAGCAAGATATCCGTATGGTTTCGATTGGTGGTCCAACAGAAACAACGATCTGGAGTGTATGGCACTTTGTGACAGACGAAGATATCACAGTCATTCCGTATGGTAGACCATTCCCTGCAAACCAGTACTTTATTATGGACGGTTTAGGAAAACACGTACCTCAGGGCGTTGTTGGTCGAATCATGACGGTTGGGGTAAACCTTGCTTCAGGATACCTAGAAGACGGTGAGCTAAAACAAACTGACTTTGTGACTATTGTTGATGATAAAGGTGACGAAGTCAGAGCCTTTAGAACAGGAGACCTGGGGTATTACCGCGAAGATGGAAATATCATCTTTGCTGGACGAGTTAATGGATACGTTAAGGTGAGAGGGGTGCGCGTCTCACTTCCTGATGTTGAGAAAGAACTCAATCGATGCCCTACGATTGAGCAAGTATTGATTGTTGATTATACCGAGCGTAACGGTGATATTGCTTTGGGCGCGATTTATACTGTTGCTGAAGGTCAATCAGCGAGCGCAGTTGATATCCGTGATTTTGCCCAGCAATGTTTGCCGAACTCTCATGTTCCGTCACAACTGCTTGAGCTAGAAAAACTTCCATTATCACGAAATGGTAAGTTCGATCGAATCCAAGCGAGAGAGCTATTAATTGGTTCAATTAATCAAAAAGAGTCAGTAAAACAACCAGAGTTGAATGTAGCTTCAGGCATTGTTTCTCAAAAGAACAGATCAATTGATACATTGGATCATAAGAGGATTATTGAAGCTTATGAGAAGGTGATAGGAAAGCATCAGGTTGGATTTGATGAACAAAGTCCATTCTTGTCTTTAGGACTTAAGCCATCTCACCTAAAGGAGATTGCTACTCAACTCAATCACGTTTTTGGTTCTAAAATTGTCGCACGTAAGCTGATCAAATGCAGAAATGCGAAAGAGGTTGGTAAGGTGATTTCAATCTGAGGTCACGTTGCCTTTAGTTAATAACAGCTGAACCAAACCAGATGGTTCAGCTGTTTTTAATTAACCATACAAAATTGAGTTGCTTGCCTGCGAACTGAAATTGACAGTATTAAGGGTATGAAATCTATAGGTTTAAATGTTCACGCAAAGTCGAACCTTGATACTCCTTTCTGAACATTCCTGACTCCGAAAGCATCGGCATTAGCTTGCCAAAAAACAAATTCATTGATTCGATGGAGCCGCCCGGAACGGCAATGATACCGTCGGCTGCGCCTGCCTGGAAACGCTCCTTAATTTCATTGAAGGCATCTTCAGGCGTACCTACTATGAGCCAATGTGAAGAGCCTGCTACTTCTGGTCGCTTTAGGAGTTCAGCTACAGTTGGTTGTTCCCGTTCGATCAGGCGTCTCATTAAGTCTGAGTGCGTTTTACTTCTTACCTGCCTATCTAATTTTGGAAGCATGTCAGGGGTAAGAACTGTTTCTTCTGATAGTAAACTGATATCCAGACCTATCGCTTCTTTTACATAATTGTGCTTCCGAGATAGCGGAACTTGGGCATGGGTTTCCTGATAGAGCTCTTCTGCTTCTTCTTTAGTTTTAGCCAGGTACAGGCTAATGCCCGGAAACACCTTGATTTGGTCTGGGTTTCTGCCTTGTGTCTCTGCTCGTTTTCTTAGGTCTTTTCTTAGCTCAATACCTGCTTCGATGTCAGGTGTTGCGGCAAAAACAGCATCTGCCACGCGAGACGCGAAGTTTCTCCCTGAATTGGATGAACCTGCCTGGAAAAGAGGAATAGAACCACTTGGGTGACCAGGAACATTCAGAGGACCTTCTACAGAGAAGTAGTCCCCTTTATGTTCAATTGGGGAGATTTGGCTCGTGTCCGCATAGTGACCAGTTTCTTTGTCCATAATCAGTGATTTGTTCGGGTAACTTTGCCAAAGTTCTTGTACGACCTTAGTAAACTCTTCAGCTTTTATGTATTTTTCTTCAGAAGACATCATTGTGTCTTCACCAAAGTTTTTATTTCCGTCGATAGCTGTGACGACATTCCAACCGATGCGCCCTTTGGTTACCCAATTCAGAGATTGCAGTTGACGAGCAACAACGTAGGGAGGGTTATAGGTTGTGGATGCTGTTGAGATGAGACCGATTTTTTCAGTTTCACGTGCTAATGTCGCGATGAGAACCATTGGATCCAAGCTACTAAAACCAGGTTCTGAATCTAGCACTGCCGTATTCACAAATAACGTATCTGGTCTGAACAGAAAATCTAATTTGGCTTTTTCTGCTTTTTTAGCGAGCTCAACATAGAAATTGGTAGAGTAGAGATCTTCAATGCCGCTGTTGCTGCGACGCCAACCATTCTTGGTCATCCAGCTAGCGGCTAAAGCCATACCGACGCAAAGCTGCTTATTCTCTTTCATCTTCTAATTATCCTTTTTATTACAGCAAAACCTTTGAAATGGTATCGCACTAGCATCAACTGTTTTTGACGAGGTTTCTCAGGGATTTATCTTGATCTATCGATATGAAAGTAGTTAGCATATCCCGAGATTAACGTCATTCAGAACAAGTACCTAGGGTCTAAAAACCTAAGCAAATGATATAGAGTAACTCTGAATCCAGTTATAACCCCTTCATATAGTAAGATAATTGTAAATGATAACCGAAATGAGAATTACTTTTATAACTAAATGCTTTATTTTTTGCATGGCTTTACTTTCCTCAAATGTGTTTGCAAATAACACGTTAAACGCCTCCGACGCTTATCCTCGAGTATTTGTGAATGCTGATGGATCCGAAACAGTTATTCCTGCCAAACCTAAACGGATTCTTTCTACATCCGTGACGATAAGCGGAACTTTACTTGCTATTGATGCGCCTCTAATTGCTAGCGCTTCTAACTATGAAGGTAAATTTTTTAAGCAATGGGCAGACTTGGCTAATCAGCGACAGGTTGAAAGCGTATGGCCTGCAGGCAGCGTTGATTTGGAATCAGCGTATATTTACGAGCCCGATTTAATTGTTGTTGCATGGCGAGGAGCCGATTCGGCCAGAGAGCAAGTAGCAGAATTTCAACAAATCGCACCTACGATCATATTGGATTACACTGCCCAATCTTGGCAGGATTTGGCTATCAAGCTTGGAGTCGCATCAGGGCTAGAGAAACAAGCGAAACAACGTATTGATGAATTCGACCTACTTATAGAAGAAAGTAAGAGTAAAATAAGAATCCCTGAAGGAGAGACAAATATTGTTGCCTATTATGGCGCGGGAGCGACCAACGCTATTGCACTGGAAACAGGAGTTCACGCGAAGTTGCTTTCTGACCTTGGTTTTAACATGGAGGTGCAGAATCGCCAATGGCATGATAATACAATTCCGCTTTCCGATTTCTTGCGAGTACACTTTGAGCTCCTTACGCAGCTTAAAGCTCAGACTACCTTTTTGTTAGAGGCGAATGACAAAAGCGCAGAAGCGTTTATGCAGGATCCTATTCTTGTAAACCTTCCCTCTGTAAAGAAAAAACAAGTTTTTGGCTTGGGTATGAATTCGTTTCGAATCGACATGTATAGTGCGATGGAAATTGTTAATGGAATCGTTGAAAGGTTTGGCGACCAGAATAATTCGGGCTAATGCATAAAGGATATTTGAGATGACAGCAAAGACCAACGCTGCTCCTTCAATTATGTCTAAAGATTCAAGAAACAAAAGAAGACGTACTTGGTTCTTTATTGGATTAGGTCTACTGTTTGTAGTTTCTTGCTTCAGTCTTTTTATCGGAACGCACTACATCTCACCTAGCGTGACATTAGATGCGATATTCTCGTTTGATCAGAGCAATAGTGACCATCTTCTTGTTCAGCACCTGAGAATTCCCAGAACGCTTCTTGCTATCGTAGTCGGCGGAGCCCTAGGCGTATCTGGGGTTGTCATGCAGGGTTTAACACGCAACCCTCTGGCTGATCCTGGAATACTGGGTGTTAATGCAGGGGCTGCCGTTGCAGTGGTTTCGGCGATAGCGTTTCTTGACCTCTATGAAGTGGTTTACGTCATGTGGTTTGGCTTGCTCGGGGCTGCGATTGCAGGGGCTGGTGTGTTTTTGCTTGCTGGCGTCCGAAAAGGGGTCAATCCTGTCCGGGTAGTATTGGCTGGTACAGCGTTGTCGGTCGTATTACTTGCGTTAACTCATATGATTACTGTTAACAGTCATGAGATGGTGTTTGAGCAGTTCCGGCACTGGTCAGTAGGTTCATTTCAAGGGCGTGGTTACGATGTAGTTATTCCAACCTCAATGTTAATTGTTGTAGGGATGATTATCGCGTTCTCTTTAAGCAAAGCTTTGGATACCGTATCACTGGGAGAAGATATAGGCCATGCCCTTGGTGTCAATCCTTTGAAAATATGGAGTCTGGCTTCAATAGCTATCATTATTTTGGCCGGTGCCTCAACAGCAGCTGCAGGACCGATCACTTTTGTTGGCCTTACTGCCCCCCATATTGCACGTATGATATCCGGTCCTGATCATAATTGGTTAATGCCTTTTTCCTTACTTATAGCATCCATTCTGGCTGTAGTTGCAGACGTATTAGGGAGAATCATTGGTTACCCTAATGAGATAAGCGTGGGAATCATGATTGCATTGATTGGAGGTCCATTCTTTATATTCTTGGTTAAACGCTGGAAGATTTCCCAACTATGATTAATCAACTTTTTTCTTCTTATCAGTTGAATAATGGCTTTGTCTGGCGTTTTGGTCGTTTTTCTATTTCGTATCAGCCTGTACACATCTTTGTAGCATCAATACTTCTGTTGTTTGTTTGTGTGCTTTCTGCCTATTCAATGACACTTGGCAAATTCAATATCTCGTTTATTCAGGTTGTCGAAGCAATATTTGGGATGGGCGAAGGTGGCGTTAAAGAACGGGTCATCCTTAACATCAGGTTGCCAAAAGTTCTGACCGCCGTTTTTGTTGGCGCGGCATTGGGGCTATCTGGTGCGGTATTTCAGTCAGTGTCACGTAACGCTCTCGGTTCGCCGGATGTCATTGGTTTTACGACTGGCGCTGCAACGGGGGCAATTGCTCAAATAGTGTTGTTTGAACAAGGGGCGCTCGAAGTTGCATTAGCCGCAATTATAGGCGGAATTCTCACAGCCGTTATCGTTTATCTGTTGGCTGTAAAAGCTGGAGTTGTCGGTGGGTATCGATTGATACTGACCGGTATTGGTATAGGATCTATTCTCAGCGCGCTTAATGGTTTAATGCTCGTAAAGGGCAATCTGGATAACGCAATAATGGCTAACCTTTGGCTTGCGGGTTCTCTGCACGCCAGAACATGGACACACGTATACCCTGTACTTATTGGTGTCTTGTTGCTGTTACCCGTGATGATGATATTAAAGCGTCCATTGTCCATGATAGAGATGGGGGACGATATCGCGACTCAACTGGGAATTCGGGTTGAGCGGGTTCGCCTTTCGATGATTTTCTTCGCAGTAGTATTAGCTGCATTGGCAACAGGCGCAGCAGGTCCGATAGCTTTCATAGCGTTGGCTGCCCCTCAACTCGTTACAAGACTAAGGCAGTCAAGAGCACTATCCCTACTTTCCTCTGCTCTAATGGGCGTATTGTTGGTCTTAATGGCGGACATTTTGATTCAGTGGTTGCCGTTCCAAGCGAGTGTTCCCATCGGTCGAATGACAGGTATTGTTGGTGGCATTTACTTGATTTGGCTATTAACACGATCAAGACAATTTTAAATTATTCATATGAATCTTATTTAATTTTTATTTATGCAAATGAGAATACTTTACATTTAGATTTGTTGAGAATAAAGTAACTTCCCTGAATTTCAATCGCCTAAATATGAAAGCCCAATCTAGCAGTACTAGTCTCTGTAATCATTCGGCTTTGGCTCCCTTAAAGGACAACTCTGGACTCATTCAGAGTAGGAGAAAGGAACATGACAAATAATAAGCTCCACTTACAGGAAAAGAGTGGGCGTGGCAACGCAGTAACGGAATTTGAAGAGCGAGTTTGGATGCACCATCAACAGAACGAAGATGGAACAAGTCAATACTCCGCAGCATACCACCTCATAGGGAAAACAAACATCGGTAGGTTGGTGGCGGCATTAAGCAAACTTCCTCAATTTGTGCCATCCCTTAATGTTTGCTATCAGTTTGATGAAGATGCTGGATTGTTGAAATCGGGAGGGAACTCTGCGTCTCACACCATCAATATTGAAGCCGTAGATTCTGTTCAGGGCGCAATTTTCCATCTTCAAAGTAAGCAATCAACTCCTATCGCTCTTGAAAGCCAATCTCCGATCCAGTTCACGGTCTATATTTGTGAAGAAAAAGAGATCGTCTTGGGTGTGATTTCCCACCAAATATTGAACGGTGAGGTATCTTGGAAAGAGACTTTTGAGGTGCTGAGTTCTTTGTACAACCATGGTCTTTCCGCGATAGATAACCCAGCAAGACACACGCAACTGACTGGTTTTACTCCACTGTCAAAAACGCAAGACCTATCGGTCTCCCGCTTGCCTTGGATTAAACGATCTGCACAAGACATTGAATTGGTACAAACGGGTGTCAGCGAAGACATTTCGTCTTACCTACAAGCACCAGTGTCAAGAAAGTTCTCGACGTCTATCCAAAGAAGCAGCTACGAAACACGCTTTGGAAGAGCGATGAGTGAGGTAGAAATCCTCTCAGCGACGGCAGTTCTGTTTGCCCGATATGTATCAGAATCTAATGGTCTGGACAGCCTGAATGTATTTATTCCAGTAGACATTAGCCAAAAAGATCACGAAATCAATGGCTCAATGATTGAGTCTGGTTTGACCCATTTGAATTTAGGCAATTTGAACGTTGATCTTGGTGAAGCGATCACTGAAGTTGCGGCGCACTTAAATTCTGCAGATCAATCAGAAGCCGGCTTTGATACGGTTGCTGAATCTGCGGCTCTGGTGACCTGGCTCGTCGATCCGGCAGAGTATCTATCACTTGAAGACGTAAAAGCGAAGAAACTACCAGTCGCACCTCTTCAACCTAAGTTTGAAATTTCCTTGGGTGTCGGTATTGACCGACAAGGTGAACTGAGTTTTGAACTTGTCACAGCCTCATCCGTTTCACCTCATATCGGTGCTTACTTATTCGAGCAGTTCATTGCGTACATTGGTGGTGAACGAGTCGCTAAGCCAGTTACTGAGGTGCAGAATACAGCTTTTAGCGAATTACCTAGCCAGGTCAATGAGCAAACTCATTCCGTTTCAGATGTGATATTGGTTGAGTTTCGTGAGGCATTATCATCGGAGAATATGACGAAGGATGATGACTTTTTCGATTTCGGTGGACATTCGTTAATTGCAACCAGAGTTATTGGTCGATTGCTTACCAATCATGGAATAGAAGTCCACATTAACGATTTATTCAGTCATCCAACTGCAGCTGAACTGGCAAAACACGCTAAGAGTGACAAAGATATTGAGCCCTTAGACGTGAATACAAAGATTGTTGAAGATCAGCAATCCGACACTGTTAATCTTATTTTGGCTGAATTTAAAGAAGCATTGGCATCAGATTCAATGACTGCAACTGATGATTTCTTTGATTTTGGAGGGCACTCCCTTATTGCCACTCGGGTAATTGGACGTTTACTGACAACCTACAATATAGAAGTCAATATAAACGATCTATTTAGTTATCCAACAGCTCAGTCTTTGGCTGAACATGCTGTGGTTCATGACTCTGAACAGACTGATGAGCAAAAGCTTGACGCTGAAGTTGGGACTTCTAGTGCGCCATTGTCATTTGCACAAAATTCACTTTGGAAGGCGATTACCAAGTACTCAAAATTTGGTCTAGATACGATTTTCAATTTGCCATTTGCATTACGTTTTCTTGATGAAGTGGATGAAGTTGTATTTGGAGAAGCATATAGAGATATTCTTGTTCGCCATACAGGCTTACGTAGCCAGTTCTTTGATGATAACGGAGCTCCACTTCAAAAGGTCGTTGACGCAAGGGAAATCGATAATTACAAGTGGTTCTGGACTTCAGATGAATGTGAAATTGAAGATAGAGACGAGTTTCTTAAACAAGAAGCTGGTCATGCTTTTGATTTAGAGAATGAACTGCCACTTAGAGTACGTTTTATTCGCTGTAAAGAAACAGGGCTTCAATTCCTTTCCTTCCTATTCCATCACATTGTACTTGATGAGTGGTCTGTGAATTTAATGATGGATGAACTGGTACACGCGTATAAGCAGCGTTTGCAAGGTAACCCCCCAGTTTGGAGAAGCGAACCGTTACCATTCCACGAATTTGCCCGTCAGCAGAGAAGTTCAGGAATGAACCAAAAACATCTAGATTATTGGTTAAACAACCTGAAAGGCGTGCCTTGGGCGACACCAATTTTCCCAGAAGATCACCCTCTGAAAGGTAAAGGCGAAACTTCTGTGGCAGAAGGTGGATGGGTTGAAATTCAGATTGAAAAAGAGGTTAGGGAGGGGTTATATACTCTTGCTAAATCTCAAAGTGCGTCTCTCTTTAACGTTGTTTACGCATCAATTGCAACATCTCTACACTTCTTGGGAGCACCTGAAAAGTTAATTGTCGGAACACCGTCAGCAGGGCGATTAGACGCGGAGTACTTTGATACAATCGGGTATTTCACGACTATCGTAGTTCATCTGGTTAAATTTGCAGGTGTTCAAACGGTATCTGACTTGATTGCTCAGGTTAAAAACAATATCAACGAATCGATGCCATATACAGACATCCCTATTGATCTTATCGAAGAGGGGCTTGTCGGTGGTGAACCCGATGTTGAAGGTCACATGTTCGAAGTCTTCATTCAGCTTCATGCAAAGAATAAGTTTAACGGTGCTCTTGAGTTACCTAACGGTGATCGACTGGATTTCCAACAGGTTGACCCGGATAAAAGTGAATCAGGTTTAGGTTTGCAATTTGAAGTATTAGAAGAAGTGGTTAACGGCGAACAGGTTTTGCGTGTGATGATGAGTTACATGTCTAAGAACTACAGCCCAGCACAGGTCAAGCTTCTGTCTGATACAACAAGTGCTCTATTTGCCGAGTTTGCGAAATCTGCCAAGGGTGACCAGTTGCTTGAAGATATAAAAGGGCGTGTTATCGATTCTGAAACTGTGTAGTGCTCGTCATGCATTAGTCATTACACAATAAGAATTCGTTGCGTTTGAGCGGCATTGAGGGGAAGATACTCTCAATGCTGCTTTGTTTTTTTAATACCGTTAAATCAGAAAGTTATGACCCTATCTACACCAACCAAATCCAACACTTCATTTCGGTTAAAGGGTGAGAACCTCAAACTTGCCTACGAAAATCGGGTCATCTGTGAAGATCTCGAACTCAGTATTCCCGAAGGAAAGTTCACAGTAATCGTTGGACCTAACGGTTGTGGCAAGTCTACGTTGCTAAGAAGTCTGTGTCGTTTGCTAAAACCTGTTCACGGGCAAGTGTGTCTGAATGGTAAAAACATTCAGGAAATGCCAGCAAAAGAATTAGCCAGAGAATTAGGCTTGTTGCCTCAAAGCTCTCAGGCACCTGATGGTATTCGTGTTGTTGATCTTATAGCTCGCGGGCGTTACCCCCATCAAAAGCTATTTAAACAATGGAGCCCGGAAGATCAGGAAGCGGTAGCTCAGGCAATGGAAGACACTGGTGTGACGGAACTGGCTGAAAGGCAGGTGGATGAGCTCTCAGGTGGGCAAAAGCAACGAGTCTGGATTGCGATGGTACTGGCACAGAAAACTCCAACGGTTTTGCTGGATGAACCAACGACCTATCTGGACGTGGCACACCAAATTGATCTGCTGGAATTGTTTCGAAGCCTCAATCGAGAAAAGAAACACACCATTGTTGCCGTGCTGCATGACCTGAATCAGGCATGTCGATACGCGGATCATCTTATTGCGTTTTCCGGAGGGGAGATTGTTGCTCAAGGTGAGCCTAAAACCCTGATCGATGCTGCTCTGGTCAAGAAGGTATTTGGTCTGGACAGCGTCATCATAGATGATCCCGTCAGCCATACGCCTATGATAGTGCCACTAGGAAAGTAACGATTAAGATGTCTTTTCTGGCTGAATTACAAATCCGAACACTCGGACCTGTCAAAATCTGGCAGCGTCAGTTTGATGTGTCCCAATACTCTGATTCTCATTCTTCCGAATTAGCCATTGAATTGCCCCAAGAAATGAACCGTGCTGTACCAAAAAGGAAAGCCGAGTTTACTGCTGGTAGAGTTGTCGCCAGGGAGGCTCTGCAAGACTTAGGAGTCATTCACACCAAACTACCTATTGGTGAGCATAGGGCACCTATTTGGCCTAAAGGTTACTTAGGAAGTATTTCCCACACCGACAACTTAGCTCTTGCTACGGTTGCACATGACAGTGAAGTATCTATGCTAGGGCTGGATGTAGAAAACCTGATTGATGAATCGCAAGTCGAAACGCTAATGCCCATGTTTGCTTCTGATGCCGAAATGGATTGGCAGCCAACAAGTGGACTTTCATTACAGCAATTTGCGACTCTGATTTTCTCAGCCAAAGAGAGCGTTTTTAAAGCTATCTACCCCTACGTAAAAAACTACTTAGAATTCTCAGATTCGATACTGCGAAATGTGGATGTTGAATCGGGGACTTTACAGCTTCAACTATGTAATCAAGCTGAAAAACTGTTTGGTGAACCACTGATTTTAAAGGTTTATTTTACTTTTGAAGCGGAAAACGTCTTCACTTTGATTTGTGACCATCGAAAACATCGATTGATATGATAGAAATTATCTAATTTATCAATAGTAAGCCCTGCAGTACTCTGTAAACGTGGTCAAATCAGCGTTTACAAAAGAATAAAGGTACTGTCGCATGGCTGAGTTAAGTGAAATATCGGGCAATAGAGCATTGATCGTTGAAGGTGGTGCAATGCGGGGGATATTTGCTAGCGGTGTTCTGGATGCCTTTCTGATTGACGATTTTATGCCTTACGATTTTGCCATTGGTGTATCTGCCGGTGCTTCCAACCTCATTGGCTATCTGGCTAAATTACCCAAACGCAGTCAACGCGTCATCACTGAACTTGCGACCCAAAAACGTTTTTTCAATCCAACCAGATTTGTGCGTGGTGGAGACTTGGTGGATGTCAAATGGTTATGGGAGCAGGCGAATGCTCTTTATCCTGTTGATGAAGAACTTCTGTTTTCGTCTATCCCTATGTTCGCTGCGGTCACCAATGCCGTGACAGGAAATGCCGATTACTATCGCATAAAGCCGACAAATATTGCGGATGTAATGGAAGCGACATCGGCACTACCAATTGCTTATCGCACCACGCCTTGCTTCTCTGGTGGATGCTACACCGATGGTGGCGTAGCGGACTCAATTCCGGTTCGAGAGGCTTATCGACGAGGTGCCAGAGACATTACCGTTATCCTGTCTCACCCCTTGTCCTACAACATGCCAGAGATGAAGTTTCCAAAACTGATGGATCAACTGCTAAAACGTTACCCAAACATTGCCGAGGCGATGAAGCAGCGGGCTAAAAACTATAACGCCTCACTGGATTTCATCCGTCAGCCACCGAAAGGCTGTGTTGTTCGTGTTATTGCGCCAGATGAGCATTTCAAAGTGGGTCGATTCACAATGAGAAAAAGCACGTTACTGGCTGGTTATGAGATGGGAATTGAAGCGGGTAAAGAGCATATGAAAAAACGCTCGGGAGTGTTTGGTCTTTCGGAAGAAGACTGTCATTTCTGTGTTTAAGTAATCTAAATTCAAAAAGCAGCGGTATAGCCGCTGCTTTGTGTCTGCACTTTTAATTCTTGTGTGCTGGGTTGATGCGCGCCATGTGGTAAACGTTGACGAATTCGCCATCTCTGAATGAAGCATCGATCGCTTCACCTTCGATTTCAAACCCGAACTTTTTATACAGCGCAATGGCGGGTTCATTATCACAATTCACGTCCAGCTCTATACGGCGAAGGTTCAGCCACTTATCAGAAAGGTGAATGATGGTTTCTATCAGCTTGCTGCCAATCCCTTTTCCGTGATAATCGTCGTGAACGCCAAGCCCAAACCGACCGACATGCCTAAGCCGAGGGCGCTGCATGTGCTCAAAGCCGATATTGCCCACCACCTTGCCATCTGCTTCTGCGACATATGTATAAACGTGTTCAGGAATGTTACTTATGCGTTTATGCCACATTTGCGGTGAAGGTAAAGGGAGCTGTAAGGTTTCACGATGTGCTTTTGGCTGGGTGTAAATCTCGCACAAAGCATCCACATCTTTTATTTCTGTTGGTCGGATTATAATTTCCATACTGCTCTCCTTTTTCTACATGTATCAGTTCATTTTTCTGCATCTTTTGAATGAATGAATAATCAACATACCGAAAAAAGTTAAGCAAAATCAATGGTTAATTTATATTTCTATCAAAGCAACAACAATGCCATGATCGCTGCCCATCGAATCTTCATCATATTCAGGTTGTACGAGATGTTTATCGAGGGTTTTATGCTGAATTTTTGCACTCGAAAACTCCTGGGATAGAAGAATATAATCCAGAACATTTCCGCTTTCTCCATGATAGTGAGAAGGCTGACGTGGGGTATCAAGTTTTGCAATCTGCCAGGAGTCGCTCAGGTAGAGTTTTTGACTGTCGCGGTCAGTAAAGTGTTGCTGCGGTTCAATTAAGCACTGAACAGAAGGCGAGTTTATATTCTGGTTCATGTCGCCCATCAGAATCATTGGACGTTTATTCTGAGCTTTAATTTGTCTAAGTTGATACCTCAGTGCCATGGCTTCGTCGTTGCGCTGCTGGCTGGAGAGCACGGATCCAATGTAATCATTCGTATAGCGAGAATACTGCGCCCCTTCATTTTCGACGTCCATTGGGCGCTGAGATTTTAAGTGAACAACCACAACATCGATTAAGCCTAGCTTAGGATGACGGACTGTGGCGTGAAGTGGCATTCTCGAATACCTGACACTGGAATCAAACCCAAGTGCTTTCTGAACATGCTTGTCTATTCTCAACCCGAAACAGGAATGGATGGGAAGTTTAGATGCCAACCCAGTGACGGGGCTGAAATACACGTAATCGCTTTCTACGGCTGGTGTATCGACAGTTTTAAAATGAGAGTATCCCTGTCGTTTACATAGCTGAGCAAGTGCCCCAGCGCTGAATACTTCCTGAAAGCCAATAAGATCAGCACATGTTTCACGAAGTACTTTTTCAGTCCAGTCGCATTTTCTTTGCCATTCGTCGCAGCTGTATATGTTATCGAACTCGTAAAACGCATTAGGTGGCTCGATGAAGTTAAATAGGTTAAATGTCGCGACAGTTAAGGAAGATGTCATGGCTTGGAAAAGTACCTCTAATGTTTGTCTAAGATATTATTAAGTGACTTAAAATGTAACGTTTGATTAAATGGTTGATAACAAACAGTGTAGCCCGGTCAGAATATGGATCATTCTAAAGCAAATTCCACCAAGTCAGGAACTTGGAAAACGCCTCATAACTTTTTAATTCTTGTATCAATCGTTGTGCCCATCGCTTTTTCAAGCTGGCAGGCATTGCTGAATAACTTCGTTATAGAAAAAGCAAACTTCACTGGTGCAGATATTGGTCTGTTACAGAGTGTTCGTGAGATTCCTGGCTTTCTGGCGTTTACTGCCGTCTTTATTCTGCTTTTCCTACGTGAGCAACGGTTTATTATTCTCTCTCTTATTATGTTGGCTGCAGGGACAGCGATCACTGGCTTTTTTCCTTCCCTTGTTGGGCTGTTGTGCACAACATTACTCATGTCTGTCGGCTTTCATTATTTTGAAACGCTGAAACAATCCCTTTCTCTGCAATGGCTGACCAAAGAAGAAGCGCCGGAATTTTTAGGAAAACTTATCTCGGTCGGGTCTTTGGCTGCACTTTGTACTTATGGCGGTCTTTGGGTTGTGTTAGAGCTTATGGAGATGGAATACAAGTGGGTTTATCTACTTGCAGGAGGAGCTGCATTAATCATTATCGCGTTTATCATGATGTCGTTTCCTGAGTTTGAATCTCATACTCAGCAGAATAAGTCTCTGGTTTTAAGAAAGCGTTACTGGTTGTATTACGCTTTGACATTTATGAGCGGCGCTCGCAGACAGATCTTTGTGGTATTTGCCGGGTTCTTAATGGTAGAGAAATTCGGTTATACCGCCGCAGAGATTACCCTCCTTTTCCTGGTTAACTATGCGTTTAACTGGCTGTTTGCGAAGAAGATTGGTCAGATGATTGCTCGTTTCGGCGAGCGAAATGCCCTGATATTTGAATACGCAGGTTTGATTTGTGTGTTTGTGGGCTATGCGTTTGTAGAAACCGCCGAATGGGCGGCTGCGTTGTACATCATCGACCACCTGTTTTTTGCTTTTGCCCTCGCGATAAAAACCTACTTCCAGAAAATTGCTGATCCAGCGGATATGGCGTCTACGGCTGGCGTTGCATTTACGATTAATCACATAGCCGCCGTGGTCATTCCCGTCTCATTTGGCTTCTTGTGGCTGGTATCTCCACCAAGCGTCTTTCTGGTTGGGGCGGCAATGGCTCTGGTATCTGGAATCCTGTCTTTAAACGTTCCCGCCAAGCCTGAAGAAGGGAACGAAGTGCGCTGGGGACCAACACTTTCTCAGTGATATTGATGCCACTTTAGAGACTAAAACAGCAAAAACCAGTCTCAGAAATGGACTGGTTTTTTTATATCTCTAGATCTTTGAATTCGTTGACTATACTTAAGTATATATTTAGAGTACTAACCAATTTGTCAATGGGAGTGAAGATCGACTCAACAAGATGCCAGACATCACTGGGTTTTACGATCATCTGTTGCACAATCAAATGGTGTATTACGTGTTGATATGCTTAGTGCTCTAAATAAATTTATTTTGAGTGAATTAATAAAGAGGAAGGAAGCTCGATGAAATTGAAACTGACCGCGTTGGCATTATTGGCATTAGGCGGTACATCAACCGTAAGCGCTGAAGAGTGTGGCGAAGTATCTATTGCCGACATGAACTGGAACTCAGCAAGTCTTATCGCCAATATTGACCGCTTTATTCTGGAGCACGGTTTTGGATGTGATGCCGAGCTCGTTCCTGGCGATACCATGCCAACAGGAACCTCAATGATTGAAAAAGGACAGCCAGATGTGGCTCCAGAGCTTTGGAGTAACAGCCTGAAAGCAGCACTGGACAAAGGTGTTGAAGAAGGACGATTGCGTTATGCAGGCAAAGCCCTAGTTAATGGTGGCGAAGAAGGCTTTTGGGTGCCGTCTTACTTAGTCAAAAAGTACCCCGAAATGGCAACCATTGAAGGGGTGAAAAAGCACGCTAAGTTGTTTGAACATCCAGAAGATCCAGATTCATCTGCATTTTATAGCTGCCCGGCTGGTTGGAACTGTCAGATTTCGGCAGGTAACCTTTTCAACGCACTTGATCTAGAGAAGTCTGGATTCAGTGTTGTAGACCCAGGTTCAGGTGCGGGTTTATCCGGCTCTATTGCTAAAGCTTACGAACGTGAACAGGCATGGTTTGGTTATTACTGGGCTCCAACGGCGATCCTCGGTAAATACGAGATGGTTAAAGTCGATTTTGGTAGTGGCGTCAGTGTTGAAGAGTATCTTGGCTGTACCACCCAGGAAGAGTGTGCAAATCCAAAACCAACCATGTACCCGCCTTCACCTGTGCATACGGTGACAACCGAAGAATTTGCGGCTCGCGTTCCAGCGGCATACGACTACTTCACTAAGCGTGGGTTCACCAATGCTGACATGAACAAACTGCTGGCGTGGATGGAAGACAACCAGGCTGACAGCGAAGAAGCCATGGCGCACTTCCTAAGTGAGTATCCGCAAATCTGGCATCAGTGGGTATCTAAAGACGTCATCAGCAAGGTAGAAAAAGCGCTTTAATAGCGCAGAGTTGGTCTGGCAAATTGCCAAGACCGTACAAAGTAGTACACCGGGGCAGTGAGAGGGTCTTATTGCCCCGGTTGGTAAAGGATTGATTATGTCTGACAGTAGCTGGTTAACCAGTTTCCCCGAAATGGATCGCGCCGATCTGAGAACCATTCGAAAAACATTGGATGGCGCATACAAAGATTTTTCTCGTGAATATGGGGATTTAATTGAATCCATATTCGACCCGCTCCTCACCTTTCTCGTCTGGTTTGAAAAGCTCCTTATCTCAACACCTTGGTTTATCGTTCTCGCGGTGTGTACGGGCTTAGTTTACCTTGCCAGTCGTTCATGGAAGCTGACTCTGGGTTGTTTTGTCTCCCTGTTATTGATCGGTTACTTCGGCATGTGGGAAAACACCATGCGAACTCTGAGTATCATTACGGTTTGTACGCTGCTTTCCATTGTTATCGGCATTCCTATAGGCATTGCCATGGCGCGTTCAAACCGTGTCCAGTCGGTGGTGACGCCATTGCTCGATATTATGCAGACGATGCCTGCGTTTGTTTACCTGATACCAGTAGTGATGCTATTGGGTATCGGCAAAATACCGGGGCTAATTGCCGTGGTGATTTATGCGATTCCGCCTGTTATTCGACTGACCAATCTGGGTATACGATTGGTAGACCGAGAGGTGCTTGAAGCTGCTACGGCATTTGGTGCCAGCAAAAAGCAAAGGTTGTGGGGCGTTCAGCTGCCACTGGCGATGCCAACGATAATGGCAGGTATTAACCAAACCATCATGATGGCACTTTCTATGGTGGTTATCGCATCTATGATCGGTGTGAAAGGGTTAGGTCAACCGGTTCTGAAATCCATCACCAATCAATATTTCACATTGGGCTTGTTAAATGGCTTTGCCATTGTGGCACTGGCGATTCTGTTTGACCGCGCTTCTCAAGCTTACGCAAAGCGTACTCAGGCTCATTTAGGAGGGCTTAAACATGACTAAGCCACTCATTGAAATCAGTCAGCTTTCCAAAGTATTCGGTACGAAACCCATGTCGGTTATCGAACGAGTGGAAAATGGTGACTCAAAAGAGTCCATTCTGGCAGACACCGGACACACCGTAGGGCTTAGGGACATCAACCTTAAAATCAACAAAGGCGAAATTTTCGTCATCATGGGTTTGTCTGGTTCAGGTAAGTCTACACTCATTCGCCACTTCAACCGGTTGATTGACCCGACCAAAGGCAAAATCATCGTTGAGGGTATTGATGTAATGAGCCTGGACACTAAAGGGCTGGAAGATTTTCGTCGTCATAAAATGTCCATGGTATTCCAGCGCTTCGGTTTATTGCCTCATAGAACCGTAATCGAAAACGTGGCATATGGCTTGGAAGTTCAGGGTATTGATAAAAAACAACGTGTTGCCAAATCGATGGAGTGGCTAGAAACCGTGGGCTTGAAGGGGTATGAAAATCAATATCCGTCGCAGCTTTCAGGTGGTCAACAACAACGTGTTGGTCTTGCTCGTGCTTTGTGTACGGATGCTGAAATTCTATTGATGGACGAAGCCTTCTCGGCGCTCGACCCGTTGATTCGTAGTGAAATGCAGGATCAACTTATCGAGCTGCAGGAAAAGCTGCATAAAACCATCGTCTTTATCACCCATGATCTCGATGAGGCGCTTAGGCTGGGGGATCGCATTGCGATTCTGAAAGATGGACAGCTAGTGCAGGTTGGTGCGCCAGAAGAGATTCTTCTTCAACCCGCAGACGAGTATGTCGAAGCCTTTGTTAAAGATGTAAACCGAGCGCGTGCTCTAACGGTAGAAACCGTCATGCAGCCGCCTGCTTATCGCGTATCGGCAAAAACCATTGAAGAAGCATTGGTGCAGATGAAGCAGCTTAAGAATGAATACGCTTACCATGTCACCGAAGATGGTTATCAGGGCGTACTCACCAAAGAAGGGTTGCAAGATGCCGCGGCGATGAAAGACCGCACGGTAATTTGCGATGAGTTATATGAAGAAGTGCCAGCGGTATCTCCGGATGCGGTTCTGGAAGAAGTTCTGCCAGACACCATGTGCTGCGACTACTCTCTGCCAGTAGTCGATGAGGAAGGTAACCTGAAAGGGGAACTGGAGCGTAGCGCTGTCGCTGACATTTTCTCTGAATCTCCAGAAGAGGAGACTGCCGACCGAAAGTTGGCAAAGGTGGGGTAGAAACACACACCTGACAAGTCTAAAACCGGTGATGACTCACCGGTTTTTTTATGTTGGCGGAATGCTCTCTCGCTATGGTATAAGCGGTTTCGACATCCCATACCTTCTCCGTTTCTCAAAATCCACTCATTCTTGTTCTACTTCGCATATTCGTTCTATTCGAATACAAATGAAATGAAGAAGTACTGAAATCCGGTCTATATTTATATTGATAAGTTTATTATGGAAAGCTTATTTATATGTGAGGTGTCGATGTATTCAAACATATATAAAACCGCCTTAAACACAATGCCAGATGGTGTTTTGATTACAGATAGTAATCGAGGAGTAATTTACTCCAATGCTCGCTTTGCACAGATGTGGGGAATCCCAAGCAAATTAATCGATTCCAAAGATGATGACCGAATGCTCCAGTTTGTTCTGGGAAAGCTCGAAGAGCCGGAGGTGTTCCTAAGAGAAGTCAACCGGCTCTATAACTCAGACGAAGCTTCTCAGGATCTCCTTAAGTTTAACGACGGGAGAACCTTTATGCGTCGTAGCGCCCCGTATGAAGACAAGCGAGTGGGGAAAGGAAGAATCTGGATTTTTTCAGACGTGAGTAAGCTACTGGAGCTGGATCAGATTGCTTATGTCGATTCATTAACCGGGCTGAACAACCGGAGAATGCTCGACGAAATGAGCCAGACACTGTTTGAAAAGTATCAGGAGTCCAAAGCTACTTCCTGTATCGTCTTGTTCGACCTCGATGGGTTTAAATACATCAACGATACCTATGGTCATCAGATGGGCGATAAGTTGCTTCACCTGCTGGCAAAAGCGATAGAAAAGACCCTTCGATCCGATGATATTGCTTTTCGCCATGGCGGCGATGAATTTTGTCTGGTGCTTAAAGACACAAGAACAGAAAGTGTCGATGGTGTGATGTCCCGCTTATACGAGACCTTTAACTCGATACAGAAAGAAACGCTAAATCTTCCTGAAGCCATTAGCTTTTCAGGTGGTTGCGTCTGTTTCATTAGCGAAGACAGTTCCCCAAGGGATGCACTCGCTCGTGCCGATGTGCTTCTGTATCAAGCCAAAAAGAAAGGGAAAGGGCAGATCATATACGGTTCATGTGTTCGCGCGGCATCATGATGGTTTCATGATGATGGTGAAATCTTCTTCCATATAGTCGCGGATGATCTCTACATCGTCCGTCAAATTGCGACATATCGAAAGAACCTCTTTTGGGTCATACGCTTGCAGCAATCGGTCTTCTCTGAAATAGTCACTGTCCAGCAAATTAAAGCCAAATGCTTCCCGGCTGGCAGAAAAGCCTGCACGTATGACAGTGGGAAGATAATTCTTATTATTGCTGCGGTAATTCAATGAACCTGAAGCGATGGTGATGTCGTGAACAGGCAAGCGCATTTGCGCGAAGTTACCGTGTAGAAACCGCATAGAATTATCGGCGTTTAGTTTCGCCTGTTTGATAAAACTCTTGTGAAAGTCGATACCTGTGTAATGCTTGATGGGTTGTTTGACTCTAAGAAAGTGGACCAGATCGCCATAGCCACACCCAAGATCTAGGATGGACTTGTCGCGTAGGTTGAGTGACTTCTCAAACACTGAAAATCTGGCAAACTGCGTTTGTTCGCTGCTCCAGCCAAGAATACGGGCGGGATCTTCTGTCCACTTTTTTTCACGGTCAGAGTGGTAAAAATAAACATTTAATCGCTCAAGAAAATTCACAGATATCCGGTCTATTGGATTTAACACTCCATAATTCTAACAGGAAATACGTATCAGCATGATCGAGATTGAACCACTAACACCTCATATAGGCGCTCGCATTCACGGGCTTTCCTTGGCGCATTGTACCGATTCAGACTTTGAAGCCTTATATCAGGCATTTCTGGCTCATCAGGTGGTATTCATAGAAAAACAGACTCTCACGCCGGAGCAGCACCTTTTCCTTGCGAGTCGTTTTGGAGAGCTAGAACCGATTCATCCATTCTTTCCTAACGTGCCTTCTCATCCACAGGTATGTGTGATTGAAACCACTCGCGGCAACGCGCCGCTGGAAAGTTTGTGGCATACGGATCTCACGTGGCGCAGTAATCCTTCCAAATGTTCGCTTTTACACGCCCAACATTTGCCACTTGTTGGTGGTGACACCATGTGGTGTTCTATGACTGCTGTGTTTGAGTCCCTCGACAGTGAAATGCAGGATTCACTCAGAGCACTGACAGCAGCCCATTCTCTGGTTGCATTTGAAGACATCAATCCCGATCTAGTTGAGCTGGACTGGCATAAAGACGTCGTGAAAACGTCTCGAGATAACCCTCCGGTTATACATAATGTGGTGCAGCAACATCCCGAAACCGGAAAAGAAACTCTCTACATCAACGAGCAATTCACGCGCAAATTTAATGAGCTAGAACCAGAGAAGAGCCAGACACTACTTAATAAACTCTTCGCGATAGCTAGGCAGCCTGAATTTCAGGTGCGTTACAAATGGGCGGATAATGCCATGGCGATTTGGGATAACCGGGTCACCCAGCATTATGCTGTGATTGATTATGGAGATACACCAAGAAAACTCCATCGTGTCACGGTTATCTGATGGCATTTTCAGCACTTAACGCTATTTGAGTGTAATTAACTGATTCATAGTATGGATATTGTCGGTTAGGTTGATATAAAATTCCGCGCCTGTTCTCGTTCCAAATCTCAACATGATCGATTTATCCATACTCCCTGTCTATCTGACAGCGGTACTCGCTTTACTTCTGATTCCCGGTCCCGACATGCTACTCATTGCCAGTTCAAGCATGAGCTATGGGCGAAAAGTGGGATTGTTCGCCAGCCTGGGCAATGCCACGTCTGGAGTGATCTTGACCATTCTGGCTGCGATTGGTGTATCAGCACTTATCGCCATGAGTCCAGTTGCTCTGACAGTTTTGAATGTCGTTGGTGGTGTGTATCTGTTAAAAATGGGGGCAGATTGTTTTACCTCCTCTGCTGCACTGACCCCAGAGACATCGAATCAGAATCAACTTGCCAGCGCTTATTACCAGCGAGCGCTGCTGAGCAACCTGTTAAACCCGAAAGCGCTGATGTTCTTTGTGCTTTTCCTGCCTCAATTTGTTTCAGGCAACATTGCGGCTAGTTCGGGCGAGCAAATGATGGCTCTGGGCTTACTGCTCAATATACTCGGATTAACGTTTAATTTACTGCTGGTGGCACTGGCGGGCACCTTGGGCAAACCACTTTTAGAGAGCAAAAAGTTCAGGCACTACCAGCACAAAGTCATGGGTGGAGTCTTCGTTATTCTAGGTGTGTGGATGCTTGGGCAAATCGATTTCCTATAAGCATCAGAGTGCATTTTTCTTTCTTCAGTAATGCACTCATTTCCTAACTTCTGCGTAAAGAATTGTAAATAACCATCGTCGCCTGCAAGGGTGGCTATAGTAATGGGGTCATGTGAATAAGCTGTCTTATACAGTGATAAACAACGACCCCACACGCAGAGTAAAAGGAGTGACTATGTCTGATAGACCAATACCGCAGGAAGCGTTTGACTGGTACGACGAATACGCCCATGGATTAATTGATCGCCGAGAGTTTATGTCTCGTCTTGGTGGATTAGTTGCACTCGGTTTTACCATGACGGCACTGACGTCCGCTTTAATTCCTAACTACGCACTTGCCAAGCAAGTTTCATTCAACGATCCCGATATCAAAGCAACATACGTGACCTTCGCATCGCCTCAAGGGCATGGTGAGGGCAGGGGTTACATGGTGAAACCTGCCAACAAATCAGGTCCATTGCCCGTTGTTCTGGTTATTCACGAAAACCGAGGGCTTAACCCGTACATAAAAGATGTCGCGAGAAGGTTGGCGAAAGTTGGTTTTATTGCGTTCGCGCCAGATGCATTGCATCCATTAGGGGGATACCCCGGTAATGATGATGAAGGGCGCGCGATGCAGAAATCGCTAGAGCGCGGCAAAATCGAAGAAGACTTTATTGCAGCGGCGAAATTCCTGAAAAGCTACAAGAACAGTTCAGGGAAACTGGGCGCCGTCGGGTTCTGTTTTGGCGGCTACGTCGTCAATATGCTGGCTGCAACACTAGGCGATGGTCTTGAAGCAGGAGTGCCTTTCTACGGAACACCAGCCGCGAAGGACATTCGTCAAAACATCAGGGCTCCGCTGTTGCTGCAGTTTGCTGAAAATGACAAACGGGTTAACGCTACCTGGCCAGAATACGAAGACGATCTAAAGCGGATAGATGCAAGCTATCAGGCACACATCTACAAAGACACTCAGCATGGATTCCACAACGATTCCACGGGAAGGTATTCGAAAGAGGAAGCCGAGCTCGCATGGAGCCGAACTGTAGAGTTTTTTAAATCACAGCTCATATGATTTTTATATACGGTGAGTTAAATTAAGGGGAACGTCTTCCCCTTAATTCTCTACTAACTTACTCATGATCAAACTCACCCGAATAGCCTCGACCTCCATTCCGATTGAACTTCTTCTTGAAGCCGACCCCGATAACAGTGCAATAGAGCAGTACCTGCATCAGGCTCACTGTTTTGCGGTGACTGAAAATTACATGGTGCTGGCTGCTTGCGTATGTAAACCAACTAGCGAAACAGAATGTGAACTAATGAACATTGCGGTTTGGCCATCACAACAGGGGAGAAAGCTGGGAAGCCAGTTACTGAATTTCACTATCGAGGAATTGAAAAAAGAAGGTTTTAAGAAGGTGAGTTTAGGTACGGGTACGTTTGGGCACCAACTGACGTTTTACCAACGCACTGGCTTTCGGGTGATCCGAGTTGAGCGCGATTACTTTCTTGAGCATTACCCGGAGCCTATTTTCGAGAATGGCATTCAACACAAAGACAGGTTGTGGCTGGAGCTTGATCTTACATGTTAATGTCAAAGATTTGCTGTTACCAACAATATATCTAGGCGGAGCCGACAAACTATAAAATCGGCAATGTTGAAACCGTAGGAAACACAAAAGCCAGCAGTTATCCTGCTGGCTTAAAAGGTTGCGAGATCAGTTTATTTAGCTCACGTAGCATATTCTCGCTTTAGTCATTGTAGGAAACACAAGACGCGTAATTTTTTAGACCAGTAGAATGAGACTTGGTAATGTTGTTCACTAAATCTACAGAGTAAAATCTGCTTTCTTTAGCGGGATGATTGGTCCAATACTCGTAATACGCTGGCCAGCCATAGTTTGCCGTAAGATCTCCCAGTGAGTAAACCAGGCTGTACAACTCGTATCTTGTTGGTCTTTTCCAATTAGTGCGCCCCAAGAATTTTAGTGTTCCAAGTTCTTCGCAGTATCGATCTAATTGCCCATAGCGACCAAAGTCAGCGCTTTCTGGGTTATCTTGCCAGCCCCAACCATCGTATCTAAAGCGAGCAAATTCCCCATCTATACGAGTTTCCCGATAAATAGCGCCATAAGAACGACCGTAGTTGTATCGTGAGTCATCTAACTTGTAACCAAGTTTATCCATCACCTCAAGGCTTGGTGTTGCGGTAAACAACTTATTAACCGCTTCACCGGAATAACCTTCTATGACCTTAAGGCAGTATCCGCCAGCATTGTACATATCCGTATCATTGATTTGTCCTCCACATGGTAGAAGACCCGTAGTGACGGTAATAGTAATGGTGTTGCTCGTTAAACCATCAATGGTAAACGATACAGTAGTGGTTCCTCTTGCATGTCCGGTTAGTTCTCCAGACTCATTTACGCTAGCAACGTAACTGTCACTAATATGCCATACCAGCGGTTTGCCAATCAGAGACGAACTTGAACCGTCTCCATGGATGCCTCTAGGGCTTAATTGAATCGAGTGATTTTCGGGAACCGTGTCCATTTCAGAGCTTAGGGACAAATTATATAACGTAGTTTTGTCGTCATACGCGTAAATGGATTCTTCAGAAGTGTCTGATTCAGTCTCAGTCGTCACCTGATCGCTAGTGGTTTGTTCTGAACTAGAAGGCTCAGAAGTGCTGTCAGGACTAGCTGTCTCAGTAAATTCGGTAGCAGTTTCCTCAGTGTTATCTGTTGTTTCTGATTGAGTCGAAGTCTGTTCTGTATTCTCAATGTTTGCTTGAGTCTCAGTAGTCACTTTCTCGCTGGCAGTTTGCTCCGAACTGGTTGATTCAGCAGTGTTGTCAGTACTGGTCGTCTCCGTGGGTTCGGAAGTAGCTTGCTCAGTATTGTCTTTAGCTTCCGATTGAGTCGAAGTTTGTTCTTCATTCTCAATGTTTGCTTGAGTCTCAGTAGTCACTTTCTCGCTGGCAGTTTGCTCCGAACTGGTTGATTCAGAAGTGCTGTAAGTACTGGTCGTCTCCGTGGGTTCGGAAGTAGTTTGCTCGGTACTATCTATAGCTTCCGATTGAGTCGAAGTTTGTTCTGTATTCTCAATGCTTGCTTGAGTCTCAGTAGTCACTTTCTCGCTGGCAGTTTGCTTCGATCTGGTTGATTCAGAAGTGCTGTCAGTACTGGTCGTCTCCGTGGGTTCGGAAGTAGTTTGCTCGGTACTATCTATAGCTTCCGGTTGAGTCGAAGTTTGATCTGTATTCTCAATGCTTGCTTGAGTCTCAGTAGTCACTTCCTCACTGGTGGCTTGCTTTGAACTGGTTGATTCAGCAGTGGTGTCAGTACTGGTCGTCTCAGTGGGTTCGAAAGTAGTTTGCTCGGTACTATCTGTAGCTTCCGATTGAGTCGAAGTTTGTTCTGAATTCTCAATGTTTACTTGAGTCTCAGTAGCTACCTGCTCGCTTGTGGTTTGCTCCGAACTGGTTGATTCAGAAGTGCTGTCAGTACTGTTCGTCTCAGTGGGTTCGGAAGTAACTTGCTCGCTGGTGGTCTGCTCTGAACTGGTAGTTTCCGAGGAAGTATTTGTGCTAGTCGATTCAGTGGATTCGGCTTCAACTTGCTCTTTATTTTCGGTAGTTTCGGATTGGGTAGAGGAGTTATTTGCATCGTTTGTGTCATTACTGGTTTCAGCATGGGGGTGCCTTATATCAGGTGCATCAATATCATTGCTGGATTCGGACTCGCTTTCAGCGGAGTCATCTGCGGTATTGTCGGTTTTATGGGCACTTGTGGTGGTGTGGGGAGAATGATCTATTTCGGGTTCTTCTACTTCATTGTTTGACTCAGTTTCGCTTTCATCAGAAGTACCAGAACTGGGGACATTTTGGTGTGGTTTCGATTCATGCTTGTTGGTGTTAGATGTTTCGTTACCGTCAACGGATGTAGAATTTTCTTCTGGTTGAACGGTTTTGATTTCCTGAGATTGTGATGAATTATTATTCTGATCTGACACAATAGTGCCATTTGAAGACACTGTTTTTGTTTCTGACTCTGCGTCACAGCCAACTAATATAATGATTACAAGTGGTATGAATAACTTAAGTGCGCCCATAAGAACTCCTCGTAAATCTACTGTTGACTTTTATATATGCGTAATAAGTAACTAAATATTCGATGTTGTCGAATAAGAAGCCAGTCAACTTTGAAATACATAATCTATAGGTGAAAAAATAATTTAAATATAAACGTTTGTTTGAAATGTTATTAACTGAAGTAAACTCTTTTCTCAAATCTCTCCTTAAAAATTTGGTGTAAGAAAGTGTGATTTTTTGTAATTATTCATATTTGTAAAATGTTATCACTTGGATTATAAATATGTCAAAAGTGCACCTATATAACATGCCGTTTAGTATTTATCAAAAACCTTACAAAATAAGTGGTTAGGTATTTTGCTGATTAAGGGGCTTGAATGCGTTTTTTGTTATTAGTTGTTTAATAACAATTGGTTGTAAAATATTTTTGATTTATTTTATTTTGTTAAAAATAAAGGTTATATCGTTTTTTTGTAATATAAGTGAAATAATTAAATTAAAAAATATATTGAAATTGCGTTTTAATTATGATTCTCTGATTTCTGTTGCTAAGTTTTTGAGCTTATTTTATTTTGTTATGAGCTTTTTGTGTAACTGTTTAATCTATATTTAAATGTATTTGTTACAGGCTTTTATTCTATAAAATTTTCAGATTAACTTTTATTTACTCTTGTCTATCCATTAATTTTTGTACTGGCTTCAATATCTAGTTTAGAAGATTCATTTGTTTTGATTGTTCTTTAATCGTGGTTTCCATGTGCCTACAAGGTAGCTTTTTCACAGTAATGCTCAGTTGTGTAATGCACCTAAAATATACGGTCTAACATTATTGTTATTACAACGAAGCATAGTTTGTTAAGCGTTGAAACATTAGAATTTAATATATTACAGCGACTCTTAATACCCTGAGAGATAACCCGTAACAGACTAGCCTTTCTCACTCAGTAAGGTTGGCGACTAAGCCAGAATGGAGTTGTCTTAGTCAGAAATGTGGATTTGTTCACAATGGTTGTTCTTTGCGATAGAGGTGTTTAAGCAGCACGGAATAGTTGTGCTAGTATGGTATTTCCATATTTATAGTGTGGATAAAGGTGTTGTAAGTTGTTGGCTAATGTCCTCCTGAACGATTGGTTTACTGGGTGACAATATGTGTAACTTAAACAAGGATGTTGTCGGTAGTGATAATGAAATAGTCGTTAGGACGAATAAACTAAAAGACAAAAGACAAAAGACAAAAGACAAAAGACAAAAGACAAAAGGCAACGAGGCATCGTAACGAGGTCATATCGTTATCGGGGTAGTAGCCTTCCTCTTTTGTATAAAATCATTGCTATCTATGCTGTATTACTGTTGGTTCTGGTCTCTGTGGGCAGGTACTTTGTGTCAGAGAGAGGATTTGAGATTCAGGATTCGCTACCAATAATGGACTTAAAAGTCTCCTTGGTAGAAAAAATGGTGACCAATCGTGCGCGCCTTCAATTAATGAGAAATAAACTTGTAGAAGCAGAATGGCGTGCTCACAACCGACGGTATCAAGTCCTATTAGATCAAATAAATGAAAAAATTGATTTCTACGATATGAGTATTGATGAAATTAAGCAGGTCAATACGTTAGGCTCGTTTTCAAATGAAGAAATGAAGGTTCGTCGGGCTGCTTTATACGAGTCACTTCGCTCTGAGTTGGAATATGAGAGTACTCTTGATAAATACCAGTTATTGGTACTCGAACTTATGTTGAGTGCCGATAAGCTAAATAACGATAAACACATCGCACCCCCAGGGAATAATTGAAGCTACAGTGTTGATAGCTCTGCCTGGCCTTTACGGGGGGATAGGGTCAGGCAGAAAATAAGACCTTAGCTTATCTTAGGTCTTCGACAGGAATGTGGTCCATGTCGGTAAAGGTTTGGTTTTCTCCAACCATACCCCAGATAAAGGTGTACGCCTGAGTACCAACACCAGAGTGAATCGACCAGCTTGGTGAGATCACTGCCTGCTCATTGTGAATCAGCAAGTGACGAGTCTCCTTAGGTTCACCCATAAAGTGGAATACGGCTGCGTCTTTATCCATGTTGAAGTAGAAATACACTTCCATTCTGCGATCGTGTGTGTGACACGGCATGGTGTTCCAAAGGCTGCCATCTTCCAGCTTGGTCAGACCCATCAATAGCTGACATGTTGGCAATACATCAGGAACAATGTACTTGTAAATTGTACGTTTGTTGCTTGTTGCTACGTCACCTAAAGTGACTGGAGCGGCTTCTTCCAGTGTAATTTTCTTATTCGGGTAATGAGTGTGTGCAGGGGCACAGTTGTAGTAAAACTTAGCTGGGTTTGCTGAGTCGACGCTAGAGAAGGTCACTTCTTTTGCACCCTGTCCAATGTATAGCGCTTCCTGATGATTGATGCTGTATTCTTCGCCATCAACCACGATTACACCATCGCCACCTACGTTGATTAAGCCAAGTTCTCTTCGTTGCAGAAAGTAATCTACGCCGATTTTAGCACCCAGTTCCGGGTCTAGCTCAACTGTGGTTTCAACTGGCTGCACACCACCAAAAATGATTCGGTCAATATGGCTGTATGTTAACGTCAGTTGGTCGGCAACAAAGATGTTCTCTACCAGAAACTCATCTCTAAGTGCTTCTGTTCCTAGCGTTTTCGCATGCTCGCTGTGAATAGCTTGGCGTACTTCCATTGTTTGTTCTCTCTTATGACTAAAGGCAGGGACGTTACCCTTGATGAGCTTCACTTTATCACTGAGATGATTATCGATAAATTTTTGAAATACCGTTTTATAATCCCTGTCACATAATTTCTATTTAATCATAAAAATAAATGAAACGGCTTTTTAAAAATGTTGTTGGTGCGTTTTTTATTCGTATAATGACGTCAAATCAGTCAGTAAGTGGTTGAGCGAATCGGAGCGTCTTCAATGAAAAAACAGCGCCTAACAGCTAAGAGCTTTTTCTCTTTTATCTCCTGGGGGAAAAGCATCAGTGCGTCGACTTTAAAAGCCGATCTACTGGCAGGGCTAACGGGTGCCATCATTGTTCTGCCACAAGGTGTGGCTTACGCCATGATTGCTGGTCTGCCACCTGAATACGGTTTGTATACGGCAATCATCCCGGCTGTGGTTGCCGCGCTATTCGGTTCGTCTCATCATTTAATTTCAGGTCCCACTGCTGCTTTATCAGTTATCGTTTTTACAACGGTCAGTCAGTTTGCTGCGCCAGGCAGCGATCTCTATATACAACTCGCGATTTCTCTCACCTTGTTTGCAGGCATTGTTCAGTTGGTATTGGGGCTTCTTCGGTTTGGGGCGGTGGTTAACTTTGTGTCTCATTCCGTGGTACTGGGCTTTACTGCGGGTGCTGCGATCGTTATTAGCGCCAGCCAGATCAAGCATATGCTGGGTTTGAACTACCCATCCGGTGCAACCGCTGTAGACAATCTTGTATTAGGATGGCAACACCTGAATGACTTCCATATCGCACCGCTCTTGATAGGTGTGGTGACCATTTTGACTTGTATCGTGATCAAAGACCTTTCGCCGCGATTGCCTTATATGCTGATCGCCATGATGGTATCAATGGCACTGGCTTTCAGCATGAATGGTGCTGGGTTTGATATTTCATTAGTGGGTGAAGTCTCTGGCGGTCTTCCTCCATTTTCTGTCCCTGATGTTTCAGCCTTTCCTTATGATTCTATGATCAGTGGGGTTGTTGCCGTGGCTCTACTCGGGTTGGTCGAAGCTATCTCCATAGCCCGTTCAGTCGCCTTAAAATCCAAGCAGAACATCGACAGCAATAAAGAGTTTATCGGGCAGGGGTTATCAAACATCGCGGGTTCGTTTTTCTCCTGTTACGTGTCCTCCGGTTCATTCACGCGCAGTGGTGTGAACTATGCGAGCGGAGCCAAGACCCCGTTAGCGGCAGTGTTTGCCGCCATTTTCCTTGCGGTCATCATGTTGTTTTTCGCTAAATATGCCGCGTACATCCCTATTGCCGGGATGGCGGGTATCCTGCTGGTTGTGGCGTTTAACCTTATTGATGTGCCCCATATTCTCGATGTGGTTCGACACGACAGAAAAGAATTCATCGTGCTGGCTTCGACCTGTATTGCCGCACTGACTATGCACTTAGAACTTTCGATTTACGTAGGTGTGGCTGTTTCCCTGTTCTTCTATTTACGCCGCACGTCCAGACCTGTAGTGGATCATCTGGATTGCGAAGAACTGGCGATGGACAAAAGGCTTAACGGGAAAGTTCAGGTGGTTCGGATCAATGGTTCAATCTTCTTTGGCAGTGTTCAGCATCTGCACAGCGAGCTACAGAGTATCGACACGCCTAACATCATCATTTTAGGGCGTGGTATCAACTTTATTGATCATCTGGGGGTGCGCATGCTAGCGGAGTTCTCCCAGTCTTCTGGCAAACAAGTGTTCTTTTGTCGCTTCAAAAACACGCCACGAGAGAGCTTGCTCAAAGGGGACAAGACGTTCTCAGAGCGCCAGTTTTACCCCAGTTTAACGCGGCTGATGTCTGACATGGCATCAACCTAGTCTTCCATAGACCAGAGAATGGATAAGCAGTAATGAATGACATGTTATCTGAAATATTTGATGCCACAGAACATCCGCATCGTCGATACAATCCGCTGACGGAAGAGTGGGTACTGGTGTCGCCGCATCGCGCCAAAAGGCCGTGGCAAGGGCAACAGGAAATGAACGATGAGCAGGCTTTACCATCTTACGAGCCGGACTGTTTTCTCTGCCCGTCGAACACGCGGATCAGCGGAGATGTGAATCCCGATTATTCAGGTACCTACGTTTTCAAAAATGACTTTGCGGCGCTTACTGAGAGTGTACCAGCGGCAGGTTCTGGTGACGATCCTCTATTTAAGCTGGAAAGCGCAACAGGTGAGAGCCGAGTGATTTGCTTTTCTCCGGATCACAGTAAAACACTGCCAGAGCTTGATACTCAAGCAATAGAGAAAGTGATCGATACCTGGGTAGAACAAATTCAGGAGCTAGGTAAAACTTACCCATGGGTTCAGGTGTTTGAAAACAAAGGGGCAACCATGGGGTGTTCGCAGCCTCACCCACATGGTCAGGTCTGGGCAAACAGTTTTGTTCCTACGCTTGTTGCCAAAAAGGATAAGTCTCAGCGGGAATATCTCGCTCTGCACGAGTCAACCATGCTGGTGGATTATGTTCAGCGTGAACTAGCAGTAAAAGATCGTATTGTGGTGGAAACCGAACACTGGGTCGCACTCGTTCCTTATTGGGCAGCATGGCCATTTGAAACCATTTTATTACCTAAAGCTCACGCTCCAAGGCTGACGGATCTCAATGCCGAGCAAAAAGCCGATCTGGCGATCGCCATTAAAGAACTCACCACTCGCTACGACAATCTCTTTAACTGCTCATTCCCATATTCAATGGGCTGGCACAGTGCGCTAGAGAGGGAAGAGAACCCCAAACACTGGCAAGTTCATGCATCGTTTTACCCGCCACTACTGCGCAGCGCTACCGTCAGAAAATTCATGGTGGGCTACGAGATGATGGCAGAAAGCCAGCGCGATCTCACTCCAGAGCAGGCTGCACAGCGATTAAGAGATGTCAGCACGACACACTACAAATCGAAGAATTAAGAGTTTAATCACATATCCGTTACATAAAAATTTTTTGCCTTAAAATTTAAGTGAAACAATGTTTCAATATAAACAAATTAAAGTTTCTTTTCTTTGTTTGAGAACGCTCTAGAAACGGATAATTACAACAATAGGAAGAAGAACATGGTGTTAGATACCTTTAACCTGAAAGGAAAAGTTGCTCTCGTCACTGGCTGTAATACAGGTTTGGGACAAGGTATGGCAGTTGCACTGGCGCAGGCAGGCTGTGACATAGTTGGCGTTAACTACTCCGATCCGGAAGATACTCCCGCACTTGTTGAAGCGGCGGGTCAGAACTTCTACTCAATCATCGCAGACCTTAGCAACAGCGATGTGATTGCTCAGGTGGTAGACAAAGCCACCAGCATGGCAGGTCGTATTGATATTCTGGTGAATAACGCAGGCATCATTCGTCGTGACGATGCGCTTGAGTTTTCAGAAAAAGACTGGGATGACGTAATGAACCTCAACATCAAGAGTGTTTTCTTTATGTCTCAGGCAGTTGCCAAGCAATTTATTGCACAGGGTGAAGGAGGAAAGATCATCAACATCGCCTCTATGCTGTCTTTCCAGGGGGGCATTCGCGTACCTTCTTACACTGCATCGAAAAGTGCGGTAATGGGTGTGACCAAGCTTCTTGCTAACGAATGGGCGTCGCAAGGCATTAATGTAAATGCTATCGCTCCGGGTTACATGGCGACCAACAACACAGCGGCATTGCGCGCAGATAAGGAAAGAAATCAGGAAATATTGGATCGAATCCCTGCTCAGCGTTGGGGTTTGCCAAAAGATATTGCTGGTCCAGCCGTATTCCTAGCATCGCCTGCATCGGATTACGTGAATGGTTACACACTGGCGGTCGATGGTGGCTGGTTAGCGCGATAACCAAAATCACAAACAGCCAAAGCCTGAGCCAATGCTCAGGCTTTTTCAATATTGGAGAACATTCAACTAGAACACAATGTTATCTACCTTTTGTAGAGTCTCCACGCAGAGTCATGACTGTACTGGATGCAAAAGCAACCACCTGACCATCTGAACGAAAAATTTGGCATTGATAGTGGCTTATCGTTTTGCCAAGCCTTACCGGACTAGCCTTGGCCGTTAGAATCGATTTCCAAACTGGACGGAAGAACTTAACTTGAAGATCAATGCTTGTGAATGATTCACCAGAATTAATCGCAGTTGAATGTGCAGTCCCTATAGCCGCATCCGCGAGCTCACTCAGAAACCCTCCATGAACAGTACCTTGTTGATTACCATGAATACTAGGGTCTGCATTTACCTCTATTGCTGCGTGTCCCTTTTCAATAGCGGTGATTCGGAAGCCTAAAAGTTTCGATATAGCTGTAGGGTATTGCATTTCAGTGGTTACATTAGAAGATAATCTACCTTCAATATATTGTTGTAGGAATAGCAAAGTAGGAAGTACGGTTGTCATAAATACCCCTTGTTTTATTGAGCATATACTTAACAAAATATCAATTCTTTTAATATAGTTATATTCAATTGTTCCTCTTGGTTGATATAGGAGTTTTCTATGTTAAAAGTTCAGCATTTGAGATTTCTAGTCTCAGTAGTCGATTATGGTAGCGCTATCAAAGCTTCAGAACGGCTACACGTCTCCCAGCCTTCAATCTCTGCTGGCTTAAAGGCTTTGGAGGAGGAATTAGGAGGGGCATTATTTGATAGAAGTGGACCAGCTAATCGACCATTACGCTTAACCCCTAAAGGGCAAATTTTTTATCATCGAGCGATTGAGATCCTAAATCAATGTGAATCTGCTCAAGCAGAATTTGCAGGAGATAGTAACCAGACATCAAAATGGATATTGGGTGTCCTTGATACGTTTTCTCAGGATATCGTAGTTAAGGCGCTTCGAACGTTTGAGCGTGACAATCCCGATACCAGAATCGATATATGGGAAGGTTCAGCAAACAAAATTGAAAGCTGGTTTGCGAAGAAACGTGTGGACATGATTTTGGGTAATGTAGGGCGCTTAATGCCGAATGAAAAATTGTTATGGAGAGAGCCATTAGTTGCGGTAGTAGCCCCCGATCACCCTTATGCAAGAACAGCCAATGCGATTTCAATCCGAGACCTTACCAAGTTCCCCTTTATCCATCGTTCCAACTGTGAATTAGATCCAATTGGCAGAGCAAGGCTTAAAGCGGAAGGCGTTAAACTGAACATTCAAGCTAGGACATGGCGCGAAAGCCTCGCGTTTGAGTTAATCAGAAATAGCCAAAATATTACTCTGGCTCCCAGAAATCTTGTACCTCAAAACCTCACCAGTATAAGAGTCTCAGGGTTAGACATTGAGCGAGGTGTCGGTTTGAGATGGCAGGAGACAACCCCTATACAGGTTACTTCTGCACTTTCTGAATCCATTATAAAAGTTATCGGGGAGCCTGTCGGCTTATATTCTTAAGGGACGAAATGGATATTTCTATTTTATCGGCGACAAGCGAATCGACATCTCCGCCGAAATACTTTCTCCATTCGATAAGGTCACCAGCCCCGGCATGCTTCGCTGATTATGTGCATCCACCGGATGGCTGACGGGTTCTAAACACAAAAACTCAGCGCGCTGATCAGGGGAATAAAGAATAAGGTAAGACAACAGATCTGAACCCGTCACCCGAATCGAAAGCCCATCTTCCGGTTGCACTATGGTGGCTAAGCCATTCCATTCGGTATACGCATTATTGATGAGGTGCTCCGGCATTGCTCTGAACTCATTGAAACTCCAGTTAGCGGCTTCAACTAAGCTCAGATGTTTGGTGGGCAAATGCTCTTCGTCTTCCAGCCATATTCCCAACGCCTCGAAATAGACTTCTGTTCCTTCATGCCGGTAAAACCACGGGTGAAAACCGATTCCAAATGGCAAAGGCTTATTGCCTCTGTTGGTTACCTTGAGCTTGCAGTTGAGAGTGTTGTTTTGAATCGAATACTTGAGTTCAGCGTCGTAATCAAAAGGAGGAAAAGACGCGTTTTCTAAGCGATATAGAATTTCAGACTCGCTTTGCGACTCCATTTCCCATTCGGATTGCCAGGCATTTCCGTGAAGGGGGTAGGTTTCGGCTTCTACGTTTCTGTTGATTGGGTGTTTAACGCCTTCAAACTCAAAACCGCCTTTCGATATTCGGTTCGAGAAGGGAGCTAAAACATACATGCCATTGGCGTTGATTTTGCCACTCTGGGACTGGTCGGAATACAGAAATGGTACCCACTGCCCATTCACCTTTGCCTCACCTTTGGTGATTGCAGCACCATGCTGAGCTGAAAACTCTATTCGCAGGAACTCATTTTCCAAATATTCCATCAGGACCATCCACCGTCTATGCCTATATTTTGACCAGTGATCATACTAGCGCAGTCAGAACATAAAAAAGCAACCAAATGTGCGACAGATTCCGGTTGAATACGCACCTTTAGGCACTGCCTGTCCAGCACCCAGTCACTGTATTCCTGAGCTTTATGACCAAAAACGCGCTTTTCCGCATCCGAGACAATGGCACCGGGTGCAACGGCGTTAACTGTAATTCCAAACTCGCCCAACTCCCGAGCGAGAGACTTGGTTAACCCAAATAACGCCCCTTTGGATGCCACATACGGCACATAGCCTTCTATCTGACCATTTAAGGTAATTGAGGTGAAATTGATGATTCTTCCCCAACGGTTGGCTTTCATATGGGGAGTCACGCTGGAGAGCAAGGCAAATGCAGCGGAGGAGTTGACTCGGATCTGGCTTTCATATTCTTCCAGAGAAAATTTTTCAAAGGGGCGATTGATGATCAAAGCAGCATTGTTGATCAAGATGTCCACGCCACCCTGTTTGGCGATGCAATCCGAAACGATCTGCTGGGATTCTTTCATCTGGCTCAAATCGCAGGGAACAAGCGTTACGTTGGGATTTGTATTTGAATGAGTATCGACAAGATTGGGCAAATCTAGAGCTAGTACGTACGCGCCAAGTTTTGTTAATTGCTCCGTCTGAGCCTGACCTAATGTGCCTAATGCCCCCGTCAGTAATACGCGCTTTCCTTGTAATGAAATCATCGTTTCTCCTTACAGCATTGACTGAACCTCTTCAATGCAGGTGTCTTCAATTCGTTTATCCAGAACCACTTCGCCCCTTGCCATGGCGACCACTCGATCGCAGCAGGCAAACACATGGTGCATATTGTGGCTGATGAAAATACTGGTGATGGACTGATGCTTAAGCCCCGAAACAAAGTCGATAACCTTGTTGGTTTCTTTTACTGACAGGTGATTGGTGGGTTCGTCCAGAATCATCACTTTGGATTTGAAATGCATGGCTCTGGCGATTGCCACCCCTTGCCGCTGACCGCCAGAAAGCTCGCCAACCAAGGCATCGGGAGAGCGCAGGTGCAGATCGACATCCGCTATCGCTTTAATGCTCTCTTGCCGCATTTTCTCCTGATCTAAGATACCGATACCGCCTATCGACATTTTCATCGGCTCTCGACCGATAAAGATATTCCTCGCAATGGACATGGTGGGCACCATCGAATTGTACTGGTAGATGGTCTCTATCCCTTTGTTCATGGCATCTCTGGGTTTACGCAGAGTGAGAGGCTTTTCTTCCATAAACATTTCACCTTCATCGGGAACCTGAGTACCCGACAGGATATTAATGAGCGTCGATTTCCCGGCGCCATTGTCTCCCACCAGACCAAGTGCTTCATTGGCGTAGATATCCAGACTCACACCGCGCAAGGCATGAACACCCGAATACCACTTGTGAAGATTCTTACATTCCAGAATGGTGGACTGCATGTTACACCTCCACTTTCATCGATTTGGCACGCTTGCGAAGCCAGGCATTCAGAACCACCGCAATAATCGTGAGCAAGCCAATCGCCATTTTGAACCAGTTAGCATCCACACGGCTCAATACCAACCCGTTGTCGATTACGCGGATTAAAATCGCGCCAACAATGCCACCTAAAATGGTGCCAATGCCGCCAGTTAATGCGGTTCCTCCAATCACTGCCGCTGCCACAGCTTGCAGCTCCATTCCTTCTCCAATCGAAGGCAAGGGCGCGCCAAGGCGCATCACCTGAATGCAACCGGCGAAACCAGCAAGTAATGAACACAACACAAAACAGGCAATTTTGACTTTAGCAGTCGGAATTCCCATAGACTGAGCAGCAGGGAGAAACCCACCAGTCGCGCGAATCCAGTTTCCTAAATTGGTTCGCGACAGCAGAACGGATACCAGAATCGCAATCGCCACAAACCAGAGCACCGACATCCTGAAGAAATCGTAAGGTCCGACATAATCGGTGAACAGCCATTTCGGCAATACGCCTAAAGGCAGAAGGGGAGGGAACCCACCGGAAATCACAATGGTAAGAGAACGCACCACAAAGAGCATACCGAGCGTGGCGATAAAACTGGGGATATCAAAGCGTATGGTCAATATGCCATTGATAAGCCCAATCACCATCGCCATCAACAACCCCAATGGAAAAGCCACCCCAAATGCCCAGCCTTGTTCTAACAGAACCGCCATAAACATAGGTGAGAAAGCGAAGGTCGACCCTACGGACAAGTCGAACTCACCGCTGATCATCAGCAAGGTGACTCCAATGGCGACCAGCCCCATTTCAGGTAATAGCCCCAGAATGCCTCTTAGGTTTTCGCTGTTAAGAAAAGCGCCGTCGGAGCGGATTTCAAATATCACACCGAGCAGAATGAGGAATACGATCCCCACCAGTTCGGGTTTTTCCATGTAAAGCTTTATTAGTCTCTTCATCGCAATATCCGGCTCGTTCCATTTGCGTACTAACGAAGCCCTTTACGGGCAAGATCCCATAGCTGGTCGACGTCTTCTTTAACAACCAAGCCCTGTCCGGTATCGATGTCGGCGGGTGAGAGACCAAAGTTTTTCGCCAGATAAGCCTGCATCACAGGCATAAACCCTTGCATATAGGGTTGCTGGTCGACCTGAACCTGAATGTAGCCTGCTTTCATTTGCTGAAGCACTTCGGCAACAATATCAAAGCCGCCCATCAGCACTTTTCCGGGTGGAATGCCTTTGTCTGCCAGAGTCTGCGCAACGTAGGCGTGCCACAAGCCCGTATCGAAGTAGACGGTAATATCCTGATTGGCGTTCACATAAGCACCGACACGTTCGGCAACCACTGCGCCATCTGTCCCGGTATCCAAACGAACGATTTTCACATTGCGTGAGGGGTTCGTTTCTTTAAATTCATTTAGGAAGTTGAGCACACCAGCGCCCCGTTGTTCCGACCAATTCTGCCCGGGAGCAGAGATGCCCACAACAGCATGAATAGGTCCTTCTTTGGGGAAAAACTCCGCCATTTTTTTCGCTAGCGAATATCCCGCAGGAGCAAAACCCTGTCCGATAAAGGCCTGTCTTGCATTGCCGTTCGCCCCTTCGAGGTCATCTACATTGGCGGCGATGACAATGGTGCCGTTGGCACGAGCACGGCTGATGATTTCATCAAAGGCGTTGTTATCGACAATCGATGTGATCAGCACATCCGGTTTGGTGGCTAACGCAGCGATCATGTTGCTTGCCTGCTGATCAATCGCCCCTTCGGTTTGGGTAAAAATCATCTGGCATTTGGCATCGATTTTGTCGCAGGCGTCATCAAATCCTTTTTTTACCGCTTGCCAGAAAGGGTTAGATGCCGACGAATGGTGCGTAAACACCACATTCAACGGTTTTGCCCAAGCCGCACTTGAAAGCATGACCGCAGATAATGCGATTAGAGTAGTTAGTTTCCTCATCGTGTCCTCCTGATTGACGTTCATAGGGAAACATTGGATAGCCCGTTTAGGGCGCTCCGCTACCGTTTGCTGATACGGCGTGAAACGGTAAACGCTTTATCGAGATCAGGATTGAGCTCCAGCCCTAATCCTGCCCCGGGTGGCACGGTGATGGTGCCGTTGGTAACAGTGGGTAGCGCTGTCACCAAATCTTGATACCAGGTGTTGTAATAGGCCCTTACGCTCTCCTGAATGAGGGCATTGGGCGCATTTAATGAGAGGTGGGTCGATGCTGTCAGCACCACAGGTCCCGTGCAGTCGTGTGGGGCAACGGGTAAGTGCCAGGTTTCTGCCATGGTCGCGATCTTTTTGGCGTCAGACAGCCCGCCACACCAGCTCACATCAAGCATTACAATTCCGGCGGCTCCAGTTTGAAGATAATCTCTGAATGCCGCTCTGCCCCCTAAGGTTTCCGACGCACAAACTGGCGCTTTAGACGCACTCGCGTAACGGACAAGGTCATCCAGATTTTCCATTTTGATTGGGTCTTCATGCCAGTAGGTATCGAACTCTGCCAGCTCTCGGGCGATTTCCATGGCAGGCAACAACTGCCACATCGAATGAAACTCCACCATGATGTCGATTTTGTCGCCCACCGCTTTCCGAATCTTTTCGAACGGAATTAACGCCTGCTTGAGATCGGATTTGGAAATCGACAGCCCACGGTTTTTCTCTGCTGCCATATCAAACGGCCAGATCTTCATGGCGGTGATACCGTCATCAAGCAGTGATTCTGCAAGCTCGTCTGCTCTGTGCAGAAATCCATTCAGGTCGTCGTATTTATGGCTTTTTCCAGCTAACCCGTAGTTTTCAGTTCGCTGACCTTTGGCTTCTTTCATGTATTCGATACCTGCGCAGGTGTTGTAGGTTCGAATTTCATTTCGGGAGAAACCACCAAGAAGTTGGGCGATGGGTTGCTGTGTTAACTTTCCAAACAAGTCCCAAAGGGCAATATCAAAAGCGGAATTACCGCGCGTTTCGACGCCCGTTGAACGAAAGCCTAAGTAAGTGGATATGGACTGGTTGAGTCGGTCAATCTGGCGGGGATCTTGCCCCAAAACCAAGGGCGCTAACGTTTCATGAACATACGCTTCGACTGCTTTTGCGCCGAAAAACGTTTCCCCTAATCCAATAAGCCCGACATCGGTGTGAACCTGAATCCACAACAAGTTAGGGTGTTCGGCGACGGTGATGGTTTCAAGCTGGGTAATTTTCATATCCTACCTAACCTTTATTGAATGCCCGCTTCCAGCAGTGCCCGAACACTTTCATCAAAGTGAAGCGCCATCTGCTTATTGGCTTCTTGTGGGTTGCCATCTCTTATGGCTTCGGCAATCGCGAGGTGCACATTCAGCATAAATTCTTGTTTGTCCTGCGACTCTCTGCTTTTCCACCCAACCGGCCAGGTGAGTTTAGTGACCCCTTCAAACGCGCCAATCATCAGAGCGAAAATAGGGTTGCAGGAAGCCATGGCGATAGTCTGGTGGAACGCGATGTCATGGCTCATGATGTTTTCTGGGTTATCTCGGTGTGCCACCATCGACTTAGCGTGAAATAGTATGGTTTCTGCCTGAGTTTCACTTCGTCTTAACGCTGCTAATGTAGCCGTTCGCATTTCGATAGTTCTTCTTACGTCGTACACCTGCTGAACCGAAATTTGTTCGGTATGGATGCCGTGCTCAATCACAGGTGAAATGGTGGAGTAATCCAGCGCCGCCACTTCAGCCCGCTTGCCAGCGTTCAGCTTGATCAGGTTTAACGCCGCCAGAGAGCGAAACGCTTCCCGCACCACGGTTCTGGATTTGTTCAGCTCGCGTGCAAAGTAGGATTCGCTGGGTAACTTGTCTCCGGGCGACAAATCCGCACCCCTCATAAAAGCGGTGATTTCTCCAATCGCTTCACTCACTAAGCTGCTGTTTGTGCTTTCGATGTAATTCATGGCAATAACGGAAGTCGCACTCTAAATTCTGCAATCTGTAAGGCTACCTTCCACCGATAAGTAAAAACCTGTCATACAGGTTTGTAGCTAATTGTGAACTGTTGCTCAGAAATTGAGTGGTAAAAATGGGTGAAGTTGCTTAGTGTTGTGGGTGTTTTGTTGCTTATCTAGAGATGAGATGTTTATGAATGAAGCTCAGCAACGCATAAGGTTTTCTTTGTCAGAAGAAGAAAGAGCTAAGATTTGTTTTCTGATTTACTTTCTCTCAGCCTGAAATGGTGTTTCTTACCAATTGATTGCAAGCTTCCATCCAAGTGTTCAGAACAATTTCTAGTCGACCAAAAATGGAGGGAAAAGCTAGGAAGATATGTCCTAGCTTATCATCTACGATTTGCTGTTCAGATAAAGGTATAAAAGAGATATTTGGTGATATTACGTAGATCAAAAATAAATAGCACATGGCACTGTGGTTTTGTCCGAAATTAAGAATGAGTGGCAAATGCGAAGAGAGTTTTATTTATGTCACTTTAAGAAAATTCCACCAATTAAGTAATGATCTTTTTGTGAAATGCGATAATTTGTACATGTCCATATAAAGGGGTAAGTTTGGGTTAAACGTAATCAAACCGGAAGCTTATAGACAAAAAATTATTTTCCGTTAAGAAGGTTAGTTCCTGTGTTATTAACTTAGATCGCAAATTTGTATGTAATTGAAAATAAGTTTTCATATATTGAATGAAGTCATTGATGGAATAATTCAAATTGACATAAAATCAATGATTTGAATTTTATGTCAATTCTAAAGCTATAAGAAAATAATCTTTGGCTATTAATACAGCTGTGCTAGAGAGATAATATGAGTGAAATAGATATTAAAAGATTTAAGGCTGATGAGCTAACGAAAGAGAAAATCTCAGAGTTAGTAGAAGCTAAAGACTCTTTTCAAGTCGTTGCGGTGAGGGATATCTCATTTGTAGTAAATAAGATAGAAGGTGAAATAGAAAAACAAAACTTGAGTTGTCGTGTATATACCGAGTATCGAAGTGCCGCAATGGGAGGTATGGTGATCCCTACAGGAGTTACTCAAGTTGCTGGAATATTTACAGCAATAGGGGTTGGTATTCACAATTTGGCAACCTATAACCCTGATTATGAAATTGCAAAAAATAAATTTAATAGTACATTGACAGTAATATACCAAAGAGACTGAAGAAAGTAGTATCTTACACGTATTAAGGTCCTACCCGTCAGTAGCTTATTGTACTCTGTTGGCTGCATTCGCAGCCAATTCCTGTCGAAAACTAAAGTCATTTACTCCGATTTATCACTTTGATTATAGAATATAGAGGGACAAAATATATACATAAATTTTCTTATAGATGTATCTCCGCCATCAAATTTATCTGATTAGGCACGAAACATTTGTCGTCCGAGTCTAAGACATGAACATGAAGGTAATCTTTAGCTAATTCTATGCCTCCATTATAAGAACTATTATATATGGTGTTTACAGTTTTAACCGATGCCATATCTATGTTGTCAACTTTTAGACAGGGTGTTTACGTTAATCGTTATATTTCAGTTACTAATTTTTTTCAGTAGGAGTAGTTGTGGATCTTTTTGAATTTTGGCGTGAGGTAACCGTTGATAAGTCTGGTAGATGTATTCATCATGAAGATGAGATAATTTTGAGAGAACTTAGTCATCTCGTCGGTGATGATTTGGATTTTTCGTTTCCTCCTGGTGCAATATATGGACCTCTAAAAACTGCAAAAATTGTTTTGTGTTATGCAAATCCAGGAGTTGATGATTTGTCATTAGATACAGTCCGAAGTCCTGAGTTTAAATCGGAGCTATATGACCAATTACTAGGAACTAATGACTATCCACACCATTTGCCAGGTTGGAACCAATGGTTTGGGGTGATAGCCAATAGTTTATTTGATGGTCACATTGAACTAGCAGGCAAACATATTTCGGTTTTCAATCTTGTTCCATATGCATCAATTAACATGGATAGAGTTAAAAAAGTTGCGAATTGCCTCCCAAGTGCTTGGGTTGCACAGAATTATCTTAGAACCGTCCTTATCCCAAAGGCTAAATCTGGTGATATTTTGCTGATCATGTGTAGGTCTGGTCATTTATGGGGCCTCAAATCCATGTATGGATGTGACAATATCGTAATAAATGGCGTTCGTTATGGTTTTAGTCGAAGTGTTAAGAAAAAAGTCAAAGAGTGGCGTAATCTAAATGGCATATAAAACATATTAACCTCCATCGCCCAATACCCAATAATAGCCTACCGACATTGGCTGCATCAGCAGCCAATCCATCCACACAACAAAGCCATCTACCGAAGGGGAGCTGTCAAAGAAACATTAATCTCAACGCGCGACCTTTGAAATTCGTCTGTATTGTGAGAAATTCGTTTACAGTGCCGACGTAATAGGATGCCGCAGATATGGATATAAGCTTTAAGATTGCCTTTAGTGGATTAGCAATTGTCCTTACGTTTGTTGCATTTGTTCCTTATATCAAGTCAACAGTCTCAGGTAAGACGAAACCGCATGTGTTTTCGTGGATTATATGGGGTACAACTACTGGCATCGTATTTTTTGCCCAACTTGAAGCCAAAGGCGGTATAGGTGCGTGGCCTATCGGAGTTTCAGGCGCAATCACTATACTTGTCGCCCTCTTGGCATTTATTAAGAGCTCCGATGTATCGATTACACGTACTGATTGGGTATTCTTCCTGGCAGCTCTGACCTCGTTACCATTTTGGTACTTCACTTCTGATCCTCTATGGGCTGTGGTTGTGCTGACGACCGTTGACTTACTTGGCTTCGGACCGACAATCCGAAAAGCCTATGATTTCCCTCACGATGAAAATGTTCCTTTCTTCCTGCTTTTCATGGCAAGGAATACCTTTGCGCTTCTGGCACTGGAGCACTATTCAGTCGCAACTGTATTGTTCCCTCTTTCTGTCAGTATCGCGTGTTTACTTTTACTCGTCATGGTTAGCTATCGCCGCAGAGTCGTTCAAGTTTAAATCTTGGAGCGAAGAATAATCGATCAGTGCTTAGCATTTTGAGGATGTGGATTGAAGTTACTTTGGGCTGCTCATTTTTGCGTATAGCACCTTATATAAAGACGAATTAATTTATTAGAAATCAATGTACTGTGTGCTATTTTACGCCCCCTTTGCGCGTTGTATGGTTCGCAACGAATATATTGGAATAAGTACTAGGAATAAATGGGGAGGACGCTTGCAGTACAGGAAAATTCATATCATTGGTGGTCCCGGAAGCGGAAAAACGTACAGCGCCAAGAAATTGCAGCAGACATCCGGTTTAACTGCTTACGATCTCGACCGGGTGTTTTGGGACCAAAGCCAGGATTCTTACGTCCGCGCCAGTGAAGAAATGAGAACAAAGAAACTCCTAGAAATCTTGTCCAATGAGAGTTGGATAATTGAAGGTGTGTATTACAAATGGCTGGAAGAATCGTTTCAAAAAGCCGATATCATCGTGATCTTGAATCCACCTCTTTTCAAACGCCAGTGGCGCATACTGAAAAGGTTTCTTGTGCGGAAATTCATTCTAGGTCACTTTAGGAAAGAAACATTTTCATCCTTCATTGAGTTGTGGCGGTGGAACAAAAAATTCGATAGCGACAACATGATGCGAATCGCTGACTTCACCTCAGAATATAAAGACAAAACAGTTTATTGCTCAAATTACGAAGAATTAAAGCAGGCAGTAGGTCGCTAATAAACTCATTTGTTATTGAGTCTACTTAAGCTGATGCCTCCAATTGATCGGGCGTTAGGTCTTTTTTGAGTATGTTATTTTGTATGTTCTGATTTTTTATCCTTAAGTATCAGATAACTGTGTGATATTTTGAGTTCTTTATTAGTATGTATTTTCGTAAAGCAACAATTAACTTCTAAGGAGAGTCAGTGGATAATACAAAAAGAATAAAATGGTTTGTGGCATTGGAGCTATTCCTTGTAGTAGCAAGTGTAATAGTTGCATTTTCGTTGGAGTCGCAACTGCCACCATTACTGCAGGAATACCTTACTCAAGAAATGGAGTCAGAGTTTACTTCCACGGATTCAGCGGTACTATTTATAGCGATTCCTTTTCTGGTAATTTATTTTGTTTCGACGATTGGTATATTGCTAACCAAGCCATGGGCAAAGAACTTGTATATATTTAGTGTGGTTTCAGGGGTTGTTTTCATGCCTTTTATGGGGCCAACAGTGGATCACGCTATTTCTTCAACCATCAATTACCTCGCAACCCTAACAATGGGTATAGTTTTGGCATTGTTGCTTTTTACTCATTCAGTATTTAACAAGCCAAATCAGCAAGACTCTTAGGTTGCTGATCGCTAATAAACATCGACTAAACTGAAAGAAAAGATATGCCATCAAAGGCTAAAGAAACAATCCTTTAGCCTTTTTGTCTTTTTAGTCGTTTTGTAGAGTTTACGATTTCTCAGTTTGGGTAATGTTCAACACCTTCACCTTCTTGGAATTTAAATAAGTGAATCTGGTTTTTGACTGGCGGCAATATCGCAAAACAGCACTTGACCCGTTCGTCTATGATGCCTACCATATCTCCATTATTTGAATCCCGTTGCTCACTTCCCTCCATACTTCGCCTTTTCTGGGCATTTAAATTTTCTCTTGAATCCATCAAAAAGAGAAAATGCTAATGAGCGACTCAACACAAAACATAAATCCACTTTTCACTTCAAGAATTCACTATCCAGTCAACTTTGATGGTCACTGTGAATCGAACATACCTTACGACGTAAATCCTTCGCTAGTTATGGATATTTATTACCCTAAGTCGATGAAGAGCTGTGTTCCCGTCGTCATTTTTGTCACAGGGTATCCCGATTTTGGCTTTGAACAGATGACGGGAATGAAGATCAAACAAGTTCAGCAATATATATCATGGGCACAGCTCTTTGCTGCGTCTAGGATTGCGGCAATCACTTACACAAATGTTAATCCTGAGAAGGATATTTTCACCTTGCTCCAGTATCTGGACGACAATTCTACTGCGCTAGGTATTGACCCAAACAAAGTCTCTATTTGGTCTTGTTCTGGAAATGTACCCAATGCGTTGTCTGTTCTTGCTGAAAATACTCAAGTCAAATGTGCAGCTTTCTTATATGGCTATGCGATAGATGGTTTCGGTTCACAAGCCGTTGAACTTGCCTCGAAATCCTTTGGGTTTGTTCATCCAGGCAATGAGGGGATATTAGCGAAGCTGCCTCCAGTATTGGTTGTAAGAGCTGGGAGGGACGAAATGCCAGGGCTAAACGATTCAATTGACTCATTTGTATCGCAATGCTTGAGGCAGAATCAGCCTTTAACCTTGCTCAACTTGCCCAATTCGAATCACGCGTTCGATATCGTTGATAACCAAGGGTGCACACAGCAAGCAATACGCACGATATTAGGGTTCTTTAAAGATCGCCTTACTTTCTGATCCCGCTATTTCTGGTCCAACAGCTGCGGAGAGTTTCCTCTTGTAGCTGTTGGATCCTATTAGCAACGCTGTATTACCCAATTATATAAATAAGTGTCTTAGTAGAAGTGGCGCAAAGTGCGTTAAGCTAAACCCACTCATTTTGATAGCTAGTTATGCGCATCAACAATACATATTGAAACAGAGCAGGGCGAGATGGAACTACTGTACCAATCACGGATAGACAGGGTTATTGATTACATTCAGGCAAACCTTGATAAGGACCTTACTGTAGAGCAACTCGCGAAACTGGCGTGTTTTTCAGAGTTCCATTTCAACCGAATCTTCAAGCAACGTGTTGGTCAGAATGCCTACCAGTTTGTACGTCGTCTTCGGGTAGAAAAAGCGGCAAGGCTGCTTATTTTTGAATCCAGAACCATCACAGACATTGCATTAAGTTGCGGCTTTTCCAATTCAGCCTCATTTGCCAAAAGCTTCAAGCAGGTTTTTGGCAAAAGTGCGACCCAATGGCGCGATGATTATCTAGCTCGGATTGACTCCGACAGAGCTCAGGTGCATTTGCCTATCACTCGCGAACCGCTTTCTACTGTCGTGATTGAGCAGATGCCCGCTCTCCGGGTGGCTTATGTTCGAAACATTGGCAATTTCATCTCTAACGGTCAGTTGTTTGAAAGCCTCTACGGTCGGCTTATGCAATGGGCACAGCCAAGGCAGATTGCTTTATCGCCTTCTTATCATCTTTATCACGACAGCCCTTTTATAACGGACAAATCCCAACTTCGAGTGATGGTTGCCATTCCAATAGAAGAGGGGATAAAACCAAGTGGAGACGTCAGTGCCACAACATTGAGTGGAGGTCTTTACGCCGTTCGAACTTTTTACCTGACAGAATCGGAGTTTTCCTATGCCTGGGATTGGATGGTCTCTGTCTGGTTACCAAAATCCGGTTATCAGATGGATAATGAAAGAGAAGCGATAGAGCGGTGCAATGTTCCGGTCGAGCACGAAGGGCAGCGCTTTTTCCATGTCGATCTTTGTGTGCCCATTATTCCGGCTAAATAGCAGTTCTGGACAAACGGTTAGCAGGAATGGAAAAGTCTTATTTTATCGTCTGTAGATAATGAAGGTTATCTCACGACAAGAAGGCGATAACCATGAAGATAGAACCCATTGGTCAGGTCCATGCAGAAAATGGCACATTCCAGCTCCAAATTCAGCCTCAATATCAAAAAGGGTTAGAAGATCTCCAGAACTTTAGCCACATCCAGCTTCTATGGTGGGGGCATCATTCTGATACCGAAGAATTAAGGCAAACCTTGACCTGCACTAATCCCTACCACGGGGGACCCGATACATTGGGTGTATTCGCTACGCGTTCACCATTTCGTCCCAATCCTTTGCTGCTTTCTATTGTCGAGATTCAGAGTATAGATGTAGAAAAAGGCGTTATTTCACTCTATTGGGTCGATGCAGAGCATGGTACGCCAATCCTTGATATTAAACCGTATCTCCCTTGTTCTGACCGTGTAAAAAACAGCAGGGTAGCGGAATGGTGTCAGAATTGGCCGGAATGGTACGAAGATTCTGCTCACTTTGATTGGAGTAAGGTATTGGTGTACTAGCGTGAATATTAGCAATGGCGGGGTAGCGATATGGAATATATCTCACTGACTCAATCCAACATAGCTTCGGAGCATATATGCTGCGCTATTTCAGACAAAAAGTGCAAAGAGAGCTATGAAGCCAAAAAGTCCTGGTTAACTGAAGAATTCAGCAAGGGGTATGAATTCATTCGATTGGATGAACGGGCTAAAGTCTTCATTGAATTTGGTCCAGCGGAGAATTCATGGCTACCAATAAGGGCGGATAACTATATTGCGCTCGGGTGCTTTTGGGTGTCGGGAAAATACAAAGGTGCGGGTCATGGTAAGCAGTTGCTCGGCAAAGCTAAGTTGGCGGCAGAAAAGCTCGGAAAAAATGGTCTGGTAACCGTTGTCGGGAAGAAGAAAAAAGGCTTTATGAGCGATACGAACTGGCTTAAAAAGCAGGGCTTTTCTATCTGTGATGAAGCGCCAAATGACTTTGTTTTACTCTATTTGCCTTTAAACGATGAAGCAGAGCCACCTCGCTTTTTACCTCATGTTCAATCCCCTGAAATTGAATTCGACGGATGCGTTGCTTATTACTCGAACCGCTGCCCATTTTCTGAATATCATGTTTTGAGTTCGTTGGTTGAAAGCTGCAATAAGCGAGGTATTCCACTAAAAATCGTCAAACTTGATACTTTGGAGAAAGCACAGAGTTGCCCGTCTCCGGCAACAATATTCAGCCTGTATTATCGAGGTCATTTCGTCACAACAGACATCAGTGCCTGTATGGATACTCGGTTTGATAAGTACATAAAAGAGTCAATTTGAAGATAAAGAAAGCCGTCCAATCCAGACGGCTTTCCTGTTTATAGTGGGGTAGTTGATGTGACACTCTGCGCAGGGTTACTTCATCGTCAGCTTCATATCAACAATTACAGGTAAGTGGTCAGAAATTTCATACCAGGCTTTACCCGAAACTTTATCTGTCGGCTTTGGAACCGCGACGTTTTGTATGTCCCATTGCTGGGCAGCGCTTGTCATAATGTAATCGATTTTTCGATCAGGATTCCATGCTGGTGCCGTTAGCTTCAAGTCTTTATCGGTTTCTATAAACCACTGCTGAAGTTCAAAATATTCGTTTGATTGAGTTGGCAGGTTTAAATCCCCGATGATCACGGGTAACCCGTTTTTAAAGTGCCAGGCAGAGAAATTACCATTCAATGTTCTGACTTGATCGAGTCTCAAATCTGTATCGGTGTGGTCTAAATGAGCGGTTACCGCGATAACAGGAGCCGGATAATTTGGCACCTCAACTTTAACCGCGCACGCAACCCGTTGCTCCTTGTCGTCTTTATTTGGTAGTTCGACTTTTTTGACTATCTCGACAGGATACTTAGATAAGACTGCATGCCCGTACTCACCGCCATCAAACTCGATCGCTTGGCAGAACGCAAAATGTAACCCCAGCTCTTTGGCAAAATATTCAGCCTGGTTGATTGGCGCTGAGTCTGCTTGACCAAAGTTAGTGGCAGATCGACCCGTTTTGTTATCTACCTCTTGGAGTCCAATGATATCGGCATCAATTGATTTTATTGCGTCTCGGATGGCTTCTGTGTCCCCCATACGCGAAGCCATGATGTTATAGGAGGCGATTCGAATAGATTCGGTTTCTACAGGACCGTCAATATTGAGGTCGGGGTTAGCGAATGATACAGAGTGAGCAAGCAAAGAGGTCACTACAAGCGTTAACTTTTTCATGAGAAGTCCTTTATTCTTGTTGATAATTTACTTTATAAAATAAATGGACGTTTCATAAAATTCTTGGCATGGCTTCACAAAGAAGCATAAATAGTTCAGTTTTTGTTCAATCTTCTCGCCAAATTCAACAGAGAAACAGCCCCTTTTTTAAAAGTGAAAACTAAATGGTGTCTCTTTTGAATATCTCGAAAGGGAACTGAATTACTTGCATTATCACTTTTGGTAATTGCTAATGATAATCAATATCAATTATGGTATTTCCGAGCATACTAATCAGTGAAGGAAATACGATGAGTTTAAGTAAGGGAAGTATAAAACTAATTGGGACGCTGGTCGCCGCTTTAGGTTTGTCGGGTTGCTACGAGAGTGACATCGCTGCGGGCGGTGCACACACCATTGCGTACAAGGATGGAACGCTTTATACATGGGGGCGAAACACCAGTAATCAGGCTGGAAACGGTGAGACTAGCCGAACGGTTGATCTGCCCACCGCCATTGATTTGCCACTGCCGAGGCGCGTTGGTGTTATTGATATCAAAGCGAATCTGAATTTCACATTGTTGCTTGATAGCGCCGGAGACGTATGGGTATGGGGCACCAATCGAGAAGGTCAGATCGGCAACGGAACCAATGATAAAGTCATGAAACCGACCAAGGTTGAAGCGCTTGATCGAGTCTTCATCACCGACATTGGGGCAGGGCAGAGACATGCGCTTGCCGTCTCCAAACGTGGGTATGTCTGGGCTTGGGGTAACAATGCTGCTGGTCAGTTAGGCTTTGAAACCGACGCAAACACCCCCGCCACAAACAATGTGCTGACACCGACTCGTGTCCCTGAGCTAAAAGACATTGTGGATGTCGAAGGTGGCGGTTCATTCAGCTTAGCCGTTACGCGAAGAGGTAAACTCCTGTCGTGGGGAAGTAATGACAACGGACAGCTAGGCGTCGACCCTGATGTACTGGAATTTCGTCATGCACCAGAAGTGGTGAGTGGCATAAACAAACGCGTAAAAGCGGCGGCTGCGGGCAAAGACCACGCTGCTGCTTTATTTTATGACGGCAGTATTATGGCATGGGGGCAGAATTACTCGGGTCAACTGGGAATAGGCAGCGACGAAGATACGCACACCCCAACTCCGGTAAAAACCAATGGCGTAAAGATGAGGTCGATTTCTGCTTCGGGTAATTTCACATTAGCTGTATCAAAACAGCGCGATCTTTACTCCTGGGGGCAAGACCTGCTTGGTAGTTTAGGTACAGGTCCGTCGGACACCAATGTGCCGACCAAAGTGGAATTCTTCACACAACCCGTTAAAAAGGCGGTTAATGGATTGGGGCACACTATCGCAATTACGCAGGAAGAAGATGGTAGCGAAGCATTCTGGACATTCGGTCTGAACTCGTTTGGTCAGATCGGCGTCGAGGATGCACCTTTTGCTAATTATGATCCGCTCCGAGTGGTTTTTGACGCCAAGTAAGTCAGGTAAACAAAGGTCGCCAAATAACGGTGACCTTTTTCTTTTCTAAACAGATAGCGGCTATCCTCTTTCCCTATCCTGAATCGCCCGAAAACAATACGTCAACAGACCACAATTCATTGCTTTTGATTGTTTACCATTCATTTTAAATTTAAATATTGAAACGTTGTTTTAAAAATGTGAGCGGGCTGCATTTTTCTTTCCCAGATCTCAAGTACTATTCGATTTATCAAAAACACCGCCACTTGATGCTGTGTAAAGTGAAAGATAAGAGAGTAGTAACTTCATGACTGACAACGTTATTTTGCCAGAGCTGCCTGCAACACTTGATGAGCAGCGTGTGTTGAATCATCTACCTGTCGTGGTAGACGCCATCAAAAGAAACATTCCTAAGATTGGTGAGCGAAACCCTAAAATCGGTACGGAAAAGAACCATTGGCAGTACTGCGATCAGTTCGACTGGGTATCTTCTTTCTGGACAGGTGAGCTTTGGCTTTGTTACCAGATGACGGCGCAAGAGCAGTTTAAAAACAGTGCAAAACTGCGTAAATCTTACTTTGCCGACATGCTTCTGGACCCATTCTGGCTGGATCACGATCTTGGCTTTCAATACAGCTTGAGCTGTGTGGCGGATTACAAACTGACGGGTGATGAAGAATCGAAAATGATGGCGATTCGCGCCGCAGACCACCTTATTCACCGTTTCAGAAAGATTGGTGGCTACATTGTGGCGTGGAATGACACGCATCCACTGGGTCCAGAAATTACTCAGGGTAAGTCTATTATCGATTCTCTGCAAAATACCGCGTTGTTATTCTGGGCTTCCAAGGTGACAGGGTCACCTGTGTATGCTCAGGCAGCGAAGCGACACAGCGAGACTCTGGCTAAACACATTGTTCGTGACGATTTCTCTACTTACCACTCGTTCAATTTCCATCCAGTGACTCAAGAACCCATTAAAGGTGAAACATTCCAGGGCTATGCTGATGATTCATGCTGGGCTCGTGGTCAGTCGTGGGCAATTCATGGCTTTGCACAAACATATCTTTACACTGGTGAAGTGGCGTTTTTAGAGCTTGCCAAGAAGCTGGCGAAGTACGCACTGGAACAAATCACACCTGATGGCGTACCAGTCTGGGATTACTCTTTACCAGCCGACGAGATTCAGTACAAAGACAGCTCCGCAGGCGCGATCACCGCGGCAGGTTTACTGTTGATTGCTCAGTGTATTGAAGACGCGTCAGAAGCCAAGCAATACCGAAACTGGGGTCTGTACATGCTGCAAGGGCTGATGGATTCCTGTGATTTAACTGGCGATGAAAATGCGCTTGGTTTGTTGGCTCATGGGGCATCTTTTGTGAAAGTCGGTCTGTGCGACAACATGTTGCCTTATGGCGACTACTACTATTTGGAAGCCTTGATGCGTGCCAACGGATACGAGAAATTCTTCTGGTAATTCAATAAACAAAGCGGGTGGCTGCCCGCTTTATCTCAAGTTTTTATCGGGTTCTGGAAGAACCTGTATCCTCAATTTTGGAGTTTATTATGACAACCCATGCCTCTCGTAAAGGTCATATGACCCTGCCTGTTGAAGCAGGTCAGGAAGACGTGGTTCTCGATCTCTTTCAGCGTTGGCAGGCGGATGCGTTGCGCGACAGTGATGGCACAACCATGCCAGAGTCTTTAGCCAAACAGGACAGCGACATTTACTCAGTGATGTGTCTGGTCAGAGCCGATCAGGATTACGCCAATCAGCATCCTGAATACCTGCACAGAAAATATTTGATGTCTTTCCCTGTGACTGCGATGTCTGAAGAAGTGGTGATTACGCCGCTAAATGGTTACAGCAAAGATAAATATGAGCTGGACGACGACAGCGATCCTAAAGAGTGGTGGGAAGTTCGAAATCGCACTACCAATGAAGTTATTCCTGCCAGTCACTGGCATTTTGATGTGGAAACACAACAGGTAAAAGTGGAGCAGGTAACGCCCTATCACGAGTACGCGGTCACGTTTCTCGCTCGTCAGGTCTGGGACAGCGTGTCCATGTATAACGCCCTGACAAACGACTGGAAAGGCCCAAGAATTAAGAGCCTCGACCCTTACCACCCAGAGTGCCGTGCTCATCTGCTGAAGCATTTTGCTCACTGGCTAGAAACGCACCCAGACACCACAGTAGTTCGGTTTACTACGTTCGCTTTCTTGTTTGTTATCGATACAGGCGAAAAGAATCAGGACATTTACCGTGACTGGACAGGTTATGGGGAAACGGTCAGCCCTCGTGCGTTGAAAGACTTTGAAGAACGCTTTGGTTACGCCTTAAGCCCGGAAGATTTCGTCGATGCGGGTTACTACAACGGTACTTACAAAGTTCCTTCTAAGCGCTACAAAGACTGGATGACCTTCGTTCAGGAATTTGTGGTCGGGTTTGCCAAAGAGCTGGTCGATATGGCGCATCAAGCTGGCAAAAAGACAGCCATGTTTCAGGGCGACCACTGGATAGGTACAGAACCTTTCTTAGAAAGCTATCAGCAAATTGGTCTGGATATTAACATCGGAGCGGTTGAAGATGGAGTGGCACTGCGTCGTCTTACAGACTCTGGCGGCGATCAGGTTCGCGAAGCCCGATTCTATCCGTACTTCTTCCCAGATGTCTTCCGCGAAGGAAACGATCCTGTTGTCGAGTCTATGTCTAACTGGACCAAGATCCGTCGTGCCATGCTTCAAAAACCGTTAGACAGAATTGGCTACGGTGGTTATCTGTCGCTGGCGAACAAGTTTCCTCACTTCATCGATCATGTGACCGAAATTTCCGCTCAGTTTGGTGATTATCTGGACAATACGCAACGTACTGAATCTCAGAAACTGCCGGGGAAAATTGCCGTGCTGAGTGCATGGGGTAAAGCGCGTAGCTGGCTTCAAAATCAGGCTCGTGACCAACGTTTCTACGTTCCGCCGCGCCCGGATGTGATGGAGTTCGTTGGAAACAACTTGCTTGAATGCCTGTCTGGTCTGCCATTTGATATCGAATTTATCAGCTTTGAAGACATCGCAGAAAATGGTATTAGCGACGACATTAAAGTGGTGATCAATACCGGTGATGCCAATTCTGCCTGGAGTGGTGGTGAACATTGGGATAACCCTCAGGTACTGGTTGCGTTAAGAAAATTCGTTGCGCAGGGTGGTGGCCTTCTAGGTGTCAGTGACCCGTCAGCATTCCAGAAAAATGGTCGTTACTTCCAGCTTGGTGATGTATTCGGGCTTGAGAAAGAAACCGCGTTGACCATGGGGCGTGTGGCAATGCCGGTAAAATTAGACCGAGAGCACTTCCTGGCTAAGCATCTGAATGGCAGTGTGGATTTCGGCAACCCGAGTTATGTGTATCCTCAGGCGGAAGATCTGAGCGTGATAGCAGCGCAGGGGCAACATTTGGCTCTGACGGCTCGCGAATACGGTGAAGGGCGAGCGGTCTATCTTGGCAATCTGCCGTTTTCAATGGACAACGCCCGATTGCTTCAGAATATTCTGGTATGGCTAGGTAAGAATGACGGAACTGAACATCAGTGGCTGTCTTCTCATCCTGATATCGACTGTGCTTACTTCCCTGAAACGGGTAAGGCGACCGCAGTCAATTTCAGTGCGGAACCTCAATCGCTGGAAGTAACGGATCACCTTGGTAATCTACGCGTGATTGAACTGGATGCCTATGAATGGCGTTGGTTTTCCTAAATAACCCGATCGCCAGTCGTTTTATCGGCTGGCGCTTTCTTTCCTCTTTTTCATAGATTTACCTCTCATTTTTCCATCTCACTCCTGAGACGTATTGCATCACAAAAAACACATCAATCAAGATCGAAATTCCATTCTTTATATTTTGAAATGGTGTTTCTATATTTTGTTTGATAGGGTTAAAATGACTCCTGATATTTGTATTAACAGGAGAAAATACCAATAACTTATAAAAAGTTAACTTCTCGCGCTGGAACTAAGGGGCTTAGAGCCGCTGCTTGTTCCAGAACCAATGTACCCTACAAATAAGGAAGCATTATGATAAATACACTCGCCTCCAAGTACATTAAGACCGCCTTAATCGCACCAGTTTTACTGGCAAGTCAGCTGGTTTTTGCCGATGACATTTCAACATTAAAACAACGTATTGCCCCAAATTATGCGAATCAGGAAGCTTCGTCTGCTCAAAGCAAAGGGCAAAGCCTGGCAGATTTGGTGAGCCAGCACATTGCCAGCCAGAACGCCGATGGAAGCTGGCCTGACATTGCCTACGATAAGATGGCAACTGAGGAAAAACCGATTCGGGATCACCTTGATCGTTTAAAAGTTCTGGCGGCTGGCGTTAAACTGAATTTGAATCCCGGTGCCTACGACGCCGTTGTGAATGGTCTTAACCACTGGTATTCCATTAACCCGGTGAACGATAACTGGTGGTGGAACGATATTGGCAGGCAGCTTCGTCTCGGACCCATTGCCATGATGTTGGGTGATAGACTGCCCTCCAGTCTGGTCACACAAATAGCAGGGGATATGCCATCCAGCCCGAGTAAAACCGGAGCCAACCGTACCGACCTTTCCAAAGGGGTGATCTGGGGAGGATTGTTGAATAAAGATACAGCCCAGGTAGGACGAGGGCTTGATGGCATTGAAGAAACCATCGTGATCACCAGTGATGAAGGTATTCAGGCCGACTTCTCATTCCAGCAACATGGTCCGCAGCTTTATACCCGTGGTTATGGTGAAGTCTTCTTTAAGGCAGCCTCTTTCTGGGCGTATCAGGTTCGGGATTTATCCTGGAAATTTAGCCCTCAAAGTGTAGATGTACTGACAGATTACTTCTTAGAAGGCGTTCGCTGGTCAAACAGCAAAGGTACACTGGATTATAATGCCAGTGGGCGTGGTATCAGCCGAAAAATGACTCTGAATCCAGCCGTTTTGACCAGTCAGTCTGATTACATTGCAGGGCTTAGCCCACAGCGTGCTGGCGAAGCAAATGCGTTTAAACAGCATGTTAATGGTGGTCCTTCTGGGCTTAATGGTTTTAAATCATTCTGGCGTTCAGACTACGCGACAAAAGTGGGTCCTGAGCACTTCATTGGTATCAAGATGAACTCCGCCCGTATTGAGCCGACAGAAGCGGGCAACGGTGAGAACCTGCTGGGTTACTGGCTTGGTTTTGGTAGCACAATGATCATGCAAACGGGCGATGAATACCATAACCTGTTCCCTGTGTGGGACTGGACGTTAGTGCCGGGGGTAACTGCACCACATATTGCGCCTAAACCTGCGGACTGGGGACAGATCGAGCAACAAACGACCTTTGTTGGTGGTGTATCCAATGGCAAGTATGGTGTTGCCGTGATGGATATGAACGTCAAGAACACTCAGGCGAAAAAAGCGTGGTTTAGCTTTAACGACGAACTTGTTGCTCTTGGTGCGGGCATTTCATCCACACATGAAAAATACGTAAGTACGACGATTAACCAGACTCGCCTGAGAGGACCTGTCACGGTGGATGGCAATGTTTATCCTAAGGGAAGCCGAGAGCTGGTGGAAGCTGGCTGGGTTCATCACGATAACATTGGCTATGTTTTCCCAGATCGTTGGTACGGTCACATGGATAATGAAACCAAGTCAGGTAACTGGCATACCATCAATACTGGGCAGGAAAACAAAGTTATCACCGATGATGTGTTTATGCTTCGCATGGGTCACAGTTGGCAGCCCACCAATGCGACTTACCAGTACATCATCGCGCCAAACAAAACGGCATCTCAGACTCAGCAATATGCTGCCAACCTTCCAGTAACCGTACTTAGAAATACGGATAAGCTACAGGCGGTTCGTCATGCCGGGTTAGGTATCACGGGAATTGTGTTCCATCAGGCGGGAACGATTGATCTCACCAGTGGTGCAACGGTTACCGTGAATAAACCGAGTGTGGTTTTGGTGGATGAGTCGGCTTCGACAGAGCAGATAACGCTGTCGACTCCGGGAGTCGGAACAGGTGTCGAAATTACATACAATAAAGGTGGTCAAAGTAAGAATACGACGGTTTACACCTTTGGAAACCCAAACCAACTTGGAAAGGGTGTGATGGTAGACTTTAATGCCCCTGTGGTTGTTCGACCGGTTACCGTACCAGTGCTTGCTGACGCCTTTGTTCGCGACGGTATGTATCAGGACAAAAGCTACGGTAACAATAGCTATCTTGTCGTCAAAAAAGACGGATTAAACTACAGTCGTAAAACGGCGTTGAATTTTGATCTGACAGCGCAGGATGTGACAGCTTCTACCCGAGCGGTTTTACGTCTTAACATCAAAAGTGTGAACACGGATTCCAGCCGGACTATCACCGTTTCTAAGCTGAATAACGGTAACTGGCAGGAAAACGGCGTTACCTGGGCGACGCTACCAGCAGTTTCGACGTTTGGGGCAGGGATAACGATTCAGCCTTCCGATGCGGGTAAATGGGTTGAAGTGGATGTGTCTGACCTGATACACAAAGGTATCGTCAGTCTGGTGTTAGAGAACCGAGGCACCGCAAGTGGCAAATCTGATGTCGGCTTTTCCAGCAAAGAGAGTGGGCAGGGTGCGCAACTGGTTTTAACGCCTTAGTACTTATCGTGTTCCAACATCAAATTGATGAAAACAAGGCTCCCTCAGGGGAGCCTTTTTAGTTTTGAGAGCGACCCATATAAAGAAAGCCCCTCAGCTTTCACTGAGGGGCTTAATCATTGAGCAGTTATGCTCGATTATTTCACATCGATAGAGCGACCAACACGTCCGTTAGCAGCAACAGTACGTACTTTAACGCCAACTGAAGCGGCAGGTTGATTTGTTGCATCGTAGTTCTGCCATGTTGTGCCGTCAGTTGAGTACTGAATCGTCACACCAGGGAATGCAGAGTTAGCAACCAGTTTGCCACCTTCGATTTTCGCACCTGGAACAGGTAGACGGTAGTAAACGCCAGCCTGGTCAAGTTTCGCGAACTCTTTGTAACCTAGGGTGTTAGCAAACACTTCCCACTCTGCGTCACGAGTTGCTGTGTCAACGTGAGAAGTACCTACGTAGCCATCAACGTTAGTTTTGAACGTAATCGTTGAATCGTAATCTAGCTCCCAAGAAGCCTTAGACCATGCACGCTCAGCCATTGCAAGCAGACGTGGGAACGCCATGAAGTCTTGCTGGCGAGCTGTACGGATGGTCTCAGACCATAGGTGACCCTGAATACCTTTGAACTTCTTGTTCAGTGCAACGCCATCCGCCGCAGCGTAGGTCATTGGTGCACCCATACGGTCAGTCAGAGTTTCAGAGTTTGCTGGCAAGTTTTCAGGCATGAAACCAAATACTTCACGAGTATCGGTTTCACGAGAACCCCAGTAGTATCCTGGCTCCGCTGGATCAACTTCGTAAGGGAAGTCGAAGTAAGTCGTATCTGGTGCAGAAACCACCACTTCGTAACCTGTGTTAGCGATAGTGTGCGTTTCGTTTGCGCCGCCCCAGAACAGAGTGCTCCAAGCGTAAGCAGAAGTCTTATCACCCGCTAGTGTGTATGGGTTGATGTATTCGCCGTGTTTCAGACCATCGTTCCATGCAGCAAGAGTCAGGCTGTATTTCTCTAGGATCCAGCTGATGCGCTGAATGAAGTAAGGACCTAAGTCTTCAACATTGTTGATGCCATTCCACTCAACAGCAAACATTTGCTGACAGATTGGAGACTCAACCCACGCACCTGCTGTTTCATCAGCACCGATGTGGTAGTCAGTCAAAGGCTGTCCAGCATTGTTGTGCTGAGCAACAATCTCACCAATCACTTTGTCCATGAACTTGAAGCTAGACTCCATACATGGGTTGATAGTGTTGTTGGTGTAGTTCTGAACAGAGAAGTACTTAGTTGTGTCGTTTGGATCCGTTAACAGGAACTCTTCCGCTTTCGCCAAATCACCTTGAGCTGCGTATGTCTTGTAACGTGCTTCCATTGCAACAACCGCTGCTTTGGAGTGACCAGGCATGTCCATAGAAGGAATAACCTGAATGTTACGCGCGTTAGCGTAAGCTAGAATTTCCGCGTAATCAGCAACCGAGTAGTACTGCTTTTCAGCCGCAGCATCAGGACCAGAACCTAGCTGAGGCAGAAGACAAGTTGTTTCATCCAGGTCGTGACAACGCTTAGCACCGATATCCGTTAGCTCTGGAAGACCAGGAATTTCAAGACGCCAGCCTTCATCATCCGCTAGGTGGAAGTGGAATTTGTTCATCTTGTAAGCAGCCATCTGATCAAGGAACTTAAGTACTTGTTCCTTAGTCTGGAAGTTACGAGAAACGTCCATGTGCATGCCACGGTAATCGAAACGTGGTGCATCGTAATCAACGGTTACTTTTGGAAGCTCGCTGCTGCCGACAGTAACCAGTGAGGCAAGTGACTGAAGACCGTTGAATACACCTTCGTTGTCGCGACCAACAACAGTTACGCCAGTAGCGTCAACTTTCAGAGTGTAAGCGCCTTTAACTTCACGACCAACAAATGCCTGATGTCCTGCATTGCTGATGGCTTTCACTTCAACGCCTGCATTTGTTGCAACACCAAGTTGAGCCAGACGAGCGTTAACCGCTTCTACCTGATCTGCACGAAGTGCATTGTTTACTGGTTTGATGTTAAGACCTGCAGCAATGTCGATTGTACCAGTCTGGATAGTTAGCTCTACCGGAGTAGGAACGATTTGCGCAGAAACTGCTGCCTGACCAAGGTCTGCAACGTCAGAGTTTTTCTCGAAACGAGAGCCTGCTGTCGCGACGTTTGTTTTGTCGTCAGCAGTACGACGCCACTGATCGGTATCAGCTGGGTCGTTGCTAATTGGCGTTAGGAAACCAGACAGGTCTTCAAAACCTGTGTCTGCTTCTTTCACCGCAGTGTTTTTAATTAATTCGCCTTTCAGACCATCAGCAGAAATATAGTAGTTAGGCATGAAGTCGCTATTTACGATCTGCCAGTATTCTGCATCGTATTCTACAGTGACGGACTCGCCAGGTTGCAAGCCGTTAAATTTCGCAGTTGGCGATACACGGTGTAAGTCACCGTCAATATGAGTGATAGTAAATAAATCACCACGAGTATCAAGAACACGGTGAATGCTTGGGAAATATAGATCCCAATCTTTATTTACCGCTTTATCACTTGTGTTAGTAATTGTAATTTCAGCTCGGTAGCAAAGTCCCCAAGGACACTCTGCTTTTGAGTCAGTAGGTTGGTTTACAACCAGAGAAGTGGATACGTTTAATGAATCAGCAGTGGCTTTAAGATCTTGTTGTGTCTGAGCGTGAACGCCAGAACTAGCAAGGGCTAGAGCCATAGTCAAAGCAGTTACTTTAAATTTCAAAACTCAATCCTTTATGTTTTTATACGCGTTAAAGCTATGTCAGGTTACGACGTGATTCTGCCACCAGAATCTACCTGATAGTATTGATGAACCTGTCAATTCAAGCTCATTTCTCCTTCCTATTTAGTTAAATTATCAGGAGCTTTTCAATCGATTAATTCGCGTTGCGAAATAAAATTTTTAAAAATATGCCATACAGCAAATAAAGGAATGAAACTTGTAACTGATATTAATAACATTAGGTTATTAAATTGATTTAAAACAATTTTTTTATTTTAATGATTTTAATGTCACTAATATTTATCTTTCATTAAATATTCATATTACGGAAAGTTTTTATATTGAATTATTAAAGATTTATAGGGGTTTTAATTCCGTAAAAATAAAATCAACAGAAAACGTTAAAATACAAAAATCGGCAATGCTTCTGGGAAAAAATACGGACTCAGAGTCACAGTTCAGCATGTTAATTTTTATGCAATAAAGTTCATTTAATGAATTAGCTCGCAAACTATAAAAACACTTCATTCCTATGACATCGAATTCATCGCTAGCCTCTACGCTTATTTTCGGATTATTTGATAGAAGGAAATACGATGAAACGTCTAATTGGATCGCTAACACTAGCGTTATCCGTTTCTACAGCAGTGATGGCAGCAACAGCGGCTCCGACGCCTTGGGAACCAGGCAAAACGGTGGTAAATAATGGCGATGTGGTTCTGTTCAATGGGCTGTGCTACGAAGCGCAAAATAGCCCGGGAGCGTGGGATTCTCCGGGAACCAGTACCTGGTTTTGGGCTGAAGTTCCGTGTGATGGAACAACGCCACCAAAGCCACCGGTAGACCCAATTGATCCACCGAAACCTGATCCAGGTGGTAAAACAGTGATTCGTGACGGCAATGGCGGATACCTAATGCCACGATCAGAACTGACGGCTCGTGAAACTGCATTGACCAGCACGCCACTGTTTGATCTTGTCCGCGCTGATATTCAGACTCTGGACAACGCATCTGTTGAAGCTGTACTGCCTTTACGTTCTGCAAACCCAGTTAACGTACAGCGAGTGGAGTCTATCGTAGATGAAGCGATGTGGGACTTCCTGTTCCCAATTCGAAACGAAAAATACACTTACGTTAACTTCCTGAAAGGCATTGCTAAATTCCCTGCATTCTGCCGAACTTATACCGATGGCAGAAATTCTGACGAAATCTGTAAACGTTCACTTGCAACAATGTTTGCACACTTTGTTCAGGAAACTGGGGCACACGCTCCGGGTTGGGATGGTGCGAAAGGTAACCCTGAATGGCGTCAAGGTTTGTACTTCCTGCGTGAGCGTTACAAGTCGGAAGATGTTTACAACGGCACATACAATGCCTGTACTGGCTGGCAAGGTGAACGTTGGCCATGTGCACCCCAGAAGAGTTACTTTGGTCGTGGTGCAAAACAGTTAAGTTGGAACTACAACTACGGTCCGTTCTCGGAAGCAATGTTCGGCGATAAATCTGTCTTGCTGAACGATCCGGCTTTGGTTGCCGATACTTGGTTAAACTTGGCTTCCGCCGTATTTTTCTACGTTTACCCTCAACCACCTAAGCCAAGTATGCTTCACGTGATTGATGGCACCTGGCAGCCGAACGCAGCGGATAAAGCACAGGGCATTGAGCATGGCTTCGGCTCTACAATCCAGATCATTAATGGTGCATACGAATGTGGAAAAGGTACAACAACGCCTCAGGCTGCAAACCGCATTAAGTATTACAAGCAAATCACAGCAACGCTTGGTTTAGACATTACTGGTGAAAAACTCGATTGTGCCGACATGAAAGCGTTCAACACCGATGGTGCTGGCGCAATGATGATTTACTGGGACAAAGAGTGGGGCTGGGATGCAAACACACCTGACAACCACAGCTTTGAGTGTAAGTTAGTCGGCTACCAAACCGCGTACAGCGCATGGTTCCAAGGTGACTATGAAAACTGTGTTGAAAAACACTTTAACGTAAGAGCGACTGATGCGAATGGACAAGTGATTCCAGACGGTCAGTAATTTAATGAAGCTAAACCAAGGGAGTTTTTCCAATATAGAAGAACTTCCTTGGTTATTATTTATTCAAAGAATTTTTGGCTCTAAACAAATTCCCTTTAATGTTTAAATTTATCATTTGATTTCTGAAGGAATCTAATGGTTGCTTTAAATTAAAGCTTACATACTCTTGTTCTTATTCGTTAATTTTATTTTCAAATGTTAAAAATATAAATTATAGCCTCCGCGTCCTTCCCTTATTAAACTCTGAAATAAAGATCGTCAATATTTTGTCAAATGTGCGTTAATAATTATGTAAGTGCTGATTTTATTTTAAGTATATGATTTTTATTATTTTATTTGTTTTTTTCGTCCCAATGTAAGCATGTTTTTTGAGTTCTTACATTTAAAATTGTGAGATGCGTTGAATAAATCCTCAGCGTCAATAAAATGAACTTCAAGTAATCAATTCATCAATAATCTTATTGATGCTCATTTAAAAAGGTATAAGAATATGCTGACTAAATTATTTGTTAACGCTCAACTTGCATTTGAAAACTTTAAAAAAGACGAGCGCGGTGTAACTGCGATTGAATATGCAATTATTGCTGTTGCGATTTCAGGTGTTGTATTTACTGTGTTTAAGGATTCTGGACCTTTAAAAGCCGCTCTCGATGCTGCTATGACAAAGATTACAAGTAACATTACCAACGTTAGTAAATAGCATTAAATTCATGACCAAAGTAGCTATTACTTTGGTCTAGTTAGGTTTTCTAAAATTGAAGGTCCAGTTTGAAAAACAAAATTATCATTGCTATAGCGCTTCTTTTGATCCTGTTTGGTCTTTATGGTTTAGCCGGAAGTTTAAGTCAAAGTGACGAAACGACCGAAGTCGCAAAGGTCGAAGAAGCAAAAGTGAAAACGTGGGTGCTCAAGTCTTCGGTAAGCAAAGGTGATTTTGTTAAGCAGGACCTCCTTAAAATCCGCTACATCCCTGAATCAGAAGCACTCGAATATGGGGTGTCTGAAGATGTGGAGCTAGACAATGTGATTGGGTCGGTTTTCCGCTCTTCCATGCCAGCCAATCAAATGTTGTATAACGCCGACATCATTAATCCAGAAGATGATGGTTACATCCACTATGTCATTGCAGCGAATCGTGTGCCTTATGCGATTGAAGTGTCGCCTTCCGACGTAATTGGTGGAGTGATCTCACATGGAAGCATGATTGATGTCGTTGCTTTGTCACTCCCAGACAGTGAATTGGCATCGAACAACTCACTTCGCAGAACCATGTCTATAACTCCGGTGTTAATTGGGGTTAAGGCATTACAAATCAAAAATCCGATTTCTACTCAATCTGGCGACATGGACAACTCCGATATACAAAAAGTCAGCGTTATCTTAGAGCTAACACGCAAGCAGGTTGCCAAACTGACGGTTGCCAAAAGAATTTCAGAACTTGAAGTGCATAAATCTATTGGGCAATACGCACCAGAAGATCTTCAAGCCGATGCGGGTGACGTACTCGCAGACTTTCGCTCTATCACCGAATTCCGCGCTGGCGAATCTGCCATTAAATAAGGGAATACCTCAATGCTTTCTATGCTTAAGCGCTTCGCGCTTATCTTTGTGGCTTTGCTTGCCTCATTTCCCGGACAAGCTGCCCGTATCTGGAACCTCGCTGAAGGTGAAGCCAGAAGCTTATCTACTGAACAAGAAATCACATCAGTCTTCATTTCAAACCCTAAAGTGGCGGATTATCAAGTTATCGATAAACACAAGGTAGTGGTATTTGGCAAGTCCCTTGGGTCGAGCTCTTTGCTTGTGTTTGATGAAACGGGCAAAACCATCGCTAGCCGTAATCTAGTCGTCAACAAAAGCTTGGTGCACATTCAGCAACAAGTTCAGCTTAAATACCCTCACGCGGAAGTCACCATTTATAACCTAGGTAAGCAAGTTGTGCTGAGTGGTGTGGTAGCGACCGAACAAGAAAAAGACGAGATCAACATATTGGTTGGCGAGTTGATGGGCAAAAAGTCCGAAGACTATCAGCTAGAGTGGGACTTAGGTGACAACCAATACGAAATGGAGTTTATGAAACGCCGTCATTTTGAAGGCATCGTAAACAACATTGAAGTCGCCTCAACTAAGCAGGTCAACGTTAAGCTTTCCATTGCCGAAGTATCGCACTCGTTTTTAGAAAAGTTTGGTGTTGAATACGGCAGCCTAGGGCATACCGCGGGCAACTTTGCCGACATGATCAAGAATTTCAGTGCGGATGATATCGTTTCTATCATCAGCGCCAGTGGTGATGACACCGTCGGGCAGATTCTAGCGGAACCCAACCTTTCTGTTATTTCAGGTGAAAGCGCCAGCTTTCTAGTCGGTGGTGAGTTACCTATCGTTTTGGTGCGTGATGGCACCACCGAAGTTCGTTTTAAAGAATTTGGTATTCGTTTGGAGCTGATGGCAAAAGTACTGCGTGACGAGAAAATCAAATTGTCCCTTATGCCGGAAGTGAGTTCACTCGATACCCAATACTCAAACGATATGTACAACCTACCTGCGTTAAAAACTCGCCGAGCAAGAACTACGGTAGAGCTTGGCGACGGTCAAAGTTTTGTTCTTGGTGGCTTATTGAGCACAGAAGATATTGAATCGCTGAGAAAAATTCCTTACATCGGCGACATTCCTGTGTTGGGCTCGCTGTTTAGAAAATCCGACACCAAACGCAACAAAACCGAGCTGATCATTGTGGCGACTGTGAATTTAGTGAAGCCGATTCACCCATCTCAAGTTCAGCTTCCAACCATGAAGAAATCCAGCACCTTATCTCGCTTCTTTGCGTTAGACAAAGAGTACCAAAAGGCGAGCGAAACATGGGCAAATGAAATTCTGGCTACCGGAGGCTTTAAGCAATGAGAAATCTAGGATTAGTCGCAGCAATCTTTCTTTTTTTAAGCGGTTGTGCAGACAAAGCAATTGAACGCTCAGGCTCCGATATTCATGTTGTTCCAGTAACGTACTCCATTGCGCTGAACATTGAAAAAAACAAGAGAAAGAGTGCGCAAAAGAAGCTGGATGAATTTGTAAAAGAGCATTGGGACGTCATTGTTAACCAAACCGTAGAGCTCAGCTGGCGAACGCGTGAAGGCAAAAAGTGGGCACAAAAGACGCAAGCTCAGCTTCAAAAGCAAGGCGTATCGCCAGAACAAATCCGCATCATTCAAACCGATGCAGGGTTTGGCGAGCGTTTTGATTTTGAATTCAAAACGGTGGTCTATAGAGCGCAAGTGGAAAGTTGCGATTACGAGCAAGTCGGTTCTTATGGTGGAGTGAAGTATGGTTGCTTTGCCGAAAATGCTCGCTGGCAGTCGATGGAAAACCCAGAAAAAATGTTGACCAATTCACCACAAAAAAACGGTGAGGGTCAGTAATGTTTGACTTAGTTGATCTGCTTAAAACAGATAAGGCACCCGTTGAGCAGGAAGAAAAAATCACCTCTGTGCTCTTCCATCAAACCCAAGAATGCAAAAACTTGGTGGAAGAAGCGTACCGCTTTGAAGGGATCAGCGCGCCAGCAGTGTTGGAAAATACCGACGCTGAAATACGCAAGCACATTCGTGAATCGACCATCGAAATCGTCATTGTAGAGCTTAATATCAGCGACAATGTGACGGAAGATATGCGCCAGATCAGTCACTTATTACCTAACCATGCGTCGGTTATCGTAATAGGCAGTGAAGATGCGATATCAACCATCCGACATCTCAAAGACATGGGGTTCTATTACCTGTTTTGGCCGGTGACTAAACCGGAATTGATCGACTTTGTTCGTAACGTTAATGACAACCGTCATCGAAATAGTGGTTTAGGCAAAAACAGAAGCGCCAAGAAAGTCGCTGTTGTTGGGGGGAAAGGTGGGGTAGGTGCCTCCTTACTTTCTGTCGAAATGGCCTATGAACTGACCACCAAAAAAGACAGCAACTGTGTCTTGGTTGATCACAGTTTCTTTGGCGGCAATCTCGATATTTTATTGGGGATGAAACGTTTTAAAAAGCGTTCCATTTCATTGGGTGCATTGAGTGCCAACCTTGATGCATCGTACGCGCATAGCATGACTACAACAGTCAACCCAATGTTGTCGCTGTTGTCTGTGGATTCGGATGAGCTGAACGAAACCCAGCTAAAAGAGTACACGCGAACGTTGTCGGATCAGCTTTCAGATCAAAACAATTTCATCATTGAAGATTTATCGCGCTCGTCGTTCAGTAAAGCCGATATGGATTACATGGCAAGCGAGTGCGATATCGTTGTTTTGGTAATAGAACCGACCGTTTCGTGCCTAAGAGCGATGGCATCGTTGGTGGCGAAAATGGAAACGTTGAACTCCACTGCGCGTTTTATCACCGTTCTCAATTACACCATGCCTGAAAAAGCCTCCACCGTTAGCCGCCAGGATGTGGTGAAGTTCCTTAAACAGCCCATTGATGTGGAATTCCCTTATGAACCGAAAGCGGGCGAATTGATCCTAGAAGGCAAGCGACTGTGTGACAGCAAATTGGGAATCAGTGGGAGCATTCACAAGCTAACGTCGTTGATGTTGGGTGAATCCGTAGTGTCGCAAAAGAGCAGCATATTTAAACGCCTAGTGAAGAGAGCGTGATGATAGACCAATCCAGATCCATATATATCGCTATTCGTGAGCAAATCTTCGAAGCGTTAGAAGCCGAAGCGGTGACCACATTAACGAAAAGCCAACTCAGTAAACAATTAGCGAACGCCATAGATGTACTGATCGAACGTCAGAACCTATCGGTTGCGACTATTGTTCGCGAAGAGTTTGTGAAAAGCCTAGTTGATGAATTGCACGGGTTAGGACCATTGCAAACGCTTATGGATGACGAATCCATCAGTGACATCATGATCAATGGCCACAAAGACGTGTTTATTGAACGAGGCGGGCTTGTAGAAAAATCGCCAGTCACGTTTATCGATGAAACCCAGTTGCTTAATATCGCCAAGCGTATTGCGTCACGCGTGGGTCGCCGAGTGGACGATTCTTCCCCGACGTGTGATGCGCGATTGGAAGACGGAAGCCGAGTCAATATTGTTATTCCACCTATCGCGATTGATGGGACGTCGATTTCCATTCGTAAATTCAAGAAACAGAGCATTGGCTTAGAACAGCTTGCTGGCTTTGGGGCAATGAGCGCAGAAATGGCAAAGCTTCTGATGATTGCTTCGCGTTGCCGACTCAACATTTTGATTTCTGGTGGTACGGGGTCGGGTAAAACTACCATGCTGAATGCGCTGTCTCAGTTTATTTCTGAGAAAGAGCGCATCGTAACCATCGAGGATGCGGCTGAACTTAAAATGATGCAGCCGCACGTAGTTAGGCTCGAAACACGAAAAGCCGGTATTGAAGGAACAGGGGAGATTGATCAGCGAGGGTTGGTGATCAACTCTTTACGTATGCGCCCCGACAGAATCATCGTGGGTGAGTGTCGTGGTGGTGAAGCGTTTGAAATGCTTCAAGCGATGAATACCGGGCACGACGGTTCCATGTCTACGTTGCACGCCAATACCCCACGCGATGCCCTTGCTCGTGTTGAAGCCATGGTGATGATGGCAACCAACAACCTGCCACTGGAAGCTATCCGGCGCACCATTGTCAGTGCCGTAGATTTGGTTATCCAAATCAGCCGATTACACGACGGAAGTCGTAAAGTGATGAGCATTTCCGAAGTTGTTGGTTTGGAAGGCAGCAGTGTTGTTCTCGAAGAAATTTTTCGCTTTCAAGCCTCTGGTGAACATGCCGATGATGGGAAAATCAAAGGCAATTTCATCACAGCTGGTTTGATGCAACGTTCTGTTTTGGTGGAAAAGGCGCGATTTTTTGGTCTAGAAAGCCAACTGAACGAAGCCTTTCAGCTAGGGCAACAGTCATGATCTATTGGATAGCGCTTTTGGTTGGTGGGGTATGTATTATCCTGCTCAATCGTAACCAAACGTCTAAATCCAATCCATATTTGGAAGAATTAAACCAAACCATTTTGGTCTCTTCCATGGATGGGGATAAGCAGGCGGTCAACCTAAATTCATTAACCAATGAATCTATCTCAGAAAAGCTCCGCCGCTATGTAAAAACAACGCGTAGGCAGCTTGGCGCCTTACCTGAAATTAAAGCAATATGCTTTTGTATCGTATTGGTTCTGGTCGGTTTGTATTTCAATCAAAACTTTGTTCGAGGCAATCAATTGATTGTGATTGCCGTTGTGGAAGTGGTAGGGATTGCGTTTGGTCTCCATTGGTTACAAAAGAGAGAGCGGAACCAGTTTGAAGATTCCTTCCCTGACGCACTCAACATGTTAGCCAGTGCGGTTAGTGCGGGTGAAAGTATTATGCACGCCATCTCTTTTGTGGGTAAGAACTTAGAAGGGGAAGTGGGCAGAGAGTTCAAAGTAATGGGGGAGAGGCTACAGCTTGGAGAATCGCCAGACACGGTTTTTGCCAAGTCGTGTAACCGTTTCCCGTATCCGTCGTTCTACTTCTTCGTTATTACCTTGCGTGCCAACATGCAACGTGGTGGTCAATTAAAAGACATCATTATGCGCCTCAACCGGCTGATGTTCGATGCACGAGCAATTGAAAAGAAGAAGTTTGCTCTGACGTCCGAGGCACGAACGTCCGCCAAAATTGTTGCAGCAATTCCATTTATCTTCATTTTGATGCTCAAGTACATGAACCCTGAAAACTACGAGTTTGTCATGTTCAACCCAGAGGGGCGCCCCATTCTCTATTACGTACTGGGTAGCGAATTTATTGGGATCACCATTGTTTGGTTGCTCATGAAGGCGGTGAAATGATGTTGAATTCTCAGCTTGAGCTTTTTCTGTTTCTCTCTTTTATTGTGTTTGGTTTGGCGTTTTCTGCTTACGCCCTATATAGCCATTTCGATAAATCCAAGCGAATGAAACACTTTACGACCATTGACGAACCTTTAGCAAAGAAACCTTTATTTGTAGAGCTACTGGACAAGGTCGAATCTCTTTTTTCTAAAAGCGATAACGATGTCGCCGACAAATTTTATGCGGCAGGTTTTTATCATTTCAAATACGCCAACCTTTATATTCCAACCAAATTTACCCTATTAATTGGTGGCGCTGCTGGTTTTTATTTCCTTTCGAGGCATCTAGGTTGGGAACAAAATTCAGGCTTTATCGCCATAGGGGTATGGGTTGTATTTTGTTTGATCGCACCAGATGCGTACCTCAATTCCAGAATGAAAGCGCTAAGAGGGAAATTGTCGAGTCAACTCCCTTACTTGCTTGATTTGCTGGCCGTTTGTGTTCAAACCGGTATGACGATTGAAGCCGCCATGACGTACTTATCGAAAGAAATGTCCGGTTTCGATAAAGACTTAGCCCAGTTGCTGAAAAATACCAATGACCGTTCACGCATTGTTGGCTTAGATAAAGCGCTCGATGAGCTGTACGACCAAGTACCGACCAACGAAATGCGCAGCTTTACCATGACGTTAAAGCAAAGCCTGCATTACGGCACATCTATCTACGGTGTTCTCACGACATTAGCGGCCGATATCCGCGATGTCACCATGCTTTCTATGGAAGAGAAAATCGGCAAGCTCGCCGCCAAAATGTCGGTTCCCCTAATCCTATTTATTATGATGCCAGTGGTAATTCTGATTGCCGCACCAGGTGTGATGAGGATGATGTCCAATGTTTAAAAAATCCTTTGCTCGTGTTTGCCACCATAGCCGTGTAACGGCGTGTCTATTGGCTATTTCCGTGTTATCTGGATGTGCTACCCAGCCCGAGCCAACGTCATTGATTGAAGAAGAAACGCTGCTAATACAGTCGGGAAACCATGAAAAATTGGTGGAGTACTATAAAGCGCAACTTTCCAAGAGTGAAAACCGTCAAACACGCATGAAATTAGCGCTGGCTTACCTGAATTCTGGTGATCCGGAATCGGCACTTTTCTTTGTTTCGCCGCTAAACATGGGTCAAGAAGCCCATGCAGAACCTCTTCTTATCGAAGCGAAAAGCCTCTATTCCCTTGGTCAATTTCGTAAAGCAAAAACTCAGGCATTAAAAGCTTATGAGTTGAAGCCTAACAACGCTGAAATAGAGAACTTGTTGGGCATGATTTGCGCGGCAAATTCTGATTTGGAAGAAGCAAGGCAGTATTTTACGTCTGCAAGGACCAACTTGTACGACGACATCAAAATTAAGAACAATCTGGCTGTTTTAAACATCGTTGAAGGTCATTACCAAAAAGCGGTGCAACTGCTATTGCCTATCTATTTAAAAGGCAAAGCGGACAAACAGATAGAAGCCAACTTAACGTTAGCCATGGCAAAGATTGGCAACGTTTCTTACATCAAGGATATGTCGAAAGGCGAGCTATCGGATCAAGAAATATTCGAGCGCTACCGTGCGCTGAAAGACAGCAAGGCTATCGGAGAATTCAAGGCGGATGACGTCAAGGTGAACGATGCCAAGGTGATTGATTCCAACGTTAGCCATATCAAGACGAGTGAAATAAGCCATGAAGGGTAGCAAGAAGCGAATACGAGGCGTTGCGTCTATCGAGTTTGCGCTTGGTTTCATGGCGTTTTGGATGATGTGCATGTTCTGGGTGGAGGTGAGTTACATGTCCTTTGTTTCTGCTGTCACCGATATCACCATTTCGGAAGCCGCTAGAGAATCCAAAAAGAGCGAGCAGAGCTACGACAAAGTTTTCCAGAATGTCATCAATAACAGTGGCAGTGTGTGGGGAAAAGTGATCGACCAATCCAAGCTGCGAATGTCTGTTCAGTATTTGGCATCCGTTAGTGATTTAGAGCGTCATAAAACCCCTTGTAAGATCCCCAAAAATACCCCGTTGGCTACGTGCGGGAAAGAGAACAACAGTGCCATTGCCGTGTATCGATTGGATTATGAATTCTCGCCAATCTTCACGTTGTTTATGGACAATAGCTCGCTGTTTCGTCGGGAAGTCATTGTTATTCAGGAATACGAACGTGACAAATTTAAAATTTAAACAGAAAGGCAACTTTTCTGTGGAGTTTGCCATTGTTGGTGCTTTTGTTTCTTTGTTATTGGTGTTTAGCGCTGATGTGATTTTAAAGATATCGGCAAAAGGAAAGCTCGATAGGCTTTCTTACTCCTTGGTCAACGTCTTGAAAGAGCGTACGCAGCTATACGGAAACAACTACAAAATCACCCGTTCTGAAGCGAATGCCATTGTCATTATTGGTCGAAATTCTTTGAGTCGCACCATGGGAAGTTTCAATGAAAACCAATTTGGGGCGTTAGTAGAAGAGCTGACTTTTAAAGGTATTAAGAAACCGAACCCATTAAAAAGATATGCCATCGGTGGGCAGGTTTGTAACGTCGCTCAACCACTTAGTGAACTCTCTCATTTGTCTGTCGTCACCTCTTGGGAACGTCAGGCGACGTTGTACCGCATTACCCTATGTTACGAAACGGACAATTGGTTTGGTTCGATTATTGGCGACAGTTTTATTACGGTGAGTTCGTCTTCCGTCATGCTGGGTCGTTAAATCTCAATATTGGAAACAGTGAATGAAAACTCATTTTCTCTGTGCTGGCTTACTCACTCTGTTGGCCACAACAAACGCATACTCTTCCGAAACCTACATCTTTATAGACGGAAGCAATGATACTCAAAAAAACTGGGTGGAAAATCTTAACTCTTTATTTCTTCAAGAAGATTTGGAGACAAAAGAGATTGTTATTATTGATATTTCGGACAGTCAGCAAACATTTACGGGTGAATTTGATTACATCCATGATCGTGATGGTGTCTATATGGCGACGTATCTTCCGCGCCGGATTCCAGAAGTGATCGAAACTCAGCACACTTTTAACTCTCATTCTAAGCTCGAAGATTTTGCGGCCAAGTTGCTGAAAAAGATCGATAGCAATACTAAGGAACAATAATCATGACACAACTTCTTACGCCTATCTTTGCCGCGTCCATTTTGTCCATTTCGTCCCTGGCTGCGAATGCAACTGAACGTGAAACACACGCGTTAAATGTTTACTGTGGTGGAGAGAACATTGAGTACGAGAAAAAGATTGAAGTTGGGCAGGGAACGCGGGTAGCGATCAATCAGGGGCCTTTCTATCAAATTGAACAACTAGACCAAGAGCCTGCGACTCAAGCATTTATTACCCAACAAATTGTGTCTAGCGGCATTGATAAAGAGTGCAGTGAATATTTGCTGACCAATAGTACATTGCAATTCGTGAATGAATCTCAGGTAATTGCTCGGGTATTCTTTGGTTTTGATCAGTCTAAATTGACGCAAAAGTCGCGCTACATTCTGAATACCATCGCCAAACAGATCTCAACAAGCCAAGGTAACTTGGTCGTAGAAGGGCACACCGACAACATAGGCGGTGAAAGCTACAACATGACATTAGGTTTGAAACGTTCTGAAACCGTTGCAGAGTATCTCGAAAATCAAGGTGTTGATAAGTCTTTGTTAACCTTGACGTCTAAAGGCGAAACTAAGCCTGTTCAAAGCAACCAATCTGACAATGGCAGAGCGTTGAATCGACGTGTCGAAATCAAGCAATAGTCGCTTTCCGCTGTAAATCACCCCATACATCACTCCAATCACTACGAGTCAGTTATGCGTTCATCATTACAACAACAGCGCGGTCACGCTGCTATTTTATTTGCGATTGCCCTTCCTGCTCTTTTTGGGCTCTTTGTGCTTGCGACAGACGGCGCTTATGCATTGCAAGCCAAAGCGCGAATTGATAACGCGACGGAAGTGGCTGCTTTGGCATTGAGTGCAAAAGACGCAAGTAATAAAGACAGTGCAGGAGCCGGAAGTGGGAGTGCTGTTAATCGCAAGATCGCTATCGATTATATTGGCGCATACATGGCGGATAGAACCAAAGTTAAAAACCTCAGGATCACGCGTTTGGAATGTGAGCAAATTCCAGAGTGCAAAGCAGGAATAAAAAAAGGCGAGCAGAGGTACATCCAATTTAATGTGAGAGCGGATTATGATCATGCCACTTTCTTCACAAGTGGCGATCCAGCAAGTGGGTTTGATGGCAAAGTCACCGTGAGCAGCGCTGCTACATCACAAAAATTTGAAGGGGACGCCGTAGACATTATTTATGCAGCGGATTTTTCGGGTTCAATGAATAAGGGGTGGAGTGGCGGTAACAAATCAAAAGTCGAAGATTTGAAAGACATCATTGTAGAAGTGAATGAAAAGCTGAAAGACTACAACGATAAAAACAACCGGAAGTATGTGAACACGGTCGGCATTATCCCTTTTAGATCTGCCATTAAAGCCAAAATTCGTGGAACTAATCGATACTGCGAAATGAGCCAGCTGGTTAGAAAAAGCAAGCGCTACTCGTGGGAAAAGTTAAGGCCACATGAAATCAACTATTCAAAGACTGCCAAACAAATTTTTGTCGAGAAAGGCAGCTCTAATTGCGTGCACCAACCAAATTGGGCACGTGATAAAGAAATTGAATTGACGACAAATTTTAGCGACTTCAATTCTAAGTTAAATGGCTTTGTCGCCCACTGGGGAACCGCTTCTTATCAAGCCATTATCCGCGGGGCGCAGTTGTTGAAGGAAGGAAAAAACGCTAGGCGTTTAATCATTGTCCTTTCAGATGGTGCCGATTCCAACATCGCAAATATCAATAATGCCACGGTTCATCAGAAGCTGGTTGATTTAGGTTACTGCGATACCATCCGAAAAGAACTTTCTAAAGGCAAAACAAAGGACGGTAGAAAGATTAAAGCAAAAATAGCCGCCATTGGTTTTGCGTACGATGCTGAGAAAAACCGAGCCCTTAAAGAGTGTGTTGGTGCTGACAATCTCTATAAAGCCGAGAATAAAGCGGAAATAAAGAGTAAAATCCTCGACTTGATTACAGAGGAAATCGGACATCTTAAATAAGGAACTTTATGAAAACCGTTTTGATTACAGGCTTTGAACCATTTGGGGGAGCGGACGTAAATCCTGCGTTGGAAGCCGTAACGCTACTTGAAGGTAAGCTGCTTGAAGGCGGAAGGATTGTGACTTGTTCTGTGCCAGTAGTAAGAGGTAAGTCAGTCAACACGGTGATTGAAGCAATAGAACAGCACAAGCCAGACATTGTTATAACCGTCGGTCAGGCTGCTGGTCGGGGCACAATAACGCCGGAAAGAGTAGCGATCAATCTGGATGATTATCGAATTCCCGATAATGAAGGTAATCAGCCCATTGACGAGCCAGTTGTTGAAAACGCTGATGCAGCTTATTTTTCCACCTTGCCTATTAAGGCTATCTGCCGTGCTTTGAATAATCAGGATGTACCTGCCAGTGTGTCTAACACTGCGGGAACTTACATATGCAACCACCTATTTTATGGCATTCAGCACTATCTCCGGGATTCCGTTATTCGTCATGGTTTTGTTCATATCCCTCTGCTGCCAGAGCAGGCTGAAGAACTCAATATGCCCGGGATGGCGCTGGATACCATTGTAAAAGGGCTAGAACTATTCGCTCAGACATGTATCGATTTTGAGGAAGACATCGTCGAAACAGAAGGTGCGATTTGCTGACCTTTTGATTTGCCCTTGTATCCCATAAAAAAAACAAAAGCCAACTGAAATTTCAGTTGGCTTTTGAGTTAATGCACTCTGCCCATGGAGTGCATTCAGGCTCTATTGAAACATGCGGGTGTCGCTGCCCGTTGATCCAACATTCAGCGAATCGGTCTCGCACAGAGTCAGCATTGATGAGAGAAACTCATTCGCGACCAGATTCGCCACTTCTTCACTGATCTCAGTGCCGTCAAAGAAGAGGGTGTAGCTCATTGCATGACCCGGGGTCAGACACAATACGAGCTGGTGGTTTGTTCCACTGACTGTCCCCAATTTCTCTAAAGACAGCATTTTTGAAGTCGGATGGTTTTCCTGATCAGGGTAATTATCGAACACAAACAAAGTCCCGAATGGCGCGACAGGCTTCCAGTCTTCGTCGTATTCGTTCAGGTCAAAGAATCCGTATTCAAGGCGGTTAGCGCTGTTCTCCACCAAGTTAGAGAGCGCAAAGGCAATGTTGCCAGACACATTCACTCTGACAGGTGGCGTGGCGAGGAAAAGACCGACCATATGAGTTATTGCGTGGATGCTGGATGGGCGCTTAGCCAGTGTTGTACCAAAGACCACGTCCTGCTTGCCCGTCACTTTACTTAGGGTATGTGCCCAGCAAAGCTGACAGAACTGGTTGGTCGTCACGTTATAAGCTCTTGCTCGTGCAGCTATCTGACCGGTTTCGATGTCTGTCAGTTGCATGTTCACATTTTGGATACGCGTTGGCACCTCATTAAATGTGGTGTTGGAGCGAGGTAGGCGGAAGTTTTTAGGTGCATTACGCAGATAGTTACGCCAGAACGATTTTGCCTTACTGTCGTTTTGGTAATCCGAAATGTAATGAGAGAAAGGTTCAAAACTCATCGGATAAATGCTGGGCGACAGACCTTGCACCAGAGCATCATAATCACGCATGATTTCAGACAAAAATGTCTGCATAGACCAGCGATCAAACAGCACATGGTGAAAGGTGAAAATCATGGTGTGCTGATGTCCGCCCAAATCACCCAGCCAGAGCCTCATAAGTGGTGAAGACAACTCATTTATCTCTTTCCTTCTCTCGGATATCAGCCTCTCCTCCAACTCTTCCTGCTGAGATTCGGCCGATAAATGCGACCAGTCTTCATGGACGATGCGCATTTTACTGACTTCAGGAACGATGACGATTGGGCTGCCTCGATCAAATGCATCGCAAAACACGGCTCTGAGAATGTCGTGTCTGGCAAGTGCAATGTCCCATGCTTTCTCGAAGGCATTTAAGTTCAGGTCGCCACCGATTTGGTAGTAAACCTGATCGATCTGATAGTCTCGGTTCAGCCTGTGAAAATAAAGTAATTCTCGTTGAAAATGAGTGGCTGGGTAAATCGCCGACAAGGTGCCAATCTTGTTTTCGATTGCCTCAATATGCTGTTGAGTCAAATCCAGATTGGTAAGGTCAGACGGTGTCAGCGCTGGAACGGTACGCTTGTCGGTGCAATGGGAAACAATGGAGCGAATTTCGTCCGCGAAGTTCAGGATCATAGAAGTCAGGTTGATTTTTAAGCTGGTGACTTCCACCTGAATATGCAGCTTCTGATCTTGGATCCAGCAATTGATTTCTATTTCTCGCAATGCTTTGTTTCGTTCATTGACCAGACATTCCTGCTTATTGATAAGCAAAGGCCAGACTTCTGAATCTCCTGACGGGTAGTCGTCATGATACTTGAAGCTGATAGGGGCATTAAGGCGGTTTTGAAGCCGCCGCTTCACACCCGAATCAGGGTGGTGGTAAGCCAAATGCAGATAGTTTGCGCCGTTGTTTGGCACATTGCGGACCGCTTCCTTCACACGTTTGATCTGCTGGCTTGCGTGACTTTTCGTCGAAGGCAGATCTAAAGGGTACACACTGGCAAACCAGCCCACCGTGGCATCCACTTTGATGTTACTGGCGAGGTTTTGTCTGCCCTCGCTTTCCATCAGCACTTCAATGTGTTCCCCGCGATCACTCAATAGATTAGCTAAGGCAGTAAGAAGTAGCTCATTTGGCTGAGTATTGTAAGGTTTGTTTGCCTGATCTAACAGCTGCGCTGTCACGCGCTCATCGATGGTGATGGTCTCGACGCGGGCTGGAAAGCTTGACCGACATTTCGGGCTGAAGCTGTCACTTTTTAGCCAGTAATTGGTTTCGTTTTTACAGATTTTTTCTAGCTGAGCATTCAGGGTTTGTGCGTATATCTGAACGCCAGAATATTGCGGCAGTCTGGTTTCACAGTCGCCTTCATACAAGGATTGTAAATCTCGTGCGATGACTTTCCAGGACGTGGCATCGACAATCAGGTGGTGGGCGCACATATAAAGAAGCGCGCGGCACTCACTCCTGAAGCGATACAATACCGCTTTGAACATGACTCCTTCGCCAGAGTCCAGCTCAAAGCTTTCATTAAGGTTGGCAAGGTAAATATCACATTCATCCTGATTCGCGAACGACTCTTCGGCAAAAGAAATGAGTCCTTCCGTAGACTCAATAAAAGTCTGCCGACTGGTTTCATGAAAATGGTTAAAACGCGAACGGAATATGTCGTGATGCTCCGTCAGCCTGATAAGCGCCTGTTCAAGGCGAACACAGGAAATGTCCTCCGGCAGAGCGATAGTTGCTGCGTGGTTGTAATGGTTAGGTTGCATGAAATCCTGTTCGAAGAACCATCGCTGAGCCGGCAGCAGATCAATGTCGCCTATGTTTTCGCCTTTCAAAATTTGGGTGTGAGTCTCTTGTTTTATGTGTTGGGACATTTCTGAAAAGACTCGGTATTTCATAATGTCCATGGTGTCGAGTTTCATGCCGATTGACTCCAATTCTACAGATAGTGTGACGGCCGAGATCGAGTCACCGCCTTGTTCAACGAAATCGTCATCAATAGATAGAGAGGCGAGTTGTAGAACAGAACATGCTTTAGAAAGCAGTTGTTTTTCGGAGCTGGTAAGGTCGTCTAGATTGTTCTTTGGCTCGAACTTTGGTTCAGGCAAAGAAGTCGGGTTGTAACTGGTGTTTATCACTGCGGATGGTTGTTCTATAGGATATGTCGGTGCGGAGGAATAACCGCTAAAAGAGGGTTCGGGTTCCAGCCATATAGGTGGTCTGCATTCTTTGTATTCTCTGTACATGGAGGGCGTTTGATATTCGCTGACTTGAACTCTGGGGTAACCAAAGGCAGAGACGTCTGCGTATTCAATGGGCACTTCTAAGCAGAACTCAAAATCGTAGGGTAGTGAAATCGATTTCATGCGTAGCTCCCGTTCAGCGACAAATTGAAGAATTTGATAAGAAATTTGGCAACGCCATCGTTTGCGTTGCTGTGCGTAAATAAAGGATTGGGGAGGCGACGAGGCAGTTCAGGCATGGCGTTTTGCATAACCACACCCATCGCTGCTGTTTTTAATATGTGTTCATCGTTCATTCCATCCCCAAACGCGATGGTTTCTTTATTTAAATCAATGCCTTTTAAAGATAAGTGCCTTTCTGCCGCTGTGGCTTTTGTCACATACTTAGGGCTGATTTCGATAGTGTTGTCCGACGCCATGGCAACTTCACATTCATTTTCAAACAGAGTCTTTAAATGGCTTTCAATCTTGTGAATGTCGTTGGCAGACCAGACAAGGAGCTTATTGGCTCGCAAAGTGAGCAGGTGATTGTACTGATGAAGAAAATACGGAAAGCGAGATTTAGAAGAGTAAGAGCTGACCATGTCATTCACTTCACTGACATGCCAGCCATTGACATCAAACACGCTGACGTGGGTACTGGGCCCCGCCAGAAATCGCATTAACTGTCGGTATGTATAGGGTGGAAAGGTGATATTTTGAGCGTAAATGAGCTCATTAGCCTGAGTTTCTAGCGCGCCATTGCACCCAATTATCGTGGGTGCAAAATCAAGTGGTTTCACAAGATTGACCACATCTCTGGGATGTCGCCCTGTCGCTAAAACTATCTCTATTCCACTGACGTAAAGCCTGGTCAGAATACAGCTGGTGTATTCTGTGATATTCCCCTCGGGATCGAGCAAAGTGCCATCCAGATCTGTAACTATTGCTTTAATAGTATTTCCGTTAACGATCATAATAATAAACCTGTAGATATAGTTATCTCTCACTGACATGTCCCCACGCAGCAGTGGTGGTCTTTGACCTTATAGTTTTGTTTTTTAATTTAAGGCTAAATTAATATTTGGCTTGTTATTTAACTCGTGAACTTAAAATCTAATTTAGTGAGCTTTTTATTAAATGATTATAATGTATTGATTTAATGGGTTTTTTTATGCACTCAATTTCTTACCAATTAAACGTTGCCCGCATAGTAAGCATATTTTTTGGTGAAAAAAATCCCTAAATGGCGCTGAGTATTATTTGGCTCAATATTGGGAAAAGTGATCATTGGATTCTAATTTTTGATTATTTGACCCTCTTATCAGTAAGGAGAATTTATTTGCAGCTTTACAGTATCGATATGACGGTGGTCTGATTAAGAAATAAAATGTAAATGGGAAACTTGTTTTTTATTTCCTAATTAGCTCGTTTTTTTAGATTTTTAATTTCTACTGATATAAGCTCAACTCTTTTATTATTTGTATCAAAATATTTCAGTGAATTATTAAGATATTGAATTTATTAAATATTATTTATAGTGAGTTTTTATTTCATCCATTGAATTTAATTATCTCAAATTCAAGAACTGAAATGCCATTTTATTAGTGTGTGGATAAGCGAAAATTTATGACTTAATTTTCATATTATCTCTTTAATAAAGAAATTCATTGTGAAGAATTGGTTTATGGAATCCGGTCTCAAGCCAGATTATGCAACGTTTAGGAATTCATTTGCGGAATGGAATAGAGGTCTAAAAGCGCTTTGAGTCGATAATGAAATAAGTTGTCACTAGGTTGTCACAGAGTTTGACAACAAAAAAGAGCGCCTAAATGGCGCTCTTGATGGATTCGAAATAGAAAACGTTAAGCTTGAGAAGTTTCGGTAGAAATCGACTCTTTCCCTGTTTTGTTGAAAACGTCTTCGTCCAGTTCGCCTTCGCTCTTTGCAACTAGCGCAGAAACCATCAGGTCGCCACATACGTTTACACTGGTTCGCGCCATATCCAGAATACGATCGATACCAGCAACGATGGCTAAACCTTCCAATGGCAGACCAACCGTAGTCAGAACCAGAGAAAGCATAATCAGACCTGCACCCGGAACACCCGCTGTACCAATTGAAGCCAGCGTTGAAGTCAGGATGATCACCATATAGTCGGATGCTTCCAGAGTAACGCCAAATGCCTGGGCAATGAATAGTGCGCAAACGCCCTGATAAAGTGCTGTGCCATCCATGTTAATGGTCGCACCCAGAGGCAGAACAAAGCTGGAAACGCTTTTAGACACGCCATGCTCTTCCTGAGAAGCTTTGATGGTCGCAGGAAGCGTGCCAGAGCTACTGGTTGTTGTGAAGGCAACAGTGGCAGGGTTGACAATGCCTTTCAGGTATTGCACTGGGTTTAGCTTACCTACAACCGAAATCAGACCGCTGTAGAAAACAAGAACGTGAATCACGCAGCCGATATAAACTGCCAGAATCACTTTGCCTAAAGGCAGAAGCACTTCCAAACCGTATTTACCCGCTACCCACGCCATCAAACCGAAGATACCGTAAGGAGCTAGTTTCATGACCAGTGAAGTCAGCTTGTACATGCCTTCCGCCAGGCTTTCGAAAACCTTGATAGCAGGCTCGCCTTTTTCTCCGATCAGAGAAAGTGACACACCCAAACCAATCGCAAAAGCAATGATCTGAAGAATGTTGCCTGAGGCAAGGGCATCAACAGGGTTCTTAGGAATGATGTTCAGCAGTGTCGTCACCAGAGAAGGCGACTCTTTGGCGGCGGTTGCGGCTTCTGCCGTTGCGATGTTGATGCCAGCACCGGGAGTAAGAAGGGTTGCCAGCGCTAAACCGATAGAGATTGCGATAGCAGTAGTAGAAAGATAGAGAATGACAGCTTTGCCGCCGATTCTGCCCATTTTGCGTGTATCTTTCATTGAAGTGATACCCACAATCAGGGAGCAGAATACCAATGGTACGATCAACATTTTGATCAGGTTAATAAACAGTGTACCTATGGGTTTCAGTACTTCAGCACTAGGTCCGAAAATGGCACCTACTGCTACCCCAGCCACCATACCAATAACGATCTGTTTCCAAAGGCTCATGCCTGCTGTCTTAGCATCAGGCTTCGCCGTAATATTGTTAGACATTTTTTATCCTTGTCCTAAATTGTTCTTTAATTTTTATGTGTTTCGCTGAGTCATCCCCATTACTCAACGAACTGCCCGACACGTCATCGAGCCTTGCCCACCAACCAGGTATCATACGTTCATTTTTGATTCTGCCTGATCGTGTGATAAGCAGAATCAATAATGAATCTCTATACCGAACCTAGTTCGACTACAGGGGAAGTTCGCAAATCTATGAACAGCACCTGATTACAGATTAATCAAGTAACATAGTTATAAAATGCAGTGATATCTGTACCATAATTTATAATTTACGTAATAATAATTTTGGGTGAAATATGCTTTGAATCTAATTATTCATCATCGCCCGCTACATTAGTGTTTAGTAAATTTCAACGCAGATCTCATCAATCGGTCTGAATGTGACCACAACCATTGGATAAACATGGATATCGTTTGAAATTTTTGAACGTATTAATCAGGAATAAATACTTCCCTTAAATACTCAGTGACTTAATATTAAGAAAAACAAAGGAGTCAACTATGTTTCATGCGCACGTTTATTTCGCGCTCAACAATGTTCAGGGTGCGAAAGACTTCCACGCTCAGATTCGACGCGAACGCAGCGATGTGACCGCGATTTTTCCGTTGGTAGAGCGCTTGGTAGGACCCCACAAAATGCCGATGTTCGAACTGCATTTTGAAGATAACAGCAAGGGCATCATAGAGTGGCTGGATGAAAACAGAGGAAAGATGCCCGTTTTGATTCACCCTGTAAGCCATGAACATTTACTCGACCACACCGAAAGAGCAATCTGGCTTGGGCAAGAACTGGGGATCTTCGAAGAAACCCTGAGTTAGCTCTATCACCGATTTGATATCCAAAGCCCGTTTCGACGGGCTTTGTCATTTAAATGAAGCCAGTGCTTCACTTAGCGCGATTGCTTCTTACTGACAATGCTTTCTAGCTTGGCTGCCAGTTCGTCAACTTTCTCAGGCATTTCAGTAGCCAGGTTTTTCACCTGACCTACGTCGTCATGCAAGTCAAAAAGCTGCGGCTCTGGAGTGTTGCCTTTTTCATTGCCTGTGTACTGACAGATAAAGTCGTCGTCGTGAGGAGGAATGTAAGCGTACTGCTGGTCTCGGTAGACCTTTTTGTATTGCATGCCTTCCAGCACCATATCATCGCGCCCAACTGGATCCTGACCAGTCAGAGCGCCAAACAGGTTTTGGCTGTCTGGGGCTTCCTGTTCTTTCAATGGCTGCCCGGTCATGGCAGCGAACGTCGCGTAGAGATCCACCTGATTGATGAGTGCATTAGAATCGCCACGCTGAATGCCTTCTGGCCAACGGACAATAAACGGAACCCGAGTTCCGCCTTCAAACAGGCTGTATTTTCCTCCACGCAATGGTCCTGCCATTTTGTGGTCTCCATTGAGATCAACCGCTTCGTCTTTGTAGCCATCGTTAAGTACAGGACCGTTGTCACTAGAGAAGATGACAATGGTGTCATCCTGCAGATTCAGTGCGTCAAGCTTGTCCAGAACCTGCCCTATGCACCAGTCCATCTCGACAATGACATCCCCCCTGACACCGTGCGGCGTGGAGCCTCTGAATTTGGGGTTCGGGATTCTGGGTACATGAGGTTGGTGCAATGCATAGAAAAGGAAGAAAGGTTCGTTCTGGTTTTTCTCAATGAAGTCGATGGCTCTGTTGGCAAACACTTCCCCCATGGTTTCATCATTCCAGACGGCAGACGCGCCACCACGCATGTGCCCGATGCGGCTGACGCCATTAATAATGGTGCCGTCGTGGCCATGGTCGTACATCACATCTAACAGTTCGGGGTTATGACGACCGGTAGGTACGTCATCAAAAGCCTGATCCCATTCATACGTCACTTCAATCGGGTCGCTTGGATCCAGATTTTCCACCTCTCGGTTGTCGATGTACACGCAGGGCACCCGGTCGTTGGTCGCTGCCATGATGTAGGACTCATCGAACCCGACATCGTTTGGTGTTCCGTCAATGGTGTCATTGAAATTAAGGTCGCCATTACCCAAACCTAGATGCCATTTACCCACGATACCGGTCTGGTAACCCGCTTTCTGAAACATGCGTGGCATGGTGTCGTCCAGCTTACCGATGATCTGAGGAGCATCGCCCGGCAATACGGCCGCATCTGGGTTTCGCCAAGGGTACGAGCCAGTCAGCAGGCTGTATCTTGAAGGTGTACAGGTTGCAGCGGTTGCGTAGCCCTGATGAAACTTGAGTCCGTCTTCGGCGAGCTTATCTAAGTTCGGTGTTGGAATTTCATTGGCACCGTAACAGCCTACATCACCAAAACCCAGATCATCAGCGTACATGATTATGACATTAGGGTGGCTTTGCTTTTTCTTTTGGTTTTCTTCGGTCATTGTTTTTCCTGTTTGCATTCGGTGTCGTAAGGAATAAGGTCTGCCAGAATCTGCTGCTCTGCCCACGGATCAGAGATACGGTTTAGTTCGCTGGCAAGTTGAAGGAGCAGCGCCTGTTCAACAGAGTGGGTGGGGTTGAAGTCAAGGCTTTGTAGTTGGTAAGGATCGGTCTGGTTATCAAACAGCAGTACAGAATCCAGTTCACGCTGACGATTTATGGTAAGCACCAGACTGTAGCGTTTCGTTTTGATTCCTCGACTTACCGGAAAATAGCTGACGATTTTTCCCTGATCATCACGTTCCCCATCGAGGTTTTTGATGTACAAAGCGCAGCCGGATTTGTCTTTGTTCGCGATGATTTCGGGGGCGATATTGATGCCTTGAATATGTTGAGGCGTGTTTTCTGATAGTCCCAGTAAGCCCAGAACTGTCGGCATAATATCGGGGCTACTCATAAATCGATGGGAGATCGCTGAGCGAATCTGAAAGGGCAGTTTCATCAGAAACGGAACGTTGAACGCTTCGTTGTAAATGGCGTTTTTCGCATCGTCCAACCCGTGAGCGCACAGAGTTTCACCATGGTCTGAGGTAAACACCACCAGAGTATTCTCCCATTCTCCCGTCTCTTTTAACGCTTTCAGTATTCGACCAAACTCTCTGTCGACGCCTGTCACGTTGGCAAAGTAATAAGGCGCTGAAGCCGCTTTGTCGCAGTTTAGATCTGCGTTTTCACGCACCAGCAACTGTTCCAGGGATTTATCCTGATACAAAGCCAAATCTTCTTGCATGCAATCATCCAAAGACTGATATGGGCTGTGCGGTGGATTCATGGAAACAAAAAGCGCAAATGGCTGGTTGGGATCGCGTTGGTTATCTGAATTATTCAGGTAAGCAATGGCTTTATCGGCTTCGTGCTTGGCTGACCACTCTTTTGGCTCAGTACGCTTTCCATCGTTGTCGTAGTAATGGGGGTTTTTATGCTGGTCGAACGTGCCGTAGCCGTACCAGTAATCAATGCCGTGCCGGCGAGTAGGCTCGGTGTAAGAATCCCATGCAGGCGTGTTGGGGTCGACAAAACCCCCCGGATTTTCAGGATCATTAGCGGTAGGAAAATCCAGATGCCACTTGCCAATATAGCCGACGCTGTAACCCGACTGAGCAAGCACATCCGTCAGACAGGTGGCGCTTTTAGGGAGATCGGAGTTCAGGCGATCTGAATTACAGTTCAGTGGAACGCCACTTCTGTTTGGGTACATCCCGGTAAACAAGCTTCCGCGATGCGGACTGCACAAAGGGTAATTGCTGACCGCATTGGTTAATACCAGTGCCTCTTTGGAGAACTTGTCCAGATTCGGGGTATGAACCGGATCCGGTTCACCGGGCAAACAATCTTGAAAATCTGGATCATTCCAGAACCCCATCGCCATTTGACGAAACTGATCAGGAAAAACGTAAAGAAGGTTTGGGCGCTGCACATCTACCTCGAATCTGAAATGAATGGCGATATGATAATTTGAAATGCCATTTCAAAAAATTAAACACGATCACATTTATTGATAATTTGGAAAGGCGTTTTAAAAATATTGTTGTATTGTTTCTTATGTTGAATTGCCATTAGAAACATACTTATGAATGCAATAAGCCCAGCTCTCGATGCTATCCGGGAAATGAGGATTCCTGCCTGTTCCCCAAAAGCAGCACGACCATTCCATGTGCTCAGCAAACCTATTGGTCCACTGTGTAATCTGGATTGTGAGTATTGCTTCTATCTGGACAAAACTGAGTACTACCCAGGACAAAATCGCTTTGACATGTCAGACGAGGCATTGGAAGCGCATGTAAAAAGTTACATTGAAAGCCAGCCTAATGGCTGCCGGGAAGTGGTGTTTGGCTGGCAGGGCGGTGAGCCCACTATGCGCGGAATCTCCTTTTTTGAAAAAGCCGTGATGTTCCAAAGAAAACACGCTCGACAGGGTATGCAAATCAGCAACACAATTCAGACTAATGGTGTGCTCATTGACGACCAGTGGGCCGTTTTTCTGAAGAAGCACCAGTTTTTGGTGGGTATCAGCATAGACGGCGACGAGGAACTTCATGATCACTTTCGTAAAACCCGCAGTGGCAGAGGGTCGTACCAACAGGTCGTTCGAGGGCTACGGACTCTGCTGGCGCATGGTGTCGAGACCAACGTTCTTACGGTGGTACAAAGCCACAACGGGCATCATCCCAAGCGGGTTTACGACCATATCATCAGCCTAGGGGCGCAGTTCATTCAGTTTATTCCTGTTGTCGAAGCAGAGAAGGGCAAAGGGGTCTCACACCGTAGTGTCAGCGCCGAGCAGTTTGGTCGCTTTATGATTGGTGTGTTTGAACGCTGGCGAGAGAAAGACATTGGTAGAGTGTTTGTTTCGCACTTCGATAATGCGTTGGGCATGTCACTAGGGATGCCTTCAACAAACTGCGTTCATTCACCTCAATGCGGAGAAAACCTCGTGGTTGAACACAACGGGGACGTGTACAGCTGCGATCACTTTGTCTATCCCGAATTCAAGCTGGGAAACGTGCGACGCAATGATTACCCCAACCTGATTGAAACACCAGTTCAGCAGTCATTTTCCCAGCGTAAGCCCGTTGGGTCGGCATTGCATTGTTCCGGTTGTAATCAACGTGACTTATGCCACGGTGCTTGTCCCGCACAAAGAATCAATGATCAGGGTGAGTTAGCAATAGACGCTAAACACAGGCTCTGTGAAGGTTATTATGCGTTCTTTTCTCACATCCGACCTTATTTATCCGCCATGGGAGCGTGCTTAAAACGCGGTTGGAATCCTCAAAATTACAAACACTTCCTGTATTCGGAGAGAAAGTAGGCGCTGCAGCGTATTGAGTTCTTCATCAGAAAAATGTGACCTCATCCAACGATAATTAATAAAAATGAAACGTAGTTTTGATCTGAATAACACAATTTTGAAAAAGCGTTTTAAAAAATAATTTTGATGAGTTTTAATCTGCATTAAAGATGAGACATCATCATAAACCAAGCTCAAGACAGGAGAGCTGATGAGCATTCGATTAGCGCAATGGCTACCTACCAAAACAAACTTTGACAGTAAGGATAACACACTGAATGTGTTACGTTTCCTGCTTGATAAACAGCCATTTACTAAAACGCTATCAAGCGTATCGGATCCCTTGTCCTATTGCGCTGCTCATTATGATTCTGAAGCGACACAAATCGAGTTTGTTGCAAGGCTTATGTGGGGAGCCGTTCCTGCCCATCAGCAATTAAAAAGCGAGAACCACAAACTGGCAGAATGGCTGAAGCAAGGTGTGAACGGTACTAGCGGTACGCCATGGAAAGAGCCGAAAAACTACGACCAGATGATCGTTGAAATGAGCGCTTTTGCCGTAGCGATGGTTGATGCCAGTGAAATTTACTGGGAGCCGCTAACTGATACAGAAAAACAAAGGTTTGCAGACTGGATGAAGCCAGTTCAAGAACTGGAGATTCCACCAAACAACTGGCGTTGGTTTCGTGTATTGATAGTGACGGCATTGCAAAAACTGGGTTTTGACATCGACCAGAGCAAACTTGAAGACGATCTTGCATTTATTGATGCGCACTACTTAGGTCAGGGCTGGTATCAGGATGGCGCTGAGCCCGTACTGGATTACTACAACCCTTTCGCGTTCCACTTTTACGGGCTGACTTATGCTCGCTGGGTTCAGGATTCTGACCCACAAGCAAGCCAGAAATACGTAAAGCGTGCGGTCGAATTCGCAGAAACTTATCAATACTGGTACGCCACAGATGGTGCTCAGCTTTGCTATGGTCGGTCGCTAAATTATCGATTTTCTGGTGCTGCTTTCTGGTCAGAACTGGCAAGCTTTGAGCCTGCTGGCATTGAAATGTCCTTGCTCAAATCCATGTGGACAAATTCAATGCGCTGGTGGAGTGAACAACCCATCTGGGCGCATGACGGACATTTATTACCGGGCTTTGCTTACCCTAATTTACTGGCGAGCGAGTTTTATACCAGCCCGGTATCTCCTTTTCTGGCTCTCAAAGCGTTCAATTGCCTGAGATTGGACGCGAGCCACCCTTTTTGGCAGACAAGTGTTGAGCAGATTGATGCGTCTTTAGCTCCGAAGTTTGTCTGCAACCAACACCTGTTATGGCGGGAAGAGGGTTGTTACCTCATCAGTAATGCGCCTGCAAGTGGTGAGTTAAGACACTGCAACGACAAATACAGCAAGTTTGCCTACAGCAGTGACCACGGGCTGTGCGTTGAAAGCGAAAAGTGGATTGACCAAGGGTTTGCAGGCGACAACATGCTGGCGTTTCTTCACCCCTTTACCAATACCTGGCATACCAGAACTCGCAATATCGAGAGCTGGCGTGAAGGGGATGCGCTGATGTCTGTCTGGCAGCCTTTTGAGGGCTGCACCGTTACCACAGAGCAGTATCTGGATGAAGAGCGAATCGAACACAGAAAGCACGTTATCAAGAGCGACATAGAGCTGAGTTATTTAATGACGGGTCATGCGGTTGACCTATGGAAACCGTGGTTCAGCCACACAGATGAAACCTACTCCAGAGTAGAGTCATCGAAGCTTTACAGTGAAATTCAATTGGTACAGGGGGAAGGCAAGAGCGCCGTTTACCCTTGTGCTCCAAACACCAATTTGTTGTACGCCCATGCCAGCGTTCCCGCTGTATCCGGGAAAGTAAATAAAGGCAGCTCCACCCTCAAAGCACTTGTCTTGGCTGGGCGTACAGCTTTCGTTCCTGAGTCGGGTTGATCAGGAAAATCGTCTTCGGGAAAAGGCGACCATTTTTATAAATAGAAACATCAGGGAGTGACTGATGAAACATAAATTAAATTTACCTCTGTTTGGCAAAGTAGCCGTTGCAGTAACTGCAGCAGTATCGATGTCAGCCTACGCGCAGACGTTTAATGAAGCGCCACAACTGGCTGAGTTAGTGAAGCAAGGCAAACTTCCTGTGGTGGAAGAGCGTCTGCCTTCAGAGCCATTGGTTGTAACCCCATATGAAAAAGTGGGTCAGTACGGCGGCACTCTGAATCTGGTCGGTAAGGTTGTAGATAATGGTCACCGTATCCGGACTATCGCTTACGATAACCTGTTCAACTTTGATGAAACCTACTCAAAAGTTGTGCCTAATCTGGCAACGGGCTTTACATCAAACGAAGCAAACACCGAATACACGATTACCCTTCGTAAAGGTGTGAAGTGGTCAGATGGTCATCCTTTCACTGCAGAAGACGTTGCGTTTTACATCAACGATGTATTGGGGGATGAGAAACACGCGGGCAACCGACCTCTGATTTTCCCAACGTTTGATTCTGCGAAAGCGGAAGTTCTGAACCCTCATACGGTCAAAATCGTTCTCAAGAAAGCGAATGGTATGTTTATTCGCCATCTGGCAACGGTAGACAGTGAAAGCTTTACGGCGTATCCAAAACACTACTGTTCAGAGTTTATGCCATCGTTTAACGACAAAGCAGAAGCGAATGCCAAAACCGCTGGATTTGATTCATGGCGGCAGTATGCAGGAACCAAATGTAACGCTCATTACTTCATCGAGCACTACAACAACGTAGATCGCCCGGTACTGACTGCTTGGATGGTGAAATCTGCACCGGGGCCAAACGCAAGTTTTGCCGAGTACGTTCGTAACCCTTATTACTGGCAAGTGGATACGGAAGGTAACCAGCTGCCATATCTGGACAGTGTACGCTGGCGTTACAGTGAAGACCTGGAAGAAATGGTACTAAGAGCGGCGAACGGTGAAACCGATTACCAACACCGCCACATTGGTAAACCAACACACCGTCCGCTGCTTATCGACAACGAGAAGAAAAGTGGTTACACCTACAAATTCCGCCCAAGCACGGTGAGCTCTGAGTTGGTGATTGCGCTTAACCAGACAGTGAACGATCCGGTGAAGCGCGAACTGTTCGCCAATAAAGATTTCCGTGTTGCGCTTTCTCACGCGATTGACCGTGACGAAATCAGCGAAACGGTATTCTCTGGTGCGGTTGGTCCTTATCAGGCGGCCCCACTTGAAATCTCGCCGTATTACGATGAAGAAATGGCCTACCAGTACACGGATTTCGATCCTAAGAAAGCCAACAAGATGCTGGACGCTCTTGGTCTGACGAATCGTGATAAAGAAGGCTTCCGTTTGATGAAGAATGGACAGCGTCTGCGCATTGAAGCGATTTCTAAGGTCAACGACAAAGGTGTACTTGCCGATTCACTTGAACTGGTGAAGAACCAGTGGAAAGACGTCGGCGTGTTCCTGGATATCCGAATCATGGAAATCAACCACGTAACCAACCTTCGTCTGACGAACGATTACGACATGATTCCAATCTTCGGTGATGGTGGAGCAGGGGTACTGGACGATGCACGTCACTACCTTCCATTCAGCCCTGAATCTACCTGGGGTCTTGGTTACTACAACTGGGCGAAAGGTCGTGACAATGCAGTCGAGCCACCAGCGCACGTGAAAAAGCAGATTGAGCTTTGGAACAAGCTAGAGAAGACATCTTCTCAGGAAGAACAGATGGCACTGATGGGGCAAATCATGGAGATAGCGAAAGAGCACTTCTACGTGATTGGTACTGTTGAGTCACTGCCTGTTGGTGTGGTAGTGAACAACAAACTACGAAACGTACCTGAAAACATGCCACAGTCCTGGACATTCCCAACACCTGGACCAATGCGTATGAGTCAGTTGTGGAAGCAGCAGTAAACGATTAAAAAAGCATCAGATAAGCAGAGCCAATTGGCTCTGCTTTTTTTGTTCTCCAAAGCTCAAGATTATTGAATTAACGCTCAATAAAAGTTGCAGTATTTGGTGATGTTCATTCCAATGTTTTTGGGGGCATAAATTTACTGGCTGAGATTAAAATTCACTCATTTTATATGCATTTCAATGATTATTAAAAATTAGCTCTATTTGCATAAATCCCAATATATAGTGTCTCAAAATATAGATTTGGTGAGTATCTTGTATTTTTACTGTGTTTTGTATCAGCTCTCTTTGTTTTCTTTTTGGCTCATTTTTATGTCCGAGGAATGTCATTATCAAACCTGGATCAATTAATTGAGTTCTGATTGAATTTTATCGTTGAGTGAGAATTATTAATGCCCCAAAATGCGACTGGGTGCACAAGTGACTAGGAAAGACAATGGTACATATGGATGCGGGCATCGAGTGGCTGAATCGATCTCAGTCCTTTCGGAGCAACATGTTAAAAGGTGTATCTTTTATTACACTGGTTGCTGGTCTTGTGTACGGTTTTCTCAATTTGTTTGCACTCGAACAGAAAATCCTTGGTATTACCGAACTCTTCTTTTCTATCTACTCAGCTTACCTCTTCTGCTACTCCAGCTCTCTCAATAACAGAAAGTTGCACTCTGCCGCCTATGTGATTTTTCTGTTTACTCTGGTTTACCTTGGAATTTATGTCACCGACACACAAAACACTCTGTTTGTCTGGCTGTTTTTGTGCCCTGTAGTCGGATACCTTTTACTTGGCAAAAGTACCGGTCTGAAAATTAATGCCTTAATGGTGCCGATAGGCGCGGCATTTTTTTATTGGAAATCGACACAGCCAGAATCCGGGCTTGCGCTGCACTCTTCTATTAATGTTCTGGCGTGTTTAATGGCAATATGGGCAATCGCCCATGTGTACGAACACAATCGAGAGCAGACCGAAGAACAGTTAACTTCCCTGGCGCTGCTTGACCCACTCACCAGAATTGATAACCGCTTAAGCCTCGCATTCAGTTTCGAACAGATGGTGACCATGCACAGAAGGAAAACCGATGTGTTCAGCATGCTGGTGGTTGACCTCGACTTCTTCAAATCCATAAATGATAAATACGGGCATGACGTAGGCGATGAAGTTCTCAGGCAGGTGGCTAAGTTACTTAAAGATTCAGTGCGCCGTTCAGATTCCGTCTATCGCGTGGGTGGAGAAGAGTTTTGCGTGTTGCTGCCTTACACCGAAAGGAAGGTCGCTTGTGCTGTCGCAGAACATATCCGAAAAGTGCTGTGTCGCAATACGTTCAGAGTGGCTGAAAACCGAGTGAACGTCTCCGCCAGTATCGGGGTTTCCGTGTATGGAGAAGACGGTGCTCAGTTAGAAGACATGTTCAAAGTTGCCGACGATTACCTCTACCACGCGAAAGGGGCTGGGCGAAATCAGGTGGTTTACGGAGTCTGATTCTCCAGTTTATTCTGAACCAGAATGTTCTTAATCCGGGCTTTGATTGAAGGCGCTTCTTTGCGCAGAGCGATTTTGAACAGACGCTTCACATCTCCCAGGTATTCCGGATACTGCTGACTTAGCACAAACAGTGCATTGTATGCCCAGGCACGAAGAAACTTGTTTCTGTCGCCCAGACAGGCACGAACAAAGGTTTCCACCAGCGGTTTGTTGTTTTCAGATATCGGCATATAAGGGATGGCTTGTAGCAAGTGCAGTTTAGCCTCCCAGTTCTCAATGCCGTTTAGCTTGCCGTAAACCGCATCAATTTCAGAGTCTGTTAACTGCTCCTCAGCTTCAAAGTGATGTTTGAGCAACCAGGTAGCACCGGAACAATACGATTCTTCCTCACTTAGCTCAATAATCTGAGTAATGAAGTAGGGTTCAAAATGATGTTCCTGATAAATCAGTGTGATGGCATCGGTGTTCTTTCCATCCCATTGCTCTAGCTCGGTCTTCAATTCCACTTTGATGTTCCTAGATTCAGTATTTACTAAATTGAGCATAAGCCATACGCCCAAGTTTTCCATTCAAAATGATCAAGATTTAACGAAATCAGCCATTTTGTTTGAAGCTCATGTTGCCCACTGATGAAGCACAAGAATTTATGGGACAGCACCGAAATGCTGCCCAAGTGGTTTCTAGGTCGATATATTAGATCTGAAAAGTGTATTGAACTCCTGATTCTTCAACAAAAACAGGGTCATGGCTTACAAGAATAAATCCCGACTGATAGCCTGCAAGCATATTCGCGAGTAGCTGTTTACTGGCAATATCAAGATGGTTGTCTGGTTCATCTAACAACAGTAAGCAAGGTTGCGCCTGTTGGCTGGCGATCAAAACAGACAGCTTCATTTTTTCACCACCGCTCAACTTCTGACAGCAACGAAATACAGAGTCTCGCCGAAACCCAATGGCTGCCAGCAGGTTGCGAATTTCACTGTCGTTAAGATGTTCCAAATGCGCTTTTACCACATCAATCATGGGTAACTCGTTTCCGAGAAGTGAAAAGTGCTGATCGATATATAAGCATTCTTTTAGGTTACTTGAACCCAAGGAAAACGACAGCTCACCGGACAAACACTTGAGCAGTGTCGATTTCCCTTTGCCATTTTTACCCGATATGTGCAACTTATCCCCACTGTGTACGGACCAAGTGATCGGGGCATCAGAACCAAATGGCAGAATACAGTTTTCCAGAAACACCAACTGTCTCTGCTTTTGTGAGTGATTTTCAAAACTCAAAGACATAGAGTGTTGCTGAGCTTTCAACTGGCTCAGAGATTGATAGGTATCGGTAAGCGTTTGCTTGCGTCTTTCATGCATATTCTGTTTGGCAGATGCCGATTTCTCTGCACTTTGCTTTGCACCATCCAGAATCAACTTACTTTGGCTACCAGATTTTCGCAGCCTGTTTCCCTGGGCGGCTCGCTTCTGAGCTTTTTCATGATCCTCCTGAGCTTTTCGAGCGACCTGCTTTTGTTGTTTTTCAATGTGCTCCAGTTTGCGAGCAATTGCCGCTTGTTCGACGGCTTTGGTTTGATGGTAAGCGTCATAGTTTCCTGAATAGTGGTTTAGCCCAAGGTGCGAAAGCTCAAAAATGCCATCGGCGTATCTGAGCAGTTGTCTGTCGTGGCTGACAACCAGTACACAGCCTGAAAACTGGCGCAACCGGTCAATGAGCCACTGTTTCCCTTTCTGATCGAGGTGATTGCTCGGTTCGTCCAGAATAAGAACATCAGGATTGGACTCAAATAGTTGCCAAAGCTTAAGGCGGGTCAGCTCACCACCGCTAAGCGACGTTATCCTTTGAGCTAAGTGACAACACACGCCCATCGCTTCTAATTCGGTTTCAAGACGCTCTCTTATATCCCAGTTATCTCCTACGGTTTCAAAATCGTTAGCATCAATGCTGCCTTGTTCAATTCGTGTGATTGCCTCAAGAACAGGCGTTATGCCTAAAAAGTCCGAAATAGATAGGTCGTCTGAAATAGATAAGTTGTCAGAAGCGAGCTCGCTGGGCTGGTATTCCTCATGTAACTGAACCAGATGGGCGACTTCGCCCGATAACTCAATCTGACCCGACGTGGGTTGTCTGACGGACATCAGTAAATCGCAAAGCAGGCTTTTACCGCAGCCATTGTTACCCACCAGACCATAGAACCCCTGATGCGCGATTAAGTTAAGGTTTTGAAATTGCCACTCTCCGTCTGGGTGCTGATAGGAGAGGTTGCTGGCACGTATGCCGATATTTTTTTGTGTGATCATAAAGACTCCGACATTTCATAGTCAGGGTCTGAGACGCGATCGAATCAAAACAGAACAGCTGAATGGCTGAAAGAAAAGCAGAAATTTGACGAAGACACGCCCACTAACCCTGTAATCCAAAAATAAAATTCATTTGGTTTTAGGGGGTTAGTTGTTCATTAGGCATGTGCTCCTACAGAAATGTTGGGCTAAGTGTATGCGATATGAACGACATGAGACAACCGAGTTAGCTCACAAAATTGCTCTATTAGTCGTCATAAAGAGTGTGTTTTATGGGTATAGTTAAAATAACTGGTTGAAAATTAAACAGGTGAGAACATGGACGAAAGCATCAAAAATGCGTGCATTGCCTTTTCATGTGGAGATGTGGATGAGCTCATCCCTTTTCTGACTGACAAAACCGAATGGCAAAACGTCGGTAAGGACGTCATTGTCGGGACAGATAATATTCGTTCCATCTGCTATCAAATGGAGCAGGAAGACGTCAGCCTGAAAGTCTCTAAGCAGCTTGAAGCTTCAGAACATCTCGTCGTTCAGGGGCATGGGGAAGCAGAGCAGCCTTTCTTTTTCTGCGACATATTTCAAATCGAAGATGGCAAGATCAGCGCCATCACTTCCTACCTGATAGCTCAGAGTAAAGCTTAGGTAGACAGCTTTGTATCAGAAACGAGTTGGATACTTAGAGATATAGCTAAAATGTGAGCTTGAGCAGAAAATACACAGCTGCGTTAGAAAATCAGCCAAATTATTAAAAATGAAGCAAATAGGAGCAAAAATCTGTACTAGGCTTTGAACGGAGAAGGTGTTTTGTTTAACCTGCTGTGGGCTCAAGAATGAAACTTTTTAGATTTGCTCTAACTCTGCTGTTGCTGTTTATGGGTGCCGGTGCAAACGCGCTTGAGCTTGAATATGGGCGTTATAATGTTAACGCTTACCCACATCCCGACTGTATCAATACCGTATGTCAGGTGAATTTCGAGAAAACCTACAACACGGTGCCGATGGTGTTTTTCATGAGCACCATTTCCTTTCTTAATGAACAAGACTCTCCGTCTGCGATTAAAGTCCTTGAAGTAACCAACACCTATGTGCGCTTCAAACAAAAAATAGCGCCAGACCGTCGTGCCCCCTCCAGTAATGAAGATGTGCCCATGAAAGTAATCGATTACGTCGTCATGGAAAAAGGGATACACGATTTCAATGGCGTAAAAGTGATCGTGGATGAAATTTCAACCCAGAAATACATGTACCGATTGGGCACCAATAGTGCGGGGAACGTGAACCGCAACAAGAGAGAACGAATTTACTTCAACAACTACTCGAACCAAGGTTTTAATTCATTCAGTGGTACGCCCGGTATCATCCATCAGGTACAAAGTATCAATAACGGTGAGGATTTCTGGCTCACTTCTACCGTTCCAGTGGTAAACCGTAACTACTTCGATATTGCTCTTGAGCGGAGTGAAATCGATGGTTACAAAAGCAAAAATTCCCGCTTATACCCAACCCAGCCTGAACGTATCGGATTCATAGCAGCGTACGGCAGTGGTGAACGAGACGATATTAAATTCGCTGTAAAAAACCAGATCACCATTAACTCTTATGACACGGGTGATCCGGTTACCACAGGGTGTGAAACCTACGCAGACTATGATGAGAACTACGATGTAGTGCCGATTATCGTGGCTTCTAAAAACACTCGATACGGTAACAACGGTGGTTGGCTAAGGCGTTGTCGACTGGAAACGGGTAAATCCAGTTTCATGGTAGAAGAAGATCAGGATGCGGATTCAGAACGTAAACACATCGCGGAAAGATTAGGGTACATCATTTTTGAGGTGCCATTCGATGTTGAGCAATGTATCCAGTTTACGGGCCCTGCACAGACCTGGGATACGTCCGGTCAGATCACCATGGTGGGCAGCTCTAAAATATCCGGTGCCGTTAACGGAAATCAGTTGGGGTATTTCAACGTAAACACCCACTCAAACAATAGCTGTACGTCGGGTAATTGTATCGCCAACAACAGCTTGCTGGTTCCGAATTACAATTTTGCGGCGTTTACACCAGGGCCAACCTCGATCAACCTAAACAACGGTACCCACAGCGTCAGCCCCGGTCAGTATGATGAAATTAACATATCAGGCAGTGCGGTTGTGACGCTTACCGCGGGTGACTACTTTGCCAATGAAATCAACATAACTGGTAATGCCGAAGTGAAGGTGAGCGGACAGGTATATCTGCACAGTAAAGGTACTGTTGTAGCTAATAGCGGTCGGGTCAACTTGTCAGGCGTTCCAAATGATATCTATTTTGTAGTCCATGGTGACTCGTCACTGTTCAGGATGTACGGCAACGTTGACGTTACGGCCTTTGTCATTGCAGAGAACAATATATCCATTGAAGGAAGCAGTAAGCTCACTGGTGCTATGGCATCGCTGACTGCCAGTATGTCTGGGAATACAAGGCTGAACGGTGACATATCCAGTTGTAATCAACCTGTCTATCAACTGCAAATTACTCCGCAGTCCGCGACGGAACTGGTGGGTAATTCCATTCCCATTACCTTTAACCTGATCAACAGTGAAGGGAATGTCGATAACGACTTTTACGGCAACCTGATCATTACACCTGAAACCAGTACGCCGCCTTGCTGGAAAGCAACCGATCAGGCGTCTGCTGCTTGTATTGCAGACACCAGTACCATGCCAATTCAAGGGGGAACAGCGACTTACTACCTCTACAGTGATACCGTTGTCGAAGTGGCAACAGTCACCGCAACCGTAGTTAACTTCCCATCCATTACTGCGTCAGCCGGACCATACAATTTCAACAATACAGGGTTTATCTTTGAGCCTTCTCCACTCAAGATCATTGCCGGTCAGCAGACCAATGTCACCATCAAAGCGACAAGAGAAACTTCGGGCAGTGGTACTGAAACCATGGACGACTATGACGGCACCAAAACCCTTCAGTTCACAACTACGTCTCACATAGTGCCAAGTTCAGGTACTTTGCAGGCTGTGCTTGTGAATAGCAATGTCGTCTTTACTGACGGCGTTGGCACAATGACCCTCAGATACAACGATGCCGGGCAAATTAACGTCACAGTTCGGGATGATGCCAACGATATCGAAGGGGTAATGGTCGTCGAGGCAAGGCCAGACAGGTTGGCACTCTGCGATGTTTCGGTGGGCGGCGTGACGAAATCCCATGATGGTACGGCAACCTCAGGTCCCGGTTTTGCGCGGGCGGGGGAGTCTTTCTCGGTACGTATTAAACCTGTGATTTTCGACAATACTGTGGCGAACGACTGCTCACGTGCAACCACACCTAATTTCCACACTGAAAGTGGTCATTTTGCGCAAGCGAATTTGGGGTATAGCTTACACAGTCCGTCTGGTGGTAATGCGGGAACGTTAACCCACGAAAATACGGATATCACTGGTACAGTGTACGAGTTTAAAACCAGTGCCAACGCAAGAGACGGCATTCTGGCAAATCTGAACTGGAATGAGGTGGGCAGTATTAATCTAACGGCGACAAGTCTGGCTTATGACTATGGTGAGACCAGCGGGATAGACAGCGATACCATTCCGGTTGGGCGTTTCTACCCCTATCAGTTTGAGTTAACCCAAAACTACACACAAGAAGGTCAGGCGCCAAACCCCACGTATCAGACAGCAGGCTTCACGTATATGGAGCAAAACTTTAAATCAGAATTCGAGGTCACAGCTCAAGGCAGAAACTTGGTTGCTAACTCGGATCCTGCACAATATACCTTTACGACCACAACTAACTATGGCGGATTTGCTGAGTCTGTGGCTATGCAGTTAAATCTGGTGGCATTGAATAACGCCATTGATCCGGCGAGTGCGAATAACGATCTGACCAACCGACTCATTACGGGCAACATTGCGAACGCTAACTGGTTTAAAGACTGGAGCGATGGGACTGCCTCCATTCCTTCCACTGTGTTTGAGTTTGCTCGTCTAACGTCTCAGGTAACTCCTAGAATTACCCAGCCCGATGGACCGTATGAAGTCCGCCTTGGGCTTGAAGCCAGTGAGCACAGCATGAACTGTTCAGTCGTGGGTTGTACGAATTTTGTTGACGCTGTGCAGATTCGAAATGACGGCAATACCATCTATAACGGTCGTAAATTTACCGCATCATTAGACATGCGCTATGGTCGGCTGGCGCTGGACGATGTTGGTACCAACAGTGGACAGAACGTTACCGTGCCAGTGCGCGCGGAATACTGGAATGGTTCTAAATTCGTCGCGAATACCGATGATGTCGAAACGGATTTTGACGGGGCTAACTATTGTCGCCAGTTAGTATGGCCAACAGGTGGGTCAACGAGTGCTGACTTGACGGGGTCACACACCAACATCGACAACGGTACAAGCAGCAACTTAATCGCAAGGCAAAATGCGACAGTGGAAGGAACGCGTGAGCAGGTTCGCCTTAAACTCAGAATAGGTGTGCCAGCGGCGGGAGAAACAGGGCTATCCTGTGCAGGTAACAACGCGCAAGAACTTGAGTTCCTGCACTTCAACTGGCTCGGGGAAGGTGATGATAACCCGTCAGCCATTGTAACGTTTGGTGTGTACCGAGGGAATGATCGGGTTATCTTCCGTGGAGAGCCTCGTATTTATTAGGGTCAACAACCTTTAAAGTGCTCAAGCCTAGGGTGGTGATTTTATATGTACATGATTTTAAGACCACCCGCTTGGTTGCTGGTACTTGTTGGCTTGATGCTGAACATTCTGGCGCTGTTGATCTCCAGTTTAGTGCTCGAAGACTACAGCCAGCTTAATGCGCGATATCAGGAGAAGAAAGAAGGGAATCAGCACCAGATTCAACTTGCATGGAGTCGCATTGAAAACCTGGAGCGTAAGCGGGAAGCGTTGTTAACCTTCGTCACCACCTTGCCAACGCTCAGCAGTGAAGATGCGCTGATTCTTGAACAGGAGATGTCTGAGCAGCTTGAGAGCTGGGTGGGGCAACCCGTCCCGAACATCGCCATCGGTTCTCTAAAAGAACTATTCCAGTTAATTGAAACAGCGCAGCAAACTCAGCGTAATCGCATCGATGATTTGTATCTTGAGAACTTAGAACTCACCGATGAAATGTCCCAAATCCACAAAGATTCAGCCCAATACAATAACCTCGCCTTATTCCTCCAAATCTTCGGGTTGGCACTGATTTTGGCCAGAGACCTCGCCAGAAAGCCGACGTAAACTCGACTACTCTTGCAAATGGAAACTCTTGCAAATGGAAGCCCTCAACAATCGTTTTGGGCTTCTTTTCATTTGAAAACACTGCATAATTGTCGAAAAGGGAATGAGAACTAAGGACAGAATATGAAATTACGAATGCGTGTGTTTGATGCCTTTACGGATAAGCGGTTCAAAGGCAATTCAGCGGCGGTAGTGATCACCGAAAACTGGCTAAGTGACGAACTGATGCAGAACATTGCCATTGAGAATAACCTCTCCGAAACAGCGTATCTGATTCCTGAAGGGGGCAATAAATATGCAATTCGTTGGTTTTCACCGATAACCGAAATCGACTTCTGCGGACACGCTACGCTTGCCTCTTCTTATGCTCTGTTTTCTGACTTTCCTGAGTATGATGAACTCGAATTTTCGACCAATGAAGTAGGAAATCTGACGGTCAAAAAGCGGGAAGACGAGATGATAGAAATGCGTTTTCCGATCCGGGCTCCAGAGCCGGTAGACGTTCCAGAACCTTTACTTGAAGGCTTATCTATTCGACCAGTAAAAGTACTGCGCAGCCCGCAGGCGTATTTTGCGATTTACGATAACGAATCAGATGTTCTGAATGTAGAACAGGAGCAGGAAAGTCTTAAAAAACTGGCACCTTACGACGTAGTAGTGACCGCCAGAGGAAGCAGCCACGATTTTGTATCCCGTTATTTCTGGCCAGCCAATGGTGGCGATGAAGATCCGGTGACGGGTTCTATTCATGCGGGTTTGGCACCTTATTGGGCAGACGTTTTAGGTAAGTCGGAACTGAAAGCTTTGCAGGCATCCAGACGATCGGGTGAATTAGATTGCCGTGTGACAAAAGACAGCGTTTATGTCTCTGGCAGAGCAGTGAAATATCTGGAAGGTGAAATCGAAGTATAATGCGTAATATTCCCGCACCGATTTCATATATTTATTGAGATTATGTGGGTAAGTATCACTATTAATACAATTGTCATTTGATGTGACTGATTCTCATTGTTAATGTTGGTCTCCTAAGGAAAACAAAGATGCCCGAGCCTTCTCCCATTCATCGGTGAGTGGTGATGTAGAGGGAATCCGGGTGTTAAGAATGGCTAGTAGCAAAAGGCTTGGATGTGCACCTGCACTGCTAATGGAGAGCAACAGCCATGAAAGCAATGGTATATACGCCCTTTGGGGACACCGATGTATTGCATTTCTCAGAAGTTGAAAAGCCAAAACCTGCTGCTGATGATGTCCTGATTCGCGTAAAAGCGACGACAGTGACCAAAAGTGACGCTCCACACCACATTCCGAAACTGCTTTGGGTGCCTTCGCGAATCGCGTTAGGTGCCTTTATGCCATCAGAAGAAATTCTCGGGACGGAATTTGCTGGAGTCGTTGAAGCGGTAGGTAAAAACGTTCGCTTGTTTAAGCCCAATGATCATGTATTTGGGATTGTTGGGGTAAACAGCGGAACCTATGCGGAATACATTCGTGTACAAGATGACAGCATGATCACCCTCATGCCAGAAAATACGACATTTGAAGAAGCCGCTTCTTTGCCTTATGGCGCATTGATCGCACTTCAGATGTTACGCGATAAAGCCAAAGTTCAGGTAGGTCAAAAGGTATTGATTAATGGCGCATCCGGTGCGCTGGGGGTTGCAGCCGTTCAAATTGCAAAATGGCTGGGCGCTGAGGTTACTGGTGTTTGCAGTACTGCAAACATGAAGTTTGTACGCTCTGTCGGGGCTGACCGTGTGCTGGATTACTCATTACACGATTTCACCTTAGGCGAGAGAAGTTACGATGTGGTGTTCGATGTCGCCAATACGGTGTGCTTTGATTCTTGCTGCAACGTGCTAAAACCAAATGGTATTTGCCTGAAACTGGAAGCTGGGTTAGCGGAATACTATCAGATGATGTCTGCCATTTTTTTTGGTAAGCGCAGGCTAGCCTGCAATCACGGGATAGACACAAACCTCGATCTTGTTTTGCTAAAAGATTTGGTGGAACTTGGTTTCCTCAGACCGACCATTGATCGCCGTTACCAGTTTGAAGAACTGCAAGAAGCTCGTCACTATGCCGAGCAAATGCATAGTAAGGGCAGTATCGTTATAACCGTTTAGCGGGCTAATAAGCCCGCTTTTTCATTAAAAGCGAAACAATGGCTCGCAGTCTGCTGATATTGCGGAGTGGTTAAGTGATTGCTGAGCTTTGGCTATGTTACTTTGCCAGTGTTCGTCTTTTGCCCACATTTCCAACACGATAGGTACATTGAAGTGCTCCTTTTTCATGGTCGACAGTACTGCGGAAAAATCGACCTCGCCATCACCAATCGTTAAATCCCGGAACTGACCATCAAAGGCATCGCGTTTATTTAACACGTCTTTTAAATGGATCTGAACAATGTGGTGTTTACTCAGCGCCAGTTCAGTCAGAATATCGTAATTGTTGCCGGTAATGTTTCCGATGTCTGGGTAAGCTTGAAAGAAAGGCGAGGGGACTTCTCTTTTCAGAATCTCGAACTTAGACAGGGAGTTCAGGTAAGGTGTTTCCATGATCTCGACAGCCATCATAACGCCAGCCTGCTCAGCTAATTTGGCGCTTCGGTTCATTCCCTCAATAAAGCGTTGATGGCTAAGTTCTGTAGAGGGTTCGTAGTACACATCGTAGCCCGCTAACTGGATGGTTCGAATTCCGAGGTCATAAGCCAGATCAATGGCTCGCTCCATGCATTCCCACGCCTTTTCCCGAGTCTTGCTGTCTGCCGAACCAAACGGATACTTACGATGAACGCTTAAACACATCGATTGAATCGGCGAAGAGTGCTCTTCAATAGCAGCACGAACCGTTTGTCTTTGTGAGTCGTTCCAGTTAAGCCTCGCGGAACGCTCATCGCTTTCATCAACCGACATTTCAATAAAATCAAAGCCCAGCGACTTCGCGGTGCCAATTTTTTTCGGAAGCTCCCAGTCTAGTGGCATCGCCTTTTCATAGATTCCCATTCTGGGGCGCATTAATGTCGAATTTAACATGATGGTATTCAGTCCTTTTGTCCGTAATAGGCGTCCTTGCCATGTTTTCTGAGATAGTGCTTGTCTGAAAGGCTTTGCGGAAAGGTGACGGTTTCATTGAGGTGTTGAGTGTGAAGTGCCATTGCTGCCACTTCTTCCATCACAACCGCGTTGTGGACTGCATTCTCCGCATTTTTTCCCCAACAAAAAGGCGCGTGTCCTTTCACCAGAACCCCAGGAATGGCGGCAGGGTCTAACTCCTTTTGTGAGAAACACTCAATGATTGCTCTGCCAGTGTTGCGTTCGTATTCTTCGGCAATTTCCTGATTAGTCAGCTGTCTGGTACAGGGAATATCACCGTAGAAGTAATCAGCATGGGTTGTGCCAAGGGCAGGCAAGTCCAGACCAGCCTGAGACCAGATGGTTGCGTGTCGGGAATGGGTATGAACAATACCGCCAATATCACGAAACTGGCGATAGAGTTCAAGATGAGTTGGCGTATCACTGGAAGGGGATCCCTGCCCTTGGATTTGGTTACCTTCCAGATCCAGAACAACAATGTCGTTAACTGTCATGACCTCATAATCGATGCCTGAAGGCTTGATCGCAAACACCCCAAGTTCACGGTCAATTTCAGACACATTGCCCCAGGTGAAGGTTACTAAGCCATATTTGGGTAAAGAAAGGTTGGCATCGAGCACTCGCTGTTTTAGTTCCTGATACATAAACACCTCACAGAGATCGCGCGGAGTGGGTTCTCCAAAGAGCACCCGAACAGACGTTGAATATAGAGGCAGTTCATGGGCGTAAGACCACTTTGACCGACTCCGGACCACGCGCGCATTCAAAGGCTTCTTCCCACTGATCCAAGGAGTATTCGTCAGTTACCACCCCTTCAGAGGTCATTAATCCGCGAGAGAAGAAGCCAATGACCGTTTCATAACAGTACGGACCCAAATGTGCCCCTCGAATATCAAGCTCTTTGCGGTCGCCAATGATGGACCAGTCAACAGTCACGTCCTTGCCAAACACGCTGAATTCCACAAAACGACCAAGCTTGCGAACCATATCCAAGCCTTGTGATACCGCTGCTGGGTTGCCAGTGGCTTCAATGTAGACGTCGCACCCGTAGCCGCCAGTCAGGGCTTTAACCTCTTTGATTACATCTTGTTTCAAAGGGTTGAAGGTAATGTCGGCACCATACTGTTTCGACAGTTCTAGTCGTTCATCAATGGTGTCTATAACGATCAGTATTTTTGGGGTCTTTAGTTTCAATGCCTGAACCATTCCGAGTCCAAGAGGACCAGCCCCAGCTAGTACCACCACGTCGTTAAACTGAACATCAGCACGGTTTACGGTGTGAACAGAGCAGGCAAAGGGCTCAATCAACGCAGCTTCAGGCATAGTCATGTCATCGGGGACTTTGTGGATGATGGAATCAGAGTTGAACAGTGAATATTCCGCCATGCCTCCTTCTGCCACCTCTTTCTGGAATCCGCGGATATTGTGTACTTCGCACATCCAGTATTTACCAGTCTTACAGAATCGGCACTGATTACAGGGGACAATCTGTTCAGAAACAATTCTGTCGCCAATGTCGACACCAAAATGCTCGGACGCACCTTCTCCCAACGCTACTACCTCACCATAAAACTCGTGCCCTGGGACGACAGGTGTTTTTACCCACGGATCTTCTCCCCAAAACATTTTGGCTCCTGATTCACACTTGATGTCACTGGCGCATATCCCGCAGGCACTGACTTTTATGAGCACTTCCTTGGCTTTTGGTTTTGGGAGCGGAATGGTCTCTAATCGATAGTCTTTCGGACCATGACAAACCAGTGCTTTCATTGATTCAGGCAAATTACTCATGTTCACTTCCTTATGTTGACGTTGTCATTTTTTAGGAATGAAAAATGACAATCAGGTATCCGTTTATTGTTGTTTGAATGCCAAAAATGATGACGATAACAAATTAGAGTAAACAACCATCCCAAAGCTTATGCATCTCAAGCGGCTTTAACCCTTTGCCAGCTATGACACTTGCAGATATTCAGGCTGGTTTACTCGTGTTGTTTAGCGTTACTTTTTATGTTGACGATAACATTAGCAGCCAAAAACGATGGAATAATGTGATTGAGTGCTCGTTTTTTAATCGTTGTGAGGTTTTTCGATCGGAAAATTTGATCCCGATCGATTGTCAGTCATGTTGATTTGTCTGTGAAGGAAATCGAAAGATTTTAATTAAGTTAAATAGAAACAGTGAGTTACTCTTTTAGATTGCCATGAACGAAAAGTCGGTGTTCGACTTCTTTACCATCGACCAAGCCAAAAATCATCTCGGAGACGTTTTTCCCCCAGGCTCTTGGGTCGTTGACAATGCAGGGCACATGGAAACCAAAAATGTCACTGTTGGGCACTTCATCGATTGAGAAAAATTGCACATTGTTGAGGTTGGTTTCTCTTGCCACCTTGATGGCAGCGAGGGAGATCAATCCATTGACGCCGATGATACGTTCAGGCGTGAAGTCGAGTGATTGAAAGGCATCCCGAATCTTAGGTAATGCTTTTTCATAGTCATACTCAGAATAGATGGTTTGGATATCTACATTCTTTTTTTTCAGCAGCTTACGAAGCCCTGCGATGCGATCTTGTGTGATTTCAGAATCACTCGGACCGCCAATAATTAAGATCGATTTTTCATTGAAATTTGCCAAGTACTGGCTAGCTTTCATGCCGATTTCATAGTTGTCCAGAAACACGCCCGGCAGGTTTTTATTGGGTATGTCGCGGTCGATAAGAACGATAGGAATGTTAAAGGCTTCAGCCTGCTCAAGATAAGCAGGGGTGTAGTTTTGAGAATCCCGAACCGGAGAAAGCAAAATTCCTGATGCCTTGTAACTGAACAGAACGGAAATGGCGCGGGCTTCGGCTTCTTCGCTGCCATCAGTTTCAAACATCATCACCGAATAGCCTTTTGCGGCGGCTTCCCGGCAAAGGGTTTTGGTAATTTCTGAATAGACAGGGTTGAAGGTACTGTCGGTCACCAGCCCTATGATATTGCTTTGGCTGCCTTTTAAGGTTCGGGCAAAGGCATTAGGGGAATAATTCATCTCGCGGGCAATAGCAAGAATTCGCTCTCGCGTTTCCGGTTTCACCAGTTCCGGTTTGTTAAAAGCTCGTGAAACTGTAATGTTAGTAACGTTCGCTTTTTCGGCGATATCAATGATAGTAACGTTCCCTTTTTTCTCACTCAAAGCCTTTTCCTTACTTTTAAGACGACAAAATTTACCGATTTGATTTTGAAATAACCTTTTGATTTTAGTTTACTTAGTGACCAATGTTCGCCTTATATGTAAATACTTGTTGATTAAAAAGTACGCTAACTTTGGGCGGCGTCACAGAAAATGACTAAATTGTAATCTAGGTTATAAAAATGTTGACGTTGACATTGAAACAGATCTGCTCACTTAGTCAAGTGAGCATTTTTTAAAACTGAGAATGTTAACGTTGACATTGGTGTGAAACAGGGAATATCCAACACAAAAGGAAGAAATTATGTCTCTACTATCGAAATCGCTCAAAGTCGCTGCGAGCTCAGCTATGTTGCTGGCAGCGACATGTTCGACCGCTTTCAGCAAGGACTTAACCATTGGTATGTCCTTTCAGGAAATGAATAACGCCTACTTTGTGACCATGAAACAGTCGCTGGAAGATGCCGCAAAAGAGATCGGAGCCAAAGTGATTGTGACGGACGCGCGTCACGATGTGTCTAAACAAATCAGTGATATCGAAGACATGCTGCAAAAAGACATCGATATTTTGCTGATCAACCCAACCGATTCCGTTGGTGTTCAGTCGGCAGTACTTTCGGCAAAAGAAGCGAGCGTAATCACGGTGGCAATTGATGCACAGGCTGAAGGTCCTATCGATTCATTTGTCGGTTCCAAAAACTACGATGCTGGTTATCAGGCGGGTAAGTTCCTGGCAGAAAGCATTGGTGGTAAGGGTGAAGTGGCGATTCTGGACGGAATCCCTGTTGTGCCAATTCTGGAACGTGTTCGAGGGTTTGAAGACGCCATTAAAGAGTTTCCTGCAATCAAAATCGTCACTAAGCAAAACGGTAAACAAGACCGTGCTATTGCGCTCAACGTGACCGAGAACATTCTTCAGTCTGCGCCGAATCTTAGCGGTCTGTTCAGTGTGAACGATGGCGGTGCTCTGGGTTCACTGGCAGCAATTGAAGCTTCTGGCCGAGACGTCAAACTGGTGTCTGTGGATGGTCACCCTGAAGCGGTAAAAGCCATTGTAAAAGGCAACTCACCGTTTATTGCGACTTCTGCTCAGTATCCTCGTGATCAGGTTCGTATCGGTTTGGGTATTGCTCTGGCGAAAAAGTGGGGAGCAAATGTGCCTACCACCGTACCCGTTGACATTAAACTGCTCACTAAAGACAACGCCAAAGGCTTTGCCTGGTAACCCCCTCTCGCCCTGCCCGTTCGGGTAGGGCAGCCATACAGCTAGGAGCAGTTATGACAGCGTTACTAGAGCTGAACGGAATCAGCAAATCGTTTCCGGGTGTGAAAGCTTTGGAAAACATCTCTCTTTCCCTGAATGCTGGCGAAGTCCACGCTTTGCTGGGTGAAAACGGAGCCGGCAAGTCGACTCTGATGAAAATTCTCTGTGGTATTTACAGCAACGACGAAGGCACCATATCGGTTGAAGGGCGAAAGGTCGCATTTTCCGGGTATCTGGATGCGATTGATGCAGGGATCGGAATCATCTTTCAGGAATTTTCATTAATCCCAAGCCTCAATGCGGTTGAAAACATCTTCCTCAACCGAGAGTTTCGAACTCGGTTTGGCACGTTAGACAGAGCCAAAATGAAGATTGCCGCACTGCAAATTTTCAAAAGGCTAGAGGTGGAAATCGATCTGGATTGCCCGATTTCTGAGCTCAGTATTGCCGAGCAACAATTTATCGAAATAGCGAAAGCACTTTCTCTTGATGCCAGAATTCTGGTGCTGGATGAACCGACTGCTACCTTAACGCCAAAAGAAGCGGAGCGCCTGTTTAACGTGATGTCCGATCTTAGAAAACTTGGGGTAGGGATGTTCTTTATCTCTCATCATCTGGAAGAGATTTTTGAAATCTGCGACCGAATCACTGTGCTCAGAGACGGGACTTACGTTGGCACCAAAGAGGTTTCGGAGAGCAGCGTTGATGATCTGGTCGAGATGATGGTGGGGCGCAAAGTCGAAAATACCTTTCCTGCAAAGGAAGAGCACATTGAACGGTCAGAACCGATTCTCTCGGTGGACGCCATTCAGTTGTCTGCCGACAGCCCAAATAATCAGTTCAAACTCTATCCGGGCGAGATCCTGGGCTTTGCCGGATTAGTCGGTTCGGGCAGAACCGAAACGGTGAAAGCGTTAATAGGCGCAGACCCCGCACACAATAAGCAGGTTACTTTAAGTGGCGAGCGGGTGTCGCTATCGAACCCTGCTGTTTCGTTGTCAAAAGGCATTGGCTTGTTACCAGAAGACAGAAAAGAAGAAGGTCTGATCCTGCCATTTGCCGTAAAGGACAACATTACATTAAACAATTTTGCAGACGAACTGGTCATGGGGCGTTTTATTCATAAAGACAAGGAAGCCTCCAAAGCGCGAGACCTGATTCAAAAAGTGCAGATCAAAACGCCGGATGAAGAAACCGAAGTCAAAAATCTCAGCGGCGGGAACCAGCAAAAAGTGGTGATCGCTCGCTGGTTAAATAACGACTGCAAAATTCTGATTTTCGATGAACCCACTCGCGGCATAGACGTGGGCGCGAAAGCGGAAATTTACGAATTGATCCGAGCGCTTACCCGACAGGGCATCGCCATCATTATGGTGTCTTCCGAATTGCCCGAAATTATTGGGCTGTGCGACAGAGTCGTGGTGTTTCGTGAAGGCGAAATCGTCGCCGACTTAACCGATCAAGACATCAACTCAAACACAATAATGTTACACGCAACGGGGCAAGCAGCATGAGTACGCTTTCAAAAACAGACAATAAATCCAATGCGAATTCAGCCTCTACAACAAACCAGAATACGGCGAATTCAGGAGCAGCAAAATACTTCAGGCAATGGTCAAAACATCCGGTGTTTTACCCACTACTCGGATTTCTGGCTGTCTTTCTTATTATGGTGGTAGCGGACGACAATTTCCTCACTGCTAACAACCTGACGAACGTTGCCAGACAAGTTTCCATCAACGCCATTATTGCGGTGGGGATGACCTGCGCCATTCTCATTGGGGGCATCGACCTTTCTGTAGGCTCGGTGATGGCTCTCGCAGGCACAGTTACCGCCGGATTAATGATTGCGGGTGTCTCGCCTGAGCTGGCGATTATTGGTGGTCTGGCACTGGGTTCGTGCTTTGGTGCTATCAATGGTTTTCTTATCGCCTACGGGAAAATGCCCGCCTTTATCGTGACCCTTGCTGCGCTTGGTATCGCCAGAGGGCTAGCTCTTATCTACACAGGCGGTTACCCGATCTCTGGTTTACCGAGCTGGTTTAGTTTTCTTGGCAGGGGAGATGTGTTTGGTTTGCAAACCCCCATTTTGATTATGCTGGTGGTTTATCTTATCGCTTATATCTTCCTGAACCACACGCCTTTTGGTCGCCATGTTTACGCCATTGGTGGCAACTCAGAAGCTGCGCGCCTAAGTGGCATTAAAGTGCCCAAAATCACCATGATTGTGTACACCATCAGCGGTCTTACTTCTGCGGTCGCAGGAATCATTCTTACTTCACGCTTAATGAGTGGTCAGCCCAACGCGGGTGTTGCTTTTGAGCTAGACGCCATTGCAGCCGTTGTATTGGGAGGCGCTGCAATGAGCGGAGGGAAAGGTGCCATTCTCGGTACTCTGGTTGGCGCAATGCTGTTGGGCGTACTGAACAATGGTCTCAACTTGGTTGGGATATCACCCTACGTACAAAACGTTATCAAAGGCATTATCATTCTGGTGGCGATTTATGTCGGAACAGATAAGAGCAAGAAAGCCTAAAAACGGATAAACGCGGAGCAGCCCATGGCGTATTTTATTGGAATCGATTTAGGTGGCACCCTGACCAAAGCCGGTGTATATGATGCCGAAGGGCAGGAGATGGCAGTAGCAGAAAAGAACGTCCCTTTGCTCTCTGAACACCCCGGCTTTGCAGAGCGCAATATGGAGGACCTGTGGTTAGCCGTGTGTGAGGTCACTCAGTCTGCGATTGCCCAATCTCAAATTGCCAAACATCAGGTAAAAGGCATCAGCTTTTCGTCTCACGGTAAGGGGCTGTATCTGCTGGATCGCCATAATCAGCCACTTAGAAATGGCATCGTGTCATCAGACACTCGGGCTGCAACTTTGGTCTCTGACTGGCAAAAAAACGGAGTAGAAGATCGTACCTATCCGAACAGCCGGCAACAGATCTGGACAGGGCAACCTGTTTCTCTGCTCGCGTGGCTAAAAGAGCATGAACCAGAGAATTACCAGAAGATAGACACGGTTTTGATGGTGCACGATTACATCCGCTTTATGATGACGGGAGAGAAAGGGGCAGAGCTGACGAATATTTCAGGCAGTAACCTTTACGACAACCACACCAACCAGTATTCAAAACAACTTGCCAGCGCGTTTGGGGTATCGGATATTCTTTCAAGCCTGCCGCCTACGGTCGAATCATCAGAACATTGTGGAAGCGTGACGCTTGGCGCAGCCAAAGCGCTGGGGCTAAACGCGGGTACTCCCGTTTTTGGCGGGTTGTTCGATGTGGTGGCTTCTGCCATCGCTTCTGGCTTAAACGACAACCAAGCCATCAGTATCGCTGCCGGAACCTGGTCCATTGCCACCGCGCTATCCAAATGGATAGAACCGAGCGATCATCATTACATTTGGGGGCGCTATTGCACCAAAGACACCTACTTTGTGCATGAGGGTTCTCCAACTTCTGCCAGCAATCTTGCTTGGTGGAGGCAACATTTGTTGCCCGATGTGAGTCTGCAACAGTGCAACCAATGGGTAGAGCAGACACAAAAGCAAAACACCGAAGAAGTCTATTACCTGCCTTATCTTTACGGTTCAAACGGTGGATCGGGGCTACATGGCAGCCTGATTGGTTTACAAGGTCACCATGGTAAGCAAGAAGTCATCAACGCGATTTATGAAGGCACCGTATTTTCACACCTGATTAATCAAGACAGAATCCTGAAAATCACCCCCAATGCACAGCGGATAAAAATGACGGGCGGTCCCACCAAATCACGAGTCTGGGTAAAAATGTTTGCCTCGGCTTCCCAACTGCCAATTGAAATCTCGTCCACCGAACAGGAAGGCTGCCGCGCCGCCGCATTGTGCGCCGCAGTAGGAAGCGGGCATTACAAAGACTTCAACGAAGCCATTAGCGTTACCCACACCCCCGGAAAAATAGTAGAGCCAGAACCTAAGCAGTCAGCAAGGCTAAGAGAGAAGTTTCAACGCTTTCAGGAGCTCAATGCAGTGCTTTCTAAGTGACGGAATGATTCAAACGCCAAACTCTCAATAGCTCCTTTGCCTGTGAGCGTTTGAGTATCCGATACTCAGGCGCTTTTTGCTTTGGATTTACCTATGCCCACCTTCCTCTGGTTTTTATTTCTTCTTATGTGCTCTATTTCTTATATTTCGGTTTTTATTATTAAATATCAGTGAATTGAATGTTAGATTCGCGTCTGATTGCGGCAGGCTGTGGATAAATTATATGGACAGTGTGTCGGGTAATAATTGTTAGCTTTTCAAGAGAGTAAATTACATGGAAACAGCAGAAGTATCTAAGAGTTTTTGGGGTGATAAGCTCTATCAACAGAGAGCAAGAAAAGCACTTCCACTCATTGTAAGGCAAGCATTAATAGGAGAGACAATATTTTATTCTGATCTTGCCGATGAGCTAGAAATGCCTAACGCAAGGAACCTTAATTATGTATTAGGTTGCATTGGAACAACTCTAATTGAGCTTTCAAAAAAAGTGGATGAGAAAATTCCGCCAATTCAATGCTTGGTCGTAAATAAAGCAACAGAACTTCCTGGTGAAGGTTTTGGTTGGTTTATCTCCGAGAAAGACTTCAAGAAATTAAGTAATAAACAGAAAAAGGTTGTTGTCGATAGCCAGCTTGCAAAGATTTTTTCTTACTCTGATTGGTTGTGGGTTCTAGATAAGCTTGGGATTGAGCATCCAGACTTCCCAAAACTATCGGAATCTACAAAAAGGCAAAGAGGTGGTGGTGAAGGTCAGCAACATAAAGAGCTAAAAGAGTATATTGCCAATAACCCATCAGCTATCGGTTTGTCTGATAGTTGGCCAAAAGGAGAAATAGAGTTTGGCTTACCTTCTGGAGATTCTGTTGATGTAATGTTCTCTTATCGACAACAAATGGTTGCAGTGGAAGTAAAGTCAAGAATCTCAGATTCAGCAGATATAAACCGTGGTTTGTTCCAGTGTGTTAAATATCAGGCAGTAACAGAAGCTATGCTTGGTACGCAGGGAAAGCCGCAAAATGTTCAAACTTTATTGGTTTTGGAATCCAGTTTTCCTAAGGAATTGACCCCAATAAAAAATATGTTGGGTGTCAGAGTTATATCTAGTGTTGGTAGTAAGAAAAGCTAACAAAGCCATCAATACGACCACCAACGCCCGGCATTCTAGGTATGAATTGGCTTTAGTGTTTTCGGTGGTTATATCAACATTGTCGTAATACGTTGTGGCGTATTATGGCAGGCGTTATGTGCTTTGAGGGAATGATTGATAGTGGAAGTTAAATTTAGAGGCTTTATTGACTCTGATGGAGAGATCTTGGAGGGGATTTTGGCTGAAAATGGTCAGTTTGATTACCCAGAAGTTGAAGATAAAAAATCAATGAAAAGAGTCTCTCAATGTGATGGGGCAATTTTTGTAGTCGCTGAAATTGAAGGTGTCATTGGCGGGTTTGCTAAAGGTTTTTACGATGGCTCTCGAGCACAAATTCAATTAGTTTCTGTTGCCAATCGATTTAAGAAAAAAGGTGTGGGCTCGAAGCTAGTTGACGCTGTGATCGGAAGACTGAAGGCGAAAGGTGCTCCAACAGTTTCGGTGGTCAATTTAGAGAGTACAGCAGAATATTGGTCTAAACACGGTTTTGAAAAACTGCCAGTTCATGTAATGGTAAGACGCACGTAGCAAAACGTTTGAGATAGATTCCTAATGCTTGGCATTTTGAATGTTAATCGTTGGGTTTTGTGTTTAAGGTGGTAATGTTTAGTGGTAGCGTTGCTCTCTACTTAACGTGGTGTCAGGTATATATGGAATTTCTACACAAATTTGCCTGTTTTGACTGTCGTATTGCTTTTAAAAGGCGTGCAACGGAAAAGTCAGATACAGGGAGTGCATGGCAAGCAGATTCAGAGTTAGCACATAGATGTCCTAATTGTGGTCATAGAATGGCTTTTCTAGGTCGTAACTTTCGAGCGCCTAAACAATCAGACAAGCAAAAATGGCAGGCAGCTAAGCTGTTGTGGGAAGCCGGTTTTAGATATTGCGGTAATGGGAGTCATGAAGATCCAGTACTTCCAGAAAGCAAGGTGGAAGCAATAGAGTTTGTTAAAGCCAATTTGAACCACTCCCAAAAAATAGCTGAAACTAACTGCTGGGAAAAGTATACCTAACAAACAACGTGTCGCATTTTGGGTTTTCGGTGAATTTAGTGTTTAAGGTTTAATGCAGCGGCTTGGGTATTACGCACCTCACACCTTGATGTGGCGTTAGATAAACAGAGGGAAAAGATGGAATTTGAGTTAGATTTAGATCCATCAGACGAAAGCATCAGTGAAATTCGAAATGGTTTAGTTGAATATAATTCGCAATTCCTGAATGGAGTTAAGCGAAATAAAATAGCTTACTATATCACAGAAAAAGATAAGAAAACGGCAGGTGTTACCGCTGAAATCTTTGGAAGTTGGTTACTTATAAACTTCCTATGGGTAGACAAGGCGTGTCGTGGTTCAGGGGTAGGAAGTGAGCTATTGGCAAAGCTTGAATCTTATGCCAAATCTAAAGGATGTACTTCTGCAATGGTGGATACCTTTAGTTTTCAAGCTAAGCCGTTTTACGAGAAGCTTGGATATGAGTGTCAGATGACTTTGGAACAGTATCCAGTTTCCCATGCGCGGCACTATTTCACGAAGCAATTGACAAGTAGCTAACAAAACCATCCCCCGATTCTTTCTCGCCGTGTCTTTTTGTGCTTGATGTAACCGCCAAGCGCAAAAAGGCACTCTGGTCAGTTATGGGTGATGGCAGCCAATTCATTTCTAACCCCAAGCTCTCAATAGTTCCTTTGCCTGTGAGCGTTTGAGTATCCGACACTCAGGCGCTTTTTGCTTTGGAGCTAGCTATGCTCACTTTCCCTGTTTCTGTTCCTACTTATGTGCTTTATTTCTTATTTTTGGGTTTTTCTTATTAAATATCAATGAATTGAATGGTAGATTCGCGTTTGAATACGACAAGTTGTGGATGAATTATATGGACAGTTTGTCGGATAATAATTGTTATATCACTCAAAAGGGAAAAACTATGAAAGGAATATTATTTACCATCGCATTACTTATGAGTTCTAGTGTTTTTGCGGATGCAAATCTTCCAGCTCAGAATATTTCAGGTATAGCTACAGGCTGGGGGAGTGAAGGTAACTATTTGTTCTTTGATGGCAACAACATTGTGGAAGGGTGTACGAACAATCGAGTAAGAATCCAAAGAGACCACCCTATGGCAAAAGACATTCTATCCATAGCTTTATCTGCATTTCATACAGATAGAAAGGTTATAGTTCGAGTTTCAGGCTGTCTAGGCTCAGATATGAATGGAATCGCCATTCATATCGTAAAAAATTGATGTAATGCAAGCTTAAAACCGACAGCCAACGCGCAGCATTTTTGGTTTGTAGCAAATTTAGTGATTAAGGCGTAGTGTAGCGGCTTGTTTTGTGCGTTATTTGCGGTTTAAGTTGGTGTTTATATTTTTAGGATATTTATGAAAAAGATATTAGTTCTACTTTTATTGTTTCCCTGCTTGGGGGTCGCCCAAGAGTGGGGACCTACAGGAAAAGTTACCGAAATTAATTCTGGGTATGTAGATGGGAGTATTATTTTTGGGACAACCGCTCCTCTCCATAACCCCAAAAACTGTAGTTCTGGCTTATATTATGTAGGATCAGAGTATGCGAGTGTAAGTAATACATTGTCTCTTTTACTGTCTGCTCAAGCGCGTGGTGCAGATATTAAAGTCGCGGTAAATACAAATGCCTGTGGTAAATATGGTCATCCAGTTGTAACGAGAATAAAGCTTTTACCCTAGGTATCAGTACCAAAAGCGCTTTCAAGCTAACTCTTATCGGATTAGAGCTTTTGATATCTTAAACTATTTAGACTCTCAGTCGGTTAAGCTTCAAGGCGTGATCTGGTCTTTGATAATTATGTCACTACTGAGTTTGGCTGTGCTTGGTCTCTTTGACTCCAATGTTTTGCAAATAGTTCATGAGTCCTGGTTTGTAGCTGCTGGGACCGTGGCTCTATACCTTATGGATGTCCAACGAAAGGCGGAAAAGCAACTAAACAAGAATCGCACATAACAAACTGCTCAACGGAACATAATACATGCGCCACTTTTGGTTCGCTTTGCATAGTAGTTATGGGGGCTGTCTGGGTACAATAATTGGTCAGTTTCCCCTTGATAAGGCGTTATATTTTATGCCTTGTAGTTCGTCGAACACGGGCTGAATAGAAGCGAAGTACACAACGAGGTATATATGGTTAGAGTTGAGTTTATTCGGCTCCACTTGATGGAGAAAGGGGTTCCAGCAGACCTAGTAAACCCATCTCCATTCATTTGGTCAAAGCACCTATATCCATTAGGTAAGCCACTAATTTTTCAATCCCATCTTCAGATCATGATGCATAGTTTATCTCTTGCGATTGTTTGGGGAGGTGTCCTTTGGATGTTACTGCATGATTTCTACCCAGAAAAAGTTATATCTTCTGTAGTTTTTGGAGTACTAATAGGTGCTTCCCTTTGGGTTCGAGTTCTTTGGAATAGAAAGAAGTTATGTCTTGGTAGTTGGGAGGAGTGGTGCGAAAATAATTATGAAACGACACATGAGCTTTCGCCCACCAATTGAAACATCCTCTACCGAACAGGAAGGCTGTCGCGCCGCTGCATTGTGCGCCGCAGTAGGAAGCGGGCATTACAAAGACTTCAACGAAGCCATCAGCAAAGTTCATACCATCGATCAAATCGTAGAATCAGAACCTAAGAAGTCGGTAAGGCTAAGAGAGAAGTTTCAACGCTTTCAAGAGCTCAATGCGGTGTAACCCACACCCTAAATACAGCCTTCGGTTAGTGAGTGTTTGAGCATCCGATGCTCAGACACTTCTTTGCATCGATTCTACTCATATCGACTTTCCTCTGGTTTTTGTCTTTATTTATGTGCTATGTCTCATATAAATTAGAGCTTATTAATAAATATCAATGAGTTGAATGGTATTGTTGTATTTTATTACGACAAGTTGTAGATGAATTATTTGGGCATTTTTTCAGATAATAATTGTTAGCTATTAAACGAGGAAAGAAACTTGGTCTATGCAGTGACTTTAATGGTAATTTTAGTATGTTCACTTACGTATTATGTGGCAAGATTTGAGAAAAAACCGTTACTACATGAGTTTGTAAAACTCACTTTATCACTTTCGACGTTATTTCTTGGTGTATTTTTAGCTCAATATTCAAGCAATATATATCACCAGTCACTACAAACCCAACACACCATAAAGTTACTACGCGTAACGTATAATGAAGTAAATGACTTCAATGAATTCATTCAATACATTCCGAGTAACTATTCACAGGCTAAGCAACAAATTTATGGGTATAAACCTTCTGACCTCTTCAGACACAATAAACTTGAGATTCCCTCAATAGTAAACACGACATTAAGTGACACTAGTATCGTTAGAAAGATGCATCCTCAATCTATAGCATCAATTTTTGCGTCACTGGGCAATACTAAGACTTCAATTGAGGCACTAAATTTGTACGAAATATCGGAAGGACAGTTACAAAGCTTCATAGATAAAACCTCAATTCATACAAATAGTTTGGCAAAGTATCTTGAATTTGAAATAAGATTCCAGACGGGTGATATATCTGAAGAAGAGCTATTTGACCTTCATAGAGCCGAAATCAAGTTCTTTGAAGACAACCCAGTAAGCTCCCTTCAACAAGTAAGATAATAGCTAACAAATTGTTCAAGTATACAGCAAACAATCGGCGGCCTTGATACGATTGATTACAGTGCTTTTTTTGAGTGTAACGGTAGTTAGCTGCTATTTAACAAGGTGTTATACGTATTGTAGATACCACCAGCTTACAACTTTATAGATAATGTAGATCTGAAGAGGAGTTATATGAGTTTAGTAGATATATTAAGTGTGATTGGAAGTATATTTTCAATACTATCATTCTTTGTAGCTATATTTATTGCCTCTAGAGTAATTAACATTAGTAATAAGGATAGTGGAAGTGTTTCTATTACAGGAGATAGAAATAGTGGGGTGACAGGAAGAGACAAAAATGTTCGATAAAGATAGCGAGGTATCCATCAAGGGAAATGATAACTCTGTCATAGGGAGAGATTTGGTCATCAATATCGGTGACATAAAAGGCTCTGACAACAAGTTGTACAAGATAATAGAGAGGAAGCTGCAAACAATAGATAGGATAGTTTCAGAGCGGGTTAAGGGAATTAAATTACACTACAAGGATGATTTAGAGCCTTTTAGTAGCGAAAAAATAATTGCATCTATGGGTAGGATTGGAATTCCTTTAACTCCATCTATAAAAGCTGTAACGATTGCAGCAAGGATCATTGTTGGTCAATCTAGCGAAAAAGATGTTTTTAAAACATCAGATGTGCGAAGGTGTATTACTGAAGCGCTATATACCCTTGATGAGAACGAGTTTTGCTCGAATGACATCGAAGACTGGGCTGGGAGTTACGTAAGAAGGTACGGAACTGAGACAGTCATAAAGGTGATCATGGGGTCGAAAACAGAGTCTTTCGAAGAAAACCTTGCTCATAAGTTTATTCTCAACACTTTGTTGCCTGATGTTTATAATGCAATATCGGGGGAAGTAAAACATGACAGCAAAAGTGATATAACTGATGTGGCATCAACAAATATGATGAGACGCATGGCAATATCAATACTTGAAGCAGTAAAGTCGCTCAGTCTGTACCGCATACATTATGATGTTCTTTTTGCTTTGACTAAGGAAATGGCATTGCAACCACCCCATCCTTGGTTTGCGCCGAAGGTTAGGTCTTTTGATTATATATATTACGACTATAAACAGTACAAGCGCCATTTCGAAAAATCAAAAAGATATTATTCTTCGGGTGACTATGGTGGTCTAGTTCATTCGATCAAGGAAATGGTAGATCACTGTTGCTCTGCTGTACTATGCCACTACAGTATATACATGGGGTGCGGTACTCTTGCATCATTTTACGTTTTAAAAGACCTTGTCAAAGAGATATGCAAGAATAAAGGTTCAGATGCAGCATTGTTTTTTAGAACAAATGAGATCAAATCAGACTTTTCAATGTTAAGTATAAATATTGAAGAGTTTAGCGCCCTTCTAAATAAGCTCTATCGCGGACTGGAAAGGGATAGAAATCGAGATGAACTATCAATAGAATCTGTATATTTGGATGCGCAGACGTTGGTAGAAATCACTACGAAAATTATCGCCCCATTTATAAGAAGGAATAAGTACGAGCAAACACGGAAAATGCGTACTATTAGTTTGGATGACATTTTTCTTGGTTTTCCTTTTCTTAAGTGGACACCTCATGAAAGCAGTCAGGCCTATTGGATTAGTCATAATTACGACACCCCTCTTTTTAGGGAGATTAAGTCGCAAATTCTGGTCGTTCCTTTAGATGTACTAGAGATAAAATGTAGTGATATTAAGTTTTGGGTTTCTGAAGTGGAAAATAAGATAAACTTCTCAAATACCATAATATTTATCTACAGAGGGGCAGACTCTTTCCCTAGGGAAAATTTTTACAATGAAAAGAAAGTTGGAATTAACTTAATAAATGTCCCGTTCGATGATTTATTAGAAGCGACAGTATCTGATGAGCCTATGAGGAAAGTCGCTGATTTGCTGTTTGAGAACTCGTATTGCGTATAACAAAACCATCCACACTATGTCTTCCCGTCTATCTTTGAATTCGTAGTAGCACTCTGTTGGCTGCACTAGCAGCCAATCCGTCTCGAGCAACAAAGCCATCTACTTCGTATTGTCGTTTCGGTCATTAAGCATGGCTTACTAAAACATATATAAAGGCTACCTTACGGCTGTATCAACGCTGCCAAGTCCCTAATTCTATATTTTTTTTAACTCAAAATCAGTTTGTTAGTGTTTTTCTGGTTATGGGGAGTGACTTTACCGTTGGAGTCAACAGTTGTGGATACTAAAGTGATTTTTTGCTAAATCAATGCCGCCTCAGTGTGGCAGAGATTTGCAAAGGGTTTAGTCCACTAACTAGCTGAGCTAATACTCGGCATGGGCACACCAGCCCATACTTTGAATCTCTGTTCGGAGTGTGTTTGGGGTAGGAATCTATTTAACAACTTTAAATTTGTTTGATTTTTCATCCTTTTCTATTTCAATATCGATGGATATTGATTTCTCCGGCATTATGTCCTCTGCGTTTTTGGGACCAGCAATTTTACCCTGACCTACAGCTTCAGCTAAATGTTCAGGGACATCTACTTTCTCAAGTTCTTCAAAGCGCTTTCTTGCTCGTTGCAAGAGCCATTCATCTAATTCCGGAGTTCCTTCCGGTGGTCTACTGTTTGACATCTTGTTTCTCCCTTGTAAGTTACGCCAAAGGTAGTCAGGGAAATTTATTCCTGCACCTTTAACTGCGGTAAACCCATATGATTCATAATAGCTAATTACATCGTTACTCACAGGTCTCATGATTCGAAGTTGTGTTGCGCCGAACCTCTCTGCATAGGTTTCAAATACAGCGATTGATAACTTTACTATCTGGCGCTTTAACGGATGTTTTTGAGGAGCACCTTCGATGATATCTAAGGTCATTTTTGAACCATTGTTTGAAGGCTTACCAATTGAAAGACCAGAAAGTTGTGCGTTGGCGTACCAGATGGCTAAATCAAGTCTCTTTGGGTGTCGATAAGCATAGCTTCGAAAGCCTTTGTTTCATGACCAAGATGTATCATCATGACGCTCATGATAGTCTTGCTCAGTTTTGGCATGATTTAAATTCATAATATCAATATGGTTAGGATAATCACATTCCAACTACTGGTGTGTAAAACATCAAAAAAACGTTTAGTGGCAGTTAACAAACGTGTATAGAGTTAATCGCTAGATTTCTAGGTTTACCTGCCACAGCAACCATACATAAGTAGCCTTAAGAAGGGAGAGAGAACAAATGGAACTGCAGCAGTTAAACAAAAAGCAACTTCATCAATTGGTTGTTGGAGGAATGAATGCTGAACTAGAGTTTTGCGACGGCTCTATCCCGCCTAATCATGTATTGAATCGCTCGTTTCAATATGCTCAGAGTGTAATGGCGGAGATGTGGTCTTTACCTTACGCGATGTTATACCAAGATAAAGTTGTTGGATTTTGTGGGTTTAAAAATGAGCCCAAAACTGGTGAGGTCGAGATTGGATATAACGTTGCTCCACAGCAACAAGGACGAGGATTAGCAAAGGCTGCCGTTAAAAAACTTTGTGACTTAGCATTCACTTCTGACTCAGTTCATAACGTTGTTGCTTTGATTTCATCAACCAATATAGCTTCACTTAACGTCGTAAAAGCTAACAATTTCGTTTTTAAAGGTTTTGTCATTGATGACGACAATGAAGAACTGGAGAAATGGATACTGAACAAGACATCTTTTACTTGATACATACAAAACTTCTACCTTTCAATAGATGACGGCCTGCTCTTTTCTGTAACAACGGATAATCTCTCTCAAACGGACTAAGCTATCAGTTTGCGCATAAAATTATTAATTTAGAATCGAATTTTTAGCACATCCCATTCTATTATCTTACTGATAATAATACTTTAATCTTTATTTCTTCGACTTGAATAAATAGCTCAAAAATACGCAAGGCAATTCATATTTTCTGAATCACGACCTAACTTCTGATTGTTCAAATCACAATTTGGTATCAGTTACTTTATAAAGTGTCGGTAGTGTTTCACATCAATAAACTTATAGGTTTGTATTATGAAGAAATGTCTGATTCCCGTCTTATTTATGAGTCTGATTCCGAGTGTTACTCACGCAGTTGTTGCTGGGGGAATGGTTTCTTATGGTCACCATTTCCCTGCGGCTGGTAACCATTTGGAGTATGAGTACAACATCCTCGATGATGGCGATTCAAATTCAAACTATTACTGGGCGACTCAGTTTTGGTTTAAAAACGGCAATGGTGGTTATGCTGGTTTACAACGTGGTAGTGGCAAAAGAATTAATTTTTCTATTTGGGATGTAACCGAGTGGGATAATAACAGTGCGGCTTACTGCCGATCGTTTGACCATGAAGGTGATGGCGTTCAGTGCTCCTACCAATATGACTGGGTTGAGGGTGAAAATTACAAGTTTGACCTGACAAAAGAAGGTCGTTCTGTTTCTCTGTCCGTGACAGCAGCATCAACCGGAGTTGTTACTGAAGTTGCCACAATATATGTTCCAGAATCATGGGGAAACATCAAAAACAACATCAACACATTTGTAGAAGAGTACTCTCAGGGAGCGGGGCAGTTGCAAAGTTGCAATGCTATGGCGAACACCTCATCGAAGATAGAAAGTGTAAAAATGGATGGTCGAGCCGCCATATTTGCCACGACAAAGCAATATGGGAACTGTGGTTCCTACGCTGAGTCATTGTGCACGAATGATGGCACCTGTTATTCAAAAACAGGGGAAGACTACGTTAAATTTGATTCAACCGAGATGAAGCTAATTAACAAGTCGACAGGCTATTGTGTTGATAATCTAGCTGGTAGCGGAGTCATCGGATTTTGGGCATGTGATGGGAACCAAAACAGTAACCAAAACTTTACGTACGACAAGGGCTCTTCATTATTAAAACTGTCAGATTATGGACATGCCAAGTGTATTACCCTCGCTGCTAATGGCTTCATTAAAACGACTTCTTGCGCCAATTCATCACAATGGTGGTATGAACCCGTTCATCAAAACTTAATCGAAGCTGATAAAAATGTGTGTATCGGTCCAACAGAGCTACAAGCTGGGTATCGCTTAAAAGAGCAAGCGTGTTTGCCTAATGATGATCAAAGCTTTCGATTTGAGAAAAAATAATAAACCTAGAAGGGCATATTCTTGGAAGGAATTTCGGGCTTCACTTTGAACCGAGAGAAAGGTACTGAGTATCAAAGCATAATTCGTGAAAATACAGTTAATACCCATAAGCCCTTCGGATTTTAATAGATAACAATTTACTCTTGGCTGCGTCAGCAGCCAATTTTTCTTAAACAACAAAGTCACCTGCGTCGTTCGTTATGCCTCTCATAAAGAATGGATGATGGCAAATGTCTCTAAAGTCTCTATTACAAAGGTTCTACTATCATTTACGTGCTTTGACTCCTATTTTGATATGCGTGAAGTTTGTTATATTAGTTGGCAATTTAGGATGGGCAACGAATCTTCAATGTTACAGGTTCTACATCAGTGAGGTAAATCTTTTGGGAGAAAATCCATCTGATTTGTTGAGTAAATAAGGAGAATAGTGAGTTGATATTTGGAGAGCTTGAATCATTTTTTTCTTTGGTAGATAGAGCAATAAAGCCTTTCAGGAGGAATCAGGAGGTCGACACCTCAACTCCTGAGTTGCTGTCAACACGTCTAGTTGGCGTATATGAAGCTCATGGAGTACATCGAAACCAGATTCCTAAGGTTGTTGGTCATGGTTTAACTCTTTTCGATGTAAGTACGGATGAACTGTTGCTTAAGAAGCTTGATGAAAAAATACTAACTTCAACATGTCAGCTTTTTGGGATAAATAGAGACTGGCTAGATGGTGCATCGGAAGAAGTTTACCCCACATATGATTTCTACAAATATCCAGATAAATTTGAAGACTTCTTATCCTCGCTATTGGAAATTACTTGTAGTGAAAAGCTTGATGGCATTCTTCTAACAGTTGACAAAGTTGATCGAGGAACACAAAGTGTCCTTGTACTTCAGGAAACAATAGGCTCCATTAACGATAAGGAGTTTTACCGCTACTATCTCTGTAATGGTTGGGTCTCCTCTTATTGGAAATCGAGAGGATACTTAGCTGCTTGTGTTGCTATGTGTTGGAAAAATAAAATATATATTCGTGGTATGTATTTGGACAAGTCTATAGTGAACAAATATGCGCATGGGCACAATTTATTAAGTTTTGGAAGCGACGGTATATACAAACTAAATGGGACCCCTTGGTATGCAGAAGATCTAGCTCTAGTACCCGAAATATATTTGAGAAACGTCGATCCGGAAGAAAGAAGATTTGGTTTAATTGCAGCCCTATCACTGTGGTTCCAACTTTTTAATCAAGGTTATCTCGAGACAGGTTGTCCCGTCGGTAATGTAGAATCAAAATTCGAAGAAGCAAGAAGAAAAATCGTATAAATAAAGACCCAGAGTGTCATTTTTTATGAGTACTAAAGAATAATATATGCACGAGACAAAATGGCGAGAACTTATATGTGAGTGGATGCGTTCTACTTGGCCTAGGGACATTTATGTTGAGGAAGCTTATACACCTTACGGTACCGACAACATACATGAGCGTTTGGCAAGACCTGATATTCTTAGGTTTTCTCCAGAAGGTGGAATAAGCATAGTTGAAGTAAAAAAATGGGGTAGTTCTGAGTTCAAAAAATGGGCAGTGCTTGGCCAATTGCAGCTTTATCCGTTTCTTACTGAAACTCAGTACCTTCAAGATAATGAAAATTACTTTTGGATGCAAAACCTTATAAAGAAGGGGTTATTGAGCCAGTCCGTAATCGATCATATTGAGAATCGCCTTAATAGTTCAGGTAACATAGTAGACGATTGGTGTATTGTAATTGTTGACGGAAAGAAAGACGAAATTGAGCAATTTGAAATTCTCTGGCATATGTATGACTTCGTGAACTTAAATCTAGAGACTAATTCAAACTTCCGACCTTTAACTCTTCTGCATGCGACTGAGAAAAATGGTGAATATAGTTGCGACAACCTTTTCAATTAAGCAATTTATCCATTCGTAGCACGCTATGTTATATAGTCAGGAGTTGTCGTGTATAACCATGAACCGAAAAACTATTTGTGTCCGTTTTGTCGTATGAGCCAAAACGGGATCAGTCAGGAAAATGATATTGTTTATGAGGCAGATAATGTCTTTGCTTGTATAAGCCTAGATCACCATGAAAATTCTGGTCCTACGTTTTTAGTGGTACCAAAGCTGCACGTAGAAAATATTTATTATATCACGGACGAATTATTATCGGAGATCATGAGGGTTGCAAAGTCTATAGCTATACAAGCGCGAGAGTTATGGGACACTGATGGAATCACGATTTGGCAGCACAATGAGCCTAGTGGTTCGCAGGATGTTTGGCACTTGCATGTGCATGTAAAATGCAGGTTTGCAGGCGACAATTTGTATGCCTCTAAAAACATTAAGACAGAAGACGCATTGAGAAACAGCTGGGCGAGAGACCTAAGAACACACCTTTCATTATCTCAAGAGATTTAAGTACGTCTTCTCGCAGTACTCTGGCTATGAATCTGCTACACTCTGCGCCAAATATCGGTATTCAGGAATTGCAGTAATGAGCCAGGAACAACCTAATAACCCTTTGCACGGTTTAACCCTTGAGAAGATACTCGTGCGCTTACAAGAACACTATGGATGGGAAGGCTTAGACGCAGAAATCCAAATCAACTGTTTCTATAACAACCCGTCCATCAAGTCTTCTTTAAAGTTCCTGCGCCGTACTCAATGGGCAAGGGACAAAGTTGAAGCTCTGTATATTGAAACCTTTTGTAAGTAACCTTAACTTGGGACAGCTACTCGCTTCACTCTTTGAGAATCCCGTCAAATCAAAGGTAATACGTGACTCAAGATACTTCCTATCAGCCGCTTACCAAGCTTCGAGCGCATCTGTCCCAGTTCGTTTCTATCTCCGATGAGGAATGGGAAATGATCTCAGAAAGCTTCACGGTTCAGAATTTTGAGAAAGATATAAGCCTGCTTGGGAATGGTCAGGCTTGCCGGAGTATGTATTATCTCAGCTCTGGCATTACACGCTCTTTTGCCATTGACGAGAGCGGGCGCGACTTTACCACTTGCTTCCACTTCAACGAACCTTCCTCAACTGTGAAAAACCTGTTCCTTACTGATTTTTCCAGCGTGATCCGCAACGAACCATCCCAGCTACATTTTCAAACGCTGACCGAAGTACAAGCGGTTGAGTTACCAACTCATGCGATATCTGGGCTTTACGAACGTGGTGCAAAATGGGAAAAGCTGGGTCGAAGACTTTCAGAAGAGGCGTATTACCACACCCAGCAACGCGCCATGTCTTTGCTGATGAAAACCGCAAAGCAACGTTATGCTGAGTTGTGTGAACAGATGCCTCACCTGATCGAGAGTATTCCAGAATATTACGTGGCGTCCTATCTGGGCATTACGCCCCAATCTCTCAGCCGAATTAAAAGTTGAAGCCAAATTACCATATGGTAATGCTTTGTTTTTCCAGCGATATTATCTTGCTCCAAAACAGATTGGAGAGCAGTAATGTCTATACGTAAAATCGTTCAGCACCAGCAAAACACTTACGGTCATTTTCACCAGCATCAGGGCAATTTCCTGATTCATTTAATCATGGTTCCGGTATTCATTATTGGGTTCTGGGGAGCATTGGTTTCGTTGGTTCTTGGCAAGGTTTTGATGGCTGGAGGCTTGGTGTTATTGCCCCTTGTCTCTATCGCTGTTCAGGGTATTGGACATAAAAAAGAACATCTCCCGCCAGAACCTTTCACCAGTCCGGTGAATGCAGTTACCCGAATTTTGCTTGAACAGCTTTATACCTTTCCAAAGTATCTGATTTCAGGGAAGTGGAAGAAAAAGCGCCAGTAACGGCGCTTTAGTAATTATTTAACTATTGTGTTGTTATGGCGATCAGCGAATTCTGAATGATTTCAATTGCCTCTTCCAGAATATGGTCCTCTACCGTTAATGGCGGTAATAACCTTACCGCGTTTCCAAACTGACCACATGGCAGCACGATCAAGCCATTGTTGCGACAGTGGGTGATAAACGGAGCAACGTGCTCGGGTGCTGGGGATTCACCGTCTACAAAGTCGAAAGCGATCATAGCTCCGGCATGCCGGACGTAGGCAATTGGAGTGTCTGGGTGAGCGTCTTTCACCTGCTTAATGGCGCGCTCGATTTTTTGCCCGATAACCTGTGCTTTATGGTTCAGGTTTCGGCTTTCGAGTTCATCCAGTACTGCATGTGCTGCTGCACACCCTACTGGGCTGCCCCCATAAGTTCCGCCCAATCCTCCAGGGTTGGGGCTGTCCATGATTTCAGCCTTTCCAATAATGCCAGAAAGAGGGAAGCCGCCAGCCAGCGCTTTGGCCACAGTAATCAGATCGGGTTGAACGCTGTAGTGTTCGCTCGCGAGGGTTTTTCCGGTGCGACCAAACCCCGTCTGCACTTCATCAAAGACCAGTAAGATCCCATGCTGATCGCAGAGCGCACGCAAGTGCTCCATCAATTCAGCGGGCGCTGCGTAAAACCCGCCTTCACCCTGAATCGGTTCAATCACAATGGCAGCTACTGAATCGGGAGAAATGTCGGTTTTGAATACTTTTTCCAGCGACTTCACGGTGTAGTGAGTATCCATTCCCTGATAAGGAATGGGAAAGGGCACATGGAAAATATCAGCAGGGAAGGGACCAAAGCCTTCTTTGTAAGGGGCGATTTTTCCGGTCATGCCCATGGTTAGCATGGTTCTGCCATGAAAGCCTCCGTGAAAGGCAATGACGCCACGGCGCTTCGTATAATGACGCGCAATCTTCACAGCATTTTCTAACGCTTCTGCCCCTGTGGTCATGAGTATGGTTTTGGCGTTATCGATTGGCGCGAGGGAATTCAACCGCTCGGCAAGTGCAATGTAGGTTTCGTAACCCGCAACCTGAAAAGCGGTGTGGCTGAACAGGTCAATTTGATTGATAACCGCTTCGCTTACTGCCGGGTTGCAATGCCCCGTATTGACGACTGCTATTCCAGCTGCAAAATCGATATATCGACGGTTTTCTACGTCCCAAATCTCCGCATTTTTTGCGCGTTTCACAAACAAAGGGGTAGCCGAAGCCACGCCTCTGGGGACCGCCTTTTGCCGGCGCTCCATCAGTGACTGATTGTTCATGTGTGTGTTCCTTTTAAAGACAGATAAAGATTGTTACGACGGATAAAAGCAGCTAAGACAGCCCACCAAAACAGATGTATTTGGTTTCCAGATACTCTTCGATACCCAGACGTGAACCTTCCCGACCTAAGCCCGATGATTTCACCCCGCCAAATGGTGCGACCTCATTGGAAATAATGCCTTCGTTGACGCCTACCATGCCGTATTCCAGCGCTTCACTTACTCGAAGGCATCGGTGAATATTTTGCGAGTAGAAATACGCCGCTAGCCCATATTCGGTGTCGTTCGCTAGTCGAATAGCTTCGTCTTCGGTATTGAATTTGAAAATGGGTGCCACAGGACCAAAGGTTTCTTCAGAGGCGATTCGCATCATAGGGGTCACATCGCACAGCACGGTGGGCTGATAAAACAAACCACCTAAAGAATGGGCAGAGCCGCCAGTCAGCAGATGCGCGCCTTGGCTCAACGCATCACGAATGTGGGCATCGACCTTGTCCAATGCTGGCTCACTAATCAAAGGACCGATCTGGTGTTTGGGATTAATACCTTCACCCACTTTGAGTTTGCTGACGGCCCTGGCAAATTTTTCGCAAAAGGCGTCGTAAACACCCGACTGCACCAGAATCCGGTTGGTACAGACGCAGGTCTGCCCTGAATTTCGGAATTTAGAGGCAACCGCGCCTTCGATTGCGGCGTCGATATCGGCATCATCAAACACAATGAATGGTGCATTGCCGCCAAGTTCTAACGACACTCGTTTTACCGTGTCGGCGCACTGCTTGAGAAGTTGCCGACCGACCGCGGTAGAACCTGTAAACGACAGCTTTCTGATACGCTCATCCCGAGACAGCACCTGACCGATTTCAACTCCGTTGGAGGCTGTCACCACGTTGATGACCCCGTCCGGAATCCCCGCTTTTTTAGCCAGTTTTGCCAACGCCAGTGCGGAAAAAGGTGTCGCTTCGGCAGGTTTGATGACCATGGTGCAACCTGCTGCTAAAGCGGGAGCCGCTTTTCGGGTGATCATGGCAACCGGAAAATTCCAAGGCGTTATCGCAGCGCAAACCCCGACAGGCTGCTTGATGGTCTGCAAGCGCCTGTCTGCAGCGGTGGAAGGAATAATGTCACCATAAGCCCGTTTTCCTTCTTCGGCAAACCACTGAACGAAAGAAGCGCCGTATAAAACTTCACCCATCGATTCTGCCAGCGGCTTCCCCGATTCCTGAGTGATCAACTCCGCCAGTTGCGCCTGATTTTCCAACATGAGTTGATACCAGTTCATCAGGCATTCGGCTCGTTGCTTGGCGGTGGTTTTGCTCCACGTAGAAAACGCAGCGTGGGCGGCAGAGATGGCAACCAGTGTTTCTTCCACGCCCATCTCTGGCACGGTTCCAAGCTGGTTGCCATTGGCTGGGTCGAGCACGGCAAATGTCGTGCCGCTAGCGCTGTCTTGCCATTGACCGTTAATGAAGGCTTGTTGCTGAAGTAAGGTCACTGGTTCACCCCACTGCTTTGGATGTGGTGTTTCGCTTTGTCTAGTAGAGACTGATATTCCTTACGCGCTGCCAACGCTTCTTCCATCGAAACCTCAACAAAACGCGTGGAGGTATTGGGCTGCATCTGACCAATCAGATCCATATCGCCAGAAATTACCGTGCCAATCATAAAGTAGCCCCCACCAGAAACCGCATCGCGGTGCAGCACGATGGGCTCTTTCCCTGCTGGCACCTGAATGGAGCCATATGGGTAGCAGCCATCCACAATATTGGAGGGGTCAGAACCCGCGCCAAATGGTTGTTCGCGTTCATTAAATTCCAGTGGCGTGCCGTTTTTAAAGCGGTACCCAATGCGGTCTGCTTCCGGTGCTACTTGCCATGTATCTTCAAAAAACTGTTTGCCAGACGCCTCTGTAATCCGATGCCAGTAGAGCCCAGTAACGACTCTTAATTCATTAGAATTCGGTCGGCGCAGCGATTCTGGTAATGAGCGTACCTCAAAGCCCGAATCGGATTGTCCTACCGGGAGTTTGTCGCCCTGCTGAATCGGTCTGCCTTCAAAGCCACCCAGCGCGCCAAGAGTGTAGGTTGAACGGCTGCCCAACACTTCAGGGACATCAATCCCTCCAGAAACAGCTATGTAAATCCGGGCACCTTGAGTCAGGTGAGAGAACGTCAGTTCTTGTCCTGCTTTAATCGCAAAACTTGTCCAGGTCGTTTGCGCTTCACCATCAACAAAAGGCGTCATGTCTGCGCCAGTAACGGCGACGGTGCAGTCGTTAGAAAAGGTGAGTTTGGGTCCCATAAAAACCGCTTCCAATACTGCGGCGTTTTCGTCGTTACCAACCAACCAGTTGGCGCAGCGACAAGCGAAACGGTCCATGGCACCAGATACCGGAATGCCGAGATGGAAATACCCAGTTCGACCGAGATCCTGAACAGCGGTCGCCAGACCCGGGTGGTTAACCTTAATGCTCATAAAGCGCCTCCTTCAGTGCTGTGTTGTAGCTGGCAATGTCCTGTTCAAATTCCGCCAGAGAAAACTCAGTAGACTGGATTCTTGGTTCGTACGTGCCGTCTTCAACCTGACTGACAATGTCGTGATATTCGGATTCCTCAATCGGGCGAAACTTCACGATGTCGCCGGGCTGGAAGAACACCAGGAAATCTTTCAGGTGAGCGGCGTTCTGGCTTGGGTCATAGATTGGCATCGGGGTGACACCAAACATCTGATAACCGCCAGCACCACGAACAGAATAAATACAGGAAAAACAGCCGCCGTAACCGACAGTGTGTTTTGGCGTGTCGGTTCTTGGGCGAACATACTTGGGCACTTGTATCTGCTTCTCGCGTTCTACCATCTGGAACATAAAAGGCAGCCCCGCCACAAAGCCCACCATGGTCACAAACCAAGGCGATTCAGAGTGCGCTTTAATGAAGCTTTCGACCGAATCATAGCCGTTGATTCGGGCGGCATAGGACAGGTCCGTTCCATCAGGATCCTGATGACGGTCTCTAAAGCGCATGAGGGTTTCGTGTGTCCACGGGTCTTGATAAAACACAGGGACTTCAATGATCCGAGTGGCAATTTTGGCTTCTGTCTGTGCCATGGACGTTTCGATGTCCTGAATGGTTTTAAGCATCACTTCAGGTGAACAAATGTCCGGGTTGTACTTCACCTGAAAAGAGGCATTGGCAGGGCAGATCTCTTCGACACCGTCAATGTTGGCGTCGCGGATCGCCTGCGTCATAGACAGGCTTTTGAAAAAGGCGGCAAGTGACATTTCTTCGCTGACTTCCACAAAGATGTGCTCGTCTCCGCCGAATGAATAGCGTGTTTTCATCGTCTTTCCTTATGATGCCTGAGACAGTGAACGGTCCGTGTTCTCGGTGCTTTCTGTCGGGTTTAAATTTTCTAACCAGCTTTCCAGCCATGCAGTATTAAAGTCGCCACGTAACACGTTTTCAGACTCACACAGTTTCTGGAACAGAGGCTGAGTGGTTTTTACGCCTTCGACTTCAAGTTCATTTAAGGCTCTCGCCATACGCTGGATGGCCGTGTCACGGTCGGTGTCCCAGACGATTAACTTGCCCAGCAACGAATCGTAATAGGGTGGAATGGCAAAACCTGAATAGATCAGCCCGTCGAACCGAACCCCTGAACCCATCGGCGGGGTAAACTGCTTAATGATGCCGGGGAAGGGCAGAAAGCCATTAAACGGGTCTTCAGCATTGAGACGAATCTCGATGGCATGGCCGCGAATTTCAATATCGTCCTGGTTAAGGCGAAGAGGTTCACCTGATGCAATGCGCAGCATTTCCCGAATCAAATCCACACCCGTAATGCATTCCGTAATCGGGTGCTCCACCTGAATTCGGGTATTCATTTCAATAAAGTAGAACGACTGGCTTTGGTCGTCGTACAGGTATTCAATGGTGCCCGCACCCTGGTAATTCACGCTTTCAGCCAGAGCAACGGCAGACTCACACATGGCTTGGCGAACGCTGTCTGGAAGCACAGTACAAGGCGCTTCTTCCCACACTTTCTGGCGACGACGCTGCAACGAGCATTCACGTTCAAACAGGTGAATGGCACGGTTACCATCCGCCAGAATCTGCACTTCCACATGGCGAGACTGATGAATGAATTTTTCAAGGTATAAGGTGCCGTCACCAAAGGCGGCCTGTGCTTCTGCGGCGGCCTGATGATAGTTTTCCAGAAATTCCGATTCCTGATTGATGACGCGAATACCGCGACCGCCACCCCCTGCGGATGCTTTGATCATCACGGGAAAGCCGATCTCTTTGGCGGTTTTCAGCGCCAGTTGTGGGTTTTGCATCGGAGAACTTCCGGGCACCACAGGCACGCCTGCGGCTTCAGCCGTTTCCCGGGCAACCGCCTTATCCGCCATCTGGCGCATGGTGTCCCCGTCGGGGCCGACAAATATCAACCCGGCTTGTCTCACCTGATCAGAGAAATCCGCATTTTCAGAAAGAAACCCATAGCCGGGATGAATCGCGTCTGCACCAGAATCCAGTGCTGCCTGAATGATCTTACTTCCATCGAGATAAGACTGGTTCGCCATTGGGGCGCCAATGCATACGGAGGTATCTGCAAGCCTGACTGCCAGCGATTCGCTGTCGGCTTCGCTGTAAACCTGAACGGTACGAATCCCCATTTCCTTAGCTGCGCGGATGATCCGCACAGCGATTTCCCCTCGGTTAGCGACGAGTAAGGTTTGAATTGTCATAACAACTCCTTGTGTTCATTCTGCGAGCTATTGATTAGCGTTGGCTACTTGAGCCGGACTATTGGCTGACCCGCGTTCACTGGTTTCTCGTTTTCCAGAAGAAACTCGTCTATCACTCCAGAGACTTCCGCTTTGATCTCGTGGAACGATTTCATCACTTCCACTAAGCCAATGGTGTTTCCCTCTGTTACCGTGTCACCTATCTCTTTGTAGTTCGGTTGATCGGGGGCTGATGAGCGGTAGAAGATGCCCGGCAGTGGGCAGAGAATTTCTTTGTCTGACATGTTTCACTCCTTTGAAAATCAAGAAACATCAAATTCTTTTGATGACTGCGGTAAATGGTGCTTAAGGGCTGCATTGACCGCTTTGGCAATATCCAGTGCGTTAGGGGTATCCGAATGAACACAAACGGTTTGGGCGCTGACTGGGATCTCGTCTCCGTTAGTCGCAATCACCGTGCCTTGCTCTACGGCTTTTAACACCCGCTTTGCTGCTTTGATCGGGTCGGTTGCGTCATGGGTTTGAGTAATCACTAAGTGCCCATGTTGATCATAGTCCAGGTCGGTGAAAAACTCGGGGACGAAAGTAACGCCTTTGCGCTTGTACACTGTCTCATGGCTGGTATTGGTTAGCCCGAATACGGGAACGTCGTAATGCAGTGCGATGTTGGCAATGGTTTCAGCAATTTCCGGATCCGATGCCGCCATGCCGTATAAAATGCCGTGAGGCTTAAGGTGGTTCAGCGGCATACCCAGCATATCCAGGAAGCCTTTTAACGCCCCAATCTGATAGACGATCATGTTGTGCAGTTCTGGCTGAGAAAGGTGCATTTTTCTGCGTCCAAAGCCTTGTAAATCGGGCAATGAGAAATGCGCGCCCACTTTTACATCGTATTGTTTTGCGAGCTCCACAGTACGCTTCATGTGGTTAGGGTCGGAGGCATGGAAACCGCAAGCTACGTTGGCTTCGGTGATGTAAGGCATGAGCGCTTCATCGTCACCTAATTTGTAGATGCCGAAGCCTTCCCCCATGTCGCTATTTATGTTGATCATAGAAATACCTGCTTATGAAATTTTGATTCCAGACGAATGCCATAGTTTTCTTTTTTAACGATGCGCGGAGCCTACTGAGCCCCGAGGCTCGCTCGCATTCGAATACGAATTTGGTCGATGATGACGGCGAAGATCAGCAGTGCCCCAATCACCACGGTTTGGAGATAAGATTCCACTCGGGTGAGGTTCATCCCGTTCTGAACGAGGCTGATGAAAATGGCACCGAGCACCACGTGTTCAACTCGGCCCACACCACCGCGCAGACTCACCCCTGCAATCACGCATGCGGCAATAGACTGGAGTGGCATGGCTGCGCCGATGTTGGCTTCGCCAGTATCCAGACGGGCGGTAATCAGCATGCCTGCCACCGCAGCGAAAAATGCGCAGAGCAAGTACGCCAGAATCAGCGTTTTATGGGTGTGAATTCCAGAGAGCTGCGCGGCGTGAATATTTCCGCCCACGGCGTAGAAGTAGCGCCCCAGACGAGTCCGGTTAACGATGACTAAGGCAGCTATCATCATCAGAATCGCAGCAAGAATTGGGGTTGGAATACCAAGAATACTGCCAAACCCGAAGGTGTCGCCAAATTCCATCGGCATACCGTAAACGGGGGAACCGCCCGTCATGTACAGAGCCGCTCCGAATCCTACAGAGGAAATGCCAAGGGTCATGACGAATGGAGACACATTGAAATGCGCGACACCCACACCGTTTACCAAGCCCACGAGCAATCCCACACCTACACCCGCTAACAAGCCAAGGGCAATGGCGAGGTATATTGCGTCGGGCATGGCGGCATACACGCTTGCCATGGTGGTTGCACCCACTACAGACGATAGTGCGATGATGGTGCCGACAGAAAGGTCAAACCCCGCAGTAAGCAACACAAACATCTGCCCGATGGCTACCATGATGAGGTAAGAAGACTGGCGCAAAAGGTTAAGGAGATTGCGCGAAGTCAGAAAGTTATCCGACGTGCTGGCAAAAATAACGATGGCAGCAATCATCAAAATAGGCAGCACACCAAGTTTTACAAAGAGTCGTTTCATCTGGTTCATTACATTGCTTCTGGATGGGTTAGACACTGGTTTTTCAGTGGAGGAATCCATTTTTATTGGCTTAGTGTTCATGGAGAAGCTCCTCATTCTGAGACGGCATAGATTCAAAAAAGTGGGAGAGGGCATTAGGTTCGGTGATCTCGTCGCCTTGTAGGTGCGCTTCGATTTTTCCTTCCCGCATGATGTAAAGACGGTGAGAGAGATGAACCACTTCCGGTAAATCGGAAGAGATGATCACCACTGCTGCGCCTTGTTCGCAAAGGCTGGCAATAAATCGATAGATTTCAGCACGCGTGCCAACGTCCACTCCAACCGTGGGTTCATCGAATACATACAGAGACACGTCTCGGGTCAGGCATTTTGCAAGCAATACCTTTTGCTGGTTCCCGCCACTGAACTGCCCGACATCGCGCTCGGTTTTGTTTGGGTACAGTTTGAGCTTGGTGGCTAGGTGTTCGGTCTGCGCTTGTTCATGAGCAATGGACAGTGCGCCTGTACTGCTTGAGTATTGCGGGGTTCGGATCGCAGCCAGACTCATGTTTTCACGGCAGCTACGAATCATCACCAAACCTTCAGCTTTGCGATCTCTGGAGTTATAGAAAAAACCGCGATCTAACATGGCACGAGTACTCAGATTGGTGACGTTTTCGCCCTGAAAAACCACGAAGCCCGAAGAGACAGGTTCCAGACCAAAGCAGGCGCGCAGTGCCTCCGATTTGCCACAACCGACTAACCCTGCAAACCCAACGACTTCACCTGCTCGTGCATGGAATGAAAGGGTGTTCAGATTGCCGTCTCGGGTGCTCATCTCGCGAACTTCAAGAACGGTTTCTTTGGGCGAGAACGGAATGTCTGGATAGATTTGATCCACAACGCGCCCCGTCATCATGGTGATGAGCTCTTGCTCTTCAACCTCTTCACACGCTTTGGTGCCGATATAGCGGCCATCACGCAACACGGTAATTCTGTCTGCAATCTGGCGAATTTCAGCCATGCGATGGGAAATGTAGATGATGCCCACACCCTGCTGTTTGATTTGGGCAATCAGGTCAAACAGTTGTTCGGTTTCTTTGTTGGTCAACGAAGCGGTCGGTTCATCCAGAATCAATACAGAAAGCTCGCCGCGCAACGCTTTAGCAATTTCCACCATCTGCTTTTCAGCGCGGGAAAGTTCACCCACTAACACATCGGGATCAAGGTTAAAACCCATTCGCTCCAGAAGGCTTTTCGCTTTCTGTTGTAAAGAGCTGGTATCCAGAAAACCGGATTTCAAAGGCTCTTCCCCCAGAAAAAGATTCTGAGCGATGGATAGGGTATCTACGAGTGAAAACTCTTGAAACACTGCACTGATGCCGTTGCTTCTTGCGTCGAATACACTCTTAAAGTTCACTGGCTGATTGCGAAACCGTATCTCTCCTTTTGTGGCGCGATTTGCACCAGAGATAATGGAAATCAGCGTTGATTTTCCTGCCCCGTTTTCACCAAACAACACATGTACTTCGCCTGCTTCCAGAGTGAAATCCACATCGTCCAGTGCTTTTACACCGGGATACTGTTTGTGTATCCCGTGTAAAGAAAGGATGGGTGAGGTTGAACTCATCATCATTGTGGTTTCACCGAAAACGTAGGTTTAAAGTTTGCTGGTGCTAATGAGCTGTCGCGGTCGAAGTGGTCAATGATGGAGGCATCGATGACGTACAACTGAGGACCGACGTGCTTGGTGTAAGGTTTGCCTTCCAGAATTCGAACCGCCTGATCAATGGCAACCCTTCCCTGAATCACCGCAGAATCGGTCGGTGCCGCGAGGATCAGCTTCCTTTTAATGCCCTGATAAACGCCGGGTGTGAAGTAGTAAGAAAGCACCTTGATTTGATTCGTTAGTCCGCGGGCTCTTAACAGGCTGGTGGCGGCTTCTGCGGTAACCGCCGTTCCGACGATGTATTCCAGATCCGGATGCGCTTCTAAGGTGTCTTCCACCAGTTTGAGCTGAACTTCTTTACCGGTATCGCCGTATTTGGTTTCGACCACTTCGATGTTGGAGCCTTCAATTGCCGACTGAAAACCTTTGTTGCCCGCTTCTACCCAGCCCGCGCCGGGAGGACCGGGGAACCAGCCCACTTTGACTTTCTTATTGTCGTGCTTGTGAACATCGGCTAGGTACTTACCGATTTTCGAGCCCATTTCGCCAAAGGACACCAGCGATTTAGCCGAAAGATCAGGAGAGGACATGCCGTTGACGATATCAATCACTGGAATGCCCGACTTGGCGATGTTCTTAACCAGATTGTTTAGCCCTTCATAAGAGATGGCACCGATGATGACGGCATCTGCACCCGAGGCAACGCAGTCTTCAATCTGTGAAATCTGGTTATTAAGGTTGGTGTAGCCGCCAGCTTCAACAAGCTGCATTCCGACACCAGTTCGCTTGGCTTCGGCGACCACACCATAGTTAACGGCTGTCCAGTAGGCGTCTTTTAAATGAGGGAAAGAAACACAGATATCCCAAGGCTTTTGCGCCTTAGCGACGGGTTTGTAATCCATCACTTTTCTGTCGCTGGACATATCGAAGGGGGTTGTCCATACGTCTACCGTGTATGACCAGTCTTTTGCATGAGAGGTTGGGCTACTGGCGACAGCAAAAATCGCCGTCAGCGTAAGCCATGCCGCGTGAGAGGTGTTTCGTTTCATCGTTCTTCTCCCTGTTGTTCGAACGTGTTGTCAACGACCACCAGCCGAAACATATCCATGTTGGCTGTTGTTTGAGTTGGGTATTGTTTGAGTTGTTAATAACAGGTTAAAATTGCAGCGCTGATATGTAAAATATGGAATTCAGTCTAGTGTTATTAGAAAAACAGATAACGCAGAGAGATGTGATTTGCTTACATGAAATTAAGTTATCTGTATGAGATTTAATGATTAAAACGTCTGGGCAGGGGTAGGTAAGGTTAAGCCGTTCGCTATTGATATCAGTTTTATTAATGCAAGAGTTAAGGAAAACAGAAATGCAGCCAACCATGAAACAGATCCGCTACTTTATTGCGACCGCCGATTCCGGTCAGGTGTCTCAGGCAGCCAATGCAATGCACGTTTCTCAGTCTGCCATTACCACTGCCATCAAATCGCTGGAAGAGATGCTAAATGTGAATCTGTTTGTGCGTCAGCCGCACGGAATGATGCTGACGTATGAAGGCAACCAGTTCTATCAGCACGCGACTCATATCGTGAAAGAGATTGAAGAGGCGATGTTGCTCTCTCATCGCAACTCTAATCAGGTACAGGGTGTGATTCGCCTCGCCATGTCTTATACGGTGGCAGGGTATTTTGTGCCACCTTACTTAACCCGTTTTCAACGCAGTTACCCCAAAGTGGACGTCAAGCTGGTGGAAGCGACACGGAGTGAAATTGAAGAAGGGGTGGTCTCTGGCGATTACGATCTGGCTTTTATGCTGACCTCGAACCTTATCAATCAGGAAGACATCAGCTTTCAAACGTTGTTAAGCTCGCCCCGTCGTTTGTGGGTCAGTTCCAGCCACCCATTGCTGGAAAATAAACTGGCGACTTTTCACGATGTCGCTCAATACCCTTACATCATGCTCACCGTCGATGAAGCGAGTAATACCGCTCAACGCTACTGGAACCAGACTCCCTACCAGCCAAACACCATTTTTCGCACGTCCTCAGTGGAATCGGTGCGCAGTCTGGTGGCCAATGACTATGGTGTCACGATTCTTTCCGACATGGTCTATCGCCCTTGGTCTCTAGAAGGAAGAAGGGTAGAAGTGCGACCACTGGCCGATCACGTGCCGGATATGGAAGTCGGGTTAGTGTGGTCTAGAAAAAGAGAACGCAGCACTGCGGTGGCTGCGTTCTGTGAGTTTATGGAAATGTCGGTGTCACCGAATCAGGATTTGATGAATCGGTACTAACTTTACCTGTGTATTCCTGGTTTGTTTCTTTTTATCCACCATTTTATGGGTGGTGAGTCGCGATCCATTGGTTTGATAAACTTTTCCAATTCGTGCTGGCTGTCTACCACTGCGCTAGGGGCATAAGGTTTGCCATCACGAGTAAATTTTTTCCTTACACTCTCTTGATGACTTGTTAGAACCTTGAATCGGGCGAAAGACTCGTAGGGTTGGAAACCTATTACGGTATTACACCCAAATGCGTGCCGCGAGTGAGACTCTGCATAGATTGGTGAATGAACTGTAATGAAGAATGTTACGCCATCCAACTCGATTTTAGAGCGCTCGTCATTGAAGTTAAGCGTTTCTATAGACTTGTTTTCGATGGCGACAAAGAGGCCATTCATCAAGTGATAGAAAAAATCAACCAATTGGTCGATATGAGTATGATCGTGGCGAAAGCACATAAAAAGTATGTCGACATCTTTCTGTCGCTGATTTTGCAGAAAGGACTTCATTGCTGTGTTTGCTTCAGCCAGGCTTATCTCTTTGGTGCCATTCTCTTCGACGTAAAACAGATTGGCTCTTTTAGAGTAAGGGCAAGAGGTTTTGTTTTGCAGTTGAACGAGATCATCCGAAGCAGGTAATTGCGAAAGCGTGCGGATCATATAGTCACCCGTGATTATCAGACAAATGACGCCAATTAATGGTTAAGCATTCCTTGGTGTTGGCACATTCTTCAAATGTATCGAATGCCACATGTTCTACCGAATCCAAAGATGGATTAACATGAATGCCTTTCCAGCCGCATTGCAAAGCCGGGGATATATCTTTTTCGAATGAATCTCCAACAAATAACGCGCTGTAAGGATCAATGTTTTCAATTGACTCTAATGCTTGTATCAGTTTGGGGTTAGGTTTTCTCATTGCAATTTCGTCGTCGCCACTGGCGTATACGAAATCAAAAGCATCTTTAAACCCAAACTGATCAAGAATGGCATGTTGGCAAGCTGATGGACCGTTGGTCAGTATTCCAACACGACATTGATATTTTTCTCGTAATTTTTGAGGTAATTCTTTTACCCCAGAGTAAAGCGATTGCGATAGTGCCCACCTTGCGTTCAGTTCATGGAATTTTTTCTCGGCATCAGTGACAGACAATTCAGGAAAGCAGTGTTCTACGGCTTCTAGCCCAGTGCACGCACCATCGAAGGTGATTTTATTTAACCACTCGGTTCTCACCGATGCCATTGACACATTGAAGGTCTTTTCAAAGACCTGTTCAAAGCTAACGGTTGGGTAACATAACGTCATATCCATATCAAATACGATGGTTTTAAACATAGTGAGTACCTAAGTAAACATGATGTGATTTTTAAACATTTGAAAGTCAGCTTCTATGTGAGATTTTTCTTTTGAGCTGACCAAGTAGAAGGCAGCGTTCTGGCTGACGGATTCAGACACATTTAATTCGTCTCCAACATTCACATTGTTATAGAAAAATTCGACGTCAGACTGAAAAGTTGGTGTGTCTATTTTAGTCACGCAGGTTAATTTAGGGCTGGGAACCATGAAGAAGGTACAATATTTTTCACGCTTTCCAACACTGCGCGGCTTGTATCCGTTAAGCATTTGAATCTTCATGGCTTCCTGAGCGAAATCGACACCGTGGGCGATTCGATGCAATGGGACTAGTCCACCTCCTGGTGGTCGCCCTGCTATCTCTAGAAATATAATGTCTTCGCCATCGATGAATAGCTCTAAGTGAATAACATGGTTCCCAGATAAGTGGGACAACAAAGCTTCGTTGTACTGTGTGAGCTTGTTATAAAGTGGGGATGCCTCAGTCAGTTCCAGCGAACTGATCACTTTGCCGTTTTTGTATTCGTAGCATGGGAAAGAGTATTCAAAAGGTTTGGAGTAAATTATTTTTCCGCCTTCAATGATGGAATCAATATGATAAAGGGTTCCATCAATGTATTTTTCAGCTTCAAACATGCCAGAGCAGTCAATATCACATTCTATAAACTCTGCTTCGTTGTGAACTAAATAGGTTTTTCTCGCGCCATGCCCGTCAATGGGTTTAACAATAAAAGTGTCGGTATCCAACAGTCGGGATAGGTCTTGATAGCTTGTTGAGTGAGATATCACCGCATGCTTGGGGACGGCGAACCCCCAATTTTCGACTTTTTGTTTCATCACCACTTTGTCCCGAAAGAAAACAGAGGTTTCTAGACCGGGACCATAGGTACATAAGTTCAAATGCTCTCTTAACTGACCTGCCAATACAAAGTACTTTTCTTCAGTACAGACAACGGCAATCTCAGAACAGTCAGAAACGTATTTTTCTAACTCATCGATAATGTATTCAAAAGTTAACTCCGAGTCTTTTTTGATAATCGTCACATTTGAGGCGATATCACTATTATCGGGTAAGCGACCTGTTTGGTCATAGAAACACAAAATTTTGTCGTTTAGCGAAGTGACTTGGTGATACGCGTAATAGCGGTATCGATCTTGGTTCAATACAACAATCAGTTTTTTAGAATTCATAATGAAAACTTTCCGAAATAGACCGAGCTTGGTTAATTAGATCATCAATATCTGCCTTGTTGGCATCATCAAAAATAGTCACAATGTGTCCACCAAAGCGGCAGTAACGTGAGGGGTGAACAGATTCTACCGTGTCTCCAATATCGAATGAGGGGTAAGGTGTTATGGTTCGCTGATATGCCGAGTTTGATGGTGGGTGGAAACGAACTCCCCTGACGATACCTTGTTGACATGAAATACCCGCGACAGCAGCAGCACGCTGAGTTTGGTGAATGCCCAACGGTACTTTTTCACCAAGAAGACGACGTGTGTGATGACGAAAAATATCCACTAGCGTTGTGGCTCTTGTCAGTTCCCAAATTGATAACCCACCAGTTCTTAGATGCCCTTCCAATAAGTAGAGCTCGCTTTTATCCGTTAAAATAAACTCGGTGTGTGTTGGACCAAGTGGGTACCCGATATCAGAATAGAAACGGTTCAATAGGTTTTCGAGTCGATCTTTTATCGCATTGGGGATGAATTTAAGCAAAGACTCCGATTGGACATGAACCGTTTCCACATAGTTAGGTGGAGCGGGGGGGTGTTTGCCTGTTAAGGCGACAATGGTATGCCCATTTTGATCCATAAACCCTTCAACGCTAAACTCGTAACCTTCTACGTACTTTTCGATAATGTAGGGCTCGATTTCCAGCTCAACAGTTGCGATGATGTGGTTAATGTCGTCCTTGTTGCTGACAACATGCACATCTCTTCCTCCGACACCGCCAGCAGGTTTGAGCACTGACTTCCCATGTTTTTCAATAAATTTTTCTAGCTCGCGCTCATTAGTGTATTGCTTAAATTCAGTGCTGACATCTCCAATATTATTGGCAATTTGGCGGGTTTTTAACTTATCCCGAATGAGTTCAGATGTGCGAATGTCAGGTCCCGGAATGCTGAGTTTTTTGGCGATACGTGCGCATATAGGTATGGACAACTCGTAGTGACTGAGAGTGGCGCTAAAAGGTGAAGCAGCATGTTCATAAAGCGCAATACTCTCGCAACATTTCCGATCGGTAATGTTTGTAAAGTAGGTTTTCACCTGCATGCAAGGAACCATCTCTTTATGACGCCCCCTTGGCAGTAACACAACAATGTCGTAACCACCTTGTACAAGAGAATGGATTTGATCAAAGTAACCACCAATCACTAAAATTCGATGAGTCATAGTGCCTTCTCTTCGCTGTAAGTTATCGCCAATTGTCTCAATAGTACCCATGAGAGAACAAGTGTTATCACAATGGTCATGGCGATCATGATTGGTGAGGTTACGTCATGGAATACGAGCATTAACGGAGCAATCGAGCTGGCTAACCTGAACATGACACTATTAACGGCTGAATATGCCCCTTTCTTATCAGAAGGCAGTAACCTTGAAAATAGGTCGTTTCTGCCAGACTTAAAAAATAACTCTCCAATTGACAGGCAAGTTACACAAAACAGCATTTGAATTATGTTTGTCGAGAGGAAAAGACCGCCGAAGCCGATTACCTGAAGTACCCCCCCCAAATTGATCTCAATTTGGGGGCTGATGTTTTTGAGGTAGCGCATTTGTAGAATTCCACCTAGAAGTAGTATCGCCGCGTTTAAAGTGATGAGAAGCCCAAACAAATACAGTGGGTCTAGAGTAAACGAGAAGAGTAACCAATCTCTGTTTGCTTCCACTAAGGTGACAGACAGCAGGCTTATTGCCCCTATTTCAATAATCAATTGCATTGATGAGGCAATGGTATATTTCCTCATGTTTTTGTCTTCTCTTAAGAGATTAAGAGGGATTTTTTTAGGGTGATAGTCACGCAGTGTTAATGGGCGATAGTTTCCAGGATCATTGAGCTGACGAATAACCAGAATGTCTACAATCGATACCGCAAAAAGCCCAAAAAACAACACATCTTGATGCTCCGCAATGAACATGCCCCCTAAGAGGTAACCCGTTAGTACGGTGATGTTCCAAACCCAGTAGTGGAGTCGAAGCACAAACTTTCTGTTTTGGTCTGTGATGTTGTCGTAAATAAGTGCATCACCAGCAGGACGACCGTATGCTGCACCTAGGCTATGAATTGAAAAACCAACAACAAGTAAAGCATAATTCGGGTCTGATCTCATGAATCCTAAAGCGAGGCATAATGCCCCGGCTAACCTTAAGTATTCGCTGTGCATCAACGTGTTCTTTCGACCTTTTTTATCTGCATGAGGACCGCCAATAAGACCAGCGAAAAGTGCAAAAATTCCGCTAATAACCAGCCAAAACCCAGCTTGTGAAGCTCCAAGCCCCACGGCCAGAATCGCAGCAAAAAAGGGTTTGATTAAATTTCCTGCCAGTCCACCAGTAAAAAGCTGAAAAAGTCTTAGCTTCAATGTTGAATTCAAATCATTCATAACGATGTTTCTAGCCTAGTTTTCCAGTGCTGATTCGCTTCTGCTCGTTGATAGATATTGATGATTTGGTTCTCCTTTGTCAGTAAGAAAACTGAAATTAAAGGTTGCGACCACTGATGTTCTAACGAGGCGGTATATGCACCACAGTTGCCGATAAGAACTTGCTCTGATATTGCCAGTGGTTTGGATAAGCTGATGTCGTCAACAATCGTATTTACGGGGCTGAGTATTCCGTCTGAAAGAGTGGCTTTTTCTTCAATCTTGAGAGGCAACTTAGTCTCGTTTTTCTGACCAAATTCCCAATCTTGAATGAGCTGATATCGTTTACTGTCTGTGGGAACTAATAAATTTGTGCCGACGTTAACAAAATAGTGGTGGAGGTGCGTTCTGGATCGTCGCCCAGTGATGGTTGATAAACAGATACCACAACTATTAACCAATGCCCGACCTGGTTCAAATATAAGTGTCTGACTTGGCAATATTGTAGTAAATTCATCGCAAATCTGCGTCACCACCTCTTTTGTGTTAAAGCTTTCCATGGATTCTAATCCACCGCCCAAGTCGCAAAGCTTCACTTCCAATTGGTGAGACTCTTTCAACGAGCGGATCAGCTTCGCCATCATGTGAATCATTTTTTTGTATTCCAACGACTGAGCTTGGTGAATCAATTGATGGCAATGAATGCCTTCAACAGAAACGTGATCCGACTGGGTGAGTACATCTAGACAGCGGTACATCTCACTGCTGTATGCTATTACTCCAAGTTTGCTATTGATGCCATTGTATTTAATGGAAGAATCAAGACTAGGAAAAGAAATTCGCAATAAAATGTTGTAGCGTGAACCCTTTGTAGGTGGTTGAAACTGGCAGACGGCAATAGCATCAAACAACGAATTAACAACCAGTAAATCCTTTGATGTGTCCAATCGTTTGAGTACATCAGAACATGGAACCAACCCCGAGTAGATAATGGGATACTGATCTCGGAATAGGTGTTGTACATGCTTAAGTTCAGTTAGCGACATAACTTCAAACCCAGATATTCCCGAATTTGCCATAAGACGCAGGAGCGCGGGCTCATAAGATGCTTTTACAGGGAAAAACACCTGGCCTTTGGCAAGGGCAGAGATTGGACCGACTATTGCTTTACACTGATCCAACAGGATACGTTCGCTATACACAAGACAAGGACTTTGCTCTTTTAACAACTGTCGAATTTGTTGACACTCTTTAGCATGTTTTTTATACATTTTTTTCTCTAATTCACGCAGCGACAAAGCTCATTATTCAAACGTTCGAGCAGTACCTGTTTGTTCTGTTCAAAATCATCTGCCCAATCAGTAGCATTCTGATGATGAAAATCCTTTCTCATTGCTCCTAGGATCATGTGTTCAAGCCAGACGAGTTCATAAAACTGACAAAAAACATCACAATTAAACGCCTCTGGCGTTGAAATAGAGTTGGAATAACGGATATAGCCGCGAATGAGCGAGATAGTGGCGCTCATGTTCAAAGCCGGGTTTTGGGTGTGGTGTAAGTGGCTGCTGTTATTTTGATAGACCAATTGAAGAAAAGTCTGGCAGAAACTCGCAATATCGTAATAAGCAGAACCTGTTGCCATGTTATCAAAGTCTATGAACACGCATTGCTGTGATTTGGTTACGATGACGTTGGAAGGAGAAATATCGCCATGAATGGTATGGGTTCGTAAATCTAAACCTTCAAGTTGAAGTATTAAGTCAAAGAGGCGCTTCACTAAAGCAGCTGAAACTCCACAATTTAGAGCAGAACGACCGAATTGCTTTAACTCCATAAACAAAGAACCACTGCTATTATCTGGCTCACTGATCGTCGCCATACGGTTGTGAAACAATGCTAGATCTCGGCTAACGATGTCACCATATTCTTTTGCATCCCAAGGGTGAATGCCATCAACTTTGTCTAGCAAAATATACCGTTGGTCTGACTGGTGAAAATGCAGCCTGCCATTTAACCCAGTTCGAGTAGAAACTAAAAGCCCGCCGTGGAGATCGACTTGTGCCGATAACCAAGCCGAATATTCGGCATTGTTGTCGGTCAAGTACTGTGGTCTCTCTTTGAGGATAAAACTTTGTTTATTCTCTCGGTCAGAAAGCTCAACTTTGTTGGATGTACGTGTCATTGCGAGCGTACTGGGTAACTTCTGATTGATAAACAGGTCCAAGCCATAAAATTGACGCAGTTGTTGTAGAAAGCACTGGTCACTAACATCAACCTTTCCATCCGCCAAATGCATACTAATTTCCTGATTGATAATCTAAATAAGTTTTACTGGCTGACGGACCAGTTGAGCCTTGATATTTACCGTCATACAATTCGATTTCGCCTTCAGGAACCCAAAACGTCACCTGACCAATCAGCATGTTTGGGAAAATTCGAACAGGCAAGGTCGCGTACATTTGAAATGTAATTTTACCTTTAGAGCCGATGTCAATAAGATCCGCCGTTACATGCACAAACAACCCTGCACGCGCGATACCTGACTTTGCATGAATTATGGGCACAAAATGATCGCTCCCCACTACTTCACACGATTCACATAGAATGAAGTCCCCTCGATTCAGCACTAGCCCCTCACTAGGTATTGACAGTATCTCATGCTCAGCGCTTACTTTCGGGTCAATGATCTCTTCAGTGTACCTGATGTATTTTTCACCCAAAGCGAGGTCGTAGGAGTTTGATGTGACACGTTCACTAAAATATGGTGAAACAGTGATGGCTCCAGTCGACACTTGATGATGTATTTCTCTTCCTGTAAGAATCACTTGTATCCCTCTGTAGGTAGGTTATGGGCAGCGAAGTTCTTACCGAAACAATGAATTTCTCCCGAGTTATTCCAGAAAGAAATCTGCCCAATGATCATGCCTGCATACAATCGAATGGGCATCGCTGCAACCAGCTCTAGCGTCCATTGATGGCAGGAGGTGGTGTGACCAAGGTCGGCGCTCACCTGCAAAAACAGCCCATATCGACCAAGTGAACTGCGACCAATAAGCCGCATGGCATAGAAGTCACTACCCAGTGTTTCTTGTGTATGCCCAAGATACATCTTATGAGGTTCTAAAATAATGCCGTCTCTAGGTATAGATAGGGTCTCAAACTGATGAGTATTTTCGTTGTATTTTTTTATTACCGAACCGAGCCTGTAATTGTAGCTATTGGGGTTTATCTGGTTTTCTACAAAGGGTTCAATGGTAATTCTTCCTGAATTCCTTTGTTTCCTTATCTCTGTTCCAGTTAATATCATTGAGCTATCCCAATTTTTAAAAAAGCTCTACATATCGAGAAGGATATTCTTCACTTTCATAACCTAGAACAAGAACAGAATACTTTTGATATTCCCTTAAAATGTTAGACATGACACGAATACTCATGAGCCTATCGAAACAAGCCTCTTCGACTTCAATATTGCTACTACTACTATTATTTTTAAATCTATCTATAGTGGAACGACAATAATGCTCTAACTCAGACTCCGATTCCTGAATAATGTCGAGTCTATCCTCATATTCTACTCTTAGACCTTCATAAATATTCATGACATCTTTATATCGAACATTAGTTGGCGTAATTCCAAATACGCTTTCTGCTTCAATTATTAAAGATTCTGGTACATCTTTCATTGTATAAAATGGGCTGGCAAGCACCTTTCCCTGTTGATCAAAGGCATTAAGTGAATGAAGAAGCATCTTTTTAGGAGAAGGAAAAAACTGCAAAGCGGCACCAAAAATAACATGAGTAAAACCACCACTTAGCATATGATTTGTCGCATCGGAATGTTCAAAGCGGACACGGTGGGCAAGCCCCATTTTCTGCGCGTTTAGATTTGCCGTATTGACCGATTGACTCGAAATATCGATACCTAGACCTGTAGATCCCGTTTTTTTACAAATATTTAATGTTGAAAACCCTGTTGTACTTGCAAATTCAATTAACCGACTACTTTCAGATATATCAGAATTAACAATCCAACGAGTTAAAGTGGAATGTGAACCAGGGGGAACGTTAGTTTGATTTACAAAAGCAATAAAGTCGGTATATGACAGCGAAAATACATCACCTCTCGTCATTATTTTTTTCATAACAACATCCTTGTTTTTTGTTTATTTTATTTGTTAGTTGATGGTTATTTAACAAAATTGAAACAAAACTTATCAGCGGAAAATAAGCGTGTCAAACAGTCTTATTGATAATTAAGTTTAAAACGGTATAAATATCAAATGTGTGATCTTGTGCCTGATCGCAAATGATGGGTTAGTAGAATTAGTATCAAATAAGAGACGGTGTTAATGGCACTCAAGTATCGATTTAAAACATATGAAGTGGAAACGCAGCACTGCGGTGGCTGCGTTCTGTGAGTTTATGGAAATGTCGGTGTCACCGAATCAGGATCTGATGAATCGGTACTAGCGCTATTTTTATTGCGTTAACACATCTGTCTTTGCAATCCGCTCATGTCTAACAAGCGGGTGGCAATTTCCTCTACCGAGAGAGAAGTGGTATTCAGATAAGGAATCGCTTCACGGCGGAATAGGGCTTCTACGGTATTGAGCTCTTTCTGGCACTGATCCTGACTGGCGTATTCACTGTTTGCCATTCTTCCTTCACGAATGGCGTGTAAACGTTCTGGTTCAATGGTCAGCCCGAAAGTTTTGTAGCGAAATGGCTCGATGGCGCTCGGCAGTTTTAATCTTCCCATGTCTTCTTCAATGAAGGGATAATTCACGGCGCGAATTCCGAATTGCATGGCCAGATACAGGCTGGTCGGGGTCTTTCCGCAACGTGAAACACCCAGCAAAATGATGTCTGCCTGATCCAGATTATTCAATGAAATACCGTCATCATGTGCCAGTGTGTACTCAATTGCAGCGATCCTGTCCATGTAGCTGTGCACGTCTTTTTTGATGCTATGAGAGCGTTGCAGTTTGGGCTTAGGTTGCAGCCCCAGGTCTTTACTTAGCGGTTCAACCAGTGCATTAAGCACGTCGTACAGCTGGGCGTTCGATTGTTCAATAACCTGCTTGACTTCGGGCACTACGATGGAAAAAAACACCAATGGCTTGTTGCCAGTTTCTTCATATGCTTTATCTATCAGTGCTTTAACGTCATTTGCGCGCTCTACATTCTCGACAAATGGCAGAGTTGTCTGTCTGGTTTCGATTGAAAATTGCCCTAAAACCGCGTGTCCCATGGTCTCCGAGGTGATGGCGGTACCGTCTGAAACATAAAACACGTCACGAAAACTAGTTTTGCACTGCATAAAAAGTTGAATCCTTAAAATATTTTTGTAGTGTGAGTTTCATAATAAAAATATATGTTTATTTACATTACAGGGGATCGATACCCGTAAATGTGACGCTGCCGGAAAAATTTTTTAAATCCCAAGCCAATCGTTTGCGCTGATTCAAGCCCCACTAAAACCCTACAGATCCAATAACAAGGAGATTATCCCATGCAACAAAATGTTGTTTGGTATGACGCTTTATCAATGAATGACGTTGATAAAGTTGGTGGTAAAAACGCTTCACTCGGTGAAATGGTGGCAAACCTTGCCAACGCTGGTGTGAAAGTCCCTAACGGTTATGCCACCACCTCTTTTGCGTTTAATCAGTTTCTCGAATCCGGTGGGCTGAACGAACGTATTTATGCCCTGCTGGAAACACTCGACGTTGATGATGTGCAAGCACTGAAATCAACGGGAGAGACCATTCGAAACTGGGTGCTGGAGCATCCATTTACTGAAGAACTGGAAGCTGACATCCGCCGCTGTTACGCGGAATTAGGCGAAGGTGACGAGATGCTTTCTGTGGCTGTTCGCTCTTCCGCGACGGCTGAAGATTTGCCAGATGCGTCCTTTGCGGGTCAGCAAGAAACTTTCCTAAACGTACGTGGTATCGATGCGGTGATTGAAGCCGTAAAACACGTATTTGCTTCCTTATTTAATGACCGTGCGATTTCTTACCGTGTCCACCAAGGCTTCGACCACAAAGGTGTGGCGTTGTCTGCGGGCATTCAGCGCATGGTTCGTTCCGACAAAGCGTCGTCAGGCGTGATGTTTACTCTGGACACCGAATCTGGCTTCGACCAGGTTGTCTTCATCACTTCCTCCTGGGGATTGGGTGAGATGGTGGTTCAGGGGAGTGTAAACCCCGATGAGTTTTACGTTCATAAACCTAGCCTTCAGGCGGGTCACCACTCTGTGGTTCGCCGTACATTGGGTTCAAAACTTATCAAAATGGTTTACGCCGAGGGTTCGGAACTGGGTACTCAGGTTGAAACCATTGATACCTCAGCCGAAGAGCGCAGTTCATTCTCTTTGAACGATGAAGAAATTCAGGCGCTGGCGCAGCAAGCCTTAATCATCGAAAAACACTATGGTCGTCCAATGGACATCGAGTGGGCGAAAGATGGTGTAACTGGTGCGCTGCTTATTGTTCAGGCGCGCCCAGAAACCGTTCGCTCTCGTGACGACAAAAACGTCATGGAGCGCTTCCATCTGAACCAACAATCTGAAGCCTTAATTGAAGGTCGAGCGATTGGTCAACGCATCGGTTCTGGTGTGGTTCGTGTAGTGGAATCACTGGATGAAATGGATCAGGTTCAGGAAGGCGATGTACTGGTTGCGGACATGACAGACCCAGATTGGGAACCTGTGATGAAGAAAGCTGCCGCTATCGTCACCAACCGTGGCGGTCGAACCTGTCACGCGGCGATCATTGCCCGCGAACTTGGTATTCCTGCGGTCGTAGGTTGTGGTAACGCAACTGAGCGCCTAAACAATGGCGCACAAGTGACCGTGTCCTGTGCACAGGGTGAAACCGGTTATGTTTACGAAGGTGAACTGGACTTCGAAATTCGCCGTTCCTCGGTCGACGATTTACCGGAACTGCCACTTAAAGTCATGATGAACGTGGGCAACCCGGATCGTGCCTTTGATTTTGCCACTATCCCGAATGAAGGTGTGGGGCTGGCGCGACTAGAGTTCATCATCAACAAGATGATTGGTATCCACCCGAAAGCCCTTCTGAATTACGACGATCAGCCGTCTGAAATCAAAGCAGAGATTGATCAACGTATCGCAGGTTACGAGAATCCGGTTGAGTTCTACATCGAGAAGCTAACCGAGGGTATTTCAACGCTAGCCGCAGCCTTCTGGCCGAAGCGTGTGATCGTTCGTATGTCGGATTTCAAATCGAACGAATACCGTAATCTGGTGGGTGGTGTGCGTTACGAGCCAACTGAAGAAAACCCAATGCTGGGCTTCCGTGGTGCATCTCGTTATATCTCTGAGCAATTCCAGGACTGTTTTGCACTGGAATGTGAAGCCATGAAGCGCGTGCGCGGCAAAATGGGTCTGAAAAATGTAGAAATCATGATTCCATTCGTCCGTACAGTAAGCGAAGCGGCGTCGGTGATAGATTTGCTGGCGAAGCACGATTTGCGTCGTGGTGACCAGGGTCTGAAAGTGATCATGATGTGTGAATTACCATCTAATGCAGTATTGGCAGAAAGCTTCTTGAAATACTTTGATGGTTTCTCCATTGGCTCCAACGATATGACTCAGCTGACGCTTGGTTTGGATCGCGATTCCGGTGAAATTGCACACCTGTTTGATGAGCGTAACGAAGCGGTGAAAGCCATGCTTTCCATGGCGATTCAGGCAGCCAACAAAGCGGGTAAATACGTCGGCATTTGTGGTCAGGGACCTTCCGACCACGACGATCTCGCACAATGGTTAATGGAGCAAGGCATAGACTCTGTTTCGCTTAACCCAGATACCGTTTTGGAAACCTGGTTGCACCTCGGTAAGTAACCTTATGATCTAAAAGAAAATCCCTTAGCTGTATAGTTGGGGGATTTTTGTTTTACCTACAAAATATCAATTCATATAGAAAATACGCATTAGTATGCGTACCCCGCATTGCTCTCTGATTCATATCCAGATAACCAATCTTGTGATCGCTATTCAATATCCCGCCATTTTCAATATTGATCGGTTAAAAATCGATCAAGTGTATGCAGTGTATACACAGTATTCAGAAAAGCATCAATTTAAAAGAGAGAATCCAATGCGAAATCACCGTTATGACTATTTGACGGCGTCCGAGCAAGCGTATCGGGTGATAAGAGACATGATTCTCGAAATGGAGCTATTGCCCCACCAGCCATTATCGGAGCAAATGCTGGCAGATAAGCTGGAAATGAGCCGAACGCCGGTTCGTGAGGCGGTAGCGAGACTAACAACGGAAAGGCTAATTGATAACGCATCCCGGCGTCAGCTTATGGTGGCACCTATCCGTGTCGCCTTATTTGAAACGGCTTACTACGTCAGAAGAACGTTAGAAGCTGATTTGGCGCAACTGGCGGCAAAAAACACCATTAGCGAACTGGATCAGCTCAGTCTGGAGACGTGTTTAAATGAGCAGGAAATTGCGGCAAGAAACAACAATTCGGAAATGTTTTACAACTCAGACGAGCGTATGCATCAGCTTATTTGTGAATGCGCCGGTAAACCCATGGTGTGGGGCATCATCTTAGATTCAAAGTTTCACATGGACCGAATTCGTAAGCTGATTTTGAAAAATAGAACGACTGTTTTGACCGAATTGATTGATGAGCACCGGCAGATAGTCCATGCGGTTTTGGTCGGTAATGCGCCAGCAGCGAAGGATGCGATGCTTGCCCATATTGCTCATGTTTTCCCGGATTTGGATGTGATTCAAAAGCAGTTTCCAGAGTATTTCGCCCACTAGCCCACTAGCCCACTAGCCCATTAGACATCATCAAGGAAGAGGAGTCGGTAATGAACGGAAATAGCGCAAAGGCTGTGTTAGTCACGGGCGGTTCTCGCGGGATCGGACGTGCCATGGTGGATCGCTTTTTATCCGCAGGCTACAAGGTGGCATTCTTCACCAATGATGAACAGTCTCGTGAATCCACGATTGCAGACCATAATCACAATGAAAATCTGATGGGTATCACCCTTGATGTCAGCAACGCTGACGCAGTGAAAGCGGGCGTGGAGAAAGCGGTTTCTGCTTTTGGACGTTTGGATGTGGTGATCAACTCCGCAGGCATTCAGCGGTACGGTGATGTGGTGGATACCAGTGTCGAACTTTGGAACGAAGTCATTGGTGTCAATCTAAACGGCGTTTTTCATACCTGCAAATACGCCATCCCTGAAATCAGAAAACAGGGGAAAGGTGCCATCATCAATATCGCTTCAGTTCAGTCATACGCTTCTCAAACTGGTGTGGCAGCCTATGCCGCATCCAAAGGCGCGATTCTTCAGCTTACCCGCTCTATGGCGCTGGACTGCGCAGCGGATCAAATCACAGTCAACGCACTGTGTCCTGCCTCTGTGAATACACCCATGTTGCATTGGGCTGCCGACCTCTGGAAAGGGGACAAAACACAAGAAGCGGTATTGGATTCGTGGGCAAAAGCTCATCCGTTAGGACGAGTAGCGGAACCGAGTGAGCTTGCCGAACTGGCACTGTTTATCGCAGAAGGTAAATGCGCCTTTATGACAGGGGCTGACATTCGCGTTGATGGCGGCGTGATGAGCCAGGTCCCCATCATATTGCCGGAATAACAAGGATGAAATGACCATGACTAAGGACTATCGCAGCGAAGCCTTCTTAACCTCGCACATTCAGAGCCTCATCGATTTTTATCACCCTGAATGTATCGACAGGAAACGAGGAGGCTACATCAACCAATTCAAAGATGACGGCACCATTTTCGACGCCGATACCAAGCATCTGGTGGGTACCTGTCGGTTCGCATTCAACTATTCGCTGGCGTATCTGATTACCGGAAAACAGGAATATCAGGACGCTGCTGAACACGGGGTTCGTTTTTTGCTGGAGCACCATAAGCAACAAGATGGTGGATACGCTTGGGTGCTGAATGGGCTGGATGTAGAGGATGGCACCCGCCATTGCTACGGGCATGCGTTTGTCCTGCTTGCCGCCGCAGCTTCCATCAAAGCAGACACGCCCAGTGGCCGAACATTACTCAACGATATTTGGGAAGTGCTTGAAGTGCGTTTCTGGGATAACGATGCGCAGCTTTATGTGGATGAGATTTTAGAAGGTAGCTGGAGCAACGTATCTGCATACCGGGGTCAGAATGCCAACATGCACATGTGCGAAGCGATGATCTGCGCGTATGAAGCCACTAAAGAGGCTCGCTTTCTGGATAGAGCTTATACATTGGCGAAGCGAGTTTGTGTCGAACTGGCATCAAAAGCCGATGGCTTAGTGTGGGAGCATTATGACCAGAACTGGCAACACGACTGGGAATACAATCTGGACGACCCCAAGCACCTCTTTCGCCCCTGGGGTTACTTGCCCGGACATTTCACCGAGTGGTCCAAGCTATTGCTGATTCTGTCCCGTTATCGCCGCGAAGAGTGGATGATCGAGATCGCCGCTCACCTCTTCAACACTGCTCTGGAGGTGAGTTGGGACCCTAGCACAGACGGCATGAACTACACCTTCTCACCGGACAGGCAAGTGGTCGATACCGACAGATATTACTGGGTGACTGCGGAAACCATTGCCGCGTCCGCCGCTCTGGCGGTTGAAACCGGAGAAGACAAATATTGGGACTGGTACGACACCATGTGGTCGGTGGCAGAAAGACACTTTATTGATCATCAATACGGCGGCTGGTATCGGGTGTTGGATACCGATAACAAGCGCTACGACGACCTGAAAAGCCCACCAAGCAAAACGGACTATCACCCATTATCTGCATGTTTTGAAGTTCTGCAGAGTTTGAAACAACTTTAACCGCGTGAATACAGAATCTGACTATGGCGCTCCTCAAAAGGGAGCGGCACGGAGTTGTCATATCTGAAGAAACGTAAATCTGTTCAAAAGGACGAGGAATAGAGTCATGTTTAACTGTAAAAAACTCACGGTACTGAGTGCCTTGCTTAGTACGACCCTGTTGGGATTCGCTTCCCCCAGTATTGCAGCCGAGAAGGAAAAAACGCTGCGATTCACTTACCTGACCCAAACGGGTATCGATAACACCTTCTGGCAAACCATTAAACGTGGGATGGACGATGCGTGTGAAACGCTGAAAGCGGACTGCCAACTGCTGTTTACGCAGGAAAACGGCAACCTCCAAATGCACCTACAGAACTTTGAAACCGTGGTGAACCAAGGGGTAGATGGCATTGTTACCGTGGTGGTGGATGACAATCTTTACGACGAAGCGATTCAGAGAGCGGTCGATAAAGGTATTCCAGTGATTGTGTCCAATGTGGATGACACCCAAGGTGAATTAGGCAGCGCAAGGCTGGCGTTTGTTGGTCAGGATCTCTTCCAGGCAGGTTACGAAGTCGCTAAGGGTTTAGCGGAACAATTTGATCGCAGCAAACCCGCACACGTGTTGCTTGGTCTCGCCAGACCGGGGGAAAGCTGGGCAGAAGACCGTATTGGTGGTGCGAAAAAGTACCTCAAAGAACTCAATGATCAAAACCCAGACTGGAAAGTGACCTTCGACGTGATCGACTCGGGCAACGATCTGTCGATAACTGGTTCGCGTATCTGTCAGTACGTTCAGGGGCACCCAGAAACCAGTGCGGTGATTGGTGCTGGATTCTGGTTCGCAGGGGCTGGGGAATGTCTGCGCGATCTGGGCAAAAAGCCAGATGAAATACTGATGGGTGGTTTCGACCTTGTGCCAATCCTTATCGATGAAATGAAGAAAGGCTACGTTCACCTAACGGTTGATCAGCAACCCTATCTGCAAGGTTATCTGCCGATTCTACAGCTCCACCTAATCAACAAATTTGGCTTGAGCGCGTGGGATGTCAACACAGGTAAAGCTCTGATCACCAAGAAAGATGTACCCACGCTTGAGAAGTACATTGATCAGGGAGTTCGCTAAGCATGGAACAAGAATTAAGGGGCGATTCCGCCCCTATTCAAAAGGAATCCAGAATGAACGTGCGAAGACAAGTCAAAGACCTGCTTTCAAGACCTGAAGTCAGTGCCTTTCTCATGCTGCTGATTATGCTGGCGTTGTTCTCTGCCTCGAATCCGTATTTTCTGACGCTGAACAATTTCATGATCATCTTGCAGCCGATACCGGAAATTACCCTGATAGCAATTGGCGTCACCATATTGATGGTATCGGGCGAGTTCGATTTATCTGTCGGTTCCGTGTTTGCTTTTTCGCCCATGATCATGGTGCTGCTGCTTGCTGCGGGCATTCCTGTCGGGCTGGCTATCGTGGTCGCACTCATTGGTGCAGCAGCCGTCGGGCTTTGTAACTCGTTTATCACTCTGAAAATCGGTTTGCCCTCATTTATCACCACGCTAGGCATGCTGTTTATGATCCGCAGCCTGACGATCGTGATGTCCGGTGGGTTTCCGCCTCCGTTTCCAAGAGATATGGATACCTCATGGCTAGTTGGACGAATCGACTTGCTGAGAGCATCGATTTTCTATCTGGTGGCTTTTGCCATCGTGCTTGCCATGTGGCTGAGAAGAACCGACTTCGGAAGCTGGATTTACGCCACAGGAGGCAACACTCAGGCTGCACATGATATGGGTATCAATACCGCTTTGGTAAAGACAACCGCCTTTGTGCTGTGTTCTGTGCTGGCAGGCTTTGCAGGCATCATTCAGTGCTTTCGTATCAAAGCCATCATTCCAACCATGGGAACCGGATTTGAACTTCACGCTATTGCTGCCGCGGTGATTGGCGGTGCAGCTTTGACAGGGGGCGTGGGCACGGTAATGGGAGCCATCATAGGTGCGCTGCTTATCGCGTTTATTGAAAACATCATCATCATCAACCGAATCGATGCCAACTGGTTCAAGTTTGCGGTCGGCGCAATGATTGTGTTCTCGGTAGCACTCAATACTTACACCCGCCGTGCGGCGGACAAAATGAAAGTGTAGGAGGGAAGCATGAACGAATCTCCATTGCTGGAATGCAGAAATATTTCCAAATCCTACTCAGGTGTTGAAGCGCTGAAAAATGTGAACTTCTCGGCGGCGAGGGGGGAAGTCATTGGGTTGATTGGCGACAACGGCGCAGGCAAATCCACCCTTATCAAAATATTGTCGGGCGTTCACTCACAGAGCAGCGGCGAGATACTCATGGATAATGAACCTGTTCAGATTCGAAACCCACGGCACGCGATGGGTTTAGGGATCGAAACCATTTACCAATACACCGCCATGGTTCCTGAAATGTCGATTGTGAGGAACATGTTCATCGGGCGGGAAATGAGAAGTAAAGGTCCTAGGGGTTTTGGCTGGCTCAGTGAAGCCAAAATGGCAGAAGAAGCCGTAAGAGCAATCAAAGATGTGGGGTTGGATCTGGAATATCCGCACCGACCGATAAAAGAGCTGTCTGGCGGGCAACGCCAAGGGGTCGCCATTGCTCGCGCCATCTACTTTCGCTCGCGAATTCTGATTCTCGATGAACCCACAAACCACCTGTCCGTTAAAGAGACAGACAAGGTGCTGGAATACATCGAGATGCTGAAAAATCAGGGCGTAACCTGCATTTTCATTAGCCACAATTTACACCACGTCTATCAGGTATCCGATCGAATTGTGGCAATGGCTCGGGGTGAGAAAACCGCCGATTTAGCCATTGAAGATACGTCTGTCGATCACATGGTTAGGTTGATCAGTTAAAGGGAGAGAAGAATGAAGCACCCAAAGATTACGGATATCAAAGCCACCACAATCACGGTTCCCTTAGAAGCCCCACTGCGACACTCCAATGGTGCCCACTGGGGGCGATTTGTCCGAACTGTGGTTCAGGTCGAAACCGACGTAGGCATCACCGGGTTGGGAGAAATGGGTGGTGGTGGTGAATCGGCAGAAGCCATGATTGAAGGTTTGAAACAGTACCTCGTCGGGCACGATCCATTTGAACTGGAAGCGTTGCGAATGAAGATCTGTAACCCGACAGCCAGCCTTTACAACAACCGGACTCAATACCACGCGGCTATTGAATTTGCCTGCCTGGATATTTGTGGCAAGTTTCTAGGCGTACCAGTGTGCGACCTTTTAGGGGGCAAAGTCCGGGACGAAGTGGAGTTCGCCAGTTATCTGTTTTTCCGATTCAACAATGACAACGGAGAAGGCGAAGTTCGCACCAAAGAACAGCTTATAGCCCATGCAAAAGCCCTTAAGGAGCAACACGGCTTTCGCGTTCATAAGCTAAAAAGTGGGGTATTCCCCCCTGAATATGAATTGGAGCTTTTTAGGGCGATGGCGCAATCTCTGCCGGGTGACAAAGTTCGCTACGATCCGAATGCCGCGTTCTCGGTAGAAGAAGCCATTTGGTTTGGTCGCAATATCGAAGACTTAAATAACGATTACTACGAAGACCCGACATGGGGATTGAACGGCATGCGCACGGTGCGCAACCGCGTCCAGATCCCTAATGCTACGAATACCGTCATTATCAACTTTGAGCAGTTAGCGACCAACGTTCGCGATCCTGCCGTAGATGTCATCCTGCTGGATACCACGTTCTGGGGCGGGATTCGAAACTGCATTAAAGCGGCGAACGTGTGCGAAACCTTCCAGACCAGTGTATCTGTTCACTCTTCTGGAGAGCTGGGTATTCAGCTGGCAACCATGCTCCATTTGGGAGCCGTTCTTCCGACGTTAACCTACGCGGCTGATGCCCACTACCACCACCTGATGGATGATGTGATTCAGGGCGGTAAATTCAAATACAAAGACGGAAAAATCCGCGTTCCGACCACACCGGGGCTAGGCGTGGAGCTCGACAAAGACAAGTTAGAACAGTATTCAGAGCTCTACAAAAAACTGGGTGGCTACCCGTACGACAGAGACCCATCGAGACCTGGCTGGTTTGCGTACACACCTAACACAAACTGGGCAGACCCAGATTTAACCGACCCCAACTAGGAGGTAGGCATGGACAAGTTTAACGCGGTGTCGTCGGAACGGTTTAGCGTAGGAGAAAGCCCGCTGTGGGACGCGAAAAACCAGCGCGTGGTGTTTGTCGATATCATCGGCAAACTCCTTGTCAGCGTGTCACTGGACGGAACATGCGAAACCATTAAAACCGAAGATTTTCCAACGGCTTGTGCTCGGGTTGCTCAGTCAGACAAACACTGGATTGTCGCATTTGCCAACGGGGTTGCACTGCTGGATAAAACCGGCGGAAAGACCATTCCCGTTTGCCAGCCAGACTCCATGGTGGGCAATCGCCTGAACGAAGGGAAATGCGATCCTCAGGGGCGTTTCTGGGTGTCATCAATGCAGACCAACCTGCATGCTGATGGAAGCGGAAAGGCGATGACTCGTGAATCTGGGGCGCTTTTTAGCGTGGATGATTTGGGAAACTCCAGTCAGTGGACGGATTACAACATTGGTTTGACCAACACCATGGCATGGTCGCCAGATCGAGCCACTTTCTATTTTGGTGATTCGATGAACAACGTGATCTGGGCGTTTGATTACGATGAGCAGTCTGGAGAAGTGAGTAACCAAAGCGTGTTTTTTGAAGGATACCCACACGGTGACCCAGATGGTTCCTGTATCGACAATGAAGGCTATTTGTGGAACTGCCGATTTGGTGGTTCTGAAATCATTCGTATTGCGCCGGATGGCTCTCTAGACAAGGTAGTGAAGTTACCCGTGACCAATCCCACAAGCTGCACCTTTGGCGGGGCAGAAGGGAAAACCTTGTTTATTACTTCTGCGCAGTTTTCGTTGTCGGATGAGCAACTGGCTAACAATCCGTTGGAGGGGGCTTTGCTGAGTGCCGAGATGGAGGTGGGCGGAAAAGCCGAAAATGCCTATCAGATGAGTGATCAACTACGTAAACGAATCGGAATATAAGAAAAGGAGCAAAGGAATGACGATGATCCCCAAGGATGATTCTGCGCTGTGGATAGGCAGGGTCTGGTCGAACAACGAAGGCGGTCCGCGAGTAGTATTGGTTAGACAACATCAGGTGTATGACCTGACTCCCCAATACCCGACCGTAAGCGATTTATTCGATTCAGACTCATTAGAAACCGTGTTGCGAGATTGGGATGCCAACCCCATTGGTAGCTGGGAACATCTGATTGCAGAGGACAATCAGGATTACAGCTTGCTTTCTCCTTTGGATCTGCAAGCCATCAAAGCGGCTGGCGTTACCTTTGCAGTGAGTATGCTGGAAAGAGTCATCGAGGAAAACGCAGGTGGTGACCCTCAAAAAGCAGAAAGTTTACGTCAGGAACTGAATCAGGCTATCGGCAATGATCTTCGTCAGGTGGAACCGGGGAGTGAGTCGGCTCAGAAGCTAAAAGCGTTTCTTCAGGAAAAAGGGCTATGGAGTCAGTATCTGGAAGTTGGGATAGGTCCGGATGCTGAAATCTTTACCAAAGGGCAGCCAATGTCGAGTGTCGGAGCTGGGGCGTCTGTGGGTGTTTTGTCCACCTCTCACTGGAACAACCCAGAGCCAGAGGTAGTTCTGGCGATCAATCACCAGGGGAAAATCGTCGGGGCAACCTTAGGAAACGACGTTAATTTGCGGGACTATGAAGGTCGTAGCGCTTTATTGCTAGGCAAAGCAAAAGACAACAACGCTTCATGCGCGATAGGACCTTTGATTCGAATTTTTACCGCGCAATTTACGCTCAGTGATATTGAATTTGAGGTAGTGAATCTGGACATCAAAGGGAGAGATGGCTTCTCACTCAGTGAGTCTTCAGATATGAAAAACATCAGCCGCACGCCTCAGAAACTGGTCAATCAGCTTATTGGTGATCACCACCAATATCCGGACGGTGTTGCCCTGTTTCTGGGAACCATGTTTGCCCCAATTCAGGACAGGGACGAACCGGGCAGTGGTTTTACCCACCATGTCGGGGATGTGGTAACCATTCATTCTAAGCATTTGGGCGTTCTTACAAACACCGTTGAACACAGTGAGAAACTGCCTCCGTGGGAATATGGGGTACGTGAACTGTACAAATATCTTTTCGCCAAGAACTTGTTAGGGAGCTGATGCGCTATGGAGAATCTGGGAAAGCTGGTGATAGCCGGACAATGGGTAAAAGGTGAGGGAAATCAAACCCACGCAGTTAACCCTTCAACCAACCAAACATTACCGAATACATTTGATACCGCATCGTCCGAACAGGTGGTAACGGCATGCGAGCAAGCAGAACGGGCGTGGCGCACCTATTCGGAATTTCCTCGCGCAAAAAGAGGTGAGTTTTTGCAAGCCATAGGGAACGAGCTGTTAGCACGCGAAGCCGACATTGTGCATTTTGGCGCTCTGGAAACGGGGCTGCCAGAGCTCAGGTTGAAAGGGGAGTTGCAGCGCACTGTCGGCCAGCTTAACCTCTTCGCCAATGCGCTTATTGATCAAGATGAACCAGTCTTATATGACGAAGCTCTGCCAGAAAGAGCGCCGCTGCCCAGACCATCTCTGACGTTAGTAAAACGTTCTATCGGACCGGTCGCTGTGTTTGGTGCCAGTAACTTTCCATTGGCGTTTTCTGTAGCTGGTGGCGATACCGCATCTGCCTTGGCGGCGGGGTGCTCGGTTATTGTGAAAGCGCACTCTTCACACCCACATTTGTCATACCTTGCAGCGAGTGCGATTGTTGCCGCGATTGAAAAATCGGGGGTGCCAAAAGGTGTGTTCAGTTTGTTGTCTGGGAGTGGCAGTACTATCGGAGGGCAGCTGGTTTCTCATCCTGCAATCAAGGGAGTGGGGTTCACAGGTTCTAAAAAAGGGGGATTAGCACTTACCCGACTTGCCCAGCAACGAAATGTCCCGATTCCTGTGTTTGCAGAAATGAGCTCCATTAATCCGGTTTTCGTTACCGAAACGGCGTTAAAAGAATCAGCGGATGATATTGCTGCAGGTCTGACTGGTTCTATCTGCTTAGGTGCAGGGCAGTTTTGTACCAATCCCGGTCTGATTCTGCTTGAGAATAACAGCGAGTCTGAAGGATTTCTCAGGACACTGAGCGAGAATGTGGCGGCACAAAGTGCGCAAACCATGCTTAACCGTCATATACGGCTGTCCTATCAGCAAGGTGTCGAACGGTTGGAAAACCTGGGAGCGAAAAAGCTCGCCGAAGCTAATGCCGCAAAGGGAGAAGGTGAAAACCTTTGTTATCCGGCTTTGTTCAAAATATCAGATGCCGAATTTCTCGCCGATCCAGCAGCCTGGCAGGAAGAGGTTTTTGGCTCGGCGTCGCTGGTCGTGGCGGCTGAAGACATTTCCTCAATCAGACAGATCATCGAAACCTTGGAAGGGCAACTGACTTTCACATTCTGGCTGAGTGAACAGGGAGAAAGTGAAGAAGTCACTTCGCTGGTTTTGTTGGCTCAGCATAAAGCGGGGCGAATTATTTTTAATGGCTTCCCAACCGGAGTCGAAGTTTGCCAGTCTATGGTGCATGGCGGTCCTTTCCCTGCAACGTCCAATACTCAGTACACCTCAGTAGGAAGTACATCGATTGATCGCTGGCTTCGCCCTGTGTGTTTTCAAAACGTACCTGACTGGCTAAGTGGCACATAACGGTAACAGCTTGAACGTCAACCTTGTGGGCTTAACTTATTAAATCGACTAGAAATCTGGCTATTTAGTCATTCAAAAGTTTATTTTGAGTGTCACCTCTAAACATCAACAGACAGTTGTTTAATGGAGTAGTAAACCCCTGCTATACAATATGTCAGAATACTGACGTCAAATTTTGGAGGTTTTATGTTTAATTTTCTGGTTTGCCTAGCGACTGGCGTGGTGTTTGGTATGTCATGGAGCGCAGCATATTACGGAAATGACATGGTCTTCCAGTCGGTGAGAGTGGAAAACGCCATTCTTGCCAGTCTGACACTCATGATTGTTTGTATTGTTCTGGAAATAAGAAAAGCACTAAATGGCAAAGCGAAGCAAACTGCCAGACCCTATTAAAAACCTGACGTTAGAAGACTTGATTAAGCATAACGGTGGCGATTTATTGGTCGCGTCCCTAAGAGACAGAAAAAAGGATCTGTCTGACGAAGAATTTAAGGAATACATTAAAAAGTTTCGCGGTAGTCGAAAACGAAATTAACCAAGCCCGCTCAATGCGGGCTTTGTTTTGTCTGTCGGAAATTTCTTAATATAGCTAAAACGGGTACCAGAACAGGGTTGATTCGTTGTATCGCTTCACAATCGCGAGTATGGCGATGATCAGGACTGCAAAAATAACCAACCTGTCCGTTTTGGTTAGTGGTCTGGCGCTGTACCAGGTTCGGGTTTTGTGCCTGCCAAAGCCGCGCAAGGTCATGGCATTGGAGATAGTGTCTGCCCGTTCAAGGCTTGCGAAAATCAGTGGTCCCAAAATATGGGCAACGCTGCGAAGCCTCTGAAAAAACGAGACGTTTTTCGACATATCCAGCCCTCTGGCTTGCTGGGCATGCAATATGTTCACAAAATCCCTTTTTACTTCAGGCAGGTAACGCAAGGTTAAACTCACGGCATAAGCGATCTTGTAGGGCACTCCGATGCGGTTGAGGCTTGCAGCAAACTCTGTCGCATGAGTTGTAAAAACAAAAACAAGCGCAATGGGGAACATGCTGAAGTATTTGATGGTCACTGTCACAAGGTAGAATAGAGTTTCCTGAGACAGAGAATAACTTCCCCATAAAGGCAAAAGAATGTGCTCGCTGCCTATCAGCTCTGGTCCCTGTTTTGGGGCGAGCAGAAACATAAACAGCGCATTCAAAGAAAGCACAGCAATTGCTCCGAAAAGCAGTGGGCGATAAATTCGAAGGGGTACTTTACTCCAGCGCAGTAAGCCCATTCCCAAGAGTACAACAGGGAGCAAGATGCGAAGATCAAACGTCGTCAGAACCACAGTGACCCACGCTGCAAACAGCACTAATTTGGTGAGTCCGTTCAGTCGGTGCAAAGGCGACTGAGTATCCACATAGTTGATTCCGAAGTTTATTTTTGACGCGGGGTTCATAATGCAATCTCGCCTTTCACTTCTTCAGAAATGAACTTTTGCATAAAACCGCTGGCGTCTTCGATACCCACTTTATTTGCCAGAACATACAGACTGGTTGGTGCTAGATTGGTTGACTGGAGCAGGTCTGATTGGCTGAAAACTTCTGTTACCGGCGCATCAGCAATGACTTTTCCATCGGATATCAGAATGGCTCGGGTTGTGTATTCCAAAACCAAATGCATGTCGTGAGAAACGATGGCGACAGTGATTCCTAGCTTCCTGTTAAGCTCCCTGATGAACTCAAGCATTGAGGTGTAGTTGCGATAATCCTGACCCGCTGTAGGTTCATCAAGAATCAAAAGTTCTGGCTCAGAGACCAGAATAGAGGCGATGGTGACCCGCTTGCGCTGACCGTAACTCAAGGCTTCAATGGGCCAGTGTCTGAAAGGTTTCAAACCGCACAGCTCTAAAACGTCCAGAACCTTAGACTCGATTTGCGATTCTGATATCCCTTGATTTCTCAGGCTGAACGCCACTTCGTCAAAAATCATATGCTGTGAGATCATATGATTTGGGTTCTGCTGCACCACGCCCACCTTCTTGCTTCGTTCGAATATCGACAGTTCAGCAAGATCCTGATTCTCCCAAATCAGTTGCCCTGAATCGGGTTTTAAGACACCCATAATGAGTTTTATCAGTGTGGATTTTCCAGAACCATTTTTACCAAGAATGGAAACGAACTCTCCTCGTTTAAACTCGAAAGAAACGTTATCGAGAACCTTGTTCTGTCCGTCATAGGAGTACGAGAGATTACTTACAGACAGTAAAGTGTCTGCACAAGATATTGGGTTGGGAAGAGGGCTCTCTTTCATCCACTGGTTTAACTGAGGCGCTATATCATCTAGCGGGAGTTCACTCAGCTGCGACAAATGGTCAATGTGTTCAATGGAGCATTGCGCCTTTTTCAATGCAGACAGGTACAAAGGTTCGCGAATGCCATATTGAGTGAGTAACCCTGATTTGAGTAACTCGTCGGGAGTGGATTGGTGAACAATCTGACCTTTATTCATCAATACTACGCGATCCACATGTTGGTGCAGAACATCTTCAAGACGGTGCTCTATGATGACAACGGTTTTCTGTGTTTCCTTATGAATTTTGTCGATGATGTCGATGGTCTTTTTACTGGTTACGGGGTCAAGACTGGCAAGAGGTTCATCAAAAAGCAGAATGTCCACTTCATCCACTAAAACACCCGCCAGAGAGACACGTTGCTTTTGCCCACCAGACAAATCGTGAGGGGAGTCAGCCAACATGCTTTCAAGATCGACCATTTTTGCCGTCTGTTCGACGGTAGTCAGCATCTGCTTGTTTGTGACTCTTTGGTTTTCCAGTGCGAAAGCAATATCCTCGGCAACACTCAATCCGACAAACTGGCTGTCGGTGTCTTGCAATACGGTTCCTACCTGTTCGGTAAACTGATGCAGTTTCATCGTATCGGAGGGAACGCCTTTGAAATTCAATGAGCCCTGTGTTTCGCCTTTAAACGAAGCGGGTATAAGTCCGTTCAGACAGTGCCCGAGCGTCGATTTGCCGCTGCCACTAGGACCAATGATAAGAATTTTTTCGCCCGGATTGATTTGAAGATTGAGGTTTTTCAGAGTCGCGTTTGACTGCGACTCATATCGAAAAGAAAAGTTTGAAAACTCAATGGTCATGAGTGAATTACGCCTCAGACAGATTGCGGCTTTGCTTTTTTCTCTTGGCAACGGCTTTCAGGATAAAGAAGCCGACAACGGCAATCAGAACCGTATTTGCAGATGCAATGATGGTTAGCTGAGTAAATACCTTAGTGAAAGGTTCTGCGTACAGAATGGTGTCCAGGAATGCTGAGCAGCCGTAACCGAGAACGTTACCAATCAGAGCTAATAAGACAAACAGGGAAAAGTCTTTCGCAGGTAGCTCACCGTTATTCAAACGCTCACGAGTCAATACTGGGAACAGCCCCATGATCAGCCCAACAATTCCAGACCCGAGAACCCAGGTAATCCACACGCCCCAGCCCGCGAATAAGTCAGTGATCCAGTGACCAATAAAACCAACTAAGAAACCAACAACAGGACCAAACATAACAGAAAACAGAGCCAGAACAGCCATTGCAGGTTTTAAAGTGGTATTGGCAAATACAGGAATACCGAACATTGGTAGTCCACCTATTCCATACAATGCGGCCCCAATAGCAATAACAACTACCATCTTCGCTGAGAAGTTCATAACGTTTCCTTGTGATGAATAATATCTTAAGTAGAAAAATATCCGCGCTGTTACATACGGGACACAACACAAGAACCCAGAATGAGATTGCTTAGCAGACAGACAGTAACATATTGATTATATAAAATTTAGTCAACAAATTGATTTGCAATAAAGCTCATATTCGTTAAATAAATCGCATTGATTTTTTGTAAGAGGGATTTAGGACGACATTTGAAATAAACAGTATGAGTGGCTATTCAGAATATTATTAAAACTCACCCAAAAGGGTTAATTGTCTAATTAAATGCAGAATTTTTGACAATTAAGCTTGCGCTTAAGTAAGGATGTTCTAAATTTTAACTAAGCTCACTAAGAAAGCTTATTTCCAATTGAAAAGAAGTAGAATTTATCCTCGGGGTGGAGGAGAAGCGCCTTTGGCAGAGCTTGACTGTCAAAGGCGTTTTTTTATTTGGTCACTGCTCTAAATCTTATTCAACAGGGGAAAGAGTAATGATCTTAATTTCTTCGGCAAGCAGGTCACCCACGTTTTCAATTAGGTTCAAAAAGTGTGGAGTGGCTTGATGCTCTTCAAATGCTTTTTGGTCAATAAAGCTTTCATTAAAAATAAAATGACCTTCCTGACCATTATCTTCAAACAATTCGTAACGAACGCAGCCAAGCTCAGCACGAGTTGGTTCAATCATTTCGCGAAGCATAGACTTCAGTTGTTCTTCCTGACCAGATTTAGCCGTAAAGCAAGCAAGTAAGTGAATCATAAGATTTCCTTTGGTAGAAAATAGAGAAAAAAGTGGCGGTTTAATTTTCCTCAGTGTCTGAGGGTTGTTGGAGGACGCCGAGGGGGTCTGAAAATTAAACTGCCAATGACAAGGATGAGAGATGAGCCCAACTTGAGGGAGTCAGGCACTCTATTCGCACTTTAGATTAAACATAAGTGTCATTATTATAATTATTCGAATCGACCGTCTCGCTCGATAAACTCAATCTTGTAGCCGTCTGGGTCTTGCAAGAAAAAGAACTTAGCGAGGCGTTCGTTATTATGGAAGAACTCTTTTACCGGGGTAGGTTCAAGACCTGCTTCAGATGCCATTTTATGGCTTTCATCGGCGTTGTCTACAGATACAGCCAGATGACCGTAACCAGTTCCATGAGTATAAGGTTCTTTTTGATCGTGGTTGTACGTTAATTCAAGCTCGAAAGCGGTTTCTTTGTTTCTTAGATAAATCAGAGAAAAACCGTCAAAGTCGTAGCGGTCTGCGACAGATAAGCCTAGTGCTTTATCGTAGAATTCCAAAGACTTATCCAAATCAAACACACGAACCATGGAATGAATTGCTTTGGTCATGTATTACTCCTGATTGTTGTTAGGCGCATATTATTCATGGGTTTTTAGGTAAGTAGGTGGTATTGGAATACTACATTTCAAAAATATTGAATATTTCTGCCTAAATGACGCGGGTAAAGTGACATAATAACGACCATACCCGAGGGTTTTAATCTAAACCGTATGTTGTGGGTATATTTTGAAGGAGAACTCTATGAAGTACAGTTGGATATTATTTGATGCGGATGAAACCTTATTCAGTTTCGACGCTTTTAAAGGTCTGCAAACGATGTTTTCTCGTTTAGATGTGAATTTTACTCAGGCAGACTTTGAAGAATACCAACTTGTAAATAAGCCTCTTTGGGTGAAATACCAAGACGGTGAAATAAATGCGAAACAGCTACAAGAAGATCGTTTCGTAATCTGGGGACAGAAGCTTAGCTTGCATCCGTCTGAATTAAATGAAAAATTCCTTGATGCGATGGCAGATATTTGCCAACCACTGCCTCATGTTCCTGAAGTTTTAGAGTTGATAAGCAAGAAAGCCAAATTGGGAATCATCACAAATGGCTTTACTCAACTTCAAAGTATCCGTCTGGAAAAAACAGGTTTGAGCCAATATTTTGAACATGTGATTATCTCGGAAGAAGTCGGGATTGCTAAGCCAGACGTGGCTATTTTTGATGCCGCTTTTGAAAAGATGGGGCATCCAAATAAAGACAAAATTCTAATGGTAGGGGATAACCCTCACTCAGATGTGTTGGGTGGTTTGAATGCAGGCATCGAAACATGCTGGCTCAATACTGAAGGAGCAAACAGACCTGAAGGTATTGACCCACATCACGAAGTAAAATGCTGGAAAGAACTGCAGCAATTGCTGCTTCCATAAGCAATCGAAAATGCTGCAACTGGAAATAAAATACAGGACAGCATTTTATTGTTTTATATCAGGATTATCGAAAAAGCGCTGACTTACTATTACCTTGTCTATTTCAAAGAGGGTTACCGTTATGAAGCGCTTTTTTCCTTCCTCTGTTATGCTCACTCCCTTCGTCGTCCGATACTACAATCAAGACAACGCACTGTACGAATCAGAGCACATTCACTCTGATAACGATGAAATCAATGAAGCAAAACCTGAACGAGAAGAATCGGCAGAGCCGAGTTTAAGCTAGCCCGCTCTTGAGCTATCTCTGCCCTGTTCGAATTTGGGTAAGTCATCTTGATCTGAATACCAGTCGGCTTTCGATGACATAAAAATGTGAGCGTCTGGCGTCACGGGAACGTGGTCATCTAAGGCGCTCAATGCGATCTCAATGCTGCCTCTTTCTGATTTTGGAGATTTAAAAGCCAGGCTAGAGCCACATTCCTCACAAAAGGTTCTTTCTGTTCCATTTTGAGCGGTATATTTTCTTAAAAGCAAATCACCCGTTAACCAACGAATACGACCTCTCGGTACGTTAATAAAAGTGCTGAACGCAGCACCGTGAAACTTACGACACATCGAGCAGTGGCAATGTCCTACCTGAGAATCAAATTGGGTGATTTCAAATGTTACCCCGCCACACAAACAGCTTCCTCGATATTTTCTCATATCGCTTTCCTTTTATAATTGTTGTGCAGGACTTTGACATAAACGCACATCGCCTTCCTATCGCTGATTTTCTAGTATGTGATCGAGATCTACGACAGAATTGGGACAATTGTCCTATTTTAAAATTAGTGAGTTAGGTCAATTGTCCTAAAGTTGGATCTGGAGACGGAAATGGCGGGTACCAAAAGACAGGAAATTGTAGAAGCGGCAGACATGCTCTTCTATCAGAATGGCTATGAATATACCTCATTTGCCGATATTGCATCGGCAGTGAACATATCGCGCGGTAATTTCTATTATCACTTTAAATCGAAAGACGACATTCTGACGGCTGTGATTACCAGGCGTTTTGAAAATACAGAGAGCATTCTGGAGCAATGGGAATCAGCCAGCGACGCCCCTGAAGAACGGATCCGCAGTTTCATCCATATTCTGATCGCCAACAAAACCAAAATTAAACAGTTTGGCTGTCCGGTTGGCACACTCACCACGGAATTGAGCAAGCTGGAACACCCGGCTTTACCAGATGCAAACCGACTGTTTGGTCTGTTTAAGAGCTGGCTTATCGTTCAGTTTGAGGCATTGGGCTTTCAGCAGGAATCGCCAACACTTGCCATGCATTTGCTTGCCAGAAGCCAAGGGGTTGCCACTTTAATCAATGCCTTTAAGGATGATGAATTTATCGAATTTGAAGTGGCACAAATGTGCGACTGGCTGGATGAAAAAATAAAGAGTAGGGAGATACACTGATGTTTGTTGTTTCATTAAAACTGACTGGCGCGATGGAGCTGGCAAAACAACATATGCAAAGCCATAAGGCTTGGTTAGACGAAGGAATAAAAAACGGAACGTTTATTTTAGTAGGTAACCTAAAACCTGGACCGGGCGGTGCGTTATTTGTTCAGGGGGTAAATCGGGAAGAACTGGAGGCAAAGCTTTCGGAAGACCCATTTGTTCGGGAAAAGATTGTCGAAGTTTGTATCATTGAAATTGATGCTCACACCGCCAGTGATTCTCTGAGCTGTCTGATAGGAAAATAACTATGACAAATACTGTAGAAGGACCTGACGGTTTGCCGCGGTGCAGTTGGTGCGCAGCTGCTCCGGACTTTTTTGAGTATCACGATAAGGAATGGGGCTTTCCAGTTGGTGATGACCAGAGATTGTACGAGAAGATCTGTCTAGAGAGCTTTCAATCAGGTTTAAGCTGGCGAACCATTCTTTCGAAAAGAGACAATTTACGTGCGGCATTTGAACAGTTCGATTTTTACAAAGTGGCCAAATTCGATGAAAGCGATGTTGAGCGTCTTCTTCAGGACGCAGGAATCATCAGGCACCGAGGCAAAATTGAAGCCGTTATTAACAACGCAAAGCGAGCGGTGGAAATGGTTGAGCAGGAAGGTTCACTGGCGGCGTTCATGTGGCGCTATGAAGCTAAGTGTGACGAAAATTTTGTACCTCAGTCTCAGTCGACTTCCCCAGAATCGAAAGCGCTGTCAAAAGAACTCAAGAAACGAGGCTGGAAGTTTGTCGGGCCGACCACCGCTTATGCGTTTATGCAGGCAATGGGGTTGATCAACGACCATGCTAGCGAATGCTCTATGCGTCCGGCTGTGGACGCCGCCAGAGCCGCTTTCAAAGTGCCATCATGATCTTTATCTTTCGGTTTGTGCCGCGACCTGTTTCTCAATTATGAGCCTATAACAGAGGACGAATGTCGGTATAGTGAGTCCCTCAAATGTTAGAGGGACTTAACAGAATGAAAGTGTTGGTAGTACTGGTGTTGGCAGTGGTTCTTGGCTGGTTTGGAAAGGATGTGCATTCTCAACTGGCTGTGCGAAATGCACCAGAATCAGATGCGCTGTTATCACAGGTACTCAAACACGCAAACGTACCACTGAGACAAGAGCAACGCGCCTGCTATTACAACAGTGAAACCGTGGGAGATGTTGTTGCGAGCCTGGTGAGCAACAACATGCAAAATCACATAAACCGCTTAGACGCAGGCTGTTTTGAGCAAACCTGTACTATTTCCTTATCCAGTTGCCTTCCATGGGAAACCAGTGAGTGCGATCAAACATTTTTGAAGTACGAAACGGCGCAAAATGGGTCAATTAAACCTGAAACATTTCAGTGTATATCGATACCTTAATTTCACCTTAAAATCACCTTAATATGAATGTGTTACCTTTGACTCCCTCGAAGTTTAGAGACAAGGAGTCACATGAAAGTTGTACCGCTTTATTCCTATTCCCCCGGCGTTCCTGAAATCATCCAAGACATCGATCATCTCATGAATTCTCTGTATCCAGCAGAATCAAACGATTTACTTCCTCTGGATAAGTTAGACGACGATAACGTGTATTTCGCTGGTATATACGATGGTGACGTTTTGTCTGCTTGCGGCGCCGTTGTTTTTAAAAAGGACAACGACGAGTATGGTGAGTTTAAACGCATTTATGTGAAGCCAGAATTTCGTGGTAAAGATCAGGCAAAACGCGTTTTAAGGCATTTGATCGATGCTACATCCAATCGTTCTGTCTCAGTACTCAGGCTGGAAACGGGAAACAAGCAACACGCTGCCATCAAGTTATATGAGTCATTGGGCTTTCGCGAAAGGAATGAATTTGGCGACTACCAGTCTGATCCCCATTCGGTTTACATGGAACTGCTTCTGAACCGTTGATTGCTCTTATCCCGTTCTCCCTCAGGTCAATATCAAGGAAATACAAATGGCAAAACAGCAATATGGTGAAATTAACGATGGAGTTCGCTCTGTCTGGGATATAGAAAGAATATGGACACTTGCAGAGGCGTTACCAACCGAAGAAATCGCCATTGATGATATTTGTGGTCCTGACGAAGTCACCTGGTTTAGCTTAGATGGACCTCTGCCAACTTGTCGAAACATCGCCAAACATTGCGAGAGGATCATTAACGCGGATCTGTCTTATCCCGTCATTTTAACGGAAGATTTTCGGGTTTTTGATGGTATGCTCCGTATTGCGAAATGCATAATGGAAGGAAGAACCACCATTCAGGCAAAGCGATTTCCGACAAACCCAGAACCTGATCAAGTGCAAGAAATCGACTCTAAGTAAGGACACGTTATGTACACACTTTACTACTACCCAAACAATGCCAGCTTAGCCCCTCACTTTCTTCTGCATCATATGCAGTTACCTTATGAGCTGGTGTTAGTCGACAAAAAGTCGAATTCACAAAAATCTGCCGAGTATTTAAAGCTGAACCCGGCTGGTCGCATTCCGACATTGATCGACGACGGTCAACCCATTTTCGAGAGCCCGGCTATTTGCATGCATCTTGCGGAAAGCCACCCAGAACACGGGCTGATGCCACCTGTAGGTGACAAAGCCAGACCGCTGTTTCTCCAGTGGCTGGCTTACCTGAATAACACGCTACAGGCTGAGCTGATGGTGTACTACTACGCTCATCGTCATACCAATGATGAAAGTACAGTAGAGAACGTGAAAGCGGCGCAGGAAGTCCAGATCGCCAATGCGCTATCCGTTATTGATGAACAACTCGCAAAGCACAAATACCTGATAGGTGAGCAGCTTACGGCGGTTGATTACTTCCTGTTTATGCTAGCTGAGTGGTCCTTGCCAGTGGAGAAGAACCCGTTAACGTTCCCCAATCTGGCGGCGTATCTAAAATCACTCAGCCAGCACCCGACGATTCAGGCGGTGTGTAAAATCGAAGAAATGGATATTACGATTTTCGACTGAGGCTAGAAATTCAGAGTCATGTCAAACCAGGATGCACCACCATGGCATGACTCCGATTTTCCTCGAAGAACGAAGCCGTGGTGCTGATAAAACGGGATAAGGTGCTCTTTACAGGTAAGAACCATTCCTTCAAGTTCACGCTGACGGCAAATCTGAATCAAATGTTTGGTGAGTTCAGAAGCGTATCCTTTACGTTGGTGCTGTGGGTCAACCGCTAATCCGAAAACCGTTTGAAATGCACCTTCAGGGTTATGAAGATTCGCATCTTCAAATAATTCGTCTGGCAGTTCAGGAAGGTGATAGCGACATCCGTTAATATGCCCAACGACCTGATTATCGACTTCTAAGACAAAAAAGCACTCCGGAAAAACATCAAATCTTTTAGTGAATGATTCTAATGATGCCGCTTCACTTTCGGGAAAGCAGAGAGATTCAATGTCAGAGATTCTTTTGATGTCAGAATGTAGAGCAGGTCTGATTGTTAGCATGAGTACTCCTTTTGCAGTTCAACCTTCGTTCAGAATATAAGATTGGGTTACGTTTCAGAAAAACAATGATTACTTGCTGAGTGAGTGATACTTTAAAGCGAAATCGAAAAAGGAATCAGATTGGAAACTGCGAAGATATGGAAGAGCGAACACTTTTCTGGGATTGAACTGTTGTCCGCCAATTACAACAAGTTCGAGTTTGCCAAGCATTGGCATGATGAACTGGCTATCGGGTTAATTGAGGATGGCGCCGAAGGGCTTCTCTACCGAGGTCAGAATATTGTTGTTCCCAAAAATCATATCGTTACCATTAACCCTTCTGAAATCCACACGGGTTATGCGAGCTGCAACGATGGCTGGCGGTATCGCATGTTTTACTTCGATCTCGATACCATTCATCAACTCTTCGAGCATGCTGGGCGGTCGGTCGATCCAATACTAGACAAACCTGTCATTGATGATCTTGAGTTGTTTTCTGAATTACAACAGCTTCACCTCTCCTTAGAACATTCCAGTTTCAACCTAACCAAAGATTCTTTACTGGCAGTTGTGCTTGAAAAGCTCTTTACCCGTTATGGGTCGATGTCTGTCAATGCCTCGGCGAAGCTGAAAAGTGACAAGAGTGCGTTAAAGGTACGTGAATACCTGCTGGATAACTGGCAGCTGAATGTGTCGCTAGACGAGCTGGAAGATGAAACACAGAAGTCCAGGTTTCAACTGATCCGCGCTTTCAAAGCGTGTTATGGCATTACCCCTCATCAGTTTCTGCTTTTGGTGAAAGCCCATAAAGCCAAACAGCTTTTAGCGCAGGGTAATAGTTGTGTTGAAACCTCCTTAGCTTGCGGCTTTTACGATCAAAGCCATTTCAACCGAAACTTCAAACGCGCTTTTGGTGTTACGCCCAAAAACTATGTCATTCGTTAGGGCAACAGACCCTAGTTACAGCTAAGTGCAATTTTGTACAAGAGGCAGAATACTCGTTGAATTATCCTTCTTTCAAGATGCAAAAGGAGGTAAAGCATGAGCTTATTTGTCATTTGGTTAGGTGTGATGTTTCCATTGGTGTTTAGTCCGGGACCTGCGAACATCATCTTTGCGGCTTCAGGTGCAAGAGTTGGTTTAAGAAAGTCGTTGCCACTCGTCGCCGGTGTAGATCTTGTTTTTCTGGTGAAGTCTTTAATCATTGGGTTTGGTCTCGGACAGGCGGTTCAGAGCTACCCGACCGTGATGAATATTGTGCAGCTACTGGGAGCTGGCTATTTGATCTATCTGGCAGTGATGTTTGTAAAAAGCGCCAAGCAGACTTCTGATGGAGAGCAGAAAGTATTTGGATTTGTGGATGGCTTGGTGGTTCAGTTACTGAACAGTAAAGGCTGGCTGATGGTGTTTCTGATGTTTTCACTGTTTAGTGAGCAGGCACAAAGCGCTTTTGGCGAACAGGGAGTTTTGGTGCTGGTGGTGTGGCTTGCGATATTGAATGTATCAATGCATCTAGTATGGGTAAAAATGGGCTATTGGTTATCCAAGGTCAGCAGTAGTGAGCGATATGCCAAAGGGCTAAACCTGTTTTATGCTGCCTGCTTGCAGGGGGTATCTCTTGGTCTGATTATTCAAAACCCACTCTGGTCATAGTTAGGGTGAACAAAGCTAATTGCTAAGAGCTAATAAAGGCGCAGATTCTATCTGCGCCTTTATATTTAAGCCAATTTCTTGGCCAGTGATTCGTCCAGTGCCAGTTTTCCTGAGCCGGAAATAGCCAGAGACACAGAAGCCGCAAGCAAAGCCAGCCCGAACTCGTAACCATTGTTCGAAAGGAATAAGCCGTTTTCAAAGTGCACGGAAAAAATGGCAACAATCATGGTAAATGCCGTCACTATTGCCGCAGGGCGAGTCAATAGACCGAGAATTAGGAACAGACCACCAAAGAACTCTGCGCTACCCGCTAGAAACGCCATCAGTACGCCCGGTGCCAGACCGATAGATGCCATCCACTGCCCGGTTCCTTCAAGACCGTATCCGCCAAACCAGCCGAATAATTTTTGTGCACCATGCGCCATTAGTATGATGCCAACAGGAATTCGCAATGCCAAAGTGCTGAAACCTGCGGTGCTTAGAGTGATCTGTTTTAGGAAACTTTTCATATTAACCTCAATAAATTCGAATAAGACTATTTTTGCTAAACCCTTTGATTAGCTGTTGAAAGTCATCTTATAGAGTTCTTTTCTAGCGGTTAATGGGAGTTTGTTGACGGGTTTGTTCGAAAATTTAGAATGAAATATATTGCTCGTTGAGTTACTTGACATTAACAAAGTGTCGTTGCTTCATTGAGCTTGTTATCATTTTCAAAAGGATTTGAGTTGATATGGAAATCAGATACATAGAATCGCAAGACATTGAGGCGATCACGAACATTTATAATTACTTTATTGCCAACAGCACTGCGACTTTTGAGGAGCGGTCCATTTCCCCTGATGAAATGAACAGCAGAGTCGGAAAAGTTCAGGGGCAGGGTCTTCCATGGATTGTCATCCTCGATAGCGAAAGAGTGGTTGGCTATGCCTACGCAGGACTATGGCACGCACGAAGTGCCTATCGGTTTACGACTGAATCGACGATTTATGTATCTCCTAATGCTTCAGGTCGAGGTGTGGGAAAAAAGCTGTACTCTCACTTGATTTCCATCTTAAAAGCCCGAGGAATGCAAAGTGTTATTGGCGTGGTGAGTTTGCCTAATGCTTCCAGTGTCGCCCTGCACAAGTCTCTGGGTTTTACTCAAGTCGGCGAGTTCAAAAAAGTAGGCACTAAGTTTGGAGACTGGATTGATGTCAGTTACTGGCAGCTTGATTTGAAAAAATAATGAATATTAATAAAACATTGATTGAGAATAGAAAAGCCAAAGCATGCCCTTTGGTATTAAGACAAGGTTCGAAAGGGTTTGAGATACTTGTATTTCGGCATCCACTCGCAGGGGTTCAGCTCGTTAAAGGGACAATTGAACCAACGGATGCTTCCATAGAGCAAGCCGCATTAAGAGAACTGGCTGAGGAATCAGGAATTGAAGATGTTTCTCGTGTCTCTTATCTGAATGAGTGGAGCTCTGGTTACGAGGGACAAGTCTGGTATTTCGTTCTATGCGACTGTAATGCGTTACCTGAGCAATGGACGTTTTATACGCAGGATGATGGTGGGCATGAGTTTGAATTTTATTGGCACAGTTTAAGTGACTCACTTTCCAGTCAGAGTCATCCGGTGTTTGAGCGCGCTATTTGTCATGTGAGAGAGGCGTTAGCAGTCAACAAATAAGGTTTTTGTTCTGCTAGTCAATGTTGTTAATCAGAACCAGAGGATGAGATGGAAAGGTTGTTTGTTTACGGGACACTGGCACCTGGTCGACCCAATGCGCATATTCTTGAGGATGTGCAAGGTGTCTGGCAAGAAGGGTTTGTGCTGGGCACATTAAAACAGGAAGGGTGGGGCGCAGATTTAGGCTACCCAGGTATTGATTTGTCTCCCCATGGAGAGAAAGTGCAGGGCTTCGTTTTTGAATCCGATGATCTTACCCAACACTGGCAGCAACTAGACGAATTTGAAGGACCCGGTTACGAGCGAGTTCTAACGTCTGTAGAGCTTAAAACGGGCGAAAGAGTCAGTGCCTACATCTACCAGCTTAAGAAACCCTAAACATCGTAACTTTATCGCCTATTTGAGACTGGCAGACCTCTTAAATTCGCATAGTCTTAACAGGAATGTGTCGATAAGGAAATTACGATGAGTTATGTAGATGGATTTGCGGCAGCGGTGCCGCAAGAAAACAAGCAAAAGTACATTGACCACGCCTTAATGGCGGCAGGGTTATTCAAAGAGCTTGGTGCGTTGTCTGTGGTTGAGTGTTGGGGAGACGACATACCAGAAGGGGAGCACACCGATTTTTTCAAAGCCGTAGATTGTCATGAAGGAGAGGTAGTCTGTATTTCATGGGTAATCTGGCCATCTAAACAGGTGAGAGACGCTGCCTACCCGAAAATGATGGAAGACCCAAGGTTTGACCAAGAGAAACACCCCATGCCTTTTGATGGTAAACGGATGATTTATGGCGGCTTTGATATGATTGTGAGCGAGTAAGATTAGTTGCCACAACACCTTGCGTTGTAGGTTGTTAATCCTAGCAACCTATGGCGTTTGTTTTTTCTAAGGGAATTTTATGATAACCGGGATCTATCTATCGATACTGACATTTGTCTATATCACATTGTCTGCCAGGACAATCACAGCCAGAAAACAAACCAAAATCGCCGTTGGTGCAGGAGAAAGTAAAAAACTGTTAAGAGCCTCGCGAGCTCATGCTAACTTTGCCGAATACGTGCCCTTAACGATTATATTGCTGTTCGCAATTGAATATCTGGGTGGTAATGGGTATTTCCTTCACATTGCGGGTGCCCTTCTGGTGCTAGGACGGGTAGTTCACGCTTATGGAATTTCTCAGTTGAAAGAACAGCTCAACTTTCGAGTATTTGGCATGTTATGTACTTTTATTTGTATGGCGCTAAGTTCTTGTTATTTATTGTATCTTTCACTGGTAAATTAATGTGAATTTAATATCCAATTCATAGAATTCCATCCTCTAAATATAAAAAGTATCAGAGCTAGGTAAACAACAATGGATTGGCTAATTGATCCGAGTCTGCAGGAATACTGTGAAATGGCTCAGGAATTTGAACCCTGCGTAAGGCAAGCGTTGAGTAAGGTTCTTGCGTGGGTGTTTTTCGTATACAGCATGGTGGGCACTTTAGTCTCGATATATGTCATTGGCTTTTTTATGGTCACGGGCATTACCGTATTCGATGGTGGGAAGAGGCGATACATGCCAATGAGGCTGAAAGTCAGCTATGTCTTGGTGATGTTTTATGTGTTCCCGATTTTTTATGCTGCATTTATCAAAGATATTTTAACGATGAGCAACAGGCGAAAGAAAAGGGAACCCGAGTACACGGTTGTTATTGAATCGTAGTGGTATATACGAATGTAATAGTAAACAGGCTGCCAATGGCAGCCTGTTTTGATTCGATTGTCAGGAATGATGAACTTAGAATCTCAGCTGGAACTCTGCGTACATTGAGGACACCTGACTTTTCGCATTGAAGATCTTGTATCCGGTATTTACCTGAATATGTTGAGTTAAACGTAGCCCCAACTCCGCACCATAGGAAATACCAAATTTGTTGTCTTTGTCTTTCTCACTTTCCTGAAAGAAATAGTTAGTACCAAACACGCCTGCGACATGCATAGTATCGCTCAGTGGAAGCGTTGGTTTCAGGTTCCAGGCGATGCTGGAAATATCGTAACCACCGTGCTTGCCTAAATCGGTATAAAGCCATTCTGATGATGCAGCAAAAGTACTGCCCAAAGGAAAGGTATGCCCGAAACTCGCACTTAATCCCGTTTTATCGCCGCTGTTTTCCGAAGCGGAAATATTGTAGCCCGCACCAAAGTAGTAACCTTCTTCAGCTTGAGCAAAAAACGAAAGGGATAGCAGAGCCAGAGGCAATAAGGATTTTTTCATGGATATTGATAACGTGGATGAACAGGAGGGGCGTATTTTGGCGGCGAATAATAAAAAATGCGAGAGATTTTGTTAAACCTCTCACATTTTTTTATTAGATCGAAGTGTGATTATTTGCCTAGCTTGACTAAAAGATCCGAAGAAATGTCAGAAATGCTCTTCGCACCTGTCAGAGTCATCGCCACTCGCATCTCTTTTTCATAGAGATCCAGAAGGTTCTCAACCCCTTTTCCACCCTGAGCTGCCAGTGCATAAACAAACGAACGTCCTAACAGAGTGAAGTCTGCTCCTAGAGCTAACATGCGAACCACATCCAAACCAGTGCGGATACCTGAATCCACCATGATCTTCAAGTCACCTTTCACCGCATCGGCGATGTTTGGTAAAGCGCGAACCGTCGACAATACGCCGTCTAGCTGACGTCCACCATGGTTCGATACTACGATGCCGTCTGCACCAAATCGAACTGCGTCTTTGGCGTCTTCTTCATCCAGAATACCTTTGATGACCATAGGACCATCCCAGAAATCACGGATCCACTCCAAATCTTTCCAGCTAATCGACGGATCGAAGTTCGCACCAAGCCAGCCAATGTAATCTTCTAACTTAGTTGGTTCTCCGCGATAGGCGGAGATGTTCCCTAAATCGTGTGGTTTGCCCAATACGCCCACATCCAGCGCCCAGCTTGGATGAAGCATGGATTGGAAAACGCGTCGAGCCGCGGCGTTCGGCCCACTCATGCCAGAGTGCATGTCACGGTAACGAGCGCCCGGAACTGGCATATCTACGGTGAACACCAGTGTAGTGACACCAGCTGCTTTCGCACGTTCCAGCACGTTTTTCATGAATCCACGGTCTTTCAAGACATAAAGCTGAAACCACATAGGGCGCTCAATAGCCGGTGCGACTTCTTCAATCGGGCAGACAGACACGGTAGACATAGTGAATGGAATGCCTTTCTTGTCAGCCGCTTTTGCTGCCTGCACTTCACCTCGTCTTGCGTACATTCCTGTCAGACCGACAGGAGCAAGACCGATTGGCAGTGACATTTTCTCGCCAAAAAGTTCGGTATCCAAACTCAGTTCAGACATGTCACGTAACACGCGTTGACGCAGGGCGACATCAGACAGATCGTCTGTATTGTGCTTTAACGTGTGTTCGTTGTATGAGCCACCGTCGATGTAATGAAACAAGAACGGAGGCAGTTTAGCTTTTGCTGCAGCGCGATAATCAGTAGATGCGGAAATGATCATATTTTCAGTCCTGAATAGTAAAAGTTAACTCTTGTTTTTCTGGGCGTTGAGCAAGATAAGAGCTAAAAAAAGCAGTAATACTTGTTTTTATGGCGGGCTTTAAAGCCCGCTCTGTTTATTTACATTAATGCGTCGGTCATATTGAACCCATAGATAACGACCATGCCAATCACACCCGTTACTACAAGGTAATAGAAAGTTGGAATGACCGTTTTGCGCAATGTCGCACCTTCACGACCAAGCAGACCAACCGTTGCAGATGCTGCAACCACATTGTGAATGGCAATCATGTTACCGGCAGCCGCGCCAACAGCCTGAAGGGCAACGACAACCGCACTCGAAATGGACAGCGTTTGTGCCACTTCAAACTGGAACTGGCTAAACATCATGTTAGAAACGGTATTCGAACCCGCGATAAACGCACCCAAAGCGCCGACAGTTGCACTCAGAGCAGGGAAAGCTTCGCCTACCAGACCCGCCGCAAAGTTTGCTGTGGTGACTGGCATACTCGCCAGATCGGCTCCGTTAATGCCTGAGTTAATGAAGATTCGAACCATAGGAATGGTGAATACCAATACAAACCCGGCACCGATCAGTGTTTTACTTGATTCGCCAAACGCTTTTACTAACGGTGTGGCGCTACGCGACTGGATAAGCACAGCAAGGAAAGCCACGAATACCAGAATGCCACCAGGCAAATAAAGAGGCTGAATTGCAGTGCTAATGCCTGTTTCGCCAAGGATGTTACCAAAGGAAAGGCTGACACTCTGAAGCAGCGATTTGAGCTCAGCGCTTACGCGGCTGGCTACAAGAATAACGGCAAGCAATACGTACGGAAGCCACGCAACAACAAGGCTCATCGGTTTGCCTTTGTTGTCGTCCAGTTCAATTTTTAGCGTACCAAGCCATTCTGCCTGCCATTTGTCCTCGCTTTCGAAATCCCATTTGGATTTAGGTACAAGGAAGCCATTCTTTGCCGCTGTTACCACGATTGCCAGACCAACCAGTCCACCAATCAGAGACGGGAATTCAGCGCCAAGGAAAATACCTGTCAGGGCATAAGGAACGGTGAAAGCAATACCTGCAAACAGCGCAAATGGAAGAATATCCAACCCTTCAGTCCAGCTACGGTTTTTACCAAAGAAACGAGTCAGCATCATCGCCATCAGAACGGGCATCAAAGTACCTACAGTGGCATGAGTCAGAGCGACACTAGAAGTAATCTGCTGTAAGTAAGCTTCCCAGGTAGATCCATTGGCAATCAGCGCTTCACTGATGTTGTGGGTATCCAGACCTTTATTTACACCAACGATGATGGGCGTACCAACTGCGCCGAAAGATACGGGAGTAGACTGAATCATCATGCCCATTAGAACGGCAGCTAGTGCAGGGAAGCCGATAGCCACCATTAATGGTGCTGCAATCGCAGCTGGCGTACCAAACCCTGAAGCACCCTCAATAAAGGAGCCGAAACACCAGGCAATGATAATGGCCTGAACTCGGCGGTCTGGAGAGATATTGGTGAAGCCATTACGTATGGTCGCAATCGCACCGGTGTGTTTTAAAGTGTTAAGTAAGAAGATGGCACCGAATACGATCCAAAGGACAGACACCGTAATGCCTAAACCCTGGAATACAGAGGCGATGACACGGTTTGCCGACATGTCCCAAAAGACAAGCGCAATCGCAACGGTTAAAGCAAAAGCCACTGGCATGGCTTTTTTGGCTGGCCAGTTAAGACCAACTAAGAGGATTGCCGCCACCACAATAGGTGAAAAGGCAATTAGGGCTAAAAGTGTTTCACTCATGGATACAACCTCTTAAAGGCATCAGACAGTCATTTCTACTGAAATGTACAGATCTGAGTAATTTTTATACTTGTGTTATTTATGTTAATTCGGCGTGAATGTAGCGCTTTCGTTTTTATTGATATAGGGAATAAATGAAAATGATTAGTTCCAAAAGTGACATAATACTAATGAGTATTGGCAGCGGTATCCCGACTTGTTGAAAGGTTTTTTGGGCTGTCGAAACTGATGGAATTAAAGTAAATCTATTTTAAATCATTTAGATAGGTATGTATCGCTGCCTTGTGTTGGACTGCTTTATAAAGTTCTTATTGTTTCGAGAACGGCGCAAATCCAAGTTGTAGCCTGAGCGTTACAAAGGTTATCTCAATATTGATAATGTGAAGTTGGTCGTCGGGGAAGTTCCATTAAAACATAGGTACCACCGAATTTTTTCCTGAGCTATCAGCTTTTTGTCTTCTTTTTATTTGTTAAATCGTTTCCTCTGGTATTGAGTTAGTCATTTGTTTACATTGGATTTTTCACTAACAACGGAATGAAACCTATGAAGTACCCTTTACCTCTAGTGGCAGGAAGCACGATTGCCATCACTGCTCCGTCTTCTGGTATTCAGCCAGAGCATGAACCGCGGATCCAGTATGTTAAGTGCTATCTCGAAAATCTTGGTTTTCAAGTAGTAGAGGGGAAATGTCTCAGAGGTAACCACAAAAGTGCCAGTGCGCCAGCCGATGAGCGAGCTGACGAATTGATGGCATTTCTTCTGGACGACGATATTGATGCCATTGCTCCTCCTTGGGGAGGGGAGTTAGCAATGGAGCTATTGCCACTGCTGGATTTTGAAAAACTAAAAGATGTTAAGCCGAAATGGGTAATGGGCTTCTCAGACATCAGCACTTTAACCGCAGTATTGACAAGCCAATTGGGCTGGGCAACCGCCCACAGCCCGAACCTGATGGATTTAACAGAAAACGCCACGGAGCGTTTAACGGCGCAAACTTTTCAACATTTCAGCACTGAGCGCGGCGGCGATTTTGAACAGGTTTCTTCCCTCGCACATACAAGAAGCTGGCCGCCAATTTCGGAAAACCCACAAGCCGTCTTAAACCCTGATACCCCAACTCAGTGGAAATGGCTTACTGAACCGACACACTCCACCACTATGGAGGGGAGGTTGATCGGTGGCTGTTGGGATACGCTGATTCATCTTTTTGGTACCAAGTATCTGGATTTGCAAAGTATGAAAAGTCAGTCGGATGAAGGCGTACTGCTTTATCTGGAAAATGCCGAAATGTCGCCATTGGATCTGACGCGAGCCATACTCAGCATGAAGTTCAAAGGGGTATTTGAATGTATCGATGGGCTACTGCTAGGCAGAAACGCCGTGGTCGATTCTGATGCCGATTCAGCACTGATCTATGAAGACGTTTTAAACAGACACTTAAGCCTGCTTGGTATTCCGGTTATGTATGACCTCGATATTGGTCATGTTCCACCGAATCTGACTTTGATTAATGGTGCTGTCGCTTCTGTTTCGCTGGAGGATGGTGTCGGAAAAATCATTCAGAAACTGATCTGAGTAACTTATTGAATCTAAAACATCCCGTCAGAAGCCGCGAACTTTTTCAGTAATGAAATCTACTGCGGCTTTTATTTTGGGAATGGAGTATTCCAGTTTCTGGTAGAGAAGAAATATAGCCAGATCCCGACCCACGCTCACCTGAACGGGATCATCAAACGCCAGTTCTACCAAATCCCCACTATCAAATACTGGCTGTAAAACCCATCGAGGCAGCATCAATATGCCTTGCCCCTGAATCGCCTTTTGTAGTAACCACTCTCCGTTATTTGTAACCAATTTCGGATTGCCAGAGACATCCAGCCATTCTCCGTTTATTTCAGTCAGCCAAGGCGTTGCTCCCACTGGCGTTTTGAAAAACAAACCCTGGTGATGTTTCAATTCCTGTGATGAACATGGAGAGCCGTGAGTCGCCAAATAAGCTGGTGAGGCAGCCACAACAAAATCATTATCCATTAACCTGACGGCGACAACACGTTCATCCGGTGCATAACCACCTCTAATTGCGATATCCACATCGTCTTTATCAAGCTTTGATAGCTGATCACTAAGCACAACATCCAGTGTTATCTCCGGATATAGGGCAGAAAATTCATCCAGAATAGGAAGCAGAATACTCTCACCAAATCCCACCATGGCACTGATTTTAAGTACACCAGTTGGTTCTGACTGATAACTCTTCACCATCTGATCTGATTGGCTGACCTGTTCAAGAATTCCTTTAACCTGCTTGAGATACTGCTCTCCAACTTCAGTCAGAGCAACAGAACGGGTGCTTCGCGTGAGTAGCTGCGCACCAAGATCGGATTCCAGATCTGAAATACGTCGTGAAATAGAAGAGGCAGGAACCTTAAAACGTTTAGCCGCTGCCGAGAAGCTGCCGTTCTCGGCGGTTTCCACAAAGTAAGAGAGAGCTCGGAACTTATCCATATTATTGTCTTTTTAACAAAAGTGATTCGCTATATGTAGGCTATTTGCAATGAATCAAATGTGCAATACTGCCTGCGAAAATTAAGGAGATAAGCATGACTCTGTATAAAGAAATTCTTTTGACTCAACGTCCTGATGGCAGCCCAATTGGTCCCCAACTTTTTGAAGTCGTTGAGAATGAAATCCCGACACCCGCAGAAGGGGAGTTTCTGATTAAGCAAACTCACATGTCGATGGATCCAGCAATGATTGGCTGGATGATGCCAGATGAAGAGAGCTACATTCCTCCAGTGGCGTTAAACACTCGTATGCGCTCCAGCGGTTTCGGTGAAGTTGTCGCTTCTAATCATCCTGACTTTGCGATTGGTGACAAAGTTATGGGCATGATGGGCTGGACAGAATACACCCTAAGCAGCGGTCAAGGTGTCAACAAAGTACAAAGTAATATCGACCCTGAAACCGCGCTCGCTGTGTTCGCATTACCCGGGCTAACTGCCACTCAGGGTCTGTTTAATGTAGGCAAACCAAAATCCGGTGAAACACTGGTTGTAACGGGGGCCGCGGGTTCTGTGGGCTCTATTGTTGGTCAATTGGCTAAAGCAGAAGGCTTACGCGTAATCGGCGTGGTTGGCAGCGACGAAAAAGCGGACTGGATCGTTAACGAATTGGGTTTTGATGGCGCAATTAACTACAAGACAGACGATTTGAAATCCAGACTTGCTAAGCTGACACCGGACGGTGTCGATGTGTTCTTCGAAAATACGGGCGGTCCGATTCAGCATCATATTTTCGATAGCATGAATGCCCATGGCCGAATCGTAGTGTGCGGTATGATAGCCGATTACACGGCAGCGGAACCTTCTGCCGGACCAAACTGGATTCCTCTGATTAAGAAGCGCATAACCGTTCAGGGATTTGCTATGCCAGACCACTATGGCGACATTCCTGACCTACTGCAAAAGCTGACGCCTTATGTTCTGCAAGGGAAAATTAAATACCGGACTCATGTTTTAGAAGGATTGGAAACGGCGATGTCGGCGATGAATCTTTTCTTCACTGGTGAGAACAAAGGGAAGCTGCTTATTAAGCTGTAAAACGAGTCAAAAAGACCACCAAGCGGTAGCAAATTGCTGCCGCTTTTCAGTTCCGATCAAACAAAATTTATGCCTAATTTTGTTGGCTATTTGCCTATTGAAATAGTCATAAAGAGGGGCAATCTCAAATATGTAACACTTCTTTACCTATTGATAAGTCTACGTATAATCGCGCCAATTTTCTGACAATGATAATCATTACCATTTGCGATTATGAAAAACGTGTTCTCGGTTTCTGCAGCTTGTCTATCTCTGGGTTTGGTCACTTCTGGTGTTATTTCTGCGGAGCCTAAAGGTGAGCAGATCTATTCGGTAGAAGATGCGCCGAATCGGATTCAATTAGAAGTGAAAACTCGTGAGACTTCTCGCATTTTTCTGACGACTCAGTCAGAGAAGTATTTAAGAGGAGGGATTGAAAGTCAGTCAGCGTTATCCAAAGTCAAGGTGAGGGATGAATCCGGTTCTTTTGAGCGAACCTTGCTGACCAACGATTCTGAAGCTCCGATATTTCTCCATCTTCAAAAAGCAGGGAAATACACCATTCAGGTTGAAGCGGGAAATGAGAATGCCAACGTTACTGTCAGTCTTGCTACTGTGCCTCTTAAGCCCGATCAAATTGTCAATCCGAAAGCACCTCCAGTCAGCCCAGACCTCGTCGCCTTACAAAAAGATCTCCTGAAAGGGAAATCGTCGGCTGAAAAATTATTTTGGGAAAAGGTCAGTCAAAAAGGGACGCCATACATTGAGCCCCATGATACTGAAAATGTGTCAGTCACGTTTCTCTGGAAAGGGAAAGCGAATAATGTCCGATTGTTAGGCGCACCATACGATGGTCATGCCTACCTTTCAAAATTGGAAGGTGCAGACCTGTGGCATAAGACTTATGTAGTGCCAAAGGACTTCAGGCTTTCTTACCGAATGTCTCCAAATATGCCTCAGCTTGAAAATCCGAAAGGAAGAGAGCAGCGGATGGCGGTGCTGGCGAACTTACAACTCGACCCGAACAACCATCACCCTTGGGACATTTCCGAGGAAGGGATTGCTTTGTCGACCGTAACTCACGGCCACCCGCCGAGTGGAGATTGGTTGGATGAAAACACCGAAAATGCAGGAACTGTCAGCGAACACGAATTTGCCAGTGAGCAACTGGGTAACACAAGAAGCGTTGCCATTTATCGACCATACAATGACAAGGCGCTTGAAGCTGACGCTCCTTTACTGATTTTGTTTGACGGGGATTCCTATCTGCATCGGGCGAAAACACCGAAATTGCTCGATTATCTTATCGAGACTCAGCAGATACCACCTATGCGAGCGGTCTTTCTAAATAACCCCTCTCAGAAATTAAGAGGCGTTGAGCTTACCCCAAACCCTGATTTCGCCAGGATGCTCGCAACAGAATTCATGCCCTGGTTAAGTCAGCAGTATCACATTGCACCGAAAGCCGAGAACACTGCGCTTTCTGGTTCAAGCTACGGTGGGTTGGCGTCTCTTTATATAGCATTTCAGCACCCTGATGAATTTGGCAAAGTGCTCAGTCAGTCAGGATCTTTCTGGTGGTCACCAAAAGGAGAGTCTGGCATGTGGTTGAACCGGGAAATCGAAGAAAACACCAGAAAGCCAATTCAGGTTTACCACAATGCTGGTGCATTCGAACTTCTTCCGGATTTCGCCAACATCTTAGAGACCAACCGACATATGCATGACGTGCTCAAAAGAAAGGGCTACGACGTGACGTTTAAGGAATTTGCCAGCGGACACGATTATTTCAGTTGGCGCATCACATTGGCAGACGGGCTGACAAGCTTGTTTCCAATGTCAGTAAAGTAGCAAGCATAAAGGAAAAATAATGAAATTGTTGAAGTTGAGCTGCGCAGTGGCAGCCGCTCTTTCGGTAGCTCCAGCCTTGGCTCAGGAAAATGATGAAGTGATGGTAGTAACGGGAACATCCAGTCAGGTTTCTGTTCATCAGGCTCCGGCATCTGTCACCGTGGTTACCAGTGAAGAGATCAATAAAATTCCTGCAACAGATATTACCGATGCTCTAGGTAAACTAGCGGGTCTTCAAGTAGAAAACTTTGGTGGCTCAGAACCATCAATCAAAATCCGTGGTTTGGATTCCGCCTATACTCTGCTGTTAGTTAATGGCAGAAAAATCAGCTCGAAAGATGCGATTGTCCGTGGATCTTTCGACATGTCGAGTATCCCTCTAAGCGCCATTGACCGTGTTGAAGTAGTTCGTGGTCCTATGTCTACCCTTTATGGTAGTGAAGCGATTGGTGGTGTGGTAAACGTGATCCTCAAAGAGCCAGCCGAAGAAACCTTCGTGGCGGGTTCTGTTGGTTACAAACACCCGCAAAATGGTGGTGGTGCTTTAAAAAATGGCAGCATCTTTGTTAGTGGTTCACTGGTGCCAGATGCAATTTTGTATCACGCCAATGTGGATGTCAGCGACAGAGACGCATGGGAGATTGATGATAAGGACGTAAAATACTCCAATCTTCAGGAGTCCCAGAAGCGTTTAAGTGTTGATACGACGGTGACCTGGCTAGCGTCTGACCGCGATAAAGTTTTGTTCGACCTTGGCTTTATGAAGGATGACCGTGTAGCACCTTTAGACGATCGCGAAGCTAATAAATACAAGAGTGAGCGAGTCAATGTCGGTGTCGGTTACGAACGCGACTGGGATTGGGGTATCAACAGTTTCAACTATTACTACGAAGACACCAAAATTCTGGAAGACAACTCCCATCCAGATTTAAAAGGTGAAATGACGGGTACTCAACGTAACCACAACCTGGATGGGAAAGTGGTATTTGCTCTTGATAATCACTCAATCACAACCGGATTCGATTTCAGCCGCACGGAAATTTCTCATACCAAATTCTACACAGATAATGAGACGAACCAGCAAGGTGCCATTTACGTTCAGGATGAAATTGCTATCGCCGACCCACTAACCTTAACCGTGAGTGGTCGTTACACCAAGCATAATGAATTCGGCACACACTTTAGTCCTCGTGCTTACCTTGTCTTCCAGGCGACAGACAATCTGACGCTTAAAGGGGGATATGGTGAAGGCTTTAAAGCACCGAATATCTGGCATTCCTCAGATAAACTTCTGATGATCAGCTGTGGAGGACGTTGTTACCTTCAGGGTAACCCGGACCTTAAACCTGAAACATCAAAATCTTTCGAGCTAACTGCTGTGTACAACCAGCCAACATGGTTTGTTCAAGGCACAGCATTCCACAATCAGTTGAAAGATATGATCAGCAGGGATAGGCATTCCACTGTTGGCATCGCACCTGATGGTAAGAAGATCATTTCAATGATCAATATTAACGAAGTGGAAACCAAAGGTATCGAGATTGATGGTGAAGTCGATCTGTCTGATTCTGTATACCTGACAGCGAACCTGACGTACACAGACGCTAAGGATAAGAAAACCGACGAGAAACTGGCTTACACTCCAGAGGTCATGGCGAATGCAGGTCTGAACTGGCTTGCCACCGATGAGTTGACCTTGTTTACAGACGTAAAATACACCGGTGATCAGGTGTATGCGCATTTCGACAGTGCGACCAGAACTTCCGAAGTTCGTGATTTGAAGCCATATACGACTATCGACTTGGGTGGTAGCTACCAGGTCAATAACGACTTCAAGATTAAGGCGGGTGTCACTAACATCACTGACCATCGTTTGTACGAGCAGGAGAACGACTACAACAATGTAGATGTGGGCCGCGCATTCTACGCCGCTGTAGATTTTGAGTTTTAACTCTTAAACTCGAAATGGATATAAGTGCTCAAGCCTCTCAGAATTCTGGGAGGCTTTTTTAATATCAAATTTCACTTTAACAGTGGATAATCACTCATCAGGTTCATGGAAAAACCACTCTTTCAGATACAAGGAAGGCTTCATGAGTGAATTAGATGAAAAGCAAAAGAAGTACATGAAATTTGTGCTTATTTACCCGTTTGTTGTCTTAATCATTGGCGTTGCAGTAAACCTGCTCATTACCAACATTCCTCCTTTAGTTCCCTCAATTCCTTCCACTCCTGTACTGAGCTCCTTAGCCATATCGGGCGTATTACTTGCCATTAATCATGCTTGGTTAATGACAGCGACAGAAACAACTCGGGTGAGGTACAAACTCTATGCGACGCCGGAAGAATGGGAAGCCAGCGATTACAACAAACAGGACGCGACTCAAGTCGCGTGGCAGGAATTGGAAAGGGCGCATAATGCTCACCGAAACGCAACGGAAAATACGGTGTGTTTCTTAGCGGTTACATTACCCTTTCTGTTTGTTTCTCCCCCTAGCATTATTGCTTATGTCTGGGTGGTGGGATTTGCACTGGCGAGGTTGGGATACACCTATGGCTATCTGAGTGGAAACGACAACTTTCGCTCTATTTTCATGACTCTGAGCCTTTTGGCGTCATTTGGAATTGGAAGTTATTTGTTTATTGCTTTGATTCAATAAGCCGAGTTCATGTACATATTCTCCCTAGCTGGATTGAGTAAACAGGGCGAATACTTCTTCCGAAGTCAGGGTTTCTGATTCGTCTTCAAATGAGTAATAGCTTGGTTTTCTGTCGATAAAGTATTGCGTCTCCATTGTCATTTGGGCAAAGGAAGCAAAATGCCCAGCAGGAATGTTAAACGTTCCGGTATTCACAAACCGACTGTACATATGGCTGCCACATTCTTTACAAAAAGCGCGACGTGCCCATTCAGAAGAGCGAAACTCCTTCACGTGCTCTTTGCCCAGAACCACCACATTTTCACCACACGGCGCCATCATTGTTGGTCCTCCATTCCATGTCTGACAGGAAGAGCAGTGGCACACAGAAAAACGTTCCGGTAAATGAGTCAGTTGGAGCGTAACAAGACCGCATAAGCATTTGATATTGATGGGTGAGTGCATGGCTTGATTTCCATAGTTTGATGAGATGGAAATTCCAACATAGCACTCCTTGCTGACAACTGGTGTCAGGGGGTGATTTTTAGAGGGCTGAATACAAAAAAAGCGAGCCAATTGGCTCGCCTGTGGTTTTCAGAGTTTAGGGTCAACTGATCCTAGCTATTTTGGCTGAATCTGCTTAAGAGCCGTCGCAATTGCGGCGTCAAGCTGGCTATCGATTCCGTTCTCTACTTCTGAAGGCAGATTGAATGCCTGAACATCCGGTATCAGCTCCAGATTTTCATAGTAGCGACCATCCGGTGTTTTGAGTGGCAGGAATGGGTATACGTAACTGATGTCTGGGTAAACAGCCGACCCCGCCGTGTTCACCGCGGTTCCGGTGCCCGGTACTGGCTCACCCACGATAGGACCCACTTTCAGATCTTGGTAGTACTGGCTGAATGCAGAACCTTCGGAATAAGACGAGGCATTAGCAAGAACGACCGACTGTTTCAGCCAGCTACGGCGACCTGCATCAGAAGCTGGCTTGCCTTTTCTCGGCACCAGATCAGCAACTTTCTGAGCCGTCAGAAACTCAATAAGCGTATCGGCAAGGAAGCCACCGCCATTGAATCTAACATCAATGATTAAGGTTTCAGTATTACGTAATCGCCCTAACGCTTCTGCTCTAAGATGCTCAAAGCTGGCGGAGTTCATTTCAGGCAGATAAACATACCCGACTTTACCGTCGCTTTTCTCAAGAACGTATTTACGGCGTTCTAGCTCCCAGCGTTTCGCAATGATCGAATATTGCTCGTAGCTGTCGATAGGTGTGATTTCCTGATGCCAGTGGCGTCCTTCAACTCGTTGCAAGGTGACAGAAACCGGCACCTGTGCCTTATTATTTAACTGCTTTGCAAGGCTCGCTAAATTAGAGACAGGGTTGCCATTGATCGCGATGACTCGGTCTCCGGGTTTAAGTACGATGTCCTCCACATCCGCGGGGCCTCCGGGCAAGATCTCACTGATAACAAGCCCCTGAGAGCTGGAATCTTCATTCGTAGGTTCGTTACCTGAAATGTTTTCTGCAAAGATCAACCCAAGGGAAGCGGTATCGTCGTAGCGCATGGATTCCGGCGCATACCCATAAGCGCCAGTGTGAGACGCATTGAGTTCACCACTCATCTCGCTTAATACTTCAGCGAAGTCCAGATCATTGTTGATGTGTGGCAAAAACTTACGGTAGTTCTTGCTATAGAAATCCCAGTCTACGTTGCCCATGTCCGGGCGATAGTACTGCTCTTTGGTTTGACGTACGATCTGGTCAAACGCGGCAATACGTCTTGGCTCCGCCTCAAATTCAACTGGCAGGTCGATCGGGTAACGTATACGTTTCCCAGAGTCTACGTCCACTTCGATAATGTCGTATTCGGTAAGCAGATAAGCGAACTCCTGATTTTCAGTCACGTAAACAGCGTAAGCTTCTGGCTGGTTAGAAAATACCGAGTAGGTCTCCTGAGTTCGGATATTGTAAATGAGTCCGTTGGTTTTATAGTCGCCTGATAGGTCGGGTTCTACGTCCACCACCAGCAAGTTATCACCCAGAAGGTGAGCGCCCAGCACCATCTTTGAAAACGGCAGGTGGAAAGCTTCTCGGTATTCAATGTTGTTTTCGTTGAATGCATAGCTTGGAACCTGTTCGCCTTCTTCCGGCAATTCGAGATCGTCTTTGAAGTCTTTCTTCGCCCGGCTGTTAACAAACACACCGCTTATCGTGAGGTCGAGATCATCTCCCGATACAGACTTCACTCCGTATTTGGTGGTTGCCCAATACAAAACGCGTCCGTCGGCACTCCAGCTAGGCATCGCGTTAATAAACCCGCTTTGGGAAACATTCACCGATGGGCTGCTGCCATCGGCTTTAACCACATGAATTTGGTTAGAGTACGGAGTAGGAGATAGGTGCACCGCCAGCTGGGAAGAATCTGGTGACCAGGCGTAATCGATGCCGTTGAAATTACTTATCAGGTCGGGAGCAATCAGTTCTACGCCAAGATCGACCGACTTGTCCTCAGTCACCATCGCGTCTTTGACTTTCTCGACAACGGACTCTTCTTCGCTCTCGCTTAAATCCAGAACGTGCAGGGCTCGACCATTAACCACAAAAGCAAGTTTGTTTCCATCTGGGGAATATTTAGGGTGCGTGATGTTGTGATCGTCAGACACCAGTAGCGGGGCTTCTTCGCGGGTTATGGCATCAGACAGCAGCTCTTCTTCCGTGTCAGAAAACGTGGTGTAAAGCCCCCATTTCCCATCACGCAGGGCGCTATAAACCGCGCCATAACCATCTGGGGTGAAATTAACGTGCTTTTCTTCTTCAATGGTTTTGGTTAATGCTTTCACTTCAGACGTTTCTGCGTTGTAAGCATAAACGTCACCATACGAGTTCAGAAGAAACTCGCCCGGATCGTATTCCGAAGGTGCGAACCTCGTGGTTTTGTTGGTGTAAATGAATTGGCTTGGTTCTGGCGTAAAGTGGTGAATGTTGATGCTCACTTTACGAGCGTCAGATTCCCCATTCTTAAGCGTGTATATTTCCCCATTGTAAGAAAACGCGAGGTTATCGCTGTCGTCCATCGTCAGGTGACGAACTGGATGGGTATCGAAATGCGTAATCTGGGTTTTCTCAGCGGTGGCTAAGTCATATAACCAGACGTTGAAATTGCCATCAGCCTCACTCAGATAGTAGAAACCGGTCTGGTCACTGTTCCAGACAGGGCGTTGCGCCGCCACTCGGTTTTCTGTGAGCTGTTTGTGTTCTCCGCTCGATTTGTCATAAAGCCAAATGTTCGGCACAGCGAAAGAGCGTTGATGTTTACGAAACGGCTGATCTTTGTGAGGAGAGTTATACAGCAGCTTGCTCTCATCTCGATTCCAAACCGCATGTTTAGCAGGCATTGCGAGCGTAGCAGAGGCGTTTTGGGAATCCAGCTCAACGCGGTACAAATGGTTACCCAACGGACTCAACGACCATTCAGGCAAGCTGTAAAAATCCTGTTCCTTGCTGGAAATTCGCGTTGTACTGAAAAGCAGTGCGTCGCCGTTTTCAGTAAACGAAGTAGGAACGTCCGACCCAGAATGGTAAGTGTGACGAATCATCTTTCCGCTTTTAAGAGACACGGTAAACACGTCGTCGTTGCCATATGGGTTAGCGGCGAATGCCAGCGTCTGATTATCTGGTCCCCACATCAAACTGTGAGGGTAGAAATCGCCGCTGGTAATGGCGCGGGCTTCGCCCCCTTCGCTGGATACAAGATAAATTTTGCTTTTGTAGGTAAAAGCCAGCTGTTTGCCGTCTGGCGAGAGTGCCGTGTGTCTTAACCACAGTGGAGCATCTGATTGAGAAGAGTCTGCTGACGCTGTTTGCGTCGCGTGGGCAGATGAAAAAGCGCCAGAAATCAACGCAGCAAGCAGCGTGAAGCGCATAGATTGACCCATGTCTGTTTCCTTCTATTTATAGGATTTATAGTTATTAAGTTTTTGATAGTTATTATCTATTCTGGACGATTGGTCAACCTTATCAGCGCATTTATTGACGGTAAAAAATGAAAAAGGCAAATACGTGCCTTGCCTTATCTAACGCCTCACAGCCCCAATTTAACAGTACTTCGATAACTGCCCGACATTTCTCATTTTCGTCAACGCAGATCTCTAGAACCCAACTTTCGATATCTGGTCATTAAGCAGGAAACACTGCGTTGGCATTCTATATTGATGAATCTATCAGTTTTAATGACAAAAACCACAATAAGAGAGTGGGTATGATGTGGATCAAAATGAAACTACCACTTTAGGAGTAAACCTAAAGTGAATCGTGTGATTGTGTGAATAAGTGTTTCAAATTATGAAAAACAGAAAACGTTATATCACGGTATTAATCGCAATGGGTGTCCTGATCGGTTGGGCTCTTTTAGGAGGCTCAGCAGCTGTCATGCACTACACCTCCAGCACTTCATTTTGTTTGTCTTGCCACTCGATGCAAATTCCCTATGAGGAATATCAAGGGTCGGTGCATTTCACCAATGGAAAGGGCATACGCGCGGAATGTTCCGATTGCCATATCCCGAATCAACCCATCGATTACATCATTACCAAAATTCGGGCAACGAAAGACATTTACCACGAGTTTGTGACCGGGAAAATTGGCGATGAAGAGCTGTATGAAACCCACCGCGTTGCCATGGCTGAAACCGTATGGGAACAAATGCGAGCCAATGACTCAGCCACTTGCCGATCTTGCCATGAGTTCGGTGCAATGGATCTTTACGAGCAGACCGAAGACGCCGCCAAAATGCATCAATACGGAATAGAAAATTCACAAACCTGTATTGATTGTCACAAAGGTGTCGCTCACTTTGCCCCGGAGCCAGAAATGGACAGCGAAGCGTTTGAACGTTTAATGGCATTGACTGATCAGACACCAGATTCTGCAAAATATGTGTACACCGTTTCTGATGCAGAAATCGGAGAGTACGGTTCAATCCGACCCACCACCAAACTCGAAGTTATTGCCCAGACCCCAACCTCCCGAGAGGTTCGTCTGGAGGCTTATCAGATGAAAGGGGCAGAACAGGTGCTTTACCTGGGAAGAGGGCAGCGAGCGATAGTCGCCATGCTTTCCGAACAAGGACAGGCAGCGGTCAAACATGGCGATTATGAAGCCGATGAGTACGGAAACGAGTGGCGAACCGCGACGCTCACCGCGACCACGAGTGCACCAGTGCTGGATTCTCCAGAGCCTATATGGGCGTACGCCACGGAGCTCGACAACGTTTACTGCGCGACATGCCATTCCAAGATCCCGGCTAATCATTTTACGGTCAATGCATGGGGACCAGTAGCCAAGAGCATGGGCGAACGAACCGACATTTCAGAACCTGATTTGGAAATACTTACCAAGTTCTTCCAGCACCACGCCAAAGACGTGGCTGGGCACTAAATAGAGAAGGATAGCATTATGACTGAATTAACACGTCGAGGTTTCCTTAAAGGAACCAGTATGACCGCAGGCGCGCTGGCGTTCACTTCGTTTACCCCTTTGTCGGCACTGGCGAAGACGAAGCGAGGCTCTGGTGTGCTGACCGCCGGTCGCATGGGACCTATCTTGTGTGAAGTAAAAGATGGAAAACTGATTTCGACTAAGAATGCACTTGCTCAAACCGTTGCAAACAGCTTGCAAGTGACGGGACCGGATCAGGTGCACACCAAAGCCCGCGTCAAGTATCCGATGGTTCGCAAAGGGTATCTTGCCAATCCGTCGGCACCAGCCGGAGAGCGAGGAAAGGACGAGTTTGTCCGCGTATCCTGGGATGACGCTTACGCTTTGATCCATGAACAGCACATGCGAATCCGGCAGGCTCATGGCGCTGAATCGGTCTTTGCGGGTTCTTACGGCTGGCGTTCCAGTGGTGTATTGCACAAAGCTCAGACACTTTTGCAGCGCTACATGAGTATGGCTGGTGGTTACTCAGGGCACCTTGGCGATTATTCGACAGGGGCGGCACAAGTTATCATGCCGCACGTTATGGGCTCTATCGAAGTGTACGAGCAACAAACCACTTACCCTGTCGTACTCGAACATAGTGATGTGGTGGTGCTTTGGGGAATGAACCCTTTAAACACGCTCAAGATTGCCTGGACTTCAACAGACTGTCAGGGGCTAGAATTCTTCCACCAGTTGAAGAAATCGGGCAAAACTCTGATCGCCATCGATCCAATGCGCTCCGAGACCATTGATTTCTTAGGCGACAGCGTTCAATGGATTGCGCCTCATCCAATGACTGATGTTGCAATGATGATGGGGATTGCCCATACACTGGTCAAAAATAACAAACACGACAAGGCATTTCTTAACAAGTACACCACTGGATACGACCGTTTTGAAAGCTATCTTCTCGGTAAAGAAGACGGCGTTGAAAAATCCTCAGCGTGGGCATCGAATATCTGTGGTGTACCCGCGAAGCAGTTAGAAGTGTTGGCAGATATTTTCAGTAAACACCGCACATTGTTAATGTCTGGATGGGGAATCCAGCGCCAGCAATACGGAGAACAGCGCCACTGGATGCTGGTAACGCTAGCTTCGATGCTGGGGCAGATTGGTTTGCCGGGCGGTGGATTTGGGCTGTCTTATCACTATTCCAATGGAGGAAACCCAACACGTGATGCTGCGGTGCTTCCTGCCATATCCGCGTCTGTTGGCGGAGGTTCTTCAGCAGGGAACGACTGGGCAGTCTCTGGCGCGGTGAATGCGTTCCCAGTAGCGCGAATTGTTGAAGCTCTGGAAAATCCGGGTAAATCTTTTAAACACAACGGTCACGATCTCACGTTCCCAGATATCAAAATGATCTGGTGGGCAGGTGGCGCGAACTTTACGCATCATCAAGACAGCAATCGACTGATTAAAGCGTGGCAAAAACCAGAGCTGATCGTCATATCCGAGCCGTACTGGACTGCCGCAGCAAAACATGCAGATATTGTGCTGCCCATTACAACCTCGTTCGAACGAAACGATATGACGATGACAGGGGACTACAGTAACCAGCATCTCGTACCGATGAAGCAGGTGGTGGAACCTCAGGGAGAAGCCCGAAACGACTTTGATGTATTTGCCGATATGGCTGAAAAACTGAAATCCGGCGGGAAAGATGTTTTCACTGAAGGCAAAGACGAAATGGGCTGGCTAAAATCGTTTTACGAAACAGCCCAAAAAGCCGGGCGCACAGCGCGTATCCGTATGCCAAAATTTGGACAATTCTGGAGCAAGAATGAGCTGATTGAAATGAAGTTCAACAAGAAAGCTGCGAAGTTTGTCCGTCATGCTGATTTTCGTAAAGACCCTGTGCTCAACCCATTGGGTACGCCCAGTGGAAAGATCGAGATATTTTCAAAAACCATCGAAAGCTATGCCTTGGAAGATTGCCCGGCACACCCAACATGGCTAGAACCAACGGAGTACACTGGGAATGCGAAAAGTGGCGAGTTGCAACTCGTTACCGCCCATGCCGCTCATCGCTTACATAGCCAGTTTAACTACGCGGCGATTCGTGAAGATTACGCCATCGCCAATCGCGAGCCGATCTCCATCCATACTGAGGATGCCAAGGCAAGAGGCATCAAGCAGGGAGATTTGGTACGTGCATTCAATGACCGCGGACAGGTGCTGGTGGGCGCATTAGTCACTGACGGGATCAAGCAAGGTTCCGTATGTATTCACGAAGGAGGGTGGCTAGACCTCGACCACAAATCGGGTTTGTGCAAAAACGGTTGTGCCAACGCACTGACTTTAGACATTCCAACCTCTCGCCTAGCCAACGGCTGCGCCGCCAATTCATCCTTAGTGAGAATTGAAAAATACGAAGGTCCAGCGCTCGAACTGACGGCATTCACACCACCAAAGAATGCCTGACGTTGAAACCTAAAAAAACAGAAGCCTGCCTCTGCTGGCTTCTGTTTTTATGCATAGCTCAGCCTTGCTGAGCGTGTTTTTAGAAAACACCATTGGAATTACGAACTGCGCCGCCAGCGACTAGGGTATAAAAGCGCATAAAGGTATCGAGCGGCTGAATCGCATCCCAGTGTTCTTCGATGTCTGAGCCATTGATTCTCCATGTATCGACGATGTTCATGCCTTTTTTATCATTGCCTCTGTGGGATTTCTTGATTGTCGCGTGAGAGTGCAGGGTAACGTAATCACCATCGACATAAACGCTTTTCACATCGTAAGAGAACTCCGGGAAACGACCAGCAAACTTCTTAACGTACTCAATCACACCCATCATTTTGTCTGGAATTCCGCGGTTATGCTGAACATAGTTGGAGTTGTCGTATTTGCTTTTTACGTACTCGAAGTCGTGGTTATTCATAATATTTTGGACAAAATCCATGATCAGTTCGGCGTTGCTGTTTTCTTTTTCTGTCCAGGAGTCGCGTTTAAATTTGTTTTTATCAATGATTACTGTATCCATTCTTCTCTCCAACTGTTTAACTTGTTTTTCTTTCAATCAATTCTGATAACCAGGACTCCATTCGCTCCGCCTGCTCAGAAACAATGGACTCATCTTCAAATGTTTGTGCGAGCAACGCTGCACCTTGACTCTGCGTTATAAGATGCACGGCATACTGGTCTGCCTGGCTTTGAAAACCGAGCTCTTCAAACTGCTTTGATAACCAGTTTCGAAACAAGGCGAAGAACCTTTTCATTTCATTCTGAGAAGGGTGAGTCAGCTTATTGAGTTCTGCCGTTAATGAACCAATAGGGCAACCAAATTTCTGGGTTTGAGATTGGGTAGCCACTGCCGACTGAATAAAGCTGCGAATCCTAAGTTCCGGCTGTTTGTACTCCGTTTCCCATGACACCAACGCTTGTTCAACCATGACCAAACGCTGGTTCAATACCGCTTCAAGAATGTCGTCTTTGGTTTTGTAGTGGTGGTAAAAGTTACCTTTTGAGATCCCCACTTCATTAGCGATCTGAGACAGAGCGGTGTGCTCGTATCCCTGCTGGTAAAACAGCGTGTTTGCCGCTTCAATGATCTTCAGTTTTGTCTTACCCAATCGCATATATGGTCTCTCTAAAATAACTAGGTCGTTCGTCCTATTTTTAATTTAGGACGTGCGACCTAGTTTGTCAACGAGTAAATCTTAAAAGAATTTGCTTCTACAGTTTTAAACGTTCCAGATAGGTGCGAGGATGGGGGGCTTTGGTGTACTCACTGTTTTGGCAGGCTTCACGTTTTTTTAATGTGAGAGTGCTTCTACTTTCTATATGAGAGCTTACTAACACGCCATATGTGGCACTTAATGTATTCTAAGCCCAAGCGATTAAGAGGATTCAATTAATGTCAAAAAGCTCTAAGCTTCATAATGAAGATAAACTGGTTAAAAAAGCGCTTGAGATTGCTGGGAAGATGGCAAAGATGCAAGGCTTTGACCTTCCTCAGTCACCACAACCCGTAAAAGTAAAAGCGATTTACCTATTCTTGGTCGACGCCAAGCAAATCACACCACTACCCGAGAGCAAGCTCGACGGCGCAAACATCAAACACAGGCTGGCACTCTGGATTCATAACGCGTTGCCAGACAACGATCCGCTAAAATAGAAGTCATATTGAAATAACAAAAAGGCGAACCGACTGGTTCGCCTTTTTGATCTTGGCTTTACATTGCGATCTAGATTGAAGTTCGTGGGTAAGAAATGAGTAGGACATTGGCTAACACATTTTTGCCCCAAAACGTGCTGGACGAAGCGCTAGCGGCCATAAAATTAATTTGGGTAACAAGCTGTTACCTCATTCCTAGCTAGCACGGGCTTCACCTACCCTCAACCAGAGTGGACATGGACTAATCGTGTCTGCTGCACTTCTACTTAGTTTTCGTTGGACCGCATTCAATCCTCATTTATTCAGAGGTCTGCATTAAGTGCGTAGTATCATAAAATGTAAAATCAGTGCTGGTGATCTTATTATCTAGCAGATGCCAGGCGTATACTGGTGTAAGTTTGTTACTTTAATACGCAGAGAATTATTCATGTCAGTTATACGCCATATAGAAATACAAAACTTTAGAACAATCAAAAAAACTATCATGGCACCCAAAGCCAGGGTTAAATTGCCTAATTGGCCCCGGTGATTCAGGTAAATCTACACTATTAGATGCTATCGATCTTACGCTCGGTGCTCGACGTTCTTATTCATTCAACGATGCTGATTTTTACCAACTTAATATCCAATCTCCACTATCGATAACAATCACCCTGGGTGATCTGCGTGATGATCTGAAGAATATCGAAAGCTATGGATTCTTCTTAAGGGGATATAATGCTACTACTCAAGAAATCCTTGATGAGCCTCAGCATGGTACTGAAACTGTTCTAACCATAAAATTAACTGTAGATTGTGACTTAGACCCAGATTGGCGACTGTATTCGGAAAGGGCTGAAGCGGATGGATTAGAACGTAGATTACCATGGAAACATAGAGAGCTTTTATCTCCTGCTCGCTTAGGCACAACTGCGCACCAGAACCTTGCTTGGGGTAGCCGTTCAATCCTTAACAAACTTTCTGAAGAGACATTGGATGTCTCAAGCACTCTTGCGCAGTTAGGAAGACAAACCCGTGAAGCCTTCGCACAACAACAAGTTGAAGGGGTTGCTGGCGTTTTGCAAAAAGTCCAGAATATATCCAATGACTTAGGTGTTCCCGTTGGCGAACTGAAAGCATTATTAGATGTAAATGGAATCTCCTTATCCAATGGGGCTATAAGTCTTCACAACAGTGATAATTCTCCTCTTAGACAATTAGGCACAGGTTCGTCCAGACTTCTAATTAGCGGCCTGCAGAAAGCGGCCAGTCACTCTAAAGTAATCATTGTTGATGAAGCTGAATATGGACTAGAGCCATATCGAATTACTCGTTTACTCAACGAGCTAGGCTCTAAAGATGTTGAGCCAACGCAGCAAGTATTCATCACCACTCACTCGCCTTATGTGCTTCGTGAATTGCAGGCTCAACAACTCCACGTAATGCGCAGACCTACACCGGCTCAGGTAGCTTTTGACCCTAAACATATTCAACATACTATATACAGTCTAAACGGAGAAGGTCTACAACAAGCAACGTTACGCGCTTGCGCTGAATCCTTCTTCAGCAAAAGTGTTATCGTATGTGAAGGAAAAACGGAAATTGGGATAATAAGAGGAATAGATCTTCATTTCGATCAGACGATTACATCCAAAGGCGTCCATTGTGCGGACGGCGGTGGTGATGCCATGTTTGCAAGAGCGCAAATTTTTTCGTCATTAGGTTACCCTACAGCAATTTTTAAGGATTCAGATAAAGCTGAACAGCATCGAGAGCACAGAGAAAATGCTATAGCAGCCGGTATTTCTGTATTTGAATGGGATCATAATAGAGCAACAGAGGATGTTATCTTTACTGCTTGTCCCACGACCATTATCCCAGAACTATTGAATATGGCCGTTGAAAGGAAAGGAGCCGACTCAATAAACGCTCATATTCAAGCTTATTCAAATCAGTCGGTAACTCTAGAAGATTGCCTTGACCGATTTACAGATGACCAAAGAGTAATCCTCGCAAAAGCTGCCAATAAAAAGAGCTGGTTTAAAGATATAGAACCTGCAGAAAATGTAGGCAGATATATTATTGGCCCTAATTACGGTTCTTTCACAGAAGATTTAACTACGCCTGTACATAATCTATTTAGTTGGGCGATTAATTTATGAACATTGAAGCTGTGCTCGATAGCGATTTAGGTTCAATTGTTGCGCCTGCAGGTTGTGGTAAGACACACCTGATTACGGAAGCTTTGTCGATTAGGGTGCAAAAACCGATATTGGTTCTAACACATACAACCGCAGGTGTATCGGCTCTTAAGAAGCGCTTACGCCGATTATCAGTTCCTACTTCTCATTATGTAGTGACAACTATTGATGGCTGGGCGCTTCGAATAGCTAACAGTTTTCCGACATCTTGCCCAATCAGCGCATCACCCGATAATCCTCGACAGTTTTATCCGGAACTCAGGCGTTCGGTGCTTAGTTCTCTTAATTCAGGGGGGCTTCACGAAATCATAAAGGCTTCATATTCAAGACTGCTAGTAGATGAATACCAAGATTGTGACAACAACCAACATAATATCATCGCCTCCCTTTCACAAGTGCTGCCAACGGTGGTTTTTGGTGACCCGATGCAATGCATATTCAGTTTTGCAGGCCCAATGCCTGACTGGCAGCAAGAAGTGCAACAAAGGTTTCCATTGCTTGGAACCTTAGGAACGCCATGGCGTTGGAACAATGCGGGAGCTCCTGACCTTGGTGAATGGATACTTGAAGCCAGAGAAACACTACTACGAAGAGGGATCTTAGATCTTACCGATTGCCCGAACCACGTGATGTGGCATCCACTAACAGGTAACGCTCAGACTGACCTTATTAATCAGCAGAATGTTCAGCAAAGGATAATTAAACAAAATCAGACTGATTCTTTCCTAGTCATTGGTAGTTCAATGAACGAAAGGTCTCGACATAGATACGCGCAAAGTAGCCATACGACTCAAGTCGTTGAGCAAGTGCAATTAGCTCAGGTTATTACTGCAGCTAGCGAGTTTGATCGTTTAAACGGTATAAATCTGGTAGAAAGTATTCTTATCACAGCGAGTACAATGGTTACTAATGTTGAAATGACACGAACATTAACTCGTGTTCAAAGTATTCTTGGTGGAAGAAACAGGCAACCACCTACCACCTTTGAACATGCTCTATCTAACGTTGCCATTAGTAATGAACGCTCTGACATTTTGACGGCTCTCCAAGAAGTTGAGAGTAAAAATGGTACTAGGATATACCGTAGAAACGCATATACCGCATTGAAGGACTCAGTATCATTGTCGGTTAGTTCACCGGATAAAACTATGTCAGAGTCAGCAATGATTATAAGGGAGCAGATAAGACAAAAAGGTGATACCCGAATCCCTAAACGAGCAATTGGTTCAACATTGCTACTTAAAGGCCTGGAAGCCGATCATTGCTTAATTCTCGATGCTAATGATAGAGGAATGGACAATAAACACCTTTACGTTGCACTTTCTCGTGGAGCAAAAACAGTCACCGTTTTCTCTCGAAATAATCAAATAAGCTAATTGCTACGCAAAATGTAGTGTTGTCACCTGTGGTAGAGCTCATTCTATACCGAGCATTAAAGTATCAAAACTAACATGGCAGTGATCGTATAGGCGATTCTGCCATTTCCAAATCAGAAATGCCCCGAAACAGTTTAACTCTAAAACTTTAACTCAATACTGCTTTTATAGGCTGACCTAATTTTACTAATACTTTATTATGCGCTCAGTTTTGTGTGTTAGGTTTTGCATATTATACCTGCATTGTCATAAAGTTAGTGAATAACGAGGTAAACCTTGGAAATAGAACTGTGGGAAGGAGGGCTTCAAGCCCAAGAAATTAAAGCTATTGATAAAATTAAAGCTGCATTTTCCAAGCCAAAGTTAAAGAAAAACAAACCAACAAGAGGTGGTTCTCTACAAGACCAACTGCGCGGTATTGGTGGCTCATCAATGTTCCCATGGAAAGGATACGCTGGATTTAGGTTTGTGGATTCAGATCGTGGTTACGAGGGTGAGTTTGACCTTGTCATTGTGACTCACTGCAATGTTCTCATCATTGAACTGAAAGATTGGAACTACGGAGAGATCACTTGCAGTAAGGATAAGTGGTACAAAAATAACCAATTAATGGGGCGATCTCCGGTTAGCGTAACACGCAACAAGAAGTTTCTTTTAGATAATAAACTCAAACGCGAAAGGCATAAATTCACCAATAAGGTTTTTTTACCTCAAGTTCATTTTTTTGTAGTGATGTCCGGTAATGCTGATTTTAGTAAACTTCCAGATACAGAATTGCATCACACGATTAGCCTAGACGAATTCTTAACTTATGCTGACCAAAAAACATTCAATGGAAAATTCAGGCCTCACCCAGACTCGCAAGTCCTGAATCAAGATTTTCATGTTTTTGATTCACTGTTTTTAGGTAACTCAACAGCTCCGAAACAGATCAGTGTGAATGGCTATAAAGCTGAATCACTGATATTTGATGAACACCCAACCAAGTTGTACAAAGAATTTTTAGCGAAATCAGAATCATCTAAACAGGATGAAGCGTTACTGCGTGTCTGGAATTTTAAAAATTTTGATGGCGTGAAAGGCGGGACACCTGAAGGTCGATATAGCATCGTTTCTAGGGAGCGTGAGGTGCTCAGCTATATCAAGCATCAGAACTTAGACCTATATAAACACTGTTTACGTTCTTTAACCAATGTACAGCCTGATGATGTAACGACCGAATTTAACGAAGTATTTGAACTTCCACCAAACCACAGTCGCTTTAACGAATTCATCGGTAAGTTTGGTAAAAACTTCTCTGATGTTGACCGTGCAAACTTGGTTAAGTTGCTAGTAGCGAAGTTTGCAGACTTGCATAAGATGAAAGTTGCTCACCGTGATTTAGGAGACCATAGTCTTTGGATTTCTCCTGGTAAAGAGATTGCATTATCTAACTTCATCTCTGCCTACCATCAACCCATTGGCACTGTTGGTGATTATCGCTCGCAGTTATCTATATCGGGTAAAAAAGCGGACGACGGGCTTTCTCCATTTCAAAGTGATGTAAAAACACTTGGCATTTTGTGTTGGCATATTTTTAATGACGAACGAATTTCGCCGGTTAGTTTAGAAAAACTAAATGAGAGGCTAGCTTCTTGCTCAGAATGGTACAGTTTGGTCTTAGAAAACGCTATTGCTAGGGGGCGCTATCATAATGCTGAAGAGCTGTTTGATGCTTTAAAAGAAGCTGAGCCGAGCGATGCATGTACATTTGAATTTGATGATAGTGAACTTGAGCCATATAGAAGAAACATTAGCCACTCCCGCCAATATCGTGAAGATGATGATCTTATCGTGGAAACTGACGAGAAGGAAGTTTATGTATCAGGTGGGTTAATGGTAAAAGCATGGCTTAATGTTAATCCATCAATTGACGACCCAGCACTGAGCTATAAAGTACTGCATTTTTTACAACGCCTTGAGAAGATCAGATCGATAAACCCACCATGTCTGCCATGTGTTAGAGAGTTTGGCATTGCCACTAAGTCTTCAAGCCTATTTATGGTAACAGATAAGGTTGAAGGGTTAACTTGGGATAAGGCATCAATTGGCAGCAAGCAACGCTTGGCAGTGATTGATAAGTTGGTTGAGTCTGTAGAGCATTTACACGGGCTTGGCCTTTATCATGGTGACTTACACCCAGAAAACATTATTCTAGCTAAAACAGTTGACGGTTTTGACCTAACGTTAATCGACGCTCCTGATTTCTCTACTGATGGTGATGAACCGAGAAATCATCGTTATAGTCCCGAAAATATAGATAACTGTACACCTTTTGAGCGAGATAATTTTGCAGTCATGAGATTGTCGTTCGAGCTATTAGGTGGTGAGTGGGGAGTCGATTTAAGTGAATTCCCGGAGCTCAGTGATGCCCTAAAGGTTGAGGTGACCGATTCTAGTGCAGGATTCAAAGATCTTGTTCGATTTAAAGCCGCTTTAAAACCTAAAAAAACTGTAAATATTGCCCCAGTTACTATTAGCAGCAATAAAGATTTTGAAACGATTACAATTTATCCCGATAACGGAAAGTTGTATGTCCATGTCGAGAAAAGTAACCAAAACAGCACTGATGTAGTGGTTACTTTTTATGGGCTTGGCGGTAGTGCTCGTGTTATTTATACAACGAATGAAAGAGGCTTTATTGTTTCTTTACCTCCTCGTGCAAGAGACTCTATTCATCCGAAAGATATAGAAAGGTGCCAACTGGTTTTAGACTTTGCTATCACGATTAAGTCTGGTTCTGTTATGGAATTAAGCCAATTAACTAAAAAGCTAATGGGCAATGAGTCATTTAATAGAACGGTAGAAACGGTACTCAAACCGATTGAAGAAGAGGAGAAAGTTGATGGGCTTACTAGCCAACTAGCTCAAGTATTTAAAAACATTGAAGCTAAAAATACGTCTCCAGATCATCTTGTAATATCAACTGATAAATTATGGAAAGCAGTTCTGGAGACTGAAACCCAAGCCTATCCATATATTGAGGTAATTGGGGGAGCAAACGAAGTAAAAGATTCTGATGACGAACTCATTCTCCCATACGCTTCTGACGTTGATGTACTAGGGCAATTCAATAAAAATGATGTTATTGAAGCTTTAAGAATTGTAGGCGATGACGAAATTCGCCTTGGCGAAGTTAAGCTTAAACAAAGTGCACTCAATGAGATTAGATTACATCGCGTCGGTTTCAAAGCAAGGAATCTAGAGGATGGAGACCAAGTTTTCTTCCGTACAAAGCAAGATAAAGCTTCTTACGTTAAACGTAAGGCAGCCTTAGAGCGCATCTTGGAACATGAAAGTGTTGTTAGCAACCTGGCTCAGTATTTTGATCCTGATTGCAGCTCTCCGACGGTACAATATGATAAACCAGTGACGTCTGACGATTTTGCTCGTTACGATCGTACCGATGAGCATAACAATCAAATTAGCCTGAATCAGCAACAGAGGAGAGCATTCCAGCAACTTTTAAGTAACGGGCCTCTTTCGATGTTACAAGGTCCCCCTGGGACAGGTAAGACGGAGTTCATTGCGGCCTTTGTGCACCACTTGATAGAAAAGCAGAATGTAAAGAATATTCTTCTAGTTAGTCAATCGCATGAAGCCGTTAATACGGCAGCAGAAAGGATTCGTAAGCACTGTTCTCGTCTTGATACGGAATTGGATGTTGTTCGATTTAGTAACCGAGAAGGTGCAGTTTCAACGGGTCTAAAAGATGTTTACTCCAATGCGATAGTCGCGGAAAAAAGAGAGTTATTTAGAGCTGAAGCGAAGTATCGAGTTGCATCATTGTCTCAAGCTCTTGGCTTACAGGCTGAGTTTTTGACTGATTTGGTGGAAGCTGAGCTCACTTTGTTTAAGCAGATTGATACTTTGCATAAATCATTGGAGTCGATGAAGGATGGGGGGCTTGAAAAAGATGAGCTTCACATCATTAAGAAAAATGTAGTTGATTTAGATGCGACTATCCGCGAAGCATTAAGTAGCAAATATGGCATTAGTTACGATGAAAATTTAGATGTTCGGGATGCACAAACCAAGGTGATTCAGTACTTATGTTCGAGATATTCAGTTAGGCCTGACGAAGCAGACAAAGCTATCGCATTAGCCAATATCTCAGGCGATATGTTAGACGTACTTGAAACCGAGCGTGTTAATTATGATGAGTTTTTTGCCCGTTCTAGACAATTAGTGACTGGTACTTGTGTTGGCATTGGACAACGTCATTTAGGTATCGCTGATAATCAATACGACTGGGTTATTATCGATGAAGCAGCTCGTTCAATAGCGAGTGAGCTTGCTATAGCTATGCAATCGGGTAAAAGAATTTTACTCGTCGGTGACCATAAACAATTACCGCCTTTGTATTCTGATGCTCATAAAAAAGCATTGGCTCTTAAACTTGGTTTGGCCGACAAAGAGATTGACCTCGATGCTGTCTTGCAAAGTGATTTTGCGAGAGCGTTCGAATCACCATACGGCAAGCAAGCAGGCGCATCCTTATTGACTCAGTACCGTATGGCACCACCTATTGGAAATATTGTTTCGGATACTTTCTATAAAGGTGAACTACAAAATGGTGAGCGTAAAGTTCCTGACATCTATGGTGCTGCGCCAGAAATGCTGCAAAGTGTGGTTTCTTGGATTGATACATCGCATTTGGGTGACAAGGCTTACCATCGAGGGGATCGTGGTGTCAGTATATATAACCGAACAGAAGCAGATATCATTATCAACTTATTAAAAGATATCGCTAATAAACCCGAGTTTGTCGCAAAACTAAAAGGTGTGGTGAAAAAAGGTGAAGCAGCCATTGGTGTTATTTGCATGTATGGCGAACAAAAAAGACTAATTCGCCAAAAATTCAAAGAAATAGAGTGGACCGATGACTTTAAGGACCTTATTAAGATTGATACTGTCGATAGCTATCAAGGTAAAGAAAATAGAGTCATTATCCTCTCAGTAACTCGCTCAAGTCGCGATAAGAAACCAAAGTTTTTGAGAACCCCGAATCGCATTAATGTTGCTATTTCTAGGGCAATGGATCGGTTGATGATTGTTGGTTCAACCCATATGTGGCAGGGAAACAACAGTACACTGCCGTTAGGCAAAGTACTAAGTTACATATCTGGACAAGCTAAAGATTCGTCTGACTATCGTATCCACAAAATCAATAGCGACCTTAATGGAGTTAAATAATGACTGAAGAAATTAGATTAAACTATCATGAGGTAGATTTCATAGTACCTGCTCAGCGTTTTAACTTTCGCTTTTCATACGTGACCAAGCAGGGACTTTCGTTCATAAGAGAGTTTGTGCTGAGGTTAGTGCAACTAGCACCTATGAAACCATCTCAGATTGCAACTTATTTGGGTTTAAATAAGCTTGAAGTTAATGAAGCCATTGGTGATTTGATGGATAAAGGGGACCTTGTTTTTAATGAGCAGGGCCTAGTTCAACTCACCCAGCAATCAGCAGGCTACTTCGAAGGTATTGGTAAACTGCCTAAAACCAACTCAATCCAAGAAACCGGTGCTGCGCTTTCATTTGAACTTTGCGGCTTTAACTGCATTGGAAATAAACGCAGTTCTGGTGGGTGGCATGCTGGCATCAAGTTATCCGTTGATAACAAAAAACTTTCCGAAACAGAACGGTTAGCAAAGTCAAACTTTCAAAGGAATTTCTATCAATTATTGGATAATGATTACTTAAAAGGTGTTCGTACAGAAGGAAGTGAACGGCCTAGCATTTATACTATTGATTCTGTTAGTAAACTAACACAAGATCCAATGCGTTTAACGACTTACTTTGCAATTGATCAAGAAGGTAAAGCTATTGAACGAGAAGACTTTGATAATTTAGATGACTCCTCTGAAGTGCATGAAGCAATAACTATTGCGTTAAATCAATCCCAAAAGGGCCAGAACATCCAAGAGATTGGTTTGGCTATGAAATCTTTTGGTGATACTTGGACAAAAGATATATTCAATAGCAACTCGATAGATATTGCAGCATTAGGACATCGTTATGCAGAAGCTTTGCTTGATGATAAAAAAGAAATCCCATTTGTAGGTCCTATTTATGCTGGAAATAACTGGGAGCATATTCGAAAGATTTTGAAGGGTCTTCCAACATCTTTCATGAAGTCAAAGGAGAAAGCTGCAAAGCAACTAACGTGGATTGCTCCTTCTGACGCCTTTTGGGGAAAAAGTAAAAAGCTTGAGTTTTGTTTCAATGAAATAGAACAAGCGCAGCTTACACAAGAAAAGAACCCTCAACGTATATATACCCCTTCCATTTTTCTTCCGTTGACAGATATAACGGATAGGCGAACGATTGGAGCTTGGAAAAATGAATTTAGGAAGGGTTCAAATAACCTCCATGGACTAATTGAGGGTTTTCTTGGGGGAAGTGTAGAGGTCATTGTACTAGAGGGAACTTTCGCCGTTGTATGCTACCACGTGTCAAGGCCAGAAACGCACCCGGTCAGTATTCCAGTAGGTTTTATAACAACGGATTTAAAATTGATAAATACTATTTCTAATATTGCGCAAGACTACATTGGTGGCGCATCTTCGTTCAATAAGAAGCATAATTTAGGGTTGTTAGAGAAATTATGATGTAGGTTTTTAGTATGCAAGGCAACTGTGCTAGTGTGCTCTCGCTCCATCACTGATGGTGGAGCTTGTCCCAATTTTCCATACCTGTACTAATCCATTAACCTCTAACATTCAAATTTTCGAAACACGTTAATGTCCATAAGCTTCACAGTTGGCAGTTCGTAACGCAGAAGTGTCCCATAACAAGTTAGAAGCTCTAACCATCACAAAACAAAAAGGCGAACCAATCGGTTCGCCTTTAAAATTTTACAGAAACTAATATTTAGTCTTCGTAGTTCTCAATGCTTGGGCAAGAGCAAATTAGGTTACGGTCGCCGTAAACGTTGTCTACGCGGTTAACCGTTGGCCAGTATTTCGATGCTTTTGCTTGTACTGAAGGGAAGCACGCTAGCTCGCGAGAGTAAGGGCGGTTCCATTCTGCTTCAGACAGGTCAGCTTGAGTGTGAGGTGCGTTAACCAGTGGGTTGTTGTCCAGTGGCCATTCGCCTTCTTTCACTTTTGCCATTTCTTCGCGGATTGCGATCATTGCGTCACAGAAACGGTCTAGCTCAGCCAAATCTTCAGATTCAGTTGGTTCAACCATTAGTGTGCCAGCAACTGGGAACGACATGGTTGGTGCGTGGAAACCGTAGTCCATCAAACGCTTGGCGATGTCTTCTTCGCTGATGCCTGTGTCTTCTTTTAGCGGGCGAATGTCGATAATGCATTCGTGCGCTACGCGACCATTGGTGCCACGGTAAAGAACAGGGTAATGAGGGCGCAGGCGCTCCATTACGTAGTTGGCGTTCAGAATTGCAACTTTGGTTGCGTCTGTCAGACCTTCTGTGCCCATCATCGCGATGTAAGCCCACGAGATTGGCAGGATAGAAGCACTACCTAAGTCAGCGGCAGATACTGCGTAATCTTTACCTTCTACACCGTTTTCAACGTGACCCGGCAGGAAAGGTGCAAGGTGCGATTTAACACCGATTGGACCCATGCCCGGACCGCCACCACCGTGTGGAATACAGAACGTTTTGTGCAGGTTAAGGTGAGATACGTCTGAACCGATGAAGCCAGGTGAAGTAAGACCAACCTGAGCATTCATGTTGGCACCATCAAGGTAAACCTGACCGCCAGCCGTGTGAACCATTTCACACACTTCTTTCACTTGTTCTTCGTAAACACCGTGAGTAGAAGGGTAGGTGATCATGATGCTGGACAGGTTGTCTTTGTGCTTCTCGATTTTCGCTGCCAAATCTTCAACATCGATGTTGCCGTCGTCATCACATTTAACGATGACAACTTTCATCGACATCATAGAAGCAGTCGCTGGGTTCGTACCGTGTGCTGAACTTGGGATCAGACATACGTTACGGTGACCTTCGCCACGGCTCGCATGGTATCGTTGAATCGCGATAAGACCTGCGTATTCGCCCGATGCACCAGAGTTTGGTTGCAGTGAAAATTCGTCGTAGCCAGTGATTTCACATAGCTTCTGTTTTAGGTCTTGAGCAAGGGCTGTGTAACCTGCTGCCTGATCTAGTGGTGCGAATGGGTGGATCGCGCCAAATTCTGGCCAGGTGACCGGAATCATTTCAGCCGCAGCGTTCAGCTTCATTGTGCAGCTGCCCAGCGGGATCATGCCGTGAGTTAGTGAGAAGTCTTTGTTCTCAAGCTGCTTCAGGTAACGCATCATCTGCGTTTCGCTGTGGTGGGTATTGAACACTGGGTGAGTCAGGTACTCAGACTCACGACGGCACGCTTCTGGAATCGCTGCAAACTCGTTGCCTTCAATTTCAGCAGACAGAGCTTCCACTTTCTCTTCCACACCGAATACGCCAAATAGCGCTTCAACGTCTTGAGTAGTGGTGGTTTCATCGAAGCTAATGCCGATTTGACCGTCCAGCTTGCGAAGGTTGATGTTTGCCTGCAGTGCTTTTTCAAGCAAGGCTTCAGTTTTATCGCCCGTGTTCAGCGTGATGGTATCGAAGAAGCTGTTATGAGCAAGCTCGTAACCGGCTTTCGTCAGACCAGCCGCCAGAATGGCAGTCATGTGGTGTGTACGGCGCGCGATGGTACGTAGACCTTCTGCACCGTGGAATACTGCGAAGAACGACGCCATGTTCGCTAGCAGTGCCTGCGCAGTACAGATGTTCGATGTGGCTTTTTCGCGGCGAATGTGTTGCTCACGAGTCTGCATTGCCATACGCAGAGCTTGGTTGCCTTTTGAATCGATAGAAACACCGATTACACGACCTGGCATAGTACGCTTATGTTTGTCACGGGTTGCCATGAATGCAGCGTGTGGACCGCCGTATCCCATTGGAACACCGAAACGCTGGGCGCTACCGATAACGACGTCTGCACCCATTTCACCTGCTGGCTTCAACAAAGCACAGGCTAGAAGATCGGTTGCTACAGTCACTAGCGTTTTCTTTGCTTGTGCAGCAGCGATAACCTCGGTAAGGTCGCGAACCTCACCAGTGGTGCCCGGGTATTGAACCAACGCACCGAATACGTCGTGATCAGATAGAGATTCAACAGAACCTGTCACCACCTCAAAACCGATAAACTCTGCACGTGTTTGGATCACGGCAAGGGTTTGAGGGTGCACATCATCGGCAACGAAAAACACGTTGCTCTTGCTTTTACCTGCGCGCTTACACAGAGTCATCGCTTCTGCCGCTGCCGTTGCTTCATCCAGCAGTGAGGCGTTCGCGATTTCCATACCCGTTAAGTCCATCACCATTTGTTGGTAATTCAACAAGGCTTCAAGACGGCCCTGAGAAATCTCAGGCTGATAAGGGGTGTAAGCTGTGTACCAACCTGGGTTTTCTAGCACGTTACGTAGAATCACGTTTGGTGTGAAGGTGTTGTAGTAACCCTGACCAATGAAAGTACGCTTGATTTGGTTTTGGTTGGCAAATTGTTTCATCGCCTCAAGCATGTTTGCTTCGCTCATAGGAGCAGCTTTGCTCATTGGCGATTCAAGGCGAATTTGAGCAGGAACGGTTTCTTCAATCAGAGCGTCCAGGCTGGATGACTTGATGGCATCCAGCATGTGTTGTTGCTCTGCATTGTTCGGGCCGTTATGGCGTGCAATGAACTCGTTGTCCGTGCTTAGGTGGTGAAGTAACTCTGTCATAATCTCTATCTACCGCGACTCGTCGATTACTTATTCGTCTTCAATACTGTTAAGGTATTCTTCTGAATCTTTCAGGTTGTCCAGTTCAGAAGCATCTTGCAGCTTCACTTTAACGATCCAACCGCCTTCATACGGTTCTTCGTTAATTAGCTCTGGGCTGTCTTCCAGCTCTTCGTTGATTTCAAGGATTTCACCCGTAATTGGTGCGTAGATGTCTGACGCAGCTTTTACAGATTCAACCAAAGAAAAGCTGTCGCCAGCTTCAATGTCGTCGCCTGCGTCTGGCAGGTCTACGAATACGACGTCGCCAAGCATTTGCTGAGCGTGCTCTGAGATACCGATAGTTACGGTGCCGTCACCATTGTCTTTAACCCACTCGTGGCTATCAGCAAACTTCAGTGTATTATCCATTGAATTATCTCCAAAAAATTCCTAGGGATGTTTAATATTATTGGTAGAGTGGGAAGCGATTGCAGAGCTCTTTCACTTGTTTCTTAACGCGTTGCTCGATTTCTGCGTTGCCTTCAGGGCTTTCAACTAAGCCGTCAAGTACATCACCGATCCACTCTCCGATCTGTTTAAATTCTTCATTACCGAAACCGCGGCTTGTTCCGGCAGGCGTACCTAAGCGAATGCCTGATGTAATCATAGGCTTCTCTGAATCAAATGGTATGCCGTTTTTGTTACATGTGATGCCAGCGCGCTCCAACGCTTCTTCTGTCTGATTGCCTTTCAGTCCTTTCGGGCGAAGGTCAACCAGCATCAGATGAGTGTCGGTGCCACCAGTCACTATGTCACAGCCACGATTTTGCAACACTTCGGCTAAAACTTTTGCGTTACTAACCACAGTATCAATGTAAGTTTTGAATTCTGGTCCCAAAGCTTCACCAAACGCGACGGCTTTTGCCGCGATCACGTGCATGAGAGGGCCGCCCTGCAAGCCAGGGAATACTGCGGAGTTGATTTTTTTGATGATGTCTTCGTGATTGGTCAGGATCATGCCACCGCGAGGACCGCGAAGTGTTTTGTGAGTTGTTGTGGTAACAACATGAGCGTGCGGCAGTGGGCTTGGGTGTGCGCCAGTTGCGATAAGACCCGCAATGTGCGCCATATCGACCATTAGAATAGCGCCCACTTCGTCCGCGATTTCACGGAATTTAGCAAAATCAATCACGCGAGGAATGGCGCTGCCACCAGCAATGATCATTTTTGGTTGGTGTTCTTTTGCCAGAGCACGAACATCTTCGTAATTGATTTCTAGTGTTTCTTTGTCCACGCCATATTGAACGGCGTTGAACCATTTGCCTGAAAGGGCAGGGCGAGCACCGTGAGTCAGGTGACCGCCAGCGTCCAGTGACATGCCTAAAATGGTGTCGCCTGGCTGAAGAAGTGCCAGCTTAACTGCGCCATTAGCTTGTGCGCCGGAGTGAGGTTGTACGTTTGCAAATTCACAGTTGAACAGTTTTTTCGCTCGCTCGATGGCAATTGCTTCAACGGTATCAACGTGTTCACAACCGCCGTAGTAGCGACGACCCGGATAACCTTCTGCGTATTTGTTGGTCAGGCATGTGCCTTGTGCCTGCATTACCGCTTTAGAGACGATGTTTTCAGAAGCAATAAGCTCAATCTGATCGTTCTGGCGAGCATTTTCTGCCTGAATTCCGGCAAAGACAGCGTCATCGGTTGCAGAGAGGTTAGTAGAGAAGAAGTTCTCCAGGCTGTGGTTTTGGTAAGACTTGTTGTTCATGGCAGATAACCTTCCATTTGTCTGACTTAATGTGACTCTAAGCGGTCAACTTTCGTTAGATAAGCCAGGCTTCCTTTGTTTCTCTGTTTCTATCTTTCGTGTTGAAGCAGAAACAGCGCGAATCTGTGAACTTTCGATTTCTGCCGTTTACTACGTGACCAATCTGGCTGAGGTGGCAATCTGAATTGCGATTTAGCCAAACGTTTGCTTTTTCGGTGCGGATTGTAGGGTAAGTTGCACTCGAATGGCAGAATAATTTTTGTTTGTAAATGGTCTATTACGTAATACGTCAGAAATGTGCGAGAAAGTTCTCCATCTAACAAGGCTGTAACATAGCGTTAGTTGAGAAGACAATCAATCAAAAATTTCCTATTGGAAACATGTTTTCCGAAATTGCTACATGGCGCACTGTTTAATTTCTTCCGGCTACTTTCATGTTCAGGCGTCTCTGTGCACAATAAAAGAACAACATTAGGAAGTATGAAAATAAGAGGGACGCATGTCTGAAGACATCTACGATGAGTACCCATCTGTTACGCTTGCAAAAGAGAGTCAGGACGAAAATATAGAGCCTCTAAAACTGGGCAAGCGGCTAAAAGAAATTCGCATGAAACTTGGGTTAACCCTAGAAGATGCAAGCAAGCGTACTGGCCTTGCGCGTTCGACACTTTCTAAGATAGAAAACGAACAAATATCTCCTACCTTTCAAGCTATGCAAAAGCTCGCGAATGGTTTGAAGATAGATATGCCGCAACTCTTTGAACCACCTAGAAAAAAGGTGGCGACGGGGCGCCGGGATTTGACTCGTTCCGGAGAGGGGAAACCGCACCCAACACCAACCTATGAACACGAGCTGCTGGCGACTCAACTTTCCAATAAGAAAATGATGCCATTTAAGAGCCGAATCCGAGCGCGGGATTTTGACGATTACAGCGACTGGGTGAGGCACGATGGCGAAGAGTTTTTATTGATCTTAGAAGGGGAAGTACTCTTCTATTCTGAGTTCTATGAACCTGTGCCTATGACGGTCGGAGACAGCGTGTATTACGATGCCAATATGGGTCATATGCTGGTCTCTACCAGTGACGAAGATGCACAGATTTTGTGGGTCACAGCAAAATAATTCGAATTCTTAAAAGTTTCCTATAGTGAAGGCAAACGTTTGCTTTGCTTCTCTAACCCTCTAATTTTGCGGGCATTTCCTTCCATTTAACTGATTTTTTCATTAATACAACCATGTGAAATAGTTGTGAAATGTCACAAAAATGTTGGTCTTGCACGCAAAGCTGGTTTAAAACCAAGTCAACTTTATCTACTATTGGAAACAAATCTTAACTTCGTGGAAACAAAAAGCGTAACCACCAGGTGAGAAAGTCACAACAGGGAAGGGGGAAACACGCCATTTTCGCGTTTCTTTTCACCTTTCAGACAAGCAAGGAAAAGCAGACAGCTTCTTCCGAAACCAGTTAAACGTCTAAATTGTCAGCCAGGGTTTGGCGATATGGAGAATACAATGACAGAACTACTGAAAACCCCACTACACGCACTGCACGTGGAAGTAGGCGCGAAGATGGTGCCATTCGCAGGTTATGATATGCCTGTACAGTACCCATTGGGTGTAAAGAAAGAGCACCTGCATACTCGTGATGCGGCGGGTTTGTTCGATGTCTCTCATATGGGGCAGCTTAGACTGCACGGTGCAGATGCTGCAAAAGCGCTAGAAGCGTTAGTACCTGTCGATATTGTTGATCTTCCTGTTGGCAACCAGCGTTATGCTTTCTTCACCAATGAAGAAGGCGGCATTATGGATGACCTGATGGTGGCAAACTTTGGCGATCACCTGTTTGTAGTGGTAAACGCAGCATGTAAAGAACAGGACATTGCTCACCTTAAAGCTAACCTGCCAGCATCGGTTGAAATGGAAGTGATTGAAGACCGTGCGCTACTTGCTCTTCAAGGTCCTAAAGCCGCTGCCGTGCTTGCACGACTTGCACCAGAAGTGTCTGACATGGTGTTTATGGACGCTCGTGAAATTGAAATTCTGGGTGAGAAGTGTCTGGTTAGCCGTTCTGGTTACACTGGTGAAGACGGTTACGAAATCTCAGTTTCAGAAGGCAAAGCCGAAGAACTGGCACGCGCACTGACCGATTTTGAAGAAGTTGAGTGGATTGGTCTTGGTGCTCGTGATTCACTTCGCCTTGAGTGTGGTCTGTGCCTGTACGGTCACGACCTGGATACAACAACAACGCCAGTAGAAGCTAGCCTTCTTTGGGGTATTCAGAAAGTGCGTCGTACAGACGGCGAACGCGCGGGTGGTTTTCCGGGTGCGGATATCATTCTTGAGCAAATCGCGACTAAGAATGTATCTCGCAAGCGTATTGGTCTGGTTGGTCAAACTAAAGCCCCTGTTCGTGAAGGCGCAAAATTGTTTGATGCTGATGACAATGAAATCGGTATCGTGACCAGTGGCACAGCAGGTCCAACGGCGGGTAAACCAGTTTCTATGGGTTACGTGAAAACGGAATTTGCCGCTGTGGGAACCGAAGTATTCGCCGAAGTACGCGGTAAGAAATTGGCAATGACAGTAGAGAAAATGCCGTTTGTACCTCAGCGTTACTATCGCGGATAGTGGCATTGCTGCTACTCAATTAAATGATTAGAAACGGCTGCCTTATGGGCAGCCGTTTTTCCTTACACGCAATTACATTTGTGACATCGGACCTAAGACAGGAATTGCTATAATTCGTGAAAATATTTTAAATACATAATGAGTATGGCTAAAAGTCATTCGTGAGCAATCTACCAATTCGAGGGATCTTGATGCGTAAATCAGTTACCGCCCTGTTGGCTTCGCTTCCTTTCGCTGTTTCTGCCTCTGGTGAAGTTAACCCTTTCATCATCAATGGAACAGACGCGTCCGTCCAAAACTTCCCGTCCATCGTGAACCTGTATCTCGATGCTTTTGAATATAACCAACAGTACGGTTCATTGTTCTGTGGTGGAACCACACTCAATGAAAGCTACGTGCTTACCGCAGCCCACTGTGTGGATGACCGAACAGACGTTCACCTCTTTACAAAGGTGGTGCCTCAGCTCCAATATCGCACCGACTATCCTGGTAACGTGACTCGTCATCAGGTGAGTGAGATTTATATTCATCCCGGTTGGGACAGCAACACGAGCAAAAATGACATTGCCATTCTTAAGCTGGAATCCCCAAGAAACATTGATGTAAACAATGTGGCAATAAAGCGTCCGACCAACAAAAATTACGCCACCTCGGGGACTTCGTTCGTCACTATTGGTCATGGTCTGACTAATGATTCAACCAAAACCACCAGTAATACGCTCCAGCAAACTGAGTTAACGTATGTTGATGCCGCGACATGTGGGTCGGCGTTTACCAACACAACGATAGATCAAACTCAGCTCTGTACAACAGGGGCATTCAACCCCAATACCCAGAGATACAATAGTGCTTGTAGTGGGGATTCTGGTGGTCCGGTTTACATTAATAGCGGCAGCAAAAACATTCAGGTCGGTATTACCAGTTTCGGTCATTCCACCTGTGGATTCTTGCCGCAGACGACAACTGTGTTTACTGACGTTTATGAGTACAAAAGCTGGATTGACAGCGTGCTAGCTGGCTCAGTATCGCCCAGCTTCACCTCGACTCATGACAAGCGATTAGCCTTTTTTGGTGGTTCAACTTCATCGGGCGGGGCGATAGGTATTTTCGCCTTACTAGGCATGTTCCTATTCGGTTTCACTCGTAGAAAGTAAATATTCGCCCCAATTACTGGGGCGTTTCAATTCCATTTAAATAATATTTCCCTGAACCTTTCTCGTTTATCCAATAAACACATAACACACTGAAAAATATAGCGATTGTGGATGATTTACTTTTGTATGAATGTCACATTGATTTGATGTTAAATGATATATTCTTAGTTTAAATAGGAATAGGGGGAGAACGGATTCATGCATAAACAGATTTTATTTTCGAGCGTTATATTGGCGAGCTCAGTTTGCTCGGCATCGACAATCAAGCCTTTGATCGTCAATGGGGAAGTGGCAAAAAGCGCAGATTACCCGAGTATTGCAACACTATTTGTAGACTCACTGGAATACGACGGACGATATTCCAGTGGGAATTTCTGTGGAGCCAGTATTCTGGATGCCAATCATGTTCTGACGGCAGCGCATTGCGTGTATAACAGCACAGTCACGAGTCTGTTTACTACAGTTGTACCGCAACTTGATAATGAAGAAGATTTTCCAACTCAGGTCCAACCTTTTGGTAGTAAACAAAGAGTTCGGGTTAGCGAAATCTATTACCCAGACGACTATTCAAACGCCAATTCTGACCTGTTACCGAATGATATTGCAGTGCTAAAGCTGGAAACACCGCTGACCTTTTCATCCAGCGTTTTTCCATCTATCCCTCTTACTATGACTGACACCACAGAATCGACATATCGTGGCGCAGCTGGTGCTGCTTTTACCGCAGTGGGGCACGGAAATACTCAAAGCAATAATGATGACCGTAAACAGAAGTTCGGCTATCTGCCACTTTTAAAAACCAATTTTGAGGTCGCGAGTCAGGCGGAGTGTCGGGCGACATTTTTTAACGGAAATAAACTGAGTGATAAACAGATCTGTTTCAAAGACACCACCACGTTTTCTGGTTTGTTGAACAGTGCCTGTCAGGGGGACTCTGGAGGACCAGTATATTGGACCGACTCTAATTCTCAGATTCAATATCAGGTGGGGGTAGCCAGTTTCGTGACCGGAACTTGCGGGGTATCGAGTTCTGGTGTGACATCGGTTTATACGGAAGTGAAAGACTACCAGAGCTGGATAACCAGCGTTATCAACGGTAATGAAACTCCGAAGGCAGTTTCAACCGATGCGCTTCGCAAAGAATGGCTTAGCAAATACAGTTTGAGCAATTCTACTGAGTCGAGCGGCGGCAGTTTGGGTTGGCTGGCGTTAGCTGTTTTATTCATAACTGGTACGATCAGAAAGAAATAATCGTGCGCTCTGAGCTTTTCCAGATACCGGCAAGTTATTGATTAATTTATCCTTACTGGCTGAATTTAAAGAATAAAATATTGTAAATCGGCTTTCTTTTTATTTATAAATTAGCTCATATCGTCTGACTGCTTTACAATTCTTTACGGGTAATAGAACAAATCTCTCCTACACTAGAAGTAGAGCTTTGAACATCTTGGGATGTTTACAGGGGAGAGTTCTATGCGCAAAATGTTTCTTACTGCTGTTTTCTTAACGGCTCAGCCTGTAGTTGGCGCTGAGCAAGTGTCTCCTTCCATTGTCAACGGCAGCAATGCCTATATCTCAAATCACCCATACATGGCGAGCCTTTACTACGACAGGCGAGATGACTATGGCTACTACAGCAACTACTGCGGTGCCACCATTCTGGATTCCAAACATGTCATGACTGCGGCTCATTGCGTGCAGGACAATTTCTACAACAAATACACAACGGTTGTATTGCAGCTTGAGCGAGACGGAGATTTCAGCTCAGCACAAAAAATCAAAGCGAAATCTTTCTACTACCGTGATGACTACAAAGACGGTTCTTACTACTTGTGGGAGAACGATATTGCGATTATCGAACTGGAATCGGAAATGGTAGGAGTACCTTCAAACCAGTTTGTGCCTTTGCCTTCTGCTTCGGATATTGCCAACTACCGTGTCAGTGGCGCAAAGTTCAAAGCCATTGGTCACGGCAATACCAAATCTAATTACGACACATCCGATCATCTTCTTCAGGTTGATCTGGACTACGTTACTCACAGCAGCTGTACCTCTTTTGCTTCGGTGAAAGGCGGGCATATCTGCACCCGAGGAAGCTACAGTGCTACAACAGGTTTGTATGGCGCAATTTGTCAGGGGGACTCAGGTGGTCCATTAGTTTGGTTTGATGGTGGCAAGTTCATTCAAATCGGTATAGCGAGTTTTGGACCAAGCATATGCGGTAATCCGTCTTCCTCTGTTCATGGCGTTTTCACTGAAGTGGCGGATTATCTTCCGTGGATAAGCAGTGTACTCGCGGGGAATGAAACTCCGAAATACAATACCTCTGATCCTGCTTCTCAAAATGTGACACCAAAATCGGAGCCTGAACCAACAAACAATGGTGATACAGAGGCCGGTAGCTTGGCGTGGTGGATCGTGCCACTGTTAGCGCTGCTTAGGTTTAGACGGCGTGGAGTATAGACGACGTTAGAAGTGATAAAGAAAGGTGCTCAATTGAGCACCTTTTTCAGTTTAAGCGGTAGCGGCTTTCATTTCGGCTTGTTTCTTAAGCGCCACACAACCAAAGCCGGTCAATGCTGTACCCGCCGCGATGGCTGCAAGGTACATCAGTACCGGGCTGATTGCATTCGGGATAAGCAGCACGAACAATCCTCCGTGCGGAGCCAGGAGTTCTGCACCAAACAACATAGAAAGTGCACCTGTCAGCGCGCCACCGGCCATACACGCTGGAATGACACGCATAGGATCTTTTGCTGCAAATGGAATGGCACCTTCTGAAATGAAGCACAGCCCGAGAACAAATGATGCTTTTCCTGCTTCTCGCTCACTGGCATCGAACTTATCTTTAGCCAGGAAGGTTGCCAAACCCATACCCAAAGCCGGAACCATACCAGCCGCCATAACCGCGGCCATCGGAGCATACGTTTCGGTTGCCAGAAGACCAACCCCAAAGGTATACGCCGCTTTGTTAACCGGACCACCTAGGTCAAAGCACATCATAGCGCCTAAGATAATGCCAAGCAGGACGGCGTTAGTGGAGCCCATGTTGTTCAGAAACTCTGTCAGCGCATTCATAGCACTGGCGACCGGGGTTCCTACGACATAGATCATGATCAGACCGGTGAACAAGCTTGCGACAAGCGGAATGATCAAGATAGGTTTTAGCGCTTCCATGGATTGCGGCAGGGATACTTTTTCTGCCAGCCACTTGGCGGAATAACCCGCAATAAAGCCTGCTGCAATCCCTCCAAGAAAACCCGCGCCGGTAGAGCTAGCCAGCATGCCGCCAATCAAACCCGGAGCCAGACCCGGTCTGTCTGCAATAGAGAAAGCAATAAAGCCTGCTAGAATGGGAACCATAAGTGCAAAAGCAGAGCCGCCACCAATCGTCATCAAAGCGGCAGCTAAGGTGCCTTCTTCTTTGAACGCCTCGATCCCGAAGACAAATGAAAATGCAATCGCCAAACCGCCAGCGACGACCAAAGGAAGCATATGAGAGACGCCTGTCATCAGGTGTTTGTATGCCCCTGTCTTTTCTTTCTTAAACGAATTACTGTCTTGTTTGGCAGTGTGGGTGTAAGTGGTGGCTTGCTGGAAGGCATTCTCAAATTCTTGTTTGGTCTTCTTCAATGCCGGCCCGGTTGTGGTTCGGTACATGAGCTTGCCATTGAATCTGTCCAGAGGAACATCAATATCAGCAGCGATAATAACCAGATCTGCATTGGCGATGTCGTCGTCACTTAACTGGTTTTTAGCACCAACCGAGCCTCGGGTTTCAACTTTGATGTTGTGACCTAAGCGTTTCCCTTCGTCTTCTAAGGCTTCAGCCGCCATAAAAGTATGAGCCACGCCCGTTGGGCAGGCAGTGATCGCAACAATATTTTTGCTGGTGCTTTCTGCCGATGGGTCCTCAACCTTTTCGACAGCAGCGTCACTAGCAGGCAACAGCGCTGCATTTTCAATGGCATGGGAAAGCCATGCTTCAGCATTTTGCGCGACGTTTGATACGCTATCCTGATACACCTTTTTGCCAATAAAACGCTGGGTATCAATACCCGGATAACCTGCAATCACAATAATGTCGGAGCTGTCGATGGCACTTTGCGATAGCTTGTCTACCGGCATCACGCTGGACTGGCATTCAATGTGAGCACGGATATTGAGTTGCTGCGCGGCATTTTTGAGTAACCCTGCTGCGATGATTGAGTTTGCAACACCACTGGGGCAAGCGGTAACTATGGAGATGTTCATATTCTTGACCTTATTAATCTATGGCTTCAGTTAGTGACGTTATTTTTATTGTTTGTTGTAGAGAGGAAACTTTTTCGATATCCGGGACGCCAACACCTACTTGGCTTACGGCAAGGGCAGACAGAGCCGTAGCAAAGGCTAGGGCATCTTTATCATCCCATTGATTCAGGTGAGCCCAGCACATTCCAGCCACCAGAGTGTCTCCGGCGCCAACGGTGCTCACGATGTCGACTTTGGGTGGTTTGGCGTGCAGCCAGCGTTGCTCTTTTTTCCAGAGCACGCCCTCTGCACCCAGAGAGATAACGAGATTGGGAATAGTAAACTGGTCAAGATAAGCGGCAGCATTAAGGCATTCTTCAATCGATTCGATTTTCTTATCAACCAGATAACCTAGCTCTTCCTCATTGGGTTTGATTAACCAAGGCGAGACAGCGAGACCAGTTTTTAAGGCTTCCCGGCTGCTATCGAATAACACTTGCTTGCCGGAACCTTGAAGCATGGAGATCCAGTTCTGGCACTCTTCCGGTGAAACGCCAACAGGCAAACTGCCCGCGAGGACAAACACATCGTATTCCTGTGATAACTCTTTCAGTTTTTGCTCGAACTTCTGTTTATCGGATGAAGAAACAGACACGCCGGGGAAGTTTACGTCGCTGACCTTATCATTACTTTCCACAAGCTTTACGTTGATTCTGGTTGCACCGTTTACACGAACGAAGTGATCTTTTGCGCCAATTTTCTCAAACAGTTGGCAGAACATTTCCTGATTGTCTCTACCAAGAAAGCCCGTTACCGCAACTTCCGCGCCCAGATCCCGAAGTACCTGTGCAACGTTTACACCTTTTCCTGCCGCATGAAAGCTGCTCTGCTCGACCAGACTGACACCACCTTGGTTGAGGGAATTTAGAGAACCCGTGAGATCCAGTGCTGGGTTCAGGGTGATGGTTACGACTTTTTTCATGGTCTATCCTTCTCCTAAACCTGAAGCAATCGCCTGACCGATGGCATCTATCGCCTGTTGTGCGTCTTCACCCTGAGCGATGAATTTAAGTTCATGCCCACGTTTAACGCCTAGGGCTATCACTTTCATCAGGCTTTTAGCATTGGCTGACTGCCCACCCCCATTCAGATTGGTAACCTTGATAGTGGCGTCGAATTTCTTGGCTTCCGCTACCAGCATTGCGCCCGGTCTGGCGTGTAAACCGTGTTCGTTTTTAATGGAGAAAATACCTTGAACGCCGTCTGTGCCAGCCGCCTGTTCTGGGAGGGAAGGTTGATTTTGTTCAGAAGACAGTAGCGCGATAACGTCATCTTTGTTTGCGTTTACTAGACGCTCTACATCTTTACTCTCAATAAGCTGCTGAAGACGTGTCAGATAGGGGAGGTGGGCATCATCTTTGGCGGCAAACGCAATCATGGCTTTTACGCTTTGGTGTTCATACTCAAAGGGTTCGCTGACAGAAACAAAAGACACGCTAGTGTGTTCGACCTGCTCATTGGTGCTGACCAACCACAACCCTTTGCCTAAATGGGTTGGAGAGCTTGAGATAAGGCTTGCGATGGCGTGCTGATTTTGCTGATGGCAATTGATTAGCCCTGCGGATACCGCTTTCAGTTGCATCATTTCGGTGGCTGGGAAATCGATTAGGACAGATGCCTCGGTTAAAACCGAATGATCGGCAGATTCGCCATTGATGATTTGAACAATGCTTTCCTGAGAGTCTGCGTTTTTTAGTCGCTGTTCCACACCATCAGCAGAAAGTACTTTTGTTAACTGTTTTAAGATGGAGAGATGCTCATCAGACTTAGCTGCAATACCTATCGCTAGGTAGACCGTATTGCCTTCTCCCCAGTCAACGCCATTCGGGAAGTGATGGATACTCACGCCTGTTTTTGTTACTAAGGTTCTGGTGTCTGTGGTGCCGTGAGGAATCGCAATTCCGTTGCCCAGAAAAGTAGACGCCTGAACCTCCCTTACTTTCATTCCTTCTACGTAATTGGAACTGACCAATCCTTTTTCAGTCAGGGCTTCGCCAATGAGCAATATCGCCTGCTGCTTGTTTTCAGCCGAGCAGTTTAAGGTGATATCGGATTTATCTAGTGTCAGCATGGTGACCTCTTTGCATTAGGGTACTGGCTTTCTAATAATTTAAGCTGAATCGTTTCAGCAGTATTTCCAAAAAAATTCAGCAAATGAAATGGACGTCATTTTGGTGTTTCAGTCACATTGATGGATTTGCTGAATCCTTTCAGCTTTTATACTGAAACGATTCAGCTTATAATTCAATTCCCAAATATCATTAGGATCCGGAAGTATGATCCATCGCACACAAGCTAGGTTTTGATATGACACTGGATGAAATCGCGAAACTGGCTGGCGTATCTAAAACCACAGCCAGCTATGTGATTAACGGTAAAGCGCAGAAATACCGAATCAGCGAAAAGACACAGAAGAAAGTGATGGCTGTCGTCGAGGAGCATAAGTTTCGCCCCGATCATGCGGCGTCAGCACTCAGGGCTGGCAGTAGCCGATCTTTCGGTCTGGTGATTCCTGATCTGGAAAACACCAGTTATGCGAGGCTTGCCAAGTTGCTTGAAGCGCACTCGCGACAGGCTGGCTTTCAGATATTGATTGGTTGTTCAGACGACGATTCCGAGATAGAAAAAAATGTCGTTCAGGCACTCATTAGCCGTCGTATTGATGCTTTGTTTGTTGCCAGCGCAATGGCGGATGGCTCGGACTATTACCATGCGATTCAACAAAGTGGTACGCCAGTTATTGCGATAGACCGTGCGTTAGATGACGAACATTTTGCCTGTGTCATCAGCGAGGATTTTGAGGGGGCTAAGTCTCTTACCCAATCTATTATGTCTGAACCGGTAAAATCTATCGGGCTGTTAGGGGCAATGCCAGAACTGAACGTGTCTAAAGAACGTGAGTTTGGTTTTCTGGAAGCGTTGAAAGACCTCGATTGTCAGACTCACAAGGCATACGGAAATCATTTCGACAGAGAAAACGGCAGAAGGCTGTTTGAAAAGTGGGTGAGAGAAAACACGGTCCCGGATGCGATCGTTGTGACTTCTTATACGCTATTAGAAGGCATTCTGGATGGGTTGCTGGAAACGCCTGAACTACTGAATAAGATTAAGCTGGCGACATTTGGCGATAACCGTCTTTTGGATTTTCTGCCTATCAAAGTAAATTCCTTACCCCAACAATTTGAGTTGATTGCCGACCACGCAATGGAAATGGGCATCAATGCGTCCGCTAAAAGATACAAACCCGGATTAGAGCTGGTCCACCGAAAGCTGGTGGTTCGTCAATAACGGCATATTAATTATTATATACCCAAGTAACCTCAAGATGCTCGGTTCAGCGAGAATTAACTGGCTTTCAGACAAGACAGCGATTTGAAGATCTAGTGGCTCTAAATCAAGAATCGGTAACGCAGTATGAAAGCCAGTTAAACTCGCCCTTGGGAGCCCATATTCTGTCCCATTTCATTGTCAAAGAACTTGGAAAGGACCAGTCATTCCGCTGCGTTCTTTTCCTTGAACTGAAACAGAATATGAGGCTCTGAATCCTGCATCTTGAGGTCCCTTGGGTATACCACCAGTAGGTCGAATACTTTTATCTAAGGTCAACCGACAGGATACATGGGCAGCATAATTTAGCTGCCCATTTTGTTTCTTCGTTTATCTAAAGCCTCTTTATATTAAATCTATTTATATGCCATTTCGGATTAATATGTGTTAAATACCATATGATTCCAAAGGAAAGATTTAACTAATACACCTTTTAAATTGTACGAAATGGAAATTGTGTGAGCTGCAATCAAAAAAAACATCTGGCTTTTACATCTAATTGACTTTGATTTTATAAAATCGTGTAAATATAATTATCAATTAGGTTTAAATAAGAGGATTTCAAATTAAAAAATAAATTATAACGGTTTCCTACCAATACTTAATTACGGCAAATAACACATGGTTGTAGGCTTTTATTTTATAAAGGTATCTAATTAACAATCAATGTTATTTGTAAGTTATTAATGATTTACATAAATAAACTGATGTTTTCTGCATGGGTTGGCTTTTAAGTTTCAACAAATTAGCGTTGCTATGTTTGGTTGGTTTTGTGCCCTCATATGGATTACATTCCTTTGGTGACTATGAAATAACAATAAAGGAGTCTATTGTGTTTGATAGCTTTTCGTCACAATTTAAATTCAATAACATTGTTAAGCCTATGTTCCTTTCTTCTGGGATATTCCTTCTGGCTTCCACAAGTGCTTTTTATTCTCAAGCCCAAGTTGATCCCGTTTCTTATGCGGAACAGTATTGTAAAACTCATATTTCTCAGAGTTCCTCAGTAAATAATTTTCCTCATAATCATTGTATCGCTCATGCGAAAGATAAATTATCTGCAATGCAGAGCTTACACACCAAATACCTCAGTATACCTAGGCACGTTTCTATTGATCACGTCGCAGCGGAAATTGTTGCCAAACGATTCTATGGCGTGGAAATCCCTTCTGAACAGCAAATCCAGGATGTATTAGAAACGCAATACGAGTTTTTTTTTGATGAACAAAGCAGTTCTCCGGGAAGCCCGACAGGCTCTGCGGCACCAGACGATAAAGGACCTATCTCCCAAGGGCATGCTACTTTGGTTCAGCTTTACAAAAAAGACATCTTACCTTACCTGGACTGGAAAAACGGCAACTCTCCATTAGGGTTTGGTCTGGTAACGATTCCTTCAATTCCGCTTCATATTCGTGAGAACTTATATACCTTCACTAGCAGCGGTCAATATCCAGAATTACAGACTGAATTCGATAAAAAATTCAATGAATTCCTGGCTTCTCCAGAGTTTTCTAACATTGCTTTTGACACGCTGAAGCAGCAGTTTGTTGATGAAGTCAATCAGTTACTTCAAGAGGATAAGATTGATGTCTGGGACTTAGAAAACCTGTTAGGGCTGCAGCGTGGTCATCAGTCTCTTTATGACAAGCATCCGGATGCCAATCTAATTAGTTGGACTCTATACGGACCTGCAAAAGACAATATCCACCACATCAGTTGGCATAGGCTTTTTGAATTCGGTGGTCACCCCGCTGAGTCAGCGGATGGTATAACTATTCCTGAAAGCTATCGCGGTAAGAGAATTGAACCGCGATATCTGGCAAGGCTTTACCAGATGTATTTTGATGTCTACCGACAGCTAAATGACGATACTGTTGTTAACCAGTACGAGTTTACTAGTAGCCTTTGGAAACGTGCCTTGGCACATATCCCAATTCTCGGTGGGATTGTTGATGGCGTTTGGGACTTGGCTGATGGACACACAAATCAAGGCATTTTTGAGATTTTGCATGGTGCTCTTCAGGTTGCTGATATCGTCACCGGGTTCCCAGTCGCCGAGGTGGAGCTTGCTGGTGAAGGGTTATTTAGATATTCCATTGGTGAGCATGATCAGGGCAGAGAAATGATGATTTCTGCTGGATTGGGAGCACTCGACTTAGGAACAGGAGCACCAATCTTCGCGACTGTTCAGGGAATTAGAGGCGCCGTAACAAACAACAAAGATTTGATTTTTGATGCAGTTGTTATGGGCACATTTTATCAGGTGGCGCACCTTCGCGGAAAGATGCATGAACAAGCAAATGAAGTGTATACCGGGGTCAGGACCCCAGAAACATTTTATGATGTTCAAGCTGCTGAAGCGATAGAGATGCAAACTCTATATAAGCCTGTACGAGAAATAAATACAGGACAACCACAAGTTGACACTGACACATTTAATACTCACCTACGCAAACTGACGACACCGGAAGCCAATATCGAACCTAACGGTGAGTATGCTCGTTTCGACGGGGTACGACACAAATTTGTGCGTGTTAGGCATCAAGGGGAAGTGTATATTTTTCCGGCTCGGGAAATCAGTGTCGCAGGAAGACCTAAACTAGAGATGAATAATAACCCAGGTTATGAGTTTTTCCCTCTGGATATCGAAGGTGAATTCTATGGCATTACCAGGCATGGGTTAAAAGGAGGGATGAATAAGTTCCTTGATTCTTATGTTGAACATGTGACTGCAATGGGTTCGCAGGATGCGCTTGATTACCCTTCTCGAGTACAGATTGAGGACAATGTGTCTTTAGGTATTCGTGATAGCTATCGAAGACTCATAGACAGATACACCGCAGATTCGATTGAGCGAACTGTCCATGAAGCGTTGCATTTGTCTGAAACTTTTCAGCACGCAATATCGTTCAGTAAACAGCGAAATTACGATCCGCTAGAAAGCATTTTGTATGAAAGCGAATACGAGTTGACTGATGCTGCTGAAGATACCTTCGGTTCATTAAGAAATGTCACTGCAGAGCATGTTTTGGGCGTTAATGATCCACAAAACTCACCGATCTATGTGCACATGCAATTCGCGGAAACGCCTGACGGTACACCATTGATTAAAGTCGGCGCTGCACCCGCACCGGATACACCTCGCTACGAGCATTGGCAGCTTGGGTTAATCCACGAAATTATGCATGTATTAACTGATGCTAAAGATCCATCTTCGGCGAGTGAAAATCGCCTTGGACCAACGGAGCTCTTAGCTCGCAAAGTGATGGCTGAAATGGGGAAAAACAACATTCCTGATTTTGCCAACTACTTCCAGCCTGAACGTGAGGCATGGATAAAGCAAAGAGATCACCTTGCTTTGGTCGACCTGATAGAACGTGTACCAGATAGAGCCGCTCTTATGAAACGTATTGATAAAGTAGCAAAACAAAGAGGCACTGCGAAACAACTGATCCAAACGGACCAGTATCCGCCAGCCCCGCTATTGCAACCTTAGTGGCGATCACCTGAGTTCTAGTAACTCTGAGTGGATATCAGAGCAGTAAGTGTGTAACCCATACTCCTGCTCTTTCCATTTAAGGCAATGGTCAGAACTGCCAGTCTGATTGTCTTATTGGGGTAAAATCCGAAGCAACAATCAGTTCTAACTGGTATTTCTAGCGACCTGTTGTCTCGAATTGGAGCAGAAAAGTGAGAATCATTTGCATATAAAGTGATCTGGTTCTCACTACGAGCCGATAATAAAAGAAAAATTTTGTAGAGGATTTTATAAGTTATTCGATTGCACTAACCCTTCCGACCTTGCACTGAGCGTATTTTTTCTTTCTTATTCAATCTCTTCTGCCTTTACAAAGCTTCCATATGCCATTTATAGCGATGTGATTTGCTTCGTAATTTAGGTTCTATACTTTCCCTAATCCGCGAGGATTCCTATCCCAACAACGAAATAGGGAAAATCATAATGGCAAAATCAACGAGATCGTTGCCGTTGTTGAAGACGCTCAAAGCCAAGCTAATCGCTGCATTTGGTGCAGTACTGATTACTTTGGCCGTCATTGGGCTTACCTCTTACTTGGCTTTAACAACAGCGTCAGATGGCTTTAAAAACTACCGGGAACTAGCAAGAGACAGCAACCTCGCTGGTATCCTTCAATCCAACATGCTGATGGTTAGAATGAACGTGAAAGACTTTCTTCTGACTGGCAGCCAGAAAGACATAAATCAGTACGACGACTATTTCAAAGAAGTAGAAAATCTGCTGAAAGTCGCAGACAAAGAAATCAACAAACCCGAAAGGGCAGAGATGGTTAAGCTGTTGAATGAAGAAATTCACAGTTATGGCGGCACATTTGAAATCATTAAGCGTTATCGCGTCGAGCGCGACGAACTGGTGAATGGCGTCTTGAACGTACGTGGTCCTCAAATGGAGAAAAGCCTGACCGCGTTAATGCTAAGTGCTTCAGAGAATAACAATTCTGAACTTGCTTACCGAACCGGTTTGGCGATGCGGAACCTGTTGCTTGGTCGTTTGTATGTCATCAAATACTTAGAAAGCAACGAAACTTCGGCAGCAGATAGGGTTCGTTCCGAATTCAGCGGCTTTGACAAAGAGATGCAGGAAGTCAAAACACTCATTGATAACGCTTCCGATCTGGCTTTGATAAACCAACTGTCGAGCATGGAAAAAGAGTACATGACGGCGTTCCAGAGTGTGGTTGATATCATCGTCGACAGAAATGACAAAGTCGCCAATACCTTGGACGTAATCGGTCCACAGTTTGCTGCTTTAGTTGAAGAGTTGAAGTTGTCCGTAAAAGCGGATCAGGACCAATTAGGACCAGAGTTGCGTGATAAAAACGAAAGCGCCGTGTCGACCATCCTTGCTGTGTTTGTTGTCGCCATTGTGGTGAGTATTGGGGTTGTGTACATGCTTACCAATGTTGTGATGAGGCAGTTGGGTAAAGACCCAAGTGAACTCGAACAGATTGCCAACGCAATTTCTCGTGGCGAATTGGATGAAAAATACGACGAGCGGGAACCGGAAGGTGTTTTCTATTCCATGCTGAAAATGCGCGACAGCCTCAGAGTTGGGCGTGATAAAGAAGAGGAAGAACGTAAGATCGCCAGTGTGAATGCCCGAATTAAAAATGCACTGGATAATGCCAGTTCCAATGTGATGATTGCGGATCGAAATTACAACGTCATTTATATGAACGAATCGATTCTTGGCATGATGAAACAGGCAGAGCAAAACATTCGTTCTGAAGTCCCTGATTTCAGTCATCAAGGATTAATGAATAATCCAATCGATCGTTACTTCCAGTACTTTGGTGCTAAGAAGCCGATGTTAGACGGGCTGACACAAACCTTTAAAGATGAACTTGTGTTGGGCGGTCGAACCTTTGCACTGGTCGCAAGCCCAGTGGTTGTAGACAGCCAACGTGTGGGTACCGTTGTTGAGTGGGAAGACAAAACCGAATGGTTGGCTGAGGAGCAGGAAAAAGCACGCGTGGCATCGGAAAATGCTCGAGTGAAATACGCACTAGACGGATCGTCTGGCAAAGTAATGATTGTAGATACCAACTATAAGGTCATCTACATGAACGATGCCATCAGCAAAATGATGCAACTGGCAGAAGGTGATATTCGTCAGGATGTACGTGATTTTCAGGCGAAAAGTATCGCAGGCAATAAAGTGGATACTTATTTCAAAGCACTGTCGGGTGATCTGAAAAGTCTGGATAAGCTCAGTGGCACATTTGAAAAAGAAATTGTTGTCGGCGGTCATACATTTGCCGTTGTGGCAAACCCAGTTTCTGTGAAGGGTGAACGTGTCGGTACTGTTTTCGAGTGGGATGACCGCACGGAGTGGCTGGTAGAAGAAAGGGAAAAAGCACGTGTGGCGTCGGAAAACGCTCGTGTGAAATACGCGCTAGACAGCGTTTCTGGCAACGTAATGATTGCCGATCCAGAGCTGAAAGTTATCTACGCCAATAAAGCGTTGGAAGAGATGATGCGCAGTGCTGAATCAGACATTCGTCAGCAGATCCCAGAATTCAGCGCAGAGAAACTGACCGACTGTGATGTCGCGAAATTCTTTAAAAATCCAATCCAGCAACGCGGCGTGCTCGCTGAGCTGAACGGAACCGATAGAACCATCGAAGAGATTGGTAATCGTGTATTCGCCCTGACTTCCAACCCTATTGTTGTAGACAGCAAGCGCATAGGTACGGTGGTTGAATGGGTAGACCGTACTGCTGAGGTCAATATCGAGAAAGAGATCGACGATATTGTAATGGCGGCTTCAAACGGAGACTTGAGCAAGAAAATCAATATCGAAGGTAAAGAAGGCTTCTTTGGTAATTTGAGTATGGGTCTGAACGATCTGGTCAGTACGGTAGAAGTGGCGATGAACGATGTAATGAATACCCTTGGGGCCATGGCGAAAGGGGATCTGACATCACGAATTACTAACGACTATGACGGCAGTTTCGGTAAGCTCAAAGAAGACACCAATGCGACGGCTGAAAAACTGACAGAAGTCATTAGCAGCATTCGCTCGTCTGCCAATGCGGTTGCTCAGGGCGCTAATGAGATTGCGCAGGGTAATACCGACTTAAGTCAGAGAACCGAAGCACAGGCGTCGAGCCTTGAAGAAACCTCTGCCAGCATGGAACAAATGATGGGTACGGTGAAACAGAGCTCGGAACGTGCTGAAAACGCCAATGAGCTGTCGAAAGAGGCGGAAATCCAGGCTGAGAAGGGTGGTAAAGTTGTCGACCAGGCCGTTTCAGCCATGAAGGAAATCAATAGTTCCAGTAAAGAGATTTCTGAAATCATTGGTGTTATCGACGAAATCGCATTCCAGACCAACCTGCTTGCACTTAACGCTGCGGTTGAAGCGGCAAGAGCAGGCGAGCAAGGTCGCGGATTTGCTGTCGTCGCGGGTGAAGTTCGTAATCTGGCACAGCGCTCCTCTCAGGCAGCTCGTGAAATCAAAGATCTGATTCGTGATAGCCAGACCAAGGTTGAAGAGGGAACCGAACTGGTGAATCAGTCTGGTGAAACTCTGAAAGAGATTGTCGATTCAGTCTCCAAGGTAAGCGCAATGATGCAAGAGATCACAGACTCTGCCAGAGAGCAAAGTGAAGGCATTGGTCAGGTGAATACAGCAATTGTCCAGATGGACCAAATGACTCAGCAAAACGCAGCCTTGGTTGAGGAAGCGTCTGCAGCAGGCGAGTCGATGGCGCAACAAGCCAACAACATGAACAAGACAATGGACTTTTTCAGGTTGAATGGCGTTCAGGGTGGCAAAGCGCAGATACTTAAACTGGGCTAGCCTCATACTCAATAAAAACCTCCGAGCCTTCGGAGGTTTTTTTATGTCTGAAGAGTGGGTTGGCCAACAGGTTACCCATTTTATGTCTGTCTCACATTTGTTTGAAAAATTAGCTGTCGATTTATTGCGCTAATTGTTAAAAAGAAAGTAGGAATAGGTGACAAGCGCAGGATGAATTTACATGGCTCAGAAACAGCAAGAACACGTGATCATAATTGGTGGTGGGGTCGTCGGCTTGACGTCAGCTTACGAACTGCTTAAGCATGGCTATAAGGTCACATTGCTGGAAAAAGAGCCTGATGTCGCATTGGGTACCAGCCACGCAAATGGCGCGCAGCTCAGCTATAGCTTTGTGGATGCGATGTCTTCACCTGGGCTAATTAAGAAAATCCCATCGGTGCTTGCAGGTCAGGACGCCGCTTTGAAATTTCAGTGGCAACTCTCCATGGACCTCAATATATGGGGCGCTCGCTTTCTATACAACGGTTTACCTTTTAACGAAGAAAAGAACAGCGAACAGCTATTCCGCTTATCGCTTTTTTCAAGAGAATCGATGGAATCGCTACGAAAAGAGTCAGATATAGAATTCAGTTTTCGTCAATCGGGTAAGCTGGTGGCGTATCAAAGCAGTCAAGCCTTGGAAGAAGCAAAACATGCCGTTGAGCGAAAAGCTCAATGGGGGTACAGGCAATCCGTTCTTACCGCTCAAGAATGTCTGGAAAAAGAGCCTGCCTTAAAGTATATCGACACAAACTTAGCGGGTGGGCTGTTTTCTGATATCGATGATATTGGAGATGCTGAGCAATACTGCCATTCCATGCTCGCTTTATTAAGAAAGAATCACGCATTTGATGCGAGATTAGGGTGCGAAGTACTGAGTATTCTCAGTGATGCAGACCTAGTCATCGGAGTTGAAACGCAATCTGAAAAACTGCTTGCAGATAAAGTCGTACTGGCCGCGGGGCATGGTTCTGGTCATCTTCTGAAGCCTTTGGGTATTTCCCTGCCCATCTACCCGGTACAGGGCTATAGCTTAACGTTCCCGGCTGTAGAAACGTCACCAAATGTCAGCATTACAGATATCGCCAATAAGTTTGTGATTGGACGAATTGGTGACAAAGTGCGTGTCGCAGGCTTTGCAGACTTTGTCACGAATACGCCACAGGGTACGAAAAACAGGGTCGACGAATTGCTCCGAACCTGTCGTGCAAGGTTTCCTGACGCAGCAGATTACACCAATGTTTTGGAAATGTGGGAGGGCAGCAGACCTTGTACGCCTTCCAGCATGCCACTTATCGATAAGCTAAAATTAGACAACCTATATGCCAATACCGGGCATGGAATGTACGGCTGGACGCTCGCTGCAGGTTCAGCTCGGTTGCTCGCCGATAGAATGACAGATGGTGAATTGTGGCAGCAGTATGGTGGTATTTCTTGTCAGGATCACTTTGCTTTTAGGAGAAAATGACACTGCCTTTTTAGTTCGGCGTCGAAAGACGCCGTTCTAATCATGAGTGATATCGTCTAGGTATAAGATGTGATTACGGGCGACTAATATTCAGCTTTCCATATTGGTACATCCAAGAACTCGCCTAAGCGCATCGCAGCGTCCTCAATGGCATCTTTTTTTGCATGATCCATCACATTCAGACGTTCTCCATTTCGAAATATAAGATTGAGTTCATGGCTTACATATTTTCTCTCACACCCCATTAACTCTCTAACGAGCTGAATGGCGTGAATGTCTTTAAGGTTTCCCTGTTCAGTCAGGTCGATCTTGTCATAGACATCCTGTTTGAACCCGAAGTAATACAAACCACAGCTTTTGTCGAAAATTACCTTTCGATTCCTTGTTAGTGTTCGAAGACCAAATGCACTAAACATACCTCCCCAAACCAGTAGGAATGTACTTAGCGTAGAGTCATCATTACTAGCCATTACAGTGAAACTACAAATAAGGGCAAATAATCCAGGAACGATGAAAGCGATACCGCGCAACGTTGCTGTCAGTGAGCGAGAGATCCTGACTTTATCAGGTTCTTCGAAAAGTGCCTGAGATTTATATCTGGTGCCTCCTGGAACAACTGGATCCCAACTAATTTTTGAAGCAATGGGATCTTTAGTATCTGCGAGTCTGACCTTTACTTTGTTTAATCTGATTTTCTTTATCTTACCCATCTTATTCTCATTTGAGTTCAATGCTTAAAATGGCATTAAGTGATTAAGTTTGTTGATGGGAAGTATTGTGTCATATGAAATCAGAGTGTTATGAGCTAAAAATGCAAAGTGTCACGAATTATTAATAAAAATTAATGGGTTAGGTAGCCTAGATATAAATTGAAATGGGATAGGGCGGCTATTAACTAGATTTCATTCTCAAATGACGGTTAGACAAATTTGTTTTCGGTAAATCGGGTACTTCACGCTTTTCATGGATAAGGTGTCGGATAGCCAGAATCGGATGATAAAGCAGCATTCTGGGACCTGAATAGCGCATGATGATTCGCATCTTTTCCTTTGGTTCAGGTTTGTAGCAATGGATAGGGCAGCAGTTACAGGTTGGTTTGTTTTCGCCGTAAGGGCAGCGATCTAGCCGAGTCTCCGCGTAGCTTTCCAGTGAATGGCAGTCTGAACAGGGTTGAGGGTGATGCGCTTTGCATAAGATTTCAATCATTGCGGATACAGTCTTGAATTCTGTGTTCAGTTTGCCACGCAGAATATCGCTGCCTTTTTTCATCATTTTTCTCACACACGTTTTTACGTCAGTAAAATTGTAAAGCGTTATAACGATGAAGCTCTTGATATTCTTCAATTGACTCAGTGATTATTGTGGGTTCAACAGGTATACTCTGCCTGTTTTTAACTGGCTGGATGACAAATGAGCAACGAGCAAGAAGCAATAATGACTGATGAACATCTTCGTGAAGTGGTGGAAAACCAGATTGCAGATGGCGACCCTATTAAAGTGAAAGAAACCTTAATGCGCTTAATGATGACGGGGCACAGTCGTGAAGACGCCATTGATATGATCGCCTGTGCGCTCATGTTAGAAGTTTTTGGGGTAATGAAAAACGACGAGGCGTTCAATCTGAAAAGATACAAAGAGCATCTTGATGAACTGCCTCAAATGAGCTGGCTTGAAGACGAGTAACTATACGAATACAAGTAACTCCCTTCCCCTGATGCGTCACTCATCTGGTGGCGCATATTGAGCAATGTAGTGTTTGAGAGATTTGGTTTCACTTGTCGTAAATCTGGTCTCTAAAACTTCCAGCTGAATAACCCTGTCGACCCGAAAATTGCGATAAGCCTCTCTGAGCTCACACCATGCAATCAGAGTCCATACCTTTCCCCAGAATATCTGTCCAAGAGGTTGGATCACTCTTTCGGAAACTGCGCCGTCTTCAGCCTGATACTTCATTTTTACCACTTGTTGCAACTTGGTGGCATTTCTAAGCATCTGACTTCTTGCCGCTGTTTCAGATTGAATGTGATAGTCCGGTACCAGCAATGGAAATTCTTCGACCTGTCGCTTAAGGTTGTCTGGCAGCACAGACATTATCTTTCGCGAGGCGGAACGACTTGCTTCGGCCAACTCCTTATCTGACCATGCTCTAACCATTCGCATGCCGAGTTCCAGTGCCATCATTTCTTGTTCATTGAACATAAGTGGAGGGAGGTGAGAGCCCGACTTTAGCAGATAGCCGACTCCCGCCTCTCCTTCAATGGGAACGCCAGACAAAATGAGTGACTGAATGTCGCGATAGATGGTTCGTTCACTTACCTCCATCACCTCGGCAAGATGTTTTGCTGTGACGGCGTAACGCTTAGAGCGAAGTAACGTCAGTAGCTCGAACAGTCTCTCTGATTTGCTCATTTTATCCGTTCCCTTGAATTAGTTTGAACAGCCGGTATCCGACTTGATCAATTGGTGCTGCATGTTAACAGATTCCATCTGAATCTTAGAGGCATACTCCTGAGTTTCAGGAGCCGACATAAACTCTGCAGACGCAGCCTTTGCATTATCTAGGTTCTGCCAGTAAACCGTATCTGTCCAGACATCATTTTCCGGGTTGAAGCTCAGAGAACGGTATAGAAATCCTTCCATACGATTAAGAAAGCCAACAATTTTATCCGATGCCGCCAGAAGTTGATCCTCAGTTACTCCGTCTGCCACTTTGTAGTTAACCACTTCGATTACCTGTTCCATTGATTTATTCCTTTGTGAGTGTGTTCAGGAACAGAATAGAAAGTCACTCTGACAGAATGTGTCAGTAACAAAAAAATCAAATGAAAATAGAATGTTGCAATATTTATGTAAGATTACTGTCAGAGGAGTGCAAACTAAACTCGGGCATAAAGTGTGATCTTCAGTGGATTTATCTGTATCAGGGACTGCAAACCGATTTAATCCAGAATTTGATGCAAATCAATAGTATATTTGCAATGCTATAAAATTTAGTTCTTGATACAAATTATCTCTGCCCTTGTTGCATAAAATTAACACATGTTTGCGAGTCATTTTTGAAATTGAATCTTTAATACGTGCCGAATTTGCGTCTCCAATCTATGGTTATTTTGCAACGCATTACAAGTTTTGATGCGTTTTGCAGTTTGATCTTTCTAATAGATTTTAAGGATAAAGAGATGAAACATTCGCACCACATTAATGAGAAAAAGGGTCTTTTCTCATTGAGCACGTTGGCTGCTTCTTGCATGTTGGCATTAAGCGCATTTTCAGCCCCAGTGGCAGCTACAACGGCAGTTGACCACGAAGCTTGTCGACCGGACGGTCTTCACCAAACTCCTGGTGTAACCGTTCCTTACTGTACTATTTATGACCAGGAAGGTCGTGAAAAAATGGGCGCCGATCACCCACGTCGTCTAATCGGTTACTTCACTAGCTGGCGAGCTGGTGACGACCCTCAAGCACAGTACCTTGTAAAAGATATTCCATGGGAGCAGTTGACCCACATTAACTACGCGTTTGTAAGTATTGGTGCAGATGGAAAAGTGAACATCGGTGATGTGAACGATCCTAACAACGCAGCAGTAGGTAAAACTTGGCCAGGTGTAGAAGTTGATCCAGCTCTAGGCTTTAAGGGTCACTTCGGTGCACTGGCGACAGCTAAGCAAAAACACGGCGTTAAAACACTGATCTCTATCGGTGGTTGGGCTGAGACTGGCGGCCACTTCGGTGCTGACGGTACGCGTGTCGCTGACGGTGGTTTCTACACCATGACAACCAACGCAGACGGTTCTATCAACCACGCTGGCATTGAAAAGTTTGCTGCGTCTGCTGTTGAAATGATGCGTAAGTACAAGTTTGATGGTCTGGATATCGACTACGAATACCCAACATCAATGGCTGGAGCGGGTAACCCAGACGACAAAGCGTTCATGGAACCTCGTCGTGCTTACCTATGGGCTTCTTACCAAGAGCTAATGAAAGTGCTTCGTCAGAAAGTTGACCAAGCTTCTGCTCAAGATGGTCACCATTACATGCTGACTATCGCGGCACCTTCATCAGGCTACCTACTGCGTGGTATGGAAACGTTCGACGTCACTAAGTACCTCGATTACGTCAACATCATGTCTTACGATTTGCACGGTGCCTGGAACGATCACGTAGGTCACAATGCAGCACTTTATGACACAGGTAAAGACTCAGAGCTTGCTCAGTGGAATGTATACGGTACAGCGGCTTACGGTGGCATCGGTTACCTGAACACTGACTGGGCATACCACTACTTCCGCGGCTCAATGCCAGCAGGTCGTATCAACATCGGTGTTCCATACTACTCACGCGGTTGGCAGGGTGTTAACGGTGGTGAGAACGGTCTTTGGGGTCGTGCGCCTCTTCCAAACCAAGCTGAGTGTGCTCCAGGCACAGGTGAAGGTGAGAAGAACAACTGTGGTTACGGTGCAACCGGTATCGACAACATGTGGCACGACAAAGATGCCAATGGTGTTGAAATGGGTGCAGGTTCTAACCCAATCTGGCACGCGAAAAACCTTGAGAAAGGCATCTACGGTTCTTATGCTGCAGCATACAACCTAGATCCAGTAAACAACCCAGACCATAAACTAACAGGCACTTACACACGTCATTATGACAGTGTTGCGGTTGCACCTTGGTTGTGGAACGCGAACAAGAGCGTATTCCTGTCTATCGAAGACAAAGACTCTATCAACGTGAAAGCGGACTACGTCATCGATAAAGAGATCGGCGGTATCATGTTCTGGGAGCTTGCAGGTGACTACAACTGTTACGTACTGGATGCAAACGGCAACCGTACAACAGTAGACGCATCTGAGCAGGCGTGTGCGACAGGTAATGGTGAGTACCACATGGGTAACACCATGACTAAAGCCATGTACGACAAATTCCAGGTTGCAACACCTTACGGTAACAAGGTAGCGGTACTTCCAACTCCTGCTGAAGCAGTAGACATTGCAGTATCTGTTGGTGGCTTCAAAGTAGGTGACCAAAACTACCCAATCAACCCGAAAGTAACGTTCACTAACAACACAGGTACTGAACTACCTGGTGGTACTGAGTTCCAGTTTGATATCCCAGTGTCTGCTCCAGACAATGCGAAAGATCAGTCTGGTGGTGGTCTGAAAGTTATTGCTTCTGGTCACACTCGTGCGAACAACATTGGTGGTCTAGACGGACCAATGCACCGCGTATCGTTCTCTCTACCTAACTGGAAAGCACTACCAGCTGGCGGCACTTACGAGCTAGATATGGTTTACTACCTACCTATCTCTGGTCCTGCTAACTACTCAGTGAAAGTTAACGGTAAAGACTACGCGTTCAAGTTTGAGCATCCGAACCTACCTATCGGCGACCTGACTGGCGGCGGTAACGGTGGTCCTGGTGGTCCAGGTGATGGTACTTGTGATACTACTGGTATCAACGTTTACCCTAACTGGCCTCAAACTGACTGGGCGGGTAACCCAAGCCACGCAACAGGTGGTGACCAAATGGTACACAACAATGTTGTTTACAAAGCCAACTGGTACACTTCATCTGTTCCAGGAAGTGACAGTAGCTGGACTAAAGTGTGTGCTGTGAAATAAGTAGACACTGATTCCACAAAATAAAAATGCGAGTGCTTTTGCACTCGCATTTTTTATATTCAATTAAACTCGCTTTTGGCACTTTATAGAACTTGTAAAGGTATATATGCATTCCAATGCCCTGATTTACGACTATGATTAAAAAACATACATATTTGGTCAGCAAACTTCAGGCTTTAAATAAGGATAAAAAGTGATAGTCAGACGAGCAGAGAGAAAAGACAAAGAAGACTGGGCGAAACTACGAAATGCCCTGTGGCCTGATGAACTTTCAGCACACAAATTGGATATCGAGTCATTTTTTGATTTGTCGAGTGTTCATATTGTCGAAGTCTTTGTTCTTGATAATGAAAATGACGAGGTAGTTGGCTTTATTGAACTCAATATCCGTAGCCATGCAGAAGGCATTGATGCCCGCGGTGTACCTTATGTAGAAGGGTGGTTTATTGATTCAGAATATCGCGGTAAGGGTTTCGGTAAACTGCTGTTGCGTCAAGCTGAAAGTTGGGCACAGCGTCAAGGCTATCAGTGGCTGGCCAGCGATTCTGACATCAACAACCATGCGAGTATTGCATGCCATAAAGCTGTTGGCTTTACTGAAATGGCGAGAAATGTTTGCTTTGCGAAGAACCTGAGACTGCATCAGGAATTGAAAGACTGATTCACGCGAGCTGACGGCTAGCTCGTCAGTTTGCTGTACTGCTCGCTGTTAATCACCCGATTTCTGCCGTGTTCCTTGGCAAAGTACAGATATTCATCAGCGGAATTGATGGCCATTTCCAGTGGATTATTCAGCATACTGTCGGTAAGCGTGACCACTCCAAGGCTAACGGTTAATTGGATATTCTGGGTTCCGTTAGTGACCACCATATTCTCAATACCTTCCCGGATCCGTTCTGCGACATCATTCGCCAGTTCGAGTGTGGCATTGGGAAGGGCAACAGCGAATTCTTCCCCACCTAAGCGACCCAGAATGTCGGTATCCCTTGTTACTTCACTTATCTTTTCAACCACTGAAATTAACACCTCATCACCAGCGGCATGACCATAGGTATCATTGATTTTCTTGAAGAAATCGATATCCAGAATGATTAGGGAAAGTGGTGATTTCATATGTTGGCAGGTACCGATGGCACGTTCAGTAAAGTCGTTGAAACTGCGCCGGTTATAAGCACCAGTGAGTGGATCGGTAGCCGCAAGAATTCGTAACTGCTTTTCCAACTGCTTGCGTTCGCTGATGTCGGAAATGGACATAATAAGCAATAGTTGGTCTTCGAACATCAATGTGCTTAGCGCGATTTCTGCTTGCATGTATTCATCAGAAGGGAGGGTAAGAACGATATCCAGTCTACGGTTATACTCCTCTTCCTGATTCTGTAACACATCGTTGATGTTCGCTTGTAAAGTAAGATGATGCTTGCTCGACACCAGTTCTGAAGGGTTCAGCCCAAGAAACTCACGCTTGGGCTTATCAAAGACATGGCTGATGTATTGATTGACCATGATGATTTCTTGGTTAGGGTTACAAATCACAATACCCATAGGTGCGGCATTCACCAAACCCTGCAACTGTTTCTGTGCTTTTTGTATCTGTTCAAGACGTTGTTTTTGCAGCATTTCAAGTTGTTTGCTGAGTGAAATGTCGCGCAGCACCAGCAACCAGCGATTATGGCTGATCGCTGTCAGTCTGGCTTTTACTTGATATTGGGTCTGGTTGGCATACAGGTTAAGTTCTGCAACGTACTTGTCTTTGGTCTGATAATTTTTCAGAAAATTGGCTAACTCAGGAGAACTTTTTACTATGCTGACTTCTTCCAGTTCTTTAAAGTTTTCCTCAGAAGAGATAAAGGAAGAAGGGAAGTTTCCGGGTCTGATATCACGCACCAAACCTTCTTTGTCTATCCAAAAGCTCATATCTGGTAACGCATCCAGAATGAGGCTGAGTGTGTTGTTTCGTTTCGTGAGTTCTGTGCAACTTAAATCGAGTGAACGCTCGGTAATGGTCAGTTGTTCTGCCATCGACTGATAGCCCTGATTGACCAGTTCAATGAATTTCTGAAGCTGTTTTGCATCTAGGGTGTCTCCTTCTTCAGGGACACCGTCTGGGAAAGCTTTGCGCAGTTGGCGTTTCAGCAGTCTATGCATATCACGATTCCGAAAACGCTGTGATGGTCATCGTCTGATTGTGCAGTTCGGAAGGAAAATTTTTGTCATAGGGGGCGATCTCTCCATAGGAATAGAAACCGCATAGAAGAGTCTGGTCACCGAGCTCTTCGTTTACGACTTCGATTTCGTCTTCCACCAACTGCTTGAGCAGCAGCTTTCTTCCAACACAACTAATAAGAATGGCGAACTGGGGGCTGCCGTCTAATTGATCACGGCATACTTCGGCTGCGTCCTGCGCTCCGTCGATCAAGGAATCGACATTTGCCCTCATGAGCATTGCTGTTGCTCCTCTTGGTACATTACCCGCGAAGGTGATAGAACCTGTGGTTTCATCAATACCTAATAAGGTTCGAACCAGCTTAGTGGATTTAGTCGGTTCAGTAATCTCAAGTGGGAACCTTAATCCGCTAGCGGGCAGCTCGCAAGCAAGTTCGCCGAGGTAACTTTTGTAGATATCCAGGGCGTTTTCGTCATCCAGTTCGTAAAGCACATTGTCTTCAGAATGAGTAATCTTTCTCTGCAATCCGAATGAGCTCCAGCCACCCCGAGAACCGTAGCTGACCGAGATTGCATCTCCGTAAAAGCCCACCGCCACCACCTGTTTCTCTTCCACTTCGTCCTGATAAAGCACCAAGGTTTTTTCGAATGCTTCGTTGTCGCCAGCCAGACCACCGGTCACTTTAATATGGTCTGGCACTGCGCATTCGAACCCTTCGGTAAGCTGGCAGCCGTTTACGTGTAAACCGTCACTCAAAACCAGAATGTGTTTTAGGTTGTCAGTTTCCATCAACTGCTTCGCCATTTGAATACCGACATCTTTTTGATCGGCATGTTCGTCGGTGATGCGTAACCTCAACATTCGGATAGGCGTTTTTTCGAAACAGACAAAAGTGGCGACAAGAGCATTTTCGTGCACCTGAAGACCGGAGACTTCACCAGCGGTTGTGCACCCTGTAAGCAAGGTATTCGGCATCGCTTCGCGTAAACGTTTTATTGCTTCCTGGCTGGAATCCAATGAGCCAAAGAGCAAAGCGAGCGTGTTTTCGCTGTCCAGAGCTTTTATATCCTCCAGACCTTTCCATTGCTCGCCTGTCCAAACCGACTGTAACGTTTTCATTGCGAATGCCTTTCGTTGTTTGTTGTTTCTATTAAAGTTAGTTTGTTTTGGTGCGAAATCAAGCAACGAGGGCGACACAATGTGATTGAATTTCAATTAGTTAACAAATTACATTTTAGTAACTATTTGTATTCTATCTATTTGTAATTACTAGGTTTATGTCTGTTAGTACAAGCGTATTTGATTGAATCATCAAAAAACTTGCCTGAAAACTAAAGTGAATGAGCTTTTTTGGAAGTGATTTTCTTGTGATTTTGAACCGGGTGGTCAGTCCACCACTGGCGTGGTGACCGCTGGCTTACGCTTAAACTGAGCCATCATGACACCTGATATGACAAACAAACCGCCGATTAAATGGAACAGTTGAATGGTTTCATCCAGAAGCGCTGCGGCTAAGGCGACAGCAAGGACAGGAAGTAAATTCAGGAACATCGCAGACGTATCGGCGCCGAGAAAGTCAATTGCTTTCACCCAAAGCCATGGGGCAATCACAGAAGCACCAAACCCAGCATACGCGATAAGTGGCAACGCTTCGTCAACGGGTGTCAGGTTTTCACTACTGAGCCAGAGAGGTGCCAGCATAGCGACGGCAAGTACTCCCTGAAGGTAAATGAACTGCAAATTACCGAAGGGCATTTTCCACTTTTTAACCAGCACGCAGTAAAGGGCGTAAACTATAGCCGCAAGAACCATAAGTAAGTCGCCTTCGGTGATGGCTTGCTGGAATATATAGAGTACGTCTCCTTGCCCCAGCATAAATGCCAGACCAAACAGGGAGATCGCTGCGCCCACGACACTAAGAAAAGAGACTTTTTTCCTCAGAAGAGGAACGCTCAGGAAGATGCTAATCAGAGGAACAAGTGAGGTAATCAACGCCATGTTAGACACAGAAGTTGTCTGCGCAGCATAGTAGCCAAGTGACTGATTGAGAACCATCCCAAGAAGCGCCAAAACAAGAAGTTTGGGTATATAGGGCAGAATAATTTTCCTTTTTGTCAGTGTGTATCTCAAGCAAAAAGGCGACAGAATAAGAACCGCGAGCAACCAGCGATAGAAGCTCATGGCGCTTGGCTCGACGATATCTGCCGACATTTTATTTACGATGGCATTACCACTCCATATAAGAACGGTAAAGAATGGAAACAAGTGATACATGTGAACTCCATCGCAATAAGTGACTGGTTTGTCAGTATCTCAGGTCTGTATAATAATACATATCCCTAAAAAGACAGTGTTGCTGTGTGATAAGACAAATGCGTGGACAACTTAATACCAATATTCATCCTGCTATCTCGTTCGACGAATTGCCCTCAGACGTTTACATGAACTTCGACGCGTTCAATTCCAATACGGTCACGCGTGAACATGCTCATATTTGGGGACAACTGCAATTTATTCGTGGTGGGATGCTAGAGCTTTTTGCGGAGGGGACTCGCTTTCTGGCACCGCCAAATCTGGCTATCTGGGTTCCTGCCGGTGTGTTGCATCATAGCTTCAACCGTAAGCCTCTGGATTACTGTTCAATGAACGTCAGTATCGAAAAAACGCGACATATGCCAAGCCATACTTGCTTGCTTGGCGTGACGCCAATCATGACGGCAATTATTGAAGACTTTCGTTTGCGAGGCGTATCTTCCGCAGAAACTGAGCAGGACAAACGCCTGATTGATGTTTTACTTGATCAATTAGCGATGGCTCCGGAAAAGCAGCACTTTCTGCCGACAAGCAGCCAAAAAATGTTAGCGCCGATTTTGCGAGGGTTGGAAGAAGATCCGACGAACAATTTGTCTTTAAAAGAGTGGGCATCCAAAGTCCACACCACTGAACGAACCTTGGCCCGACATTGCCAGAGTGAGTTGGGGATGAGTTTCACTGAGTGGCGACTAAGAATCCGGTATTTGCATTCTATGGAGTTGCTGCGTAAAGGAAAGTCGGTGAAGGAAACGGCCTTTATGTTGGGCTACAATCAGGCCAGTCCATTCATCACTATGTTTAAGCGTTACGCCGGTGTCACCCCCGATCAATACAAGGGGAATGCACGCAACGATCTCAGTTGTTAGGGTCTGTTGACCTTTCGCGGTTAAATTTTGTTCGAGTTCTATGCGTTTTAATCGCGGCGCAAGGTCTTTAGCTTAGTCATTCTAAGCAAATACCTTGCAACAAAGAGTAAAGCGCATAGAACCGAACCCTTCGGGCAGCATTTGTGGCTCCTTTTTACTGTGTTACCGCTTATTGATGTAGAGCGACTACACCGAATAAGCGCTGCCTTGTATAAAGAATCCACAAATTGCTGCAAAAATCAGCTCGAAAGGTCAACAGATCCTAGTGTTTGCTGATCTTTCGTAGCGACTGCCATTCAAAATTAACGGGATGCCTTTTTAATCGCATATACCACCGCACCAACAATCAATAACGCATTCATAGCAAGAAGTATTGCTGAAACTGGTCGCTCCAGAAATATCCATAAGCCATCATTAGATATCAGCAGAGACCTTCTCAGGTTGTTTTCCAGAAGTGGTCCCAATATGGTTCCAATCACTATCGGGGCGAGAGGAAAATCCGCAGCTCGGAACAGAATACCAATCAGCCCAAAGACCAGCATAACCCAGAGATCGAATACCGATGCCTGAAGTGCAAAGGTGCCTATGGCACACATCAGCAGCGCAATAGGAATCAAATGAGATTTTCGAATCCTGAGCACATAAACGAACAGGGGAGTGGTCAGTATCCCTGCAATCAAAAGAAACACGTTTGAAGCGAGATAAACAAGGAAAACGCCGCCAACGATTTCAGGTTGTTGTTCAAAGAGACCCGGACCGGGAAAAATTCCAAGGATAAGTAGTGCCCCAATCAAAACTGCTGAAGACGCATCTCCCGGAATGCCTAACGCAAGAGAGGGGACTAATGTGCCTCCTACCGTGGCATTGTTGGCACTTTCTGTTGCGACGACGCCACCTTCTGCCCCTTCTCCATAAACCTCTCCATCTTTTGCCGTCGCTTTGGCAACCGCGTAGGACGTAAATGAACTGATGACACCGCCAGCACCCGGCAGAGAGCCAAAAAACGCCCCTATCGCTGAAGAGCGGATAAGGTTTCCCCATCGTTTTAATGTTAATAGCAGGGAGGAGAAACTGGCTTTCACAACGGGAATGTTCGGTCGGTCTGTCAGCGATTTTCCCATGATTTGAAAAGCCATCTCAGAAATCGCAAAAAGACCGACAACGATGGCAACAATATGGAAACCATTTAACATGTGGTGCGAGTCAAAGGTGAACCGATACCCGGTAGAAAACTCGTCTGTACCTATGGTCGCGAGTAGCAAACCAAAGCATCCGGACAGTAACCCTTTAATTAAAGATCCTCCTGATATCACGACAATGGAGACCAGCCCGGTAATGGCCAAAGCCGTGTACTCTGGCGGAGCAAAGTTACTGGCAAACTGCGCAAGAAGGGGAGCCAAAAAGATCAGCGCTGTACCGCCAATTAAACCGCCAATCGCACTGGCGGAAATGGCGATTCCAATGGCATCTGCGGCTCTGCCTTTCTGCGCCATGGGATAGCCATCAAATAAAGTGGCGGCTGCAAGTGGTGTTCCCGGTATTCTGAGCAATATCGCGGAGATAGAACCTCCACAAGAGCCGCCAACAAATATCGCTATCAGGAATCCCATTGCTGCAATAGGAGGTTGCTCTATCGCCACTGGTAGCATGAGGATAATGCCCATAAGTGGTCCCAGACCGGGAAGCGCCCCTACGAGCAAGCCAAACAAGATTCCGAACAGAGTTAAACCAATGGTGAGAGGGGAGAGAAACAACTCAGCCCCGGCATTTAATGACTCTAAAAGCATACATTACCAAGCCACATTGAGTTGCCATAACCCTCCGGGGAGGACGACTTTTAAAAATTTCTCAAAGAAAAATGCAAACAGTAATGAGGATGCAACTGCAAAAATGACCGTCGACCAGATGTGACGAACACCCGTTAAAAACAAGATGCTCGCCAGCATCACAGGAGTGGCTAAATGGTAGCCAACGACCTGTAACCCGATTAAGTACCCAGCAAATAAGCAGATCAACACACTCGGTTTGATCAGTTCCTGCCAACGTATTCCGCTGCTTTGACTGCGCGTAGCTTTGGAGATGAAAGCTTGGATGACCAGAAGCACAACGATCAGTGACGCCAAAGCTTTAGGATAGGCGGCAGCGTTATCATACGCGCCGCCAGATGCGATTCCCTGCTCAGTCATAGAAGTATAGATTTGCTGAAATACAATGGCGGTTAAGGCGACAAAGAAAGCAATGACCATTATTTCAGCATGAATCCTTTTTAACATTCTGTTCTTCCTTGAGTTAAGACATTATTTCTTTAATGCTTTTAGAGAGTCCTCTTCCCATTTTAGTGCATTTCCCATCGCGCCTAACTGACCAGCAACAGGACCGACAATAGACTCATACTCAGTCCAGTCCCAATCTAGAGGAACAAAGCCGATTTTACTGATTGCCGCTCTAATTTCGGCGTTTTGCATGGTGGCTTTCATTGTGGTTCTTAGTACTTGAGTAACATCATCTGGCGTGTCTTTATGCACTAACCACCATGTCCAGCCCATGGGGGCTAACCCAGAAAGCCCTAAATCAATATCCAGATCGGTGATACTTGGTGCGCCGTCATAGGAGGCTTTTGCTCCGGGCAACTCTGATAGCACCAGCAAAATGTCGAAGCCCTTTTTGTCCTGAAGGTATGCTCCTACATTGATAAAAGAGAAATCCAGCACTCCAGATTTCAAATCTTTCCGTGCATCTCCATCTGTTTTATAAGGAATGTTCTGAGCGACAACGCCATAAGACTGAAGCACTTTGGCGATAACCATATGAGGCAGGTTATTTCGAGACCCCGAGGAATAGCGAAGTTTCCCTGGGTTGGCTTTTCCCCAAGCCATCATTTCCTCAAAGTTGCTCCAACGCTTTTCTCCCGGTCGGCTACCGATTGAAAAGGCATTCGAAACGGCAGCGTGTAAAGGCTTAAAGTCTTTGTAATTCCAGTCGGCGTTGCCCAGCATAGGTTGAAGGACGAGCGGTGCGACATACCCATCAAACAGGGTGTAACCATCCGCAGGACGATTCATCGCGGTTTTAAAGGCTTTTGTTCCGGCGGCTCCCGGAGTTGATATGACTGAGACAGACACACCGAGCTCATCTCCCATCCCTTTAGCAATTATCTGGCTGATAGACATTGCCGTACCAGCTGACCAGGGAAAAATATTCTCTATGGTGCGGTCGGGAAACGCTGCATTAGCGAAGCTGATTTGGCATGCCATTGCGACAAGCCCACCTGCGGTCAGTATTTTTTCAAACATAACAAGTATCCTCCGTGATAATGTTGCCTGTTTAGCGCGTGGCATATTCCTGTTTTATGCTGGTTGCCTGTGCGCAGTAAGTCCGTAATATTCGTAGATATCTTCTGGGGCGTCATGCCGTTCCAGATGTTCGACGATGGCGATGTTCAATCTCTCGGTCACATCAGGGTCGTCGATAGCATTCAGCTGTTTGGGATCGTTCGACAGATCAAACAGACACGAACCCTGATGACCCCAGTTTTTAACGCACTCGATGCCCGTTTCAGTGTTCTCCTGACTGGGCGTAATCTGAAGCACGGGCACACCCTTGGTAAAGTTGAAAGGAGAAACCAGCTCGGCTGTTTTCAATTCCTGACCAGTAAAGAGCTTATGCATGTGAGACGGCATTAACGTGTACGCATGCAAAGGGTCGCCATCCAAATCTTTAGGAAAACGGTAATAGGTGTATCGCCCGTCTGTGACGCAAATTGGTCCTGCAAACATACCCAGAATGGCCGTCTCGCGTGAATTGCTCTTTGCCATGATCAGTGGCGAGAGCGAGTGGGACGTGACTTCCTCTGGTATCGTTATCCCGTAGAAATCCAGAAGCGTTGGCATTAAGTCAGCCGTTTGCGTCAGTTGGTTTACTCGTGGTTCTGAGGATTGATCCGGGTGCCACATCATCAGGGGAATATGCGAAATTTCTTCGTAGTAGGGCATCTTGTTCTTTGCCCACCAATCGTGCTCCCCGAGCAGAAATCCGTGATCAGTGGTTAAAATAAGTGCGGTATTTCCCCATGCCTGATTTTCATCAAACCAGTCCAGAAGCTTTCCAAAGTATTCGTCACACATGGAGATTAATGCTGCGTAATTTGCTCTTATCTCGGCGATATCTTCAGCGGAGTCGGTGACTTTTTCGTACAACGGCCAATCCAGTATTTTGCCTTTGTATTCTGTTTTGTAGGATTCTCTGAATCTTGATGGGGCTGTGAACGGTTCGTGCGGGTCGAAACACTCAAGCTGTAAGAACCAGTTATCAGCAGACTGGTTTAACGCCAAAAACTCCATGGCACTTTGAAAGCATTTTGCAGTTGGATAGTCTGCTTCGTTCTCAATAAACATGGAGTTGATGGCATGGCGTGAACGCCGCCATGCGTTGGTGTCTGTCGATTCCCTTGTGATGGTTGAGCCAGAATCCAGGCTACCCATAGGGTAATGGCGTTCGTTGTATTTCTCACGTAAGCGATCAATTGGGGGCTGAACCAAGGCTTTAACGACGTCGTACTCCTGTCCTCGAATGAAATCCCAACTGTCAAAGGCATTCACATAACCTGACCCACCATTTTCAAAGTAATGAAGATGGTCAGAAACAATGTGGGTATAGACTCCATTCTTACTCAAAAGCGAAGCAAAACTGTTATCGAACGGTTCCAGTGGACCCCAGGGGCGATGCATAAAATTCAGACGTCCGGTATGCATATCTCTGCGCGCGGGCATGCAGGGAAGTGAACCAGCATAGTGCTTGTCGAATGTCACCGCATGTTTCGCAAATCGATCAAAGTTCGGTGTAGAAATCGCAGTGCCGCCATAACTTCCCAGGGCAGCCCGATTAAGAGAATCAAAGAGAACAAACACGGTTCGCATTACTAATATCGTCCTTGTTAAAAAAATGTTACTTGAAAAGGATAGGGAATTGCCTGACATTTAAAAAATGAAAAAAAGAGTATCTAGGTATAGAAAAAAGGAATGGATAAAAATCTTCAGACTTTCTTGATGGTTTCAGAAACACTGAATGTGACGCAGGCAGCGGAACGCCTTCATATCACGCAGCCTACGCTCACCAAGCGGTTACAGCAGCTTGAAGAGCAATATGGGTGTAAATTGTTTGAGCGGTTACCAAGAGGGGTTCAGCTTACCGAGTTCGGAACGCACTTACTTCCTTATGCCAGACGGATAGAGCAAGATTATCTTCACGCGAATGAAACAGTACATCTGCTGGCTAACGGGCATTTAGATGAGGTAAAGATAGGGGCGGGACCTCTGTTTCATTTGCGATATCTGGCTCCCGCTTTTGATCAGTTGCAGAAAGAGTTTCCCAATACGCGAATTCACCTGACGGCAGGGGTAAATGCATCTAACTTGCCAAAGGTGAAGAATGGTTCTCAAGACATTATGTTTGGCACCCGCGAGTATCTTGAGGATGATGAGCAGGTGGTGTTTTTCCCATTACTGGAGGTAGAGCAGGGAATTGTTATCCGTTCCGATCATCCGATGCTCGAAACGAAGGATGCATTGGATGCCAAGGATCTGTGCGAACTTCCATGGATTGTTTACAGTGATACGCCTGAAAACGAGTTGATGGTTCGCAGTTATTTTCACTCACGCGGTTTACCTCCTCCGCGGATTGTATTGCAAACTACTTCTTTTCATCTTGGATTCGATTTAGTGAAAAGGGGGGATTACGTGATGCCTGTGCCTTTTCAGCTAAAACCAGTGATAGACAGCAAAAGCCTCCATATTTTTCACCCAAACCCTCCCATTGTAAAAAAGCCGGCAGGGGCGTTTATCCGCCAATCTTCCACGCACGCTCCCATCATTACCCGCTTGATTGATATTGTTAGGGAACTGATAGACACGACTGAAAAATAAAAAAACCGAGAACAGCTTTGGGCTATTCTCGGTTTTTATTATTTTGAATGAGCGTTGAGCTAACGAGCCTTTACTATGCGATATCGAGCTGAGTGACTATTTCACTTTCCACTGAATTTGTTCGCCAGCACGGATTGGCACAACAATGTCGCTGCCAAATGGCATGGTTTCTGCCACGTCCCAAGATTCTTTAACCAGAGTCACGGTATCTGAGTTACGAGGGATACCATAGAAGTCAGGGCCGTTGTGGCTGGCAAAACCTTCAAGGTGTTCCAGTTTACCTTCTTGATCAAAAACCTCGGCGTAAAGCTCGACTGCTGCGTGAGCAGTGTAAGAACCTGCACAACCACACGCTGACTCTTTTGCGCCTTTTGCGTGAGGGGCTGAATCTGTACCAAGGAAGAATTTCTTGCTGCCGCTGGTTGCCGCTTCAATCAGTGCTTGCTGGTGGGTGCCGCGCTTAAGAATTGGCAGGCAGTAGAAATGTGGCTTAATACCGCCAACCAGCATGTGGTTGCGGTTGAACAACAGGTGGTGTGCTGTAATGGTTGCCGCTACGTTTTCGTTTGCATTTTTTACAAACTCTGCCGCATCTGCAGTTGTGATGTGCTCAAGAACGATTTTTAGGTTAGGGAAGTCGTTCACGATAGGAGCCAGAACCGTTTCCAGGAACGTTTTCTCACGGTCAAAAATGTCTACGTCATGAGTAGTGACTTCACCGTGAATAAGCAGAAGCATGCCGACTTCTTGCATGGTTTCCAATACGTGGTAAATGTTCTTTGCGTTGGTTACACCTGAATCGGAGTTTGTTGTCGCTCCCGCTGGGTAAAGCTTAGCTGCAACCACTTTGCCTGATGCTTTCGCTTTACGAATTTCATCTGGAGTTGTGTTGTCTGTAAGGTAAAGCGCCATTAATGGTTCGAACTGCTCACTTGGCTTCGCTGCCATGATACGTTCACGGTAGGCAATGGCTTTTTCTGTATCGGTTACAGGTGGGATAGTGTTTGGCATGATCAGAGCTCGGCCATTGTAGCGGCTGATATCGCGAACGGTGTCTGTTAGAACATCGCCATCGCGCAAGTGAACGTGCCAGTCGTCAGGACGAGTGATAGTAATTGTTGTCATTTGAAAGCTCCCACCAGGTTAAGATAAATCAGGAGCCTAAAAGCAGAAATTTCACACGAGGTGTAAAACGCAACCGTTTAGGCGACAGGATGATAGACAAAAACGCAGTGGGTTTCATCCCTTTTTTGATGGAATGCTTAATTTCATTTAGTTATGCGATACTTCTAAATGCATTGATTGTTGTAAAGAATATCAATGTGTAACAGAATACTAACTTCTTTTCTCGGTAACTTACTTTCATTTAAGCAGCTTGAATGAACAATACTTATACCCAAGTACCCTTATCCTGTGGTTAGAGGGCATTTGGGTATAAGAAGCCTGCAACGGAAAGTGAGAAGAGATGTCTACAATTCAACTATCCCAAATCAACGTATTTCCTGTTAAATCCATTGGTGGTATCAGCCTGTCTAAAGCTTGGGTGGAATCCCAGGGTCTGACTTTTGACCGTCGATTTATGGTTGCAACCCCTGACGGCACCATGGTTACTGCTCGCAAATACCCAAACATGGTCAATATTCATGCGGCTTTTCAACCAGATGGCTTCATATTTACTTATCCGGACGCTCCATCTTTTCACCTTCGTTACGATGATTTAGAACGCAAACCACAGCAGACTCAGGTTTGGAAAGACGAATTTGAAGCACTATCCACTTCCCAAGAGGCAAACCGTTGGTTTAGCGATGTCATTGGGATAGATGTGCAGCTACTTTATTGTGGTGAACAGTCTGCGAGGTTTCGTGAAAAGATCAAAACGAATGTGAGCTTTGCTGACGGTTATCCGCTACTTGTTATCAGTGAAGGTTCGTTAGAGGAGTTAAACGCGCGCAGCAGCGAGAAACACTCTATGGACCAGTTTCGAACCAATCTTGTCGTTTCGGGGACCGAGCCGTTTGCGGAAGACGGATGGAAGCGCATACGAATAGGTGAAGTAGAGTTTGAAGCGGTTAAACCTTGTGAGCGTTGCATTTTAACAACGGTTAACACCAAAACAGGCACCTTTCGTGAATCCAAAGAGCCTTTAAAAACATTGTCTGAGTTCCGGGCAAACGAGCGTGGCGGTGTCTTTTTTGGTCAGAATCTGGTCGCAAAAAATGAAGGGATCATTCGAGCGGGTGACTGTGTAGAAGTTTTGGAGACCAAACCAAAAGAAGAGTACGAAGACAAGTCTAAAGCGAAGTTAATTCTCACGTGTGTTGAACGAGAGACCATAGCCAGAGATTTCATTACCTTCTGGCTGGAACCATCCAAAGGTACTTTGCCCGGGTATCTTCCAGGTCAGCATCTTCCCATAGAAATTGATACTCCAGCAGGTAAGTTGTCGCGGCGTTACACGCTCTCTTCCAGCCCGACCCGTCCGGGGCGATATGCGATCTCTGTTAAACGAATCGATGAAGGCGCGGTGTCTAACTGGTTACATGACCGATTTCAGGTTGGCGATACTTTAGTGGCTGACTCACCAGACGGCGCATTTCACCTAACCAACGCGACTAACCCATTGCTGTTGATTTCTGCGGGTAGTGGCGTAACGCCTATGCTGTCGATGCTCAGATACCTGTCTGACCATGATCAAGTCAATAATGTCGTTTTCTATCATCAGTGTCGGTCTGAGCGAGATATTCCTTGTCGATCGGAACTTGAAAAGCTGAACATGATCTACCCAGGTCTGCGGGTTATGGTTTCTTTAACTCAGCCTGAAGATGCGTGGCATGGCTTAAAAGGTCGACTTTCTCTTAGCCACATCAAGAAAATTCCGGATCTGAACTCCAGGCAGGTTTTTGTTTGTGGACCTAATGGTTTTATGGCGCAAACCAAGAGCCTGCTGTTCAAGATGGGGTTGGACGAGAGCTTATATCATCAGGAAGCGTTTGGAGTTGCAAAACCCAATGCCATTGAAGAAAAAAGCATTCAGATAACCGTTAATGGTCAGTCTTTTACTGGCACCAATCAAAAACCGCTGTTAATGCAGGCGGAAGATGCAGGGATTAATATTGCGAATAGCTGCCGAGCGGGTTTGTGTGGAGCTTGCCGGGTAAAAGTGGTGAGTGGCGAGTTTGAAACGCCGGATGTGCCTGCCATTATGCCTGGTGACAAAGAAGACGGCATTATCCCTGCCTGTTGCAGTACACCACTGGGTGATGTTGAAGTTGATTCGAATTAAACATAGCAACCCAAAATGAAAACAGAGAGCTTAAGGCTCTCTGTTTTGCGTTTAAATCACCTCTAAAGTAAGAGGAATGATCTTAATCGTATATGGTTGGGATAGGCTGACGCTTGTGTTGCGTTGCTTTGTAGATTGCAATCAACTTATTTTTCACTTCGTCTGAAACAGGCTTCCCTTCCAAGAAGTCATCGATTTGGTCGTAGGTGAGGTTTAACGCATCTTCATCGGCTTTCTGTGGATCAAGTTCTTCCAAATCCGCTGTTGGGGTTTTCTGAACCAGAACTTCTGGTGCACCAAGCGTATCGGCCAGTTCGCGTACCTGACGTTTACTCAGACCAAATAGGGGAGCGAGGTCACAAGCACCATCACCAAACTTCGTGTAAAAACCTGTGATGTTTTCGGCTGAGTGATCCGTTCCTAACACCAACCCACCAACATAACCTGCGATCTCATACTGGGCAACCATACGAGCACGAGCTTTTACGTTACCTTTAACAAAGTCTACCTTGGCGGCATCGGTCGGGATAAGCGCTGTACCCTCTAAGGCTTCATGAGACGCTGCGTGCATACCATCGACACCTTGCTTAATGTTCACAGAGACAGAATGTGTTGGCTGGATAAAGCTAAGAGCCAGTTGCGCTTCATCTTCGTCCTTTTGAACACCATATGGCAGACGAACGGCGATGAACTGATAGTCATTACTGCCGGTTTCTTCGTTAAGCTTGTCTACTGCAAGTTGTGCAAGCTTTCCACAAGTAGAGGAGTCGACACCGCCACTAATACCCAGTACCAAAGATTTGCAGCCAGACTCCATAAGTTTGCGTTTAATAAAATCAACGCGACGCTGAATCTCAAAATGTGGGTCAATAGATGCCAAGACTCGCATTTCGTCACGGATTTGATGTTCCATTATTTTTCCTTTTCATGCAGCAGAGTTAATTCTGTTTTATCATACTCCAATCTTTCCATTATTAAACACTGATTTGAATGAATCGCGCATCTATTCCGGTTAAGAAAACGTGCCCGATTTAATCCGACGACTATGATGAAAATTGCAATATTTGGTAGCGCATTTAATCCACCAACACTTGGACACAAAAGTGTCATCGAATCACTGACTCATTTTGATAAAGTTTTACTGCTTCCAAGCTACGCTCATGCGTGGGGTAAGGAAATGGTGGACTTCGAAATTCGTTGCCAAATGGTTGAACTGTTTATTTCGGATTTAGCTCAAAATAATCTTGAGCTGTGCTCTGTGGAAGCTGAGATGTATGTCCCCGGAGAGAGTGTTACCACATTCGCTGTGCTGACTAAAATTCAGGAAATCTATCCGGATGCCGACATCACTTTCGTCGTTGGTCCAGATAATTTCTTTCAGTTTTCTAAGTTTTACCGTTCAGAAGAGATCGTTAAAAAGTGGACTGTAATGGCTTGTCCGGAAAAGGTGTCGATCAGAAGTACGCTTATTCGTGAGAAATTAGCTCAAAATGAATCGGTATCAGCTCTAACTACCAGTTCTGTCAATAATTTCTTGCTTAATCACAATTTGTATCAGAAGATATAGCCAGTATTTTTTAAAGGGCTCAAATCGATGACCAAACGTTGTTGCAAATTAGTTTGTATGCTTGGTTTCATTTCGATTCCAGTATTTGCATGCGAATCACTGCAGAACCACACATCTATTGTGATGGTGGACAAAGAGCAGGACAGTGTGTGTGCGTCAATCGTGAGAGGCTTCGATAATCTTTCTTCAGGCATATCTGAAGTAACGGATATGATCATCGCTCCTATCAAGCAAGAAGACTATTGGGAAGAATGGTCTCTTCAGTCTGGTAGCGACCCGCTTCTTTCTTCCAGCATTGAAAGCAATCACTTTGGTATTGGTGTCTGGATGCCAGAAGAATATGAAGAGAAGTATGACGATATGACATACTCAGAGCGCCTTGAAGCCACGGGTCTTATGTTCAGTCTGGGGCTAGGTGAGCGGAAGGAAGATGAGCCACGAATGCGAATTGACTACCGCTGGCATAATCAGCAACCTGGCGATGTTATGCTTCAAGTAGAAGTGCCTTTTTAAAGGCACTTTTGCGTTATACGGCTCGGTAATTTGAAGTGGGCTTATCTACAAACTTTCGCCCATAACTAACATTGCTAGCTGCTCGAACTCTTCTTCTCTTCCTGCAAAAAACTCATCAATAACCAATTCACGCTTGGCTCCCGACAGCATTTTTTTCTTCGCCTCACGCAGACTAAGTACCAGCAACAATTCTTTGCTCAGTTCACTTTCTTCATCCGCGCTCCATTGCGAAATCTGCAAGCTAAGCGGCGACATATCCAGTAAAGGTCGAAGTGAGCGGGATTCATCGCGCACAACCGCAAGCAGGTTTGACTTGTCTTGTTCGGTCACGTTTGCAGAAGACAGTTTCTCTAGAATGGCTTTTGAGACCGGAGGTAGGGAAACAAATCCAGCCTGTGTTGGGAACTTGTCCTGCAACCTCACCGAGAAATCGATCTGCGTAACACGTGAACCTGGGACAAAGGTGACAGAAGTCAGGCAATCAAACGGCAACCAGATGGCATTGTCCTGCTCGACAGCGTACTCATTCTTCCCTAACTTGACCAATACCAGCCCTGAATCAACATAAATCAGGCTATGCTTAATGCGTTTTTTTCGGGGAGTGGTGACAAGAAATGAATAAACCGTGTTTTGATGCTCTACCGCATAATTCATAAAGGTTTTCCGGATATTTTTACTGGTATGAAGAGTATCTTTTCTTAATGAAAATGCCAATGAAAAGTCTTGGTAATGCTGGTTAAGGTTTTGCAATAAATGAGAATTAGGTGAACTAGATAGGTGTCCGATTGTCTGTTTGCATGAGACACAAATGTTATAAATGAAGGTTTGGATCAGTAAGTTGTTACAAATAGATGATAATCTGGTCTGACCTTAACCAATAAACGCATTCATTAGCTGCGTACTTCTCTAAGTACGCGTAGAATATGCCGGATTTTTAATTGACGTATAGATTAAATGACAACTAAAACCGATCCTTATAAAGAAATTCGTCCTTATAATGATGACGAAATTCCTGCTGCCATTGAACGCCTGATCAACGACGAAGAGTTCATCTCTGCCATTTTAGAACATCGCTTTAGTAACCATGCTCCTTGGTTTAAGGCTCTGATGAGTCCGATCGTTAAGGTCTATCTGAAGTTTAAATGGGCAAAACTGGATTCGGTTTATGCCATTCAAATGGAAGTGGAAAAGTACCTTCGCAAAACGTTGGAAACCACAACGGATGGTGTGACTTACTCTGGTTTAGAAACACTGGACAAAAACACGCCTTATCTCTTTATCTCTAATCACCGTGATATCGCGATGGATCCTGCGTTGGTTAACTGGGGTTTACACCGCAATCAACACAAAACAGTACGTATTGCGATTGGCGATAATCTGCTTAAGAAGCCTTGTGCCACAGAACTTATGAAGCTGAACAAAAGCTTTATTGTTAACCGTAGCGCAAAAGCGCCTCGTGAAATGATGAAAGCACTGGGTCAGTTGTCTTCCTATATCAAGCATTCACTGGATACGGATAACTCTATCTGGATCGCTCAGAAAGAAGGGCGTGCCAAAGATGGAAATGACAAAACCGACCCAGCGATTTTGAAAATGCTTCATGTGGAAGGGCGTAAGCAAAAAATGCCTTTTGCAGACTACGTTAAAACGCTAAAAATCGTACCTGTTGCTATTTCATACGAAAACGACCCTTGTGATATCGCTAAAGCGAAAGAGCTTTACGCCAAGGCAGAAGAGGGCACGTATGAGAAAAGCGAGTTTGAAGATATCGAAAGTATCATTCAGGGTATTGTGGGTTACAAAGGACGTGTTCACGTTAGCTTCGGCGAAGTGATTGAAGATGATTTTGAAACTCCTGAAGCATTGGCGCAAGAGATCGACGATCAAATTCACTCTATCTATAAGCTTTTCCCTATCAACTACTACGCCGCCGAGACTGGTGAGCAGTCGGACGACAAAGCAAAAGAGTCGCTTGAAAGTAAGTTGAGAGAGCTACCCGAAGGTGCGCATGAGTTTCTGAAGCAAATGTACGCCAATCCGGTGGCAAATCAGTCTTAAACAAAAGGAGTGCATAGCACTCCTTTTTAGTTTTTGTCGATTACCTCGCTACAGCGCCGCCTAGCTTGAGATCTTTTGGCCAATAGGTAATTTGGTTGCCACCCAAGTAAATGTTTCCATCAACCGTTAGCTCGTCTGGGAGCTTGGTGATTTTGGAGCCTCCAATATAAAGGTCACCTTCTACAGTGAGTGGCTGAGGCAGCTCTTCTAGCGGTGTGCGGATAACGCTCAAATCCCCAGTAACGATAAGCCCTGGTGGTAAATTCTCAAGGGGGGTATCGGTAAAGTTGAGATAGCCTCCTACCTTTACGCCTGCGTTCCACTTTTTAATTTGGGAGCCAAGGAAATTCCCATAGCCTTTAATTTGGGTTCCTTTAGCGATAAAGGAGAGTTGACTGTTTGACGCGTCTAAACTTCCACCAATTTCTAAACCCTTAGGCAACTTTTCGATCTGTGTTTTCGCAATGTTTAAATTACCTTTCACTTTCATTCCATCTGGCAGGGAAGTGTAGTGAGTATTGCGAAGATGGACGTTGCCATAGTTATCTATGTGGTTAAGGATTTTATACTGGTCGAGTGGTTTTGCCTGTGCCCCAGTTGCCAGAAGAACACCAGCCAAAATAATACCAATACGCATGCTTTGATCCTTTGCCAGAAGTTATGTGACCTTGCTTTGATAGTAAGCCTACATCAAGGATAAGTATAGGATTTTGAACTATAACCTATACTCAGACTTCCTAAAGATACAGGATTCAGAGCTCTATCTTCTGTTTCAGTTTAAGCTTCTCTACTTCGAAATCAGAAGCACCTTGAGGTAGCCTGAGTATATAGTTCTTGAAGTCATCATTAGCTTGAGGATAAAGATGCGAAATTTTGTTCTGGTCGTGCTTTTGGTTATATCTGGAGTAGCACACGCGAAATCTGTCTCTACGCCCAAATCTCCAGTTGTTATTACAGATGGTAAATTGTTCGAGAGACTTTGTTATTACGAGGACAAGGCATACACCTTAGGATCAGTCATTAAGGTGGGGGAGATTTATCTGATCTGTCAGAAAGAGCAGGAGTTCGAACTCAACGGTGATCTGAGATGGTTACAATTGGATCAAGGTGGCTAACCTTAGGTTAGCCACTCAAAAAAACTCAACGGGCTAGCGAGCGAGTTTTCAGTTCAAAGATCAGCTTTTCGGCGCTGCATGTGAATTTGAATCTGACTTGTAAACCTGATTCTCCTTCCAACTTCTGAGTTTCATGCTGGACTTCGTCAGAAACCGTTTTCGCTAGTTTGACATACTTATTCAGCTCAGCGTCAAGTTGTGAGTCCTCGGCACCATAAAGGGTCACCTGAGCCACATCATCACCCTCTTTAATGATAAAGCCCATCTCGGCACTGCAACCGCATGCTTCACACACCTGGTTTTCTTGTACTTCAGTTGTCATAACGTATCCTCTTACAAAATATAAGGACATGTTACTCTTCTGTGTAAATGAAAACCACAGAATTTCAGCCTGTTGGAAACATTTTTTTACAATGAATAAAGAGTTGGAATAGTGTTTTGTAACGATATATTCATGGTGTTTATGTGATGCCCGTCACGCAAAAGTGAACGCGATTCAGGCTTTTTCGCGTCCTAAAATATGGCCGTATTGCCCAATTGAGTAATTTGTAAGAATATTTGGGAAATCGGAATCATTTGCGAAACGAATGTTTTAAATAAATCAAGTTTTACCGGTATAGAGTCGATCAAATGGGCGGAGTCTTGGAGATTTCGCCCCATTTAGATTTACTCCTAGCAAATCACAAATTTCGTGAATACTTGCTTATATATTCCTCAATCTGTTGAGATTTTTAAAATATCGAACATAATACTATAAGTCATTCTGACCTCGGTTGGGGTGTACTTAAACATATAAAATAGAAGAGCCTTAACATGCCAAAGCGTAGTAAAGAAGATACTGAGATTACCATTCAGAAAATTATGGATGCAGTTGTAGACCAGCTAATTACGTTGGGATACGACAAAATGTCTTACACCACTTTGAGTCAACAAACAGGCGTCTCTCGTACAGGTATCAGTCACCATTTCCCTAAGAAAACGGATTTTACAGCAGCATTAGATGGTCGCATTTTTAAAATGTTTGTGGCGCATCTGGTACTGGATGAAGGGATTGAGAGCTTTAAATCAAGCTGGGTTAAAGCCCTTGATAACGCAGAGTTTTTAGCAATTCTACGTTTACTTTTCCACCATATCGTGACGTCGGAGAATGCGCACGAATTCGCTCGAGCTGGAATTGAGCGTCTATATAAAATGGTAGAAGACAACTACGGTGATTCTACTCGCGAGGATCTGGATGTGTTGTTTGGAAAAAGCTTAGTCCGTATGGCAGGCTAATCCGAGTCTTAATCCTTTATAAAGAAACCCAGCCAAATGGCTGGGTTTCTTTTTTCTTACTTCAAAAGCTTACATGGCTGCCCGGAAGATTGAAGAGATCTCGTCCTGAGTCGCTTGCTTTGGGTTGGTGAGTCCACAAGCATCTTTTAGTGCATTTTCCGCTAATACCGGGATGTCATCAGCTCTAGCTCCGAGCGCTGCGAGCCCGGCAGGTATACCAACATCCTTTGACAGGGCTCTGATGGCTTCAAGAGCGGCTTCAGCACCTTGTTCGTCTGTCATCTGTGCTACTTCAACTCCCATTGCTGCAGCGACATCTTTCAAACGACCAGGGCATACTTGCGCATTGTATTTTTGAACGTGTGGCAGAAGCACTGCGTTACATACACCATGCGGAAGGTCGTAGAAACCGCCCAACTGGTGTGCCATTGCATGAACGTAACCCAGAGAAGCATTATTGAATGCCATGCCAGCCATAAACTGTGCGTATGCCATTTGTTCACGCGCTTCGATATCTTCACCGTTGCTCACTGCCGTTCTTAAATGCGCCTGAATGAGTTCAATGGCTTTGATTGCGACAGCATCGGTAATTGGAGTTGCTGCCGTGGATACGTATGCTTCAATAGCATGAGTCAGTGCGTCCATACCTGTTGCGGCTGTGAGCGAGGAAGGTTTTGCTAGCATTAGCTCAGGATCGTTGACAGAAATCAGCGGGGTAGTGTGCTTGTCTACGATCGCCATTTTGATGTGTCTTTCTTCATCTGTAATGATGCAGAAGCGTGTCATCTCGGAAGCAGTACCCGCCGTAGTGTTAATGGCAATTAAAGGCAACTGAGGCTTGGCTGACTGATCAACACCTTCATAATCGGCAATCTTGCCTCCGTTTGCAGCGACTAATGCGATACCTTTAGCACAGTCGTGTGGTGAACCTCCGCCCAGAGAGATAACAAAGTCACAATCATTTTCGGTCAGTAGCTCTAAGCCTAGCTCTACGTTTCCAATTGTAGGGTTTGGCTGAGTACCGTCGAATACAACGGTTTCTACCGCTCTGTCTGCCAGCAGATCTTGCACCTGCTTGACCACGCCAATTTGGTTCAGAACTTTATCCGTTACAATCAAACCTTTTTTGAAACCTTGGGATTGAATACTATCTGCGGCGTCATTCAAGCAGCCGGCGCCCATTAGGTTTACGGTAGGGATAAAAAATGCACTCGTCATTTCAGAGTCTCCATTATTGTTATATACATTGCTTTGTGTGCTCCCTTAAATAGGGAGTTGTAGTTGGTATGACTCTACTTTGCTTATGAAACAGGTTGGGTTTGTTGATCTAGAGCAACGAATGACAGCAATTGAAATAGATTTCAAATTTATGTGAATTAGCGCATATTTGTGTTGGGGAGAAGGCAATAAAAAAGCCAGTATAAAACCGGCTTTTGTTAATAAAAGTGTCTGTAGCTTTTGCTAAGCGGTGCTTACAGATTCTTCAAGTTGTTTCGCTCCGCGTAGCATCGCCTGAACCAGCTCAGTCGCGTCAAACTTGGTCAACGCTTCATGTGCACCAACCTGATGTGCTCTGTCTACACAAATTTCACTTGAGAGCGAAGTATGAAGAATTCGATATGAGTTACTTAATGTCGTGTCGTTCTGAATTTCAAATGCCAGCTCGTAGCCATCCAGCCCTGGCATTTCAATATCGCTGACCAGAATATTGACGGGTTTGTGGTTATTTGCGTCGTTCTTCATCAGCTCAAGTGCATCCGCCCCGTTTTTACATACCTGATAAGGAATGTTTATACTATCTAATGCATCGGAAAGCTGTTTTCGAGCGATACTTGAGTCATCCACCAACAAAATACTAAGTGGTTTCAACCGCTCGCGTTCGACGTCGGTCAAAATAGGAATACGCTGACTGTCGTGCTCTGGGTATATTTTCGATAGCAGCAACTCTACATCCAGCATTTGAACAATTTTGTCTTCGTGTCGGGTAATGCCGGTTACAAAGACGTTGTCTCCGACCGTGTCTGGAGCTGATTCAATAGAGCGCCAGTCGCACTCGATGATCTTTTCAATATCACGAACCATAAACGCCACAATAGTACGCAGGCAGTCGGTTACGATAAGGTAACTGTTTTCGTATTCTTCCGGTGCAATTGGTCTGAACCCAATGGCTGCAGCCATGTCGATAACAGGCACTGTAAGATCACGAATAGGGATAGTACCAACCACATGAGGATGAGAATAAGGGATTTGTGTGGTAGGCGCATAAGGGACGATTTCCCGAACTTTAAGTGTGCCGATGGCAAAGCTCTGCTGAAGCGTCAATTTGAACATCAGCATTCCTTGAGACTGATTGGCTTTGCTTTTCATAAATGATTCCGGGTAGGTAAACTCACTTACATTTTACAATTAAACTTGGCATTTGGCTTCGGTTTAGATCAATTTAAGTGCGTCTATTTGTTTCTTTTACGGCTCATACGGTATTTGTTGTCGTATGTTGTTGAATTTTAGATTGTTTGCTTTCTAGCAAGACAAGGCATGAAGTTGGGCTGGCTTTCGGTTACAATCCGAGCCTTTCAAAACACTGAGACATTCCTATGGCAAGAACCGCAGCAGCATTACACATTTTGGTGAAACACAAAGACAAAGCCGACGACATTCTCGCACAGCTCAAGAAAGGTGCGAAGTTTCAGGCACTAGCCAAAAAATACTCGACTTGCCCATCAGGTAAAAAAGGTGGAGATCTTGGTGAATTTAAAAAAGGTCAGATGGTGCCTCAGTTCGACAAAGCGGTATTCACTGGAGAAATTCTGAAACCTTTTATTGTGAAAACGAAATTTGGCTGGCACGTAGTGAAAGTTCTTTACCGTACTTAGCCAAACAAACCTTTTTTGTAAGAAGTGCTATTGGATGCACTTTTTTGCTCCCTTTTCTCTAAAACCGTGAGAATTCAACATCTGAACTTAACAACCTTTGAATTTGTTAAGTTCAGATGTATGAGCGTCGTACTTCTCAGCGGTGAAAGCTCTTACTCCTAATCTCAGTCGAAAAACAACACCCCCTACACAACATTTATCCTAATAGTGAAAACTTTGGTATTAGAGCAATCATATGTGATCTCAGTGTGTTTAGTTATCGAACTGGCGTAGGCATCCCATCAAATAAACTCTATTTCAAAGTTGAGCAAAAAGCTTTACACGTGGGTCATTATCAATATAATGGATAAGGTTTAATATTAAATTAAATTGGATAAGAATGCTCAGTGACTAGATTTTGTGTGATTATTTTATTTCTTTTGTCATTCAATGTTCAATGTGATACTAATAAAATGATCGGTGTAAGTGCAACATATTCTAATGATCCAATATTTGCTCAGCGATATATAGGCTTAGAGGTGAGCCACTTCAATCAGTGGGGGCGATAGGTCACTATGGCAAAATTCAGTATTCCGAAAATAGCTTTGGTGCGGGTCTTGGTGTTATGACTCGATTGGGCGATTCACCTTTTCATCTTTATACCGGTGTTTCAAACAATATTTACGACGAATCTACTTCGATGATCGCATCGTATGGTTTAGACATCGGGTTCAAATACTCTGAAATGAACTCTTTGACGTATGGCTTTGGCTATAACGAAGCAAACAACGCCCTACAGTTTTCATTCGGGTTTTCTTTCTAACATGTTTCAAATGTATGGCATTACGCATATACCAAACTGATTCGTAATAAAAACATAGAATCAAGTTCATTCTGAACAAAATAAACCAGAGCTAAATTCCAAAATATAAAGAATTATTCGAAGTAAAAACTTATTCAATAGAATTGAATAGGTAGCTCAAGTTCCGTAACAAATGTTTCAATTTTCTTAAAATTGATATGTGGCATGAGGATAAACTTAGATTTACTAAGTTTTAAAGAGATAAGAAATGAAAATTATAGTAGTAACTTTGTTTTTATTCGTAAATTTTGTGAGCTTTAGTAGCAATGCCAATGTAATGAAATCTGGTGACTGGAAATACATTCAATCAGTTAATCTAGACGCGGGATTTAAAGAGACACTCGCTATGTCACTTGAGCGAGATAAAGTATCAGGTTACATAAAAACAGGTATGTCAATACAGCAATTGAAAGATGGATACAGTGTTCGATTCCTAAATCAGAATGTAAGGCTACACAGCTTAGATGACGTAAACGTAGACTACAGTGTCAACGAAAAGGATTTCAAGGCAGTAATGAGTAAGCCATACATCAATGAGGGAGGGCACAAGTATTTCACGCTCTATGAAGAGTTTATTGAAGGGTTTCTAAGAGATATTCAGCATGCCAACAAGTTGTTTATAAGAATCACACATAATGGAGATATTTTCGATTATTGTGTGAGCCTTAAAGGATTGGACTACATATCTAAGCATGTATTATCAATTCCATGACACGAATAAATTAATATGTTTGTTTTTGATGGAAGCATCATTGTGAAATACACTTCTCATTTCATTTTAATACATGTAATTAAGAATCATTCTAATTTAAGGTAATGGCAGGATTTATATTAGATAATGAAACTTGTATCTTATATTAAAATTTTTAATATGCTTAGCTGGGATAGTAGAAATACTATTTCTAAGAAGTAAAAGTCGACCAAGCAATTAACTTGGTCGACTTTGTTAGCAATTAGTTTGCTTTTGGAGTGAACTTCTGTGTACTACGATCTGCTTCAGCAACAGGTTTGATTTTCTGACCGTTAGCCGTCAAACCACGAACGTAATCGATGAAGGTTTCGGTGTAGAGCTTCAAAGTGTCTTCGTACTTAGACTTGTCAGCCGATACTTCACCAAAGGTTAGGTATCCATCTTTACCACCAGCGATGTAGTTGTTAGTTACAACAACCAGTTCTCTGTCGTCACTTAGCTTAGACCAAGTGCCGTCACCTTTCGCTTTAACTTCGAAATTGTGAACACGCTGACCCGCAGGGCGGTTGAAGTCTACGTCGTAACGAATACCCGCTGAGTATGGGTATGCACCGTCAGAGCCGTCTGCACTGTTATCTACAAACTCTAGGTACGCTTTATCTACCGCTTCGTTCAGTACTTTCTTAACCTGAGCACCAGTCATGGTCAGATTAACCATGGTGTTGTTGAAAGGAAGTACTTTAGTTGCACCAGCGACAGTGAACTTACCTTGAGTGATGTTTGCACGAGCACCACCACCGTTCTGAATTGCAACGTCTGCACGCTTTGTTTCAGCCAGGAACGCTTGCGCCACTAGGTCAGCAACTTGAGAACCGTGCTGGATGGTGTGAGTATCACAGCCGTCTGCACCGTTGTGTTTTTGTTGACCAGGAACACGCTCGTAGCAAAGTAGCTCTGTTGACTGAGCGATTTCTTTGTCTTTCAACTCATCCAGTTTCTGGGAGTAAGCAGACAGTGTTTTCTGTGTTGCTGCATCTGGCGTAACCTGAACCAGGTTTGGTTGAGCATTGATGTCTGCAACGATGGCTTCTAGCTCTGCACCAGTCACAGGCTGTCGTTTACCGTTTGAGTCTTTACGCTTAAAGTCTTGACCCATTAGCAGGTGAGGAGTACCAGAACAAGACGCGACTTTGTTGCCATCGAAGGAAACGGTTAGTTCACCTAGGATCTGGCTGTATTGCCAAGCCTGAGCGACACAAACTTGATCGCCGTCTTTGTTAGTTCTTAGTGTCGGGTAAGGCCCTTCGCTCTTAAGACCGACTGCGTCAAAGTCACCAAGCAATGTGTGTGAGTCACCACCGATGATCACATCAACGTCTGTCAGAGCTTCTGCAAGTTGCAAATCATTTGAGTACTGGTAGTGCGTCAGAAGAACGATTTTAGAAACGTCCTTAGACACTAACTCATCAATGTATTTTTGCGCTGTTTCGACTTCGTTCAAGAACTGAGTTGTTTCATCAGGGTTTGATGAGTTCATCGTCTTGTTAGCGATGTCGATACCAACAATACCGATTTTGTGATCGCCGTATTGTTTGATCGTGTATGGCTTGAAGTAATCATTTGCAGAATTTTGAGCAAGTGGAGAAACACCCTGCTTAGGAATAACGTTTGCCGCAAGAACTTCAGGAGGGCAGTTGCCCGCGTTCAACCAGTCAAGGAAGCGCGCAAGACCTGCATCGCCATCATCAAATTCGTGGTTACCAAGTGCGAAAGCATCGAAACACGCGTGGTTCATCAAGGCTGCATCTGCTTCGCCTTTGAACAGCGCGTAGTAAAGGGTACCTGAGATTGCATCACCCGCGTGGAGTTTTAGCACATTCTCATTTGCTTCAGCACGTTGGTTCAGCGCTGTAACCAGTGCCGGGAAACCACCAACTTGTGCATAAGTAGATTGACCAGCTAGCTTGAGCTTTTGACGAGAAGGCTCTAAGTGCGAGTGGTGATCGTTAACGTGTAAGATTGTCAGATCGAATGGAGAAGTATTCGATTTGCTTGTTGCGCATCCTGAAGCAACCACTGCCGACAAGATGGCCAATGCCAATGGGCTAGTTTTCATTTTTCGTCCCTACAATTTGATTATTAGAAGGTTGGCGTTTTCACAGCTCCTCATTATAGGTTTGAAATGAAAATTTTTTTGAACTTACATAGGAATATTGAGAATAACGTCGAAAAATATTATTTGGTTACAATAAAAATGTGAGATTTATCAATAAGAGTAAGTAAAATGTAACCTAAATGTGGTTCTGGCTACTCAAAAATGAGAATCGCTTCCAAGAAAAAAGATCTTCAAAAGACTTCTGACAGGTAAGGTCAGCAACTGACGATGTTGCCCTGCACATGAGTGAATACAAGGCAAACCGCTTTTCGTTATCTCGTTATCCGTAAGCCACTCCAGGTAGCCAGGTCACGATTTGTTGGAAGTTGAATACAATTCCCAGAGCGATAACCTGCAGAATAATAAAGGGTATAACGCCCCGATAAATGTTACCTATAGTGACGCCATCTGGCGCAACTCCCTTCATGTAAAAGAGCGCAAAGCCGACTGGCGGGGTTAAGAATGACGTTTGCAGGCATACTGCGAATAAAACTGTAAACCAGATCAAATCAAACCCAAGTGAAGAGACAACGGGTGCTACCAGTGGTAACACAATTAACGTTATCTCGATCCAGTCCAAAAAGAAGCCCAGTAAAAATACGGCAATCAGAATCGCGATAATAATACCGTTAGGGCTCATATCTAGGTTCGTTAACGCACCCTCTATTAATTCATCCCCTCCAAGACCTCTTAGCACCAGTGAAAACGCTGTTGCTCCAACAAATAAAGCGAAAATAAAGGCCGTCGTTTTTGTGGTTTCTTCACCGACTTCTTTCAAAACCGTCCGGTTTAATGCACCTTTCGACCAGGCAAGAAGCGTTGCCCCTGCTGCTCCCACACCTGAAGCTTCAGTCGGGGTCGCGATGCCAAAGAAAATCGACCCCAATACCGCCACAATCAAACTGGCAGGAGCAAGCACCGCTCTGAAAACCTGCAAGATTACAAAGATTGATACAGGCTCGGCATTTTCTGCAAGAGGTGCTTTTTGAGGGAAAAGAAGCCCCGTTATGGCGATGTAACCGACATAGAGGGCAGCAAGCAGAAGACCGGGGAAAAGCGCACCCAAAAACAGATCGCCCACGGACAACCCAATTCTATCTCCCATCATCACCAGCATAATGCTCGGCGGAATCAAAATTCCCAGTGTTCCCGTCGCGCAAACTGTCCCACAAGCCAAAGACTTAGAGTACCCTTGTTTAAGCATTAGGGGGATACCAAGCACAGACAGAAGCACCACGGCAGCGCCAATAATTCCTGTGGAAGCGGCTAGCAGCAACCCTACAATAGTGACGGTGATTGCCAAGCCACCACGTACCCGACCAAACAAACGAACGAGATTCGTCATCAGATCCTGTGCGACACCCGATCGATCCAGCATCAGACCCATGTAGATAAACATAGGTAGGGCAACCAGAACCCAATTGTTCATGGTGTCCCAAATGCGTGGAATCACAATGGAAACGTATTGCCAGTCTATACCAATCCACGTATCAGCCCATGTATCTAGGCTAAGCGCGATGGCAGAAAATAAAATTGAAACTCCACCCAAAATCCAGGCGACCGGAAAGCCTGAAAAAAGAAGAATAATAAAAGTGGCAAACATACCTATCGCTAGAATCTCATTAATTTCCATTCGTCCCTCCAATACGGCTGAACTTTCCTGAAATCAAAGCCGCAATGATTCGAGATAAACGAGAAACCACGGCAAAAGAGAGAAACACAAAGCCAACCAAGAGTATAGACTTGATGAACCAGCGATAAGGCAAACCACCAGGGGCGGCTGAAACTTCACTCAGTTGCCAGGAATAGGCGATAAACGGAATCGAGTAGTAGACAACCACAAATACAAACGGAGCAAGCAGAGTCAGGATACCGACAAGCTCAATCCAGCATTTGGTTTTTATCGAGAAGTTATCGTAAAGAATGTCAACCCGTACGTGGGAATCGGTGATGAAACAGTAGCTCAAACCAATGAGCCAGCCTGCAGAATACAAATGCCATTGAAGCTCTTCAAATTCCACCCGACCTTCTCCTATCAGGTAGCGCATAAGTACGTTAAAAACGATGATGGACATCAGTAATGGCCAGATCCAAATCATGCCGTCGTTCACTCGGTTAATGACTTTGTCCAGCACAGAAGACAAGGCAGTATCTGGTAGGTGGTTAAGAAGTGCCTTGTTATTGGAATCTGGCAGTAATACAGAGCTCATGTACAGCTTCCTCCGTAAAAAACTGGCGCCAAAACAAGGCGCCATAAATTGTGACTATTCGCAAATCCTAATATTTGTTTGGCAGGTAAGCTCGGGACTTCCATACCTTATATTCCTCGGCAAAGGCTTGCTGAGATTGGTAGATTTCTTTGAAGTCAGCGTCTTTCGCGGAAATTTCGCTCATGACTTCGTCGGTCAAAGATTTCAGCTGATCCAAAACATCGTCGGGCAATTGTCTTGCCGTTACATTCTTGGCTTCAAAACCATTGATGACTGACCCCTGAAGTGCTTCGCCTCGCGTCAGAGCGCGGAAAGTGCCCGCAGTACACGCCATGTCGATCATCGCTCTCTGACCATCGGTTAATGAGTTCCAAGTGTCGGTATTCACAACGAGGTGAGACGCCGTAAAGGTCTGATGCCATCCTGGGAAATAGTTGTTCTTGGCGATTTTATCGAAGCCCATCATTTGGTCGATTGCTGGCATCGAGAACTCACTGGCGTCTATCGCCCCTTTTTCCAGTGCAGGGAAAATTTCTCCACCCGGAAGAACGGTGACAGAAGCTCCTGCTTTTTGCATGACTTTGCCACCAAGACCAGCAAAGCGAATTTTCAAACCTTCAATGTCTTTAAGACTTTTTAGCTCCTTCTTAAACCATCCCGCCGTTTCAGGACCAATAACCGAACACAAAACAGGGTGGATGTTGTGTTTTGCATAGAGCTTTTCTGCGAGTTTTTTGCCTTCTCCGTCATACCACCAGGACGCATAAGCCCATGGTTCCATCCCAAATGGCACAGCAGCAAACAGAGCAGCGGCGGGAATTTTGCCCTGATCGTAACCGAGCCAGGTGTAGCCAGCATTAAGCTGTTTGTTTTTCACCGCTTCCGTTATCCCGAATGGCGGAACCAGTTTCCCAGGCTCGTAAATCTTAAACTGGATATTGCCATTACTCGCTTCCTTGATTTGTTCTGAAACGTATTTGATTGGGTCACCAAGTGCGGGTAAATGAGTACCGAATACCGCTTGTACTTTCCATCGTACTTTTTCATTTGCCGATGCAGGCAAACTGATCAGTGTTGAAGCAGAAATGGCGACGGCAATTGCGATGTTGAGGCGTTGCTTTTTTGAATTAAGAGTAAGAGTTTTCATAGTAAACACCTTTTTTATTAGGGGCAGATGTGGCTACCCCATAAATTAATAAGAGACGACTATTGGCGTGTAAGCTAAAGCCCCAAATCTGCCAGAAGGCTTGGTAATGAATTAATGGCGAAGTTGGTTTGCCAGAAAAGAATGTCTAGCGTGTCGTCTGTCCAGTCGACATAAAACATCGCAGTGAAACTGTTGATGTCGTTGTCTATGGAGGTGTAGTCGTTCGTATTTACTCGATAGATTGGCTGAGATAAGAACATCAGCTCCTCTTTGAGAGGCGTTGTAAAATGGCGGGTTAGTCCGTTGTTCACTATAAACAGAGGTGTGAATCGATCTGCTGACAAGTAATGGATATCACCGTATTGCTTGGATGTCGGACCCAAGGTATCGGCATCTTGCTGGTAGTCGAGATCGGAAACAAATTCTCCCTCTAAATTGTAATTGGTAATTTGGCTCGCATTGGTGTTCCACTGGTTAGAAGGTTTACCTTGATTGCTATGGACGAGCTTAATTTCTTCCAGCACGGCATTTGCCAAACCAGCAGCATCAAATACGGTTGCAGGATCACCCGTTGTTATTGCAGCCGCAGTGGCTAAGCCTCCGCCTAAACTGTGTCCGGTATAGTGAATCTGATAGCCCGAATATCGGTTCTTAATGTCTTGCGATTTTTCAATCGCCATCGCGTACTGCGCTGGCACCATGTCCTGAACCATAATGCCGTTGGTTACCCAGTCTGATGTACCCAGTTCACTTCCACGAAATGCGACAACCACCTTATTTGATTTGGTGTAGATGCCCGCGTAAAAACCCGAATCATAATCAACCACGTTTTCAACTCGATTCCAGCCTTGTGGAGCGCCATTGGTGGTGTGTACGACTTCGGCAAATTCCAGGTATTTCAACGCATCAGCAGATTGATTAATAGAAGGTGGCTGATGAGTTTTGTAGGTCGTACCCGTCGTGTTGGCGGTGTCGGTGTAGTTTGGAACCAGTACGGCTTCAATATAAGCGCCGACACTGTTGGCTTCATCTGTGGTTAAGGCGAAACTTTGAGTCGAAGCGAGACCCAGACAAATCGTTCCCGCAAGCGTGTATTTCAGTTTCATGCTCATTTCCTTAAGTCTTATCGTTGTATCCATTCAGTGATATTCATTCCATTGTAGGTAGGTAATGGCGTTCATTAGAATATCCTTTTTTATTATATTGAGACCAAAAGTCTCAATATAACGATAGGCTAGTGTGTTTATGGCTCAGGTTCAATACGATTTTGGTCACGTATTTCTGATGAACTAACAGGTAGATGTGGTTTGTTTTGGCTATTTATTGAGCTTAATGTCAGAAAAATAAAGAGATTTGGACTCAAGGAAAGGGAAGGATGATGTTTACAACCATTTAACATGAATGGTTAATTGTGTGATTGGGATCTCTTTTGAAATAGGATGCGCGGGATCAACTAGAGTGATCCCACGGTTTTAGGGTCTGTTGACCTTTCGAGCTGATTTTTGCAGCGATTTGTGGGTTCTTTATACAAGGCAGCGCTTATTCGGTGTAGCCGTTCTACATCAATAAGCGGTAACACAGTAGAAAGGAGCCACAAATGCTGCCCAAAGGGTTCCTTTCTATGTGCTTTACTCTTTGTTGCAAGGTATTTGCTTAGAATGACTAAGCTAAAGACCTTGCGCCGCGATTAAAACACATAGAACTCGAACAAAATTTAACCGCGAAAGGTTAACAGACCCTAGGCAACGAGCTGGTCGTGCAGTCGATGTAGCATGTCGTCCAGATGGGCTTCTTTGAGTGGTTTTACCAACACTTCGTCGCAACCGGCATTCATCATCGCATCACGAGTTGTGGCGTAAGCATCGGCAGTACAACCTATGATGATGGAACTTTGTCCACTGACTTCCTGAGCGCGAATGACTTGCGTTGCCTGAATGCCATCCATCTCTGGCATGTGATTATCCATCAAAATAATTGGATAGAAATTCTTGTCTGCCATATCAACGGCGATTTGCCCGTTCATTGCTATATCACACTCAAAGCCTCGCGCCTTCATGAACTTTTCGATAATCATGATGTTGACGCGATTGTCTTCAACGATAAGCACTTTGCGTCCCATACCTTGATAACTTTGAGTTGGTTTCTCGGTAAGTTCATGCTCAGAGCGTCCAGCACGTAAGCCAAATGAGGCGGTGAAGATACTGCCTAATCCCGACTTGCTTGTGAGCGCAATTTGACCGTCCATGGCTTCGCAAATCTGCTTAGCAATAGCCAGCCCAAGCCCGGTTCCACCATAGTTACGAGTGGTACTGGACTCTGCCTGAATAAAGGGATCGAAAATGGACTGCTGCCGATCGCTTGAAATACCTATTCCCGTGTCTTCGACACGCACAATCAAGTGATGCTGCTCACTGGACTGAACCTCAAATCCTACTTTGATTTGTCCCTCCTCGGTGAACTTGGTCGCGTTGCTGACCAGGTTTGCAATAACCTGTCGAACTCGCTCTTTGTCGCCAAACAGCCAGACGGATTCATCAATCGAATGTACACATTCAAACTCAATCCCTTTATCGGTGCATAGTGGGGAATAGGTGGACTCTATCTCCTGAATAAGAGGCAGAAGCTGGAAGTTACCGGGGCTGAGAACCAATTTCCCAGCTTCGATTTTCGAGAAATCAAGTAAGTCATTGAGCAGCGTCATCATGTGTGAGCCAGAATGACAAAGCGTATCAATGTACTCTCGCTGCATGGTTGAAAGCTCGGTCTTTTGCATTAACTGAGCAATACCGAGTATACCGTTCATCGGGGTTCTGATTTCATGGCTGATGCTGGCAAGGAAGTGTGATTTCGCTGTGTTTGCCGATTCCGCTTTTGTTAACGCCTCTTTGAGTGAAGCCTGCATCTTCTGTTTTTCAGAAATATCCCGTTCGACTGCAATGAAACCTTCAAGGCGACCCTGTTCGTCATGCACAGGGGTAATGTCGATGTCGATCCAGTAAGATTTGCCGGATTTGCTGTAATTGAGGATTTCTTCACGTACGTGGCGTTTTTCGATGATGGCTTTTCGAAGCCGGTGTTTGGTTTCGTGATTGGTATCTGGACCTTGCAGCAGCGAACCGGGTTTACGACCGATGATCTCTTTAGGTTCATATTCCGTCAGTTGAGTAAATGCTTGGTTCACCCAGGTAACCAGACCATGTGTATCGGTAATGATGATCACATCTTTCGCGTGGCGCGCGACCTTTGCCAGCCTGCGTGATTCCGCTTCCTGACGCTTCAGTAATTCTGAAGATTCAGCCAGCTTCTTTCGAGACTTCGCCAGCTCTTCGAAGGGCTGAACCATAATCTTGCTACCAAGGAAATAGGAACCGATAAGACAGACCGAAAGGGTAATGAAAGTGGTGGTAGCCAACCGATAAAGCAGGGTACTTCTCTGTTTATCTTCAGAAGCGGTATTGACCGCGTAAAGCAAGGTTAAGCCAGAATCGTTAATGGGGACTTCGGCGATTCGCCAGTTGACTCCTTCAGGGGCTTCGGGGACGACGCCTGTTTCAAATTGACGAAGTGCTACCCAGCGCTGTCCATCATTGGTCAATGCTGAAAAAAACTCTTTGTCCTTGAACAGAAACTCAACCTGAAGAACGCCTTCGACCGAATTGTTGTAGGTGATGGGAAGAAACATCCAGAAGTACAGTTTTCTTCCCTTCTTAATTAGGGAGACAATGGAAGAACCATTGTGAGAGAAAATTCTTTCAACGGAGGTAGCAGCCAGAAGTTTATTCCCAGTGAGATTGATTTCGCTGAATACAACATCGTTGGCGATATCAAACAGGGCGACACTGACGGACTCTTTGAATATCCGATCCTGATTAATGTGGTCGCGGATTTCTAGGTTGTTTACCGAATTCCCCATTGCTGCACTCACCAAAACGGGGGATGTCGACATCTGCTTGAATGCAACCTGCCTATCCAGTAAATACTGATTCAAATAGCGCTTGGCGGTTTCCTGTTCGACCTTAGATGCTTCGGTTTGCAGAGCACTGATCGTTGTCTTACTTTGATGATTGATTGCGAAGCCGCCAATCACTGCAAACAAGACGGCAACGATTGCGATGAAGGTGACGAACAAATGTCTCGCAGACAAAGATTTTAGCAGTCGCAAACTACAGCTCCTGTATTAATGCTATCGACCAGCGATAACCGAAATGTTGTTGTCCTGATTGAATGTTGCCATGCAAAGGTCATCTAACCCTAGCGCTTCATGCGCGTCTTTGTTCGATTCAGAATACGTTGTAAAAGGTTTGTCGTAACGCTTTACCAAGCCCTGAACCGGTGACTGAATGTTTTCGAGCGCGATTCTTAGCTTGTCTCGGTTATTGACCATTTCACCTTCAAGCTCTATTTCAGATAGAGCCTGAATCAATAATTTGCTCAAATCGTACCCGTGAATAAATCCAGTCGGTGCCACGATATCATTGGCGGATTTTATCTGTTTTGGAAACAGTGCCTTAGCTCGGGTCAACACGCTGGTGGATAGTTCGGTTTCAGGTGAAGACAGGAAGGAAAAACAGGTCTGGACGACATAGAGATCCAGTTTTTGTCTTGTCTCATGGGGAACCTGAACCGCAAAATCTCCCCCTGTGATTCCCCAGTGGCTGATAATAGGGAGTCGCTCTTCTTCTGGGAATGACGCCATCGCGTTAACAATGTGTTTTCCTTCAGCGGCGTTGGACACCATCAGCACGCAGTCGGCACCGGAACGCTGAACTTCTCGGATCTTGATTCTTGCTCCGGGTTCATTGATTCCCCAGTTAAACCAGGTCACGGTGGGTGTCAGGTTAAGCAAATCTTTAATGGCAGCAGTCATATTACGCTGGTTTGATTTTCCCCAAGGGGTTTCCTCTAACAGCAAATGAGGGTTTTTACACTGGGTTTGAGTCACGGCGAAGTTTGCCAGCCTAGCCCCGGCTTTGGTGTCGTCAACAGACAGCCTGAATACCCAGTTTTCACTGCTTGGATGGCGAGTAATTGGTGCACCAGCAGCCCACGGGACGAGGGTAAGAATCTGATTGTCGTTAATATACTGGCGGTATTTGATAAGTGGAGGCGAATGAAGACCAGCGAAAATGACTAAGGCGTTGGGATCCTTCTTATAGATCGCCATGTGCTTTTTGCTTCGAACCGAATTACCTCGATGGTCGAGAGTGACAAAGCGGATGTCATGACCCTGAATCGTATTACCAATTTCGTCGAAAGCTGTGCGTATTCCTTGCTCAATAGAGGTTGCGGATTCAATGTAGCCAGTTCGATCCGCATCCAGATATATATTGATGTATGAGTCGTTAGCGACAGCAGAGAAGGGCATCAATAGCCCTAATGTCATGCCGAGCAGGTTGCGAATTTTTACCATCGTCCGTAAGCCTTTTAACGCAATGAGTTAATTGATTTTATTACAGTATAGGCAGTAATCTGGATTTAAACAGGCAACTTTGAAGAGATATCAGATGTTTAAATAATGAGCCTTGCTGGGGACAAAGCTCATTGAATTAAGGCGCTGAAACAGCGCCTGTTGGGGATTATTTCATTAAGACTTTCTGAGTAAACTGCTTACTCATCTCTTTACCGTAAACGGCGTTAAACGGCAGAGTAGAACGGCTACGCATTTCCTGAGAAACCAAAGCCTGACTGGAATCTGCTTTTGGATGCTGAGGAGCGACACCAAATTTCGCATTCAGTGCAGATTGTGTTTCTGCACTGGTCAGCCAATGTAAGAAGAGCACCGAAGCTGCCTTTCGTTGGCTGTTTTTCGCAATTGCCGCGAAGTTTGCACCACCCGACATCCCAAACTCAGGGATGTAGAATTTCAGACGAGAGGTGATTGCGCCACGTTTTTGCAAACCAGCCAAGTGGTCTTCCCATGCAGGAGCAATCACAATTTCACCATCGTTGATTCGGGTTAAGCTATCGGCGTTAGAAGCGGTAATCACCATTTGCTCTTCATTTTGGTTAAACCAGTCCCAGGTTTTTTGCCATTTCTGTGTCACTGAAGAACTCAGCTTTTTGCCTTTTGGCTCACCAGAATAACTGCGGATCGCGGCTTCAATGAATCGTCCGCCAGATCCGCCGCCGTTTGGATCGTTCACACCAAACGATTTAGGGTTGTCCTGTATGTATTGCGTTAAATCTGCAAAGCTTTGGGGTAAATCTTTCTCTTCAATACGTGCAGGGTCGTACGCCATACCTGTTTGGTTACCCCAAAATGTGACCGCGTAACCTTCGGAGTCGAACCCTTCACTTTCTGTTTTGAGTGATTCGATTTCCGGCAGCACATCCAGTTTCAGTAATACTTTCTCTGGTGAGAAAATTTTAATGTTGGAAGCACCAAGAGCGATGACGTCCAGCTTCCCTTTTTCACGTTTACTTTCAGCAATCAGCTTGTTTCGGTTACCGTCTAACGTGCCTTCGGGAATGCGAACTTTGATTCCATACTTGTCCTCAAATCCTTTTACAAACTCTCGCCAGCCAGGCTGGAGGTACCAGACCGCAAAGCTGACGGTACCTTCTTTTTTTGCCTGATCTTCGATTTCCTTCCATGTCATCTTAGTGACGTCATAAGCGTAAGCCGACGTCGCAACGCATGCGGCTACGCCGACCAGCAGCGCCTTCAAGGGGTTAAATTTAAACATAGTATCCTCTACTTCTAAGCTTTGCCCGTTGACTGGGACAAGTAATTTCCTTTTAAAAGTTGCTCGATAATGAGCATTAAAATGACGTTAGGTATCACTAAGAAAAGTGACACTACCGCCGCATCCGGTCGGATGAACGAGTACCCTAGAAAGGAGTACAAAATGGTGGGAACCGTTATAAAATCTGGGGCTCCGAGTACATAAGCCATATTGAACTCTTCGATACTGATCACCAGACAGAAAATCAGTGACGCCAGCATGCTTGGTTTAAGCATCGGCAGAAATGCATGACGGAAAGTGGTAAAGCGGCTTGCTCCCATGTCAGCACAAGCGTCGATGACGTCTTGTGGAACCGCTTTAAAACCTGCGCTCAAAATTCGTATTGCATAAGGCAGTGCCAGAACGGAGTGCGCGATCACAATGCTGAAATAAGGTTCTGAAATCCCAAGCTGCAATAACATTCCACTGAAGAAAATCGCCAGTATCATGGAAGGCATCACCATAGGGAGCAATGTAAGCAGCTCTGCAGCTCGTTTTCCTCGAAACTCCATTCTGCCAAACGCATAAGCCGTAGGTGTTGCCAGAGTGACGGTAACCAGAGCAACGGCGGGTGCCACTGTGTAACTGTTAAACAGCGCTTCTTCCAGCGAAGTGGTTTCCCAGATCTCTGTCCACCGAGCAAAGGACAGAACTTGCGGGAAAATATCGGGGAAACTCCACGGATGTGATGGGTCTACCAGAGACCAAAGCACCGCCATCCCGAAAGGAACACCCAGCCAAATGATGTTGACCAGAACAAAAAATCCGATACTCAGGTAGATCACCCATTTGTGATTGCTGTTCATGATGATTCCCCTCTCTGAATATGGGTGATGATGGAGCGTGTTTTCGTGGAGAAAGGTTGAGTGATGAGGGTAATCACCACCGCAGAGATAACAGCTAACAACATAATGACCATTGCGATGACGGCGGCTTTTTCCCATTCGTAGTACTGGGTTGCCGTGAAGTTCATCAGCATGGACAGCGAATAAGCGTTACGGGATCCAGCAATAGAGGCAAAAGCAAAGTCACCCAACGCCCCAATAAATATGAGTATTAGGGATGCCTGCAAAGCAGGGATGGTCAGAGGGAAGACAATCTGGCGGAATCTCGCCCAGCGCGAAGCGCCCAGATCATCGGCGGCATTAAGAATATCACTGCGGATACTGTTGATGGCACCACCAAGAAGAATCAGAGCGAAAGGTACGTTTTTCCATACCTGAAGCAGTATTACACTCCAGCCAAACTTGTCATTGGTTAATCGAAGTGGCTTTTCCAACAAACCAAGCGCCATTAGCCCTTCGTTAAAGATACCGTGATAAGAGATCACGTTAATGAGAAGAAACGCGGCAACCAAACCCGGGACGAACATTGGGGCGCGAAGCACACCGATGATGACAGGTTTAGCTGGCAGCGGACGGCTTAACCAAAGCGCAATGGGGTAGGCGAGCATGATTGCACCCAGGCTTCCCAGAATAGAGGTGCGCAATGAGTAAGCGATGGAACGTTGCAGAATGGGGTCTGCAATCATTTCCTGCCAGTATTGCAGGGTGAATGAAGATTCTCCCGTCAGACCTGCCATACCAAAGCTTTGAGCGACAACGGCGTACAACGCACTCCCCATTAAAAACAGGATCATGCCTAAGCCGGGAATGAGAAAAAGGTATGCCCTCACGACTTCACCTCCTCTAGGAAGCGAATTGCGTTACGACTCATTTTAAAAGCCACTTTATCGCCCGGTTGGCTCGACATGGACTGATGCAATTGAATGCGGATCTTCTGACCACAAGGCTCGTCGGCAGCGCGCCCGAACAAATCAGTGACATTCCCCAGAAAGGCCAGGTTTTCGACCTGAACATGAAAGCAGTTTTCTTCATCACTGCTTGCCAGGTGTGCGGATTCAGGGCGCCAGCAAATGTAAATACGCTCTGCCACTGGGGCTTGTTGAGATTCGGTTAAAAATGATCCTAACTCGCATTCCACCTGATACAGATTGGCTTGGTCAGTCGGGCTTACTCTTGCAGGTAAAATATTTGCTGCGCCGATGAAATCAGCAACAAAGCGATTTTTAGGCTGATAATAAATTTCTTCAGGTGTGCCAATTTGCTCAATCGAACCTTTGTTCAACACCACGATTTTGTCACTCATCGCCAGTGCTTCTGCCTGATCATGGGTAACGTAGACGGTTGTGAGGTTCTGTTCTTTTTGTAGCGACTTAATTTCAAAACGCACGCTTTCACGCAGCTTGGCGTCGAGGTTGGAAAGGGGTTCATCAAACAGTATGACGTCAGGTCGCATAACCATGGCTCTGGCAAGTGCGACGCGCTGCTGCTGCCCGCCAGATAGCTGAGCAGGTAGCTTGTCTTTGTGATCTTCCAGCCCAACCTGTGAAATGGCTTCGGACAGTAGCGTTTTTTGCTGCTCAAGCGGCATGTTTTTCTGTACCAGACCAAAGCAGATATTGTGGGAAACACTCAGGTGTGGGAACAGCGCATAGGACTGAAAGCACATGGCCGTGCTTCTTTTTTCTGGGGGTAGTGGATCAATACGCTGACCATCAATCAAAATCTCGCCTGAATCTACAGTGAGAAACCCCCCAATCATTTTCAACAGGGTAGTTTTACCGCATCCGCTTGGTCCAAGCAGAGTGACAAACTCCCCAGCCTTAGCTTCAAACGAAATATTTTCAGAAGCGACAAAGTCTCCAAATTTCTTGGTTACATTCTTAATTTGCAACATCGGCTTAATTTCTTCCTTTTAAACTTGCCTACAAAGATTAATGCTAATCAATGAATTTAAAAATTTTTGTGATCCGTCTCTATTTGTTGACTTTATAATCAGTGGTTAATCATTAACTAATTGAAAATAAAAGGTACAAAATGATGATAAATTAATCATTAATAACCGATTGAAGATCACATACAGATAGATTACAGTTTAATTAAACTTTTCAATAAAGAATAAGGTAACTATATGTCATTTGAGTTTCACGTTGCCAGAAAAGGCAAAGTTCTTGTTAATAGTCATAGGGGGTATTGCCACCTTTATCCAGAAAATACGCTTCCTGCCTTTGAAGGGGCGTATCAGGAAGGTACACACTCTATTGAGCTGGATGTTGCCATGACGTCAGATAACGAGATTGTTGTGATTCATGATCACAGCGTGGACAGAACATCTGATGGCTCTGGTTATGTTGAGCAAATGGATTTCTCAGCGTTACGAGAGCTTGATTTTGGCTCTTGGTTTGACAACAAATTCCTAAACACAAAGATCCCGACATTGGAAGAATGCATTGTATGGGCAATGGACAAGGGCGTCGGGCTGGTTGTTGAGGTTAAGCAACGCAAGCGTCAGGATGAGTTTATTATCCAACTGCACGCTTTGTTGCGCTCAATTCCCGGAAGCATCGGCTATATTCAGTTGCTGGCTTTTGATCATGTGTTGCTGAATAAGGCAAAGAAAGTGATCCCCGATCTGAACATTCAGGTGGTTACTTTGGCAAGGTACAACGATCAGCTGAATGCTGTTCTTGCATCTAATGCCGATTGTGTGTGCATTGAATATCCACACGCTCACGTAGATGATTTAAGGGCGTACAAGCAGGCTGGCTTATGCGTTAGGATGTTCTTGCCAACGACGTCCAATGGCTTAACGCCAACGGAACACTTCAATCGCCATTTTGGCTACGACGTACACGGCGAAGTGGTAGGTTGGTTACGGGAAGGGCTTATCGATATGATCAGTCACGATGATATTGAAATGCTTAAGTCTCTGGTACTTGAAGCCGGGCTTGAGCCTGTGTAATCTCGCCAGTTAAGCCAAAATCATGCTTTGTTATCGAAAGGAACCCAAACGGAAGATGCTATCTCCAATCAAACCGCTTCAACTTAACCTGACTGAAGGGCAGAAGAGGGTGCTGGCAGTGATACGTCAGCACGGTACTTTACCAAGAACCAAGATCGCAGAATTAACCGGTTTTGGTACTGGTTCTGTGACGACCCTGTGTAAAGAACTACTCACGCTGCAGTTGATTCAGGAAAGTGAAAGAGTAAAGGGCGGGCGAGGACAGCCAGCGAAGCCAGTATCGCTGTCGCCCTACGCTGCTTTTACGTTTGGGGTTGCATTCCATATTGCCCGAATCGACCTTGCGCTGGCCAACTTTACTGGCGAAGTGCTCGACAGAGTTGAGATTTTCTATGATGAGTCTCAACCTGTTGAAGAGACCATCATTCTAATTCGCGATGCCATCTCTAAAATGACAGCCAAACACAGGCTTCTTAATGCGAGGATTCTTGGCATTGGGGTTTCGATGCCGGGACCACACCTTTGTGATGGCAAGCGAGTCCGCACCATTAACCAAATGGCGCACTGGCAGGACGTTGATCTGGCGGATGCATTCGGGCACCACTTTGAATACCCAGTCTGGATTGATAACGACTGTAAAGTGGCAGCAGTTGGAGAGTACTATTCTGGGTTATGGGACAACATTGAACATTTGGTGCTGATAGAGATTGGGCACGGAATTGGTGGTGCTGTGATTATGAACGGTAAGCTGCATTCCGGTAGGCATAACAATTCAGGTGAAATTGGCACGTATTTCAACCGCTCAGAAGCACCAAGACCTTGCTTGCGTGAGCTCATCATTGAGCTTCAGGAAGCGGGACTAGATGTGGTCAAGCTTGAAGACATTCCAGATATTGAACATCCAATTGTTGCCAGCTGGATAAAACGTTCAGCAGAAAGGCTGATGCCTGCATTATTACTAACCTTAAGCTGGTTCGATCCTGAGTGTATTGTTATTGGCGGTTCATCACCCAAGGCGATTAGCGATGCGCTGATCAAAGAAATGGATCTGGCAACTGAATGGGAAAAGCGCTTTGATTATCCAGTTGCCGAAATTGCGCCCTCAAAAGTAGGCACATACCTTTCTTCTTATGGCGCAAGTATGTACCCATTTTTCCAGACGCTTTCTTATCAGACCTGATCTCTCTTAAATCGGGTTTTTGCTACCCATTCGGCAGGAATGTCACTGGAATCTGTCACTGCCATTATCGCACCTATGATGATGGCTCTTCCGCAACTGTCACCACCGCAGTAGATATTGGTTTTGACGGCGCTTCGATAGTCCGAACTGGTCAAAAGAATGTGGACAATAACGGGGCACGCGACGGACAAGTCGCAATGCAGTCCGGTCTTCTGAGCGTATTCTTCGCTACTCAGATTTAATGCGTTTATTGCGTCATCGATTTGTGTCGAAATTTCTTCTGTGGTGTTGGATCGGACTAGCTCAATCGCTTCACGTATTGAACTGCCATCTAAAACAGCCTGCATCACTGTTGCCAAAGCGAGTGCCCATTGCACCGCACTGTCATTGTTGTTGGTGACCCTGACAGCTTGCTCAATGTGTGCCTGATGAGCACCAATATACGCAATCAATGGTGGAAGCTTGGAAACCGCGGGCAATTGCTGGTCATCAGCACCGCATTGGGAAATCTCTGCTTCTGAATCTTGTGCAGAGTGCATTGCCAGTAGAGTTAATTTGGTCGGCTTATCGATATAGCCCACCCATTCTCCTCCAAAGTCAAACCACTCCTGAAACGATAAGGCGTAGTCGTTCAAGTCAAAGCGACCCGATTTCCGTTTCAAAGAGTCCAATATGGCATAAAGTTGTGCACCATATTGAGAGGGTTCTCCCGCGCTTTTATTTGCGTGAGCGAAATAGCCTTTGTTTTCAAATTCGGATGCGGAAACAGATTGGAAAGTAGGGTCTGAAGGGGTGAGTCTTTTGATGGTGGGTTGGTCATATAACCAATGAAATCCCAAAGAAGCCGCATCGGCTACAAGGGCTCCTAATATCATCTTCTCTTGTACTTTCGAAAGGGTCATTTTTGCCTCCACATCAGTAACTTTTACTGACAAACTCCGTCTCTTCGATATTGGCGACCTTATTCTCAAACGCTGCCAATGCGTAAAACGTATTTGCCATCAAATTGGCATAGCGGAATAGGATAGGCGCGGGTGAACGTTTTCCGTTATGCCCGACAGCAACCAACGCACGAACAACTTTTTTCGCCTGACACCGAGCAAGATGGAGCTCTGCTGAAGCGGCAGTCCCACCTGGTAAAACAAACCCTTTGAAACCGCCATCCAACAAGTCTTTCAGTTTATGATAGTCCGCTTTTAACTCTGATAGTTGAGATTCATCGATAGCCAGCTTGCCCCGTACAGAACCATTTAAATGATAAACATTGGGTTGCAACCTTTGAAGAATATCCTCGGTTAAAGGCTGAATACCCATAGTCAGCAATAACCCGATTCGGCAACACAAGTCGTCTGCTGCAATTTCAAAATCACAGGCGGGATTGTCTTCATATATAAATGGATAACAGAACTCGTCCCAATCTCGACTTACTGGCTTCATATGGCTTCTAACTATTCGTTGATACAAAGCCTAATAAGTTATCATTGCTTAAGCGCGAGTGCAGGCGTTTTTGGTTCCAATCCGTAAGGGATAGACGTTAGCACCGAAGACCCATCACCATATTTTGGTGCAGCATTGGTTCCCCGCCAGTCGAGAAGCATGATGGCCAGAACATTTCGATGCTCGCCTCCGGAAAGCGAGAGATTTCCCAATACTGAAGGCACCAGACCCGCATCAAAGTTTATCGAAGCTTGTATCGCATCACGGGTTTTCTGAACCACAGGGTCGTCATCAAGACCTGCAAGAAGAAATGCAATGCCAACTTCTGCAATAACGTCTTCCTTTGACCTCAATAGAATCGTATCGATGTTTTTGCGGAGGTAGTCGTAAATCCACTGATGCTCTCGTTCCGAAACGGGGTACTGGTAATAACCTGAGTCGGCGAGAATAATGTGAGTCATCCCATACAGCTTGTTTCCAAATTGCTGTTTAGTGAGCTGTGCGTCGCGCTCATCTGGATAAGTGGCTTTGAAGTTTTCGATGAACTCATCCACAACGTCCTGCTCGCCTAACTGACGTAACCAGTAAACTTGATTTGCAAGCTGAGCTGCCCAGGCTTCAATCATGGTTGGATTGGTGACGTATTTAGTGAAATCGTAACGGCGAATAATCTCGCGGAGCATTTTATCGTCTTTGTGTTTGAGCCCATATTCGTTAGCTCTTGCCATGGAACCCAATAAGCCAATACCTAAGTACATGTATTCGGGCATGGCTTTTGTTGCATTAAATCGGCGTAAGCTGCGCTCATCCGTGTTGTCGAGGTAGTGCGAAAGCCGGTTAATGGCGTACTGATGAATCTGTTCAGGCGTGTGAACTTCTTCACTGAAGCGGTTTAGCCTGCTCGCAACACGAGCCATGTCACTCCAGATCGCATACTTGTACTGCGGATCGAGCGTCTGGCGATACATTCGAAGCCCAAAATGCCCCTCTTTAAAAGGCGACAGGGTATAGAGCTTGTCTTGAAAGGTAGAGCGTATGATGTCTGCAGATGCCACATGATTGGGTACTTCACTGGACAAGCTTTTGGCATGAGCTGGCAGCAGCAAAGCTGAAAGAAGGAGAGCGGAGGTTGTAATCTTCATGAGATTTTTATGCTTTAGTAATAGTTCTGCGAATATACCTTTGAGACGAAAAGCATAAGTCCGGTGAATGTCAGATTACGGTAACAAAAAACGCCGAAGCGATGGCTCCGGCGTTTTTAGCTATATCTTGATATAAAAGACAATAAATTAGGCAAATTCTTTTTGCAGGTAGGCGACGATATCGTTTGATTCATACATCCAGGTCGTCTCGCCATTATTATCGATTCTCAGGCAAGGCACTTTAACTCTGCCTCCGCCGTTTTCAAGCTCCTGGCGATGCGTGGCATCGTTTTTGGCATCGCGCAGTTCGATATCCAGCGATTGTCTCTTCATCTGACGGCGTACTTTTACACAGAATGGGCAAGCATCGAACTGGTACAGTGAAAGGTTTTTCGTCTTTTCATTAACGGCTTGTTGTTCTGCTTCACTTCTTTCTTGCCCTTTTGGCGAGAACACAAAATTAAACCCTAGAATGATTCTTCCAAGAACCCATCGAATAAGCTTCATCACTGACTCCAAACTGCTGATATTTCTATTTCGAGTCCGAAAACTTATCGCATTTTTTACAGAAAACCAAGCGGTACAGATTTATCTATCAGTTATGTGATTTATGCAAATGCTTGTGCGAAAAAGTAAATATTGGATTGATGACTAGGATTTTGCTATCGGATAGGATATTTTAAACCGTTTTTGAATAAGAATGATTATTATTGGGGTTACTAGCTGCAGTGCTTAAGTTAGTTGTTATTTTATTGGTTTTGAGTGCAGGATCACTCTTCGTCGGAGTCGCCGACTTAAGCCTGACCAAGTTACTGGAAGGTGATCAAGCCGCCTGGGAACTGTTAGTTATTAGCCGGATACCGCGTTTGTTAGCCATCTGGCTGGCAGGGGCTGGGTTAAGCATTGCTGGCTTGATCATGCAGCAAATCAGCCAGAATCGATTCGCCGCGCCATCTACTTCTGGCACCTTTGAATGTGCTTTGCTTGGCTATCTGCTGAGTATTCTTATCTTTGGGCACGGTGAAAACCTCTTTGTTATTTTTGGCACTGCGATGGCAGGCACCTTGATATTTGTTCGCTTTATAAACTCTATTCAGTTTAAAAATGCGATTTACGTTCCGCTGGTGGGCATTATCTTTGGTAACGTTGTTTACTCCGCCGCGGTGTTTATCGCTTATAAGTACAATCTGGTACAAAGCTTATCTACCTGGGCTGTCGCAAATTTCTCTACTGTACTGCAAGGCAGTTATGAGTTGCTTTACATTGCCATTCCGGTTTCCGCATTTAGCTACTGGTATGCCGCCCGTCTTTCTGCTGCGGGTATGGGAAAAGACTTTGCAACCAACATAGGTCTGAATTACCAGCAAGTCGTGGTGATTGGCGTGTTACTGGTTTCGGTGACTTCTGCCAGTATCGTCATGATCGTTGGTGAGTTGCCTTTCCTCGGGTTAATCGTTCCAAACATTGTTGCTGCCTACATGGGCGATAACATTCGCCGAAACATCCCTTACGCTGCGCTGTGTGGTGCCATTCTAGTTCTGGTTTGCGATGTTCTGGGTCGCGTTATCATTTTCCCGTTTGAAGTGCCTATCGCTATGATCATCAGTATTTTAGGTGGGCTGGTGTTCCTCTACCTGATTTTGAGGGAGAAGAACAATGCGTGATAAGGCGGTTTTAATTGGTTTACTTGCGGCATCTCTGGTTCTCGTTTTTCTGTTTGTTGGCTTAGGTCTCACCGCCGATAACTACGAATACTTTCTTTCTCGAAGAACACCAAAAGTGCTGGCGATAGTGATTGCCTCGGTAGCGATTGCTCAGTCGTCACTGGTCTTTCAGACGGTCACTCACAACCGAATCTTAACACCCAGTATCATGGGGTTTGATTCTCTTTATGTGCTCATTCAGGTTTGTGTGCTGATATTACTGGGTGGTGTCGCCACAGTATTGCTAAATTCGTTTATCAAGTTTTCAATTTCTGTCGCTGTAATGGTCGGTTTTTCACTGGCTCTTTTCAGCTTCTATTTCCGTAAAGAAAACGCCAACATCATGACCTTGCTATTGATGGGCGTGATCTTCGGTCAGCTATTCTCCAATATCGCAGGCTTTTTCATGATGATCATGGACCCGTCTGAATTCTCTTTCTTACAAGGTGCCATGTTTGCAAGTTTCAATAACGTAAACAGCGAACTGGTCTACGTCAGCTTGATTCCATTGTGTGCCGTGATTTTTTTCCTTTACATGCTTCACAGCAAACTGGATGTTTTCTGGCTGGATAAAGACAACGCCATCAGCTTGGGTGTTGACGTTAAGAAAGTGACCAAACAAGTGCTGATTCTGGTTTCGATATTGATAGCCGTTTCTACAGCATTAGTTGGACCGATTCTCTTCTTCGGTCTTCTGGTTGCGAACCTCACCAGACAATGTTTTTCCACCTATCGCCATCAGGTTTTAATGACGGGGGCTTCGCTTATGGCGGTGTGTATGCTGTTGAGCGGGCAATGGCTGGTTGAGCGTGTGTTTGAGTTTGAAACCACACTGAGTGTCATTGTGAACTTTGTTGGTGGTCTGTATTTCCTTTCTCTGTTGATCCGACAAAAAGTGTAGTGGGTGGAACATGATTAAAATTGAAAAGCTCACCAAAGCATTTGGTAAAAGCAAAGTAGTGGATCAGGCGAGTGCCTCGTTTATTAAAGGGGAAGTCACTTCCATCATTGGTCCAAATGGTGCCGGGAAAAGTACGCTGCTTTCCATGGCGAGTCGCCTTCTGCAAAGAGATGAAGGGCAGGTGTTCATCGATACAAAAGAGCTTGCCGAATGGGACACAAAAGAGCTCGCGAAACGTCTCGCTGTGTTGCGTCAGTCTAACAGTCTGAATATGCGTTTTACGGTTCGTGAGCTGGTCTGCTTTGGTCGATTCCCTCACAGCGGCGGCAAGCTGGACAAAGAAGATATTGCAGTGATCGAGAAATCCATTGGGTATCTGGACCTGACAGATATCCAGCATAAATATCTTGATGAGTTGAGTGGCGGGCAGCGTCAGTTGGCATTCATTGCCATGGTTGTCGCTCAGGATACCGATTACGTTTTTCTGGATGAGCCGCTAAACAACCTCGATATTAAGCATTCACTCCAGATCATGAAAAATATTCGCACGCTGGCGCACGAGCTTAATAAAGCCGTTGTCATAGTGATTCATGACATCAATTTTGCTTCTTGTTATTCCGACAACATCGTTGCGCTCAAGAAAGGCAGAGTTGAAGCGACAGGCACCGTCGCTGAAGTCGTTCGCTCCGAGGTGCTTTCAGACATCTACGAGACGGATTTCCAGATCCATGAAGTGAATGGACAGCGAATCTGTCTTTACTATCAATAATAAAACTCACTATCAGCCGTTGCTTCAGGGAACTGAAGAACACCAAAAGGATTCATTGATGACACAGATACTCACTATCAAGTCAAAATCGTTTGTTACCCCTTCTATGCTTCGCATTACTTTCGAAGGTGATTGTGTACAGAGCTTTGAAGACGATTTTGCTGGTGCCTACATAAAGTTGGAACTGACTCAGGACGGTCGCAGCTTTGTTGGCAGTGGAGCTTCACAAGAAGAGCAGTCACTGCGCACCTATTCCATTCGCCATTTAGATAAAGCCAAAAATCAGATTGATGTCGATTTTGTTATACACGGAAATAGCATAGAAGCTGGGCTTGCGTCTTACTGGGCGCAGCAGGCAGAAGTGGGAGACCGCCTTTCAGTTCGCGGTCCGGGCAGTATTAAAACGATCGAACCTGAGGCGCAGTGGTGTTTTATCGTAGCAGATATGACAGGAATACCAGCGGCTTCTACGGTGCTGGAAACACTAAACGATAACCTGTCGGGTTACGCCGTTTTTGAAGTCAATACTAAAGAAGATATCCAGAATATTGATGCTCCGGAAGGTGTAGAGTTTCGCTGGGTTGTGAAAGGTGAAGGACGCGAATTGGCTGAAGAAGTAGAAAGTTTGGAATGGAAAGAAGGCAAGCCGGGAGTCTGGTGTGCCACAGAATTTTCAACCATGAGACAGCTAAGAAAATATTTCCGTAACGAAAGAGAAGTGGAAAGAGACGAGATCTACATCAGCAGTTATTGGAAGCAAGGACGTACAGAAGATCAGCACAAAATTGATAAACGAAAAGACGCTGAAGAACAGGCTAAATAAATCAACGTAATATTAAACTGAGCGCATTGATTTTACTTAGTAATAAGATGATAATGATTCTCATTATTGTGCAATTGGAAATGGATTATGTTTGACGCGGTCAATAGTTTTGAGCTTTCATCAGCCTTCGAAAACAGTACCAATGAAAAAGTGAATAAATTGCTATTGGTAGAGGATGACCCAGATCTTAACTCTCAACTTTCGGCACTGTTGTCCTCTCAACAGTATGAAGTGACAAGCTACGAATCTGGTTCAAAGGCATTGGAATGTCTGAAAACTCATTCGTTTGATTTGATTATTCTGGATGTCGATTTACCGGATGTCGATGGGTTTGAACTTTTGAATTATGTTCGCGAACATTCCAGTACGCCAGTGGTCATGCTTACAGCCTACGGAGCGGAAGAACACCGAATCCGTGGGCTTCGGTTTGGCGCAGACGACTACGTATCTAAACCTTGCAGTTTTACTGAGCTTTGCCTGCGTATTGAAGGCATTTTGCGAAGAACTCAATCTCCGGGTAAACCTATCAGCAGTACTTCCAAACTTGCTCACGAAGAACTTGTTTTAAACAAGTACACCCAAATCGTGACGGTGAACGCTAACGATGAACCCACAGACGTTCAGTTGACCCCAATTCAATTCAAGCTTCTCTGGACCTTGGCTCAAAATAAGGGTCATGTTCAGTCTAAGCCTTATCTCTATCAAGCGGTTTTAGACCGAGATTTTTGCCAATACGACAGAAGTCTGGACATGCACCTAAGCCGCATTCGCAAAAAGCTGGTGGCAGAGGGTATGCCAACAAGCCGCATTAAAACCGTTCACGGTAAAGGTTATCTGTTTGTATGAAGAAAGTGCTTTTCTGGCGCCTGTTTATCATTTTGTCTCTAGGCGTCGTCATTTTTTTCTCATTGCTTCATAGCGTTGCAATTTTATCCGAAGAAAAAATGAGTTACCTCAAGCAATCACACCGAGATGAGATTCTGGCTTGGGGGAGCAAAGCACAGACTTTGGTCGACGAAAACAAGATAGAAGAACTTGATCGCTGGCTTAATGAGTTAGCAATTGAAGAAGATACCTGGGCGACACTGGTTCGCTCACAAGTGGATGTTATTGGTGGAAACCCTCTGAACCAACGTTTTTTCGATGGCTATGGAATAGGTCGAAATGTCGATTGGAAAATCCATCTTTATTTCCCCGATAACCCAATCATGGAAGTGGCGCTTTCCCAGGGGAATTACCACTTCCTTATTATTCTTCCAGACCGCATGCGACCAGGAACTTATATGTCACACGCGTTCTGGCTGTTCCGGTTTGTTATCCCGTTTGCCGCGTTACTTGCCCTGACTGTCTACATCTACCGGTACGTCATGAAGCCTTTGCAGCGTTTTCATAGCGCAACACAGGAGTTCAGCAAGGGAAATTTCAATGAGCGGATCGGTGGCACAAGAACCAATGACGAATTTGGTGAAATAGCCAAAACGTTTGACGAAATGGCAGAGCGTACTTCCACGCTTATCGAACATCATCGGAATCTTATCAGCGACATGTCGCACGAAATTCGCACTCCCATCAGCCGAATAGAACTGGCTTTGAACTGTATCGAACGTGGAATAGACGTGAAAAGCATGTTTCACCGAATAGAGACTGAAGTTCGAAATATGCGACAACTGGCTGAAGATACACTCACTCTTGCCTGGATAGAGAATGAGCGCCCGGATTTAAGAAGTGAATCCTTTGATCTGGTGGAGCTGGTTGATTCCATCATCGATGACGCTTCCTTTGAATATCCAGACGCTAAAGTCACCGTATCCCTACCTGACAATCTGGTTTTGAACTTCTCAAGCCAAAGAGCACTTGGTCAGGCGATCGAGAACGTGATTCGCAACGGGCTTCGTTACACTCCCAAGCAGGGGGAGTTCCATGTGTCAGCAGAAGTACGGGATAAACATGTCGTGCTTAAGATTCGTGATTCAGGCCCCGGTGTTCCAGACTCCATGCTTTCCCATATCTTTAAACCGTTTTTCAAGCTGAAACAGAAAAACAACGAGGGGAGAACTGGGTTTGGTGTCGGGTTGGCTCTGGCTAAGCGACACATTGAATCAGTTAAGGGAAAAATCACAGCAGTAAACAATGCAAAAGATGGCCTAGAAATGATAATTTCATTGCCACATGATGCATAAGTGTTTGATATGTAACACTTGTAAAAGTAATTTACTCAATATGGATGGGTAAGCAGAATTCACGGCGATAATAGTTCTCATTACCAATGGAGTTAGCTGTGAACTCAATTCTCCCATTCAAACTGACGCCTGTTGCTAGCGCGTTACTACTTGTGTCAACAGTGAGCGTTGCTCAAGACGATATTGAAGTTATCGAAGTCAAAGGCAGTCAACTAACCAAAGTCGACATTAGCATTGACCAAAGTGCATTAGAAAATGCACAGGCGAACGATCTTAATGATGTGTTCCGCAGAGAATCCGAAGTCAGCGTTGGCGGTTCGTCATCGGTGTCTCAGAAAATATATGTTCGTGGTATTGAAGATACCATGTTGAACGTTAGCGTCGATGGCGCAGAACAGTCGGGTAACCTGTTTCACCATCAGGGTCGATTGGCTGTAGAACCTGAACTGCTAAAGCAGGTAGACGTTAACGCCGGTGCCGGGCGTGCGACAGATGGTCCCGGTGCTTTAGGCGGTGCTGTTAAGTTCGTAACCAAAGATGCTCAGGATCTTCTGAAAGGAGATGAGCAGTTTGGCGGCAATGTAAAAGCCGGTTATTACAGCAACAATAGCGGTTACAAAACTTCCGCAAGCCTTTACGGCAAAGTGTCGGAAGATTGGGGACTGCTTGCAAGTGCCACATACAAAGACAGTAAAAATATCGTTGATGGCAACGGTGAAGAGCAGCTATACAGCGGTTCAAAACAGCAAATTGCGCTGTTGAAATTGTCAGGAAACCTGACTGACACGCAGAAGCTTTCTGTTAGTTATGACTACAACAGTGACGATGGCGAAAAGCTGAATCGCCCGCATTGGGTTCCGAGCAAAAAGAACGCTTCATTGCAACAGGAAACGGGTCGTAAGACGTTTACGCTTAACCATGAAATTGCGGTTAACAATTACGTAAACCTAGATACAACCTTGTATACCAATGAGCAGACCCTGACGCATAAAGATCATCCTCGTTGGGGAACAAGCGCCGCGAGCATGAACACGTTTGGTGGCAAAGTGTTTAATACAAGTGTAATCGGAGCACATACCCTGGTAGTGGGTATCGATTACAAGCAGGACAAAGCCAAGCTTGGTACTGGCGGAAAAGACAGCACCGAAAAAGGCACCGTTTATGGGGTGTTTGCTCAAAATGACTGGCAAGCAACCGAGCAGTTACTGCTGACCCTTGGCGCGCGTTACGACACTTACAAATTGGTTGATACGCAGGATTTGAGTTTCGACTCTGCTGGATTCAGCCCGAATGTGGGTGCGACCTATACGGTTTTAGATGGTCTGGATGTGTTTGCCAGCTACGCAAAAGCATTCCGTGGTCAGCAAACGAAAGAGCTGTTTGTGCTGGATTACAGAAACAACGATCCAGAGCGTAAGCCAGAGAAGGCAACAAATGCCGAGGTAGGGCTTAAATACCACAATAATGGTTTCAGTGCCGGTATTACGCTGTTTGATAGCACGATTGAAGATGTGGTGAGCAACGAAGGCAAGGTGATGACTAACGTTGGTAAGCTGACCAATAAAGGCGCCAATGCTTACGCAGGTTATCAGCTTGGTGATGTGTCTGCTTATGTGAGCTACGCCCAGTCAAGCCCTAAGCTGGACGGAGAACCGCTAACGGATGACAACATGACAGTTGGTACATCAGTTGGTGACACTTGGATACTGGATTTAGTGTACCAACCGCAAGATTCGATGGAATTTGGTTGGAACGCAAAATTGGTTGAGCGCTTGACGGAAACGGGCGACTCGCCAACCAAGAACGAGAAAGCGGGTTACGGGGTGCATGACTTGTATGCGCGCTGGATGCCACTTTCTGAAGAAGAACTAGCCTTGACCTTGTCGGTGAAGAACGTGTTTGACAAATACTACTTTGATCACGCCTCTTACTATGTTTATGGGGATAGTACCGTAGCACGTGGCTTTGCAAACGCTGGTCGAGACATCAGATTCAACGTGAGTTGGTCATTTTAGCCAACTTTTTAAAGCGAGCTAGGGTTATCAGGCCCTAAAAATAGTGAACTAAGGAAAAACAATGAAAACGACGCAAACTCTACTGAAAAGTGCGCTGATTGGATTGAGCGTATTGTTTGCCAGTGTAGCTACAGCAAAAACCATTACTGTAGAACATCAAATGGGTAAAACGACGCTAGAATCGAAGCCTCAAAATGTGGTGGTTTTAGGTCAGGATAGCTTAGATGTTTTGGACGCAATTGGTGTAGAACCAGTAGGTGTTGTTAAAGCACACCTACCTAGCTACCTGTCCAAGTACAAAGGCGACAAGTATAAGGCGGCGGGTTCATTGTTTGAGCCTAACTTCGAAGCTATTTACAACATGAAGCCAGACCTGATCATCGTCTCTAACCGTAGCTCAGGTTCAATGGAAGAGCTGTCAAAGATTGCTCCAACGGTTCTTTTCCTTGCTGACTCAAAAGATTACTGGGGTTCTACTCAGAAAGCTTGGCGCATGCTAGGTAAAATTTTCGAGAAAGAGCAAAAAGTTGAAGAACTGATTGCAAGTCAGGACAAGCAAATCCAGGCGCTGAAAGCGGCGAACCAAAATGGTGATTCTCGTGCTCTGGCAATCATTACTAGTGGCGGTAAAGTGGCTGCATTTGGTGTGGAATCCCGTTACGGTTACATCCATTCGCTATTTGGTTTCAAACAAGCGGCAGATGGTATCGAAGCGAAATCTCACGGTGAGCACATTAGCTATGAGTACATCTCTAAAGCAAACCCAGATGTTCTGATTGTACTTGACCGAGATGAAGCGATTGGCGCATCTCAAGGTGAAGCGAGAAAGCAACTTGATAACGCGCTTATCAAGAAGACGAACGCTTACAAAAACAACAAAATTACTTATCTGAATGCACCTGTTTGGTACATCACTGCGAGTGGTGTAACAGCAACTCAAATCATGATCGATGACATGAAGAGAGCGCACGCAGCTAAATAAATGCTCAGGTAAGAAAAGTATAAAAAGGTCGCAGAATGCGACCTTTTTTATTTACTTTGACTTAAGCCTAAAACTGAACCATTGAGATTCGCTAGACTTTTGATTCTACCCGCTTTTGTAAATGATCAGTGTAGGAAAAGTTGATGGCTTCAGAAAAAGAAAAAATACTTGCTGGTGAACTGTATCAGCCTTGGGATGACGAGATTCATTGTGAAAGAATTGCTTGTCGTCGCTGGTTACATCAATTGAACAATAGTTTGCCCAACAGTGAAGAATGGCAAGATGCCATCGAGTCCCTTCTGCCTCAGGCAAAAGGGGATGTCTACCTGGAGCCGCCGTTTTATTGCGACTACGGAAGCAACATTCTGGTGGGAGAGAATTTCTACGCAAACTTCGGATGCACTATTCTGGACGCCAATAGAGTAGTGATTGGCGACAATGTAATGCTTGCTCCTAATGTTCAAATCTATACCGCAACACACCCACTTGATGTGAAGACACGTGTCACCGATTGCCTGGAATATGCGGAACCAATAAACATTGGAGATAACGTCTGGATAGGTGGTGCAAGTGTGATCTGCCCGGGTGTCACTATTGGAGAGAACAGCGTGATAGGAGCGGGTAGTGTGGTGACCAAAGACATTCCCGCCAACGTAGTTGCCGCGGGCAACCCCTGCGAGGTGATTCGTGAAATCGAACAATAGAGATTATACCCAAGTAACCTCAAGATGCTCGGTTCAGCGACTTTCTATTAAAGAATAGGGAACTGGCTTTTCAGACAAGACACCGATTTGAAGGTCTAGTGGGTCTAAATCAAGAATCGGTAACGCAGTATGAAAGCCAGTTAAACTCGCCCTTGGGAGCCCATATTCTGCCTCATTTCATTGTCAAAAAACTTGAACAGAAACAGAATATGAGGCTCTGAATCATGTATCTTGAGGTCACTTGGGTATTAGCCGCCTAAGCTCCCTGTTTTCCAAAATAGTGATTCAACCAGCCTGATATTCGTGTGCCCCAGGATGTTTTTTCCTGATGTGGGTTATGGCTTTTGCCAATATAAAAGGCACGCATGCATTCCGTTAGAATGGCGTCTGGCTTTTCGCCAGTTACACCAGTCAATATTTCAGCCGTTCGGACCGCATGATCGTTTGCGAGGCTGAAATCCATCTGCAGGTAACCCTGTAGCATCAACCAAACCTTGGTACAAACGGTCAATTCAGTTGGCAGTTCCACACGAAATTTTTGTGCGTGCTCTTTCCCAACAGAATCCTCGATGATTTCATTCATACTATGAAGAGCGTCGCTCTGGGTCTCCAGGCTACTTGCTAACTCCATTTGCGCTTTGGTGAGTGTACCAAGCGCCATGTCAGATGGGCGCTTGTCTGGATGAGTTTTACAAGCGTTTTCAAAGGTGGATTTCCAAGAAACCAGTAGTTTTTCCAATACACGCTGCTCATCCGCCTTCAATTCTAATGAAGACAAACCAGCTTCATCGAGCAGAGGTTTTAGCTCGCTCATTGCTTTGGCTCTTGCAGAGTTTCCCATGTGATTTCGCAATCGCCATTGTCTGCAGTAACAAAGACAGAGTTCCCCGTCAGCATTACGGATAGATCCATCGTGCGGGTAACAAGCTCAGAGAGCGCGTCTATACCTTCCCAGTCAAATCGGGTGATGGTTGCATCTAGCATCCCAAATTTACCTTGGTTCTGCTCCCACCATACGTTTGACTTGGTATTGAAAGAGTAAACGTGAACCTGCTTTGCAAGACGACGAGACTTTTTCACTCGCTCTACATCAGGTTCGCCTACGTCAATCCACAGTTCAATTTGGTCGTCCAGACTTTTCTTCCAAACGTCTGGTTCTTCAATAGTGGAAAGCCCTTTTGTAAATTCCAGACCTTCCTGAGCATTCAGACAAAATGCGATGACGCGCGCCATCATTCGGTGAGCATTTTCAGATGGATGTTGGGCGATAGTCAGGTTCAGTGAGTCGTAATGATCGCGATTCATGTCCGTCAGGTTGATACGGAATTTGTATATGGTTGGTTTAAGCGCCACGGCGGTAATCTTCTTAAGATGGGTATAAGGTTATTGTACGTTACAATTGGTTGATATGCCTAAAGATTCGATTGGGTATCTTTCTGTTAAAGCTTAACTAAAGGCAGTTTGATGGTGAACTCAGTTCCCTTTCCTAAGGTGCTTGAGACGTTTATAGAGCCTTTGTGATTCCTGATTATTCCATAGGATACGGATAGACCTAGTCCCGTTCCTTCACCAACGGGTTTAGTGGTATAAAAAGGATCAAATATCTTCCCTAAATTATCCTTGGAAATTCCTGCGCCTGTATCAGAGATTTTAATTTCTATCTGGTCGTCTAATTTTTTCAACGCTATTAAGATTTCTCCTTTGTTATTTATAGCTTGAATTGAGTTCATTAAAATATTTAAGATTACTTGATTTATCTGCATTGGTTGACAATGTAGGCGTGGGATACTTCCCTCAAAATCAGTTTTAAGTTCAATATTATTCTCTAGCTTGTGCTTCACAATATTAATCGTGGCCTCTATCCCCTCAATTAGGTCGATTTCCGCCCACTCCGAGCGATCAACATGAGAAAACTCTTTTAGGTTCTTTACTATGTCCATCACACGGGACGTTCCTTCAAGTGATTCGCTTACTAAGTCGTGTAAGTCTTCTTTTAAAAAAGGAATCTGATGTTCATTTAAGATAGCTTGAATAACTGATGACGAGTTTCCTTCATTTTGAAATGCGCTCTCTATTTTAGATATCGCTGTTAATAGATCTTCTGTATAAACCTTCAATGTTTGCAAGTTTGAATTAAGAAACCCTATGGGGTTATTTATCTCATGAGCAATACCGGCAGAGAGTTGACCAATTGAAGCCATCTTTTCTGATTGGACTAACTGCGCTTGAGTTTCTTCCAGCTTCTTTACAAGTAGTACTTGTTCTGAGTGTTCTTCCTTGATTTTTTCCTTCGCAATGACTAACTGCTGCTGCTGGCTGGCTTGTATTGTTGCATCGTGGACGCAGATGCAAACATGTTCAAACTCTCCGTTGTCACTATGGAAAGGAATGATCTCTATGTTTTGAAACATCTTCTCTTCCTGACCCGAAACTGGTCTAGAGCTTTTAAAAGGGAGTACGTGTGGCTTTTGTTCCCAAGATGAAAAGCTCGGATTTTCAATGACAAGAGCGGTGTCTATTTTTCTCTTTAGGAAGCCGGAACTTTCAGGAAAGACATTCAGAATATTAGCACCTTGCAGCGAGGGTGCATCGTATATTGATTGTGTTACGAAATACTCATTTGCTTTGACAATTTTATATTGTCTGTTGACGATGCAAATTGCGAATGAAAATTGGTCAATCAAATCAGATAGTAAGAGCTTTCCTTTCACAAGTTCCCCTTATATCAATTCATCTAGTAAGCTGATGACATTTTCTAAGTCATTGTCTGCAAAGCAAACGACGGATTTTGCTTCAAATGATGCCTCTTCAACTAAAAATGAGATTTCCATGACTAACGCAAGTTGCCAATCTGATACAGGAAGAGGTTGCTTAGAAGGTTCGAATAACACTGGTGAATGAATTTTCGTCGTCAGTTCCATTTGTTGACTTAGCCCTTTTAAGCTCGCACCAGACAGAATATTCGATACATCCAATATTGAGTCAGCCAGTAACTCTGTACTCACATCGAAAGCCTCTTCATTATGCAAGGACTTCACTACATGGTGACAGCCTTCCTTAGATAGCAAAGTGATAAGCTCACCATCAATTCCACCAAAGAATGATTGCCGAGTGTAATAGTGTGATTCTTCTAGGGTTTCGAGATCACGCAAATCATCATCTTTTGCGACTCTTATGTTGGGAATCGACAGTGTTACGTGTAAGTCAATTAAAGTCGCAAGCTTGCTTGCAGCTCTCCCCATAGAAATGTTCATTAATTCTTGAAGCGCATCTTTGTGATCGGGTGTAAATTCAATATTCATATCAAACCAACCTCATGTAGAGCTTCGTTTAGTCGAGGCTTGTCGATAGGCTTTTTTAGAAACTTGGCAGCACCTAGGCTGTTTACTCTCTCTTGTGCTTTAGGCTGAATGTCGGCGCTCACTACAAAGACGATAGTTTTGGCATCTTTGTCATGAAGGTATTCGAGTACTTCAAAGCCATCCATCTCGGGCATTGTTAAGTCAAGAAACAATATGTCCGCTTTTCCATCTTCATATAGCTCAATCGCTTCTTTCCCATTTGCACCTTCGCTTAAGTTGGGTATCCACTGTTCGGGTAAAATTCTTATGATAGATTTTCGCGATAGCTTAGAATCATCTACAACTGATACATTCATGTTATTACCTCTGACTTGAAAGCGGTTGTTTTTTGGACAAAGTAAAGGTTTTGTAGGCGACTTTTTTCAACTTCACATCTTCGACCTTCATCAGAAACTCCGATACTTGCTTTTTATCTAAGTCGATAATGTTTTCGGATATGTAAAGAATATTTCTTAGCCTAGAAACCCTGTCCGTAGTTTTTTCGTATTTGTCGCACCTTAATAAAATATCGCTTACACAACTACTTAGGCCCCAAAGAGTCGAAAGATATGTCGAGACAAGACAAACTTGGTTGAACTCGATGGAATCATTTGCTGGAAAAGAGTGTTTGTTGACCATCTTTCCCAATGACAGCAATATTGCTGAAGTAAACAGATCGTTTTGGATATCAACCGGAAATGCCATGAGTTTGGTTATTGCCTTAGAGAGGCAAGCGACGGCAAAGGCCCGCTCCGACTCGATTCTGTGTTCGTCAGTATCTATCAGGTGCGAACCTTTGTATTCACAAAGTAGTGCTAACGAGATATCAAGTAGGTTATCCGAACCTATTCTTATGATGGATTCAGATAGATCTGTGGTGGGAACTCGAAATCCAAAGTATGCCGAATTTGCAACTTGTATGATTCTGGCTGTCAGAGCAGGCTCACCCGCAACAATTTCTACTATCTCTTCAATTGAATTTTCTTTTTCTAATTTCTGCCTAAGGTGTCTTACTGATTCAGTTAGAATTGGGAGGTCAACGCCACCAAGTTTTGTTTGAAGATCTTCGTTTAATGGAAGCTGCCTTAATTTCTCTACACATTCTAGTAATCGAATGTAATCTTCATCTATACATGGTTTTGCTAGCACAAAGTGGGAATATTTGTGGGCGAGCCTGTAGGGCTTTGTATTCACATCCCCAGTGAGTAATGCTCTTATGCAACTTGGATGATTGGACTTGAAATGGTTCAGTACCTGATCACCACGCATATTTGGCATTAACATGTCTGACATCACTACATCAGGTTGAGTCAGTGCAGTTGTTTCAGCCACCGCAGTAGCAGGATCTGTATAGAATGATACGACCCATTCAGGACGTAATCTCCTCAAAGTCCTGACTGTCGCATTGAGAGAGTGCTTATCATCATCAATACAGAGAATTTTAAGTCGGCTCATCTTCTATCCTCTATGTCTAGATAAAGAAGGCTAATTGAGAGCCTGATTGTTTTTCTATATCTCTGAGACGAGCTATAGTAGTTTGGTTTATCTCGCTTCCTGCGGTCAGTACCGTGGTTCCATTTTGTAGCATGACGTCCTGTTTGAGGATGTCTCCTTCTGTTAATTCATTAGAGCTAACGCAGTATTCGATTTCATGCAAATCATCTTGTGGACGCTCTTTCATAACTTTAGTAAACGCTTTGACAACAGCTCTGTCGTACATTTTTCCGCTATTGCTTTCGAGGTACTTTGCGGCAGCAAATGGAGATTTTTTAGACGTGTTTTCTTCCCCTGCCACCATGAATTCATAATCTTTCACCACCCTTATGATCCTCGATGCTAAAGGAATATCCTGGCTCTTAAGGTGATCTGGAATTCCGGTACCATCATAGTTTTCATCTTGGCTTCTGACGATAGGTGCAAGACTCTGGAATTTCTTAAGGCTGTTTAAAATCTCCGCACCAAGTTCTGGATTGTTGGAAGGTGCTATGTGGGTGTGTTGAAAGTTCTGTGTTGAATCGATGTGGTCTTTACCTATTAATCCAAGCATGTGCATGATTGAACTGAGATATGTTTGATTGATCTGGGTTTCATTGCAGTCCATAAATACAGCGACTTGTTTGCTTTGGTATGCGATTCTTTCTAATGATTGAGTACTAATTCCTGCTCTGTGACCGACCAATGAGGTTACCAAAGCGAGTACGTCTTTTAATAAAGTGGAGCGAGTTTTATTCGATAACTCTAACTTTTTGTGGGATTCTCTGAGCGCTGCTGTACGGATTACAACTTGTTCTTCCAAAGAACTATTGAGCTTGTTGAGCTCTTCATTTTTTTCTTCGAGCTCGTTGGCTAGTCTGAATCGTTCTTGATGCAACTGATAGAATTCATAAGACTGTAACAGAGTGAATTTTAAATTTTCGTTGTCCCAAGGCTTGCAAAGATAATTGTTAACGCCTCCATCATTGATAGCTCTCATAGTTGCTTCTACATCAGCATAACCAGTGAGTAATACTCGGACACTATTAGGTTGTAGCGCCTTTGCCTTGGAGAAGAACTCTGCGCCATCCATTTGTGGCATCCTCATATCGGAAACCATCAAGGGGACAGGGTGGTCTTCTAAATGAGCAAGAGCGTGAGTGGGGTCTGTGAAGGATATGATATCGAAGTCTCTTCTTAGAACCCGGGTAAGTGCTCTTACAATGTCTTCTTCGTCGTCAACCAGAAGGAGCTTAGGCTTAATATCTAATGTTTTTGTATGCGTTCCATCCATGGCATTCTCCAACACTTATTACTAATTTCATTACTTTAAGGATAGCTCATGTAATAAATGTAGCAAAAATAAGATAGTGATTTGAGCCAGAAAAGAAAAATGATGTATTGAAACAGAGGCGGGATGTAATCTTGCTGCTATAGCGTAAAAATATTAGGGCGCTAAATACCAGGAAGTAAAATTGTAAATGTGGTTCCAACGTCTACTTCACTTGCCACTTCTATTGAGCCACGATGATTTTTAATAATTTCATAAGAGATTGAAAGACCAAGTCCAGTGCCCTTACCGATCTCTTTGGTTGTGAAAAAAGGCTCAAAAATATGCGCCAGATCATCGGGTTTAATACCTTTACCAGTATCTTTTACGGTTATCTTTATCCAATCATTATCACCCATATCTATGGTTTGAGTGGAAATAGAAAGAGAGCCTTTACCCAATGTAGCGTGTTTGGCATTTACAAAAAGGTTGATAAATACTTGCTGCAATTGCGTAAAAGAACCATTTACGTCGGGTACAGGATTTAGAGACAACTTTAAGTCAATAGTATGTTTGATCTCGCTATTCACCACTTTGAGTGCAGTTTCGATACAGTCTTTCATATCGACTGGGGCGAAGACTCCTGTGCCTTTGTGAGAGGCTTTTTTAAAGTTTATGGTTATTTCTTTAATTCTGTTTAGCCCCTGAATGGTGTCTTCAATAATTTCTTGAAATTCAGGAATAATAAAATCCAAATCGATGGACTTACGGTATTCTATGTATTTCTCCAATCCAGAATCAGATTCAAGGCTTTCCATTGCTAATGAGTCTAAAGCGATCATTTCCCTTACATAGCCATTAAGCTGATTAATGTTAGACAAAGCGAAGCTAACAGGGTTATTAATTTCATGAGTGACACCAGCAGCAAGCTGCCCAATAGCTGCCATTTTTTCGTTGTGAATCATTTGGTCCTGCAGTTTCTGGACATTAGCGAGAGTTTCCTCAAGCTTGGTCATGCTTTCGTAGAGCTCGCGTGATTTGCTCTCGAGCAACTTTTCAGATTCTTTGCGTATTTTCTTTTCTCGATAATATGCATTTTTGTAATGATCAGCAGTTTCGCTGGGGTTGTTCTCGTCTTTCATGTATTTTCCTACAATCAGCGAAGTTAAGACATTATGAGGTAAAAATTTAGCATCGTTCAGTTGAGCTCGTTTGGCTTGATGTTTCATCAGAGTTATTAGTTTTTTTGTGAACCAAATCGCCCATAGATAATGGCAACACAATCGAAACTTTTGTGCCTTCATTCACAAGGCTGCTTACGTCTATCTTCCCACCATGCTGCTCAATAACGTTATATGCTATGGTTAATCCTAGACCTGTCCCGCTACCAACTGGTCTTGTGGTGTAAAACGGATCGAATATTTGTTTCACTGCACTTTCAGAAATGCCTTCACCAGTATCAACAACTGAAACAATGGCGTTTTTCCCTTGTATTTCTGTGGTGATATCTACATGCTTTTTATTACTTGATTCGACGGCTTGTAGTGCGTTTTTAAGTACGGCGTTGATTGCTTGCTTTATCTCTGTTTGGTTGCAAAACAATGAGATGTCTGATGACAATTTCTTTTCAATATATGTATCTGACTTATATTCAAACTTAATCTGCTCGGTGCACTGGCTAACAAGTTCATTTAGATCCGTATCTTGTTTTGGTGTGTCTTTGTTATAGGTTGAGTAATTTTTAAGCCCATGCACAATATCTCTTACACGGTGTGTATTTGTTAAAGCATCCTTGAGCGTGTACTCGAAGTCTTCCTCAATGAAGTCGATATCTTGACTTTCTGACCACTGATTCAGCTTTACAACGAGTTCGTCTCTGCGTTCGGCACTACCTTCATTAATAATAGTTCCCTGTTGGTGTATTAATTTCTTGTAGCAATCTAAGTACTCAAATGCCGTCTGCAGGTTACTGTCTACTGAACCAATGGGGTTGTTAATTTCGTGTGCGAATCCTGCAGCCATTGTACCAATTGATGCTAATTTTTCGCTTTGTATCAACTTGCCTTGTGTTTCCTTTAACTCTTTGTTTGTCCGAACTAATTCGGCATTATTTTTTTCTAATTCTGACGTGCGCCTTTTGATTTTTTCTTCTAAGGTCGCATTAAACGTTTCAAGTTGTTCCTGATACTTCATGCTCGACTTTTCTGAACTGGTAAGCTTTTCTACCATGATGTTAAAAGCAGAGGCGAGGTGAGATATTTCGTCATTTCCCTTGTCATCAACTCGTATGTTTCTTTCCCCAGAGGCTAGTTTTTCTGCTGCTCTTTCAAGGTAGGTAATCCGTTTGGTCAGAAATGCACCCAAAACATAAGAAAACAGTGCGACAAGAGCCATCTCTCCGAGCACTATGAAGAAGCTCCAATGCTGTGCTTTTTCGATTTGTTCGTTCAAGTAGGTCATATCAAACCCTAATTGTACTTCTCCGTACTTGATGTCGGATTCCTTTATTGCGAATGAAACGTCGTAAGTTCCATCTTGAACGAGCTCAGCTTTTTGCTCCGGTATTGTTTCAACATTTTCAAATGTATCGTCTCCCGCAAATGCTAAATCGTTACCATTTTGATCCAGAACTCTTACGTAGATGATATCCGGGTTAGCGCTAAGCTCCTGTGTAAAAGCTCCGACGGATGCAAGATCCCATGAAAGGACGGCATCTTTTACGGAACTCGCGAACAATCTTGCGGTAGTTTCTCCTCGTTTAGATAAGCTCTCGTAGTTTGTGTCTTTTAAAAAACTAAAAGTAAAGGATATGAGCAGTGCAAGAAGCACCGCCTCTATGAGAGCAATTCCTAAAATAGTTTTAAGTCGTAGTGTCATTGAAAGCTTGTTCCAGCTAATCTAATAGAGAATTCAGCAGAGATATTTCGAGAGAACGAACATCATCCCAATCACTATCCTCTGCTGGCGACACACCTTTAAAGTTTATAGATTTGAGAAGCTTCTTCCCTTCTTCATCTGCAATCATTTCTTGTAAGGCATTGCTAATACTACTGACAATTTGTGGGTCAAGAGTTGAGAGAGCGGCAAATGCGTGAGGAGTGTATCCGGGTGTGCTCCACATGACTTTTAGTGAACTTCTAACCTCCGGGGAAGTGTTATTGAACGTTCTCATCACTCCACCTCCAGCGGGAAATATGCCTTTTGATACTGCGAGGTATACGGAGTCATGTGAGGAAACATATTGTGGAGAAAAACTGATGCCTTCTTGTTGCATTTTAGCGCGAGGTAATACACTTGCAGCAAAGGCCGCTGGCGAAGGGAAAGCAAGTGTTGAGCCACTTAACTCTGCCAGATCTTTCAATTCGCTGTCTTTGGGAACCACAACTATACCTTTGATTTTTTTGTCAGTTTGCTTTGCGAATGCTTGATAGCCTGGCTTTTGGCTGAATACAGTATAGTGATATGGATTCATGTACGCTAAGTCGTATTCTCCGTTGAGTAAGCGCTTTTCAAACGTAGGAATATCCTTTGCCGTTGCGAAATGGATGTTGTGTCCGGTTTTTTTACTGATATATAAAAATATTGGTCCCCATTTAGCAGCAAGCTTCTTCGCTGACTGCTGAGGAACAACTCCAAAAGTTATTTCATCAGACCAAGATGAGGTCGAGAACAAAGTGAGAACAAGCAGTAGTAGTGGTTGAATGCGATACATATCAAGTCCTAAATTTTCTAAATGGCTAATATCAAAAGAGTAGGACATAACTTTCACTTTGGAAATTTGTGTCGATGCGCACTTCAAAGATTATCTCTTTATTAATTATTTAGCTCAAAGTCGACCGCATCCTGTTTCCAGAATAATCTATTGATATGCAACACAAACAATTCAAAATACGAACAGTTGTGTCTTTGATTGATACCTTGATTCAGCAATACTGAGATGGTGTGCACAAAATAACACTTTGCGGCGTATGTATTTGCATCAAACTTTGCTGTTAGATCGAATGCCTTAACGCTTTGTAAAGATGATAAAAAGCACAATAAAAATTAGCAGGCTAGGATTCTAAGGAGCATGAATGGCAGCAACAGAAAATCAGGAAAGTTTGTTTCAGTGGCAACGTGTTAAACGATTTAACTTTACGATCTGGACGGTATTAGGCGGTACCCTTCTGGCAAGAACCACTTATTTTATGGCCTGGCCGTATCTGATCGTCTTTCTTTATCAGGATTACAACGCTTCTGCATTGGAAGTGGGAAGCATGCTCGCAGCATCGGCGGTGGTGGGGGTGGTTTCTGGTCTCTATTCGGGTTATTTGTCTGACAAGTTTGGACGAAAATGGGTGATGATTTCCGGAAGCTTAATCGCGGTGTTGGCCTATGGTGGAATAGGGGTTGCCAGTGAAATATGGCAGTTCTTTGTATTGTTGATGCTTTGTGGATTGATGAGATCCATGATTGAAGCGCCAGCGAAAGCGGTGATAGGGGATAACCTGTCCGACGGGAAAGACAGAGAACTGGCTCTTAATATCCGTTATTTCGTGCTGAATTTGGGTGGAGCAATTGGACCTTTAATTGGTATTTCACTGGCGTTAGCAGCACCTCAAAAGTTGTTTCTGGTGACTGGTATTTCCTACCTGATTTTTGCTCTATGGCTATGGTTAAGCTTCGCCCGCTTCCCGGAAAAAAGAAACCTAGAAGACTGTGAAGTTCCTGATTTTAAAGCCACGATAAAAGTGATTGCGCGAGATAAGATCTTCCAGATTCTTCTTATTGCCAACCTGACTATGATGTTTGTTTACGCGCAATTAGAGTCTTCACTTCCACAAGTATTAGTTCGAAGTTCTGTTGCGGATGCCGCGACCTTAATTGCGAGTCTAGTTCTGGTTAACACTCTGACGATCATTGTATTTCAATTTCCTATGCTTAAGCTGATGGAAAAAGTGCCTCTTTTTAAAAGAACACAAATCGGAATGGTATTGATGGGCGTGGGAATGGTTGGATTTATTGCTACTCCGGAAGATTGGGCAATAGGCTGGGGTATGGCTTGCTTTATTATAAGCTTAGGCGAAGTCATTGCCTTCCCAACACTAAGTGTTCAGATAGACCAACTTGCGCCTGAGCATTTAAGGGGTTCTTACTTTGGAGCCGCTGCCCTTTATTCCCTGGGATTCGCAATCGCTCCTTTGGTTGGAGGAGCCATGCTCGACAAGCTTGATGCAGACTGGTTATGGGCACTGTGTGGGTTGCTGTGTTTGATCATGATTTGGTTATACAGGCTGGTAGAAGCAAGGACTGTAAAACAAGAAGACTTGCAAGAAACACTAGCAAACACCTGACAATCTGAGGTTTCTCTGCGTTACGATAGGGATATCGGATATTTAAAGAGAATATGCATGTATAAGATTTTTGCAGTTGTACTGACTGGGATTGGCATCGCTATTGGCGTGGTATTTGGAGAAGACATCAAATCAGCAATAGAAGGCGACCCTTACGAAAATGCGAGGGAGTCAGTGGAAGATGCTGCTGGCGATCTTGCCGACAAGGCGGGTGATTTAATCGACAGCGCAAAAGATGCATTGGAATAAAGAAAGGGGCGAAAGCCCTAATGCCGATCAGTTAAGACGTTAATCGGCAGGTCAATTGAATGTTCCTACCAGTTTGTAAAAATCCGATAGACTCTGTTTATCGGACTTTTTATACACGTTTCTCAAGCTCTCGACATCATTAATCGTTACAAACAAAGTTGAGACACTCGCTGATCTCCTAAAAAAACAGTGCCGCTCACCTAAGTGAACGGCATTAGAGCAGGAGCTATCTTTATTGTCGGGTTGTTTACGTCGGTTTAACGACCGTGATTAATCTTCTTGTCGTAGAACTTTTGCCAGTAAAGATAACGCCGCTGCAAGCAATACAATGTCTTTTAAGAGGAATTGACCCGGTACGACAGAGATTGCAGGGAAGCCACCTAAGCTTGCTTCGGCGATTGGCGCGGTAAACAGAAAGCTTGTTGTAACGGCAAAGATAACCGTTGCACTAGCAGCACCAACAAGTGCAAACACACGATGTACTGGCGCGAGCAACAAAGCAAGTGCGGTTGCCACTTCAACCAAACCGATGAGGTTAGAAGCACCTTGTAAGCTGAAGATACTGTATAACCAACTGGTCAGTGGGCTTGATGCTACAAGACCTTGGATTGCATTTGCTTCGTAGCTGGTAAATTTCATGGCCCCGATCCATGCCAAAACGATGATGATAGAAAAACGTACCGCTTGGTCAGAAATGTTGGTCAGTGACTGTGTACCTGCTACTCGATGATTGATGGTGTTATTGATAGTTGTCATGGTCTTGTTCCTTATCATTTCTTTGAGCTATTTAGCGTTATGTGTGATGCCTTGGCGCTCTAATATCTGTTCAAAATTGCCACTTCTGATGCTGGCGACTAAATCATCGTTTCCGCCAACATGGTGGTCGCCGACAAAAATCTGTGGAACAGTTCGTCGTTGGCTACGGTTTTTCATCTCGTTTAGTCGCGTTGGGTTATCACTGACTTCAATTTCTCGATAGGTTAAACCTAAGCGCTTTAAAGTGTGCTTTGCGGCTTTGCAATGAGGGCAGTAGTGTTTGGTATAAATTTCGATTTTTGCCATGGTATTTCTCCGCTTGTTGTCTGTAGGGTTAATTTAGCTGTTGCGGTAAATACTATCTATGCACGATAATCTTGATTTAATACACAGATCGTCTAGCTAATCTCTCATCCCGAGTTCAGGTTAGTTAAGGGAGAGGCTAAATATGGAAGTGATGAGCGACATGCTGCGCGCGATTCGTGTCGTCGGCAGCGTCTATTTTTGCAGTCAGGTGGAAGCGCCTTGGAGTAAAACCTTTAACGACCTAGAGCACGCCAGCTTTCATTTGATTCGACGCGGTGGTTGCTGGGCGATTATTGATGATCAAGTGGAACGACTGGAAGCGGGAGATTTGATCTTCTTAGGTCCAGGGCAAGACCATGTGTTGTCGAGTCAATCTCCGGATAGAGATCAGCCTGACTTAGAAGAACCAACACTGTTACTTTGTGGTTCTTTTAGCTATACGCGAACAGTGACGACGCCGTTATTGGAGATCTTTCCTCGGGTGACGATAGTGCGTGATAAAGACTTAGCGCAATATCCTTGGTTGCGAAGCACCTTTGATCAGTTGAGTTCAGAGTACCTATCTCAAGGACCAGGCTCAGAGCTTATCGTCAATAAGCTGACCGAAATTATCTTGGTCGAACTGATTCGAATTAACTTTGGGCGAGAGCAAAAAAGCCCGTTTTTAGAAGCGCTGAACGACAAACGTATTTCTCGCGCTCTGCAATTGTTGCATGACCATCCTGACAAGAGTTGGACGTTGGAGTTGGTTGCAGGCGAGATTGGCATGTCGCGCGCTGCGTTTGCTAGCCGCTTTTCCGCTTTGGTTGGACAACCGATGTTTGAATACTTAACTAATCTCAGGATGGGAAGGGCACAGGAACTATTGCGTGAATCGTTGTTGTCGATTGATGAAGTGGCTGAACAAGTTGGCTATGAATCGGAGCGCGCTTTTACACTCACCTTTAAAAAGCATACAGGCACAACCCCCAAGCGCTTTAGAGCGCAACAATAACTAGGTATTGCTGGTACACAGATAACAAAAAAGGGGCGAAAGCCCCTTTTTTTATCTGTCCCAGTAAGCCTCTTCAAGGCTGTCTTCACGCTCAGGAAGGGCGCTAGTCAGGCGAGGCGAGTGCTGTGTCAGTACCTCGTAACTTACACGGTTAGCGTACTTACAAATCTGCGACAGTGACGAATAGCTCAGATAATTCTGCTCATGCTTACTCGAATTTGGCACGTTAGACCTATGGTAGAGGTTAGCTGCCATATCGTGAAGCAAAGAAGAAAGCGCAGCGTCGCCAGCTCCGTTGGTGTTTTTAATTTCAAGAGGACCACCAAGATAAGGGGCGATGTGCGAATACACTTTCGTTGGGTGTTCGCATTGCGACTTTTTCATCGCACGGCTGAATTCATATTTATTGAACTCTGGAATATTGCCGGGTAGAAGCGGGAACGTCGTCTTACGTTTTGCGTGCTCGTCTGTGTATCCCGCCATATACAGTCCAACAGGACCTGCGGTACACAGAACTAAGTCTACCCACTCAAGCGCTTTGTCTGCGGCTAGCAGAGGATCTTTCTCACCCGTCAGAGCTTCGCCTTCGTCCTCATTCATTGCAACGACAGTCACGTTCTCTTTCAGGTACTCCTGCCACCAGGTCTCATTACCTTCAATAACGTACTTCGTTCCAAGTGTCAGCACTACAGGTACATCGTATTTCTTTGCCATCTCTACAGCACGTTGAACAGCCATAGGCATTGGGTCTGTAGGTTCGCCACGCATCAGGTAGGAAGAGACAACCAGTGCCGCGGCTTTCTTGAACACCTTTTCAGGGATGCTTTCTGGAGAAAGCTGGTTCATCTGACCAACGTTCAAAGCAAACGTACGTTCGCCGTCGTCAGAAATAAGGGTGTAGCAACGACCAATTGGTCCATCTACAGTTTGTAGGTAGTTCAGATCCATTCTGGAAGAGGTGTTGCAGAGGTAGCGATAAGCGTAGGAACCCACTTCGATGTTCTTGCTCATCACACCAAGAAGGACAGATTTGCTGTCGGCGAGAACAGAATAGTTGTGAAGCGTGTTGCCAATCGTATCGCCAGGATACTCATGGGTAATCAGGTTTTTCTCTGTTAGTTCGCGGTAAAGTGCGTCCGCTTTTTCTTCTTCTAAAACGAGGGAGTGACCTTTACTTAGATCGTATCGTTTCAGGAAGTCATCATCTACTCTCGCTTCAATATCCACAATGGTTTGACCAACACCAACGATCGTTGGACGGCTCAATTTAGGTGTTTGGCGAATTTGATTGACAAGTGGATCACGAGAATGGGTAGGGAAATAGTGTTTGGACTTGCGCTGACCGGGAAATTTCATGCTGTTTCAAGCGTAAATTGAAAAACGAAGCGCGGATTCTACACAACTTTGATTGGCTAAGCTACCAGTAAACGGTCTTTGCCCGAAGGATATTTCGGAACAAAGACCATTAAATCTCTATGTTTATTCTTCTGTTGCGGATGGTGTGACGTAGGCTTTTGTGCCCCATAGTGGCACCGTAGACAAGCTGTGCTTAAAGCTGCCTGTTGTTTCTTTGGTCGAGTAAGACAGGTACATCAGAGTTTGTGTCTTGGCATCATAAATTCGGCGGATCTTCATGCTTTTAAAGAAGATGCTTTTTGATTTTTTGAATACCACTTCACCGGATTTGGATTTATCGATTTGCGCAATCATTTCAGGCGTAATATCACCCGTCTGACGGCAGGAGATGGAACTGTCACTTGGATCCGCCAAGCTCAGGTCTGCTTCTATACTGGCAACATGGCAGGTCACGCCTGTTACAATAGGGTCAGCCCAAGTATTCAATTTGATGTCTTTTAGAGTGAACCACCCAAGTCCCACATCACCCACTTCGTCACTGCTATCACAGGCAGTTAAACCCAAGGCAAGCAGAGGTACAATCGCAAGCTTTTTCAACATATTAAGTTCCAGATCTAATGATATCTTCTCAAGCTACAACAATATGATTGGAACTGCGAGCGATAAATGTGCAAAAGTGAGCGAGTTTACGATTCCGCGACGGTTGCTTTTACATATCTGTTCATAACTGGTTGAGGTAACAAACGCCTACCTGTATGCTTTCGATAGTGCGTTTCACCTTCTAAGCCATTGCTATTCAATAGGTTGTGATAATTGAGGATAAGGCAGTCCAGTTGACCATTCAAAACGATCAAATATTAAACCTCGTCACCCGCAAGAATGCGTGGTTGTCTTCACAAGTCGATGTTGAGTTTCCTACCAAAGAGAGCATCGCTGGTCGAGAGCTGTACCGGACCAGTCAGTCAAACAAAAGCTATTCTGAAGAGAAAGCAAGCGATTTTGAAGCAGTCGCGGATGAATTGTATATCGTGGACTTTCATCGTCTGACCATCTGTTTTGCTATGCTAAGCGCAAAGCATTGGGTGTCAGAAAGCGATCAGGCTTTAATGATTGAGTTTCTCACTCAAATTATTTTAGAACCCGACTTTCCAATTATTATTGCATTCAAGAATGGTGAACCAGTTGGATGCGCGTTATCAACGTTACATAATAATGAGATATTGATCTCAGACATATATTTAGAAGATTTTACTTCTGAGAAATATATAAATTTAGTTCAGCAACTAATTAATTTTATTAGCAATAATTTTGATGCTGAGAAATATTATGTAGAGCACCACAATTTTCATACTCAGGGCTAATAGACAGTCGTTTTCTTTATGTGATATGTTTCGCATTGTTCTGCAAATATATGTACGTAAATCTCTATGAGACGCTCTTTCTTAAACGCTATGCTTGTATACTGTGCCTGCCTGTTTACAGGGCAGGTCTACGCAAGCTTGCCTGAAGAAGTCTCATATAATCAGCCATATACAAACACTAGTGTCCACAACCCTCATATCCTTGTATTGCACTCTTACGACCCTTCATATGAATGGACCGCAGACATTCAGCGGGGGATCTCTTACGCCTTTCAAAACAGCAATACCGTTATCGCTCCTTCCATTGAGTACCTGGATACCAAGCGAAACCATCGGGATGATTATTTTGAAGACTTAAAAAAGTTTTTGGAAGTAAAGTATAAAGATTACTATTTTGATGGAATAATTATTACCGACGACAGAGCATTAAAATTCATGAATGAATTTAATAGTGAGCTGGTAAGAAATGTTCCGACAGTGGCCGTTGGTATTAACGACAGGCAAGCCAGTTTAAATTCAATAACGAATATAAATACAATTCTATACGAAGAAGATAATATATTAGAGAATTTAAAAATAATTATAAGAATAAGACCAAATATTAAAAAACTCTATCTTCTTTCAGACAACAGCCTGACTTCAACCATAGTTCGCAACGAGATCAAAAAGCATTTCAATATATATCAGAATATACAACTGGTTGAATTGACGGCGGAAACACTGGAACAAGCTCGGAACGTGCTTGGTAGTGCATCGAGCGAAGATGCTGTTTTGCTAACCCATTTCAATAGTGAAATTGAAGAGGGCGTTTTCCACAGTTACGACAAGATTGCGCGAAAGATTGCAGATTCCAGCGAAGCACCGGTATTTGTTCTTTGGGAGCACAATATAAAAGGTGACGTTTTAGGGGGGCGGGTACAAGACCCATTTCTTCTGGGTGTAACCGCGGCTAAGCTTTTGGCGAAAGATGTCCCTCTCAACCTTTCAGAAGATTTGCCCAGTGCAAAACAGCACAGTGACATCTTCAACTTTCGGGCATTGAAGCGTTTTGGTATCCCAACCTATTCGTTGCCAACCAATGCTTTCGTCATCAACAAGCCCTCATCATTCATAGAAGATAACCTCGAAATGCTGGTTTACTCTGGGACTATCATTTCGATACTTATCGTGATTATTGCTTTGCAGTCTGTTTCTATTCGTCAAAAAAAGGAGTTAGCGAATAAGAATCAAAAGATATTCGAATTACACGAGAAAACCCTGAAAGTTCAAAAAGATATGATCCATGTTTTAGGAGAAGCGATAGAGTCGCGTTCGGGTGAGACGGGCAACCATGTTAAGCGGGTTGCCAAATTGTCTTCGTATCTGGCAAAGCTGTATGGCATGAACAAAGCCGATTGCGAACTGATAGAAGTGATTACACCCATGCACGATGTTGGCAAGATAGCCATTCCTGAATCCATTTTGGATAAACCAGGTAGGCTGAATGATAACGAATGGGAAGTAATGAAAACCCACACCATAAGTGGATTTAACCTGCTTAACTCTTCAGATGGCGACGTGATGGCGCTCGCGGCAATAGTCGCGCTAGAACATCATGAGCATTGGGATGGTAACGGATACCCCAATGGGAAAAAAGGGAGCGACATTCATATTTATGCACGTATCACCGCGATTGCAGACGTATTTGATGCACTTTTAAGCCGCCGAAGTTACAAGAGTGAGTGGGATATTACTAGTGTCACGGAATATTTTCTTGAGAAACAGGGGAAACAATTTGACCCAGATTTAACTTCGTTACTTATTGAAAGTATTGATGAATTTGTGAAAATTCGCCACGAACATCCCGACAATGTGGTGCGTCTGGAAAGAGCTATGTAGTCAACATTCCCACTTACACAAGAATAAGACAGAAAAATTCATAAGCATCGTGATCAAGATGCCACTTTGGATATAAATTCAGGCTGCTGCTAGCAGATTTCGTTTTCTCAGCTTTCCAAAGAAGCGTTGCTGTACAACACTCAAATTTCCCTCAATTGACTTGGGTGTAATATGGATAAAATACGTTGCGTGATTTTTGATTGTGAAGGAACGCTGGTCGACAGTGAAGTGTTGTGCTGTCAGGCGATCGTTGATGTATTTGCTCATTTCAATAAAAACATCAGTTTAGAAGATTGTCTGAATCACTTTCAGGGGGGAAAACCCGCAGATATTCTTGCCGAGACTTGCCACAGACTGAATTGCAATCTCTCTTTGGATTTGCTTGAACCACTCTATCGAGACAGAAAACAAGTCCTTTACGAAGCACAGCTCAAGCCGATCAAAGGGGCCAACTATTTGTTGAGCCAGCTTCAGCAACTGGGCATTGGTGTTTGTATCGCCTCTAATAGCGAGAGCGATAAAATTAAACACGCGCTTCGATTAACGGGGCTAAACAGCTATTTCCGCAATGCCATCTATAGCGCATTCGATGCAAACAGCTGGAAGCCAGAACCAGATCTTCTGCTTTATACCGCCTTGAATATGGGCGTGTCACCCAAGGAATGCATCTATGTTGATGATACTTTGAAAGGGGTAGAAGCAGGGATAAGAGCCGGTATGACGACCTATTACTACCGCCCTAATCAGCCTGAGTACCAAGTCGATCATGAAGCGGTGCATACCATTTCAAATATTGAAGAGATTCTGTTTAACTTTGAACAGAAAACATCGGAGCTCAAACTTAACTTTTCGGCTTCTTAAATCGACAGTCTCGAACTGCAAAGACTCAAAATTAAAAAAGGCACCTGATTATAGGTGCCTTTCTTGTATCTGAAATCTGAATTTATTAGTGAACGGTTTCGTGGGTTTCAGGCTCTGGTGTGGTGTCCTTTGTGACTTTGCCACAATGTTCACATATCAGAACCTTGCCGTTTTCTGAAATCAAGAAATCTTCGCTTCCACAATTTGGGCATGAACATGCAGGTTTTTTGTCACACCGGATCGGTGCGAAAGAAACGAATTTAAACGGCATATCAACCTCTCAAAAACTGGAAGTAACTTCACATAAAATAATTCTGGTTGCACTTAACCGCTTATCGCAACAACGTTTTTGAATATAGCAGTCACATATTTAGAAAGCCATTTGGGTTTTCGATATGTTACCAGATTCATTTGGAACTGCGCCAAGATTCAAATTTTTGACATATAAGTGTTAAAAAACACAAATTTGGCTTGAAAACTGAAATAGTATTTCAAGCCCATGTGATCATTATCTAACCAATGGATGCTAATAATCCGAAAGAGATGAGGAACTGGGTTGCAATAATGGTGATACCGGCAATCATACAGATTGCAAGGCTTGCAGAGCCACCAGCAACTACATACGTTGATTTTGATGAGTGAATTTTTCTCGCCGTATGAGCCATTTTGACAGGTAGAAATACAGCCAGTACGACCAAGGCAATCGCAGCGTAACCCAATGCCATGATAAACCCTTGAGGGTAGAAAAGTGCAAATGCCATTGGTGGAACAAAAGTAATCAATGCTGTTTTAACTCTGGAATTCTTAGTGTGCTTTTTCAGGCTGTCTCCCAGAAATTCAAACAAACCCAGACTCACACCTAGAAAGGAAGTCAGCAACGCAAGGTCGGCAAAAACTGAAATAGCATTTTGTACAGATCCAGATTGAACAGTTGAAGACAGTGCCTGCATGAACCCAGCCAGACCATCCTGAGCGTTCAGTTCATCCTGACTTAGTACTCCCAGTGTTGACACCTGCCAGAGAACATAAAGTAAAAGAGGTAAGGAAGAACCAAGGATCAGTGCGATTCTTAAACCTTTTATGTCTTTATCAAGGTATTTGACGACGGCTGGAATACTGCCGTGAAAGCCAAATGAGGTAAAGATGACTGGTAAAGCAGAAATGATCAGCGCTTGCTGTACAGGCATGTTAACCAAGTAACCAGAGTTTATCCCCGGAGCAAGCACATAAAGCGTAATGCCCATCGCGAGAATTTTTATCGTAAACAGGACACGATTGATTTTATCTACTGAAGAGGTGCCTAAAGTAACCGCACCAGCGACTAAAGCAGTAAAAATGACGGTGGACACAGTCGGGCTGATTTCAATGTCCATGAGGGATGACAGCCTCTGGTGGAACTGCTCTCCGCCACCAGCAATATAGGCAGCGCAAAGTGCGTAAAAAAGGAAAAGCATGGCAAAGGTTGCCACCCATTTCCCTTTTTTCCCTAAAAATTGCTGTGCCAATGTATGCAGCGTGGCATCTGCATCGGCATGTTGGTGAACCTCAAGCATAAGCAGGGCGGTATACACCATTAACAGCCAAATCCCTAACATGATCATTAAAGACGTAATAAAACCAATTCCTGCTGAAGCAAGTGGCAAGGCGAGCATTCCCGCGCCAATAGTGGTTCCAGCGATGATAAGTGTGCTGCCAAAGACTTTAGATTTATGAGTGTTCATTAATTTTTACAGTATGACCTTGAGGGCGTGACATAAAGTGAGGCTTTTCTCATTTTATAGCCAGTTTTGAATGTCTGGTACTTTGCCAGAGGAGGCGTAAAGCAACAAGAAAGTGTGTAAAGTAAAAAATACCCAAATTGTATATAATTATTTACATTCGGGTGGTTGAGATATTTTCTAGATGAACTTCAAACTTTGACTGTAATGTAGGTGTGTTTTTGTAGGAATTTTAAAGGCGCTGCCTTATATCTAAACCAAATGTATAAGTTCAGATTTTCCTTAGTGAGGAAACCCTATGATTGAAGAACCGAATTCAGACACCAATTTCGAAGAAGAAAGCCTTGAGCTTTTGGATGCGATGGAAATTGGTTTAAACTTGTCTGACTATCTATTAGAGGAATTGGTGGAAGACTAAAGTCAGATTCCACCCACCTTCATGAATTATCTCGCCCATCTGCACATCGCAGACTTTTGTAAAAGTAATTTGCTTGGAAACTTATTAGGGGACTTTGTTAAAGGGTCTCCTGATGGTCGATTTCAACAAGACATTGTTAACGGTATTAAGCTCCATCGATTCGTTGATTCCTACACCGACACCCATCCAATCGTAAAAGATCTTAAACCTCTATTCCCCGACGAGCTTAAACGTTTTTCACCCATTGCACTCGACATGTTTTGGGATCATTGCCTAGCTCGTCACTGGAAACATCATCACAAGATGTCTTTGTCGGAATTTTGCCTGCATGCCGAAAGTGACGTAAAGAGTGAAGAAACAGATGAATTGCCCGAACGCTTTCTAACTGTTTCTGGTTATATGTGGGAAGGTCAGTGGCTGCTGTCTTACGCTGAATTGAGTAATATTCAGTTTGCCTTGAAAAGAATGGCAATGCGCCGCCCAAGGCTGGCAAGTTTAAGCGAATGTGGTGCGACGTTAGAATCAGAGTACAAAGCGCTCAACCAAGCGTTTCATACGCTTTATCCTGATGTGCTGAATAACGCCAAAGCCTTTTATTCTTCTCTTTAGTTTTACGTCTTGACCACTTGGGTATACAATCCGCGCTCCTGTTTTTGTGTCGGATTCTGCCTTATGCAATTTGAAAATCTTGGTCTTACTCCTGCTTTGCTTTCTCGTATCACTCAACTGGGTTTTAAGGAGGCAACGACTGTTCAGGAGAAGTCTATTCCGCATATTTTAGACGGAAAAGATGTTCTTGCAGGAGCGCAGACTGGAACGGGTAAAACCGCCGCTTACGGTTTGCCAATCATTCAGCGCTTGACCGAATCGCCAAAACCGTTAACCGACAAACTGGTACGTAGTCTGGTTTTGGTCCCGACGCGCGAACTGGCTCAACAGGTGTTAGAAAACCTGAGCAGTTATGCGCATGAACTGGATGTAAAAGTGCTGGCAGTGTATGGCGGCACAAGTATGAAAGTGCAAACTGAGAAACTGCAGGGTGGGGTGGATATACTTGTCGCAACACCAGGACGTTTACTCGATCACCTGTTTACCAAACATATTCAGCTCAACGAAACGGAAGTCCTGGTTCTCGACGAAGCGGATCGAATGCTCGACATGGGATTCATGCCAGACATTCAACGCATTCTTCGCCGTTTGAACGATGCGCGCCAGACGCTATTCTTTTCTGCAACCTTTGCCAATAACGTCAAGAAGATTGCCTACCGAATCCTCACGCAGCCTGTAGAAGTTCAGGTTACACCCAATAATTCAACCGCCGATACCGTTAAACAAATGGTGTATCCGGTGGACAAAAAGCGTAAATCAGAGCTACTAGCCTATCTGATCGGTTCAAGAAACTGGCAGCAGGTTCTGGTATTTACTAAAACCAGAGAAGGATCTGATGCGCTAGTTAAAGAACTGAAGCTTGACGGTATAAAAGCCGCATCAATTAATGGTGATAAAAGTCAGGGAGCACGCCAAAAAGCGTTAGATGATTTTAAAGCGGGAAAAGTCAGAGCGCTGATCGCGACAGACGTTGCGGCTCGTGGTTTGGACATCCACCAACTTGATCAAGTGGTGAACTTCGATATGCCGTATAAAGCGGAAGACTACATTCATAGAATTGGTCGAACGGGTCGTGCTGGGTGTGAAGGTTTCGCCGTTTCATTGATGAGCCGTGATGAAGAATACCTGTTGAATGCCATCGAAAGGCTACTGGATAAGCGCCTGCCTCAAGAATGGCTGGCAGGTTTCGAGCCCAGCTTAGAAGAAGAAATTTCAGAAGATAAGCCAAGAAAGCGCAAAAGCCGTGGTTCGGAAAAACGTAAGTTAAAAGCGAAGCTTAAGATCCACCATGGCAGGGGAAAAGCTAAGAAATAGCAGATTTAGATTTCAGAATTAAGATTTTTATCAACAACATAAAACTGCCATGACTTGTTCACGCAGTTGTCATTTCGAGCTTTTAAGTTGACTCCTTCAAAAGAAAAATAACTGACAGGAGTCACCCCATGAACAACTTGATGAAGGCGGTCGCAGCAGTGGTGCTGTTTGGATCGTCCCTCAATGCCATTGCACACGACGCGGTCCAGCTAGGACCACGACCTTTGTACCTGATTGAAGATATGGACGACGGCGCACTTAAACGTAAATTGCAGCAGTGCAGTACGGGTCCATTCTACCGCAGCGAATTTTCTATCGGGCACCGTGGTGCGCCAATGCAGTTTCCTGAGCACACAAAAGAATCGTATGTTGCCGCCATCCAAATGGGGGCGGGCGTCCTTGAATGTGATGTTACCTTCACTAAAGACAAAGAATTGGTTTGCCGCCATTCTCAAAGTGACTTACACACTACGACAGATGTTCTTGCGCATCCAGATCTCGCGGCAAAATGCAGCATTCCCTTTCAGCCAGCAAACCCTTCAACAGGTGAAAAAGCCAAAGTCGAATGCCGAACGTCAGACTTTACGCTCGCTGAATTCAAACGCTTGACCGGCAAAATGGACGGTGCCAATCCGATGGCAACGACAGTTGAAGAGTACATGGATGGCACTGCTGGCTGGAGAACCGATCTTTACGCCAGCAAAGGCACACTGATGACGCATGCTGAAAGTATCGCTTTGTTCAAAAAACACGGTGTGAAGATGACTCCGGAACTCAAATCCCCAGCGGTAGATATGCCGTTCAACGGATTTTCTCAAGAAATGTACGCTCAAAAGCTGATAAATGAATATCGAGCAGCAGACGTTCCCGCGAGTGATGTTTACGCACAGTCTTTTAACCTTGCAGATGTTAAGTACTGGATTCAGAACAACCCTGAATTTGGAAAACAAGCAGTGTATCTGGATGATCGCGTCTATAACGACGAAAACTTCAAAGCGACTCTAGCCGACATGAAAGCATTGGTAGCGGATGGAGTACAGATCATTGCGCCTCCAATGTGGGCACTGGTTACTCTTGATGATTCTGGAAAAATTGTTCCGTCAGAATACACCAAACTGGCGAAGAAAGCGGGTTTAGACATCATCACCTGGACACTTGAGCGATCTGGTCCTCTGGGTAATGGTGGTGGCTGGTATTATCAAACCATCAAAGACGCAACCAATAATGACGGCGACACCATGGTATTACTGGACGTGCTGGCTAAAGATGTCGGTGTGTTAGGTGTGTTCTCAGACTGGCCTGCAACAACGACTTACTATGCGAACTGCATGAAAATGTAGGTCAACTGACACCAGATTTCGCCGATCTTACCTGGGTCATTCTGGTCAATCGCCTAGGAACGGTATCGGCAAAGGGAAGGGCATGCTCTTCCCTTTTGTTTTTCTAAAGGTTAATCAAGTTCCGTATAAAACGCAGCGATATCGGCTATGTCATTGCTGTCTAGATGCTGAAGCTGAGCTCTCATCATGTCAGCCATCGCACCTTTTCTGTCTCCATTTTTGTATTCTTCCATTGCATCAATCAACGCTTGAGCATCTTTCCCAAGAAGGCTGGGATGTGTTGTTTCGGTATCAGAGTTCGTCGCGTGGCAAAAAACACAACTCGATGATTTCAATTTGCCCATTTCCGGATCACCGGCGAGTGACGGTAAGGGGAAGAAGAATAGTGTGAAAAGGGACAGGGTAACGATTGATTTGGTACTTCTCATGTAATTGCTTCAGCCTAATTTGCTTCTTGTTTTAGGCAAAAATAAAGCTTCCCCTAGGGGGAAGCTCAATCACAATTCATTCTTAGTTTGCGTTAAATCAAACGTTTAATGGTATCAACCAAAGTGTTCACATCATCCGACGATACGTCTTTGTGAGTAACAAATCGAATCGGGCTTCGTGGGTTAATGATAATACCTTGTTCAGCCAGCTTATTCGTGAGGCTATCAACGTCTATCGTCTCATCTACTTTCGCAAACACAATATTCGTCTGAACCAGTTCAGGCTTTACACTAAACCCAGGTATTGTTGCCAAGCCTTCTGCTAACTGCTTAGCGTGTTTGTGATCAGCTTTGAGTTGCTCTACTTGCTCAGTTAACGCGATTTTACCTGCTGCTGCGAGAATACCGACCTGTCGCATCGCGCCACCCAGCATTTTTCGAATACGGCGAGCTTTTTCGATCAACGCTTTGTCACCGAGTAACAGAGATCCAATCGGGGCGGACAGTCCCTTAGAAAGACAAATTGTCATGGAATCAAAATGTTGAGCGATTTCTTTAATATCTACATCCAGCGCAACCGCTGCGTTATAAACACGAGCACCGTCCAGATGCAATTTCAAACCCTTTTCAGTGGTCAACTGTCGCGCTTCTTCTAAATAACTAAGAGGAAGGACCTTACCATTGATGGTGTTTTCCAGACTCAGAAGTTTGGTACGCGCAAAATGGAAGTCGTCTGGTTTGATTGCAGCGGCGACTTTCTTTAAACAGATTCGACCATCTGGTTCGTTTTCGATTGGCTGAGGCTGAACAGAACCCAGTACTGCCGCGCCTCCCGCTTCATATTGATAATTGTGTGCCTGTTGCCCACAAATGTATTCGTCGCCACGCTCACAATGACTCATCAGGGCGAGCAAATTGGCCTGTGTGCCGGATGTCGTAAATAACGCGGCTTCAAAGCCATGTCTCTGCGCTGCCCATTGTTCCAAGTCGTTTACAGTCGGGTCATCACCATACACATCGTCACCCAGTGGTGCATCAATCATGGCTTGTTTCATACTTGGGGTAGGTTGAGTGACAGTGTCTGATCTAAAATCCATTATGTCATTTATCCTTTATGGTCGGCGTTTCATAGTAATCCGCATAACTTGGCTTTGTAAATGCTGGCGATGGTTTTAGCATCGGTTAACTCGTCGTTTTTTATCGCATTTTCAATGTCTTCAAGTGAATGAGGAAGTAGCTCAATAACCTCATCGTCATCGCAACTTAAACGATCGGTCTTTTTTAAATCTTTGGCGACAAACAAGTGTTGTATTTCGTCACAGAACCCTGCTAATGGTGTAACCTGCCCTAAAGAATGCCAACTGCCTGCGCTGTAACCCGTTTCTTCTTCCAACTCTCTTTTTGCACAACATTCTGGAGACTCATCTGGCTCCTTGGTGCCAGCAGGCGCTTCCAATATCCACTTCTTCAGAGACGGACGATACTGCCTGATGAGCAGAATTCGGTTGTCTGGAAGGATTGGTAAAATGACAGCAGCACCCGGATGTACGATGGTCGTGTGGGTAATGGGCTTTCCGGTTGGAAGGTTCAAATCCTCTTCGCAAAGCGAGATATTTTTCCAACTGTGTATTGTGCGGGACATAGCGTTTCCATTGCTTTTTTAATGATACTGCTGGCACGCATCTGTTTTGTAAAGACACAATCATGAAAAAAGTCCTACTTCTGACTTTTCCATCACTTAGCTCAATATTTTCCTGATGAAAATCTCATTTACGTAATCAAAGATTTCTTTCCCATCGATTTGGTGTAGATCTGCTATAAGAGTCTAATAAAACAAGATATTACTTGTAACAAAGTGATAACAAATGTATAAAAATACTAAAATGAAATTATCAAATTTGTCTGATGCCGAGGTGTCGAAATGTTAGGTTCTAATAATCCAACTCATGCTCAGAAGGCACTTTTATCAGAACGTATCAATAAATTGGTGCACGCACTCTCCGATGGAGTGTACGAAAGAGAACATACCATCAAGCTTTGCCTGCTTGCCGCGCTTTCTGGCGAAAGTGTTTTCTTGCTAGGACCTCCTGGTATCGCAAAAAGCTTAATTGCAAAACGCTTAATACAAGCTTTCGATAACAGCTCATACTTTGAATACCTGATGACTCGTTTTTCCACACCGGAAGAGGTGTTTGGTCCTTTAAGCATTCAGGAATTAAAAGACAACGGTAAATACGTTCGTCTGACAGAAGGTTATTTGCCCACCGCTCAAGTCGTTTTCCTAGATGAAATCTGGAAAGCTGGTCCTGCCATCCTTAATACTCTGCTCACCGTCGTAAACGAAAAAACGTTTAAAAATGGTAACGAAATTGAAAAAGTGCCAATGCGATTGCTGGTGTCTGCTTCAAACGAATTACCTGATGAAGACAGTGGGTTAGAAGCTTTATACGACCGCATGTTGGTTCGAGTGTTCGTAAACCGAATTCAGGACAAGCAGAACTTTCGTTCTATGCTTACAGTAGGTACGCCGCAAGAGGCACAAATTCCTGAAGGGCTGGCGATCACCAATGAAGAGTATCACCAGTGGCTTCAGGATTTGGACACGCTCTCTTTGTCCGAGTCAGTATTTGAAAAACTGTATCAGTTGAAAAGCATGATTGAGCAACGTGTTGACAGTGGCGTCGATATTGCTGATACGGATCTTTATGTGTCTGACCGTCGCTGGAAAAAGGCAGTGAAGTTACTCAAAGCCAGCGCGTACTTTAACGGGCGAGACACCATTAATCCTCTGGACTTGTTGTTATTGCAGGATTGCTTGTGGAACAGCCCTGAATCGCGTGAGATTGTGGAAGAAGTGGTTCGTGACTTCGCCATCAATCATGCATTTGATCAGGTTACGATCAATCAACAGATCGAAACCTGTAAAGAAGAACTGGACGAAGTTCAGGATGAATTGGAAGCCAAACACGCTATGCATCTGTCCGTAGACAGCACAGGTAAATTGCTTAAGAAAGAGATTCACCATTTCGATACAGGTAACGCCAAGCGTTATCAGGTCGGGCGTGACTCTGGCTTGGTGAAACTTGCGCTGCTGCAAAGCAACATGTCTGTTTGGGAAGGGGAAAAAGGCAATACCCGCTGGGTTTACCTTTCAATGACAGAGCTGGAGAAGGTGATCAAAGAAGGGGGTGGCGATGCCTACGGTTACGTCAACCAAAACACCAATCTGGGGCGTCTGAAGTTTGGTCTGGACGCTGATGAGCAGTTGGTGATTAAAGACATCGCAAACCGCTCGGTTCTGGTTACGTTGGTGACTAACGATGGGCTGGAGGAAGAACTGTTCCAGGAGTGGAGCGAGAAAGCCAATCACGCACTGGAGCAGCTTACGGCGGCCGAGCATCACCTAAGACAGGTTAAATCCGATTTTCATGGCGCATTGCCACACAGCTTTATTGACCCGGAGCTACCGACACAAATGGAAGCCAGCATTCAGTCCATCACTCATACGCTTGAGTCGACAAAAGCCGAATGCGAGAAAGTGGCGTTTCGCATCAAACACCTAAACGAGTACTTCGAATAGGAAGGGGGCGGAATGTTAGGGGCTGATAGTTTAAATCTGGCGTTAATGATTGCAGATTCAGGGCTGATTGATACGGCGGTCAACGACTTGATGGCACGCTCTCAAGTCATGATGGTGGCAGAAAACAATCGCGGCGTTAAATCTTCAATGAAGAACCACCTTCTTAAATGGCGCGGCAAAGTTAAACGCAAAATGACCAAGGTGTGCGATACCGAGCATTTTCGCAACGAACTGGCACTTTATCAGGAAGTTATTCATTGGACGGAAGACGAGTTTTTCGTCAAGATCCACGACGTGATCAAGCGTCTTGAATGGCATTCTGCGTTCTATCTACAAGCCAGACGCCTGCTTGAAAAGAACAAAGGGGTCAACAACCCGATGTTCCCGCATTACTTCTGTGACCAGTGGTACAAGAGCCTGAGCGAGGCGCTTAAACAAGCTCAGGTCAGCGAATTGGAAAGTGACAAAGAGAAGCTACTCGAAGACCTGTACCAACGCATCGAAACCATGAAGAACATGGACAAGGTGACGGAATCTGGTGAAGAAGCGCAAATCGGTAAGCTTTGGGATATGGCGTCTGCCAAGTTGTCTAAAACCGACATTTCAACCATGAAGCATCATGCAGACTTCCTGAAAAAGAACGGAACCTTACAGGAAATCGCTGAAAAGCTTGGGCGCATGGCCAGTGAAGTTGAAGATCCAGATCTGAACAAAGCCCCAAATGAAGAGTTAAGAGTCGTCGAAGAAAAAAGTGACGAAGCCACAGACGACATAGTTGGCATCCACGAAAGCGATGACCTTAACAAATTGCTCCCTAATGAAACCATGTTTCTGGCGTACCCTGAACTGGAAGTGGTGTTCTACAAGCATTTGATCGACAAGCGCCTGATGAATTACAAAACTCAGGGCAAGTCGCGAAAACTTCGCAAGGTGAGGGCAGTGACTCCTGACAACGCGAAGGTCGATATCGAAAAAGGACCTTTCATCATTTGTGTGGATGCATCCGGTTCGATGAGCGGCTTCCCTGAGCAATGCGCCAAGGCGATGGCTTACGCGCTTATGCAAATAGCTCTGGCGGAAGGACGCGAGTGCTACGTTATCATCTTCTCGACCGAGCAGATCACCTATGAGCTGACCAAGCAGGATGGGTTACGCGAAGCCAGTGACTTTTTGTCTTATACGTTCCACGGCGGTACTGATATAGATCCGGTCATTGAAAAATCCATCGATTTGATGTCATCGGATAAATATCGCAATGCAGATTTGGTTGTGATTTCAGACTTTATTGCACCTAAACAACCAGAACACATTCTGAAAAAAGTGAATCAGTTAAAAGAGAAATCAAATCGCTTCCACGCGATCAGTTTATCTAAATATGGGAACCCTCAGTTAATGTCGATGTTCGACCATTGTTGGTCGTACCACCCAAATCTTGTGGGCAGAATGTTCAAGAAGTGGTAACGCTTAACTTTCTTTCTTCTTAAACCCAATTTTCTCAATATTTCCAAATAGTGATTTTTAACCAAATAAAGATCAAACAAACGTCGGTTTGCTTTATTAAGCATCAACCGAATGAAAAACTTAAATTTTTGTTTGACTCCTGTTGGTGAATCCGTAAAGTGTGCATCGAACGCGGCGGGAGAGACTCCTAAAGCAGTTCGGTTTGGCGTGTTGGCAGAGTGGCTATGCAGCGGATTGCAAATCCGTGGACCTCGGTTCGACTCCGGGACGCGCCTCCATTGCGACACTAGCTCAGTTGGTAGAGCGCAACCTTGCCAAGGTTGAGGTCACGAGTTCGAACCTCGTGTGTCGCTCCAAATTAAAGTGGTATGGCTGAATAGCGGTATCCAGATGGTGTCTCCATCACAATGAATATTGTGTGCCCTGGTGGTGGAATTGGTAGACACAAGGGATTTAAAATCCCTCGGCGTTCGCGCTGTGCCGGTTCAAGTCCGGCCCGGGGCACCATCTACAAAGGTTTATCTTTATCACAAAGGTAAACATAAAAAATAAAGGCGCCTTGGCAGAGTGGCTATGCAGCGGATTGCAAATCCGTGGACCTCGGTTCGACTCCGGGAGGCGCCTCCATTCTTTGAATGAATAGAAAACCCCAGAAGTTACCTTCTGGGGTTTTTCTTTTTCTATTTGAGTACAAAACTACAATTTAAGCATCTTTGCAGAACGGGGTGGCAGTTCAAACGTGTGATAACGCGAGCTTACCGTTTCTGTTGTTCCTGAAAGCACGTCTTTATAAGTCATGTGCCAGTTAAATTCGTGTTGGTAGGTATCCACAGTTATATGCTTGCTTTCTCCACATTTATTAATGCCAACCACGCCTTGCTTACCGCGTTTAAACAGCAGCGTGCATTGGTCACTATGCACCATGGTCATCCCTTGTCCCTGCATCGCGTTGTGGAAGCTGAGCATTTTAACCATGGTTGAATCATTCCATACGTTTGCCCAGCGACCGTTGTCCTGATCTTCGCTGTCTGGCAACTCGTCACTGTAAATCAGCGGGACGCCACCATCACGCCCTAAAACATAGGCATAAGCCAGTTCTTCATCTTTTGGATCTAAGATTTGATGCCTGAAATCCGTATTGTTTGGAATGTCGTGGGTGACTGTGAAGGTAATCGATCTTGTACTTTCTAACGCCTGACCGTAAGCCTTTGGATCGTGCAGCAAGGTCATACTTCCGTTGTAAGAGAAAGCACGTCGGATTGAAGAAAAAAGCGGGAAATCGTACGCGGAGTGATTGGTGCCATTCAGGTAAGGGACAAGGAACCCGTCGTAACTGGTATCACCCTGACCACTTCCAGTAATGACTTCACCAAAAATATGCATGTTGGCAGAGATCTGCGGTGTGAAAATCTGATTGATGTGATGAAGGCTCATGTGTTTTACTGCGTCAACACGAAAGCCTTTAACCCCCATATTCTTCAGAGCCGCGAGATATTGCCTTTGCTGGTCTATCACCCACGGATTCACTTCTAGGTCTGGCAGACCAGTGTCTCCGTTAGGTCCACATAATCGCCAGTACTGCACGTGTCCTGGGTTTTCCCAATCAGTGATGCATCCAGCAGGGTGGAAATCGGCAGATGAGTACTGATTGTGACTCAAATCGCCATACAGAGTTTGCGCAGCGTAGTAACCCGCACGCTGTTGGTAATCCTGAATTACATCGCTTCCCGGATAGTTGAGTCCATCCTGTTTGAGCGATTCGTTCGCCATGTGATTCATCACAACATCGGCGTAAACATCAACATTGTACTGAGCCAATGCGTTGATCATGTTTTGTAAATCTTGTTTGTTGCCGATAGGGGAATCTATCACCCTGAAATCGAGCGGCTGATAGCGCGCCCACCATTTGTCTCCGCGAGACTTCATAGCGGGGGAAATCAACACCTTTTTATAGCCTGCTAGTGCGATTTGTTCTGCTCGCGCAGTGACATCGGAATAATGCCAGTTAAACGCGTGCAAAATAGCTTCAGCAGAGGCAGTTGTAGGAATGGAGAGGAAAGCAATCACAGCTAGTGATGGTTTTATGGATTTTTTCATAGTCTTTGTCTCTTATTATTGGAATAACAAAATCTATGCTTATTGACCAAAGAGTAAACTCAACAATGTGGTAACCGGAAACCTCATCAACAAGTGTAGGGGTGAAACTTTCTATGATGTGGATTTGATAGAATTTTGTACGTTGTACTCGCTTCTATAATTCTGGCTCTGGCATATTAGGGCGGTTTGAGTTTATATTCCTAGGCCAAACAGAAGGTTAAGGGCGAAAGGCAAAGCTAATGAAGAAACCGCAAAAGCTGGCTAACGATTTAAAAAAGCAGATCGAACATAAGATCTGGCTGAGCGGTGAAAAGCTTCCTTCCATACGCGCAACCTGTAAGCGATATAAGCTGAGTATAGAAACGGTACTGCAAGCGTATCAGTTACTCGAAAATCAGGGATACATTCATGCTAAACCCAAATCCGGCTATTATGTAATGCCTCAGAGAGGGATTCATATCGGTGATAGTAAGGTAAAAAAGCTAGAACCGTTTCCGGTAAAAATCAGCGACCTGCTTTACGACGTTCTCCACCGAGCCAAAGACCCGAGCATCATCCCACTTAGCAGCGCCTTTCCTGATCCTGCTTTGTTTCCGCATCAGGCATTATCCCGCAGCCTGGCTAACGCAAGTCGGCAGATGCCGAGTAACAGTATGCTGACCAACTTACCTCCCGGCAGTGAATCTTTGCGTCGGCAAATTGCTCAGCGCTATCAGCAACGTGGGTTAAATGTGCTGCCAGAGGAAATCGTGATTACCTCTGGTGCTATGGAGGCTCTGAATCTTAGCCTTCAGGCCTGCACCAAGCCGGGCGACAGAGTGGCCATTGAATATCCGGCTTTTTATGGTGTGCTACAGGCGTTGGAACGTTTGAATCTGGAAGCGGTAGAAATTCCAACAGACCCTGAATCAGGTCTGGATCTCGATGTGTTGGAATCGGCGCTTAAAAGCATGGACATAAAAGCATGCTGGTTTATGACCTACGCGCAAAACCCTGTGGGGTATTCGCTAACGGACAAGCAAAAGCAAAGACTTGCCGAATTGATGGAGCAGTACAAGACGCCCATGATTGAAGACGATGTCTACGGCGAGCTGTATGCCGGAACCACTCCGCCATTACCTTCTAAAGCCCATGACAAGGGAAATCAGATTTTGCTTTGCGGCTCGTTTTCCAAATCCCTGTCACCGGGTTTCAGGATTGGTTGGGTGGTTGCAGGTGATAAAACGTTAACCATTCAGCGGTTGCAGCACCTTTCCACCTTATCGACCAGCATTCCAATCCAGCTAGGGCTCTCTCACTATCTGACTTACTACAGTTACGACAATCATTTAAGAAAGATCCGCCGAACGTTAGCGGCGAGAAAGGCAGATCACATTGCCTGTCTCGAAAAGCATTTGCCCGAAGGGGTGAAAATTCACGGTCGCAAAGGAGGGTATTTTCTTTGGGTAGAGCTTGATCCGTCAATCAATGTGGAAGTGCTTTACGAAAAAGGAATAGAGGAAAATCTCTCTATCGCGCCCGGGATCATATTCAGCAGCGACAAAAAATTCTCCCATCATATTCGCATCAATACGTCGTATGAGTGCGAAGAGAACATTCGTGCGGGGATAGAAAGTTTGGGGCAGATAGTCCACGCCTTGCAAGATCCAAAGTGCTGACTCAACTGTTCTGAAAACTGTTCCTAAATCTGTTCTAGTTACGTAATTCGAGGATGTGGTGGAATACGCCAAAGTCGAGCTGTTCAACGTGCTACATCCTAGGCTATGAGACATTAAACACAATTCAATAGTGAAAGATCTCTGAACCAGGATGAACAACGAGAAGCTCGGTGTTTTCATCTATCTGGAATGCATCTTGGCGGATGTTTTGGAGCCTCAATGTTTGATGTGGTTGAGTTATCGCGGTTGCAGTTCGCGTTAACCGCAATGTTTCACTTTCTTTTTGTGCCGCTCACGGTCGGCATGTCTTGTTTACTCGCGATTATGGAATCTGTCTATGTGATGACTGGTAAAGTCATTTACAAAGACATGACCCGTTTCTGGGGCAAACTGTTCGGAATCAATTTTGCCCTTGGGGTGTCAACAGGGCTGACCATGGAGTTCCAGTTCGGAACCAACTGGTCTTACTATTCTCACTATGTTGGCGACATATTTGGTGCCCCCCTTGCCATTGAAGCGTTAGTCGCGTTCTTCTTGGAATCCACTTTTGTTGGTCTGTTCTTTTTTGGCTGGGACAGGCTAAGTAAGCGACAGCATCTTATGGCGACCTGGCTGGTGGCACTGGGTTCGAGTTTTTCTGCACTCTGGATTCTGGTGGCAAATGGCTGGATGCAAAATCCAGTGGGGTCGGAGTTTAACTACGTCACCATGCGAATGGAAATGGTGAGCTTTGCTGAAGTGGTGCTCAACCCCGTTGCGCAGGTGAAATTTGTCCACACCGTGGCCTCGTCTTATACCTGTGGCGCTATGTTTATTTTGGGCATCAGTGCGTACTACCTCTTAAAAGGGCGGGATGTTGCGTTTGCCCGTCGTTCGTTCGCCATTGCAGCGTCTTTCGGCATGGCTTCCATCGTATCGGTGATCATTCTGGGGGATGAATCCGGCTACGAGTTAGGCGATGTGCAAAAGGTGAAGCTAGCAGCCATTGAAGCAGAATGGCACACAGAGCCAGCACCAGCGGCATTCACCCTTGTCGGTATTCCTGATCAGGAAGCCATGCACAACGACTATGCGATCAAAATTCCTTACGTGATGGGAATCATTACAACCCGTTCTCTGACAGAGCAAGTCACGGGTCTGATAGATCTCAGGGAAGAGCATATCGATCGTATTCGAAACGGCATGAAAGCCTATGAAATTCTCGAACGCTTAAGAGAAGGCGAGAAGTCAGCAACAACGATAGAAGCGTTCGATGACGTGAAACATGACCTTGGCTATGGGTTGTTGCTTAAGCGCTACACAGACAACGTTACAGATGCCACCGAAGAGCAGATCCAGCTAGCGGCAGATGATTCGATTCCTACGGTATGGCCGTTGTTCTGGTCATTCAGGATCATGGTGGGTTGTGGCTTTATCATGCTGTTTGTTTTCGGCATGGCATTTTTGCAGACTTGTCGACACAAAATTACTCAAAAGACCTGGGTTCTTAAAGCGGCATTTTACAGCATTCCTCTGCCTTGGATTGCCATCGAAGCAGGGTGGTTTGTCGCGGAATATGGCAGGCAGCCTTGGGCGGTCGGTGAGATTTTACCTGTTGATATCGCCGCTTCCGCTTTACCAGTGCAAGAGCTCTGGTTATCTCTCGGCATAATTCTGGCTCTCTATACCGTGTTTATGGTGGTGGAAGCGTATCTGATGATCAAAGTTGCGCGTAAAGGTCCAAGCAGCCTGAAAACAGGGCGTTACCACTTTGAAAACCAACCTGCTGGCGTTGAAGCAACGCTAGGCAAACAAGTCATGGTGTAGGAGGCATCGGATGTTTGAATATGAGACTTTACGTTTGATCTGGTGGGTTCTGATTGGTGTTTTACTTATCGGCTTTATGGTCACCGACGGATTTGATATGGGGGTCGGTGCTCTGGTGCCATTTGTCGGAAAAGACGAGTACCAACGACGCCTGATGATAAACTCCATTGCTCCGCACTGGGATGGGAACCAAGTCTGGCTGATTACGGCTGGAGGGGCGCTGTTTGCGGCGTGGCCACTGGTTTATGCCACTTCTTTTTCGAGCTTTTATCTCGCTATGTACCTAACGCTGGCAGCGCTGTGGTTTCGACCGCTAGCACTGGAATATCGGGCGAAGATTGAATCGGCTAAATGGAAACAGTATTGCGACATTGCGATTTCGTTTTCAGGAGGCATACCACCCATCATGTTTGGTGTCGCCTTCGGAAACCTGATCCAAGGCATTCCTTTTGAGCTAAACAGCCTGCTCATGCCGAGCTATCACGGCAGCTTTATCGAGCTTCTTAATCCGTTTGCGTTGTTGTGCGGCGTTGTCGGTTTGTGTATGGCTCTGTTGCAGGGATCTACCTGGCTACTGATGAAATCGAGTGAAGAGGTATACCTCCGAGCGAGGAAAATTGCACAAGTTATTGCTTTGGTTTTGGTCGCTCTGTTTATGTTAGGTGGTTGGATGCTGTTTGATGTGAACGGCTATCAGATTACCAGCCCTATGGATCTGAACGCTGATTCAAACCCTGTGGTAAAAGAAGTGCTGTTGCAAAAAGGATTGTGGTTTGAAAACTATCGCCAGTACCCGCTAATGGCAATAGCTCCGATTGTTGGCTTTATTGCACTATTTAGCGCTTCTCTTGCGGCGCGGCTAAGCAAAAACGGTCTCGCTTTTGTTTCTAGCAGCTTAGCGAATGCATCTATTGTTGCGACCGCCGGATTCACCATGTTTCCTTTTATCATTCCATCCAGCCATTCACCTGATCATAGCCTGACGCTATGGGATGCAACCTCTAGCGAACTGACGCTCAACGCCATGACTTTAGTTGCCTTTGTTATGGTTCCCGTCATTCTGGGCTACACCTCATGGACTTACTACAAAATGTTCGGGCGACTGGACACTAAGTTTGTCAAAGAAAACTCGAACTCATTGTATTAAACGGAGGTTAGTGATGTGGTATTTCGTATGGATTTTGGGGTTACTGCTGGCAGCAGCATTTGGAATCATCAACGCGTTGTGGTTGGAATACAGCGATGCAATGGATGAGTAACCGACCTTAGTTAAAACAGAATCAAAGGGTTCGGGTCGTCTCGAGCCCTTTGTCTTATTTGCTGCACTGAAAGGGGGGATTTAATTAGATTGAGTTCAGACTACTTGTTTGAATTCAGCGTCATGAACATAGTCTTATCGCATTTTCATTTATTAAGTATGGTGCCTTCATATTTGTCTCCCGTTTAAAACAAAACTAAAAAGCGATCAGAAAATGCCACCTTTTGCATAGATGGGAAAGAACTGAAAAGCGTACGGTTATCAGTACTGGGTATAAGGTCTTTTATAAAATTGAAACGGAAAGGCAAGTCCCAAAAATGAGAGCTTTTAAGGTTCGCGGTACGTTAAATAGTGATGTGAATACAAGATTACGTACTGCATTGAGTCTGTCTTAGCTCTTTGGCTGCGTAAATCAGTTCACCTTCACTGTTGCAGCAAACATTGCCTTCTATGGATTTGGCACTGTACATAGCAACATCAGCAAGCTGAGTCAGCCTGTCCGCACTTTTTGTCTGATTTGGAAAATAGCTGACGCCAATACTGCAACCAACGAAAAGATCCTGACCGCAGTATGAGATGGGCTCAGTTACCGACTGAATGATTTGTTCGGCTTTGGTTTTCACCACGTCAAAGTTTTCCAGTAGGTCAAGGCAAACGACAAACTCGTCTCCCCCTTGTCGACCAGCAAAATCAGACTTACGAATACATTGTTGAAGCCTTCGTGATACCTCAACCAGAATGGCGTCTCCGGCATCATGCCCCTGTGAATCGTTCACAGCTTTAAAGTCGTCTAGGTCGATAAACAGCAGGGCAATCTTATAACCTGTGCGGTTTGCTTTGTTAATGGCATCAGAAAGAGAACGTTCTATGGCACGACGGTTCATTAAATCCGTCAGAGGGTCATGTTCAGACAGGAACTGAAGTTGCGCTTTCTGCTGTTGCAGTTTCATTGTCTGCCTTGCTATTTCTGCCTGAAGTTCGTCTTTGGTTACTGTCGATTCACGTAACGACATTGCCATCTTGTTGAAGAAATTCGCCATTACGAGGAATTCGCGATCAAATTTTTCGGGTTTGATTTGATAGTCAAGATTTCCGCGCTTTAACTGAGTGAGCGCTTTTTTCATGGAACGTTCACCCAAACGGAAGCGAACCAGAATCCTGTAGGCAAAACCACAAATCGAAATGGAGAAAATCACCAGCCCACAAGACAGGTAAAAAATGGCATTTGATAGGGTTTCTGCGTCTTTCGACAGTATTCTCTGTTGGGTGAGTGCCAGCTCTTCTGTCATGTTCTGAATGATCATGTTGTAGCGGGACTGGAGCAACACATCACTATTAAGCAGCCGTGTTGAAGCTGGCTCATTTTGGCTCGGTTTGAGTTGTTGTTCCTTCTGAATTAAAGAAGCTAGGCTTTGGTTCATCTTTTGAAGATTAGTGGTGTGACCGTATCGGAATTCAAAATCCGTTAAACGCTCATCCAGCTCTTTTTGTGCAAGCTCAACCTGATTAAGGCTTAGCGAGTCTTTGTATTGCATAAATAGCCAAAGCTGGCTTCGCAACAGATCCACACCTAACTGAATTCTAACCAGCTGATTGAGTTCATGCTCCGTACGAGTTTGCTCCTGAAATATACGATACATAGAAGCCGCAATAGTGACGGTAAGAAACAGCGTCGTGAAGAATAAAAGACACAGCTTTTTAAACAATGAACCTGTCATTGCAGCTCCTTTTGTCTTTTCAGTGCTTCTAACGGACGTCTGTCGATAATCTGCCGAAAGTCTGGGGTACGGTCATGAGTCAACCCACGCTCTATTGCCCACCTGGATTGCAGTTGAAGGTTGGTTAACAGTGAGTTTCCAATACTCAATCTGAATACGTAATCTTCCCAGGACCATCGTATTTGATGAACCTCTACGTTCAGAACCTCCGCCAGCAGACTCATGGCGTGTTCAGGGTTTTGATGAATCCAGTGATTGGCTTCATTTAAAACTTCGAGGATCTTTTTCGCTTCCATGTCTTGTTCTTCACTTGGGTTAGTGTGAGAAATCAGATTAAACGTTAACTGGTAGATGCCCTTAAAACCTAAGTTGACCACTTCCTGAGTCGATCTTAGGTTAGTCAGGTAACCATATGGCTCCCAGGTTGATATCGCATCGACCTGAAAAGACAACAGGGCAGGGACCAGTTCTGATGGATTTAAGTAAATACGCTCCACAGGCATATCGAGCAGATTCTCCGCAATCAGCAGAGAATCAAAATAGAACTCGCTGGCGCTGGCTTTTACTATGCCGACCCGGCGACCTTCTAAGTCTGAAATACGATTAATCTTTAGCGGTCTCAGGCTTAGGAGTTTTACGTCGTTATCCGATTCAACAAAACTGGCGAGCAGTCTGGTTCCCAGCTTTTCAAAGCTTTGAAACATCACCACGGTTTCTGATGCGGTTGCGTAATCGGTTTTGCTTTCTAGTAAATCTTCAGCACACGCAACGCCACTTGTACACGGGACAATCTCGACATTCAGCCCCTTCGTCTCAAACAAGTTGAGCTTGTCTGCCACGATAAAAGGGGCACTCAAAGGCGTCTGAGATACGCCAATCATGATGGGTGCCGTTTTGTCATCTTCAGGGAAAAGCAAAAGACCGAAGTACTTTGAGAACAAAAGTACTATCAGGAAAAGACCAGCCAACCCAAGCAGACGTTTATGCGTGTTTTTCATATGTCTAACAATATGAAATATAGTGATTATGCGGGTAAGCATAGACCTAAATTTGGTGCTGTGCTGAAGAACGGGATATTTTCGCTCCAATTTAGCTCAAAAACTTGCTATTAAGCACCGTTTGAAATTAAAAGCCTTACAATCGTTGCAAAGCGAAAAATTGTTAAATCAGTCAGTTGGCAGCCAATTGTTGTCTTTAATGTTAGTAAGTTGAAAGATTGGTATAGGGAGCATTTTAAACCTTGAAATGTGACGGTGGTCTCGTTAGAAACAAGAGTTTTTAGGCTCTTCTTTGAACCAAAACCAGCGCACTTGATTCGAGTTCGGCAGGGGGTGAATAGGCACAAATAGACAGATTAAATGCCTACTGACATCTGCTTTTTGAATACTCAGATAAACAAGAAAGACTTGGTGTTCATCACTTGCTCCAAATTGTTAATCTTTAGGATGAAATTGATTTACACTCGCATTCAATAAGACCACAAATCAAGCTTAATGAAATGGACAATCAACGTCAGGGATCGACAAAAAACGTATTCTATCTTGGCTTAGTCAGCTTTTTTACCGACGCCGCGAGCGCGATGGTTAACCCGGTTCTACCGCTGTTTTTAGTGATTGTGCTAAGCACAGACATGCAGCAGGTCGGCGTAGTGCTGGCAGTGACCACCGTGGTGTCTTATTTACTTCGATTTGTATCTGGTTCCCTAAGCGACAGATTTGATCGCAATAAGCCCATGCTCATACTCGGCTACAGCATCTCTGCTTTGGCAAAACCTTTGTTTTCAACAGTTGGAGCCTGGCAGGAAGTTGCGACACTTAAATCGGTTGAAAGGTTTGGTAAGGCGCTAAGAGCGGCTCCCAAGGACAAATTGATTGGTCTTTCCAGCAAAAAAGGGAAAGAGGGAAAAGGCTTTGGTTTGCACAAAGCCATGGATGTAGCCGGCGAATTCAGTGGTCTGGCTGTTCTGCTGCTTGTTATGGTTTACTTCGGAACCAGCGAGGAAACTTTCCGAACTCTCTTTCTGTTTACCATTATTCCGGGTTTGCTGGCCGTGTTGGTTTTAGCCTTTTGGGTACGTGATATTAAAGGTGGGGTAAGTAAAAAGAAATCAACGGCCATAAAGCTGGAACCAAGCCTCAGAACGCCTGTGATTACTTTCTGTTTTATGGCGATGTGCTCTTTTGGGGAAGCATTCTTCTTACTGCTTGGTAACGAACAGGGGATGTCTTTACCCACTCTGCTAACAATTCTTGTAGTGATTCGCGCAAGTCAGTTCGGTTTGAGTTTCCTCATCATAAACATCAACGACCGCTTAAAGCCTGTTCAAATGCTCTCTATAGGGTACACCGTAGGGTTAGCTTCCATGACGATCCTTTACCTGTCACCTCAATACCTCTTCATTCTGGCGTTTGCCGTCTCTGGCATCCACGACCTGATAATCATCAATGCGATCAGGACGCACATCAGTAAATTCGCTTCTAATAAAGGTGCAGCATTTGGCATGTTTTACTTGTTGTACGCGATCTTCTCCGCGGTCGGTCTGGCACTGATTGGCTGGTTATGGGAAAGCCACGGCAGTCAGTTTGCAATACTTGCGTGTCTGCTTGGTTCTGCCTGTGTATTTATCATCCATTTGATCAGCACAAAGCCTCTGCCGCTTAAAACGACGACATGATTAGGGATATAGAAAACAACCTGAGTCTGATAGGCTTAGGCATATCTTTAAAGCGAAACACAATGCGATGTTAGAAAAAGAAAACCTCCTCAAACTTGCGCGTATGCAAATGCCTTATGGAAAGTACGCGGGAAGAGTATTGATAGACTTACCCGAAGAGTATTTGCTCTGGTTTGATAAGAAAGGCTGGCCAAAAGGAGAGCTAGGTGACTTACTCAAACTATGCCTAGCGCTAAAAATTGAAGGGCTTGATAGCGTGGTTAAGCCTTTAAAGCGAATGTAACCCACCACAGCACGCCTCATTACAACTAAAAGACATACTATGAATTTTGATATCAATGCACTGAGACACCACCAACTGGTCGAAGATGGTCAACTAGAAGGGTGTTACATTCATCAGCCAGCCCAAGGCAGCCAGCAAGACGACAAAGCCGTTTTGGCAGAACGCCAAGCGCTAGAAAAAATGGGATACAAGGTAGTACAGGTTAAAGCCAAAGGCGGAACAACAACGTTTGCCGAGGCGATGCAAAAGTTTGCGAAGAAGACGGGTCATCAGCCTAAGTAATAAGTGGTTTTGAACTGCGACATTCTTCTTAAACTCTCTCAAAAGAAAAGCCCTACAAGCTTGGGGTATCTGTTGAATTTGCACAAGGTTCGAAATCGAAGAAAACATCACGAAGCTGGATAATATTCGCTATTTTGGCGTTGAAATAGAGGATGCGCTGAATATCTTGAAAGGAGGGCAGAACATAGCAAGGTCAGGGAGTAATATAGAATAAGGTCGTTGTCATTGTTTCTAATTAAATGTTTATAAATACAATATTTTATGTAGTTAATTGTCAGTTATCAAGACGTATTTATACTTCTGTGTATGCCGTATTTATTCCTATAATTACAACCTTGCGTTATACTTCGAAAACGTACGAAAGTTAGGGGGTTCAAATGACAGCAGTTGATCGTGTTTATCAAAAGATAAAGCGTTCCAGACGCTATGTTTTTGAGCGCAAAGACTTTGATGGTTTTGCCAGCTACGACCAAATTGGTCGAGCGCTAAGGCAGTTGGTCAAACAAGGTGAGTTAATAAAGCTTGGCTATGGTCTCTACACCAAGGCAAGGATTAACAGTTTAACAGGCAAGCCTATGCCCACTAACCCAGGTGGAAGCGATGCTCTGATGCGTGAGATATTAAAGATGAAAGGCATCGATTTTGAGATAGACAGCCTATCTTTGCAAAGCCTGTCCGGTGAAAGCACCCAAATTCCATCATCCGTTCAATACTCATGGAATCCCAAACAGTTTAATCGCAAATTGGTTGTCGGTAACCGAGTGTTAAATTCGCCAAGTTAATATGGAAAAACTAAAACAACAATTCCTTGAGGTTTCCGATGCGCTTGAGCTCGGAAACCCAGCCATCATTGAAAAAGATTATTGGGTTGTTGCGCTATTGTCTGAGCTAGCTAAAGTGAAGGCAGACTCTCATCAAATGGTCTTTTCTGGCGGTACAGCCCTTGCAAAATCAAACGTTAAAATTCTTAGAATGTCTGAAGATGTAGACATTAAATTAATCCCCAAACCAGCGTTTAATGAGCTAAGCCGCGCTAAAAAGAAAGCGGCTCGTAAAATATGCATTAACGAGATCGAACAGATCATCACTCAATCAAAGCTATTTACGATTGAAGAGCGTACTGTAAATGATGAATTTCGTTATGTTGAATTCGAATTCAGATACCCACAGCAATTTAGCCAGTCACCATGCCTTCGTCCCATCATTAAACTGGAGTTGATGGAAACAATCCCGTTACTCGATGTAGAACCCCGCAACATTCAATCACTGGTTGCAGAGCTGTATAAACAACCACAAGAAGTGAGCGCTTTCGATTGCATTTCTATCCACGCTACTTTAGTTGAAAAAGTGATTTCAATGTTACGCCGTACCATGTCGGTGAAGCGCGATGCACAGCGTAAGGATGATGCCACACTAGTACGCCATATCTATGATGTTTACTGCATTTTAAAGACAGAAGAGCAGACAGAAAGCCTAGACCTTGAGGCGCTAACACCGTTATTTAAAACAGTGTTAGAAGAGGATATTGAGCGTTTTGGCAGTCAACATGCAGAGTTTGTTGCCAACCCAAAACAAGAGCTACAACTCGGATTGCAAGAAATTGAAGAAAACCCAGCCTTCCACCAACGCTTCCAAGACTTTGTTACGCCAATGGTGTTTAGCGCCGAGCCTCATGATTTTGATACCTGTTTTGCGTCTTTTAAGCGCATTGCAGAGTCGTTAATTGAAGCAATTTAATCGTAAGCGTTCACCGGTAGGTACTTGACTCGGTAAGTTAGAGACTAAAGATATTTGGGTAAGGTTGGCGAAGGGTAACTGCCCGCACGATTTCTGTTAGCGCAGACAAGGTTGACATGCCTTGCTTATGGCAGGTTTCGACAGGTGAATGCACTCTACCCCTGAACTTGTCACCAGCATCAGATGTCGTGCCAAAGCTAATCTTACGCTGAATGACGCACCCACGTATTCGTCGCTCCGCTTCGTTGTTGGTCAGTGGTATCGAGGTATCGGTCAGGAACTGCCATAAGCTTTGTCGATGGGAGTGTAGTTTTTCACATCGACCTTTGTAACGCTGTACGATTATCCCACTGCCTTTTTGAAGCCAGTGGTTAAACGATTTCCGAAGCCTGTTCATACGCCGGATATATTGCTTGTACTGGATTTCTTCCCTATCAAGGCGGTGGCGAGTTCTAAAAACCATATTGGAGATAAGAGTTAGGCGTTGACCAACATGAGCGGTGTAACCCCCGCCACTATAATCAGCTAGTTGCTGTAGATTTCGCTTCACATGCGACCAGCACAGTTGGTGTTTTTCTGGCTTCAGCCAGTTATAGCTTGGGCATTGGTCGGTGACCACTAGACCCGTATAGTTCGGACCTAACATGGCCTTGGCAGAATGTGCTGAACGAGAGAACAAAATCTTTTCATAGACAAGGTTTTCATTGGCTACCAACCAGCACCAACGCTCTCTTCACCATTGCGAGGATGAGAAGTTTCGTCAACATGAACCAGCGGTGCAGTTTGAATACTGTCGCGGATTGCGTGATGTAAAGGGGTCAGCATGGAAGCAACTTTGGTCTGTGCTTCACTGATTGCACCAATAGAGAATGTTGTACCTAGTTGCTCTTTTAGCAGAGAACGGATCTTGCGGATACTTAAATGATATTGCCCTGCCAACACTGCGATATAGCTGAGTAGGTTAGGTCCCATAATGCCTTGTGGGACATTGTCGGGTTTCTTTGCTCTAACGACCTCACTACAGTGTCGGCACTGACCTGAAAATAGTCGGTACTCAGTAATATCAACCGTTGGCTTTGGTATTTCGTGTACTTGATGGCGATAAAACGGGTTATGGTGAACTGAGATTTGCGATTCATCACAGCACGGACAAGTTGAGTCAGGCAAGCAGTCAATGACAGTGTCAGTGTCCTTTAGTTTGGAGAGTTGTCGTTGACTCCCTGAGTGACCTTGTTTAGCTCCTCTCGAATTGCGGTCACCAGAGCTTTGAGCTTTTTTCGTTCAGCCCGCTCTTTTGGGTCATCAGAAGAAGGTGGTTTTGAAGAATTAGAGCAGCTAGTTTTCAGTTTATCTTCATAGTGGTGCAGTTGCTCCCACAGCTCTTCGATAAGCGCGTTTGCTTCATTGATATCAGAAGCAATAGGTGGTGCTTCTGCAAATTTGGACTTTTTCTTTTTCATATCTCCAGCATGAAGGCTGGAAATGATCACTCAAGAAGAAAAAGTAGATCAAGTGCGGTGGGTCACACTTGAATGTCAATAAGGGACTGGTGAACGCTTACATTTAATCTATTTCGAAAAAAGATGAGGACAGACAGTTGGAGAACAATTACTCATAATGGCTTGGGCGCATACATCGATACAAAGCACGTGTGCCAGTTTCAGCAATCGCTCTTCAATCAAGCCTCGACGATGTTCAACGCATTGGTTTTGCTGCGAATCGTAACCGCACAAGAATGAGCACCGAACACAGCGTGAAACACAGTGATAATAGGGTGTTGTTTCTAGATCAATTAAACGAGCAAGAGCTTTGGTCATGGTTAATGAAGCTCTCTTTAGACAGAAGAGGGTTCACAATACGCAAGACTTTAGAGTGGAAATGGGCGAGTGCAGCCTTAGTGGATTTAAGCGCAACTCAATGTAATAGATTGGTTTCGTATTTTCTTAGAGTGAGTGTCCCCGTTATTCCTTGCTTCTAGGCTCTATACATTTCGGATTTTGGAAAGTATTGATTAAGAACTGTAGTAAAAGTGCTACTGATAAACTGATACTAGAAGTTAAATAATTGAAATTTACTTGACGCCGACTCAAGTTCTAATGTTGACCTGAGTCGGTTAGGGTCTTACGCACACTTATATAAATTTGAGCCTATATAAGTAGTATTTCTGGTGCGAATACATCTTTCTCCGGCAATACATCGTTATCAAGCACAGGCATCTTAAAAGATGAACACACAGTATATGTATCCTTGAACTCATTGAGGTAGTTTAATCTATTTTGGTTTGGATCAAAAAGTACTACGAAACTATACACGTTTTTTCCATGAGTAATCCCCAGTTTTCTCTTTAAACTAACCAAAGTTTCCCCAGTCGCTACGACATCTGAGACAAAAATTATATGTTTTTTTCGACATATTATACTTTTCAACCGTTCGTTAATTGCTTCAACCTCATCATAAGAATCTCTATAACCTACACAGCAACTTCTGATATTAGTCCCTGCACCTAGCCTTGTTGCCAAAGCTCCCCCTAAGTTATTGAGACCAACAAATAAGTAGTCACAATTATTATTATGGGGGTTTTCTTTTTCAATCTCCTTAAACTTAAGTCTAAAACTTTCAATTACGTCAGAAAAAATAGTGGTGTGAGTTAAAATTCGACCTACAGAAACCCATACTAAGCTAGATGAATCCTTGTGAGTAGAAAATCTTCCAAATTTGTAGAGATTATTATCTTTAATAAAGTCGATAATATCTGAATCTAGCTCGGGCACAAAGTTAAGTTGAACAGAATTTTTATCGTATTTATTAACAGGTACATTGGCTGTCTCTTTGACGTCGTTAAGAACCTTGGTGCTGTCATTATTAATGATCAGTGTTTCAGTCTTTTCTACAGTTGGCATTGTACAACTATCTGATGTTCTGATCATTTTCAAGCTACGATGTTCCCATACCCCATCCATGTTACCGGAATTGTGGGTGAGTAAATTGTAGTAGTATAATTTTGCTGTTACGTTATTTAAGGTTGAGAAAACCGTAGCTTGCGAAGGAATGTCTGTATCCCACTCTTGTATATAGTTGAAACTTCCGGTTACAAGAGAGTAATACTGGTCCATGTCACATGAAAATTCCTCTAAATGAACATCACCAGAAAAACAATATATAGAACCAGAAATTGAGTGATTAGATTTCAATCTTTCTAGCAATAAATTCCCAAGGAGCCAAACATGTTTGTCGAACCAGCTTTTACCTTCCTTATTCTCATCTCGGCTACAGCGATGCATTAATTTTACTGCTGTTACAGGATGGTGACTTAGTACATATAAATTTTCAATTTTATGCGCTCCAACTCTTAAAATAGCACTATCTAGCCATTGAGCATCTGACTGTTTTTCTGAGGGGCAATGATTTGGATAACCTGTCTTATGATTTTTACCTATCGAGTTTAAACATAACACGGCATCAATTTTATTTACTCTGTAAAGCTTAAAGTAATCCGTTTCATCTAATAAATCGTCATCATGATTAAAGTTGCGCTCAAAATCTTTGTAATCGGACAAACAACCAGTATCCCGTATTACGTCATGGTTACCGTTGGTGATAAATACGTCACGATTAGATAGATTTGTATGTTCCAATAGGAATGAAATTATCTCATGTGCATGTTCAAACTTGCTTTTTATATTAGTATCGTTTTTTTCTGCTAGTATGAAATCTCCTGTAATAAATATTTTCTCTATTGATTCATTCTTGATCTGTTCTATAAATGACTTAAGGTAGGTGCCATAAAACGCTTTTCTTAAAGCTTCGTTATGATTAGTTGCAGACTTAATGTGCATATCTGTAATATGTAATATCTTCATTTTTAAGCTAACTCATATCTCAAATCATTAACGCAATCTTTTAGGTTGGTTAAGCTGTATAATTTTATACCAGAAGAAATATTTTCTTGCTTTGTGTATTTTCCAATAACAAATGCACTGTCTATTTTTCCTCCATAACTATGGCAATACATATCTGTAGTTTTAAGTTCACTACCTGCTATAAGAAAATCTCCTATATAAATTAAACTATGCTCTGAGTTAATATGTAAAGGTGTGGGCTCTGATAAGTCATAGTTTGGTCCAAGATGATCGATAATATATAAATCTACACCAAAATAATCTTGAAGAACTTCCCATACAGATAAAGCTATGGCAGAACCTCGCAAGCTTGAAGCAACTATGGTAATTATCTTGTTGATCTCTTTATCTATATTTATGACAATCAGGTCTACCATTAAAAGTATCATCCATTTAAAGCTTAATGGTTCAGAAATGATCTCTGATGCATTAAACTCTCCCGGTGCTAGTAATGGAGTCGAAGAGAGCTGTCTTTTGTTTTCGAACTCTATATAAGATGAAGAAACCAAATCTTTAACTAATTTTTCTTCAAAATACTTTATATTTTCAAAACGTTTACTTTGAGTTATAGCTACAATATCTTCCATAGTCATATTTATAGATATATAAGATATCTCGTCATTAACCATAGAGTTGATACATATAGGTGTTCCACCTTTTTTAAATTCTTTAGATGAATTATTAATTTGTTCAAAAGGCTTAGCAGGCTTAATATGGCTAGTAGTGACGAAGCAAAAGAGCTTTATTCCTTGTTCTAAAGCACATTGAATTAGATCTCGATAAATATGATCGTCGGTGTCTTCTATCTGATTGAAGTTAATTAATATGTATTCAAATGCGTCTAGATTAGGCACGTTTTGCAAATTCGATATAAAGAATTTTATATTGTCATGGTTGACTCTAGAAGGTGCTTCTTTACAATCCCAAGAGAATAAAGCCATTCGAGTATATAGAATATTATCTATCACATTAAAATATGATACATTCATTTTTTCACTAGCTCTCATTAATGATTCCCTGCCGCTCTTGTAGGAACTCTAAATGTAATTCTTGTTCCTCTTATAGAGTTATCCCACAACCTTGTGAATCCTCGCTCATAGTCATACTTAGTAAATCCCGAGGGAATAGGTAGTGAATTAAGTGCACTCTCGATATCGAATTCGTTTTTCGTATTATTGAAGTTGCGCCATAGATCGTTTGCCCAGACAATTTCTGCGCGTTCTGATGAGATAGAAATTGTTCCATTAAGACCTACTACAGTATTAATGGCTCTCTTGAGACCAAAGTCTTGATAATTTACAGTACTGGCAATAGCAATTGAAGATAAAAAAACGTTAGTCTTAATATCTGTAGAGTTTTGCAGCTTATTTTTCGACCGTAAACTTCTCCTCAAACCTACGCCTACATCTACTACTGTAATCTCAATAAAGTACCTATTTCTTTGTAATCCAACAAATGCTGTTGAATCTCCCCATAGTAAAGAGTTAGTTACCAGCTCTGAACAAGTCCTAGAGAGTATTGTTGCTATGTCATCATGTGAGTGTTCAAAATGATATTTTGAAAATAGTGATTCACAACTTCTAACAATTTTATGGCGATATGATTCACGATGTATCATCTTCCATTGGTCAAGTTCATCTTTGTCCGTAATATTGGGTTTATCCCGAATTGCAGGGTAACTTAATATTTTGGTATATGGGCTAATATTAGAGGCTCTTCCTCCACCAATGGTGAAAGGCCAATCAAACAACTCATATTTATCGGCTACTAAAAAAAATTCAATGTCTTCAAGGAAACCGATAATTTTAGGGTTCCAATCAAGTAGAACTTCTTGTTTGCTGGAGCTATATTTATCCACTCGTTTAGCAATGGCTAGAAAGAATGCACATGCAGAGACATCTATTTTTCCGATTTTTAGGCTAGTTAGATCCCATGTTACATGGGGAATATCACCCGTTTTCCAGTCGCTGTTGAAGTCGACCAACTTGTTGCTGACATGAGAATAAACAGAAGCCACACTTTCTAATGCGCCAACTGAAATTACCAAATTTTTCATCTCCCGAGATCCCTATTTCTATACAACTGTATCGTTGTAATAAACTAAGCAAATGTTAGCATATGCACATCTACATTTCAGTCATTTACTCAGTCTCTTTTTGAATACTTGGAGCTACAAGCGCACTTTTTAAGTGTATAAGGCCACCTCACCGTTTACGTACTAATTAAAGCTATAGCATTTAAGATTTTGTTGAGAGGATTTCTTTGCTTTGACAAAAACGACTGCCACAATGCGACTTGGATTAGCTTCGGTCGTTCATAAAAAATGGGACTTTAAAGTCCCATTTTTCGTTACACATTCAGCTTGTTTACTGGTGTTTAGTGTTTGTGCTGGTACAGGTTGGCGTCTACTTCTTTGCCTTTCGCTGGACGAGGGACAATTTCAAAGCTGGTATCGAAGTCTACAAGCGAGTCCTGTAGTTTAGTCAAAACCTCTGTTATCCCTTTAATGCCTGCCTGCTTGAGTCTTAAAAGCGCCGTTAAGTCGGTGTTACCCAGTAGCATTTGAGTAATGTCCGCTTTATTTAGGTAAAGCGTAGCATCGGCTTCTTTTTCGCTGTCTACCTTACCGTTGCTTAGGTTGCCATTCGACATCTCTACAAAATAAATCTCACCAGTGTCGGGCACAACCACGTTCATCGAGAATGGTGTAAATTACGCTTTCTTAGAATCCACTCGCACAGCGATGTAGTCCAACAAGTTCTCTACCGTCATTTCAGACAATACATCTGGCGATGCCGTTTTCGGTGTGTGAGGTAAGGTGTCGCTGATTTCCGTTTTAAGGACACCAAGCAATTTGGCTTCCTTTTAGCCGACAAACAGGCAGGTAAGTTCCACTTAGAGGTTTCTCACTTTTCATTTCAATGAACGCACGTACCCAAACAATTAAAATTTCTGGTTTCCGCGGATTGAACCATCCTGTCAGTAAATAGACTGATATTGTAACATGGTTTGACATAAAACAATATTTGACTTGTTTACCCTCTTATAATGGTGCTTAATGAGTTTCATAATTAAGACCAAAATTGGGGAAGATCATGAAAAATAGCAGTTTAGTTACCGCGATACTTATGTCATTTATGTTTAGTGCCAATGCCGCGACCTTTCATCAGGAAGATGTGGAATTTATTAAACAGGCTGAATCACTTGGTCTCGAACGTTCTGCGTGGGATCAGGGGGAGTTTGCGGCAATGACTTTCCCAAACGCTTATAAACTGACTCGTCACTACAGCATTTCTGCTGGTGAAGGAGCTGTACCTCCTCAACGCTTAGTTGAAGAAAACTTGCTGGACTTGAACAAGCTGGAAGGGCTTGACGCGGATGGCAAGCACAGCCTGTATACGATATTACGCGACCGCCTGAAAAATCATGCCATGGTGGTGATTAAGGGTGACAAGATCATTCATCAGCACTATTTCAACGGTATGACAAAAGACTCCACGCATCTTGATATGTCGGTCACCAAGTCTCTCACTGCCACGCTTGCGGGTATTGCTGTTAGCGAAGGTAAGCTTGATATGTCGAAGAACGTCGAGTTTTACCTTCCTCAATTCAAAGGAACCGCTTTTGAAGGCTCTACTGTTCAGGAAGTCTCTGATATGCGAAGTGGTTTAGCCATTAAAACGCCACCACATAAGTCATGGGATCCAAGGTTAACCGAGTCACAGGAATGGCATGGTAAGAATGATTCTGGGCTTCACGGAATTAAAGATTACCTTGTTTTGATCGACGAGCGTAAGTATCCAACTGGTGAGGTTTACCAGTACCAAGACCCAAATACTGAGGTACTGGGTATGGTGGTTGAGAAAGTCACGGGAAAAATGCTGGCTGACTACCTAGAAGAAAAAGTCTGGAAAAAGCTGGGTGCTGAAAACAACGCGTACTGGATGGCCGACCCAGCGGAGTATGTTGTTGCTTCTGGTGGTTTGAATATGACGACACGAGATCTGGCTCGTGTTGGTAAGATGATTGTGAATGACGGTAAAAACTACTTAGGTGAGCAAGTCATTCCAAAAGGCTTTATTGATGCGTTGTGGCAGGGCAATGATGAAGTCCGTTCGGCTTGGAAGAAAGGCAAAGAATCCGCACTGATCAGCGATGCCTGGTATAAAGACCAGTATCGAGTTTTGAATCTGGGTGATCACAAGGTTCTTGTGATGATTGGTATTCATGGTCAGGTGTTGGCGATGGAGAAAGAAACAGGAACGGTCATCGCGATGAATGGTGGTTACCCGCAAACTGAAACTCCACGTATGGCGAATTTAATCTTCGGTCAGGTTATTCCAGCTGTTTTGGCCGAAGCAAAGAACATCAAGTAATTATTTTTGTTTCTTGCCTTCTGTGAGTTATTAAAAAACCGGCTGTCTAGCCGGTTTTTCTGTTTATGCCTGCTTTGTTAATGCTTACGGCTTGGACCGTTGCGTACCATGTCTTTCCCGTTTTCGTACACATGGCTAGACACCCAACGGCCAAGCAACAGCTGGTGGTTGTCATCCAGCACGGCAACAAACGGACGACCATCGGCATTGGAAGTCGCCAGTGCAATACCCGCAACTCCATTCAACCCCAGGCTGCCAGACTCGACAGAGATAAGAAATTGCTCAAGCTCATCTAAGGTTTCAATTATCGGGAGATCGTTATTCATTTTGTTTTCCTGTACTTCGTATTTCTATGGCGCGCTGTGGAGGCACCCTATGTTTCAATGAGCGTACTGTACCTACAAATCGTAATGAATGGAATCTTGAGGGTAAGCGCTGCTAACCAAAAAGCCAGACCCATTTCTGACTTTTCTATTTCCAATCAACGGATTTTATCTTTTTTGTTTCAACAGGTTGTGCAACGTTTACGGAGAGAGGTAATCACCATATTGAGCAGTTTGTTTGTAAATTAGAGTATATATTCTATTTCCTGAACTGAGCTCATAAATTTTATGCAACTTAATTCACCTTGTTGAGAATAAGGAATATAACAGCGCCCTCAAACATATAACTAATTAATGAGTGTTGTTATGTCTCATACCCGTATATTTCCACGTCATCGCTTGGCGCTAGCTTGTGTACTTGCCAGTGTTTCCAGTTTCTCCTTTGCTCAAGAGCAGTGTGATATTCCCGAACTTCAACATGCACCTGATCTTGCTTTAGCCGTCTCTGAGGCGAACCATAATTGCTATGGTGCTTGGTTCTCTGCACCTGCTGATTCACTGAACGACATTTACAGTGAAGCGAGCCTAAGCCGTATTCAAATTGCGTTGAACCAAGCCATTGCTGGTTACAAAGGTGAGGCAGAGCAAGCCCGCAAACTAGAAAACCTTGGTGAGTTTGTACGTGCTGCTTACTACGTTCGCTATAACGCGCAACAGCCAGACTTTTCACAGGCATTAGGTCAACGTTTTGCTCAGTCGATTAATGCGTTTTTAGCCAACCCACACGCTTTAGAACAAGGTCGCGAACAAGTGGGGGCGATGAAAAGCCTGACTTTGATGGTCGATAACGTAAAACAGCTTCCCTTGACGATGGGCGCACAACTTACGGCACTGCGCCAGTTCAATCGTGAAACGGCGAAAGATACGCAGTGGGTGGATGGGCTGAACAATCTCTTTCGTGCAATGGCTGGTCACGCTGCGCGAGATGAATTCTACAACTATATGGCGAGCAACACGCAACACATCGACACGTTGGCGGTGTTTGCTCGTGATAACGCTTGGGCATTGGATACAGACGCGAGCTTCTTGGTTTATAACGCTATACGCGAAACCGGCCGTTTGCTAGCAAGCCCAGACCAAAAAACCAAAGAGAAGGCACTGCGTGTGATGCAACAAGTGATGGAACAAAACCCACTTGGTAGTGAACACGATAAGCTTTGGTTAGCGGCGGTTGAGATGATGAACTACTTCGCGCCAGAGTATTTGAACGGTCTGGATTTAGATCAGGCGAAACGTGATTTGGCGGCTCGCGTGCTGCCTAACCGTCATGAGTGTGATGGTCCGGCAATCATTCGCTCTCAAGATTTAACGCAAGCGCAGGCTGTTGAAGCTTGTGAGGTTTTAGCGGCAAAAGAGGCAGACTTCCACCAAGTGGCGAACACGGGTCATCAGCCTGTGGCGGACGACAACAACGAGCGAGTCGAAGTCGCGGTGTTTGCGAACAATGGCAGTTACGTGGATTACTCGTCTTTCTTGTTTGGTAACACGACGGATAATGGCGGTCAGTATCTTGAAGGGGATCCGGCTCAGGCAGGTAACGTAGCACGTTTTGTCGCCTACCGTTTCGCTGATGGTGACGAGCTTTCAATTCTCAATCTAGAGCATGAATATGTTCACTATCTAGATGCACGCTTCAATCAATATGGCTCATTCAGCGATAACTTGGCTCATGGTTACATTGTGTGGTGGTTAGAGGGTTTTGCTGAGTACATGCATTATAAGCAAGGCTACGACGCGGCGATTGGTGTGATTGCTGATGGAAAGATGAGCCTGTCGGATGTGTTTGCGACGACTTATTCCCATGATACGAATCGCGTTTATCGTTGGAGTTACTTAGCGGTACGCTTTATGTTGGAAGAGCATTCGCAAGAGGTAGACCGTTTACTGGCGCTTTCTCGTTCTGGTCAATTTGCAGAGTGGGCAACGCAGGTTCAATTATTGGGAGAGCAATACAACGGTGAGTTTGATCGTTGGTTAGATTCTGTCTCTGGTGAACCAGAGCAGCCTAATCCAAATCCAAACCCAGACCCAAATCCAGGTGAGCCGACAGAGCCTTCGGATCAAGTAACCCCGTTAACAGCAAATCAAAGCGTGGTATTGAGTGGTGGGGCATACAGCGAGCAGTTGTTCTACGTTGATGTGCCAGAAAACGCCACTCACTTTGAAGTCGAGATCCAAGAGGGTAGTCAAGGCGATGCGGATTTGTACATGAGCTTTGAAAAAGAAGCCCATTACTACGACTTTGAGTTCAGCCAATATGGTACGGGCAGTAATGAGATCGTGACGTTTGAACCAGAGCCATCGGGTTACATCAAACCGGGTCGTTACTACATGAGCATAACAGGTCGAACTGCGTTTGATGCGGTCACACTAACGGCTTCATTGGAAACCAAAGCTCCAACACCACTCACACCTGAGCAAGATGACTTAGCGCCAGTGGTATTGGAATCGGGTGAAGCACAGACCTTAACGGTACACCAACAACGCTATGCTGCGGTTTATGTCCCGCAAGGTGTTCAAGAGGTGCGTGTGTGGCTAACGGGTAAAAATAGCAATACCGAAAATGCTAGCAAGCCAAACAATGGCAACGTGGATCTGTACGCGAGCCGAGCTTACTGGCCAACAGCAGAGCAGCACGAATACATATCTAATTATTCGGGCAGTAATGAATACCTGCAAATTCCAGTGACAGAAGCGGGCTATTTGCACTTCTTGTTGAACGCGCCGCAACAAGGGGATGAAGTTGAGATGTTGGTACATTTTCACTAACTAACGCTTGGTAAACAAACTTAAAGCCGAACCTCTGTGTTCGGCTTTATTTGTTTGTGTTTTATACCTACCGAATACTCATGGATGCTAAAAGCTAGTCTATGCCAAAGGGCTTACAACTCTCTGAGCATTTTTTGAAATGAAGGACACTGCAAATGATCTTTAGCCGGACAATTGGCGACGTGAAGCAAACTGTCTTTAATGCAAATCAACTGGCGGATGGAACGTTCAATGTCATCGACCTTATTGAGTAAGGCTTGCCGGTCGATATTCAGGTCGCCAGACTCATCAAACATACCGCGAATTTCATCCAGCGATAGACCCGCTTTTCTGCCCAAATTAATCAAAGCCAGTTTTTGAAGCACCTCTTTTGGGTACTGCCTACGCAATCCTTTTCTTCCTGCAGAGTGGATGAGCCCAATGGATTCGTAATATCTCAGTGCTGATAAGTTCAAACCGCTTTGTTTAGCAACCGTGCCTATATCCAACATAGTTATTGACTTGAAGTTAGCTTTAAGTAGTAGCATCTAATCACTTTGTTGCACAAAAAGAAAGGACAGAAAAGGAAATGAGAGAAATTGTGTTGCAGGCACTGGTGATTGGAGTAGGTGCAACGGCATTTATGGATGTTTTTGCCTGGCTGCAAAAAAAACTATTGAACCTGCCATCGTTGGATTATTCGTGGGTCGGACGTTGGATGCTGTGCATGCGAAAAGGGCAGTTTATGCATTCACCCATTATGGCAACACCACAACAACGAGGTGAAACAGTATTAGGGTGGGTTGCACACTATGCCATTGGAATCGCATTTGTCTGGATTATGTTGTGTGCTTACCCGCAGTGGCCCGAATCACCAAGTTTGGTTGTCGCACTATTCACTGGGTTTGTGAGTGTGGCGGCACCATTTCTGATTATGCAGCCTGCGTTTGGGCTTGGAGTAGCGGCACAAAACACGCCAAAACCTAACATGGCAAGAATCAGAAGCGTCGTGGCTCATTTATCATTTGGGTTCGGAATTTATCTGACAACAGTCTCAATAAAACTGCTCATTTATCCTTATTCTTTATAGGGTTAGCGTTTATCATCTTTTGGCATAATTGATAAGAACTTCGCCTTGTTATTTCTGAATATTGGTTGCATATTTAATATTCAGTCCTTTGTATAGCCTGACTAATAAATCAATAACTGGCATTACATTGAAAAAGGAAGATTCGATACGAAACTAAAAAAACAAGAAAGGATAGGTTATGAGTAACAACAGTTGGAATAATTTTGGTGTTTTGAAGAGTGTCTCTAAAGATGACCGCTTTGTTTGGGTTTCCAATGAAGAGGGACGCCAGCTTAAAATGAGTATCGCCACTTATCAGGAAAGCGCAGAACAAGTGTATTCGAAGGCGCAGGCTTTGGTCGGAAAAAACGTAAAAATCCGGTCGAGCCAGAATTCGACCGATCTAAAGCATCTCGTTTGGTTCAACAGTATTGATAACGGTCCTTATTTGTCGTCAACTCACTAATTCCAATTCGCATTAAAAACTATTTAACCGGTCACCAGACCGGTTTTTCTTTTTAGGCGTTCAACTAGAATCACTGCGTACAAATCTAATGCACATATACTTGTAGAACCTAGCATCTTTAGGTGACTTGGGTATACTATGCCGCTAATTGAAATTTATGTACCAGTCTTGGCTGGCTATCGTCGAGAGACGACGGCTTGTCATCAAAGGTTGTCTGATCTAAGGACCTTGCTTCAATGTCATTTTCTTCTCAAGGTTTCGCTCCTGAAGTAGCGAAAGCACTTACTGAAATCGGTTACGAAAAACTCACCCCTATTCAGCAAAAAGCCATTCCTATGGCGCGAAAAGGGCACGATATTTTTGCAACTGCTCAAACAGGAACAGGTAAAACGGCTGCATTCTCTTTGCCTGTGATTCAGCACCTTCTGGATTCTGGCAAGTCGCCATCAAAAGGCACTGCACGTGGGCTTATTCTGGCTCCGACTCGTGAACTGGCTGCTCAAATTGCCGATAACATCAAGGCATACACCAAATACACAGATCTCAATGTTGCCGCGGTGTACGGTGGCAACAAAATGTCTTCTCAGATTCGTCAGCTTGAAAAGGGTGTCGATATTCTGGTTGCAACACCGGGTCGTTTGAGCGAGCACATGAACGAAGGTAATGTGTCGGTTGCCAACCTTGAGTTTCTTGTGTTTGATGAAGCTGACCGAATTCTTGATATGGGCTTCATTAACGCGGTACGTGAAATCATGATGGAAGTGGAAACTGCACCACAAATCATGATGTTCTCTGCGACAACGTCTAGCCAGCTTAATCAGCTTGCAAGCGATATTCTTCGTAAGCCAAAGCGCATTAGCGTAGACAGCGAGAATTCAACAGCAGCGACCGTTGCACACGTTGTATACCCAGTGGATCAGGAACGTAAAACAGAACTGCTTTCTGAACTGATTGGTCGCAAAAACTGGCAACAGGTGCTGGTGTTTGTGAACTACAAAGAAACCGCAAACGAGATCGTTAAAGAACTGAAACTCGATGGCATAAAAGCGGTACTTTGCCATGGCGATAAAGCGCAAAGTGCTCGTCGCCGTGCGTTAGATGAGTTTAAAGAAGGCAAAGCGCGAGTGATGGTTGCAACAGATGTTGCTGCTCGTGGTCTCGACATTGAAAGCCTGCCTCATGTAATCAACTACGACATGCCATTTCTTGCTGAAGACTATGTGCACCGTATTGGTCGTACAGGTCGCGCTGGCAAACAAGGGCATGCGGTTTCTTTTGTAAGTCGTGAAGAAGAACTGACTCTGGTTCAGGTAGAAAACCTAATCAAACAACGTATCCGCCGCGTTGAACAACCGGGATACGAGCCGAAACGTCGCGATGCTTACGTTCAGAAGCTTAACAGCAAAGATGCGTTCAAACATCGTCGCGGACGCACCAATAACCCAGACGAACCAAAAGATCAGGCGTCTGCGGAGCGTCGCTTGTCTATGATGAATCGAATCAAAGCGCGTCGCGGTAAGAATTAAGCTGAACAGATACAGAAAGTAAAGAGCCTCCAGATGGAGGCTCTTTTGTTATAACCAGAGTATTGTAGAAACTCTGGGCTATAGGAGACGTTATTGAGTCAGGCGGAATTTAAAGAACTCACTGGTGCCATCGTCATTATCACTGGCTAATACACCTTTAACAGCAAGCTGGTCGCTGGTTGTAAGAGAAACCGACTCAACTTTAGTAATCACCTGCTTACCTCTGATGGATACCGGTTTTGCCACTTTGGTTAGGTCGAGTGTGGTTCCTGACTCCAGTTGATTGATCGGAAATGATCCGACAAAGCTGCCAAGAATTTCACCATCGTTGTAAGCATCACCAGTTGCTTCTACCGAAGCAGTAAAGACCAGTCTGTCGGTTTGTTCCCAATAGGTTGCACCAGACAAGCCCGCTTCAAATCCACCCACTTCCGGTAACTGAATTTTGTTGACTCCGAGGTTAGCGATCTTGTCTGTTTTGCCTGTCAGGTAATCTTCAAACTGTTGTGTGGGGACGGTAAAAATAACGTTGGAACCCCCGTTACCGCGGTTGAGAATAAAAATCGTCCCATTTGAAGCGGCAAGCCCTTCAATATTAAGTTCCTCTACGCCAAAATCGCGGCTTGCTCGGTAAAGCTGGGCGTATAGAGGCTCTAATGATCTTTCGATTCTCAACGCTTTATCCTGGCTGACGACAAATGCCCACTCGCGAACGCCAGCTTTGCTACCAGATCCCAACATGACAAAAGAAGGCTTGCCGTTGATGTCGAGCAATTCCATCGCCTCAAAATCGGGCTTCACCTTCTTCACGATTCGACCATTGTCTTGAACGGGGTAGTGCTTGATCAGATCCTTATCGGCAATTCGGAAATTGAGTCCAATCTTGTAAAGCCATGGGGAGTCGTCGCCAACGGCATAAACCATATCTTCGGTATAAACGATGCCGGATGCGGAAGGAAACTCTGTATTTTGTTTTGGTACTGTGACGGTAAGTTCAGCGGAAGAAGCCGCGAAAGGAATAGCCAGACTGAGAGCTGTGAGTAGAAGTCCTTTTTTCACATTAAATCCTTGATGTGTTTGAATGCATATCGCTGAAATTTAGCACTGCGTTCCAAAACTCACCAGTCGATGAAGTAAAAGGTATTGTTAAATAAATAGAAATATGAATTTAATCACAATCGGCAATGACAGATTTCGAATTGATACATTCGGCATGAAGGGCAATTCGCCTTGTGGTTGAAAGAAGAGTGTTGAGCTATATATGAAATTAATTGAGCTGATTGGGTTTCTGGATTGTCAATAAAACCGTTGACGAAATAAAACGTCAACGGCTTTAATCAAAGAAGGCTATTTAGTCAGTGAGAAGGAGAAGAATTCACTGGTGCCATCGTCATTGTCGCTTGCCAATACACCACGAATAGATTCTGGTGTGCTCACCGTAATTGAAACAGATTCAACCTTTGTGATGACAGGCTTGTCATTTTTGTCGATGGATTTTGCGTAGCTGCTTAAGTCTGTAGATTTACTTTCGCTAAGTTTACCTACAGGCACGTAACCAACGAAGCTACCAAGAATTTCGCCATCGTTGTAAGCGTCACCCGTTGCCTCGACCGATGCGGTAAACACAAGGCTATCGGTTTCATTCCAATAAGTAGCGCCAGACAGACCCGCTTCAAAGCCTTGAACATTAGGCAGGGTAACGTGGTAAGTACTCAACTCTTCGATCGCGTCTTGCTTACCCAGTAGGTACTCTTCAAACTCAACTAACGGCATACCGAAGATAATGTTGGAACCACCGTTTCCACGGTTGAAGATGTATGCCGTATCTTCAGATACCGCCAAGCCTTCAATGTTAAGCTCCTGGTTACCACTAAAGCCACTCGCGCGATAAAGCTGCTTGTAAAGTGGTGCCAGATAACGTTCGATTTTCACGCCTTTATCCTGGCTGATAATGTAAGCCCACTCACGAACGTCTGCCTTACTGCCAGAGCCAAGTACAACAAGGGAAGGGCGCTCGTTAATGTCCATTGCCTCCATCGCTTCGTAGTCTGGTTTCACTTTTTTCAGGATTCGCCCGTTATCACCAATCGGGTAATGCTTGATCAAATCCTGACTCAGAATATTGAAATCCAAATCCATGTTGTAAAGCCAAGGCGAGTCGTCTCCTACGGCAAAGAGTTTGTCGCCTTCTACAACCACACCTGAAGCAGATGGGAAAGAGGTATTCAGAAGCGGGTCAGAAACCTCGATAGTGGAAGCGAAAGCAGGTGCAGCAACTGTTGCACTGATCATCATGGCGAGGAGGTTGTTTTTGATTTTCATAAAAAAATACTCGTTTCTTATATAGTTATGGTGGTCAGAATGTATCACTGAGTATTCATATCAACTAGTTGAACATTAAGGTTAGCGAATGCAATTTCGTAATTTAGGATTCACTTCACGGGAAATAAGCAATCTGTGTATGGAGTGTAAAATTCTCGTAGCCATTTGGTTCCGAAAATGGCTAGTTTAAGTTGATAAATGGCGTACACTGGCTTCACGCAGTTAAAGGAAATCAGGTAAATGGACATTCAGCCCTTAACCATCGAAGAGTGTAAGAAAGCCAGAATGGCACGAGACCATCGATTTGATGGTCGATTTTTTGTGGCCGTGAAAACCACTGGCATATTCTGCCGCCCAATTTGTCCTGCGAATCTGCCACAGGAAAAAAATGTGACTTATTACTTCGATCAGGCACAGGCGCTACAGGCAGGCTACCGACCTTGCTTGCGTTGCCGACCGGATAGCGCACCCAGTTCTTGGGCATGGAAAGGCGCAGAAACGTCGTTCCAGAGAGCAATCAAACTGATCGAGCAAGGCGCGTTGCAAACTCATGGGATAACGGGGCTCTCAGATCGGTTAGGTATATCAGACCGGTATCTGCGGAAGCTTTTTGATAAGTATCTGGGCATGTCACCAAAACAATATGCCCAGTATCATCAGTTGATGTTCGCTAAGCAATTGCTGCACGAAAGCTCTGTGAGTGTCAGTGACATCGCTTTTGCCAGTGGCTTTAACAGTGTTCGACGTTTTAATGATGCATTTAAAACGCTGCTAAAACTTACCCCGTCACAAGTGAGAAAATCAGAAGACATGGAAGCACAAACCAATCAGGTTCGGCTGGGCTTTAAAGTCCCGCTGCATTGGGAGCATATGCTCAATTTTTATCGCATGCGGGTAATTCACGGAGTTGAAGACGTCGGTGATAATTTCTATGCCCGTCATTTTGAACTTAATGGTCACAAGGGCTGGTTTAAGGCTACGGTAGAATCAAAACAGCTCATGCAGGTTGAGTTTGAATTGGAAGAGATTACAGACTTAAAACCACTGGTGCTTAAGTTGAGAAGAATGTTCGATCTGGATGTCAACATATCGGAAGTTGAGCAACACCTTAGCAAAGCAGCCCCAACCTTGGTGCAGGAATCGGGTATTCGAATTCCTGGAGTCTGGAGCCCCTGGGAAGCGGGTGTTCGCGCCATTTTAGGACAACAGGTTTCAGTGAAAGCGGCAATTGGTCAGCTAAACCTTCTGGTTTCAACGTTGAATAGCAGTTCTGACAAGTTGTATTTTCCCACGCCAGAGCAAGTTGCTGAGGCGGATCTTAGTTTTCTGAAAATGCCGAATAGCCGAAAAGAAACTCTACATCGATTTGCCCACTACATTGTTGAACACCCCGATGCAGATCCTAAAGAATGGATCGAGATAAAAGGGGTAGGACCTTGGACAATTAACTATGCCCAGTTAAGAGGGCAATCACTGACCGACTGTTTTTTATCCGGAGATCTGGTGGTTAAAAAAGCGATGGAACACCATCCGGATATGACGCAAGAAAATGTTGCCCCTTGGGGAAGTTACGCTACCTTACATTGCTGGAATACACCATTATGAAAAACGCTAACGTATACACCATTATGCCAAGCAAACTTGGCGACGTGACTCTACAAGCCAATGACGAGGGTTTATTAGGCATTTGGTTTGAAACCTGCACCACCAAACCGGATGAACTCGGAACTGAGCAGGCTAGTCATCCCGTCTTGAAACAAGCCAGCGTCGAGCTTAGTGAATATTTCGACGGCAACAGGCAGTCATTTGATGTGCCATTGGCTGCGAAGGGTACAGACTTTCAGAAACAAGTCTGGAAAGCGCTGACCACCATTCCTTTTGGTGAAACCTGGAGTTATCAGGAGCTTGCCAATGCCATAGGTAACCCCAAAGCCGTAAGAGCAGTAGGGCTGGCGAATGGCAAAAACCCGATATCAGTGATCGTGCCTTGCCATCGGGTGATTGGAAAAAGCGGTAAGCTGACGGGCTACGCGGGTGGTTTGGAGCGCAAGCAAGCTCTGCTTAAATTAGAGGGAATCGATGTGTAATTTAAGTCGGTTAATTTCACCGTCGATAGCTGATACCCACTCGTCATAAGTGGGTTCGACTAAGCCTATTTTTCCTATAAATCCGCTGCTCATTACCACATTGGGTTTTACGGAGCGAAGTTTCTTTAAGCTTTGAATTGCTGAATCTTCGCTTCCGCCAAAGCTGTGGATAATGAATGTCGTCCAACGTCCATCCCATTGGAAAAACGTATCACCTGTAAACAAATAGGTAAGTCCATGTGGAGAGTGATAGATATAACATACGCTGCCATCGGTATGACCCGGAGTGAACAGCACTTCAATATCTTCAAACCTTGTGTCTTTTAATTCTAAAAGCTGGTCTGCCTTTGCATACTGGCTGATAGCATCGGATTCAGCTTCAGAATAGAGGAGTTGAGAGTCAAATCGCTTTCGAATTCTCTCTAGAGAAGGTCCTGCTTCATCTCGGTGTGTAAGCAGTTGATAGCGGATACCGCCAAGTTCTTCAATATGCTGTAGCTCGTCGTTATCGCCAGTATTGTAAAAAAGAATATTGCCGTTCGGGCGTGTCAAAAGATAAGCGTAGCTGTTAACCATTCCACCGTCATAAAGGGCGGTTTGCCATAAATCGGGATATAACTTTTTCATCGTCTCAGTCCTTGAGTTGTATACAGCAAGTCTTCATAGTTGGAAGGCTTGCTGTACATAATATACCCTTGTGGAACGATGAAGTTTGAGGCAATGCCTCACATTTCCGTTTTTAATATGGCGTAAAAATACTCGTCCCACCATTCTCCGTTCGAGCGCTGAATACACTGCTTAAAGTGTCCTTCACGGCGCATGCCTAGCTTTTCCATTAGCTGATAAGAGGCAGTATTTTCTGGCTGGCACGTCGCGACGATACGTTGAATATTCATTTTGGCAAAGCCATGTTCCATCAGCGCTTTCGCCGCTTCGAACGCATATCCTTTCTTTTGCGAGTCTGGATGAATCACCCAGCCAATTTCATAGGTGTAGTCGTTAAAAGTGGGGTGGAAATGAATATGCCCGATTGCGGTATCGCTCTTGTTTTCAATTAAAGAGTAGGCGACAGGAGATGTTTCCAGTTGCTCCTCCAGCCAGGCGTCAACTTTGGCTTCGTCATAAATGCCATCTGGTAGATATTGAGCAACATTCGGGTTGGAAAGGTAACCGAGTAAGTCTTCTTTATCTTCGGGTGCGACAGGGCGAATCATGAGCCTTTCCGTTTTAACCACTAAGTCCGGTTGGTTGAATTCCAGTGCTTTGTTTTTGTCTCGAGTCAGGCAGTGCTCTGACAGCTCTGTAAAGGACTCGATAATGGTATCCAGAAACGTATCCGCACTGTCAGATCTAGGAAGAGGCTCTCCGATGATGCAGTCACAGTTAAAGGGTACGGGAATCTTGCTGCCTTTTGGCATCGCTTTGCCCAAACCGTGCATCATTACAGGGATGATAGACGTCTCGGGGTGCTGATCCACCAGATAGAATATCCCCTTTTTCAACTCGCTGAATTCTTCTGGGTTGCCTCTGCTTCCCTCAGGAAAAAGAATGAGAATGTCGCCGTTATGAATGGCTTTGTGGCACTCGTCGAACAGAGCGTTTCTGTCGGACTTTCCTTGCCTGTCCAGAGCCAGAATGCCAATACAAACGTTAGCAAACCAAGCTTTGAATCCACCTTGTTCGAGAAAATAATCGGCAGCGGCAACAGGTCGAATTTTGTGAATTTGTGAAAGAGGGAACAGGCTCATGAGCACTAAGGTATCTAAGTGACTATTGTGATTCGCAATCACCACATATCCTCCCTGACCCGGCAGGTTTTCCCTTCCTCTGGTGTTCAAGCCGATCACCACCAGCACAAACGGCTTCACTACCAGAGCAAAGAACAATACTTTTATTAGTCGGTTCATCTTCTTTGTTCCTTGTTAGTAATGAAGGTAGTAGAGCAGATGGAAAAACAGCGGGGAGGTGAAGGTGAGGCTATCAAGACGATCCAGAACACCGCCATGACCCGGAATCAGAGTACCGCTGTCTTTGATTTGCAAATCACGCTTCACAGAAGAAATCACCAGATCCCCAACAAAGCCAGAGAAGGCAATCAAGGCACCTGCCAGCAACCCCTGAGCATGAGAAAACGGCGTCAAAAACGGGGCGATCAATGCGCTCATCAATGAGATGGTAACAACGCCTCCAATGAATCCTTCCCATGTTTTATTGGGGCTAACTTTGGGAACAATTTTGTGCTTACCCAGAGATTTCCCCCAGACATATTGCGAAACGTCATTCAATTGGGTCATAAACAGCAGAAAGAGGATAGGACCAATGTGACCCGCTTCTGGGTTCTTCACCGGAAGCACTAACAGATAAGCAATGTGGCTGATACACAAAACCGTAAGCATCATTGCCCAGTGGATGACACCAGCAGAGTGGATAAACCCTTTAGTGTCTCCCAGCAAAACCATTCGCATAGGCAGAAACAGGAAGACGTACACCGGAATGAAGATCAGGAACATTCCGTACCATTCATATCCTACCCAGAGGTACTGAAGTGGGATGGCAATGTAAGCCCATAAAATCACTCGGCGATCGGCCAATCGGGTGGGAATGATCGACAGGAATTCTTTTAGTGCCAGAAAACTTACAAACCCAAAAAAGGCGATGGCAGCATTTTTACTTAGGATAAGAACAAAGAACACCAATCCAATTATCCACCACCAAGAGGTGATGCGTTGGCTCAGCTCCGTATAGTCTTTGTCGGGGTGTTTAACCTGTTTAAACCAGCAAACCAAGGTGCCTATGCAGAGTAGCGCCAGCACCAACGCCATGACGTAGAAGGAGTGTTGAGGAATTCCAAACATTATTGTTCCTCTGCGCTATTTTCTTTTGATGGCGTACTTTGTGGCCGATTCTCCAGATACAGATAGGCGGCGCGTGCTCTTCTTACTAAGGTGATCACACAACCCAAATTGACCACCACCAAAACGGTGAGGAAAACAGCTCCTTGTGGCAGCCAGATTTGCTCCCAAATGGTGGCAATCGTCCCAAATGTAACCAGCGCCATTCTGTGCTGTTTTGCCATTGGTCCACGAAAATCGGTTTTGCTGCCGATTGCGGTGGCAAGGGTACGAACATAAGCCGTTCCAACTGCCAGCAATGCCGCGAGCCAACCCAAGTGAATCGCGTATGGGTAAAGCTGGATAAGGGAATACCCCAGTGCAATGAAAATAAGGGAGTCAGCGATGCGATCGGGAATGTCGTTAAACAGTTCGCCAGAAGGTGTACTTTTACCGCCTTCTACTGCCACCATGCCGTCAAAAAGATTGCAAAGCAGGCGACACTGAATAAACAGAGCAACACAAACTAATAGCGTATTAACCAGCCATGTTTGAGGCGCAAAAGATTGAGCTATTAAAGCGGCTGAAGCCAATGCTGAAAACACAACACTGGCGATGGATATTTGATTAGGAGTGACGGAACGGCGGGCAAGCCAGGCAGCGATTTTCCTGCTGATCCCAACCTGGCGAACTTTTAACGGGCGACGCCCTTCGATTTCTTCTGATGACACAGTATCTTCCATGCAACTTGTTTGGTTGGATTATAAACATTGAACATACTGTATAGGCTTTAAATCCCTAATAATCAGAGGTTTTTCACAAACTTAGGAAGCCTGTTCCGAAAGAAACGATTAAATAAAGGTTTAAAAGTCAGCATCAACCTGAAACTCCATGGGTTCTTTGGAGTAGGGGTGATCAAAAGCAAGCCATTCGGCGTGTAAGTGAAGGCGGTTCTCTTTAATGCCATACAGATCGTCACCGACGATTGGCATATGCAGTCCTTGTTGGTGAGCACAATGAACTCTGAGCTGGTGGGTTCGCCCGGTTTTTGGGTACAAACGGACTTTAGTACGCGACCCGAATCGCTCCAGTACTTCCCATTTAGTTTCGGCGGGTTTTCCGTGTTCATAGCAGACGAGCTGGCGAGGGCGATCGTCAGGATCACCGCGCATCGGCAGATGAATTTCTCCATTGTCGCTTTCGGGAGAGCCTTCTATCAGTGCCACATATCGCTTTTGAACATGTCGGGTAATGAACTGTTTTTGCAGGCTTTTGTTTGCTCGCTTAGTCAAAGCAAAAACCAGAATGCCCGAGGTAGACATGTCGAGCCGATGAATCACAAACGGACCTTCTACATCTGGGAAACGTTCTTGCAAGCGGTGGTAAACCGAATCCTGAATAAAACGACCGGGTACAGAGAGAAACTCCGAAGGCTTGCTGACGACAACGATGGCTTCGTCCTGATAGAGGATGTCGATTTCTTTCCCTTCTGCCGGGTTTTTTAGCAGTGGGTTTTCATCCATTTCCATGCCTTCCAGCATGTGACCTAAAATCGGATGGCACTTGCTTTGGCAGGCAGGGTAATATTTTTTATGCTGGCGAACTTCCGATTTTGGTGAAACGCCCCACCAAAACTCCGCAATAGCGACCGGCTTTAACTGGTTAGCAAACGCGTAGTGCAAAAGTTTAGGTGCAGCGCATTCGCCAGAACCAGCGGGTGGAATTGGGTTGGTCGTCTGAGAGAATATATCGAGCAGTGACTTTTCGTCACCCGCCTGATTTAAGAAGCGGTACTGATCAAACAGCTTGTTTTGCAGTGCGGCAGACAGCGCTTTGCGTTTTTCTTTCAATGCTTCCAGTTCGGCAGTTAGGGCGTCTAAATTCTGCTGCACTTCATCAATTCGTTGTTGCCACTTGAGTTTCAAGTGCTTCTGTTGGTTCTTTTCCGCAACACTCTGTTTGCCAAGTTCTTCCTTAAGCGCATCCAGTTCGTCACCTTTCAGAGTGTTTTCTGCTTCGGCTCTCAGTGCTTTTCTGTTGGCTCGTCCGGCAATCATTTTCTGGCGCTGCTTTTCAAGCTCGATTTCTGATTGTTTTTTGAGTTCTGACAGGCTTTCGGCAAACACGCCAAAATCGGGATTCACCTTAAGTGCATCCACCTGGGTGTTTACCTTGGTCACTTCATCCATTTCAGCCTGAACGAAACTGTCGTCTGCCAGCCAGTCGTACACCGGTGGAACAAAACCCGGAAGATGGTTGCTATCCGCTACTTTGCCGGAGAATGCTGATAAATAGCCCAGTTCGCCAAGTTCATTCTGAACCAGCAGAATACCGAACATTTTGCCTTTGCCAGTAGATGGATCGTCGCCCAAACCAAAGTCGTGTACCCAGTCGGTCTGAGTTTGAATATGTGCCTGAAGCTCTTGCGAAGCCAGTTCACAAAGCGGATGAGGTTGGTAATAAAACGGAAACGTAAACCGTTCGGGTAGGGAATAGCCTTCAATGGATGACTGGAATCGGGTGAAGTAAGAAACAGCAGAAGACATATTCGCTTATATACTCATAGTAACAATGAGCGGTGGATTTTACGGAATTGCAGGCAAAAGTACAGATGAGCGCAATAGCCTATTTATTCAAGAAGCTGAAAATTAAGAAAAAATGAAAAAATCGAAATTTTTTTAGAAAAAGTGTCCTCGAGCGGAAGTGTGGTTCGTCTAGTAAGTAGCTAACTGATTCAGGTTAGTTCTAACAATAAAAGTGTATTTAACAAGGAGAAAACAATGAGTAATTACATGTTGATTTATGTTGGTGGCGATCCCGAATGGGCAACAAACACTACACCTGCGGATATGGAAGCCGCGATGCAAGCCTGGACTGACTGGATGGAAAAACTAAGAGCGAAAGATCAACTGGTCGATGGTGGAGATCCGCTAAATTACGGTGGCAAACGTGTAAATGCCGATGGTGTAGTAACGGATATTGCCGCGATTGAGTTTAAAGAGCTGGTGTCTGGCTACTCGATTGTGAAAGCAGAAAGCTATGATGAAGCGGTAGAAATCACTAAAACTTGCCCGATCTTTAATCATCCCGGCTGTTCTGTGGAAATCCGTGAAATTATGCAAATGGGCTAACCTGTCATTCCTGCCTTATTTAACGCCCAGACACGCAGAGTGTCTGGGCTTTTTTGTCGTTTTAGATAGTGACTTGCCTCTAATCCTTACTCATTATGCGTGCCCAATTGTTGCTTCTTACGCAAACATAAGTGGCGATCGAGTACTCGATTTGGACAATGCCTAAATGAGCAGCGTTGCCATTTATTTTGTCACTGCCTTTTCCGTAAACTTTAATGGGTTTATCACTCTCATTAGCTATGGTCTGTTGTCTGCCCGTAACACATTTGGTGAGTTTGACCGAAGCATTATTTGCGCCCGCAGTACTTACTGTATTGACCGTAGAGGTTAAAAGTTTGGCGTTTGATCGACCGCCACCCGAATATGCCGTTATGCCAGTTACTGTCGGTTGGGTATCGGGAATGTCGTTCACGCCGACCACACTGTATCCTTCGGTAGGCTCCTGTCCTTTTGTTGGTGCTACCGTATAGGATCCATCAGGATTTGAGCTACTGAACTTTCCAGATGTTGCCATTCCGGCTATCGAAATGTTTTTGTTCGTGCCCCCATAAGCAATGATGTATTTAGGTGTAAACACACCGATGCCTCCATCATCTTGTCCAACTGTGCTGGTACTGCCCGTGATGCTAATATTGCTGGAATTGTACATATCAATCTGAGCATCATTACCTGCATTGTTTATCGAGCCATTCCGGTTGAACGAACTGTTTGATATTGTCATGCTTTCCACGCCAATCAGTACAATCCCCGGACCGTGGTTGCGATCGAAAAAGCTGTTTGAAATTGAATTTTGCGCTGTTCCACCGTAGCTGGATATCCCTGGTCCTTCATTCCATTCGAAGCGCGTGTTAACTATTGTGTTGGCGTTGGCTCCAGCCCCTAAGTACAGCCCAATATTACTGTTATTGGCAAAATCGCCGTTTACCACAAACGAGTCAACAAGGTTTGCGACGCCAATTTCATTGCCGCCAAAAGTACTGTTGGTTATGTGTGCACTGCTGGTGTATGAATCGATGCTCTGGTTTTGACCTGAGCCGCCAATTCCGTTTTTGCATCCCACGATGGTCACATCCTGGACGGTTAACTGATTACTTCCTCCGGATATACCATTCATGGTTTGTCCACCACAATCAATGGTAATACCCTCAATGCCTGCACCAACACTGACGTAGCTGGCATCAATTATTGAAGGTTCCGTTCTGTTTCCACTTCCCCCGATCAAAACAGGTTTTAACGCTTCGTCATAGGGGGAGCTACCCTGGTACTTCACCATGCCATACTGAACGCTTCCAAAGCCGATAAGTCGGTTCCCTTCGTTCATTTTTACGTCGGCAACCTTAAAAGCTTTTCCCGGTTCGACCCAGCATACCTGGTTATTACTGAGGCAATCGTTAAATGCACTAGTATCATCAGTAATACCATTTCCTACCGCACCATAATCCATAACATTGGCGCTAGCCGGACCAGAGGCGTGTGTGGGAGTGGTTAATAAAAATGAAACTAACGCAATTGGGATAAATTTATTATTCATGCGTGGCTCCTAAATAAAAGTATCAGCCGTTTAAATTAAATAATCGGCGACTTTAATGAGATAAATTTGAGCTCAAGGAAAAGCTATTTTTCAGGTAAGGTTTGTCTAATAAAGGTGACGACCTGAAATATATAGATACCCTAACTTCTGATAACAGTTGGGCACGTATATAGCCAGTCAAATTGAGCTTAGTGTATACTCAAGTGACCTCAATGTGCAGGATTCAGAGCCTCATATTCTGTTCCAATTCAAGGAAAGAAACGCAGCGGAATGACTCGTCCTTTCCAAGTTTTTTGACGAAGAAGTGGGACAGAATATGGGCTCCCAAGGGCGAGTTTAACTGGCTTTCATACTGCGTTACCGATTCTTGATTTAGAACCACTAGATCTTCAAATCGGTGTCTTGTCTGAAAACCATTTAATTCTCGCTGAACCTAGCATCTTGAGGTTACTTGAGTATATGAACCGCATATGAAATTTATTTGAATTCTTTAATGGGAATTAAATAAATCCACGATTTGATAATATCAACGCCAAGGTCGTTTATCTGTTTTAAAAATGAAAATAGATGGGCTTTTATTGAATTTTTAGCGAGGATTTATTTCTTTTAAGTATCTTATTTAAGAAAGGAGGAAGACGTTTATTTCTGCGACGTGTTTTTAGGTTCCACTTTTAATAAATGGTCCAGTTGTTGCCTCATCAATTGTTGCTCATGTGGTGTTCCGCCTTTTTTTCCAGACGATTTAGCGTAAGCCAGTGCCTTGTCTTTATCGCCTGCCATGGCGTACAAATGAGCAAGTGTCGCATCCAGCATATGCGTTTTGGACAGAACAGGCGATTTCCCCAAATTGCCTACAACGCCGATAGCCTGTTCGGAGAACCCCGCATAGCCCAGCGCAACCGCAAGGTTAAGTCGTGCAACATCGGAATCTGTTTGCTCCACCAAGTCCTTGTACAGCTCAACAATGTCAAACCAACAGGTATCTTCAAAATGCGCACTGACGCAGTGTTTCTCGGCAATGCTGGCTTCGAGAAAAAATCGACCTTTTCGTGGGTCGCGGTAAGCTTTGGCAACAGCCAGCATCTGGCAACCTGCGGCGATGTAATGTTGATTCCACAACCTGCGATTCTGCAGATTGAGCGGGATAAGAGAATCGTGTTCATCCAAACGAGTGTCAATGCGCGCAAGGTGAAAATGCATCAGTGCAAAGAGGGATAAGGTTTCTTTATTCGGCAGAGTAGGGTGCTCAATGACCAGCTTGAGTAAAGCAATGGCATCGATACAGAGCTCTTTTCGAATGGCGGATTTGTGGTCGGTAGAATGAAATCCTTCATTGAAAAGTAAATAAACCACCGTATGTACGCGTTCGATCACCTGTTGGTAATCCGCTTCATTAGGCAGCTGATCGGGCAGTTCTTTTAGTTGCTGTTTAGTGCGAAGCAGACGTTTCTTCACTGTTTCTTCAGGCAGCAACAAAGCACTGGCAACAGCCCTGTTATTAAAACCGCACAGCGCTTTGAGAATAAAAGGAATCTGATTCTGAGGCTTAATGTCTGTCGTGCAGCTTAGAAAAATTAACCGGAGTTGTTCATCCCGAATAAAGGGTTCGTGAAAGGATTCTTCTACCGAATGGCTCATTGTCCATTCACTTTCCAGAAAATCGGAAAGCTGTTCAGAAAGCTTAATTTTATTCTTTTGAGAACGGATAAGGTCGATGGCGCGGTTTTTCGCCGTCTGAATCAACCACGCTTTCGGATTATCGGGCAAACCATCATTTTGCCAGCGAAGCAGCGCCGTGTTGAACGCTTCATGCATCATATCTTCCGCAAGATCGATATTATGATTACCGAAAATCCGAATAAGAGAAGCCAGTATTTTTGGCGACTCAGCTCGGTAAAGTGAAGATAGGGTGCTTTCAACATTCATTTATTCAGGCTCTCGGTGACTAACCACTAAATGATAGTTTATCAGAGCCTTAGTGACATAGATGAGAATGGCACTTATGCAGCTGCGGCAATCTTGGACACAGATGCCACATGCTTAGGCCAATAGATCAGTTCCATACTGGCGTCGTGGTGTTCGACAAAAACAGTGCAGTTCTCTATCCAGTCACCGTCGTTGACATAAACCATCTCACCTCTGTGTACCACTTCCGGGTAATGAATGTGCCCACAAACGATGCCGTCGTAACCGTTTTTCTCGGCATAGTTCAGCCCTGCTTCCTGATAGCGAGTAATGGCCTGACTGGCTTTGGGAATACGCTCTTTGATGTAGTTGGAAAGAGAAAAGTACTCCATTCCCAACATGGTTCGAAACTTATTTGACCAACGGTTGATGAACAGCAAAAGGTCGTAAAGAACATCTCCTAATGTTGCCTGCCATTTTCCCAGACACACTTCAGAATCGAACTGATCGCCATGACACACCAGAAAGCGTTTTCCCGAGAGCGATGTAAAATCGGCGAAAGGCAGAATTTCTACTCCCGCAAAGAACTGCTTAATGTAACGCCGCATGGCAGCGTCGTGGTTACCCGGAATATAGATAACCCGCGTTCCGCTTTGCTGCAACTTAATAATTCGGTGGACAACTTTGTGGTGGCTGGATGGCCAGAACATGCGTTTTCGAAGGGACTGGAGGTCGATAATGTCACCGACCAGATAGAGGGTATCGGCTTGGCAATTTTTCAGAAGGTCGAGGAGGTAATCCGCTTTGCAATCTTTAAACCCTAAGTGAAGGTCTGAGATAAACATACTTCTGACATCAAGTTTGTGCTTCATATTAACCTGCTTGAAGTCGTAACAATGTTTCTAGGTAATAACTTAGGAAGCTCAAATGACAGTCCAGTTAATGATTGATGATGCTTTGTTGAAATGTTCGCGTTTCGCTTTCATTGTCACCAACCTCTCCCCAATGAATTGAACTAACCTAGGTTGTGACTATTGAACTGTCCAACGGGTTTCTCTGAACAAGCTTCTTGAAACCACAACAAGACAGTATCCCAGCGTGAGAACACGAGTGGTGAGGAACGTTAACAATGGTGTCTAAAATATGCGGTTGGAATTCATCACGTGGAAAGCGATTGTTCAGCTTAGCGATTTGATCTTTAGGGAATAAAAAGTGGTAGGCACCAATGACGTCAAGTGTTGCCCCTTTTTGTAAGCAAATGGATTCAATGCTATTTCCTCTTGAAGAAAGGTACGGATTGAGGTGCTTTGAAATAGCCTCATAGAGTTCGATGCGCCAAGATTCTCTGTACTCGAATTGCTCAGCCAGATCATAGGCTGCTCTCGCTCCCGAAACAGCAAAGCTGGTATGACGGGCTTGCTCTTTGTAGTTTTCGGTTAAACCTATGTCGTGCATCAATGATGCGACATACAACAGTTCCAAATCCGGTTTCTGGTTTTTGAACTGCGCAAACATGGCTCCAAAATAATAGGTACGCAAGCAATGCAGGTAGAGTTCTGGTTCACAACTTTGTACAGAAAGCTGCATCGCCTTTTTAGCCAGTAGGGTGTCTGGTTCTGGAATACTCGACAGATTTATTCTTGATATAGCTTTTCGGTGACCCCCACAGAAACGTATGAGGCGCTGAATGGTTTCGTGACACTGCCCCTTGATAAGCAAACCATAAAACTGCCATTTGTCTTTACCCAGTAGGATCCCGTTTGTCGATTCACTCCATTTGTAATCACTGATCATTATTTCTCCCTAAAACAAGTCACTTGCATTTTGAAAGTGACAATCTTATATGGCAGACTTGCAAAATGCAAGTGACTAATTTGAGGTACTAATGCACAAACGTTCTATCTGTCCTCTTGCCAACTGTTTGGATTTGGTTGGTGATAAATGGACACTGATTATTCTGAGAGATATGTATCTGGGCAAGCGACGTTATGCAGAGTTCTTAGAATCAGATGAATCCATCACCACTAATATCTTGGCTAGCCGGCTAAAAGAAATGCTGGAAAGTGGGTTGATCGATAAAAGGGCATACCAGGAAAAACCAGTGAGATATGAATACTTTTTATGTCAACCTGGAAAAAAATTATTGCCCGTGGTTCAGGCTATGTCTCTTTGGGCTGAAGAGCACGTTCAGGGCTGCAGGATTCCGCCGAACTCGTTTTACAAACTCAAACCAGACGACCTCAAATAAGGTGCAGCAAATCTTCAGTATGAATAGAATTTTCTGAGCCAATTACGCGGGAGATCATATGGAAACTAATACTGCCACGATTGTGATTCAGACACTGGTTATGAGGGAATAGGCGTCAGATGATTAGAAGTATCATGTGTCTTTCGTTGGTTGCTTGTAGTAGTTCGAGCGCAGAAGTTCTTAAATGGGGTGAGGTATGTTTACCAAAAAGCCACCTGACACCTAGTAGTGTGAGCAGTGCGAATAGTAGCGATCAGAGCTTCGACTCCAGCGACGGTTACGGTCCTTCGTTGTTTTTTGAAGGTGATGAAGTAGCGAAGCATGTCACTAAGTTTCAACACAAAGTTACCTTACCAACTGGCAGTGAGATTTTCGAGAACCTAATGGTGAACCTCACCAAAAGTGATTTTGAAATTCCCGCTCTTGGTAACAAAAAGCTCAAACAATCTAAAGAGTTGAAGTCGCTTTATTTCCATGAAGGGACAAGCCAATACGACTGGTTGGCATTTCAAAAGAATGCAGACGGTTATGAATACTGGGGTTCGTGTGACTCGGACTCGGACTCGGGTTCAGATTACACCTGTTTGAGAAGTGCAAAAATCAATGACGTCTATGCCAGTTACTATGTGAGCAACTATAACATTCGTCACTACCAGCAAATTGAAGCGTTTCTTGGCGACTGGCTAAATTCGCAGAGATGTAAGTAGGTTTTCTGATCGCTTACTGGTACAGATACAGAGACAAAAGATAATTGAGTTGCTCGTTTATTTGTCTCTCTGGGTAGCTTTCATCTTCAATGTTCCATGGAATGAACTTGTCATGCAAAGGGAGGGCTTTGGTGTTCGCCAAAGCACTTGGGGTGAGTGCGATAAGGTAGTCGTAATTCAGATGGTTACAGGAACTCAACTGCATAGCCTCGACACAACTGATGCTCTCCATATCCAGCTTTTTAAGTAGCTTTTTTGTTGTATGATCGGAATGATTGCAGGTAGCGGCATAGATATCGAAAAAGCTGCCTGCCTTTTCTTTTAAAATGGATGCAGCGAGTCCAGACCAGGCGCTTTTACCGTCACACAGAAATAGCACCCGCGGCTTTCGCCCCCCTTTATTAGGTACTTTTGCAGTTTGATTTGAGGTACTTCTTCCCTTAAATGTTAACGGGCGGCTCGGCTTTTCCATAGCGACTCTCCATATCACCAGTCACTCAACCCTAGACGTAAAATATCGAGCTCCCAAAAAAAGAATGAGCGATCTTTGATCGATCTTTCACTTCTTTTTTCTGTCAAATCATATTAATTAAAGTGTCAATTAAATGTCATTTAGCCCTCCTACTGTCTAAAACATAACCGCGATTTTCCTGGGTGAAGGATGTACTGCCAGCGAGATAAGCGGGGATATGTTGAGAATGCTCGACAGAGCAAAAACACTTCAAATCCAGATTTTTGGATCACTACGTTTAAATCGACTTGGAGGTTGATTGTGAAATTGAAAGCTTTGATCGCGGCGAGCTGTGCCGCAGCAGCAGTGTTCGGTGCAAGCCATGCCGCCGCTGCTTCCCGCGACTACATCAGCATCGTTGGTTCGTCTACGGTTTACCCTTTTGCAACTGTGGTTGCAGAACGCTTTGGACGTACCAGTAACTTTTCTGTACCAAAGATTGAGTCTACTGGTTCAGGTGGTGGTTTGAAGTTGTTCTGTGCAGGCGTTGGTGAAAACACACCAGACATTACTAACGCTTCTCGCAAAATTAAAAGCTCGGAAATCGAGTTGTGTGCGAAGAACGGCGTCAAAGACATCGTGGAAATCAAGATAGGCTACGACGGTATTGCCTTCGCAAACTCTAAGAAGTCTAAGCAACTGGATTTAACGCTGAAAGACATCTTCCTGGCTCTGGCGAAAGTCGTACCAGACGGCAAAGGCAGCTATATCGACAACCCATACAAAACCTGGAGTCAGGTTAACCCAGCGCTTCCTAACAAGAAGATCGAAGTGCTTGGTCCTCCACCCACATCCGGTACGCGTGACGCGTTTGTAGAGTTGGCAATGGAAGGCGGTTGTAAGACGTTCTCAGAAATTAAAGCTCTGAAAAAGTCAGACAAGAAAAAGTATAAGGCGATTTGTCACGGTATTCGTGAAGATGGTGCGTTCATCGAAGCGGGTGAAAATGACAACTTGATCGTTCAGAAACTGGAAGCGAACCCAGCGGCATTCGGTATCTTTGGATTCAGCTTCCTGGATCAAAACTCAGACAAGGTTCAGGGCTCAAAAATCGCAGGCGTAACGCCAACGTTTAATGCCATTGGCGACGGTTCTTACCCTGTTTCACGCTCATTGTACTTCTACGTGAAGAAAGCGCATGAAAAAGTCATTCCTGGACTTAAGGAATACGTTCGTGCTTTCACTTCAGAAGACGCAATTGGCGATGAAGGTTATCTGGCAGACCGCGGATTAATCCCGTTGTCTGCAAGAGACTGGAAAGTGGTACGTAACGGAGCCATGGATCTGACTCCGAACCTGTAGTCACTCCAAACGAGGAAGGAGATGTTCTCCTTCCTCTAATTTCAGGAGTTGTAGTATGGATACTTCGACACTGGTTGTCGTTTTGCTCGCGCTCACTGCCGTAGCATTTTATCTGGCCCGTCAACGCTCGTTGGCCGTTGCATCTCAGTCCGGCGGTCTGAACAGCCTTCATTCTCGTCCGGCTTATTACGGTTCTTATGCTGCTGCACTTGCCGCAGTACCTGCTCTTATATTACTGGTCATCTGGCAAAGTCTGGAGCCAACTCTGGTTTCCTCTTTGGTCATGGCGCAAGTCCCGAGCGAAATCATTAAACAGATAGGGTCCGAGAGCCTGGCATTTAGCCAGGTGGTGAACATCGCCCGAGGCATTACGCCTTCGGAAGATGCAGCGATGCTGAGTGCTGCTGAGCATTACCAAAGCCTGAACGCCACAGGGAACACATTGCGAGTTGTTGCAATCCTGTCTGTGACCTTACTGGGTTTAGCCTATGGCTGGCGTGCAGTCAGACCCAAACTCAAGGCAAGAAATCACGTAGAGAAGATGCTGCAAATCTTCCTGCTGTTCTGTTCGACTTTAGCCATTCTGACCACCGCAGGGATCGTGTTGTCGGTGCTGTTTGAAGCAGTGAGATTCTTCCAGATTATTCCGGCGACAGATTTTATTTTCGGTCTGGAATGGTCGCCGCAAATCGCTTTGCGTGCGGATCAGGAAGGAGCGAGTGGGGCATTTGGCGCTATTCCGCTGTTTACCGGAACATTGATGATTTCCTTTATCGCCATGTGTATTGCCGCACCCGTTGGATTGATGAGTGCAATCTATCTGGCGGAATATGCAGATGCGCGAGTAAGAAACATTGTAAAACCCGTTCTGGAAATATTGGCCGGTATTCCCACTGTTGTTTATGGTTTTTTCGCGGCTTTAACTGCTGCTCCTTTCATTCGAGACATTGCTCATGGAATTGGCATCTCCAGTGCTTCATCAGAAAGTGCTTTAGCAGCGGGGGTAGTGATGGGAGTGATGATCATACCTTTTGTCTCTTCTTTGTCTGACGACGTGATCACCGCAGTGCCCCAGTCTCTCAGAGACGGATCTTTAGGCTTAGGGGCAACCAAATCGGAAACGATTCGTCACGTGGTAGTACCCGCAGCATTGCCGGGTGTGGTAGGTGGATTATTGCTTGCTGTATCACGTGCCATTGGCGAAACCATGATAGTGGTGATGGCAGCAGGATTGTCTGCCAATCTGACTGCAAACCCTCTCGATTCGGTTACGACAGTAACGGTGCAGATAGTGACTCTGCTGGTGGGGGACCAGGAGTTCGACAGCCCCAAAACACTGGCTGCATTTGCTCTGGGTTTAACCTTATTTGTTGTCACCTTAGCGCTGAACTTTGTCGCCCTGAGAATTGTGAAGAAGTATAGGGAACAATATGACTGATCAATTACAACGTATCTCAAGTATCAAAAAAGAGCGAATCCAGTCGGGTTTAGCCGGACGCCTTGGGCGTGAAAGCCGCTTTAAGGCTTATGGTATTACTTCGATATCACTGGCATTCAGCTTTCTTTTCGTGCTGATTTTTTCCATTGTGAGTGAAGGCTATACCGCTTTTTATACCACAGAAATAAAACTTGAAGTGACGCTGTCACATGAAAGGCTGAGAATTGAAGACGGTGATCTCTCTGAAGAGGTACTCTTTAGTGCCAGTTACCGAAACGTTCTGCGTGATGCGATAAAAGCAGCACTGCCAGACGTTGAATCAAGACGAGAACGCCGCGAACTCTATCGCTTTATATCAAATGGAGCGGAATACGATCTGCGTGACCGAGTGCTCGCCGATTCCTCCTTAGTAGGTCAAACCATCACGTATTACGCCTTGGCGGGTGACAACGTTAATCAGTTTAACAAGGGGAATATTGATGCGAGATTGCCGGAAGACGAGCGCCAGTTCAAAAACAAAGACATTGAATGGTTTAGCGAGTTAAAGGCTCAAGGGCGTATCAATACCACGTTTAATACCAACTTTTTCACCAATGGCGACAGCCGGGATCCAGAGCTTGCTGGGATTTGGGGGGCGACAGTGGGTTCATTCTTCACCCTGCTGATAACTCTGGCTCTGAGTTTCCCAATCGGTGTGTCGGCTGCCATTTATCTGGAGGAGTTTGCTCCTAAAAATCGGGTGACCGAACTGATTGAAGTCAATATCAATAATCTGGCCGCCGTGCCCTCCATCGTATTTGGTTTACTGGGTTTAGCGATTTTTCTGAATTTTGCTGACCTGCCACGTTCTGCCCCTCTGGTTGGTGGCTTGGTACTTACTCTTATGACGTTGCCGACCATCATTATTTCCAGTCGTGCGGCTATTAAAGCAGTGCCTCCGTCTATTCGGGATGCGGCACTTGGGGTAGGGGCATCCAAAATGCAAATGGTCATGCACCATGTTCTGCCTCTGGCTATGCCGGGCATGCTGACCGGGACCATTATTGGGATGGCGCAGGCGCTTGGTGAAACTGCACCGCTACTTATGATAGGCATGGTGGCGTTTATTGTGGACATTCCGTCAGGGCCGATGGATGCCGCAACTGCACTTCCTGTGCAGATATATTTATGGGCTGAAAACCCCGAAAAAGGATTTGTCGAAAACACCTCTGGCGCAATCATGGTGCTGCTGGCGTTTCTGGCATTCATGAATGCATGCGCGGTTGTTATGCGCAAACGCTTAGAGCGTCGTTGGTAGGAGATAGAATTATGGTTACGACAACAGTAGACGCAATGGATGGTTCTGGCATGGAAAAAGCCCATCCACCAGAACATGCGGCAGCGCCAGACAGAACCATTGGCATTCCACTGGTTGATAACCCGAGAATGTCAGCACGCGACGTTCATGTGGACTACGAATTTGGCGCAAAGCCAGCGATTCGTGAAGTTAGCCTGGATATTGCTGAGAGAGAAGTGTTGGCGATGATTGGCCCTTCTGGATGTGGTAAATCTACATTCCTGCGCTGCCTGAACCGCATGAACGACACAGTACCCGGATGCATGGTCAAAGGCTCAATCACATTAGACGGCAACAATATCTACGATAAAAGTGTTGAAACGGTGGAGCTGCGCTCTCAGGTGGGCATGGTATTCCAGCGCCCGAATCCGTTTCCGAAATCCATATACGATAATGTTGCTTACGGTCCTAAAATCCACGGTTTGGTAGACGATAAAGATCAACTGGACGAACTGGTTCAGCAATCTTTAGAGCGCGCCGGCTTGTGGGCAGAAATAAAAGATCGCCTAGACCAGCCTGCAACTGGATTATCTGGTGGGCAGCAGCAACGTTTATGTATTGCGCGAACCATTGCAATTGCGCCAGAAGTTATCCTGATGGACGAACCCTGTTCAGCGTTGGATCCTATTGCGACAGGCATTATTGAAGAACTGATTGAAGAGCTGAAAAACAACTTCAGTATTGTGATTGTTACCCACTCGATGCAGCAGGCCTCGCGGGTTTCGGATCGCACCGCCTATTTCCACCTTGGGAATTTGGTAGAAGTAAACTCCACAAAACGCGTTTTCGAGCAGCCAGAACATGTGTTAACCCAAGACTACATCGGCGGTCGGTTCGGTTAATCCCGACTGTCAGTAAAAAATGAAAAAGGAGCCTCTGCTCCTTTTTTAATGATTAGGTGGCATGGGAGAGGGTTAGAGGCTTTCACCCATGTTGATTTGATAGCTTAGATCGATGACAGGTTCTGAGATAGGTTCCCCGGCAAGTCGTTTGAGTAGGTGAGTAGCAGCCTGAATGCCGATCTCTTCACGTGGCGTTATTACAGTGGCCAGTTTTGGAGTCATCGCCTGGCTAATATCATGACCATGAAATCCTGCAATTCCTATCTGATCTGGCACGCTGATGCCTTGTCGAATGCACTCGTAAAATGCTCCAATTGCCAAGTCATCGTTGGTGCAGAATATACCATCGGTATCTGAATTACTTTTTAACGTTTGCTTTAACAGCTCTGCGCCCAGTGTGAAGGAAGAGGCAGACTCGGTTTGCAATTCCAAAGGTTCTAAACCAGCCTCTTGCATCGCTTCTCTGTAACCAGCCATTTTTAATTGGGTTCTTCGATCCATTCGAGCTGCAAAATACGCAATATTCTTACGACCAGAATCGATCATAGCTTTCGTCATAGATTTAGCGGCTTGATGATTGTTGAAACCTACAGCTTGCTGGAGCCGTTCAGACACACTATCCATAATTTCAATAACTGGAATCGAGGCGACTTCCAGCATCTTTTTGGCTTTGGGGGTATGTTCGTTTTCTGAGAGAATCATCGCGTCCACGTTGTAAGAGAGTAGCGATGCAATATTCTGTTCTTCTACTTCGGCGCTATAGCCGTAGTGAGCAATCATAGTCTGATAGCCAGCAGGCGCAGTAATTTGCTCAATTCCGCGAATAACTTCGGCAAAAACCTGATTGGTCAAAGATGGAACAAGTACGCCAATGGCTTTGCTTTTGGCATTAGAAAGAATATCTGGTGCACGATTAGGAATATATCCTAACTCTTCAACGGCTTGCTGAATTTTGACACTGAGTTTTTCAGAAACCTGAGAAGGGTCGCGTAAGCAGCGGCTGACAGTCATTTTAGTGACCCCAACTAAATCCGCGACATCCTGTAGTGTTGGCCGTTTTTTCTTCACTGGTTATCACTTAACGAATATTTCATGTTACTGGTAACAGTCTATCCGCATACCTAGGCGACCTCAAGATTTAGAATTCAAAGCGTTATAGGCTTTCTATTCTGAGATGACCATTGATACATCCAAGTGATTTTTAGATTCGAAAGATTAGGGTATCTCTACTTCTTGCCGATTTTCTAACTCCCAAGTCAAATGAAAGGTTTTGGATTCAGTTTCATCCACTCTCTGGTATCCATGAGCACCAAAATAATCTCGCTGAGCCTGCAATAGATTTGCGGGCAGAGCGCTACAACACATACTGTCGAAATAATTCAGAGAAGAAGTTAAAACAGGGGTGGGAATTGCGCTTTCGATAGCAAACCCGATGGTTTTTCTCCATCTGACTTCCCTTGCTTCGATAAGCTTCTTAATATCCGAGGCTAGCATAAGGTTTTCAAGGACTGGGTCTTGGTTATAGGCATTTGAGATTAACCTTAGGATCTCTGCTCTGATAATACAGCCTGCTCGCCAGATATTGGCAATACCAGCGAAATTTAAATCCCAGTTTTGTTCTAATGCGGCAGTTCTAATCAGGTCAAACCCCTGAGCGTAAATAGCAATTTTGGCACACAACAGAGCATCACCTAGAGTTTGAGCAGTAAGAGATCGCTCGGGACTTTTCAGTTTCTGTTTAAGGTAGTTTTTTTGGAATGAAGCCCTAAGAGGTTTTCTTGCACTGATTGCTCGAGCGAACACGGCTTCCGATAGACTAGGTGCAGGGCACCCGAGCTCTAAACTGTTGACTGCTGTCCATAACCCGGTGCCTTTTTGTTGAGCGGTGTCCAGTACCATATCAACAAATGGCTGGCCACTTTTGGGGTCATTCTGACGAAGGATGTCTGCGCTGATTTCAAGCAAATAGCTCGATAGGGTGGTGTGTGACCACTGTTCAAATGTGTCAGCGATTTCGTTTGTTGTGAGCCCCATACCGTCCTTCATCAACTGGTAGGCTTCACAGATAAGTTGCATGTCGGCGTATTCAATTCCGTTGTGAACCATCTTTACATAATGACCCGACCCAACAGGTCCAATGTGTTCACAGCAAGGAGAAACGTTGGAGTTGACATTAAGTGTGACGCTGTCACTATATTTTGCTGAAATTAACTGCAAAATTGGACGCACAAACTCCCAAACTTGTTTGTCACCGCTTGGCATTAACGAAGGTCCAAATCTCGCACCTTGCTCGCCTCCGGAAACAGCAGTAGTAAAAAACTTAACTTTTCCGCTATAACGAACTTCACGAGAGCAGGAGTCAGTCCACAGGCTGTTGCCCGTATCAATGACAATATCTTCATTCGTTAATCCAGCCTGAATAAGAGCTTGGACAACATCATCTACGATGTGACCAGCTGGAACTGATAGAAAGACGATTCTCGGGCTTTTGCTTTGAGCAACCAGTGCTTCAAAGCTATGAGCGGGGACGAAGCCCGTTAGGTTATCTAAAGTGCGAGCCTCACGGTGCGTTTTAGCGATATTCTCTGCATTTCGATCAAATCCTACTACGGAGTATCCATTATCTATCAGGTTAAGCGTCAGGCTTTTACCCATTACGCCCAATCCAACCATACAGATACTTGAATCTTGTTGGGTCATTGCATCTCTCCACGGATTTTTTTTATTTGTGCCAGCGCCGATTCCAGAACCTCATCAGCGCTCACAGATACATCAATAACAATGGCTTCGCCTGGCTTGGGTTCAACTAAAGTAGAAAATTGACTTTCCAACATCTGCCTGCCATTGAAATAATGGTTTGATCTGCTCTTGTGACGTGACCAGATAGTGTTAAAACTGCCTTGTAAGTAAACAATGGTGACATCTTCGTTGTTGGTCCGAAGAATGTCTCTGTAATCTGGCTTTAAAGCCGAGCAGGCAATGACGGCGTTGTCGTGAGAAACAAATAATTTGTTCAACGAATGCAGCCAGCCGAATCGATCTTCATCGGATAGTGGAATGCCTTGCTGCATTTTTTCAATGTTGGCTGCGCTGTGGTAGTCGTCACCGTCGAAAAATTTGAGGTTAAGCGTTTCTGCAAGCCTTTTTCCAATTAGGCTTTTACCACATCCCGATACACCCATAACCAGTATTTTTTTGGTATTCATTCAACATGTTTCCTTAACGCCAGATCGACATCTGGCGTTGATATTATTCTTAAATCTATTGCCACCAAAGGGCCAGTTGTGGAAAGGCGATAACCAGAATTAGAGCCAGAATCTGTAGTCCAATGAATGGGAGAAGAGAAGTGAAAATTTCTCCGAGACTGATGTCCTTTGGTGCTACTGACTTCAAGTAAAATGCTGCGGGTCCGAATGGTGGGGACAAGAATGAAACCTGCATATTAAGGCAGAAAACTACACCAAACCAAATTGGATCGTAACCCAAGCTGTTAATGATTGGTACGAAGATTGGCATGGTGAGCAAAGCAACGCCTACCCAATCTAAGAACATGCCCAATACTAGGAGGATGACCATCATAATCAGCAAAGTTACAGTTGGGTTACCCCCACTGAGTGACAGAATGGTTTCCTCGACGAAGTCGATTCCCCCCATTAGGTTGTACACTCCAACCAAAGCAGATGCGCCTATTCCGATCCACATTATCATACCGCAGGTGCGCATTGTCGCGATCGCACTTTCCTTTAACATGGTTATGGACATCTCTTTTCGGACAATGGCGCTGATCATAATACCGACGACACCAAGGGCCGAAGCTTCAGTAACGGAAGCTACGCCGGTATAGATGCTTCCAAGAACGGTAGCAACTGAAAGAAGAGGGAAGAATAGAGCTTTAAAATAATTTGGCGTATCGGCATGATCTTGCTCTAATTCTTCAGCACTTGGCAACGGTGCAAGACTAGGGTTGAGCTTACATCGCACCAATACATAAATAATGTAGAAAGAAGCCAGCATGAAAGCGGGTGCGAATGATGCTTTGAACAGGTCACCAATAGACACGCTTGCCGTCAAACCATAGATGATCAAAACGATGCTTGGAGGAAGCATTGTGCCTAATGCCCCACCAGCACAAGTAGTGCCGATAGCGAGTTTTCTGTCATAACCCAAGCGAAGCATTTGCGGCAAAGCCAAAATACCCAAGAGTACGGTTTCACCGCCAATTACACCTGACATTGAAGCAAGCAGTACCGCAACAAAAAGAGTTTGAACTGCAACACCTCCTCGCACTTTTCGCCCCACTGACTTCATGGCATCGAAGAGATCTTTAGCTATACCTGAACGGTCTAGCAGCGCTGCCATCAAAACAAACATTGGTACAGCTAAGAAAATATAACCGTCGACAAACCCATACATTCGGCTAGTTACTAAGGGGAGGGCATCTATACCAAACCATCCCAAGGTAAAAAATAGGGCGACAAAACCAGTAACAAACGCAAGCTGCATACCAGTTAGAAGCAGGGCAATCATGATGGCGAGCATCAACAGACTGCCCCAGCCAATTCCAATCGAAGACAATTCAAACATGATCACGCTTCCTTAAACCGATGATTTCAGCGATCAAGTGCAAAACAAACTGCAGCGTTAGTACGCACAGAGCGACAAAAATAATACCTTTCAGTAACGCGGGGTAAGGAGGATTCAGAGAGGATCCAGAAGTTTCGAGCCTAAACTCTCCCCAAGGTGCAAACCAGGCTTCAGAAGCCATAATATAAGCGGCGTAAGCCATCATTCCTGCGAAACATAACCCCACAATGTGGTGAACAATATTGAGGTATTGGCGAGTTCTAGGTGAAACGTGGTCGTAGATCAAAACCACACGGACATGTCGGTTCATCGCGAATGCATATAATCCACCAATAACAAAGAGTGAACCACCTAAAAAGGAAGCGGTTTCATGAACCCATGTGGTTGGTGAATTGAAAACGTAGCGCATCAATACTTCATAGAAAGAAATGGCTACGGTAAAAATAAACAAAAGGCTTAGCAGGTTACCGATTTTTATAATCCAGCGATCAAGTGCATTTTTGGGTGCATCGTCGGTGGTGTATTCGTTTTCGGGCGATTTCATACAGCAAAAATTCCACGTTTAAAAACGTTTCAAAAAAGCAAGCAGCACCAAGGTCTGCTTGCCCAATGTGATTACAGCAGACCGTTGTTTTCCAAGAACGTGGTGACTGAGTCATATACTTTTTGTGCGTTAGGAGATCGTTTGGCAAATACCTCCCACTGGCTCTTCGCTATCTCACGGAATTTCTTACGCTCTTCTGCTGACCAATCGTGAATGGTGATTTTTGGGTTGGCAGATGCTTCTTTGACCGCTGCCTGATCAGCAATCTTCAATTGAGTCGTCATATCATAAGAAAAATCTCGAACCGATGTTTTCAAAATAGTTTGCAGATCTTCTGGCATCTTCTTCCAAACTTTCTGGCTAACGGAAATATCGATAAGTGGCAAAGAGTGGAAGCCTGGCTGCACAGGATGAGTAGCTACATCATTCATCCCTGCTTTCTGGTTAGTGGAAAATACGGTGTAATCTGCTGCATCAATAACGCCTTTACTCAAACCAGTAAAGACTTCAGACCCCGGTAAATTAACAGGTGTTGCCCCGGCAGCTGCGAATACTTGTTGCACCAATCCTTCAGGTGCACGAAGTTTAAGGCCTTTCAGATCCGCCACTCCATTTAGCGGCACTTTTGATACAAACGACTCTACGCCTGTAGTAGATGCACCCACAAATTGAACACCATAAGGGGCGTACAACTCAGTCATAAGCTCATTGCCACCACCATAGTTCATGTATTGCAAAAGCTGAGTAGTATCGGACCAGGCTCCTACCATGTTTCCAATGAGACCAAATGCAGGGTCCTTACCCGAAAAATAGCCAGTTGCCGTTACATGTCCATCCAGAATACCAATCTTAATGGCGTTAAGGGTTTCCGTATGTTTCACAACAGCGCCAACGGGCAAAAGATCAATATCAATTCTGCCATTGGACATTTTTTCTACTCTTTCAACCCATTCCTGCTGAACTTGAAAGTTCTTGTCGCCGGATGGGTCTGAAGACTGAATCTTGAGATTGAAATCAGCAGCAAATACGGTTGAAGACATAGCTGCTACAACAAAGGTGGAGATGAGCGTTTTAGGTAGTGTTTTCATTAAGGACGTCCCTTTTTAGTTTCACATATGTCCCGGCTATTGTTGTAATGTTACCGGTAACGTTGTGATAAAAATGTTACCGGTAACGTAATGTAATTGTCTTTGAAGTAGATCACATTGGTTAAAATTTAGCTCAATCTCTTAACTACCGATAATTTTATCTATACTCAAAACAGTGCGTAATTCTGAGCTGATTAGAAAAAATGAGCATTTTAAATAACAGAAAAGACAAAATGCTAAGAGTGTCGATGATTGTTTTAGCGCTTCTTGTGGTGCTAGTGATTTGGGCAACGAGTTCCCTGATTCGGCTGAACATCAAAGCGGAAGAAACGATTTCACTTTCTGAGAAGCGAACTGAGGCCATTTTAATGGCGACGTCTTCTTTAAATCAGTTGGAAACAGAGCTGATACAGCTAGTCGCCGTTAATGATGAGGAACGGATACGCGAAAGTGCTGATGCCTCAATACTCGCCAGTGAAGCGCTGGAAGAGTCGATCAATAACCTGAATCAGCAAATGCCTGACCACCAGGAAGTGAAATGGTTATTGATTCTGGTGAAAGAGATGATCCCGGAACGGATGGAAATCATCGCTCTGGCTAAGAGAAATTCGGATGCTATTGCTTTAGAACTGATTAACTACATGTCACCGAAGACAACGGAAGTTACCGACATTCTGACAAGTCTGGTTCAGGACGACCAGAAGTACATCAATGCATTACTGCGAGACATTCGGCAACGGGAATATACAACGTTGGTGATCATTCTTTTCATGATGGTGGCTGGTGTTGTTGTTTTGGTTTCGGTGATCAATCGTCTCGGTAAAACGTCTAAAGAGCTCGATGAGCTGAATCTCCACCTTGAAGAGCAGGTACAGAAAAGAACCAAGCAACTTGAAGATTCGTTTGAGGATTTAACAGACAACATTTTTGCTCTGGAAGAGACTCAGGCAAAACTGGTGGAATCAGAAAAAATGGCGTCTCTCGGTGTGCTGGTAAAAGGCGTTGCGCACGAACTAAATACACCCATTGGTATTTGTATTACATCTTCATCCCACTTACGTGAAAAGGTGAAGAGCTTTAATGATCAGTTGTCTGAAGGAAAGCTCACCAAAAAGAGTTGTGAGCTGTTAGTTGAGAATGCGGCGTCTTGCCTTGAGATGGTGGAGGAGAACCTAGAGAAATCGTCTCAACTCATCCAGTGTTTTAAAAAGATTGCCATAGAGCAGGAAGAAGCCCGTGAAGACGCGGTAATGGTGAAGGAGCTGGTTGAAGATATTGTCACCAGTAACGGATTCTCGTCATCCGATAACGTTGAAATTGCGATAGAAGGGCAGGCGGGGATTTCGGCATTTGTTTCCAGAGAGGCGCTGTGCGATGTACTCAACAATCTGATAGAAAATGCTATCTGTCACTCTCAGGAACAATGCGATAAACACCGGATAGAAGTTGATACTCAGATCATCGGGACGGATATTCGAATAGCAATTTCAGATAAGGGCAAAGGAATTGAGCAGGAAGATTTGCCTAAGATATTTGACCCGTTTTTTACGACCCAAAGAGGCAAGGGGAGAAATGGTCTAGGGCTAGCGGTGGTATATAATCTGGTCACTCATTTGCTTGAAGGGAAAATCAACTGCCAAAGTGAACCAGGCCAAGGCACAACTTTCGAGGTGATTTTCCCTTACAAACCGGCAATTTAGCGTGAGATTGCATCCTTATCAACATAGAGCTTGTCCCCAAGCCGAGTTTCCACCAACAAATACCCTTTATTTGGGAACGCCTTCACTATTTCTACCCTACGTTTACGTTCTAGAACGCGGCAATCATCAGGAAGGTTGGTTGTTTTCTTAACGGCTTTTCTTTTCATGAACTTTTGCATGGCAGCGTTGTTTTCACATACAACCCGATTTTTTGGAATCGAGATGTCAGCCAGAGCATTAGCAGATACAAAAAGAGTTAGAGCAAACACACAGATTTTCTTCATGACTTTAATCCTGAATCTTAGAATGGCTCTAATGGTATAGCGTTCCATAAAAAAGTAAAGCGAATCGTGATTGAGAAACGAGAGAAAATGTTTCATATGCGGGAATCACATTCGTGTAAGTAAGTGAAATATAGATAAATGTACCAAACTTATGGGTAAGGGTTCTGTAACTACTTGTTATTTAACAATAGATCGGCAATGAGTTATGCCAAAAATAGATATTTAGAAATGTAACAAAGTGTTATAATCTGTATCTCGAGGTTTCAATATGCCTCATAAACAATTTGTAATTGCTGCCCAATTTGGGCGGCGCACGTTTTATACCCAAGTAGCCTCAAGATACTAGGTTCAGCGAGACTTAACTGGTTTTCAGGCAAGGCATCGATTTGATGATCTAGTGGGTCTAAATCAAGAATCGATAACGCAGTATGAAAGCCAGTTAAACTCGCCCTTGGGAGCCCATATTCTGTCCCATTTCATCGTCAAAGAACTTGGAAAGGACTCGTCATTCCGCGGCGTTCTTTTTCTTGAACTGAAACAGAATATGAGGCTCTGAATCCTGCATCTTGAGGTCACTTGGGTATATGAGATGTCGTTTCTTATCTGAAGGAATTTATGGCTGGTTTAAGTCTTTTAACGTTGTTGGATGATATCGCTACTGTTTTGGATGACGTGGCAGTAATGTCAAAAGTAGCAGCAAAGAAAACTGCAGGGGTACTGGGAGATGACCTTGCTTTAAACGCTCAACAGGTATCTGGTGTAAGAGCTGAGCGTGAGATCCCTGTTGTCTGGTCGGTCGCAAAAGGGTCTTTTAAGAATAAGCTGATCTTGGTGCCTGCTGCATTAGCAATCAGCTCTGTAGCACCTTGGCTTATTACACCACTGTTGCTCATTGGTGGTCTGTTTCTGTGTTATGAAGGGGCAGAAAAGGTAATAGAGAAGCTCTTTCAACATAATGATGAGGAAGAACCTACCTCCATATCCGAGCATGTAGAAAATCTGGAAGAGTACGAGCGAAAGAAGATTTCTGGTGCGATTCGAACGGATTTTATTCTATCAGCAGAAATTATCGTGATAGCACTTGGTACGGTTCAGGAAAGCCCGTTTATGACTCAGGTTCTGGTCGTCAGTGTGATAGCACTGCTGATGACGATTGGCGTGTATGGCTTAGTTGCAGGGATCGTCAAGCTGGATGACCTTGGTTTCTATCTGCAAAGAAAAGGGGAATTCCTCTCTGCCATTGGAGATGGGCTTGTCGCATTTGCGCCCAAGCTTATGCATACATTGACGGTAGTCGGTACTTTGGCGATGTTCTTGGTCGGCGGTGGTATTGTGGTACATGGAGTGCCTGTTGTTCATCACTTGATCGAATCGCTGATTATGTCGATCCCGTCGATTCCATTTATTAACGGGTTCCTGCCTACACTGCTCAATGGAATGGCAGGCTTCATCGCAGGTCTGTTTGTGGTGTTCATTATGACCATAGTAAGCAAAATGCGGGCTTCCTAGAGAAACACTAGGAACCATTTATTCAGTAATTCCAAAGCGCAGCTATCCGGCTGCGCTTTTTCTTTTCTTATCCTGCCTCCGAGACGTAATTCAAGATCCATAAGTGATCTCTCCCTTATAAAAAGCGCTCCAATAATGAGACGTGTGTTTCAGCAATAAGAGTTGGTTGTTTAGTGAACAAAAAGTTCTCGATCAATTTATTAACAAAATGCATTAATACCATTAACGCAAACATCAGATGTTTAAGGTCATCTTATGAATGAGCTTTCTTACTACAACTTAAAACAAATTGCAGGCTTAACGCCAAGTTTGGCAAGTCAGGTGGCAAGGGAAATAGGTCGTCGCATTGTGTCGGGCTTATACAAACCGGGGGAACTTCTGGAAGAAGAAGGGGCACTGGCAGAACGCTATCAGGTGAGTCGGTCTAGTGTTCGGGACGCCATTAAGATCCTTGTCGGCAAAGGTCTGCTGGAAGTACGGCGCGGAATTGGCACAAAAGTTCGTGCTCGTAATGACTGGGGATTGCTGGACGACGACGTATTGGCTTGGTATCAGGCAACGCCTCCAACCGATGAGTTCTTGTCTCAACTGATGGAAGTCAGGGTGATCTTTGAACCTCAGGCGGCTTACTGGGCGGCACAACGTGCCACGGAAGAAGACTTAAACAATATCAAGCACGCCATTGAAGCGATGGAAAAAGAAACGAGCTCGACAGAAGATTTTGTGTTCGCCGATGCTCAATTTCACCGCTCCATTTTGCGTGCCACTCACAACGAGTTTTTAGGTGCTCTTGAAGGCATCATTTTTTCAGCGCTGCTAAGCAGTATTCGGCTGACCAATACCGACCCAAGAGAAAACGAATCGTCCATCCCGTTCCATCGAGAAGTTTACGAACTGATCGCTAAAGGAGATGGGGAAGAAGCGAAGAATCGCATGCTGAATTTGCTGGTGGATGCCAGCGACAGGCTTAAGGACAGATTAGAAGCAAACACTAAGTGATGTTCTAAAACGGTTCGCTCACAAGAGCGATTGGGCTGTAACAAAGGGAAATGAACAGCAGGAGTAAAACATGATTAGGAACGTGAAAACCAAAGCGATGATTTCGATGGCAACTCTGGCGTCTGCTTTCGCCATGAGCAGCACACCTGTGCTGGCAGAAGATTTTGTCGCCATGCTGCTACCAGAGAACGTGAACCCTCGTTGGGAAAGTCAGGATGCGCACTTTTTTGTGCAGGCAATGAAGCAGATTTCTCCAGACACCAAAGTGGAAGTGTTCAATGCCAACAATGATACCGCGACACAGCAGCGTCAGGCTGAACAGGCATTAACCCGTGGCGCAAAAGTGCTTGTGGTGATTCCAATTGATGGTGAGTCCGCAGCAATCATTGCCGATTCGGCAGCGGAATCGAGCGTACCCACTATTGCTTATGACCGAATGATTCATTCTGAAAACACCAGTTTCTGGATTCAGGCGTCGATGGAAAAAACCGGTGAGTCGCAAGCACAGCACATCGTTGATAACACAAAAAAAGGGGACACATTGGTGATGCTAAAAGGGTCTCCAACTGACCCGAATGCTGCGGTGATCTTCCAAGGGCAAATGAACGTGTTGCAACCACTATTCGATTCTGGCGAGCGCAAACTCGGGTACGAAAACTGGACTCAGGGTTGGGACCCGGCTATTGCTCGTCGTTCAATGGATCAGGCGCTCACCAAACTGGATAACAACGTGCAGGGCGTGGTGTCGTCAAACGACGGTAACGCAGCCGCTGCTATCGCATCTATGGAAGAGCAGGGAATGGCTGGCAAGGTTCCTGTGAGTGGATTAGATGCAACCGTTCAGGCGCTACAACTGATTCTGCTTGGTCAACAGACACAATCTGTGTGGCGACCATTCGACAAAATGGCCGGCGTAACAGCGCAGGTGGTCGACAAGCTATTAGCGGGTGAAAGCGTTGATTCGCTGACATCTGGCACCGTGAAAAATGGTGTGGATGCGGACGTCTCTTTCGTTCCGGTCGAGCACTACTCGGTGGTCGGTGAAAATGGCGTGGCATACGTTATCGATAATGATCCTTCGATCAGCAAATCCGATGTATGTCAGGGCGAAGCGGCGAAAACACGTTTCTGTCAGTAGCACTCAGTTTGAGTGATTAGGGTTTGTGCCAGATTTTCTTTTCTGGCGCAGCCCACCCATTCAAGGACGCAAATAAGGCGAGGAATGCCAATGGAACAACATGCAGCAGTCCCTCATTTAAAGGTCGAAGGCATCCGAAAATCATTCGGTAGTGTCGAGGCGCTTAAAAACGTGCATTTTGAAGTGCAGCGAGGGGAAGTCATGGCGCTGGTTGGAGACAACGGCGCAGGGAAATCTACACTGATGAAGACACTCGCGGGCGCCTACATCGCCGATCAAGGTCAGTTTTTTGTAGATGGTGAGATGGTGACAGTGGACTCGCCCCAGAGTGCGAATCAGCTTGGCATTCAGATCGTCTATCAAGATTTGGCACTGTGTGAAAACCTCGATGTTGCGGCGAATTTGTCTCTGGGTAGTGAACCTGTTGTAAACAGTGGCTGGCTGAACTGGCTTCCAAGATCGCTTCGCCCGCTTGATCACCTTGAAATGGAAAAGAAAGCGTTACATGCAGTCGGGCAGCTTCAGGTTAAAACGCTTAAGTCAGTGCGCTCCAAAGTTGAGGTTTTGTCTGGCGGTCAGCGTCAGGCTATTGCCATTGCTCGCGCTGTAGGTGCAGATTCCAGCGTGGTATTGCTGGATGAACCAACAGCCGCTCTCGGTGTGGCTCAGACCAGACAAGTTTTGGATGTGGTCAAACGCCTGCGTGAAACGAATCATGCGGTGGTGTACATCTCCCACAACCTTGCCGACATCTTTGAAGTGTGTGACCGGATAACTGTGATGCGTCATGGTGAGAACATTGGTGTCTACAACACCGAAGAAACCACCCCAGATGAAATCGTCGTAGCGATGACTCGCGGTCATGAAGAAGAGGTGAAGCATGTCAGTTAATTCCACATCATCCACCAACCCTTCAAACACCAGAGCTTCAGCCAAAGTTAGCCAGCCAAAAAGTGGGAGCAACCCGCCAGCAAAACGTGTGAATTGGTTTGAGAGGATTAGAAACTCAAGGTTTGGCAATTTCGTCCCCGTTCTATTTGCGTTGTTTGCGATATGGACCTATTTCGGCATAACAGAACCTGCATTTCTCAGTGCGCGAAACTTCTACTTCCTATTTATGCAGAGTTCCGTGGTCGGGATATTAGCCGTCGGCATTACGGTGTTGCTGCTCCTTGGGGATATTGATTTGTCCGTAGCGGCTACCGCTGGGGTATGCGCAGCAATATTGGCTGTGCTTACCATCAACATGGGTGTACCAGCGCCGTTGGCATGCCTTGTCGCGATTGGAGCGGGCGTATTGCTGAGTATGTTTCAGGGCAGTCTGGTTGCCTACATCGGAATCCCCTCATTTGTCGTGACACTTGCTGGTCTGCTCGGTTTTCAGGGGCTGATGCTTAAGATTCTGGGCATTCACGGCGCTATTAATGTGCGCGATCCGTTCATTCGAGGCATCACCACCACAAGTTTACCTGACTGGCTGGGTTGGGTGTTGGTTGCAGTGGGCATTCTTCTCATGGTGCTTATGGCAACAAGGGAATATCGACTAAGGCAGCAAATGGGGCTTGAACAGGATTCGGTGTCTGGTATCGCGGGCAAAGTGCTCTTCTTTGCTGTACTTGCTGGCGCAGCGGTGATGACTTTGAACAGCTACAAAGGTGTGCCTTTAGTGGTGTTGATTCTATTCGGTGTGACGCTGCTTTTTGCCTGGATTACCACTTCCACCCCTTTTGGTCGCGCTCTGTTTGCAGTCGGGGGCAACCCTGAATCTGCTCGAAGAGTAGGGATCTCGCTCAACCAAATCAAAATTGCAGCATTTGCGATTACAGGTTTGATGGCTGCACTGGGTGGAATTATAGGGGCGTCTCGCTATGCGTCGGTTTCTTTCAATGCTTTTGCCGGAGGTCCACTTCTGCTTGACGCCATTGGTGCAGCCGTTATTGGCGGAACTTCGCTATTCGGTGGACGCGGCAGTGTATGGAATGCCATTTTAGGTGCGTTGGTGATTGGATCACTAGGTAACGGGCTGGATCTTTCTGGTGCCAGTGCCGCCGACAAATTGATGTTCTCCGGTGCGATTCTGTTGATTGCGGTTTCGATTGATGCGCTTTCAAGGAAAACGGGTAAAGCGTGAGTACTAAATGAACATGGACAAAGAGCATAAGGAACAATGACGATGAAAACTTACTCTTTAAAGTCAATCAGTAAGCCCGTCTCGGCGATTGGTCTGGGGACGATGATTTTCCATCCAGACACCAAAAAGCGAGATTTCAGTTTGCTCAATGCTTTCGTCGATAACGGTGGCACCTACATCGATACTGCCGAAGTGTATGGCGCGGTGGAAGAGCACGGTTACTCTGAAATGGTGATTGGCGACTGGTTAGAAGCCAGCCCCGAAATACGAGAAAATATTGTGCTGGCGACCAAAGGGCTGATCACAGGCTATTGTGCGCCGCTTCACCCGGGTGGGGCAAAGGTCAACCCAGAATCCGTTCATCGTGCGATTGATGGATCACTTAAACGGTTGAAAACCGACTATCTGGATATCTGGATGTTCCATCGTGATGATTTAAGTCAGCCCGTTGGTCCACTGGTTGATGCGCTGGACGAAGAGGTGAAGAAAGGGCGAATTCGTGCTTATGGTGCATCTAACTGGAGCACTGAACGTATTCAGGAAGCAATAGATTACGCTCGTGCCAACGGCAAAGCGGAAATGATGAGCTCGAGCCCGCACTTTTCGCTGGCTAAAGCTAACGAACCCTTCTGGCCAGAAACGGTTGTCACTTCAGAAAAGGACAAACAGTGGTTTACTCAAAATGACTTTCCACTGGTGGCGTGGTCAGCATTAGGGCGCGGTTTTTTTGCCAAAGGCGATCGTCAGGACACCAGCGATGAAGATTTGGTTCGGGTGTTTTATTCCGATGACAACTTCGAACGCAAAGAAAGAGCCACCGAGCTTGCCCTACATAAGAATCTCAACATGTTCGAGATGGCGTTGGCGTATGTATTGAACCAGCCATTCCCGGTGATTGCCCTCAATGGGGCAGAAACGCCCGAGCAGGTAAAAAACTCGCTTCATGCGGCGTCGTTAACCCTGACACAAGCGGAAGTGGACTGGTTGGATCTCACTTCAGACAACAAACCGTTTTAGGAGACCGCAATGAGTACTTTACCTATGTACATTGGTGGCGAGATGGTCAATTCAGGCAGCACGTTTGATGTGATCAACCCCGCGACTGAACAGGTTTCCGGGGTGATAGCCAAAGCTTCGGCAAGTGATGCGAATCGTGCGTTAGAGGCGGCGCAGGCGGCTTTCCCAAGCTGGTCAAACACCACGATTGCAGAGCGTGCAGCTTGGATGAACATATTGCGTGATGCAGTGATAGAGAATGAAACAGAGCTTCGCGAAGCGATTCAGATCGAAATGGGAAAAAACTGGGCGGGCACACAAGAAGACTATGAATCTCTGGTCAATAGCCTACAGTTTTATGCCGAAGAGATATCGCGCTTCAGAACCGATTCCTTGGTCGATAAAGAAGGCACGCATACCCATCGACTCGTTCACGAACCTGTCGGGGTAGTCGCAGCGTTTCTGGCGTGGAATTTTCCTCTGCTGAATCTGGCGTTCAAAATCGGTCCGGCTATGGCGTCTGGCTGCCCAATTGTGATTAAGCCTTCGCTCAAGTCGCCCATTTCAGCCTATCTGGTCGGCAAACTGTGCCATGACATTGGCTTACCAAAAGGTGTCGTGAATATCGTATGTGGCGATGATGCCGAAGTGGGAGACGCTTTGTCGTCGTCCACCATTCCATCCATGCTGACCTTGATTGGCTCCATTGCCACCGGGCAGCACATCATGAAAACTGGTGCCACATCCATCAAGCGTTATTCCATGGAATTAGGCGGCAATGCTCCTGTGTTAGTGTTTGCCGATTCTGATCTGGATTTGGCAGCAGACATTGTCTGTGCGGTGAAATTTGGCAACTGCGGGCAGATCTGTGTTACGCCCAACCGTGTGTTTGTTCAGAAAAGTGTGGCGAAGGAATTTGCTCACAAAGTGGTAGAGCGAGCAAAGGCGGTAAAAGTGGGTTTTGGCATTCAAAGTGATTTGGAAATGGGACCCCTTATTGACGAAATTGCATGGAATCGTGTTGATAGTCTGGTGAAGGATTCTGTGCAAAACGGCGCTGCACTTTTATATGGCGGTCAGAAGCCTGAAGGCGTCGAGCAAGGGCATTTCTATATGCCAACGGTGCTTTCAAACCTCGATACCAGTATGCGAATTTATCAGGAAGAGATCTTTGGACCGGTTGTCTCACTCTATGAGTTTGAAAATGAAGCGGAAGTACTGGATCATGCTAATGACACCGAAGCAGGCTTAACGGCGTATGTGTTCACACAGGACCAAGCGAAAGCCGAACGGTGCGCAAACCAGCTGCGATTTGGCGAAATCCAAATCAATGGTGTGAAGTATGGTATCGACTTGCCCCATGGAGGGATCAAACAGTCGGGTATCGGATGCGATTGCTCGCACTTAGCACTGCACGATTACTTAGCAGTGAAACGAATTACGCGGGCATTGAATTAAGGAAGATTCAGAATGACCAAAGAAACCGCCAGTGTGATTGCTATGGATTGGGGATCCACCATGCTACGTGCTTACTTACTCAGTGAGCAGGGCAATGTGATGGCTGAAAAAAGCTTCCCTTGGGGTGTACTTCAGCGCCCTAAGAATGAAGGCAAAACGCTGTCTTTTGAGCAAGTTTTTTATGCGGCGGTAGACGACTGGATCATGGCGTATCCGGCATTGCATGTGTATTTGACGGGCATGGTTACCAGCAAAATTGGCTGGGTGGAAGTGCCTTATGTCGATGCCCCTTGCGGTATCGAAGACATCCATGCGGGTGGTCATTCTCTTCTTACTAAAGACTGTCAGTTAGTCCATCTAATTCCCGGAGTCTGTTTCCACGGCAGGCAAATAGACCTGATGCGTGGAGAAGAGACTCAACTTCTGCCTTTTCTTAACAGCTGGGAGCGCACTTACGACGGTTGGGTCATCCTACCCGGTACCCATTCCAAATGGGTGCTGATCCAAAACCTTCAGATCAGTGAGTTCCAAACGTACATGACAGGTGAGCTGTATTCCCTTTTGAAAAAACATTCAATCTTGAACGCAGGTGGTACAGATATTCAAAATGACATGGATATCGATACCTTTTTACAAGGTGTGGATGCTGCTCTAAATGGTTCAGGCATCATGTCTGAGCTGTTTTCCTGTCGTAGTGCGGTGCTGTTTGGTGAAGTCAAAGGGGAGCTGCGATTTTCTTATCTCTCCGGTTTATTGATTGGTTCAGAAGTGAAAGAAGCCAAGCAGGCATTAGGTGGTCTTCCAACAGAAATTTCTTTGATTGGTGAGGAGTCGTTGTGCGATTTGTATCGAATCGCTCTGCGTTACTTCAAGCCAGAAGCCTTAGTAACGCAGTACAACAATACGGCGGCTCAGGGCATTTGGGAGATGCATTCATGGATTCAAGCCAACAAATAGAGGCATTAAACGACACACTGAGCGTTTGTGGTTTGGTTGCGATTCTTCGGGGGGTAAAACCAGAAGAAGTGGAGCGTTATGCCGAGGTGTTAGCTGAAGGTGGTATTCATTTGATCGAAGTGCCGATGAATTCGCCACAGCCACTAAACAGCATACAAAAACTGGCGATGCGTTTTGGCAAGCAAAGTCTGGTTGGCGCTGGAACGGTGATGTCGAAACAACAAATCGATGAGGTGAGCGAGGTTGGCGGGAAACTGATTGTCATGCCTCACACCGATGAAACCTTAATTCGATACGCCATCAGCAAAGATCTGATACCGATTCCCGGTGTGGCAACGCCTTCGGAAGCGTTCAAAGCCATTAACGCGGGCGCTTATGTACTCAAAATGTTTCCGGCAGAACAGGTCTTAGCTACGGGGTTAAAGGCATGGAAAGCCGTGATCCCTCCCAATATCAAAATACTGCCAGTAGGCGGAATCACACCTGAAACGATGGCGCCATTTATGAAAGCCGGGGCAGAGGGGTTTGGCTTAGGAAGTCGGTTATATCGACCGGGAATTTCACTCAGCGAGTTTTCTCAAAACGTAGAAGCGTTTGTTTCGCAATGGCAAAAGCTGAGTGCACAAGGAAGTTAATGAGGTCGCCATGAAAATTACACAGGTGAAGAGTTACGTACTGCAATATGACCTTGAAGAAGAACTGGGTTACTCGCAACAGTATTACACCAAACGCACTGCCCATATCATTGAGATAAAAACCGACAATGGACTGGTGGGATACGGAGAGGCATTTGGCGGTGGTGGAGTTGCACTGGCTAATAAGACTATCGTTGAAAAGGTGATCGCTCCGATGATCGTCGGTATGAATCCGCTGGATAACGAAGTGATATGGCACAAGGTATACAACTTACTTCGAGATCATGGGCAGAAAGGTATGCCTTTACAGTCGTTATCGGGCGTAGATATTGCACTTTGGGACATCAAAGGTAAATTTTACCAACAACCCATTTATCAGTTACTTGGTGGCGCATTCCGTGAAACCATCCCTGTTTACGGATATGGGATGATGTTGCAACGCGTTCCTGATTTGAAAGAGCGATTTGCCAAAGAAAGTGCGGACATTGCGTCAAAAGGCTTCAAATCCATGAAGATGAAAATCGGTTTAGGCGTGTCTCAAGATGTTGAGCTGGTTGAAGTGGTAAGAGATTCCGTTGGCGATGACATAGAAATTATGGTCGATGCCAATCACGCGTACACAACCCGAGAAGCGTTGCCATTGGGCAGAGAGCTTGAACGGCTAGGTGTGAGTTGGTTTGAAGAACCCGTTGCTCCAGAAGACAAACAGGGGTATCGGGATTTGTGTACTCATCTGGATATGTGCATTGCCGGTGGGGAAGCGGAATTTTCACGCTGGGGATTTCGCGATTTGGTTGAGCACAAATGCGTGGATCTGCTTCAGCCGGAAACCTGTGCACTGGGTGGGATCACGGAATACCAGAAAGTACTGTCTATGGCGCATAGTCATTTCGTGCCTGTCGTGAACCATGTTTGGGGATCCGCGATTGCGGTTGCCACCAATATTCACCTGCTGGCTTCAATGCCACATTTACCGGGTGGTGCTCATCCCGTTCAGCCAATGCTGGAATACGATACAACACCAAATTTATTCCGGGAAAATTTGCTGGTTGAGTCTCTAGATGTGCAAAATCAGGTCGCTCAAAACGGTGGATTTATCACCTTACCAACCGGGCATGGGCTGGGAGTAGAACCAGATATGTCGTTTGTGCAGCAATATCAAGTCAACTAACGACAAAAGCCTTGAAAGATTGACTTAATTGGAATGATAATGGTTATCAATAAGATTTAGTCCAATTGAGTCGATCATGAAAGAGTCTACCTTTTTATACCAAGCCTTCTATCAGGCGGAAGATCGCTTTTTGTTTCATACTGAAGAAAATGGTTTTGAACATGAAGTGGTGTTTGGCTATATACAGGCAAGCCTGAATTTAGCGTCTTGGTATGGGGAAGGTTCAGAATTTGCCAACCCTCTGCTGGAAGAGTTGTTTCTTCGTAGAGTGTATTACAACCTACTGCAAGCCATTAACGACGCCACCAACTGTCGGGTTCTTCGACAAATCTGTTTAGATCAAATTCACGGACCACTCATTGCCCTAAAACGGCATTACTGCCACTCATCAGCAGGCTACGAACGTTTCTTAACGCTACAACAAGACCTGCGAGACATCCAATACATCAATGATCTATAAAGGAAATAGAATGACTACGTACCGTATAGAAAAAGACAGCATGGGCGAAGTGCAAGTACCGGAAGCAGCACTATATCAAGCACAGACCCAACGAGCGGTAGACAATTTTCCAATCAGCGGCATTACAATGCCAGCAAAATTTATTCAGGCTTTGGCTTTCGTAAAGCAAGCCGCAGCCAAGGCGAACGCTGAACTGAACTTGCTAGAGCAGGACATTGCAGACGCAATCTCCGAGTCTTGCCAGGAAATCATTGATGGTCAGCACATCGAACAATTCCCAGTTGATGTATTCCAGACAGGTTCTGGTACCAGTTCTAATATGAACGCCAACGAAGTGATCGCAACTCTGGCTTCCCAAAAAGCAGGTAAAGCAGTCAATCCAAACGATCATGTAAACATGGGGCAGAGCAGTAACGATGTGGTTCCAACGGCAATTGCTGTAAGCGCAGCATTGGCGGCGGAAAACCAACTAGTGCCTGCACTGAAGTACCTGAGCGACAAAACAGAAGAGAAAGCCAAAACCCTAGAGCACGTCGTGAAAACAGGTCGTACTCATCTGATGGATGCAATGCCAGTTACTTTGGCACAAGAACTTCGTGGTTGGAAATTCCAAATCGATTCTGCCATCAACGGCATTCAAGAAACGTTACCGCGAGTGAAGGCACTAGCGCAAGGTGGTACAGCAGTAGGCACTGGCATCAATGCTGTGCCAGAATTCTCTGGTTTATTTGCCAAACACATTTCGGCTTCAACGGGCGTGTCTTTCCAGCCGAGTGAAAATTTCTTCTACAACATGTCTAGCCAAGACGCGATCGTCAGCCTGTCTGGTCAGCTTAAGACAGGTGCGGTTGCTATCATGAAAATCGCCAACGATCTTCGCTGGATGAACTCAGGGCCTCTAGCAGGTCTTGGCGAAATCGAGCTGCAAGCGCTTCAGCCAGGTTCTTCCATTATGCCGGGTAAAGTGAACCCTGTGATTCCAGAAGCGGCAGCGATGGTAGCGGCGCAAGTGATCGGTAACGACACGACAATCACCATCGGCGGTCAGTCTGGTAACTTCCAGTTGAACGTAATGCTGCCTGTGATTGGTTTGAACATCATTCAAAGCATCGAGCTATTGGCTAACGCTTCTACGCAATTGGCAGATAAAGCGGTGTCCACATTTTCAGTTCGCGAAGACAACCTGCAAGTCGCGTTGGCTAAGAACCCAATCCTAGTGACGGCACTAAACCCAGTGATTGGTTACCTGAAAGCGGCAGAAGTTGCTAAGAAAGCGTACAAAGAACAGCGCGCCATTATCGACGTAGCAGAAGAAGAAACGGATCTAAGCCGCGAGGAACTAGAAAAACTGCTTGATCCAGCGAAACTGACGCAAGGTGGTATCGCGCAGTAATTACATAACGTATCTGATATAAAAATGGACGCTTCGGCGTCTATTTTTTTATAAAGAAAATAAGTGACGATCCAGCATCATAGAAAATCGACAAAGAATATTGAATTTATGTTATTTATGAACTGTTTTATATAAATTGAATCAAGATCTCGATAGTTAATAAGGAATAATTCCTGTGGCAGAAATCACCTAATTATAATTTTATTAGATACCACTTCAAATATCGAAACCTACTGAAAAGTACACCTTAACGTTTTAAAAGTACATTTATCTAATAACCAATTAGCCATTTTTCTATACTTAATATATTGTTCGTTTTTACTGAACACACAGTTCCTGAAAGTAAAGTTGATTGATGGTGGTGATAAGGCATTTAATTAAAGGTGGTTGATTTTAACCGCTTAAAATCATAATTTTAGGTGCGAGTTTGGTTTGGTTTTTACCAGGTTGGCTAATAAAGTTGAGTAACTTAAGCTACTAATATTTATAGTTAATAACTTATTTTAATTTGCGATTTAAGTGCGTTTTATTTATTTCGGTAATTTATAAAATGTGATCTTTACTCTGATAATATAATTATCAATTTATCTTTCAATATTTCCTGTGTTACTAATGATGCAGCTCTACACTTCAACTGTTTCGTCGACGGTAGAGTTGCTTTTAATCCAATAAGTATTATTTAGGAAATTTTATGATAGTTAATCAACATAACAATTCAGCTAGGCTTGGGGCGTTATCGAGTGCGATTTTGGCTTCGTTTTTATCGTTCGGTGTTAACGCAAATATAAGTACGGTCTCGATAAGTCCTATCGTAGTCAATCCTTTTGGTGAATCAAAACAAGGGATTTGCGAGACGTATAATGCGCGAGTCAAAGTTGCGAACGCTCAGTTGAGAAATTTAGGGTTGGGAGAAATAGAATCTCAAAATACGTGTACACATGTTCCTTTGAGCCGAGGGCAAATCGAAGTTTCACTGCACCCATTTAAGTACAATATTTATCCAACGAGCTATAACACTTGGGCACAGATGGAAGAGAAAGTCGACATTACCCACGAGTTGGAGCTGATCATGCTATCAGGAGGTGGTGAAACTCACTATGTAGTGTACACCACTGGTGGCGCTCAACTTAGGGAGCAACATTTTTATTGTATAGGCACGATAACGCCGCGAATTTGTAGCAATGCACCTCAATATAAGACGAGTGATCTTAAAGGGAACTTAGTCGCTAGCTGGAATGCGTGGGGGGCGAATCAACTTAATAACGTGTTTAATAACGTCAAAACGCAGATACAAACGGTTGACGCCAAGAACAATCCTTCGGTGCCCGGTGGGAATGGAAATTCACGTTATTGGCGCTTAGATGACTATTTCCCTAAGACAAGTACCCAAAATAAAACACTGGATATCGCAAAATCGACAAGTATCTCGTTTGGTGTAGAAGGCAGCACTGGGAAAGAAGCGTCGGTGAACTTTGCAGTCGGTTATGAAAGTGGGTTTTCAACGGAAGAAACTGTCATGACGGTGCACGGTACGGAGTTGACATCAGATACGGGTTCAAGTTCCGAATTTAAACTGAATGCACATGCAATTTGGCCGCTATCTAGTTTTAATTCTGAAGTTTCGAGTGGGTCGAGTAGCCTCGTTGACAATCGAATTGGTCAATCAGCTTGGCGTGACATTGATTTTAGTTCATTTACCATTTGGCGCGAGACAGTCAATCAGGGCAACTGTAATCCTGATGAAGGTGTACGAAACCAGATATTCCGACACACGTTGAGCATGGACCGTGGTCAATATGATGCCGATCACAACAGCGATGTACTGACGGTCGTTGAGGGCGCTTCGTATGAACGCAGCTACGCGAGCTACTCCGCAGCGAAAAACTTTTCTGTCGGAACGAAGTGTGTGGCTGGTAAATCAGGAAAGTGGTACCGAGTACATGAAACTGGAACGCTAAATAGATAAATTATAACAGGACAAAAATTATGAAAATGAAATCAATATTGGCTTTAACCGTTTCAACGTTTCTTTCTGTCTCTGCATTGGCGAAGCCCGTTCATGTTTTAGTGGAGAATGTCACGAACTCACCGCTGGATTTGATAACGGAAATGGTCAACATGGAAGGACCTGTTGAGGCAACATCGGGTGAGCGAGCACTCTATGCTTCGGAAAACCATCAGGTTGCAGTACTTGATTCAAGTATCGTTCTTCAACAGGGTTCTTCTTTAGAAAAAGAACGTTTCAACGGAGTGAAAGCCATCGTGATAGTTGGATCGCCAAAAGATAATATGCAGGTATCTCAAGCACTGCTTGGTTATGGTATTGAGGATGACTATATTGTTATCACGGGTGTTGATGAACCTAAAAATATAGCGCTGACCTATTTTACCAAGGTCGACACCGCGAGCGATGCAGAAACAGCAAAAGCGTTAATCAAAGCCGCAATTAAATAGCGTCGATATTAACGTAACTTAATGATAAAAGCAGAAAGGGGGAGAGCCTTTCTGCTTTTCATTTTTTCAAACTGCTTTTTATAAGAGCAATGATTTTATGTCTTGATATGTTTGCCATCAAAATAGGCGCTCATAACTCACCTAGCGTTTCCCTTCGCTTTTACACATCAGGATTTTTTCTTTAACCAATTTAGCCATGGCTGCTTTCGGCGCTTCATTATAAATTCTTGGGTCATTGATGTTGGGGTCTTCGTTGAACGCATTTTTTAAAGAATCGGCAAACGCGATTTTTAACTCAGTTGCGACGTTGACTTTAGCAACACCGAGAGAAATGCAGCGCTGTACATCAGCAACACTGATACCGGAAGCACCATGTAATACCAATGGAATATCAATAAGTTTAGCTATTCTTGCAAGGCGTTCAAAATCTAATCGTGGTTCATCTTTGTAAAGCCCATGTGCCGTACCTATAGCAATAGCTAGGGAATCTATGTTGGTCTGTTCCACCAGTTTAACGGCGTCTTCTGGGTTGGTGTACGGATCGGCAACGGATTCAACTATCAAATCGTCTTCCTGCCCGACAAGCTGACCAATTTCAGCTTCAACACAGCAACCATAGGTATGGCAGATTTTGACGGTTTCTTTGGTAAGGGCAATGTTCTCTTCCAGTGGTAATGCACTTCCGTCTATCATGGCGGAGCGAATGCCAAGCTGAACCTTACGCTCGATGTCCGCAATGTCGTGGTGATGATCTAAATGAACCACAACCTGCATGTTGCGTTCAAATGCAGCAGCGTTGACCATATGTACGAGCTCGCGTGCACCGCCGTACTGATACGTTCCGGGTGTGCCCGCCAAAATGACTGGGGAATCCAGCTCTTTCGCTGCGTCTAAAATGACCTGAACCGTTTCCAGGTTATGAAAGTTAAACGCAGGAACGGCAAATCCCTCCTTTCTGGCTTTTGTTAACCAATAATTGCTGTTTATGATGTTGTTCATTAACCTAAATTCTCCTCAGACGCCGCTTAAGTAACGGGCTTGTACTTCATTAAAACAACTACTTCTGATAGCAAGCAGCGCTGTATATTTCGGTTATTTCCATGACTTTATCGATCACGATTTCCTTTGGATGGTTGGTTAACTTCCCCGCAGAAATTTTTTGGCTTTGATTGGGCAGATATTGGCTGAGCAAAGTTGGGGGAGGTGGGTTACTTTCCAGATTACGGAATAGTTTTCCCACCGCTTTCTTTACCTTTTCATTTGGCCAGTAGTAACGGATCCGATCGCTCAAGCTGTAGTGCTTGTCTATTTGCTGAAATTTGCCGGATTTTTCGTAATAGCGAGCCCAGTAGCTTGGGTCTTCATCCATAGCCTGCTCAATGGCATGTTTCAGGTCAGAGGTTACTTCGGAATCGACCCATTCACGTTCAATACAATCGAGTGCAAATAAGGCTTCTCTCAAAGCAAACGTTAGTGCTGGTCCTACTTTTAGAATCGCAAAATGGTCTTGCACCAGCTGTGAATACGCACCATTGCATTGGTAATCCGTTGAATGCGCTTCGTAAACCAGAGTCTGATATTTCTCAATCATGTTACTCAGCGGCTTGGCTTTGGACGGCTGATAATGCACGACTTTATGATGATCGAATTCGACTCCAGGCTGCACAACCAGCCCAATGACCCGTTCCCAGACGTCGGCTAACCCCCATTGCTCAAAACGCGTTTTGTGAATCTGAATGGTTCTTTCCGCCGCTTTTTCATTGGTGACTTCCAATGCATCGTCTAAGTCTTCTTTTGCACCGCCGGGCTCAGGGACTTCGGTTCCTATGATGTAAACAGGAGCGGGACCTCCGCATGATCGCCAGGTTTTTTCTGCAACTTCACAAAGCTGAGCGGCTCGTGATGCAATGGTCTCATCACTCAATGGAACAGGGTCACCTGAGCAGGGCATCGAACAGTCGAGATGAATTTTTCGAAAACCTGCTTCTACATAGCTTTCTATCAAATCTTCGGATTTTTGCATTGCAGAATCGGCGGTTTCGTTTTGCCAGCAGTTTGGTCCTAAATGATCACCACCAAGCAAAACCTGAGACTCTGGAACCGACAATGACTTGGCTAGAGAAAACACCAGCTCTTTGAAGTCTTGAGGTGTCATACCAGTGTAGCCACCAAACTGATTCACCTGGTTAGATGTGGCTTCTATTAGTACCGGTCTGGCATCAGCTAGGCTTTGACGGAGCGCGGCTTCCAGCACCAATGGGTGTGCTGAACAAACCGAATAAATTCCGACTTTTGTACCTGCCTTATGTTGAGCCACCATATCCAGTAAAATTTGCACTTACTTTCCTTTCGAAATCTTTCTTTATTGTGTTTTATGAAAATAAAGGAAAGAAATGTGAAAAAATTTCGCCTCGATCACATTGATCGAAATGTGAGCGTAAAATCCATGCAAAGGTGACTTTGATCACATTTTATAGATGTTTTTGTGAGGTTGATGGGTGTTTTTACTTTTCATATTGACAAATGAATAGATAAAGTTGATCGAAATCTAACTTACGTAAACTTTCTTTTGCTTTTTAAATGTTGTTGTGATGTTTTGATAAACGATAAGTTTAACAAGAGGCGTTATGCACATATTCAATTCTGTGCGTAATATCAAAGTAGGGCTGATTCATTGTTTCGGACCTCTCTGCTTTTTGTTCAAACAAATAGCCGATGACTCATGTCAGCAGAGCTTGGCGTCAGGTCATCACAAGCGATACAAGGAAAGTAAAATGAAAAGTATAAAATTTTTAATTGCTTCAATGGCTGCCATGTCTGCATTTTCAATGAATGCCCATGCGGCTAATGAATCAACAGTTTGTGCCTCTCTTCTAACGCAATCACACCCATTTTATATTGCGTTGGCAAAAGGTCTGAAAGCTGGTGCGACTGAAAATAACGTGGATTTAAAAGTTTCTATTGCTAACCAGGACTTAGCAAAACAAATTAACGACATCGAAGATTGTATTATCAAAAATGTCGACGCAATCATCATTTCTCCAGTGGATTCCAAAGGTGTCCGCGGTCCTTTGAAGAAAGCCGAGCGTGCAAACATTCCGGTTATTACCGTCGATATCGGTGCAGAAAACAGCAAAGTGGTCTCGCATGTTGCAACAGATAACTACGGTGGTGGGGTAGAGGCAGGAAAACTTGCTGTCAAACACCTGAACAGTAAAGGCACCGTTGTTATGCTGTCTTACCCTGGAATCTCCTCAGTTGAAGACCGATTGCGCGGTTTCCGTGATGCTGTTGCCGACACTGACATCAAGATTGTCGCGGTTCAGCCAGGTAAAACACGCGAAGAGTCCCTGACTTCAACTATTAACATGCTTCAGGCAAACCCTGAAACAGACCTTATCTTTGCCTTTGGTGACGACATGATGATCGGTGCCGGGCTTGCCGTTACCAAGCAAAAATCTGATGCGGTGGTGATTGGGTTTGATGGCATGCCTGAAGGCATTAAAGCGGTGGATGATAATGCTCACCTGATTGGTGTAGTGAAACAAGACGCTGATACCATGGGCAGAAAGGCCATCAAAGCAACGGTTGATCATCTGGCTGGTAAATCGGTTGATGCCGAATATCCGATCGTACCTGTTCTATATACGGGTAAATAACACGCGGTAACTGAACGACTTGAGTGCTCTGTGCTCAAGTTGTTCAGGTGAGATTTTATGTCGGATAGTGATATGCAGAATGTTGTTTTAGAAACCCACGACTTAAGCAAGCATTTTGGCGCGGTTAAAGCGGTAGATGGGCTTTCTATTAAGTTGTCTCCAGGTCGTGTTCATACCATTTTGGGTGAAAACGGATGTGGAAAATCCACCACATTGAAAATGCTGGCGGGTGTCCATTCGCCAACGCGTGGTCACATTATCAAAAAAGGTGAGACGGTGACGTTTAAGTCGCCACTGGATTCACGTGAGCATGGCATTGCCATCATTTTTCAGGAGCTTTCCCTGTGCAACAACCTGAGCGTTGCAGAAAACATATACGCCAACAATGAGCCTTCCAAATATGGTGTGATCAACGATACAGAGATGATCAGTTCAACCAAGGCGCTACTCGACAAGTACAAGATTCCTATTTCGCCAGTTATCAGGGTGAGTTCTTTATCTATGGCACAACGGCAATTGGTCGAAATTGCAAAAGGGCTAAGTTACTCGTCTGAAGTGGTGATTTTCGATGAACCTTCTTCCTCACTTTCCGATTCCGAGGTGGAAATCCTTTTCAACATCATTGAAGAGCTTAAATCGGAAGGCAAAGCCATTGTGTATGTAAGCCACAAGATGGCGGAAATCATGCGTATTTCTGACGATATCACTGTTATGCGAGATGGCTTGTACATCGATACCGTAAAGAAAGACGAAACCAATATAGATTCCCTGATCACCATGATGGTCGGGCGAGAAATGAACGACATTTACCCTCCTAAAGTTCCAGATGCACAAATAGGCGAGGCTCCCATTTTGAGGGTTCGCTCGCTAACTAACCCCACGTATTTTCAGGAAGTGAGCTTCGATGTTAAGCCGGGAGAAGTGGTTGGCTTCTTTGGGCTGGTCGGGGCAGGTCGTTCCGATGTCATGAATGCCTTATTTGGCATGTTGCCCTATGAGGGAAACATTGAAGTTAATGACGTATCCATTGATATCGATAGCCCCAGCAAAGCGATACAAAACGGCATTGCTTTCGTTACTGAAAACAGAAAAGAAGAGGGCTTGGTGCTTGACCACAGTGTTCATATCAACTGTAACCTGACGAGCTTTGAAAAAGTGGCAGTAGCAGGCATTCGGAACGAAAGTGAAGAGCAACGCATCACCGATACCAGCATTCGTAAAATGCGGGTAAAAGTCCACGATTCTGAGCAGGAAGTGGGCTCTTTAAGTGGTGGAAACCAGCAAAAAGTTGTGCTGGCAAAATGGTTAGAGCAACAGCCCAAAATCCTGATTCTGGATGAGCCAACCCGGGGTGTAGACGTTGGTGCCAAATACGAAATTTACAATATTATCCGTGACCTTACCGCTCTCGGAACGGCAGTGATTTTGGTGTCTTCTGAATTGCCGGAAGCGCTCAACATGAGTGACAGGTTACTGGTGATGAGGAATAAAAGAATCGTGAAAGAGCTCGATACAAAAGGGCTTTCCCAAGACAAAGTAATGGTATACGCAACAGGAGTGGATTCCGATGATTAAAGCGTTTTTCAAGGAGTATGGCGGTATTCTTGGTGGGCTTGTTTTATTGATGATCGTGTCTTCTTTCTTGTCTGAGTACTTTCTCACAGTCAATAACTTAACCAACATTGTTTTGCAGACTTCCATTGTTGCGATTGTTGCCTTTGGAATGACGTACGCTATTTTGCTTGCTGGTATCGATTTGTCTGTGGGTTCGATTGTCGCATTGACCGGGCTGGTGCTGGTGGTGGGCTTAACTTATGGTTTGCCTTTCTCTTTGATGCTGCCTGTAGCGCTTGGTGTCTCCGTATTGTGTGGGTTTGCGAATGGATTTATTACCACATGGCTTGGTGTGCATCCTTTCATCGTCACCATGAGTTTTATGGGAATCTGGCGTGGTGCCGCGATGCTAACCAGTGACGGTCAGGCGATCTCTCTGTACGACAATGCCCCTTTTGAGTACGTGTTTAACGGATATTTTCTTGGCATTCCGTTTCCCATTGTCATTCTTATCGCCATGATTGCGTTGAACCATTTCCTACTATCGAAAACCACGTTTGGACGCAAAGTTTACATCGTTGGGGGCAACCCGGAAGCGGCGGCGTATTCAGGCATTAACGTGTCCAAAACCACCATTTATTCCTACATGATCACCGGCTTAATGGCTGGGATTGGCGGAGTGATGCTCGCATCCCGAATGTTTTCCGCTCAGCCAACCTCTGCCAATGGAATGGAGCTGGATGCCATTGCAGCCTGTGTTCTTGGCGGCACTTCATTAACTGGTGGTCGCGGCACCATTATCGGCACACTCATTGGTGCGCTCATCATTGCTGTTCTCAGCAATGTTATGAGCCTGATGAATGTCGACTTTTTTGTGTCTCTGATCGTTAAGGGCATCGTGATTCTAATTGCTGTCGGTATCGACGTGTATAAAAACAAGAAAGGGTGAACATGAAGATTGTAACCATAGGCGAAATCGTGGTTGAGATAATGGCCACGGAAGTCGACCAGGCTTTATCTGAAACAGGAACGTTTACTGGACCATACCCCAGCGGTGCGCCTGCAATTTTTATTGATCAGGTGGCGAAGCTGGGTGTGGACTGCGCAATCATTTCAGCCGTCGGCAATGATGGCTTCGGTCGCATTAATCTCGACAGACTGAAGCAAGACGGTGTAGATATTTCGGGTATTTCAGTACTGGACCAAGAAACGACCGGATCGGCGTTTGTTACTTATCATGCGGATGGCAGCCGTGATTTTATCTTCAACATTAAGAATGCGGCGTGTGGAAAGCTTAATCTGGATAACGCCAATTTAACCGTGCTCGAACAATGTACTCATCTCCACATTATGGGCTCCTCTTTGTTTAACAAGGATATTGCGTCTTTGACCACCAAAGCGATAGAAATTGTGAAAGGCAATCAGGGTTCTGTGTCTTTTGATCCTAATATTAGAAAGGAGCTGCTGGATGACTCGATGAAACGCTCACTGATCGAAATTTTAAAAGTGACCGATATTTTTATGCCAAGTGAAGCGGAAATTACGTCTTTATCCGAAAGCAATAATCTCGAAAATGCGATAAATGAGTATTTTAATGTCTATGGTGTCAGTGAAGTTGTGCTCAAGCAGGGCGAAAAAGGTGCAAAAGTATTCACACGGACACACACGTTCGAGCAGAAAGCTTTTCCCGTTGAAGAAGTGGACCCGACAGGCGCAGGTGATTGTTTTGGCGGCGCTTATGTTGCATTTCGATTACAGAGTAAGCCAATTGAGGAGTCTTTAAGGTTAGCTACAGAATGTGGTTCTCGTTCAGTAACGGTGTCTGGCCCGATGGAGGGAACATCGCGGTTAGATGAATTGTCAGGCAAATAACGTTGAGTGATCGATATACCCCTTAAGAGTAAGGCCTCTAGGCAAGGCTCGAAATTTGTTATAAAAATATAGCCTCCTTACGAAGTAGATAGAGGGTAGCTTCAAAATATGAGTCAAACCAGTAAAAGACGAGAAAGTATACTGAACAGACTGAATCTGAATGGCAGTGTGTCGGTGGGAGAGCTTTCAGAATTACACGATGTCAGCTTGGTCACCATAAGGAACGATCTCGACTATCTGGATGAAAAAGGCTTATTAATTCGCTCTCATGGTGGAGCGATTCGCAACCAATCTTCTCTTGCTGAGTCATCGAACAAAATCAAACTCACGCATCATGCACCAGAAAAAATGATAATCGCCAAGGAAGCGGTCAAACAGATCGAACCTAAAGATGCCATTATTCTGGGCGCTGGCACCACCACTGAATACATCGCGAAGTTGATCGCGGAGGAAAGCGATCTGACGGTTATGACCAACGGGCTGAATATTGTCACGGCACTTTCTGCATCCTCAGGTTTAGATGTGATGATTACAGGCGGAACTTTACGTTGTGACAGCCAGTCTTTTTATGGGCCTCAAGCCGAAGCGAGCTTAAAAGACTACCATTTCGATAAAATTTTCGTTGGTGTCGATGGAATACACATGGACCATGGCATTACGACACATAGTGAACACGAAGCGCGCCTTTATCGGTTTATGTGTGAGTCGATAAAGAAAACCATTGTTGTGACGGACTCAAGTAAATTCGGCAAGGTCAGTGTTTATAAAGTGATCCCTTGTAGCACTGTCGATGTTCTGATCACAGACAGTGGCATTTCAGAAGAACACAAACAGTCTCTTATCGATCAAAACGTTGAAGTTATAATCGTTTAGGATCGCTTCAACCAAAATACCTCGCCACCTCTTGAACCCTGAGCACAGTGCTGAACGAACAGTTTGGCTCTATACCCAAGTGACCTCATGTTGCAGGATTCAGAGCTTAATATACTGATTTAGTTCAAGGAAAAGAATGCTGTGGAATGACGAGTCCTTTCCAAATTCTTTGACGACGAAATGAAGCAGTATATTAGCTCCCAAGGGCGAGTTTAACTGGCTTTCATACTGCGTTACCGATTCTTGATTTAGAGCCACTAGATCTTCAAATCGGTGTCTTGTCTGAAAAGCCAGTTAATTCTCGCTGAACCTAGCAACCTGAGGTTACTTGGGTATAACAACCCTTCAGGGTTCAAACATTCATTTTCTTTTCTGGCTCAAAATTGATACTTACTGAAAGTATTGCGTATGAAGGGTCGAATTCGCCGAATAAAAGTCGGACACTGATTGTGCTGCTCAGAAAACTTATTGCGCCTTAGGTGAAATAATTCGCGTTCCTAGTTTAGTAGGAAAATTGGGTAGTTCTGTAGCAAACAGGGAAAGTTTGAATACGGAGACAGTAGTTCCGATAGAGCGAGGTTAGGTACGGTATGAAGTACCTCTCAAAGTACCACCGAAATAATTTTTTGCTTCTCAGCGTGATCATCGCGTTGATAGATATCCTCTTTGTGCTTGTCAGCATTAACTCAGCCAGACAATCTCTGAATAACTCAATCGAAGAGCAAGCCATTCAAATCAAACAGAGCTATCAAACTGTTCTGGAGCAAGCTGCGACGGACATGAGTTTGATGGGTACGTTTATCGCCGGTGATGAACGTGTGAATCACATTCTGAAAGAGCGCTGGAAAGCCGAACAACGTGGGGAAATTGATCACACTATCGATGAGTTTTTACGGCAAAGGCTCATGAATCACATGATGCCTGCGTGGCAGATGATTCAGGATGAGTTTTACATTAAGTCGCTGCAAATATTCCTTCCTCCTGATTCCAATTCTTTTCTGCGTTTACAACAACCCTCTCGGTTCGATGATTCTGTCGTCGGTATCCGAAATACTGTTAGTCAGGTGCTAGCAACGGGGGACTCTATTTCAGGCTACGAAATCGGGCGTACCAGTGCCGCTCTTCGTTCTGTCGTTCCTGTGACCAGTGAAGAAGACAATGCCGTCGTGGCAGCTTTAGATCTGGGCACCCCATTAAGCAATCTGCTTCAAAAGCTTGAAAGCAATATCGGTATTGGCAGTGGAGTGACGTTGAGAACATCCGCTCTGGCTCAGTCCATGTGGATCGAGTTTCAAGAGGATTACCATCGCTTACCTTATGTTGAAAAGTGCCTGTGTGTTATCGAGTACCAGTCTGAGCCCATTTTCAGTGGCATGATTCGTCAAATAACCGAATCAGGGATGATTAAACCCGATTATCGATTTGATGTGATTCAGTACGAAGGCAGACCCTACAATGTGGTTCAGTTACCCATTGTCGACTATCAGAATGAGATGAGTGGTCTCAACGAAGAAGTGGGGAAAGTGTTCTTCTGGAAAGATGCGACACCTTTGCACCAGCAGTATCAGGCATCGGTTCACAAAACCATCGGGTGGGGCATTCTGGGATATATCTTTGCCGAAATCATTATTCTTTGGGCATTCGTGGCGAGCATCAAAAACCTTGAGCTGGAGATCACGGGTCATACAGAAAACCTTGAAGAAAGCCAGAACAACCTGATTGAAGCCCAGCGTATTGCCAATATTGGCAGTTGGTCTCTGAATATGGAAACTGAGTCCCTTTATTGGTCGGAACAGATTTACCATATATTCGAGCTGGATCCTGAAGAGTACGAACCTTCCTATCAGCTGTTTCTCGACATGATACACCCAGAAGATCGAGTCAAAGTGGACCGCGCATTCAGAGAATCTTTAGAGAACAATACACCATTTTACGTTAGCCACCGCCTTCAGATGGCGGATGGTCGAATTAAACATGTCATCGAGGAAGGTAAAACGTTATTTGATTCAGACGGCAAAGCCGACGTCACTGTGGGCGCGGTACGAGATATTACCGATACCTATCTGGCACAGGAGAAGGAAAAGCTGGCGGCAAGTGTTTTTCAACATGCCAACGAAGGCATATTCATCTGTAACGAAAAGCTGGATGTGATCGAAGTGAATGAAGCCTGCTACATGATTACAGGAGTGAGCTCAGACGACTCCCGTGAATTCAATCTGCTGGAATATCAGAATCGCTTTATGAATCAGGAGCAGTTCTCAGATATGCGCTCGTCTTTAGTCCGAACCGGTGAATGGAATGGGGAAGTGTGGTTGAAGCGAACTAGTGGGGAAGAAGTCGCCCTGGATCTTAACATCAGTTCAATTCGCAACGAACATGGGAAAGTCACGCATTACGTCGGATTGTTTTCCGATATCACGATCAAGAAGAAACACGAAGAGCGCCTCAATTACATTGCGCATTTCGATTCCTTAACGGGTTTGCCTAACCGTATTCTGCTTACCGACCGTCTGACTCAGGCAATGTTGCAGACAGAACGAAGTAAGCAATACATCGCCATTCTGTTTCTGGATTTGGATGGGTTTAAGAAGATCAACGACAACTACGGACATCAGGTCGGCGATTTGATGCTTGAACACGTTTCAGAACAATTTACCAATACCATTCGTGCTGGTGACACAGTCGCTCGATTTGGTGGCGATGAGTTTGTATTCGTTATCCAGAACGTTGCCCGACCTTGTGCTTATGACATTCCCATCAGCAGAGTCCTTGAGGCGGTCGCCGTCCCCATGGTTCACGAAGGGCACACACTGCATGTTTCTGCCAGTATCGGTATCACTTTTTATCCGCAGCCAGGTAAAGAACTGGGGGCTGATGAACTGTTCATTCAGGCGGATACTGCCATGTATAAAGCCAAAGCTGCCGGCAAAAACGGATTTAGGATATTCGATGAAAATTGTGTCCAGGAATCGTGATCCTAGGCATTCCGCGCTGGTGGTGTGTCCGAAATGATCGGGTATTCGTCGTTGTGGACAGGATAGGTTCATAGCATACTCCTAATAGAGAGAAAACTACGGTTTTCCTATCAAGGAGATGTATGAAGAAAATAGGGATATTCGCCTATCCGGGATGCCAAAGTCTGGATGTTATTGGACCGGCAGAAGTCTTCGCTTCAGCCAATAAATTTAATGAAGAGCCTGAATATGAAGTGATCATCTTTTCTTTTGAAAAGGGAAAAGTGAAAACAGACGGAGGGCTTACGCTTTTCGCAGAGGAAAGCTGGCAGGCTATCCAACAACTGGATACGCTAGTAGTTCCGGGTGGTAACCTTTCCAGAAGCTACCTAGAGCGGGAAGACATTTTCGACTGGCTTAGAAACACTTCAAATACTTGCCGCCGAGTGACGTCTGTCTGTACTGGTGCTTTCTGGCTGGCAGAGGCAGGCATTCTGAACAATCGAGTTGCCACAACACACTGGCGGCACTGCGACACACTTCAGCAGCGCTATCCGGAAATTAAGGTCGATTCAGACGCCATTTACATTCATCAGGGTAACATCTCCACCTCTGCGGGTATCACAGCAGGAATCGATCTCTGTCTTTCACTGGTTGAACAGGATCTGGGTTACGCGGTTTCTGTTTCCGTTGCTCAGGAACTTCTGGTGTTCTATCGCAGACCCGGAGGGCAATCTCAGTTTGTATCTTTTCAACAGGCTCAGAGTGCAGGTGACAAGCGGGTAGCGAGTGCTATTCGATATATCCACCAGAAACTAAGTGCTGAAATTAAAGTAGAACAGATCGCCGAGCACATTGGGCTGAGCACTCGCCAGCTAGGTCGAATTTTCAGAAACGAGCTTAATGTCAGCCCTAACCAGTATTTGCTAAAAGAGCGCCTGAATCTGGCTTGTGACCTGCTAAAAAACAGCGACCTGACACTTGAAAGGATCGCCAGCCGCTCAGGGTTAATGAGCGGAGATAATTTAAGAAATTTATTTCAACGTCAGTTTGGAGTGAGCCCATTGGCTTACCGACAGCGTTTTAAAAGGAACGATGTAAATGAATAGAAACGTGTGGCTTCTTTCCCTTTGTCAGGCTTTATTGATGACGGGAAACATTGTCTTAATTTCCGTTGTTGGATTGATTGGAAAAGAGATAGCCCCGTCTCAAAGCCTGATTACACTGCCTGTCGGGTTACAGTTTTTAGGTCTAATGGCTGCGACCATTCCTGCTTCTCTAATCATGGGCAAACTTGGAAGAAGGAAAGGCTTTAGCTTGGGTAACCTGTTCGGGATCATTGGGGCATCGCTTGCAACTTACTCGCTCAGCCATGGTTTATTCTGGTTGTTTTGTTTCTCGACATTGCTGCTCGGTATTGGTATTGGTTTCGGGACACTCTATCGGTTTGCAGCTATTGAAGTGAGTGCTGAAAGCGCAAGACACAGGGCGATATCCATTTCTATGGCAGGCGGGGTTCTGGCTGCAGTATTGGGACCGAATCTTGCTGTTATGTCTCAAAACCTTTTACCCGACGGGCTGTATATAGGTGCGTTTGCTGCGGTGCTTGGTCTCAACATCATCGCGTTGATCGTTTTGCAAACCATTGACTTCCCACCAGCACAAAAGCTGAGTGAACAAGCTCCGAGTGAACCGTTAAAAAGTATCATATCTCAACCCGACTTTATGATCTCAGTATTTGCTGCCATGGTTGCCTACGCAGTTATGAACCTTTTAATGACAGCGACACCCCTAGCCATGCTTGGTTGCGGTTTTGATTTTACCAAAGCCGCCGGGGTTATAGAGTGGCATGTTTTGGGCATGTTCGTACCGGCGTTTTTCACTGGGCGGCTAATAGAACAGTTTGGCGCGCGCAACATGATAGTGGCGGGGGCGATTTTGTTTATAGGTTGCATTGCCATTAATGTTCACGGTCAGTCCCTGTGGCATTTCACCCTTGCCCTCATATTGCTGGGAGTCGGCTGGAACTTTATGTTTATTTCCGCAACCAGCATGTTTAGCCAGTCTTACAAACCTGAAAATCGCGCTAAAGCACAGGCATTTAATGAGTTCTTTGTGTTTGGCTGTGTCGCAATAACAGCGATGCTTTCTGGTTGGCTTGAAGCAACAATAGGCTGGCAGAAACTGAACCTCTACACCGCACCTTTTGTTGTCATCGTCATGTTGATGTTTCTGTTTAACGCCAGAAAAGCGTCGATGAAACAAGCGGTAAAGTAACGCACGTTGAAATTTGAGGGAAAAATCAGAGAAATTTTTCAGGAATTGCTTGGGTGAGATAACACCCAAGCAATCGATATCTGACTACGTTACCTGGTAACAAGCGGGTGTTAATTCGAGGAATTTTTCGAGTATGGCATCTTCATTTGAAATTGAATCGGCTAAACTGAGCCCGATTGCTTTTCCAAGCTTAAGGTAGCCCATACTCCAGTCTGGGAAATGCCGAGTCTCTACGTCTTTAGAGGATAGAATTTCGATATTTGTGTGCCTTGGGTCGCGCCCAAGCTTTGTGACCAGTTCTTCGATGTTTCTGTCTGGACCTTCAATCATTTGATAGAACCCATCTAAATGAAAAATCAGAAATCCTGTGATGTCATTTGCTTTATTATTTTTTCGAGACACTTCCAGAATATTGGTCACGTCAATTTCGTCCACTTTCGAGATACTTCTGTATAGAATTTGTTTCATAGTCTTCTCTTATCCATGTACATTTCTCTGTCCGCAGATCGTAAGGTCTGTGAAAAATCCCAACAGGAATTGACGGCCTTCCCGATACTGAAACGAATAGAAAAACCTCTCTTATTCTGAGAGTTAAGATTTTTAGCCAACCGGTTTCTGACGGTATCTACGTCGAGGTCATCTCTAAAAACAATGACTATGAATTCATCTCCTCCATATCGAAGAATAATGTCACTCAGTCTAAAACTGCGTTTTAAAGCTTTCGCAAAATCGCGGAGCGCTAAATTACCCATTTCATGACCATGAGTGTCATTAATTTTTTTAAAGCCGTTTAAGTCGAAGAAGAATAACGTGAATTCTTTGTCATTTAGCGAGTTTTCTAAGTGTCTCAAATAACCGCAGTTAAATAAGCCAGTGAGTTTATCTGTGTAGCTAGACTTGCGTTCGCTCACTATCGCGTTGTGGATAATGTTACTAATTAGAGGCAGTAAGTAATGGTGTTTTGCGGGGTCAGACAAAAGGGCAAGCAAATCTCTAATGTCTTTCGCTGTGTTTATACAGTTAACAGACTGCAGTCTACTGATAATGATGTTATCTTCATCTCCAGTAAGTTCTTGTAATTCAAACAACAACATTTGCTTTATGATCTTGTCTGACATGCTCTGCACCTAGGTCAACCGAACGCACATCAATTATTAGATTACTTGCATATGGTGTCAAACTTGAATTGAAATAATTCGAACTTCGAGTCAGGTAAACTGTAAAGCCGGCAATATTTTGGCTACTTAGGCGTGATCGAATCATATATAATGCGGCGCTTATTTGTTGTCTAATCAAGGAAAGCCAGCCATGGAGCTAAAGGAACTACTGACCGCTTTGTCTCAATCCCCTGAAACGGTTCAATTTCAAGATGTCATTTCTGTCATTGACGCGAATTACGAATTCACTCCAACAGAGTTCAAGAACGGAGATACGGTAAACGAAGCCGGACAAAATAATGGTTCATGCAAAATCTTTGCTTTTGCAAAACTCAACCAGCTAGGCGCTCAGAGTGCGTTGGCATGTTTCGGTGACTTCTACCGTAAAGATGTGCTTGAAAACCCAGAAGGGGAAGACCACCAGAATATTCGCAACTTTATGCGTTTTGGTTGGGATGGCATCGAGTTTAAAGGCGAAGCGCTGGTTGCTAGATAACCTCAACAGACCCTAACATTAGTAAGAAAAAAAACCGGATAGACAATGATTTCTATCCGGTTAGAAGGCAGTGGATTAATTGCTCTTCAAAATGAAATTTAGAAGTTTTAAACCATGGATTGGTTTAGGTTAACTTAGATTAGAAGTTAACAACGATGCCTGCGGTTGCTCCAGATTCGAAATCACCTTTCGCCTCAGTATCTACCTGAGAGTACTCAACAAATACCGTTGTTTTTGAACCTAGGGCGTAGCCAACACCCGCATAGAAACCCGAATCTGTTGGCGCTTTATCTTCGTCTACCTGACCGTAACCACCATAAATGCGTGCCGCGTTCAGGTTGTACTCACCACCGATACGCCATGCATTTACGTCTGTTCCATCCTGATCTTCCATCGAGAAATCAGCACCAAACTTCAATGCGTTGATCTTGTAGCTTGCACCTAGGTTGAAACCAGAGTAGTTCGCTTCAGTAGCACGACCAGCGTAAACCTCGTCAGCGTAGTCGTAGAAACCAGCCGATAGCCCAAGACCCATAGGAAGATCGTATGCACCAGCAATAGTGAAGCCGCTGCGGTGTTTGTTGTCGTCTTGAGCAAACTGATAAGTCACGCCCGCTGTCAGGTTTTCAACCAGCTTGTTGGCTGAGAACTTAACGATACCGTTGTCACGACCACGATCTTCAAGTTTTTGAGAGTAGCCGTACCACTCATCGAATCCACCGCGGAATGCCACGTCATCAAAAATCGTTGTCTGGCGACCAAAAGTCAGAGTACCGATGTTTGTAAATTCAACACCCGCATAGAAATCGCGAGATTTGAAAGAGGTAGACGCATCGCCATATTCAACTTCAAAGCGGCCGATAGCAGCTACACCTTCAGTTGCTTGATGCTTTGCAGTAAAGCCAAGACGTGAACCACCATCGCTGATAGAAGATTCAGAGCCTGCGCCGCTGTCTTCAACTTGCATAATCGCAAAAGCACGACCGTTGATGTCCAGAGTTGAACCTTCGTTGTTATAAACTTCTGCTGCGTTTACAGATCCTGCTGCTGCCATCACAGCCACTGCTAATAGAGTTTTTTTCATAATTAATCCATTTATGTACAAAAGAATTCAGAGCAAAATCAGAGCAATAGCTCCAAAGCTTGAGAGTTTGTTGCTTCCCAATCTGCTCAATTCGTACGACATACTGAATTCAAAATATTTAATGGTCAAGCGTTCTGTATGTGGAATTATTGAGTAAATGAATGGATATTTAAGTAGGTAAGAGGTAAGATTATACAGATTGTTGTTCTGTATTATCTTGATGAAAAATAAAAAGAAATAATGTTAAGAATTAAAAGTATGGAGAGCTGTATAGTTGCATGTATTTTAAGGTTTAACGTTCGGTATGCTTGTTTTAAGAAGTGAGATCTACTTCACGTATTGATATGGAATGGTGTTGGGTAAAATGCCTGGTTGATGGAATCAATCAGGCATATATACCCAAGTGACCTCAAGATGCAGGATTCAGAGCCTCATATTCTGTCTCAGTTCAAGAAAAAGAACGCAGTGGAATGACGAGTCCTTTCCAAGTTCTTTGACGATGAAATGGGACAGAATATGGGCTCCCAAGGGCGAGTTTAACTGGTTTTCATACTGCGTTACCGATTCTTGATTTAGAACCACTAGATCTTCAAATCGGCGTCTTGTCTGAAAGCCAGTTAATTCTCGCTGAACCGAGCAGCTTGAGGTTACTTGGGTATAAGTGGATAAACTACCAGCTCTCGACTTTTCGGCTATCAAGGACATGATTCGCCCATTCAGCAAAACCATAACCTCCGGGCAGTGACATGATCTGTTTAGGTTTATGCTTAAGCATCGGCAGGAAAGGTTGAATGTTGGAAACCCCCACTGTGTGCTTAAAACGCTCAAACATAGCGGCATCGTTGGCGGAATCTCCAATAAATGCACAACGGAGCTGAAGTTCTTCCTCGCACCAATTCTTATGGGTGTTAATCCAGTCCATGGCGCCGCTGGCTTTACTGTAATCTCCAACCCAAAGATTTATATGAACCGAACTTACAGCGGCACTCACACCAAAAGAGCGAATAATAGTCATCGCTCTATCCAAATCTTCTTTCGAAACCCCGCTGTTGTCTTGCCCGTGATCAATCGCGACATCGTATCGTCGATACATATTGTCCTTTGCTGGCAGTAGTGAAGGGACTTCGGTGGTGACTCGGTCAACTATCTTCAGAAGACATTCTCTGTTTATTCTTCGATCTTCGTCTGAAACCGTATCGAAGAAATCAATGCTGCCGTTGTTCTTTGTAATGGAGAACGCCCCGTTTTCCCCAATGACCCCCTGAACTGGCCATAATCTGGCGATCTGATCGCACCAGCCAGCACATGCACCAGTAACGGGCACCACTTCAATTCCGGCTTCTCTTAATCGATACAAAGCATGGAGCGTTTCGACAGGCAGCTCACCATTGTGAGTCAACGTGTCGTCTACATCTGTAAAAATAAGACTTGGTGTGGTCATTTCGTAATAAGTATTGGTTTCTTTTGCATTCATTATTTAAGACCCGAATTCATAAAAGACTGCATGAATTGTTTTTGGAAGATAAGAAAGATTGCCAGCAAAGGCGATATAGAAATCAGTGTTCCCGCACTCAGAACGCCCCAATCGACCCCGATTTCCGGTGAGCCGAACAGCGCGATTCCAACCGTAATAGGGCGGCTTTGCTCTGTGTTGGTCACTACGACAGGCCAGAGAAAATTGTTCCAGTGGTAGGAAATCGAGACAAGACCGTAGGCAAGGTAAGTCGGCTTTGCCAGCGGTACGTAAACTTTTAAGATGGTGGCGAATCTACTCAATCCTTCTACTCTCGCTGCGTCTTCAAGCTCCTGAGGAACCTGCATAAAAGTCTGACGTAACAAGAATATCCCAAACGCACTGGCGATATAGGGAAGGGCGATCGCCCAATAGGTATCGATCGCATTAAGATTTGCAATTCGTTGATAATTCTCACTGATGAGCGCTTCAGGCATGATCATCAGTTGCAGTAATATGGCACCGAATATGATGCTCTTACCTTTAAAATCCAGTCTTGCAAGCGCGTAGGCCGCTAGGGTGCAAACCACAATTTGTAGAGCGAGCAGCAAAGTGACGAAGCAGAAGGTATTCCACATGTAGGTGACAAATGGTGCCATCGTCCAAGCTTCAAAAAAGTTATCGAGTCGCCAGGGGGAACTCAGATCAAATGAAATGGCATCAGAGCCACTATGGAATGCCGCCCAAACCATATAAAGCAAAGGCAACACCCAGAGTAATCCGAGCAGCCAACTGGCAATGCCATTGATGATCTTTGACCAAGGAGTTATATGAATCTGATTCATCGATAGTGCACCCGGTTACGACTGAGTAAAAACTGAACACCTGAGCAGACTGCAAGTAACAGCAATAACACCAACGTCAGGCTGGAAGCGTATTCATGATCTAGGTAAGAAAACGCAGTCTCGTAGATGTAATAGAGCAGCAAGGTGCTGGAATTGTTTGGACCACCCTTAGTGAGAATGAACAGGTGATCGACCAGCTTAAATGCATTGATTAGCGCGTTAATGAGAACAAACAAGGTTGTGGGTCCAAGCAGGGGCAAGGTGACTCTTCTGAATCGATACCAGTAACTTGGTGACTCAACTTTTGCCGCATCGTTCAGTTCTCCAGGAATCGCTTGTAAAGCAGCTAAGTAGAAGATCATGAAAAAGCCAGCTTCTTTCCATATGGTGAGTAACATCAAAGAACCCAGTGCCGTATCTGGGTCTCCCAGCCAGTTTCTTGGTTCTATTCCTACATATCCAAGAACGGTATTGAATAGCCCGATGTTTGGCGAATAGAAGAACAACCAGATATTCGCGGCAGCGACCATAGGCAGCATAGTCGGGATGAAATAGGCAAGACGGAGAAATCCACGTCCGAAGATGTTTTCATTCACCCAGACTGCCATTGCAAGCGCTAAGACAATCGACACGGGAACAGTGACCAGCGCATACCAGCCGTTGTTAACCAAAGCCTGAAGAAAAATAGGATCATCCAGCAAATACTCTAAATTTTCTGCACCGACAAACGTTGTACCTTCACTTCCTTGATAGAAAAAGCTGGTAAAGAAGCTGTTAAACGCAGGTATAAAGGTAAAGTTGCTCAGCAAAACCAATGCAGGTAACAGCAGCAACCAGGCGAGCAGTGAATTGGGTATTTGGCTAAAGCGTAAATACATAAGTTATCCGAAATAGAGCGGAGTCGGAAAACACCTCGTCCGCTCAGGTTCAAGTGATTAAGATCGCGTAGCGCGTTTTAACAAGCGTTCAGCCTGTTTCTGCGCTTTATCGAGTGCCTGTTGGGCAGAGCTCTGTCCGGTAAGCGTTGCCTGAATGGCGTCATCCAGTGCCTTTCTGACCCGCCCGGCTTCGTAAGTTGCCAGCTCTGCTGTGGCGTGCTTAAGTTGGTCGCGAGCCACCACTGCCTGAGGCACCTTTTGCGCGTGGGTTTTTAGCGCTTCGGTCTGGTAAGCCGCTTCACTGACACCAACGTAACCCGTGGCAATACTCCACTGCGCACTTCGCTCAGGTGAAGACATAAACTTCACCAGCTTGTATGCAGCTTTTTGCTCGGAATCTGTGCCAGAATTAAGCAGGTAGAAGTTACCGCCACCTGTTGGCGAACCAAGTTCTGCATTTGCAGGCAGTTGTGCAACACCAACGTCAAACTTGGCATTTTTAAGTACTGCAGTAAGGTTACCTGTCGAGTGCCACATCATTGCGGTATTGCCTTCAAGAAACTCCTGACGAAGCGTTCCCCATTCAATGGTGCCTTTTGGCATTACCTGATCTTTAGTTCCCAAGTCTTTCCAGAACTCTAGAGCCTCAACCACTTTGGGGCTGTTGAAGTTGACGGTTTTCCCATCAGAAGACATCAGTGTCTGACCCTGTTGCTTCGTCAGAGCACCAAACATCCAATATGGGTAACCTGTAGAAGGAATCATCATTCCCCACTGGGTTACTTTTCCTGAACTGTCTTTTTTCACCAGTTTTACAGCGGTTTCTCTTAATGCTTCCCATGTCGTTGGTGGTGATTCTGGATCCAACCCAGCAGCTCGGTATGCGTCTTTGTTGTAGTACATGACGATTGTGGAACGCTGGAAGGGTATGCCGTAGGTTTTGCCTTCGTGCTGTCCGTTTTCCATCAAAGCAGGGTAGAAGCTATTCAGCCATGCTTTGTCTTCAGAAGTTTTGGCAAAGTCATCGAACGGGCGAATAACACCCATGCGTTTCAGTTCGAGTAGATCGATAGAGAAAAGCACAGAAGTTTGTACAGGCTCGCCTGCCTTCAGAGCGGCGAGCGCTTTTACGCGAGTGTCGTCGTAGTTACCGGCATAAATAGCAGTAACTGAGATGTCTGGATTTTGTTTCTCGAAATCGTCGACCATCCCGTCGACAACCTGAGTCAGTGCGCCTCCAACGGCTACGGGGTAGTACATAGTGAGTTCAGTTTTATCTGCGGCATACGCCAAAGAAGAACTGGCTAAAATACTGAGTCCAAGAGCACGCTTTATCGCTTTCATGGTTTTATCCTTAACTAAACAGTAGCGAATTTTTGAGTTTGGGGTGTGAGTAAAAGTCGCTGAGTGTCAGCATCAAAATAACAGCAGTCGTTGTCATCCCAACTGACACTGAGCAAGTCACCTTTTTGAAGTGTCTGGTGACCATTCAGCTTGATACAAAGCTGCTGGTTACCTTCGATTTCGGCAGTGACTAAGGTACTGTCTCCGTGATAATCGGCTTTTAATACGGTGCAGCTTTCTCCCGATTGCTCCACACGCATATGTTCGGGTCTGATGCCTGTCAGAAAAGGCTTGTTTTTCAGTTGAAGCAGGTTCATCGGAGGGCTTCCGATAAAACGGGCAGAAAACGTTGTCGCAGGGTGTTGATACAATTCTTGGGGCTTGCCAATTTGTTCAATTACACCCTGGTTGAGTAAGACGATCTTGTCTGCCATCGACATGGCTTCTACCTGATCATGAGTAACGTAAATAACCGTTAGCCCAAGATCTTGCTGAAGCTGACGAAGCTCGCTTCGCATATCGGCTCTGAGCTGCGCATCGAGATTAGAAAGTGGTTCGTCCATCAAACAGATAGGGTGGTGCGATACGATAGATCTCGCCAGAGCAACACGCTGCCGCTGGCCACCTGAAAGTTGAGAAGACAATTTGTTCAGATAGTCGGCTAACCCAACCTGATTAACGGCTTCTTCTAGCCTTTGTTTCTGCGTATTGGCAGGGACTTTTCTCGCCTTCAAACCAAATAAGATGTTTTCTTTTACCGAAAGGTGAGGGAACAACGCATAGGACTGAAAGACCATGCTGATATGCCTGTCGCTGGGCGAACGGGTCGTCACGTCTTCGTTATCGATAAAGAATTGCCCCTCAGTCGCGGTTTCCAAGCCTGCAAGAATTCTTAGTAAGGTGGTTTTCCCACATCCGGAAGGACCAAGCAGCGCAACAAACTCGCCTTTGTTCACTTGAAAATCAATGTTCTTTAGCGCTTCCTTGTCAGCAAATCGCTTTTTGATGTTGTTTATCTGGAGGTAGCTCATGAGTGTTCATCCGTAAGAATCAAATGGGTATCCGACTGCTTACATAAATCGGCTAACGTTGAGTCTTCACAGTCAGTGAAGAGCGTATCGATATCTTTTATGTGGGCAAAACTTACGGTCGCACTGCGAAGGTACTTGCTGCTGTCTGCGAGTAAAAACGTCTTTTTGCTGTTCTTGAGTATCAGGCGAGTGATTTCTGCTTCTTCATACTGGAATTCATACAGTTCACCTGTTTCAGAAATGCCGGCAATACTGCAAACAGCAAGGTCTGCTCTAAACGAACGCAACAGTTCAGTCGCGGTAAAACCTGTCATGTCCTTGTGTTGGTTTCTAATTTTTCCACCGGTGAGCCAGGTTTCTATGTTTGGATAATCGCTGAGGATCAAGGCAGCGTTCAGGTTGTTGGTGACGACCGTTAGCGCGATTTGTCTTGGTAATGACTGTGCCAGCCCGATAACGGTAGAGCCATACCCAAGGAATAAAGTGCTTTCAGGCTCAATGTACTGAGCAGCAATTTCGCCTATCTTTTTCTTTACTGACTCATTAAAGCTGGCACGTGCAGAAAAGTTTTGATTTTGCATTGCAGGGGGAAGGGCTACACCACCATGCTTGCGTTTGGCTAGCCCCATCTCACATAAGATATTGATGTCTCTTCTCATGGTCTGAGTTGTGAGATTAAAGTGCTTAGCGAGATCTTCTGTCGTGACAAATCCGTGCTCGTTGAGCATTTTTAGTATGTCTTGTTGTCGTGGATCGGGTTTCATATTTAGGTTTTCAAATGAACATTTATATTTTCAAAACTAGATCCTAGAAACGATTTGTTACAGCTTAAATGGTGTTTGTTGACAGAAATATTAAATAAATGTGAACACTATCGGATTAACTCTTGATGTGAGCGTAAGAGCAATATGAAACATGGAATCGTAAAGAAAAGTGAGATTGAAGCGCTGGAAGGAACAGCTAAAACGCATTTCTTGAATGAAAATGCTAAAAGAATCAATAAGTCACTAGGTGATTTAGTCGGCATAACCGGATTTGGATTTCATATTATCGAAATAGAGCCGGGATATGACTCCACAGAGCACCACGTCCATTACTTCGAAGATGAATGTGTTTACGTGCTAGAAGGTAAGGCTACTGCTTATATCGGTGAAAGTTCATATGAAATTTCGGAAGGTGACTTTATTGGGTATCCGGCTGGTGGAGAAGCGCACTCAATGACCAATACGGGAACACAAACGTTACGTTGTATCGTTGTAGGTCAAAGGTTGGATCATGATGTTGCCGATTACACGCGTTTGAAGAAGCGCATTTATCGCAATCAGGGGCTACAGTGGAACTTGGTGGATATCGAAAATATTGACGAGCCAGGTGGGTCAGTGGGCAAAAAGTAGGTGACCAACCTTCGATGACATAGTTTCAGATAGTAAAAAGCCCCACTCCAAAAGAGCAGGGCTTTGGATAAAAAACTGTCGATTAAGCCAGCAGTTCGTTTGCCGTCTCAACCACGTTTTCTGCGGTGAAACCAAACATCTTGAACAGTTCGCCTGCTGGTGCAGATTCACCGAATGTTGTCATACCGATGATACGACCGTCGAAACCTACGTATTTGTACCAGAAGTCAGCGATGCCCGCTTCAACAGCGATACGTGCCGTCACGTCTGATGGCAGTACCGATTCACGGTAAGCCGCATCTTGCTTGTCGAATGCGTCCGTAGAAGGCATAGACACGACGCGTACTTTCTTACCTGCTTCTGTCAGTTTCGCGGCTGCTTCTACAGTCAGCTCCACTTCTGAGCCAGTTGCAATCAGGATAAGCTCAGGCTTGCCATCGCTGTCTTTCAGGATGTACCCGCCTTTCGCGATATCAGCAACCTGTGCCGCGTCACGCTCTTGCTGGGCAAGGTTCTGACGAGAGAAAATCAGAGACGTAGGACCGTCTTTGCGCTCAATCGCCAGTTTCCATGCTACCGCAGATTCTACCTGGTCACATGGACGCCATGTGCTCATGTTTGGCGTCAGGCGAAGAGAAGCGATTTGCTCAACCGGCTGGTGAGTCGGACCATCTTCACCCAGACCGATAGAGTCGTGCGTGTACACCTGAATGTTCTGCACTTTCATCAGTGCCGCCATACGCATCGCGTTACGCGCGTATTCCATGAACATCAGGAAGGTCGCGCCGTAAGGGACAAAACCACCGTGAAGCGCGATACCGTTCATGATGGCTGTCATTCCGAACTCACGCACACCGTAGTGGATGTAGTTACCGGACGCGTCTTCTGCCGTCAGTGATTGAGAGCCAGACCACATGGTCAGGTTTGAAGGCGCAAGGTCAGCCGAGCCACCCATGAAGTCAGGCAGGATAGCACCAAAGGCTTCCAGTGCGTTTTGAGACGCTTTACGTGACGCGATGTTGGCTGGGTTTGCCTGAAGGTCAGCAATGATTTGGTTCGCTTTCGCTTCCCATTCAGCTGGCAGGTCGCCGTTTACTCGACGCTTGAATTCAGCGGCAAGCTCTGGATACGCTGCTTCATAAGCTGCAAATTTCTCGTTCCACGCTGCTTCCTTAGCTGCGCCTGCTTCTTTCGCAGACCACTCTGCATAGACTTCCTGCGGAATTTCAAAAGGACCGTGCTCCCAACCTAAAAACTCACGTGCTGCTGCAATTTCTTCATGACCTAACGGCGCACCGTGACAATCGTGCGAACCGGATTTGTTTGGTGAACCGAAACCGATGATGGTCTTAGTACAAATCAACGTCGGGCGAGGGTCGGCTTTCGCCGCTTCAATCGCTGCATTAATGGCTTCAGCGTCGTGACCGTCGACCGCTGGAATTACATGCCAGCCGTACGCTTCAAAACGCTTAGGCGTGTCGTCAGAGAACCAGCCTTCCACTTCACCGTCGATAGAGATGCCGTTGTCATCCCAGAACGCAATCAGCTTGCCAAGACCCAGAGTGCCTGCAAGAGAACACGCTTCGTGCGAGATGCCTTCCATCAGACAGCCGTCGCCCATGAAAGCGTAAGTGAAGTGGTCAACAATGTCGTGACCGTCTTTGTTGAACTGCGCCGCCAGAGATTTCTCTGCCAGTGCCATGCCCACTGCGTTGGTGATGCCCTGACCCAGAGGACCTGTCGTCGTCTCAACACCTGGTGCGTAACCGTATTCTGGGTGACCTGGGGTTTTAGAGTGCAGTTGACGGAAGTTCTTCAACTCTTCGATTGGCAAATCGTAACCCGCCAGATGAAGCAGAGAGTAAATCAGCATCGAGCCGTGACCGTTAGACAGCACAAAGCGGTCGCGGTCTGCCCACTCAGGGTTCGATGGGTTGTGGTTTAGGTGAGAGCGCCAAAGAACTTCAGCGATGTCTGCCATACCCATAGGTGCGCCTGGGTGACCGGAGTTCGCTGCTTGAACGCCATCCATGCTCAGAGCACGAATTGCATTAGCTAAATGTTTGCGATCCATAATTACTTCCAAATAGAATTATAAAAAAAGAAAGTGAAAACTAAGAGGGGAACACAGCGGCTCCCCTTTATTTGATTAGGTATAAGTATTAAAGCTTCGCTTCAATCATTGTTTCTAGCTTGCCTTGGTCAACTGCGAAGTTACGGATACCTTCAGCCAGTTTTTCAACAGCCATTGCGTCCTGGTTGTGATCCCATAGGAACTCAGCGTGCGTCATAGCCGCTGGGCGGTCAGCAGAACCGTTAGAATCAACCAGTTTCTCAACCACTTCACCTTCAGATGCTTCAAGCTCTGCCAGTAGAGCAGGAGCAATAGTCAGACGGTCACAGCCAGCGAGCTCTAGGATTTCACCAATGTTACGGAAGCTCGCGCCCATAACCACAGTGTTGTAGCCGTACTCTTTGTAGTAGTTGTAGATCTTAGTTACAGAAAGCACACCTGGATCTTCAGACGCTTCAAAGTCGCGACCTTCTTTCGCTTTGTACCAGTCCATGATGCGACCAACGAAAGGAGAGATTAGGAATACGCCAGCTTCTGCACAAGCACGAGCCTGAGCAAATGAGAACAGAAGCGTCAGGTTACAGTTAATACCTTCTTTCTCTAGGATTTCTGCAGCGCGAATACCTTCCCAGGTAGAAGCAAGTTTGATCAGGATACGGTCGTTAGAGATGCCTGCATCGTTGTACATTTTGATAAGCTGACGAGCTTTAGCAACGCTGCCTTCTGTATCGTAAGAAAGACGTGCATCAACTTCAGTAGAGATACGACCAGGAATAGTCGTTAGGATTTCTTTACCGATGTTAACAGCAAGCATGTCACAAGCGTCTTGAACTTGCTGAGCTTTGTCTGCGCTTTGAGATTTTGCGTAATCAATCGCTTGGTCAATCAGAGGTGCGTACTCTGCGATTTGAGCAGCTTTAAGAATAAGAGAAGGGTTAGTTGTTGCGTCTTCTGGCTGGTACTTTTTGATAGCATCGATTTCGCCAGTATCTGCCACGACAGTGGTCAGTTTACGAAGTTGCTCTAACTTATTGCTCATTACGATCATCCTATTTCTTGGGCGCGATTAAAAATGAAAACGCGCACTAAATTGCAAGCAAGTCAGACGAAAATGGTTAAGGAATTTCGCCAACTATAAACGTTCTTTGCTCGGTGAACATTTGTATCGAACATATGTTCACTAAGTGAGTAAATGATGTAGCCATATTTAATCGATCAGCGATTAATGTCAATCATTGATTGATGTCACAATACAGAATTTTCAATGAAACGTAATTTACCTCACAACCAGTAGTTAATTAATCGTTTGCTTGTTTCACGGCTCGTGAAAACTGACGAAATTGTGAAAAATCTAACGAGTGAGTAAATGTAATGATGGTGAGCGAATGTTGCGTTTTTTCTTACTTAGATTTAGGATTTATCACCTAAATCGACTCACTACTAAAGCATCATGACCACAAAAAATGACATCAATGCGGAAAACAGCGACCTGCTGACCGAGATTTCCGTAGCGTACTATCAGGATGGCGCGACTCAGGAAGAGATTTCCAAAAAGTTTTCCATTTCCCGAGCAAAAGTCGGGCGCATGCTCAAACAAGCACGTGATGAAGGCATTGTTGAAATTACGGTTAAGTACCACCCGGTATTCAGTGCCAAGATAGAGCAGCGATTAATTGAACGGTTTGGTGTTAAGCGCGCGCTTGTTGCTTTGGACCAACCGACGGAAGAGCAGCAGCGTCAGCAAGTGGCGAGCCTGGTGTCTAATCACCTGAACAGTACCTTGAAAAACGGCACTGTGGTAACGGTAGGACAGGGAAGAAACGTATCTGCCGTAGCTCACCATATGGGTGTGATTTCTCCCCGAGACTGCAAATTTGTTTGTGGAATCGGCGGTATTCACCCAAGAGGCGGTAAGTTTAATGCTGACCACATTTGCCGACAGTTAGCCAAAAAATACGGTGGCACATCTGAAACGCTTTATGCGCCAGCGTACGCGGAAAACAAAGCGCAAAAGATTGCGTTCATGGAGAACGGAACCGTGAAACAGACACTGGATCTGGCGCGTAAAGCCGATGTTGCTTTGGTGGGCATTGGCGATATGAGCGAAAACAGTTACATGGTGGATCTAGGCTGGTTTACCGCTGAAGAAGTGGTTCAGGCACGTCTACATCAGGGAGTGGTTGGAGACTTTGCGGGTTATGACTTTTTCGACGTACAGGGCAACTCGGCAAATACGGTGATGAGTGACAGGGTTATCGGCTTGAATCTGGAAGAGTTCCGTCCGATTGCGGAAGTCATTGCGATAGCAGCCGAAAACAGTAAGCCACTGGCGCTTCTCGGCGCGCTTAGAACTGGGGTGGTCGATGTGATTGCGACAACGGTAAGTAACGCATTAACTGTGCTCAACCTAGATGAGCAGATGGGCGTTATTGACAAATAATCGAAAACGGCAAAACTTCTAATTGAAAACAGCGAGGTTGTCCTCGCTGTTTTGCTTTCTATATCTGTTATGCGATGGCGGCAGTACTTTGAGTATGCCCCGTTGATTCCGCAAACTGAAACAGCTCTTCCATCGCCATTGGTCTTGCGTAGTAGTAGCCCTGGAACAGGTCACACCCACATCGTTTCAGAACGGCTTCGTGCTTTTCGGTCTCAACACCTTCAGCCAGAACCTGCATGTCAAAATTCTTACCGATCGCAATAATATTCTGCGCCATTTTTAGTGACTTGGTGCAAGTAAGAATATTGTCGATAAAGCCCTTGTCGATCTTGATTTCCTGAAAGGGTAGTTCACCGAGCATACTCAGCGACGAATAGCCTGTTCCGAAGTCATCCAATGAAATCCGAACACCTAAGCGATTGAGGTTTTCGCAGACAGGACGCACAATGTCGATGTCTTCAATGAACAGATTCTCAGTGATTTCCAAAGTGATATTGTGCTGATTAAAACGTTGGGTCTGAATGGACAGAATCAGCTTATCCAGGAAATCTTCTTGAGTGATCTGACGAACAGAAATATTGATGGAAACCTGAAAGTCATAGCCGAGTTGTCTTTGTAACTGAGACATCTCTGCCAGCGTGGTATCAATGATCAGCTGACCAAGAGTTGGCATCAAGCCACAGGACTCTGCAATTGGAATGAATTTGTCCGGTGGCACAAAACCAAGTTCGTCATCATTCCAGCGAACCAGTGCTTCAACACCATGAAGGTTACCTTCCGCGTTAAACTGAGGTTGGTAAACCATGTACAGTTTGCTCTGCTGAATAGCCTGTCGAAGCCTCTGTTCGAGCTTCACGGTGTGTAGGTAGCTGCTTTGCATCGATTCTGTAAAGAAGCTGACTGAATTGCGACGGGTCTTAGCATCGTACATGGCAATGTCGGCGCAACGGAGCAGGGAATCCAGGCTGGTGCCGTGTTCAGGATATTGTGCAATACCGATACTGCAACCAAGAATGAAGCTGAACTGATCTATCTCATAGGGTTTCGAGAGATTGTGAATAATGTTGTTCGCAAAGCGATTCAATTCATAATGGTCGCTTAATGACGTCACAATAATAAACTCGTCGCCGCTTTCACGAATCAGAAGTGTTTGATCGTCCGAAATAGAACGTAGCCTTGCTGCAATTTCTTCCAGAACTTTATCACCATGATCGTGACCGGAGCTGTCATTCACATTTTTAAAGTGGTCCATATCCATGAAAAGAATTGAAAACGGTGGAGCAGTGGGGCGCAGCCAACGATGAATGTGCGAGCGTAAATAATGACGATTAGGTAACTGTGTTAGTGGGTCATGATTTGCTTGAAACAGAAGCTCGTCGTGACGGTCTTTTTCATGTTTATCGATGGAACGAACAAACAGGAAGAACACGACCTGAATAGCTAAGAAAATGGCAATGTAAACCGCCATAACCCCGAGATACTCAAATACTACGTGGCGCAGATCAATTTCAGAAACGGTCCATATATCAAATCGGGGGATATATTGAATCGCGTATAACCCCGGCTTCTGCTGATCAAGCACATAACCTACCGTTGGAGACTCAACTCTTTTCAAATCCTTTAGTGTATAACCGTTGGATTTGGCAACACTGTTCAACATGTTGTCGAAGTATCGCTCTGAAATTGGCGTGTTGTAGTCAATGCCGTTTCTTTCTGGCGTTGTCATAAACTGAACAAAATAGTCGTCTCGAATCACGCCTATTTTATGTTCGTAATTGTCGTGCAGCCGTATGTTGAAGAGAGTAGTCTGATCAAGTTGCAAGCCTGCCGTCATGACCGCCAGAACATTTCCGGATTCGTCTCTGATGGCTTTGCGAATAGGCAGGATGAATTCGTCGATGTCTTCCTTGTAATAAGTTCGGCCAAGAACCATTGAATAACTGGTGAGTGTTTTGGCAAATGACTCGCGAGTGCTTTCTTTATGAAGCAGGTTGGGTTGGGTGAATTTGCTTAAATTAGAGCTGACTAGATGTATTTCGCCATAAGGGTCGGCGAGCCCAAATGCGGCAATGCTATTGTTGATACTTAACAGGCGATCCAGCCATTCCTGACTGGCATCATCACTTTCGTAATTGTTTTCTGACAACAAACGATCGCCGAGCACGTCCAGAACCATTTCCTGGTTGTTCAGCAAAGAAGTAATGCCGTTTGTGAAGATTTGAACGGCATTAAACTGCTCTTGCGAATGTGAACGCTCTACTTTTAACCACTGTTGCCATGCGATGAACAAAAATATCGTACTGCTTATAAGCAAAAGCAGTTTATACAATGTCCAGATGTTCCGTTTTAGGTCTGCCATTACTACCTTTGACTTCCTTGATACCGTACAGTGACTTTTGTAGGGAGACGTGAATTATCCAAAAACTAACTGAGTTGTCACTCAATTGTTATGTTTTGTTACTATTTTTGAGAGATTAACCAACTTCTATAGGAAGCTCAATTCTCTGACCCCATTCAGTCCATGACCCGTCGTAGACAGAAAACTTTTCAAACCCAACTTCATAAGCAGCAAGCGCTAAAATTGCGGCGGTTACACCAGATCCACAACTGAAAATCAGCTGACTTTCTGAATTAATATCCCAATTATTAAATAGATGAGTTAGCTCACTAACTGATTTGAACCTGTCACCATTCATGAGTTCACCAAATGGAAGACTATGCGAACCTGGGATCCTTCCGGATCTCACTCCCGGGCGTGGTTCAGTTACATTTCCTTCGTATCGGGCTCGTGGTCTTGCGTCAAAGGTGTAGGTGTTCTCTCTGGAGATCGAATTTAGTATGTCACGTGAGCTATATACTAAATCTTTATTCAGCTTGGCTATGAAATTGCCGGAACGTATAGGCGTACTCAGAGCACATTGGGTTTTGTAACCTGCGTTAATCCAGGCTCTCAGGCCGCCTTCAAGCAGATACACGGAGTCAAACCCCATAGTTTTAAACATCCACCATGCTCTAGGAGAAGCGTATGTGCCTGCCTGATCATAGACAACGACCACACTGTCTGTATCGATTCCCATTGCTCTGGCATGAGCCTGAAATTCGTGTTCTGGTGGGAGCATATGAGGCAGTGGAGACGACTTATCGTAGACTACTTTGTCATAATCGAATCGCAGAGAACTGGGAATGTAGCCTGCGTTCGCGGGTTCTGGCGCACCGGGAATCATCAAGTCCAGACTGGCATCAAGAATGACAACTTTCTGATCATTTATTCGTTGAGAAACCCATTCTGGGGTGACTAAAGCTTTTGCCATGCTACGTTCTCCTTACGTTACGATGGAATTTGTTTCTTTGCACTATTGCAGAATGTCAGGCGTCTATCATTGGTAATCCCCTTAGTCGTTCCGCGATGGTATCGACCAGAATCCGGGATTTAAATGGAATAGGGTGAGCAGGGAAGATGGCATAAAATTCGACAGAACGTAACTCATAGTCATCCAAAACTCGAATCATTCGACCCTGCTTGATATCGTCGTAAACATAGAACGCCGGAAACAAACTCAGACCAAGGTTTTCCAGAACCATTAACCGTGTAGCTTGTGCCGTATTGCATGTGATTGTAGCGGCGGGTTCGCAGAAAACTTTACTTTTATCCGGCGCGTTCATCTGAATTCGTCGAGAGAGCTGGCTGTTCTGAATCCAGGGCAGAGAAACAAGTGTCTGATGATTAAGGCTCTGTACCTGATTTCCAAAGCTTTCGGATGCGCATATCCAGTGTTCGGTCGAACCGAGTTTTCTTACTGGGTAGTTTTCTTCTTTCAGCCAGCCGACTCGAATCGCCACATCTACGTTTTCTTCCAGAAGATTGACTGCTCGGTTATCAAACATGATCTCCATATGAAGTTCTGGATGCTGGCGTTTTATGTCTGCCAGAATCGGCATAAGCGTTGTTGCACCGAAATCGATGGGCATACTGATTCGCACATTACCGCTGATTATCGAGTGCTCACTGCTTGAACGTGAGGCGATCTCGCTGTATTCACTCATGATATTTTCGGCGTGCTGATAAATCATGGAACCCACATCAGTCATGGTCACTGTGCGTGTCGTGCGGTTCAGCAACCTGACGGACAGGCTCTCTTCCAGATCATCTATATGCTTGCTAACCACCGAACGGCTAATGTCGAGCGCGTCTGCAGCACGGGTAAAAGATCCTGTTCGGACTACGTGGGCATACACCACCAACTTAAACAGATCTCTGCCAATACTTTTCATGGGAATCTCCATTGTTCTGTTTTATGTAACACAGATGTTTTATTTGGTCTATTTATTCGTTTATTTGGACTTATAAAATGAGCGAACGTTTTGAGAGAGAGAACAAACTATGAAAAATACCCTTATTGCTTCGTCCATCTTGATGGGCATGATGTCTTTCGGTGCTCAGGCAGAACTGGAAAAAATTGGTGATACTAAACCGCTTCAGCTGCATGTATTTAACGCTGGTGAAGACAGCTTCAACGTTAAGTCTGTGCTGGTTACTGGAGAGAAAGAAGCGGTACTGATTGATGGTCTGTTTAAAAAGTCGGACGCCCATCGTTTAGTGGCGGACATACTCGATTTAGGTAAAGATCTGAAAACCGTTTACGTCAGCCATAGCGACCCAGATTACTACTTCGGTCTTGAGGTGATTAAGAAAGCTTTTCCTAACGCGAATATCGTATCTACACAATCGACGGCCGATGCTATTGCGAAGAAGCTGAATACTAAGCTATCGGTATGGGGACCTGAGTTAGGAATGAATGCACCAACACACCCCGTTATTCCTGCGGTATTGAAAGGCGATGAGATCACCCTAGAAGGGCATACGTTGAGTATTGAAGGTCTGGACAAAGACTACAAAGCACGCAGCTATGTCTGGATCCCTGAAATCAAAGCCGTAGTGGGCGGTATCAATGTGGTTGGTGGCGAACACGTTTGGATGGCAGATACACCAACACCGGAATCTCGTCAGGTATGGCAACAGGCGCTGTCTTCAATTAAAGCGCTTAAACCAAGCGTTGTAGTTCCGGGGCATGCCACTGAAGGTGTTGAATTCTCGTTATCTTCTGTCGACTTTACTCAGGAATATTTAAAGCATTTTGAGAAAGCGGTGAAAAACAGTAAAGACAGCAAACAGGTTATTGAGAAGATGGCAAAGCAATATCCGGAATTTGGAAAAGGCTTTACTTTGGAATTGGGCTCCCAGGTCGCTATGGGTGAACGAACCTGGTAACCCTGACGGAGATGTATTGAAAGGTTGAAATGACGCAAAGCGGTCCCTCTTATGCTTTGCGCCATTTCATGGGGAGCTTACCAACTCCAACTGCTTTGCGATGCGTAGAATTTCTGTTGTAGCGGCTGGCTACCATCGTAGAACCAGATTTCTCCCAGAAGGTCGTTTGAACTGTCTGAGACAATCAACGTTATATCCGCTTTTCCATCTTTCAGTGGCATGGCAACGATTCGGCTACCGTAGTCTGGTAGCAAAGTACCGTCGTCCAGCGTGTGGTAGTTGCGATAAACCGAAAGATAAGCCCTTGCCACTGACGTGGCTGAAATATCCACAGACATTGAGCGGTTCTCAATCGGGCTGTAATCAAACCCGTCTGGTGCGACTAAGTCACTGGTCTTAATTGCCGGGCTTGCAGCAGGCAATTCGCTCGGTGCAGGTGAAGACGCATTTCCGCTGCTTGCGTCTCCGCCACCGCCGCCGCCTCCACCACATGCTGTAAGGGACGACATTACAATAATTGCTAGGCTAAGATTTTTCATGATGCTTCTCCCTTAGTAACATTTCGCGGCAACGGCATTTGATGCTTCAAACCAGTCTGTAAATGTTTCACCACCAGACTCTGTATATTCCTGGAATTTTGGATAGGCTTCGAGCAAATCCGTCCCTTCGGTTGGCCAAATCCACTGAGTATCCACTTCGGCATTCTCAAACAACATGATTGCCCACGGTAGGTTGTTCGTCGTTTTGAAATACTTGCCGCTGCCTGAGTTGGAGTCGTCATCCCCCGGTAGGCTGAAGAAGCTGCTGTCGAACTTGCTGGTTGGCGCATTATCCGGTAAGTGGATTTCTAAACTGCGACCAGGAGGCGTGTTGAACATAGATCCATGTGCAAAGCCAGGTGTTCCAAAGATGAATGGTTTGTATGGCATGGCGCCAATTGAACCGTTCAGTGTTGGGTCGATGAAGCTGACATGCAACTCAAACTCTAATGCGACATCTTCGCGACAGGCTTTTTGGGTTCTGAAGTACGAACAGTTTGAAGACTGAGCATCTTTCGCGTTTTCAATGATGATGAAAGTGGTTTCGTTGTTGTCCGACTCTTCAAGTGTTTCAAAGCTGACCAAAGAACCGTTGTGATACAGGCGGGTTTTGGTTGTGTCGACGTTAGTTGGGTCCACTCCCGGAATGTTTACTGCGAACCCACTGCGGTAACTTGCACCGACCGCATCCAGTGTTCCTTTGATGACCGATTTAGCGACGTATTCTGTGCCACTGACAGTCTTAAGAACCTGCTTAATCTGGTAACGGACGACAAGGTCGTTCATGTCGTAGTCTGCTGTTTCCGGCCAGTTATCTTCATAAGCCAGAGTGACGTAACCTTCGTTGGTAGGGAAGTACTCTTCTCTTGTATCTACGTCAGCAATGGTCATTTGATGGTCTTCAACCTCACCAGATGTTGAGCCGCCGTAGTAGTTCAGCCCTGACTGTTGGCTGAAGCGGAATCGAGACCAAGTTTCACCAGCGACCGCAGTGATAGGAGCAGTGAGAACAATCGTGTTCAGACCCGCAGAAAGAGAGTAGTCGGTCAGAATCTGATCATCTGAATCGGTGAACTGGTTGTTTCCTTCCCAGTCCATCCATGCATTAAGGTAACCGGATGTTGATGCGTAAACGGTTATCACGCTGTCCAGACCAGCTTCAATGGAAGTGACTAAACCAACCCCGTCTTCATCGGCAGTGCCAATCGTGTTGTCGGAATCTGGAGACTGTGCAGCATCCACATCACCGTCTGGTGTCGATACACCCATCCAGGTTAACCCGTCTAATTCATGACGAGGACCGTTTGACAGAAGTAGGGTAGAGTAGGCATCCGGCGCGTCACCAAAATCAATAGTTGAGTCTTCGTCGATGACAGGTGCGTTAGCGCATCGTGCACCGTCGTTTTGATTGGACGTTGGACCGGTGGCGAATTCAATGGCAGTGATGTTGTCTGGGTTGATGTTACCGCTCTCATCCAAAGAAAGGTCGATTCGGTAAATTTTCCCTCCTTCTCTGATTACGACACCACCGGAAGTCACATCTGAGTTTCTTGACACATAGTAGTAGCCGTTAACATCAAAATAGCCAGCGCCGAATGTACCTAGCTGACCGACATCTCCAATTTCAGTAATGGTTCCGCTGCCGTCTGTTGCAAATTCGTGAAGCTTACCCGTGTTGTTATCCACGCCGTAAAGTTTTCCGTTTCCGGGGTGAAAAGCGAAATCGGTCAGGTTTACACTGGAGTTGGATGAAATGAGTTCCAGTGTTAGCGCTGCATTGGGATCGGAATCGAGTGGAGTCAGGTCGATTTTGTACAGACCGGTGTTTTTACGGTAAAGGTAGTAAGTACGGTTGTATACGTCACCAACAAAGAAAGTGCTGGAAGGGAGCCCTGACACGTTCAGAACTTGCACGCTGTAATCGTTACCGACTCTTACTACTTTCTTGTTCGTCGTGTCGTAACCATAAATGAAGCGCTTATCGGTTCCTGCTGACTCGTCTTCGCCATTTGCGTAGCCAAAGTCAAATCCCACACCGTTAATGTTACCGTTGTAAGGGCTGGCACTGTTCAACAGTTCTGTGGTACCAGTGACCAAGTTAACACCCCAGATTTCAACCGGGCTGCTCTGAAATAAGAATGCCTTGCTTGGGCATGTCTCGAAAGCTGTAACTGTACTTGCAGAAGAGATAGCAGGAGTCATTCCAGCCATAGCAAGTGTTAATGCACCCATAAGTTTTTTATTCATATCTATCACCTTTAATCTCCGTCGGCTTAAACTCCTTTATACAAGTTGCGTGCCATCTGTAAGGTGTTGATATTTAATAGTTTATTAAAATGAGAAATTTGGAGTTCTCAATTGAAATGTCAGATTGAATCGGGATTGATTCAAATTGAGAATATGAGATGAGAATTTAGGATGGTAGCCCTCGCCTGGAGGGCTTTAGAAGTTGATAAAGCTACTTACAAACGGTGCAATTCGGGTTCTTTGGCAGCTTCATTTCACGCCAGGAAAGAGACAACGCATCAAACATTAATATCTTTCCGGTACATGGCTGACCATAGTTTGCTAACACTTTTATCGCTTCAAGAGCCTGAGTTGCGCCAATGATTCCAACAACGGGTGCCATGATCCCAGCTTCAACACAAGACAGTGCCTGGTCACCAAATAGGGCACTCAGACACTGATAACAGGCATCTTCATGATGGTAAGTGAAGACAGAGATTTGCCCTTCCATGCGAATTGCGGCACCTGAAACCAATGGCTTCTTCAATTCAAAACAGATTCGATTGAGCTGGTTTCTTGTTGTGACATTGTCACTTGCATCAAGCACCAAATCGTGATGCTTGATAAGAGAAGCAAGCTCGGAGTCGTCCAAACGTTTGTTGTACGTCTCTATGGTTATGTGAGGGTTCAGTTTTTCTAAAGAAGCTTTGGCAGATTCAACTTTGTCTATGCCGACGGTGCTGTCTGAATGCAGAACCTGACGTTGCAGGTTAGATAGCTCGACTTTATCGTCGTCAACCAATGTGATTTTGCCAACCCCTGCGGTCGCAAGATACTGAGAAGAAGCACAGCCCAAACCGCCTGCGCCTAAAATCAGAATCGAAGACTCTTTGAGTGCTTCCTGACCATCGAAATCAAAATTTTTCAGGATGATCTGTCGGTTGTACCTCAGCATTTCTTCATCAGAAAGAATATCCATATCGGCACCAATCAATATAGGGTGTGATTGAACAATTGGATTTGGACGGTTTCGCCTTGTTCTATGTTGCCGCGTTCACGCTCTAACACAGCGAAACAGTTAGAAAGGCTCATAGAGCGAAATGCGCCAGAGCTTTGGTTACCCGTAGACTCAACAAAGAACTGACCGTTTTCAATGCTGTATATCGCTCGTTGAAAATCAGTACGACCCGGAGACTTTTTAAAACTTGAGCGGGTGGTAGCAGGGATGGATTCGGGAGCTTTCCATTGAGAGTGACCGCCTAATTTAGCGAGCAGAGGCTGTACCAATACATACATGGTCAACATGGCAGAAACCGGATTTCCAGGAAGCCCGCAGAACAGAGCATTGTCCAGCTTACCGTACGCGAATGGTTTCCCCGGTTTGATGGCCAGTTTCCAGAAGCCGATTTCTCCGAGTTCTTCCAGAATGTCCTTGGTGTAATCCGCTTCACCAACGCTCACACCACCAGAAGTTACAACCACATCGGCTAAGTCCTGAGCCTTGATAAAGGTTTGTTTGAGCGTTTCCGGATCGTCAGGGATGATGCCCAAATCGATCGCTTCACAATCAAAATTCAGAATCAGTTCTTTGATTCCATAGCGATTGCTGTCGTAGATTTGACCGGCTTCAAGTGTTTCACCAACAGGTTTAAGTTCGTCGCCAGTCGAGAAAAATGCGACTTTTGGTTTGTTATAAACCTGAACTTGCGCAATACCCAGCGACGCAATCATAGGTATGTCTCGTGGGGTGAGTCGGTGACCTTGGTCGAGAACTAAATCGCCTTTGCTAATGTCTTCACCGATGGGTCGGATATTGTTATTTAGGGCGACATCCGTTTGAAGAAATTCAACAGAACCGTCTTCGTGTGTTTTTGTGTTTTCCTGCATGATTACAGCATCGCATCCCTCTGGGATTTGTGCGCCTGTCATAATACGAATGCAGGTGTTAGGCGACCAGTTGCCCTCAAAAGGCTGACCAGCAAAGGATTTCCCGCCAAGAGGCATCGTTGGAGTGTTGGCTAATTCGTCCCGACGGATGGCATAACCATCCATGGCAGAATTATGAAAAGGCGGAACATGAATTGGGGAGCGTAAAGGCTCGGCAAGAACAAAACCGCAAGCTTCTGAAATTGGTAATGTGTGAATATTGCTTAAAGCGTTAACAGAATCGAGCATTTTGCTCATGGCTTCTTCTATCGGCATTAATCCCGGCGCGTCACAACAACCCATATTATTTCCCATTTATCATTATGTTATTTACCGCTGAACAATAGCATAAGTATACCCAAACTACCTCAAGATACCGAGTTCAGAGCTACATATTCTGTTTCAGTTCAAGCCTCTCTATTTCAAAACCAAGAACGCAGCGTAATGACAAGTCCTTTCCAAGTTCTTTGACGATGAAATGAAACAGAAGATGAGCTCCCAAGGGCGAGTTTACTTGCCTTTCATGTTGTGTTATCGATTTTTGACTTAGACCCACTAAATCTTCAAATCGATGCCTGACCTGAAAGGCGAGAAAATCTCGCTGAATCTGGTATCTAGAGATGGTTTGGGTATAAGATCTTAGCCCCAAAACCTCTCTTAAAATATGGGTGTAATTATTCCAAAATGCGAGTATGCTTGTCAGCCATCCAAAAGGGGTAAAAGATTGCATGGGAGAAGTACACATGCCTGGTTTGAGTGAATCAGCGCTGTTAGTTCAGCAAGCACTGGTAGAAAAGGGCATCGAGACTCCAATGGCGCCAAACAGCGTGAGTCGAGAAGAGAAGAAAGAGCGTATCGAACATCACATGCGCGAAATTCTTCAGCTTTTGGAACTGGACTTGTCGGATGATAGCCTTGAAGAGACTCCACATCGTATCGCTAAAATGTACGTTGACGAGATATTTTCAGGTCTGGATTATAAGAACTTCCCAAAAATCACAGTAATCGACAACAAGATGGCGTGTAGCGAGATGGTTCGTGTAAAAGACATTACCGTAACCAGCACTTGTGAACACCACCTTGTAACCATAGATGGCAAAGCTGCTGTTGCTTATATTCCGCGCAAAAAGATCATTGGTCTTTCGAAGATCAATCGCATTGTTCGCTTTTTCGCGCAGCGCCCTCAGGTGCAGGAAAGAATGACTCAGCAGATTTTGGTTGCATTGCAAACGTTATTGGAAACAGACGATGTTGCAATAACAATGGATGCCGTGCACTACTGTGTGAAATCACGCGGTGTTATGGACGCGACCAGCGAAACCACAACCACTGCGTTAGGTGGGATATTCAAATCTAACCCGGCGACTCGTCACGAATTCCTACACGGTTTGCGATAAGAATTCAGTGATGAACTGACAATAAAAAACCCAGCATTTATGCTGGGTTTTTTTACATCTTCATGCCAGTTAACTTGTTTTAAACTGAGCAACGGCTTCATCCATGTCATGAGCCTGACTGGATACGCCATCCACTTCTTCCATACACTGCTTAGCTGAGTGTATGTTGTTGTCAGAAATTGATTGAAGCTCGGTAATTGACTCACTCACCTGATTCATCACAATCCCTTGTTCTTCAATCGCAGAGGCAATTCTTTCTGAGTTGCTCTGGATAGAGTCCATGTCTGAGATGATTTGAGTAAAGCTGTCATCAAGAGTCTGAGAGTATTGCTTAGTCTGATCGCCCTGGGAGTTACAGGTTTCGATGTCACTTACTACTGTAGACATTTGCGCCTGAATCGCACTCACAACCGAGGTGATTTCTTCAGTTGACTGATGCGTTCGACTGGCGAGAGCTCGGACTTCGTCTGCTACTACAGCAAATCCACGACCCTGTTCACCTGCACGTGCCGCCTCAATTGCTGCGTTAAGCGCCAGCAAGTTAGTCTGCTCCGCGATTTCCTGAATCATCACAACCGCACCACCGATTTGATCAACGTGCTGGTTGAGTGAGCTGATGGATGCCTGGCTGTTAGCCAACGTACCAGAAAGGCTGTTGATGTTGTCTACCGTGCTGCTTACAACATCTCGACCCGCTTTCGCGTTGTTAGCTGCCTGATTCACACCTTCAGCAGCAACCGCTGTGCTTTCAGAAATTTCGCTGATGGTTGATACCATCTCCTGAACCGCAGTCGCCATAGAGCCTGTATGTTGAGCCTGTGTATCGAACTGCTCAATAACGCCTTGCAGCTGTGTATGCATGCTTTCCGTGCTACCAAACAAGGCTTTGGACTTCACTTGAGAACCGGAAACCAGTTTTTCAATGCTATCAAGCAACTGATTAAAATATTTACCCAGCTCTGAAAGTTCGCTCTTACCATTAATGTCGACTCTCATACCAATATTATTGGTTTCAGAGATCTCCTGAATGGTCGTAAGCAGCTTATTCATCATTGAATTGATTGAAACCGAAATTTGAGCAACAACCGCAATAATGATGATGATTACTACGAGAGTAATTCCCCATTTTATTGTGACGATTTGCTCTTCATATTTGGATACGCCAGTCTGCAGGATTTCGGCGGAGGCTTTAAACTGTTTCTCTATCTTATGAGAAGCACCTCGTACGCCACCTAACATACCCACATTGTATTTAAGACCAATGACTTCCAACTGCTTAACGACATTTTGTGCAGTTGACTTGAGCTCTGCATTACCCAAGTTGCCAAGAAGGGTAGGGTCGTAGTTACCTTGTAAAACGGATTCATGAAAAGTGTCTAAGGTAATTTTGTCGGTATTATTAGCGCCATCGAAAACGGATTGATATGCCGCAAGGTATGCACCCATCAAACCTTCGCCTTCTTTCAGACCGAGCGCTTTATAAGCATTAACCATCTTAGTAAAACTGTTTTTATAAAAGTCTAAGTCGGCAACAAGCTGGTCTGGGTAGGGAATGTCATATTTAGCAAGAGTACTGGCAATGCTGGCATTAATTGAAAGAAAATTATCTGCGTTTTTACCAAATTTATCCAAATACTTAAGGTCTTTTCTAAGCAAGAAATCCTTTTCATTTCTTCTCAGCATCAAAAGACTAACTTGCAAATCGGAAAGCTGTGTTCGAGCCTGACCTAATTCACTTATATTTTTTGTGGAAAATGTGGAAACGCCCAAAATAGTGGCGACACCTAAGATTGAAACTAATCCTAAAAGAATTAAACGAGTCTTAATATTCATAAGCATACTTCTTTTATTAATATTTGCATCATTAATGATAAATACAATTATCATCAATATTCATAAACTTAATTTAGAAATGAGACTCACGCTACAAATAAATGTGACATTTACATTACATTTATATGTCAGTGTGCAGGTTGTTAATTTCCTTAAAGTTTATCAATAGCATTGCATCCGTGTTCTTATTAAAAATAATGACATTAGAGATTCATCATGCAACAAAGTCTCAAAAATGATTCATATTTCTTATTATTGAGACTTTGGTTGTTGCAAATGATTTTCTATTACTATGATTCACTGGTTTCATAGAAATCGAAATTATATGTCGGCAACCTTTTAGGTAAGGTTTGTCATTATATCGGAGGGAGAAGAAAAAACTTTAGTAGTTTAAAAAATAGTTTTTTGCAAATTATTGAAAATATCGAGCTAGGTGTTTAAGAAGTATAAAAAAACCGCCTGTGTGGCGGTCTTTGTCTTGTGTTAGTTCAATTCAAGTAACTCTACTTCAAAGATTAAAGTTGCACCCGGTGGGATAGGACCGGTACCATTTTTTCCATAAGCCAAATTACTCGGAATAAAGAATCGGAACTTGTCTCCAACAACCATCAGCTGAAGGCCTTCCTGCCAACCCTGAATCACTTTATTAAGAGGGAATGAAATTGGCTCGTCTCTGTCTACAGAGCTATCAAACACAGAACCATCTAGCAACGTACCGTGATAGTGGACTTTTACGTTGCTCGTCGCGCCTGGATGAGTTGTACCATCGCCTTTAGTCAGGACTTCATACTGGAGACCAGATTGAGTGGTTACAACACCTTCTTTCTGACTATTCTGCATCAGGAAGTTCTGACCCTGAGTAAAGTTAGCTTCTGACGCTTTGTGATTCGTCCAAGTACGATAGATGAAAAAAGCGGCAAGAATAAAAATGACGATAGGGAAAACAAACTTAGACACGGTGATTCCTTATGTTTCTGGTCTATGGTTACGTCCAAGCTCCGTATGGCTGCTTGGGGGTAAAGTTTAAAGTGAAAGAAGATAATTTATCGTTTTAGCGATGTCTTTGATATCTTTGTGTCCAGACGTTACAACCTGGTATTTACCGTTAACGATAAAGGTGGGTACAGCGTTGATCTGCGCCTGCTGCGTGACCGTTTCTCCAACTTCAATTTCTTTGAATAGCTTCTGTTGCATGCTTTCATCAAAGTCATATGGGCTGACTAAATCACGAGAATGGAACACACGCTCCATTGCCGCTTTGATTTCAGCTTGAGTATGTCCACTTCCCATCTGTGCTGCGGCAAACAGTTCGTCCATCATAATATGGTCGGGAACACCTTCCACCTGCATGGCTGCGGCGTAATAAATCAAAGCAGAAATCTGGGCGCTTTCGTTAAACGTGACGTGCACTTTTCCAATCTGCTTTTGCAGTTCGTCTTCAAGTTCCGGGACGAATTTTTCCATGTTTCGACAGTGACCACAGTTCAAAGAAAAGACTTCGGTAACCGGGCTAACTAATGTTTGGTCCAGTTCTGTAGGAAGCATTTGAAAATGAGTCCCTTGCTTTGGCAATCCGTCGTCGCTACAGGCGGTAAGAAAGAGGGCGGAAAACAAAATCAGAAGACTTGAAAATTTACGTTTAATCATAGTGAATACACGGATACGAATGAGGAGGGTATAGTAGAAGAATTTTGGTCGCTGACATACTAATATTTTACAGTAGACTCAAAATTTTTAGTCACATGGTAAGCGTTATTCGGTACTTCTGAGAATTTCCTAAAGTTTTGAGATGTATGCCGATAAAGTTATTGTGACCTTATGAACCACCGATTTGCATTTGGATATTCGCGACAGGCGAATGGCTCTGAATCTGGTTGCTTCATTTGCCCTGTGTTTAATTAGAGCATCAGTAGTGTTATGACAAGACTTCTCAAACTGGCTTGTATCTTTCTCAGCGTAACGACGGTAGGTTGTGCTGCGATCAAGCCGCCAAACATGCTGGAAACGGCACCGCGCTCCGACGCCGAACTCATCTATCCAGATTGGGGAGGAGAGGACGTTGAAGAAATGGCGGTTGCCCAGACGCAGACCCGCTACATTCAGCGAGAAGTCAAGACCATGGCGACGATGGCATCGCCTGTCAGAAGCCCTTCTGGTCAAAAGAACGTGACCGATATTCAAAGCCTGATGAATTACATGGATCAGAATGGTATTGGCTACAACGTTGTACCTGGCCAACATCCAGTTATTAAGTTGAGCAAGCGCATTCACTTCAGAACAGGCTCAGCTTACGTTACTGACGCGTCGCAATATTGGCTAACCGGGCTAGGGCAGTTTCTCGCAAGTAAGCCCAACATTAAAACCGTAATCGACGGTCACACCGACAGCACTGGCAGCAACACGATAAATGATTCCCTGTCTGATAAACGCGCAATGCAAGTGAAAATGCTTTTGACTCGTGAACGTGTGCCACCATCCAACGTTTACACACGAGGTTACGGTAAACACATGCCTTCTTGTTCAAACCTTTCTAAACAGGGTATGGCGTGTAACAGACGAGTAGAGTTGATGTTTATTACGGCTTACTAAGATTATTCAGCGGATATAAAAAAGGGCGACTCTAAGGTCGCCCTTTTTGCTAGTTCGGTTCGAAACGCTTATCAAACCAACATTAACTTAAACCAATAATGTTGCCTTCATCGTCGATATCCAGATTCATAAACGCAGGCTTTTCCGGAAGCCCCGGCATGGTCATGACATTCCCGCATAACGCGTAGATAAACCCAGCACCAGCACAAAGCTTGAATTCACGAATATCGACATCAAATCCGTTCGGAGCACCTTTCACTGACGCGTCTGTTGATATGGACAATGGAGTCTTCGCCATACAAAGAGCAAGTCCGTCAAACCCCTGTGCTTTAAACTGAGCGAGCTGCACTTTTGCCTGTTCAGAAAGTTTGATAGCGCCTGCGCCGTATCCTAGCTCAGTTACTGCCATGATTTTCTCTTCCAAGGGCTGCTCTAGCTTATAGAGTGGGGCAAAGCGTATTTCTTCTTTACACGATTCCACGACAGCCTTGGCCAGTTGCACTGTACCATTACCGCCTTGACCAAACGCATCGCTGATCGCCACTTTTACTTCCGGCATGTGCGCCTGAACGAGCAGAGCCAGCTTATTGAGCTCTTCTTCAGAATCTTGGGGGAAACGGTTGATCGCAACAACAGCAGGAACACCGTATTTCGCAACGTTGTTTAAATGCCATTTGAGGTTTTCAAAACCTGCTTCCAGAGCCTGAGCGTCTTCTTGGAATATCGAGTCAGGAAGTGGTTGTCCGGGTCTTAAATCATAAAGACCTGAATTCGCCTTTAACCCACGTAACGTCGCAACCACAACGGCGCAGTCTGGGGTTTTTCCGGACATGTTTGCTTTGATATTGCAGGCTTTCTCGAAGCCCATGTCGGAACCAAAACCACCTTCGGTTACTGTGTAGTCGGCAAGCTTAGTGGCGATACTGTCGGCTATAATCGATGAGTTTCCGTGGGCAATATTTGCAAAAGGACCGGCGTGGATCAGAGTCGGTACGCCTTCGAGAGTCTGCATCATTGTCGGTTCAATGGCTTCTCTCATTGTCACTGTCATTGCACCTGCAACTTGCAAGTCTTCTGTCGTTACTGGGTTGCCATCCAAATCATAAGCAACAACAATTTTTCCGATTCGCTTGCGAAGATCTTTCAAATCCGAAGCAAGAGCCAGAATAGCCATCAGCTCTGATGCTGCTGAAATGTCAAAGCCATCCTGTCTTTCATATCCGTTCACGGTTTTTTCTGGCTGATTCTGACCCACGGTGACCATTCTGAGTGCCCGGTCGTTATGGTCGATAACACGACGCCAGACAACACGATTCGGATCAATACGAAGCGCCTTCATACCGTTTCGCTCACTGAAAGTGTCGTAGCCCAGGCGTTGTTCATGATAGATACGTGCGTCGATAGCAGCAGAGGCTAAGTTATGAGCGGCGGTTACGGCGTGGATATCACCGGTTAGGTGGAGATTTAACTCTTCCATTGGACCAACCTGACTGTATCCTCCGCCTGCCGCTCCGCCTTTGACACCAAAGACTGGTCCCATAGAAGGCTGACGAATACACGCCATGACCGATTCGCCAATTTTGGCTAGCCCCTGAGACAACCCAATAGTGGTGACTGTTTTACCTTCACCCAGCGGTGTAGGAGTGATGGCGGTAACGACGATCAGTTTCCCTTCGGGATTTTCTTTTAGCCTTTCTAATGTATTCAGGGAGACCTTTGCTTTATGGCGACCATGAGGCGTGTATTCGGTTTTCTCTAACCCAGCGTTGTAGGCTACGGTATCGATAGATGAGAGTGGAGTAGTTCGACAAATCTCAATGTCGCTTAGCATTTAAATCCCCTTTAAAGACAAAAAATAGGCACGTAAACGTTTGCGTGGGCAATATACCTTGCAAATTGTCTTTGTAAAGCCTTTTTACTAGTGAGGATTATATCGGGCTGGATTCATGTGGGCGAGAGAAACATGAAAGTTAAAGTGACGGCGTCACTATGAGTAACGCCGTACTACAATCAACCCTGTTGTGGAGGGGAAGATAAGCCTGCTAAACCTTCGGGGTGGTCGAGCTTAAGTGTCTGAGTTGGGTACGCCACGTCGGCATTATGCTCGTGGATGATGGCCATTATTTTAAGCAGGACATCCTGTTTAACTTCATGGAAACGAACCCAGTTTACGGTTTTGGTAAAGGTATAAACGAAGAAGTCCAGAGACGAAGCACCAAATGCATTAAAGTTGACGATCAACGTCTGATTTGTGTCGATGTCAGGGTGGTTCTGAAGCATGGTTTTTACGTCGGCAATAATGGCGTCCACTTTTTTGTTGTCGTCATACCTTAAACCGATAGTCTCGTAGATTCTTCGATTGAGCATTCGGCTCGGGTTCTCAACAACAATGTTACTGAATACCGAATTAGGCACATAAAGCGGACGTTTGTCGAACGTGCGGATGATGGTCATTCTCCAGCCGATACGTTCAACCGTGCCTTCAATTTGTCGGTCAGGTGAGCGTACCCAGTCGCCGACTTTGAAAGGGCGGTCAAAGTAAATCATCATTCCGCCAAAGAAGTTTGATAGCAGATCTTTTGCTGCCAGACCGACAATCAAACCACCGACACCACCAAAGGTTAACAATCCAGATAGGCTCAGCCCAAGGCTTTGCATCACGGACAGAACCCCCATGATGATGAACACAAGACGAGCGACTTTTGCTATCGCCTGAACCGTGGTTTCGTCTCTTTTCTTCTGAGACAGAATTTCATCTTCAACATTGGTAATTAAGCGCAGCACTATCCAGACAGCGACAGCAATGCCAAGAAGGAGCTTCAGGGTTTCGAGCCAGTTAAGAGAACTTTCCAGGTAGGTTTGCAAAATCAAACCTATCGAAACCATGGCTGGCCAGCCCCAAATCAGAGCACTTATGGGTGTCTTAAGTGAATGAACAATCGCGTCGTCCCATCGATTGGTTGTTTTTGAAGCGAGCGTTTCAATTCGACCGTAAAGGATTCGCCAGGCGATCCAGGCGACGAAGCTGATACTGGTCATGATGACGACATCACCGAACCAGGACTGTTCGAGTAAGTGGAACTGTTGGGTTATTGAGCTTGCAAGATTGTCCATCGACTTTCCCGTGTGTATCTGAGTCTGTTGACCGAATAAGTTGACGAGCGAAAGGTGAAACTGAAAAGTAAACCGCCCGAACTACAGGTGATTGATTGTATTTGTAATTTAAAGTCGGCTCAACAGCTTAAAAAAACTGGTTCATAACTTAAGTTGAAAACTTGCGATCATGTACGACTATTAAATCAGTGGATTATAAAAATAAGAGAATAGGAATCATGGTGTGTATCAACCCTTTTGGTAGGGAAATGATTGGTGACAATGTCACGTTGTCAGCATTCGATCATTTCAGCATGGTATGTAAGAACCGTTTCCGTCAGTCGGTTGAGCAGGATTTATTTCGCATCTTGCTGCTCTTTTCAGAGGAAGGGAAGCCTATTGGCTATTGCTCTTACTGGACGGACATCGTCGAGAGCGGGCGCTTCTATAATCGCCCAGTCTATTTCTATCAAATTCACTATGTGTTTATCCAGCCTGAGTTTCGAGGTAGAGGATTGTCTACGCTGATGGCGAAGCGCATTGTCTGCACCATGCTTGAAGAGCTTAGGGAAAGAAACGATGTGGGTGCCATTTGTGACAAGTCGGTCTATACCAGCAACGAAGGCAGAGCGTTTGGAAGACACGTGATTCAGTCACTTTATGGCGTTAAGCAACTGCCTTCAGTTTAACACGACCTGTATTAACTCATCTTTTTTATCTCAAGAAAGTCCGTAGAAAAGATGTCTTTTGAGGCATAAGAAATGTAGCGTTCTACCTTCGAATACTGTTAGCATCTGGAACTCATACAATAAGATCTAGAGAAAGAGATGAAAGCAGAAGTTAAATGGGTCGATGGTTTCAAATTTATCGGAACCTCTGAATCTGGTCACTCAATGGTTATGGACGGCAGTGGTGGAAAACACGCTCCGAGTCCTATGGAAGCAGTACTTATGGCATCTGGCGGGTGCAGTTCTGTAGATGTCATTGATGGTCTAAAAAGTGCAAATCAAAACGTTACCGACTGCATCGCTGAGCTGACGACTGAGCGTCGCGATGAGGCACCAAAGCTATTTACGAAAATTCATATCCATTTCAAAGTAACAGGTCATGAGCTGGACGAAAACCTGGTTGAAAAAGTGGTGTTCGACTCGCTGCAAAAATACTGCTCCGTATGCTTAATGCTAGGTGCTGGCGTTGAAATGTCGCACAGTTACGAAGTAATCAGTACTTAAACAGTACTCAAGATAAATCAATGAATGCGAGCCCCAAGGGTTCGCATTTTGTTTTGGTTATACCCAAGTAATCTCAAGGTGTCTGGTTCAGCGAGAATTAACTGGCTTTTAGACAAGACACCGATTTAAAGATCTAGTGGGTCTAAATCAAAAATCGGTAACGCAGTATGGAAGCCAGTTAAACTCGCCCTTGGGAGCCCATATTCTGTCCCATTTCATCGTTAAAGAACTTGGAAAGGACGGGTCATTCCGCTGCGTTCTTTTCCTTGAACTGGAACAGAATATGAGGCTCTGAATCCTGCATCTTGAGGTCACTTGGGTATATTACATGCATCAAATTTTAATCGTTGTTTTAGGAAAACGCCTGGTAGATAACAGGTTAACTCTGGAATCGAAAAGCCGTGTCGATGCGGCGATTGAATTCTTAAAATCTCTATCTCCTGACTCATACTCCAATGTTGTACTGGGGTTTTGTGGAGGTGTAACACCGAGCAATACAGTATCTGAAGCGGCTGAAATGCATCAATACTTCAATCAAGTAGCCAAAGAAGAGCTATTCTGCTTACCCGACGACATTCTTATCGAAAACCAGTCGACCAGTACGGTTGAAAACATCAGTATGCTCGCAAAGGTGCTAGTTGACCGAAAGGTGTACAATTCTGGCTCACGAGTTCGTCTGGTGCTTGTTTCTAACGATTATCACCTTGAAAGAATCTTCGAAATTCAAAAGCTCATTAATGAACAAGGGCTTTTAGGTGTTTTGAAGAAAAGATGCGAAGCGTCAGGTATCCACCTCACGATCCCATATGATCTGACTCAGCACGTAACACCGCCTTATCCTTACAACTCCGTAGAGAGTCAGCTTTTCTTAAGCATTGAAAAGCTAACGACATACCGCGTATTTCTGGAAGGTGTGTATTGTGGTGCCATTCTCCGTCCGATAGAGCAGGTTAGGGAAACGCCTTTGCATTTGGCGAAAGAAGCACTGAATACGGCGAGGGCACTTCTGGCGACAGAACTTGAGAATGTTCACTTAGTGAGCTCCGTGCTTGATTTAGTAGAACAATGCATTGCCAAAACAGAGAAAAGTTTGGACAGGGAAACCATAAGAGAAGCGTTAGGCGTGTTGGACGTTAACCTCAGTATGCTAAATAGAATGTTGGATCCTGAGCTTGCCGATTTTGACCGCTGGTGGAAGTGTTAGCACTGTTTTTTGAAATGTTGGGCTCTGAGGGCAGAGCCCCTCTGATGTTGTTAGGAGTGGTCCTTTGGTGAATGGCTTCTAAAGTATTCCCACTCTTCAATACGAGTCCCGTCCTCAAACACACAAATACCGATTTGTCCGCTTGCCGTGTCTTCAATCTCAACCTTACCACCGCTTTCTTCGCAGAAGACTGAAGCAGGGTTAGCCATTCCTAAGGAAGACTCTGCGGTTGTCTCTTTTCCAGAACCTTGTTGCCGAAAGAACTCCCACTCTTCAATTTCAGTACCATCTTTCATTACACAAATACCAACCTGACCTTGTTTTGAGTCTTTGAATCGGATTTTCCCCCCTTGCTCAATGCAGTACATAGACGCGGGGTTTGCCATCGATAACTTGGTGTATTCGGAGGTTTTGCTGGATGCATCAGCACAGCCAGACAAGAACATAACTGCACTCAGAGCACCAATTAGAGCGGACTTATGCATTTTGAACTCCTAAAAATTTGATAATAAATGGTAATTTTCCATAAATGTAATCGCAGTAGCGGAAAAAGCCGATGAAGAGGTCTATATTAACAGTGATATTTAGATTCAAAATCAGCGGTCACTGACAGGCTCATCGCTCAGAGTGCTTGGTTAAAACACCCACTCCATTGCGAACTGAACTATATACCAGTCTACTAGGGTTTTGAAATAGGTATTATGTCAAATTAATGTAAGTTTGACGTTGGTGAATGTTCAACAACAGGCAAGGAAAGCAATAATGTCTGAAAAAAAATTTCGGCTTGTTACCCGTAGTGACTTTGATGGGCTTGTATGTGCGGTGCTGCTTAAGAAGTTAGATTTGATTGATGATATCAAATTCGTACACCCGAAGGACATGCAAGACGGGATCGTGGAAATATCAAGCAACGATATCGTAACTAACTTGCCTTATGTTCATAGCGCGCATCTGGTTTTTGACCATCACTTGTCAGAAACGCTGCGTAATTCAGGGGACCGTCCAAACCACATTATCGATCCAAATGCACCTTCTGCTGCTCGTGTTGTCTGGGAACACTATGGCGGCGAGAAAGCCTTCCCACCAGAGTGGGACGACATGATGATTGCCGTCGATAAAGGCGACTCTGCTCAGTTTACTCGCGACGAAGTACTGGACGCCCAAGGCTGGAACCTTCTGAACTTCCTGATGGATGCTCGTACAGGGTTGGGGCGCTTTAGAGAATTCAGAATTTCAAACTACAACCTGATGATGGATCTTATTGATTACTGTAAGAACCACACCATCGAAGAAATTCTGGCATTGCCAGACGTGAAAGAGCGCATCGATTTGTATCGTGAGCACAACGTTAAGTTCCAAGATCAGATTCAGCGATGCGCAACCATTCACAAGAATCTGGTGCTACTTGATCTTACAAACGAAGACGTCATTTATGCCGGTAACCGTTTCTTAATCTACGCGCTTTATCCGCAGTGTAATATCTCGATTCATAAAATGTGGGGTTTCCAGAAGCAAAACATTGTTTTCGCAACAGGTAAATCCATTTTTGATCGTGGCTCAAAAACCAATGTTGGTGAATTGATGCTGAAATACGGCGGCGGTGGTCACCAGGCAGCAGGTACCTGTCAGATTACCATAGACAGCGCTGACGCAGTTCAACAGGAATTGATCGAAACCATTAATGCTGATGGTTAATTTCCGGCGAACCGAATGCCTTTAAGCTAACTGGATGCATGAAAAGCTCTGCAAATTGCGGAGCTTTTCTTTTTCTAATAGGTCGTTATACTTCTCGCTCCTTATCCAAACCGCAGCAGTATATGAGACACCTCAAAACAACCGTTCATCCAGAAATTGGACATCTCGACGATAAGAAGATTGTTAACCGAAATGCCGCAAGAGCAATTGTGCTGAAAGGAGACGACATTCTTATGCTCTATACCGAGCGGTATCACGACTACACCATACCCGGTGGCGGTCTGGACGACGGTGAAGACATCATCGCAGGCATGATACGTGAACTGGAAGAGGAAACGGGAGCTCAGAACATTCGGGATATCAAGCCATTTGGCATCTATGAAGAATTCCGTCCGTGGTACAAAGAAGATGCTGATGTCATACATATGATCTCTTATTGCTATACGTGTAATATTGATGGTGAGTTGGGTGATACTCGCTACGAAGATTACGAAATTAAAAACGGCATGAAGGCAGTTTGGATTAACATTCACGACGCCATTGCCCACAATGAAAAAACCATGGCAGAAAGTGATAAGAAAGGTATGAGCATTGAGAGAGAAACCTTTCTTCTTCACTTGATAGCGAAAGAAAAACTTTAAAAAAACGCTGCTAAATGCAGCGTTTTTTCGTTCAAACTTAGGCAACCAAATCTTCAGGTTCTTTGATAGGAATACGGATCTCGAACAGCGAATGCCCCTTATGGCTAATTTTCCCTTCTAAAGAAAATGAGACCAGGTTTTCAGCGATATTTAACCCTAAACCCGTGTGCCCTTTGATTCTGGCGGTTGAATAGAAAGGGGAGAACACCTGTTTACTATGAGTTTCGCTGATCCCTTTTCCGGTATCCTGATACTGAATGTACAGGTCATCTCTTAAGTACAGGGAAATACTTATTGATCGAACCGTATCGGAATCGTGGAAGGCGTGCGCAATGCTGTTGTCCACGAGTTCAGATAAGACCTGAACCAGTGCATTTGCCCGATAACTGGTTTCAAATCCCTTTGGAAGATTGTTATCGAGTGTCAGAGATATTCCCTGCTTGGTACAGTCTGAGTGGCGAAAGTCCATGAAGGTTTTGATAGTCTCTACTGGGGAACCAAAGATCGCGCTTTCATTGGTTGCTGCTACGTTACTGACTTCTAAACAGCTTTCAATAAGGTCTTTCACCCGTTGTATGTTGTTTTTGAGCATTTCGGAGGTCTCATCAGATTCTCCTTTTCCCAGCATGGCGAGCTTTTGCTCCAACATATCGACACACATAACACAGTTACCTAAGGGCGTGTTCACCTCATGAGCAATGCCTTGCATCATAGTGTTCAGGGCTGACAGTTTGTTTTTCTCCTGAGTAATATCGTGAACTTTTCTCAGTTCATTCATCTGTATTCTTAGTCTTTCTGCATAACTGTCTGATAGGGCTTTTTCCTTTTTGAATCGCTGCACTACATGGTTATACGCCTCTGCAATTATGGCCAAATCGGAAAGCGGTTCGACTTGAAGTTTTGTAGGGGATTCGGCATTCACCAGCGAATGAGACTGAAGCTGTTCAATCATGTCATGGTACTGGTTGGTAATTTGGTGCTCTGAGAAATCCAGCCCTAATTCTTCGTACTCTTTTGAGACTCGCAATGGGGAAAAATGATTGATAACAAAGAAAATCCCGCCACTGATTACGAAACCTAGAACGACGTAGGTGATAGAGCCTCCCAACTGAGCCAAAAATTGCAACGGCAGAGTGAGCCCAGAATTCAGGAGAGATTTGTCTCCGAAGAAAGAAATAGCGATAAGCCCGAAAATGCCCGCAAACAGATGAACGGGAATCGCGTCTACAGGGTCATCGACTTTCCATTCTTCCAGATAATATTTGCCAACCAATCCTACTGAAGCACCAATCGCAGAAACAATGACACTTTCCAGAGTGTTGAAATAGATACACCCTGCAGTTATCGATACAAGCGCGCTCAGCACACCAACAGTCACCCACTGTATATTGGTGTGTTTGAGGAAGAAATACGAAGCGACAAATCCAACTGTTCCGCCGACGCTGCCGGCGAGAAAGGTTTTCATGATGATGCTAGGAACAGTTTGATCGTAATAGATATTGCTCCCGCCATTAAACCCCATCCAACCAAGCCAGAGCAGCATAAGCCCCGCAGTCGCCATTGCCGGGCTGCTTCCGCTGATATGACGGTGAGTACCATCGAAACGATTGGGGCGGGGACCCAAGATTAGAGTAAGAGCTAATGCGGTTGCCCCTCCGAAAACGTGAACAACAGCGCCACCTGCAAAGTCACGGAATCCTAATTCATACAACCAGCCGAGATTATTCGGGTCGATTAAGCTTCCCCACGTCCAATGCGCACCAATCGGATAAACGATACCACCGCAAATAGCGGCGATAAGAAGGTATTTGGAAAAGGCCAGTCGCTCCGCAGTTGCACCAGAAATTATGGTGACTGAAGTGGCAGCGAAAAGGGATTGGAAGATGAGAAAACTCACGGGAAAGCCAATGGATATATCAGGTGCGAAAAGATCGGTGCCCATCAAACCATTGGAAGTTGCACCAAATGCCAGTCCGTACCCGATGAGCCAAAAAAAGAAGGTTACCAAGATCAAATCGGCTAAGTTTTTCGCAGCCACATTAACGTGGTTTTTATGACGGGTTACCCCGGATTCCAAAAGTAAAAAGCCTGCTTGCATGAAAAATAAGAAAATTCCGCAAACCGTAAGCCACATATTCTGTTCTGACATTGTTTCACACCACTTATAGCTAGGGCTAATAACAGTGTAGAACATGTGGAATAAGCGACAACATTGGGCTTTGTTGAGCCTTTCATTCAATCGTGTGACATGTGTTCATCTGAATGAATTTTAGAAGTATTTCTCTGTTCAAAATCAAAATATACATGTATATATATACAGTTGTTTTGTTTTTTGGAGATTGGATATGAAACTGAGTGAAAGAAGAGCCCATTTTTCTTTATATAGATTGGCTTATGTAGTGCTAAGCCTCTCAGTAACCTTGTTTCTTGGTATCTGCACATTGATTCTAGTTGGCGAGCTGAACCAGCAGATGTGGAGTCAGAGCGTGCTTATGTTGTTCTATGCCGTATGGTCTGTTTATTACTGGAACAGTTTTCGTAGGAGCTTTAAGCTTCTGACATCTATGGCTTGGTTTGATGACTTTGTGTATCTGGTTTGTCGTAAAATTTTAGTGAGCGCCAATGTTTGCACTATTGCCATGTTACTGTGGGTAAAGGGAATGAGCGACTCGGCAAGCAGTCACCTGACACAGGTTTTGGTTGTAAGCGTTTCGATGCTGCTCGTGTCTTTTTCAGTTTCTAAGCTGACTTCAAACAGCCGTACGTCGAGCAGCAAAGAACGATTTGAACACATGATGAGAGCTGTGAAATAAGCTATTATCGCTCGACCATGTTGTCCTGATGTATCTACAAGATGTCTCGAGTAAAACCCATCGCAGTCCGACTGACTCGCGGTCAAGATCTGAAAAGTGCCATATCGTCCATTGTTAAAGCCGAGCAGATTCAAGCAGGTTCCATTGCTTCATGTGTCGGTAGTCTGTCTACGGTTAACCTGCGATTAGCAGGAGCCAGCGAATATTTGAGACTTTCCGAACCTTTGGAAATCGTCTCTGTCATGGGAACACTCACACCCGAACATCAACATATCCATATTTCGGTATCAAAGCAGAGTGGGGAAGTGGTAGGTGGGCATTTGATGGAAGGTGCGTGCATCGATACTACTGCTGAGCTCATTATTCATAGCTATGAACGGCTCACATTTTCACGCGAGTACGATAGGAATACTGGTTTCTCCGAATTGGTGCTGGCTGACCGAGATTAATCCTGCTCTGCGTTACAGGGTGATACTTTCTCGAATTTAGTAATGGCACCATTGCTATAAAACGACTCAAAATGTGCTGTCTGTACAATCCTTTGGATCAATCTGGGTGCAAAAAGTGCAAAGCACACTTCTTCCGGTTTTCTGGCTCGCACAGAAAAATACGTAACACCATCAGAACCTGATTGTTTCAGCTCTCTGGCAACTTGCTGCCCCGCAGAATAATGACTTTTACTATAAATATCGTGTTCCATGGGAAGCGAGGTTAAATCTTTAAGTTTTGCCGTAAACTGACACTCAAGCCCACGATAGGTAATGACTTCGAAAGGGCAGTTCTCAATATTGTTCAAGTAACGTACCTGATGGTAGGACACTTCACTGATCGCGGTTTCCATATTTTCAGCACAATAGAAGGCACCAAATTGCGCGTCGTTAAAACGACCACCATCTCCACTGATATGGACAAAAGGCGCGATCGCATAACTGCAACCTGCAATTCCAAATGGAATCTCTGAAGTGTCAACCAGAGTAAGGTTACCTAATTCGTTTTGAATTCGTGGGTTGGTCAGTTCCTGAATGGCATAAAGCGCCGCAAACTCTTCTTCGTCGGCAACATCGTCAAATAATGCAATAGGGGGGTACTTAGAAGGAATCAACCGAAATGCAACTTCGTTCGTGAACTCTTTATCTTTGCATTCCTTCACTGCCAGTGTCCCCCGCGTAAAGCATTCACTCGGTGATAAACGTCATACAGTGAACCAAAATTCCCACCTTCAATCACATCTATTGGTGCTCTGCCTTCAAAAAAGGTGTTGTGGTTTTGACTGGTCATAAAGCCATAAACCAGTTCTGGGTTGTTAAACACGGTTCTCAAAACCCCGTGAATATTTAGAACCAGGCTGATTCTTTCAAGCAAATCATTACTGACCGCCAATGAAAACGGATCGGACTTGGCTTTAAAAAACTGGCTTTTTTTAAGCCCGAGAATACTCATCATTTGCTGATTGGTTAATGACCATTTTTCTAAGATATTGAGCGCGGCTTTTAACCCGGTAGATCGGGTTTTCTTCTCATCGGTTGAAACGGACTCAATATTAAAAGAGCTATTTGACTGGACCATAACGACTGCCTCGAACATCTTCAATAATCCAAAAATAAATCATTATTGATATAAAGTCCAATTATGGACTAATTTTGCGACAAAGAACAAATTTGGAAAAGGCAGGCAGCATTGAGTTGGGGATAATCACTCCACTTCTATTTCATTTACTCGGCTTTGAAATGGATTGGTTGGTATTCGATATTTTGATGATTAAAGCGATTTCATAACGGGACAATAAACGAAAAAAGCCACTGGAAATTCCAGCGGCTTTCTAAAATGTGGCGGAGAGATAGGGATTTGAACCCTAGATACGCTATTAACGTATGCCGGTTTTCAAGACCGGTGCTTTCAACCACTCAGCCATCTCTCCGTTGCGAGGCAGATATTATGGAAATAGCGAATTCGTGTAAAGAGAAAAATTAACTTTTTCAGACTGTTTGCCGTCTATTTAGTCAGTTCGCCGCGTTATTGTTCACTTAATTTATATATGACTGAAAAATGACATAAATATATAGCTGAGACCTAAAATTATACAAAAGCGGGAAATAGGTTAATCCTTCAATAAAATAATGTTTTATTACTTATCTTATTGGTTTAATTAGATTAATAGAGTTTCAGACAACACTTGTTCGCCCGAAAGTATTTGCCAGTTCTATTATTCTCATTCAAAATTACCGTTAAGAACTCTTATGCGAGTTGTTGTGTAATAAGGTTTTATATGAAAGTTGTTGATATTCTCAAACACAAAAGTGAGTCACTGGCTAAAAAGCATCATTTCGAATTTCGCGAGTTGATGTCTCCGATGCTGCGCGAATACTGGAGTGATATTGTTAATAGGGCGCATGCGCAACATCTTTTCCCGTGGGTTAAAGATCACAACACTCCGGCGATAAACGAAGACTCTCCAGAAGTTGTTAAACAGCAAGTTGTTTTATCTGAAGAAGGTGAAAAGCTCTATGGTGAATTGCAGCTTTTGATCGGAGAGGAAATTCATGTTGGTGACTGGTTGACTATCGATCAGGATAGAATCAATGCTTTTGGTATCGTAACTGAAGACATGCAGTGGATTCATACCGATCCTGAACGTGCCGCTGAAGAATCACCTTTTAAAACACCGATTGCTCACGGTTTCCTGACTCTTTCTATGCTTTCTCGCCTGACTGACAGTGTCGATCCAGAAAAGCCTCAGTTTCCTACTGCGAAGATGACGGTTAACGTTGGTCTTAATCAGGTCAGATTCCCGTATCCGGTTAAAGCTGGTAATCGCATTCGTGCAAGAAGTACGTTACTCAAAGTTACGCCAGTAGCAAAAGGCCTTGAAATAGAACGTGAGATTAAGGTCGAGATTGAAGGAATTCGGCGACCAGGGTGTGTGGTTGTTTCAGTGATTAGGCTTGTAATATGAGCAGCACTGCCAATCAGTGATTCAATAGCGAGTGTTATAAATAAGGGAAGTGTGAGAACACTTCCCTTATTTCTTTTCTCCAAAATCCCGCTCAGTCACGAACAACCGATAGTTGCGCGAAAGCGTCCTCAATAATCTGAATTAGCAAATGCTTGTATATTTCGACTAAAGGCGGGGCAATGACGTTTTTCCGCCTTACGACGCCAATCTTCCTAACGTAGTCAAAATCCTTTATCTGAAACCAGGTTAAGTCGTAACGAGTAAAGTCACCAACGCTTCCTTCCGGGCTTAAACTTAGCATCTGTTTGTCTCGCACATATGTGCCAAGTATATCGGGGTTATTGGTAACCACTCGAAACCTTGGAAAAGGGGACTGCTTTGAGAAGAAAAAAGACTCCAGAGCGGTTCTGGCTACCTCGCTTCTTTCGGGGGCTACCCAGTCGTGATTCTTAAGATCATCGATTGAAACATGGTGATTCGCGAACGGATGACTTTTATGGCAAAGCCCTAATATCTTGTCTTCTGCAACTAGGGTAGTTTCAAAGTTCTCGTCTTCGACCAATTGATTAACCATACCAACATAAATATCGATCCGGTTTTCGATTAAAGCATGCCTTAACCCTTCGGCGTAGTCGGTAATAACCGCAAAATCTGCTCCAGAGTACTTTTCTTCTAGCTGAACCATTGCCTTTTCGGCGTATGAAATAAAAGCCAGACCCGAGCCAATTCTAACTTTGCCAGCCGAGCCTGATGCAAGAGTGGATATATCCTGTTTTGACTGTTCGAAATCCAGCAAAATCCGCCTGGCGTGAAACTCCATGGCGTGACCGAACACTGTTGGAACCAGTCCGCGAGGGTGTCTCTCAAAAAACTTAACGCCATACTCTTCTTCCAGAACAGAAATGCTCTTGGATAACGCTGGCTGACTCAGGTTGACGCTTTCGGCTGCCTTGAGTAATGAACGTTGCTCCATGGCAGCCAGAAAATGCTGGAGTCTTCTGGAAGTTAGCATGCTTTTACCCCTCCAATATGGTTAAGGCTCAGCCCAAGGTATAACCAAAAGTTTGAGTAATCAAATTAAAAGAAGATTGTTTTTTGTACAATTTTAAAAAATGATAAGTATTCACGTACACGGATTGTATGAGAGGAAAATATGAGTAATGGAATACTTAGAAAAGCGATTACCCGTTTAGTGAAATTCGCTTCCTTTGGCACTGTGGTTTTCATGATTGGGAATGTGGCTATGGTGCAGGCTAAAGAAGTCCCGGTTAATGTGGTGATCAATCAGTCGCCATGGTTGGCTGGGTTCTCAGCCATCGCCGACCTTTATGAAGAAGAAACGGGGAATGAGATTAACCTGGACGTTAACCCGTATGCCGGGAGTCTGGAAAAGCAACGCAATGCCGTTAGGTCATCAGAAAGTGAGTTCGATTTACTGATCATAAACGGAATATTCTATCCAGAAATGTATCACGGAGGCTTTCTCGAACCACTGAAAAATATCGATCCTGATTTTGAGTTGGATCCTCAAATTTATGAGTACGGTGGCACCCCTTGGTTCAACCGTGAAACTAAGGCTATGGGTAAAGAAACCGGTGAGCTGTTAACCGTTCCAGTTAACCCGAACATCACTCTGATGTTTTATCGAAAAGATCTTTATGAAGAGAGAGGGTGGTCTGCCCCAACCACATTTAATGAACTAAAAGAAAATGCGAAAAAACTACACAACCCAAAAAAGATGTACGGCATTGCTCAGCGTGCCGGACGTGGAACCGTGTCCATTACGTGGGATTTCTTCCCTTACATTGAAGGGTTTGGCGGTTCGTATTTTAGAGATGCGCTAAACGGTGATTACTTTGTCACAATTAACAGTGAAGAGGGAAGAAAAGCGCTTCAGGCATACATCGATCTTGCTAACGAAGTGGGACCTCCTAATTCTGCCAATCTGACGCAAGGTGACCTGATTCAACTCTTGGTAACGGGAAAACTTGCACATACCGTTCTTCCTGCCGCCGCCTGGGCTCAAATGGACAACCCGAATAAATCGGCCGTTGTTGGAAAAATTGGATACGCAACATTACCTTCAGCACCGGGCAATCCTTCAACCCCGGCATTAGGTCACTGGCTCGGTGGGATTCCTAAGAACCTGCCTGATGCCAACAAACGAGCTGCGCTCGCATTTCTGAATTGGTTCCAAAGACCGGACACACAAATAAGATACGCGGTATTGGGAGGCGCTCCAGTTAGTGCCGCGGCTTACGAATCGAAGTTTGCTGAGCAGCCTGAAAACCGATATATGCAAGCAATGCGCGTAGCGTCTCCACTCGCAAAAGGTATGTGGACTATTCCTGAAGGCGCTGAATTGGCAGCAATCATGGAATTAGGGCTAAATCGTACCGTAGCAGGCGAAATCACCGTTGTTGAGGCTTTGAATTCTATGGCCGCAGATCTCGAAAAAGTGTTGAAAAAAGCAGGCTACAAGACAGGTCGTCTACCAGACTTGACTGAGTGACCGTTTTTTCTTTGTGAGCCGCTTACCCGGCTCACTTAGCTTCTTCAAAACTTTTTGCGGGTATCCAATGTTTAGCAATTTCAATATCAGCTCTAGAGGGAGAGTGTATTCTCTTGCCCCTGCACTGTTGATCTTTCTGTTTCTGGCGCTGTTGCCAATTGCCAACCTTTTTCTGACCAGTTTTTTCGATGTTTCATGGAAAGATGGCGAAAAAGTTACCTCTTGGGTGGGGCTTTCTAACTTCGCTGCAATGCCAGGTGATCCATTATTTGTGGCGGGTATCAAGAACACACTTATTCTGGTTGTGACTGCGACAAGCGCTCAGGTGTTTCTCGGGCTTATTTTAGCTCTCCTATGTTCAAAGATTGGGAAGAGAAGCCAAACTTATCGCGCTCTGCTAATTTTGCCGATTCTTATTCCTGGAATTGTCATTGGTGCAATATGGCGCCTGATGTACAACTCTGAATTTGGGATCATAAACACAATTCTCGAGTTTGTTGGAATTCCCGGTCACGACTGGCTGGGGTCAACCTATACAGCCTTGGCTTCGGTGATTGTTGTTGATATCTGGCACTGGACTCCTTTCTCTTTTCTTCTTCTGCTGGCGGCGATTGAGTCTTTGCCCAGTGATGTTTCCGAAGCCGCAAAGGTTGACGGCGCTACCTCCTGGCAGGAGCTGTGGTACATCACTTTGCCGCTGTTAATGCCCGCTATTGTGATGACATTTCTATTTAGAGCGGTTATCGCATTCAAAGTATTTGATGAAGTTTACCTGTTGACATCCGGAGGACCAGGAACCTCTACAGAAGTCATAAGCTTCACTATTTTTCAGCGGTTTTTCCTTCAGGATAAGGTGGGATATGGCTCAGCAATTTCGGTTTCGCTGGTGTTCTTTGTTTCCATCGTCATTGTGATTGCGCTCAATGCCCGTAAAGAAAAGGAGATGACCCAATGAGATCCCGTAGAGGCAACAACAATCGTCATCTCAGCCGCGACATCTGTCTGCATGGTTTTCTTTTGCTGGCGGTCGCGCTGACGCTTGCCCCCTTTGTTTACATTGCGCTGTCTTCACTTAAGACACAAATTTCACTGTTGATGGGAGACGTCCTGTTTACACCTACCTTGCACAATTATCAGGAGGTCTTGTTTGACCGGACTTCTGACTATACTCGAAATTTCATTAATAGCGTGGCCGTAACATCTATTACCACGCTCATTGTCATCATTATTGCGTTTTTCGCTGGTTACTCGTTGTTCAGAATGAACTGGCCTAAGTCGGTCATCAACGTATTTCTCGTCTGGTCTATGGCGTTCAACCTTATGCCAACAGTATCTCTGGCAAGTGGCTGGTATGAGATGTTCAGAAACATTGGTATTAGCAACGACTATCTAGCTGTCATTCTGGCTCACGTAACCCTTCATTTGCCTATTGCCTTATGGTTAATGGCGTCCTTCTTTCGGGAGATTCCCAAGGAACTTGAAGAAGCCGCATATGTAGACGGTGCTGGGTTTCTAACTCTGATTACTCGTGTAATCGCGCCAATCATGGCTCCCGGTCTGGTTGCTACGACAATTCTAATTTATGTATTCAGTTGGAATGAGTTCCCGGTTGCGCTTGCTCTAACCAATAATGAGACGGGTACGGTTCCTGTTGCGATTGCAAAATACGCGCAAGAAGAAGAAATCAAATATACACAAATGGCGGCGGCGTCAGTGCTTTCAGCCATACCGGCATTAATTGCGCTTCTATTTGGTCAACGGTTTATCGTGCGTGGGTTAACGGCAGGTGCGGTCAAATGAGTCAGACGAAAGTTCATGGTATTCATTTCGACCGACTCAGCGACTGGACCGCAGGGACACAAGTGCACGCTGGAGCACGCCTGATATCGCTACAGGATGGACGAGAAAGAGGAGTGCGTGTTGTGGAAATGCGCTCCGGGAGTGGTCTTGAAATTGAGGTGATTGTCGACGGGAACGGCGATCTGGGTCGACTGACTTATCAAGGTAAGACTTTGTCCTGGCATACTCCTCAAGGTCTTTGCTCTCCCTGGCTAATGAACCCTGAATCCAGTAACGGGCAAGGTTTCTTGCAAGGAGTTGGGGGGCTTCTTAATACCTGCGGTCTCGATCATATTAGGCAACCGGCTACTGAAATCCGATTCAATGTTGACTCAGATAAGCACTACAATGCCGTTTACCCATTGCATGGTGGAGGGGCTTTTCAGCCAGCGATTCTTCGTGGCTACGGCGGGGTTGAGGACGTTGATGTCCCCTATGTGTATTGCGAGACGGAGTTTACACAAACAATCCCGCTTGTGACTACTTTAAAACTCCAACGTCGAATAGAGATGGAAATCGGTAGCAATAAAATCACGCTTTCAGACAAAGTGACCAACGTTGGTCGTCACGCCTCAAGCCATATGATGCTTTACCACTTTAATCTCGGGTTTCCCCTGATTGAGCCTGGTTCATATATTGATATCCCGAATCCCCAGTTAATCTGGCAGTCCTTCGAACATAACCCATTAGCGGCATATTCGCCCCCAGAACCCAACAGCTTAGACAAGCTGTCCGTCTTCAAAAATATGGGTCATAAAGCCAAAGCTGCCGTGATTAACCCGGAGCTAGGGCTCCGCTTATCTATTGATTATGACCCAATTGAGCTTCCTTATTGCCAGGTATTGCGAATGGAAGCGCCTGGGCATTATGGGGTTGGTATAGAACCTTGTACGACCGGGTACAGAAACCGAAAAGAGGCATTCGAAAATGGTGAGGTGGCGATTTTAGAGCGGGGAGAAAGTAGGACTTACAGCATAAGTCTGACATTGGAACATATTTAAATCGTTAAACAAGGAATGCTTTAATGAAAACCATTTTTGTCGTATTTGATTCTTTGAACCGCCTTGCACTTGGATGTTATGGCAGTGAGTACAAGACACCCAACTTTGACAGGCTAGCCCGAAAGAGCGTGGTCTTTGATCGCCACTTTGTAGGCAGCCTTCCTTGCATGCCAGCACGCAGAGATCTGCACACTGGTCGCCTGAGCTTTTTACACCGCAGTTGGGGTCCGCTGGAACCTTTTGATATCTCGTTATTCGACCGCCTTCGAGAAGAGGGGGTTTACTCTCACTTGATAACAGATCACTACCATTACTTTGAAGACGGAGCGGGTAACTATCACACAAGATACGACTCATACGGATACTTGCGGGGGCAGGAAGGAGACAAATGGGTGCCCACTCTCGATCCTTTAAAAGACAAGTGGCAGTCGATTTACCATGAAAAGCAGGTCAGTTTCGAGTCGGGGTCACTTCAGCTCCAGAATATGGCGAACCGTGAGCGTATCGTTTCAGAGGAAGATTTCTCTTCTACTCAGTGTTTCGACGAGGCAATTTCATTTCTAGAGCGTTACTCTCATGTGGATAGCTGGGTTTTACAGCTTGAAACGTTCGACCCGCATGAACCTTTTGTTGCCCCTCCCGGGTATCGTGCAGAATTCCAGCAGGAAGCGGAGAAAATTTACGACTGGCCTCCTTATGACCGTTTTGTTGAAGGGCTTCCGGAAAATGAACTACTTTGCGAGAACTATAAAGCACTGGTGGCGCACTGCGATACTCAGTTGGGTCGTCTTCTGGACAAAATAGATGAACTTGACGCATGGAAAGACACCGCAATCATAGTCACGACCGACCACGGATTCTTACTTGGAGAGCACAATTGGTGGGCTAAAAATCGGATGCCCTGTTACAACGAAGTTGCTCACATACCTCTGTTTGTCTTTCACCCTCAGTTTTCCCACCTCAGTGGGACCCGTTGCGAAGCGCTCACACAAACAACGGATATTGCACCAACACTCTTAGATTGCTTTGGTCTTCCAGCAGAGCCTGAGGCGGCATCATATTCGCTGTTGGATTTGCTGTCCGGCAAAAAGAAACAACTGCATGAATCCATTATTTATGGCTATTTCGGAGGAGCGGTAAACCTAACTGACGGGAGATACACTTACTTTCGTTACCCCACCAATATGGATTCGGCAGACCTGAACGAATATACCTTGATGCCATCGCACATGTTAGGTCCTTTCTCAAAAGAAGAGCTAGGAGATGCTTCCCTTAAAAATGACTTGGCTTTTGCTGGGAATGTCCCTGTTTTAAAAATACCGGTGCGCGAAGACACGCACTGGTATGGGTCTCACGGACCGGGCGGGATGAAAGACTGCCACACCGTTATTTACGACCTGAAGCAAAGTCCGACTCAAGAAGTCGAGTTAGCGGATAAAGCTGTAGAGAACAACTTAGAACAACAGTTAGTCAGACTTTTAAAGAAAAATCATGCGCCAGACGAATTATATAAACGACTTGCGCTTATTGAAGAACGAAACCATCCCAAGGAGGGGTAAATGGCAGTAGTAACACTTTCAGGTGTAGGGAAGTCGTTTGGAAATGACGAAGTTTTGCATCAACTCAATGCCGAGATTCAAGATGGAGAGTTTGTCGCCATACTGGGGGAGAGTGGTTGCGGCAAATCTACGTTGTTAAGACTGATAGCGGGATTGGAAGAAATTTCGCAAGGTGACGTCTTAATTGATGGAGAAGTGGTAAATACCTTCACCCCTAAAGAGCGTAACGTTGCCATGGTGTTTCAGAGTTACGCGCTCTATCCGCATATGACCGTAGAACAGAATATCCGTTTCCCTCTTAAGCTTGCAGGCGTGTCCGAGCAAGAACAAAAAGAGCGCACGTATAAAGCCGCGGACATGCTGAATTTAACCAACTACCTGCCAAGAAAACCGCGCGATTTATCGGGTGGGCAACGGCAGAGGGTCGCTATGGGGCGCGCATTAGTGCGAGATCCTCAAGTATTCCTGTTCGATGAACCTTTATCAAACCTAGACGCAAAGCTAAGAGTTCAGATGAGAGCGGATATACGGCGGTTGCAGAAAGAACTGGGCAAAACAGCGATTTATGTCACACATGATCAGATTGAAGCAATGACAATGGCAGACAGAGTGATTCTGATGAATAAAGGTCGGATCGAACAGTTTGGTCCTCCGCTCGAATTGTACGACCAACCTGCCAGCGAATTCGTTGCCAGTTTTGTTGGTTCACCGGCTATCAATTTGATAAAGGGACGAGTAGAAGAAAGCGGCGAAGATCGGTTTCATAGTGATGATCTTTCAATTCCTTTAGACATAAAGGGTATTCCAAGACAGACGGTTACTGTTGGAGTTCGACCGGAGCACATTCAAATAGGGCGTACCGATGAAAGCAGGGGCTTTTCGGGAGTAATTTCGAGCATAGAATGCACTGGCGACAGAACGTTTCTTGAAGTAAAAGTTGGGCAAGGTTCGCTTCGGGTTACAACTGGCGAGCGTGCCAATTTTAAGATAGAACAAGACATTACCCTGTGCTTTCCTAACGAGAAGACACACTTCTTTGATATAAATGGATATCGGTTACCAAAGAGCAATTGAGCCTGAAGTGCAATACCTTGAATACCATGTTTAGGTTTTAACTATCTAATTTCGATTTCAGAGAGGATGAAAATGAAAGTAGCCTCAGCCGCAGAGCAGTGGTTTCCGTTTTTGAGTTGGATAAGGAAAGCTTCGAAAGCAGATGTAAAAGCGGACTTGATGGCAGGGTTAACAGGGGCAATCGTAGTACTCCCGCAAGGAGTCGCGTATGCAATGATCGCTGGGTTGCCTCCCGAATATGGCTTATACACCGCCATTGTTCCAGCCATCATTGCGGCTCTTTTTGGTTCATCCCATCATCTGATATCCGGCCCTACAGCCGCACTTTCAGTCATTATCTTTACAACCATTAGTCAGTTTGCCGCCCCCGGTTCTGCGCTATATATACAGCTAGTCATCACTTTAACCTTATGCGCCGGGATAATTCAGCTTGCGCTTGGGCTGCTAAAATTTGGTGCTGTCGTTAATTTTGTCTCTCATTCAGTTGTCTTGGGATTTACCGCTGGTGCTGCAGTTGTAATTAGTGCAAGTCAAATTAAACACGTTCTTGGCGTTGAATATTCTTCTGGCTCTACCGCTGTCGAAAATCTCTTATTGGGATGGCAGCACTTGCCGGAATATCAGATTGCTCCGGTTGTTATAGCGCTGGCTACCATTGCATGCAGTGTACTGTTAAAGCTTTGGTCTTCTAAACTGCCCCATATGCTGATTGCTATGATTACGTCCATGCTTCTGGCCTACAGCATGAGCAGTGCAGACATGGACATCAAGCTGATCGGTGAAGTTCCGTCAGGGTTACCAGTCTTTGACGTTCCGGAATTTAACGATGTTCCTTTTGAATCCATGTTAGGTGGAGTTTTTGCTGTAGCCTTGCTAGGGCTAGTAGAAGCCATTTCCATCGCTCGCTCGGTTGCACTCAAGTCCCGTCAAACTATCGATAGTGATCAGGAGTTCATTGGTCAGGGTCTGTCGAATGTGGTGGGATCTTTTTTCTCGTGCTACGTGTCATCCGGCTCATTTACCCGAAGTGGCGTGAATTATTCAAGTGGTGCCAAATCTCCTCTGGCAGCGGTTTTTTCCGGTCTTTTCCTCGCGACTATCATGATGTTTTTTGCTCGTTATGCCGCTTTCATTCCAATTGCAGGCATGGCGGGAATCCTTTTGGTGGTGGCTTTTAATCTGATTGACGTCCCCCACATTATGGACGTAGTAAAGCACGACAAAAAAGAAACCTGGGTACTCAGCCTTACATTCGTATCCGCATTGGTATTGCACCTCGAACTCGCGATTTACGTAGGTGTTGCAGCTTCGCTGTTTTTTTATCTGCGCCAGACGTCCCGCCCGGTTGTTGACTCACTTGACTCGGAAGAACTGGCGCTAGACGAAGCAATAGCCAATGACGTACAGGTGATCAGAATAAATGGGTCAATCTTTTTTGGCAGTGTTCAGCACTTGCATGGTGAGTTACAAACCATCAGTGCCTCAAAAATCATTATTCTTGGTCGCGGTGTCAACTTCATTGACCATGTTGGGGTAAGGATGTTGTCTGAATTTATGGAAACTTCTGGAAAGGCAATATACTTCTGTCGCTTTAAGTCAGCAGCTAGAAATAGCCTGTTAAAAGGTGCGCCGGTTTTTTCGGAGCATCAGTTCCACCCGAAGTTGGGGCAGTTGGTAGCAGAGCTTACTGAAACTATGCGTAAGTCTTAGCCTCCAAGACAAAGAAACTGAAAGTGTAGATGACGCACAATCTATAATTTCTGGTTGCGCTCACTCTATTCCGTTAAAGAAAATTTTTTTCAACGGTGAGAACAGTAGCTTTATGAAACTTCGCTCAATTAATTTCTAAGCAAATCAAATGATTCATTCTTAATCAGCTCATTCTCTATCAAGATGCAAAATCAATTATTGATTGTTTTGTGAACAATTTAATATTGAGACAAGGATAAATAGCGGATCTAGGTTTATAGTTATGGGTGGGGTAAAGGAAAGGGGAAAGTCCATGTTGGTATGCGATATAGACCGACAACGCCTCGATAAGTTGGCACGCAGGCTTTGCGAGCACCGAAACCAAGGCTTACCAGTAGAACACGGAAAAGCGCATTTTGAACTTATTGAGTCAGGTATTTTATTTACGAAATCTTTCTTTAAGTTGGATTCAGGGCATCCTGACTATTCCAAAGATGTCGCTAAATTAGAATTCGACCCAGATGGAAATATCTGGCAGTTGTATATAAACGGGCGCCAGAAAGAATCGTTGTCCAAAGTGTGGCACCCGCACCCAGTGATGCCACAATGCAGAGATTTGTCACAAGTGTTTTCAGTGATTGAATCAGACCAAGAACACTGTATTTGGTACTGATTCAATTCTGAGGTCTACCGACCTGTTAAGCTACGAAATGGCGAATCTGACAATTTCAATCCGTCACTATGTGCTCGGTCACACAGTGGCGTGTCTTAGTTCTTCACGGTTCCAGTTAATACGAGAACGGAATTCTTTTGGTGTCATTCCCTGAATGCTCTTAAACGCTGTACTGAAGTGAGCAGCACTCTTAAAACCGCTCTGGAACGCGATCTCACAAATGGATTCGTGTGAAGCACGTAATTGGTTTGCTGCATAGTTGATGCGTTTTTCTTTCAGTAGGTGAGAGAAAGAAAGCTCTTCTGCAGCTAAGCGTCTTTTTAATGTTGCCGGAGACATGCCAAGTGTGCGAGATACGCTTTCAAGGGAAATCTCGTTGCGGATATTTTTCTCGATATGCTGAATAACACGCTGGCTAACTTTCAATTCAAAAGAGTTGTGAATCAGTCTGCGCAGGCTAGGGTTGATCTTCAGCATTTCACTAACCAAAGCACGCGCCAGAAACTCAGCGGTTTCATTCGGACCGTTAGACTCCGCCAGAATACCAATCAGTAAGTCCTGAATAGATTGCGCAGTAACGTCGTCAGCGTCGTATTTTACAAATGAATTCTCTTGCTTACCAAACACGTAATCTTCAGTGCCAGCTTTGATGCTTTGAAGAATGGAGGTATCCAGGTGAATAGCAGTTGCGTTAATCGCATTATTCGGTTGGTCGGTCTTTACGTCTGTCAGCAGTGAAATATCCATTAACGTAAATTCACCGCTGTTTAATTTGCCAATGACGCCATCGGGAAATTTGAACGAAGCGCTGCCTTCAATCACCATAAAGATGACTGGGTTGGCTGCGTGATATCTATCACGGGATCGTTGTTGGAAATTGCTGAACTTTTGTAGGGTTACATTCGCCATAGCACTTCTCTGTTTTGTTTCTTCCGTAACTTAATTATTTCTATTGAGTTTTTGAAATCAAGGAAAGTTGAGCTGAATTATGACTGATGCCAATTAATGAGACAACCAGAAGTTTGTTACGCTAAGTAATTGATAAGCTGTGCCTTTGACTGAAACGGTGTATTTATTTAACGGAAACAAAAAGAGCTCTACTTTATTTGAGAGCTCTTAAGTGATTATTTTTTAAATAAAGTTTTGAAACTGTCTACTCTGTTCCAAATTCTTTGGTCGGTTTCGCGACCAGACTGCGGTTTTCGAGATTGACATCGATCAAGATAACTTCAAGAACATCACCAAGTTGCCATTCTACGTTCTTGTCAATGAGTACTTGACCAACTTCGCTGTTGCACTCAATGCGTTCTTTATTATCCAAAATTTGTGAGCTCGGTATAAAAGCTGACGCGCCATTTTCCAGAATTCTGATTCGTGCACCTGCGCGATTCACGTCAAAAATTTCACCCTGGAAGCGAGTTTGATCTTTAGGAGCGTTGATCAGAGTACGCGCATATAACCAGTCACCCACATTGCGCTCTGCAATTTTATGGTGCTTGCGGTGCAGCGCCAGTTCCTCACCAACAGCGTCGTCTGGTTTTTGTACTGGTTCTTTGTCAAGAATCAGTGCTTTCAGCATACGGTGGTTGATCATGTCACCATATTTACGAATCGGGGAAGTCCAAGTCGCATAGATGTCTAATCCCATCGCGTAGTGGGGAAGAGGTTGGTTACCAATTTCACTGTACGCCTGATATTTGCGAATGCGATTGTCCATGTAAGACGTTTCTTGGTTACCCAACCAGCGACGAATCGCACTGAACCCTTCCAGAGACTTAGCTTGCTCTTCAGTAAATGGTTGTTCGTTATCCTTGTTAATCAATTCAAGGACATCAGCCATTTTGTCGTCTTTAAAACCCGCGTGAGTATTGAATACGCCTGTTTCAAACTTGCTCTTCAGTGCCTTACCTGCGCAGATATTAGCGGTAATCATGGACTCTTCGACCAAGCGATTTGCTGTACGACGAAGATCCGCATGAATCGCAACAACATCGTTATCTTCACTCAGCTCGAAGCGGTAATCCGGTCTATCTGGGAAAACAACGGCATTTTCTTCTCTCCAGGTTGCACGAGCTTGGGCAAACTCATGAAGATCGTTAACCACCTGGGCAATGGTTTCGTTAGGTTGCCAAGCGTCTGAACTGCCTGTTTCTAGCCAATCGGAAACATGGTCGTAAACCAAACGCGCATGCGATTGAATGTTGGCTGCGAAGAATTTGATGTCATCACCAATTACGCCGTCTTTCGCAATGGTTACTGTGCAGCACAGGGCTGGTCGAACTTCGTTTTCCATCAGGGAACAAAGATCGTCTGCCAAATCACGTGGAAGCATTGGGATGTTGCGACCCGGTAGATAGATGGTAAAGCCACGATCACGCGCCACTTTATCCATTTCATCATCTGGAGTGATGTAGGCAGTTGGATCTGCAATTGCGATAGTTAGCTCAAAATCGCCCTTTTCGTTCTTCTTAGCGAAAAGGGCATCGTCCATATCTTTTGTTGATTCACCATCAATAGTAACAAAAGGAACAGACGTCATATCGACACGCTCTAGGTCAGCATCGTCTTTCAGTTCCCAATTATCGATACCCGCAGGCTCGCTGTTTGGCAAATCGTTTTCAGCCAGCGTTACCCACCAAGGTGCAATTTTGTCGTTTGCGTCGGTAATCTTCTCTGAAATTTCAACAAAGAAAGTATTGTCACCTTTAAGAGGGTGTCTGGTCAGGTGCGCGACAACCCAGTCGCCTTCGCTAAGCGTTTCTGGATTTAGCCCTTTCTTGGCTTTTGCTTTTAGGGAAAGCTTTTTCAGTTGAGGGTGGTCCGGAACCACGTTCAGGCGCCCTTTGAACATTTTAATACGACCAATAAAGCGAGTAAGAGACGGTTCAATAAGCTTATCTGGCTCAGCGACTTCTTTTTCGTTTTCTGTTCGGATAATGGCTTCAACCTTGTCACCGTGCATACATTTTTTCATGTATGGAGGTGGGATGAAGAATGAAGTTTTGCTGTCTACTTCGAGAAATCCAAAACCTTTATCTGTGGCTTTGATTGTGCCTTCTTTTGTTGGAAGGGTTTCTTTTATTTGCTGCTTTAATTGTGCGAGTAACGGGTTATCTTGAAACATCTTATTTGGTCGCTGTTAATGAACCGAAACACTATATAGTTGAACAGGTAGCATTGCCAGATAATCTGAGAATTTTAAAGGGAAATGAGGGCTGACAAATGTATCTTTAAAGACGTTTTTAGATTCAATTTTGTGCAACATGTCGATTTCATGACCCAAATTATAAAAAATCGATGAAAAATGTGATGAATTTCAATTTTTTCTGGCATTTCTTGTGCTTTTAGGGCAGAATCCGTCTCCCTTAATGATGTCCCTGGCGGCTTGATGCGTTTTATTACTTATCCGCATCTGAACGGAGTCAGTATACCTTCTGGATTGGTATTGGAATTGGTAGAGCACGTGGGACCGTTTGTTTTTGTTTAATTTAGTGGGATCCCAATGCAAGATTCTGTAATTCAGTTTAGTGAATTAGCACTTAATGACGCCATTCTTTCTTCACTTGAAGGTATGGGTTTCGTTTCTCCAACTCCAATTCAAGCAGCTGCTATTCCTCACCTATTAGAAGGTAAGGATGCACTTGGTAAAGCTCAAACCGGTACAGGTAAAACTGCCGCGTTCTCTCTTCCTCTTCTTAACAAGCTAGACCTAAGCCAACGTAAGCCACAAGCTATCGTATTAGCACCAACTCGTGAGCTGGCTATTCAGGTTGCCGCTGAGATGAAGAACCTGGGTCAAAACATCAAAGGTCTTAAAGTTCTGGAAATCTACGGTGGTGCTTCTATCGTAGATCAGATGCGTGCTCTAAAATCAGGTGCACACATCGTAGTAGGTACACCAGGTCGTGTACAAGATCTTATCAATCGCGATCGTCTTCACCTAGACGAAGTTCACACGTTTGTTCTTGATGAAGCAGACGAAATGTTGAACATGGGCTTCGTAGACGATGTAACTTGGATCATGGAACAAGCACCAGACACAGCGCAACGCGTGCTTTTCTCTGCAACCATGCCTCCAATGCTGAAAAACATCGTTGAGCGTTTCCTACGTAATCCTGAGCACATCGACGTTGCTGGTAAGAACCACACTGTAGACAAAGTAGAGCAGCAATTCTGGGTTGTTAAAGGTGTAGAGAAAGATGAAGCTATGTCTCGTCTTCTTGAAACTGAAGAAACTGACGCGTCTATCGTATTCGTTCGTACTCGCCAAGATACCGAGCGTCTGGCTGACTGGCTAAGTGCACGTGGCTTTAAAGCAGCTGCGCTTCACGGTGATATTCCTCAGTCTCTGCGTGAGCGTACTGTTGATCACATCAAGCAAGGTGTTATCGATATTCTGGTAGCAACCGATGTTGTTGCACGTGGTCTGGACGTTCCTCGTATTACACACGTATTTAACTACGACATCCCATTCGATGTTGAGTCTTACATCCACCGTATCGGTCGTACTGGTCGTGCTGGACGTAAAGGTAAAGCGATTCTGTTGGTTCGTACCAACCAAATCCGTATGCTTCGTACTATTGAGCGCGTAACGAAGTCTTCTATGGAAGAAATCCAGCTTCCACTGCGTGACAAAGTTGCAGAAGCGCGTCTGGTTAAGCTTGGTAACGAGCTAACAGCAGACAAAGAGCACAAGTCTCTGGACAAATTCGGCGAACTGGTTGAGAAGCTTCAAGAGTCTCTGGAAATTGATGCGACAACACTGGCGGCTATTCTTCTTAAGCGCCAGCAAGGCAAACGTCCTCTATTCTACATTGGCGAAGACCCAATGATTGAAGCGATTGAGCGCGACAAGAAGCGCCGTAAAGAGCGTCGTGAAGGTCGTAGCAGCTACGGCAACAACAACCAAGATTGGGATACTTACCAATTGCAAGTTGGTCGTGAGCAGGGCGTTCAGGTTAAAGATATCGTTGGTGCTCTTGCAAACGAGCTTGGCTTAACAAAAGGTTCAATCGGTGCTATCAAACTTGCACACGGTCATACGTTTGTGCAGCTTCCAAAAGCAATGACTTCAGAAGTAGCTGGTAAGCTTCGCAAACTACGTATTCGCCAGAAAGAAGTGGGTGCAGTAGTGTGTGACTTCGACGACTTCCGTGAGCCTCGTGGTCGCCGCGATGGTGGACGTCGTGATGGCGGTCACCGTGGTAATCGCGAAGGTGGCGGTTATCGTGGCAACCGTGAAGGCGGACGCGGAAACCGTGGTGAAGGTCGTGGCGAGCGCCGTTTCGACCGTAACCGTGGCGGTGATCATCGCGGTAGCCATCGTGGCGAACGTGCTCCACGTAACCGTCGTTTCGAAGAAGCTTAATCGCTGAAAGAAAAAGAATTAAGAAGCAGGTCATTTGACCTGTTTTTTTTATTTTCGGCTTCGCTAAACCTCAAGTCCGGCTTCCCCTTGAGGAACTACTTCTTCTTCCAATAAAGCTTCCTCAGTCCATTTCTGGATAGCAGAGCAACTGAGCACGTGATCCGCATACCTTTGGGCTTCCGCTCCAATTTCTATCTGGTAGGTTTTAAATCTGAGTGCTACGGGAGCAAACATAACGTCTGCAATACTCCAGCTTCCAAACAGCCATCCACCTTTGGTTTTGAATTCGTTAGACTGCTCCGACCAAATCTGTTCTATTCGGGCAATTTCTAGTTTTGCCTGCTCGGAAAGTTCAACCTTTCTTGTTGCTCTAATGTTCATTGGCATTTCAGAACGAATAGCATGAAAGCCTGAATGCATCTCTGCCGCCAGAGAGCGAGCTTTTGCTCTTTCTTTTGCATCTGAAGGCCAAGCCTGACCAGACATATAAGCATCATTGATGTATTCACAAATCGCCAGTGAATCCCAAACCTGAATGTCACCATCCACTAAAGCCGGGACTTTTAATGCTGGTGTGTACTCCTGAACTTCTTTGTAAAAGCCGGAACCAACCAGACTTATGATTTTCTCATCATAATTTACACCCGATTTTTCAAGCATTAACCATCCGCGTAATGACCAGGTAGAGTAGTTCTTGTTTCCTAGAATCAGTAACATATTGTTCTTCCGTTGATTGATGACTTTTCTTTACGTTAAAGATAAAAAGAGTTGTCGACCATACAGATGTTTTTATACAAACTATAAGCAAATGGAATGGGTTTTTATTCTCGACTTAGTGAATAATTTGAGCTTTAGGGAGAATTAACATGGATATAGAAGCACTACGAAGCTTTCTGGCTTTTGTAGACACAGGCAGCTTTACCCGAGCGGCTAAACAAACCTTCAAAACACAGTCTGCCGTTAGTATGCAAATGAAAAGGCTGGAATCAGAACTTGGCAAACCACTATTTGAAAAACAGGGTCGAAACCTGAACCTGACAAAAGATGGGCAGAGCTTGGCACTATATGCCCGCCAGCTATTGCAACTCCACGATGACACATTAAATCAGATAAAAGGTCAGGATGTTGAAACGGTCATCAGATTGGGTTGCCCCGACGATTATGCGGAATCCGTGTTGCCAAACTTCGTCCGCTTACTTCGCAAAGAAATCCCAAGCTTAGATTTACAAATAGTCTGCACGCCAAGCAACAGAGTAAGGATGATGCTCGATAGTGGTAGGTTAGACATCGGTATCGTAAGCAGACCGGCGGGACGCGAGGAAGGGTACCTGTTATCCAACGACCGTGGAGTCTGGCTGATCGGCGAGAACAAAAGTTTGCTCGAACAGCGACCAATTCCTTTGGTTTTACTTCAAAAGGAGTGTCAGTATTATGCATCTGCGACAGAGGGGCTAACCAAAAAACAAATTCCTTTTAAAGTCGTTGCCAGTTGTGCCAGCGCTGTTGCATTAACGGGGTTAATTCGCAGCGGACAGGCTATTGGAGCATTGGCAATCCAAAACACAGGAGAAGGGATTTCGATTCTCGAAGAAGATTGGCTTCCACCTCTGCCAGCCGTCGATATCGTATTGGTTACATCATCTATTGCGAGAAACAAGTTTCCGGCAGATTTAGCCCGAAGGTTAAGTGATAAGTACCAAACGGAATATTTGTGAATACCGGGCTGTCTCAATATTGTGCTTGGGATTACCCATTCGTTGTGTTAGTTTTTGCGCCCCGCTGAAGGATTAGCACTTTGATAACGAAATTGGTAATCCATCTATGCTCAAACAAACCATCTCAGTGTTTTTTATCTTGCTACTGTCAGCCTGCGGCGCTGGTAGCAGTTCTAATTCCCAACCAGTCAAGATAACGTCCAATAAGCAACAGACAGCAACTCTTAAGGTTTTCCACTTCTCAAGTACAGGAAGTACTTTTTCAAAAGGTTTTGGCAACGCTATTGCTATCTCTAAAGAAATAGGGGGCAGAACAAAGCTTATGTATACAGGCGACCTTTACGGCGCTTCAGAAACACTTCGCCTTTACTGGAACCAGGTGACGTTTCCACTGGTGTCTTACGAGCTACGCGACCAAAATACAAAGGCTAAGCTCGCAAAGGCTTCGACGGTCATTAAGGATGGAGGGAAGTATTATCTCTTTGCTATTGGAAATAAGAGTGAAGGGTATCGGTTCCAGTGGAATATTGTTCGAGAAAACGCGAAAAATGACGCCAGCAAGAAAAGCGTTCGCGTCTTGAACATGAACGACAAGGCTCAATACAAAGTATCTAGCGATGGCAACCTACTGGCTTCACTGGTGGCAAACCAGTTATCTGAAAAAATCGAATTAGAGAAATCCTATCCCATGGAATTCTATTTTGAGAGTGGAACTTCAGGGAAAACATGCATTTTGGCTCAAAGTGATGACAACTATGGTGATGATTTAATTGTTGCTTTAGACCCGAATACCGAAGACTGTTTGTTTTTGTATGGCTAAAAGAAAGGGGAGCATCGCGCTCCCCATTTTGATTGTTTAGACCTTAAAGGCGTTAACCAGTCCGTTTAGCTTTTGTGCCATCACACTTAATTGCTCGCTGGATTGCGAAGTGTGGCTGGTTCCGGTTTCCGTTTGCTCTGCGACCTGTGAAATGCTGGAAATGCTGTCGCCTATGCTCAGAATCTGATGACGCTGGTCTTCAGCAGAAGAAGCGATCTCTGTAGACATTTCTGCCAGAGTTTTAATCGACGCCTGAACGCTTGTCAATGCATCTCCGCAATTGGTTGCTTTCTCGATACCCAATTCAGCTTTGTGCTGACAGTTTTGCAGCGACCCCACTGTTTGCTGAACACCTGTTTGCAAATCTGAAATGATTCGCTGAATGTTACCCGTGGATTCCTGAGTTCTTTGGGCGAGGGTACGCACTTCATCGGCGACAACGGCAAAACCTCGACCTTGCTCACCAGCTCGTGCAGCTTCAATTGCCGCGTTTAGCGCTAGCAGGTTGGTCTGTTCTGCGATTTGCTTGATGACATCCAGAATATCTCCGATTTCATTAGAAGACGATTCCAGATCTCCGGCGATCTTAGCTGTCGCCTGTACCTCCTCAGCAACACTCTGGATAACATCGAGGTTTTCGTGAACGCTCTGCGTACCTGAGGCGATAACTTCATTGGATTCGCGAGTAGTAACAAGCGCTATTTCAACTTTCTCTGATACCAAATCAGCGGAGTGCGTCAGTTGCTCAACCCGACCAGCAACGGCGAGTGTCTGTTCTTTTTGATCGCGTATTCCAGACTGAATTTGATGAGTAACGCTAGACAATTCTTCAGCTTGAGAAGCAAGAGAGTCGGTATTCCCATGGATACTGACCACCACGTCTCTCAGATTATTGTTCATCTTGTTAAACGCTGTAGCCATTGTCGCCAGTTCATCTTTGCCTTTACTTTTCATTACAATGGACAAGTCTTTGTCGTCAGCGATAAGCGACATGGTTCGTGTTAATTTATTTAATGGCTTAAGAATGTTCTGCGCGATTAAAGTTGAGAACAAGACAAGCGCAATCACAAAGATCAGCGTGTGAACAGAAGTAGCAATCAACTCGTCTTTAAAGGCATCTTCTACATCAGTAAAGTAGACGCCTGTACCCAGAACCCAGCCCCATTTGTTAGATTTCCCAACAAAAGACACTTTCTCTTCCAGTTCACTACTACCAGGTTGCGGCCAGTCGTAAGCGACAAACCCGCTGCCTTGTGAGCGAGCAGTTTCTACAAACTGGCGAAACGCATCCGAAATGTAGGAAGTAGAATGAGCCACCATATTCTTGCCGTCTAATTCAGGCTTAATAGGGTGCATGACCATCACGCCATTCAAATCATTCAGCCAAAAGTAGCCATTACTTCCGTAGCGTTTGTTTTTAATTAATTCACGCGCCTGCTGCTGACCTTCTTCAAAGGTTAGGCTGCCACGCGTAACGAGTTTTTCGATCTGGTTTATCTGACTGATTCCACTTTGAACTAAAGCTTCCGCTGCTTGTTTACGTTCAACAATCATCTGATCTTTCAGATTCAATGCGGAAAAGAGCTTAGCGCCAAAAATCATAAGACTGGCGACGACAATGATCAGCCGTATCTTTGCTGATACATTGAGTCGGTTTAAAAGGCGATTCAGCATGAATACTCCATAGGTTGCACATTGAAACATTATAAAAATGGCATTCGATTTTATTCGTATATTGAATAAAGGAAATGCGTAATTGGCTTACCGTGTTATATGCGCACAAGAGAATTAGCTAAGTGTTTGAAACACCGTACGTTTATACCGCTTTAGGGATGTAACAATATGTAACACAAATGCAATATTGAGCTTTAAAGTAAACAAAAATCACTACCACATATATGGATATAATTACCTTAAAAATAACGTAAAATCTTATAATTGGGAGAGGGTACACACTATAATGACAAAATGAAAAATAGAGCTGCAAAATCACAAGTCATAGCGAGTGAGCTCTAAAGTACATAAATTAGACAAAGACCATAATCTACATAAGGAAAGCGGGGATAGAACAAAGGCTACCCACAGCTTGATACGATTTGTTCCGCAAAAATAAAATCAAATAGAGAAGCCATCGTTCAGTGAAAGATAAGAGGGTTTGGATTCGGATTACTAATTTTACTTTAAATTGACATAGTATTGGATTAGGATACTTGTTAAAAATATGTTTATCTCACATGCAATATTGAATATCTGAATCCGGTATTATCAGACAATTAGAGCCATTGGTGCATATATACCCATTAATTTTGATTTGTTATTTTCCACTTGGTTAACGGATTGTTATATTAGAAAATCTAATCTGAAAATATAAGAAAAGTCATTTTTTGAAAATGAAATATACGACTATTATCTGAGCTATCGAGAAAACAGATTAATTGTGAGGCAATCATGGCACAGGTAATGCACATCGAAACAATGGCAGCTCCAGGGTCTATGGGAAAGAAGACCTATGCGTTAAACTTCAAAGGATTGATTGCTCATTTGTTGGATATCTTATTTGTAGAGAGTAAAGCGGAACCAAAATACAACGTTGGACAACTTTCTCCTTATCTACAACGTGATATCGGACTGAATCGATAAAAATTAAAGCCAGCAAAAATGCTGGCTTTTTTGTATCTGTTCAAAAAATAAGGCGTGTTCGTGCCTTATCTTATTTCTTACGGCAATACTCAGCAATAATGTACATTGCCTGACCGTTTGCCTTCCCCTGAATATGCTTAGGGTCGTCTGTTAAGCCAATACCGCGAACTACTGTGCCTTGTTTAATCACCTGGCTTGAGCCTTTGATTGGCAAGTCTTTAATAACCGTTACGTCGTCACCTTTCTTCAGTTCAACGCCATTTACATCACGCGGCTTTTCGGCATCGTCATCCATTCCAATCTCTGCCCATTTAGCCACATCATCTTCTAGATAGATCATATCCAAGGCGTCTTGCGCCCAACTCTCTGAAGACAAACGCTTAAGCTGACGCCAAGCCATCACCTGTACTGGAGCCACTGGGCTCCACATGCTGTCATTCAGGCAACGCCAGTGGTTGATATCTTTGGGCTCATCAATTTCATTTAAGCATGTACCACAAAGCATAATAGCGTGGTCAACGGTCACATTGGCATGAGGCGCAACTGCATAGGCTTCAAGCGAAGAGTCTGAAGCGCAAAGTTCGCATTTAGAACCACAGCGCTCAAGTAATGTAGATTCAGTAGACATTAAGGTCTTACCTTTGTTGGAATGAGAGCAGGGTATTATCCACGTAATCCCGACAAAGAAAAGGGCATTGAGGCGATTTATCCACTCTTATAAATAATTCATACAACAAACTTTTCTTTCATATTTGATAGGCATAAAAAAAGAGCCCGAAGGCTCTTTTAAGTAAAGGCTGTTTATATCACTACTTCAATACAGCAGGCGAATTACTAACGGTATCCAACTTATTGTCTGATAAGAAATCAATCACTTGTCGAACCATCTCATTGTGATGATTCTGATCCGCAAATGCTTGATCCTGAGGGAATATTGCCGTTGAGTGGTCAGCTGAACTGAATTGAACGTACACTTTCGTATTGTCACTTGGTGTGGTGTTCGAGCTGTTAACTGGATTTATAGACATTTGATCTGCGATCGGCTTAGTTCCCGCCAGCGGTGCTGTTGCTACTGTATTAGGCACCGTTAAGTCACCTTCAACTTGCGATAAGTAGAAAGGCTTATCGTCGATTAAATCTGTCATGTTAATTGGATCAATACCATCGATAACGGTTTGTACCGCATAAGTAAACTGCGAGAAAGAAGCTTCTAACGTAGTTTTAAGTGCATTATAGGTGCTATCGTTTGCCATTTGTGTATAACATGCCCCTTGCTCTTTCGAGGTGGAAGTAGAAGTCAAGGAGCATTGGCTAGCTACGTATGCCTTGTAATCATCGTTACTGTTCAGTCCCAGGTTGTGTTTTATCAACGGACCGAAGCTAGCACTTCCCATTAATAAGTTGCCTATTTGACCACCAGAGTTCGCGATTGCGGATGAAGTTATAGCGAATAAAGAGTTCAATGCAGTGTCAGTTGCAGTGTCTCCTGTTTGATGATTTGAATATGCCGCTGTTGAAGAGCCAACTATCCCCCCAAGGGAATGCCCATAAACCCTTGGAGCTGACGTTGCAACTAGTGGGTTGGCAGCCCCCGCAAGTGGTGTACCAGTAAATGAATTGCTTCTTGCAGAATAAGCCAGACTGATAGAGGCTCTTAAGCCAAGCAAGTCAAACGTGCTTTGCTGCAGATTATCTCTAGCGACAGGTATATTACTTAAATTGATGTAGGCTAATGCAGACGCATTGGCTGACCTTGCTGCATCAAGGCTCCTTTCGCCATGAAGAGGGAGGTCGATAGCAATTACACCTATACCGCCTCTGGCAAGTTTATCTGCAAAATAGTAAGCATTTTCTTTGGCAGAGGTAATCCCATGCTGATAGATAACAATTGGCATATTTGCTGGAATTGTTGTTGGCGTAAACAGTAAGAAGTTTACCGTTTCCATAGAGCGAATTTTTGCAAAAGGAGTGAAGCGAGTTGGTACTCTTTCAGTATCTAATCGTGAACCGTCTGCTAATGTAATGTTGACACCTACCAACGATTGCATAAACGCAAATTGCTCGGCAGACGTTGCGGTTGCAAGTGTTGAAAGTGGTGATGGATCAACACCAGCACTAACCAGACTTGCACTGATGGCTGTTGCGTCAGCTGAACTTGAAAGCGCGTTAATTAATTTTGCAAGGCTTGGCGCAGCTGCTTCAAAAGGTGCTGTGTTCCAGTCTGTTCCTTTGCTCAAGAAATGAGGCAGCTTGACGGTGCCTTTAGTTACATTAACCGTGTTGTTGTTTGAACCTGAATACAAACCCGCTACTGAGGTTTGCGCACTTGAGGTACCTGCATACTTAGTGAAGTTTGTATCAGCTATCAATGCTTCATCAAAATCAACAGAAGTGCCAAATGTCAATACAAAGGGATTTGTTGAGTCAACACCAGATTCGATTGCATTTCCTTTCCACACTTTGGTCAGATCATTGTTTTGCCCAATGGCAGAACCATAACCAGATTTAGTTGCGAATAGTGACGAGCCAAGAGATTGAGTTGAGAACCAGGAAGAGTAAATGATGGTTTTCGTGTCAATTGAAGCTCCAGCCATATACTGTTCAACACCTTTCACAACTTTTTGTGCTGATGCCAAACTGCCCTCTGTGTAGGTCGTGTTTGAGGTTTTCAGACCTGCGTAACTTTGAGATGTCCCTATAGGATTACCATTTTTGTCTAATATTCCGTCGGTCAACGCAAAAATATAGTCGGAACTAGGATCTAAAGGTTGCGTGAATGTAATAACAATAGAATCTGATGTCGTGGTAGCTACAAAAGAACTGACAGCACCAGTAACAGTAGGTGGAGTTGAATCTGTTAACTTTCCAGAGAGCTTAAGTATGGTGATACCTGATGTTATTGAAGTTCCGGCTGAAAAACCGTCGCCTTTGAATCTCAGTGCTATCGGCATACTTAACGACCAGCCATCTGCCGTATTCATAGCAGCCAGAGGGTTCGACAATGCGTTATTCCCACTAGTTGGAAGCTTTAAGGTTCCATCTTCTGTATCCATTAGAAGAGCGCTTGGAGGTGGGACCCAAGCATTGCTGCCAAGTAGAGTGAAATCAATTGATGTTTTTCTAGATGACAAATCAGTTAAGTATTGCTCTAAATTACCTGTCTCATTACCTGTAACTTTTACGTCATCACCGCATCCAGAAAGTAATGAAGCGGAAATAATGACCGCCAATAAGTTTTTCTTATTCATCGTGTATATCCTGTCTGAATTAGTTGAATGCGTAGTTAACTTGAAGTGCGGTTATATACGCTGAGCCAGAGCTTTCAAAAGTCAGCTCCTGATCACCTGCATTTTTTTCTTTAAAGGAACCACTCTTGCTTTTAACAAGTGCAAAACCAGCATCAAAGGTAAGGTTTTTACTGTATGCATACGTAACACCAGTGGAATACCAAGTACGATCAGAGTCGGGGATACTTAGGGTGGTTTTTCCTGCTTGCTCATCGAATGCTAAACCAGCACGAAGAGTCCATTGAGAATCAAGAGAATAAGTTGCTCCAACGGAGTAGCGGTTATTATCCGAATAGTCTTCCTTTTTTAAGAAGCAGACTCCGTCATTCAAATCACAATCAGGGCTTGTCGCTCTGAGCTCTTTAAACTTATTCCACATGGTACGTTGCCAGCTGTAATGCACAGCCCATTGGCTATTTAACTGATGGAAGCCGGATAATTCGACAATATCTGGCAACTCAATTTTAAGCTGCCCCTTAACTGGATTTTTGCTCGAATCAGAAACTCTTGTTCCACCATGATCAGTAAATTTACCGTCATCAAAATCGAGGTTTACGGATGAGCGATAACCAAACCCAAATCTATGGTTTTCGTTAATTTCGTACAAAGCACCGATATTCCATCCAAAGGCAAAGGTGTTACCTTCCATTGAAACTAATTTGTCTGATGGACTACCACCAATAAATGGGTAGAGAGAGCCTTTATGCCTATCCAGTTCAGCTATCGCATACACAAGATTTACCCCTGCACCTACGCTGAAATTGTCGTTAGCCCTATAGGCGATGTTCGGGTTTAGATTGACAGAGGCTAGGGAGGTGTTACCTGCCATGTCGCCTGCTGCGATTGAATCTGGGTAATCTGTTCCTACCCCATAAGTGGTGAACAAACCAACACCCCATGCCCATTTATCATTGATTGGGCTGATGTAATAAGAAGCAGGAACAAACTGCATCGGGGCTACATCTTTGGAATATTGATTGTTGGTAACGTCGTTAACATCCACTTCTGGATCGATAATGGACAGCGCGCCAGAAAATTGGGCTGTGTCAAACAGTGTCATGGCAGCTGGGTTACGAGCTAACACGCTGGCATTGTCTGCCACCGCTGCTTCACCAGAAAAAGCGCGTCCTAAACCGGAAGCTGAATGCTCTGCAACCTGAAAGCCGGCTGCGTTAACATTACACGCGAACAATATGGATATTGTAAGCAGAGAGCAGTGCTTAATTTTCATCCTTGGTCCCCTTGGGTAAGACTTTTTACTTGTATGTGTAGGAAAAGCCATATGGCTCAATCCAACCTTAAAGTAATGTTGCCGATATGTTAAACGGATGTTTAAATCGTGAGTATGAAATGAGAGGTGAGTGGGATTTTATTAAAGGATCATAATGATTGCCAATACCGATTGGCACTTTTGTCACTGGACGTGTGATTTGTTTAACAATATTGAATTGATTGAATAAAAAAAGCGCAGTTTAACAACACCACGCTTTAGTCAAAGGCTTAACCGCAATTGGGTCTGGTCGACGCTGGAGCAGGTAAAGCGCTAAATCGATTGGATAAATTTGTGATGCGAGTATTGTGAGATGGGTGAGTAGAAAGTAGCTCAGGTGGATTCTTTCCCTTGGATGCTTTCGCCATGTTTTTCCAAAGTTCAACACTCTGGCGAGGATCAAAACCTGCTTTTGCCATCAGATCCAGCCCCAGAATATCAGCTTCAGATTCCTGGCTTCTACCGTAGGGCATAAGCACGCCATATTGAACTCCAACGCCTAATACGCCCATTGCCAAACCTTGGTATTCTGAGTTTTGTAGGCTCACATTAGTAATCTGTAGCCCTACATTGGCTAGTTGAGAACTCGATAATCGCTCATTACCGTGATCGGCAAGGACATGAGCAATCTCATGACCAATAACCGTTGCCAACTGGTCCTGATTTTTCGCCACTTTCAACAGGCCAGTGTAAACGCCAATCTTGCCACCGGGTAGGGCAAACGCATTGATTTGGTCGCTGTCGAATACCACAACCTCCCATTTATCAAAACTTGATTGTTTGGGGACGTGTTTTGTGATCGAGTCGGTTACACAGCGCACGTAAGCGTTTGTTTTGCTATCATTGCTCACCTTCTCTCGTTGCTTCATTTGCTCGAAAGAGTTAGCACCGAGGTTTGCCATATCGTTGGCAGAGAAGAGCAGTAGTTGATCGCGACCTGTTGGTGATGTTGTACAGGATGCAAGTAGCGTTGCTGTAAGCCCTGTAACTAGTGTTCGCTTTATACTCATAAACGGGCTCCGTGTTAGTATTTCCTATCTTTCTTAATAACAAATTATATCACTCACATTAGGTAAAATTGAATGGATATGAGCAATAGCATTTGGAAGAAACCCGTAAGTCTCGAAATTTTGAATGCGTCTTCCAAGAATACCCTGATGGAACACCTGAATATCGTTTACACCAATTTCACGGACAATACGATTTCAGCCACGATGCCTGTTTCGTCCATTACCCATCAACCTTTGGGAATGCTGCACGGCGGGGCATCTGTCGTATTAGCAGAATCTCTTGGTTCCATTGCTGCTAATTTTGCTGTAGACGATGATTCATATTGCGTTGGACTCGATATTAACGCCAACCATGTGAGGGCGATGAGAAAAGGCGTAGTTACCGGAATCGCGAGCCCACTTCATTTAGGTATTTCAACCCAAGTGTGGCAGATAAATCTTGTTGACGAACAAGATCGACTCATTTGCACCAGTCGCCTGACGATTGCGGTAAAAACCAAGAAAGCGAAATCCTGATGGTCATTACTTTTAAAAGCGGAAAAATCATCGCCACGATGCACGAAATCGTTGTAAAGCTAACTGGCGAACATTTTGTTACTCTGCAAAGCCAGACAGACGCAATATCCCTATTAGGCAACGGTGCAAATGTCGTCGCTGCAAATGGTGCAGAATGTAAGTGGTCCATAAAGTTAGATAACCACCAACAGCTGGAGCAGCTAGCAGAGCAACTTGGGATCTCTATCCAATAAGTTTAATAGTGCTTTAATTTTGCTGGTGCTAAAATAAGGAAATTCTGAGATTCCACTTGTCGAGAGTTTTTCCTCATTATGAGCAGCCCACGCCTTCGAAGCCAATTCGAAACTCTATTCGAGCATTACAACGGAACCGATTCAGAGGTTCAGTTAGAAGATATCACCGACATTCTTTTTTGTACCCGACGCAACGCCCGTATTGTGTTAAACAAGCTTGCAGAAGAGGGCTGGATCGAGTGGCACCCGGCGGCGGGCAGGGGGAAGCTCTCACAACTTATCTTCCTCAGAAACAAACAGGATGTCAGTGAAAATCTCGCCAAGCGATACTTAGAAGAAGGCAAAATTGGTCAGGCGCTGAACGTTCTGGAACGCGATGCCTCTCGCCTGACGCAGGTGATTCAGGATTACCTTGGTCTTCAACACCAACAAGGACAGCAAGTTGTCCGCTTACCTTATTATCGAGCACTCAGAATGCTCAATCCTCACAAGCCCACGCGCCGCTCAGAACAGCACATCATCAGACAAGTTTTCTCTGGCTTGACCAAGTTAGACGAAAACGAACAGGTTCAAGGCGACTTAGCGCACGACTGGGAAATGATTTCTGATAAGCACTGGCGTTTCTATATTCGTCCCGGAGTTCGATGCCATAATGGCAATCTGCTAACATCGCAAGACATTGTTGAGAGCCTGACCTGTTCCGCCAATTGCCAGATGTTCGACCATATCAGCAAGGTAGAAGAAGTTTCTTCTTGGGTAGTAGACATTCACCTTTCGTTGCCAGACTGGCATTTACCCCTGCTTCTTGCCGAAACGAATGCCAAAATACTTCCTTCCCATCAGTTACCAGATGATGAGATGGATCGAACGCCCGTTGGGACTGGTCCTTATCGAGTACTGATCAATGATGATAAGAGGCTGGTGCTAGAAGCTTTTGATGGCTATTTCGGCTTTCGACCTCTTATCGATAAGGTAGAAGTCTGGGTGATTGATGAAGCTTATTCCACTCTTGTTTATCCAAGTTTGCAGCATCCAACCAAACCCCAGCATCGCGAACATGAAGATGTCGAACTGGATCCCGGTTGTACTTACCTTTTACTTAATCAAAAGCATGGGCTGGCGAAAGATCAGGAGTGGGCAAATTATTTCTGCTCACGCCTTAACTGCTTCGATGTGTTTGAATTAATGCCTAAAGACAAAATAGTAGAGCAGGGGTTGTTGCACGCTCATGGTTTAAAGCCAGGCTGGTTTCATAACCGACCGACAGGTTCCCAGACCAAGCCACCGGCTCTGGTCACCATCAAAGTCGCTTACCACTGCTTCCATCCAGGGTTCAAAATGTATGCCGCAGCAATTGAACAATTGCTTAAGCAAGACGGACTGAACGTTGAATACATACGTTACGATGTAGAACCGGAAAACATGAGCGAAATCGATATCTGGATTAAGCCAATGGGGATCAGCACTAATCGCGATGACGGATTACTCGGCTGGTTTCTTAGCTACGGTGACATTCACAACATGTGTAGAGAAGAACAGTTTACCAAGTGGCGTACAATCATAAACGAATGGCGATCACAACCTGAAATGGCGTTCCCAGCGAAGCGACTTGGTAAAGAACTGGTAGAAAGCCAGATTCTGATTCCAATGTTTCATGGTTGGCTTGGTTTGAGTAAAGACCAGTGCGGTTCGTTACAGAATGCTAAAACTAACGCGCTTGGGTGGTTCGATTTCAGCAAAGTCTGGGTGAAACCCGAATTAGAGCTTGAATCTTTGAATACGGAAGGCAACAGCAGTTAATGTCGCCATATTCCCATCGGTTATAAAACCAGCAAAAACATGCTGGTTTTATTATTTCATTGAAGTCATGATGAAGTGGTGACTAAGTTAGGAACCCGGCATGCCTTCATTGAAAAACCAACTCTACATTCTCGTTGCCATGGTGGCATTTGCTGGCAATTCCGTATTGTGCCGACTTGCGCTAGCAGATAGTCAAATAGACCCTGGCACCTTTACCGCCATTCGTCTTATTTCTGGCGCAGTTACGCTCTTCATTTTGGTAAACCTGACTCGTTCCGGGCGACGATTCTCTCTTTTTTCTGATGATTTTAACCTCAAGGGCAGTGCACTGCTGTTTGGATACGCCATTTGCTTTTCTTATGCGTATATCGATCTAGCCACTGGCACAGGCGCTTTATTGTTGTTTGGCGCGGTTCAACTGACCATTATCATTGTGTCTTTATTAGCAGGCATAAAACTCAAAGCGGTTGCAGTCGCTGGAGTAGTTATCTCGTTTAGTGGTTTAGTCATACTATTGCTGCCGGGGGCAACTCAACCTGACTTAACAGGAGCGATTTTGATGGTCGTTTCCGGTATATGTTGGGGCGGATACACGTTAAATGGAAAATCGAGTTCTAATCCGCTTGTTTCGACCCAGTTAAACTTCATTGGGGCATCGATCCCAGTTTTCTTATTACTGCCTTGGTTAGTGGAGTGGGATTCCGCCTCTCGCGAAGGCATCCTTTACGCACTTTTATCAGGCAGCATCGCATCTGGTCTAGGTTATGCAATTTGGTATCGGGTAGTGAAACACATATCCGGGCTTCAGGCAGGTGTTGTTCAGTTGTCTGTCCCAGTCATCGCGGCTCTGGGCGGGGTGCTTTTTGTCAATGAACCTATCACTGTGTGGTTTTTGGTGTCATCTCTTCTTGTTCTGGGTGGTATCGCGATTACTTTAGTAACGAAAGGTTAATTTCTTCGGTTAATTAGGTAAAATATCACTACCTAGATTTTCGCAAACTGAAAGATGGCAAAACCCAATAAAAAGTTACCCTCTAAGGCTGTCGATGTTTTCTGTTCTAAATGCAGAACAAAACTCTACCGTTACAGAAAGGGCGGAAAAGGGGCGCTGGTAAAGTGTTTTGTCGAACGTATTGTCGAAGACTACACAACTACACCTTGTGAGTGCCCGGAATGCGGGAGCGTATTTGCTCGCCGAACACTCATTCGGGGTGTCCCAGCGAATAAAATCGTCGGTGGTAAAGTCTTCGCTAAGTAATCTAAACCAAGGTGCAATCATGTCAGAATCAGAATTTTGCGTCGTCCTCACTACGGTTAACGATAATGAAACCAAACGTGGAATTGTCAGCACACTATTAACAGAGAAGCTGGCTGCTTGTATTCAGGTACTACCGATTGAAAGCTATTATCTTTGGGAAGAAAAGGTATGTGAAGACGGTGAGCAGCTATTGGTGATTAAGACTCAAAGCGCTCGATACCACCATGTAGAAGAGGTAATAAAAAAGCTGCATAACTATGAGGTTCCTCAAGTTGTGCAGCTTCCGATCAGTTCAGGGTTATCAGAATACCTGGACTGGGTTAAATCGAATACTCAGGCTTAGCCTTCTCGACAGCCATGGATTGGCTATTAAAGTAGAACGCGATGAGAACGGTGATGGCCCCTAAGGTGTCGCACAACATGTCTCTCTGAGCATCCCAGATGTCGCCCTGTGACCCCAAAAACGCAATACCTTCATTGCCGCCAGCCAGTTCCGCATACCACCATTCAATAATTTCATACCCTGCGGCGACACTCATTAACGCAAACAAACCAAACAGTGTAGAGATAACAACCGAAGCGTGATTTTTTCTGTACAGGTATTCCGCAATTGGGTAAGCCCAAAATCCGATGGAATAGTGAGCCACGCGATCATAATGATTTCGTTCTGAGCCAATTAAATCGTTAAACCAGTTGAAAGGGACCTCTGCAAATGTGTATTTGGCTCCGATGGTGTGCATGAAAAGCCAGACAAACATCAATATATAAGCGGTATTGCTGAATCGGAATTTGTGGTGAGTCAACACAATGAAAGCAAATGCCAGAAGCACTGGAATAATTTCAGCTATCCAAACAGCCCAGGAAGCAGGGTTGATCATCGAAAAGATAAGAACGGCGACATAGTTAACAGAAAGTAAAGAAAGCACGCGGTTAGAAAGTAGAGATTTCAACATTTTCGTTTTCCCTAATCATTTGTTTGATGCGATTATACACACAATAAAACACTGTTCAATTAAATTTTAAAGCCACTTACAAATATCAATTGATAACAAGATGAATAATGTTTAATCGTAAATGTTTCAGAGAAAGCGTGAGATGTTACAGAACAAAGTGAGATTTCGATCTGAAAAAGGAAATGAGACTAGCAGTTTTTACTTAACTAATAACTACTTAGATAACTAAAGTGCGGGGTTTATATAAAAACGTTATGAATTGCGGCTTAAGAATTTATTACAAATGATAATTGCATCCCCTTTTATAAAGAAAGAACATTGATTATCTGAATTTGTGTATAAAATTCTGCGACAATCCGGCGTTTAAGGTGAAGATTGCTATCTATCACCGTTGGATTCCGCACTTATCACTCAAGGATTCGAGTTTTTCAAGACATTCAATTTCCGAATGTGGAGAACTCAAATATAAAGATATGGAGATTAAAATGAAGTTAAAAAAATCCGTATTGGCGCTAGCAGGCGCTGCTGCACTGATGAGCAGCCAAGCTCTCTCAGCCGATGACAAACTGACTCTGGGCATCTCTCAATACCCTTCAACTCTTCACCCAATTATCGATAACATGGTTGCGAAAACCTATACCCACGGTTTTACGTTTCGCGACACTATTGGTTTTGATCAGCAATGGAAGCTGATGTGTTTTCTTTGTGAAGAAGTCCCATCTTTCGAAAATGGCCTAGCTGTTGTTGTCGACCGTCCCCACGCTAAAGAGGGCGAAAGCGAAAAAGGCGTTAAGATCACCGTTAAGTTTAAAAAAGACCTCTTCTGGGGTGACGGTACGCCAATCACGACTAAAGACGTTAAATTCTGGTATGACGTAGCGACTTCTTCTGAAGTGCAAGGCAACGCCGGTCTTTCTACATACCAACACATGGAAAAACTTGAAGTTGTCGATGACTACACTGTAAACGTCTATGTAGACCGTGTTTCTTACAAGTACAACGCATACTACATTCCAAGTGTGTTACCACGTCACGTTGAAGAGTCTGTTTTCAACGCCAATCCTAAGGAATATCACCTTAAGACTAAGTACGTAACAGACCCAACCAATGCCGCTCTATACAACGGTCCTTATACTATTAAGAACCTGAAGCAAGGTCAGTTTGTTATTCTTGGTCTGAACGAGCACTGGAAAGGCAAGCAACCTCATTTTGGTAACATCACAATCAAAACCGTTTCGGATACACAAGCACTTCAGGCAAACCTCCTATCTGGCGACGTGGACTACATCCCGGGTGAAATGGGTCTGACTCTTGACCAGGCGCTTCAGTTCGAGAAGAAGTTCGGTAACAAGTACGACGTTGATATTCGCCCTGCTGCTTTGTATGAGCACCTAGACGTGCAATTGCAAAATGAACATCTGCAAGACGTACGCGTTCGTCAGGCACTGCTGTTCGGTCTGGATCGCGAACTACTGACTAAGAAGCTATTCGATGGTAAGAACAAAGTGGCAAACTCAAACGTAAGTCCACTTGATGCTTCATTTGACCCGAATGCACCTTCATATTCTTACGATCCTGAAAAAGCCAAAGCACTTCTAAAAGAAGCTGGCTACAAGCTGGTGAATGGCGTTCAGATGAAGAACGGCAAACCACTAGAAATCGAATTCATGACTACCTCTGGTAACAAGACTCGTGAATTGGTGCAGCAGTTTGCTCAGGGACAGTGGAAAAAAGTTGGCATCAAAACAATCATTAATAACCAAACTGCACGCGTTTACTTCGGTACAACACTTAACCAGCGTCAGCACAAAGGATTAGCGATGTTTGCCTGGGGTACATCTCCAGAGAACTTGCCGCGTACTACACTTCATTCCGAGTACATTCCAACTAAAGAGAACGGTTGGTCAGGTCAAAACTATGCCAGTTATGTGAACCCTAAGATGGATGAACTGATCGCGCTGATTGATGCTGAGCTAAACTTTGAAAAACGTATGGAACTTTGGAAAGAACTTCAACATCTATACGCTACTGACCTGCCAGCCCTGCCGCTCTACTACCGTTCAGATAGCCACATTAAACCTAAGTGGTTAAAAGGTGTGGCTCCAACAGGTCACCAGAACTATTCAAGCTACTGGGCTGAAAACTGGACTCGAGAAAAATAAGCGATTGGAATGTCTATGAGTGATGTAATACTAGATGTTCGCAATATGAGTGTGGCCCTCGGGCCGCACTACGCTGTAAAGGATGTCAATTATCAAATCAAATCGGGTGAAATCCTGGGTATCGTAGGAGAGTCTGGCTGTGGTAAGTCTCTCACCTCGTTATCAGTTATGGGTTTGCTTGATAAAAAACTGAAGCTATCTGGTGAAATTGTCTTCGAAGGTGAAAACCTGGTCGGCATGCCAGAAAAGCGCTATCAACAAATTCGTGGTGAAGGCATTGGGATGATCTTCCAGGAGCCAATGACCGCGCTTAACCCAGTAGTAACCGTTGGTGAACAAGTTGCAGAAATGTTCATCATTCATGAAGGTGCTTCAAAAGCTGAAGCGATGAACCGTGCAATCGAAATGCTTAAACAGGTTCATATTCCTTACCCTGAAAAACGGGCAAAAGCTTTCCCTCATGAACTGTCAGGCGGTATGCGTCAGCGTGTAATGATTGCAATGGCGCTGGCTTGTAAGCCAAAAGTTCTGATTGCCGACGAACCAACAACTGCACTTGATGTAACAGTTCAGGCGCAGGTTTTGGATCTTCTTGAAGAACTTCGCGAAACCACTGGCACTGCGATTCAATTCATCAGCCACTCGTTGGGCGTTGTGTCCCAAATCTCGGACCGAGTTATGGTTATGTATGCGGGGCAGGTTGTTGAACTGGCAGATGTAAATGAAATCTTCGACAACCCTCAACACCCTTACACTCAGGCATTGCTTGATACCATCCCAAGAGTTGGTGTGAATGTCGATCGCTTACCTGCGATTCCAGGTAGTGTACCTCCACTCGATCAACGCGGTGATAACTACACATTCCGTGACCGCTGCCCAGAGCTTTACGATCACTATGTAGAAGTAGCGAAAAAGCGTCAACTTAGCAAAGGAGGCGTATCCTGATGGCTCTTTTGGAAGTAAAAAACCTTCAAAAACGTTATGTGCTTGAAGCAGGCTCAATGTTTGGTCGCGAGCCACAATACCTGCACGTAACAAAAAACGTATCTCTAAAACTCGAACCGGGTAAAACGCTCGCCGTAGTAGGTGAGTCAGGTTCAGGAAAATCCACACTCGGTCGTATGGTAAGCATGCTAGATGTGCCGGATTCTGGTGATATCTACCTTGCTGGGCAAGAGATCTCTCGCCTAAGTTCCAGAGCACAGCGCCCGCTTAGACAGCGAATTGGTCTGGTTTTCCAGGACCCGTATTCCGCACTCAATCCAAGAATGCCCATTCTGGATTCATTGATTGAGCCAATGAAAGTGAACGGCATTGGCAACAAAGAAAAGCAACGTGCTCGCGCACTTGAAGTACTGGAGTGGGTAGGTATGCGTGAAGACGTATTAACCCGTTACCCGCACGAGTTTTCCGGTGGTCAACGTCAGCGTATCGCAATCGCACGTGCATTGATGCTCAAACCAGAGCTCATTATTGCAGATGAGCCACTTTCCGCTCTGGATGTGTCTGTACAGTCGCAAATCCTCAACTTGTTTAAAGATCTTCAAGAGGAACATGGCATCGCCTTCTTCTTTATCAGTCATGACATGGCAGTGGTTTACCACTTAGCGCATGAAGTGGTTGTGATGAAGAGTGGTGAAATTGTGGAGCAGGCGACGAAAGAAGAATTCTTCGAAAGTCCTAAGCATCCATACAGCCAAGAATTGCTTAACGCAGTTCCAGACATTGGAAACACTCGCCGCCGAAATCAACCGGATAGGAAATCGGCGTAACGATGGCAAGCAAGATTAAGAAGCTGAAACAACAGCTCGGACGTTAATATGAAAAGCTTTTTTATTTCACGGATACTGCAAATGTTTTTGGTGCTATTTTTAGCCTCATTTGCAGCTTACAACCTTATGGGTCTGATGCCCGGCGATCCTATCGATTTGCTGGCTCAGAGCGACCCGAACATCACTTCTGAAGACATCGCCCGACTAAAAGCAGAGCAGGGTCTGGATAAACCTGTTTATGTACGTTACTTCGTATGGCTAGGAGATGCGCTTCAAGGTGATCTGGGTTACTCACGTATGTTCTCGCAACCAGCCATTGACGTTTTGTGGGACGCAATGAAGAACACATTGGTTCTGGTCGGTAGCGGTACATTACTTTCAATTCTTATTGCACTTCCACTTGGCATTATCTGTGCGGTTAAACAAAACAAGGCAACTGACTACATCATCAGTGGTTTGACTTACCTGTTCCTGTCGACTCCAGCAGCGTGGTTAGCACTTATGCTGATCATGATCTTCTCTGTGGTTTACCCAATCTTCCCTGCAGGGGGAACGGGTGAAGCAGATGGTGCTGAAGGCTTGGAAAAACTTCAATACATGGTTCTTCCAATTCTCAGCCTGACTTTGCTGAGTATCGCGTCGATTTCACGTTTCATGCGCTCCAGTATGCTGGAAGTGTTCAGACAAGATTTCGTACGTACAGCTAAAGCAAAAGGTGCTTCATCCACACGTGTTCTTTTCAAGCACTGTATTAAAAACGGCATGCTGCCAATGATCACCGTATTGGCAATGGATGTTGCAGCTCTAATGAGTGGTGCTGTACTGACTGAAACCATCTTTAGCTGGCCGGGAATCGGTAAGCTTACCGTTGATTCCATCAATGGCAGTGACTACAACGTGGCTATGCTGTGCTTTATGGTCGCAACCACTGCGATCTTGGTGATGAACTTTATTGCCGACATCTTGTATTCAAAAGTCGACCCACGCATTGATCTTACCAAAGGGGGTAACAAATGAGTTACGTTGCTAAACGAAGTCAAAACCCTTGGGTTCAGGTCGGTCAGCGTTTGTACCGCCATAAATTGGCGATGGTTTCGCTGTTCTTCTTAGCTGCTCTGACGGTCGTCTGTTTCAGCGCAAACTCGATTGCAGGGTGGTTAGGTGTTGATCCGTATGCTGATGATCTATTCAGCCGCTTCGAAGTGCCGGATGAAGACAATATTCTGGGTACTGACGAATTGGGTCGCGATATTTTCACTCGATTACTTCTTGGTGGTCAGGTATCGCTAACCTTTGCATTTATGGCAGCCATTGCAACTTCCGTTATTGGCACCATCCTAGGTGTGGTTGCAGGCTACCATGGCGGAAAAGTCGACGCATTCATCATGCGTGCAGCTGACTTCATCATCAGCTTGCCAGGCATTATGCTTTTAATCCTGATTCAAAGTATCGATATGACTAAATTGGGTTTTTCTGAAGAGTTAGTACGTTCAGACAGCTTCAGTATCTACCGCTTGGTTGTTGTACTTTCACTTTTGGGCTGGCCATTTGCCGCTCGTCTTGTTCGTTCAAACACGCTTTCCGTTAAGCACCGTGAATACGTTCAGGCAGCAATTGGTTATGGTGCCAGCCACTGGTTTGTAATGACTCGTCATATCGTACCTAATGTCATTGCGCCAGTTATCACAGCAACCACGTTGGGTATCGGTGGTGCAATTCTGACGGAAAGTGCACTGAGCTTCCTTGGTTTTGGTATCAATCCACCAACACCATCATGGGGTAACATGCTACAAAACGCTCGTGAAGCGATGTGGAGCTACCCAATGGCAGCGGTTTACCCGGGAATCATGGTTCTGTTTACCGTAATCACCATCAACTTCTTAGGTGACGGTCTGCAAGAAGCCATCGATCCGAAGTCGTAGCCGTAACAAGTAGATATCAATGAAGCAGCCTGACTCAGGCTGCTTTTTTTGTATCTACCACATGATGTTTCAAAAATTTGAGTGGCGTTAAGTGTGGGAAAGGAGATCCCAATCAAATTTATTAACTAAACAATGTAGAGTATATATTCAAATATTTGTCTTGAATCACGCATCTGTCTACAATTTTAACCTTTCAATAACAAAGAAAAGACAGTCATGAAATTAGAAACTGTAGACTACCGCTCTCCAGATGCTGCGGAGCAATTCGTAAAGTCACTACGCGAAACGGGCTTTGGTGTTTTAAGCAATCATCCCATTCAAAAAGAGCTCGTAGAATCCATCTACGAGAACTGGTACAAGTTCTTCACATCAGAAGAAAAAGAGCAGTATCAATTCAACGTAGAGACACAGGACGGCTATTTTCCACCTAGTGTTTCAGAAGTGGCGAAAGGGCATACGGTGAAAGACATCAAAGAGTACTTTCACGTTTACCCATGGGGGCAAATACCGCCTTCTTTGAAAGATCAAATCCTGGATTACTACCAGCAAGCGAATGCCTTTGCGCAGGAATTATTAGGCTGGGTTGAAGAACATGCTCCGCAAGACGTACAGGAAAAGTTCTCAATCGCGCTTTCAGAAATGATCAACGGAAGCGAACAGACTCTGCTTCGCGTGCTCCATTATCCACCAATGACAGGAAGCGAAGAACCTGGTGCAATTCGCGCAGCTGCTCACGAAGACATCAACCTGCTAACAGTTCTACCAGCCGCTAATGAGCCTGGCCTTCAGGTTCTCGGTAAAGATGGCAACTGGTTAGATGTGCCGTGTGATTTCGGTAATTTGATCATCAACATTGGCGACATGCTGCAAGAAGCGTCAGGCGGCTACTTTCCATCGACGACGCATCGAGTGATTAACCCGACGGGTGAACAACAAACTCATTCGCGTATTTCTCTGCCTCTGTTTTTGCATCCTAAACCAGAAGTTGTTTTGTCTGAAAGACACACTGCCGGCAGTTACTTAACAGAACGCCTGCGCGAGCTTGGTGTTATCTAAGCAACCCATTTAAAGACCAGCGAATTCGCTGGTCTTTATCCAATATCTCTCCACCACGTCATTAAATACCGGAGAGAAGATTTTAGACTCGAACATCCCGCCACTCTTTTTGATCACGCTTTGTGACGCTTTATTGTCTTCACTGGTTGTGACTAAAACTTCAGAAATCCCAAGCTGTCTGGCTACATCCAACCCGCTTAATAGCATTTTAACTGCGTAACCCATTCCTCTGTAGGAAGGCGCAATATCAAATCCAATATGACCAAGTTCCTGTTTGTGAAACTCACTGTCTAACCGATGACGAATACGGAGCGTACCGACAATGTTACTTTTTTCATCTAAGTACCATCGATGGGAACAGGGCACATAGCCCGGTTTCAAATTTATACCTTGCTCTTCATCAAGTAAGGATTTTATGTAAGCTTGGAAGTCTTCAATGCCTTCGCTATAGAAATCGCAACCAAGAGGATCGTGAGTTTGAATATCGTTGTAAAAATCGATAAATGCGTATTCATGTGCAACATCAGGAGAGATAAGCATAGGTAAGAGTCTGGTGTAAGTCTTTGATTCAAATTCAAAAGAAACCAGTACCATAATATTGAGCTGTATACAAATTAAAATCTGTGATATCCGTTAACGTATCAGGAATGACAAATTCTCATCTATAGCTTTGAATGTAAGTAGTAGATCCAACGAAGAGTGCTTATGTCGAACAACGATCTTATCCATAGCCATGACCCGCATATGGAAAACCCGCTAGTATGGCCGATTTTGGAAGTTCTGAAAAAACAGCATCAGGGCTGGAAAGTGCATACCTTAGCTTCCCATCTGTCTGAGCTTGGAATTATTCCGTTTCTTGATTCATCCCCAGAGAAAGACTTGTTTAAGCGTAACTTTCTTATGATGAACGCTTTATACCAGCTTCAGGACACTCTGTATCCAGAATCTTGGGTACAGGTTCAGGCGATGGATATCCAGCTAATGAACGAGATTGAGGCGAGAGGGCACGAAATAGACGTCGAAGATCCATTGCGAGACTACTACACAGACTGGAGCAACTACGAAGCCGAAAGTGGCGAAGTAAAAAGGCTTCTTGACGAATTCTGGACACGCTATAGAAACTTTGTTGGTTCAGGTAATGGTGACATGACACGTCAGAAAGCACTGGGACTGTTTGAGTTGGATGAAAATGCAACATACCCCGAAATCAGAAAACAGTGGCGACGTATGGCACTCAAGTGGCATCCGGATAGAGACGGTGGAAACGCAGAACGTTTTCGCACCTTATGCGAAGCATGGCATGTCCTGCGTGATTAATTCCCTAAATGCTGCAAGGGCTGCTTTGCAGCCTCATTTCTCTCTGTCTCATAGGCATTGAGTCGATCAGCTCATTGATGAAAGACCAGTCCGTCTCTTTGCCCCAGCGATACTTCTCTTCACCATCTTTACCGATAAGAATTGCAGTATGTTCTTCTTCGTCTATCCGGTAAATTTTCGCGAGTTTTGCCACATCGAATTCCAGTTTAAGCCACGAAGGTTCTGTAAATCCGTCGTGGGTCATTACCAATGTGACCACGTCACGTTCTTTTAATGCACATTCGTTGGTCAGGGTTTCATACAGAAACTGACGAACGTATTCATCCTCCGAAGGGGCGAAATACAAGATGCTTCTGTGGGTCCAGCTTGGCTCGTAAGCCGGATAAGAAGCGACGGATGCACTGAACGCAATCAATGCAAGAAGAGGTAGTCGACACATATTGCCCCTCCGTTTCGGTTAGATTCCATGCCTTCTAGATGACCAATTCAGGCATATGGAATAGGGTAAGTATGGTCTTCTTACGGAAATAAAGAGCAAATAAGTGGTATTAAAGTCGAGATTTCTGGTTATTTCTGTATGCTTGTACGCGCTTAACTCCATTAAAGGTTTGATTGTGGAAAGAATTGCTATATTGGTCGACGTTCAAAACGTGTACTACACAACGCGCGAGACATTTCAGAAGAATTTTGATTACAACGTTTTTTGGCGGAAAGTGACCAAAAATCGCGAAGTGGTTTACGCTAACGCCTATGCGATTTCGAGTACGCAGGAGAAACAACGACAGTTCCACCATATTCTACGTGGCATTGGTTTTAATGTGATTCTGAAGCCATTTATTCAACGAATGGACGGCAGCACTAAAGGTGATTGGGACGTTGGTATTGCCATTGATGCGATTGAAATCGCACCTGAGATAGACACATTAGTTCTGGTTTCTGGTGATGGTGATTTCGAAGTGCTGGTAAACAGAATTCGTGAGAAATACGGAAAGAGAGTCGAAGTATACGGAGTCGAAGCGCTTACTGCTCTGTCCCTGGCTAACAGCGCCAGCCAATACGTACCCATCGAGGGAGAACTTCTCCTTTAAGATTTTAACTGCAGCTCAGCGAGTATGCCCGACAATACGTGGGATAAAAGCAGACTCGCTTTGATAATCTTGTAAAAGCTCAAAAGCTTCCTAAATTTAATATTGGAAAAAACATCTAACTTTATGAGTAAGTTTAGATTTCATATTAAATTAGGGGCGAGCTATGCAAAAAACGATTAAGCCTTTTCTCGCAGTATTTCTGTTGTTTCCACTCTTTCTATTTAGCCTTGAAAGCTCAGCGCACGTTAAGTGGTTTGTCGATACAGAAAACGCAGCAGTACAAAACTTCCAGCCATACTCATTCACAGATATCGAAGTTATGGTATGGATCGTCATCGCTATATTCCTTGTCTGTGCTTCCATATTTCTTGACCCTAGATTGCCAACGATTCCGATCATTGATGCGAAAGCCCGCAAAGACGTAATTGAAATTCTCAGAATATTCACCGGAATGGCATTACTGCTTACCGCTTATGATGGCTCAATCATCGCCCCGCATTATGACGCGTATGGGCACTTCGGAACCTTCCTGGTGTTCTTTCAAGCGACCATTGGAATCATGCTCATCAGTAACCGGCTGATTTTCCATGCTTCGATCTTAATTATCTTGTTGTTCATGGGTGCCATTGCACAATACGGATTCGTCGAGACATTGGAATATTGCAATATTCTGGGCATCGCTTTGTTCCTCATGTTCAACAGTTTTTCCAAGCCAGAACTTCAGGAAAAATACAAACCTTACTCGGTAGCTTCACTGCGTATTTTCACTGGGGTCGCGTTGATTACTCTCGGTGTATCCGAAAAATTAACCGGAGCGCTATACGGGGAAGCGTTTATCGAGATGTATCAATGGAACTTTATGGAGAACTTAGGGTTTGAATTTTACTCAGATCGGCTGCTAGTGCTGTCCGCTGGCGTTATGGAAGTGGTGTTCGGAACCATTCTGATTTTGGGAACAACCACACGACTAAATGTTCTGGTTATTTCCAGCTTCATGTTCCTTTCCAACGTAACATTTCTCGTTCAGAACAATAAAGACGCCGCATTAATGGAGCTAATCGGTCATATGCCAATTATCGCATCCGCTCTGGTTCTTATGTTCTTTGGCTACGGGCAGCGTTTAAAAATCACGTCTTTGTTTCGCCAATCTGAAAAAACTGTAGCCGAGGGTGCGTTGGATGATACTCGACTTTAAATTTCCATACTCCATTTACTGGGCACTATTTTTTGTCTTTGTCGGGATATGGATTGCTCCATTCGTTAATGTTTCAGAAATTGAGGAAGAAGATCACAGCTCTCATTACACGCATGATCATTCGATGAGTCATAAAAGATATGAGGTAGCACAATCAGTCGCGCCAAAAATAGAGCTTGAGCTACTCAAAGATACCAAATCCGGTTGGAACTTGATCCTGCATACAAGCAACTTTGAATTTACTCCTGAAAAGGTAAATCAAAGTAACCAGCCAAACCAGGGACATGCGCATCTTTATGTTAACGGTGAGAAGATTACCCGGTTGTATGGTAAACACTTTTATCTTTCAGACTTTCCAGTCGGGGAACATGAAGTCGTTGTGAACCTGAACACCAATGATCATTCAGAGTTTGCGGTAAACGGCGAGGTCATCGAGGCACGAGTGAAACTTGTTCAAAAAGAAAAGCGCTAACAAGTAGCGCTTCATTCAATGCATAGCTTAGGAATCAGAAGGAGTTGACGTTTCAACTCCTGACTCTTCAGTAGAAGCCTGTTCTGCTTCCATTTTGGCTCTGTCTGCTTTAGAGATGTATTTAGGTTTGTTGCTTTTATGAAGCTTCGCGTTTTTCTTTTTTTGCTTCTTTTTCAGAATCTCGTTGATTTTCTTTTTTCGGTTCATTGCTGTATTCCACTTCGCTCAATGACGCGCAGAATACAGCGATATGAATGTGAATACAACGAACGAAGCCGTTTACTCGCCCGCAACCAAGGTAGGCTTGTGCCTGACACTTACGACCAGCATGTATAAGCTGGTTGCCAGCAAAGTGATAAACAAGTAGCCCATCAATCCTTCGCCGCTTCCCAAAAACAGATCGGCGACGACAGGACCAAATACGGAACCAACGCTGTAGCTAAACAACATCACCTGAGTGGCAGAAACAATATGGTTCTCTGCCAGATTGTCGCACCCTAGGTTGATTGCAATAGGGTATAAGGCGAAACTTGCCATCCCCAGTACAAACAAAGATGACGCCATCACGAGATCAGACTCAAACAGTGCCAGCAGAGCAATTGCACCGGCACCAATGAAACTGAATAGTGCAAGTAACAAAGTTCTGCCCGCGTACTTTAACAGCCAAGAAGCAATAGGTTGTACTACCATTCCACCTAAAATCACCAACGCCATCAAACTGCCAACATGGTTTAGCTCAACGTCACGAGTGGTTAACTCAAGTGGCATCAATCCGTAAATCGCTCCCAATACAAGCCCGGAAACTACGCATCCAACGATCGCGGGTTTACTCAATAACAAAATCTGGCGCATTGACATGCTGCCGTGTTGTCCGCACGTAGGTTGAGTAGAGCGAAGCAACACCAAGGCTCCCATAGCCATGAAAACCAGAGACAGAATAGCGATAAAGGGAATGAGTCCTGTTACGCCAAATACGCTGATACCCAGTTGCCCAAGAGAAGAACCGCCGTAAAGTGACGTCATGTAAATGCCCAGACGCTTAGCTCGCCCTGACGCGCTACCTGCCAGTAACCACGATTCGACGATGACAAACACGCCAGCTACAGCCATACCGGCCACTAATCGCGCAAAAATCCATACTTCTGCATTCGCAAAAAGGGGCATGATCCCAATGGTGACGGCAAATATTGCTAAACAGGCAACAAATCCGTATTTGTGACCCGTTTTAGCCACGAGTGGCTCTATTGATATGGCGCCAATTAGAAGCCCGGCATAAAAACTGCTCGCCATCCAACTTGCAATTTCATTGCTCATACCGTACTCGCTCAACATCAATGGAATGATGCTCATCAAGTAGCCAGAAGCGACTGCAAATAGGGAAAGCGCAACCACCGGTGCAAAGATTTTGAGTGGTGCAGTTGGTGTATTTTCCAATGCCGGAATCTCCTAATGTAAGTGAATTTGGAGACGCGACTATGGGGTCGGATTGACGCTGAGTAAAACGAATAATTTTAGTTCAGACGATAGAAAATATTTGTCGAAGAAAAGGAGAGATTTTAGAAAGAAAAAAGGTCAAATAACGGGAATTCATTTGACCTTAAAGATGAATTTTATTTAAACAGTGCCTGGTTTAGCCATTGATCAAACTGGGATTTAGGAAGAGCACCGTTGATAACATCGACTCTTTTGCCACCTTTGAAAACCATCACTGTCGGGATACTTCTTATCTGGTATTTAGCCCCAAGGTTCTGCTGAGCTTCCGTATCAATTTTAACAAATCTCACATTGCCTTTTCTTTCCTGTGCCACGTCGGAAAACACAGGTGCAAAGCCAACGCAAGGGTTACACCAAGGCGCCCAGAAATCGACTACCACGGGCTGGTCACTTTGTAGTAGGGCATCAATATTTTGCTCTGTACCTTCAATGGGTGCACCATCAAAAAGATGAGATTTACATTTGCCACAAGTTGCCGCATCCGACACACGTTCCAGTGGAACTCGGTTTACCCCTTGGCAAGACGGGCAACGAGAATTGAAGCTAGACATAGTTACTCCTTATTTTTTGAGTATTTTATCAAACCTCAGCTGCGACTTTTAAACTTATCTTTTTCTATCCCATGCTTTTTCATTCTAAGGTAGAGTTTTTTACGAGGCACCTGTAGATGATTGGCAGCTTCTGTCACTTTGCCAGAGAACAGAAAAAGCGCATCTTCAATCACTTGTTTTTCATAGTCGTCAATCAAGTCATCCAGCGGTGTTTGCAACACATCATGGTGCGCAAGTCGGTCTTGCCCGGTTAACTTGATGATGCCGATAGCGTAAAGTTCAGCCACATTCTTCAGTTCCCGAACATTGCCAGACCAATGATGATTCCTAAGTGTATTGAGATAATGATTATCAATGGTAGGAAGTGGTTTGCCCAGCTTATTGCAGCTCTGCTTTAAGAAATAGTGAAACAAAATGGCGATATCGTCTGGGCGCTTTCTAAGCGGTGGTACGTCTATCTTTCCCTGGCTAAGAAGATAATAGAGTTCCGGATGCAGTTTTTCATCGCGTATCCATTGCTCGGGATCTTCATTGAAAATGCCGATGAGTCTGGTTTTGCTGCACGCGGTTCGCTCCTGTTTTAACAGTTCCTGTGTTAAATATTGTTGCGCAGAAACTGGCGATTCATGGATATTGGTCACTACCAGCGTACCGCTGCAGCTTCTCCCTAATAAGCTGTCGATGTCTTCTTTAGAGTCAATCAAATTTCCCTGAGCCTGCACGTACGTGCCATCTGAGCTCGAACTCAATTGATGAACCAGATGAGCCAGGCTTCGTCGACCACAACCGGATTCTCCACTGATAACCAAATGGCTCTTTAGCAATGACAGCTGAGCGATATGATCTTTGATGATGACCATTTGCGGGGACTGTCCAATGACTTCCTTCCTAACTGATTCAGCGATGTTTTGCTTTTGCTCGATAAACGCTTTTCGAATGTTTAGCTGCTTATGGATCAATTCGAGCAGTGCAGGGGGGTCGATCGGCTTTTCGAGAAAGTCACTGGCGCCTTTTTTCACGGCGTCTACTGCCATGGGAATATCCCCATGTCCCGTGATCACAATTACTGGTATATCAGGGTCGATAGCTTTTATCTTTGTAAGCAATTCCATGCCATTGAGCTTGGGCATGTACATGTCGACAATGACAACGCCTGCCCAGTTTGCATCAATGTACTGACACACTTTGGTGGAGTCTGACTCGCACTTGGCAGGTAAATTGGCAATAGACATCAGATGGGCGTAAGAATCCAGTACATCTTGGTCGTCATCGACCATCAGAACCGAGAATTTATTGAGGATCATTCGGAAGCTCCAACACAACACACGCCCCGCCAGAAAGGGACGAAGCAAGAAGAATATCACCATTAAACTGTTTAACGATGGAACGGCAAATATTAAGCCCGAGACCTAAACCGACTTCTTTCGTTGTCGTGAAAGGGGTAAAGATCTGGTTTATCACAGAATGAGAGAATCCCATTCCCGAATCAGAGATACACAATCGAGTGATTCCGTCAGTTTCGCGTTGGGTGAAAATCTCAATTTCTCTGTGGTCTACTTCGGCAACCGCATCCAAACTGTTCACCAATAGGTTAACTAACACTTGTTCAAGCCCGACGCTCTCTGCCCATACTTTCTCGCTTTCGGACACGTGCCACGTCAGACGACACTGTATTTTCCTTAGTCGGGTTTCAACCAATACACCTGCACGTTGAATCGCGTCGAGAATACCAACGTATTCTAACGATGTGTCCTTCGGTTGCTTCTTGGCAAAATGGCGCAGGCTATTGATGATTTTACTCATTCGCTCCGTCATCGCTTTGATCTGCTCAATACTGCTTTCCACTTCTTTGTCATTATTCGAATCCAGAGCCATCTTGGCACTAAACAGATACGTATTTATCGCGGAAAGCGGCTGGTTCAGTTCATGGGCCATAGAAGACATAGTCTGACCGACAACTGCCATTTTTGCGGCTTGAATAAGTTCAGATTGTGTTTCTTTGAGGTGAGTTTCAGCTTTTCGTCTTTCTTCCACTTCAGCCTGTAACTCCAAGTTAGCCATCACTAAATCACGCGTCTTTTCTGTCACTCGTTCTTCCAGAATAAGATTGGCCTGAGTCTGTTCAGTGATATCCGTTACCGTCACCATCACTTTAGGAACCCCAGATTGTTTGTAGACACTGAAGTAAAACTGGAGATAACAAATGCTATCTGCTCGGTTAAAACACAAAGTGATGCAAGATTCTCCTTTGGAGATAAGAGATGAATCTCTTGCAAACACACGTTTCATTAAACTTTGTTCTTCCACTGACACCCAGATCCACAACTTGCTGTTTAGAGCGTTGTCAGACAGATTAAATAAGGATCTGGCACTGAGATTCGCAGACTCAATCGTGCCCGACATATCACATGTGATCAGGCTGGAATGAGCGTTATTGATTAAGTTTAGTGCGTTGGTTTTCTCCATTTCGCACATCGCCTGATAATACTGCTTCAGCTTGTGGCTGACTCTGGCTATTTCGTCTTTACCATCGACAGGGAAGGCGATATCACTTTGGTTTTCTGTCATGGCGTCTAACGTTTCGCTTAACGCAATTAACCTGGAAACAATTCGGCGATTAACAAAGTAATAAGTAAGCAGCAAGCTGACCACGATTGATAAGCTAAAACAGATAACCAGTACCCGATTTCCGCTAGAAACGAGCTGAGCAGTATCCAGTTTGACCTGAGCAAATTCAGCGTCGGCAGTCGAAGCCAGTGAGGCAACGTTACGGTGAAGTAAATCAAGTTGAGTCAGAATCATCTCTTGCTGCTTCTGAATTCTGTTTTTCGATGTCACAAAGGTCTTCACCGCTGAGTGGAATTCACCATCAAACCGGAGCAATTCACTCATAGTTTCAATTAGCTGCTGATACGAAATCGCCGAGGGAAGCAGGTAAAGTGCTGTGCTGACATTCTCTAAATCACCCAAACGGTATTGAACGACTTTCATGCCATTATCCACCTGACTCACATGGGCAGAATTCGACACATCCAGTAATAGTTCATACAAGGCCTGTTCCTGGTCATTAATACTGTGAATCACGCGCATATTTGCCAAAAGCTTTTCAACCAGATTCTGACGCTTTTCTTTTTCGAGTTGCCACTCAATTTCCTGACGTAATGGGCGTAACTCTGAACCAATATCCTGATGGATCCACCGGATTTCTCCGTTGAGCAAGGAAAGCGTCCTTTCCTTATCGATGTGTTCAAGAAGCATTTCACCAAACGTTTGGATTTGTTGAGACAAGACCTGATACCCCGCAAGAAGGGAGTCGGTTTCGCCATTGCGTGTCAGAGTCGCCAGAATGGATTCAATGGTTGTAAGCTCAGATTGGAGAGACTGCATGTAGTCTTCAAGAATCGATTTGCTTTCAATTTGAGGGGCATAATCAATGGCACTTCGAATTTGAGAACTGCTGCTTTCCACTTGGTAGCTTGCGTTGTACTTAGGAACATTATCTTTCAGTAAATCGCCAACCTGTTTATCAAGCAGGCTCCAGGTTCCCCAAGAAACCGCCATTACAACCGCAATTAAACCAGTTGATGCTGAAAACGCCAGAAGTAACTTAGTGCCGATGGTGTGGGAGCGAAGCTTCATTTCAAGCCCCCTGAAAGCATCCGTATCCTGTCTGCGACGATCTCCAGCGTATCTTCTCTAATCACCCTGATGTTGTGCTGCCATTGAGCGAGCAATGCACTGATTTCCGCGTTACTTTTTCCTGTATTGAAAATGTTATCCATTTGCTGGCTAAACATCTCAAGGGACACTGGTGGAGCAAAGAGCAGGCTTTCAATTGAATCCAGCTCGTGAAGCGCGGTGGTATCGAGATAGTACTTTTCCCGTGCGCTAATAACTCTTAACCACGCATCTTGCAGGGCAGGGAGCTGCTTGGTTACCGTAATATCAAAGAGAAGTTTTACCCCTTCTTCACGGGAGCTGATCGTATCCAGATTGAGTTGAACGTGATCGTTAGAAAGTAACTCCGTATTCAAAACGGAATACTTTGCAAAGGCATTTTCCTGAATAGAAGCCTGAACGTTTGGGGAAAGCAAACGCTCAACAAATGAGGTTAAGTAAGCATCCTGAGACTCTCTTTTTACCAGACCAATATAGGTAGGCATTAAGGTGAGTCTGGTGTCGTGAACAAAACCAACATAATCCAGCTTGCGCATCAGGATTTTCGCATAACTGTCTATGGTCGGTCCCAGACCTAAACTTCCGCTGGCAATGGCATCACTGACACCAAAGCTGCGTGACGACAGAGTTCCTAAATTCGCACCAATGTTGTTGATTACAGTCCAGCCTTTGTTCCAGCCGTAGTGTTCCAAGGTGCTTTCGATCATGAGCTGAGTTGTTCCTGAGCGGGAAGGTGTGCTCATCGTAACGTGGCCAAAATAGGCAGGATCTGCGAGGCTGAGAAACCCCTGAGGCTGGGGTAACTGATGGCTGTTTAAATAGTCGCTGTTCCAGACAACACCCGCCCCTGAATATCCGATAGTGACGACTGAGTCTGAACTAGGCAAGATGTAAGGTTTGAGCACTTCTGGCGCACGCATTTCATCCGGCACATTCGCCAGTTTTCCCTGCTTAGCCAAGCTGGAAATCACCAATGGCGATGAGGTAAGGACAAGATCAATGTCTTCAACATAACTCTTACTGAGTAACGTCATACTTGATGTTGTGGGGCGATGAATTACCTTAATTTTTGCGTTTTTATGTTCTTTACTGAACTGCTCCACTAAGGGGATCAAAGGCTCTCTTGAAAATGTAGTCAGGATCACCAGTTCATCCGTTGAAGCATGAACGCCAAACGGAGAAATACAGGTAAGCAGAAGAGCAATCTTACAAGCCAAAATCTGGAAATGACTTCTCATATCACAAATCCATTAAAAGTGTGCGTTTAATCAAATATGAGAAAACTTTTGGAAAAATGTTTTCTTTTCTTCATGGGTCATTTGTGACGCATTTACTTTGAGAATTCTATCAGCAAAAACTGAATTACCGACTTCGGAATTCCCATTATTGACCCGCCCGAATCATCGAAATGAGTCAAAACTGCCTCAATTCGCCATTTTTGAGCTTGAAACCGTGTTTTTGGATGATTCGCTCCGTCAACAGAATTTCGTCTGAAATCGACGACTCACTTGAACGGAGCACAATATGCTTAATTTCTTTAAAACTCGACCGGACTTACCGTTATCGGATGGTTCAAAAGAGGCAATGCAATCTCGCTTTAAGCGCTACCAATGGCAGGTATTCCTAGGGCTGGTATTTGGTTACGCCGTTTTCTACGTTGTAAGGATGTCCTTAGGCGTAGTGAAAAAACCCATGCTCGATGCTGGGATAGTATCCATAGAAGAACTGGGGATCATGGGGTCTGCGTTCTTCTTCACTTATGCAATTGGTAAGTTCTCTAACGGATTCCTGTCCGATTACGCCAATATTGGACGATTTATGTCGTTCTCTTTACTTCTTTCTGGTTTAACCGCCATTGTTATGGGGCTCAACACCACCGCCTTTTTCTTTGTTTTACTTTGGGGCTTAAACGGATGGTTCCAGTCTGTAGGGTCTGCACCTTCGTGTGTTTCTTTGTTCCAGTGGTTCTCGCCAAAACAACGAGGCAGCCGCTACTCCGTGTGGGGAGGCTCTCGTAACATAGGTGAAGGTATTACCTGGATCCTAACGGCAACGCTGGTGAGCTATCTGGGTTGGAGAGCCGGATTCATCGGTGCAGGTATCGCAGCCATTGCCGCCGCACTGTGTATGTTCCTGGCACTGAAAGACCGTCCTCAGACTTACGGTTTGCCGGATGCCGCAACGGCATTTGATGAAGAACCAGAAATCAAAAAGCAGAACGACCCGACTGAAACACGCCGCGCTCAGCTTTTCATTCTGAAACAACCAACGGTGTGGCTGATTGCAGCAGCGTGTGCGGCGATGTACATATCGCGCTACGCAATGTCTTCATGGGCGGTTCTCTATCTTCAGGAAAGCAAAGGCTATTCACTGATTGACGCAGGTTTTGCAATGTCTACCTATCCAATCGCCGGTCTGGCGGGAGCCATTCTATCTGGCATCGTTTCGGATAAGCTGTTTAACGCAAACCGCCATATTCCTACTTTGCTATACGGGATTGCCAACATCGCAGGCATGTGCTTGATGTTCTTCGGACCAGATAACCGTTTCATTGATGCCGTCGCATTGGGTCTTATCGGTTTTGCAATTGGTGGTCTTGTTGTGTTCCTTGCAGGTCTTACTGCTTGCGATCTTATGCCTAAAAACGCGGTCGGTGCGGTTAAGGGATTCATTGGATTGTTCTCTTACATTGCAGCATCTGGTCAGGAAGTGGTTTCGGCGTCTCTGATTAAAATCGAAGAGATTGATGGTGTGAAAACCTATGACTTCAGCCAGGCACAGTACTTCTGGCTTGCGGCTGGCGTTGTGTCGCTGCTGCTTGCGCTGACGGTGTGGAACGCGAAAAAAGTCACTGATATCGACTAATCAACCAAAGCTGGGAGGAGACTCCCAGCTGACTCATTTTATTTCTCTTTTAGATTATTCGGTTACAGGAACTCAAAGATGTGTAAAACAAAAATCGTCGCAACACTTGGTCCCGCCAGTCAGGATGAAGGTGTTCTATCGAAAATGCTGGATGCGGGCGTAAACGTTGTTCGTCTTAACTTTTCTCATGGTACGGCTCAGGAACATATTGAAAAAGCTAATCTAGTAAGAAAGCTCGCCAGGCAAAAAGGGAAAACCGTTGGAGTGCTTGCCGACTTGCAGGGACCTAAGATTCGAATTTCGACCTTTTCAGATTCAAAGGTCCATTTGGTGCAGGGACAGACATTTTTCTTGGATGCGTCATTAGGTGACCAGCAAGGCAACGCTGAGCGGGTTGGTCTGGATTATCCGGATCTAATCCGAGATCTCGAGACAGGGAATATTTTGTTGCTTGATGACGGTCGCATTCAGTTAAAAGTGCAGGAGCTTGATCCAAATCGTTCTTGGGTAAAAACCGAAGTGCAGAATTCTGGCGTTTTGTCAGATCGTAAAGGCATCAACCTTCTGGGCGGTGGTCTTTCTGCTCCTGCATTAACTGATAAGGACATTGCCGATATTGATATTGCGGCTGCTATTCAAGCAGATTTCATTGCGATTTCTTTTCCAAGAAACGGCGCAGATATCGATTACGCTCGCTCATTGATCAGAAAAGCTGGCTCCCAAGCTGATGTCGTTGCAAAAATCGAGCGCGCAGAAACAGTCGCAAGTAATGAAAGCATGGACGACATTATCGCCGCTTCCGATGCCATCATGGTGGCAAGGGGCGACTTAGGGGTAGAAATTGGCGATGGGCGGTTACCGACGATTCAAAAGCGCCTAATCAAACGAGCAAGGCTGGCGGGCAAACCGGTAATTACTGCAACGCAAATGATGGAATCTATGATTGAGAACCCATTACCCACGCGTGCTGAAGTGCTCGATGTTGCCAATGCCATCTTAGATGGGAGCGACGCCGTTATGCTCTCTGCAGAATCTGCGGCTGGGAAATACCCTGTTGAGTCGATTGAAGCGATGGTTCGGATTACAGTGGGTGTAGAGTTTGACTCCGGTTCTTCGCAAGAGCACTGGGATGAACTTGATTCCTTGTGCGATAACCCAAACAAAAGTTTTGCCATTTCATCCATCATCTCAGCGACAAAAGCAAACAGAAAACTGGGCGTCGCCATTTTAACGAGCGACGGTCAAACGCCAAGACTTATGTCCCGTTGCCAGAGTGATGCACAAGTATGGGGGCTATCTTCTAATGAAAAGGTGTTAGGGAAGATGACCTTACTGCGTGGCGTGATACCCACTCATTTTAACCTGGCGCAGCAAGACGACTTATTGGAATCTGTTACCCAAATGCTGTCCGACCATACCATTCAGTTCGATTTAGAATCGCTGCTTATCGCGAAACTGTCGAGCTTGGAAGGACAGGGGGAAGTAAACACATGCTGGATGGTCAATCTTGGCGCGACAAATGCAATACCAGCATAAAGAATTTGTAGTAAGTGTAGGGCTTTCTACAAATACGTTTTGCAGCGAGTACATGGCTCCCCCTAACACCATGTACTTGTAGCAAGACATTTGCATTGTTAAAGGCTCACAATGCGCAATAGCATCGTTACATTCCTAAAGTATTGATGTTTGAGTTAATGACACCCTTGCTCCACAAGGTTTGACCCGCATTTATGCGGGTCTTTTTTGTTTTTTCTCTATTCAAAGTTAAAACTCATATTTCATAGTCAAAAGTTTACACTTCTGTGAATTTATATATGCTTGAAAGGTAAGCATGCAACAGTAACTCTGTTTAAAACTTACCCAACCATAAAACTAAAATTACAGGTGATTTTACATGCAACCGTATTTTGCAGAAATTACAGGGTGGGGGAAATGCCTGCCTCCTGCCAAGCTCTCCAACCAAGACCTGAGTACATTCCTTGATACTTCTGATGAGTGGATCCGTACCCGTACGGGTATTGAAGAACGCCGCATCAGTCATGTTAATACGTCTGACCTCGCAACCGTAGCGGCTCAGCGAGCCATTGCGTGTGCAGGCATCAACGCTGAAGATATTGACTGCCTTATCGTCGCAACGTGTTCTCCTGATACGTTAATTCCAAATATTGCATCCAAAGTTCAGACCAATCTTGGCATCAAAAGCTGCGCTTCATTTGACTTAAATGCCGCGTGTACCGGGTTTGTATATGGGCTGGAAACGGCGACCCGTTTGATTCAGGCAGGCAACTATCAACACGCACTGGTGATCGGTGCTGAGCGGCTGACATTTTATTTAGACTGGACTCAACGCGATACTGCCGTTCTGTTTGGTGATGGTGCCGGTGCGGTTGTCTTAAGCAAAACCGATAAACCGTTGGGTTTGCAACAAGCGCAGCTTGGGTGTGACGCTGAAGGACGCGATATTCTGGCGGTTCCTAAGTACGGCACAGCAATGGATCGATTTGCTGCGGACAACGGGTACTGGGAATTTAATTTTGTAGGCAAAGAGATTTTCAAACGCGCTGTACGCGGAATGGGTGCTGCCGCTCAAACGGTATTAAAGCGCTCCCAACTGAATACCAATGACATAGACATCGTCATTCCACATCAGGCTAATGTGCGTATTATTCAAACCTTGTGCGATCACGCGGAAATCGCTCAAGACAAAGCATTTGTGAACATTCACAAGTACGGGAATACATCCGCGGCAACAGTCCCTATTGCATTATGTGAAGCTGTGGAATCAGGAAAAGTGAAGCCGGGCAGTGATATTCTGACAGCGGCATTCGGAGCAGGATTGACCTGGGGTGCCGGGCACATCAAATGGGGTGACAGGGTAACTCCATTGCAAGAAAGTAATGCAGAATTACCTGATTGTGATTCCACTGCACTAGAACTGCTTTCCGAAGCTATAGAGCATTGTAAAAACAAATAGCAGAATTAAAAAATCAGCCGCTTTAAGCGGCTGATTTTTTGGTACTCAATCTGACTTCAGGTTAATTTATAAACTCATTTAGTGCATCAATGGTTGGCAATGCCGTCATTGCGCCTTTTTGAGTGGTTGCCAGCGCTCCACACCCATTCGCCCATTTAACCGCATTTTTGGCATTGTCTAACTTAGACCAATCTTCAACCTGAGCCAGGTAAGACAGCAGCCCCCCGACAAACGCATCACCAGCTCCGGTCGTATCAACAGGAGACACGGCTTTTCCGCTTATCAGCTCTTTACCTTCTTCAGTAACCAGCAGCGCACCTTTTGCCCCCTGAGTCACCAGAATCATAGGTAGCTGATACGTCTTTAAGCTATCAAGCCCCTCAGAGATTGAGGCCTTCCCCGTCAAAAATGCCAGCTCATCATCAGAGAACTTCACAACATCCGACATTCCAATCGCTTTCAACACAGTTGGGATGATGTCATCCTGGTTTGCCCATACTTCGTGACGAAGGTTGGGATCAAAGCTGACATATCCACCAGCTTGCTTCATCTTTTCCATAGCAAGTAGCGTCGTACTTCTCGTTGGCTCGTTTGCTAGTGCGATAGAACAGATATGAAGCCAGTCTCCCTGCTGAAACGCTGGAATGTCTTCAGGTTGAGTGAACTGATCCGCACTGGGCTTCACCATAAAAGTAAAGCTTCGCTCACCGGAATCATCTAGATCGACAACGACTGTTGATGTTCTTCGGGCAGGGTCGAGCTTTAAAGGAGTAACATCGACACGTTCAGACTCAAGGGTTTCACTGAGGAACTTACCAAAAGGATCGTCACCAACCCGACCAAAGAACCCGCTATCCACACCAAGTCGAGAGATTGCTACAGCGACATTGGCAGGAGCACCGCCAGGGCACTTTAAGTACGTCATCTCAGTATCTGGAATCAAATCCACCACTGCATCCCCAGTAACCCAAACCTTACTCATTATCTATTCCTTTAAATAATTATTTTCATATTGAAGCTAACCAATTGGCTCAGCGCAAACAAGCAACAAAAATGTGTGATTAGCATTTAGCTTGTCTTTAAGAATATAAGGCAGGCGGAAGCGTGTTAAGGGCAGGAATGTATAAATATGACTCAGATTTTTTAAATTTTCCTGAAAAGCCATCCATATATGTGACACTGTCACGCATATCATTTAACCCTCATAGCCTTATTGATATTTAGGTAAAACTAATATTGATAAAACTATTTTAGTTTTTTCTCATATAAGTATTGACTACAAATATAATATTAGTGCAATCTAAATTAGATTTATTTGAAAGAGAAGGTTTAATATGAATCTTGACCAAATGAGAACAAATTCTGCTGAAGTTGCCGAAATTCTAAGAATCCTCTCTCATCCAGAAAGACTGTTGGTACTTTGCCAGCTAATGGAAGGAGAGTTGGGCGCAGGGCAATTGCAAAACAGCTCGACATTAAGCCAATCAGCATTTTCGCAGCACTTAACCGTTCTCAGGAAGCACAATCTGGTGAAGGTACGAAAAGAATCTCAGCAAGTCTTCTATTCCCTTGCCGATGAGAGAATAGCGGCACTCATTCATAACCTACATAAGGTTTTCTGCGAGTAATGGCGAGAAACATCTCAACCCACTCATCACCTTCAAGCGGAAATATTCAAAAGGACAGTCAATGAGAGCCAGTTCTTCGCAAGGCTTTGTTCATTCGGTAATGAACAGTTTTTTCCCGCCAATACTCATCGCATTTGCCTTGATACTTGGTGGCATCGCGCTGTGGCTAACACCTAAAGAGGAAGATCCACAAATAGTTGTTCCAATGGCTGACGTACTGATTGATGCCCCCGCTCTCAGTGCGAAGCAAGTTGAAAAGCAGGTAACAGAACCTCTTGAAAAACTACTCAGCCAAATCGACGGTGTAGAGTACGTTTATTCTGCGTCCATGGAGAATAAGGCGCAGGTCATTGTGCGTTTCTATGTAGGCGAGAATCGCGAAAATGCTCTTGTTAAACTGTATAACAAGCTGTATTCCAACCAGGATACAATCCCTGCTTCCGTCTCAAACTGGGCTGTTAAGCCGGTAGAGATAGATGATGTGCCTATCGTTGTCGCTGCACTCTACTCAACGGATCCCGATGAAATTGGAACCTATGAGTTAAGGCGGATCGCGACACAGGCAACCCAGCGCTTAAACTCGCTAGACGACACCAATATCGTGAAAGTCACCGGAGGTCAGTCTCGGGTTGTAGAAGTAGCACTGGATGCGTCGGCGATGGCGAGCCGAAAAACAACTATCGATGATTTACAACGCGCATTTAACGTAAGCCATGCCAAACAAAGTGCCGGGTATTTACATCAGCAGGGACAGGTCTTCTTACTAGAATCCGGGCAGTTTTTCCAAAACGCTCATGAGATCAGTCAGTTAGTCGTCAATGTCATTGATGGTAAACCCGTCTATTTAGGGGATGTGGCAACCATTACTGATGGTCCGGAAGAAGCTTCTACAGACACCTGGATTCAATACGGTCATGGCGATTTCCAATCCTATCCTTCTGTTTTTATCTCCGTAGCAAAACAAAATGGTTCCAACGCCGTAGGTGTTGCCAACGAAGTGCTTAAAGAGTTAAACACACTCAAAGCCGAGCAATTTCCAGAATCAGTTAAACTGGATATCATCCGAAACTATGGTCAGACAGCCAGCGACAAGGTCAACAACTTAGTATCGAGCTTAGGTATAGCAATTGTCACCGTTGTGGTGTTTGTCGGCTTATTCTTGAACTGGCGCAGCGCATTGGTGGTGGGTATTGCCATTCCTATCAGCTATGGTGCAGCAATTGGTATGGATCTCGCGTTTGGGTACTCCATCAACCGAGTTACGTTGTTTGCGTTGATTCTTGCTCTTGGTCTGATCGTGGATGATCCTATTGCCAGTATCGACAACATTGAGCGTTACCTAAAACGCAAAGACTTGTCGAAAACCAAAGCCATTGTTCTCGCAATGGGGGAAATCCGTTCAGCACTTTTGATGTCCACGGTGGCTATTGTTATCGTGTTCACGCCGATGTTCTTCATTACCGGGATGATGGGGCCCTATATGGCTCCGCTGGCGTTTAATGTGCCCATCTCAGTAATATTCAGTACCCTAGTTGCATTCCTAATCACGCCTTGGCTTGCCCGAAAGATCCTTCGTGCTGCGCAGGACAAGGGGACATACAACATTGAATCTACTTTGCTTTATCGCGGTTACAACAAGCTGCTTTTACCTTTGCTTGAATCGCGGAAAAAGAGCTGGGTATTCCTGGGAATCGTCGCGATGCTGTTTGTTGGAGCAGCCATGTTACCCGCACTTCGACTGGTACCCTTGAAGCTTCTACCTTACGACAACAAGAATGAGTTCCAGTTGATCGTCAACATGCCAGAGAGCACTGACTTTGTTACCACATCAAATGCTCTGCGTGATTTCTCAAGCTATCTGGTTGAGCAACCGGAAGTGTTGTCGGTTTCTGGGTTTTCTGGTGTTGCTTCACCAATGGATTTCAACGGCATGGTTCGTCATTACTTTATGCGAGACCTACCACACCAGGGAGAGCTACGAGTCGTTCTTGTTGATAAAAATGCACGCAGTTTTCAGTCGCATCAGATTGTGACCCGAATCAGAGATGACATTGAATCAATCGCTACCAAGCACAATGCGAAAATTCAACTGGTGGAAGTGCCTCCCGGTCCTCCGGTCATTGCGACCCTGACAGCCGAAGTATACGGTCAGGAAACGACGTCATACGAAAGACTGCAACAACAGGCTTTCAATGTTATCCAGCGTTTAGAGCAAGAGCCATTTGTATCCGAAGTCGATAGCAGTATTGAAGAGCCGACAGAAGTCTGGCAATTCATCGTAGATCGGGAGAAAGCAGCGTTGTCTGGCATTTCCACCGCTGACATCAACCAGACCATACTGGCTGCGAATAAGGGGATAAAACTGGCCAACCTGAAAATGGAGAGAGAAATCGATCCTCTGCCAGTAACCATTAAGCTTCCGATTTCGCAGCGTGATAATCTCACTAACTTAGAAGCGCTTTATGTTCGTGGGCAGACAGGAATTGCGAAACAGAATGTGAAGGGAAGTCTGGAAGATGCACCTCAACCGCTTGTCCAGTTATCCGAGCTGGGAAGATTTGTTAAGCGCACTCAAGATCAGCCTATCTATCACAAGAACCTTAAACCTGTGGTTTACGCTTATGCCGAATCCGCGGGGCGGGTACTGGGTGAAATCGTTGCTGATGTTATTGCAGACCAAGGCAAAGCCTACTCGAATGAATCAAGAGCGCTGGGCGAGAGAAGCTACTTAAGCAATGGTGGTAATCAAGGCTGGTCAGTGGATGACGATATTCAAGTCGTTTGGAGTGGCGAGGGAGAATGGAAAATTACCATAGATGTGTTCCGTGATCTAGGAATTGCCTATGGCGCGGCGTTGCTTGGCGTATTCATCGTCATGCTCATCCAGACTGGGTTGCCTGCGGTTTCTGGCATCATCATGCTCGCGATTCCTCTAACCGTTATTGGTATCATGCCGGGGTTCTGGTTCCTGAATCTTCTTGGAGATGACATTAATGGCTACCCAGATCCTGCTTTGTTTACCGCAACAGCCATGATTGGAATGATCGCACTTGCCGGGATTGTAGTTAGAAACTCCTTAGTTCTTATTGAATTTATTCAGCAATCTCTAGCGGCGGGTAAACCTCTTAAAGCGGCTTTAATCGAATCCGGCGCGGTTAGAATGCGCCCGATCTTACTGACGGCAGGCACAACATTGCTCGGAAATATCGTGATAACACTGGATCCGATATTTAACGGTCTGGCTTGGGCAATCATATTCGGAATAACGGCATCAACCATATTTACTTTATTAGTCATCCCAGTGGTTTATCACTTGGCGTATTCAAATGTAGAAGGGCATGGTCTGCCTGTAAGCAACGAGGAAGAATCATGAAATCATCAAAACTCCTGTTAGGGATCAGTCTTTTTTCAGTGCTGATCGTATTGTTTATTTTCATGGCTGGTGGTTTTACAGAAAAAGTGAATCAGAAAGCACTGACCACAACAGATACTTCTGACATAGAAACCGTCACCTTGAGGTATCAGGAAACGCCTCAAATCAGAGAATTTACGGGCACAGTGATTGCCGATCAAAAAGCTCAGCTTTCTGCACGTGTTACCGCGAAAGTAGTTGAGGTGTTGGTGGATATAGGTGACAGCGTTACCAAGGATGATGTCATTATGCGCCTTGAGAGTGACGACCTTGATGCCCGAGTACAGCAAACAGAGCAGGGGCTATCTTCCGCTCAGGCTAATCTGAATGCTACGCGTAAGGAGTTTAAGCGGATATCAGAACTGGTGGAAAGGAAGTTACTTCCGCAATCAGAATTTGACCGTGTGGAATCCCAGCTTGAAACGGCAAGAGCCGGTTTTAAGCAAGCACAAGCTGCGGTAAAAGAAGCAGAAACAACGTTTGGCTTTAGCATTATTACCGCACCTTTTGATGGCGTGGTAACTCAAAAGCCAGTCAATGAAGGGGATACTGCCACACCAGGTGCTTTGTTGGTTTCCTTATACAACCCAGAATCATTGCAACTTGAGGTCAATATTTCTGAGTCTTTGATAGCAAGTATTGCAGTGGGTGATCAGCTTAACTTTAATTTGCCAACTTCAAGGCATACAGGGCGGGCAAACATCGTTGAAATTTCACCTTCCGCAGATCAGTCCTCACGCAGTTTCTTGGTTAAGCTTGCGTTACCTGTAAGCCCTTCAGTTTACCCTGGGGTGTACGGAAAGGTACATGTACTTAGCCACAGTGAATCTGTTTTGACTCTGCCTGAAAACAGTGTGTATCAGGTTGGGCAGCTCGACTATGTACGAATTGTCGAGGAAGGAAAAATCAAAACTCAACTCGTTCAGCTTGGACAAAACAATCAGGTAAGAAAAGGACTTCATGAAGGGGATGAAGTGATTCTAAATCCATTGAAATTGAATTAGAAAGTAAAACGGAAGCGACCCAATCGGGTCGCTTTCTTGTTTAGTATCCAAAAAACCTTGCCCACTTACACCAGACTTTCTGTAGTCCTTCCAGATCGCCTTTTACAAACTGGATTTTCTGACCGGGCTTGGCTTGCGCAAGTCTGGGCAAATCAATTCGGGCAACGCAGCCTAGTTTTGGATAACCGCCCAGAGTCTGCCTGTCATTGAGCAGAATAATCGGATTTCCATCCGGTGGAACCTGAATGGATCCCAGAGCAATACCTTCAGATATCAGGTTTCCACTTGGAGGATTGATGGTATCTCCCTCCAGGCGATAGCCCATGCGGTTACTGTTCTGACTAATTGAAAACGATCCGCTATACAGTTTTCGCAACGAATCCGGATGGAAGCTTTTATTCTGGTAACTCTCGATAACACGCAAGGTCAACGGCAGGTTGTAGTCAGGGATGAACCGGAATGTGACCTGTTTTGAGGTCAACTTCGTTTGCTCATCGGAGAATTCAACTTGATCCCCGACTTCCAGCGCACTTCCATCTTGCTGCAATCCGCCAACCATTTCCCTTTGAACCGTCGAAGCACTCCCAAAGTGGGGGGTACATTTGAACCCACCTTTTATTGCAAGGTAAGCCCTCAGACCGTTACGTGGTAACGAAAAAGAAAGTGTCTGACCGCGTTTTATCCAATGCCTTGACCAGTTTGCCACGGGTATTTGGTTGATTCTTGGTTGCAAATCGCCGCCGCAGATGGCAATCATGGCGTCTTGCTCAAAAGTAAATAACGCCTGGCCAAGAGTGATTTCAATCGCAGCGGTGTTAAGGTCGTTACCCAGTAAGTAATTAGCCCAGCTAAAAGCATAGTCATCGACCGGTCCACCTTGCGTTAGCCCCAACTGGCTACACCCATATCGACCAAAGTCCTGAATAAGAGAAAGTTGCCCAGCTTTAGTAACCGCCATTACACCCATTGTTCACCCCCTAAAGAAACGAACTCTTTCTCTGTAATTGAGTAGAACTGAACAACATCACCAATATTGATGTCAGATGTTGAGTCCGGATTTTTGGAATCCCAAAGTGGTGTTGGACAGTTCCCGATAATGTTCCAGCCACCTGGGGAACGGGATGGGTAGACTGCCGTTTGATTAGATGCGATACCGACACTGCCTGAAGGAACAAATACTCTGGGAGTATCATGCCTGGGTTTGGCGATTTCATTCGGTACTTCAGCTAAGAATGCGAAACCGGGAGAAAAACCAATGGCACAAACCCGAAAGGAACTCTCTGTATGCAGCTTTATCACATTGTCAGACGTGATTGCGGCAAACTCGGCAACAGCCTTTAAGTCTGGTCCGGTATCTCCACCGTAATAGACTGGCAACTTATGTAGGGTAGATTTGCTCTCGATAGTAAAAGCCTGACTTTGCTCGTTCAGCAAACTTCGCAACTGAGTAATAAACTGCTCTTGATGGACTCGAAACGGAAGATAATCAATCAAAATAGAGGTGTAGGAAGGGGTGACATTCATAACCTGATCCGAAAATCTTCCCGCAATGCATTTCGCAGCCTCGCCAATAAAAGGGGCTAGCTTAGGGTCAATACGACTACCGAAATACACAATAAGACTGCACTCAGCGACAGGCTGGATTTCAAACTTTATCATTTCAGTCTCTCTTACAGCGCCGCTAAGCTTTGGGATATTCTTTGGACCATGGCAACGGATTCAGGGTTATCACCATGAACACAAACCGTGTCCGCTTCAATCTGAATCTTGCTGCCATTGATACTGGTGATGCTGCCGTAACGGGCAAGCTGCATCACCTGATGATAGATATCATCTTCCTTGTGGTACACGGCATCAGGGTGACTGCGAGGGACGAGAAGTCCGTTGTCTAGGTAGGCTCTGTCGGCAAATGCCTCAAAGAGTAGGGGAACATTAAACTGATCCGCAAGGTCAAGATATCTAGAATTATCGGTGCCAGCCAAGATCATAACAGGCAAAGAGAAGTTTTCAGCTGCCGCCAGAATGCCAACAAACACTTCTTCACTTTTCATCATGTCGTTATAAAGCGCGCCATGGGGCTTTATATATTCAACTTTAACGCTATTGAGGTTAGCGAGAGATTGAATTGCTCCAACTTGGTACACCACATTGTGTACGATTTCATCCTGTGACATGGGGATACTTCTGCGACCAAACCCATTCAGATCCGGGTAGCCCGGATGGGCACCAACGCTAACCCGGTATTGCTTTGCTAACTTTAGGGTGGTGGACATAACATTCGGGTCGGATGCGTGAAAACCGCAGGCAATATTTGCCATATCGACCCATGGCATTACTTCTTCGTCTAAGCCCATCTTCCATGAACCAAAGCTTTCGCCCATATCACAATTTAGTTTCAACCTTTCCTTGGTCATTTGTCTGCTATCCCACTGATGACTTACCGTTAAGGTTAATTGTATTCCATTAAATTGAGAAGCTTTAGAGCCCGAGTTTCATTTTTGCTAACAATTCAATAAATTTGCGGAAGCTTTTTCTATAAAATCCAATTACTTTGAGATATGAGACTACAAATCGCCATGCAGGTTAAGTAGAATTACGTTAATTACACCATTTAGGAAGAACCATGAAAGTACTTGTTACTGGTGGCATGGGCTATATCGGCAGCCACACTTGCATTCAAATGATCGAAGCTGGCATGACGCCAGTGATTCTAGACAACTTGTACAACAGCAAATCCAGCGTATTAGACCGAATTGAAAAGGTTTCTGGAACCCGCCCAGTTTTCGTAGAAGGTGACATTCGTAACAAAGACCTTCTTGTTAAAACCATGAAAGAGCACAACTTAGAATCCTGTATTCATTTTGCCGGGCTAAAAGCGGTAGGGGAGTCGGTAGAAAAGCCGCTGGAATACTACGACAACAATGTTCATGGCACTTTGGTCTTGGTTGAAGCAATGCGCGAAGCTGGTGTGAAGTCATTGGTATTCAGCTCTTCTGCTACTGTGTATGGTGACCCGGCTTCTGTGCCAATTACGGAAGATTTTCCAACTAGTGCCACTAACCCGTATGGTCGCAGCAAACTGATGGTGGAAGAGTGTTTAACCGACTTCCAAAAAGCAAACCCGGACTGGAGCATTACACTTCTTCGTTACTTCAACCCGGTAGGTTCGCATCCGAGTGGCGACTTGGGCGAAGACCCGCAAGGCATTCCAAACAATTTGATGCCTTTTGTTTCCCAGGTTGCAGTTGGTCGCCGTGAGTTTTTGTCTGTTTTCGGCAGTGACTATCCAACAAAGGATGGAACGGGTGTCCGTGACTACATTCACGTGATGGACTTAGCAGACGGTCACTTAGCAGCACTCAATGCCGTTGGCAGGAAAAACGGTCTGCATATCTATAACTTAGGCACAGGTAATGGCTACAGTGTTTTAGATATGGTTAAAGCCTTTGAGAAAGCAAGTGGTCAGGAAATTCCTTACAAACTTGTAGATAGACGACCAGGTGACATTGCAGAATGTTGGGCTGATCCAAAGAAAGCAATAGACGAGCTAGGCTGGAAAGCAGAACGTTCTTTAGAACATATGACTGTAGATACCTGGCGATGGCAGTCACAAAATCCGCAAGGCTATCAGGATTAGCAAAATTGATAAAAGAGGCTTTCGAGCCTCTTTTTTGATCTGAATCGATATTTTTCGTAAAAATCTCGTTAAGGGGTTTCGTACATTCTATAACCTGCTAGAATAAGTCCGAAGCTTATTTTTGAACGTTAAAAAACAGTTTGTTAACGATTCATTGAACATTTTCTAATACCACTTTCAGGGGACACTGATGGAGCTAGCGCTTATCATCACTTTCATCATTGCAGCAGCTGTAATGGTTAAGAAAGAGATGGCAGAAAACAAATAATATCGAAATAATTCAGTCACTTTTTGATAGCCTTTTTGAATATTTCGAACTTGATAAAATCCAGCTTAAAGCTGGATTTTTTGTATTTAGCCATTTGCAAATTTGTTCTTATAAACGCAAAAAAGACCGATTTCTCGGTCTTTTTCTTTTGCATCAAATATTAAGCTTAGAAATCGTATTTTGCAGTAATCGCAAAGTTACGTTCTGGTTGTGATCTATTCACATCTTCTGCAGATAGAGAGCGAACATCATTCCAGTTGTAGTACTGTCTGTCTGTTAGGTTAAATATGCCAGCTCGTAACGTTAGGTCTTGAGTAGGCTTATAGTAACCAGTTACATCGAAGATAGTTGCAGACGTCATATCAAACGAAGGACTTGAAGATGTTTTCTTACTTGCTGTGTAAACCATTTTTAAAGACGTACCCCAACTATCAGAAGGACTGTCGTAGTTTAACTTCGCCAGAGCTTGCCAAGGGTTCACAGAGTCAAGTCTTTCACCTTCGCCATCACTGCCTTCTGTATAAACACCCGCAATACCAGACTTGAAGCCTTCAGGAAGACCTAACACAGCTGACAGGTTTTGCTTTGAAGAAAGCTCCACACCCTTAATAGTCGCTTTATCAACATTTACGTGCTGGAATACGTGAGGAACCGGACCACCTCCAGCCTGAACAGTTTTAGACTCAATAAAGTTATCGTAGTCGTTGTAGAATACGACAAATTCAGTGTCAGCATTTTCAAAGCTAGATCTTAAACCTAATTCGTAAGAGATACTGGTTTCAGCTTTCAGATCAGGGTTAGGGATGTTTTTGTATTTAAAGAAAGGACTATTTAAGTTACTGAATGAGTAAAATAGTTCTTTGAAGTTAGGCGCTCTGAATCCTTGGCTTACTTGTGCAAAAGCTTTATGGGTCTGATTCAACTCATACACGGCTCCAACTCTACCAGTAACTGCAGAATCACTGTATTTAGTGTAACTATCTGGTGTGTATCCACCGGAGTTCCCAGTGGCGACATTGCCATTAGGATCCGTATTGTAAGAGTCAAATCTAATACCTGGAGTCAATCTCAGCTTTCCATCCAGCATTAACATGTCGTCTTGCAGGAATGCGCCATAACGTTGCTCTTTAGCATTTGGCATGTAATAAACTGTTTTATCCGCGCCAATACTATTAATCTCATCGTTTTGGTTATGGATGTCTTTGTTTTTAAATGACACACCGTAGACAATGAAATGATCAATGCTTTCACCTGAGATGAACTTATCGCCCTGTATCTCGCCTTGGAATCCGCGTTCACGATAAATGTAGTCTTTATGTTGGACGTTTCCGTTTGAGATCTTTGTACGGTGGGTGTCTGATTTCTCTTTTTGACTAACCCAATCCACATGCCAAACTAAATTGTCAAAAAGAGCTAAATTTGTATTCCATGTATGTTTGATTCCAAAGCTCTGTGAGTCAGAAACATCATGACCATTGTACGGTTTGTATGATTTATTGGTAACATCTGTCTTAGTGTCACCTTTCACATAGCTACCACGGACTTCGAATGAATGTGATTCATTCAGATCATATCCAAGCTTAACTAGAAGATTATCAGAAGAATAATCTTGGTTGTCTGGCTCACCGAAGTTGTTTAACTCATTACCATCTTTACGGGTATAAGCAACTAAAGACTCAAGGCTGCCAGAGCGATTTGCAAGAGCAACTGATTCACTGAATGTTTTATCAGCAGAGTGATAACCTAGTTTAACGTAGCCGCCAAAGTCATCACCTGTCGGCTCCAAAAAGTCGGAAGCGGATTTAGTTGAAAATGCAACGATACCCGCTATTGCATCACTACCATATAGACTTGACGCTGAACCCTTTACAACTTCAACAGATTTGAGCATTTCAGGGTCGAAGTTCAAACGCCCAGATCGGATAAAGTCACCGCCTGGATCGTACTGGTCTGGTTGAATTACACCATCAACAACAATCTGTACACGGTTGCCCGAAAGACCGCGGATATTAATACCTTGAATACCTTGGCGACCTGCGTTTTCGATCGTAACACCTGGTGTGTAGTCAAATACGTCAGCGATATTGTTGGACATATTTGATTCAATTTCGGCATCGGTAATCACTGCTACAGACGCTGCCACATCTTCAAGGGCCTGGTTTGTTTTTGTAGCAGTTACTACGACAGTTTCATCAACTTGCTCGTTTGCCAAAGTAGGCGCAGAAAGGGCAATTAAGATTGAAGCCGTGAGCAAAGGCTTCTTAAAGTTAGGTTGCGACATTTTTGTTTTTCCATGAATCGCTTTAAATGGTGCGAGGATTGTAATTGATCAAAATGATAATAACTATCATTACACTTCTCATTACGATACGAAAACAGCTAATAGAGGAAATATGCAAATACGCTAACTCTTTGTTTTAATTTCAGTATAAAGTTCGGTATTCGAAGTGTAAGAAAGCGTAAATTTTCAGTATTCGTGATCTTAATCACGCTTATCTAACGCGTTAAAACAATGAAAAGTAAGGTGTCGTATTGTAAATAGGATAATCCTCAAACAGAGATCTCTTCTTGAACAGCCCAATCACCTTAGAAGCATTGCATATTCTTGATGCAATTGACCGTCGAGGCAGTTTCGCAGCGGCGGCAAATGAATTGAACCGAGCGCCATCTTCTCTTAGTTATCAGATTCAGAAACTAGAACAGGATCTCGACTTAGTTATCTTTGACCGGTCCGGGCACAAAGCAACATTTACTCACGCGGGTAAGTTGTTGCTGGAAAGAGGTCGCATGCTTTTAAGCGCGGCAGAAGATATGGTCTCTGATGCGAATGTTCTGGCTCACGGGTGGGAGTTAGATCTTACCATCGCTCATGATGGCATTGTTCCAGGTAATACGTTTTTTCCATTGGTCGAGCATTTAGGTGCGGTAAGTAAAACCAGAGTAAAGTTACAGGAAGAAATTCTGGCGGGGTGCTGGGAATCACTCGCTTATGATAGAGCAGATCTTCTTATTTGCCCAAAACCAGAAGTTTACCCGCAGGATGTAAAAGCAGAGCCAATAGGCACCATGTCAATGACTTGGGTTGCGGCTTACGATCACTATATCCACCAGCGAAAAGGCGAATTCGACAATGATTCGCGCAGTCACTACAGAGCCATCGTAATTGCAGATACTGCCCGCGAAGCTCCGGCGCTAAGTAGAAACATTCTAGACGAACAGCCACGTTTAACCGTTACAAGCTTCCATGCAAAAATTGAAGCTCTGATTGCTGGATTAGGTATTGGTACAATTCCGACACATATCGCCAATGAAATGATCGAGAAAAAGCTGCTTCGAAAAATAGAAGGGACAGAAGATGCCCCTGTTGAAATTGTCCTTGCGTGGCGAAGAAACAAAATGGGCAAAAGTAAGTCCTGGTGTATTCAATACATCAAGAAGAACTGGAAAGTCGATTACTCGTTTAAAGGCAGCCTCATATCCGCAATGCCGTCTTCAAACTGAATATCGAGCTCGAATCCCATTTTTTGAGCCAACATGAGCATGCCTCGGTTAGTAGGCATGGTCATTCCGGACATTTGTTTGGTTCCACGCTCTTTGCAGTAGCTTATTAATTTTTCCATCAAAACTCGCCCCAGACCCATACCTTTCAGATCAGAACGCACCAAAATGGCAAATTCAGCGTCGAAGTTTTCTGGGTCAGAAAGTACCCGGGCAACGCCTATAATTCGCTTTTCTCCCTCAAAGCTTTGTTGCGCGACAAATGCCATTTCTCGGTCATAGTCGATTTGGGTGAAATTGGCCAGCGCCTCATGATTGAATTCTCCAACGTCGCTGAAAAATCGCTTGTACAAATCTTCTTTGGAAACATTGGAAATGAATTCAGCGTGGTCGGGTTCATCTTCTGGCAGAATAGGGCGGAGTAGTACATCGCTACCGTCTTTAAGCTTTACTTTTTCTTCATGCTCCACGGGATAAGGTCGGATGGCGAGTCTTTGATGAGAGCTTCCTTCAAATTCGCACAACGTCAGATCGGCATCCAAGATGGTAAAGTCTTCTCCATTCGCCAGCACTGGATGAATATCCAGTTCACGTATCTGTGGGCAATCTATGACCATCTGAGAAATGCGGACTAAAAACTCACTTAGCCCATCAATACTCATAGGGTTGGGTAGCTGCTGAACACGTAATTTGTTTCGTTTGATGGCTCGGATAATCAGATAACGAGCTAGCGTCATGTTTAGTGGAGGAATGGCTGCCGTGGCATCCAGCGCCTCGTTCCATTCCGATCCACCTTCACCGATCAGTATGACCGGACCAAAAGTCGGATCAGACTTCACTTTAATCCTGATTTCCTGAGCACCGGCGCGGCTTGCCATGCCTTGAACCAGCAGACCATGAATTCTGGCAGACGGGTAGGTGAGAGAAACTCGATCCAATATCGACTGAGCAGCCGAAGCGACCTCGGCACTGTTTCTTAGATTCAGCATAACGCCTTGCACATCGGACTTATGCGCAATATCTGGCGAACGCAGCTTAACTGCAACAGGATAGCCAATCTGCTCGGCGATATGCACAGCTTCACTCTGATCGCTGGCAAGCCAGGTTGGAAGCACCGTAAATCGATATTGTTTTAGTAAAAAGGCAATCTGGTGAGTATCGAGAGTGGTACTTCCTTCTGACAACTGTTCATTTATCCAGTTACGCGCCAAATCCACATCATTCAGTTCTATTTGCCCCGCAGAGGCTGGGGTTTCCATCAACTGTTTTTGGTTTCTACGGTATTCCACTAAATGCATGAATGCAGTGACGGCGCTTTCAGGTGTTCTGTAGGTTGGAATACCTGAAAGCGTAAACAGCTTTCTGGCTTCTTTTGTACTCTGCTCACCACACCAGTTGGTAAGAATATTGAATCGCTTATAATTGGGATGCGATTTGACGCAATCAATGATCGCTTTTGCTGTATCGGTTGAATGAGCGACAGCAGATGGACTGTGCATAATAAGCAGAGCATCAAACTCGTCGCCGTCCATCAGAGTATTGATGGTATCGATATATCTCTGGCTATTGGCGTCACCGATCATGTCTATGGGGTTACACCCCGACCAGCTTGAAGGCAGGTGACGGTTTAACTTTTCAGTGGTCTCCTGACTCAGTTCCGCGAGTTTGCCCCCTTTGTCCATCAGCGTGTCAATCGCCATGATCGCAGGACCGCCGCCATTGGTAACTATCGCAAGACGTTCCCCTCTGAGGGGGACTGAGTGAGTCAAGGTTTCTACGGCGGCAAACAATTCATGTGTATTTTTTACCCGCAGCATACCGGAACGTTGAATCGCAGCATCATAAATCACATCAAGGCTTGGGACACTTCCGGTATGAAGGGTTGCCGCTTTTTGCCCGGCGATAGAACGACCGCCTTTTAAGACCAGAATCCGACGGTTTCGACTAGCCGCACGAGCAGCTGACATGAAGCGTCTCGCGTCTTTTATGCTGTCTACGTAGAGCAATATGGCTTCGGTTTTACTGTCTGTACATAAGGTATCCAGCAGTTCATCGAAATCGACATCCGCTCCGTTCCCTATAGAAATAAAAGCTGAAAAACCAATCTGCTTGTCGTTCGCCCAGTCGAGTATTGTTGTACACACCGCCGCCGATTGCGAAATGAACGCGATTTTTCCGGGCAGCGCGGTTACTGGTGAGAAAGAAGCGTTAAAGTTATGCCAGGGTAATATCAGACCAAGGCTGTTAGGGCCTAGGATTCTTACGTTAAATCGTTTAGCAATCTCAAGACACCTAGATTCATAAGAGATGCCTTCGGCGTCTTTGCCATGCATATCGGAGGAAAGAATGACGACCGCACCTACACCTTTTCTTGCAATTTGCTCAAACAACTCGACATTACGATCAGCATGAGTACAGAGAATGGCAAGGTCGGGGACGATGGGTAAAGACTCAACATTCGGATAAGCTAGTACACCGCAAACCGATTTATACTTGAGCGTAACAGGCATGATTGCGCCCTGAAAACCGCTTTGGAGAAGGTTCTTCATAACGATTTCACCAGCTCGGTAGGGCTTCTGAGAAGCGCCAATTACGGCGACAGACGTCGGTTTTAGCAGCTTATCCAGTCGGTTCATTCACACCTCAAATACGTTTAAGCGGTTGATTAGACTCACCGCATAGTAAAGCATCCATGTTTATTATCGCTGATCTGAATACAGCGGATGTGATCTGTCACAGCAATTGGTGTTGTCGGTTCCACAATACTCGCAAAAAGTTTCAACACTTTGGTTTGACACGTGAATTATGTGGGAATCGTCACGAGATAGTTTACAATTAATCTAGAGCTGCACTTGATTCTCTTTGAATCAATGTGCATGATTTGGAAAGAATTAATTAGCGTAATAATGACCCATGAAAAAGATATCAATTATCAGTCTCTCTATGCTGCTAGCAGCTTGTGCATCGGACACGTATGAAAAAGAAGTGACATCTGAATCCTACAAAGAGGATTACAAGGTAGACTCAATACAAGCTCCGATTACTCAGCAAGCACAAATAAAAGAAGAAACGGTGAAGGAAATCATGCCTATGGCAGAAAAACCTGATACCGCTATGGTGGCTGCTGCACCAATGCAAGAAGAGAAAAAAGTGGTGAAACTTGCGCCAAAACCTCAAGTTCAAAAGAAAAAGATCAAGATTCTTCCTCCAACAGACAATCAGCTAAAATCGAATCCTCGTTACGGTTATACGATCCAAGTAATAGCATTGGACCGTGAAAGCAAGCTTGAGCACTTCGCAAAACGCCTGCCTGTGGGTCAGCCAATCTGGGGTAACTACAAGCAAGTGAAAGGCACTAACTGGTACACCATTCTTTATGGTGACTACGCAACATCAGCGGAAGCTAAAGCTGCCATCGCTTCACTGCCAGAAGAGTTCCAGAAGCTTAAACCTTTCCCGAAAAGTATTGATGCGATTAAAAACTCTGAATATCCGGTAATGGATAAGCTAAATTAACAAAGAAGGGCGTCAGCCCTTTTTTGTTGCTCATCACTTTGAATTTAACGTTTAATATTTACCCAACGTCGCGGGCTATTGCGCTAGCAGTAACCGTTTAGACGAGATTTGACTCAAAAATTACTGATAATTAATAGTCAAACTATTAGAATATTGGCATGCAGTTTTTCATGGAAAGAACCCATCAATGACTAGAAAAAACATCCTTTTGCTATGCGGCGGGGGCTCAAACGAACATGAAGTCTCGTTAGTTTCCGCAAACTATGTTCAGCAACAACTTCAGTTAGATCCAAGCTTCAATGTCATTCGAGTTGAAATGACTAAAGACGAGTGGCGCCTAAGCTCTGGAGAAAAAACTGAGCTGGACATTTCGCATTCAAATCTTAAAGGTGAATCTCACGAAATTCATATCGACTATATCGTTCCTTGCCTACATGGTTTTCCGGGCGAAACTGGCGATGTTCAGTCTATCTTTGAGCTGGCAAAAATTCCATATCTTGGCTGCGGACCAGAAGCGAGCATCAACAGCTTCAATAAAATTACCTCTAAGTTATGGTATGACGCATTAGGCATTCCAAACACGCCATACGTTTTCCTATCTTCAAACAATGAAGATGCTCATGAAAAGGCAAGAACAGCATTTGAAGAGTGGGGAGTTTTATTTGTAAAGGCTGCGCGTCAAGGATCTTCAGTCGGATGTTACAAGGTCACGGAATCAGCAGAAGTAAGTGAAGCAGTAAACAAAGCGTTCACTTTCTCGGATCAGGTATTAATCGAAAAAGCCGTGAGACCAAGAGAGTTAGAAGTCGCAGCGTTTGAACATAACGGCGAACTGATCATCTCAAAACCTGGAGAAGTCATCGCACCAGAGAATGGGTACTACACATACGAAGAAAAGTATGGAGCAGACAGCCATTCACTCACGGTAGTTGAAGCAGAAGGGCTGACCAACGCACAGATAGATGAAATTCAGTCATATTCCAGAAAAGTCTTTCTTCAAATGGGTTTGAAAGATCTCTCCAGAATTGATTTTTTCCTAACTGAAGATAATGAAATCTACCTAAACGAGGTGAACACCTTCCCAGGTATGACGCCAATCTCCATGTTCCCTAAAATGGTTGAACACCATGGCATCAGCTTCAAGGACTTCTTGAGTAACGCTATAAACAATGCCTTATCTAATCCCACGGCTTGATCGAGATAAACTTTAATTTTTCAGCACTGGATTTGCCCGTTCTTCCAAGATATTGAGCGGGCATAACCGGGCTCAACCAACGCCCAAAATCTTGAATATCTTTAAGGCGGTATCCTTGAGAAGCAAGTTCCTGCGCCGCACCAACTCGACTAGATTGCCCCGATAGCCTCTGATTTTCAGACAAGCCAAGCAAATCACTTGCCCTACGAAACACGCGATAGATTGAAGAATCGTCGAGCCTGGAGTCATAAAGGTTTTCGTGTTTATCGATACGACAAAAAGGGATGCCCGTCGTATTGTGGCTCAACCAACGTTTCAATGTCGTCGAAGCTTGAGAGCTCAATTCATACACTTTGTCTTCCACCTGTATATGAGCAAGACTATTAGCGTAAGAAATGTCTTCAAAACCGAGTTGCCTTAGCTCTGAACGCTTCAAAGCACATTCAAACATCACGTGATAAATCGCCAAGTCACGCATATCTTTAAGCAGAATTGAGGGGGAAAGCAGTGTGTGCAGTTTGTCTAGATACGCCTTGGTAAAGGCACTTGCGCTTTTAACGTCTTCACTTTTGGATGCGCGAAGCTCGTTCAACAGAAACTTTATCTGGCGATGGTTTGCCGGGTCTTTCAAGTCGTGAATTTTGTGGATGGTTCCAATCGTCAACGCGAATCTTTTAATGGATGGAAATTTTTTCTTTTTACTCTCAGTACTAAGAAACAACCTGGTGGCGGTGACAGAAGCGGGCAGGGGAGAAACATGTCTATCTTGGCAAAACGCTACGAACGTATTCCAATCGTTAAGCATGGATTTCAAGGAGTTAACCGAGTAACACCCTTGAGTCAAGCTGTCTAGCATATCTAAGTTAACTGCATCGGAAAATTGCCTTATGCTTGCAGTCTTAATTTCTAGATTTGTGATCGGAGTGATATTTTTTCTCAATTTAACGCACCATAACCATGCATTTGTTAAGTAATTCTACTTGCGAATCCAAGGATTACAATTATTATTAATAGAAACAAAGAACTAAGAGTTCACTATTATGGCAAATAGCATGCATCGCGGATTTACTTTGCAGTCATCTAATGGACAGGTCTGGCAAGTAAAGATTAAAAACAGAGTACTTTCTGGAAGCTTAGCATCTGTGAAAAAGAGCATTGACTGGTGGTGTGAAACTGCGTCACTGATTGATCCGAAGGAATTCGCTTCTCTTGAAGCGAAACCCGTGGCAGCTGGAACTGAAGAGAACTATAACGGTTTTCAATTAAAAAACGATACTGGTGCACCTAACGCATGGTACTGTTTTTTCAATGGTCGCCTAATCAAAGGTGGTAAGCTGGCTATTCAGAAACACATTGATGCGCACTTGGCTGCCGCCGCCAAAAAAGGCTAAAATACTCAACACTATTTGAAATCGAGAAATTGAAATGTCTCTTGTATATTCAACAGAAGTTGGAAGAATTAAAGCCGAAGAAGCCAAGCCAGAACGAGAAAAAGGAGACGGCATTGTCCGTATCCAACGCCAAACAAAAGGCAGAAAAGGCAAAGGCGTTTGCATCGTAACAGGATTGGACCTTGACGATGCACCTTTAAAACTATTAGCAGCAGAATTGAAGAAGGTTTGCGGATGCGGTGGCTCTGTAAAAGATGGCAACATCGAAATCCAGGGTGATAATCGCGATAAGATAAAAGCGCACCTTGAGAAAAAAGGACACACCGTTAAGTTAGCCGGCGGTTGATAGAATTCAGAAGAAGTTAGAGCCAAGCAAAGCGCTTGGCTTTTTTGTGCCTGACAAACAGTTAATAGTATGGACTCACAGCTAATAGTCATTGCTTAATCTCTGATTAAAGAAATGACTATTAGCTATTTTATGGTAAATAGGATTATGGTTAAATTGCATGGCTTTTGAAGGGAAAGGGAGAGCTGAATGCATCAGAATCGACGTAGACTGACACTCCATTTAACATAAGATAGATAATGCGCACTAAGAACACCAAAAAAGAAAGCTAATAACTTAAATAAATCAAATGATTAGCTTTACTTTCTGTCAGATACCTAAGCGGCATCATATTTCTCTAGAATCTTTTCTAATTTCTCTACGACGCGTTTATTCTTGGAGCGTTCTGCAATGATGGATAACAAAACCAATTCAACATCTAAACCTAACAAATCAGCCACTTCGCAAGCGACTTCTTCACTCATTGTTCCGCCGTGGCGCCATTTTTGAACGGAAGTATGGTTTAAGTCTAAAAACTTAGCTACCTGCCTATCGCTATCTAATTGTTTTTCAACACGTAATTTATTCAACAACTGTAATGTCGTTATCATATTTTCCACCTCCATCGATAGCATAATTGATCATGGCGGTTGGTTGCTACCAGCCTCCAGAAAGTATTAAATGCGGATGTCGAAACCGAGATGGTTCTGATATCTATCAAATCGCTCCTTTCTCTGCCTGACATGGTGAGATATGAACGGCAGTTTAAGGAGCACCCGACTGATAGATGAATGAAACTACGGTGAGACCGGGTAAAAATTTGTTAGAACACAATAAGTTGAAATGCTATCAACTTGTTCATGAATTAAACATGAACTAAGCATTACATTCCGACTCTCTGTCCTCGTTGGCTCTAACAGATTTCTTTTAAATACAACTCGCAGACAAGTCTAGCAGGCTTATAAGCCTTTGACTTACGATTTTTAAAGGAAACGTCATCATGGAATCACCAAATTCCCTCGACTGGTCAAGTGTAACCAGCATAGAAACCGGACGAAAAGAGCTCACTGCCAAACAAGCCGCAAGCCGTATACAGCAAGCTCGAAAGCTTGCAGACCGTTGTCTAAACATCACCTTAACCACTGAACACGATGTCTTTTTCCAGTTCTCAGCTCATGTTAAAGAGCTTTCATATACAATCCATGAAAATGGATACAAAACTGATGATTTTTGTCCTCGTATATCGGTTTATTTGGATGACGAGACTAAGAAAGTAACCGATTTTTTTAAAGCCGCGAATGCTGAACTTGATGCACTGCTAGAGCTTTAATTTTATATGCTTGTCAAGAACTTACATCCAACCTTTGAGCCGAATCAGCGGAGCGACACACGCCCCAAGCTGATAAAGGATGCATGTAAGTTCATTCAAAACAACCCTGTTCATCTTTGGTCTGGCTTCCGACTATGGGGTCAATACGCTAACCGCCAGCGTGGTTTTAACCTCCACCTAAAACGCTCAATCCAGGCAGGGTTTGAAGCCCTCGCCTACCATGCCAACCTGTTAACGGGCGTTGTCCATTCTTCTTGTACCGAGATGTCCGACATGTGCGGCTTATCGACCACCGGCCCAAGCGGTCAAAAGTCGATTTCACGCTTCACACGTATGATTAACATGATCGAGAAATACAACCTTGTGAAAACAGAGCGCATCTGGGACAGAGAACAAGGCATGTGGATACCCAAGCTAATTCAAGTCACCCCACTCTTCTGGGAAGTCTGCGGCATCTCTGAAACACGGCTAAATGGTGAACAGAGAAAAGCCTTGGGACGACTGCGCAAAGAGAAAAAACTGGCAGGGTTTAAACCCGACGAGATCGCTAAATTTGGCATCTCCGAAGCAGAACAGGAAGCGCGCCGAAGCTTTATCCGTTCTGCTTTCAAGGCACGCAAAGCCGACAGCGAGAAACGCGCGGCAAAACGCAGAACTAAGGCGCTCCAGGACAAAGATTACCACCAACAATTAGACGTCTACGCACGTGACATTTTGGCAAACGCCACACCATTAGAACTTGCCTCATTAACCCCGAAAGAGTTACGCCGTCAAGCTCAGTATCTACGCGGCAAACATCTCAATCAATCTCTTGAATAGCCCATCATTACACTGTAACGTCCTTAGCTGGGCGTGAGTCTATATGCCCGTTGTTTACCAGCGGGCTTTTTAGTGCCTATACAGGCGCTTACAGCGCATTTGAGGAGGCATTGAGAGGTATATTTCTTCTAATACGTGATCCAATTAGATCGTTTTCCCCAACTTTGTGCAAATGGATAAAAGACTTAGCTGCTCGCTAAGGCTTATATGCAAAATTACAGGGTATTAGTAGAGAACAGAAAAGACCTTACACGTCCACAAATTTTGTGGACAGGGTAATGAAGTGCCAATTCCTAGCTAAAGCTAGGGGCTACTTCAAGAATGAAACGGAGCATCTTGCTCGCAAGCGAGCTGGCTCCTTAGCCGCGCGGTAAAAGGTGGCATATTCCCTCCCCTCACAACGAACGCTGGCGAGACTCAAGACATAATATGTTCAGGTTCAAAGACAATAAGCTTTCACGCACTCAGAGAGTGTACAGGTCGTTTCTATCGCTTCGCGATGGCTTAGCAAGAAAAGGGGTTCGAATTTAACGAGGTGAAAAACAAAAGCCATATCGTGATGATATGGCTCTGTTGCATATGGGTATGGTAAAGTTCAGGTTCTCAATCAAAACAATCCATTACCTACAGGACAGTATGATCAATGACTACTGAATATGCAATCTATAAACATTTAAAAACAGGTTTTGAAATGTTCATATCATGGTTTAAAAAGAACGAATGCTTAGATCCAGATGCGATGGATGTTGAACTAGATTCAATACGCTTGGTCAATCATGGAACGGCTGTAGCCGTTACCCTAGCGATACGCAATCATGGTCACAGTGAATTGAAGATCAACCAGGTACACACTGAATTGAGTATCGCGAATTATGCTTGTGAATCAAATCCCGTTATTACCAATCTCGTTATCCCTTCAAAAACTCACCAGGGCGCAACACTTAAATTTATTGTTCCAACCCCCTTTTTAACCAGTAAAAGAGCCATCAAAGACATTAGCCAAGTAATTGAACACGACTTGGTGACATCTGATACGGACGTTCAGTTTGGGGTCAATTTTCTAGAGCTTAAAATATCCAGAGGCTACTTTAAGCACACGGTATTACTGGACGACATTCGCAACCATACGCATTGGAAACAGCCCGTTAGAGGTTTACATTACTATGCAGCTTAAACCACATTGGGTCTTTGATCTTTCTTTGACATGATAGTGAACACCAATTGAAATCGATTGCATATTATTGGTAATATTTACCCGATAGATAAAGAAAGTCCGGTTTCCTAGCTTTTAGTTAAGGAAACAACATGAAAGAAACTGTCCAAAGGATTGCTGAAAATGCTCAAGAGATTGAGCAATATTCGCAGTCCGATATCAAAGTCCCATCCTTTATCCCAAAAGGCTTTATTGACCAACTCACCAAACCATTCACCCAGGTGCGAAACTGGGCGAAAGCCGTTACCGATTTTTGCGTCGAGTCCAGTGACAACCAGGACGAAGCCAGCCGCGCAATCAGTAAATTGGAAACCGAAGTCCAAGACCTGGAGCAACGTTTGGCTCAACTTGAGCAAACCTGTGTCGATAAACTCCGCGATTTTGTGGAGGCGAACCAATGAAAAACCCCAAGTGTAAGCACCCTATCACCGCTTCGCTTATTACCGAAGCTCGCGCCGAAACGGGGCTCACTCAAGCTGAATTTCTAGAACAGCATGGCATCAACGTGACTCAAGCTACGTTGTCGCGCTGGGAAACAGGCGAAATCCAAGTGCCTTTGACAGTTCTGATTGAGCTGAATCTGGTGAAACCCGTCAAACCAGGGAAAGCCAGCCATGAATAAAAACCAGCAGCTTACGATCATATTAGAGCGCCTGATTGAGATGTCTTCACAGGTGTATGCAACCCCTAAGCAGCACGCGCAAATCATGATGAAAGCGTTAGAGCACGCGATTGCTGAAATCCGGTTCTATGACATCACCTGCGGCGAGCTTGTATCAACGCTTGAAGATTTCAAAGGTGAGTACACCAATCGTCAGTTTCTCAGTCAGGTGATAGGGAAAGACCTGGTTAATGAGCACTCAAGCGATTTGAGAGACTTACTGCAAACGTTTCAGCAATTTGACTGCCATTGGGATAAGACCGTTAGGCACCTCAAGATAAAAGCGGCGATAAAGCAATGTGTTAGCGAAATTCAGGGGACATGGCTATGACGGTAAGTAATAAGAATCCCATTTTGGGCTATATCGCCTGCCCTGATTGCTTAACACCAAAATCCATTCGCCAGGGAACGGGTAAACGCAAAGCGTATTACGTCGGCCGGTGCGAATGCGGGACAGACAACCGCACCGCTACAGTCCCACAGCAACTCATGAGCCAGTACAAACCGCTCGAAGAAGTGGAAGCCGAGCTGGCAATGATGCGCGCAAGGCTTGACCAGGACACACCCAAAGAGAGCGATAGCTCATCGACTGCGGATGATTCACCAAAAGGTGAACCAACCGATACCAAACCGTTGGCAAATGATAAGCCAAAAGATGAGCAAAACAGCGAGCCTCCCAAAGAAGAAAGCAAGCTATTAGTGACCACGCTCTGCGTGGGCATTGGCAGTGTATTGGGATGGGCAGTAGGCAAAACAATTACAGTAATCAGGGCGGCAGCATAATGAGCGTAGTAGACACAGAATTAATGGATCAGATGATTGACGAACACGAAGCGGTGGATACCCACAGCACCGATGAGGAGCTGGCGTTAATCCAGGCAATGGGCGCCGAAGACGACGAGTTTAACCCCGATGCGGCGGTCAGTGCAGCGGCGTCACCTCCCCCAACCAAAGCGCAACAAATCGAAGCGCTGGAAGAAGACGCCGCCATGTTGGTGGGCGGCGCGGAGTATTTGATTCAGCAAGCGGTACACCCTGCTTTGAGTTTTGGGGAGCCCCACTCCGCAGCCCTGGCAAAAGCGACGGCGCCAATTCTGCACAAATACGGCGGTGAGCTCCCTCCCTGGTTAAAGCCATACAAAGAGGAGCTGGGTTTTGTGGTGGCGCTGGCAACGGCCGGCGGCTCAATGTTCTTCCAGTACCGCGCCATTAAGCAGGCAGAAGAAGCCGCCAAAGCCAAAGCGAGCGAGGAAGAAAACCATGAGACCGATTAACGCCAACAATGCGTTAGACAATCACCATGTTTACGTGTGTGGTATGTCCGGTTGTGGCAAGACCTCAGCCGCTAAGAAACTCTTTATCAAATCGTCTGACCAGGTGGCGATTTTTGACCCGCTTGGTGACTACCACGGCGAGCTGTGCAACCGTGTGGTGCGCGGTTACACCAAGCTGCGCGACTTTGCGGCGGCGCTGATAGCCGGACGTAAGACCAATAAGAGCTTTAAGATTGCGTATCAGCCCAACCATGAGACCACACCGGAAGATTTTGATCGCTTCTGTCGTGTGGTCTGGGGCGTGGGCAATGGCAAGCGAAAGCCCTTGAAAATCATCTGTGAAGAAGTCGCAGAGCACAGTCTGAACGCAGGCAAGGCAACGGGGTATCACGGCAAAATACTGCGCCTGGGCCGTAAGTTCAATCTGCACAGCATCAACATGTTTCAGCGGGGCCAGGAGGTGTCCAAAACCATCATAGACAACTGCCATTTTGCTTGCATCATGATGCAAAAGACGGTCAAAAGCGCCATCTATCTGGAGAACATGACGGGCATTTTAGCCACGGACATCAATCAACTGAGCAAACTGGAGTATCTCCTGCAGGAAGGAAAGCCCTATAAGCCAGGCAAAATACGATGGTAGATGTGAACCAAAGCCCACTTATTACGAACCCTTAGCTAATCCCTATTAGGAATGATTCGCCAAGGTTAGGCAAAGATGAAACCGCCCTATTTCTGGGCGGTTTTTTATTTCACTAATCAGGACATCATTTTTATGAAAGTAACACCGAAAAACATTGCGATTGTGGGCGTTGTGGCGCTGGTCGTTTCCGTGGGCGTGGTTTGGGCATCCAACAACGTTGACGCCGTTGAAGACACCATTGGTTAAGGGGTGACTATGGAAATTCTAACGACGACGTTCGCTCCTCGCCCTAAAGAGCTCGACCCGATTGAGGGCGTTGGCTGGGGTAATCGTGCCTCTTTGCGCATGGTTGCCGGCCCTACCTATCACTCTATTGAGTTGATCACCAACATCACTAACCCCGCCGACATTGAGCGCGTGGAAGTGGCGCTTAATGGCTCCGCAAAATACAGCATATCAGGTGAATCCCTGGTGAAGCTCCAGGCACACCGCAAGAACTTTGCTGAGTCTGGTCGCTACATCATTTCATTTGGTGATCCGACTCTGCGCACCAAAGTCGGCGTCCGTCAGACTGACCTGGTCACTCTGCCTGGCGAAGTGTGGTTTGTTTACATTCAGCTTAAACAAAAAGCCGCTGACGCCAACGGAAATCTGCCAGCGGCGCCAGTGATGCGCGCTCGTGCTCACGTGCTGCCCTCACAATCCATCCGTTACTACATGCCTCGCCTGTATGAAATGACCTGGTTTGCGTCGGCGTCCGGTCGTACCCCGTTCGACTTTGCCGAGCGCAGCCCGGAATACTGGCTCAAGCGCATTCACTTCTTAAGCGACACCATTGATCGCGTTCGTGTGCTGCGTGACAACCTGGAAGAGTTGAACGTAACCAAAGAAGACAACGCGTTTGACCTGGCGCAGGCCAAGAAAGAGCAAAACGCCGGATGGTTCAGCCTGGACTTTATCCGCTACGGGTTTGGCTCGGATGGCATGCTCAACACTGCGGCGCAGTCCCAGCTCGCGTTTGAGCTCGACAAAAGTGCCATTGGCTCTGTTCCTGTCGTGGTCGAGTCGGTTCAGCAAGTCACGCCACTGCCAACCAAAGCCAAGAGCTAAGGAGGCGCCATGCTAGATGATTGGGGCGAATCCCTGGCAGGACTGACCGACTCCGTGATAAGCGGCGGCGAAAAGTTTGTTCATGCCTGGTTCGAAAATGAAGCCGACAAGGTGAAAAGCGCCGCTCCGGAGGAGCAGCGCCCTCACTATGTGCCTGCGCAGCAGCCCAACGGTCAGCCGATTGTTTACAAACAGACTTTGCCCATCAATACCACGCACATCCTCTTGGGTGTGTTGGTGGTTGGCGGGATTGTCTATCTCGCAAAACGGGGGTGAGTCATGCCATTGATTGTATTGCTTCCCCTCGCGGCGGGCGGCGTCGGTTTCGGGGCGGGTCTGTGGACAGGCTCCGGCGCCGGAAAGCTCGTCAAACTCGGCGTGATGGGCGGCGGGGCTTACCTGGCCTATCGCGTGGCTAAGGAGGTGACCGCATGATACCTCCATTTACTAACAACGGCGCCATGCCAATGGATTTAAGTGGCGGCCCAAGCGCTGCGAAAAGCTCCAACAGTATTGGCGGCGCATCTCAGGGCGCCATCAACATGGGGGGTAAGGCGTCAGCCCTGCCCTGGATTTTGTTGATCCTTGCTCTGTTCTACATAGGAGTGAAAAAGAAATGAAGTTCACTCTCATCAAACCAAACCGCGCCGACATTGAGGCGCAGTTTGAACACCTGCGGCCTGCGTTTGGCGGGCTGTCCGATGCCGATGTGGAATTTGAGCACACCACTCGCCTGGTCAGGGAGAAACGTGCCTGTTTCTACCACCTTGAGGGCGATGGTGTCTCACTGCGCTTTGTGGGTGAAGCCCAGCAAGACGGCAGTTACTACGTGTCAGCGCTGTGTGGTCAGGGTTTAGAGAAAGGATTACCCGTGTTTATCGATACGGTGAAAGGTCAGGGTTACGCTAGGCTAAAAGGTCAGGCTATCCGCCCAGGCATCATCAAAATCTACAAGAAAATCGGTTTCTCCGAAGTCGTCGAAGACGGCATCACTCATCTGACGCTAGAGCTGGGAGGTGACCATGGGCGGACGTTCTAGCAGCAGTAACACCACCAACACCGAACAGACCAACGGTCAGAACGCCATCCAGGGGGACAACCTGGGCGTGGCGGTTTCTGGGGTCAGCAATTCCAACATCAATGTGACGGCCACCGACCACGGCGCCATTCAGGCCGCCAAAGACTTGGGTGAAATGGCCATCAATGGCAATACGGAAGTGACCACCGCCGCCATTGATATGGGGGAAAACGTTGCCGAAGGCGCGATGGAGCTCAGCCTGGAAACGTCTGAAATGCTCAGCGATGCCCACAGCGAAAACCTGCAATACATTGCGGGGCTGGCGGGCAACCAGGCGGCGCAAAACAGCGAGAACCTCAAAATGATGGGTCAGCTCATCTCCAAGAAGATGGACGGCGGCGCGGAGACGCGCACCAAATACATCATCTGGGGTCTGGGTCTGGTTGTCGGTGCGGTTGTCCTGGTCACCGTTGCAAAGGAGATCAATTAAGTGAGCTTCAAACAAACCTTAGCGCCCCGTCAGCGGGCGCAATTTCAAGCGATTGGCGAATTTCTGTATGTGGCGAATTGCCCAGGAGAAGTCTCGATAGAAACTCAGCGCGGTAACTACCGTCTGCGCCGCGGTGCTCAGATTCTGGATAAAGCGCTGGGCGGTCTGATAACCGTTGAGAACCTGGGCGAACACGGTCTGATTGAAATCGAAGTGGGCATGGGTCGCTATGTGCCGCCCGCCGATGGGCAAGAAGTGATTGTGGGGCAAATGCCGCCTATGGTCATGGCGCCAAATCAAAGCGTAGCCGTCAGTGGTCTGCCCAAAATTGAGCTAGAGAGCGGGCAGCAAATTGACATCCGTTCCCTACCCGCCATTGAGCTGGCTAACGGGCAGCAGTTGGTCATTGCCAGCCTGCCGGCCGTTGAGCTGGCGCCAGGGCAAAAAGTCGGGATGTCTGGCGATGTCATGGTGCGCACTAAGCAGACATTCACCGTGCGCCAGCGTACAAGTACCAGCTACGCCACGGGCAAACATGCCCTCCCTTACACCATCCCTGCCAAAAAGCGCGGGCGCATTCTGGTGAAAGCCCCCAAAGCCAATACCGGAGCCATTCATCTGGGTGACTTTGAGCTGGATGCTGGGGAATCCGTCGAACTCTTTGTGGAAGGTGCCATCGCCGTCACTGGCGCAGCCACTGACCACGTTCAATTTCTGGAGTATTAATTATGGGTGAAGTGAAAGACAACCTCCCACAAGGCAGCAGCCGAAACAAAATTGAATATCTGGCCGACGCGATAGACAGCGCCAAAGCCGACGCAAAAGGCGCCTCTGCTCCTCCTAAAAACCTGCTTTGCAATCCCGACTTTACTCAGTCCACGGTGGAATGGGGCTCGGCGCTTTCGGGCATCGCTCACGATATGAAATATGACGGCATGGGATGGCTGAAAGAAGTGTTTGGGTATGAAAACCAAAGCGCCACACAGATGCACCTTGGGCGAAGCTTGGGGCGTCCGGCTCCGTTGGGCTGGGGTGTGGAAATCATTGCTCCGAGTTCCAAAGACTCCGTGTCTCTAATCGCCCCCATTTACGACTCGTTCAATCTGTTTGATCGTCAGCATGGCGTTAAGGCGACAGGGGTGATGACGGACTCCATGAGCCGCACCAGTAAAACGGTGCATTTCTCCGTGTTTACCACTGCTCGCAATGATGCGGCCAGTGATGGTAACCCAAACGAAACCCTGTCATGGGAAGAGCCCGAAGTGTTTTACAGTGCCTATTTCCTCGGGCGCAAAAAAGGCGGCGTACGTTTCGGTATTGTCGAGCTCGATGTGGATGGCAACGCCACTCAGATTGTGGCTCAGCAAAACATTGCGGCGAATGACTGGGATAAATTCACCGAGCAGTGGATACACAATATCAAGCTGCGCGCGGGTCAGCTTTATGCCTACTTTGTTGAGTCTGACAGTGCGAATCACCGTCGGTCGGCTCTGCCTCTGGAAACGGGCGTATTCATCAACACCGAAAAGCTCGACATTGTGCCGGACATGACGCCCCACGCTCGCCCCACACACAAATCGTGTGAAAGTCTTGGGCTGTTACCTAGTGCCGACGTGCAAGCAGGGGTTGTGGTGCCTATCAAGTCGTATCACTCGCCGTTTGGTGTGGAAAAACACTTTGTGTTTGCTCACTGCGGTCAGGCGCTTGGACAGTATCGCCTCAGTATGAACCCGCTCAGCATCACCCGAAACGATGCGACGAGCATTCGGGTGCAAGGTACACCGCCCACTGGCGACGCCAATGTCCACCTCATGGCGTTCTACTCTGAAACGCCCCTTTACATCAACTTCTCAAATGCAACAGGGGTATAGCCATGCGCTATGCCCTCGCCTTGATTATCGTATTAGGAGCCCTTTACATGGCAAAACAGCACACCGTTCGCGGCGTTCGCAACAACAACCCGCTTAACATTCGCATTGGCAACAACTGGCAAGGCGAAGCCGCCATTCCACGCGACAAAGCCTTTGAAACGTTCAAGCACCACAAATACGGCTTCCGGGCCGGCGCCAAATTGCTGCGCAACTATCAGCGCCTGTATCACCTTTACAGCCTGGAACAAATCATCCACCGTTTTGCGCCGCCAAACGAAAACGACACCAAGAACTACGCTGGATTCGTGGCAAAACGCCTGGGTGTGTCAGTTCATGATCATATCGATTTATTCGACGATGAAACCCTTGCCAAAGTTATGCACGCCATGAGCATCATGGAAGTGGGCCGTTATTACAGTCTGGATGACGCCAGGCAGGGAGTGGCACTCGCATGACCCGTGACGATTTGAAGAAAATCGGGATAACGGTGGCCGGCGCGATTGCCGCCGCCTACTCCCTCAAACTGCTGAAACACTGGGGGCTGATATGACCTGGTTGGCTGCCCTTTTCTCGCCCCTGGTCGGGTTGTTTCAGTCGCACCAGGACTCCAAGCACAAAGCCAAAGAGCGAAAAGATCGTTTAGACGAAGCCAAGACCGTCGCCACCATCAAGCGACTGGAGCAAGGTGACGCCAACGCCACACGCCTGGACGAGCTCAGCCTGGCAAACCGTGGCTGGGAAGCCGATTACCTGCTTTTCATCACCACACTGCCCGTACTGCTGGCGTTTATTCCTCAGTGTGTGCCGTTCGTTGAAGCAGGCTTTGAGGCCCTGGAGAGCACACCAGAATATTACTGGTACGTGCTCGCCATGATTTACATTGATACCTTTGGATTCCGGCGCATGTTGCGCGTGGGCTTTGAGCATTGGTTAGACAAACGATTTGGGAGGCAATAGTGGAAGACCCTTACATCATTGCAATTGTGACAGGCTTAATCTCCAGCGTGGGCACTATCGCCGCCATTAAAGTGGACATAGGCTGGATTAAGCTCACTTTGAAAGAGCACGCCAATCGCATCAAGCAGTTAGAAAAGCGACTGGCAGACATAGAAAAAGGCGCGTAATGCGCCTTTTTGCTATCAGTTTTTCCGTCTCGAGACGAACCGGTGTCGTTAATCTGCTATCAAATCCAACTGATCGAGCCGGTTCCCGGACGTCTTTTTGCTATCACTCGCCACCTTTAACTGCTCCAGACTGGACAAAAAATTGTTACTGGCAGAGCGAAGCTGGGAAAGCTCTCTTAATGCCTGGCTCAGTTCGCGCTCCAGCTTATTGATCTCATTCTGCATCACTGGCACATTTGCCGCCGCTTTCAACACAGCCTTAGTGCTGGCAGATTCGCGGTAGTGCTTTTTCAGTGTATCAATGACCTCTTCTTGCTTATCGTCGAGCCTAATCGTCAACGTTCCCATATTCCTCTCCCTGAAATGCCATCAAAATCAAACGATACCGGCTTAAAAATTTCGAAGAATGCTATCAAACCAGCCAGCTGCAGCAACCAGGCAAGACGAATTTTGCTATCAGGTTAAAAGCCACAATGAAACGCAATGATATTGACTAATTAATTGATATTGTTGAAATATCATGTAATCACGTAGAAAACAGGTGAAGCGCCTCGAAGCGAGGGTAATGACGATTTACACAGGTAAGAGCCAAAGCGCAGGATAACCCCTTACAAACCTCCTTGCCCTCGCTTGCTGCACGGATGGAATGAAAAAGGAGCCGTAGGGCTCCTTTTTCCTATTAATGTTGTATGTTCTCGCAAAGTCTAAAGATTTCTGATACCTAAATTACATGCATTGTCTATTCTGTCTTTGCGTTGCAGATTAGCTACGATTAAGGCGGCACGCTCTATTACTCTAAGCTTTTCAAGACAATCTTTTGGGTCTCCTTCTATCTCAAAACCATCCCCATCATTAGCAACATAAACTATGTGCTTATTATTTAGAAGAATTTCACCCACTCTAGAAGATTGGTCTGTATCTATTTCTCTAAAACTAAGAGTGAAATCAGCATACTTTGCGCCAAATTTCAGCGTGATATACCTTTCAGTGCAGGACATTTCAATGTTAAGTAGGAGATTCTCTGATAGCTCCTCACAGACGTTGTAAAACCTATCATTAATAAATGATTCTAATGTCGGTTTAAAAAGTCTAATTGCGCTGTATTCTTCTATTTGGTTCCTTACATTACTTACCGTCATATTTTCGTCCATATCGGTAAAGTCATTGCAAAGAGTTAAAATGGCTTGGAGCATTGATAGATCTTGATCGTGTTGAATGAAGAAGTCATCAGAATCACAGTATGGTTCCACTTGATAAAGTAGCAAATCAACCTCTATCAAACCACGTAAGGCAACACCCAAACTAGTGGATTCCGGATGAAGAAGTCTGAAAGCATAGTGAGAACTTAATAAGTTTAAATTCGAAATGAAAAACTCAATTACTTCAATTACTTTATTGTAGCGTTCTAACTGCGATTGGAATTCATCGCGCTCTTTCAAGCCCATAAGATCTTCATAGATATCAAAGTGCTGGACTCTGCTTTCTTCAATAACATTTCTAATTTTTTTGATAACAGTTGTATCAACTTTTACTTCTTTTATATCGGTTATCTTGTGGTAACCGTAGAGCACAGAAAATATTGCCTTCAAATCAGTTGACTGTATGTATTTCCATTGTTCAAGTTCGATTCTCCGTTCAAAGAAGTATTCAAAATAATCCCTTCGTTCAAAATATGAATCGTATAAACGCGTAACAGTTTGGTGCTCAATAGATCGCTGCTGATTCTCTAGGCTTTTAGCTTGAACATCCAACGCGGCAAGTGTTTGCTTAGAACGGTGATTAGCGATAATCCAAGCACCAATAGGTAACGATAGTGATGCGACAGCTATCGGAAACTTCATATGCCTCCAAAATGTCTCTATTGACTTCGTTCCCGTGAAACTAAAAACTAAATCCTCAGCATGTATAACGGCTAAACCAATCGATATACCAACAATTACCGGAAGAGATACAAAAAATCGAAAATGCCAAGTCTGAAAAATGGTTTTACGCATTTATTCTCCATAAACAATTAGGCTCATAAAATACCTTGCTATCATACTATTTAGGGCGCAAAAGCGCCCTATTTTTATATCTACGCAACATCAAGTTACTTTTTCTGACACGGTTTTTTTTACGCCTGAATTCAACGACGTTTTGACCCAGTGAGACTTTGATATCCAGCTCTTGGAGATCATATGCTGAAAGCTCACGCCCTCCTGGCGTATAAAGCTTATCTCCTCGAATTTTGAAACCTCGCCACGCCCTATCAGGGGGTAAATACCCTCTGTGCATAATCAGCAACAGCCTAATAACCGCGACCGACCATTTACGCTTGTTTCTCCAGGATTGGACGGTTTTAGGGGTTACACCGAAGAAATTGGCAGCTTGCTTGTCATCGTCAAAGTGCCAAATGAAAAGGTCTAGAATTTGGTTAGTGTAAAAGCCTGAATTATATAGATCTTCGTTTATGTCTTTATTCATGTGATCTGTGTCCCATACTGCGAATTGGAACACAAAATCATATTTTTACTACGTATAGATAAGATAGTAATCAAAGCACTCATTTATGTAAGACTTCTTGAAAATAGACGTCATTCAAAGTGCATTCAATTGCTTGATATTAATAGTAATATCAAAATAACAGTGGTTTAACATAAACGTCAGATAATGCGCACTAAAGGTATTATAAAAGCGAGCTCTACCACATAGAACTCATGACCAATCTCGTAATGGCTGTTCCCTTGGATTTCATTCTAATATCGAACTCTTAAAAGAATACATGATTTAAGTATGCATGCTGTCCGCAAGTAATTTTACTGACAAGAAAATAATTACTAGGACATATTTAAAGCACTTGGAATTCACGCCGTGAATTATTCGCACCAACATCACAGTTCACAGTTGAAATACCTATACATTTCTTATGGCGAATCGCATACTATTGAACGAATATCCACTTTTATACAGAAGCAATTTTTCACGAGAATTATATGGAATACCGCTGGGTTTTGGCTGCCGGCATTTTAGCTTTGCAAGGCTGTGCTACAACGATCTCGGAGAAAGTTAATAGCTTAAGTTTAGATAGCTATGCCTCCGAAACACTTCAAGAAAGTATTGAATACTATCCCCACTCATGGATGACACAAAGATATAACGCCTATTTAGAAAAACCTGGTAATAAAGCGTTTGCTGTTTACTGGAAAGGAAAAAGAGCGATGTCCTTTGGTTTTGCGACCGACAAAATAAGTCTGGAAGCGGCTAAGAAAGAAGCTTTATTTTTATGCAGCGCTCGTGCGACTAACCCTGAGGGATGTAAAGTCGTCGCTTATGAGGAAACTCAGGTTACTGTCGATACAAACGGTTATCCGAAAGAAGTTTCAAGCATGCAGGATATTGATGTATTTGAACGCTTTAGTCAGGCAACTACTCATTCAGCAATTGCTGGTAACAAATTAGGTTTGCTTGGCTATTCTTCAGATGAAAGCTCAAAGGTTGATGCAGAGGAAGCAGCAATAAGGCTATGCCTAACGAAAACCCATTACACCTTACCTAACTGCAAAATTATCGCCTCAAAATAGTCATTACACTCCGACTTAACTATTTCATTTAGAGACCTGCATTAAGCAGGTCTTTTTTTGGTCCTACCAAAATCAAAAAGCATAAAGGTCGATAACATCCTGTGGATAACTCGCGCAGCACTTCTCTACAGTCGCAGTAAGTGCTTACTACTTGAACTTAGGCAGAATATCCACCTGACATATAACCTATTGTTTTTAAATGCAATTAAGCCAAATACAGCACTAATCACTACATCGGAATCCGTTGTTTTACTTAAAAGCTCAGGGTGTCACATATCTTCCCTGTCACTTTTATTGGGTTAAAAATACCGCTTGAAAAAACTAAAGGATTCTTAGTAAGGGAAATGTTGGCGTGAAAAAGCGAATTGGTAGGAGGAAAGTTAAGTTTGGCTGGGTGGAATTTACAGGTGCAAGAAAACAAAAAAGCTAGGGTCTCCCCTAGCCTTTCTTTTCATTTCTAATTTCGTCGGCAATGATTTTAATTGCCTCTGCAGTACTCACACCCTGCTCCATCAATTTTTGAATGCGCTCTACCGCTTCTTGCTGTTCTTCATGTGTGAGATTAGGTAAATCTTGAAACATTTCTACCTCCGTTTAAAGGAGGCAAAATTTACAGGATATTTTAATAGTTGCCAAGGAAATTAACGTATACACCCATAGAGTTTGCGTTGGTATAGCTCGCGCCTATGTCCATAGTAATAATGCCCAGTGGAGATAATCCTATACCCGCTGTAAACGTACCTTCATCGTTTTCTTTGGCTAAGTTGGTGTAGTATCCGCCTCGCAATTGTAGCTGCCTCATTAGATCAACTTCCAACCCTGCTCGAAGCATTTGGGAATCGTCGCCGGACATTCCCTGGAATTTCTTACGAGTAACCAGATCATAATCAACACTGAACGTATAATAGTCACCAACTAAACCAGCACCAACGGTGTAATTTGGTCGAAGTTCATAGGTATCACCAATTTGAACATTGCGTCCACCTGCGCTAACCGTTTCCTGCGCGGTTTCGATATCTCTAGTCATAATGTTCATGGCTGAGGCGCCTACGCGAAAAGGACCGTAGAACCATACTGCACCCAAATCCAGGTTGAATGCGGTCTCGCCTGATGTGGAATCTGTGATTCGACCAAACCCAAAGTTAGAAAACGATGCATGGCTTGCGACGGTATAAACACGCTGAATTTTTGGTGAAGCACCTATCGATACATGCTGACCGAATAGCGTGTAATATTTTGCGAAAGTAATTCCGAGCTCGGTAACACCTATTCCCATCACTTTAATCAGAGATTGGTCGAGTTTGTCTATATCCGGCACTGAGCTAGGTGCCATATCCGCTGTAATGTATGACTCTGTGTAGACCTTGCCAAAAACATTCATCGAAACAAACTGATTGGGGATAGCGAAGGCACCGACTACACCAATATCAAGTGCAATCTCATCCCCGACAAGGTCATCGTAAACGGATAAGATTTGAGCAGGGTCATTGCCATCAATTGCATCAGCGGCATTTTTAATATCGGCTAGCATCTTGCCGTTGTCGACATAGCTGACACCGACGCCTGGAATGATCATCCCTGCATTGTCATCACGACGATATAACGCAGCAAGTGAAGGGTTATAGAATGGTGCTGACAGGAAATCAGCTGATACAACACCCACTCCTCCCATCGCGTCCCCTCGACCATCAACAGAGTAATTAGCCGCAGAAACTGATGAAGTAGCCAGAGCTAACGCAACCGCAGTGGATATAGATAAACTGATTTTTTTCATAATCAAACCGTAACTTTGTCCTTTTAATCATTATCGGCTTAAATTATCAGATCTTTAGAATTTTTAATCCACCGAAATGTCGTAGGTTTTACTAATTACTTGTTGATCTTCAATAGAAACTGCACCTTGCCAGCGTCTATGAGTTATTGAAACCGCCAAAACATATCTATCGGGGTCTAAGTCTCTTAACGGAATGGAATTTGGGTAATCGCTTTCATAGTCTTGAGTCCAAACTTTTTGATATTTGCCATCAAGGTAATCAAACAAAGAAATGTTCAAAACAGGTAGAGGGCAATGTTTGTTCAGGAGACTCGTTTTCTCCACCTTCCAGTTGTCTTTTGACTGCCAGCGTACAACTTGCTTCGCTTGGGGTTCAGCCATAACAGCCCACGTGACCCAAGCCTCTTCGTTGACAGGCTTAATTTTCAACAGATACAAACCACTCGTAAGGCGAGTATTTAAGCTGTATCTTTTCTGATAGATACTTTGCTCGGATGTTTCTGAACTCAACTTCTCAAATGTGGACTCATTTGAAATGTTTTGTTCTCCCCATCGCTCTAATTCAATGGACTCAACGTCTTTGTTGCTTAGTACATCAATGATCACACTTGAGTTGTTTCTGCCGGGAGACTGGATCATTTGTCTTCGAATGACCACTTCATCTAACCAATCAGGAAGCCCTTCACTATTCAGCGACCGCCCACAGTCTTTTTCAATCGACTTTAGAAACAGGTGATCAAGATGATCGGAAACGTACTTGGAAGGATTTTGCTGCCAGACTTCCACGATCGCATCAAAGGTGCCTTCAAGATCATCCTCCAGCAACTTTTGATGCGCACTCGTTAAAGAAGTCTGCTGCTCAAACCACTGATTGGTGGCATTTCCAGTCAGTGGCAGTAGACAAACCAAGCTGGCAATTAGGTGTTTTACCATTAGCTTTTCATCTTATATCCAACACCGCGAAGGGTTTCAATATCGATGCCAGGTAGCTTTTGTCGTAACTGAAGAACATGCGTATCAACTGTTCGTGTAGTTGGAAAATGGTTGTATCCCCATACATGATCAAGCAACTCATCTCGTGTAAATACGCGTCCTAAGTTGGTAGCCAAAAACAGAAGAAGATCGAACTCTGTGCGGGTAAGAGTAACCGACTCGTCTTTGTAGATAACATCTCGTGTATTTCTATCGATGATCAGGTTATCAGTGGTAACGCGTGCTTCGTCTAGTTCTTCGCCATCCGGTGCTCTCATTTGAGCCCTAATTCGAGCGAACAATTCCGCTTCCGCAAATGGCTTGGTTAAGTAGTCATTTGCTCCCGCATCTAAACCATTCACTTTATCTTTAACGGAAACCAAAGCAGTCAGCAGTATGACTGGCACCTGTTTTATCTTTTTCCACTCAGGTAAATGACCAACAGAATCACCATCTGGTAACTGTCTGTCCAGAATTACGAGGTCAGCTTTGTCCCACAATGGGCTAACTTCCGCGATAGTTTCTGCATGGTGACATTCATATCCTGCTTGCTCCAGGCTAACAAGCAATCCGTCCGCTAAGTTTTTATCATCTTCAACCAGAAGCAGTGTCTGTTTCACAGGGTATCTCCAATTTAAATGTTGTAGGTGGGCCTTGCAGAGACATCTTGCCTCCCATTCGCTCAACCATTGATTCAACAATGGTCAAACCCAGCCCTAATCCACTCTTACTCACAAAAGGCTTTCTGAGTGTTTTCCAATCTTTCTTGGTCAAGTTACCTTGGTCGGTAACACTAAAAATGACGCAATTCTTTTTGGTATCGACCTTAAGTGAAACTGGGGCGACACCGTATTTGATCGCGTTATTGACTAAATTATCTAGACACGTGCCCAACCAATAAATATTAACTTTGATTGCGCTGTCCCTATCGAGTTCAATTTCAATTGGCTGTTCGAGATCTTCGAACCTAAAATCTAACCATTCTTTGACAGAAGGTAGCCATTCCGTAGAGAGCTGTTGGGTATCAGACTGAAGATAGTCTTTGCTTGCTTCTGCCAATTGACGCAACCTTCGGGAATCTTCACACAAACGTCTAAACTCGTCGTATACGGATTCCGGAAGATTCTCAAACTCCCTTCTGAAACCTTCAACCGTCAAAGACAAGCTGGCAATAGGTGTTCTTAATTCATGGGTTAAGATCTGAAGAACCAACATACGGCTTTTCATCTCTTTCCGTTTACTATTCCATCGAGTGACTGCCCAACCTAAAATCAATGCTACATTGAAAACAGCCAGTCCAATCATGACGTGAAGCAACAAATCGGAATGATTTTCTACTTCCCAACAAATGTTCCCACTTTTGACAAAGCAGTTACCTTTTCCGTTGTAGAGCGACGCCTGGATTTGAAGCTCTTTGAGAAGAGGATTCCAAATGTTCTCCTGATACAGTAGATACTCATCCCCTTGCCTTAACCAAAGTTCATTTTCACTGATCAGCATCTCTGAACCAGATAGCAGAGCCTTCATCGCGATGTAATCCATTCTCTGAAGGCGACCTAGTAAGCTATTTGGACTGGCTTCAGGTCTTTCCTCAATGTGCATGTAGTCTTCAAGTTCATCATACATTGCAGGATATGTTACAGCGTAGCGTGCAGCATAAGTGCCACCACCTGGGTGAATCAACCCAGAACGCGCAAACCACTTGATAGGAAGCCTCGTGCCTTTACATATTGCACGTGTGAATACCAGTGGTTCAGTGATCAGAGGGCTTAAAGGTAGTTTCCCCTTACAGGATTCAGACAGTTTGTATAAGCGTTGAATATCGCGAAGAGGATAGCTGGCTGTTTGAGGAAGCATTGACTCTGGTGTCAACAGTTTGTTTGGGAAATCCGATTGGATTACTCGCATGTCATAGGAATCTATTGCTTTGGAAGTGTCAAATTGGCTTTTGAACTCCTCGATTCTTTCCGGCAAGCTTTGTGCGTAAGCGCCCGAAGAAACAAGGCAGCTTAAAGACAAATAAACAAGGTTCCTTAGCAAAGCGGGTTCGATCTCTATGGCATTTGTAAATGGAGAGTCAATATAACACTAATAACTTTGCGATTATAACTGCGGCTCGGCGTTATTAACCAATACCTGACATTTGCTGTGTTTATGGTCACCCTTCTTACATTCATCTAACATTGTGACGGCGTCACCTATTTCAATAAGAAAAAAGGGAACCCGATGGTTCCCTTCTATTAATAGAGGTTTTCAGCGATTTATAGGTGTGCTGAAATCTGTAAACAAGATTCCTTAGCATCTCCGAACAGCATCTGTGTGTTCTCTTTAAAGAACAACGGATTCTGAACGCCTGCATAGCCTGTATTCATCGAACGTTTGAAGACAACAACATTCTGAGCATTCCAGACCTCAAGGACAGGCATACCTGCAATCGGGCTGTTTGGATCTTCTTGCGCTGCTGGGTTAACAGTGTCATTAGCGCCGATAACCAAAACTGTATCAGTTTCGGAGAAGTCGTCGTTAATTTCATCCATTTCTAGAACGATGTCATATGGCACTTTCGCCTCTGCCAGCAAAACGTTCATGTGACCAGGTAAACGCCCAGCTACTGGGTGGATACCAAATCGCACTTCGACACCATGTGAACGAAGCTTTTCAGTAATTTCATACACTGGATACTGCGCTTGAGCTACTGCCATACCGTATCCAGGAGTGATGATTACTGACTTAGAGTTTTTCAGCATTTCAGCTACTTCTTCCGCTGATGCCTCTCTGTGCTCGCCCTGTTCTTCGTCGCCACTAGAAATAGAAACTTCTTGACCAAATCCACCAGCAATGACACTGATGAAGGAGCGATTCATCGCTTTACACATGATGTAAGAAAGAATCGCACCTGAAGAACCAACCAAAGCACCAGTTACAATCAGAAGATCGTTGGCTAACATAAATCCTGCAGCAGCTGCAGCCCAACCTGAGTAAGAGTTAAGCATGGACACCACTACTGGCATGTCTGCACCACCAATCGATGCGACTAAGTGGTAACCGAAAACAAAAGCAATCAGCGTCATGACGATCAACGCAAGCATGCTTCCGTCTGCCTGAACGAAGTGAATCATCAGATAAGCAGAAACCACGATAGCAGCAAGGTTCATTTTATGCTTGTGTGGAAGGTTTAAAGCGGCAGAGTTGATCACACCTCGTAGCTTACCAAACGCTACAACAGAACCGGTAAATGTCACCGCACCAATAAACACACCTAGAAAGACTTCAACTAAATGGATAACGTGTTTAGCGTGTGCATCAACATCTGTTACTGCTATCGCCGGTGGATCGATGTAGCTGTTGTAGCCAACGAGTACTGCAGCCATACCTACAAAGCTGTGTAGGATCGCCACCAGTTCCGGCATTTCAGTCATTTCAACTTTTTTAGCGTAGTGGATACCAATTGCACCACCAATGATCATCGCTAGAATGATCCATACAACACCTGAAGTGTCAGGGCCAAATATTGTTGCGATAAGAGCAATTGCCATACCGGCAATGCCATAGTAATTCCCTGCTTTTGCAGATTCTTGCTTAGAAAGCCCCGCCAGACTCATGATAAAGAGAACAGCGGCAACAATGTAAGCGGCTTGTACTAATCCTGCAGACATTTCTTTCTCCTTTAATCTTTACGGAACATTTCAAGCATGCGTTTGGTCACGGTAAAGCCACCAAATATGTTAATGCTTGCAATCAATACGGCAATAAACGACAGGAAGGTGACGACACCGCTACCCTGACCTATCTGCAACAGAGCACCAACAACAATGATCCCTGAAATCGCATTTGTTACCGACATTAAAGGAGTATGGAGTGAATGAGATACGTTCCAAACCACGTAATAACCCACCACACACGCTAAGACGAATACTGTAAAGTGAGCGAGGAAATCAGCAGGTGCGACAGATGCAACCCAACCGAAAGCAAGGACACCTGCACCCATGGCGACAAGCTTCTTGAAAGGTGAACTCGGTTCTTCGACTTTTTCAACCGCTTGTGGCTGAGGCTTAGGTTTTGCCTCTGGTTGAGCAGAAACCTGAATCGGTGGAGCTGGCCAGGTAATTTCACCCTCTTTAATTACGGTTACACCACGCAATACAACATCTTCAAAATCGATATCGATATTGCCGTCTTTTTCTTTACACAGAAGTTTGAGAAGGTTAACCAGATTGGTTCCGTAAAGTTGAGAAGACTGGGTAGGAAGGCGTCCAACCATATCGGTATAACCGACAACTTTCACACCATTTTCAGTGGTAATTACTTGGTCCGCAACCGTATATTCACAGTTACCACCGTTAGCCGCAGCCAAATCAACAATCACGCTACCCGCCTTCATACTGTCTACCATTTCTTTGGTAATCAGTTTTGGAGCAGGTCGACCAGGAATTAATGCGGTAGTTACAATGATATCGACGTCTTTAGCCTGTTCAGCGTAAAGCTCTGCCGCTTTCTTGTTGAACTCATCAGACATTTCTTTAGCGTAACCGTCGCCGGAACCAGAATTTTCTTTGAAGTCTACTTCGAGGAATTCTGCGCCCATAGACTGGACTTGCTCTTTTACTTCTGGACGAACATCAAACGCTCTTACGATTGCGCCAAGGCTTCCCGCTGCACCGATAGCAGCCAAGCCCGCAACGCCAGCCCCAGCAACAAGTACTTTAGCTGGTGGTACTTTACCTGCCGCAGTAATTTGACCAGTAAAGAAACGGCCAAATTCATGAGCTGCTTCTACCACAGCTCGGTAGCCCGCAATATTTGCCATGGAGCTTAAAGCGTCTAATGCCTGAGCTCTGGAAATACGAGGAACTGCATCCATTGCCATTACGTTAATTTTTTTGGAGGACAACTTTTCCATCAACGCTTCATTTTGAGCAGGCCAAATAAAGCTTATTAAACTCGCGCCTTCCTTGATCAAATCAAACTCATCGGTCCCTGTACTTGGGTCGATGTCAGGAGCATTCACTTTAAGAATCAAGTCGCTGGACCATACTTCTTCTTTAGTAACTACTTTTGCTCCGGCAGCTTCGAAGGCAGCATCATCAAAACTCGCCAGTACCCCAGCCTGGCTCTCGACTGAGACATCAAATCCCAGTTTTAATAACTGCTCAACCGTTTTCGGCGTTGCAGCCACTCGCGTTTCACCCGCGAGCGTTTCTTTAGGCACACCAATTTGCATAGCTATTCCCTACTAAATGCACAATTAATATTCATTTTTTATCTAACGACAGAGCTAAGTTCAAGTAAAGTGAAAGAAAAATACAGTTTTTCATTACATATAACCCTATGGAATGAGATTTCCCTGCCATTAGTTTGTTAAAAAACAACGCAATTCAATTTGTTTAAGACGCTCGTCACTCAAAAAGTTTTGAAAAATTCAAAAACAAATAAAAGAGCCATTAAGCATACTGCTTAATGGCTCGCAAAAAGGTGACTAAAATCAATTCGATGTGCTGCAAAAAAACTATTTTAGTTGAAAATGCTGTCGCCCATTTGGTCAATAAACATCTGAGCTTTCTTTAGCATGAACTCATTTGCATCTTGTTCACTGGCTAGAACATCTGATCGTATGAAGGTGTGTGTTTTCACTTCTCCAGATTCAAACACCTTGGTGATTCGACCTGCGATTCGGTATTGACCACCTTCCGCTTTAGGCTCCTGATAAATCAGGTAACCTTTGTATTCCACTGGCTCAGCTTCCTTAGCAACTTGTTCTTTCGAACCGCCAAATAAACGAGAGAAGAGTCCCACTACTTACTCCTTAATCATCTTTCTTTTTAAGAATAGGTACTTCGTACCACTCTAATTCATCGTCATCGTGGCGTCTAGGTTTGGTAAAGACAACCGGAACGTTGTCTTCGGTTCGTCTTCTGCGATCGTCTTTGATCATGCTTTCAGAGGCTTGAAGCGCGTCGTTCACCTGTTTTCTCAGAACAACCAGCCGCTCTTCGGGCAAGGCTGAAAGAAAATCAATGTCGTGTCTTATGTAGATGGGACGGAGTTGGTTAAGCGCAATACAAGCCAAATCCGCTAGCTGTTCACTGTCGTATGCGTCTGCGTAATCAGGATCACCCAGTCGATTTCCCACTAACGTTTCCATATAGTTATGCACATCAACGCTTATTTTCATCTATGTACTTCCCTATCCTTCATTGACAATATTCCCAGTAATCACAATAAGTTACTCAAGTAAAAAGAAATTGTGGCTTACTGACATCCAGAATTATTCACTTTGTATCATAAAAATTGAGGCAAATGCGCGCTAATACGCTATTTTTCATAATAAGTTTAGCAAAACGCTTGGAAATTATGGGAATAAAAGTATCCTATTCCTTTAAGCTGATCCGGCTGTATGTGGCTGCTGTCGACGGATTTTTTGAACAATAATGACTATCCCTGCAATTAATGCAAATCTGGTTCGATTTCTCTTTCCTCTATTCCTGGTAACAGGCGTTTTGTATGGCATCGACTACCTCACTCCTTTAGTCAGCCAGAATCAGGGTGCAATCGGTTTTCTCCCTTATGTGCTGTTTTCTATCGCTTTAGTGTTGTGCCATAGCTTCAATCAAGGGCGTATGGGCATGATAGCGGTCGCCATGATGCTCGCCTATCTTGTTATCCAGGAAAGATTACAAGTTCCACTAAATACTGGAACAACGAAACTGGAATTCTCAATCTTGGCATTTCTAATGCCCGTTTCTTGTATGACGGTCTATCTGTTTCCAAATAAACGTTTTTTTTCAAATACCGGGCTTGCCTATCTCGCACTGCTTGGTCTTTTTATTGGCTGGGCTTTTCTTACTGTTGAGCACTTTTCAGTAAATGGTATGGAAGAACTGTGGGATGGCGTTCTTTTCAGCCTCCCCCAAGTATCCAAGCTGCCTTTTTTGGCTGTGCTCTATAGCGTGATTTTCGTGGGAGTCTCTGCCATCATGGTGTTAACACGCCGTGAAGCATTGGACTATGCCGTTTACAACTGCCTTCTTTTGTCCACCGTTACCTTTGGCTTTTTCCAGATATCTTTTATCTCTGCTGTGTTCTTTTCACTTGCCGGAGTCCTTTTGATCTACAACATCATGTCGACAAGTCATTCTCTCGCTTTCATTGACCAGCTTACTGAAATTCCGAGTCGACGTGCGTTAGAAAATGAAATGGGACATCTGGGTCGGAGCTATTCAATCGCTATGCTGGATGTGGATCATTTTAAAAAGTTTAATGACACTCACGGACATGATACCGGCGATGACGTTTTACGACTGGTTGCGAAGCAATTGAAAAAAGTCGAAGGTAAAGCGAAAGTTTATCGTTATGGCGGTGAAGAGTTTACGGTGTTGTTTAAAGGAAAATCAGCAGAAGAAACCATGCAATTCTTAGAAGACCTTAGAGAAAGCGTTGCCGATTACGATATGATTGTGCGTAACCGCTCAGACAGACCAAAAGACGACAAGCTTGGCTCAAAAAAGCGCGGTTCCACCAGTTCAGAGAAAACCGTAAACGTCACGATCAGTATTGGAGTTGCAGACAACTCTGAAATCAAGCACCCGAAGAAAGTACTGAAAGCGGCAGACGAAGCCTTGTATAAGGCGAAGAAAAAGGGTCGTAACTGCGTAGTTTGTAGTTAACTCTTTTGATATCTCTCTTTTTTTTCGCACATTCTATAACATTCTTACCACTAACATGGTCTAAGATCACACCTTTAAATTGTTCATTCATTATTCACTAGCCTCTATTCCGACTTTATTGTAAGTTCGATTTTGCAGCTAACAATCTGCATCAATTTGTATATAGAAGAGTTTAATTATGAGTCAAAAAGTCAATGGCACGGTAAAGTGGTTTAACCAAGATAAAGGTTTCGGATTCATCACTCCTGAAGCGGGTGGTAAAGACGTATTTGTTCATTTTTCTGCTATTCAGGGTACGGGACGTCGTAATCTGGAAGACGGGCAGAAAGTATCGTTTGTTGTGACAGACGGACAAAAAGGACCTCAAGCCGAAGACGTCAGTGCCATCTGATTATTATTAGCTTGCTGCTAGTTAGAAGAGCCACCTTATTGAGGTGGCTTTTTCATATCCACAATATATCTGCGTTTTTCACTTGCTACCCCTATGCTACGATGACGTCATCAGACTTTGCATGAGACCGCAGTATGCACACCTATAAAGGCGCTAAGCTCTCACACCCATACACCCATTTGCCTTCTCACTTTTTTTCTAAGGTAACACCGACCCCTCTTGAAAACGTTCGGTGGGTTGATTGGAACGAAAAGCTGGCTGTAGAACTAGGACTACCTGAATCACCAGATGGCGAGCTGCTGGATCTGCTCTCAGGTAATTCTGTATTAGACGCTTTCCCGCCTTTAGCGATGAAATACGTCGGTCACCAGTTCGGTGCATATAACCCTGATCTCGGTGACGGGCGCGGACTGCTCCTCTTTCAAGTTGATACTGATGGTAAAAGCTATGATATTCACATAAAAGGCGCGGGGTTGACCCCATACTCACGGCAAGGTGACGGACGAGCCGTTCTTCGTTCCAGCATTCGTGAATATCTCATGTCAGAAGCCCTGCACGGGCTTGGAATTCCAAGCACTCGAGCACTGGCCTTATTTACAAGCGATACACCTGTTTACAGAGAAGAAATCGAAACTGGTGCAATATGCGTACGCGTTGCAACTACCCATATCCGGTTCGGTCACTTTGAATATCTGTACTACACCAATCAGATTGAAGACTTAAAGCAATTTACAGGTTTCGTTATTGACCATCATTTTCCCAACATTACGGACGAACCCAACCCATATTTGGCAATGTTTCAGGAAGTCGTCTCCAGGACTGCATCAATGATTGCAAAATGGCAGTCTATTGGTTTCGCGCATGGGGTTATGAATACCGACAACATGTCTATATTAGGGGAAACTTTTGATTTTGGCCCTTTTGGGATGATGGAAAATTTCGATCCGAGTTTCATTTGCAACCATTCTGACTATCAGGGTCGCTATGCTTTTGACAATCAACCGTCTATTGGTCTTTGGAACCTCACTGCATTAGCACAGGCACTTTCACCGCTTATCGCTAAAGAAGATCTTCAGAAAACGCTGGATACCTACTACACCACTCTAACTAAGGAATACAGCGTTTTAATGAGGAATAAACTTGGTTTACTGGAATCAAAACCAGAGGATACTGAACTCTTCAATCGTCTTTTCGCTTTAATGAAAGAAAACCAAGCGGATTACACAAATACCTTCAGGGCTCTGTCAAACGTAGATAAGGTGGGTAAAAGCGCATTCTTGGCAGAGTTTAAAGATAGTGACTCCGCTCTAGAATGGTTTAGCTCATACCTAGAACGACTTAGAAGTGAGGAAAGTAATGAAAAGTTACGATGTAACCAAATGCGAACTCACAACCCTAAGTACATCTTAAGAAATTACATGGCTCAAACGGCTATTGAACGCGCTCAGGAAGGTGATTTTTCAGAAGTGAAACGATTGAAGAAGCTACTAGACTTCCCATTTGATGAGAATTCAGGAACTGAGGAAGATACTAAGCCCGCTCCAGAATGGGCACAAGGGCTAGCGCTGAGCTGTTCTTCCTAACTCATTAGGATCTTTGTTCGAAATCCGTGAATCTTACCCTGTCGCATATCTGTCTCGTCCCTCCGCCTTGGCTTTATAGAGTAAGACGTCTGCAGCACTGTAGACGTCTTCAACCGTCTCTCGTCCGGTAGGAATAAAGGAGTACACACCTTGTGACAGGGTCACATAGTTACTTGTAGAAGACTTAGAATGCGGGATACCCAACGAATGAATAGATCGATGAATACGTTCAGCTTGCTTTAGCGCATCTTCTTGATCGGCATTACTGACAATAACGATAAATTCTTCACCACCATATCGCCCCACCAATTCTCCTGAACGCGCAAAGCATTTATCTAGGGTTGACGCTATTTGCTGTAAACAGTTGTCTCCTTCAATATGCCCATAGTGGTCGTTGTAAGCTTTGAAATGATCGACATCCAGCAAAATGACCGTGAGTGGTAACTGATGTCGACCATGCCAAGATACCATGTCTCTCAATTCCTTATCGACATAGCGACGGTTATAAACCTGGGTAAGTCCATCTTCATTGGCTTGCTGTTGCAAATGCATATTCACTTGTTCAAGCTGCGAAGTCACCAGTTTAAGTTCTCGCCTCATTTGGGCGATCCGCTGCATCGCATTCATCTTTGCGCCTAAAACCAGTTTGTTTACAGGCTTAACCAGATAGTCATCGCCCCCAGTTTCAATGGCTTTAGCGATAGTCTCTGGTTCTTCATGGCTACTTAGGAAGATGATAGGAACCCACTCTTCAAACCGACTCCGAATCTCATGGGCAACTTCAAACCCATCCATCTCAGGCATGTTGATATCAAGTAATATGAGTTCCGGGTCAAATGAGGTGTACATCTCCAAAGCTTGTTGTCCGCTTTCTACTACTTCCACAATATGACCCAACTGTTTGAGGCGAATGGCAAGTTGCATTCGCTCAAATTGAAGATCATCAACCAACAGTACCCGCATAGACGTATTCGGAGATTTCATAAACTCTTGCTGTTATAATTTCACTCGGTATGAAATGAATATAGCATGCGACGCGCAACGCCCCCTAGATATTGTCAGTAATTTGTTGACTTTTATCGCGATATTCCTAGGATGTGCCCTTTTGAAGTAACAGGAAATTTTTATGTCAAACGAAACACCAAATACTGAACAGAAAGTCGACTTGTCCGCAGTGTCTGCAGAATTACGCCAAGTTATTGAGTTTGACAATGTTCCTGAAGAAATGTACCTGATGGTGACATCTATACATGAGGTGTCCGAAGAAGCAGTAAGAGAAGCTTGGGATGCCCTTCCTGCAAGTGCACAAAATGTACTAGATAACTTTGAGCAGTTTCATGCCCTGATTTCTGTAAGTCAGGCATTCGCAGGCCTAAATGTTATGGAAGAGTTTCCAACTCTGAACCTTCCAAAGGACATGACAGAGGAAGAAAAAGAAGACTATCGCGCCTCTCTTTTGGATCAAGTACTTCACAATTGCGTTAAGGACATGACCAAACAACTTAAGAAAGCACGACGAGATGCCATACTTAAACGTGACTTCAATCAGGTATTTCTTAAGTAAACACTGAAAACTTTCATAAAAAGGTCGCAATTCGCGGCCTTTTGTCTATTTTGAGCTGTAGAACAAAAGCGTCTTGATTATGAGATTGAAAATACAATTCTCATTGGGAGTTTTGCTTTCCTGAAATTGGATTCTCATAATGATGCCTGATTATAACAATCTGTACACATAATCGCATTGTATATTATAAAAAGGAATTATCTATGAAAAAGCAGTTAGTTGTTCTTACGCTACTTTCATCGTTACCGTTTACTGCCAGCTCTCAAATCTACATTGGTGGTAAAGCCGGGGCATCCTCTTTAAGCAATTCCTGTGCTGTCGACAGTAATTGTGATGATGCTAGCTCAGCGTTTGGTGCTTATGTTGGCTACCAACTATTAGACAATGTAGCCTTAGAGTTGGGTTACGATGACTACGGTAAATTTGTTTCTAATTACCAAAATGGTGGCACTCTGGATGTTATTGATGGCTCTATGACAGCCATTACTTTCGCTCCAAAGTTCAACATACCTCTAACGGACGATCTGGATTTCTTCAGTAAACTGGGTGCAGGATACTCACAATACGAAGAAGCAAAAGACGATTTAAATCTTTTGGCTGGATTAGGATTTGAAGGAAAACTAACGGAAGCACTGCGTGCGCGTATCGAATATCAACTTATGACCGAAATAAATGCAGGTCCTGCTGACGATACAGTTGCAAGCATGTTTACACTGGGTTTGAACTACCACTTCGGTGTTAAAACACCAGAGCCGGTTGCTAAGGTTGAACCACGTCCGGCTCCAGAGCCGAAACCTGAGCCAGCGCCAGTTGTTGAAGAGAAAAAACCAGAGCCGCCTAAAAAGCAGACTATTACATTCCAGTCACAGCAAGACGTTAGCCTGTTTGAAACAGGTAGCAGCAAGCTAAGTGCTGCTGGTACTCGTCGCTTTGAGTCTGTTGCCACTCTGCTAACCACTTACCCTCAATCTAAAGTGGATGTAGTTGGTCACACAGATAGCCGTGGTAGCGCTAAATTCAACCAGAAACTTTCTGAGCAACGTGCTCAGGCGGTTGCTGACTACCTGATTGCTAAAGGCGTAGATCCAAGCCGTATCACTGTTAAAGGTGAAGGTGAAGCTAACCCGGTGGCATCAAACGACACAGCTGCAGGACGGGAACAAAACCGTCGTGTAGAAGTGACAATCGAAGAATTTACTGTTGAAGAGTAAATTGACCTGAATAAAGTAACGGCTCCCATATTGGGAGCCGTTTTTTATTGCTTCTTCAGACTCTTTCCCAGATTAGAACTGGTAAGCAACCGACAGCTTCACATTTCGTCCTGGTTCTAAATCATCCAAAGCGAACTCCGAACCATTTCTTAGTTTCGAACTGCCAGTGGTAGACGCATGAGAAACGTAAGCAGCATCGAATAAGTTATCGATTCCAAAAGTCAGTGCTAGCCCTTCTACCTGACTAGGTGCCCATTGTGCGTAGAGTTTATGAACGTTGTAGGCCTCTTTCGCTGGTTTACCTTCCAGTACATTGGATTCTTCAAATACAAAGTTAGAGTTCCAACCTACCAACAGATCCAAGTCATAAGCAGCATACTCAAAGTTTAATGAAACACTGTCACCGATATCGGTACTTCTCGCCGAGCGATCTTGTGTATTGATAGGCTCGCCAGATTCCAAAAACTTGTTGTTAGATCGTGAGTAAGACACGCGTGTTAGCAACGCATCGTATGCATAATTAACGCTGGCTTCGAAACCAGTGAATTCTGCGTCATCAACATTTTGGAATTCGTAGCTGACTGCTCTTGAAGGGTCTACGTCACGCTTAAGAATGTAATCATTTACCCTTGTCTGGAACAGAGTCAGGTTTGCACCCAATGTGTGAGCGCCAAATTCCTGGTTGAACTTAACACCACCCTGATGGTTGTAACCTGTTTCAGGTTTCAAGTCTTGAGCGAGTTTTGCTTCGTAATTGATGAAAGTTTCAATGAGTTCTGGTGCTTTGAACAGAGTCTTAGTACTTGCAAATAGAGTGATGTTACTCGTGACATACCAATCTACTGCTCCTGCCCAAGTAACCTTGTTGTAAGAACTATTATCGAGCTTAGTCTCGCGATCGATGTAGTCGTATCTGGCGCCAATGGTCACATCAACACTCTCAACCACCTTAGTTTTGTCTTCTAGGTAGATGGCGTGAGAACTCAGACTTGCCTCATTTGTGTCACCTTTCGCATACTCGTTCTCAGTATCTTGTTTTTTATACTCATAGCCATAGACGAGAGTTTGATCGAGACCAGACAGTGCCAGGTTTGATTGACCTTTCACCTGGGCACCAGTATTCGTATTTTTGCCGGTATTTTCGCCGACACGATCGGCTGGCCAGAAACCTGAAACACCGACTTCATTACGGTAAAGATCGATTTTGTTCTGATACAAAGAGGCTTCTAAAAGATGCTTTTCTGTAGTCCACTCATAGCCAAGAGTGTATGTGTGACGAGTATAGCGAGTGTCGATCAATGCGTCTTTTGAGCGAGTTGCGTTCCCCGCAGCGCCCCAGTTAGGCCGAGGGTTGTAGTCACCATGATCTTTGTAGTAATCGTATGAGAACTCGATACGTTGAGTATCGCTAAGATCCCAACCCGCCTTGGCTAGCAAGTTGTTCACTTTACCCTCTGCACCGAAAGTTTCGTCTCCGTTACCATCTTTGAAGTTGTCGCGTTTGATGCCGTATAGGTAAACCAAAGCGTCTGCATTTTCACCCAGCTTGCCATAGGTTGTTAAAGACCCAGTAGCAAAAGCGTTGGAGCCATAACCACCGTAAATACGCGCTCCAAAAGTTTCGTCGTAGCGCAGAAGATCTTTAGCATCTTTGGTTTCAAAATAAACTGCACCACCAAGGGCTCCGCTCGTTACTGAGTTCGCACCTACCTGAATGTCAGCAGATTTAATGATATCTGGATTGAGCGTGAGATTTCCGACGTGGTGGAACATGTTTGCATTCTGTGAAGCACCATCGAGTCGAATATCGAGATCCGTTTCACCCATTCCGCGAATGTTAATACGCTGGTTAACCGAATGCGTACCGCCCACATCCACACCTGGGATGTCACGCAATAAGTCAGACATATGATCAGCTTGCTTTAATGCAAAATCGTCAGAGCTTAGTGCTTCAGAGCTACTGTTTACGCTTGCTCCCCATACCATAACTTCTTCAAGGTGAGATTTAGATTCCTCTGCCAAAACAGCAGAAGGAGCACAAATACCTGCTACAGCGAGGCTTAACATCGTTCTACGCACTTTTATTGAACGAAACTTGTCCATGATTTACCACATCCTAGTTCATAAATGATAATTATTCGCAGATATGGTATTTGCTGATATTATTATTGGAAAGAATAAACCCTTATCCAAAATCGCTAAAATATTATTAGGAATATACAAGATGACATCCGCTAATGATGTTTCCAAAACACCGTTACGCGAGCCAGTTGCTATCACCCAATTCGTAGATTCAGGTTCCGAAAAACAGAGCGTTATTACGTGTAATCAGTCTAAGCCAGACGTGCTTGTAGAAGGACAATTTGTCAGTTACCAGTCCAAGGATGGTATAACCGTTCATGGAGGCGAAACTTTAGATCTTGCATCACGACATATTGTTGCCACCTCGCCCTCATCTGTCATTATTACCGTCCTTTTGAAAGGCAAACTGGTATTCGGCTACGATGATTTGCACTTTGAGCTTGATGCCATTAATACGCCTCAGGCTGTTGTTACCAACCTTAAAAAGCCTGCCACATTTCATAAGCGAACGTTGAAAGGCAACTGCGTTGAGAAGATCAATATCGTGATCAAACCAGAATGGTTTAACGCAAGGCTAGAGCTGTCTTCCGACGACTCGCTCTGGGCATTTTTAAACGCTGACAAGTCGCATCAAATCATCAATATCGATCAGAATATTTTGTCCTTGATTCAACCAATTTTAGACATGCGAAAACCTCAGTCTCTAACCGAAACTTTGATGTTTGAGTCCCACGCACTCCAGGTAATGTCTTTGGTTTTTGAGCAGGTAGCTTCGGGGGTTCACGCATCCAATCAGCGCGAACAACCTTTTCAGTTTAATGGGGACATCACACACCTTATTACGTATCTGGAATCCAAACTGGATGAAGATCTTACGCTTGAAACTATCGCATCTTATGCGGCAATGAGTGTTTCTAATCTACAAAGGCGTTTTAAACAAGAGGTGGGATACACGGTTCTGGGTTACATACGCTATAGACGATTAGCAAGAGCGAAACAGGCATTAGATCAAGGGTACAAAACCATAACAGAAGCGGCGTATGACGCGGGTTACCAACACCCTTCAAACTTTACCAACGCCTTCAAAAAGCAGTTTGGCTACTCTCCCAGTGATAGCATGTCACTGGTCAATGCTGGATAACATCCCTTTGAGTAACACTCACGCCTTTGATTTGGGCGTAGACGGTATCTCCGACTTTTAACGAGAGATCGTCTGCAGCCCATTGGGTTATGTTGCACCAAAGTGAGCACTCTTCATTAAGTAAAAGCCGTATTGAAACGCTTTGTCTGTCAGGTGCCGGGCTCTGGGATTCGATCTCTCCTACTTCTGCTCTGATCACATTTCGAATGGACGTATCTTTAGGCTCCGTTAAGCACACTGACACATCGTTTGCCCTTACCTGAACTCGAACAGACGCCCCACATTCGGCATCAACTTTTTGCACCCACAGAAATCGGTTCTCGCACAACATAAGCTGAGAAAGTGAATATAGGTCGTGATGTTGTTTTACTGTGGCATCAAACAGCGTGCTTTGCTCGGAAAAAGACTGCCACGGTCGCATGGCTTTCGAATCCCATACCGAAACCAGCGGTCCTGAGGCTTCTAACATTCCGTTATTAAGAAGAAGCATGTGATCAGCAAGCCTGATAATTTCACTCAAGCTGTGAGTAACATAGACAATAGGAATCTGAATATCCTGAGCAAGCTTTTCTAAGAATGGCATAACCTCTCGTTTTCGAGGTAAATCAAGCGAAGCCAATGGCTCATCCATAAGTAACAGCGCCGGTTTTGATAACAGCGCTCGACCTATTGCCACTCTTTGTTTTTCACCACCAGACAGTGAAAAAGGCTTTCTGTCTAGTAAGTGGTTGAGTTCAAGTAAATTACAGATTGACTGAAAATGACTATGATCTGATTCCTTTACACCATAAAGAAGATTGCCTTTAACAGAATAATGAGGAAACAGGCGTGCATCTTGAAACACATAGCCTATGTTGCGTTTCTCAATAGGAGTATTTATTCGTTCCTGACTTGAATAGACGATGTCCCCATTTATAGACACCTCCCCTTCGTCAGGATTGGTCAACCCGGCAAGAACATTGATAAGAGAAGTTTTACCCGCCCCAGAGCGACCAAATACAGCCGTAACCCCTTTTTTGGGTAATTGAGTATCTACGTTGAGTAACAAGTCTCCGAGCTGGTGCTTAATTTTAAGAACAATCATCGGTTTGCCCTGCCAGCGTTTCCGATTTTACGATTAGCGCTTCTGGTCAGCGCTTCTGAAATGAGTAGAGATCCTAATGCGACAACAATGGAGATGACGCATAAACGGGCAGCCTCATATTCCATTCCGGGTGTTTCAATAAAACTGTACATGGCTAACGGCAGAGTTTGAGTCTCCCCTGGGATACTAGATACAAAACTGATGGTAGCGCCAAATTCTCCCAGGCTTCGGGCAAAAGCAAGCATCATCCCCGTGATGATCCCGGGTAGAATCAGAGGTAACGTGATGGTAAAGAACACTTTGATTGGTGAAGCCCCCAATGTTCTGGCTGCCAGTTCTAGTTTCCTATCTATGCTTTCTAAATTTAGTCGGATGGCTCGAACCATGAGAGGAAGTGAAACCACAGCAGACGCCAATACAGCCCCTTTCCAGTTGAAACTGAAAACTATCCCGAAAGTTTCATTAAGCCAGCTTCCCACAACCCCCTGTTTACCCATGACAACAAGTAGCAAATACCCAATGACGACAGGGGGTAATACAAGAGGCAAATGAATACAGGCATCGACCACACTTTTACCAAAAAAGTGTTTACGTGCCAGCAGCCACGCTATCCCCACACCAAAAGGTGTGAGCCATACAACGGCGTATATAGCGACTTTTAAGCTCAGAACAAGCGCTTCTAATTCAAAATCTGTCAGCATTAGTGTGATATCAAGAAACCGTATTTAGTCAGTATGGCTTTACCTTCATCTGAAAGTAAGTAACTTTGAAACAATCTAGCATCGTTCGAACCGGATACGTTGACCAATGGGTAAGTAATGTTGCGATGAAGTTGACTATCGAAAGCCATCAATTTAGTGACAGTGTCACTCTGCAAGGCATCCGTCTGATATACAATCGCCAAAGGCACTTCGCCTCTTTCGGCCAACGCTAATGCAACTCTCACGTTATTTGTTTGTGCAAGCCTGTTTTTCACTTCATCCCAGACATTCAGTGACTGAAGTGCTTCTTTAGCGTATATCCCAGCAGGGACGGCGTTGGGGTTGCCGATGGCAATACGGTCACTTTTAAGCACGGATTGCCACCACTTTTTTGAATCCAACTCTGCTGTTTCTATATTGCTATTGGCAGGTGAAACTAACACAAGTCGATTTTCAGCAAAGTCTGACTTTCTGTCTTTTGCTAGCTCTAGCTTATTCATCACGTAATCTGCCCAATTGGTATTGGCAGACAAATAAAGATCAGCAGGAGCGCCCTGAACAATCTGGCGCGCCAAAGAAGAAGAGCTAGAGAACACAGGTTTGATACTCAGACCCGTTTGTTCTTCATAGTTCTTTGCTAATTCGTTGATGACATTTGTCATAGACGAAGCAGCTAATATTCTGACTTCCGCACTAACCGCTCCAGTTGTTAAACAAACAATAAGAGCGAGTAATAACCTTAAACGTGTTTTGACCAATCTTTGCCCCAAAGCTTTTCTAAATCCATGTGATCTTCAATAGCGTCCGCAATGCGGTCTATCGCTTGCTCTTTGAGCAATTCAAAGTCAACAGGTGTTATCTCTTTACAACCCGCCCAATCCAAAATCAGTTGCATCGCTTCAGATTCTTCGAATATACCATGCAGGTAGCTGCCAAATATCTGATCGCACTTACTGATAACACCATCACTTTCGTTATTGTCTAGAGTAATTGGCTGAGATTCGTTGACTTGAGTCACGCCGGCATGAATCTCATAACCAGACACAGAAACAGTCTTGCCATTAAGGCTAAGTTGCCCACTCACGTTTTTAAGCTGTTTTTCTGGTAGTAGTATCGTTTCGGAATCAATTAGCCCCAAACCGTTACTGCTTCCTGTTTTACCTTCTATACCCTCTGGATCAGACAGTGTTTTACCCAGCATTTGATAACCACCGCAAATACCCATTATCTTTCCTCCCAGACGAATATGTCTGAGAATTTCTTTATCCCACCCCTGAGAGCGCAAATACGCAAGATCTTGGCGCACCGATTTCGTTCCGGGCAAAATGATGAGATCGGCTCCCTGCAGTGACTCGCCTTTTCCTACGTATTCAAAATCAATATCTGGATTGAGTCGAAGTGGATCAAAATCGGTGTGATTGCTGATTCTGGTAAGAACAGGGACTTTTACTTTAAACAATTGCTGATCTGAGCCTTTCACCTGTTCTGCGGTAATTGCATCTTCTGCTTCGAGATTCAGTCCATGTAGGTAAGGCAAAACCCCCAATACAGGTTTGCCTGTTTTTTCTTCTAACCAGTCCAAACCGGATTCCAAAAGCTTTATATCACCGCGAAAACGGTTGATGACAAACCCAACGACTCTGTCCTGCTCTGATTGAGAGAGTAAAGCAAGCGTGCCATACAAATGAGCAAAAACGCCACCACGGTCAATATCTGCAACAATGATGACAGGAACATCAGCTTTTTCTGCAAAACCCATGTTCGCGATATCATTTGCACGAAGGTTAATTTCTGCCGGGCTCCCAGCGCCTTCAATAACTACTGACTGAAATTCCTGTCGCAATCGACCAAACGAGTCCATGACACTGTCCATGGCAACTTTTTTGTAGTCATGGTAGCCCTTTGCTTCCATGTTGGTGATCGCTTTTCCCTGCAGAATCACCTGAGCACCAGTATCCGAGTTCGGTTTTAGTAAAACCGGGTTCATGTGGACAGTCGGTTCAACACGGCATGCCAGTGCCTGAACAGCCTGCGCTCTGCCGATTTCTCCCCCATCTTTGGTCACCGCACTGTTTAACGCCATGTTTTGTGGCTTAAAAGGGGCAACTTTTATCCCTTTTCTGGTAAGCACGCGGCATAAGCCTGCCACTAGTACCGATTTGCCGGCATCAGATGTGGTGCCTTGAACCATTAAAGCTTCAACTGCTGGGATCATAATCGCTTCATTTTATTGTTAATTTTGAATTGGCTAATAGTAGCTTCATTACCTCATAAGCCCAACCTAAAATGAATTCAACATGAATCCTGCGCTCACAGTTGGTTAAAACAAACGCTGTTTTAATTAACTTCGAACTCAATAGGAAAAAAGGATTCCAAGATGAAAAACACTGTATTAGCCATTGCTGCCACTATCATTGCTTTCCCGACCATTGCTTTGGCGGGCGACAAAGACAGAGAAGATACCTGCTTAAACTACAATGGCCCCGTTGATCTCACGCCCGTATCGCAAATGCTAGAAGACACTAGCTGGATGACCGAAATGGATGTGGTGACTGAAGGTCATATCGTTAAGCAAATCAGTAAAGACACCTTTATTTTTACCGACGGACAAGCCGAAATTCAGATAGAGCTGGATGACATTACATTGACACAACCGCTGAATGCTGAGTCAAAAATCCGTCTTTATGGAGAATACGAAGGTGGTTCAACACCAGAAATTGAAGTTGATCATCTACAAATACTCTAAGATCTTATTGAAATCTCATCCGTTTTGAATAATTGGTCTGCTTTTTGCAGACCTTTTTGTATACCTGTATTACGGCACTTCGCCAAAGCACTAAAATGGATGGATTACATATGTTTGGACGCAAACACCGCCTAGCACTTTTACTTACTGCACTAACCCCTGCGGCTGCTCTAGCAAACAACTTTAATTACTCTTCTGTAGAGTTTCGCGTGGGTGCTAGCCCAACATCATACGGTGTTGAAGGTAATCTAACCTTTACTGAAAATACACATTTTATTGGTCGACTAGATTCCCGATTTGAAGGCGACTACGACATTGCCGCTGGCGTAGGTTTCAATGGACCTGCTACAGGTTTTGCCGATATCTTTGGTCAGATGCTGCTTCACAACATCAAAACCAGTGACGACAAGTTTGTTGGTAACCAGTTTGTTCCAGAGTTAAACATCGGTGCCAGAATCTGGGTACTGGATAACATCGAAGCAAACGTTAAAGTCGGACAGTTGGTATACAGTGATACTACTGAGCTAACATACAGCTTTGGCGGACGATTCCATTCCACCGACCAATTGTCCATTGGTGCCAATATTGCCGATAACGGTGTCTATGGCTCCCAACTTATCATGGGCGCGAGATTCATGTTCTAGGGTCTGTTGACCTTAAGTACAGGTCAAATAGAAAGAAAGCCTTCATTTTGAAGGCTTTCTTTGTTTAGTTTACTTTCTTTTGTACATACTGCTTGCTGACATCTACAACGGCAACGTCTCGGAAGAAACTTCTTCCCAGCAATACTGGGAACGTAAGGTGGGAACGATCTGCAAGTGTAAATTCCGTGGAGGTTTTTAAATCTCCAATCTGGATTTCACCCTCAACCACCGCTCTCCTCTGATAACCTTCTCTGCTGGACTGTTTAATCCGCACCCATCTTTGAACAGGCAAAGTCAAAAGCTGACTTTTGGTTCCGTCATGGGCAATTCGAAAACGAACGTAGTCTTGCCCACCACTTTTAAACTTATCGATATCGACAGCACTGATGGATGAAGTCGTTGCACCAGTATCGACTCGAGCCTTAAAGCTCTCATCCAATCCTGAAATGTAAACCCATTCTTTTTCGCCAAGGATCAGCTTTCCATCCTGTGTTTTTAGCATACCTGCTACCTTCTCTTCCGAAACCGTTGCATCATCTACAACCAGAGGGACTCCACCCTGCTGAATGTTGATACACGCACTAAGGACTCCAGTTATTGCAAGAAAAATGATAGGTCTGCTCGACTTCATCTCCACCCTCTTATCGGTCTGCTACAGTAAATATCGCATTCGCTACGTAAGGGATGTCTTTTTCAGTTAAACCAGCGATATTGATTCGCCCGTCACCGACACCATAGATCCCATATTCTTCTCGTAAGCGAAGCATTTGCTCGGAAGAAAAGCCTAACACAGTGAACATACCCTTGTGTGACTGGATAAAGTCAAAATGGTCAGAGTTATGTGTATTTTTTAGCTCCGCGCATAAGCCCGAACGCAGGGAGACAAGACGGTGCTGCATTTGCTGCAACTCTTCACGCCAAATCTGGCGCAAGTTGTCATCACTCAATACCGTTTTGACCAGTGCCGCACCATGGTCAGGCGGCATGGTATAGGTTGCTCGTGCCAGCTGAAGAAGCTTGCCTTTAGCATTCCCTGATTCCTTTGCATTCTTACCGACTACGATTGCCGCGCCTGTACGCTCACGGTATAAACCGAAGTTCTTTGAACAAGAGGTGGTGATCAACATTTCTTCAACGCTGTTTACCATAAACTGAAGACCTTTTGCGTCTTCCTCTAATCCGTCACCAAAACCTTGATACGCGATGTCGACGAACGGAGTAAAACCTTGTTTTACTGCCATGTCGGTTATCGCTTTCCATGCATCAAAATCGATGTCTGCTCCGGTTGGGTTATGACAACAACCGTGAAGCAGAACCACATCTTCTTTGCCTGCTTTTGAAATGTCTTCCAGCATGCCCGGAACATCAACTTGCTTGGTAGATGGGCTAAAGTAGCGGTAGTGTTTTACTTTCAGACCCGCCGCTTCCATAACAGGTTGGTGATTCACGTAACTCGGATTGCTTAGCCATACCGTTGTGCCCGGCTGAGCTACTTTAAGGAGATCTCCAAGCATTCTAAGGGCACCGCTTGCTCCGGGAGTCTGGATAGCAGACACTCTGTCATACGCCGAAGTGCCTTTCAAAAGTAAATCAACCATGCATTGGTTGAAGTCTTCGCAGCCCGCAAGACCAACATAGGCTTTTGTTGTCTGTGTTGACGTCACTTTTTCCTGTGCCAGAGAGATTGCTTTCATAATTGGCGTTGCTCCTTCGCTATTGCGATAGACACCAATGCCCAGATCCACTTTTTCATTGCGGGGATCATTTCTATAAGCGACAGAAAGCGAAAGAATCGGATCCTGTTTAGGCTCCGGAAGATGAGATAACATGAAATTCACAACCCTTTGAAAGTCAATAGTGGTAAGCACGTTAACACTGTTACAACAAAAAATCGAAAGGAAATTGTGTTTGGTTTGAGCAAGTTAAAGCCAGACGCTGAACATCTGGTTTTACACTTTCATGTAGTGAATGATTTGGTTAGAACTTCCTCGCCATTCCAGCCTTGGATCGGCAAGCGACTGTTCGAATTTTCCATCAATTAATACATCTACAAAATCAACCACTTCTTTTTGAAGCGCATCGAGTTCAGACAGAAGATACCCTGTCCACATCCAAATGTCTTTGGACGGGCATTCTTCTTTTACACGCTTCGCCAAACGTAAAACATCAGGTACATTTTTAGGATGAAGCGGGTCACCTCCCGACAGAGATAACCCTCTTCTTGGAATGCGTGTGTCGCACAGATCCTCAATGATTTTGTCTTCCAGTTCTTGTGTAAAGGGATGACCAGAACAGAGAGACCAGGTGGATTTGTTGTAACAACCGCGACACTGGTGCACACAGCCGGACACAAACAGTGTACAGCGTGTGCCCGGTCCGTTTACCACATCAATGGGGTGATATTGGTGGTAGTTCATTAAAGGTGTTTGACCCTGCGCTTCACTTCTTCTTGCTTGCCGAAGTTAAACGGTCTTGCATCAGGGCTTCCCAAATACCCACAAACGCGACGTGTCACTGACACGCGAGTGGAATCATGGTTACCACAACTTGGGCAGGTGAAGCCTTTGCTAGTGCACTCAAATTCACCAGTAAAACTGCAATCGTAGCATTCATCAATTGGCGTATTCGTACCGTAGTATGGAACGCGAGTGTAGCTGTAGTCCCAAACGTTTTCCAACGCTTCGATGTTTCGCTGCATATTCGGGAATTCCCCATAACAGATAAAGCCACCACTGGAGATTTCAGGGTAAGGCATCTCGAAATCGATCTTGTCGTACGGGTTAACCTTCTTTTGAACGTCCAGGTGGAAACTGTTGGTGTAATACCCTTTGTCGGTAACGCCATTGATCACACCGTATTCTTTGGTATCGATACGACAAAAACGGCTGCACAGATTTTCGCTTGGCGTGCCATATAAGCTAAAGCCATAACCCGTTTCATCAGTCCAGGCTTGGACGCGCTTCTTCATGAATTTAACAACTTCGATTCCCTTGTTTCTTAGAGTATCGCTGTCGTACATGTGTTGATTTTCGCCATATAGCGCGACCATGGTTTCATGGATACCGATGTAGCCTAGGGAAATGGATGCTCTTCCATTTTTGAAGATAGATGCGACGCTTTCATCTGCTTGCAAACGCACACCGCAAGCTCCTTCCATGTATAGGATTGGCGCAACACGAGCTTTCACGGACTCAAGTCTCGATATGCGAGTCTCAAGTGCACGTCGTGCAAGTGTCAGCTTGCCCTCCAGTAGTTCGTAGAAACGCTTTTCACAACCTTCCGCCTGAAGTGCTATACGAGGCAGATTTAGACTGACAACACCAATATTGTTTCGTCCTTCATGAATCAGTTCCCCATTTTCTTCATAAGTGTTTAAGAAACTGCGGCAACCCATCGGGGTTTTAAACGAACCTGTAACTTCAACTACTTTGTCGTAGTTCAGAATATCCGGGTACATCCTCTTTGAAGCACATTCAAGAGCAAGGGTTTTAATGTCGTAGTTCGGATCCGATTTTTTATGGTTCAACCCATCTTTAATCGCAAACACCAATTTAGGAAAAACCGCTGTTTTACGATTTTTGCCCAAACCAGCAATACGGTTTTTCAGGATAGACTGCTGGATCAGTTTGGATGCCCAACTTGTGCCGAGACCAAAACCAAAAGTGACAAAAGGGGTCTGACCGTTCGCAGTGTGGAGCGTATTCACTTCGTATTCGAGCGACTGGAAAGCATCGAAACATTCTTTCTCGGTTCGAGCTTTGGCAAAAGCTTCAGGGTTATGGATGTCCCATTCTTTCGCAATGTCTAAGTGTTTTTCAAAACTTGCCAGTACATAAGGTTCAAGCACTTCATCAATGCGATTAATGGTGGTGCCGCCATAAATGTGGCTGGCAACCTGGGCAATGATCTGCGCTGTTACTGCTGTTGCGGTAGAAATTGATTTAGGCGTATCAATCTCGGCATTACCCATCTTAAACCCATGGGTTAACATGCCTTTTAAGTCAATCAGCATGCAGTTAAACATAGGGAAAAACGGCGCATAATCGAGATCGTGATAATGAATGTCCCCAGCTTCGTGAGCCTGAACAATATCGCGTGGGAGAATGTGTGTTTTGGCATAGTGCTTTGCCACAATGCCAGCCAAAAGGTCACGCTGAGTTGGAATCACTTTGCCGTCTTTATTCGCATTTTCATTGAGCAAGTCGGCGTTACTTTGCTCGATGAGTCCTTCGATTTCCTTGTTTAAAGCACTCGATTTTTCACGCGCAATGTCGCGATCATGACGATATTCAATATAAGAACGCGCAAGCCCTTTATATGGACCTTGCATCAGTTCGTTTTCAACCAAAGTCTGAATGTCCTGAATGTAAATTTCGTCTCGTTCTTCTAGCGAATTGTATACCGCACTGGCAACTTGCTGGGCATAACGGCTTAAGGCTTCATCAACGGTATGTGAAGCACTTTCAACAGCGGCAACGATTCTTTCCTTATCAAAAGGCGCTTTCGCACCATCCCTTTTAATGACAACTGTATTCACCGTATCCCCTTGTATTCGAGTAGTTCAAAAAACACACTATATGCACAACATGAACGCATACAGACACAATATGTTGTGGCGTATTAAAAGGGATGCCCTATTCGACTGTTTTGATCCAAATCAACAAACGATGTCTACAGTGCAAGATCAAATCGATCTTAGTGGCGAAGATCGCACATTTGAATTCTTTATTAAATTCGAACCAAACGTCATACTTTATCTATTAAAATTTCGTTATTATCTTTGAAAAATACCAATAACAATCGAGTCTATTTTGAAACGCTTTTTACTCTTTTTGCTTACCGCCATTCACTGCCCAGCTTTAGCAACTGAACTTACTTTATCCACCTGGAATATCGAGTGGCTGACAACCAATCCAAGTAAGCGAATTGAACCAAGCCAGCGTAAAGATCGCGATTTTGTTGCATTAAGAGATGTTTTTTCCAGAGTATCGGAACAACCAATGCACATTTTTTCTTTTCAGGAAGTAGACAGTGAAGAAGCGTTAATGAGGGTAACAGGACCTGGGTACCAATATTATTTCTCAGACAGGGCGAGAAAAAAGCATCAGGATCTTCAGTTTGAAGACATCAACCAATACACAGGGTTTGCAGTATCAGAAGGTATCGAGGTCAGTGACCCTGACGATTTGAATCTCCTTCCCGGTCAGTTCAACAAGCTTAGGTTTGCTACCTACATAGTGGCAAAGCCAAAAGCAGGAAAACCAATACACCTACTCTCGATTCATCTGAAATCTGGCTGTTTTGCCGCCAAAAGAAAGACCGATGCTTGCCGAGTACTGGCTAAACAGGGAAATAGTATCAACGCATGGATTACAGAAAGGCTCACCAACAATCAATCCTTCGTCATTATCGGCGACTTTAATCACAATCTCGCCTACCCAAACGACTGGCTGTGGAAGATACTGTCTAAAGGAACCAATGGGCGAGTCGTGTTAAACAGTAAAAAGACACCCGCTGAATGCAGAGTGCGCTCCCGAACCAACCCAACTAAAACCCACCAATACCGAAACCTAATCGACCACGTGGTTTCCAGCTCAGATCTGAATTTAAGTCAGTCAAAGCAAATCACGTTCAGTAAAAAAGAAGCGTTAAGCTATCGTTTGAGTGATCATTGCCCCCTTACTTCAACCCTGAGCTTTTAAAGGTTTGGTGACCCAGCGCCGAATTTCATTAACAAAACCGTAACTTCGCTAGAATAAAAGAGCTAAAGTTGGTCATATAGAGCTCTGTTCGCTTAAGCAAGTTGCCGTTATGAAAATTCGATGGAAAGGTATGGGGTTGCGCCTTGCGTTGGCAATGGCGATGTTGTCTCTGACTACTCTCATCGTGTCAGCACTCTCCTCTTACACGTTTTCGGACATTAATACCCGGCTGGAGCATCTGAATAACACCGACCTAAAAGCACTCGACTACGCAGCAAAACTCAATGATAAAGTCCGTCTAATCATTTCCACGGCACCTCTCATCGGAACCGCAGATTCCAATGTTGCTCGAAATCGCGCCATGGACGACATCAACCAGGCCATTGGCGAGATGAACCAGGTCATGGTTCAGTTTCCCGACTATCATGCTTACTTCAAAGATGTCATTACTCAAATCGGAAATAGCCTGAGTCTGCTGTTTCAAAGTGAAGCTCAGTCAGAGCAGTTGTCCTCTCAACTCAATTTTCTGCTTGAAGGGCTTTTCCCATTATTAGAACTCGCTGGTGAATCGCTGGACGAACTTTCAGCTCAGGATAAGGCATCCATTGATTATGCCACCTTCCGCTCGCTCCTCTATTATCAGTCTGGTCTGGCTGAAAAGTTGTACAACGATAACAGCTTCAATGAATTGGATGACACAATTCAGAGGCTAGAGTCCATTGGGGATCAGTGGTGGGAAATATGGAAAAGCAGTTCTGTTTCCCTACAAAACCCGACTCTGGACGATCAACTTACCGTGATCCACAATCTTACGTCTCGGGGTGGGCGTTTGTTTGCCCTAAAAGACGAAATCATAGATAGACAATATCAGCAACAGTTCTTTCTTGAGAACAGTAATACCCACCTTCACCAATTAGCTGTCCAAATTGAGCGCTACACAAACACGGTCAATTCGGATATCGACCACTCTTTGAATACGGCTCGGCACTCTCTGGCAGCGAATCAACGAATCGCCTTATTTTTCTCTCTCATCAGCGTAGCGGCTGCCATTGCCGTCTCATGGTTTTATGTTCAGCGGAACATTCTGCAACGCATAAGACAGCTTCAAATGAATATGAAAGCAATTTCGAGCGGGCATCTGCTCACTCCAGTGGCCATTTCAGGGGGCGACGAAGTAACAGAAATGGCCAAAGATCTTCAGTTCTTCCAGCAAACCGCCATTGAAGTGGAGCAGACCAACAAGCGTCTAGAACAGGAAGTCATCGAAAGAACGAACGCCGAAAGAAAACTCAGGTCAACGCAAGACGAGCTTATTCAAGCTGGAAAATTAGCCGCCCTCGGAGAGCTCAGTGTTGGTATTACCCACGAAATTAACCAACCTCTGACTGCAGCCACCAGCCATGTAAGAAGCGCCAAACTGTGGCTCGATAAAAATTCCCCTGAAAAAGCCATCACTAACTTAGAAAAAATTCAGGTGCTTCTAGCAAAAACGGCGTCAATCACCAAACACCTCAGAGCCTTCGCCAGAAAAAGTGACGGGCATATCGAAAAAGTCGAGCTAAAGCGCACTATTTCCGATGCCATACAGTTACTAGAAAGCCGGACACCTTCCAACATCATTAAGGTAAAAGATTTACCTGACGTAATAGTCAGTGCCAATGCTATTCGTCTGGAACAAGTTTTTGTCAATATTCTGGGGAACGCACTGGATGCCGTTGCGACCACGCCCGAACCAGATATATCGATTTCCGGCTCCCTTTCAGAAAATGGCGACGTTGTCGTTTCCGTCAGAGACAATGGAAGCGGCATTAAAGAGAGCGAGATCCCCCATATCTTCGACCCTTTCTATACCAACAAAGAAACTGGGGATGGCTTGGGATTGGGGCTTTCTATCGCGTATAACATAATTAAAGACTTTGGAGGATCCATTTCTGCCGATTCCAACCAAACAACTGGAACCACTTTTACTTTAACTCTACGACATCAATAACGATTACAATGAAGCACGCTATCTTACTTATTGACGACGAACATGACGTTGTCGACGCTGTCAGCGAAATGCTGGAACTTGAAGGGTTTGACGTTGATTCTTATACCGACCCGGAACTGGGATTAAAACAACTCAAACCAGAAAGCAATTGTGCAGTTTTATGTGATATAAAAATGCCGACACTTGACGGGCTGAGTCTGCTCGCCGCTATTCAGAACCGAGCACCTGGCGTACCTGTGATTCTGATGAGCGGTCATGGCGACATTCCTATGGCGATTGAAGCCATGAAAAATGGCGCTTATGATTTCCTTGAAAAGCCTCTTGAGCCTGAAACACTGACTGAAAAGTTACTCATGGCATGTCAATCTCGTCAGTTACAACTTGAGAAACACCCCCTTCCATCTTCAACTCATATCGAGGACGTAATTATTGGTGACTCCAACAAAATGGAGTTGATCCGTTCTCAGGTTCTCGCACTGGCTAAATCCAATGTCGACACCATCATCAACGGTCAGACAGGAACAGGGAAAGAAGTCATCGCCAGAGCGCTTCATCTTTTCAGTAAAAGAAGGAGCAAACCCTTTGTGGCGATCAACTGTGGTGGCATGAGCGAAAGTATTATTGAGAGCGAATTGTTTGGTCATGAAGCCGGAGCTTTCACCAGTGCAAATCGAAAACGCATTGGTAAAATTGAACAGGCCAACGGTGGGACTTTGTTTCTCGATGAAATAGAAACCATGCCGATTGCTATTCAAATTAAACTGCTAAGAGTGATACAGGAGCGCGTGATTGAGCGCGTGGGCAGCAACGAATTAATCCCGGTCAACATAACCATTGTCGCAGCAAGCAAAGCAGACTTGGCACAGCTCAGTGATACAGGCTATTTTCGCGCGGACCTCTTCTACCGGCTTAACATTGCGAGCATTCACCTGCCCCCTCTAAAAGATCGAAAAGAAGATCTTCAGAGTTTGTTTCGCCACTTTGTACTTCAAGTTTGTGAAAAGTATTCAACCCGTGCTCCGAGCCTGTATCCAGAGCACATACAGCAACTTCACAGACATGACTGGGCGGGCAATGTTCGAGAACTCAGAAACGTAGCGGAGCGTTTTGTTCTGGGCATCGTAGGTGATGGTTTCGACCTTCAAGCTCCGATTAATCAATCTAAAACTCAACAAGCTCTTGGGTTTGAAGAGCAAATGGATCAATACGAAAAAGACTTGCTGACAAAAGCACTGGTTAGTTCGAATGGCAACATCACCCATGTATCTGAAATATTGGATCTTCCAAGAAAAACGCTCTATCGGAAAATGAAAAAGCATCAACTCAATAAGGAAAGCTTTAAGGTATCAAAGTGATTAAGGTCTGTTGACCCTAAGACATTTTTGACCCAAATCATTCGATGGAATTTTTATCTCATTGTTTTTCAATGAAATTAATTTTGGCATATCCTCTGCAATTCTCCATTTGCACACAAGGTGCTATTAAAAAATGGAGATAACAATGAATAACGTACTTAAGGGATCGGCGCTTGTTTGCCTGTGTTTAACTGCTGGAATAGCGCAGGCTAAAGTCACCGCCGATTTAGGACCTCGTCCTATGTACTTAGTCGACAACATGGATGAAAGCTCTCTAAAAACCAAGCTTCAAGCCTGTGAAGCTGGGCCATTTTACCGAAGTGATTTTTCGATAGGTCATCGTGGTGCCGCGATGCAGTTTCCTGAACACACAAAAGAGTCTTATCTGGCTGCAATTCGCACGGGTGCGGGCGTACTCGAATGTGACGTAACCTTCACCAAGGATAAAGAGCTTGTCTGCCGACATTCTCAGAGCGACCTGCATACCACGACCAACGTGTTAGCTATTCCTGAACTTGCAAAAAAATGTACCGTTCCTTTTAAACCTGCCAACCTTGAAACAGGAGAAAAAGCACAGGCTGAATGCAGAACCTCTGATTTTACTCTGGCGGAGTTCAAAACGCTTAAAGGTAAGATGGATGGCTTCAACCCTATGGCAACCACTGTTGAAGAGTACATGGATGGGACCGCAGGCTGGCGAACCGATCTTTATGCCAGCACCGGCACTTTGATGACACACGCAGAAAGTGTCGCTCTTTTCAAACAGCATGGTGTTAAAGTCACACCTGAACTCAAATCTCCCGCCGTCTCAATGCCATTTAATGGGTTCTCTCAGCAAGACTACGCACAGAAGCTGATCGATGAATTGAAGGCTGCTGGAATCAAAGCGCAAGATGCCTATGTTCAGTCGTTTAATTTAGAAGACGTTAAATACTGGATTAAGCACAACCCTAAGTTTGGTAAGCAAGCCGTCTACTTAGATGACCGCGTCTACAATCAAGAAGGTTTCAAACCAGATTTGGCTGATATGAAAGCGCTTAAAGACTCTGGAGTTAATATCATCGCACCTCCGATGTATGCGCTGGTAACTCTTGATGAAAAAGGACAAATCGTCGCATCAGACTACACCAAGCTGGCAAAAGAAGCAGGGCTAGACATTATCACATGGACACTGGAACGCTCCGGTCCATTGAATAATGGCGGCGGATGGTACTACCAGAGCGTTACTGACAGCATCAACAACGATGGTGACATGATGGTTATGCTTGATACGTTAGCACAGGATGTTGGCGTGTTGGGCGTATTCAGCGACTGGCCTTCAACCGTGACCTACTACGCTAACTGCATGGGTTTAAAATAATTATTCTGAGAAGGCTGAGCATTTTCAGCCTTCTCATAAAGTGAATGCCCGTTTCAAAAAACGACTGGACAGATTTGACCCAAAATAGAAGAACCCAAGGGACAAATGTGACACAAATGTAAAAAGCAAAATACCACGCAACTATATATCATTGATATTAAAGAAATAATTAATTGGCACACTCCTCGCTATTGCAATAGTGACCCTTTACAAATAAACAAACAAAAGGTTTCAAGATGAAATTAGCATATAAAGGACTGCTCATTGCTACCTCCCTACTCCTGCCTTCCGTTGCGCTGGCAGATACCTGTAATCACAAAGGCGTTCTCGACGACAGATACTGTGATGAGAACAATGACCTTGTGGCTGACACGCCAAAAAATAAAGACGACTGGCGAGACCCAAGTACTCTAGTATTTACCTATACTCCTGTTGAAGATCCCGCAATCTACAAAGATGCGTTTGCTGATTTTCAGGAGCACTTAAGTAACATTACTGGTAAGCGAGTGATCTACTACACGGTGCACTCTAATTCAGCACAGGTTGAGGCAATGCGTTCCGGTAGACTGCACGTCGCTGGCTTTTCAACTGGTCCAACGGGATACGCCGTAAACTTAGCCGGCTACGTGCCAATTGCGGTAAAAGGTGACGAAAACGGATTCCAGGGATACAACCTGATCACAATCGTGCGTAAAGACAGCGGTATCAACACCATGGATGATCTTAAAGGCAAACGTGTTGCGCATACTTCTGCGTCATCTAACTCGGGTAATCTTGCTCCTCGCGCCCTGTTCCCTAGCAAAGGCATAACGCCTGACAAGGACTACAAAGTGCTTTATTCAGGTAAACACGATCAGTCAATTTTGGGTGTATTCAATGGCGACTATGATGCGGCACCGGTTGCTTCAGATGTGTATGACCGAATGGTTGATGCCGGTCGAGTCGACGCCGACAAGCTGAAAATCATTTACCGCAGCCCCCGCTTCCCGACTTCCGCGTTCGGATATTCACACGATCTAAACCCTGATCTTGTTTCCAAAATTAAAGAAGCCTTTTCCACCTACCGCTTCACTCCGGAAATGAGCGCAACTTTTAAAGGTGCTGACCGTTTCTCTCCTATTACCTACAAAGAAGAGTGGGAAGTGATTCGAAACATTGCACACGCAACAGGTACCGCTTACACCAAAACCGGGCTTAAAAAGCTGGCGGAAAAAGAGGCCGCTAAGCGCGCTAAAAAGAAAGCCGCTGAATTAGCAAAACAGGCAAACAACTAACCCACTAATCCTATATTCATTTATTTCCTATGCCCTTATGGGTAGGGCATAGGCTTTCTCAAAAACAAGGAAATAACGATGACAATAGCGAGTCCACGTGGCATTGCCATCAATGAGTTGCAACATTCTTATATCCAAGGAAAACCTATTTTAAAAGGTATCGACATTCAGATCGACGAACCAGGCATTGTGGCGATTATCGGTCCGTCAGGCACAGGTAAAAGCACACTGTTGCGCTGTATCAACCGACTGAACGATCCAACTTCAGGCGAAATTCTTTTTGACGGCAAAGACTTAACGAAACTTCAAGGTACGCCATTACGCATGTTACGCCGTCACATTGGCATGGTATTTCAAGAATACAACCTAGTCGAAAGACTCTCAGTGTTAGAAAACGTGTTAACAGGTCGCCTCGGCTACATGAGTGCATGGAATGCCTGGAGACGAAACTACACTCAGAAAGACATCAACAATGCGTTTGAACTACTTAAGTTTGTTGGTTTATACGATTTTGCAAATCAGCGAGCAGACAGTTTATCTGGTGGTCAGAGGCAGCGAGTCGGTATTGCCCGGGCAGTAATGCAAGACCCTTATATTTTGCTTGCCGATGAACCCACTTCTTCTCTTGACCCTAAAACAGCGGTCGAAATCATGGAATTGATGGAACAATTAGCAGAGAAGAACCAGATCCCGGTTCTGGTGAATATTCATGATGTGAATCTGGCCAAACGCTTCGCCAAGCGAATCATAGGAATGTGTGGCGGAAAAGTGCACTACGACGGTCATCCCGACGGTATTACCGAAGAGGACTTAAAAATCATCTATGGAGGGGAATCATGGCTGGACTAACTCATGACCATGAGAACCCATTTAAAAGCCATTGGTCTAGCAAAGCCATTTGGATTGGGGTTCTCGCGTACCTCTTTTACAGCTTTTCTTCTTTAGGCATAAGTATTGATCGAATAGTGATTGGTATTGGTGAAAGTGAAAGACTGCTGTCTCGAATGTTTCCGCCAGACTTTTCACGTACGAACTTGCTGCTGAGTGGTCTTGCCGAAAGCTTGCAGATTGCGATTATTTCCAGCTTCTTCGGGATTGTTATCTCCCTCGTTCTGGGTTTACTGGCAGCCAGAAACATGATGCCTTTAATCATCAACGCACCCGTAAGAGGATTTATCGCACTTTGTCGATCCTTCCACCCTGTGATAATTGCCATTCTGTTTGTAAAGGCAGTGGGCTTCGGTCCGCTTGCTGGGATACTGACTTTAGTATTTGCATCAATAGGCTTCATCGCAAAATTGTTTGCAGAGGCAATAGAAGAAATCTCCTTCAAACAAGTGGAAGCCATTCGCGCTACGGGAGCAAGCTTCGCCAGCGTCGTGTTGTTCGCGGTTATGCCTCAGGTGTTTTCTCGGTTCATTGGTTTTTCAAGTTACCAACTCGACTCGAATCTTCGTAACTCCACCATGGTTGGGATTGTAGGTGCTGGTGGTTTAGGAGGAACATTGTTCTCCGCTTTTCAGCGCTTTGATTACGATTTTGTTGCGGCAATTCTTATCACCATTATTTCGTTGATTTTGATAGGTGAATTCCTGTCAAACATTGTGAGGAGAATTTTCTGATGACCACCCAGAATATCGATCATCACTGGCAAAGATTTACGCTATCAGAAAAACTGATGCGCTTTTCCGCCTACTTTTGCTTTGTACTGGCTTTGGTCTGGTCGTGGCAAACCGTGGAGGTCATTCCTGAGTTTCTGTACGACGCGCCAGCTCAATTTGCGGACATGTTTGAGCGAATGGTACCGTTGGATTATCCCTTCTACCCAGAAACTGTTCACGCAGCCCTAATCGAAACCCTGCACACAGCTACGCTGGGCACCCTATTCACCCTAATATTTGCTGTACCGCTGGCTCTGCTTAATGCGCCAAACATAACACCGAGCAAAACACTCAACTGGATTGCGCAATTCTTCCTGGTGTCTTCTCGCTCTGTTAACTCTTTAGTCTGGGCATTGCTTTTTATCGCCCTCTTTGGACCAGGCGTTCTAGCCGGAATAATGGCCATTGCGATTAGAAGCATCGGCTTTGTAGGCAAATTGCTCGCTGAAGCCATTACCGAAGTCAATATGGGAACCATAGAGGCTCTCCGAGCAACCGGGGCATCAACAACAAGTATTTTGCTAAAAGGATACTGGCCTCAAGTAATGCCAGCGTTCTATTCCATTGTGCTATTCCGTTGGGACATCAATGTTCGCGAATCGGCAGTACTTGGATTGGTTGGTGCAGGCGGTGTCGGCGTTGTATTGAACGACGCTCAGAACCTGTTTGAATGGCAGAAGGTTTCAGTCGTACTACTCAGTATATTTGTTGTGGTTGTACTCGCAGAAGCTCTAGTTATCCAAATTCGTAAAAAGCTGATTTAAAAAGTAAAACGAATAAGCCCGCTGTTGTAAGCGGGCTTATCAAGATCAGTTTAAATTAACTAAAGCTAGATAGGTTTAGACACCCCGGCAATAAGCGCGAGTTCATCAGGGTATTGTCTCATTTTAGCTAGCTCAATGGCTCTGCCGACAACATCCGACTCCTCGATACCATCCAAAATTTGCCAGTTGAAAGATTGTTCACCTCGACCAACAAAGCCTTGCTCAGTCATGTGTCGAGCAATTAGATCGGCAGCTTCCAAGGCTGATGATCCTTTCACAATTTCCATTCGGGCGTAGTTACTCCCTTCAAATGATACGTCTGCCGCCCTAAGCGTGACATCATTTCCGGGCACTTGCTGCGCTCCAAACAACGGCTTTCCTTCACTTTTAGCACCAGAAAATGAGGGAATAAATTTAGACATATGTTGAATCGCGCGGTTTGTACGTTCCGATTGTTGCTCTACTGTCCAACCGTATTTAATTTTGTTGGAAAGATAACTCGGCAACTCTGGCTGCGAACTTTTTTCGGTACTGGCAACCAACCCATCATTAAACAAAGTAATAGATTCCGTCATTCCGTGGAGCTGAAATACACCATTGGCGTAAGGCGTTAGTTGCGCCATTCCTGCCGGAGTTGCTCTAGGACCATGAAAAATGACCTCTGGCCAAAGTTGTTCACACTCTTCCCATCTCGTCACGTAAGCGGCCTTGAACTCCACCAGACGTTGCTTAGGTTTGTTCACCCAGTCGTCAACTGTTCCCGTTTCATAACCACTTGCGTTAATGAGGTAGTCAATTTCAACCACTTCAGGTTTCAATTCATTACGGTGTACGTACGCTAGCTCCCATCCCGTATTTGCCTGTTTCACAGACTGTACTTCAGTTTCAAGAAAAACCTTACAGTGGCTTGAAGACTCTAAAGCCAGGTCAACCGTAGATGAGAGACGGAATACACTCCACCCAAACTCCTGAACCGCTATGACTGGAAACTTGATTTGTTCAAGATCGGTGTGTTGGGCAAACGGAATCATCCAGTCATCGAAGGTCACAGGTTCTTTTGGCTGGGTTTTGTCTTTCAAGGAAAGCAATTTTTCCTTGGAGTATTCAACAAAGTAGCTTTCTGGCTCCCCAAGCACTTTATTTGTGGGGTCCTGATTTACCAGAGATTGGTAATAAGCTTTGATTGCATTTAGGCGAGGCAATATCTCTGTCGCACTGCCCGAATCGCTGTTTGGAACTGCGAGAACGGTAGGTCGGATATTGATGGTGTGACGATACAATTTTGCTGTATCTATAGATTGCCTAAGCAGCTCAATACACTGGGCTTCAGAAATCTCCCGGTATAAATTGCCACCTGCATGTAAATGGCAGATGGGTGGACCACTTACTAAACTGTCTCGCTTCTCAAAAAGCGATACGTCTAACCCCATCTCAGATAATTTCAGAGCGGCAGTTGAACCTGCTATTCCACCACCAATAATGCCAACTTTAACTGATTCGTGTTCTTTGAATGCTTTGAGGGTCATGTCTTTGCTAAGTATTTTAATTACCTAAGTATTTTACTCAGATATTGTTTTGAAGAAAATCACATTTTTCTTGTACTTATTAGTTATAAAGAAGGATCAAAAAAAACTTAAAAAATACTTGACCGATAGGCTTGAAGATAAGGACATTTCAGTTTTGTGAATAACAAATTGCTGCAAAGTTCCTAAGCTACTGGCTTGGGCGAATATCAAGTGATATTTCGCCCAAAGTTATCCCAATATTTATCCACCGATTTTGTGGATAAGTCACCCTTAGTTATTCACAGAAGGTCAGTATGCACCTTTATTCACAGGAATTAATAACCGTTTTATCAGGGTGTTAAGAACCAATCCAAGTGTCGCAAAACTGAGCACTGGAAGAATTAACCACAACCAAGGGTGTGCATTAGGTGTTAATTCGAATCCCCATTTCATTAAGCTTGCTACACTAACCTCGGCACCAAAGCTTGCAATTATTCCTGCAATAATTGCCATTAAACCAAATTCGCACCACAGAGTATTAGAAATACGCTTTTTCGACGCTCCGAGCGTGCGGTAGAGGCGTATTTCCTGCTGACGCTGTGAAAGGCTTAACCGTAGCAAAGTGAAAATAAGCATTAATCCCGCAATCACTCCTAGCGCAGCAAGCACAGTAATAGCCCAGACGATTTGTCTGAGGAGCTCTTGTATCTTGGCTCCCATAGTACTGATATCCATCACGCTAACCGTTGGATAGCTTCTGGATAGCTGGTTCAGGAATGGTTTTTGTTCATCATTGATGCGAAAACTAACTAGGTAAGTGGAAGGAATACTTTCCAACACATCAGGTGAGAAAATGAAGTAAAAGTTCGGTTTCATCTCACGCCATTCTACATGACGCACCGAATCCACTTTTGCTTCAACAGTAACTCCATTTATCACATACGTAAGAGTGTCTCCTATCTCCAGCCCAAGCTCTGACATGACATCGCTTTCAACAGATACAGAACCTTTCCCTACCCACTCACCTTCCAGCAAATCATTGTGCGCCGGAATCTGATCAGCCCAGGTAAAGTTCAATTCTCTACTCAGAGCATCAGTCTCTTCTTCAGCTCCCCGCTTACTAAGAACGTAATCCTTCGCCGGAATACCATTGATGGTGCTTACACGACCACGAATAATAGGATAAGCCTCAGATCGATCCTGAACATTTTCATCCAACGTGGTCAGATAGCTGTCGACTTCGGTAGAGGCAATATTTAACGCAAACACGTTTGGTGCATCATCAGGCAATGTTTGCTGCCAGTCCGATAACAAGTCTGTTCTGACCAGCCAAATCACTGAAAGTAGCATTAATGACAGAGCCAGAGCGGCAAACTGTACGCCACTTGCTACGCTGGTTCGGTTCAGTCGGCTGACTGCGAGCTTCATCGTAGTGTTCATAGGAAGCTTGCTGACCAGTCGAGTCAGCAATGAACTGACCAAGCCAAGCACCGCGAACAAAACGACAATACCGACGAGCACCATCCACACCATTAGGTTGCTACCATAAACCACAAGCATCGGAATCACGGGAACCAAAAGAAGCAATAGTGATTTTCTATTAACTTTCAGTGCCGAATCTTGCATTACGCTCAAAGCGGGTGTGTTTAAAAGATGCAGCAGAGGAATCCCCAGTGCGGGAACACTAATCAGTACGCAAGTCACGACTGAGTACAGGTATGGAGAAATACCATACGAAGGCAGTGGGTCTGGCAGTAAGTCTGCCATCGGCAATCGAAGTAAAACCTCTAAACCAATACCGATTGCTATACCAAAAGTGATTCCAATGGCAAACAAGACCCCTAACTGCACCCACAACCAACGAGCAATCCAGTTTTTGCTCGCACCAATACTCTTCAGCATTGCAATTGTCTGCCGGCGGTTAGAGACATAATGCTGGCAGGTCAATACCAACGTCGTTGCCGCCATCAATATTACAATGGCAACAGTCAGTGAAAGATATTGTTTTGTTCTGGAAAAGACATCAGACGTGCGGCTTTGGGTATTTTCAGTTAACCAACGATCGCTCGGTGTTAACTCTGTGCTGTCGACGATTGACTGAATTGCATTGGAATCGCCGTTTAGAAATAACCGGAACTGAACACGGCTACCAAGCTGTAACGCTCCTGTTTTCTCGATGTCAGCACTGTTGATCATCACAGACGGCATTTGCTGAAACGGGTTAAAAGACAGTCCTGGCTCTTCAGTAATCAGTCCAGTAACTTGTAAGTCAGCATCACCTATGGTGACGCTGTCACCAATATTTACATTCAGCTGATCCATGACTCGCTGTTCAAGCCAAAGTTCACCCTGCGACACAGATGATTTATTACCACTCTCATCGGTTAGGATAAGCTCACCACGCAGTGGGTAGGCATCGCCCACAGCCTTGACAGTCACAAGCTGCATGTCTTCATCACTGAACGCCATGGTGGCAAAGCGAGTAAGAGTGGTGGTTTCCAAATTGTTATCTCTCACCTGACCCAAAAGTAATTCAGGGATGGGATTGGCAGAGACAAACACAGAATCGGCGGTAAGAGCGTCTTTGCCTTGCTTTACGATTACCTGCTCCATGCGGTCTGCGAGCGCCGTCAGAGCAAAAATACAAGCAATAATAAGAGTAAGAGCAGCAGAAATAGGCCACAATTGACCCTGACGAATTTCTCTCAAACTCCAACTGAAAAGCTGCCGATTTGGCATTTTAATTTTAGGTTGAACAACCTGAGCTTGAATTTCTTCCATTACGCAACCTCCAACTGACCAGCTTGCATGTGGAAAATGCGATCGCATCGTTTTGCTAATTCGGGATCATGGGTAACCAGAATCAACGTGGTTCCATGTTGTTTATTGAGGTCAAAAAGACGCTCCACAATATTGGCGGCGGTGTGCTGGTCCAGATTGCCTGTAGGCTCATCGGCAAACAGAATCTGAGGTTTGATCATAAAAGCTCTGGCAAGGGCGACGCGCTGTTGTTCGCCACCAGAAAGCTGAGTAGGAAGGTGGTTTTCACGATGACCAAGCCCGACCGATTCAAGAAGGGAGCGCGCTCGGTCAATATCTTCCTCTTCACCTTTGAGCAAACAAGGTAACGTCACGTTTTCGATTGCCGTTAAACTTGGAATTAAAAGGAAACTCTGAAAAACGAAGCCGACGGTTTCGCTTCGCAAAGCGGCTCGTGCCTCATCATCTAATTTTGAAAGCGGCTTACCCAGTAAAGTGATTTCACCTGAAGTAGGTGTGTCAAGCCCCGCCAGTAGGGTCATGAGAGTGGATTTTCCTGCACCAGAAGTACCTACAATTGCGACGCTCTCACCACGATTAATTTCTAAATTTACGTTTTCAAGGATTGTTAAATGTTCTTGATTAGTAGTAACTTGTTTAGAAATTGAATCAGCTTTTATGACGGATGATGGCATGTTACGTTTCCTTTCGGTCTTATTTTGTTTTCTGTTTTCTACTATAGTGTCTGCACAGACCCTACTCATCTTGGGTGACAGCTTAAGTGCGGGCTATCAAATGAAAGCCGAACAAAGTTGGCCATCCTTACTTTCGCATTCTCTAAATGAATATGACCTGAATGTCTCAATACAGAACGGCAGTGTTTCAGGTGACACAACAGGTAATGGACTGGCGAAACTTCCAGGATTGCTTGAGGAACACAGTCCAAATTGGGTTCTTATTGAGCTTGGTGCCAATGATGGTTTACGAGGTTTTCCACCCAAAACGATCAACAAAAACCTTCGCAAACTGATTGAATTGAGCGAAGATTCTGGCGCGACCCCAATCTTAATGCAAATTCGTGTTCCACCTAACTATGGTACACGCTACAGCAATTTGTTCGCAGACATATACGTAGACCTCGCCGATGAGTATAAAATTCCACTCATTCCATTCTTTTTAGAACAGGTCATAATCAAACCAGAATGGATGATGAGTGATGGTTTGCACCCAAAACCAGAAGCTCAACCCTGGATTTCTGATTTTGTAGCACAACAAATCGCCCCAATTCTAAAAAATGACACCAATTACTAGCGGTTTGCTGTTCTAGCTCAATTCCATATATCCTCAAATAAGTTAAGGTTAAACAGTTGCCGATATAACTAGGATAAAAAAATGCAGAACAAGCCAATCATTGAAGGTGTTATCGCACGCTCAGCAAACTCCGAAGGTTGTCGTAAAGCGGTCGATAAACAAATTGAAAGTGTAAAAAGCAGTCAATCTGTAAACACTTCACCCAAACGTGTACTTATATTGGGCGGCTCATCTGGATTTGGACTTGCAGCTAGAATTGCGCTGACTTTTGGCGGTGCCAATGCAGACACTATCAGTGTTTCATACGAAAAAGCCCCTACCGAAGAATTCAGCGGCAGTGCTGGCTGGCACAATAATGAATACTTTAAACAGGTCGCTAGAGAAGAAGGTCGAGTCGCCGTAAACATTAATGGTGATGCGTTTTCTTCCCAAACCCGTGAACAGGTGGTTGAAGCCATCGAAACGTACTTTGAAGGTGAAGTCGACCTCATCGTATACAGTATCGCGGCAGGCAGAAGACCTGTTGGAAATGGCGATTTTTGGTGCTCCTCTATAAAACCACTTGATAAAGCTGTTGTCGGTGCCTCTATTCGCTTGGATAACGACACTTGGGAAGAGCAAACTATTCCACCAGCCACACCTCAAGAGCTAGAATCCACAGTTAAAGTGATGGGCGGTGAAGACTGGGAAAGCTGGATAGACACGCTGATTAACGCCGATTCCATAGCCCCTGGCTGTAAAACTGTCGCGTTCTCTTATGTTGGATCTGAGGTCACCCACCCTATTTATCTCGATGGCACACTTGGTCACGCCAAAATCGATCTGCATCAAACCAGCCACTCTCTGAATCTTAAGCTTTCACAGTATCAAGGTGGTGCCTATGCCTGTGTCTGTAAAGCACTTGTTACCAAGGCTTCTGTGTTTATCCCAACGTTCAGCCCTTATATTTTGGCGTTGTACAAAATCATGAAAGAAAAAGGAACACATGAAGGGTGTATCGAACAGATGCAGCGTTTATTCCGTGACAAACTGTTTATGGACACTGTACCCGTGGATTGCGAACGATTGATTCGCTTGGACGAGTTTGAGCTGGATAGTGATACACAAAATCAAGTTCAGCAAATACTTAAAAACATGAATGCTGACAATTTCAAAGAGCTTGGCGACTTCCAAGGGTATAAATCGGATTTTCTGGAGCTTAACGGTTACCTTTCTGAGCAAAGCTAAATTAAACGTTTGATCAGCCAGTCAGGCACTCTAACTCTTTGTTATTTGGGGAGAGTGCCTGTTAATTTCCAATGAAGTTCAAACAACATTTCCCATCAAAAAGCTCAGACTCAGATCTCAAACTTACGCATTGAACTGAAACCGTTGTGAAAAAATGGTGTACTGACTCTATTTTGCGACAATTCCACATCTAACCCGCTGTACGGCGATCCGCCGTCATATAATGATCATATGAAAGCAAGGTAATCGCAGTAACGGAAAGGACTCCATGTCGAAAATTGACGTCAGTCAGATAGAAATCCCAGCGTACATGCAAAAGAGCTGGCAGCAAGTCGTAAACTTAGTCGCGGAATTATCGGACGTTCCGTCTGCACTTATCATGAAAGTGCATCGACACTCTATCGAAGTCTACAAGGCCAACGATTCTACCGAATCACCCTACCGGGAAAACGAGTGCGAGCCTCTTAATGGTCAGCTTTACTGTGAAACGGTCATCACCGAGCAACGATCATTGAGTGTTCCCAACGCCTTGAAAGATAAAGAATGGGAAGACAACCCTGATGTGTCGCTCGGTATGATTGCCTATCACGGTCTTCCTCTAAACTGGCCTTGCGGCGAACCATTCGGAACTATCTGTATTCTGGATAACCAAGAAAATGCTTTCACTCCGACAATAATGGCACTGTTGGATTCTTTTCGGGAATCCGTTGAGTCTCAGTTGACGCTGCTCTACCAGCAATATCAGTTAGAACAAACAAACAAAGAGTTGAGAAGCCGGGTTCAGAGCAGGACGCAAGATCTCGCCAGCCTTAACTATTCTCTGGGAACTGAGATCGACCGACGTAAAGCCGCAGAACAAAAGGTGCTGTACCAACAGTCGCATGATTTGGGGACTGGCTTTTTGAATCGTCTTGCGCTTATCGACGAAGCTCAGACTTTGCTGGGTCAGATGAAATCAACGGATCACACATTGGCATTTGTGCATGTCGGCTTTACCAATGGTCGCCGCCTGCTTGCCAAGCATGGGTATGAAGTGTTTGATACGGTGCTCAAGGAGTATCGAAAGCGAGTTGGCTTCATCGATGTTTTACACAGCATAACCGCACGCACATCGACCATCGATCTGGTCTTTGCGCTTGAAATCGACGAAGCTCAGCATAACCTGGCGGCTCTCTGCCAAAGGCTAGTAGACATTGGGCAGTCAGAGTTTTTCATTAATGGGCAGCCTTTGCACCTACATGCGTTTATTGGCGTGGCAACGTCTTACGACGCAGACAATGCCAATCTGATGTTAAAGCATGCGGGAGAAGCCATGCTGGCATGCAAAGATTCCGGTAAAAAGTACGCGTTTTATGCCAACTCCAATATTACCACCCCTACCAATAATCAGCTTGAAAGCTACCTGCTACAAGCTGTGCGAAACGATGACTTAACTCTGTATTTTCAGCCAAAGGTTTCACCGAGAAATGGCTATTGGTTGGGTGCAGAGGCGTTGCTCCGGTGGAACCACCCTGTTCTTGGTCAGGTCTCGAACGACTCTTTAATTCAGCTCGCAGAGAAAAATGGTCTAATTTTCGAGGTCGGTAACTATGTGCTCCGCAGTGCCATTCAGCGTGCAGCTGAATGGACCAAATACATGAAGGATTTTCGAGTTGCGATAAACGTGTCAGCGGTGCAGTTGAGAGATCCTAATTTTGTCGACCAGATAGAACAACTCCTTGATTACTATAAGCTAAACCCTAACAGCTTAGAGCTTGAGGTGACCGAGTCCAGCCTGATAGCCGATGAATTTCTTGCCGGGCAGACACTAAGAAAGCTTCACGGCCTAGGTGTGACACTGTCACTTGATGACTTTGGAACAGGCTATTCATCCTTTAGTTACCTAAAAAAATACCCATTCGACTGCATCAAAATTGACAAAAGCTTCATCAATCAAATTTCAGGTAGTGAACAGGACAAGGAAATCATCCGTTCAATTATCCATGTTGCGAAGAAGCTGAAACTCAAAGTTGTGATGGAAGGTGTCGAAAGCCATGATCAAGAGCAATTCATTCTTGATGAAGGCTGTGATTATGTTCAGGGCTACTTGTATGGAAAACCAATGAACAGTCGAGAGTTTGAGAACAGCTTGATCAGCAAGAAATTCAACGGACAAAGAATCGCAGCGCGTCATTGATTTATCTTTAGTTGAACTCCGTCACGTTACCTCTAGAATCTCAAGGGTACTCAGGTATAATCTCGCCCTAATTCCTTTCTGAATAGTGACTCGTTCCATGGATCAACTGATCTCCAAACTGAAAAAAATAGAAAAACAAAACTATCGCAGTTACCAGCAAATAAAGGGCAACTACGATTTCGGAGATTTTGAGCTGTTCATAGACAACACTCAAGCCGATCCATATGCTCCACCTTCGCGTGTACGCGCTTTCCGAAAATGGTCTTTAACCGAACTTGCATGGCTAAAAGACACCTCATCAGCGTACCAAAGAGCCGCAAGGGATTTTATCGCTCGCTCCTTTTCCCATTTTGCTGCTCAGGAAAACAGCGTGACAATCGCGTTAACTGGTCAGACAGTGCTTGATCAAACTGCTGTGATTTTCACTGAAGAAGGCATTGAACTGAGATTTCGTGTTGATCTGCCGGCAGACGGTCGAACCGTGTTGGGTAAGAAAGCCATCAATATCCTAACCTTCCACCTGCCTAAGTTCATCCGCAAAGCGACCCTGAACCGCGAACTGGACATTGAAAGGTTAAAAGCACATTGTGAAGCAGTGGAAGATCAAGTTGCGCTGCGCAGTCAACTCGCAGAACATAACCTTCTTGCGTTCATTGCTAACGGCAGTGTGCTGCCGCGTAAAGCGGGCAACATCGATTTGCCAATGATTGACGCGGTTGCTTTTCAATCTCCTGACTCTTTGGAAGTTGAATTGGACACTCCAAATTCAGGAAAAATAAAAGGCATGGGTATCCCAAATGGAATTACGCTTGTTGTGGGCGGTGGTTTTCACGGAAAATCGACTCTGCTCAATGCGGTGGAGCGTTCCATTTATGACCATATTCCCGGAGATGGTCGCGAAAGAATCGTGACCGATGTCAATGCGATGAAAATTCGTGCAGAAGACGGTCGATGTGTTCACGAGCTTAACTTATCGAACTACATCAATCATCTGCCTCAAGGAAAAAGTACTGAGTCGTTTTCTACTCAGGATGCTTCCGGCTCTACATCGCAAGCCGCTTGGCTACAGGAATCTCTGGAGTCTGGAGCAACTGCATTACTTATTGACGAAGATACGTCTGCGACGAACTTTATGATTCGCGATGAGCGTATGCAGGCTTTAGTCAGTAAAGGCGAAGAACCTATTACCCCTTTGGTTGACCGAATTGGTCAGATCCGAGATGAGCTATCAGTTTCAACACTGATCGTTATGGGCGGCTCCGGAGATTATCTTGATGTCGCAGATACTGTGATTCAAATGCATGATTACCAAGCCATTGACGTGACTGAGAAAGCGAAAGAAGTGATCAAACTTCACCCGACGCAGCGCGTTCAGGAAGCCACTGATTCTCTGGAACGTTTGTCGCCACGCTCCTTCAATGCAAAAGCACTTCAGAATATTCTGGCTGACGGTAAGTTCCGAGTCGGTGCCAAAGGCAAGTCCAGTCTGCGTTTTGGCAAAGAAAGGGTCGATCTTAGTGCATTGGAGCAGATTGAATCCGAGAGCCAGCTTAACGCAGTAGGCTGGCTTTGGTTCCAGTTAGCTCAAATTCAGGGATGGTCTAAAAACCCCGGCAAAGATATAGAACAAATGCTCAGTAACCCTGAGTGGTTTAGCACCATGCCAAATAATGGCGATCTTGCTAAACCGCGTGTTATTGATGTAATGGCCGCACTCAACAGAATGCGTCAGTCACAATTCAAGTCTAACTAAAAAAAATAAAGGAGCCGAAAGGCTCCTTAATTGTATCTGCTCCAGAAACGTCTGGATTCGATACGCAATTACATTCCAGTCAAAGGAATAAAATAGACCAATGCAGACCAAGCAAAAATCCATACACACACCATAACGGTGTCTAGCCAGTCTCTACTCCACATAGGTACTCTCCCAATGCAAAAAAAGTGATGCTCATGGCTACTCTGTAGCCGGCAGTGAATCATCTCTCAAATTACATAAAGCAAAATACAGACCAACTGTTCAATTTATGATCAAATAAATATTTCTGGATTCTCTTGGATCAGTGTAATCATGCAATCTGCCATGGAATAATTGGAGACATATCCCTTGTCTTCCATCTTCAGCACGGCGTCATAGCCTTCTTTGCCTTTCATGGTGTAAGCCGTTGAACAGCCACGATATATTTTGTCGTCTTCAACTTCTTCCCACTGCTCGCCACGCCTGATTTCCAGTGTTGACATTCTGTTCCCAATCTCAGCGTCTGAGTCATATTCAAACCTAAGATTGTAGGTATACGGATAGCTGCCAGAGCCTGTTCCAACTACGCCATTGCTTAGTGCATTGTTAATTGCACCTTCCAACATTTGCCGCACATACTTGCCTTTAATGTCGTAATAGCCCACCGGAATGGCAAACGGCAAAAGTTTTCCTGCCACTTCATCTACCGTTATCTTTCCTTCAGGCAAAGAATTTCTAACCCCACCGGCATTATGAACTGCAAACTCGACGTTATGACCGTCATTATTCATCACTTCAACAAACGAACGACAAACTATTGGCGCTAATTCGCTAGGTCCCTCTTCGTCTGGGATACGCACATGGCGATAAGTTTTTGACGCTTCCCCTATGACTCTCGCTCTTATCTCGTTAACCTGAGGTCGGTACTTGTCATCCAGAATGGCTTTGATGGCTTGATCTTTTGTACAGCGAATCACATTAGGGTGTGAGTAAATGACAGATTGAGTTCTGTCGTACACACTGTCATCAACCAGTTCATCCAAGCTTGCATCCATTGCCAGTCTTCGACCAACAAGCAACTCATTCTTGCCTTCAAACCGAGTAACGTTGCCAGCTTCATCAAAGTCAATTTCGCAATGCCCCATAAACTGAGCATAGCAACCTGCCTGAACAACTCTGGTTCCGTTTATCAGGAGCCCGTAGTCATCGTGCTTGGTTAATCCGATATCCGTAAAATCACCCTGAATCACATGGGTGTGCCCACCTATGATCAGGCTTACCCCATCAATCTCTTCAGCTAACTGTTTGTCTTCTTCATAACCAAGATGACTAAGTAGAATGATCTTATTTATCCCAGAAGACTGAATCGCTTTGATTGTCTGCTCTGCCGTTTCTTTGGCATTCAGGAAAGGCGTGTCTGCATCTGGGTTTGAGATGTCTGCCATTTTATCTAGCGACAAACTGAAAACAGCAATCTCCTCTCCGTCCGCATCAAACGTTAACCAACTGCCGTAGCTTTTTTCTTTTTTGTAGGTATGAAGGTTAGCTCTCTCACTCAGACGGTTTGGCTTGTCCAGTTCAGAAGAAAGGTCCCAGTTACTGGCGATCATTGGAAAACTGATGTGATCCAGGAAATCGGCAACGGGTTCGTTACCCATATCCAGTTCGTGGTTGCCTACCACCATGGCATCTGGATTCAACGCGCTAAGCATTTCTGCATTCGCACGTCCTTTAAATAATGAAAAATACAGTGTGCCCTGAAAACAGTCTCCGGCATGGAAAAAGAGAAAACGCCGGTTTTGAGATTCTGCATTTTTGCGAATTTGGTGAAGCCGATTAGAGATTCGAGCAAAGCCGCCCACACTGATAAACGGAGACATTTGTCTGCCGCCGATATTTAAGTGAAGTTGAATGGTACTTGGTTCGAAATAGGAGTGCGTGTCGTTGATGTGCGCTATGGTAAGCGTGGCTTTTTTGTTTTGTTTTTTCATTCGTTTTTCTTTTTGTCTTTTTGCCATTCTATCATAGCTGTACCTTAATGACATATTTATGAACTATCTAGAAACTCTCGCTAAGTCATTGTTTATTAGATATTGTGATCCTATCACTGCTTCTAAAATTCGAAATGGTATAAGCTTAAAGCATAGCCTCTGATTCATGTATGGTGTGTATGCAGTTAGAACGAATTGAAATATCAGGATTTCGTGGAATTAAGCGCTTATCTTTGGCTTTTGATGAGCTGACTACCTTGGTTGGCGAGAATACCTGGGGCAAATCTTCCCTGTTGGACGCTCTGTCCATTGCTTTACCAAGTGACTGCGAACCCTACGAGTTTGTGATGCAGGACTTTCATGTCGACTACTCCATCTCTGAGCCTCAAACCCAGCACCTTCAAATTATTCTGAGCTGGAAAGCCAGTTTCGAGGGTGAAGAAAAAGCCGGAAGATACCGAAAAATCAAACCTGTCTGGATAACTGATGACGATGGGGTCAAGCGCATTATCTATCGTCTTAGTGCCACCAGAGACCAGTACAAGATCTCAACCAATTACATGTTCCTCGATAGCTCTGGTAACCAACTGCACCTTCACCATGCCTACAAGCTGGCTCAGGAACTCATGGCACTTCACCCAGTGATCCGTTTACGCGATGCCCGTAAGCAAATTGCCAGTCAGCAACAGAAAGAGATCAATTCACGCGCCGAAAAGCGTATCGAGAACACTTCCCGTCGACTGCTCGCTATGCCTGGGCACGTAAATAAGGGGGAAATGCGAAGCAGCTTAAATTCCATGGAAAACTTGGTAGAACACTACTTTAATGTGAAAGGCCAATCCCGAGGTAACCCCCGAAGGCAGCGTGACCGCATTTTCTTTGGCAGCACCAGCACGGACAAAACCGCGCTTTCTCAAATGGCAGATAAGAACAACAATAAACAGACTCGTCTTCTAATGATGGGGTTACTTAGTGCCTACCTGCAAGCAAAGGGACCCGGTGAGTTGCGCCGCTGCGCAAGACCAATTCTTATCATAGAAGATCCCGAAGGACGCCTGCACCCAACGCACTTAATACGTGCCTGGAGTATTTTTCAGCTTCTGCCGATGCAGAAAATCATTACAACAAACAGTGCCGAATTGCTTGGAGCCGTTCCGCTTTCCTCGATTCGTCGCTTGTCCCGACATTCTGACCGCACCGTTGCGCACGCTATTTCGCTAAAAAGACTTTCAGCTGACGAACTTCGAAAGATTGGATTCCACATTCGTTTTCATCGTTCAAGTGCACTCTTTGCGCGTTGCTGGCTACTGGTAGAAGGGGAAACGGAAGTATGGCTATTTAACGAGCTTGCCCGATTACTTGATTACAACTTGGCAGCCGAGGGGGTTCAGATTATTGAGTTTGCTCAGTCTGGGCTTAAATCGCTCGTGAAGGTCGCGCAGTCGTTCAATATAGACTGGCACGTGATTACCGACGGAGATGCCGCTGGTAAAAAGTACGCGGCTTCGGTAAGGAGCTTGCTCGATCACGAACAGGAACGACACCGGTTAACAGAGCTACCCGACAGAGACATAGAACATTTTCTTTATGCCAACGGGTTTGAACCTTTCTTTAAAGAGTTGGTTAAAATCCCTTTGGATCACCCTATTCCTCCTAAAAAAGTCATCGCTCGGGCACTCAAAAAATACGCCAAGCCAGATCTGGCACTCGCGATTGTGAGTTACTGTGAAGATCACGGCACCGAGCTGGTGCCTATATTGATTCGCTGGACGCTTAAACGTGTCGTTAGCCTTGCTAATGGCAATCGTTAGGAAGTGGTTTGGGCTTCACGCTTAAGGTGAGTGTGAAGCCATTGTCCACTGGCTTTCATGGAATAACCAAACACTCCACCTAAAATCAGTGATGGGATAACGATGCCCCAATCCCCGTTTGCTGCAAACGTTGCGCAGCATCCAATAAAGGTTCCAGGTATATAACCTAGCCAGCTTTTCTTGGCCTGAATACACATGATGAATGCTACAATTGAAGTGACAACGTAACCTAGAATTTCTACGCTCAGCAAATCAGAAAACGTGATGATAACCATTGCCCAGAAGACGCCAGAGAGATTGGTAAGAATTGAGGCTCCAAGCCCTTTCAATCCGTCTTGAGGAGAAGCGAAGTAGCTTGTACAACCCAGAAAGCCAGCCCAGCTGATTAAGCCGAGAGTAACCGATAACCAGCCCCATATACCCGAGAGAATGCCTGTTGTGATAGCAATGGCAAAAAGTACGCTCATTGTAAAACCTGTATTGCAGTCAAAAAGCGATGTTATATAAACCAATCAGCGCTTCAAACGACTTACATCACATTTATATATTACTCAATTAGGGTTATTGCATCATTCTGTTAAGGCAATCGAATACATCAATTCTTTTGATACAAAAAAAGCAGCAATTCAATGCTGCTCGGTTTTGTTACTTAAACATTCGAAACTACAAAAGCGCTGGTTTGTTTTTCATCATTCTCAAACCTTCGCGCTTGATGCAATCGATAAGTGGGTTATCAACCATGTCTGCTCGCCATATAAACGACAGTGTGCGTTCCATTTTAAGTTCTGGCACGTTCAAAGCGACCAGCTGCCCCGATTCGATAAACCTTTCTACATCTAGGTATGGCAAACAAGTTAAGTACGATCCATTGGCAACCATACTCCGCAACACGGGGACGTGCTCATACTCGCGCCATACATCCAGATCGGCAATTAAATTATGAATGTTGCTATCAAAAACTTTGCGTGTACCGGACCCGTGTTCTCGAAGCACCCATTTCGCTTGCTCCAATTGAGCAAGGCTCACCTTTTCTCTTTTGGCAAATGGGTGATGCGCCGCTGCTACTACCGTCAGATGATCGCGACACCAAACCTCTTGGTTGATTCGGTTGTCATCACAGCGCCCTTCTATGATTCCAAGGTCGAATTTATAGTCAAGAACACCCTCTATTACACTGCGCGTACTTTTCACTTTCAGCGAGATGCGCATCTCTGGAAAGTCGTTATCAATAATACTGATAAGGTCTGGAACAAGGTGTTCTGCAGGCGTCTGACTGGCGCACAACCTCACTTCCCCACTCAGCAAATGCTGGTCGAAAAAACCCAGCTCTATCTGCTGCGCGTCTTGTAATAGCTTTTTAGCTTTAGGGCGAAGCCACGTCCCCCAATGGGTGAGCATCATCCTTTTACCTTGCCTTTCGAACAAGGGACGACCAAGCATTTTTTCGAGTTGAGCGAGAGACATGCTGGTGGCGGATTGGGTTAAGGCAAGGTTATCAGCAGCCTGGCTAACACTACCTGTGTCTGCCACCGCATCAAAAACAGCCAACTGTTTGAGTGAGTATCTCATAGGTTTCCTTTGAAGAACTTTGTTTTTCTTATACCCAAACCACCTCAAAATGCTGAGTTCAGAGCTTCATCTTCTTTTTCAGTTCAAGGAGAAGAACGCAGTGTAATGACCAGTCCTTTCCAAGTTCTTAGACGATGAAATGGAAGAGAAGATGAGCTCCCAAGGGCGAGTTTGCTTGGCTTTCATACTTCGGTATCGATTTTTGATTTAGACCCACTAGACCTTCAAATCGATTTCTTGTCTGAAAACCAAGCAATTCTCGCTGAACCAGTATCTTGAGGTGGTTTGGGTATATCTTTTTTTGGCTATTTTACATGCATCCAAACGCTTATCAATAAAACTGATGTGGATCCTGAAAATTATCAATTTTTATCGAGTTACGCTTCGCCCTATTCTGGAGATGAGCCGTGCAGATAAGTGCATAGATTCATAAAGGAGAACACGTCATGAACACGAGTATAAGGAGCAAATATGTCTGCACCTGACTCTCATTTGAAGTTAATGAATACCCCACCTGAAATGATGGGGGAAGCAGAGAAATACGCAGTCAATAAGACAGCTAAGTCCACAAGCACCACTATTTACCTTGCCATGATGGCGGGCGCATTTATCGGTCTGGCTTTTCTCTTCTATATCACTGTGACAACAGGAAGTGAAAATTCGTCCTGGGGACTCAGTCGCCTGGCTGGTGGCATCGCATTCAGTTTGGGTCTTATCTTAATAGTAATTGGTGGCGGTGAGTTGTTTACCAGTTCTGTTTTGTCCGCGATAGCACTGGCAAATCGCCAGATTTCAGCCAAAAAGATGCTGGCAACCTGGGGCAAGGTGTACATAGGCAACTTCTTCGGAGCAATGCTTCTTCTGGCGCTGGTTACCGCAGCTGGTTTGTACCAACTTGACCATGGGCAATGGGGACTGAACGCCCTGAACATTGCCCAACACAAGGTACACCACACTCCGTTACAGGCTTTTGCCCTTGGCGTGCTTTGTAACCTTCTGGTTTGTCTGGCTATCTGGTTGTCTTTCTGCGCCACCAATGCAGCAACGAAAGCAGCCATGCTTATATTGCCTGTCGCCATGTTTGTCAGTAGCGGCTTTGAACACAGCGTTGCGAATATGTTCATGGTTCCGCTTGGAATGAGCATTCAGACTTTTGCTCCAGCGGAATTCTGGACGCAGGTTGGAACGTCTCCCGCTCAGTATACGGATTTGAACTGGGTGCAGTTTGTTACCGCAAACCTCATACCCGTGACGCTTGGCAACATTGTGGGCGGAGCAGTCCTGGTCGGGCTTGCAAACTGGTCTATTTACAGCCGTCCAAAACTCAAAGCCGCCCAGATTCACCCAATTACAACAACACTAACAACGTCTTCGCTTAAGGAAACCACTATGAACACTAACGTCACCATCAAGGAACTCATTACTCTTCCCGCTTTTTCTCTATCAGCAGAAACACCAACTGCACAAGCTATTGATACGTTGATTGAATCAGGGTTACAAGGTGCGGCAGTAACCGATAAAAACGATCGCCTTGTTGGTTTCTTCTCAATCCATGATGTACTGGTTGATCTTTGGTGTCAGGACTACATTCCACCAAAAGGGCAAAAAGTCGTCGACCTGATGAGCCGAGATGTGGTTGCGTTAGATGCTTCAGATTCTCTTCTCAACATTGCTGAGTATGTGTGTATAGACAAAAACCAGCTTTACCCAACAACCGATATGGGAATCGCGACCAGCTTTAGCACCCTTTCACTGGAAGAAAGAGCAAAAAGCATGAAAACACATAAGCCGAAATGCTACCCGGTTCTGGAGGGTGAAAAATACATTGGAATGGTGACAAGAATGGATGTTATCCAGGCACTACGCCCCATCTATGGTGAAAAGAAAGACGCCGAGAAAGCTAATTTAGAAATCGCCTAGCATTGTTGATTAAAAAAGCCCCCATTTCTGGGGGCTTCATTCATACACGAAGGGATGTGATATGAATTACTTACGGATGCCTTCTACATGCAGTTCCATGTCTACGTAGCTTGATGCACCCATGACAGCAATGTTGAAGTCTTTAAGCTCTAGACGAGTTGTTCCAACAAAACCAGCACGGTAACCGCCCCACGGGTCTTTACCTTCACCGATGAAATCAGCGTCGATAGTGATTGGGCTTGTTACACCATGAAGAGTAAGATCACCTTCGATAGCCAGTTTGCCATTACCTTTATCAGTTACTTTCGTACTCTTGAAAGTCGCCTGAGAAAACTTACCTGTATTGATGAAGTCAGAGCTACGCAAGTGCTTATCACGCTCTGAGTGGTTTGAATCAAGGCTAGTTGTATCAATAACAACGTTAACTTTAGATGCCGCAACATTGTTTGCATCGTAAGAGAAGTCGCCGCTAAACGTATTGAAACGACCTTTAATAAAGCTGTAACCAAGGTGCGGAACTTTAAAGTTCACTGATGCGTGTGCACCTTTAGTATCAATGGCGTAATCCGCTGCGCTTGCTCCGAATGGCAGTGCCATTGCCAAAGCTAATCCTGTTGCGAAAATCGATTTTTTCATTTTGAAACTCCTATCATTTTGCGTAGCGTGTCATCTTTATCGATGAAGTGATGTTTAAGTGCAGCAGCAGCGTGAATAACCACCAATCCGATTAAAGCGAAAGCTGCGTAATAATGGATTGCCCCTGCTATGTCTGGTTGATTGGCAAACAACTCGCCCATAGAAGGCACTACAAACCAATCAAATACTTCGATTCCACGACCATCGGCCGTTGAAATTAGATATCCTGATGCAAACAAGGTAAACAGTAACAAGTACATCGCTATATGAGCCAATTTAGCCGCAAGTACTTCAAACGCTTTCCCTTCAATAGAGGGCTGAGCGCTGACATGCTTCCATACCAAACGAAACAAGGTTACAACCGCGAGGATCAAACCGACAGATTTGTGCCAGTATGGGGCGGTCTTGTACCACTCGCTGTAGTAGGTCAGATCAACCATCCAGAGACCCACACCAAACAGCCCTATGACTGACAGTGCAGAGATCCAGTGTATGATCCTTGCAGTAAGCGAATAATTTTTTGGTTTGTTGCTCATTTTGCTACTCGTTATTATTTATGTTTGTCACATGTTAGCTAACCTGTGTCAGCTGCAACAAAGTATTTACCAAAATTTACTTACCAAAAAGTAGTACAAACTGATTGACTCATTCGAAAAATTTGAACGAAATTTGATGAACTATTGCAAATGATGAAGGTCGATACAGAATTTACAGTGTAAAAATTGGATGGGAATCAAACTTAATCTTCATTTTTCAATACCATACAGTTCATCATCAATGTCAGCCACTTTTCGTTCAATTACAGCTCTTGCGTCCGTCAAAGCCTGGTTATAAATTGCAGGACCTGCCTTTTCTACAAAAAAGTCTAGAAGAAATTCTGCTTCAAACTGACCTACTTCTGTATCCAGTTCATCGATCAGATACTGTTGAAGTTCTTCTACTAATTCATTTTTCTTGTCGCGTTCGATCTTAATATCGGTCATTGCCGTATTCTCCTATGAGTACTAGGGTCTGTTGACCTAATGAAAGTTTTTCTAATACCTTCAGGTCTATAATTGAAAGCATTGTATCAATACCAGGAGCCCACTATGCTAATCCGGATCGCAAAATCTTGGCAGCTGAAAGACAACGATATTACTTCCGAGTCAGTTTATAATGAACGCCGGAATATATTGAAAAAGATGGGTATTCTTGCTGCGACAGCTCCTATAGCAGGAACCGCAAACGCTGGGATTTTCGATGTATTTAAATCAAAAGAGCCGGAACCAGTTATTGATCCTCGTAAACCTCTGAAATCCGTTCCATCTAAGTACACCAATCGCACCCTGACTCTGACCCCAGAAGAAAAAATTCTTGCCTACAACAACTTTTATGAGTTTGGAACCGCCAAACATCAGCCGGCAGAAAATGCGAAGGGGTTTAAAACAGACCCATGGCAAGTGGAAATAGGTGGTGAAGTGCATGAACCTTATACCATCGATTTTGCTGATATTCTGAATCAATTCGCGGTAGAGGACAGATACTATCGTTTCCGGTGCGTAGAGGCGTGGTCGATGAACGTACCTTGGTTGGGCTTCCCCATCAGTAAATTGATAGAAAAAGCAAAACCCAAAGGCAACGCTAAATTTGTTGCGTTTCAAACCCTATATGATCCTGAAAGAATGCCCGGTCAGAAATCCCGCAGTATTGGCGGAGGCATCGATTACCCATACGTTGAAGGGTTGACCATTCAAGAAGCCATGCATCCGTTAGCGATCATGTCTGTTGGGCTTTACGGTAAAACACTTGCTCCTCAAAACGGCGCTCCGCTAAGGCTTATGGTTCCTTGGAAGTATGGGTTTAAAAGCATCAAATCCATAGTCAAAATTGTCCTGACTGAACATCAACCGCCCACAACCTGGAGTCAGCTTGCGCCGCATGAATACGGATTTTACGCGAACGTTAACCCCAATGTGGATCACCCTAGATGGAGTCAGGCGTCGGAACGCTTTATCGGAGAAGGGAAGATATTCAGTTCAACAAGACAGGATACGCTGATGTTTAACGGCTACGAAGACGAAGTCGCTAACTTGTACACTGGGCTTGATCTGAACAGGAACTATTAATGACGCTGAGCAATGCCCACATATTGATCGTCAAAACCCTGATTCATACTGTTCAATGGTTTTCTCTAGTGTGGCTTTTCATGGCTGCGTTAAATGGTCACCTAGGTGCGGAACCCGTGGACGAAATCATTCATTTTACTGGAAAAGCGGCGTTAAACTCCTTGATTGCTACCATGCTGGTGACTCCTATTGTTCGCTGGCTCAAAGCTGGTCAGCTGATTCGAACGCGTAGACTACTTGGCGTATTTACCTTTATGTGGGCAGCTCTCCATTTAATCACTTACATATCCCTTGATCTGGCTTATGAATGGGCGCTAATTTTTGATGAGATTATCAGCAGACCATATCTGATTGTCGGGGCGATTAGCTGGATTATTCTTTTAGTTCTTACAGTTACATCAACGCAACAAGCACAAAGAAAACTCAAAAAACGCTGGCAAGCTTTACATAATTGGGTCTATATCGCAGTCTTGTTGATTCCGATCCATTATCTTTGGTCTGTTAAATCAACAGGAATTGAACCTGTTTTGTATCTAACTTCTTCATTTTTACTACTATTATTTAGAAAAGATAAAGTAAAACGTTGGTTAGTTAAGTAAGGAGAGCGTCAATTCTCCTTACTCTGGGAGAATTTTGCTTGTTAAAAGACCTAGTCATTCAAGGACTGATTGATTTTCAGGAAGACTGCCTGAAACTGTGTGAGAGCCACTACCCTACTGTACATAACCGAGGCATGAGCGAGCATCATCTCGGTCTTGCATTCGCCCGTAGAATGGCAAGTAAGTTCACAGAATACGACCATCCAAATTACTTTGAATCCATAGAAAGCCTGCCAGTTCCAGACCAACCTTTCCACTTCAGGGTGTCGTCAGACATTGGTACCGTTTGGGTACACAGCCACCATTTGATCAGTGCAAATAAAAGCTGCCGTGAAAAACTGATGCGAGATATCCATCAATGGCAGGCAGAATACGGATACGCCATTCAACCGAACGATCTTCTGGTTGTGATCGCCGATCATTGGTTTACTAAAAGTAAGTGGAGCCGAGAAATATTCAGCTGGTGGAACACGGAATTGCCTGAAGATACAGACCGTTATAAACAACAGGGTGTGATGCTCTGGGAATCGGAGCAATCCATTTACAAAGAGCTGGAAAAACGGTTCTCCATTAGCCCCTGTTATATGAACTTTGCCCATCCACTACGAAGACCTAACAACCAAGACCCTATCCTCAAATACATCCATTTATACTCAATTCTCGAATGGCATAGGTAGACGATGTCATAAAGCTTTAATGAAACGCGTTCAAGCTAAAACAAAAACCTTGAAACGGTTGTGAAAAAACTTAAACGCTACCAGTACGAACGCTATGCCGTCCTATGCGAGCTTGCATATCCAAGGACATTCAAACAAACCCGCTACGGATTTGACCCTAACGGACAACGAATCGTCAATAATCGATTTGGCAAAGTTCTGATGAGGATACTTTGGAGCCGGGAGCGAGATGAAGTCATTATCGTCATTAAAGGCTCTCATAATCTATGGGACTGGCTTCTCAACAGTGTCATGTGGCTAAAGTCTTGTAAAAACTGGGGGCTCAATTACTCCATTCACGCCGGTTTCCACTACCTACTTGAACAGGAAAGTACACCCGCCCACAAAAAAGATACCCTTGGTCTCTCCGTTATGGAGAGAATTGAAGCCATAGTTAAACCCCTTATAGAAAACGACAAAAAGCGTATAACTATAACCGGGCACTCATCTGGTGGGGCGATTGGAAATGTAATTGCGGATTATCTGGAACAGCGCTATCCACACTGTATAAAGCGGGTTGTGACATTCGGGCAGCCTGCAGTCGGTAGCTTTAAGTTTCGCAAAAACTACCAACTTTCCAGGAGAACATATCGAATCTGTTGCGACCTGGATATTGTAACATTTATGCCTCCTCTCCCATTTGTTTACTGGCATGTTGGCAAGTTGCTCTGGCTTTATAACGGGAAAATCTATGAAAATACGCCTACAGGGATCCGATTTGTAAGATCTATCGTAAGCTGGTTGATCCGACCTTTCTCATACCATTTAATGAGGAAATACATAAGAAATAAAGATTTCTTCGATGAACGTTAATATTTGAAGATCTAAATAAAGATCCAGTATAGATCTTTCTAACAGATTATTTATTATTCTGGATCTAAATCGTAAATATGATCATTTAATAATATTAGAAAGGTAATGTTACAAATTTAATGCGACCAATATCTAATTATATGTGAGCTTCGTTTAATATTTAATACTTTTAAATATTTATAAATATTGTGATGAATACTGTATTTTCCACAAAAGCTTTAAACAAAACGGGGATATTTTATAATTATATTAGCAAATACTTTATACATTAAAACTTATGTATAACAGTCAATTAGAAGGTTATCTAATGTGAAGAACAGGTGTCATTAATTAGGTTATACATACGAAATAAATAGGCTTGACAATATTTAGTTTAGGACCAGAATAGTGAATAGTATTTAGGTAAATCCAAAGTTTAACTGTTTGCTCGCCGTTATATCGTGAGCTTGTATGAAAGTATGATCTTATCCAATTCAGAGAATTTTACGCTGTGTCTTAAACAGGATGAGTCCGGCGAACATTACGCAGAATACGAAGATTTCGTATTAAAAAGCGTATTCCAGCCTATTTTCAATGCAGGTAAAGACATTATTGGATTTGAAGCTTTGGTTCGGATTTCAAACCAACAAGGCGAAACCATAAGACCGGATTTATTTTTCCATACCAATACATTCAGTATTGAAACGCGCATTGATGTTGAAGCTCTCAGTCGCGCCATCCACATATTGAATTTTGCACAGTCAAAACATCGCAAGAAACAACTCTTTCTCAACGCCCTACCCGATCCTGAACACAATATGTTCCATGATCTGAGCAGTGCTTTGCTTGTTAGCCACCTAGACGAATTAAAAATTCGTACACGCCAGATAGTGATCGAGTTTGTGGAACTTCAGGTAAACGATAACAGCATGTTGTCCAGAGTAACCTCTCTACTGACTCAAAGCGGTTTTGGGATTGCCGTTGACGACTACGGTCAACAAGCTTCAACCAAAGACAGAGTGAAGTTACTTAACCCTTCGATTGTTAAGATTGATAAGAGTCTGATGGATGACTTCATGCGTGGTATCGCTTCACCACTACTGTCAGCCCTAAGCGTTGCGACTGAAGTTGGTGCAAAAACGGTAATTGAAGGTATTGAGTCTAACGAGCAGTTTGAAAACATGGTCTCATTAAACATCGACATGTTTCAGGGTTATCACTTGGCTCACCCTCAGCCGCTCTACTCAGTACGTTAACCAAACACCTGAATCAATACTTCCTTTACTCTCGCGGTTTTGCCTTTACAATGACCGCAAATTCAATATTTCTCTAGGTTCTCACTATGTCTATCCAATGGTTTCCGGGTCACATGCACAAAGCCCGCAAAGAGATCGAAGAAGTCATTCCACAAGTTGACGTGATCATCGAGGTTTTGGATGCCCGAATTCCTTTCAGCTCTGAAAACCCTATGATCTCTGCTTTACGCAAAGACAAACCATGCGTGAAAGTGCTTAACAAACGTGACTTGTCAGACCCTGATATGACGGAGAAATGGATAGAGCATTTTGAGCAGGAAAAAGGGGTGAAAGCCATGGCGATCACCACCACTAACCCTCAGGAAGTTCATAAGATCATGGAGCTCTGCCGTAAGCTAGCTCCACACCGTGAACAGATGGGTAAGAACATTCGCACTATGATCATGGGGATTCCTAACGTAGGCAAATCCACCATCATCAACACCCTTGCAGGCAGAACCATTGCTGTGACAGGTAACCAGCCAGCAGTGACCCGTCGCCAGCAACGCATTAACTTGCAAAACGGTATCGTGCTTTCCGATACACCGGGAATTTTGTGGCCAAAAGTGGAAAACCCTCACAGTGGATTCCGCCTTGCTGCGACCGGAGCAGTAAAAGATACCGCGATGGAATACGACGAAGTGGCGTTTTACACCGTCGAGTACCTTGCAGAGCAATACCCGAACCTTCTGAGAGACCGCTACCAGTTAGACGAGTTACCTGAGTCAGACGTAGAGCTTATGGAGGAGATCGGTCGTAAACGGGGAGCACTGCGCTCTGGTGGTCGTGTCGATTTACACAAAGCTTCTGAAATCCTACTTCATGAATTGCGCAGTGGAACCATTGGTAAAATTACCCTTGAGCGCCCAGAAATGATCACTCAAGAGCTAATTGAAGTAGAGAAAGAAGCGGAACGCAAAGCGGAAGAAAAAGCCAAGAAGAAAGAAGAAAGACGCAAGCGCTACCTCAAAAACAAGCGATAAGGCGTTATTAGAACAAGTAAAAGGCAGCCATGAGCTGCCTTTTTTCGTACTTTTTATAGGTACGCCACACCATTAAAAACAAACTTAAGTGCCACATTCGCCTCAAGTTTACCCCAACAAAACCTCGCAATTTACGCGAATAGTGCCATGCTTAACTAGAGTTACATTCACTAATGCAATCGGATATATGTAATCGATATCAATATTGAGACACCTCAGTGAGATACCGTTCAAACCTCAGTTAAGTATCAGTATCAAGTTGCTATTAATTTGATATAGTACTTAAGCTTATGGGAGAAAACTTTTCGCTGAGCTTTCGCTCCATGATGTAAAGCATGATCTACAAATGCAGGTCGCTTATTGGTTGTTGTTTAACCTTTAGTATTCGCCAGGTTGCCTATGATTTTAAATAGCCGGGAAGACTTTAACGCCCATTGTTTCATCGACAATGACGGCTTGCATTATGCCAAATATGACAACCTGCTGATAACCAGTGTTTACCAACCCATCATGAGTCCAGACCTGAAACCTTTCGCTTTTGAAGCGTTAGCGCGGTTTAAGTCGGAAGAAACTGGGGAAGCAATTCGCCCTGACTCCCTGTTCAATTCTGATCAGGTTTCTATCGCTAAGAAAATCAACATAGATCGCCTTAGCCGCGCCATACATGTACGTAATTTCGCGCAGTCTAACGTCACCCATCTCAAACTCTTTCTGAACGTGTTACCCGTGTCCGGTGAGTACAATGCTTTCATGGCGATTAAAGCCAGTTTGCTGGAAAAGCGAATCATTGAACTGGGAATGAAAACCGAACAGGTGGTTATGGAGATCGTCGAAAGTGCTGCTTTCGACAACCAATTGCTTGTCGACGCCACCGTTGCGATGCAACAGAGCGGATTTCAGGTAGCGATGGATGACTTTGGCGTACAGTCTTCAGACTTTAATCGGCTAAAAATGTTGAAGCCTGAAATCGTGAAAATCGACCGCTCTCTTCTTCTGAACTATATGAAGGGCGAGCAGTCTGATTTGCTGGATATTGTTCGGGTTTCCAAATTCATAGGTTCGAAAACCGTAATCGAAGGCGTGGAAGAGCCAGAACAGTACAACGCGATGAAAGCTCTGGGTCTCGATTTCTACCAAGGGTATCTGTTTGCGAAACCAGAGCCTTTACCTTGCGAGGTCAGGGTAAGATAACCCTATCGACAGGCTCTTTTAACAAGCTATTTGTAATTTTCCATTCCAGCAATTTTTAACAGAACCACTTCCAGTTGATCCCATGGCATTAACTGAGAATCGATCACTTCAATCCGCGTCTCAAATCCTTCCAGGCTCAGTTCGTTATAGGACATAACGCCATTTGCATTGTTAACAGCAAAACAACCTTTACTGGTGTTGATTACGCCCTTTACGCGCTCAGCGGTCAGATCGCTTAGCATGCTCATCAGCATATCGAAGTCGAATAGGTGCTCGGCACCAAATATCCATCCACAGCTGTAGTAACCCTGTCCTTTGTTTTCTTTTCTTATAAACGCCTGCCCAGGTTCAAGAATGAACTCTGGTTCGTCTATAGCGTGGTGATGAGAATGTGAATGGGAGCTGGATTGCTTAGGTTCTACTGGCTGAGTTGGTTGCTTATCGGTATCCAGTGCAGACAGGTTAATCTTGCCCAGAGAAGTAACAATGTAGTCAGAAAGCGCTTCTCTTTCTTTAGCCCAAGCTTCAAAGTGCTTGATGACATCTTCACTGCACTCGTCTGCCTTGTTGGCAACTATGATATCTGCGCTGTCTAGCTGGTCGACAAAATTCTGATTGCTCGTGTATTTTTCATCAAGAAGATTTCTAGGATCAACCAACGCAATCGTGGCTTTAAGATCAATATGATCTTTGTATTGGTCAGAAGTCAGCGTAGACACCACCTGCTTTGGATGACCTAACCCAGTGGGTTCAATAATCACTCGATCCGGCTTTTGTCTAAGTAAAGCAGTAATGCCCACAGACATAGGAACCCCCGCGGTGCAACACATACAGCCACCGGGTACTTCCTTAATCAATGCTCCCTGATCGGTCAGTAAAGCACCATCGATACCCACTTCACCAAATTCATTAACCAGTACGGCCCAGGATTCTCCTTCTGGCTTGTGTTTGAGCAGGTTCAAAATCGCGGTAGTTTTTCCTACACCAAGAAAACCTGTGATGATATTGGTAGGGACCATTGTTTCTCCTTGAGGGGCAATACAAAGCGGTAAGCAAACCCAGGATTATACCCAAATTGTTATATTGTTACACTTATCAAATTACCAACGTTCTGGCGCAACTCCACTTTGGCTCAAACTAAAAAGGCGCATCACTTACGTGATACGCCTCAGACCTCGTTCTCAATCGTGAGTTTGCGAATTAGCTACCAGTCGGGTACTAACAACTTACGAGGATTTCCTAATGTTTTTATGTTTCCTACCAAATTTTATGTAGGGCTGAAGTTCTCCTTCATGGAATTGGTCACGCGAGCCCTACTCCTTAAGTATTAACCAAATTCACACTTTTGCAAACGATTTCCTGAAAAAGATTCTGGAAAGATGTTTTTTCGATTATTTCACTTCCCTCAAAAAGCCTGATTGGGTTTAATACGTCAGTCTTACAACATCTTGCAGTATAAGGAATGACTTCATTGGACTGGAAACGCTTTATCTACTTCCACCACGTCCCAACCGCTCAAGCTTCACTCGCACTTGGTTTTATTGGTCTCGGTCAGGCATGGGCTCTCTACCTGCCTTCCTTTGGTGAATTTATCCGCCCTTTCTGCTCTGTTGTTGGCTCTTTGCTTCTTGCCCCGGTTTTGATGAGATACATCAGTGCTCCCCGGATTTTCCTGCAAGATATTAAACACCCGCTCCGGGGAAGCCTAATGGCGCCCATGAGCATGGCTTTGCTGGTGCTGTGTGATTACCTGGCCATACTGTTTCCCAAGATAGCTAACCCTCTGTGGTTTGCTGCTTTAACACTGCACATCACCATGATGGTGCTGTTCTTCGCCTTTCAAATCAGCAATTTCAAGTTCACCAACATTGTACCGAGCTGGTTTCTTTATCCGGTAGGCGTTATCAGTTCTACGCTGGCAGGTAGTGCGCTTGGGCATACGGTGTTTTCTCAGAACATGGCGATGGTGTGCATTGCAATCTACTTCGTCATGCTCCCTTTGGTGTTGTATCGACTGGTGTTTGCAGGAAAGCTACCCAGAGTCGCACGACCAACACTGGCAATCATGGCAGCCCCGGTTAACCTGTCACTTGCCGCTTATCTGGTGAACTTTCCCAACCCTGACCCCATTCTGGCAGGCGCGCTGTCGGGTATCGCAATTACCATGACGTTGCTGATTTATTTGTGTTACATCAAGCTGATGAAGCTCAAATTTCAACCTTCCATTGCTGCCGTTACCTTTCCTTCCGTAATCAGTGCAATCGCTATGCAAAGATTAACCACCTGGTTTGCCGAAGAACACCCTAATTGGGTCTGGCTACATTGGTTTGGTTTTTTCGAAATCACGATCGCGACAATATTGGTTGTCTGGGTTTCCGCCAATTACCTCAAAATGTACTGGCCTGAGCTACCCTTTAAATTACGCAAATCTTAAAAGGCTTTTCTGAAACTAATGGAATAAGCTCATTAAATTTTTTCAATTTTATTAAGTATCTACCCCCGAAAGGGTATTTTAGAAAATAAATAGATAAATAAAGGATAGCTATTTTTGCCACAAGCACCAAAAACATAAATATTGCATAATGACGACTGAGTTTCTCCGGATATTAATAAAAGGGTCAGCTGACCTCACAAATATCCACATAAGAGAAATATCATGAGTAACTTAACAGCTAAACCGCTGCCGAATTTTATTGAGAATAAACTTGAGAACTACCTCGAGAAGAACATTTACTCACGAAATAACGGCAAACACATCGTCCAGGGCTTGCTGCCAAACGATGATTCGATAGTACTTCGTAGTAACGACTACTTGGCAATCTGTAATCACGATTACATTAAGGAGAGACAAATCAGTGCGCTTACCCATGCTAAGCGCGAGCCGATCATGTCGGCGGTATTTCAGGACCAAACCATCGAAGAAGGTTCTTTCGAGCAGAAATTTGCTGATTTTCTAGGCTTTGACCACTGCATTATCACTCAGTCAGGCTGGGCGGCAAACGTAGGGCTTCTTCAGACCATCGCCGATGAAAACACTCACATTTACATCGACTTTTTCGCTCATATGTCCTTATGGCATGGTGCACAAAACGCAAACAGTAAGATCCACCCCTTCCTACACAATCGTCCTAAGAACTTACTGAAGCAGATAAAGAAATATGGACCCGGTATTGTGGTTATCGACTCGGTATACAGTACTCACGGAACGGTCGCACCATTGAAGGAGTTTGTCGAAGTCGCAAATGAGCAAGGCTGCGCGATCATCGTCGACGAATCTCATTCTATTGGTACACACGGACCACACGGAGCCGGTTTGCTAGCTGAGCTAGGGTTAACGGATAAAGTTGATTTTGTTACCACCAGCCTGGCAAAAACGTTTTCTTATCGAGCTGGCGCTATTTTGTGTCATCACAAAGTGCACGAATGTCTGCCCTTTATCTCACTTCCTGCCATCTTCAGTTCGGGCATCATTCCTTACGAAATGGAGGCACTCAAAGCAACGTTGGAATTGATTAAGGGAAGCGACGAAAGACGCGAGGATTTATTCAATAAATCTCATAGATTGATTGCTGGTTTGAAGTCTTTAGATATTAGTACAGACAGCGACTCTCAGATTGTTGCTATAGAAACGGGAACAGAGGAAAACACAGAAAAGGTCAGAGACTTTTTCGAACTTAATGGCATTTTCGGTGCGGTTTTTTGTAGCCCGGCAACGCCAAAAAATAAGAGTGTTATTCGCCTGTCTGTAAATAGCGATGTCAGTGATTCTGAGTTAGACAAAGTGCTTACTGTGTGTAGCTTGGCGAAAGAAAAAGGACTCTTACAATAGACAGATTTTTAAATAACGAAATCCTAAAATAAGCGATTTGAATTTTAAAATTCAGGCAGTTTAAAAGAATTTAAATTGCAAAATATATTAATCAGAGTGATATGCAAAAATATTTATATTGAAGTTTAAATATAATTAATTCACGCATTCACTCTGATATATTTTCAGGCTCACTACACCCAGGTCGATACCTTCTGGATCAGAACATCTTTGGACGCCGGCTTCAGAATGTAGTCGTTCATACCGCTTTCAGAGATGGACTTCAGGGTTTTTTCACATTTCTCACCAGTAAAGCAGATGATTGGAATGTCTTTCCCTTTGTACTGGTATTTTTTGTCTCTGATCGCAAGCGTTGTTTCAATGCCGTCCATTTCTGGCATTTCTAAGTCCATCAGAACTAAATGTACTTCGTTAGAGTTAAGCAACTGCAGTGCTTCTCTGCCATTTTCAGCTTGCAGTACTTTATACCCCTGCCTTTCTAGCAACGTCGAGGAATAAAGCCTTAGCGACGCATTGTCGTCCACAATAAGCAATGTCGTGTTGCCCTTGTAATTGGATGATCTTGTGACTTCGCCACTCTTCGATACTTTTTCGAAAAACAGTTTATCCAGCTTCACTGCCAGCCCTTTCACAAAGGCATTCACTTCTAACGTTTCGTAAGACAAAATACGATTAAGGGTCAGGTAATTTAAGATATTGCCTTCGTACAAGTAGACAATCTTTCCTTCAAAGCTACACAGCTTCTTCTCTAAAGAAATGAAACGCTTTTGGTCTTCCCTGTAACTGGCCAGATCCACCAAAATGACATCTTGTATCAACTTAGTATCCGTGATTTCCAGCGTTGCGGGTTCACTGTGAGTCAGCTCGTATCCAGTGAAGAATGCATGCGACTGGAGCGCATTCAATGTTTCACCAACACTACCGACATATAGCAGCGATTTCTCTTTGATGACACCGTCTTTCAGGTTAAACACACGTTCTGAATCGTACTTAGGAAAACGCAGCTCAAATTGCGTACCTTGGTTCACTTCACTTTCACATTGAATCGTACCGTTGAACGCTTTCATTACCTTACGACAGAAAGGCAAACCCAATCCAAAGCCACCTTTCTTCCCAGAAGTGTAGAAGTCGCTGAATATCTGATCGATGTTTTCGCTATCGATACCCGGACCATTGTCCCCGACAAAAATGGAATTGTATTCATCGCCGATATGAAGCTGAATGTCTATTCGAAACCCTACTCTGTGTTTGTAGTAGAGTGCATTTTTCAGCAAGTTGAAAATAACGTAGCGAAGCAGTACATCGCTACCGAAAAAGTCTTCCGACTTATCATAAGTCAGGCGAATCAAGCTTCGGTCGGATGCATTACTAAAATGAAACCCATCGATAGAGCTCTCCAGAGTTTCACCAAGCGAATGGCGACGGAAAGTTGAAGTAGACAAGCGATGTTCATCAATCGAAGTCAGCAGCAGATTGATTGTTTCATTGCCTCGGTCAATCACGTCCAGAGAATCATCAAGAATCCCGTTAATCTCATCAAGGCTCTTCGCATCCAGAGGGTAAAAATCTGAAAGCTGTTGCGCATTTCTCTCAGGGAGGAGGTGTTTCACTACTTCAATGGAGCTGTAAACCGCACTGAGTGGATTACGCATTTCATGGGCAATCCCTGCACCAAACGATTTTGCCAGAGACACTCTAGATTCGTTTTCAGTGAAATTTCGGTAGTAGAAAAGTGTGCCAAATGCATAAGTGAAAAAGAACACTGGCATCAGCGTCCATTCAAAATACGTGACCTGGTCACCTCCGATAAAGATCGCGAGATAGGCAGCGGCGTAGCCGCCCACACTTTGGAGGAAAACAATTCGAGTATCGTAAATCAGTAATATCTGGAGGAATATGCCAGACATCAGAGACATGCTCCAAACCATTGACCAGTCATTTTTAAGGAGCATGTACATAAAAAAGAAAGGAATACATACACCTAGTGAAATAACGTAATAAATATGGAGATAACGTTTTAAATATATGGGGAGCTTATTTCTCAGTAAAATCGGGACTAACAACAAGCCGCAAATAACACGAAAGCCTAGGTTTTCATAACTGTCTGGAACAAGCCAAGTCCAGACAAAATAGTAAGCGGGAAAACCAATAATTCCCATTAAAGCGACAATTGTTAAGTTAGGCTCAGCATATTCATAAATCTTTTTTGCACGTTCAAACTGCATCAGTTTCCCTAGCCTACGCATATTTTTCTAATTGATTTTTGACCGTTAAGTTATAGCACAGAACAGACCTCGTTTCATTGAAACTGGATGATTTATGATCTATGCCATAGATTTGTTACAAATTCAGTAACTCACTGTTCAAGCTAAAGAAAATCTACTGTTCAAAATTGGAAAAGCAAAAGATCAAACCACAGATCTTCGGATTTTCTCAGCAATGTAACCATTATCACGTTTCATGAATTCAAAGCTTAGAACCTAAGAAAAACTGATTTATTGATACTTTTATAAAACTACAGAATAAAGCTCACATTTTGTTTAGATACTTATGAAGGAAACTCAAGATTTTCAAATAAAAACCATGTGATATGTGCTTTGTTGATTAATAAATTACGTTGACTCCGCAAATTTGAATCCGGTGTAAATTGTTATGTGTCTTATTTAATATTTAAGAAAAATGTTTTAGCGCAATAACCGATAAAACACCTCTGTAATTTAGGGTATAGAGCTAATATTTGGAATTTCGGGCAACTCTTCATGGTATTTCCCTTTAGCTGCCATAAAACCAAAGGTATAAGGTGTCACTTTCAGCCCTTCTCTGGCACTCAATTCCTGACTTTCTCTTAGTTTGTTGAACATCCAGTCTTCTAACTTTTGATTGATCTCTTGAAACTCTTCTCTGGTGAGTTCCGCGCATAAGGAGATAAGAAACCCATCTTCCTCATCAGCTTTTAAAGCAAGAACTCTCTTTTGCAGGTTAGAGAGCCTTTGACCAGTAAAAAAGCTAGAAAAGCGCGACCCTTTCTCGAAAGCCGTATGTGCAGGCAAAGTCATTTTACAAGCGTTGTTAAGCCCGAGTTCAACCAGCTCTAGTTGCTCTAGTTTCCTTAAATAAAGGTGTATCGACGCATCTGTAAGTCGATATTTCTGACCAATATCTTCCACTGATAAATTTGCTGCCAGTTCACTCCAGAAAGTAAACAATGGGGGATACTGTACAAACGCTTCATCCTGTTCCTGAGAAAATAATGGAATCTGGTGGATGTTTTCCTCTGCTTCTTTGAAAAGGTTAGAAAGAGAACGCCCCACTACCTGGCTTATTGCAACAAGCCTCTGCATAGAGAGCGGTTGTCCGTCATTCAGCAGGCGTTTCACACTGACCTCTGAAATATCTAATTCAGCAGCTAACTGCGCATAGGATACGTTAGACTTTTTTAAGTCTCGCTTCAGGATTACGCAGATTTCTTTTGTTAGCCTGTCGTTCAAAATAAATTCTCAAGTCTCGTATCTTCTCACGCCCCCAAAAGTATCATATTTGCACCCAAGCCAAACAAACTTTGATACTTAAGGTCACTTTATGATTCTTTAGTGGTTTTTGAAGAACATATAACACCCTCTTATGAACAAAAAGCAACTAACAACGAGATTTGGCATACAACAAGCCTTACATTGGTTTGTCACAGGCATCACAATCCCAATTCTTACCTTGATGTTTCAGGCGAAAGGGTTAGATCTTTTCGATATTGGCATAGTAATGGCGATATGGATTGGGACTACAGCTTGCCTGGAGATACCACTTGGCGGCGTGGCAGATACTTACGGCAGAAAACGTACTTACTTTGCATCTCTTGTTGTAAGCGTTTTCGGAGTTTCGCTGTTGCTCATCGCCGATAACATCTGGCATATTTCTCTGGCGGCATTTTTTCTGGGTGGTGGTCGCGCCATCTACTCGGGCACATTAGACGCGTGGTTTTACGACGCTTATCAGATCGCTCAAGGCCAAGATAAATATCATGGTCATCTGGCTAAGGTTCAGGTGTTTGTGACGCTCGGCTTAGCCGCTGGTTCTCTGACCGGAGGTTATTTACCCCAAATCAGTAACTTGTTTATGGCTTCTTCCAATAACCCTTTTTCAGTCAACTTGGTGGTCGTCATCGCCCTGACCATTTTACTGGTTGGGATCACCGCAATGCTGCTCAACATGGAAAGCAATAACCAACCAAAAGAAGAGCCCGACCCCGTGAGTAGTGTTTTAAGTTTAAGCCTCAAAACGCTAAAACACTGCTTTCAGACACCGGTTCTTTTTCGGGTTATTCAGGGGACAGTTGTATTGGGTATGGCACTGAGCGTCGTCGAAAATCATTGGCAACCATTCCTTCACATCGTAATGGGTTCTGAAAACACGACATACATTCTATTTGGGATTATCTCAGCACTTTATTTTCTGATGGAAGCGTTCGCATCCCTAGCATCAGTACGAGTCGCAAAGTGGCTGCGTGGCTCTCATCTCTCAGTATTATTTTACAGTCGAATGGCAGCAGGCATTGTCCTAGCCTTCCTTGCTCTGTCGCAAGACACTATGATGTTTGCACTTGGTTACCTTGGGTTCTTTTTCTTATTTACATTAGGGTGTAACTCAGAAAACATTCTTCTAAATGAAAATACCGAGAGTTCTATGCGCTCCAGCATGCTTTCTGTCAGCTCTCTGGCAGTAACGCTGGGCGGCATGGCAGCGTCGCTAGGGTTTGGCTTGCTCTCGCACCACTATGGCATTCAAGTAAGCTTCATATGTTGCGGAATACTGCTCATCGTCACATCGTTTGTTTACGTGCTAAAACTCAACCACCAGCCTCAAACGGTAACCTAAACTGACGACAAAGCGAGCATACTGCTCGCTTTCTTAACCCTACACAATGGCATTACGTTAGCTTATGTAATTCTCAGCTTCTGACTTACAGACTGCTGGTAATTCTGTATACACTCCGCGCCAATTCCTCGTAATACGGGTTCCAGGTTAACCTAGCGTGTACCTTGCCTTTTTCTTCATACCCCCAGGCAGATAACCAGACATCTCCTCCCTGTTTGCAGTACTCTGTCGCGTCTTCATCTAAACTGTTCATGCACATCCTGTGTTCACCGTTTCGACCGTAATATGGGTTTTCCGGGGCAAACAAAGGGCTCATATGAGAAGCGGTGCTGATCTGGAAAGAATCGAGCTTCATGGTCAATGAAGTAACCGACCCAGCGTCCTCAGAAGCCTCGCCGTACCAAAGCAACTGGTTATCCGGGTGTGTGAAATTTTCCTTATAGAGTGCCTTAACTGCGTCAGGGTCAATAATGCTATCAGCTTCGCTAACCGCTATGAACGTTGGGATAGTCACTTTATTGTTTGAAAGCAAATCCCTCACCTTATTTGCACTGGAAGTGTAGGCAATAGCACCATTGATGGGCGCTGAACTGTAACGAGCCAGATTATCCTCTTCAGTATTGAAACCATCAAAAAACAGAGACGCTAACGGCGCAAGCTTCTCTATGAAAGGAGTGCGAGACTGAAACCCGGGAGAAAACAAAATCAGCCCATCAATGTCCCCTTGCTCAAGACTATGAATTGTCACCAGGTTTCCACCAGTCGAAAAGCCGCCTAACCAGACTTCGTCATACTCTGTTTTCAACATGTTCGCGTAATGATCAACCAGAAATTGCCAATCTGAATAGTTTGGCAGCATCAAATCTGCTGGTTTGCTGCCGTGCCCAGGAAGTAACACAGTCTGAACATAGAACCCTTGTTCCCGAAGCGTTTTGCCAATGTCAGAAAAGCTGTATGGCGAATCCCCTAAACCGTGAACCAGAAGAATGGCTCTTTCCGTTTCCTGTTCTGGCTTCAACTCAAACGGCATATTCATGGCGAGTTCTTTCTCGCGATCGGAGCTTATGAATTCGCGATTCTTGACCAGAAACTCTTCGGTTGTTTGTAAGTAATCTGTAAAAGTTGGCTGAATGAAGTTGTAGTACTGCGAAGACTGGTTAAGTGATATTTGACTGCTTGAAGAACAGCCTGCAATCGCAAGAACAAGCGCGAAAATTACGGTCAGTTTGGTCAGATTATGCATGGTTCTCAATAGTTCGTTCTATATAGGTTAAGTGCATTTCATAGTAGACCGGAGTTTCTATGCAGTCAGTGCACAAAACCGCGCATCGTGTATACGAAAATACGATATCAACACGTTTTTGAACCTAAGAAATTGGCAGCTGTTCTTTATTTATGTGCATTCCTTAATGGACACAGATCCGAGTGTTTCAGTTCAATCGGGATTTTGTATACACATTGCGGAGTTTTGTGCACTGACTAAAAATCCCCCACAAGTACGATAGTCACATCAACACAACAAGACAGAGAGATAACGTGATGAAAGTACAGAAAGTAAAATTCAAAAGTTTAGGACTAACACTTGCTGGTAATTTGTATCTTCCAGAAGAATTCGCCCCTAATCAGCAATATAAAACTATTGTAGTTACACCACCTGCCCACCAGATAAAAGAGCAGACCGCAGCCGTGTATGGTCCGATTTTCGCGAAACTCGGCTTCGTCTACCTTGCTTTTGATTACAACAGCAAAGGCGAATCTGAAAGCTATAAAGAAGGTTTTCGAAATGATGAAAATAGCTTCCGTAAGCATGAAGACCTGCGTAATGCCATTTCCTACCTGTGTTCCCTACCCTATGTAGACCAAAAAAAATTGTATGGCGTTGGGATTTGCGGCGGCGGCAACATTATGAGCAGCGTTCTGATTACAGATTTGCGCGTAAAAGCCTTCGCTTCAATCAGTGCAATGCTGGCAACTGACAACGTGTTCTACAGCGACAAAGCGGCTTATCAAGGTATGATCACAGCGGCAAACCAAGCACGACAACGCATGTTTGAATCCGAACAGTCTGAAACTTTCGACCTATTTGGATACGAAGATCCTGACTATCTTGAAAAGAACCCAAACCTTCCAGGTGCACAGTTAGAAGGCTATGAGTTTTATGGGACAAAACGTGCTGGTTCCGAAACTTATCCAAGGTTTTCTAACTACGTACTGAGCAACATCTATGAGTCCGCTCCCATTAACATTGGTGAGCAATACGCAAACCGCATGGTTCAACCATTCCTGGGCGTGGTGGGTGAAAAGGCTGACACCGCAATAGCAACGGAGCTGTTTTATGAAAAAGTCACCTCAGAGAAAGGACTTTTTAAAGTGCCAGGCGCAAGTCATGTAGACTTGTACGACGTAGAGGAATACGTAAACATCGCTGCTGAGAAAATTGCCCAATTTTTTGATAGTCAGGCACAGTAAATCAACGCGACTACGATTACAGTGGTAGGTAAAACCTACCACTGACAACACAGGTTTTAGCATGAAAAAATACCACTTCGCGAGTATTACAGAACAAAACGAATTACTGGGGATTCGACCGCCGGAGCACCCTTTGCTGGACGTCATCAAAATAAATTCGAAGAAAGAAGACAATCCGTTGAGCTGCGAAGACGGCTTCACAATTTCAGCCAACTTCTATTCAATCTCACTAAAACACATCACTTCGGGTGAACTGCTTTACGGACGCACAAAGTATGATTGCTCCAACGGCACCATGCTCTTCATTGCGCCAGAACAGCAGTTATCTGGAGTGGGCATAAAAGTGGATTCTGTCGCCAGAACCATCTGCTTTCACGAAGACTACATACGGGGTCATAAACTGCAGGAGGAAATTAAGAAGTACCATTTCTTTAACTATTCAGTGAACGAAGCCCTCCACCTTTCCCCAAAAGAAGAAAAGCAAATGGCGGTGATCTTCGACGCTATCGAAGCGGAATATCAAAATAATCTCGATGCGTTTACTAAAGAACTGATTCTGTCGCAGTTGAGCACTCTTCTTATGTATTCAAACCGCTATTATTATCGCCAGTTTTTGATGCGAAAAGAGCTGGATACCTCCGTTTACGACAGGTTTTCAAAACTGCTTGAAGCCCGAATCCAGTCGGTGGTCGAAGAATCATCAAGCATTCCTGAGGTAGAGGAACTGGCGCAAAGTATGAATATGACGAGCCGTTACTTAAGTGATGCGCTAAAAGCGGAAACAGGGAAAACCACAAAAGACTGGATTCATAAAGCACTGATTGAACGATCGAAAGACCTTCTGCTCTCCACTAAGGATTCCGTTGCGACAATCGCCTATTCTCTGGGTTTTGAGTATCCACAGTATTTTTCGAGGCTGTTTAAGAACAAGGTGGGTATGACGCCGTCTGAATATCGTACGGAAAACATCACACATTAGTGCAGCCAAGATTAAAAAAGCGAGCTGTCTGAGCTCGCCTTTTTCATATCGATTTCAATTCAATTTACAGCAGTTCAACCGACTGCTGAGCAATCACAAATTCTTCGTTAGTTGGAATCACCATTGCCACCGCATCAAGTGTATCCGATTTACCGATGATGCCAGACTCGCCAAAGCGTGCCGCTTCGTTGCCGTTCTCGTCTTCGACAAAACCAAGAAGCTTCAGGTTTTTCAAGATTTCACGGCGAATAGGCAGAGAGTTTTCACCAATACCGCCCGTGAAGATGATGGCATCCAGATCATTAAGTGGAATCAGGTAAGAACCAATGTACTTGGCAACGCGATAGGTGAACACTTCAAATGCCAGTTTCGCACCTTCATGCCCTTCTTCCATGGCGTCTAAAATGCCTCGTGCATCAGAAGTAAGCCCAGACACTCCCAAGAAGCCAGATTTCTTATTCAGAGTCTCGAACACTTTTTCCTGACTCCAGCCTTTCTTCATCAGAAATTCAATGATGCCTGGGTCCAGGTCGCCAGAACGAGTTCCCATCATTAACCCAGCAAGAGGTGTAAAGCCCATAGAGGTGTCCACCGATTCCCCATTGCTGATTGCACAGACAGATGCACCATTTCCTAGGTGAACCGAGATAAAGCTGGATTCGTTTACTGGCTTGTTTAGCATTTTTGCTGCTTCACGGCTCACGTAGTAGTGGCTGGTTCCGTGGAAACCGTATCGACGAATACCATATTCTTTGTACAACTCGTTAGAGATTGCGCCAGTGAAGGCTTTCTGAGGCATGGTTTGGTGGAATGCGGTGTCGAATACTGCAAATTGAGGCAACGCTGGGAAGGCATTCATTGCTGCACGAATACCGGTTGCGCCTGCTGGGTTATGAAGCGGAGCCAGATCAGCCAGAGCTTCAATTTCTTCCAGAACATCCTGATTAATTCGCACAGTTTGAGTAAAGCGCTCGCCACCATGAACAATTCGGTGCCCAACAGCAACGATCTTGTCACTCAGTTGATACTCTTCAATCAGGGCTACAATGCGGTTGATGGCATGCTGATGGTGCTGCTCAGGAGCTGTGATGGCTTCTTCTGTTTTATTCCCTTGATATTTCCAACTGATTTCGGCTTCTGGCAGCCCGAAACACTCCCCTAAACCACTTACGATTGCTTCTCCGGTTTCGGAATTGATCACAGCAAACTTAAGGGATGAACTGCCTGAATTGATAACCAGAACAAAGGAATTAGACATAAGGTACGTATCCTGTTTTTAGCTAAATATCTGAAGCATTATGCTTTCATCGAGACTTAAGCCATTATTCAATAATTTTTTAATCTTTCAACTTTCTTTTAGTCTCTTCCACATCTGATTTGAGGATTTGTTGATCTAGCGCAGAAATAAATTTAGTTAGAGTCACAAATTAAATATCACCATATGAATCACAACTAATATAAACAAAAAGCAACGCCACTCCTTGTTGACCATTTTATGAAATATGTTGGAACAGGTTGTCTATACTTGATCTGTAAACATTGCCTGAGACCAGAACAATTGCGCCTGCAGCCCAATTGAGTCATGCCTTCAGGCTGCTGTAATTAAGGGATGAGTGTGATTCTATTTGCGGATTTATTGGTCTTTCTGGGAATTGTGTTTTTGGGCTTAGGGCTCAAACCTGCTGTTCAGATTTGCCAAAAAACCCATGAAATCGGCTGGCAAATTCTTCTCACATTGATCATTGCTTTTATGATCGGTTATTCCCTGTTTCTCTTCTACCTCCTCAGTATTCGCACAATTACGTTTGTCGAGCTTGGCATGTCTGCCATTTTGTTCGGCGGGAGCCTGTTCGTAGCGCTGGTGGTTAACTATTCGCTCAAAAGCATCGGGAAAATTGATGACATAGCTCAGCTTGAACGCTACAACGCCATGCACGATTCCCTTACCCAATTGCCCAACCGCCACTATTGCATGCAGCAATTGGACAAGCGCATAGAGCGCAGAACACCATTTTCTGTGCTGCTATTCGACGTGAATAATTTTAAGTACGTCAACGACGCCATGGGTCACCAGTTTGGTGACATGCTACTACGGCAAATTTCCCAAAGACTCAGCATGATACTGCCCAAACAGGCTTTTTTTTCCCGCATCGGAGGGGACGAATTTGTCGTTATTTTGAGAACCGGTGGGCGCAGACCGATTGAAGAACTTTATACCGTCATCACTGAAGAATTGAGCCACCCGTTTAATCTTGGCGAATACAGCATCATCGCTTCTATCAGTACCGGGGTAAGTATCTATCCGGAATACAGTACCGAGAAAGACCAGATCCTGAAACAGGCAGATGTCGCTATGTACGAAGCGAAAAACTCCGGTTGTGGTCTCTATTTCTATTCAAGCGATTTGGCGGACAAAGCCAAAGAGCAACTGGATATTTCCAGCCAACTGACTTCCGCTTTGCACAATCAGGAATTCGAGTTGCACTACCAGCCAATCGTTAACACACGCTACAATTCCCTTTACGGGTATGAGGCGTTAATACGTTGGCCGCAAGCCAATGGCACCTTTATCTCACCAGAGGTGTTTATTCCGATTGCAGAACAATCCCACATCATTAGGGACATTACCGACTGGGTTGTGAATCAGGTGATCCTTGATATGCAGCTTTTTCACGAATCGGGCATTGATGCCAGTATTCATCTCAACCTTTCCGCTAAGGATCTCAATAGCCGCGCCCTGTTTAACAACCTCGAACAGTTGGTGAAAAGTGACCAGCTCAACGCCAATCGTCTTGTGCTGGAAGTCACCGAAAGCAACATGCTAAAAGATTTGAAAAATACCAAGCAAGTGCTTCAGGCTCTGCGTGAAATTGGCTTTAAGATCAGTCTCGACGATTTTGGTACTGGTTATTCCTCTCTTACATTGCTGAGAGAACTGCCCATTGATCAAATTAAAATTGATAAATCCTTTGTGTCTGGGATGCATCGAAGCGAAGCAGACCACGCGATTGTGAAATCATCTATCTCACTCGCTCATGGTTTAAATTGCACAGTCATTGCGGAAGGGGTTGAAGAAACTGAGTTGATGGTACTGTTGGATACGGCGAACTGCGACTATGTTCAGGGCTTTATCAACGGCAGAGCTCAGACTCTCGAAGACATCATATTCTGGACGAAGCAGCATCAACTAAAAAGCGCCATCTGATAGACGGCGCTTTCTTTAGAATTCTAAAAAGGGAAAGTTAGAACTGGTAACCCATAGTAACAAACATGCCGTACAGATCGGCATCGCCCTGTTTACCATCTTTCTTAAGTGTTAAATGGTTGCCACGCAGCTCAGCACCAAATTCAAAATCGTTATCCAGCTTGTAGGACGCCCCTACCGACCAAACGTAACCCGCACCTTTTGCACGAGGTTTTGAATCTTTATCAACCACACTGGTCTTTTTGTATTCCAGAGCTTCAACAAAACCGTATGAAAGACCTGCAATACCATAAATCTCGACACATTCCGTCAGTGAATAACTCACTTTTGGCGCTAAGTTTAGCGTTAGAGAACTGATCTCTTCGACTTCGTAAAGTTTTGAAGTATCAGATTTTTTCTTCGAGTTGTAGTGAATATCTCCCGAGAAAGAAACACCTAAATGCAGTTTCTGACTCTTCGTCCATGATGAAGTCATACGAGAATAATCGAGAGAAAGCGCTCTACCTGCTAACTCGTAATCCCCAACGGCTGCGACCTTAGACTGGAAACTGGATCCGCCAACTTTGGCAGTAAATAAGTGATATGTCTCTGGACGCTCTTTTGCGTTAACACCTGCAGACAAAGCTGCAACGCTCGCAAAAACTAAGGCAAACTGTTTTTTCAAAACGAAATCCAATTAATCTGATTGTGTTGCATGAGAATCAACGCGAATGAGTTCAAGCCAAAACATTCACAATATCGGGATATTCTCACAATTGATTAAGCGCGCGAGATTCTACACAAATAACACACATATCAATAGAATTATTTCCCTTTAATCGTTAAACAAATTGCCCGAATTTTCATAGTGTGAAAGGGCGCACTTTCCTAGCCACAAATAACCATTACTTCTCGCCTTCGCATCAAGTTGTAAAAATATTGTTACAGGTTAATGTTTTTACAAATCGGTTGTTTTGTAGACGATAAATCAGATTTCATTGATAGTTACCATAACAAATGCAACATATTTGCAACATAATGGTGACTTATGACTAAGCAAAGCCAATACCGTTCAAAGTCGGCAGATGAGAACGGAATCATTCAATGGACGGATGAAGAAAATAGCGTTTGGCATCAGCTTGTAGAACGCCAGTTAGGCTGTATTCAGAACAAAGCCTGTGACGAGTACATGGACGGGCTTGATAAATTGAATCTCCCGTCTGATCGGCTGCCACAACTGGAAGAAATTAACGCTGTACTCAAACCAGCAACTGGCTGGCAATGCGAAGCAGTTCCCGCATTAATCAGTTTTGATCGTTTTTTTGAGCTCCTAGCCAACAAGCATTTTCCCGTCGCCACCTTTATCCGAACAAAAGAAGACATGGAATATCTCCAGGAACCGGACATTTTTCATGAAATATTCGGTCATTGCGCAATGCTCACCCACCCCGCGTTCGCAGCGTTTACAGAGAAGTACGGCAAGCTTGGATTGAACGCGTCGAAAGAAGACCGGGTGTTTCTTGCTCGGCTTTACTGGTTCACGGTGGAGTTTGGACTGATAAAAAACCAGAACGGTCTGAGTATTTATGGCGGCGGTATTCTCTCAAGCCCTGGCGAAACCCAATACGTATACAGTGGAAAACCCATGATCGCTCCACTTGATCCTATTGAAGTACTGCGAACACCTTACCGAATCGATATTATGCAACCCAAATATTTTTATTTAGATGGCATCGAACAGCTCTTTGAACTGGCTGATCTCGATATCATGTCGTTGGTGAAACGTGCAAAATCACTTGGGTTGCACAAACCTATGTATGAACTTGAAAGCTAAAAGGAATAATGATGTCAGAAACACTTTCAGAATCGAGTTGCGAAGCCTGCCGAATGGATGCACCAAGAGTTGAAAAGCAAGAGGCAGATCAGTTACTTCTACAAATTCCTGAATGGAACCTTATTGAAATCGATGGAATCAATCAGCTTGAGCGCATATACAAATTCAAAAACTTTAAACAGGCGCTCGCTTTCACCAATCTAGTCGGAGAAATGGCAGAAAGCGAAGGTCATCACCCTGCCCTTACAACAGAATGGGGGAAAGTAACCGTGCAATGGTGGAGTCACTCCCTCAAAGGGCTGCACCGCAATGACTTTATCTGCGCGGCAAAAACCGACGAAATTCATAAAGAAAATAGTTAGACAAAGCAAAGTAAAAAGGGTCGCAAACGCGACCCTTTTTAATGATATGACTTAAAAGACTTTATACCGCTTTAAAAAATAGTCAGTTCGTTTTCAGACAGAAAAACAATGGCATCTTTGTAGCCGTTTTTAGCAGCACGATACATGTACTCAATTGCTGCATCTTCATCTTTATCACCACCTTCGCCTTCAATCAGCATTTGAGCGAAAACAAACAGAGCATTGGGCAAACCAGAATCCGCAGCAATTTTGATGTATCTTCTTGCTTTTATCGGGTCAGGACGGACGCCTAAACCCTGAGAGTAAACAGTATGCAGTTTTAGTGCAGCATCGGCATTCTGACTGGATAAAGCTCGTTTAAGCCAAAAGATCGCCTCAGCGGTGCTTTTCTCTAATCCATTACCGTGAAGTTTTATCTCCCCTAACGCTACTTGTGCAACAGGAGAGCCCTTGTAGGCGTATTCTTCGGCAAGCCCGATGTATTCATCATCAGACGCACCTGAAAGCTTGTCCAGATAATCAGAGTCCAGTAGTTGAGCCTGCTTCTTACGCCTCTTCGCCTCTGACTGGGCAATCGACGACTCAGGAGACTTGTCCTGAGAATGAGGTGCAAACAAGTTTTTGGGGAAATCTGAATCGGACACGAGAAAACCACTCAAAGCCTAAAATTATCAGTAAGGGGTGGAGAGTATGTCACGAATAGATAAACACACTCTTAACGTTACACAAAATTGCCAAGCTTCTCGCAAGTTGAGTGATTTTTCATCGCAATTTAGAAAATTAACTGGCTAGAAATCGTTGTAAATCCATACCGAACAACATGTTCATTCTCACTTTGTGACTGGAACTCATATTCGAAATTCTGACAAATACACGTGAACGATGAAGCTCAAAAAATCTTCAAATTTCCTGATCGCCAAAAGTACAATCAAATCATCACGATAATTGAGTTGTTTATAATTTAGTCACATTTGGTAACACACCTGAGTAGAGCTAGGGTGATCGTACAGGGTATGGTTAGAGTAAGAACCCAAAAATAGAACAAGGGCTCACCATGAACACAATGTCAGAACCGGCGAATCAAAACGAAAAATTTGATGAACTCATGAACCGTGCGGTAGCGCTACGACACGAAATTCGTTCGCTCGTCGATGCACCTCATAGTCCGACAAAGGCAATCTGCCTTAGAGAAAAACAACGCGAGTTGGATTACGTTCATCAACAGGCAGAAATCATAATTTATGGCGAAGGCAGTATTCCAGACCGATTGCCCACGCCGCCAGATAGAAACCACAGCCAAAGAATCACTTCCTGAACAAGATTGAATAGCGACCCAGCTCGGTCGCTATTTTTATCTCCGTATGTACAAGCATTAAATCAAGATATCAGAGACTTCTCTTCGCGGTGATTCAGGAGTTCTTTTAGCTTTCCCCAAGCGAAAAAGCATTTGCACGGTATGAGCTTCTGGAATATTGAAATACGATTTGAAGTCACGCTGTAAAGGCAACATATCTTGATATTCTTGTAAGATCTGGCTCATGGGATGTTGTGCAATGCCCAGTGACTCGGTAAGCAAGTTGATTCGGTTGTAAAGTCGCCCTACTTCTAATTGAGTCAAACGTCGGTTGTCTTTACTCACCAGTATTGCAAAGTATCGGGTGCTCTTTGTCACCGATTTTGTCAACTTCACTCCCTCTTTTCCAAAAGCTGCCGGGTCTTTTAGTGCACTCTCACGCGAAACAAAAAACTGCTCAGCCATCCAACGCTTGGCACCAGTAACACCGTTCTGCGGAAGACCAAATCCGTCGCGATAACGCTTTAACTCTTCGTCGTTAAATCGAAACATATTAATGGTCTCAAGGCTGCGTTGACTATTTTGCTCTTCAATGACCATAGCGTTGTTCAAAAAATTTCGCATGGTTTCATTCTGTTCCGCACTTTGAATCAATTTGAGCTGGAACTCAGTCCCTTTGACTGAATCAAGTATCTGCTCAAGTTCGGTTTCCGAAAGTTTTTGTTCATCGAATACCGTTTTATTCGACTGACGGGTAACGAGCAGATTGAATAACGGATCAGGCTTGACATTAGAATCAGCAACTAACCGTATTCTAGCCACTGGCTTGTTCTCTAGTACCTGATTGTTGTATTCCCCGTCAGGAAAATAAGTGACGTTCGCTCGTGTAGCAAAGTGGCTAGCTGCGACGATTAAGCTCTCAATAAATGTGCCATGCCCAATGTGAATCTGGCGGTGGATTGGATCAGTCTGAGGCAGCAAGCGTTCGCTGTCTACGTAAAGCAGAATGGTGTCTTCACCCTCCAGCGCTACTTTCCAAGGTTGAGTGTTGTGGGGGTTTGGGCAGAGCATTGCATAGCTGATAAGTGTCTTTCTCAAATCAGAATACGTCTGAGTAGGTCTTAGCAACGAGCCAGTGGTGCTGGAAAGCTGACCCACTACGACAGGACCTGCGGCCACAACAACTGCGCCTGCACCTAAGACTTTAATGAAGTTTCTTCTGTTCATTGCTATACCCTTTCTGACTAGTTTGCTAAAATACATTCCACGGAATAAATATATATTCCATGGAATATTAATCAAGAGATTTTAATCAAAATGTTGACAGAAAAACAGAACTTGTCATTTAAGATAATGATTTCGTTGGGAATAATTAATCAGCTAACAGACTCTTGGCTTGGAAAGGCTTTAGCACCACTTGGGCTAAACCAGTCTCAGTTCAATCTGCTCAACCACTTTTCTCATCAGCCAGATCGAGAGCAGACCATTAGTCAGCTTGCTCAGGTGATGCAGATGAACCAGCCTGGGATAACAAAGGTGGTCAATAAATTGTTCGACATGGGATTGGTCGACATTCGAAAAGATGAACAAGATGGCAGAAAAAAATGGGTCAGAATTAACGAGAAAGGTCTCGCAAAAGTTCAAAGTGCATTTAGCAGCTTTCTGCCCATGATGAACGAATGTTTTGATGATTGGACTGAGGACGACATGAGTCAAATGCTATCCCACAGTAACAAATTGAAAGTGTGGCTGGATAACAACAGAGATATTTAAGAATGAATGTTAGACACCGCAGCCTGTAACGGCTGCAGTTGGAATATTTAAAACTGAAACCGGATAAAGTGCATTTCGAGGTCGGTATCTACGTCTTTGGAAAGCGAATAGGCGTTGCCGACTAAGTTTTCCACCGCGGATTGCCAGAATTTAAGCGCGCCGTGATTACCGATTAGCACACGAATTTGCCAGTCCCCCGGGAAACGATTGACCACAGTATGCAAAGCCTTTTTGCCCACGCCCATACGTTTAAATTTACGCAATACAAAGAACTGAGCGACATCAGACACGGATTGATTATTGGGGTATTTTCGAACCAATACAAAGCCTGCTAACTCATCCTCAACATAAATGAAGAAAGGGGTGTGATCTTCGCGCTCCCAATACACATCAAAATTTGAAAAAGAGTATGTGAAGCGCCCTTCTTCATTTGGGTTCCAACCCATAAATTCAGACATATCGTAAATGTAATAGGGAAAAAGGTTCTCCAGAATATGGCGCGAACTTTCTTCAATCTGTTTGAGCGAAACTTCCATTACACTCCTACGTTACTTCTGAGCCAAACCACTCTTACGCACTGCATCAAATATCTAGTTCTGGTTCAGAACTTTCTCTTTGATAACGGTTAGAACGCCTTGTTCATCTTGGTGAGGAGCGGTGAAACGGGCGAGATTTTTGATCTCAGGGTGGGCATTTTCCATCGCGTAGCTGTGGTAAGTCTCTTTAAGCATTTCCACATCATTAAAGTAATCACCGAAACTCATGCTTTGTTCAAAGTTAAATTCAAACAACCCTTGCAAGTGCCTGATCGCCGTTCCCTTAGACGCTTCTTTGTGCATAAAATCTAGCCAGATTTTCGCACTAACGACGACCTGATGAGTATCCCCAAACTTTTCAGCCACCACAGGGTAAACGTGCTCTTCTGTGCCTTCGTAGTTCAGGATCGCTATTTTGATGAACTCATCATCCACTTCAAGCAAGTCTTCGACGCATTCTACTCGATGGTAATAATTCTGAATCTCTTCGAATTTGCTCGACTCAGCGGTTTCGATATAGGCAGAATTTTTACCACAGAGAACGACATCAGAATTCGGAATATCACGAACCGTGCGAATAATACTGTGCACTTCGTCTTTGGGTATCACACAGCTGTATAGCTCTTTGCCCTGATGCATTACAAACGCGCCATTTTCAGCAATGAAAATCATGTCGTCGGCAACCGATTCAAACATACTCAGCAAACTGTAATACTGCCTGCCGGATGCCGCAGCAAACAAAACTTCGCTTTGCTTTAGCGAGTCAAAAACATCGTAAAATTCTTGGGGTAGCTGCTTAGCGCTATCTAGCAAAGTGCCATCCATATCACTGGCAATAAACTTAATTTTTTCTTCCAAAACGACTCCGAACCACTTACAAATTCGCCAGTTTTAGCGACAAAAAACAATTTAGGGAGAGCTAAAATGCCACAATTCGTTACCAACGTGAACTTTTAATACTTCTTTTAACATTGATATGAGAATCAGATAAACGGTTCAATAAAAAAGCTTGCCATTTTTCGCATCCAACCAATCCCTTGTTGTGTTTAATAAAAAACTACCTTTTTTTAAACACCTGACAACAACTAACCAAACATTAACTTGAACTTCCTGATTATGGTGTAGACTTAACTGTATAACGTGTTGTAGTCAGGAGCTTATGGAAGCAAGCTTCTCACCTCACACATTTCGCCTGTAATTAACCAATTCTCGGATTGGACATAATAAATAGAGTGTTAAGAAAGAGACTCCATCGATGACGGTCATGCTTTACCCAACTAAAACTTCGCCGAAAGGCTACAGAGTTCAAGACAAAGTCCTTAACGTACAAAAATACTTCCCTTTTTCTAAATTCGACTCGCCCAAGAAGGCTGAGAAGTCTGCCTACGCATTTCAAGAACAGCTCAATGAAAAACGAAGGGTAAGAGACATTCGGCTCTCGCTCGATGTGAACCAGATATTTCATGCCGACGGCTCTGTTAAGGGCTTAAGCAAACGAAAAAGACGCTACGGAGAGGAAGTCGTCGAAGCACTTCGGGCGCAAGTTACGGTGGATGGCAAGCAAGTCTCAACCGACTGGCAACTCAAAAACCGCACCTTTCGCGAGGCTTATAAAGGCATTCAGGACTGGATTTTGGACAAACGCGGTATCGCCCGAACAAGAGAAATCACCAATATGTTTAAAGAAGCTGAACACCTTTACAAATAGCCTTGAATTAGGTTTGGGTTGATAGCTTGTAAGAGTTGAAACAAAAACGCAGTGCGAAATGCACTGCTTTTTTGTTTGCGTGAATCGGTAGAGCTGCACACCAGCTCGCGTTTAGTTTTCAAAGAATTCCATAATGGCTTTTGCTAATACTGAGGGGTTTTCCTCAATCACAAGGTGCCCGGCTTCAGGCACGGTAACAAGTTTTGCCCCCGGGATTTTGCTTTGCAGTGTGTATGCTTGATCACAGGGTATCCACTGATCCTCTTGCCCCCACAAAACTAAAACGGGTGCCCTAGCGTCTGCCAACTTATCCTGAAACTCGTCGGTAAACTTTGAATCCGCTTGCGCTATTTGTCGGTAAAATGCGGTTTTCCCTTGTTCGCCTGTCCAGGGTGCAAGTATTCCTTCAATGGCCTCTTCACTCAATTGTTGATAAGCCGCCGTCTTTATATAGGCTTCAACAATGGCGGTGTGAATATAGTCCGGGACGCCAGCAAATGCGCTTTCATGTTGCTCGATATGTTTAAAGAACGGTGAACCCCAGGGTGACAAGGCTACCGGGTCGATAACTGCTATTTTTCGATAGTCTCGGTGATCTAGAAGATGGTTGCGAAGAACCGTCGTGCCACCAAAGTCATGCCCTACGATATAGGGTGAGTCCAGTTGCCAGTATTCAATCAAAGCATCCAGAAGCTGATTCTGTATACCAAGTGAAACATCAGCATCGCTTTTATCGGATTCACCGTACCCTAACAAATCGAAATAGTGCACTCGGTATTGAGTAGAAAGCTTTTGTATCAAGTGTCTGAGATTAAACGAAGACCAAGGCGTGCCGTGAACAAGTACCATAGGTTCACCTTCCCCCTGAATGCCATACTTCACATCCCGACCTTGAAAACTAAAGGTGTCAGACAGACTCCAAATACTCATCTTCGCTCCTTGATTTTGCGTAACTGCACACATGTAAACATCTTCTCAAATATGTGCAAAGTAGAATATTAACTAATGTTGCAATGGGTTACGTTTCTCTAATCCAAGGCTTTGTGATTTCTGTGAATATTCACACATCAATAAATGTTATGATATAACGTCACTAAATTTTGTAATTTCACCAAACATCTCATTACAGCGAACCACACACCGCTTTTGACTCAATTCAGAATGGAATTTCTACCTCATGGACAAAGTTAACCAAGTACTTCTAGTTTCAGGTACTCATGGCAACGAACTTTCTGGCATATACCTTCATAAACTGATTAAGGATGGCTTGTATCCCGCAAGCCGGGATTCGTTTTCGTTCGAATCCATCATCGCAAACCCGCTCTCAATGGAGCAGAACTGTCGCTTTGTTGATCACGATTTAAACCGACTCTTTTCCTCTACCACACCAGAAGAAGAACCAGACTCCCACGAGGTAAACTTAGCCAAGCAGTTAAAAGACAAATACTCAGAGCAAAGCAATCAGTTGGTCATTGATTTGCACAATACCACCAGCAATATGGGTGCAACGCTTATTCTGCTTGCTGATTCTCCCTTCTATCAACAAATGGGAGCCTACGTTAAACAGCGAATGCCCAATGCCTATATTCTTTTTGAATCTCAGCAATCGTGGGATGAACATCCTTACCTATGCACACTTGGGCAGCATGGCGTGATGATAGAAGTTGGTGCTCAGGCACATGGCTCACTGAAGTCCGACACTCTGGATTTGATGAAAACCATGTTAACGGCGGTGCTGGATTTCGTCGAAAATCACAACCTCAACAGGCTTCCTGCCCTAAACAACTATGACGCTTTCTATCTATTTGAAGAAGTGAAAATTCCACTCGATGAAACCGGCATGCGCATTGCCACCGTTCACCCAACGATTTGCGGCAGAGATTTCGAAGCAGTAAAACCCGGAGACCCTATCTTATCGACATTCGCCGGGGGCGATTATTCTTGGGAAGGAAAGCATGATGTGTACCCGCATTTTATTAATGAAAGTGCTTACTGCAAGAGCAATATTGCCATGGCATTAGCGAAGAAAAAGCAGGTTAAGGTGGGTTAAAACAAGATAAAAACCGCACTAAAAAGCATCTGCGATCATTATCTAACTCGCAGATGCTTAATTTATCTACCCGTGAACACAGCCCAAAAGCTGAGATTCAAAGCTTTCATCAACCTGAGTCGAGATCAGCTCTATTCTGCTCTCATAACAGTCATCAAGCTCTGCTTCTGCCAGCCCATCCGACGTCATGTTGTATCCGAATATACCGCTCTCTGTGATGAATACCGCTTTCATACGCTCTACATTAAGACCAGCAAGCAGCGCTAAGAGTGTATCGCGATTAAAGATCTTCTCAGGAGAAAAGCGCCACCCCACACTGTGAAAGCCCTCCCCTTGGTTTGTTGCTTTCAGTACACCGCTTTCTGGTATCGGAAGCTCCGACGCCAGTGGTTTACTGTGATCATGATGGTGGTGATGCGGAGGCTGCGAGTGGACAGTCGTCTCCCCTTCAAATTCAGCGAAAGGAATGTCGCCATGCTGCGCAAAGATCACTCGCGTATTTGGTCGCCCAACCTTAGCGACGTACTCTTCCAACGTTGCTTTTTCGTCGCCCTGATACAGGTCCAACTTGTGACCTACCACAGTATCGGCAATCTCTATTTGCTGATTGAACGTATCGTGTTGAGTATATACCGAGTCCGACAGTTTTCGCGCGTCCACCAGCGTGATGTTTTTCTGCAGCGACAGCACTTTGCGGTAATGTGCAGACGAAAGCACTTGAAGCACTTCTTTTGGATGACCAAGCCCAGTCGGTTCAATCAAAAGGCGATCTGGTCTTGCTTCTGATAACAACTGATTCAGTGCGATCTGCATTGGCAATCCAGCCGCACAGCACATACAACCACCCGGAACTTCACGGATAAAAACCTGCTGTTTTTCATCGTGGTTACCCTGAATCAAACTGCCATCAACACCAATTTCTCCGAACTCATTAACCAGCACCGCCCAGCGCTCGTTACTGGGCTTATTTTTCATCATATGGAGAATCGCAGAGGTTTTACCTACGCCTAAAAATCCAGTAATGATATTGGTAGGCACACCCAAATTATCTATGTTGTCAGAGCTCACTTGCCACTCTCCTTCTTTTGACTCGCCAGATAAATCACCTAGCGAGTCACTCCTCTTTTGCAGTCCGTTTTTATACTAAACGGTACAGCCTGAATAGATCACTTACCTTTCAAATGACATACGCATCGCCGACGATTGCACATCAATCAACGAATCGTTGGCATAAACCAAACCACCATTCACCCAGGTATTTTTAATCCGTGATGTGAATTCATGCCCCTTAAACGGAGACCACTCGCAGTGATATAGGATGTTCTCGCTTGTTACCTTGGTTGAAGTTTGGGCATCAACCATTACCAAATCAGCGAAGTAACCCTCTCGGATAAACCCACGATCCTGAATCGCGTAACGAATGGCTGGGTTATGCGCGGTCTTCTCTACCACTTGTTCGATATTCATTCGACCGTGATGCACATGATCCAATAACGTAAGCAAAGCATGCTGAACCAGAGGTAATCCCGCTGGCGCCTGATTGTAGTCCACCTGCTTCTCTTCCCAGGTGTGAGGGGCATGATCGGTCGCAATGATGTCGATTTGATTGGTATGAAGAGCCTGTATCAGCGCATCTCTATCACTCTGGTATTTAATGGCGGGGTTACATTTAATCTGGTTACCTAGCGTGGCGTAATCCTGATTACTGAACCATAAATGATGCACACATGCTTCAGCAGTAACGTGTTTCTTTTGAATTGGTTCCGATTCGAAAAGCGCCAGCTCTTTAGCAGTAGTGATGTGCAGAACGTGCAACTGGCTTTGGTATTTCTTCGCCAAATCTACGGCATAAGAAGAAGATGCAAAGCACGCTTCGTCGTCTCGTAAAACAGGGTGATCTTCTATGGTGAAAACTGGCTTTTTACTTAGTAGTTGCTCTCGGTTTTTACTGATCACAGGTCCACTTTCACAATGAGTCACAATTAATACTGGTGCATCACGGAAAATAGCATCCAAAGCTTGTGGATGTTCAACCAGCAAGTCGCCTGTCGACGCGCCCATAAACACTTTTACACCACAGTGATTCTTAGGATCTAAGCGCTTAATCTGTTCCAGATTGTCTTCAGTGGCTCCAAGGTAAAAAGAATAGTTCGCCACCGAGTTTTGAGCAGCAATCGCGTATTTCTTTTCTAATGCTTCAATGGTTGTGGTCGCTGGACTAACGTTTGGCATTTCCATGTAACTGGTGATACCACCCGCCACAGCAGCGCGGGATTCCGTTGCAATCGACCCTTTATGAGTTAACCCCGGCTCGCGAAAGTGAACCTGATCATCAATCATTCCGGGAAGCAGATATGCCCCCTTTGCGTCGACGACGTTATCGGAAGGGTGCGCCGTTATGTCGGCTTCTATTTTTTCAATTCGCTGATCGACGATCCGCAAATCCGTTTCTATGATGGTTCCTTCATTTACCACGCGGGCATTCTTGATTAGCGTTGCTGACATAGCGTTTCGACATCTCCTTTAATGGTGGGGCTTAAAATAAATTCAAATTGGTAGGTGGTGTGCATTACCACTGCTGCATAAACGAATAGATTAAGATTGCTTTGCGCACTCGTCACACACACAGCTAATCTCTAGTTGGGGGCTGACTACTGTAAAACCCTCTTTGCGAGCAGTAGATTGAAGACCGACGATCACTTCAGGGTCTATGGTATGTTCGGTGATTTTTTCGCATTTAGAGCAAATGAAAAACTGAGAAACGCCGTGTTCGCAGTCGCGCAGAATATGAGAACACGCAATGTACTTGTTCGAGACCTGAATCTTATGAGCCAAGTGCTCACCTTCCAGAAACTCTAAGATACGGTAGACCGACATAGCCGGAATGATCTGGTTGAACTGTTCTTTGCAGTAATCCACTAACTCATAAGCAGACAACGCCCGGTTAGAGTGAACCAGAGCGCGAAGCACCAATTCTCGCTTTGCTGTTAGCTGCTTTCCATTCGCCTTACAGCCCTGCTCTACGTGTTCGATAATTGCATTAATATTTTTCATTTTGTCGATTATCCATTGCTTTCGCGCACAATGTTATAACATAACATTTCAAACAAAAACCCATAATCGAAAACAAATGTAAAAGCGCTATTGCATAAGCCAGTTTATGAAAGGAATCTCTATAGCCTGATATGCATTTTGTATCGATCCCCAAATCGAAGGAATTGAAAAACAATATGCAACCAATAACAAATCATGTGTTTCTGGCGAAAACTTGCCTACATTGAATCAGAGTCAAATTTCTTCGAGAAAGTCATCTTTTATAGATCGTCACTCTGCTAGCCTTAAGCTTTAAATCTCATATGAACTATAAGAATATGCCAGTCTCAAACGTTAAAGGTGATTTCTGCAACATCAATGGTTTTAAGCCAAGCGCGAGAACAGTTGATGCGATAGCAGAAATGAATGAAGTGATTAAAATGGCTTCTTGGCTTGAAAAAATAATGATGGTAGTCCCTCTGTTTGAAATCTTTGCTAATAAAGGGATGTCAGTTCCAAAAGCTGCTAGAAATATCACCAAATTTGATTGGGAGCAGTTTGCACAAGCGACAAAAGGCATTAGTGATGTACGCCGCAAACAACTTGAGACTATCGCTATGAAAACAGCACACCGCTCTACAGGAAAAGAATATGAATTTTGGACATGTGTTTATAACGCTCTTTAAGTGGTTTACTGGTATCTCAGTCGTCCTGAGCTCATCAATCTCAGCTACCTCTTATGAGATGTACCTTAAAGAACAAGTTAAAGAAAATTATAGCGTGTTGAACAATAAAATTGCTCTTTGCAATAAAGATCGAAAGGAGTCATTTGATAAAACCGAAATTACAAACAAGTGGTTTAACGGTTTATCGAAGAAAGATAGAGGTGAGGTCATCATCATGCTCACTAAAATCGCGGACGAACGATGTTATGCGCTGGAGTTGAAAAGCTATTCAGATTCTGTAGTTCAGTACACATCAAATACTGGAGATCAATCGGTTATGAAAGACTGGTTGATATTAAGGCGCCTCTATGCTTCACACTCGGAGCTCGAGGCAGTAGCTCATATAGATTTTGATAAAGTGATTGCGCTTAGTAAAGAGGCTCCATTTGACCAACCATTTAATGGTATGAGTTTGCTTACTCTTTATCGATAAGCACATTTCACCTCAACATAGAAATAAGGCAGGGTAGATTCCCTGCCTTAGCTATCGTATAAAAGCTTAGTTACTCTTTCCCGTATACGTTGTTTTCTTGTTCTTGTACTCGGATAAAGGTGGTGCGCTTAGTCAGTTCTTTTAGCTTAGCGGCGCCTACGTAGGTACAGGTTGAGCGCACACCGCCAAGAATATCTTGGATGGTGTTTTCAACCGGACCGCGGAATGGAAGCAATACGGTTTTACCTTCAGCTGCACGGTACTTAGCAACACCACCTGAGTGCTTATCCATAGCAGATTGTGAAGACATGCCGTAGAACTTCATAAACGTTTTACCGTCTTTCTCAACTAGGTCGCCGCCCGATTCTTCGTGACCCGCCAGCATGCCGCCTAGCATGACAAAATCGGCACCACCACCGAAGGCTTTGGATACGTCGCCAACACAAGTACAACCGCCGTCACCAATGATAGTGCCGCCTAAACCGTGCGCTGCATCGCCACATTCGATAATGGCGGAAAGCTGTGGGTAACCAACACCTGTTTTCACTCGTGTGGTGCACACACTGCCCGGGCCTATACCTACTTTTACAATGTCGGCACCCGCTAAGATTAGTTCTTCGGTCATGTCGCCAGTCACGACGTTACCTGCGGAAATGACTTTATCAGGGAATGCGGCACGCACTTTAGATACGTATTCGCACAGGTGCTCCGAGTATCCATTGGCAATGTCGATACAAATGAAGATAAGCTCATCGCTTAAGGCAAGAATGTCTTTCGTTTTCTGGAAGTCGGCGTCGGACGTGCCTGTGCTCACCATTAGGTTGTTGAGCACGTTTTTGTCGGCAGATTTAACAAACTCAGCCCAATCTTCCACAGAGTAGTGTTTGTGAACAGCGGTCATGACTCCATTGGCAGCCAGAGCTTGCGCCATTTCAAAGGTGCCGACAGAATCCATATTGGCAGCGATCACAGGGACACCAGACCATTGACGACTACTGTGCTTGAAGGTAAACTCGCGGGTTAAATTTACTTGGGAACGGCTTTTTAGGGTTGAACGTTTCGGGCGAAACAGGACATCTTTAAAACCTAACTTGAGTTCATGTTCGATACGCATGGTATGCAATTTCCTTTAGCTATGTATTGCATGCCCGTAGAAAGTTGGCTGGCAGGCCGCCTTTCAGACGCGAATCTCTTTGGCAGAAGAGTTTCACGTTTTTCGGACACAAAAAAACCGGAGCGTTGGCAGACGCTCCGGTTTTCAGCATTATAGGCACTAAAAGATTCCTGACAAGACTAATATTTGTAATTTTTTTGTGTTACCTTACCGAAGAATTCATATCTGAAACCTTTCCATTTTCTGGTTTATCTTCCTAATTTTATTTAGAAATCACCTCATCAATCTCTATTATTTTCTTTAATAACAAACAGTTAACGCTCAGTAAATTTGGGGTTTATTTTTGTTTTGAACGAGCGTATTAATAACGCAATCAGCATGTTCGCACCGTGTGAGTATACGTAAGTACCCCGCTTTTTGATGCATCAGGCAAGTCCAGGGTACTCACTTATACTAATAACTAACTCTATAACGAGGAGTATAGTCATGCTTAAGATCGCATTTTTCAGTTCCAAGTCTTATGACGAACGCAGTTTTAACCAAGAAAACGAACGTTATTCGTATCAATTCGAGTTTCATGATTTTCGATTAACCGAGCAAACCGCACGTTTGGCTTCGGGCTGTGATGTTGTATGCGCATTTGTAAACGACGATTTGTCTGCCCCGGTTCTACAACAACTCGCAGACACAGGCGTTAAAGTAGTAGCGATGCGATGCGCGGGTTTCGACCGTGTAGATTTGCAAGCTGCTGAAACCCTTGGCTTAAAAGTCGTACGCGTTCCTGCGTATTCACCTGAATCCATTGCCGAACATGCCGTGGGCATGATGTTGTGCTTGAATCGCCGTTACCACAAGGCATACCAGCGCACTCGCGATGCTAACTTTTCCCTTGAAGGCTTGGTCGGTTTTAACTTCCACGGTAAAACCGCTGGTATTGTTGGCTCGGGCAAGATTGGTCTCGCCACCATGCGAATTCTGAAAGGTCTGGGCATGGAGATTTTGTGTTACGACCCGTATCAAAACCCTGCGGCTATTGATTTGGGTGTGAAATACACGGAATTGGAAGAAGTGTACAAACACGCTGACGTGATCAGCCTGCATTGCCCTTCTACTCCTGAAAATCGTAACATGCTCAACGCCGATGCTTTCTCGAAAATGAAAGATGGTGTGATGATTGTAAACACCAGCCGTGGAGATCTTCTGGATTCTGCTGCCGCGATTGAAGCATTGAAATCTGGCAAGATTGGTTCTTTGGGTCTGGATGTGTACGACAACGAGAAAGAGCTATTCTTCCAGGACAAATCAAACGACGTGATCGTCGACGACGTATTCCGCCGCCTATCGGCATGCCATAACGTCGTCTTTACGGGTCATCAGGCGTTCTTAACCGATGATGCATTAAGAAGCATCGCCTCTGTAACTCTGCAAAGCGTGTCGGATGTGCTCAATGCTGGCAGCAGCCAGAACGAAGTAAAGGCTTAGTTTTCTGGAAAATCAAAAAGCCCAGCAGTTAAAATTGCTGGGCTTCTTTCTTTAATGAAGACAAGTTAGCTTTCTGCTACGCCTGCGATTACGGCTTCAGCGGTTGCATCCTGTATGGACAGGAACATGGATTTCACCTGACCAGTCGGCGTACGCATCGGGTTCAGAGTGATGTTCTGATACATGAACTCAGCTTGCTGGGTAATTGGGCGTACATTGCGGCAACGGAACAGGTACGGGCGCTGACGCCAGGTAATAAAACTGCGGCAACCCAAGTTGTATACGGGTTTGGCTTTCAACACAAACCATTCTTTCGGAATTTCCGGGAACACTTCAAACAGGGACTTGCCTATTGCTTCGTGTGCCTGTTTTCCGCTGTGATGGGTCATAAAGCCGTTCCAGACCTGAATGTTGTAGTTCTCATCCAACACCACCAAGCCCATTTCGACATTCTGTACCATGTCCACCATCCAGTGGAACTGTTCAAATTCTGCAGGTAGATTCAGCATTACAACTCATCCTCCATCAAGTACGCCAGTTTGTTATCCAACAAAGGAAGAGATTCGTCCACAAACATAAACAGCAGGTCACACTTAATATTGGTGCCGTCTATGTTGTAGCTTACTTCGAAGGTCATGGTTTTAGTAAAAGCACCCGCTGTGCTCTGAATAATAGAATCAATAGGAATGTGTTGCCCTAACAGAACAGGTGAACTCTGGAAAAAGCGCACTTCTGACTGCTCGCCCAGTCCATTCAGGAAAGAGCCCACCAATATATTGGATACGTCCATCAGGAGTTCGAGCTCTTCGTGCTCGTTGTCGGCCGGTACCTGCATCAGTTTATTAATATCGCTGACGGAAGAATCACTCAGCAGAACTAAAGCTTCGCCTGCAATACCTTCCCCACTGAAACCCTGACAGACACCGGATACCTGATCGTTATCAGCAAGATCCCTAAGCGCCATGTGCAGTTCGCTCACTTCAAAAATGTTGACGTTAGGTAAAGGGAGATGAACGAATACATCAAAATGACGAGCAAGCGCATCGGCTGCCCGACCAATGGCGACGTTAGCCACTTCCATGTAAATATCACGCCTTTTGAGTACTGGTAACTCAACAGGCGAAGGCATATAGGTTTGAGGTTGTGTGGGCGGCTCAATAAGGCTTTTAAGCACATCTTTCAAAGCATCTTTATTGATGGGCTTTTGAATGAAGGCTTTCGCCCCCAAAGACATGACTTTCTCTTTAGCTTTTGGCTGAATATCCCCCGATACCACCACCACTTTAATATCGATTCCACGTTTCCCGATTTCTTCTAACGTGCCGTATCCATCCAGCTCAGGCATCGTCAGGTCTAGGAACATAAGTTTGAATTCACGCGTTTGAAGTTGTTCTAATGCGTCTAATCCATGGACAGCAAAGGTTATATCTGCTCCTAAAGAAGCAGGTAGTGAACGTGCCATCTGTTTACGGGCTAGCGCGGAGTCGTCACAGATCAATATAGGAAATGACATTAATTCACCATAGGTCGCGTATGAAAAGCATACTTAAAAATAATTGCTAATACCCAGAACATATTACGTTTTTCGATAAATTATCACTTGGGTATCTTTAAACAGAATGGTGAACTTTAACACATCTAAAGATTAAATCAGCGCAAGATTCCCACCACTTCTATATACAATATAGGATATAAATGGCGTAAGGAACGGCATATTGTGTAACTGATTAATTAATAAGCGTATTTTATGCTATTTGCACCGCTGGCTCGCTTTTTGAACAATTTCATCACATGTTGCATACCATCCACACAATGTGAGCCAAATAGTGAGCACAAAAAAGCCTTCCACTTGGGAAGGCTTCTTCAAAAAATTCTTTTTTACCGTTTTTGCAAGTTAAGCTTCTGCTTCTGCAATCTGACCCGGCTTCTTGGTGATACTCTGGCGATAGCTGAACCACAGATAAGTGATGACTAAAGAGAAATAAAGGTAAGTTAATGCAAACACCAGTGGCGATGTCATTAAGCCTTTATTCACACCGACCATAACACCAACGACGGTAATCGTGAGCTTTGAAAGCATGCCGCACAATAGTAGGAAAACAGCGAATGCCGGGAAGCGAGAGCTACGGAAAGAGAACCAGTAGCAGCTGCCTACTGCTAGCGCTGATACCGCCAGACCCAACATGAAAGAATGAAAATGATCCGCAGAAGCAACACCTGCAGAAATCGAAGCGAGCATTATTAAAATCAGTTTCATATATTCACCTTCACTTAAATAAAGAGAATGCGTCCTTTCATATTCAAAATCTTAGTTTTCAGTCGCCATTTTGCGCATTTATTGCCCAATTTCAAGTAAAAATCACGATAAAACTGCATTGTTTTTCGTACATTAAGCACACGTTTACAAACAGTTAACAGCAGAAACATTTAGTTACACCCTCAAGTATTGATATTGCTAGTTAAAAGTAATTATTCAATGCTTTTGTTACAGTTAATTAACATTTAAATTTCTCATCACTAATTTAAGGGAAATTCTATTTTCGGGAGCTCGATCATCACATGTACCCCAGCTTTGTGAGATACCATTAGTGTTTTATAAACCACCAGAGCTTCGTTTTGTTTGATAGTACTTATGGCGTGGTCATTCAGCGCAATTTTAAAGCGCTCTACGTTGACTTAGCATTCGCCAAAATTTATGGGTTCGATTCCCCAGAAGATATCTACCAGCTAGATAGCTTGCTTGATCTTATCGCTCCCTGTGATCATCAAGAAGCTCTGAATACCTACCAAAGAATCCTTGCAAATCAGCAGCGTCCAAGAATGCACTCCTCTATAAATGTGGATCGCTACGGCAGAGAGTTTTCGGTTCTGGCTATCGACCATGTCATTGAGTGGGAAGGTAAGCCTGCACTTCAAGTTACGATCATCGATATGTCCGCTCAGGAAGAAGCAATGCTTCAGTTGCAGGAAAACGAACGTCGCTACCGAGAACTGGTGGAAGGCTCCCTTCAGGGCATCTTGGTACACCGCGACTTCAAACCACTTCTGGTGAATCAGACTTATGCAAAAATGCTCGGCTATCCGAGCGTCGATGCTCTGATTTCGACAGGTACCATCTTTTCTCATATACCTGAAAAGTATCAGGATGTGGCACGTTCTCGTTACGATATGCTGCTGGCGGGCGAGAACACGAGCCAGAATGTCACCGTACGAAACTTCCGACTCGACGGTTCTACCGCTTATTTCAAGCTCTCTGAACGAGTGATTGACTGGGACGGTCAGCCAGCCGTTCAGGTATCGGTATTAGACGTGACCGAGCAGCTTATTCTGGAAGAAAAACTGACGTACCAAGCGAATCATGACTCTTTAACGGGTCTGCATAACCGCCGTTTCATGACTTCGACATTAGAAAGCCGCTATAAGCTTGATCAGTCGATGAGCTGTATTCTTATTGATCTTGATGATTTTAAGTCAGTCAACGATAAGCACGGTCACGCTGGTGGCGATAAAACCCTGCGTGCCTTTGCGGCAGTTTTAAATGAAGTATTAGGCAGCCACGCTTTTAGTGCTCGCTGGGGCGGCGAAGAGTTCATTATCTGTATGAGCGATTACAACTATGAACAAGCATTGTGTTATGCCCAAGCGATAAAATCGGAAATCAATAAGTGGAACTTTGAAGAAGCCACCACGGCTTCTTTTGGTGTCGCCTGTTCCTGTGATTCTGACTCTGATTACAGCCTTATGATCCAGCGGGCAGACCGCGCACTGTATGAAGCAAAACGTCTTGGAAAAAACTGCATCGTCACTACAGATAACGATTTTTACAGTTAGACCAACGTTAAGTTAACAGCCTCGCAACATTGTCAATACCTATATCCAGCCTACTCCACCCCGATCTCGAAATTTCTCCGACTTTATGTTGAAAAAGGGATTCCAATCACATTGAGATTGTTTATAATCCGCGCGCAGTTCTTGTGTCTTTTTTTGATAAAGACAAAAAATTTTTTAGTAACCAACTTCCCCTCGCGGGTGTATTGAGAAGAGAAATGAATAAAATCGATAAAGCGATGCGAATTCTTCTTGCCGGATTCTGTATCAATCTTTGTTTGGGTATCTTGTACGCGTGGAGCGTATTCAACAAAGCCTTGGTCAGTGACTTCGGTTGGAGTGCATCAGACGCCTCTCAGCCTTACGCAATCGCAACGATCACATTCTCTATCTGTCTTCTTGTTGCTGGCGTACTGCAAGACCGCATGGGTCCACGTAACATCCTGATTTTGGGTACTGCCCTGACTGGTCTTGGTATGATTGGTTCAAGCTTCGCGGATTCTGTACTAATGCTAAACATTACGTTTGGCGTTATCACAGGTGCGGGTATCGGTTTTGGTTACGCGTGTTTGTCTCCTTCTGCAATGAAGTGGTTCCACTCTTCAAAGAAAGGTCTGGTTAACGGTCTGATTGCAGCGGGCTTTGGTCTGGCAGCGGTTTACCTTGCTCCGGTAACTTCTGCTCTGATTTCTTCTTACGGCATCAACTCCAGCTTTATGATTCTGGGTATTGGTGTTTTGATCATTGCTGTTCCGCTTGCATGCACCATTAACAACCCACCAGCGGGTTACACGCCTGAAGAGCCAAAAGTAAAAGCAGGTAAAGCGCCAGTTGCTGCTAAGAAGCCTGTTGATATTTCCTGGAAGAACATGCTGAAAACACCTCAGTTCTACTCTTTGTGGATCATGTACGCTTTTGCAGCGTCAGCAGGCCTGATGATCATTGGTAACATCACCAACATCGCAAGCGTTCAGGCGAACTTGCCAAACGCAGTTTACCTGGCTTCTATCCTTGCGGTATTTAACTCAGGCGGTCGTGTTGCGGCGGGTATCCTATCCGACAAAATCGGTGGTGTTCGCACTCTGCTTCTTGCGTTTATTCTTCAGGGCATCAACATGGTTCTTTTCGCAACCTTTACTTCAGAATTCACGCTGATCATCGGTACTGCCATTGCAGCAGTCGGCTACGGTACGCTTCTGGCGGTATTCCCGTCTATTACTGCGGAATACTACGGTCTGAAAAACTATGGTACAAACTATGGCGTGCTTTACACCTCATGGGGTATCGGTGGCGCTATCGGTGCAGCGGTTGTGGGTTACTCCATGACTCATGGCGGAGGCTTCGGTCTGGCGTACACGATTTCAGCCGTAATGATGGGTGTTTGTGTGGTATTGGCTCTTATCACTAAGCCAATCAGCGAAGCGAAAGCAGCAGAGCTTAAAACAGCCGCTTAATTAGATTTGAATCTCTACAGAGAAAGAGCTTACCCTTAAAGGTAAGCTCTTTTTTATGCGACGAATATGCTTTCACAACCACCTGAATTACCCGTTGATTACTATCACTCCAATTTCCAGCTTTTGTTGAATAACGCCATTCAGACTTATGATGATCTTCTTGCCGATGAAGAAAAGAGCTGGATTGAGTCGTACAACAAACTAGAAAAAGCGTCTCAATGCCTGCTGATCCGTCTGCTTTCGCGCAAGGGAGAGTGGTTTCGAAGTGATAAACTGGTATACCAAGAAATTGGGGATATCACAGCGTGTCTGGCTCAGCTTAGTGAACACAAGCTTATCTTTCTTCCTGACAAACTGAAGTGCAGACAACTGGCTAATTCGCTGCTCACAAAGCCTGAAATCTCAGCCCTCTACCCTGACCTGAATAAGCAGCTTCCCAAATCTGATTTAATCAGCCTGTTGCCCGATGAAGAAGTCGATATAGCGAACCTGCCATTTACCTGTATTCAGTTACTTCATGCCGAGTTGATGCCGATCTTTACAGCGCTGTTTTTTACTAACACACATCAGGATTTCACCCAGTTTGTATTGTCTGATTTAGGGCTGAATCGCTTTGAAAGCTACCCACTGAGTCGGAAACTTCGCTACTTCAACCATAGGGATGAGCTGCTCTCACTGCTCGAAATTGGTGCTATTGGTAATCAGTATTATGAATATCGAAAAGCCCCTCTTGAACATATTCAGCATTGGCTCAATGCATTACCTGCCAAAAGTGGTCATCAGGATGTCGATAAAAAACGCTCTCACCTCATCAATAAACTGGCTAGAGACTTAGAACGCCACGAGCAATTTGACGAAGCGATTTTGCATTTCAGCGAAAACGCTTTGCCGCCAAGTCGGGAGCGACGTGTCCGCATGTGGGAAAAAATGGGGTTAGACCAACAAGCCCTATCTCTCACCCAAGATATGCTGAGCTCACCTTACGATGTCGATGAATGGGAAGTTGCCCAGCGAATTGAGCGAAAACTAGTGAAAAAGCTTGGTGATAAGTCTTCTCCAGTAAAGAAGCCAAAGTTTGAAGAGGTATACATTGAACTGGATTTGTCTGAACAACGCGTCGAGGTAGCCACTCAAATCCACTACAACCAGTCTGGTTGGGAGACTTACTACTTAGAAAACTGTTTTCTCAATGGGTTGTTTGGATTGGTATTTTGGGATTCGATCTACGCGCCCGTTCAGGGAGCGTTTAACCACGCCTACCAGTACCGGCCTCTGGACCTCTATCGCCCGGAATTCAGTGAAAACCGGTCTGAGCTGATTGAGACCGATATTCATCGGTTTTTAACTTTGGGTTATAAGCCCCTCATAGAGCGCTACAGCGAAAAGTATGGCATAGCGAACCCATATGTCATTTGGGACGTGTTTACCCCAGAGCACATCACACAGGCAAATTCTGCCCTATCAAAAGATCAATTAGTTGAATTGTTTCGTGTGATGCTTTCAGACATGCGAAATTTCCGTGCGGGTCAGCCCGATCTGGTTGCCTTTAAAAATGGAGAGCTCAAATTTATCGAAGTCAAAGGACCTGGCGATAAACTTCAGCAAAACCAAATTCGCTGGCTACAGAAATTCCAGCAACTGGGTGTGAATGCTGAGGTCTGCTATGTGAATTTTTCCAAGAAAAAATCATAAAAAATTTGCGTAATTTTCATTTCTTGCTAAGTGATTGGATCTTCGAGTGATTCGTCCACATGCCTTTTTGTAAGTTATTGGTTTGTGTTTTTGAGGTATTGTCGCCTGATCCGAATCCGCTGATCCAATTTAAAATCGTTGACTATAATCCTTGTGAGATTTGCTAACCGATGTTGGCAAATCACTCTGAAAAACATTCCTCACAGGAGGGTTTAAGATGAGTATTCAAGATAAAATTGAGGACTTGGAACAACAAATCTACATCGCTTGTTCTGAAGGTAATTTCGACCAAATGTATCAGCTAGAGAATGAACTGGAACAACTTCGGGGTCGAATCGCCTTTGGAATGGAGGATGACCCTTACGCCTTAAGTGGGCTGCTCGCAGGCGATAAATGATAAATAGTGTTATTTTCCGAGCTGATGTAATCAGCATTGAAATCAAAACCCCGACAATGAACATCGGGGTTTTCATTTTTCTGACACTGGCTCTAATGTCTGTTGAACTTTGCTATCTAGCTACAATTCTAGAGTCTGCAGTGCCTCAACTGAATTATCCAGCAGAGACTTAATAGCGTCCCTCTCTCTTCTCAACAATGCCAATGGGTCTGAAGAACTTTCTATCTCGGCAAGTGCTTCTCGCAACGCTGTTAAACCTAAACTGGCGGCGGATCCTTTCAATTTATGCGCGTGGGATTTCACTTCAGTTTCATCTCCTGCTTCAAACGCCAGACTAATGTTTTCCCAGTCCTGAGCTGATGATTGTTTGAAAATCTCAATCCAGCTCATCACCTTTTCTTTACCCAACACGCTAGCATCCTGCCGAATCACTGAAACATCCAGCAAATCAAATTCAGGGGTCACGTTTTCTGTCACCAACTTTGGTTCAGTTGAACTGAAGTCAGACTCCCGGATTCCAACGGCGACATCAGGCATTTGACCTTCAAGTACTTGGGCGAGTGTATTCGCCAAAAACTCTTTTTCTATTGGTTTAGGAACAAAGGCATCAAAACCAGAAGCCAGATATTCTGATACTTCCTCACTGAAAACATGAGCAGAGACGGCAATCATCGGAGTCAGTTCTCCTCCGGTCTCAGCTAGGTTCTGCTGTTCAATACGTCGCAACTCAGCCAGAAGATCGACTCCGTTGCAGTCAGGCAAGTTAATGTCCAGTAATCCGATATCAAAACTGTGCTTCATCATTAACAACTTGGCGTCTTCGCCCGTCGTCGCTGTCGTCACTGTATGACCTAAATGCTCCAGAAACCCTTCTGCCACTAAACAGTTCACTGGGTTATCTTCAACCAGAAGAACGTTTGCCTTTCGGCATGTGCTGAGTATTGCGGGTTCTGGTGAATCTTCAGGTTCTTCCCCAACCGGTAATGGCAGGCTGAACCAGAACCGACTTCCCTCTCCGGGTTCAGAATGCACGCCAATCACACCACACATAGCCTGTATTAACTTTTTGCAGATGGCTAAACCAAGCCCTGTCCCCCCGACCTTGCCTTCACCACCACTGGCTTGGGTAAATGCTTCAAACAGAGTGTCCAGAGCCGTCTCTTCAATACCGATACCAGTATCCGAAACTTCAAAGTAGATGTGATTAGGTCGATTGGTATCTCTCCCCACATACACATCCACTTCGCCTTGATCCGTAAATTTAATCGCATTACCGATAAGGTTGGTCAGAACCTGAGAGATTCGCACTGAATCCCCAAGAAAATATCGCCCGATCTCAGGGTCAACTTCCTGATAGAGATTAAGACCCTTCTCGGTTGCACGGCTGGATAGCAGTTGAGAAATGTCACCAACCATGCTCACTAAGTCAAAGTTATGTTGGGCAACTTTCAGGTGTCCGGCTTCAATTTTCGAGTAATCAAGTACATCGTTAATGATACTTAACAGGCTGCTGCCGCTGCGATTAATGATGTCGGTGTATTTGAGCTGCTCTTCTGAAAGCGAAGTTTCTTTTAGCAGGCTGGCTGTTCCCAGAACACCATTTAAAGGAGTGCGGATTTCATGGCTGATGGTTGCCAGAAAAGCAGATTTTGCACGGTTCGCACGCTCTGCTTCGTTTCTGGCTTTGGCATGATTCAAGACTTCTACGTTCAGTTTCTGGTTGGTGTGCTTGAGTTCCTGTGTACGCTGATCAACGATCTCTTCAAGATGCTCTTTGTGGCGCTCCAGTTCCTGCTTAGCTTCTGCCTCGCCTTCTGCCACTACCTTTAAGGTTTTCGCGGTATCTCGGGCGACAATGATTGCCCGCCCCATGTCTGCCAGCTCATCTTTGCCTTTAACATCAATGTCGAGTTCCAGTTTTCCTTCGGCAACATTGAGCAACGCACTGGAATACTGGTTCAGACGCACAACAACCGACTGATACACCACTTTCCAAATAATAATTCCGACAATGGAAAGCCCAAGCATTGATAGCAAAATCAGCGTCCATTGCGCCATACTGAGCGTCTTCGACACATTCTCAATCGCCTCGGTTGAGCTCTGATTTGATTCGTCCACCAGTCGCCCGACGATGTTGTTCAGTTCAGCAAACAAACCGTGCGTTCTCGCATTCAGGCTGCTTGCCAGCTCTTCATTCTGATAACGCTGCATCAACATTTCAAAAATCTGGCTGTTTGCCTGAAGTTCATCAATTAACCCACTCATCTTTACTGAACGAGTTGGATCTTCAACTGAACGAACTCGTCGCTCCATGATCGTCAGGTTAGAATCGAACTGATTTTTAAGCTCCTGAATCCGCGAAAACACCGTCACACTTTTCACTTCTTCGATTTGGGTAAGCAAACGAAGCGCCAGAAGATGAAGCTCATGCAGGCGTTCAGTCAGATCCATATCCACTTCAACCAGCGTATCCAGGGCGTTGTATGCCGCTTCTGAATTATTACTTTCCAGCAAGTCATATACGTGAGCGACATTGGCTACCGCAACCGTGCTGGAGTTCAGTACCTGAGTGCGCGCCAGCCCTTCCAGTTCGTCGGCTTTCAGGCGCATATACTCGACTGAATCCCCAATGTCGTCATTCAGTTTGAGTCGCTTTTCCACAGCAAGACCGAGCTCAGCTAAATTGTCGATGATGTTCTGAACATTGGATTCTAGTCTATCCAGTAATGTTGAATCGAACGCGTCTGAACCGAGCAATTTAATGTGTGTGAGTAGCTGATTCAGTTCTGCAAACAGCGTCTGACCATACCTTTTCACTTCTGTCGGGCTTTCTGAATTGGCAAGGAGCTGAGCAGAATAGACGATTCGGGAACTGAGCTCTGAAACCTGACGGGCTTCTAACATGGCTGGAATAGCATTGTCGGCAAGCTGGCGCTCGGTTTTTGCTACCAGTGAGAACCCTGCAATACCAATAAGGGAAGCCATAACCATTAGCGATGCGATAGCGATGAATGAATATAAAAGCCTGCGACCTATACTCGACGGGGATAGCAGCATTTTTGCCTCATAGCGAAAGAAAATTGGGTATAACGAACCGGATTAACATTAGGTTTTTTATTGTTATTTGGTTATATTTTGCAGTGTTTGCACCCAGATTCCAAAAAGAAAGCGAAAAAATGCCAGATTGCTTTAAACACCTAAGCTGGAGATTCCGAACACCGTCCTTACGTTACCCTATCTTGGTAACCGGAAGTTTGATCTTATCAGCCTTTCCTTCGCACGCTGCAGAAAAAATATGTGCCATTTATCCTCATTTAAAGGATTCCTACTGGCTCTCGGTCAACTACGGCATGGTGGAAGAAGCCAAGAATCAAGGAGTGAATCTTAAGGTGCTGGAGTCTGGTGGCTACCCCAATCTGACGCGCCAGACTCAGCAAATTGAAGAGTGCCGAAATTGGGGCGCAGATGCGATAGTGCTTGGCACAGTGGCTCCCGATGCCTACAAACATACTCTCGCAGATTTAGTGCGACAGACTCCCGTGTTCGTCACTGTCAATCAGTTAAATACTGATAGCAACGCCTCAAAGTCGGTTCACGGTTATGTTGGGGTCGACTGGTATGATATGGGATTCAAAACGGGTAACTACCTGAAAAAGAAGCACCCCAAAGGCAGTGGAAAAGTTCAGGTAGCCTGGCTTCCGGGACCAGAGCAAAGAGGCGGAACAAAGCCTGTTGAACGCGGGTTTCATGACGCAATAAAGAGTAGCGATGTTGAAGTGGTTGTTTCCCTATGGGAAGATAACGACAAGGAGTTACAGCGTAACTTAGTTCAACAAGTTTTAGAGTCCGAACAAGTGGACTACATTGTAGGCAGCGCAGTTGCGATTGAAGCCGCAATCAGTGAGTTGAGAAATGCCAAAAGAACCGATATCGGATTAATCTCGACCTATTTGAGCCACGGTATTTACCGAGGTCTTCGCCGCGATCGTGTTCAGTTTGCACCCACAGATAAGATGGTTCAGCAAGGCAGAATCTCTATCCAGCAGGCAACTCATTACCTGAGAAATGAGCCTTTCAAATCCAATTTTGTCCCGGTTATCGAGCCTCTTACACCAGAGCAGATCAGCAAAACCGTTATTGCGGACTCGTTGTCTCCCGCCGAATACCGACCTATTTACATGGTTGAAGAAGAGAACCATTTATAGGTTAAGAGCTCCTGAGCTAACATTCTCAGCATGCTTATTGTTAATTGTCACAAAATGTTGGCAGAATACATATATACCCAGTTGCTCTATTCGTTTTGGGTATGATTCAAGGAGTAAAGAATGCAAAAAACAACAAGAACAATGCCTGCACATAAAAATGTTGCTCTGGTCGCTCACGATAACTGCAAACCTGAATTGCTGCGCTGGGTTACAGAGAATAAAGACAAGCTGCAAGGGCATTTTCTCTACGCGACGGGAACAACCGGGCACATGCTGAGTAAGGAAACCGGGCTAGCGATAAAAAGCCTAATCAGCGGTCCAATGGGGGGAGATCAACAGCTGGGTGCGCTGATTTCTGAAGGCAAAATTGATGTGCTTATCTTTTTCTGGGATCCGCTTAACTCGGTTCCACACGACCCGGATGTGAAAGCCCTTCTGCGAATTGCGAGTGTCTGGAATATCCCAGTCGCGACAAACCGCGCTACGGCTAATTTCTTATTCGCTTCTAGCCTGTTAACAGAAGAAGTGGATATCGAGATTCCAGATTATGATGCCTACCTGGCGAAGCGAACTTAAACCAGTCTTCTTAAGCCAGAGCCAAAACTAAGCAATTAATAAAGAAAACGCCGAGTCTTCAAACTCGGCGTTCTGCTATTTCTTAACGTTTTAGAGGTTATTTAACCCGATCTCAGGTTATTTGCGTTTAAATACCAACGCTGCATTCACGGCGACTGCTGGAGAAATTGGAATTCCCCCTACTGTTTTCGCCAACTCTTCTACGTTGGTATTTGGGACACCAAAACTCACCGCATTCACAACAACAGGAGATACTGTACTTACTGCGATGTATTGCGGCGTGTTAACCACAAGCAAAGACATTTTCACGGTTTTGCTACTGCCATAAAACTCAAGCTTACCTTTCACTTCTTTGATTGTGGGCTCCGTCAGTGCCGACACCTCCGCCAAATCAATTGTTCCAGTCAGCATTGCCTTAGGGTATTCATCTGTTTTAAAGAACAGGTCGCTAACACGCTGGTTACGAATCTTTACTCCGGTATCAACAGAAGATAAGTCGATATCGATTTTGAACTCACCATCTGCATTGATATTACCGCTGATCACCTCAAACTTTGCGGGTTCCAAAAAGTACTGCAGCTTAATAGTAGAGAAGTTAACGGATGAGACTTTTGGATCGAGCACATAGTGTTTATGCACCGCCTGAGCAGAGATTGGAGCGAGCGCCATAAAACTGAGAAGTAATCGGCTGAACAACGACATATTCCTTTCCTTTTTTATTTATTGATATATTCCTTTCACTTTTTCGTGCCAACACAACGAGAAAGGGCTGAGCTTAAACTAGTTAAGCACAGCCCATTGTCTCATAGATAATAAAGTTAGTGCATATCCGATTCGCGAATAAATCGTAACGAATTTCAATGCTTAAACGCTTTTTCATTCACCCCAAACGGCGAGCTCGTTACCACTTGGTTCTTTAAACTGAAAACGTCTTCCACCCGGAAAACTGAAAATGGGTTTGGTGATTTCAACGCCTTTCGATTGCACTAAATCAAAGGAGTTCTCCAGATCTTTACTGAACAACACCAACAAAGGTGCACCGTCGACCGAAGAGGAAACCGACTCCGACTTAAAGAAACCTCCCATCAAACCTTTTGCACTAAACGCTGTGTACTCTTCTCCATAATCGGTGAATACCCAATCGAACGTCTCCTCAAAAAACGTTTTGGTCGCTTCCAGATCGTTCGCAGCGAATTCAATGTAGTTGATTGAGTGATGTTCAAAATCAATAGGCGACGACATGCTTGCTTCTCCATTTAAAGTCGAGCTGGTCAGCGGTTTTCTTTGCCAGTTCCAACTTAGAAAGCCGGGAAACCAGCTGTAAGCTCATATCGATACCCGCAGACATACCAGCAGAAGTGATGATTTCTCCATCCTCTACCCAACGAGTATTTTTCACAAGCTTCACATCTGGGAATTGCTGAGCAAGATCATCCAAATGCTGCTCATGCGCCGTGACTCTGCGATCAGACAGCAGTTTGGCCTGCGCCAGTAAAAAGACGCCATTACAGACTGACGCGACTATTTTTACTTTCGACGCCTGTTCCTGAATCCAGTTGATAGCCCGCATGTTTTTCATTTCATGAGCGTAAACCCCACCCGAAACGATGAGCACATCCAATTCTGGATGATTATGGATTGAACGATGAGGAACTACCTGATAACCGTGCCTAGCCGTTACAGCGTCACCGGACTCACTAATCAGATATGGTAGGAATTGAGCGTCATAGTTCGCTGCGTACTTGTTTGCCGTTGCGAACACTTCGTATGGACCGGTGAAGTCGATAGGTTCTGCGTATTCGTAGATGTAGATGCCAATGTTCATGATTACCCTAGCCTTTATTTTTTAACGACGGGGTAACCTCCTTCTCGCAACTCTTCTACAAAAGTAGACGGATGCGCTCCGTACATTACCCACGCTTTCGATTTCGCCCGAGTCAGCGCAACATAAAACAGTCTGCGTTCTTCTGCATGGGCATAGGTGTCTTGGGTTTGTATTAGTGCACTATCGAGGTGGTGTTGACGTTCTGTTGCCGGAAACTGACCTTCATCGACACTTAAAATAAATACAAAGTCCGCTTCCTGACCTTTACTTGCATGACACGTCATAAACCGAATATCCAAATTAGAGCAGGACTTTTGCCAGTCCTTTAATTGCTCCGGACAGTGGTAGTGGTTGCGTCCCAGTAGCAGTACTTCTTTTTTTGAAGTTTGTTTTTGGTCTAATTCAAGAAGCGATTTCTCAAGTATAGACATATGCAACAAAACCACCGACTTTTGTTTAATGGTCTTATGACTAGTCACAGTTTTTTGAATTTGATCCGGATTTTGCTGAACAAACTTGGAAGAAACTTCACCAATCATGTTGTTGAAGCGGTAAGTGGTGTCCAGATAGTGGATCGATGCGCCCGGGAAACGTTTATCGAAATCGGTCGTCAGGCTAACGTCTGCCCCAGCAAAGCGGTAAATCGCTTGCCAGTCGTCCCCAACGGCGTACAGAGAGGCTTGTTCCTTAGTTTTGGGTTGATGACAAATGGCTTCCAACAGCTCAAGTCGAGCCGGAGAAATATCCTGATACTCATCGACCATAACGTATCGCCACTGCGGACGATATTTTCCAGACGCCACATACTTAGTCGCCTTGGTGATCATGGTATGAAAATCAATTTGATTATTGTCTTTGAGCATTTGTTGCCATGCCTGATAACACGGCCAGACTAATTGAAGTTCACTGTTTAGCCTTGGATACTCATCATGATCAACAATGCGTTGCTGGATTTGTTTCTTGCCGAAATTCATCGCACACAGTTGCTCTAATTGTTTTTCAAGCCACGCGATCAATTTAGGGTTTTCGGATTGAGACCCAAGTTCTTCATCTCCTTTCAGGTATGCAATTGGCCATTGCGAAAGGTGCTTCTGCCAGCGCTTAAACTGATTCTGTGTTGCCCAATGCTGTTTTAGCCACTGCACACACCACGCTTGTTTCATGTTGTCATTGGTTGCCAATGGCGTTATTTCGACACTTTCATTTTCTACATGGCGAATAATGTCCAGCCCGAGCTGGTGGAAGGTTTTTACGCTGATTGCTTGTCCGTCACTGCCCAGCTTTGTTTCCAGACGCTGACGCATTTCGCTGGCAGCATCTCGACCAAACGCCACCATTAACATGTCTTCCGGTTTTGCCTGATGGCTTTGCAGTAAATAGGAGACTCGCGCGGTCAATACACTGGTTTTGCCTGTCCCTGCCCCGGCTAATACGAGATTATGATCATTGTTCATTAACACGGCTTGCTGCTGGGATAAGTTGAGCGGGCTGGATTCCACCTGAGCAAAAAGAACCTGCCAGTATTCTCTTTCTTTTTCCAACCATTCCAGATTTCTTGTTTTCTGATTCGATTCACCGTTGATTAGCCAGTCGGACACGCTTGTCATCGCATCGGGCATACGCTGCTGTGCTTCCTCAAGGCTCATATTGAGTGAAGCGAAATCTTCAGAAACGGCATTTTTCCAGTTATTCAATTGGGAAGTAGGCAGATAAGCAGGCTGGCTTCGCATAAGATCCAACGTTTCCTGCCAACTTGGGAGCTTTTCATTCAGGCTCTTACATTGGTTGTAATGCCAGCTGGAATATTCATGCTGAGCTTGCTTTACGAAGCGATTGCAGTCCTCCCAGGGTAATCCCTGAACTAACCAGGCTTGTTGTTTATTATTTTTGCCATGAGCATGGAAAACTAAGCTGCCCCACATAAGACCTCGTTTGAGGGTAATGGAGCCGTCCCATACAGAGAAAGGAATGTGTTCTTCACTTTGCGCCGAGTTTAGTATCAGCTTATCGCCTTCAATACAGACTTCATTGTATTCACTTTGTATTAAAAATTTGGCTGACCGCGACGCCGTGACTTGCATGTATTAAACCTATAATCGAATGGAGTAAGAATCTTAGATCACGTAGCGAATCAGAACAACGTAAAGTCAACTTAAATCGTTGCGCTATTGAGTATTTCTTCAACAACCGTGCTTTTTCTTGGTGCTGGGTCATATCCCTGCTAAGGTCGAATCATGTAACTTACGGATTCCTTTATAAGAAGAAAAACTTACCCCGTGCCATTAACAACGATTTTTCGCCACTATTGGGCAAACAAAACCATCAATTACAGCGTTCGCATTGCGATTGCACTTTTAGGGATTGTGATTCCCTGTTGGTTTTACGAGCAAAACACTGCCATTATCCCTCTTATTCTAGGCATTATTGCCGCCGCCCTTGCGGAAACAGACGACAGTTTCTGGGGGAGAATGCGTGCTCTTATTCTCACGTTTATATGTTTTGCCATCGCTGCCTTTTCTATAGAATTCCTTTTTGACCAACCGGTGCTGTTCGCTATTGGTCTGTTTGTTTCTACCTTTGCCTTTATCATGCTTGGTGCCATTGGTCCCAGATACGCCAGCATTGCTTTTGGCTCTTTGCTGATCGCGATTTACACCATGCTTGGTGCGCATGAAAGCCCAAACATCTGGTTCCAGCCTGTGATGTTACTTGCCGGAGCAGCTTGGTATTACTTCATTTCGATGATCTGGCAGATCTTCTGGCCAATGCAGCCCGTTCAGCAGAGCTTAGCCAACGTATTTGAACAATTAGCTAATTATCTGGACTCCAAAAGCGAGTTGTTTCACCCGGTGACCAACCTGACGCCTCAGCCACACCGAATCAAAGAAGCCAGCCTGAACGCTGCAACCGTAACGGCACTTAATCAGTGCAAAGCGACCTTGCTTTCCCGTTCAAAACGAGGGCACATTGACGGACCGAGTGACCGTTTCCTGAACATCTATTTTCTCGCACAGGATATTCACGAGCGCGTTAGTTCAACTCACTATCGTTATCAGGATCTTGCTGAGCAATTTAACCACAGCGACGTGCTTTTCCGCTTTAAACATCTATTGCAAACACAGGCGAAAGCGTGTCGCCATATCGCAAAGTCACTGAACCTGGGTACTCAATATCAGCATGACCCTCAAAACACGCAAGCGCTGAACGAACTCAACGACTCAATGCAGTATCTTCAGGACCAGAAACGTCGCGACTGGTCACTGTCACTCAGTCAGCTTTCTTACCTGTTTAGAAACCTCTCAACCGTTGAGAAGCAGTTAAGTAATGTCAGTAACCCTGATGTAAAACAGAACGAGAACGATGATGTGCTGGATGACACCACGGCGCACACACCGAAAGCGATGTGGTTGAGAATTAAGAGCAACCTGACACCAAATTCGATTCTGTTTCGCCACGCAGTACGAATGTCGATAGCCCTTACCGCAGGATATGGGTTAATTCAGGCATTCAGTATTGATAAGGGGTACTGGATACTTCTAACCACTTTATTTGTCTGCCAACCCAACTACAGTGCGACCAGGCAAAAACTGACTGCAAGAGTTATTGGCACCATAGCCGGGTTGTTGGTAGGGGTGTTCCTGTTAACCTTCTTCCCTTCGCAGGAAAGCCAGTTGGTGTTTATTGTGCTTTCGGGCATTCTGTTTTTCGCTTTTCGCATCAACAATTACGGATTCGCGACTGCTTTTATTACCCTGTTGGTTCTGTTCTGCTTTAACCAGTTGGGCGAAGGGTTTGCTGTCGTTCTGCCAAGGCTAGCAGATACTCTGATAGGTTGCGCATTAGCCGTCGTTGCCGTCGCCTTTATTCTTCCGGACTGGCATTCAAAGCGATTACACAAAGTTATGGCGGAATCGGTTCTCGCAAATCAAAGCTATCTGGCACAAATCATCGGGCAGTATCGCGTAGGAAAGAAAGACACCCTCGCCTATCGCATTGCCCGCCGAGACGCACACAACAAAGATGCAAACCTGAGTTCATCTATCAGTAATATGCTGATAGAACCGGGGAAATACCAAGCCGCCGTTGATGAGAGTTTCCGTTTTCTAACTCTGAATCATGCCATGCTTAGCTATGTTTCTGCATTAGGTGCGCACAGAACACGGTTAGAAGACGAAACCATTCACCAGTTGGTGTTGGATTCTCACCGAGCCATACACAAACATTTGGAAATACTGCACCAGCAGTTGAATGATCAGTGCGAAGACTGCGATCTTTCCACCATTGCAGAAACAGACATAGAAAAGCGTCTGAGTGAATGGCGTGAAGAAGACGAAAGCTCCGCACGACTAGTTCTTCAACAACTTCATCTTGTCTATCGAATGCTGCCTGAGCTCCATTCGTTAGCCTCAAAGTTCGCTGTAAGAGTCCAGTAACTCCCTAGCCGAGCAACGAATTTGCTCGGCTTTCTTCAATAGCTCCCTTTTGATTTCTGGGTAAAGATCACATTACCCATATTATTCGAGCAATTCCTGACAAAAATTGAACAAATCAAGATTTCGATGCTCTTAATGTAGGTTGCGTTAATATTTGGCGCACAAAGTTTCAATATCGGTGCAAATGAGACATTGAAAACTATCAAAATCGGGAATAGAAAAATGCCACAGCATCAGTACGAACAGTTAAGGAGCAAGGTTCTTGAGTTGACGCCTGCGCAACTTAAAGACTTACAGATAGAGATTGAAGGGAAGCTAGACAAGAACAATCAACAAGTTGAGTTAACCGAAGAGGAATTAGATACCATTCTCCGCCTTTTTAGAGATTAATCTCTAAACGAAAGTTGAACTTTTACTGGCTAAAGTTTAACCTTTAAGTAGATCTCGAGGTACCTACCCATGCCAGTCTCATCCATACATTCAGGTCATGTCATTCTCCAACAATCGAGAACCATGGCTAAGCAGGCGACAGAGGAGCTGAACGAAGAAGCTCGTCTAGAAAGAGCGCGCCTCGAAGAAGTGGCAGCAGAAGAACGCATTCGCGAATCCCAACCTAATGAAGAAGTCCAAGCCTCTGAGCGTGCTGAAGAGGCCCGTGAAACTGAACTAGCGAAAGAAGAACAAGCTGAAGTTTACGAAGAGTCTTTCAATAAGCTCCCGACCGCAGATGAAGAGCGCGATATCAAACGCGAAGAAATTGCCAATGAAAGGCAAGATCGCCAAGAATCCGATTACGTAGAAGCTGCAACCAAACTGAATCAGGCAAAAAGCTATAACAGTGTTGGAGCAAGTGTGGTAACCCGCTCCAACGACATGATAGGCACAATGCTCGACATTTCTGTCTAGCTAATCGATTCCTCCTGACCCCCTTCTCTGTTTTTCATCACCGACGCCACAATTGCCGTTCCCATAACCGACACCAGTACTCCCAACGAAACGTACGTAGGAATTGCCCATGCTGTTTCTACTAGCAACATTTTGAGGCCGATAAATATCATGATGAACGCCAGTGCAGGCTTAAGATAAACAAAGTTGTCCATCATACCCTGCAATACGAAGTACAGAGATCGCAGCCCCAACAACGCAAACACATTTGCCGCCAGTACCAAAAATGGTTCGCGAGTTACCGCAAAAATCGCCGGAATCGAATCCAGCGCGAACATTACGTCCATCATCGCGATAACTGCAATCACAATCGCCATTGGCGTCAACACTAAGCCTAGTTTGTCGCGACGAACCAACGCGTTACCATGAAATTCGTTTGAGACTCTTGCTACCTTTCGAATTACTCGCTCAGGAAGCGGGCTTAATGCTTCTTCCTCTTCAGGCTGAGTCAGTTTATAACCCGTCCAGATAAGGAAGGCGGCAAAAACGTACAATATCCAATGGAATTGCTCTAGTAGCTGAGCACCCACTGCAATCATGGCTGCTCTTAGCACCAAAGCTCCAATAACCCCCCACAACAGAGCTCTGGGTCTCAATTCTGCCGGAACCAGATACTGATGAAAAATGATCGCGAAAACAAACAGGTTGTCGACGCTCAGTGATTTTTCAAGCAGATAACCGGTGAAGAACGCCGTTGCCGCTTTCCCTGAACTGTAGTGACTTTCAGGCGCATACCATTCCCAGAAAAACAGAATAGAAACACCAAATGCCATTGCGACCAAAACCCAGATTACACTCCAGATCGCGGCTTTTTTTACCGTGACCTGACCGCCTCGGGTTTGCCAGATATCGACACACACCAACAGTAAAGTCAGTGCACCAAATGCAAAATAAGTGATAGGACTCATAACACACCTCATTCCACAAACAAACATGCGGAAGAGACAGATACGACTACCCCCGCAAACCTGCGAATGTTCAAACCGTTACAGGCTAGAACACTGCTCCTTGAATGCGTTGGTCTCGTCAGAGTGAAAGCTGGTTAAGGGCTTATACCTTTGTATGCCGGAAAAGCGAACGCTTAACGGGATGACGACATACAAACTAAGAGTTCTTAGTAGACTACTCCCCAATACAGGCGGATAGTATGCCTGTATTGAGAGTACGTCAATACGATTTTTATGCGTTATCGAAGTGGTATACCAGACAAATAAACATGCAGGAAAAATGCGGTAATAAAGTATAAAACCAGGCTGATAACATGCGTTTTCAGTTCCTGAGAAACGGGAGGAATATCTGGCTTCACCCACTCCCCATCTCTTCTGTTGATCACAATAATTTCGATAATCGCCCACAAGGCTAAACCACCGAATAACAGTACCGACCGTTGTTCACCGTTACTGATCAAATGTGCCACCGCCCAGACAATCACACTCATCAATTGAGGGTGACGTATATAACGCTTAATTCTGGTTTTACCCTGCGCAGCGCCAAACAGAATAAAGCCCACCAGCATGAGCAACATGGTCAGCCCTCTAAATTCAGGACCTAACACATAAAGATAGTTTGGAATGGTGCTTCGCCAACCAAATATGATCATCAATAAACCAGCGACAACTAAGAGAGAGAATATTCCTTTGTAGCCGTTTTCTCCGACCTGGTTAATCATATTTCTCTTTAACTGCGGCGCGAGAGTGGGAACAAAATGAATCGCACTCCACATCAGTAATCCTAATATCATCAGTAACATTGCTTACTTCCTTTTTTGTATTTTGATTCGATTATTGGTCAAATCACCCACTAATGATGTGGATTTCGTCTCATAGCTGGTCACCCAGCTAGAAATCCTGTTTGCTGGCTCGGGTTTGATACAAATAAGGTGATCTATCGCTCTTCTCTTTTTTTGTCTGGGTATAAATTCAAATCAATATCTGACACCATTGGCAGACAAACTTCGTATTGATATCAATGCCTTCAATTGCAGGGAGCCACGGATTGGGACAACCACTTGTTGAACTTAAAAATGCGTCCAAACATTTTGTGGATGGTAAAGAAGCACACCATGTATTGAATGACGTTAACTATGCGCTTTCCTCAGCTTCAAGTGTTGCATTAACCGGAAGCAGCGGAAGTGGAAAAAGCACACTTCTTAATATCATGGCGGGGTTTGAACCGCTTTCTGCCGGAGAGCTATGGATTGATGGCGACAACACCTCTGAATGGAAGGAAGCTCAGTGGAGCCATTTCCGCTATCAAAAACTCGGGGTGGTGTTTCAACAGTTTAATCTACTGACTCCCCTTAACGTTCAGCAGAACATCGCGTTTCCACTTCAACTAAACAGTAAACAGTGGAACGACTGGTGTGATTATCTGGTGGACAAGCTGTCGATCAGCGAGCTCCTCAATCGTCATGTGTCTGCACTTTCAGGTGGTCAGCAACAACGAGTTGCCATTGCCCGGGCTCTTGCCCATCAGCCTCAACTTCTTTTAGCAGACGAGCCAACTGGTAACTTAGATCAAGGCGTAGAACTGGAGGTAATGGGCTTGCTAAAAGACATCGCCCAGCAAGCGAATACTGCCATTGTTTTAGTCACCCACAGCGAGACGTGTGCCGAATTCATGCAGCACCGTTACCACCTTGTCGGCGGGTGTTTGCATGAGTCTAAATGAGAACAGGCATATTCGCTCCACACTCGCCATTTTCGTCGCACATTACCGGCAGGCGCCACTTCAAGCCGTCGCAATATTGATTGGCATTGTTCTAGCGGTAACTTTATTTGTCGCGGTGCAAGCCATTAATCTCAATGCCAAACGCAGTTATGCCGAATCAACAGAGCAGCTTAGCGGACAGGCACAAAGCCTCATCCTCCCTCTTTCCGGTCAACACTACCTGCCCGAGTCTGTCTATTTTTCAGTGCGTCAGGCAGGATTAAACCAAGCCTTACCTGTCATTGAAGGACGTGTGCGAGACAATCATGGACGTCGTTGGTCAATACAAGGCAGTGATTTAATCTCTGCTATAACTTCTCAGTTTAATAAGCAAGTTCCGCGTCAGGAAAACGCAGCAACTGAAAATTCATCCATCTCTCTGTTTGATTCACAATTGCCTTTAGCAAGGCTTCTTACCGGTGAGCCATTGGTCCTTGTCAGCCAGTCGCATCACGAAAGCATGGGCGAAATCAATCAACTCATTCTGGAAGGAGTAGAAACGGACGTCATTGCGGTTCCCGACCAGTGGCAACTGGGTAGCAGAATGCTGATGGATATAGGGTTCGCGCAGCAACTGATGAAAAAAGAAGGCAAGCTCAGTTATATCGCCGTTTTTGATAAGCAGGGAACCGAAGCATCAAATTGGGAAAGGTTCCTTGACCAAAAAGCGCAATGGGTCACTAACACACAAAGCACCGACCTCGGCTCACTTACCGATAGCTTTCACCTGAACCTCACTGCCATGAGTATGTTAGCGTTTCTGGTAGGTTTATTTATTGCCTACAACGGAGTGAAATACAGTTTACTCAAGCGAAATCGCTTGCTGGTTCAGATACAGCAAGCGGGTATCACCCAGAAAACCGTTTTTGCAAGTCTACTTATCGAACTGATCTTCCTGGTTACCTTAGGATCGTCTCTCGGTTTCGTCATGGGCATTCAATTGAGCCACTGGCTTCACCCTATGGTCGCTCTGACGTTAGAGCAACTTTACGGCGCGACTCTGCTTCCCGGAACCTGGTTCTGGCATTGGTGGTTACAAGCTTTAGGTTTAACGCTTGTAGCGACGTTAGCGGCGTGCTGGCAGCATTTTAAACAACAGGTGAATCAACCCCTTTCTTCTCACAGTGGTTTATATCAAACACCAGAAAACTCGAATGAAAACCGACTGTTCTTCATTGCAGTCGTTTTGTTTGCTTCCGCACTGATTGGGCTATGGGCTAGCGATTATTTTCGCTTCACCATGGTCTGGCTGGGTGTGTTGATCGTCTCCATTCCACTGTTCCTACCTAAAGCGATGAGTACTCTTTCGCGTTGGGCTGTCAGGAAAACCACGTCTGGTCTCGTGCTCTATCTCTTTGCGGAACTGAAAGAACTGATTGCCCCGCTTTCACTCGCTATGATGGCGTTACTTTTGGCGGTCACCGCAAACATAGGGATGAATACCTTAGTCGGCAGCTTCGAGTTCACATTAAAACAATGGTTAGAGCAAAGACTGCATGCCGATATCTATGTCAGCCCATCTCAGAGCAAAATGGCTAAAGTTGAACAGGTGCTATATCAGTTTGAGGGCGTCGATAAAGTTTATAAACAATATTATGTCAACGAAAAAATTCTGGGCTTACCCACTTTGCTAGGCACTAAAGATCCATCCACGCTTGAGCAAACCATGGTTTTTAAATCTCATACACCTGATTTTTGGGATAACTTTTATTCAGGCAACGTCGTTGCCATCAGCGAACCCACCGCCGTTAAGCTTAACCTGGAGTTAGAAAGTGATTTTGTTGTCGATGCTTTGTCCAACAAGGCGTTTAAAGTGGGTGCAATTTTCCATGACTATGGTTCACCAAATGGTGAAGTTTTGATTTCTCCAGATCTATGGAATCAACTTGGGTTTTCACCTACCCCCACCAGCCTTGGAGTGAAAGTATCTGGCAATATCGAGCAGGTTCAGAAAGCACTAATCCAAAGGCTGGAACTTCATTCAAGCCAGCTCTATGATCAGGCAGAAATCAAATCCATCGCGCTAGAGATATTCTCACGTACCTTCTCTATAACCAGTGCCCTAAATGGCGTCACGCTGCTGGTCGCGGTTATCGGGCTATTCAGTGCATGTTTTATGTTGCTTGAAGCTCGCAAAGCCGCCATTGCTCGGCTCCACGCAATTGGAGTTAGCCGAGCAAAACTAATGGGATTAGTTCTGGGTCAGATAGCGGCGTTAGTGGCGTTCACTCTTATGGTCGCATTGCCTTTGGGTGCTATTGTGGGTTACGTGCTTACCGACATCATCACACTTCGCGCGTTTGGCTGGAGTCTTCAATACTTATGGAGCTGGAGTGACACCTTGGTCCTTGTAATTGTTACCCTTTCCTCGGCGCTTATCGCAACGGCATTACCTTTGTGGCGCTTAGTGAGCCGCCCTCTTATCTCCAGCTTACAAAGCGAGGTGCTTTGATGAGAACTTGGTTAAAAGCAGCCTCAATCAGTGTTGTTTTACTTTTTCTAATGGGGTGTGAAGATAAACCCCAGCAAGGAATGGGATCATGGCTGGGGGAACAAAACCATCAGTTCGCTGAGGTGACTGAAGGTGTTGAGATAAAACTGCCTGATGATCACCGTGCACACCCAGATTTTCGTCTCGAATGGTGGTACTTCACCGCAAATTTAGAAGACAACTTAGGGAACCCACTCGGCATTCAATGGACACAATTTCGCATTGCTGTTTCCCCTTTAGAACAGGCTGAAAAAAGCAGCTGGTCCAGCAACCAGATATATATGGCGCACAGCGCTGTTACCACATCAGATTCTCACCTTGCTGATGAAAAATGGTCTCGTGGACATTCTCAGCTTTCTGGAGTTGAAGCCACTCCGCTTCGTGTATTCCTTGACGACTGGCAATGGAAGTCTTCTACCCGTGATCTTTTCCCTGCCTCGCTTAACGTTAAATCCGATCGGTTCGAATATTCGTTAACCTTAACCAGCAATTCGCCTTACCAAAAGCAAGGTAAAAATGGGTACAGCCAGAAAGACAAGAATGGCGAAGTCGCTTCCTATTATTACAGCCAGCCTTTTATCCAAGTTGACGGTGAAGTGGTTATTGATGGCGAAATCAGGAAAGTAGCAGGCAAAGGTTGGATAGACCGTGAGTGGAGCTCTCAGTTTCTATTGGGTTCTCAACAAGGCTGGGACTGGTTTGCGCTTAGATTAAGTGAAGATACCAGTCTGGTTGTTTTTCAGTTGAGAGATTCTGAATCAGGCAATACCAGCTATGCCCACGCCAAGATGATGAACAAAGACGGCAGCGGTAAAACAATCGACCAAGAGCAAATAACCTTACGCGCGACTTCGCAAACAGTGATTGATGGAAGATCTTATCCGACAGAATGGCAAATTCAAATTCCAGATCACAAGATTAACCTGACGGTTTCAGCCCTTAACCCAAGTGCCAAAATGCCGCTTACCATCCCTTATTGGGAAGGTCCTGTTCAGTTTAGCGGGTCGCACTCTGGCTCGGGTTATATGGAATTGACAGGATATTAAGACTTCTAAACGAGTCAGCGATCCGCTGGGTGGTTCACGCCATCATTGGTTACCACCTCACCAAGATAAAATGGGTTGACGCCTTCTAAGCACCCAACGTTGAATCCGTATTCGTGAGGATTAGAGCGCCTTTGATGATGGGTATAAATTCCGCAATTTGAGCAAAAGTAGTGCTTAGCGGTTTGAGTGTTGAATTGATAAAGCTTGAGTACGTCCTCACCTTTGAGGATCTTTATTCCATCCAAGTCCACTGATGCCACAATCGCCCCTTTACGGCGGCAGATAGAACAGTCGCACCGCCTTGGGTTATCAATGCCATATGGTAGTGTAAGCTCCAGTACGACTGCTCCGCAGTGGCAGGTTGCCTTGTGTTTGGGAAGAATTTTGGTATTGCCTACTTGCTTAATCATCTCATGATTCCTTCCTTTGAGTTATTTTAACGAGATTCCTCCATCGACCACCAACGTATGACCAACGATATAGCTCGATTTATCAGATAGCAGGAAATCTATGGCGTCTGCGATTTCAGATATTCTGGCAAATCGTTGAATGGGCACTTGAGACGAAACATTGTCACGAAGTTGTTCATCTTTCTTGGCTCGCTCTTCCCATCTCGGTGTCCAGGTAACACCTGGAGCAACAGCATTGATTCGAATACCTTTTTCGATGTTTTCTAACGCCAGAGACTGTGTTAGCCCCTCAATCGCGTGTTTCGCCGCGCAGTACATAGTGGCATTTGGAGTAGGTCTTAGTCCATTTATTGAGCTTACATTAACCATGGTAGAGCCAGCAGACATCATTTTAATCTGATACCGAATATTCAGTGCTTGCGCCCAGAAATCGTTGTTTAGCGTAGACTTAAGATCTTCTATTTCTACCGAGCTGAACTCTCCAAGAGATGCAATTGCAGGAGATGCATTGTTCACCGCGATGTCTATTTTTCTGTAGGTTTGGGCGATGTATTGATACCAATGCGCTAAACCGCGTTCGTCAGTGATGTCTAAGCTTTGGTAATCAACACCCTTCAATTCCGGATGTGTCGAAACGGCACTATCCCAACTTGAACTGCTTCTGGAACAGGTTACTACCTTGTAGCCTTTGTTCACCCATCGGTTAACCATTTCAAGCCCAATGCCTTTAGAACCTCCTGTTATCAATGCAGTTTTCATAGGTAGCGCCTCAACTTTCCATAAACAACCATCAGCATATCAAGAAGAAACGTATCGTCAACTTGCACCACTGGGTTGTGACTGTTCGATCTGTTTTTCTGGCTCTAAGGAATAGAAAAAGGTGGCATGAGCCACCTTCAGGGAGATTTAAAAAGCGAGAATATACGATGATTTAGTATCGTGCGTGCATTCCAAAATGGTGGGATAGGTTGTCATCCATGTTTCCGCCTTTCCACCCAGAACCACCCAACAAGTTCAGAATATCTCTCGCGTTATAGTCCCGACCTTCAAAGTAGTCATTCGCAATGTCTTGCCTGATTGCAACGACAGCATGTTTTGCTTTGTCCGAGTCGAACTTGAGCGACGTGTACTCACAAAACAATGCTAATGCTATTTGTTTCTGGCGTTTACATAACTCGATACTGTTTGCTTCAACCTGACCAACGGTGTAGTAGTCGCGACTTCCATATCCTTTCATCAGTAACGGTGAAAGACGTTTTATCACCTTCTTAGTACGTCTTCTTTGTAAGTATCGAATCATAGCTAACCCTCAATCAAAAACAGGGTGATTTTAACTTAGCTTCAGTCTGATTCGGTAGCAGAAACAAGTAAGCGAGAGTAAGTTTCGAATCCACCACGAGATGCTTACATTAGTGCGGTTGCGATCATCTTTATCGCCATAATCGTAAGTAATGCTTTAATCGCGTAAATCCATTTCTCATTGTTTGCCGTTCGTCTTAACTGGGTACCAATAAACGACCCAAAAACGGAGCTGATGATCATAACGGTCAATAATGCTAAGTTTCCAGTCAGCGAAAAACCAATGATCCCAAACACCAATATCTTGCTCAGATGACTGATGGTCATAAACAGTGCGCTCGTCGCAATAATCTGGTTTTTATCTTCTAGATCTTTGGTAAGTACGCTCAATGCTAGCGGTCCATTTGCTCCAACAACCAATCCTAGACCTGACTGCAAAAAGCCAATAACGTAGTAACTTTCGTATTGACCAATAAAGGTTGAAAATCGCTTACTCCAAATATTCAACAGGATATAAATTCCAATTGCCAAAGGAATGTATTCCGTTGGCATGCTAACGATCAGGAAGCCAAAAACAATCACGCCCAGTAAAGTGCCAGCAATGAATTTGGGAAGAAAATCCCAGCGCACACTGCTCCAGGAAAAATACATTCGGGAAACATTGCTAGCTAATTGAGTTACGCCGTGAACAGGAATTATAAGATGAGGAGCCAAAAATGCGGGAAGTATGGAAATCAGTAATAGCCCACCACCAAAACCGAAGACACCTGCAACTGCCGAGGTGAAAAACGAAGCGATACCCAGTATGTAAGTAGTTTCCACTGTGACTCCTGTACCTATATCCCTCAAATCATTAGATATGAGGAAAAGTGCTCCGTTCTCTTATAACCTATCCAAAGGCATCAGAAAATCATCGGCTGGTATCCGTGTGCCCTCACTGACATTTCAATACATTAGCAACAAGTCTCTGTCTTAGTAAATGCTGACTAAATGTCCCAACGGAAAAACGGTCGGTCGCCATCCATCCGTTCAATTTTGGCTCCCAAGTTGAGATAAAACTGGTGTGCTCTATTGTTGATGGGGCTTGCTGTCCATGAAATGTGGGATACCCCTTTCTCTTGGGCTAGTTCCTTTAAGAAAGTCATAATTTTTCTGCCATGACCTTTTGAACGCTCTGTATTCAAAACCAATAGATCATCAAGCCAGACTGAAGGCAAACCACTAAAAGAAGAGTATCGATAATGGAAAATCGCGAAACCGATCGGTTCATCACTCACTTCCAATATGATTGCATGAGCAAAAGGCTCTGAGTTAAAAAATGTTTTTTGAATTCTTTCAACTGAGGTGGTGATTTCTCCTTCAAACCCTCTCATAGAGCGGTCAAAATCGGCTTTTTTGTTTATTAGACTCAGAAGAATGGGGGCATCTTCAAATATCGCTTTTCTTACTTTCAAGTTTCCTTCCTTTGAAAATTTTTTATTTTGAGATTGCTTTTAAGCTTACAAAAGCTAGCAGACCTACCAGTTCACTATGCTTTCTTTACAAAGTGAGCCGTAATCATCATCTCACCAGCACCGTCGACTTTGCAGTCCAGTTGATGGTCCTTACCATCGACAATTCGGCGAACTAGCGCTTTGGTACCAATCTTAAGTACCTGAGAACTGCCTTTGACTTTCAGATCTTTGATCATCGTGACTTTATCGCCTTCTTGCAGCAAGGCTCCGTTTGCGTCTTTTACGGTGATGGATTCTTCAGCGAGAAGCTCGTCAGGATTCCATTCATGGAAGCACTCAGGGCAAACCAAGTTACTTTGATCTTGATATACATATTCGGATGTGCAGCTAGGGCAAGGAGGAAAAGACATGGGGGTATTACTTCCTAAAATTAACTTTGATTGTATGGTATTAAACATGGCGGAAGGTTGCGAGTACTATTGCGAATATAAAATCGCAGGCATAAAAAATGGCAGCCGAGGCTGCCATTTTTTACGAATCTAATCGGTTATTCCCAATCAAGAATGACCTTACCAGACATCCCGCTACGCATGATATCGAAGCCTTTCTGGAAGTCATCAATATTGTAGTGATGGGTAATGATTGGTGTGAGGTCTAAGCCAGATTGAATCAGGCTCGCCATCTTGTACCAGGTTTCAAACATTTCACGTCCGTAAATGCCTTTGATCACCAAACCTTTGAAGATAACCTGGTTCCAGTCGATTGCCATGTTGGATGGTGGAATACCCAGAAGAGCAATTCGACCGCCGTGGTTCATGGTTTCTAGCATGGTACTGAATGCGACTTGAACGCCAGACATTTCAAGACCAACGTCGAAGCCTTCAGTCATGCCGAGCTCAGCCATCACGTCTTCCAGCTTTTCTTCCGCAACATTAACTGCACGAGTCACGCCCATTTTACGAGCCAGATCCAAACGGTATTCGTTGATGTCTGTAATCACAACGTGACGCGCACCAACGTGTTTTGCAACCGCTGCCGCCATAATGCCAATAGGACCAGCACCTGTGATCAATACATCTTCACCTACCAAGTCGAAAGACAAAGCGGTATGAACTGCGTTACCAAACGGGTCGAAGATTGAAGCAAGATCATCAGAAATTTCGTCAGGAATCTTAAACGCATTAAACGCAGGCAGAACAAGGTATTCAGCAAAACTACCCGTACGGTTTACGCCCACACCTTCTGTGTTACGGCACAAATGGGTACGTCCACCACGACAGTTACGGCAGTGACCACAGGTAATATGACCTTCACCAGATACGCGGTCGCCGATCTCGAAGCCACGTACTTCCTGACCGATCTCAACAACCTCACCTACGTATTCGTGCCCCACAACCATAGGAACGGGAATCGTTTTTTGCGACCACTCATCCCAGTTGTAGATGTGTACGTCTGTACCACAAATCGAGGATTTCTTGATTTTGATTAGAATGTCATTGTGACCGATCTCAGGCTTCTCTACCTCGGTCATCCAAATGCCTTCTTCTGGCTTTAGCTTCGCTAGTGCTTTAATTTTCATTATTTGATGATCCCCATATCGCGACCTACTTCGATAAACGCATCAATAGCTTTGTCTAGCTGCTCTTTAGAGTGTGCTGCCGACATTTGAGTACGGATTCGAGCTTGCCCTTTTGGAACCACAGGGAATGAGAAGCCAACAACATAGATGCCTTTGGCAAGCGCACGTTCAGCGAACTCTGCCGCCACTTTTGCGTCACCGAGCATAATTGGGATAATCGCGTGATCAGCTCCGGCTAAGGTAAATCCAGATTCTGTCATACGTGCACGGAAGTGTTCTGCATTTTCCCAAAGGCGAGTACGTAGATCGCCACTTTCGGCTAATAGGTCAAGAACACGGATAGATGCCGACACAATGGCAGGTGCAACGGAGTTCGAGAACAAGTAAGGGCGAGAACGCTGACGCAGCCAGTCGATCACTTCTTTCTTACCGGACGTATAGCCACCAGATGCACCACCCATGGCTTTGCCAAGCGTACCCGTGATGATATCGATACGGTCGATCACGTTGTGATATTCATGCGTACCGGCACCGTTTTCTCCCATGAATCCTACTGCGTGAGAATCGTCTACCATCACTAGCGCATCGTACTTTTCAGCCAGATCACAGATTGCAGGTAGGTTTGCAACAACGCCATCCATTGAGAACACACCGTCTGTCACAATAAGTGTATGACGAGCGCCCGCTTCTTTCGCGGCGATCAGTTGTTGCTCAAGTTCTTCCATATTGTTGTTGGCATAACGGAAGCGCATGGCTTTACATAAACGAACGCCGTCGATGATGGAGGCGTGGTTTAATGCGTCGGAAATGATCGCATCTTCTTTGCCAAGAATGGTTTCAAATAAACCGGCGTTTGCATCGAAACAAGAGGTGTAAAGAATCGTATCTTCTTTGCCCAGAAACGTGGAAAGCTTCTGCTCCAGTACTTTGTGGGAATCTTGGGTACCACAAATAAAGCGAACCGACGCCATACCGAAACCATGCTGATCCATTCCTTCTTTTGCTGATTCAATCAGGTCAGGATGGTTAGCTAAGCCAAGGTAGTTATTCGCGCAGAAGTTTAATACTTCTTCGCCTGTAGAGATGGATACTGCTGCTTTTTGAGCAGAAGTGATGATGCGTTCAGACTTGTACAACCCTTCGTTTTTTACTTCTTCGATTTGGGTTTGTATGTGCTGGTAAAATGCAGAAGACATGTTCTCATTCCTTCTTCGTTATTGTTGTTCCGCTTTGCTGCGGATTCTTTTTATTTTAAATGAACTCATTAACGACTATTATCCCTCACAATGGAAAACCATTCGTGAATCACAGGCACAAATAAAGGAACATTTGCTTAATGCTTAACCAAAAGCTCATTGCCCTGCTCCCCGATCTCGCTGCTTTTATTTTAGTTGTAGATGAAGGCAGTTTTACCGCGGCGGCGAAAAAATTGAATGTGACGCCTTCAGCACTCAGTAAGTTGATCACTCGCTTGGAATATGCGCTTTCGGTGAAGCTTTTTGAAAGAACGACGCGCTCTCTGGCTATTACCGAGTCAGGAAAGAAGGTGTACGAGCAAAGCGTTGCCATGGTAAATGCGGCTCAGCAAGCTATCGCCATATCAGAAGCAGACCACACCGAACTTGCAGGGAGCATTACAGTTGCAGCACCGGAAGCGTATTTGAATTCGGTTTTACAACCCCATATCCTACCGTTTCTGGAACATTACCCCGACATCCAGCTTAAACTTCGCGCCGTAGATGGCGACATCGATTTGAATCAAAACATTGATATCGCATTTCGACTAACGGACAAACCTCATGAAAATCAGGTTCTGAAAGAGATTCGAAAAACCAACCTCGTCTTGTGTGCGAGCCCTGCCTACCTGACCGAGAAAGGGACACCCAATCATCCAACTCAGCTTGAAAAACACGATTGCCTGTATTTAGCCGAAACCCCGAACGATCACATTTGGGATTTTCTAAAAGACGATGAGTTTTTTACGGTGGCTGTGTCTGGTCGGTATGCCGTCAACCATTCGCAAATGCGACTGGCGGGGGTGAAAAGTGGTTTGGGGATAGGGATCTTCCATGACTTTGTTGTAAAAGAAGCCTTACGTGATGGCAGTGTGGTAGAGGTGCTTTCAGACTGGACGCTAAAAAGTAACTACCACGGAGCCGTTGCCATGCAATACGCGCAGACTAAGTACATGCCCGCAAGGCTCCGTGTGTTTATCGATTACATCGTAGAAAAGCTTGCCGAGTAATAGCTATCGCTTTCCGAGCAACACCTGAAAATCTCGTTTGTAATCAGAAAGTGGGTTGTGCCCTATCAGAGCTGAATCTTGAGTCTTTAGCCACAAATTAAGCATTCTTCCCGCATACCAGGCGGCGATGAGGTTGGCGGTGGCAATTCCTGCCCATACGTAAGAAACACCGAAATAAGATCCAATCCACGCCAAAGGAATCGTCAGAATAATCGAACGTACCAAGGTAATTCTGAGTGAAGACAGTGGCTGTTCTACACCATTAAAGAATGACGTAGTAATCAGTGCCAGACCGTACGCTGGAAACGTCAGCCCGACAAAGTAGAAGTAGCTAGACCCAAACGCCAATACTTCTGGTTGATCGCTGAATATGGAGAGGATTGGCGCCGAAGCCAGTGCCACAATAGCAAAGAATAGTAATCCCCAATAAACGGTCATTCTTCCTGATATTGCGATCACTTTATCCAGCCTGCCCTGCTTTTTTGCACCGTAGTTTTGCGCAACAAAAGGTGTCATCACTACACTGAGCGCCAGTATCCCGGTAAGAACCAAAGACTCTATACGCGTGACAATACCATAAGCCGCAACAGCAGCCTCTCCGTGGGCAGATAAAGCACGAGTGATGATCGCCACCGCAAACGGTGTAAGCACCTGTGCAGCAATCGCGGGGATACCGATTCGAAAAACTGGTTTTAGCTCTTTTAAGGATTGAATAAGGGTAAACAAAACGCGGAAACTGAAAAGGGACTCTTTGAAGGCCAGGCTTACCATTAAAACAAGAATCACTAACCACGAAATCACCGTGGCAAGTGCCGCCCCCTCCAAATACATTTCTGGAAACGGTCCTACTCCAAAAATGAGCAGGTAGTCAAAAACGAGGTTCGTTACGCCACCAATCGCCATAATGATGGTGGACGAAACCATCACACCCTTTGCCATTAAAGCGGCATTCGCTACTAGCGTCCCAACCAATGCCCACATCCCTATAAACAGAGGGATCATATATTCCTTAACCAGTGGCAAGGTATCTGGTGGCGTACCAAGTAATGTGAATACCTGATCTGCACTCAACAAACCTAAAGCCCCTAACCCTATAGCTGTAATCAGAAAAAAGAGGATAGATATCGAAGCGATGGATCTCGCTTTATCGCTATTTTTCTCACCCAGTGCTTTTCCTACGACAGCAGAAACGCCCGCTGCCGTTCCCATAAACAGGCTGATAACCAGAAAATAGACAGGATACGCAAAACTCATGGCGGCGAGAGGTTGTGTGCCCAACTGACCAACAAAGTAGGTATCCACAAGTTGAAACATGAATGTCATTAACATGCCAAAAGCGGCAGGCGCCGCCATTGCAACCAGCGCAGGTCTGACAGGTTTGGATAAGATTGGTGATTCCATACGAACCTCCCTGTGTATTTGAAACGCAAGTTCCTTCTTACGTTTTTGACCAACTCTAAGCGGACAGTTTGCCCATCAGCTCTACCAGCTCTGCATTAGCCGATTCATCTTTTACCTCACCCTTCTCCATATCGAAGGTGTCATAAAAACTTGGAAGCGAGAACTGCCCAACCACATTTCCTGCAAAATGAGGAGCTCCACTCACTGCGGTTGCTAACACATTGCGTGCACCGCCTGGACCAGGAGACGTCGCCAGAAGCACCATAGGTTTGTTTTGGAACAACTTCATATCGATGCGAGATGTCCAGTCAAACAGGTTTTTGTATGCCGCAGTGTAAGATCCGTTGTGCTCAGCAAAGGAAATTACGATGGCATCGGCTTCACCCAATTTGTTAAAGAATGCTTTGGCAAGATCAGGCTGACCCAGCTCTTTTTCTCTGTCCGTGCTGAACAACGGCAGTTCATAATCATTGATGTCTAGAATTTCAACATCGGCACCTGAAACCAAACCTGATGCATAAGTGACTAGCTGCTTGTTGATAGAATCACGGCTGCTGGTAGCTGCAAAAGCGACAATTTTCATAATATTTCCTTCCTATTCACTTGAAGCCTTAAAGGAGAATACTTTACGTATTGTTAACTCCGCCGACTTCTTAGATTCTGTTTCGTTTTGATTTAGATAAACTATAGATTAATTCTATTTAATGATTAATACTTCATTTGAAAAATCATTATTTCCATATAACACTTAATAATTCTTCGAGCATAGGCAATGGCATCAGATACACAACTTCTTGATGGAATGGTTATTTTTTCCGAGGTGGTTTCTAGAGGAAGCTTTACTAAAGCTGCAGAAAGCACCGGGCATTCCACTTCTTACATCAGCAAAGAAATCAATAAACTGGAAGAAAGGCTAAAAGTGCGTTTATTGCATCGGACAACTCGCACGTTAAGCCTGACACCAGAAGGAGAAATGTATTTCGAACGCTGCCAGCAATTGATACAGGATGTTGAAGAACTCGAAGAAACATTGAGCGGAAAAAACGCTGAGCCCAGAGGAACGTTGAAAATCAGTTGCCCAATCACTTTTGGCTTGTCGCGCATTCGTCCTATTTTGGCAAAGTATTCAGCACAGTACCCCGAGGTAAACCTAGACGTAGACCTAAGTGATCATAAAGTCGATATGATTGCCGAGGGTATTGATGTGTCGATTCGAGGGACTTCTAGTCAACTGGAAGATTCAACTTTGATTAGTCAAAAAATCCTGACCAGTGATAGCGCCACTTTTGCCTCTCCTGATTATTTAAAATCCTACGGTACGCCCAAACATCCTTCTGAACTCAAGGATCATATGGCGATCTGCTATCGCCTGATAAAGAACCCTTCTTTGTGGACATATTGGGAAAAGGACGGCACTAAGAAGTCGGTGAAAGTAAAGAGTAAACTTCTGACAAACAGTCCTCAGCTTGAATTGGAAATGTGCAAAGAAGGGCTGGGAATAACACGGATGCCGAAGTTTAACCTTAGTGACGAGTTTGAAACGGGGGAACTGGTAGAACTGTTCGCGGATTACCCGAAGGTTCAGATCAATATGTACTTAATCTACCCCAGCCGAAAACACATGTCGGCAAAGGTCTCTAGCTTCATTGAATTTGTTAAACAGGAGTTGGAGTCAGAGGCGCATTAGCTTTCAGAGAACCGGACATCACTCACCAAAAAGCTTTAGTGTATTTTGAAATTCATTCGTACTGCATCAGGTACTCAAAATCGGTTTCACCTACCTCGACAAAACCTAATCTCGCATACAAATCTTTTGCAGGGTTAGTCTTTAATACACTAAGCCCAACCACAGCATTAGTGGACTTGACCTTATCAATAAGGTTTGTAATCAGGCAACTTGCAATACTCTGATTCTGAAAGTTCGGATGGATTTGAATTTGAACCAAGTGCCACTCGTTCTCTTCCTTTTTGAATTTCGCTTTGATCAAACCTGCAGAAACCCCATTTACCAGTATGATCCTTGCGTGCTCGAAGTCATAACGTATGCGGTTAATGTAGGCTTCACGAGTCACGGGCATTCCAGCTTCTCGCAAGTATTTGCCCATGGTGATCTCACGTAGGTCGAGCAGAAACCCAACATCTCCATCGTTTGCTTTTCTTAATGAGTACTGCATCTCGGCTCCCGCCGCAGGTGAATGATCAATCTATCGTATATTTTATGGGCTTAACTACGTCTATATCGAATGACTCTGCCCAGTAATAACAGGTAACCAAAAGGTCTCTTAAAGTTGCCACAGACCTTGCTCTATCGAGCCCAGAATGTATATTGCAAACGTCCCTTTACCAGGAATCTCTAATGGCGGAACCGCAATTTCCGCGCCTTGCTCCTTAACATCGATAACTGCCTGCGCAATATCTTCTACCAGCCAGTACGGGCGAGTCACCGGTGTTTCTGTTTCCCGCAGTGGCGCCCTAACTCCGACAATACAGCCATCAGACAAAACACCTGTTCTCGCGCCACCGAGTAGTTCATCTGCTCCTCCAAAATTGATCTTTTGAGCGGCTTCATACGCTTTACACACCGAATCAACATCAGGAGTGACTATCTCTAGATAATGAACTTTCATAATTTTCCTCGTTATTTTCGATAGTTTCACAACTAAGCTAACAGTCTTTGCCGATGAATAATCACAGTCAAGTCCACTTTCGGAACAATAATTTATTCATTTGAATTTAAAGTAAAAAAGCACTGGTACATTTTGTTGTATACCAGTGCTTTTTGAAAGAGGGATAGATTACTTAGGGCTAAATGGCAGAGAAGAGTGGTGTAGATTTATCTTAACGTTGCCTTCTTCATCTTTGATATAGCCAAATGAGTACTCAACTTTTACTTCTTCACCATTTGTTTTGGTGAAGAAGTAATTGCCCATTGCCATTGCAGAATCACCATCAGTAATAATTCCTTCGTTTTCCCAACGAACCTTAATATAAGGTGCCAAAGCGAAGCCTTTATCTTCTGCAAGATCCTGACCGATAAAATAGGACAAAGCTTCTTTCTGTGTTCCACGGAACTGGTCTACAGACGCCAAAGTAGGTTTAAACAGAACCTGTCCTTCACCAAAAGCATAGAATTCTTCAAGATGCTTTATCGCAGCTTCTCTTGGATCACTTGCTTTTCCTATTTTAACGATTCCCTCACCCCAACCTTTTTGTGCGGCTTCTACTTCTGCAGTGGATATTGAGCCCGCATAGGCATTAAAAGCACCAAATGAAGCAACCGCCAATGTAATTACAGATAACTTTCTCATTAGTTTCATCCTTGTGAATTTATAGAAATATTTATTTTAGATAAAAACATCATTAGATAAAGCAAACAAAGATTTCGAAAATTGTAATTGAACCAGATATTAGTTCAGCTTTCCTTACCTATGTTGTGCAATGATTTCGTTGAGCTTTTTACCAAAAAGGCAGACTACTAAATAGGACTTTTTACTCAAGGCTATTTTAGTGAATTTGGATCCAAGAGCTAATTTGGCGCAAAAAGTTTGCAATAGTTTCAGAAGGGTAGAATTTCAAGAAAAGATAAGATGATTAGATAAAAGGAGGGAGTAAATCTTATTAACAAATTTATATTTAAAATGGGTGAGTGATATTTTTGTTTCTAATGAATTTAAATAGAAAAGGGCTGCTAAAAAACAGCCCTTTTTATGTTTAATACCTTAGGAGGTCAGTTCTTTACGAAGAATTTCTGCACCTGCGCTTAGAGCATTGAGTTTGCCTCTCGCAACCTCACGGGATAGAGGAGCCATACCGCAGTTGGTTGAAGGATAAAGCTTGTCAGCATCGACAAACTGCAAGGCTTTTCGAAGTGTGTCCGCAACTTCTTCCGGTGTTTCAATGGCGTTAGTGGCTACATCAATCGCCCCAACCATCACCTTCTTACCGCGAATGAGTTCAATAAGATCCATAGGCACTCGAGAGTTTTGACACTCTAACGAAATGATATCGATGTCGGATGTTTGCAGCTTAGGAAACACTTCTTCATATTGACGCCACTCAGAACCGAGCGTTTTCTTCCAATCTGTGTTGGCTTTGATGCCATAGCCGTAACAAATATGGACAGCGGTTTCACATTTAAGCCCTTCGATTGCTCTTTCCAGAGTTGCGATACCCCAATCATTAACTTCATCAAAGAATACGTTAAATGCAGGTTCGTCAAACTGAATAATATCTACACCAGCCGCCTCAAGTTCTTTGGCCTCCTGATTTAGAATTTTGGCAAATTCCCAGGCCAGCTTTTCGCGACTCTTGTAATGAGCATCGTAAAGCGTGTCGATCATCGTCATAGGACCTGGCAAAGCCCATTTGATCGGTTTATCAGTTTGCTCACGCAGAAACTTTGCATCTTCAACAAAGACTGGTTTTTGACGGCTAACAGCGCCAACAACGGTTGGTACACTCGCATCATAGCGGTCACGGATTTTCACCGTCTCGCGCTTCTCGAAGTCAACTCCGTCGAGATGCTCAATAAATGTAGTCACGAAGTGCTGACGCGTTTGCTCGCCATCACTGACAATGTCTATGCCTGTTTGTACTTGTTCTTGCAGAGATACGCGTAACGCGTCCTGCTTTCCATCAATCAGTTCCTGATCTTCTAGCTTCCAGGGAGACCATAGTTTCTCAGGTTGTGCCAGCCAAGAAGGCTTAGGTAAGCTGCCAGCCGTTGAAGTAGGTAATAGAATTTTCTTCATGCTTTTGTTTTTCCCTTAACTATTAAGCGTAGTTTGCAGACCATTGCTCAAGAACATTTTGATAAGGTTTGATGAAGTTCTCTTCCGCAAATTTCCCTTGCTCGATAGCCAGTCTGCTGCGCTCTTCTCTGTCATAAACAATCTGAGTCAGAGAGTGATCCAGGTTTTTCAGGTTTGGCTGATAATGCTTGCCTGCCGCTGCATTCGCATTGTAAATCTCTGGTCGGTAGATTTTCTGGAAAGTTTCCATGGTGCTGATAGTGCTGATCAGCTCAAGGTTGGTGTAATCATTAAGCAGGTCACCAAAGAAGTAGAAAGCCAACGGGGCAACACTGTTAGGCGGCATGAAGTAACGTACTTGCAGACCCATTTTTTTGAAGTATTGCTCGGTCAAAGACGATTCGTTTGGCTCGTATTCAAAACCTAATACAGGGTGTTGATTTTCGGTACGGTGATACGTTTTGTTGTCAGATACACTTAGGCAGATAACCGGTGGCTTATTGAAATGTTGCTTGTAAGTGTCGGATTTAATGAAGCTCTTGAACAGCTTACCGTGCAGTTCACCAAAGTTAGCTGGTACGCTGAACTGATCTTGGTTCTTGTTATGATCCAGTAGCAATACGCTGAAATCATAATCGCGAACGTAAGAGGAGAAGTTGTTTCCGACAATACCTTCAATACGTTCATTCGTTTTATGGTCAACAATGTTTGTCTTCAAGATTTCTATTGATGGGAAAGCCTGCCCACTGCCTTCGATATCCATATCTACGGATACGATTTCAAGCTCAACAGAATAACGATCACCTTTCGGGTTATCCCAACTTGCCAGAGCATTAAAGCTGTTGTCGATCATCTTCAGCGCGTTACGTAGGTTAGCTTGACGGCTGTCGCCTCTTGCTAGGTTAGCAAAATTAGTAGTGATACGCGTACTGTCTGAAGGATGGTAATTCTCATCAAAACAAATGCTTTTGATAGTGAATGCAAAGTCTTTATTCATGGTGATCTGATTTCCAATTCTTGAGGAAAGACCTGAGAGTTTTCACGGGTTTCAGGTCTTCCCAATATTCTTTCTTATTTTCCCAGCCTGAACTTTTCACAGATTCTTGATTTGCGTCAAACGAAGCAAATAGCTTCAACTGTATTATCCACTACGCTCGGGAGTAGAATGTGTTTTATACCCAGATACCAAATTGAGTAAAAATGGTTTTCTTTCACATTTAACATGAGAAATATTCATGTTCTTTTTCGACTAGGTTTTTTCTCCGAATAATTAGTGTGTTTTTTCTCCTGCCTTTCCTCTCTAAAAGCCTCAATAATAATCCAGTCCAAACTTTCCATCGAACACCTGAGCTATTCATTAAAACTCAACATCAAATACTTCTCTCAATTTAAATTGGGGAGAAAATTTAGTGTCTAAAACACAAGATCAAAAAAGCCCCAAAAGTTTGGGGCTTAAAATGTAATTACTGTGTGGTTTAAAACTTAATTCTGTACATGAAGATTAAGCAAACCAATGGTGCAGTTTTGGCATCGCTTTTAGCAATAAGGCATCAACAATCAAAACAGTCACTATCGTCGCACCTGCAAGTGGAAAGGCGAAGCCGACCAAAACAACGGTTACGGCTCCTAGCTTCCAGATTCCCCCTTTTTGAAAGGAAGGTGGTGCTCCCAGTTTTTTCTTACCTGCTGGTCGACGTTTCCACCACATTAGCGCACCTGTTACGCTAACCGCGACGAACGCAAGACAGAAGAACACATTCAAAAGCTTGTTGATGATGCTGACTTCACCCGTGTGGAGTGCAATGCCTGCCGCCATAAACTTGGCCATCCAGTTGTAGTCTTCCCATGTCACATCTGCGAGGATTTCACCTGAGTACTGGTCGATGTGTGTCGTACGATCCTGTGTTGGATCGGTTATATCACCACTCATGGTGTTCGCACCAAGCGTAAACACGCCAGTTTCACTCTTCGGCAGATTCAATTTGTATTGAGTCATGCCAAGTTTGCTCGCAGTATCCACGACCTTGTCGATAGATACTGTTGCCGTGTTGATGTGATGGACATGGTCACCGTGACCGCCATGATGCTCATGACCTTTCGATTCGGGTAACGGCGTTTGCTCTAACCCCCATGGCACTTCCTCTTCAGTTCCATGATTTAAGCTGGCGTGCGTTTTATCTGATAAAGGAACATCCGACCATTTTTGAGCGGGAAAACTGCTCCATGGTTGCACAAATTTTCCACCCCAAATACCGGCCCAAGCAAGCCCGGAAACCAGGAAGAACAATAGAACTAATGAAAGCACACCACCTAAGTTTGCATGCAGATCTCGCATGAAGATGCGTGTTCCGCTCTGCATACGAATTTTCAGAAAACCCGATTTAGAAGCGTTGTCCGACGGTAACCAAAGGTAAATACCAGTCACCAGTAAAATAATGGACAGACTGGCAGAAATTTCGATTAGGTAACCGCCAGTGTCTCCGACGAGTAAAGTGCTGTGAATGTCATTTGCTAACGCGTACCAGCTTTCACCACGATCAATTTCGCCTTTGATGTCGCCAGTATATGGGTCAACAAGAACAAAACGGTTTGACCCGTCTTCAAACCTTACTGAAAATCGGTTTGGTACTGTCTCGCTATGTGCTGGTACAAATTGAGTAACTGTGCCCTCTGCATAGCTCTCAACAATACTAAGCTGCTGTGATACTGGAATAGAATTCGATTTAGGTTCAACAATCAGCATGTCGCCGTAGCGAGCGCTTTCAAGCTCGTCATCGAACAACATCACAATGCCAGTAAGAGACAGTATCAACATAAACGGGATGACAAATAACCCTGCATAAAAATGCCATCTCCAAGTGAGAAAATAGAGGTTCTTCGAACGTGCGAAGTCCTTTTGTTGAGCTGTTTGAGTGCTTCCCAACATAATAATTTTTCCTTTTAACGCTAAAACACTCTTTTATACCCAAGTAACCTAAAGATGCCGGTTTCAGAGCTTCATATTCTGTTTCAATTCAAGGAAAAGAACGCAGCGGAATGATGAGTCCTTTCCAAGTTCTTTGACGATGAAGTGGGACAGAATATGCGCTCCCAAGGGCGAGTTTAACTGGCTTTCATACTGTGTTACCGATTCTCGATTTAGAGCCACTAGATCTTCAAATCGGTGTCTTGTCTGAAAGCCACTTAATTCTCGCTGAGCCGAGCATCTTTAGGTTACTTGGGTATATCCAAAGCCGAGTAACTTCAGATACATGCGAGTGCGTATATTTTTGTAATAATTGTGTGTTCAGGAAAAATAAGCAGGTGGTGCTCGTGGGGTATGCAATTGATAACGCACGTTTAGAGCCAAATAAACGTATTGGTTTTCAATTGCAAAACTCAGTAGTTGGAAGATGGGTGTAGTTGGAAGATTGTTATGGTGAAAGGTGGAATAATGGCTGAATGGACAAGGCTTCCCACTGTGGGTTTTCACCTCCTGTCCTTCTTCGATCTGAACTAATTCAAATCCGTTAACGGTACATAGCATCGCCCACACACCAGCGTTGCTGCCGTGCGCATTTATGACAGGCATTAATGTCACCAGTACCCAACTCAGGGCACAAGCTAATAACATTCCTGTTTTAAATGGGGTGCGATGGATCATAACCCTTCCTTATTTTACGGTATGAAGGGTATCTCCTATTAACAAAAGATTCAAAAGAAAGGAGAACTTACACAACCACGATCACAGTGCTTATGGTAAGAATTTGTAATCGGATGTGAGCAAATCTTCGATCTCTTCTAATAGCAGCGGTTTAGAGAACAGGAACCCCTGAATTGACTGACAACCAAGCTCTCTTACCAAAGCGAGTTCCAGCGTATTCTCGACCCCTTCTGCAACCACATCCATGCCTAGGTTTCGCGCAAGCTCAATGATTGTTCGTGTAATGATTTGTTTGTCTTTGTGCATTTGAATTTGGTGAACGAAGGAACGATCCACTTTTAGTTTTCCGATTGGATAACGGGAAAGATAAGCAAGGTTTGAATAGCCGGTTCCAAAGTCATCAACACTCAGGTTAAGTCCTAGCTCCCGGAATTTATTGAGAGTGCCAATCAGCCTCTCTTCATCTTTCATCAGTATGGATTCCGTCAGTTCAAGCTCAAGAAGATGAGCCGGAACCTGGGTTTCTCTCAGAAATTTTTCTACTTCGACCAGAAGATTGTGATGATAAAACTGAATACCGGATACGTTGACAGATACGGGTTTACAGTCGATTCCTTTCGCTAGCCATTCAGCCAGTTGATTCAGAACCATTTTAATAACGTACAGACCAATTTCTGAAATCAGACCGGACTGTTCGGCAAACGGTATAAATTCACCTGGACCAATTTCACCTTTTTCCGGATCCTGCCAGCGAATCAGAGCTTCCATTCCAAAAATCGAACCCGTATCGCTATTCACCATAGGCTGATAACGAACAAACAGCTGGTTCTGATCAATGGCATTTCTCAGGCGTTTTTCCATGTTCCACTGGTTCAGAGCCAGTCCCTCAAAACGAGAAGAAAAGACCTGAGCACTTTGCTTACCCGCGATCTTAGCCTGATACATGGCTATGTCTGCGTTCCTCAGCAATTCGGTATGTGTTTCCCCGTGCAAAGGAAACACAGACATACCAATAGATGCCGAAAAATCGAATTCATAGTTGTCTTTCTTAAACGTCATGCTGATTTGCTTGAGCAGATAGCTAGACCAACGCTCTACACTGGCTTCTTGGGTGTCATCTTGAATCACCACAACAAACTCATCGCCGCTGTGGCGATATACATCACCTTTTTTACCGACTGCCTGACGCAGTTTCTCAGCAGCCGCTTTTAGTGCCGCATCCCCTGCCGCATGACCGATAGAATCGTTTACGATCTTAAAGTTATCCAGATCCACAAAAGCGACGATAAACGGAGCCTTTGCGGCGATTAATGCGTCCAAATCCTGTTCAAGCGAGTAGCGGTTTTTAAGGTGGGTCAGCATGTCGTGGTGGGCAAGAAAAGCCAGTTTATCCTCTGCGGCTTTTCGTTCGCTGATATCACGTGCAGTTCCTGCTGTTCCAACAACGACACCTTCTCTTACGACAGGCACTTTGATGAGCTCTATCCACGAACGATTTCCATCCACGGCTGTGGCAAGAAACTCGTGCCTGATGGGGGTAAGCGTTTTCATGACCTCTTCGTCATCTTCACGGTATTGCACCGCGTCTTCGTATCGGGAAAGATCAAAGTCTGTCTTTCCGATCAGCGCTTCATAATTTACACCAAATGCTCTTTGAAACTCAGCATTAACGGCAAGGAACCGTCCATCAGTATCTTTTATCCAGGCCAGGTCAGGAATGCTGTTGAGTAAAGTCTGATACTTGTCTGATCGTTCTTTAAGAGCCAGAATTTCTTCACTCTGATACGTATTCTCTTCCTGTGCTATTTCTAGTTGCTCTTCCAGTTTTGCCACCTTTTTACTGGTGGTGATGACATGAAAATGAACCAGCTGCAAAAAGGCAAATAAAGTAAGAAACAGCGCCAAACTGGTCGTGACTACGGCCTCCGGAAACGTGAATATCACAGCAAGGCAGATAACCAAAATCAGAGTGGTGCTAAGAAGCCAGAAAAGTTTTCGATGTTGTACAGCTCGAGCAATAGGCGAACGACTCATCTTCACCCTCAACGAAATTAACAGATGAGCGTACAGTATAAATTAATTTGCGCGAAAAAAGTTCACTTTTTGATAATTTTATGAACAAAAGCGTTACTTTGAACGATAATACATTGAATATTCTTCAATATTTTTTCTTCCTCTTAATAAAAGGAAGTTTAAAAACTGTTCAGGAGAGTGTGTGATAACTTTTTCTGCTGAAATCCCGGTTTTATCGATGAGCTGTGCAGCTAAGGAAAGGTTGCCCACATCCAGACAGAAATGTGCGTCAGAGCCAGTTGTAATAAAAGCGCCTTTTTCTTTCGCTAGCTTTGCGATTTCACTGCACCTTTCAACACTACCCGCTCGGCTTCTTCCTTTAAGAGAAGTGTTATTGATTTCAATCGCAACGTGGTTCTCGACGGCGCACTCAATGACTGGTTCAAATTCAAAATCGTAATTCGGGTTGCCCAGATGTCCGAGAGCGTCTACCCGACCTGATAAAATGATATTGATTAAGGCATCCGTGTGCGCAGATTTGCTTTGAGGTTTGAACACGGCTTCGTGAAAACTCGCAATCACCCAGTCGAGGTTTTTGTCAACGGATAAGGGAATATCGATGTCGCCGCAGGTGTTCATGATATTGGATTCCACACCACGAATAATCGCAACACCGTCAATAAATCTGGGTAATACCCTCTGATTACTGAAAAACCAATAATGTGGTGCGCCTGGCATGGATTCTGAGTGATCCGTAGTACAAAACATCGCCAGCCCACACTCTTTCGCGGCTTTGACATTTTCAATCAAGGTACTGTAAGCGTGCCCACTGGCATAGGTGTGAGTATGTGTGTCTACTAACAATTTCATAATGAAGATCAAACCCTAAGGTCAACAGACCCTGTTTATATTTCAATTAGTTAAAGCTTAACATTTTACGATGCCGACCGTTTGGTTTTCATTGTTTCACAGTTTGCGTAAAACGGTGACCTTCTTTCCGAAATTACAAAGAGATCCAGCTCAAATAAAAGTACTTATATGCAAATTTTTCCCATTGAAACACTTGCATATAGAGCGACCTCTACAATACTTAAAAAGCATCAGTTACAAAGGGTTAGTTACGTTCGTAATTGTTTTAGCCTACAACAAAATATTAACTCAGCCATTACATATATGGCTCAAGTTAAATTCGCATTATGTCAGTTTGCAGCATGGTGAAACTTGTATGACAAAGCACCGCTACCCCCTGAGTATCCATATAACAAGCCTGTTTATGGCACTCGCCACAGTGATTGGAAGCGTTTTGATTGCGATCAGCTACCATCACTCACAACAACTGTTACAAGGATCAGCCAAAGAGCTGAGTAACGAAAATAGCCTTAAGCTTGAAACTCTGTTTCGTGAGCAAGTCGCACCAGTGCTGACAACACTCGATTTCATGGCAATGAGCAGCTTTATTCGTCATCAGAAAGATTCAGTAGAGAAAGGCGGATGGTTGAATTCTCTGGAAATCATCTTTCAAAGAAATACCAGTCTGGTCGCGCTGTATTACGGTTCAGATAACGGTGACTTTACCCTCTACCGACCGCTATACAACCCGAAGACTGCGGAGCAGTTTAAAGCTCCTGAAGGTGCCGAGATACTTTTCCGATCTACCGACATTGATGGAAGAAACGAGTCCATGTTTCTTGATGGAGATAGTACTGTTCTCGCTGCATCCATTCGGTATGACAACCAATACGACCCCAGAAAACGACCATGGTATGCACATGCCACTGACGACCAGAAAATCCACCTGACCCAGCCTTACCATTTCTATTGGCTACAGGATATTGGTGTCACATTTGTTCGTAAGACTGCCAATAACGATTATGTGGTCGCCGCGGATTTTTCTCTTGATGGGTTAAATAAAAGTATCGGTGAACTTGCCTACGCCAGTGAAAGCCAGTTGTTGCTGTTTGACAGCGCGCTGCGACCACTCGCCTCACATCGGCTGAATGGCTCTCCAGATTCTTACGACAATATTCATCTTGGCGAGCAGCTTAAAAACACGGTATTCAGCAAACTCGATTTAAACCGAGAACTCTCTTATCAGTACTACGCAATTCAACACGGAGGCATCGACTGGTCCGTAACCCTGACCCCAGTAAAACTCACCGATAACGTTAGCCTGTGGCTGGCGGAAGCAACACCTCAGGATGCTTTGTTAGCAAACCTCTATTCCATGCGAGACAAGCAAGTTACTGTGGCCATTCTCATGCTGGTAGGCTGCTTTGGTATTGTCTGGTATATCGCGAAACGTATTGCCAGCCCGCTTCACAACCTGAACAGACAAACTGACAACATTCGACGTTTTGAATTTACCAAGACGCGCTATCCAAAAAGCCTGATCAGAGAAGTAAATGACCTGACTCAGTCCGTTGAGTTGATGGAGCACACGCTTCATGACTTACTAGAGCTCTTGCATGACACCGCAAGTAATCGGGATTTCTCAAGGCTGGCGAAAAACATCACCTACCAAAGTTACATTGTCACCAAGGCTGAAACCATCGTACTTTCGGTCTGGAATAAGAACACTAAGCAATTTGATGAGAGCGTCAATCAAGCCATCATTCCGTTGAAAATAAACATCAATTTGCTCCTTAAAAATGCAAGCTATGTTGAGGAATCATTAAAGAAAGGAGAAATTGTTCACCTTTCCAAAGAGGACGAGGCACTCAAGCCCTACCTTGTCTACTTTTACAATTCCGATTTGTATCTGTTTCCTCTTCTTAACCGAGATCAGCAACTCATAGGAATTCTGACTCTAGGATACGAGCGTCCAGTCACTGCCGCTCAGAAAGAGAAACACGACTTCCTGCGTGAACTGCTCTCTTTTGCTGCAATAGCGAAAGAAAACATTGACCAGATTCAGCAACAAAAAGACATGTTGAATGCCTTTATTGAGCTCCTCGCATCGGCAATCGATACCAAATCTCCCTATACGGGTAAACACTGTCAGCGTGTCCCTGCTCTCGCAGAAATGCTGACTCAGGCTGTTGTTGATGACAAAGGTCGTTTTGAAGATTTTCAAATGACGGAAAAAGAGTGGGAGGAGCTTCACCTTGGAGCTTGGTTACACGATTGCGGGAAAATCATCACGCCTGAATATGTGGTTGATAAGGCGACAAAACTGGAAACCATTTACGATCGCATTCACGAAGTGCGCATGCGCTTTGAATTACTCAAACAAACAGCCCATACGCAATACTGGAAAGGGCTAAGTTCAGGCAAAGACCAGAAGGAACTGAAACAAGCGCTCGACGCAGAACTGAAATCGCTGGATGAAGATTTCAGGTTTATCGCTGACTGTAATCTGGGTAGTGAGTTTATGGACGACAGCAAGCTGGAAAGAATCGAAGAAATCAGCAAGCGACAGTGGACTCGAACCATCGATGACCAGCTTGGTATTTCTTGGGTAGAGAAAAGCCGCTGTGAAGATCCGGCTCCGCTTCCTGTTATGGAATCGGTGTTATCAGATAAGCAAGTACACCGTATTCCATGGGCTGAGGGCTTCAATCCAAAGCAGATGTGGAAAGAAGACTTCAATCTCACACCTGGGGATTACCATTATAATCGCGGTGAGCTTTACAACCTGTCGGTACGTTCTGGCACACTCACAAATGAAGAGCGCTTCATTATTAATGACCACATCATTCAAACCATCGACATGCTGGATAAACTGCCTTATCCGGAATATCTCCAAAAAGCACCGGAAATTGCAGGTTGCCACCATGAGCGTGTAGACGGAACGGGTTACCCCAGAGGCTATATGGCTGGAGAATTGTGCGTCCCTGCGCGAGTGATGGCAATTGCTGATATTTTTGAAGCCCTGACAGCCAGTGACAGACCTTACAAGAAAGCCAAGAACCTTAAAGAGTCCTTGTCTATCATGACCAAACTTGCAACTACGGGGCATCTCGACCCAGAACTGTACCTGCTCTTCTTACAGCAAGGTGTGTATATGAAGTACGCCAGAGAGTATTTATCTACAGAACAGATGGTTGAGGTAGATGTGAAATCTCATATGACCGAGGTTCTTATTCACCTTTCTAAACTGGCTAGTGAAGCCAAAAGAGCTCAATTGGAAGCGGAAGCTACTAAGAAAACGACAAAAGGTTCTACCACCACCAGCTAAATGAAGATGCCTACAAAAAGCACGGTGATTACGATCACCGTGCTTTTTAATTACCTCGTTTCTTTATAGATAACGAACCCTGCCCTCATTCCCTCAATTGCGGGTTTCAGAGCTTTATGGATTCGCACTATCCCCTTTTTTAGCGTATTCATCATGCTGGCCAGCACAATCAGGCTTATTCCCATTATTTTGTGCCCATCTAATGACTCTGAGAACAACGTGAATTGCCAAATGCAGGTGAAAACCAAATTGGTGTAGATAAGTGGTGCAAGCTGCGACCCAGTCTCCACCAGTTGATACGCTTTTGCGCGAAATACCTGGGTGTTCACGATCAACAGTGACAACACCAATAACATGATCCAGACAAACTCATGTTCTTCTGGCATCGCAAGTAATGCCGTGTCGGTATGGCTTGGTCCGATAACCAGGTAAACGGGAACCAGAAACAGAAACGCCAACAGAAATGTCCAGGCATTGAGAGACGCAGGCGTCATGCTCCCCTTTGATGCCCTAAAAAGCGCCAGTTGAGACCCAGCAACCAGAGCACCAGCGGCTAACCCCACCAACAGCTCCCATTTAAATGAAAACTCAGATAAATCTCCCGCTAACAGCAGAACGCCTGCCGCCATAATGACCAAGCAAACAATATTCATGGCAGAAATTTTTACTTTAAAAATCAATCGCTCAAGTACGGGAATAAACAGGGGTCCGGTACTGAATAAAACGACAGATTCGACTAACGTCAGTGTCTGCATCGACCAAAGAAAGCAGAGCTGACAGCCCGCCATACAAATTGAACGGACCCAAAGCGCTCGCCACATTTTACGATGTGGAAGGTAGAACTGCGTCAGTGCCATGAACGCGAAAAGGATAAACGCAGGAACAAAAAACCTCAGCATACTGAGTAATTGCACACTCAGGCTTTCTGTAAGTAATTTTGAAAAGACCCCATTCAGTGAAAGACTGAACGTGGATACCAGCATAAATACAATAGGTTTCGATAACGTCATATATATCTCCTGTTGATACCCATTCTAAGGTGCTGGCAAAAAGAAAAATAACGATTAAAATTAACCAAACCTGTAAGTTTTACTTACATAACCTGAACTCGGGATAAGAGGTTAGCTAGTCCGTTAAAATAACCAAAAATTTTCTACCGAGACATTCTAATGAGAAATTTTTACTTAAGACAAGGCGAAACCACGAACCAATAACAGGTTATTGGGAGAGGGTTCAACGCAGTATTAAGTGAAAAGAGCCATTAGAAAGCAAGTTGTTATCCCTAGTTCAGGTTACATATAAAATTCATTGAACCAGCAAGCAGAGAGAAGAAAATGCCACCGTTTAAAGCCATTTATACTTTCATTGCCGTTGCAAGACTGGAAAGCATGACTAAAGCAGCCGACGTTCTGAATGTAAGCCATTCAGCGGTTAGCCAGGCTATCAAAAGCCTTGAAAACTGCCTCAATGTTACTCTTTTTGTTCGCTCAGGTAGACATGTTCATCTGAATGAACAAGGAAAACGGTACTTCCAGCAGGTTGCTCCTGCTTTTGAAACCGTGGTATCTGCTACCGAGAAGCTGAAACAAAATCCAGATGATGGTCGCCTTACAATAAACATGGTGGCATCGCTTGCGCTGCACTGGTGGATCCCCAGAGTGGAAAAATTCCAAGGTGCAAATCAGGAATTGGACGTAAGGATTTCAAACATCATCGGAACGTTTGATTTACCAGCAGAAGGCGTGGATTTAGCAATTATTCATGGACAGGAACAGCATTGGCAAGACTACTACTGCCATAAATTACTGGATGATGAACTTGTGATGGTTGCTCACCCGGACTTAGCGAAAAGCTCCCGAAGCGCTCAGGATTTGCTTTTAGAAGTGCCCGCCATTTTTGTATCGAATGACCGACGTAAAAAGGACTGGGCTCTCTGGTGTGAAGCACGCGGTGTCAGTATTCCACTTAAAGAAAACAACCTGACTTTCAATACATCGGTTCAGGCCATCCATGCGTGCCGTAGAAAGCTCGGAGTACTCATTACCCACAAACTGTTTATTGCAGACGATTTACATCATGAGCTACTGACTCAGGTCGATGTTTCAGTAACTCACCCTGAGAACACCTTCTTCTATGCCTGTCATCCATCCCGCCTGAATTCTGAAAGTGTAAAGTCTCTTCGCAGCTGGCTTGAAGCTGAGTTTTTAGAAACCACTAAAGAGCTGTAAGGCAGTCTTCTTACTCAAAGAACTAGGTGCTTTAGGATTAAAAACGCAGCCACTCCAACTAGCGTGGTTGTCAGTACATTTTTTGTTTTCCAGGCAACAAAACAAGACAACAATGCTGCCAGAACGTAAGGGCTGGTCGGCGATATGTGAAGCTCTCCTTCGGGAACAAATACGATAGGCGCTAAAATCGCTGTTAACACCGCAGGACTGGCATAAGAAAGCAATCTTTGAAACTGATGATTCAGCCGAAGCGGCAATCTGGGTTCTAAAAACAGATACCGGCTAAGAAATACAACTGCTGTCATTGCCAGAATGTACCAGTAAATCATGCTTTGCCCTCCAACCTTTCACACAAGTAACCACTGATCATTGCAATCACACTGGCAATCACCAGACCTCCCTCCACTTGTTTCCACGCAAAGTAAACGGAAAGGACTAAAGCGACAAACACAGACACTAGTACAGGTCGATTTTTCACCGTTGGCACCACAATACCAATAAAAGTAGCGGCAACGGCGAATTCCAGCCCGAGTTCATTCAAATTGGGGATAGTACTGCCAGCAACAATTCCGGCAAAAGTCGCCACGTTCCAAATCAAGTAAAAGCTCAACCCTGCGCCAAATGCGTACCATGGCTTAAATTGCTTCGGGGTTTGACTGCCACAAAACGCAAACAATTCATCCGTTAACAGAAAACCCAACACCACTCGCCAGCGCCCTGGCAACGGGCTGATTTTATCTCGCATTGCCACGCTGTATAGAAAATGACGCGATGTAATGAAAAAGATAGTGACGACAAGCGCACCCAGTGTTGTACCTGCTTTGATCATGCCCATTGCCACCAACTGTGCGGCTCCTGCAAACAAGATCAAAGAAAACGCCTGCCCTTCCATCGGCGTAAGACCGCTGTCTATTGCAAATGATCCCGCCAATATTCCCCAAGGGACAACGGCAATACTGAGAGGCAACATCTTGATGGTGCCTTGAATAAAAAGTGAAGAGCGAGATTCTTGAGACATATTTTCCTTAAATGAATCATCTGGGTGCACGGAAAAACACTCAGAGTATATGTAATACGTGTGAGGTTAAGCTGCTTTAGCAAACTGAGAAGGGGTAATGCCCATTGCCGACTTAAAATGTCGGTGAAAATGGCTTTGATCATGAAAGCCCAAATCATGAGCGACATCCATGACCTTCATTCCACTTAACATCCATTTCTTTGCCAGCCTCAATCGAACCTGCACCTGATAAGCATGAGGTGGAATGCCGTAAGTTTTTTTAAATTCACGCGCAAAATGGTAGGGGCTTAGTGAAGCAATTGAAGCCAGTTCTTCCAGAGAAACGTCAGCTTGAGGTAGATCGTCCAGAAACTCTTTCGCTCTTTGAATATTACGTTTTGCGGACGCCATATCTGACATGTTCGGTTCATTCTTCCCATGTCGAATAACAAGCTTCATTAACGCTTCGTAGAGGGCTGTTTCTCGGTAAAGCCGAGTTGAATCTGACTTTAGCACGGAAAAAAGCTGACGAAATCGGGAAGCCAGTTCCGGGTCATAAACAACTGGTGCTGGAAAATATGGAGCCCCACAAAATGACCGCCCAATCTGTTCAAAGTGCTCAGGAAGCGGATACATTGCCTGATAAGACCAACCTCCTTCAGTAGCGGAATGCCCATTATGTAATTCGTCCGCATTCACCAGAATAATGCTGTCGCTCGGTGCAACATGGTTTCCACCACTGCGGTAAAAACGCTGAGCCCCCGTTTCGATTACGCCAATGGTGTAGCCTTCATGGCTATGACAGGAAAAGTTTTGCTTTTCGTAACTCGCTTCCAGTAGCTCCAGCCCGCCTAATTCTTGTGCAATGCAAAAATTAGCGAACTCTCTGTTTTTCTTTTTGGTGCGAGTTGTACCCATAACTTTCCTTGTCTAATGCTTACTATTGATATGCCATCAATCCTTGGATGTTGACGCGATCATCCTATCAAAGCGCTCAATAGAAAAATTGTATAATTTTGCTTATTTGTGCCATGTGATATCGCAGAATTTTTCGACCCGCCATTTGCCATTTTCAAAGCACAAAATAGATTCACTTAGGTTGTCGGCATAAGGTTCCTGCCATATCAGTGAGCGCTCAATGCCAGCCAGTTCACTGACCACGGTTTTGATCCAGCCTGCATGAGAAACAACAACGACGGTTTGACCTCCGTATTCTAAAGCAATGTCCTCAAGTGCTTTCAGCCCCCTTTCGCGCAAGTCTTGGAAAGATTCACCAGTATCAGGTTTGTAATTCTGAGGTGCATTCCAGAAAGCGGTATATCTCTCGTTATCACAAAGATTTACCTCCTCTGTAGATAAGCCTTCCCAGCTTCCTAAATGAATCTCTCTCAACCCTTCCATTGTTTTGATTTGTTCTTTTGGTAAGCCCGTTAAGATGTTGGCGGTATGAACAGTTCTTCCACTTGGTGAAGACAAAACAGCATCGAATGAAACCTGCGACAGTCTTTCTTTCGCCAGTTCAGCTTGCTCAATACCTAGCTGAGTTAATGGTGAATCATCATGTCCCTGAAGACGCTTTTCCAAGTTCCATTGAGTCTGACCATGTCTAAATATATGAATACGCGCCATTTGAAACAACCTTGTCTGTCCGTCCATTGTCGTTCCAATATACCGACAACCTGGATCAATTGACAAATTTGGTTATTAGATATCTAAGGTTCTATCAGTGCGAAGCTTTTACCACAACATCACTAAAATGACCTAAATAATGAAATAATTGCTCAAAATTGGAACAACACAAAATCGGTGTCTAGACTCAAAGAAAATAACTATTACTGGCAGCACAACGTCGATAGAACAAATTAGGATCGAGCAATGGGATTATTTTCTTTAATGGGTGGGAAAAGCCAAAGCAATGGAAACGTGAGTAATCAGATTATCGACAATGCGCTGGATGCCGTTGTTTCCATTGATAAAAACAACAAGGTATTTTACTTCAATAATGCCGCTGAAAAGCTCTGGGGTTATTCAGCCAAGGAAGTCATTGGCAAGAACGTTAAGATGCTGGTGCCGGAAGAATTTCAGGCTAACCATGACAACTACGTCAACCGAAACCGTACGACGAATCAAAATGTTATCGTCGGTACCTCTCGTAAACTAGAGCTCGTCAGAAAAGATGGTAGTAAAGTTTGGGTCAGTTTGGCATTAACCAGAACTAAGCTTTCAGATGGCATCGGCTACTCGGCATTCGTTAAAGATATTTCCGAAGAAATGAATGCTCAGCAACGGATTGAGCAAGTGCTGGCTCAATCGGTCAATGCCGTGATTTCTATTGACGGCGATAACTGCATTACTTACATGAACTCGGCAGCGGAAAAACTGTGGGAATACAGTGCTGAAGAGGTCATGGGCAAAAACGTAAAAATTCTGGTTCCGAGGGAAATTCGAGACAAACACGATTCCCTCGTCAACGCAAACCGCGAAACCCGAGTCGACAAGATTGTGGGAACCAGCCGTGATATTGAGCTTGAAACCAAGTCTGGAAAACGGATTTGGGCGAACCTTTCACTCTCAAGAATTGAGCTTGACGGTGAGATAGGATACACCGCATTTGCTCGTGACATCACCGCAGAGCGAGCAGCCAAAGAACAAATGGAGCAGGTTCTGCATCAGGCCATTGACGCAGTTGTGACAATCGACAAAGACAATATCGTTACCTTTTATAACCCTTCAGCCGAAGAATTATGGGGCTATAGCGCTTCAGAAGTTATCGGTCGGAACGTAAAAATGCTGGTTCCTAAAATTCACCAGCCTCGGCACGATGAATACGTAAACGCTAACCGTCGAACTGGCAATGACAAAATTGTTGGATCCAGCCGAGAGCTTCAGTTAGAGAAAAAAGACGGCACCGAAATTTGGGTTGCATTTTCTCTTTCCAAGATCGAAATCGACGGCGAAATTGCCTATACCGCATTTGTGCGGGACATAACCGAAGAGCGCATGGCGCAGGAAACGATCAACCAAACGCTCTCACAAGCCCTTGATGCCGTAATTACCATTGACGAAAAAGGCATAGTTAGCTTCTTCAACGCTTCTGCAGAAAAGCTTTGGGGTTATAAGGCTGAAGACGTTATCGGGAAAAACGTGAAAATGCTGGTTCCCGTAGAGTTGCAACCGAATCACGACGGATTTATTCAGCGTAATCTTAATACTGGTGAAAACAAAATCGTTGGTACCAGTCGCGAAGTTCCCATTAATCGCCCAGATGGTAAAGAAGCATGGGGATTGCTGTCTTTATCGAAAGTAACTCTGGACGGCAGAACTATCTACACCGCATTCATTAAGGACATTTCAGCCGAAGTGAAGCAGCGTAACGGTATGACTGAAATCATGGATCGCGTGGCCAATTCAAGTAATGAAATTTCCGAAATCGCGAAAGTCATTGATGGTATCTCAGACCAGACCAATTTGCTGGCATTGAACGCAGCCATCGAGGCTGCACGAGCCGGTGAACATGGACGTGGGTTTGCGGTCGTAGCAGATGAAGTTCGCCAATTGGCATCTCGATCTTCAGAATCGACAAATGAGATTAACCGCCTCAGTGATGGAACTCAGAAGCTACTCACAGAGCTCGCTGATGTCCTTAAACTCAAAACTGGCGGATAAACATCCCGAAATCCAAAGGAGGCGCAGGGTGCGCCTCTTTTTTATTGGTATAGTTAAATTACATAGTGAATTGTCAGTTACATGACCATCCCTGCTCTGAATAGCAGGAGCGGATATTGTAACTTTCGGTGAGTCGTCCTTGTTTTATCTGCCCCCGCGGGTAGAATCCTTTAAAAATATTATTACACGCTTCACTCATGCCAAAATTGAATGCACTTGAAAACACTGGGCATTACTCGATTCAAGAACAATGTTCGCTGGGTCAGATTGAAAATAAGCTTGCCCCAGACAACAAGCCTCCGGTAGTCACTCTGCCTCGCTCCCCTTTTCTGACGGATAAAGCCATTCAGAACCGCTGGGCGATAATCGATGATGATGCCCTGCAAGAAGTCTTACTCGATCCTGCCACTTACAAACAACGAAAAGCGTACAGCAAAAATATCGAAAACTTTATCGGCTCTGTGAAAATGCCACTCGGAGTTGCAGGTCCTTTACGAGTAAACGGTCTGTTTGCTAAAGATGACTACCTTGTTCCTCTGGCAACAACAGAAGCTGCATTAGTCGCGTCTTATCATCGAGGATGCCAGTTGGTTACGGCATCCGGTGGCGCATCGGCAATGCTGATCAATGAGGGAGTAACCCGTACTCCTGCATTCATGTTTGACAATTTGGCAATGGCAGGACAATTCGTCGGCTGGGCTACCAGTCAGTACGATACCTTCAAATCACTGGCAGAGTCGACGACTCGCCATGGAAAACTTAAAGACATCAGCATCACCATTGAAAGCAATCAGGTCTTTTTAGTATTTGAATTTCTTACCGGGGACGCGTCGGGGCAAAACATGGTAACCATTGCTACCAACGCGGTTTTTGAGTACATCCTCAAGCATTCTCCCATGACACCAAACCATGCCATCTTGGACGGCAACCTCTCTGGTGACAAAAAAGCTAATGCCCACACCATGAGAAGTGTCCGAGGTAAAAAAGTGTCGGCAGAAGTACACATTTCGCGTGAGATGGTAAAGAAGTACCTTCACACTAACCCTGAAGACATGGTGAAATTCGGGCAAATTACGACTTCTGGCGCTCTGCTCAGTGGATCTATTGGTGTAAATGCGCATTTTGCCAACGCTCTGGCCGCTCTCTACATTGCCTGTGGGCAAGACGCAGCCTGTGTTGCTGAGTCTGCAGTGGGTATGTCCCGTATGTCAGTGAAAGAAGATGGTAGCCTCTACGCGAGTGTGACCTTACCTAATTTAATGCTTGGCACAGTAGGCGGCGGAACTGGCTTACCTTCTCAAAAAGCGTGTCTGGATATTATGGGGCTAAGCGGCACAGGAAAAGCCAAAGCTCTGGCAGAAGTCTGCGCATCACTTTGTCTGGCTGGAGAGCTGTCGATCGTCGGCGCTTTTTGCGCGGGGCACTTTACTAAAGCGCACAGTAAACTGTCGCGCTAAATTTCTCCAAATCAATGAAAAACGGCTAGCTCCTAAAGGGCTAGCCGTTTTTCTACAATTCAGTTTTTCACTCAGTTAGAAAAAGTGACCATTTGCGTGAGAACGGTTGTTTTCTGACGTCAAAGATTCACGGTAAAAACTCAGCACTTTCACATTCAGTGCGATGATAGATACCAGAATCAGCATGCAGTACAAAGGCCAGCCAAGCAGAATTGACATCAGCTGTATTTGTTCGTGAGACGCGTGAAGAGACAAATAGAATACCAACGCTTTTCCCAAAAAACACAATATCCACATCGCGCTTATTTTCTGCCACATTCTTATGTATTCGTCTGGAAACTGTCGGTGCAACGCTTTCAAATGCTCGTAGGTTGCTTCAGCGAGCAACATGGGAAGTGGAAAGCGAAGGAATGAAAATGCCAACATGATGACCGCAATTTGCAGTGCTCCTGTCATGTAGGAAAATTGTGGGAATGCATCGAGCAGGGACTGAGGTAAATGTAAGGATACCATCCACTCTATAAGCCCAAACAGTGCAAAGAAAAATGCAACGATGCTTTTTCGGGTTGAATAAATGGAAACAAAGCACCCGTAAGCGGACAAAAACAGAATGCACCAGAACATCCCAAAAAGATGTACCAGTGAGAAATAGAGTATTGCGGGCACCAGCAGGACGAGAATGTTCTCCTGCGTCAAGATGCTCGGCTTAGATAGCCTGTTCATATTGCCTTCCCTGACCAACGTTTTTAAATAGCACCCTGAATTTCTTTCCGTCTATGCGCGGTATTTATAATTCAGTAAATTCAGGCTGAGTACTCTTAACAGAGTATCTTCAGGTGGGTAAATATAATCCAGCCATTTATTTATTAATTTGATCCATGTATCAGATACAAGGCCAATTACGCTAATTTAAAAAATAACATTTTTGTTACTTACACTTATGCGTGAGATTAATTTATAAATAAAGGGCTCATTCATCAAAATAAGCCCTTTATTCAAGATTTCGCAAAAAGAAAATTAAGCTAGCTAAGTGCCGGTGGCAGCATTATCACCATTGACCACTTTCAAATCCTTCACTTTAAAGTGGTGAAAAGCGTTATAGAGCGGTTTTTCTTTGAGGGGTTTTACAATTACGAAGTTTGCGCCTGCTTCAAGAAACGCGTTTTTGGTTGATTCAAACGCATCCGCTGTGCAGGCATAGATTGGTGTTTCAATACCCATTTCGTGTCGCATTCGCCGTGTGGCTTCAACACCGTCAAGGTTAGGCATCTGGTTATCCATCAAGATAAGATCGTATTCCTGAGTCTGCACCTTTTCTAATGCAATCAAGCCGTCTTCCGCCCAGTCTACTTCCATCCCATATTTCTGGCAGAAGGCTTTAGCTATAAAGGCGTTACTCTTATTGTCTTCCACCAGCAACACTCGAATACTGGAATCAAACAGAGTGGCAGGATCTTCATGATTCGAGGCTTCCACTTCTTCGCGCTGAATCTGACTGACCACAGTCACAGGTAACTGTATGTAGAATGACGCCCCTTCTCCCTGCATACTGGTGACTTTGATGGAGCCGCCCATCAGGTCCAGAAGGTTTTTTACAATGGCTAAGCCCAGCCCGCTTCCACCATATTCCCGCGTGGTGGTAGATTCTGCCTGAATGAATGGTTCAAACATGGTTTCCAGGCTGCTTTCTGAAATCCCGATCCCTGAATCACGAACTTCAAGCTTTAGAATTTCTTTACCGGGTTCATGGCTTTCCATCATAAAGCGGACAATCACGCCACCTTCCGATGTAAACTTCACTGCATTACTAAGCAGATTAAACAGAATTTGGTTCAGACGAACCTGATCGGTTCTAATGATCTGCTTTTCTGGGATTTCATTTTGAATTTCGAGAGACAGCCCCTTATTTACACACAGCGGCATGTAAATGGTCTCAAGCGACTTCACCAAATCACGGAAAACAAACTCATTAAACTCGATATTAAGTTTGCCCTGTTCAATTTTCGAAAAGTCTAAAATGTCGTTCAGTACCGTTAGAAGGTGCTCACCACTCTGGTAAAGAATATCGACTTTTTCCTTGTTTTCCGGTTTGTCTAACGTGCTCTGAAGGATTTGAGTAATACCGAGAATTCCGTTTAACGGAGTACGAATCTCGTGGCTCATTTTTGCCAGGAAGTCCGCTCGGGCGACCGCACTTCGCTCGGCCTCGATTCGAGCCAGGTTACTTTGCTTCTCTGCTTCAATCAGCGTGGTAATGTCTTGTCCCTGCCCGATGATAGCGTGGATCTCGTTATCAAACTCTAACGGTGACAAGTTCCAGCGATAGATCTTATTCTCAATGGGAACGTTAACCCCCATCAGGGTTTCGCCCGTCATTACCATACGCAGGTAAAACGCGACTTTGCTCTGAAAGCTTTTAAAGCGGTCATCTATCTCGCTGTCACTCATATCCAGCTTTGAATTCAGAGCGCGCTCTGCGGCTGGGTTCATCCTTAGAACACCACCCTCGGTGTCCCAAACAATGATCGGAGAGAGTGAAAAGTTAAACAAATCCTGAAACGACTTGTCTTTTTCTCTCAGTTCCTCAAACGTCTTTTCTAGCGTGTGACCCACATGGTCAAACTCATAAATGCTCGACCCTTGAAACTCCGAGGATTCTATACGATCACCCGCCGAGCGTGTGTATTCCATTAAGCTTTTCAGCTCGTTCGAAACCAGACGCTGAATGATCTGTCTGGTCAGCAGTGCCAGTGCAAACATGGTGAACATACTGATCGCCAGACCAACTTTGTAGTTCTCTTCCAGAGTCAGAATATTGGAATTGGTCTGAATGGTGTAAACATAGATCGGCGTGTCTTCACCGTTTACCAGCAGATTTGTTGCATTGAATAAATGCCCACCCGAAGAACCCGTATTATCCTGATTCAGGTCTTCAAGCACTTCATTATAAAGCGGGTCTTCAGAGTTGATGGTACTGGCGATAGGTGTGTAGTCGATCATCATGATCACCGCATCACTGTTGGACGCGACTTGCAGTTGATCAATTAGGGATAAATTACGATTCAGCACTATGGCGATGTACAAATGCCCTAACACCTGTCCATTTTCCAAACTAATGATTGGTGTTCTGCGAATGAGCAAATTCCGTTCACCCAACACCGTATCCTGATTAATGTAGTGCCAGTCTCTCCCAAAGCTAATAGAAGTAGAAATCCGCTCGAGATGTAGATCAGTCAACCCGTAAAACAATCCATTACCATCATGCCATTCTACGTCCCCATTATCAGAGGTGATAAACCGAAAATCAGGAGAGTTAAGCGGGTCGTTTTGCTCTAAATCCAAAAAGAAAAAATCAACCTGATCGGGGCTGTTGCTAGTGAGGTTATTTTGCAGAGTAATGTTGAGTGCATTGCTGTCTTGATGGCTTTGTAACGTGGCTAACTTATAGTCGAGAAGGTTTTGTAATAAAGAAGACGTTTGAGTAGAACTACGCGCTACTTCCTGCTTAATAATGCTGGATGAGAAATGGTAGCTTTGTACCATTACGCCAACGGTCAAAACACCAAAAATGATGACAATCAGGCGAACTATCAAGTTCGCCAGTGAGCGTCTTTTGGTCGTAAGTTTTTTAATCATCCTAGCTTGATACTTCCATTAATCAGAATATCTGAAAGCACGTAATTTTAGCTCTTGTATTCTTTCTTCACTGTCCTGACTGGTGACAATTTCAAAATCACCGGAATAAACGGTAGGTACGGTCTTGTCTTCAAGATCCATTTTGATGGCCTCTGCCATCGCAACGCCTGTATCATCGTTCATTCTCATAATGGTAACATCCAATTCACCTTTTTGTATCGCTTCTAATTCAGCGCTTCCACCACCCCAGCCGTTGATAATTATGTCATTTCTGCCAAGTTCTTTAATCGCGTCGGTCGCACCCAATGCCACGTCAGTCGAACACGCGTACATGAAGGCTAAATTGTCGCCTTTTTTAATCGCATTTTTTGCGGCCTGATAGCCACTTTCTCGGCTCGCCTTGGTGTAGAAAGATGAACGAAGTTGGTAGTTTTCCCCTTCGCTACTCATGGCATCGATGAAAGTATCGCCACGTGCAGCACTGATGTAGCCCTGAGAAAAGAAGAGCACTGAGTAGTCTGCGCCTCGCGGAAAACGAGATTTAAAATGGCTGGCGAGCGCGCGACTTCCTGTGGCATGGTCAAAGCCAACATACATAAAGGGTTGATTTTGTTCCCACGCTTTAAGCGGTGTGGTGATGTTTTGCAGTATGAGTTTGGTATCTGGACTATTGAGAACGTGTTCGATGAATTTTCTGTGTCGACCGGTATCTAAGGTGAAGATCAAATAGCCTGACTTGTTACGGATGGCTTCCATCAAAGAAGCACTTTGCTGACGAATGTCTACATTCGGGCGAGTAAAAACTTTGTTAATTTTATACTCAATGCCCAGTTCATCCATTCTTTTGCTGAATGCTTTGATGTTTCTGCGCCAGTAATCAGACACCTGCTCACCGGGATAGATAACCGAGATCGTGACAGGTTTTCTCTGTTTTACCTTAAGTGGGACGGGCTCTGAGCGAACGACATCACTAAAGTTTCTGACCAGTGACTGCTGCTCTGGAAAGGTTTTAAGGAAATCACTGTATTCCCAATACCCGTTGAGAACTTGTGCTGCGTTTAAGCTCGACGTTAAAGCCAAACTGATGGTGCCAACCAAAAGATGTCGCAATTTCATATCTTAATCACCAATTTGCGTGAAGCATCACGTTAATATAGTTGATGTAAAAAAGAATTTGTATCGCAAATGCTTAGGATTATTCTGACTGCTTATCCTTAATGCAATTCATCTTAAAGTTTGGCACGAATCAACAAAAATGCATCATGTTGCAATGATATTTTGCTATCTCGGGTCACCAAAGTGCTCTAAATACAAAATTGTGGCGGCGGTCCGGGATGGTACTTCCAGCTTCTTTAACAAGCTTTTCATGTGAACTTTAACAGTAGACTCGGAAATAAACAGGTTATCGGCGATCTGTTTATTGCGAAACCCCTTCGCCACTTCTTTCAGGATTTGATGCTCGCGATCGGTCAGCAAATCCATAATAGAAGGGTTATTGGTGCGCTCATTCAAGTATTTACGGACTTCGTCGCTGTAAATTTTATTGCCAGAAAGCGAGTCTTTAATTAATTCAATCAGTTCATCGGGCTCTGTGTCTTTTAGCAGATACCCGTCTGCGCCAGCTTTAACCATGGTATCGATATCGCTCGGGCTGTCCGATACAGTCAAAACAACAATACGAGCTTCAATGCCCTCAGCACGGAATGCTTTGAGTGTGTCGAGCCCCGACATGCCCTTCATATTGAGATCGAGAAGAATCAAGTCAGGCTGTTCTTTCAATGCAATGGCAAGTGCATCAGACCCATTACTTGCCTCACCTATTATGTGAAACTCCTCTTCAAAACTGAGTAACTGAGTGATGCCTTTACGCATCAGCGGATGATCATCGACGATCAGCACATTACATGTCGTCATTTATGCTCTCTTCTGCGGTATAATTTAACTGAATATGGCACCCTTCTCCGGGAGTGCTTTTTACAGAAACGTGCCCATTCAATCTCGCTGCACGCTCCTCCATAATACTTAGACCATAATGGTTGATTTTGTGGTGGTTTACATCAAATCCTACGCCATCATCCGTTATCGCAACCGAAATTTCATTGTCTTTTTTACGACAGTGCACAGAAATTTTCGTTGCCTCGGCATGTTTAACCGCATTCAATACAGCTTCACGAATCAACTGAAGAACATGAACCTGCTCATTAGCCTGCACATTCAAAGAAGCAACTTCGTTTTGAATGACGATTTTTGCTTCCGTCTGCTCCTGCAGTGGAATGACCATCTGCTTTAGGGCATCGTCAAAGTCTGCATCTTTAATATTCAATCGGAAGGTATTGAGGAGTTCTCGCAGTTGGGTATAGGCCGCAGACAAACCTGAATCAATATCGACAATGACTGAAGGGATGGCTTCCTGCTTGGCTGGACTAGAAGAGCCAAGTGCTCTTTTAAGCAGGCTGACCTGAATTCTTAAGTAGGAAAGAGACTGAGCCAGAGAGTCATGTAGCTCTCGCGCAATGGTTGCCCTTTCTTCCATTAGCAATAGGTACTCTTCCTGTTTCTGTGTTTGTGAATAGTAAATACCTTGCGTTAACACCTGACAGATACTGTCGATTAATTCTTTGTCTGGGCAAGGTAGCATGTACTGTACTTCAAGTGTACCCAGTTCCTGCTCGTCCAGAGTCAGCGGTAACCGATGCCAGTCACTATAGTCTTTAGGCTCACCTTGCCGAATGACTTCACTCTGCTTTCCTATGCCTACAGTGAGCTTAACCGCGGCGATACCCTCTAAGCTGAACAAGTATCCAACTACGGTTTCAATATGAGATCTGGTAATACGTGAAACATTAAGTGCCTGAGAGCAGTTATACAGCACTTGCAAGGAATCATTGGCATGCCTCAGTCGGTGAGTCTTCTCCCCAACCGCTCGTTCCAGACCAAAGTACAGTTCGCCCAATTCCCTCGCCATGGAATTGAAAGTATGCGTGAGGCGTGACAACTCATTGTCACCAGAAACATGAAGTGAGACATTAAAATTTCTTTTCTGGATCTGCTCACTGGCGTGGCTCAATCGATTGAGTGGATTAACGACTTCTCTTCTTACATATCGAACGACAAAGGTAGAAATGATCAGTATGCCGCCAAGCCCGACTCCACCAATCCAGGAAAGTGCAATAAGCTTTTGCTCAGAATGCTCCTGAAGATCAAACACAAATTCATCTATCTGTTCTACAAAGTCGGCGACCTGAGTGAGGTAGACGTCGTTTTGTTGGGATAAGAGCAGCCCGTTCAACTGCTCCCACCTTTGAATGATCAACACGTAATCGGTTTGGATGTCTTCGGGCACCGTCCAGTGTTTTAAGGCTGACATAGAGGGAGAAAACAGAGACTGCTCAAACTGCTCTACATGAAGTTCGAAGTCTAACGAATGGCTCTGAATATCATACGCTAACCGATAACTCTGCATTCGCATTGAGCCAGCCACATTGACCGCTTCGGCATCATTCAGGCTTGATGCCAACGTAAAAATCGCAAAACTCGTGGTTGCTATCGACAAAAGCAATATCCAGAGCAGCGCCTGTGCCACTGTACTGGTTACTGGCTTTTTCAAAATTTTAAACAAATACAACCCTCTTTGAACGTCTTACGCCATCTTGCATATTCATTAGCGCTTGAATTACTGACAATTTTATTGATCTAAAACAGTTTAGTCTTTGATTACCCCTTTAGGGTTATTTAATCAAATATGTCCAAAACTAAACTGTTTATGTGGAGTAATGAAAGTCTGTTAACAGATTTTAATAACTTAATGCAGAGGTGGTTTTGGTCGACCCAATCCGAAGACGTCTATTCACAAGAAATAACGAAAGCGAAAACCAACCTCGCATGCCGTGGGTTAAAGACGCCCTTGAGTTTACAGAGCAATGCACCCGATGTAACCAATGCGCTTCCGGTTGTGAAACAAAAATCATAAAACTCGGTAGCGGTGGCTTCCCCATTGTCGACTTTGACCTGGGAGAATGCACGTTTTGTTATCAATGCGCAGATGCCTGCCCGGAAAAACTCTTTACCCCCCAAGACTCCACACCCTGGAACGCGAAAGCTGCAATATCAAACACCTGTCTTGCAAGCCAGAACGTTGAATGCAGAAGCTGTGGTGATATGTGCGAAACCATGGCTATCCAGTTCCAGTTATCTATAGGAAAAGTAGCACAACCAAATTTAAATCTTGATGAGTGCAATGGCTGTGGCGCCTGCGTATCAGTGTGCCCGACTTCATCCATCAATGTGAGCATAAATAACAACGAGAGATAACTATGGCACTAAATGAAGTGCACATTTCCAGCTTGGTGGTTCACGTTTCACCTCAGCATTTGGAGAGTGTGAAAACCCAGATTTCGCAATTAGACAGCGCAGAAATCTACGGGGACAGCCCGGAAGGAAAAATCGTGGTGGTTTTGGAGACCGAAAATCAGGGATTCATTACCGACACCATTGATGCCATTAACCAATTAGCCAACGTTCTGAATACAGTTTTGGTTTATCACCAGATTGAACAGGAACTGGATGGCGAAGATAAAAACACTGGAACTCAACACCAAATTGAGGGTGAAGCATGAAAATGACAAGACGTGCGTTTGTTAAGGCAAACGCAGCTGCATCAGCCGCCGCAGTCGCTGGTATTACCCTACCCGCCTCCGCCACCAACCTGATTGCCAGTTCAGATCAAACCAAAATCACATGGGACAAAGCGCCTTGTCGTTTTTGCGGTACTGGTTGTTCTGTTCTGGTCGGTACACAGAACGGAAAAGTGGTTGCCACACAGGGTGACCCTGAAGCCCCTGTAAACAAGGGATTAAACTGCATCAAAGGCTATTTCCTTTCAAAGATCATGTACGGAAAAGATCGCCTCACTCAACCTTTGTTGCGTATGAAAGATGGCAAATTTCACAAAGATGGTGATTTCCAGCCTGTATCCTGGGACACCGCATTCGATGTGATGGCCGAAAAATGGAAAGACGCGCTGAAAAAGCATGGTCCTACTGGTGTGGGTATGTTTGGTTCAGGCCAATGGACCGTTATGGAAGGCTACGCCGCTGCCAAAATGATGAAAGCGGGTCTGCGTTCTAACAACATTGACCCTAACGCTCGCCACTGTATGGCTTCTGCGGTAGGTGCTTTCATGCGTTCATTTGGCATTGACGAGCCTATGGGTTGCTACGACGATTTCGAACACGCCGACTCCTTTGTACTTTGGGGTTCAAACATGGCAGAAATGCACCCCGTGCTTTGGACTCGCATCACTGATCGCCGATTGAGTCACCCTCATGTGCAAGTTAACGTGCTATCAACTTATTATCACCGCTCGTTTGAGCTGGCTGATACCGGCTATATCTTCAAGCCGCAAAGTGACCTAGCCATTGCCAACTTTATTGCGCATTACATCATTGAAAACGATGCAGTTAACTGGGACTTCGTTAATAAACACACCAACTTCAAACAAACTGCCACTGATATTGGTTATGGTTTGAGAGACGACGACCCGCTGCAAAAGCAGGCGCAAAATCCAAACTCTGGCAAAATGACGTCTATCTCGTTTGAGGAATACAAAAAGTCTGTCGCTACTTACACAGTAGAGAAGGCATCGGAGATATCTGGCGTTGCACCAGACAAACTCATTGCTTTAGCAAAACAATACGCCGATCCAAATACCAAAATCATGTCACTTTGGACCATGGGGATGAACCAGCATACTCGTGGCGTTTGGATGAACAGCCTGATCTACAACATTCACCTACTGACGGGCAAAATTTCGACTCCAGGTAACAGCCCATTCTCGTTAACAGGTCAGCCTTCCGCATGTGGTACTGCTCGTGAAGTGGGTACCTTTGCCCACCGTCTGCCAGCCGATATGGTCGTCGCGAATCCAAAACACCGTGCGTATGCTGAAAAAATCTGGGACATTCCATCGGGTGTTATTCCACCTAAACCTGGGTACCACGCCGTATTGCAGGATCGCATGCTTCGCGATGGCAAAATGAATGCCTACTGGGTGATGTGTAACAACAACCTGCAAGCAGGTCCTAACATTAATGGTGAACGCCTGCCGGGTTACCGGAACCCAGAGAACTTTATCGTTTGTTCCGACCCTTACCCAACAGCAACTGCGCAAGCTGCCGACCTTGTATTGCCTACAGCAATGTGGATCGAAAAAGAAGGCGCTTACGGTAACGCTGAGCGACGCACTCAAGCCTGGTATCAACAGGTTGATACCGTTGGCGAAGCAAAATCTGATCTTTGGCAAATCATGGAGTTTTCAAAACGCTTCAAGATGGAAGAAGTCTGGACAGAGGAAATGCTCGCCAAAGCTCCGCAATATCGTGGAAAAACCATGTATGACATGCTATTCAAAAATGGCGAAGTGGATAAGTTCCCTATTGAGGAAGCTCGTGAACTTAACGACGACGCCCACCATTTTGGATTTTATGTTCAAAAAGGACTGTTTGAGGAATACGCAAGATTTGGACGTGGTAAAGCACACGATCTCGCACCCTACGATGTTTACCACCAAGTTCGCGGACTTCGCTGGCCGGTAGTCGATGGTAAAGAAACCTTATGGCGCTATAAAGAAGGCTCTGACCCGTATGCTAAGAAAGGTTCTGGGTGGGACTTCTATGGCAAGCCTGACGGTAAAGCCTTTATCATTTCCGCTCCTTATGAAGCACCTCCTGAATCCCCAGATTCTGAATACGACATGTGGCTGTGTACTGGGCGTGTGCTTGAACACTGGCACACTGGCACCATGACTCGCCGAGTTCCTGAGCTGTACAAAGCGGTTCCTGATGCGGTGTGCTACATCCACCCTGCGGATGCCAAAGCAAGAAACTTACGCCGAGGTGAAGAAGTACTGATTGCCAATAAACGCGGTGAAGTGAGAGTCCGTGTAGAAACCCGTGGGCGAAACCGCCCGCCACAAGGCTTGGTATTTGTGCCGTTCTTTGATGCACGAATCCTCATCAATAAGCTGATTCTAGATGCGACTGACCCACTTTCGAAGCAGACAGACTTTAAAAAGTGCCCGGTCAAAATCACCAAGATCGCTTAAGAATTTTGCTTCTGACCGCTTTCATAGCGGTCAGACAATCAGAATTAGCCTAATGGCGGAGAACTCATTATGAAAAAAATTCTAGTAACACTGCTGTCGGTCGGTGCACTTCTCAGTGGTGCAGCCATAGCCGAACTCGATAACCCTGGAGGTATTGGCGGGTTAGAATCTCTGCGTGGAGCTTCGGAGCTGGAAACCACTCGACCTGCTGACGACTTCAAAAAATACCCTCGTGAACAGGTCCTGGAAAGTAGCTATGTTTATCAGCCGCCTTTGATTCCTCATAACATTCGGGGATACGAAGTTTCTCTGAATGCAAACAAATGCCTTGCTTGCCACAGCTGGAAAAATGCCAAGGAAATGGGCGCAACAAAAATCAGTGTTACGCACTACGTAAACCGCGAAGATGCGGTGTTGGCTGACATGTCACCAAGACGTTACTTCTGTCTTCAATGTCATGTGCCTCAGGCAAACGCTAACCCACTTGTGGAGAATGAATTCCAAAGTGTTGATTCTCTCAGCAAATGATTTTTAGCGAATTAAGAGGCTGATTATGAAGATATTAAAAACATTTTGGCAACGGTTGAAAACCCCGAGTAAAGCAGCGGCAGGTATTGTACTGTTTATGGGGTTTTCCGGTGGTCTTCTCTTTTGGGGCGCTTTCAACACCGGAATGGAAGCAACCAATACGGAAGAGTTTTGTTCCGCGTGCCACGCCCCGATTGTGGCGGAAATACAGGAAACCATTCACTACTCAAACCGTTCTGGTGTTCGGGCTATTTGTTCTGACTGTCATGTTCCTCACGAATGGACTGATAAGATAGTACGTAAAGTGCAGGCTTCAAAAGAGTTGGTAGCGCATTTTATGGGAACAATAGATACAACAGAGAAGTTTCAGGATCGACGCGCCTACTTGGCAGAGCGTGAATGGGCTCGCTTCAAAAAGAATGATTCGCTCGAATGTCGGAACTGCCATGAGTTTGAATATATGGACTTTTCTGAGCAAAGCACTCGCAGCGCAAAGCAACATTCAACCGCTCTGGCATCAGGTGAAAAAACATGTGTGGACTGCCATAAAGGCATTGCGCACAAACTACCAGACATGCACGGCGTTGAAGGCTGGCAATAAGGAGAAAATCAATGAGTACACTTGAATCTGTGATTTGGCATGTGCTCGGCTACTCTGCCATGCCAATCATCATTCTGACGGGTTTCGCGGGTGTGGCAGCCGTATCTTTGTGGCTGCTTTCCCTAGGAAAAGATAAAGATCCACAGTAGACCCAAGTTTTAGCACCTTTGCTTGCTATGGGCATTTGCCCAAAAGAAAACTCCCACCTTACGGTGGGAGCTTCTTTTTCTAGCCAACTGAGTTGTTAGAGTTATTATCTTAGAATGTATAGTTTAAGCAGTTTCTGCTTCTTCCTCTTTCACGATATCTTCGATAACAGGAAGCGTTTGTTTCACATAATCCCCTGGGGCAACTCGGAGAACTGGGTAGTCTTCATTGCCAACACTAAATGGCTCGCGTTGCTCTTCTGGATTAAAGCCAAGCAACCATTTATGCCAATGTAGCCACCAAGAACCTTCATTGTGTTCAGCGTTAGCCATCCACTCTTCAGCCGTGTCATCCAGGTTATCGTTAGTCCAGTAACCGTACTTTTTCTTATCCGGATGGTTAACAATACCTGCAATGTGACCTGACTCTCCAAGAACAAACGTCTTGTTACCACCAGTCTTTAGCGCACCACGATAGGTTCCCTGCCAAAGCGCAATATGGTCGTCTTTGGTAGAGATGAAGTAGCTTGGAATACGAATCTTATTCAGATCGATCCATACACCACCAATCTTGACGCCTTTGTCTTTAACCAGTTTATTTTCCAGATACAATTCCCTGAGAAGGAAGTTATGTGTTTCCGCGGCTACATTGGTACTGTCGCTGTTCCAGTAAAGCAGGTCGAAATCGACTGGGCTGTTACCTTTTAGGTAGTTATCAATGTAGTAGTTCCAGTACAGACTGTTCTCTCGCAGCAGGCTAAACGTTACGCTCAACGAACGACCATCCATGTAACCTTGGAGATTGTTTTGGGCTTCAATCGCACGTATTACTGTGTCATTGATATAGGCACCAACTTCTCCAGGTTGTGAAAAGTCCAGTAATGTCGTGAAGAATGACGCAGACTTAATGCGTTTTTTCATTCTTTTTGCAGCATAGTACGCAACGGTTGAAGCAAGCACTGTCCCGCCGATGCAGTAACCTGCGGCGTTAATTTGCTCTTGACCGGTAATAGATTCAATTGCACTGACCGCTTTAACCACACCATCTGTCACGTAGTCGCCAAATTCTACCTTAGCCTGAGAAGGACCAGGGTTACGCCAGGACATCATGAATACCGCGTGACCTTGCTCTAGCAACCATTTCACCAGAGAGTTTTTCTCACGCAGATCAAGGATGTAATACTTATTGATAAACGGTGGCACAATTAGCAGCGGTGTTGCATTTACCTGCTTCGTTACCGGGCGATACTGAATCAGCTCAAACAGTTCATTTTGGTAAACAACATCACCTTGAGTATTAGCCACATGTTCGCCAATTTGGAATGCATCCGTATTAGTCATACGAATCTTCAAAATATCGGCACTAGCTTCTACATCTTCTTTGAAGTGCTGCAAACCTGTCAGTAAGTTCTCGCCATTTTGTTCCATTGTAAGCTTAAGCAACTCCGGGTTGGTCGCGATAAAGTTGCTTGGAGATAAAGCGTTAATGGTTTGGCGAGAGAAAAAGTTCAGCCTTTCTTTGGTTTTTTCATCCAGACCTTCAACTGAGTTGATTGTGTCTAGATATGTGCGGCTAAACAACAGATAGGACTGCTTAATAAAATTATAAAACGCATCATCTTGCCACGCTTTATCTTGAAATCTCTTGTCCCCTTTTTCGGCTTCAACAACAGATTCCTGGTTCGCTTGCAGCGCAACTTTTTGCCAAATCTCTAGTTGCTGTTCCCACCATTTAGTTTGAACTTCAAGAAGAGCAGCTGGCTGCTGAGCGGCTTTTTCGAATAACTCTGTTGTATCTTCTAGGCTGATTTCGTGCATCGCCTTATTAAGAGGGGTATTGACGGCTGCCTTGCCTTGCTCAAGATCTTTCCACCATTGCTGGTTGCTCTCTTGGAGCTTAACAAGGTAGTCCGAAAAGAAGTTTTGAAACATGATAAAACCCTTTCTTCGGATCAAAAAAACGCCACCCGTAAGGGTGGCGCCCTCATCTTAAGCTGGAGTAGAAGCTTTCAGACTTTCAGAAGTGATTTGCTCAACGTCTTCTTTGAATTCATTAGCAATGGATTGAAGCTTGTTGCTGTCGTCCATAAGCTGTTGAGAAAGACGAGTAATAACAGACAGTTGCTGATTACTGAAAGAAGCCAGAGAAGCCACATCTTTCACTTCACCTGCCGCTTTAAGCTGAGCAAGACCTAAATCGCTGTATGAACGTAGTGCATTTAGGTGAAGTTCAGTAATTACTTCAGCATTTTTGGTGAATAGTTTGTTGATTTTTGTGTAAGGTTCGAACGTTTTTTCAGTTTGATCGGTAAAAGCTTTAAAAATGTCAGTGTACATAGTGTCTCTCCTGATAAACAAATTTCCATTAAGTGAATCGATATTTCCCAATAAGTGAATCGATATTTCCCAATAAGGGCTCCTGCCCCAATGGGTAAAACAGTTGTTAACTGCGTTTCAGTACTACTGCAGTGCCCATTCCACCGCCGATACAAAGTGAAGCCACTCCGGTACTGCTGTTTTGGCGCTTCATTTCATGAACCAGAGATACAATGATTCGATTTCCAGATGCCCCTAGTGGGTGCCCCAGTGCAATTGCACCGCCATTAAAGTTGGCCTTGGATAAGATGGTCTCTTTATCCACTTCATGGTGTTCCGCAAGCTGGTAAACCACACCCAGTGCCTGAGCAGCAAAGGCTTCGTTTAACTCAAATACGTCTACATCTGAAATGGATAATTCAGCTTTGCTCAAAGCACTCGTTACGGCTTTGACTGGTCCTAACCCCATTACTTTAGGGTCCAGACCTGTTTGTGCGTAGCTTGCCAACTCGCAAAGCGGGGTCAGGTTTAATCTCTTAACGGCACTTTCCGATGCCACTACCAGTGCACTTGCACCGTCATTGATGCCAGAAGCATTCCCAGCGGTCACAGTACCTTCACGGTCAAAAGCAGGTCTTAGTTTTTGCAGCCCAGCAAGACTAGCATCGGATTTAGGGTACTCATCGGTGTCAAACACAATCGTTTCACGACGCTGTTTCACTTCAACCGGAACAATCTCATCTTTGAATTTTCCAGCTTCAATGGCTGCCACTGCTTTTTGCTGGCTAGATAGTGCAAATTGATCTTGCACCTCACGAGACAATCCAACTTCCTTGGCAATGTTTTCGGCAGTGACTCCCATGTGGTACTGGTTATAAACATCTGTCAAACCGTCGGAAATCAGTAGATCTTTAAAACTGATATCACCCATTTTCTGACCTTGACGTAGGCTTGCTGGAGCAGCAAATGGGATTTGAGACATCACTTCAACGCCTGCAGCGACAACGACTTCGGCGTCTCCGCTGCGAATGTGTGATGCGGCATCCATAAGGGTTTTCATGCCACTTCCACACACCATATTGAGTGTGTATGCAGGGGTAGTTTCTGGAACACCGGCAAAGATTGCAGCCTGACGACCGACACCCATGCCCTGACCAGCACCAACAACATTACCTACAATCACTTCGTCGACTTCGGTTGGGTTTACATTGGCGGCTTCAAGCGCACCTTTGATCGCGGCAGCACCTAATTCACCTGCTGATGTGTTTTTTAATGTTCCACCAAACGCACCGATAGCCGTACGCTTCGCAGAAACGATGTATACCTTTTCCATTTTTTAATTCCTTCTGAAGTTAACTCATGTACAGGCCGCCATTGACTGACAAAGTTTCGCCAGTAATGTAAGCCGCTGCATCGCTTGCCAAATAGCTGACCGCTTTCGCAATCTCATCTGGTTGAGCTAGCCTCTTCATTGGAATTTCGTTTTTAATGGTTTCCAGTACGTCTTCACGGATGGCAGTGACCATTGGTGTTGCCGTATACCCAGGAGCGACAGCATTAACTGTAACGCCTGAACGCGCACCTTCGGCTGCCAGTGATTTGGTAAAGCCGATCATGCCAGCTTTTGCAGCCGCGTAGTTCGCCTGACCAAATTGCCCCTTTAGACCATTTACTGAGGTAATGTTGATGATTCGCCCACCCCCCTTTTCGCACATAGCGGCAAAAAGCGGTTGGGTAACGTTGAATAAGCTGTTCAGGTTTGTATCGATAACATCAAACCAGCTGTCAGCCGACATTTTTTTGAAGACACCGTCTCGGGTAATCCCAGCGTTGTTAACAACAACATCAGGTGTACCTTCTTCTCTGAGAAGTTTTTCAAGCCTTTCACTGCACTCAGCAGTGTTAGTAACATCAAGTTCAAATAGTACAACCTGATCTTCCGTGAATTGCTTCTCATCGAACCATTCTTTTGCACACTTATAGTTACCAGTGTAATAGGTCGCGATAATACGATAACCTTCACTAACTAATTGCGTACTAATAGCCGACCCGATTCCACCCTTGGAACCAGTGATCAAAGCGAGTTTTTCCATTAATGACTCCGTTCTTACAACAAGCGTGACGCAAGACGTCAAAACCAACTGACGTTATTTTTAACGCCTCAATGAGATTTATTCTTAGAGCTTTTTTAATACGTCTTAAAGACTCTTATTTGTTATTTAATTTAATTCGAGACTGTGACGTTTTTATTGCTTGATATTTAAAATAAGCAACATTTTTAATAAATCCACACACAAAGTTTAGTTTATTAGAAAAACAAGATCACAGTCTCAAATATCAGGTACTTATGTTAACAAAACGGTGAACAAGAAAAACACTGTTTACATTTTTTATACATAACAGTGCAATTCTTAATCCATTATTATATTTTTCAGTAGGTTAAGTGACTATATTTATAGATGTATAATTTAATTAAATTACTAAGGGATATGTTATTTAGGAAGTAAAATTAATTCTAATAGAAATAAAAACCATATAGTTCATTCAATTATATTGACATAAATATCAGGTTTTTTATTAATGAGAGAAAATAAAGGCTTTTTATAAAATAAAGGGCAGCAATAATGTGCTGCCCTTTATTATTAAAAATAATATTAAAACGTAAAACCTAAACTTGCTGAAGCACCAAATTGGTTATTTCCAGCATAACTACCTGCTAGGTCAATATTTACTACGTCAAATGGGCTTAGCCCTAAGCCAAATGTAACAGAATTATCTACTGTACTCTTAGTATCCATTTCGTAGCCCACTCTTAACTGAGCCCAGTCCCAGGCGTTGGCTTCTGCCCCTAATCGAACAAACTGAGTATCATCCGCTACACCTACAAAACGCGTTTGCGATGTTAGATCAGCATCTGCCGCTACAGTGAAAAATTCCGTTGTGTATGCAGCACCAACCGTCATCTGAGGCTTCAATTCGTAAACGTATTTGGTGTCGGTTGTGATCGACTGCTTCATGATGTCTTTGATGGCAAATGCCGCTCTGAAGTTACCAAGAAGCCATACTGCGCCTAGGTCAATGTTGAACGCAGATTCGTTAGTTTCACCTTTATCGTACTCATCAAGCTCAAAGTCGTTTACGTTGATGTTTTGAGAGTATGTGGTGAGCTTTTGGAACTTAGGAGTGATACCAAGAGAAACTCGCTGACCAGCTAGATCAAGCTGCTTTGCCAGCGCGAGACCCACTTCTGTGTAGCCGAATGCGACCAGATCAACATTGGTATCCTGTATACGCTGATTCGTATCGGTAAGGCTGTCTGAGACCTTGTTTGCCACGTCTGTCACACCGATAATTTCAACATAACCAGACGTAAACAGGTTGGCTGCCACCAGGTTAGTTGGCAATGCGGCAGCAACGCCAATATTTCCTGATGCTGTAAGAGGCTTATGCCCTGCCAGAGAGTCCAGGTGACCATTAAGCTCGGCTAATAGATCGGTAGAAGGTGAGCTCTGTACTTTTTTATAAGTTTTTTGCACGTCATCAATGACTTCTATCGCATTATCGGTATCACGAACTTTCACCCCACCGGCGGGGATTAGAATTGCAAAATCGTCAGATTCATCGATAACTGCCGCCAAGGCAGGGTTATAAAATGGGGCGACTAAATACTCACCTGAAGCCACACCCGTATTTCCCATACCATTCCCTCTGCCATCAGCTACGTGATTGGCTGCAGAAACGGAAAGAGACAGCAAAGACAAACCAAAACCCACTGCATATTTGTTATTCATAACGATATCCAATTTTATTTATTTTATAGCTCAATGAATTATAAAATTCATTCATGGAATGAAACTCACTTTCCATTCAATTAAATATTTTAATGTATAAATTCGCAACTAGCTTCTGATTTGTGTGATTTACAACCAAGTTTTATAAGTTGAAGGCTAAGGTAAAGCAGGAAGGATTTCTAAAGAAGTGGGTAATCTATGGGTCAAAATCATCCGCTCTTTCTGACTTTTTGAAAGGCGTTTGATTTTGTATTCGAGTTTCATTGCTGTACTTTTAGAATCGGCAATATAAAACCATTCAAGGGTTAACGGGGTTTTCCCTCTTAAAAATTTAGCGCCTTTTCCGGATTGATGCTGACGAAACCGACGAATCATATGGTCGGTTACGCCACAATAAAGAGAGGAGTTTTTGTCCCTGATAAGATAGACAAACCAGGGATTACTTTTAATCATTGATTTACAAGTGATCGGATTTGAGAAAGTGATACTTTCAGCTCTTCAATTTCATTTCTTAGCTCAGACACTTCATTCTCTAGCGCTTGAATTCGCGAATTGTCACCGACGGGCTCCGAAGCAACAGGTAATGATTCAATATCAACTTCACCGCAGAACAAATGCTGGTAGCGTGACTCTCGTTTGCCAGGCTCTCTAGGCAGCTTTACAACTAGCGCTCCCTCTTCGCGATTTGCCATCGCTTCAAGCACTGCTTCCGTTTCTTTTACATCTGCAAAAGTACACAGCCTGTTGGTGCGCGTTCTGAGTTCTCCGGGTGTCTGAGCACCTCGAAGCAGCATACAACACACTACACCTTTCTCCTGCTCAGTCAGTTTCAAACTGCCAAATTCAGTATTACAGAAACGGTGCTGATATTTTGCGGCACGAGCATTGAAGCTACTTTCGTCTGTGACGAGACGGCGCTGCATCAGTGAGTCCAATGCATTTTGCACATCACTTTCACTAAGCGAGAGGACAGGTTCCCGATTGCTTTTTTGGTTGCACGCCGAAGTCAGGCTGTTTAGCGTTAGGGGATAATGATCAGGCGTTGTGACTTCCTTTTCTATCAAACAACCTATTACCCGAGCTTCTATCGCGTTCAATTCAATGCTCATTCGACTTTCCTTCTTAATTCGTTCCTATTGATAACCAAACCTGCTCAGTGATTTGTAACCAATGGGATTCGCTGTGGCTTGCCATCCAAAGATAGAACAATAATTTTACTGCGGCTGAGTTCTATTTCGGTGAGTTCCTGCAACTGACGCCCTGTTTTGTAGGATGAACTTAACTTTTCTCTCTTAGAATGAGAGCTGTTTTCGGGTTCTAAATCGTCCTGAGGCGTCATAGTATCTTTAAAACTTATAAAAAGAGAAAAGAATGATATAGCGGTTATCCGCGTTAAGACAACTCTTGTCGAAGTGGATGCCTAAAAATTCGTCATAAGACGCAAGGGATTGATCTAAAGTCTGTTAAGCCAACCAGCATTGTGTTTTAATCGAAAAAAGTTACTCATTTTGATTTTTGAGGTAAAAATCCCATGAACAACGTTTTTGAAATCGTTAACCAAGCTCGTCGTAAGAACAAGCTAAAACGTGAACTTCAAGACAACGAAAAGAAAATCCGCGATAACTCTAAGCGTGTTGATCTTCTTGAAAACCTGCTTGACTACATCAAGCCTGAAATGAAGCACGATGAAATTGTCGCTATCATCAAGAACATGAAAGCGGACTACGAAGATCGTGTTGACGATCACATCATTAAGAGTGCTGAAATCTCTAAAGTTCGCCGTGACATCAGCCGCAAAATTCGCGAGCTGACTGAAGCAGACAAACAAACTCAAGGCAAAAAATAAACTGCCTGACTGTCTGCACCCTGATTTTCAGGGTTAGCACTCGTACGTACAAAGCCTCTGCTTAGCAGGGGCTTTTTAGTGTCTGTTGAAAAAAACATTCACCTAATCTAACCGATTCATTGCATTCATTACTTCAACAAATATCGGTATGAGGAAATTTTTTTCTGCGTTTAACGTTTGCGTAATCGCTTACTCTCACTTTCCTTAATCCACTGTATTCCCGAGTAAATCAAGCCTTGGTATAGTGACGAAAAATGACCATTCGGGGCACGGATAACCCCCTTTATCTCATGAAGAGAAGAATTGGTAGCGGTAAACACCGATGAGAATAAGAGGGTCAATTTATGGAATTTAGCACTGTTGAAATTTTGGGGTATGCGTCTTCTATCATGGTAGCGATCTCGCTAATGATGAAAGACATCGTACTGCTGCGTGTACTTAACTTTATTGGATGTGCACTGTTCACCACTTACGGTTTAATGATCGATGCAATGCCAGTTGTTGTAACAAATGGCTTTATCGCATGTGTGAATGTCTACTTCCTGCTGAAGATGTACAACGAGAAAAAAGCAGCCAGTCTGGAAACAGCCAAAGCCTGATAAGCTGAATCGTTTATAAGAAAAGCCAGTGTCTTCACTGGCTTTTCTACTTTCTGGTTGATTAGAGTCTGTTGACCTTGTTATTTTTTAACGCCATCCAGACGCTTTCCCATACTCACTGACTCATCAATGCTATAGCCTAAGTATTCGTAGAATTGAATGACTTTGGCGTTAGTGTTTCTGACCTGAAGATTTATCTTGGGGCACCCTTTTTCCTTTAACCGTCGCTCAAGATCTTCCATAAGTAAGCGTCCTGCTCCGGTTCCCTGATATTCAGGATCCACAGCTAGGTAGTTTGCCCACCCTCGGTGACCTTCGTATCCCCCCATAACAGACGCGACAACCTTGCCACTTTCTTCCATAACCAGAAACAGCTCCTTATCGTGAGCCACTTTAATATCGATGTCCTTGCTTGGGTCGTTCCAGGGAACCACTAATCCGCAAGCTCGCCATATTGCTATGATGCTTTGTTTGTCTGAAGGCTGATACGTCCTGATATTCATTCGCAATCCTTTTCTATAACACTGATTTTCTAGCTTATTACAAAGTACCTAAATAAAAAGGCTAGGAGAACCCCCTAGCCTTTGATATTTATGAATTTTTATAAATTAAGGTCTGTGGACCTTAAGTACTTAAAGCAGAATAAATAATCCTGCCAAGCACGCACTCATCAGGTTTGCCAGTGTGCCTGCAAGTACCGCTTTGAAACCTAAGTTTGCCACCTCAGAGCGACGCTCTGGCGCGATCACACCAATTGAACCTAGCTGAATGGCGATAGAGCCAATATTGGCAAACCCACATAATGCAAACGTAACAATCACTTGAGTGTGCTCAGACAGCTTCTCCTTGTTCGCCACAAAGTCGATAAACGCAACAAACTCGTTCATCACCACTTTCTGACCAATATAAGAACCAGCAGCCAACACTTCGCTGCCCGGAACACCAATCACCCACGCTAGAGGCGCAAATATATAGCCGAATATGGCTTGCAAAGTGATGCCACTGAAGCCACCCCATTCGCCAAGTGTTTCAAGACCGGTATTGACCATCGCGATGACACTCACGAATGCAATCAGCATAGTGCCGACAGCAACGGCTACTTTCATACCATTCATGGCACCACTGGCAAGTGCATCAATAACATTGCTCTGTTCTGCTTTATCCATTTCAACATCAAGCTGCTGCGATGGTGTTCCTTGCTCCGGAACCAGAATCTTAGCCATCAGTAAGCTACCCGGTGCCGCCATGAAGCTTGCCGCTATCAAGTACTTCAGCTCCACACCCAGCCCAGCGTATCCGCCCAGAACACTGCCCGCGACCGATGCCATACCACCAGCCATTACGGCAAACAGTTCAGAACGCGTCATTTTTGACAAGAACGGACGAACCAATAGCGGAGATTCACCCTGAGACAAAAAGATATTACCAGTCGCAACTAACGACTCTGCTTTACTGGTTCCCAGAAATTTCTGAATGCCGCCACCAATAAACTCGATGACTTTCTGCATAATGCCAAGGTAATAGAGCGCGGAAATCAAAGCACTGAAAAAGATAATGATTGGAAGAACACGGATTGCAAAAATAAACCCACTACTCGCCAGATCACCAAAGAGAAAAGCGATGCCCTCGTCAGCAAACCCCAACAGGCTGGATACACCGTTGCTCAGATTGGTCAAAGCCAACTGTCCCCAAGGAAAGTACAGGACAAGTGCCGCAAAACCAACCTGAAGGATCAACGCTCTGGATACCGTTTTCCAGTTAATGGCTTTGCGATTCTCTGAGAAAGCGTAGGCGCAAATCAGTAGGGTAATAACACCCAAAATGCTAAAAAGAATGTTCATTATCAACCCTGTTATCGAATGGAAATTGAAGAAGCGCCCAAGCGCAATTCAGACAGTAAATGGCAGGGTTGTGATGGCGCGGAACTGAACCACCCCAGAATGGAATTGGAAAAAATCGTCATTGCGGATTCACCTTTACAAGCAGTTAAAATTAGCTGGTCCGGTCCGTGGGGTCATTCACATGCTTAGAATCTGTTGACTCTCGTTAGCAATCCTTGTGACGGCTTGTATTGGTTATGCAAAACGTATCAATCACAAAAGATCAACACGCCTCTATATCGCCTGTTCAAATCAATAAAACAGCCGAATGTGCCAGCTTCGGCTTATAACCGAGCGAGAAGTATAGCGGCACAAATGAGAACTTCATCACATATTTTCACGCAAACGTTCAAGCGTATGAATAATGTTCAAACTACGCTTTACTATTGTTTTCAATGGGTCATGGCATTTGATTTCCACCATTAGAAAAATTTTTTAGATTTTTTTTGTGAATATGTCTTTTGAGCCGATCGTTGTTCGTCATGTCAATGAAAAGCAGTTGGGCTTTTTCATTTAAAGGAGAATTATCATGACACTTACTACGATATTAATGGCGGCTGTAGGCATACTGGCAGTATTAGCATTGGCAACTCTTTTGTTACCCAGACACATTGAAGTCGAAAGACAATCTATGTTGCCTAAGCAAGCCAAAGACATCATCAATCTGGCTGCTTCAAACAAGGGATACCAGAAATTCAATCCATATAAATCGGCTGACCCAGATTTAAGTATTCAACATTTTGGCCCGGAGAATGGAATCGGTTCTGGTTTTCACTTTAACGAAAAAGATGGCAAAGGCAGCCAGGTGGTTTCATCTGTCACGAATCACTCTGTTCAGTACAGTATTGATCTTGGAGCAATGGGGCAGCCCACTCAGATCATCAAAGCAGAACCAAAAGAAAATGGTGCACTCGTCACATGGCGCATGGAAATGGATTTAGGGAACAACCCAATTGCTCGAGTATTTGGTTTGTTTATGGACAAGATGGTAGGCAAAACCTTCGAAAAAGGTCTGGATAACCTAGCGAAAGCTGCTTAACCCACCAAATTTAAAACTTAGCGAACTTAAGGAGAAAAACGATGCGCTATACATTTTTACTTTACACCGACCCGGCAGATCTAGCAGACATGACTCAGGAAGACTGGATTGCAGAAAAAGAAGTTTATGGGGCTTACATCGAATCACTGCAAAAAGCAGGAGTGTTTGTCGATACAGACTGGTTGCAGCCAGTTGATACTGCAACCACAGTCACGCTGAAAGACGGGACAAAGCAGGTGCAAGATGGTCCTTTCGCAGAGACACGTGAAACGCTTGGAGGGTTCTTCGTAATCGATGTACCCGATCTGGATGCTGCTATGGTTTGGGCTGAGAAGTGCCCTGCTGCAAAACGCGGGAAAGTTGAAATTCGCTGCTCAGCAATGGATTCACTATGAGCAAAGAATATCGTGCCGCCGAAATGGCGGCACGTTCTTCATACGGAAAGCTGCTGGCGTATCTGTCATCCAGAACCCATGACATTGCGCTCGCTGAAGACGCATTAGCCGAAGCCTTTACTAAAGCACTCAGCCACTGGAAAGAGAACGGCATCCCGAACAACCCAGAAGCCTGGTTGATGACAGTCGCCAAAAACAAGATCACGGATCGCCAACGTCAATTGGTTCGCTTTCCCGAAGAACCAGAAATTGAAGAGGAAGCGAACATGGAATCCGACTCCCCCGCTCTGCCAGACAAGAGACTCGAGCTGATGATGGTTTGTGCTCACCCAGCCATATCAGCGGATTTACATACGCCTCTGATGCTGCAAACTGTTCTGGGAATTGAAGCAAAAGTGATCGCCAGACTCTTTATGTATCCCCCTGCTGCGCTGGCAAAACGCCTCGTCAGAGCAAAAGCCAAGGTACGTGACTCTGGCATCCCCTTTCAGGTCCCAGATCCTTCTCAGTTACCTTCACGTTGCAAGACAATATACGAAGCCATTTATGCTCTACACACCTACGACTGGCTAGATCCAAACGATACTTTTGGTGAAGAGGCATTGTATCTGGCGGACCTTCTTGTTTCTTTCGTTCCTGACGATCCGGAAGCCAAAGGGCTTGCTGCTCTGATTGCCTTTGGACACGCGCGACGGTTAGCCAGAATTCATGAACAGACCTTGGTCCCCGTTGAAAAGCAAGACATGACTCTGTGGGACGACAGCCTTTCACTGTATGCTCAACGTAAACTGAAGGACGCACATGCGTTAAATCGCGTTGGTCGCTTCCAGATTGAAGCCGCGATTCAGTCGGTTCATCAGGCTAGAAAGTCTTCCGGAATAACGGACTGGGAAGCCCTGAGTAAGCTTTATCCCGCGTTAATTCAGTTTGCTCCTTCTGTTGGCGCGAAGGTGGCTTATTCTGTTGTAGTGGCTAAACACTTTGGTTACGAGAAAGGGCTCAATCTTGTTCTGGATTTAGAATCTGAAATTGGTTCTGGTTTCCAGCCTCTTTGGGCAACGAAAGCTGAATTCTACCGCAAGCTCTGCCAACCTAATGAAGCCGCCGACTGTTATCAGAAAGCCATTTCGCTCTCGACGGATACGCCAACCATACGATTCCTGGAAAACCAGTTAAATTCAATTAGATTAAACTGATCGCTGAACAGGCTTGTAAATTACCACCTTCTAAAGAAGGTGGCTTTGTGTGAGCCCCCTAAAAGGGGGCCTTTGTTTAGTCCAATGCTAATTGTTGCTGTTCCACGCGCTCTTTCTTCTCCTGATGTCTTACATAACGTCGAATGATTTCTTTATTAATTCCTACACTATCGACAAAATAGCCCCTTTGCCAAAAGTGGTTACCCCAAAGCTTATTTTTCCTCAAATATGGAAACTTACTGAAGAGTTTTAAGGCTATTTTGCCTTTCAATACGCCCATCAACTTGGATATGGATAGCTTGGGTGGAACTTTTACTACTAAGTGCACGTGGCCAATCTGGACGTTCAGCTCGACAACTTCACATCCAAGTTGATTACAGTAAACATTTATACACCGATAAACTTCTTTGCCTACATTGTTCTTCAAGATCCTAAATCGATATTTTGGTGTCCACACTATGTGATATTGACATCTCCAAAATACGTGGGAAGCTTGATTGTATCTGCTCATGTTATTTGTCCTCTTTGACTTCGCTAAAAATCAAGGGAGCATTTAACATGGGTAGAACTACAGGCAAAGCCTAACTGAATGATAACCACCTACTGAAGTAGGTGGTTTAGGGCTAAAAATAAAAAAGCCCCAGATAAACTGGGGCATGCAATATCAATTTACAAAGCTTGTTAGTGTTACTCGTCTTTAAGTTCCACCAGCTTAGTACTTCCACCATGGAACTTTTCACGCTTGCGCTGAACCATGGCATAGAAGCTCGGAATCAGGAAGGTACCCGCCAGTAGCACGCAGAGTAAGCCACCAACCAGTGACACACCCAATGAATTCTGACTGATGTAACCCGCACCTGACGCAAAGATTAGCGGAGTAATACCCAAGATAAACGACCAGGAAGTCATATTCACGGCACGGAATCGCAATTCACCACCATGAACAGCGGCTTCATCGATCGGCACTTCTTTGTTCTCACGCTCCAATTTCGCGAACTCTACAATCAAAATGGCGTTCTTCGCTGCGAGGGCTATCAACAACACCAAACCAATCTGGGCATACAGGTTCAGTGGAATGCCCGTCAAGTTAAGCGCCATAAACGAGCCCAGTGTCGCTACCGGAACCACAAGAATGATAGCCAGTGGAATCGTCCAGCTCTCGTACTGTGCCACCATAAACAGGTAAATGAAGATTAGAGCCAGTGCAAACGCATAGATCGCCTGATTGCCTGCTAACTTCTCTTGATACGCCAATCCTGTCCACTCGTATTGATACCCATGAGGCAGTACTTCAGCCGCAACTCGTTCCATTGCTGCAATAGCATCACCACTGGAATAACCCGGTGCCGCTTCACCCTGAATGACAGCAGAACGATACATGTTGTAACGCCAAGCCACATCCGGTTCGAAGACCTGCTCATAACTCACCAAAGTACTTAGCGGGATCATGTCTCCAGACTGGCTACGAACATGGAACCTGCCAAGATCTTCCATGTCTGTTCTGTGTTCGGCATCTGCCTGAAGTGTCACACGGAAGTTCTTACCAAACATGGTGAAGTCGTTAACGTAAATGGAACCGAGGTTACCCTGAAGCGTCTGGAAGATTTCGCCCAAAGGAATGCCAAGCTGTTTAGCTTTCTGGCGATCAATATCCAGATAGAAGTGCGGAACGTTGGCACGGAACGTACTGTAGGTGTACAGAATTTCTGGCTGAGCGTTCGCTTTAGCCATGACTTCGCCCATAACCTGAGCTAAGTCGCTTCGATTTCGACCTAACGCATCTTCAAGTACGAATTCAAAGCCAGAGCCTGCTCCCATTCCCGGTACGGCAGGTGCTCCCATTGCAAATACGACAGCTTCTGGAATTTCCTGTGCCGCGCGAGCATTAATACGATTCGTAACGGCAAAAGAAGAATGATCGCCGTCCAGATTGTTTCGGTAGTCCCAATCCTTGAGTTTAACGAACAGTGAAGCACCATTTGATGCCGCCGCACCGGTCAGAAAGGCATAACCATTGGCGACAGTCACACCTTCGATACTAGGCTCCTGGTTGATGACATCCATCAGCTTTTCAGTTACCGCTTTGGTACGAGACAGAGAAGCGGAATCCGGTAACTGGACGTTAACCAGCATGATGCCTTTATCTTCCTGTGGCACGAATGCTGTTGAAGTGGTTTTCGCAAGGAACGAAACCGCCGCCACTGCGACACCAAAGAAAATCAGAGCCAGAATTGTTTTCTTAACCAGAAAACCCGCTGCCTTACCATATTGACTAGTAACTTTATCCAGAACCCGATTAAAGGCATCAAACCATTTCGCGGTATTGCCTCCGCCTTGCTTAAGCACCAGAGAACACACAGCAGGCGATAAAGTAAGCGCATTAATCGAAGAAATAACAACGGAGATACAGATAGTTAAAGCGAACTGACGATACATGATCCCTGTGATGCCCGGTAGCATTGCCACTGGAATGAACACGGCAAGGAGAACCAGTGTTGAGGTAATGATAGGCCCGGTTACCTCTTTCATTGCCTTAAGCGTCGCTTGCCTTGGCGTTAAGCTTGGATCGCGTTTCATGATGGTATCAACGTTTTCGATAACCAGAATCGCATCGTCTACCACGATACCAATAGCCAGAATCAGACCAAACAGAGTTACGGTATTAATGGTAAAACCAGTTGCCAACATGATGGCAAAGGTACCAATCAAAGAAACGGGAATGGCAATAACCGGAATCAGAGTGGCACGCGCACTGCCCAGGAACAGGTAAGTAACCGCGATAACCAAAAGAATGGCTTCAATAAGTGTTTTGACTACGCCTTTAATCGATTCTTCAACAAACAGTGTCGTATCGTAACTGGTTTCGTACACCATACCTTCAGGGAAAGTCTTGGAAAGCTCTTCCAGCCTTTCCATCACCAAACCACCACTCTCAAGAGCATTCGCACCAGACTGGAGAGAAAGCACCACGATAGAAGCGTCCTGACCACGGAATAAGCCCGTACCGTTGTAAAAGTTTTTGCCCAGTTCTACACGAGCGACATCTTTCAAGTAAACCGCAGAACCGTCTGGGTTAGCACGAAGCATAACGCCTTCAAACTCTTCCACTGTCTCTAGTCGACCTTTAGTCACCAGGTTAAACTGCACTTCCTGTGGGTTAGCGTATGGTGCCGCCCCGATGTTACCTGCTGCTACCTGAACATTCTGCTCAGCAAGGGCTGCATATACATCCGAAGTCGTCATTTTCAGCGACGCCAGTTTTTCCGGATCCAGCCAGACACGCATTGCGTACTCACCGCCACCGATAACACTCACGTTACTGATGCCTTTAACACGAGCAAGCTGGTCTTTAACGTTCAGGTTCACGTAGTTGATCAGGAACTGATCATTGTACTTACCCTCAGGTGAGTAAAAGTTCAGTACCATCAACAGGTCAGGTGAATTTTTCTTCACCGTGACACCCACCATTCGAACCTCTGGTGGCAACTTTGATTCGATCTGGGTTACACGGTTTTGAACGTTGACCTGAGCCATGTCTGGATCGGTTCCGATATCAAAGGTCACGTTTAACGAGTAAGAACCGTCGTTGGCACTCTTCGAAGACATATAGATCATGTCTTCCACGCCATTAACGGAGGTTTCTATCGGGTCGGCGATTGCCTGCTCCACGACTTCTGCACTGGCACCAGTGTAGTAAGCCGTAACGTTAACAGAAGGTGGGCTGATTTCCGGATACTCAGAAACCGGCAGTAGAAGCAATGAAATTGCCCCTGCCAATGTAAGAATGATGGAGATGACCAGCGCGAATTTAGGGCGCTGAATAAAAAATCGGCTCAGCATGATTAAGCTCCCGTGTTGGCGGAATCGGAGTCTTGAATATTGACAGGCATTCCATTCCTAACACGTTGCAAGCCTTGCGTAACAACCTGCTCTCCCTTAGCAAGCCCTTCTGTCACGATGACACCTTGCTCGGTCTGCTTTCCTAGTGTGATGTTTCTGCGCTCAGCTATGTTGCCTTTGGCAACAATCATGATGAAGTCGCCTTCAAGATCAGTCTGAACAGCGCGCCTTGGTATCACCACCACTTCTTCTGGTGTTTGTTCCTGAATGGCAACGCGAACATGCTGCCCCGGTAATAATGCGTGTTCTGGGTTGGCGACGCTGGCTCGAAGTGCAATTGTCCCGGTGTTCAGATTAATTCGGTTACCGATGAAATCTAACTTGCCTTTGTGTTCATACACGTTGCCATTTTCAAGCTTGATCACTACTTCAAGCGCTTTTGCAGCTCCTTCACCATCACCTTTCACTTTATCCATTCCAAACTCCAGTCTTTCCCGCTCACTCACGTTAAAGCTGGTATGAATTGGGTCCAAACTGACAATGGTGGTTAAAGGACCGGAAGAGGGAGAAACCAGATCACCAATACTCACATTGCTGCTGCTGATTCTTCCTGTGAATGGCGCAGTAATTTGAGTGTGAGACAGGTTAACATTGGCGAGATTGAGTTGTGCTTCTGCGGCTTCTACCTGAGCTTCGGCACTCAATTTCGCCGCTGTAAGCGTGTCAAATTCAGATTTGGAGATGTTGCCTTTCGGCAAGAGATTTTTGCCACGCTTGAAGTCCATTTCTGCTTTTTTCAATGAGGCATGTGCCTGTGCCAATGAGGCTTTGGCGGTTGCAACCTGAGCATCAAAGGAGGAAGGTTCGATTTGATATAAAACATCGCCTTTTTCAACAAGCTGCCCCTCGATAAACAGACGATCTTTCAGATAACCAGAAACCTGTGCAGTAATGTTGGCATCTTCAACGGCTTGTACTCTGCCAACATAGGTTTTACTCTGTTGATGCATGACGGTGGTTGACTCCATAGCCACCACATTAGGCGCTACGGCGTTTCGATTTCCTTGTTCTGCTTCACCACATCCTACTAATACTAATGAGCTGGCGACTGCCAGACTGAGTAATGTTTTCTTCATGTATCTACCATTTTTTAGAAGAGTTTTGAGTTTTGTCTAACGGATAATGCCTTGCTAGCGCGATTATGATTTTACTTTTAACCAATTATCCGTAGCCGGAATCACCAACATAAGAAATGTGACACAATAGATGTCAGCGAAACCGTTGCGATATACGCAAGTTACCTCATATGATTGCCTAGTGGCGAGTAGAAATGATTTTCATGACGCGTTTTCAGTTTTTGATTCAGCCCCGTAGGATCTTCAAAGTGATGTTTCGCCAGAAAACCAATGCATTCTCACTAAACCAAGGTTCAAGAGATAGCTTGCGTATATTGACAGTTATTTTTGTTAGAGTGCTGCAAATATCTCACATAAAATTGTGTCAGTTTATTGCAAATTACAAAGAAGTGATAAAGTCATCATTTTTATGTAGTTACCTATTACATTTTACATATAGTTCAACATAAAATAATTCATAAAAATGATAACCTAATAGCCTGGGTGTGGAATGGCTAAAGTTTTGAATTGGGCAGGTTACATTCCTTTGAACAGAGACTGAGAGGCGCGGCTGACAGGAAGCTCTTTCTGACCTATCACTACATACATTCTTCCGGTCAGATCTTTTCTAACTTTACTGATTCGTGAAACAGAAACAATGGTCGAACGGTGAATTTGCCAGAACTGATTGGGGTCAAGCTGCTCCAACAGTTCTTTCAACGACATTCTGATTAAATACTCATCCAAATGGCTTTCACCATTCTGGCAATAAACAGAGACGTACTTATCTTCGGATTTGAAATACACCACATCATCGATAGGTATGAGGTGTATCTCGTCCCCCATTGATGCTTTTATCCAGTGAAGGTAGCTTTGAGGTTGAGTTTTCTCAGGAGAGAGTTGTTCGAACAGCTTTTGTAAATCAGGTTGACTACTGGCTTGGTGATCATTCAGTCTCTGCTGCACCTTCGCAACCGCCTTTGTCAGACGCTCTTCGTTTATGGGTTTCAACAGGTAGTCTGTGGCATTGTTATCAAAGGCTTCTACGGCGTATTCATCATACGCCGTTGTAAACACAATGTGGGGCGTGTGTTGAAGCTTATTTAGTTTATTCGCAAGTGTTATGCCGTCTAGCCCCGGCATTCGGATATCAAGAAAAACGACGTCGGGTTCGTGCTCCAGGATGGCATCAAAAGCACTTTTACCATCACCGACTTTAGCGACAATATCCAACTCTAGCCAGACATCGTTTAATTGCCGTTGTAAGTGATGAAGTAATAAAGGTTCATCGTCCGCAATTACCGCTTTTACATACTTTGCCATGTCTAATAAACCTTTATTATCTGCTTTGAAGAGAGCCCAATGCCAACCTGTTAATTGAGATGCGAGAGGTAACACCCTGAGGGTCATTCTGGATGACGGAAAGGGATGCATCTTCCCCAAACAAGGTCTTTAACCTGGCACGAATATTCTGCAACCCTATTCCATGACCACCTGACGACTTGTCTGCCAATAGACCAACACCATTATCTCTGACCTCCAAGACGACTTCCTTTCTTCCATCCAACACTTTTACATCGATGTGACCACGATTCAGGCTCGGCTCCAAGCCATGAATAACGGCGTTTTCTACCAAAGGTTGCAACAGAAATGGGGGAACCATTAAGGATTCGGTAAATTCGTCTTTAGTGACATTGTAACTCATCAGCTCGCCTAATCGTATTTGCTGAATCCCTAAATAGGCGGACAACAAATCCAGTTCATGATCAACAGGAACAAGCTGTGTGCGGTTCTTTCTTAGGGTTGCCCTAAGCAGATCCGTTAATCGAGACAGCATTTGCTTAGCTTTATTCGGGTCACTTTCAATAAGCACGTTGATGTTTGCGAGAGTATTAAACAGGAAGTGGGGTTCTATTTGGCTTTGCAATTGTTGTAGCTCACTTAAAACCAGCGCTTTTTCCTGATCAGCCTGAATGCGTCGCGCTTTCTCTAACTCGTGTCTGGCTTGTGCTTTCTGTTCTGCCGAATAAAAGTAGTAAAAGCAAAACGCCGTAAAGATAAAACCCAATAACACGATAGGCTTCATGTCGGAGTACGATGCAAAGCTTGGGTAATCACTCACCCAAAAATGTGCGTTAACACTGCCGCCCAACATAGAGATGGTGAGTGCGACTAAGTTGACTGTTCGTCGTGATAGCTCGGGAAGCACCAAAGTAACCAGATAGCCACCGACAACCGCGCTGTAGCCAAAGCCAAAGCTGATCACTATGTGCGTGTAAAATGGAGCTTCCCAGACAAATGAAGTGGTGATCGCGATGATAAAACAAAATAAAGAAGTGAATAGAAAGCTTTTTAGCCACTCATTTTTGGCTAGCTCTGACCCCAGTCCCATTAAAATCTTCCTTTAAAATTTAGCAAAATCATACTGTTAGTTTTTAGGTTTTTATAGAGTGATTTATCTTTACCGTTGTAAAAACGTGCGGCAAGTTCGGTTTCAAAGCGGGACGCCCCATCGTCGTACCATTCAAAACTCAATCTTGGTGTTGAGATCACACCACCATCTTCGGGCGCTATCATCAAATCCACTGTGGGCGTTAGCTTTTCAAACCAACCCGGAGCAGCAGTCCAGTGCTGTCCCTGCCAGTTTTGAGTATCTAATGTCCAGTGAAACATGACGTTGTGTTTAGTTAAGTTGGCATTTGTGAGTCCCAGTCCGTAGGAATCGGCAAGACGATCCTGACCATAAGTTTCTCTAAGCGAGGTCGCTGAAACCTGTGCATCTTCCCATTCTTCTTTCCCCCATGCTCGGCTGTCATACCAGTATTCTGCAATGACGCTGTGTCCGGAAAAGCTGCTCCAGGTTATACCTGTCATGACTTGTTGCGCAGCCCCCTGCGTTTCTAGCACAACGGGTGCCAAAAGCTGATTTGGCTGATGATAAGCAAGATGTTTTCTTTGAATCACTGCCGATGAATGCCACTCCCATTCGCTACCGAAAACAGTTACCCAACTAGCACCAACCAGCCCTTTTCTTACGTCATCAAAATAGCCGATAACCTGAAATTCGCTGTCACCCCGCAGACCGTAGTAACGAACGCCTACCCCATGTTGTTGCGTGGCTTTTTGAATCTCTGTGGTTTCTTGTTGAGTCAGCGAAGACGTTGTAGCAATCGCCGTCCATTCCCCTTCGGCTCCAAAGTGGGACAGGCTGACTACGCCTACCCCTTCTTCAACCTGAATCCCTACTGGGTTTCGACGATAAGGATTGAATACGTCCAGCGGACGATAACCATACCCCACCCCATAATCCTGACGAATTTTTCCGACGGTTGCATCCAAAGTCGTACCAGCGAGATCCACACTTCCCTGCCAGAAAAGCTCTCTGATGATCAGGTCTGATTCTGGGTCTACCGAGCTGTCAGAGTGATAGATGTCATTTCCTAGCAAAGCCAGAGACGCGTTGAACGATTGGTAACCCAGCTCCACTTCTAAAAGCGCATCGACGCTCTGGATACTTTCTTCATCTGAAGCAAACACACCATTGGTTGCTTGGTGCTGAGTCGTGTCTGAACTTATCATCCAGTCCCAGTTCGATGACAGCTCTGACGATAACGCCACCGGTGAAACAAGCACAGACAGGATTAAAGGTTTTGCTATCTTCACGTTACAGCTCCGACACGTTACTTCTGACTAAAAATGAAGGGTTGTAGTACTTGTCTTCCAGCTCATAAGACGAGATCTCCTGATATTCAATGGTCGTCTTTTTACTAGGCTGAATTTTATCTAACAAGGTCATGCTGACTACGGCATCTTCATTATTACGTTCACCTTTGGTAAACCAAGCCACCTTCGCCAGTTTGCCCGATTTCATTATTAGATTTGCCTTTACAGGAAAGTCTGACTCCTGCTCTAACCAAAGCTCGATAGAATGGTAACTTGCGCCTTTTGTCTTGGCAGTCAGTAGCAGTTTGTTGGTTTGGATCTCGCTACCCGATAGCGTAGTCAGGGTTTCTTTTCCTTCAAATACCCCCTGATAATCGTCACTCCAGGTCAGTGTTGAAATATCACCTACAGACGCTTCACCTAGCAATTTCTGCATGGGTGTAATTCGAATTGGTCGGCGACTTTTGGGCATAACCAACCAGTAGTTATCTTCCAACATCAGCATCTTCTGCCCGGCTTCCACTCGAGATTTAAACACCACCAGTGACTGCCTTTGAGGGCGAGTATAAACGTGGTACTGATGTGTTTTTTCCTTCTCACCGTTTTTGAAAACGTGCACAACAGAAACAACTTTTGAGGATTCTTCCTCTATACGGAAGTTATCGGCATTTTTCAGCATGGATGTCACGTCGTTTGCGGCAACTTGACCACTAAGCAGTGCTGCTGTTGCCAAGACAAGATTCAATACCTGACGAATAGAACAATTAAACATATGCAAGTGCCTCGGTGATGGGTTTGTTTGCTCCCTTTCTGGCAGAGAAGTAAGCCGCCAATACGCAAATAGCGACGACTCCCAATGTAGAATAGGCAGCCAGTTCTGGAGAGAAGTTGATTTGTAGTGGGTAACCTTCTGTGTGACCTGGAGGAGGTGGCATTTTAATTTCCACAACCAGTAGCAAGACTGAAGCAATCAAACTGGCAAGTACACCAATCAGGCTACCGATAAGCGCAAGTAACCCAGCCTCTTTAATGAATGAAGAAATGATCTCGTTAGAGTATGTGCCAAGCGCAGAAAGTGTCCCGATTTCTCTTGTGCGTTCGGTGACAGACATGGTCATGGTATTGAAAAGCGCAACGAATACCACCAGCGCCATGATTAGTCCCATAATGCCGAAAATTCGGTCATACAGATCTTTCACTTTCTTGTAGAAAAACGCTCTGTCTTGCCAAGGTGTAATCTGTATCTCCTGATCCAGTACAGAAGAATCCAGCAACTGTTGAGTTTGGTTCTGAATTGGGTTGGTTTGCTCGGTATCGAACAAGAATACCGACAAGGTGCTGATTTTTTCTGTTACCAATAGCTCTTGAGCAGAATTAACATGAAGATATAGCTGGCGCTTATCCAGTTCAGGAATACCTGTGCTGTAGATGCCATGCACTTTAAAGTCCAGCGCGTTTAATGCCCCTTCACTGGTGGTGGCTAACAGTGTTACCCAGTCTCCGATGCTAACCTTGAGGTTTCTGGCGAGTTCATAAGCAAGCATTACTTGAGGCTCATCAGCGTTGTAGCGGCTGGAGTTCATGCTGGTCAGGGTTCTGCCTTCTTTCACATTCAAGAAAGGACCTTTCATGTCGAATTCTTTCTCGTTAACGCCATTACCAACAAAAATGGTCGACTTGTTGCCGTTTGAAATTAAGCCAGTGAAATAAACTCTGGGTTGTACCGAACGAACCTTGTCCATCGCCATGATCTTGTTGACCAGCTCTTTGGTGCCAGAAAGCCCGTTGGATAAAGGCATGTCTTCGTCCTGCTCGAAATACCCGACCTGACTTAGTGTCAGATGTCCAGTGTCACGAGCCGTCGACTCCTTCAAAGATTGATAAGTAAATAGCCCAAACCCGCCAGCACTTACCATGGCGAAAACAGCAATGGCAATGATTAAGATAGAAAGTGCGCTGCGGCGAGAATTGCGCTTCAGGTTTAAAAACGCATACCTGAGGTTTTCAAAATACGCAGAGATAAATGAAACTCGATTTAGCTGACCCATTTCAGAGCCTCCTTTTGAATAACGCCATCAAACAGGGCGATACTGCGATCGCACCGTTCTGCCATTCGGTGATCGTGAGTGGCAATCACAAAGGTGGTGCCGAATTCATGCCCCAGCGACTTCATTATGTCGATAACAAGCGTGGCACTTTCGCTATCCAGACTCGCTGTTGGTTCGTCGGCGATGATCAGTTTGGGTTTGTTGACTAGCGCACGGGCTATGGCCACTCGCTGTTGTTGTCCCCCTGAAAGATTGTCTGGTCTGTGATGGACGTATTCACCGAGTCCGACTTTGTCCAGCATTGAAAACGCGATCTCTCGCTGCTGGACTCGGCTGTGACCGTTGAGTTTCAAGGGGTACATTACGTTTTCCAGCGCGGTCATCACCGGAACCAGATTGAACTTCTGAAAAATGAATCCCATCTGGTAGCGTCTGATTTCCGCAGCTTGTTTTGGTGTTTTGGGCAGCGGTTTGCCCTCGAAATGAACATGTCCGGAATAGTCAGTATCAAGAAGACCAAGCACGTTTAGCAGAGTACTCTTCCCGGAACCGGAAGGACCACAAAGTGCGACCATCTCCCCTCTTTCTATTGTCCCAGTTGCGCTTTTCAGAGCGGGAACGTCAATCGTCCCCAACTGATAGCTCTTATTGATTTGATTAAATTCAATCATATTGCCCCCTAAGCCTCATTGACCAGGGCTTGAGCTTTTTGGGTCTCGGGGTGTGATGCGTCTTTCTTTAGCATCACTGCCAGCCACTCTTGCGCGCGCTGTTGATCTTCAGCCCGAATGGCAGTCTCAATCGCAAATGAATAAACCCATGAAGTCGCAGCAAAAGGTGCCTGCTCAAATTCTGGCTCGGCAAGCAAATCGATATAAAGATCGTATCCACGATCGAAGTGATTAAACATATCCGGCAACTGGCTGAAAGTTGCCGCAGACAATGCTCTGGCAAGGTATGTGTCCGGCAATCCCTGAATCACAGGTTGAGATTCGACAGGAACCGCTTGAGAGGCGATAAGGTTAAGCCCCTTATCAATCGTTGCCAGACCCTGTTCTACGTATTGCATTTTGTTCCAGGGCATCCAGGCATCACGACCCTGCATCGTTTGTGTGCTGCCAAGGTAAACCAGACTCAGTGGCTTAGCCCCTTCTTTCTGAATCAATTGATTGAGTTGTTCGAAAACCAGCTCTACTTTGTCACTGTCGCCTGCTGCCGCCAGGTTGTACTGCTGAATAAGTTCATTGGATGGATTGGCAACAGCTTGCGAAAGTCCCGCCAGTAGCAGTGAAGAAATAATAAATGTGCGTTTGATGAGTTTCATAACCGATATCCATTCTGTTGTTTGGTGAAGCTAGATTAGCAACGCCAGATTCCAGAATCAGAAGAATGCGATAAACGGTCGTTATAAGGAGTGAATGGTAATCTATACTTTTTAGGCACTTATTTTGCAGTTCTTTCAGGTGGCAATTTTTATTTGCCGCATGTGAAAGAAAAAACGCAGTTGCCAGTTCTATATGGTTGTTATACCCAAGTGACCTCAGAAATCCATAAAGCGAGGTCACTTGGGTATAGTAAGGTCATGGAAGTATATTATGAAAAAACTTGTCGCACTCTCATTAGCATTGGTATCTGGTTCTACATTCGCATTCGAGCCAGGTGAGGAATACGGCATCATTGGTGCTAGCGGTACATTTGGACAATCGGTTTACTCTACCGAAGATTCTGCAAAGTTTGGCATTACGCCTAACTTGTTTTATTACGGTGAACGCGGATTTATTGACGGCAGCCTGGCAAGCTACAACGTTTTGCCATACGTCGGTATCTCCGGTAACTGGCGTTTTGCTCAGGTATCTAACACTTTTGATACCATTCCAGATGGTATCGATGAGCGAGACGGTAACCTGGAATTAGGTCTTACCATAGGTACACCTGGCGCTCGGATTACCTACCTTCAGGATGTTATGAATGTCCACGGTGGTAAAGAAATTCAGGTTCACCTAGGAAAAACATTCAACACGCCAATGCGTCGATTCACACTGACTCCTTACGTGGAATTAGACTGGAGAGACAGAAAGCTGTCCGACCATTTGTACGGTGTCAGCGCTGCAGAATCCAGTGCATCCGGATTGAAGCAATATGACGCATCTAGCAGCTTTGTCTATCAGGCTGGTGTAATTGGTTTGTACGACTTCTCGAAGAAGTTGGTGATCATCAGTAAAGCAAGAATGGAAAGTCATGATGATGACAGCCCAATCGTTCAGCGTAATTTTGGTTGGTCATTTGAAGTTGGTCTTACCTACAAATTTGCTGGGAAATCTTGGTAATTTTAGCTAAAACAGTTAGTTAAATTCACCAAGGGATATAACAACCCCTTTAAAATCAAACAATTAGAAATTGGCACACATATTGAAATACCAAGCATGTGTGTCAATTCTAATTTAAAGGGCTAGTTATGTTTTCTCAATCAAGGTTTTACGCGAGTTTCTTATTCCTAACCGGGATCGTTTCTCTGGTTATTGCTGACTCTGCAATGGCAGACGAAGAACGTGCATTTCCTACCACTTCCTTCCACTCACTGGGTGTTTCTAAAGACATTAGCGTCAACGTTCAATGCGGAGCAAAACCGATGGTGATTGCTCAGGGTCACGAAGACGTACTGGATAAGCTTTCTTTAAAGAACACCAGAGGCAAATTACTGATCAGCAATGAAGGCGAAGATCCCGGATGGTTTGCGACAAAACACCTCGACATTACCGTGGTAACCGACAAGCCACTCACAAGCGTCGAAGCAAAAATGGGCACAAACCTCACCGCTGTTCCATGTGCCATTTCAAGCGACGAGTTAAAAGTAGTGGGCAGCATGGGTGCAGAAATCTTCGTTGAGGGCAAGGTTTCAAACTTGGATGCGCATTTGTCTCTGGGTGCTAACTTCAACAATTCAGATTCTTTACTTGATGTCGAAAATGCCAATATCGACTTTTCAATGGGAGCCAATGCCTATTTGTGTCATGCCAAACGGGTGACAGGTTCTCAGGAAATGGGCGCTGCTCTCTACGTCGGTGAAAATACTCGTTATAAAATTGATCAGGTAATGGGAGCCGTAGTTTCCTACGATGGCTGTTGGTAAAAAGATTGTTGATAGAAAAACTGCGAGTAAAAATAGTTTTACATAAAACCAAAATAATCGTACTATTCAAACTCTAGGAGATAAAAGGCGAGACAAAAAGCACACGAGACAGTCTCGCCTGACAAAAGTTCACCCTGTTCTATCCCCTTGCAACGAGATATGCATCAAGCTTTTTATATGCGACATCTCAAAGCATCTAAAACAAACAAAAAATCTCCGTATGTTCCCTTCTATTTCAAGCCTTACCCGAGCACTCTCTTTCAATTATTCCTCTCTCTAAATCGCTGATTATCTATTTTTACATCCGTTTGCACAGTGATGCTATCCCATTGAAAAATATGGCTTTATATTTTTCTAAAAAGCTAAATTTTGACCGTCTTCAAATCCATAACTGCTTGAAAATACCCAAGAAAAATTTCTGATTAAGCTTGTTCACGTACTCAATCTAACAACAACGATTCTCTGTGCGAGTATCCAGCGGCCTACAGGAGCTGGCACAGAATTCAGCTATACACTTTAGGAGTAAACATGAACAAAATCTTTAAGCCTAGCATCATCGCAATGGCAGTAAGCAGCGTTGCACTGACAGCATTTCCAACTGTCGCAGAAGAAACCGATGCGAAATACGATGTGTACGGAATCATCGCGTTACAGGCGCATTATCGTGACTACGAAAACTCCCCTAGCCTTACTGGCTTCCAAACCAACAATGAAAGCCGCATTGGTTTCAGAGGTTCTAAACAATTCCAAAACTTTGGTCCTAAATTTATCTGGCAGATAGAAGGCGGCTATGTCGACCCTTCTTATTCTGATCACACGGCAAGCGGTGGTTTTGGTGAACGAGATACTTTTGTCGGTTTTGAAGACTTTGACTCGTTCGGCCAATTCCGACTAGGTCGTGTTCTGACACCACTCTATGAAGTGGTTGACTGGCCAGGTGCAAACCCAGGTCTGGGTGATGTGTGGGATTGGGGTGGCTTGATTGGTGGTGCAAAATTCCAGGATCGCTCATCAAACACGGTTCGTTGGGACTCACCTGAATGGGGCGGTCTGACTCTGGATGTGGCTTACGGAAGAACCAAAGCCGCAGCAACCGGAAGTGACGAAGGTTGGTGGCAAGGCGCTGCTGCACATTACAAAGTAGGACCAATCCAGTTTGATGCAGCCTATGAGATCAACCGCAACACTGCTGAAAGTTTTCAGGATGGCACGCTTGATCCCGACGCCCATGACCCATCAACCAAAGATACCTTTAACCGTATCTGGGATAACAATACTTACCTGATTGGGGTTCAGGGATGGTTTGAAAATGGTATTTCCTTCTTCGCGCAGTATCGTATCCAGGATGCAAAAGTTACCGAAGGCGTCGATAACGGGCGTGAGGAGAAACAAAATGCCATGACATCTGGTTTGATGTACAACACAGGCGACTGGCAGTTTAAAGTGGGCTACACCAAAAACTTTGAGCTAGAAGTGAATGGCGAGAAAGTGGCAGACTCAGCTGACGATATTATCTCTGCTCAGGCGATGTATTTTGTAGACCCATCTGCGGTGCTTTACGTACGTGCTCGTGATGTCACCATGGGTGGTAACACGGTTGACTCCGGTAACGCAGGCATGACTTATGATCGCTGGAAGTCAGATTCATTTAATGAAGTATCCGTTGGCGTGGAATACTACTTCTAATCAGTAAAAATAAAACTCAGGGCGGGATATTACCCCGCCCTAACCTGTTTCTGGAGGCTTCATGGCATTCGTTTTACGTATAGTTGTCTTAGCACTGGCTGGCTTTACCAGCTTTACCTTTGCATCCCCATTCACATTGAACCTAAGTAACGAGCTCACCCCAAGAACCCTCAATGGCGCTAAAATTGAGAGTCAGTGGATTAAGTCCAGCTCAGCTCTGGAGATTCAGCCCGGATTAAATCAGATTGCCGTGACTATTGGTCAGATCGTGGTAGAGGATGGCAGAAGAACCAAATACTATTCGCAGCCCTACGTCCTTCTTTTCGAAGCACATGAGTCACTGACTTTAGATTACAAGGCGTTCAGAACAATGAGTGATGCACGCCAATTTGAAAAAGCACCAGCCTTTACTCTGACCGATGCCTCATCCAACTCAATCGACTACAAGATAGATACGATACACATAGGCGGTTTGCAGACGTTGCAAGACTTTGAAGGAGCGATTCGCCGGTATAACGAAAAGAAAGCTGGTCCGGCTGTCTACCGCTCAGAAAAAGAGACGACCGTTACTTTGACTCATTCTGAAGAACATCTTCTTAAATCAGCGCAATCTGCCTTTCAGGATTTAAATTCTGATACTCAAAGAAAGTTTATGGCTTGGGCGATGGAGAATTTAAAGTAAAAAAAAGCGGGCACCGCATGCCCGCAAAGCCCGTTCCGGCTGAAAGAATAGTGCTAGACCCAATTAACCTTTCATATATTGGGTATATAATTCATTGCGGCGGCTAAGATACCATTTGAATATCAAACATACAACACATCATTCCATTTATTTTGACTCTCATTCTGAGAAGGTCGACTTCTTTATATATTTATATCTTTAAAAACAATACGTTATAAACCTACATATATTGGCACTTCCCTTGCTATCTCTCATATAGATATCAAGGAGATGCCATGTTTTCTACCCAACAGCAAACAGACTACAGCAAACACCTGACCACGATTTTGTGTGTCAGTGCGCTGTGTGCTGTGCTGGGTGGGCTATGGTATCTGGTCCCGCACCCGGCGATACCTGTTGCACTTGCCATTGTGCCTTTTGCTATTCTGTTTACACTTAATTTCCCAGTCCTTCTTGCCCTACTGTTTATCGTTTTCTCTTATTTCAGGTTGCATGAAGCGTTTCCTGTTTTAATGCCTTTGCGCATTCCTTTGCTGCTCTCACTGGCGACGCTGATGACCTTTTTCTGGCACATAGCCATCACACGAAATATTCAGTTCAAGCCAAGTAAGGAACTGAAGTGGTTTGCGGTGTTTTTCATTATTGTGATGCTCGGAATTCTGTTTGCTGGTAATAAAACGGCATCCATCAATTACTTCACCAGTACGTATGTCAAAATCGCCATCATGACACCCGTCTTGTCATGGATCCTTACTCAACCCAATCACTTCAAACTGGCTATTCGCCTTTTCTGTATTGCCGGTGGACTGGTCGCTTTTGTAGCTATCTCGAACAAACTCGCTGGAATTGGTCTGGTAGAGGGAACGCGAGTCACCATCGGCAGAAGCTTTCAATCGGTACTTGGGGATCCAAATGACCTCTCTTTGGTCTTACTGTTTCCCTTCTCGTTTGCACTTGCTCTCGTTATGGCTCCGGGTATGAACAGATATGAGCGTGTCTTCGGTGCCATTACCAGTGTACTCATTGTATGGGCAATCATTGCGACTCAAAGCCGAGGCGGGCTACTCGGCATTGCCAGCGTGCTCGGCATTTTTGCTTATCGACGTGTGAAATCTAAAGCGCTGCTGTTTTCTGGCGGTGGCGTTCTTATGGTGATCTTGTACTTCGCTGCTGGAATCAGCGGACGAAAGTCTGGAGGAGCCGCAGAGGAAGGTATTGATGAATCAGCCATGGGGCGGATTCATGCCTGGGAAGCCGCATTCAAAATGGCACTAGACAACCCGGTTACCGGAGTTGGCATCGATAACTACTTCTACAACTATTACTTCTACAGCAGCTACTGGGACGGTAAGAACCATGCGGTTCACAGTACCTGGTTCGGCGTATTGGGTGAAACAGGGTTTGTCGGTCTTTTTGTTTTCTTAGCCATGGTGATCACCATGTACAAAACTGCCATCTACTCACTCAGAAAAGTCAGTGAGAACATTGATCGATTCCCACCTGTCACTTATGCCATGAGTGAGGGCACGTTAGCCGGAATCATCGCTTTCAGCGTTTCGGGTTCTTTTTTAACTCAAGGGTTTACATGGCCTGTCTACATTCTGGTGGCCCTGACGGCGGCCAACTATCATTTCGTTAAGCAACACGGGGAGAAAAATCATGGAGAATAGAATTCCATCACTGGATGGGCTGCGCGCAGCGTCCATTTCTCTTGTCTGTTTTGGTCACTTGGTTGGTACCGTAAACTTTCCGCAGATATTCATGCCTCTTCACAATTTGGGCAACTTTGGCGTGAAGGTCTTTTTTGTCATTTCAGGATTTCTAATCACCACCCTTCTGCTGAATGAGATGAACAGAAACGAAAAAGTGAACCTGTCTCAGTTCTTCATTCGCCGTATATTCCGACTGTTTCCGGCTTTCTATTTTTACGTGCTCTGTATCGCAGTGGCAGAATATGCTGGGATTATCTCCCTGATGCCCGGTGATCTCTTCCACGCTGTCACTTACACCATGAACTACCACCACGAGAGAGAATGGTGGTTAAACCATACCTGGTCACTCGCGGTTGAAGAGCAGTTTTATCTTCTCTGGCCCCTACTTCTGACTTTGTTGGGTAAAAAGCACGCCAAACACTTATTGGTCATCGCTATAGTCATCATTCCTTGCGTTCGCTACTGGATGTGGTTTGAAGCAGGCAGTTCCCCTTCAGCCATGACACGCGAATTTCAGGCAATCGCCGATGCACTCGCGATGGGCTGTATTCTCGCTTACATGAAGGAAAGTGGCTTCAGGCTCCCTGAGTTTTTTGGTTCTGTCTGGTTCATCGTGATACCTGCTGCCATGATTCTGGTTCCTAGTGCAATCTACAAACTTAGCCCTGCCTGGTTTTATGTCGCTGGGCAAACCATCATCAATGTTTGCGCCGCTTTGATGATTTTACGCTATAGCCAGTTCAATCAGGGCATCACCTTTAAATTGCTTAACAGTAAGCCTGCCGTTTGGCTGGGTGTTTTGAGCTACTCACTGTATCTGTGGCAAGAACCTTTCCTAAATTCCTGGACCCGAGAGTGGTACGCCAACTGGCCGACTAACATCATTCTTGCGTTTGCATTCGCTCTGTTCTCCTATTACATAATTGAGAAACCGGGGTTAAAGCTACGCAAAAAGCTGATGACACCCCGTGAGAGTGTGAGGACGGTAAACACAAGAGGATCGAAAGCGTGATATACCTGACCCAGTACGTTTAACCATAACAGCACAGGAATCACATGGCTTCTTACTAGGGTCTGTTGACCTTTCGAGATGATTTTTGCAGCAATTTGTGGGTTCTTTATACAAGGCAGTGCTTATTCGGTGTAGTCGCTCTACATCAATAAGCGGTAACACAGTAGAAAGGAGCCACAAATGCTGCCCGAAGGGTTCGGTTCTATGCGCTTTACTCTTTGTTGCAAGGTATTTGCTTAGAATAACTAAGCTAAAGACCTTGCGCCGCGATTAAAACACATAGAACTCGAACAAAATTTAACCGCGAAAGGTCAACAGACCCTAAGAATTGATAGCCACGTGAGCAATCAAACAAGGAGAGGACGATGGAACTGGGTGCATTTTCGGTTAGTTTAACCGTCAAAGACTTACAGAAATCCAAAGCGTTTTACCAAGCGCTAGGGTTTACTGAATTCGCAGGTGACGAAACGCAAAACTGGCTCATCATGTCTAACGGTGAACATAAAATTGGGTTGTTTCAGGGGATGTTTGAGAAGAACATGCTGACCTTCAACCCCGGCTGGACGCAAAGCTGCGCTACCCTTGAAAACTTCACCGATGTAAGAGATATCCAGAAGCATCTGGAAAGCTCGGGGATTACGCTTGCTTCCAAAGCCGATGAAAACAGTTCAGGACCAGCGCATATTATGCTGGAAGATCCTGATGGCAATCCCATATTGCTAGACCAGCATGTTTAGGGTCTGTTCGGACCCTATATCACATAAAGGTGTAACTATGATTGAATGCCCATGATTTACTCGGTTCAATAAACCAAGTTTGGGGTTCAATTCATAAAGGAACACATCATGATCAACGTACACTACTCCTATCGCGAAGGTGATGCGAAAGAGCCCACTCACTTCTCATCTGAAAACGCAACCATCGAGCAGGTCATGTCCATTCTGACCGAATACCCTTGGGATACCGAAGGCAACTTGCCAACAGAAGAGCACGCTGGCGGTGGTATTTTTGTGGAAATCACCAATCACAATAAGCAGGAAGCGACCTTTCAGATTGTGCCTTTTGGCAATGAGCATTGCATGTTGTTTGCTAACGTTGTGTTGAAAAAAGGGTTTCTCGGTATATTCGGAAAGCAGAGCGTTTCAAAAGATTTTGAAGAGCTGACACCCGAACAAGCTATCGAACGAATTAAGCCTTTTTTATCCGTTTCAGTGCCATCTATCTACGAAGAACTTGCTTCAATTTAATTTCATTTTCTGTCCGCGACAGGAAATTAACCCTGTCGCACACATGGTCAAAATTTACATGTCGATTGGCAATTTTATTGAAGTAACCTCTCATTTCATACTCTTACACCCCACTTCTCTGCACTCTTAATACAATCAGTTGAGCTCAAATTAAAGCTTGATATCCGAACGGAATATCCAGCCACTCAAATGTTCTTAAAACGCGTTTGACGCTGTCAGATGTGGCTCCTAAAGTTTGCTATACCCTCACTTGTTCTGAATAGTCAGTTCAGGTTTCCACACACCAAACATAGGAGTCATTGTTATGAAAAGAGCCAGTTCAGCCTATCGCCTTCAAATGATTAAAGAAGTCGCAATTAGGAATCAGCAGCAACCGGTCGATGACCCTATGGCAAGCCACATACGCCAAATGTTGGCAGAAGACCCAAGTAAAGATCAGAAAATGGAAGACCAAAATCGCTTTATCGGTGTTCACTTTGATGAAAACGCCGGAGGTTGGGTAGATGATCGCTGGAGTTTAAAATAGAACTCCAAACTTCAGATTAGAACAGCCAGCGACTCTCGCTGGCTGTATCAAGATGTTCATAAAGCTATACTCAAATCCCTTCCATAAGCAAAATTCTAAGAAGCTTTCCCCTCTAAATCGTCACATGTATTCACACCAATTGCTGATAAAACCTCTAATAAAGACTATTCTAATAGTTAGTGCTTTCCCATAATTTTCTCGGTTCTATGTGGTAAAGAAAAACTGCTTATGTGTCTTATTTTAAAAGCAATTTTTCATTCAAAACCACATAGGTCTTACCTACACTCAGGATTCAAAACACAGGGCAAACCTGAAAATTAAAACAGGCTAGGACAATGAACAATCAACACACCCCGATTTACACCACTTCGCAAATTAGAGAAGGTGAAAAACTGGCGGCAAAAAAGCTCGGTATCCCGATGTACGAGCTGATGGAAAGAGCGGGCAAAGCCATCTTTCACCTCATGACTCATGAATACGCCACGGCAAAAAAGATACTGGTTTTATGTGGCACCGGAAACAACGGCGGTGATGGATACGTCGTTGCCAAGTTGGCTAAACTCTCAGGATTGGATGTGACTTTGTGGCATGTGGGCGACTCTGACCGCCTTACGGGTGACGCCCTGACTGCGCAACAGGGTTGGCTGGGTATCGGAGGGGAAATTCTTTCGCCAAGCTCATCCTTTCCCAAACATCTGGAACTGATCATTGATGGCATGTTGGGTACAGGGTTGTCTGGAAACGTTAGGCGACAATACGCAGAAGTGATTGAACGTGTGAACCTGCACCCTGCTCCTGTTGTTGCGGTGGATGTTCCTTCAGGGCTTTGTGCCGATTCTGGCTTCCCTCTCGGGACAGCATTAGAAGCCGAATTTACCGTAACATTTATCGGAATGAAAAAAGGTCTGGTCACAGGGCGCGCAAAAAACTTTACCGGGACGTTGAGTTGCGATTCTCTGGGGACAAGCGAGTATTTTAAACAGAATGTTTCCACGCCCTATCAGATGATAGGTTCAAGAATCCTTGATGATGCGTTACCCAAACGAAAGCCTAACAGCCACAAAGGTAATTTTGGCAAGGTGCTTTTGGTGGGCGGAGCCCACGGTATGGGGGGCGCTATTACTCTCGCAGCTTCTGCCTGTGCACGTACTGGTGCGGGGTTAACTAAAGTCATCACATACAAGGACAATGCTCCCTCTTTATTAGCTACGCATCCAGAAATCATGATCGATCCAAACATGGGCAATAAGCATCTGGTCAATGACTCACTTCAATGGGCAGACACTTTGGTTTTGGGACCTGGGCTGGGTCAACTGGTTTGGGGAAGCGAACTCTATCATCTATTCTGTCATCTTGATCTTCCAAAAGTACTGGACGCCGACGCGCTTAACTTTCTGGCTACTCAGCCAGATAAGGATGAGAACCGTATTATTACTCCCCATCCTGGTGAAGCCTCCCGATTACTTGAATGCACAGTGGCAGAAGTAGAGGACAACCGCTATCAGGCTGCGGCGAACCTGCATGAAAAATTTGGTGGGGTTGTTGTATTAAAAGGTGCAGGCACCATTGTTTATGATGGTGGAACCTTCTGGGTCTGCGGTCAGGGCAACCCCGGCATGTCGACAGGTGGAATGGGAGATATATTAAGCGGTGTAATCGGCAGTTTGTTAGGGCAAAAACTGAACTTGCTGGACGCTGCGAAGCTAGGGGTATGGCTTCACAGTAATGCCGCTGACTGGTGTGCCAGAGAGGAAGGCACAATCGGGTTACTCGCCAGTGATTTACTTCCGTATTTGAGAAAACTCATCAACAAAATGGAAGAATAATGATTGCATTAGACCTTTAATTTCGAAAATTGCATCCGGCTTGTAAAAGCGGGATGCGGTCATTCTTTTAGGTCGCTTCCAGCAATAATGTGTGTTAACCAACCGCTCTTACCCAAATTGTCGTGTGATGCAGGCTTGCATAAATTTCATTCAGACATAAGAGCTAGGCTGATAATCCATGTTCATTTTTTCTCGCTCAATTCATAAACTTGAAGTAGATTGCTCGTATAGTTCATTAACACAACAGTAACCATCAGGGTCAATTTAATGGTTACGACAGATAAAACATTTATAAAAATGATAAAAAAAACACTCACTCTTTGCCTTTCAATCATAACGTTGTTTCTCCCTACACTTGCCTGTTCCTCGGTCGATCTTGTCAAAGTCGTCAAGGCTGAGAGGAAAATGTACCTAATTGATGAAGGAAAAATCATTAAGGAATACCGGATCGCTTTAGGTGGCTCTCCCAAGGGGCATAAAGTTCAGGAAGGCGACCACAAAACCCCAGAAGGTCGATACATTCTGGATTACAAAAAAGAAGACTCGGCATTCCACAGAGCCATGCACATCAGCTACCCCAATACAGCAGACAAAGCGAAAGCCAAAGAGCTGGGCGTCGATCCAGGTGGCTTTATCATGGTTCATGGCAACAACCCTAAGAACAAATATCTTCAGGTAGACTGGACTGAGGGCTGTATTGCCATTACAGATGATGAGATGGACGAGTTTATGGATTTAGTTCAAGTGGGAACCCCAATAGAAATAATGTGGACAGAATCCGACCAACATAACTAACCTCGCCTTCATTTCCCTTTTCTCAATAGCCCAAGGAATTTACTGTCATTTATTTCGCATTAGTTTTTCTAATCATAATCATAGAAAACTATCGTGCTTGGGCTATCTGTTTTTTCTTGTCTGGCAAAGGCTTTACTCTTACTATCTCGCCCGTATCGGGATTTTGTGTTGTATCTGGTAAATATACAGTTTAAATAAACGCCAGATAGCATTTCTTTTCATATCCCAAGTATCGAAATACCCAATATTTTCCATTAGGAGTAGTAAACATGCCTTCATCTGTGCCTTTGGCTCGGTTGACTTTTCTGATCGCAATTCTGACCGCTGTTGGTCAGATGACTCAAACCATGTACGTCCCCTCTATTGGACATATGGCGTCTGAGTTTATTGTTGATCCTGCCGTATTGCAGGCAGTAATGGCGTGCTATTTGATTCCTTATGGATTATCTCAGTTCATATATGGTCCGCTCTCAGATCGCTTAGGCAGAAAGCCCATTATCGTGGTTGGACTGATCATCTACCTACTGGGTACCTTGGTTGCTCTGTTTGCACACAATTACGATGTATTCCTGTTAGGAAGCTTTATTCAAGGGGCAGGTATTGGCTGTGGTGGAGCAATGGCCAGAACACTGACACGCGACTGCTTCGAAGGAAGCAGGCTGCATCGAGCCAACAGCCTAATCAGTATGTGTGTCATCTTTTCGCCATTAGTTGCTCCATTACTAGGCGGATACCTGACTGAAACATTCGGCTGGCGCAGCAGTTATCTGTTCCTTGCGTTGTTTGCAGCGGCTGTCGTGCTCACCATGATGACAAGCTTTAAAGAGACCCTGCCCAAATCAAGAAGAAATGCGGCACCAGTCTGGCAGAATTATCGATATGTTTTATCAAATCGCCGATTCCAGGGATACCTAGGATGCCTTATCGCAACATTTTCAGGTGTTGCTGTATTTGAAGCTGCAGCTGGGGTGTTATTGGGCGGAACACTTAACTTACCGGCAACGGTAGTAAGCCTGCTATTTATTGCACCAATTCCCGGCTATCTTGCAGGTGCAGGGCTTTCCAGCGTGATTGCGGAAAAGTTCTCCGAAAAATACGCGATGAACTTTGGTTTGATTGCTGCAATTCTGGGCTCTGGTATTGTTCTGTTCCCAGGTTTGAACGACCAGACCACTGCCGTGACTCTGGTTGGTGGCGCTACCGTCTATTTCCTTGGTGCCGGGGTGTTGTTTCCTGCGGCAACAACGGGAGCGATTGCACCATTTCCTGCGCATGCCGGCACGGCTGGCGCAGTACTAGGTGGAATGCAGAATTTTGGGGCTGGTGTAGCCACATTAGCGGCTTCTGCACTGCCTGCAAGCAATCAGCTTCCTCTTGGAATCATTATGCTGGTGTGTGCCATTGCAGCCTTTGTAAGTTTGATTTGGGTAGACAAGCATCCTGACTCTCAACAAAATCCTGAAATTTCTGCGATATAGATCCAGCTTTAGTCTCGCGCTCATGACATGTCATAAATCTGTCATGAGTGTTGACTAATCTCACAACCTTATGCGCCCTCTGTTTATCATTTACGAATACGCAAATGAGTCAGTATTTATATTTACAGTTGATAATAAATATCATTTACATATTTAAAAAATATGACTAACATTAATCGAGTTGCTACCAGAAAGACCTGAGAAAAGATTGAAATATAACCGGATTCAGCCGCGAACAACCTATATTTGGCTAATAGGAATTTTAGTCGCCCTCCTTTGTTTATTTACAATTAACTATTACGAAAACAAACGCTCGCAATACGCCCTTGAACTGCAAACAAACGAAAAGGTAAAAACCTTAGAGAAATCTATTGATTCTCTTACTACTATTCTGCATTCCACTCGTGATTTCCTTCAAATTAACAACAACTTATCATCAGAACAATTTCATACGCTGTTAAAAGACAGGACGGGTATTGGTTCTGGTATTCATACTATTTTCTGGGCACCTTTAATTTCGACAGAAGACAAACTTCAAGCGCAAAGCCTGGCGAATCTCAGTGGTCAATTGGGTTATGCGATTACTCCCTCACTTTCAACCACTTATGCCTGTGCCAGTTGGCTTGGTCGACATGCATTCCCCGTGCTGTTTGCCTCCCCTAAATTTGAAGGCAGCGACTTTCTGGGTTCAAGAATTGAGAGCCATTGCCCAAACAATTTTGCATTAAAACGGGCGATAGAAATTAACGAAGTGAAGGCTTCCACGTTTTACCATGAAGGAAGAAGAGGGTTACAAATCTATTTGCCTGTGCAGTCTGGAAGTGGGCAAACTTTAGGCATTTTGGTAATGAATATTATCCTCCATGAATTTTTAGAGCTGACGTGGCAGGAAGAAATCATTGCGAAAAATATCGATATATTGGTCGAAGACGACGATAGTCGTCAGCTATTTAAAACTGAAAATCAAAGCGTTAAACAGAATCAATACGGTTTGATCAAATATCCATCAGCCACACGAACATTATATTTCCCTATATTAGATAAATCGTTAAGTGTCACTGTTACACACTTATCAAAAGACTACCGACCCTATATTTACAGTACGGTTTCAACATTACTGATTTTTATGCTGACTCTGTCGGTTTCAGTCAGTGTGAAAAGCTATGCTAATCGGCTCAGAGTATCGAATAAGCTGGTCGCTGAGAAAACCCAGAAACTGCGTACACAGGCAACACATGACGCACTCACTGGTTTGTTCAACAGACAGGCGCTTGCCGAACAACTTCAAGAATTTATTGAGAACATCACTCCAAACGGAGGCAATGGCTTTGCCATTCTGTTTATCGATTTGGATCGTTTCAAAATCGTCAACGACTCGATGGGTCACATGGTGGGCGATCTCCTTTTGCAGCAGGTTGCGTTAAGACTACAAAGCAACGTAAGAAATGACGACATATGCTATCGATTCGGTGGCGATGAGTTCATTGTCTGCCTGCGAAACAAGCTAAATCGCTACGACATTAATAACGTCTGCCAGAGATACCTAAGCGCTTTAACCGAGCCTTACAACTGTAATGGTCAGTTATACAACATAGGTGCGAGTATTGGAGTCACGACCGTCAATTCTTCCACCCAGACGTTAACCAATATTCTGCGGGAAGCCGATACAGCCATGTACCGGGCGAAAAAATCTTCATCAAGCCAGATTGTTTTTTACGAAAACACCATGTTTGATCAGGCAAAGCAGCGATTCACTATCGAAAACGAATTGAGTGAGGCACACAATAGAAAACAGCTGTTGCTCAACTATCAGCCCGTGTTTTCGACCGAATCAAACCAGCTTTCAGCATTTGAAGCACTGCTACGCTGGAAACACCCGGATAAGGGTTGGATTTCGCCAGATACCTTCATTCCTGTTGCCGAAGAAACCAATCAAATCATTGGGATTGGCGATTGGGTGCTAGAGGAAGTGTGTTCAACCATTCAGGAACTATGGGACAAATCTGAATCAGGGAAATGCCCACGCATCAACGTTAATGTATCGGTAAAGCAGCTTAAATCGGGACATATTATTAAAACTCTTCGTCATGTACTGAAAAAGTACCGATTCCCAGCCTCACGCTTAGGTGTCGAAATTACTGAATCGACACTTTTAAACCACAGCACAGCACTGAGCACGCTCAAGCAAATCAAATCACTTGGGGTGAGCCTGTATTTGGACGACTTTGGGACCGGCTATTCCTCGCTATCTGTTCTCAATGACTATCCATTCGATGTTGTAAAGATGGATCGCAGTTTCATCTGGAAAATGGACAAACCGGGAGACAAATCTGCTCAGCTATGTGAAGCCATTATTCAGATGTCACATGCGATCCAGTTGGAAGTGGTGGCAGAAGGGGTCGAAACTCAAGCTCAGTTAGACATGCTCAGAAACTATGAATGTGACTACATTCAAGGGTACTTAAAAGGAAAGCCCGTTTCGAAAAACGAGCTTTCAAGGTTTGTGGGCGCATCAAAGACGGTACAAAGGCTTACTGCCATCTCTCACCCTTCAACAAGACCAGAGAAAGTAGAAAAAGCCTGATGGGCTCTGGCGAGTTCGTTTTTTTAGCTGTCGGCGGGATAAACCAACCCAATCTGCTTTCTCACTTCCGTCAGGATCTTCGCAGTAGACAAAGAGCGTTGCTTTGACACTTTGTCTGCTTTTCCTTCACGAACTAACTGCACAAAAAACTCGGCTTCATAGCGCATGCTCTGTTCATCTGAAGGCAGCGTAATATCTTGCGCCAACTCCCCTCTGGGTTTGAACTCTACTTTTTCGGCGTCTGATAGCGCATGGATAATCAGGTTACCTTTTTCGCCCTGTATCTCACTAGGAATGGCAGAATCTGCAATTTTAGAATGGAGAATCACCACATCAAACCCATTGTACTCAAACAGCATACTTCCCTGCCCGTCCACACCAGAATCCAGCATTGTTGCGGTTGCGCTCACGCGTTCTGGTTCCCCAAACAGGCTGATAGCACTGGCAACGCAGTAATATCCGATGTCCATAGCTGAGCCATTCGAAAATTCTGGATTAAAAGTATTTGGGTTTTCACCATTTAAGTATTTCTGGTAGCGAGAAGAATACTGACAGTAGTTCAATACGGCTTTTCGAACAGGCGCGATGTCGTTCATGCGCTGTTTTATCAGGTTGAAGTTAGGCAGGTAGTCAGTTTTAAAGGCTTCAAAGAGAACAACCTGATTCTCTTCTGCTGCCTGAAACATCTTTTGCACTTCATCGTAGTTAGAAGCAAGCGGTTTCTCACAAATAACATGCTTCCTGCTATTCATAAGAGCAATAGCCTGCTGGCAATGGAATGAATTAGGGCTTGCAATGTAAACCGCATCTATGGATTCATCTGAGCACAGTTCACCGAATTCAGTAAACACCACCTCACAATCAAACTTCGACGCAAACTGCCTGCCTGTTTCTTCAGATCGTGAATAGACAGCGCTCAGTGCATATTGTTCGGTCAGCAGTGCTGCATTTAAAAATCGTTCAGTGATCCAATTGGTTCCAATAATGGCTAACTTAATCATTCGTAATTCCATGAAATCTCACAAGACAGAGGGAATTGTGACTGAATCAACTGATTGTTCAACAAATTATTTACAACTATAGATCTATACACTTCAATAAACTGAGTACTTTAGATTCCAACTCAGGTTGTTCCTTACTCATTTTTCGCAGATTTCGGAGTCGTTATGTCAGACGTATCACCAATCTGGTCACCAGATCCAAACCGGGTCGAAAATGCTCATATCACCCAGTTCATTCAGAAAGTGAACAAGGACTTTGATTTGTGTCTTTCTGACTACCCATCTCTGCACTCGTGGTCCGTAAGTTCTAGTGAAGGTTTCTGGACAAGCTTGTGGGACTTTACCAATCTGATTGGCAATAAAGGCAATACTGTCAGGGAAGTGGGTCCCTCAAAATGGGAATCTCCAGCAAGCAGCCGCGACACCTTATGGTTCCCTAATGCTTCACTCAACTACGCCGAGAATTTACTGGCTAATGGATCTCAAACCCCAAACACAATAGCTATCGAGTTCCATAATGAGCGAGGTCAGCAGGTAAGCCTAAGCTGGCGTGACGTTTGTGAACAGGTGTCAGTTATCCAGCAATGGCTAATAGATTGTGGTGTAGAAGAGGGAGATGTTGTTGCCGGCTACCTCCCCTATTTACCAGAAACCGTCATCGCGATGCTTGCAGCAACCAGCCTTGGAGCCATATGGACTTCAACATCTCCTGATTTTGGTATCGACAGTGTTTTGGAACGATTTGGGCAGGTAAAACCTAAAGTATTGTTCTGCTGTGACGGGTACAGCTTTGCGGGTAAACAGCATTCTATGCGCGAAAAGAATCAGGCATTAAATGAACAGCTTGTTTCACTTAATCAAGTCTGTGAAATACAGTATTTAAATACCGATGTGCAAAGCGATTTTTCATCTTGGTCAGTTATCCTCGGAAACTACGAAGCAAAGAAGCTGGAATACCAAAGAGTCGGCTTCAATTCACCTCTGTTCATTCTTTATTCCTCAGGCACCACTGGCAAACCAAAGTGCATCACACACTCTGTAGGCGGTACTTTGCTGAATCATATGAAGGAACACCAGCTTCACTGTGACGTTAAACGGGGAGATAAAGCTTTCTACTACACCACGTGCGGGTGGATGATGTGGAACTGGCATGTTTCTGCTCTGGCTAGCGGAGCAACGCTCGTCATATTTGATGGTAGCCCGGTATTCCCGCATCAAGGCATTTTATGGGAACTGGCAGAGTCCTCCAAAGTAAAACTGTTCGGTACTTCCGCAAAATATCTGGCTGCATTAGAAAAAAACGGTTACCACCCAGATCAACATTATGATCTAAGTTCAGTAAAAACGTTGTGCTCTACTGGTTCCGTTTTGTTTCCCGAACAATTTGACTATGTCTACCAAAACATTGGTGGCGAAATACATCTTGCTTCGATTTCCGGCGGAACCGACATCTGCGGTTGTTTTGTTTTGGGTAACCCTATGTCCCCAGTCTATCGAGGTGAATGCCAGGCGGCGGGCTTGGGGTTGGATGTCCGTGTCTTTAACAGTCAGGGGAATTCTGTTCTTGGTGAAAGAGGAGAACTTGTCTGCCTTAACAGCTTTCCAAACCAGCCAATCGGTTTCTGGCAAGACAGTGGTGAGCGTTATCACAATGCCTATTGGGGAGAATTTGAGAACGTATGGCATCACGGTGATGATGTGGAAATGACGTCCAGAAAAGGAATGATTTTCTATGGGCGCAGCGATACCGTACTCAACCCAGGCGGGATAAGGATCGGCACTGCGGAAATTTATCAGCAGGTGAATCAGCTAGATGGCATTGTTGATTCGATTGCCGTTGGTCAGCAATGGGAAGGGGACGAAAGAATCGTACTGTTTGTTCAGATGGAAGATGGGCAAATTTTGTCGGACGAGCGAATTGACGAGATCAAGTCGACACTAAAAAATCGATGTTCACCCAGACACGTTCCTTCTCTGATTTATGCGGTTAGCGACATACCAAGAACTAAGTCAGGTAAATTGGTGGAAGTGGCTGTTAAAGAGGTCATCCATGGCAATGAAGTCAAAAACATTGGTGCCATTGCCAACCCAGAAGTATTGGGGGAAATTGCCTCGGTTTTCGCTCAAGGTTGAATGCAAAAGCGCAGGCATATGTGCCTGCGCTTGAAACTAATATCTGTTAGTCTAATTTTGGTATCTATTTTTTATCGTCAGTAGCTTCGGACTCTGACCAATCTACTTGAGAGTGATGCTCTTCTTCTACTGGTTCTTCTGCTTTTTTCAGTAAACTCATGTCACGAGTATTTTTCTGTACCGTAATAGCAGCAAAGAGAGACATTAGAAACGCCAGACCATAGAAGCCTTTTTCGCTAAGCAACATATCAGCATTCCATAGCCCTGCCCCCATTAAAGCAACTGAAGCAATTATCGCTACCCATGAAAGCCCAAAATACAAATCTGTTACAGGAATACCTTCAGACTTATCCCGAACAGTTTTTTGCAACGAAATGGCAGCATACAGACCAAGCAAAATAACCGTGAAGTAAAATCCTTTTTCATTCAGTAGTAACTCTGAGTTCCACAAGCCCAGAAGAAACCCACCAAAGCCTGCAAATAAGCATGCCCAAGATGCACCGATAAACGCTTTTGTTGGTTGATTAATTACGTTTTCCATATTCTTATTCCTTCTCTCACCTTGCAATCGAACACTGTTTTATTGCAAATAATCTTGGCTCAAGAAATCGAATCAAACAAGAAGAAATTTAGAGCCAAAATTCTAAATGCGACATAAGTCACATTAAATTGATACTCCTACTTTCCTGAAATCGACGAGGTATTTGCAGAAACAGGATTTAACCTACACGCATGGATCGGTCGTAAATGGTTGCGATATCTGCTATTTTTCTGATATCCAAACGATAAGAGCTCAAACACATGAACCTTTCCCAAATCGAAGCCTTTTGCACTGTTGCTGATTTAGGATCTGTTTCGGAAGCTGCAAGACAACTTGAGTGCAACCGAACCAAACTCAGCATGGCGATAAAAGCACTGGAGAAAGAACTGGATACCGAGCTTTTTGTAAGAGCAGGCAATCATTTAAGCCTTTCAGAAGCAGGCAAAGCGATATACAAAGATTGTGAAAGCATGCTTGTGACTCAAAAACGCATCATGCAGACTTGCCGTCAAGTGTCTGGTGAGTTTAACGCTGAAGTTTGGATTGCTCGCGACGATTCACTACCGGATGAGCTGTGGCAAAACTTAGCTCACCAAATCAACAAAAAATTCCCTGCAACTTCTTTCAACATCGTTCTTGCGTCCAGTGGAGACCTTGCGAATCTGGTTGAAACTCAACAAGTCGATTTTGCATTTGGCGTCGATTACGAACGTATTGATGACCCAAGAGTTACCTACCACCCAATTGGTAAAATTCGCATGATGTCGGTTTGCAGATCTGGGCACCCGCTTACCAAAATGCGTCGTGTAGCGGATGAAGACCTGAGAAACGCAATGCAGGCTTCTATCGCTTACCTGAATGAAAAAGACAACCCAGAGCTACAACCCTTTTCATTACGCTACATTGGTTTCTCTAGCTTTGATTACATGCTCAATACCATTCTTGATGAAGATGCGTGGGGCGTACTACCTGAACCGTTAATCCGCCCTTTACTTCGAGAAGAACGGATTTCGGTTATCAAGCATACCTATGGTCTGACTCAGGAAGATTACTGCATGTTCACAGCAGCGGGTATGACTGAAGATTCCGCAATGGTATGGCTAGCCGATCAACTCAGTGACTATCTGTTTGATTTCTAGCTTCGCACTCAATACCTGCGTTCCATTGAGAGATTGGCTCTGTTTAATTAAGGCACATATCACTCACCGTCAATATTTATGACACCAAGATCAATCAATAACTTATTGTTTTAATTTGTTTTTTGATTATTTTATCTATTTTCATTTCTATCACTAGCCATAAACTGTTTGTAAAAACACCATCTAGCACGAAAAATAAAAGAGTGTTTACCGCCGAGATATTTTATGTGTGCCAGGACAAGCAAAAACGAAAATAGTGTTCTTACCTTTTCAGCCCTTTTAGCATCAGGCTTTGCGTTTGGTGGTTTAGTGCTGGGGCTATGGGTTGGTTCATTAGTCATTGTTTTTGACGGCGTTTATTCTCTAGTCAGCTTACTGTTAACTTTATTGTCACTTGCTGCATCCTGGTACATTCAAAAGCCCTCTGACGCTCAGTTTCCTTTTGGACGAGCGGTAATTGAACCCATCGTTATCATCATCAAAGCCACCACAATTCTCGCGGTAGTCAGCTATTCCCTTTACTCGGCTATAGAAGCCATGTTCACTGGTGGTCGCGAAGTCGACGCGTCGATCGCAACTCTGTTTGGGGTTGTTAATGTATTAGGTTGTGGGTATGCATGGTGGTTTATTGCACGAAAAAGCAAGCAACATTCTTCTGGGCTGATTGAAGCCGAATCCAAACAGTGGCAAATGGATACCTTGTTAAGTGTCGCGGTGACGGCAGGCTTCGTGATAGCGTGGCTGGTTTCCGTTTCACCAGCAAGCGCATACGCCGTTTATGCTGATCCCTTAATGATGCTTTTAATGTCTTTCTACTTTATTAAAGTGCCATTCGACATGCTTAGAGAAGCAGCGCGAGAGTTGTTGATGATGTCACCAGACAAAGAACTATGTCAGAAGGTAGATAACAACATCTCGGCGGTAGAAAAAGAGATGCCGCAGGACATTCATGTCACTGGTGTAACAAAAATTGGTCGCGAACTTCGGGTTGATGTTGACATTCTGACAAACAAGAAAGCCATTGATATCAAAGATATTGAGCAGACACGTAACAAAATTACTCGTCGATTGTCGGCTCTGCCTTACGATCTCCAACTGAATCTGAATATCTCCCACTAATAATCTCTACCTGAGGAAGCAGCTCCACACTGTTAGGCGGATTGCTTCCTCTGATCAAAGGCGTTAATCGTTAGTCTTTTCTATAAAGATTCCCTCCCCCCTAACCTTGATCAAAGTTTAACTGGCTTAATAACCTTAAAGTTGTATTATAAATACATCTTTAAGGTTATAGGTGCTTCCTATGTTAAACATTACTGATCTGCGTGTTGAAAATCGTATCCCTCCGTTACTTCGCCTTGGTTTCCGTCCTTTCTTTCTGGCTGGTGCTTTGTACGCCATTGTTGCAGTTCTCGTTTGGGTTTACGCCTTTCAAAAAGGCCAACCCGCCGCTCTGAGTGTGCCAGCATTATGGTGGCATGTGCATGAGATGTTCTTTGGATTTGCTATGGCCATTGTCGCCGGATTTGTGCTAACCGCAGTACAAAACTGGACAGGAGTGAACGGCACTAAAGGGAAAGTTCTCGCCATCATCTTTTCACTCTGGTTGATACCCCGACTTTTGTTCTGGACGCCAGCACCATTGTGGCTGGTCTCTTCAATTGAAGCGCTTTTTTTGTTCGCGGTCGCATGGGAAGTTGGCTGGCGTGTATTTAAAACAAAAGGCTGGCGAAACCTGTTTTTTATTCCAATGTTTTTGCTGGCAACCGTTGCTAACTTTGCGAGCTATGCCGCTATTAAGGGTATGCCCCCCTTTCCAGCGAGTGCAGTATGGCAATCTATGATGTGGTGGTTTGTGTTGCTGCTTGCCATTATGGGTGGGCGTGTCATTCCTTTTTTTACCGCCCGACGTTTTCAGTTCGAAAAACCCCAACCTATCGTATGGTTAGAATGGGTTGCAAACTTCCCATTAGTACTATTGTTCATCACCAGCTTTTTTCCACTCCTACCACCGCAAATCGGTCAGTGGCTAATGCTTACCTCAGCTGTGGGGCAGTTTTATCGTGTTGCCCGCTGGAAACCATGGAAGACACTTTCTGAACCTCTGGTCTGGTCACTGCATTTGGCGTATCTGTGTATTCCTTTAGGACTGGCGATTAAAGGATTAACATCGGACTCGTTTGTTAATCACACCATGATCCATTTATTCGCACTTGGTGCTTTGGGTGGGTTAATTCTGTCAATGATTTCCAGAGTGACCATGGGACACACGGGTCGAGAAATCTACAAAGGACCGAGTATGTGGCTGGCTTTTGGAGCGCTTATTCTGGCTGCTGTTTTAAGGGCAATTGGTGTCTCTGTTATGCCTTCGTACATGATGGGATTTATCCATGTATCAGCGCTTTTGTGGGTAGTCGCCTTTGGCATGTTTGTCTGGCATTTTGCGCCTATGTTATGTACACCAAGGGTCGATGGCAGACCTGGCTAGGTCTGCCAGTAAATGGATGCTATAGACGATCGAGTAAAGCTTTAACCAGCTTATTAATGCCTGATGACGCTTCCGAGATGGAGCTAGCAAGCATGTAAGCTGGCGTAGTTATCAACTTGTTTGCTTCGTCTACAACAATATCTGAGACCTGACAATCCACATGTTCAGCTCCCATAGTTTCAAGTGTTGCAGCTGTTTCTGCATCAGTTCCTATCGTCAGTTTGACACCTTGGCCGTAAATTTCAGGCAGCAAAGCCGGAGCAATACACATGTAACCTGCTGGCTTTCCTGCAGAGGCAAACGCTTTACAAGCCGATAGCACTGCATCATCAACTTTGCTCTCCTTCCCTTCAAAAGCAAAAGTTGAAAGGTTCTTAGCCGCGCCAAACCCGCCAGGAACGAGCAGCGCATCGAATTCACTTACATTGAGACTTGCTACATCCTGAATGTTTCCACGAGCGATTCGAGCCGCTTCCGTTAGGACGTTACGCGTCTCCGGGACTTCTTCACCTTTCAAGTGATCAATGACGTGGTGCTGACTGATGTCAGGAGCAAAGCAGTACCACGAAGCTCCATTCTGTTCGATAGCAAATAGTGACAATACTGCTTCATGAATTTCTGCACCGTCGTAAACACCACAACCACTTAAAATTACCGCAACTTTCTTCATTCTTTAACCTTCCTTGCCTGACGTATAACCTCTCGCACAAACCATGTCTTAATCAGACACGGTTTTGTACTAAGCATTTATAGCAGAAGAGATGAAGCAAAAGCGAGATCGTGCTCAGACAAAAGACCCGCCATATGGCGGGTCTGAAAGAAGAGATTATAACTTGAAGAATGAGAGCTGGTGTTTCTGCTGCTCAGCCAGTTCAGAAAGTTCACCGCTTGCGGTGGCACTCTGGCTGATTCCCGTTACGTTTTGGTTAACTAACTCAGACATGTTATTGATGTTACGGTTGATGTCTTGAGTAACCTGAGACTGTTGTTCTGCTGCTGTCGCTACTTGCGCATTCATATCATTGATATCAGCAACGGATTCGGTAATACCAACCACTGAGTCGTTCGCCTGATTGCTCAACTCTTCATTGCGCTTCAGCATTTCCAGGCTGGTCTGCATACTTTGGTTTGCAAGCCCGGACTTCGCCTGAAGTTCTTCAATGATTGCCTGAATCTCTTGAGTAGAATCCTGAGTTCGGGCTGCCAGCATTCTTACTTCGTCCGCAACCACGGCAAACCCGCGACCAGACTCACCTGCACGTGCCGCTTCAATTGCTGCGTTCAGTGCCAACAGGTTAGTTTGCTCTGAAACTCCGCGAATTACCTCAACAACATTGTTAATCTGTTCTGACTGATCCTGAAGTTGGGTCACAACCTGAGCTGCATCATTCAACGCAGATGACATTTGCAAGTTTGCATCACCCGCTTCGCGGAAGACTTCAAGGCTAGCCTTGGCAAGATGATCAGCCTGTTTTGCCGTTGAATCTGCTGCTGTTGCATTGTCAGAAACGTTGTCAGCCGTGCTAGCCAATTCAGTCACTGCAGAAGCAACCTGATCCAGTTCATTCTGTTCTTGTTGCGCGTTGCGCTCTGCCTGAGTCATTACAGCCGCAAGCTCTGTAGATGCTGAAGCAACGTCTTCACTGATTCGAGTCAGAGACTCAACAGTCGTATGAAGCTGTGCAACTGTGGTATTCACGTCTGCACCCAGTTTTGCAATTTCGTTCTCACCGTCTTGTTCAGCGCGCACAGTCAGATGACCTTCTGCCAACTTACGCATCACATTCTGAAGTTTGGTCACAGGTTCCACAATTAGCCCCGATAGCCACCAAGCCAGAGCTAAGGAAATAGCAAATACCACCAGCAAAATGTAAGTCGCATTGGCTTTAACGTCTTCATTGCGTTGCAGGCTGTCGTTCAGATGCTCCATCGCGTAGTCGTTAACACGCTTTGATAGCGAGTTAATTTCTTCAACCATGTCATTACCCACGGTGCGGTATTGAGAAATAAACGCATCAAACTCCGCATCAGAAAGCGTGCCCTCATCGTGCTTGTCGAGCACAGGAACGGCACGGCGTGAGTAATCGACATAAGCAGAGATAGCGCTCTTTACTTTTTCAACTTCATGTTGGAAAACCGTTGTTTTCTCTAACTGAGCAAGATTAGTGGTGAGGATTTGACTGTTTTCACGCAGATGCTGTTGAAAATCGTCACGACGGCTTGGATCGTAGATGGCGTATACCGCGCTTATACGAAGTGGGTAAATGGTGTCGTCCAGCTTCGCTAACGTATCTTTGTAAAAAACCAGCGAACTGACGTTGTCTGCCATGTCCTTTTGTTCTGCCTCAAGGTTGAATTTCGTTACCCAAAGTGAACCGAAAAGAGAAATCACAAGAATCAATACTGGAATAAGAATCTGGACTCGAATTGATATATTTTTCAAAGAAAATGGCATAGACACCTCATACAGTTTTTCACTGCATCCTTGCTGGTCATTTATAGAAAGGTGAAATATAGAGATTCATCACATTTTTGTCCACAATAAAAATACGTTTTACATAAATTAACTGGTTAATTATTGAGCCATTAATTTGACTTGCAGTCAGTTATTTGGCGATCCATTAATAACTGTATATTTTTATATCGAATAACAGACAATAAAAAATAATTGATAGAATTATTAAAGGTTGTTACAGAAAATTAACAGCCAGTAAATGCTAATATTTTTTGGGAAATTTTCGAATTACAAGTCGAACTTCAATATATAATCGACATTTAGACATCTATACTTCCACTAAAAATTAAAATTCCCAATAAAATCATAACTAGCTGTTATAAATAGATAAACATTCTTTATAAGTAGAAAATCGAAACTGAGTTTTTCGGTGAAAAGCCAATCAGCCATTACGATTAACCTTGGCTTATCTTTTTCAATTTAACATTAATTAAAATGATAATTCTTTTCATTAACTCATGATTATTACAGTTTTAAACTAGATGTTAATTTTATAAATAACTGAGCTATTTGGATGGAAAGGTTTAAACAAATTCGCCTGTTTATTCTTTAAATATCGTTTTATTAACTTCGTCAACTATTACCATAAAATAAAGTCTGAATGCATCTCACATATATAGATATAAATACACTCTTCATCTCTAGTCATAATTTATTTGTTTGACTGCTTTTCAAACTAGACATCACACAGTGTTAATAGAAAACAGTGGTCACAAACTGTCACTATTTCTTTACGTTATCTAATTATAATGGCATCAGTACAGCTTTAAAAATCGAGCTCTAGCCATGTATTTGCTTAAAGTTTGCTGAGTTTTAGACATTATGAGTAAAACGCTCCAACGCCGGTCAGAAACAGTCGAAAAATTCTAAAGCTCTAACAAGTTGTTAATGCTGGAAGGAGCAGAATCACTACGAGATTGTTGAATAGAGCACACTTGTCTGATGCTTAACATATTAAGATTGGTGGATGTCGCCAACATGTGGTTTATTGCACCACGTCGCGTTCAGATTCAGACAGGGTTTTAACTTAACTATTTGTTTTTTAAAGCATATAAAGCTGGCACCTTGCTTGCTATTTAGCTTTAAAATGTATCACCTACAAATATAGATAGTGTGAACGTTTTTGGGCTTTGAGTGTCTCTGGTTTAAGAACAAAACCAGAACATAAACAAATTCGTATTTAGAGAAGCATTTTGAACACAAAAGGGAATCAAATGTTAGGTAAATCCATTCGTTGGTTGGCACCTGTCGTCATTCTAGGTGGCGCTTATGGCGCATTCAGTGTCATTGCGGCAAACGGTCCCGAGCCAGAAGAAAAGAAAGAAGTCTTAAGCATTCCCACAGTTAAGGCTGAAAACATATTCCCAAGCGATCATCAGGTGGTGATCACCAGTTTTGGTGAAATTTCCCCTGTCGAGAAAACGCGATTGTCAGCACAGGTTTCGGGTGAGGTCATCAGTTGGCACCCTAATTTCGTTGCAGGTGGCATCGTTAAACGTGGTGAAGTCTTATTTCAAATAGAGAGAGACAACTATGAAGCCGCGGTGCTGCAAGCAGAAGCAACCCTGGCCAGCGCAAAGGCCTCTCTGATAGAAGAGCAGGCAAAAGCCAAAGTAGCCGAGAAGCAAGCGAAAAAGCTCAACAACAAGCAAGTGACGGATTTGTACCTGCGTAAGCCGCAGGTTCTGAGTGCGAAAGCGCAAGTTAAATCCGCTCAGGCTGGGTTAAAACGAGCGAGACGCGACCTAGAAAATTGCACCATCTATGCCCCTTATGACGCGCTGGTTGTCTCCCGAAATATTGGTGTCGGTCAGTTCATCTCCGCAGGTTCAGAGGTGGCAGAACTCAACAATATTGAAGCCGCAGAAGTGAGTATCCCTATCGCTGGTTTTGACAGCTCATTCTTGCCTGAACAACCGAAAGGCATCAAAGCATCGATCACAGAAAATGGTATTCGCTCCATCCAGCGAGAAGGCTATATCGCACGTGATTTGGGTTTGGTAGACAGCAGCACACGTATGGTGAACCTAGTCGTACAACTTGATGACCCATATGGCATTCAGTCTGGAGAACCCGCGTTGAAATTTGGTTCTTACGTTCAGGTAAGTTTTGCAGGAAAAGAGCTGAAACACATCTATCGCCTTCCGCAAGAATTAGTTAAGAACCGAACAGTGTGGGTTGTCGATGAAAACAATCACCTCGAACCCAGAACGGTTGGTGTATTGCGTGAAGAAGGCGAATTCTTCTTGATTGGTAGCGGCATTGAAGAAACGGATCAGGTTGTACTGACTGTCCCTGAATACCCGCAACAAGGCATGAGTGTAGAAGTCGCTCAGTCGGGAACAGAATCTGCAAAATTGGCTAAGTAAGGACGGATTCATGGATTCGAATACATCAAACCAGCCCAAAGAAACCGGGTTGATAGCCTACTTTGCGAATAACTCAGTAGCAGCTAACTTATTGATGGTCTTTATCATCATCATGGGTGTCGTGAGTTATTTCTTCATCCAGAGACAGATGTTTCCTAACGTTGAAGTCAATTACGTTAACATCAGTGCCTCATACCCTGGAGCTTCACCTCAGGAAATCGAAGAAAGCATCCTCATCAAGATCGAAGAGCAGCTGAAAGATGTCACTGGCATTAAGAAGGCGGTTTCCAGTGCTTCACGTGGAAGTGCTCACCTGTCGTTAGAGATTGACGTCGACCAAGACCTCAAAGACGTGCTCGACAAAGTGAAACAAAAAGTCGACACCATTTCGACCTTCCCTGCCGCTATGGAACCCGTGAATGTTTATCAGGTTGAATGGCAGCAGGAAGTAATTGAGCTTGCGTTGGTGGGCGACATGCCGATCAGCAAGCTCAAACCACTTGCAAAAAAAATCGAAGACGAGTTACTCCAGCTTGGAAACGTTTCTTTAGTGGAACTTAGTGCGCCTAGTGAAGAAATTGCGATAGAGGTTCATCCTGACACGTTAAGGAAATACGACTTAACGCTTAATGACGTAACCGAAGCCATTAAGCGCTACTCCGCAAACTACTCTGCAGGTGAAGTCCGTACGAATACAGGCATGATTTCCGTACGTATTGAAAACCAATACTACCGTGGAGAAGAGTTCCGTAATATTCCGGTCAAGATTGGCGACAACGGTGCGAAAGTCTATCTCCAGGACATAGCAAAAATAAAAGACGGGTTTACAGAAGGTAAGCGCCACTTCAAATACTCTGGGCAAAATGCGGTTTATCTGTCCGTTAACGCCACCAAAAAGCAAAACATTATCCCAGTTGCCGAATCGGTAAAGACATACATAGAGCAGAAAAACAAAACACTACCTGACGGCATGCAGATAAAAACGCTGGTCGACATGACCTACTATCTGAACGCCCGACTGGACATGATGTTGAAAAACCTGCTTCAGGGTGCAGTGTTGGTTGCCATCATGCTCAGTGTTTTCCTGAGGGTGAAACTGGCATTCTGGGTAATGGTCGGTCTTCCGGTCTGTTTCCTGGGCGCCATGATGATGATGCCAGTGGTTGGCGTCAGTATTAACATCATTTCTTTGTTTGCCTTCATTATGGTGCTTGGTATCGTCGTTGATGACGCCATCGTCATGGGGGAAAGCGCTTATTCGGAAATCGAAAAACACGGCGGGGGAATCAACAACGTCGTCAGAGGCGTGAAAAAGGTCGCGACACCTGCAACATTTGGTGTACTTACCACCATCGCTGTATTTGCTCCCTTCATTATGTCGACCGGACCGGAACGTGCATTCTTCTTTGGCATCGCTTCTGTTGTTATTTTGTGTCTGATATTCAGCTTGATTGAATCCAAGTTGATCCTGCCTGCTCACCTTGCTCACACAAACTTCACACCAATTAAAGAAGGCAGTTGGCGAGACCGCTTTAACAAGCGATTCTTCGGATTTGTTAATGGTCCATACCGTCGATTTGTGGAAACCTGCACACACTGGCGCTGGTCGGTGCTGGCTACCTTTGCAGGCATACTGGCTATTAGTCTCGCTCTGGTTTTCTCCAATCATGTACGCGTTGTTCCGTCTCCCAAGGTTCCACACGATTTCCCGGGTATCAAAATCGAGATGAATGACAACGTCTCCGATGAACAGACCATTGAAGCTCTGCAAACCATTGAGCAGGTGATCTGGAAAGTGGAAGATGAAACCATCAAAGAGCACGGTCAGGGTATGATTAAGGACCTCCTCTCGATGAGCCGCGGCCGAACTGGTGGACGACTCGTTATTCCACTCGTCGATGAAGAACTGAGACCTTTCAACACGTTTGAACTTTCCAGGCTCTGGCGTGAACGTCTGCCTGTTATTCCGGGGCTGAAAACCATCACCATCCAAGATGACGTTAATGGCGGCGATGGTGGCGATGAATTTGGTTACCTGCTCTTTGGCTCTGATATCGATGTATTGAATGATGCTGGTCGTGAGTTAATTACTAAACTTCAGCAGCAGACTGGTCTGTACGATATATCTTCATCCATAGACACTGGTAGCAAAGAAGTTCTGCTTTCCCTTGCTCCTGTCGCTTATGACCTGGGTTTGGATCTCCAGTCCATCGCACTTCAGGTTGGTGGTAGCTTCTATGGTGGAGAAGCGCAGAGAATCATTCGTGACGGTGAAGAAGTCAAAGTCATGGTTCGCTACCCTCAGCTAACACGTGAAGCGTTTTCATCTTTACGATATGCCGTGATCACTACACCTGAAGGCAAGAAAGTCATGTTAGGTGACGTGGTAACCATAGATCAAAAACCGGGTATCAGCAGCATTCGTCGAGAAGGTGGATATCGAACTGTGTATGTCTATGGTTCAATTGACGAAGAAGTTGTCGAGCCTAATGAAGTAGTCGGCACAGTTCGAGATACACTACTCCCTGATCTTTTAGCAAAATACCCCGGGGTAAAAACGCAGTTAGGCGGCTCAATTGAAGAACAGCAGGCTCAGCAAAATGAACAGATCGCCTTCTTTATCGCGGGTATGATCATCGTGTACATACTGCTTGCCGTGCCTTTGAAGAGCTATTCTCAACCTCTGATCATCATGTCAGTCATTCCATTCAGTCTGACTGGCGCGATATGGGGGCACTACTGGTTCGGGCTAGATCTCAGCATGATGTCAACGTTCGGGTTGATCGCTGCTGCAGGTGTGGTTATTAATGACTCACTTGTCATGACGGACTACGTTAACCAAGCAAGAGCAAGAGGCTTATCTGTAAAAGATGCGGTGATCGAAGCGGGATGCGCACGATTTAGAGCCATATTGCTGACGTCCATCACCACCTTTGCGGGCGTTTTACCCATCATGTTCGAAACAAGCCTACAGGCCAGATTTGTTATCCCTATGGCGGTAGCACTTGGTTTTGCGGTTCTTTTCGCTACATTGCTGACCCTAGTGCTCGTTCCTTGTCTCTACCTGATTCTGCAAGACATAGGAAACATCCTAAAGTGGATAAAGAACAAAGCCTTATCGCTCTTTCAAAGGCGGAAACCCACTGAAACAACACACGCATAAAACCAAACGCAGCGCTTAGTCGCTGCGTTTTTTATTGCACTTTGTACGAAAAAACAGGTCACATTAGAAGGCATATCCTCTTTTCAAATCAGCACATAGCTGCTAAAAATCTATACAGGACGACGGTTTTTTAATCAAAACAAAGACTTTAAGCGTAGATCGGTGGATCTAGACAGGGAGAATGTGGATGCAAAAGAAAATAGCGGTTGCATTAGGTCTGGCTCTTCATTGGGGAGTGGCTTTTTCATCAGAAGTTATCGAGACCGACAGATTGGTTGGTTTTGGAGAGGCTAAATACCCCGCGGGTTTCCAGCACTTTGATTTCGTTAACCCAGATGCCCCCAAAGGCGGAAAAGTGACTTATGGAGTGATTGGCACCTATGACAACTTCAACCGTTTTGCTTCACGCGGGGACCCGGCAGCTTACACCCGAGAGTTATACGATACCCTGTTTTACAGCTCTACCGATGAACTCAATACCTCCTACGCTCTGATAGCAGAAAAAGCCCGCTACACCAAAGACTATGACTGGATGGAAGTGGACATACGCCCTGACGCGAAGTTTCACGATGGCACGCCGATCACTGCCCACGATGTAGAATTCACGTTCCAAACCTTCATGACTAAAGGTGTCCCTCAGTACCGCACCTACTACAAAGACGTCAAATTTGTTAAAGCACTTAACGATAAAACGGTTCGAATTGAGCTGAACAATGGAAACAAAGAAGTCTTGTTCTCGCTAGGCGGTGGTACGTCTGTTCTGCCCGAGCACTTCTGGAAAGACAAAGATTTCTCAGAGCCTTTATCCACGCCGCCAGTTGGAAGTGGTCCTTACAAAGTAACAGACTACAAGTCTGGGCAGAGTGTTACGTATAGCCGTGTGAAAGACTACTGGGCTCAGTCGCTGCCTGTAAATGTTGGACGCAATAACTTTGATACGGTCGTCTACGACTATTATCGTGACGATACCGTGATGCTTGAAGCCTTCAAAGCAGGCGAATATGATTTTCGTCGGGAAACCATCGCCAAAAACTGGGCAACAGCATACAACGGCATTAACTTCGATAAAGGCTATATCAAGCAAGAAGAAATTATCCACTCCATCCCTCAAGCCATGCAAGGCTTTATTTTCAATGTTCAAAGCCCTGTATTTCAAGACGCTCGTGTTCGTGAAGCTCTGACTTATGCCATGGACTTTGAGTGGATGAACAAAAACCTGTTCTACAACCAATACTCTCGCACCAGCAGTTACTTTCAGAATACCGAATATCAGGCGAAAGCTTTGCCAGATGAGAAAGAGCTTAAAATCCTTTCCACTTTCAAAGGTAAAGTGCCGGATCGTGTATTCACAGAGGTTTATGCTCCACCAGCAACTGATGGCAGTGGACGAATTCGTAGCCAGATGCGCACCGCATTCAAATTACTGAAAAGCGCGGGCTGGGAACTCAAGAATAAAGTCATGACCAACGTCAAAACGGGTGAACCCATGGCGTTTGAACTTTTGATTTACAGCCCGAGCACCGAGCGCATCGCTATCCCTATTCAGAAGAATATGAAGCAAATGGGGATAGAGATGAAAATTCGAACCATTGATACCACTCAGTACCTCAAACGCTATCGTGACAGAGACTACGACATGGTCTTCGCTTCAATCTCTTCGGGTAACTACCCTAACCCAAATGTTCAATTAGTTTGGCACAGTAGCTATCTGGACAGTACCTACAACCGACCCGGTTTAATCGATGCCAGCATCGATTCACTGACAGAGCAAATCGCCGCCAGTCAGGATGATCCAGAAAAACTTATCTACCTTGGTCGGGCACTTGACCGCGTGTTGCAGTGGAACTTCCTCGCCATTCCTTCATGGCACACAGGCATGTTCCGAATTGCCACCTGGGATAAATTCGCAAGACCGGAAAAAAGTCCAACCTACGATTTAGGTGCAGATACCTGGTGGATAGATACGGAAAAAGCCCAAAAACTGCCTGAAAAGCGTCGTTAATACCAAAAATAATAACAAGTGCCAGCCAACAGGCTGGCGCTCAGACCAAAGTAGTAATGGATCTATGACAGCCTATATTATTCGAAGACTTTTGTTGGTGCTCCCAACTTTGTGGGCAATCATCACCATCAACTTTTTTGTTATTCAAATTGCACCGGGTGGACCTGTAGAACAAGCGCTAGCGCAAATGCAAGGGCTGGAATCAGGGATCATGGAACGCTTTACCGGGGGCGGGCAAGAAGTCGCGCAATCATTGCCTGCCGATGATCAGGGAAGCAACTACCGTGGCTCTCGCGGGCTGGACCCAGAAGTGGTTGAGGAAATCAAAAAGCAGTTTGGTTTTGATAAACCACTCCACGAACGCTATTTCGACATGCTCATTAACTACGCTACCTTCAACTTTGGCGACAGTTTATTTAAAGGTGGCAACGTAATCGACCTTATCGTTGATCGCCTTCCCGTCTCTATATCACTGGGGCTGTGGAGCACAATAATCATCTACTTAATCTCGATTCCACTCGGTATCTTAAAAGCCATCCACCATGGCTCTCGCTTCGATATCTGGAGTAGTGCGGTGGTGATTGTCGGATATGCAATCCCCGGTTTTCTGTTCGCCATTCTTTTGATCATCCTGTTTGCCAGTGGCAACTACTTCAGTTGGTTCCCGCTGCGTGGTTTGGTCTCTTCAAACTTTGATCAGTTAACCTGGTATCAGCAGATTATCGATTACTTCTGGCATCTGGCTTTACCCACTTTAGCTATGGTCATTGGTGGCTTTGCAACCCTGAGCATGCTGACCAAAAACTCGTTTCTGGATGAGATCAATAAGCAGTATGTGGTTACGGCACGTGCCAAAGGATTGGACGAGCAGAGTATTCTTTACAAGCATGTATTTAGAAATGCCATGCTCATCATTATCGCAGGCTTTCCTAGCGCTTTTATCAGCATCTTCTTTACTGGCTCCATGCTTATCGAAGTGATGTTTTCTTTGGAAGGCATTGGATTGCTTGGATTCGAATCGACCATTCAGCGAGATTATCCGGTGGTGTTCAGCACTTTGTACATCATGACGCTGCTTGGCTTACTGCTCAGTATTATCTCCGATCTTACATACACTTGGGTTGATCCAAGAATTGACTTTGAAGCGAGGTAATCATGAGTCCACTTTATGAAGTTCGCTGGCAACGCTTTAAAGCCAACAAACGTGGTCTGGTGTCGCTTTGGCTGTTCAGCCTCTTGTTTTTATTGAGCCTGTTCGCAGAACTCATTGCTAACGACAAGCCACTATTGGTCAGCTTCGACGGACAATGGTACTACCCTGTTGCCTTCGAGTACGCGGAAACCGATTTTGGTGGAGAGTTTGAAGCCGAAGCCGATTACACCGACCCGTATGTCAAAGAGCTCATCGAAGAAAAAGGATACCTGATATGGCCCTGGATTCCTTTTCATTACGACACCATTAATTACGACCTCACTCACCCCGCCCCATCTCCACCAGACGATGTAAATTTGTTAGGCACAGATGACAAAGGTCGAGATGTGCTGTCTCGCATTATTTATGGCTTTCGAATCTCGGTGTTATTTGGATTTGCCCTAACCATTGTTTCTAGCGTGATTGGAGTTGTGGTCGGCGCCTCTCAGGGCTACTACGGAGGGCGTCTGGATTTGTTTGGTCAACGTTTCATTGAAGTGTGGTCAAACATGCCTACGTTGTTTTTGCTGATCATCTTGTCCAGCTTCGTGGAGCCTAATTTTTGGTGGTTACTCGGCATCATGGTGCTTTTTAGCTGGATGGGGTTAGTCGGTGTCGTCCGGGCTGAATTCCTGAGAGGCAGAAACTTCGACTATGTAAAAGCCGCTCATGCTCTGGGTGTCAGTGATCGACGGATCATGCTAAGACATATGCTGCCCAACGCCATGGTGGCGACTTTAACCATGATGCCGTTCATATTGTCTGGTTCCGTTACCACATTGACGTCTTTGGATTTTCTTGGGTTCGGGCTGCCAGTCGGCTCCCCTTCACTCGGAGAACTGCTGGCTCAGGGTAAAGCCAACTTGCAAGCTCCCTGGCTTGGCATTTCTGCCTTTGTCGTGCTCTCAATCATGTTAAGCCTGCTGGTATTTATTGGTGAAGCGGTACGTGATGCCTTCGACCCCCACCAACAGAGGTAACCATGACTGAAACGATTCTGAAAATTCGTGATTTATCCGTCGGGTTTGGGCGAAAAAATGACGTCGAGGTCGTCACTCATTCCGTCAACTTATCCATTCGTAAAGGCGAAACATTGGCTTTAGTAGGTGAAAGTGGTTCCGGCAAATCGGTTACCGCTAATGCCATACTCAGGCTGCTCCCTAAAGGCAGCGCGCATTACCTTTCTGGAAGTATTCTGTTTGATGATAAAGATCTCCTTACTTGCAGTGAAAGGCACCTAAGAGGAGTACGTGGTGGTCGAATTGGCATGATCTTTCAGGAACCCATGGTGTCGCTAAACCCATTGCACAAGGTTGGAAGGCAGCTAGTCGAAACATTGGAAGTCCATCGAGGAATGCGCTCCAATCAAGCCAGAGAGCTTGCATTGCAATGGCTTAATAAAGTGGGGATCCGAAATCCAGACATTAAAATCGACGCCTACCCACATGAGCTTTCAGGCGGAGAAAGGCAACGCGTCATGATTGCTCTCGCGCTGATTAACGAGCCAGAGCTGTTGATTGCAGACGAACCAACGACGGCACTGGATGTGTCCGTTCAGGCGCAAATTCTTGATCTACTGAAATCACTTCAGGAAGAACTGGGAATGGCTATGCTGTTCATCACTCACGACCTAAGTATCGTCAGACAAATTGCGGATCAAGTTGCGGTCATGCAACACGGAAATCTGGTTGAAACGGGTCGATGTGAAGACATCTTTGCCAACCCTGAACATCCCTATACCCAACTGCTTATTGAGTCAGATCCGAAAGGTCTACCCGTTGAGGTAAATCCCGAATCAGAAGAGATGATAAAAGCAGAGCAGCTAAAGGTTTGGTTCCCCATAACAGGCGGTATATTCAAACGTGTGGTTTCTCATGTAAAAGCAGTTACCAACGTGAATTTTCAGTTATTGAAAGGACACACCATCGGGTTAGTGGGTGAGAGCGGCTCGGGTAAGTCCACAACTGGGATGGCTATTTTGCGCTTACTCGACAGTGAAGGCACCATTCTCTTTGACGGTGAAAAAATCAACGACTATTCACGCCAACAAATGCTGCCGCTACGAAAGCGCATTCAGGTTGTGTTTCAAGACCCCTTCTCTGCATTGAATCCCAGAATGTCGGTCGCTCAAATTATTGGTGAAGGGCTAAAAGTGCACGAAGATCTGCCTGACAACGAGCTCGATAGCCGAATTTGCAATGCCATGAGCGAAGTCGGGCTAGACCCGGAAACTCGCCATCGCTATCCAAATGAGTTTTCAGGCGGGCAAAGACAGCGCATCGCGATTGCACGAGCCATTATCCTTAAACCTGAATTTGTGTTGCTTGATGAACCCACTTCTTCACTTGATCGCACCGTTCAGGCGCAGGTACTGGATCTTCTCAAGTCGCTTCAGGAAAAGTACGGGCTAACCTATTTGTTCATCAGTCACGATTTAAATGTCGTTAAATCGCTTTGTCACTACACTTTAGTGCTCAAACAGGGCGAAGTGATAGAGCAAGGTGATACCGCCAAACTGTTCAACGCACCGGAGCACGAATACACTCGCCAGTTAGTGAATTTATCGAAACTTTAAGTTTTCGTCTTTAACCCGAACCTGACTGAGCAAATCATATTAGACTCTAGTTATCAGTTGTGTAACAGCTTCTGTTTTGATGTCTAACAAAATTTCTAGGCTCACTACTAAATCAGTACAAAGAGGTTAAAAAACTTGCACATCAAAATGACTTCGTTATATTTGCAAGAATGACAGTGTTAATGATTTCATACCAAAAACGATTTATGCACCCTCGGGGACCTCAAGGCTCGGGTGGCGTCGTTATGTGACAAAGAATTTTGCGGAAATCCCCCGGTCTAAACCCGGGGGATTTTTGTTTATTCCGCTCCCTTTTTATTCAAAGGAGCAAGGTATGCTTAATTTATTATCTCAATCACAACTTATCACTTCGCTTTCTATTACTGACCTTAGCGATCCACGTCAAGCTCCCGATCATGCCATCGGGTTGTTGGTCAAAACAGCCACTCAAACCCTTAAAAATACTTGGCAGTGCCGTGTTAACACAGTACGTATGAGCCCCGTGGTTCCGATAGAGAATAACTATGACCGCTTAAATTACCCTACCGATGGTGCTGCACGCGACGCAAGATACACCCGATATGTAACGGAGCAGTATATCCTCCGTACTCAGACTTCCAGTGCCATACCCGATGTTCTGACCAGCCTCAACGGAGAAAGCTTGCCCGATCAACTTATAGCATTACCCGGTCTAGTCTATCGACGAGACTGCATTGACCGATTGCATTGCGCTGAACCCCATCAGTTAGATCTCTGGCGTCTGGTCGATAATCACCAGCATCAAGCAATGACCTCAAATGACTTAGAGCTGATGATTGCTGAATTGATGAAGGTACTTTTACCTGAGAATGAATGGAGAATTACTCCATCACCGCACCCATATACGACTGAGGGAGTTCAGATTGACGCTTTATGGCAGGGAGAATGGGTAGAAATTGGTGAATGTGGCTTGATTAACCCACAGATCTTAAAGAATTCCGAGCTGCACCATCATAGTGGTTTAGCTATGGGACTTGGTTTAGATCGACTGTTGATGCTTCGTAAAAACATTCCTGATATCCGTCTGATAAGAAGTAAGGATCAGAGAGTATTATCCCAAATGTATTCACTGGAGCCATATCAGGAGGTTTCCATGATGCCATCTATCACCCGTGATCTTTCCTTGGTAGTAGCAGAAGAAATGGATGAAGAACAAATTGGCGACCTAATTCGGATCAGTTACCCCCAACAGAAAGTAATTGAAGCTCTTAATGTAGTCGACGAAACATCGTATGCAGACTTACCAAATGGAGCGAGGAAGCGTCTAGCAATGCAGCCTGAACAAAAAAACGTCCTGCTTCGGCTGGTTATTCGGGATATGGAACAAACTCTAACATCCGAACAGGCAAACCAGGTTCGTAATCAGGTTTATCAGCTTCTGCATCAAGGGAGTGTGATGGAACTGGCTGAAGACCGGTCTCTGTAAACAAAAAAACCGATAAAGCACTTAAAAATTAAGTGCTTTATCGGGGTTTTATTTCGCTAATTTTCTCGAGACATACAATGCTTTAGCAACTGTTTTAAATACAGGGTGTATGTTTGGATGAAATTGGAGCCTAGTCGGCTTGCCTGTTTGATTCGTTCTTCGTTTTTATTGAGTCGAAAAAGCCCGGATATTTTTTCCGAATCCGAATTTGTTCAGCGGTCATGTGTTTCAGACTAGGACCTTCTGCGAGTTTTATCACCAGCTCAGGACCATCGAGTCTAAGCACTTCGCCTTTTATTTCGACGGATTCGCCGCTACTTAGAATAACGACTCCTTCCACTTCTGTTCCTCGCCCTACTTTTACTTCAGACGAGAACAGTAGGCGAAGCCCTTTCTCAGAAATCTCAGTCACGGGGAACTGCTGCCCCCACGCTTTAATACGTGGTCGCTCGGTTTTTGGGTATCTCAATCGGTAATACTGTCGAGTCTGAGTCGAAATACTGTGTCCCATTTCACTTCTTTATGCGTTATAAACTCTGACAGCTTAGCAGATTCTTCAAACGGATTCTTCGCACCTACCCTGAATAATAGGATCGGCTCAAATTACTTTTGAGCTACACCCATCAGAACCGATAAATCGCCTTTTTGGGATTCAATTGTAAATGGTGTCTCGACTGTCACGCTGCTAAAACCAGAAGTTTCCAGTGTCTTCTTAGCTCGCTTAATGGTTATCCCGTGATCTTCTTTGTCGTTTTCAGCCAACCAGTCCCAATGAACAAATAAACCACCTTCGTTCAACAGCGATTGAATGACCTTGGCGGTTTCATCAAAGTTGCCAAGGAACCCACATACGGAAGACGCAACAACAATATCGAACTGACCTCTAAAGGCAGGATGATAGGCGACCAAACCACGCGTGAGCTCATCTACGACGGGCTCGACGTTCGGCAATTCTTTTGCGTCCAGTTGCTCGATCATCTTCTCGGACGAATCAAGCGCGACAATTTCCTTAACCAACGGTGAAAGTTTCTGCGACAACAACCCTGTGCCACAACCAAAATCCAAGACTTTAAGTCCCTCAAGGCTCACCAGCTTTTCGAGCTCTTCGAAAGCCTTCTGAGCATAAATCGCAGTAGAAGCATCTTGCTCCCAGTTTTCTGCGTATTCATCCCATTCATTGGACATGGTGTTTTCCCCCAAAATATTTCAAACTTATACCCAAATAACCTGAAGGTATTCAAGATACTTGGGTATAAGCGCAGGCGAAAACGCGTATAGACTAAACCAAAGCGACTGTAGATACACACAAAGCACGACAAAAGTTCATAAAATCGGGCGTTAAGTCTAAATTGTATCAACTGCCTGTTGAGATTATTTCACTTCTCCGCTTTGAGTTCGGTTAAAAACAGCGCACTGTCACCAAACTTTATTCTGTATTTCATCAGTATCCACATTACCAAAACCAATACAACTCTTGTCGACCTATGGAATTTATACCCGTCAAAAACCCCTTAACGAAGTTAAGTGGACATTAAACTCTGATTTTCATGGAAGCGGAGCCGGATACCCAAGCTACATCACTTTTATACGTGTCTAAGTTGTATAAAATACCCGCAACATCACTTTGTTTGAATGTGTAAACGATTGTCAGAGGTCACCAAATTTTCTCAGCCCTTTCCGGAACTCGATCAATCAATTCCCGATTTAAACACTTCAGTGATGTATAGCTGCCATAAGATGCAGTCGATATTTTAGGATAAATTAAACCTCAAGGAGTCGAGTAAGTGATGAGTGCTTTTTTACGCCTGCTGATTGTGTTTTCTTCTTTCTTTTCTATTCCCGTTTTAGCTGCTGAGTCATCCACAAGTTACACCACCTCTACCGTCGGGTACGCTTCGCTCATTATTTTTGGGCTCGCATACTGCTTAGTGATGGGGGAAGAATATTTAAAGCTCAGAAAGTCCAAACCTGTGCTGCTGGCCGCCGGTATTATCTGGCTAATGATTGGTTTTGCGTTTCAAGCCAATGGCGAAATAGAAGTGGCTAAGCAAGCCTTGGAGCATAACTTATTGGAGTATGCCCAATTGCTGCTCTTCCTATTGGTAGCAATGACGTACATCAACGCCATGGAAGAACGACGCCTATTTGATGCTTTACAGGCATGGATGGTGAATAAAGGGTTCAACCTGCGTACTCTGTTCTGGATTACTGGGATTCTCTCCTTCTTTATTTCTCCGATTGCCGACAACCTTACAACTGCCCTTTTGATGTGCGCTGTCGTAATGAAAGTTGGCGGGGACAATACCCGATTTATTAATCTTGCCTGTATCAACATTGTGGTCGCGGCTAATGCTGGCGGTGCATTTAGCCCATTTGGTGACATTACCACCTTAATGGTCTGGCAGGCAGGGCTAGTTTCTTTTAGCCAGTTTTTGACCCTATTTGTTCCCTCGGTTGCTAACTACGTAGCACCTGCACTCATCATGTCTTTCTTTATTCCAAAAGAACAGCCGGATGCAGTGAAAGAGGTGGTCGAATTAAAGCGTGGTGCCAAGCGAATCGTTGCACTTTTCTTGCTTACCATAGCAACCGCCGTTGCATTCCACGGCTTCCTGCACTTCCCTCCTGTTATTGGCATGATGATGGGTCTGGCATATCTGCAATTCTTCGGCTTCTTCCTTAGAAAGACTCTTCCTATGTCGCTGGCGAAGAAACGAGCTAAAGCTCGGGCATCACACGATGAAGAGGCACTAAAACGCTTAGGCTCCGTGGTTCCATTTGATGTATTCCGTCGTGTATCTCACGCCGAGTGGGATACCCTGCTCTTCTTCTATGGTGTCGTGATGTGTGTGGGTGGCCTTAGCCTTATCGGCTATCTTGGCTTGGTCTCAGAAATCATGTACACCCAGTGGAATCCGGTTTGGGCTAACGTCATGGTGGGAATACTTTCGGCTATTGTCGATAACATTCCGGTGATGTTCGCGGTGCTGACAATGCAACCCGATATGTCACTCGGCAACTGGCTACTGGTAACTTTGACCGCTGGTGTGGGTGGTAGCTTATTGTCTATTGGTAGTGCCGCTGGCGTGGCATTAATGGGGGCAGCTCACGGTAAGTACACCTTCTTCGGGCATCTAAAATGGGCACCTGTTATTGGTATTGGATACGCCATCAGTATTGCTATCCATATGATGATAAACGGTTCTTTGTTTTAGAGTTATGATTTCAGCGGCTAACCACTTAGCCGCTGAAAATGTAAACGCTTTCCATTCATTTTGTTTCTTTAATTCATTACCTTAGTGCACTGGATCATTGATCTAAACGCGAAGTTTGCCTTTTGTTTTCACTAACGGTTACAGTAAAGGGTCACTTTTTTCAGGATCCCATCAATGGCAACAATCAAGGACGTCGCAAAAGCGGCTGGTGTATCCGTCGCCACCGTTTCCCGAGTTATCAACCGCTCACCGAAAGCCAGTCAAAAAGCGATAGAGTCTGTCAGTCAGGCTATGGCGCAACTTGGCTACCGTCCTAATGCTAATGCCAGAGCATTGGTTAGCCAGTCGACAAACACCATGGGCGTTCTGGTCAGTGATGTGTCTGACCCTTTTTTTGGCACATTGATCAAAGCTGTTGACGACGTCGCTCATACCCGCGGAAAGCATTTGCTAATCGGAAACGGTTATCACAATGCGGATGAAGAGCGAGAAGCCATTGAACTGTTGGTGAATAGCCGATGCGAAAGCTTGATTATTCACGCCAAAGGGTTGACCGATGAAGAACTGCTTTCTTACACAAAGGAAGTACCGGGAATGGTGCTAATCAATCGTCACATCCCCGCTATCGCTCACCGATGCATTGCTTTGGATAATTACAAAGGCGCTTATCTTGCCACCGAATACCTGATTCGTCATGGGCACAAAAACATCGCCTGTATCTCTTCTTCTCACCACATTGAAGACGTCGATGCACGGGTTTCGGGTTATCTTGCGGCACTACGCGATCACAACATTGAACTGTCTGATCGCTATATCGTTCATCGAAATCCAGACAGTGAAGGCGGTGAAGATGCCATGACTCACCTGCTTACCCAGTCTTTACCTATTTCCGCTGTCTTTGCGTATAACGACTACATGGCGGCAGGCGCAATGTCCATCCTTGAAGAAAACGGGCTGGATGTGCCGGAGAATGTTTCCATGATCGGTTTCGACGACGGTCCTATTGCCAAATACCTTTCCCCAAAACTCACCACGATACGTTATCCGATACAAATGATGGCAGAGCAAGCGGCAAGGCTTTCACTTGCGTTGGCAGATGGTGAGAAGATCGACAGTGAATCTGTGGTTCTTTCCCCCACTCTGGTCAGACGAAACTCCGTTGATAAGGTGCGAGACTAGCGCTCGCTCACCTGTATTGGCTAAATTTTATTCGAAATATCAACAAACTCTAATACCCTAAAAAAGCAGGGTTATTTCGTAATCAGGTCGTTTCTATATCGCCTGAAGCTCACGCTCGTACCTAAGAATTTTTCCCGTCTCATTTATTCCACAAATTGCCAAATCTCTGAGCACAATATTTGATTAAATCTTAATCACCACATACGCTTATTGATAAAGCTGACTAGCTGGATGCGACCTGAAAATGAAAGGGAAATGGTATGACTAAGCAAGCAAAGAGCTCAGATGTTGAAATTGAGCCTCAAACAAACGGTGCGGATCAACTAACACAAATACAGCAACTGCTTTTTGGGGAACGCGCTGAATCCATCGAAAGTGCTATCGAAGAGCTATCAGACAAAACCAACCAGACCTTTATCCAGTTAGAGAAAAAACTCGATTCCATCAACCTTCAGATTGCCAAGCTGGCAGATTCACTCGAAGGTCTCGCTGAAACCAGCCAGCAAAATAACACTAGCCTAGAGATGCACTTCACACAGGAAGTTGGCGAACTGTCGCAACAACTGCACGATAAACACGAAGAAGCATTGAGCAAAATCGACAGCGTCTCTGAAGACTTGAGAAAGAATAAAGCCGACAGAAAAACGTTGGCAACGCTACTTTCAACCATGGCAGACGACCTCGACGGACAATAAATGATCAGCCGGGACGACTCGCAGATCGAGGAACTCCGTTCTTTGGTGCTCGGAGAGCAGTACGAACGTGCTCTCAAAGACTATTTAGACAAAAACAGCGACACTGAACGTGTCGCTGAAGTCATTGTTGAAGCAATTAAAGCGCGAAACAAAAAGAACAACGAAGTCACCGAAGAGCTTTCACCTATCATCAATAGTGCTATCGAAGTTTCCATAAATAACAGCACTCAGAAGTTTGCAGACATTCTTTACCCTGTGATTGGTGCGGCGGTCCGAAAATCCGTCAGTGCCACATTCAATCAGCTGATCGCTTCGTTAAATCAGGTGCTTACCCAGAACTTCAGCTTAAAGTCGATTAAATGGCGTTATCAGGCGTGGCGACAGGGAATCAGCTATGCTCAGTTTCTTCTAATGAAAACCTCCGTTTTTCAGGTTGAACAGGTGCTTTTGATTCATCGGGAAACGGGTCTGCTACTCAATTCCGTGGCATTTGAAGGTGCTGAAACCAGCGATCCTGAACTGGTATCCAGTATGCTGACGGCTATCACCGATTTTGTTTCCGATTCGTTCAGAGGAAACAGTGACGACACGCTTGAGGGTGTCCGATTGGGTGAGTTAGTTCTGAAAATCGAAGTTGCCCCGCACGTTATTCTGGCAGCCGCTGTGCGAGGCATTCCAAACCAGCATTTGGACGTAACCATAGCTACCACTGTAGAAAGCATTGAAGAAAAGTACGGTGAACGACTGTCCAACTTCAACGGGGACAATTCAGAATACGCCGAGTCCCAGCCACTGCTTGAAAAATGCTTGATTGGAAATTCGCTCGAAGAAAACGCCAAAGAGCGATTCCCGTGGAGACTGTTCGTTATTCTTCTGCTGTTTATTGTTTTTGGTTTCTACAAGTTATTTGTTCACATCAATGTGAGCAATGAACACGACGTCACCAGACAAATTTTCGAGTTCGAACCTAACTATCTGGTTGTTGAATCCGTCATTGAAGACGAGAACATTACCCTTTCAGTCTTACGCAAACCCGGATCTCGCGAACCCTCTGAGATCCTTAACAATATCAGCTACCTTCATACCACTCAGAATATTGAAGACAAAGTCGTCGACTTCAACGAATCCGGTGAAATACCCAGATATCAACTCACTCTTACTGACATCATACGTCACAACATTCTGGCGAATTTGAGTGAAAGTGAATCAGTAAGAGTATGGGTATCCGATCGAGACGTTAAGCTTTCAGGACAGTTAAAACCTTCAACTTTAGCCGGGCTAACCCATTACATAAAACAGGTAGATGGCAACCTGGGAATAGATTCCAGTAAGCTGCAGCTTCTTCCAGATGAGATTTCGCAACCAGAACGACTGCGCAATGCCATTGTGGTCAGCGACATCAAGTCCATGATCGGCAACAGTGAGTCACTGGCTATTCAAATTGAAAATCAAAAAATTGAGCTAAAAGGTGAAATCTCTGAAACCACAGAGAGCCAGATACGCAGTTATCTGGAGCGATCCGCACCTGAACTATCGCTCATTTCTCAAAAGCTCAAAGTGACGCCTGTCATTCGTAACAAAACTCAGGAGTACAATCAGCTTGCTCACAACCTGAGTCAGACCAAATTTCAGTACGACGTTAACTTAGTCTCTCCGACAGGCGGAAATCAGGACGTAGCGCGTTTTGTCAGTCAGGCAAAATCTCTGGTCAGCCTCGGACAGGAACTGTCACCGCGTTTGACACCCATATTCATTGTGACCGGTTTTTCAGACGATGTAGGGACTGTCGAACGAAACATACAGCTCAGTAAAGAAAGGGCAGAGAACGTGAAACAGGTAATGGTAGAAAATGGCATCAATGCCAACCACATCATTACCTTAAACATTAGCAATATTGAGTCATCAGAAAGCATTTCATCCGCATTAAGAAGAGTCACCATTGATGTGATTAACAAGGATTTGTGAAGGATTAGAGGGCACGCATGAAAGCCAAAAAAATCTGCATGATTGGCGCATTTGCAGTTGGGAAAACCAGCTTAGTGCGACGATACGTTGAAAGCATTTTTACCGATAAGTACCACACCACAATTGGGGTGAAAATTTCCAAGAAATATGTCGACCTTAGCCCCGAACCTGTTCAGCTTCTACTTTGGGATCTGGAGGGGAAAGACGTATACACCAACATTAATACCTCTTATTTACGCGGAGCATCGGGCGCCATGCTTGTGGTCGACGGCACACGCCCAGACAGCCTGGACGTAGCCGATGAACTACGAACTCTGATTGTGGACAATTGTGGCGATATACCGATCACACTGATGCTAAACAAGTGCGATCTGGAAGATCAATGGTCAATCGGAAACGACAAAATCACCCGGTTAGAAGAAAAGTCTTCCGCCGTTTTTAAATGCAGCGCCAAAAGTGGGCAAAACGTTGATGAAGCGTTCCAGAAGCTTGCTGAAATCATGCTTGAGCGAGACTGATATAGGGAAATAGCGATGAACCATTTGGAAGCCGTTCTCACGTCACTGAACTACGTAGTACTTGTTAGAAATGAGGATCAGTCATTTTGCTCACTGACACCGGAAGCTGAATGGTTCAGGCAACTATATTGCGAGCAAACAGGCGCAACCTTTAGCGCTAAGAAACTGGATGTTTCTTTAGCCTTTCCTTTCATTGAAAACTTCATTATTGATGCGGACACGATTTGGGGAGAACCTGAATCCACAGAATCGATAAGCTCTGGGGTATGGACAGAATCAGACGCCGAAGGTGAAGAGCTTCAGCTCACAGCAATTGCTTCCAATAATGCTGGTGAGAGCTTGCTGATCATCGAAAATCGGACTGAGCACTTTAAGTTCGAACAGGACATGATGCAAAAAGCCAGAGACATCGCCTTGCTCAATGAAAAACTGGTGACTGAGCTCAACCACAGGCAGCGTAATCTGCAATCCGATATTGCCCGACTGTTTGACGAAAACGCCAGCATGAAAGAAATCAGCGACTCCGTAAAATCGGAGTCTGCGGCCGTTATCATTTTCAACTGTAAAAGCAAAGTACTGAGCGTCAACAACGAATTTAAAAAGCTCTTTCATATTGAAGACGTGGCAAGCTCCCAATCACTGGCTTTGCTTGAGCGTTGGTGTAACGAAGCCGAACCCGTTTACCCCGAGATGAACCGTGTGCTCACCGCTGGTTCTTTCTGGGAAGGTGAGTTTTCGACCAAAACGATTCAGAACCAAAAACATTTTATCCGCCTGAATATCGCACCGATAAAAAATGAGCGTCAACAGGTCACGCACTTCGTCTGTATCGTTCACGACATATCCGAGCTTCGTCTGGATGATAAACATGACGACAGTAACTATACCGGCTACGAATACACCACTCAGTTGCCAAACCGGCGCTACTTCTGGCGCAAACTGCAAGACACGGTAAAAGCGTCGAAAAAGAACAAAAATACATACTCGATTCTATATATCGACTTAGATTACTTTAAGCGAATTAACGACAAGTACGGTTTTGAGCAGGGTGACAAAGTACTCAATCTCATTGGTTCAAGAATTTCGCGCTGCGTGAAACAACGAGATTTTGTGTCTCATCTGGGTGGAGATGAATTCACTATTATCGCAGTTGGGGCAGCAGAACAGCTCAAACCCATGTCTGATCGACTGCGTCGCTCCATCAGCGAACCTGTTCTGATAGCCGGAGAATCCGTGAGCATTACAGCCAGTATCGGGATCGCCACGGTAGAAGATAAAGTCAGCCTTGTTGAAGTGGTAAAGCACTCCGATCTTGCCATGTCTTCCGCTAAAGAGCTTGGACGAAATCAATGCCGAATTTACACAGAGCAGCTCGATCTCACCTTCTCACTTCGTTTACAGCGTGAACACGATATTCACGATGCGATAAAAAACGACGACTTCCACTTGCTGTACCAACCCAAAGTGAATGTTGAACCGTGTGACGAGTTCAATGTAGAAGCACTGGTACGCTGGGAGCATGCCACCGAAGGCACTATTTTCCCCAATGATTTTATTCCGATTGCAGAAGATTCCGGTCAGATAATTCCCCTTGGTCGTTGGGTATTGGATCAGGCTTGCTATGACGCAAAATCCCTACTGGATGATGGCATTAATATTCGTATGGCGGTCAACGTATCAACCAAGCAGTTGAAACACCCGGACTTCTACAACCATGTAAACAAAGCTTTAGAAAAGAGTGGATTGCCATCCCACCATCTTGAACTTGAAATCACCGAAAGCGGTCTGCTCGCCGACATTGATTCTATTCTTGATGTTCTTGGCAAAGTGAGACAGCTTGGCGTCACTGTTGCTCTGGACGATTTTGGTACAGGCTTTTCTTCCCTGAACTATTTGCGGCAGATGCCCGTCGACTTCATTAAGATCGATAAAGAGTTTGTTGACGAACTGCCTGCTAATAATCAGAGCATGCTGATCACTACCTCGCTGATAGAACTCGCGCACAGCCTAAACCTAAAGGTGATTGCAGAAGGGGTTGAGACTTTGAAACAGCTCAACTGCCTGACCAAAGTGGAATGCGACTACATTCAAGGCTACTACTTTTACAAGCCATTGCCCTTTAGCCAACTAGAACTAGCGTACAAGACTGAAACGGAAGAAAAACGAATAGTGTTACCAAAAAATAACCGCCTCTGATTGAACAGTTGGCGGTTATCCTCAGTTTTAGAAGTCAAATAAACAGCTAAACACCTTTCCTAAACATAGGTTGAGTCGTAATCGCTGTCGGTAAAGACCTGAAACGTGTCGGTCGATGTTTCGAAGGTCAAGGAGATAAAGTCATCAGCAGAAAAACTATGAGACTCTAGATATTCCGATTCCTCTGCCGTTAGCGCACGCGCTTCTGTGATCAATGAAAACTGAAAGTATGGCGACCACTCTTCCATCCAAGTGCCCGCATTAGAAATGATCAAGCCGAAGCCCGTTTCATTTGCTGCGTCGTTATGGGTCAGCATTTCGTTGTTAAGAATCAAATTCACATCATCCCCGACGCCAACAATGGCTTCGAAGTTAGAGTACATGACATGATCTTCGAAATTTGAATGTTCATTTCGATTGTTCCCCAACTTCAGTACATCGAACCCAGAACCACCATCGACGTTGCGAGTCATCTGTGGCGGTGTTCCTGGTTCGTTTGGACCAAACAGTTCTTCGTAAATCGCATCTGATGGGCGTGATATCCATGTGGCAGGAGAGCTCAGGTCTGATATATCGACAATGTCATCCCCCGAACCCGCTTTTATATCAAACTCAGTAAACTGTGAATTTTTAGAATGCGTAAATACAATGTGGTCGTTTCCGGCACCAGAATCGATAGTAAACAGATTACTCCAGAGAGCATTGCTGCTATAAGCAGAAATAGAAATGATATCCGCCCCATCGCCTGTTGTGACTTCGCCACGCTTGGCATTTTCGATTACGACTTCTGAACCCGTATTGTTCGCAAGATTCACATCGATTTCGACAAAATTGCTGATGAAAACCGACTCGCTTTCGCCTTCGACTTTTGCTTCTTTGTAACCCTGTTTATTCCAAGAATCCGAGCGAATAAATACAGACTGACTTGAGTCATCGAGGTGTTCAATAGAAACTCCATCGCCCGACCAACTATCAAAACCTACGACTGAGGCGGCTGCGTTATCACCGTTGAGGTCGTTAGCACTACCGGTACCGTCTATGTTGGTTGTTCCAATAAATGAACTGATCATAATTCCCTTTCCATAAGTGTTAGTTTATGTCACCAGAATCATAAATTCAGAATGAATAGCCTTGCATAATCAGGCGTCAAAATAGTAATAAAATGAGCCTTAATTTTATAAAACTACCAATATGAATCATTTCTTAGTACAACTAAGCTCATCACTGGAATTAGCTTTCTAAACTAGTGAATTACTATCGTATTCTTTGCAGCACATAACTTCCGCCAGAAGCTGAACATTTTGTATCAAAAAGAAAGTTGTCTACGTATTAAAAATAATATATTCAACAGGTTAGAAACCTCTTTTATATCAATATTATCCATTGGCTGTATTCGGCAAGTTATGGGATAAAAAAGTATTACATGCACATTTTGAATCACTCTTTTACTTTGATTTTCGCATTCGCATTCTTGCTGGGCTGTTCGTCTCCCGCTAAAGAAGTAGATAACTCCACCAAACTCCATATGATTAATCACATTTCAAGTTACGGTTCAAAGCTTGGAGAAGCGTGGTCATTTAAAGGTGAAGCCTATGTTTTAAAAGATGGAAAGCCTCTTATTCATGTCAATACTGAATCAGAAAAACCAGAAACCTATTTAATTGGTTCGATAACTAAGCCTATAACTGCAACAGCAGTGATTAAATTAGCGGAAGAATACAAACTCGATACCGAGGCACCAATTGGTCAATATTGGCACGAGCTACCCGACAACCTAAAACCACTCTCAATTACTCAGCTTCTTAGCCATACTTCAGGATTAGGTGACATCCCAAGTTTGTACAAAATAGACTCCAGTAACGATCCCAAGGACGTCTTTGAAGGTATTGCCCAATCACCGTCGTATTTTGAACCTGGCACTGGATATAAATATTCCAACGCAGCTTATTACTTATTGGGACTTTTCATCGATCATATCTCCAAGCAACATTGGTTAGACTACATTTCCGAAACAGTGAGTAAACCCGCTAATCTAAATAGCATGGGTTACGGTCAACCCAGCGTACCAGGATGGGTTCGCTATAATGCTCACCTAATCCATGCAGATAAGCCCGCGGTCGAAATTGGTCGTTCTGCCGGGGCTTTGCACTCGTCTGCTCACGATCTCGCCAGCTATGCGTATCAACTCACAATGGGAAATATCGTTCCCAGTAGCCAATTCCGCTACATGACCACCAACCATGTTAAGAGCTCAGAGAGACAGCACGGAGCAGGGTTTAGTATTAGTGACATTGCTGGTACCGCGACTGCGGGGCATGGAGGTAAAATTCAGGGGTTTTCTAGCAGACTGCAATTTAGCCTGAATGGACATTGTGTCGTCGTTATACTTTCAAATAACCAAAACTTCAACGCTTCGATGTTGGCTCACGAGCTATTAAAAATATGCCTGACGGGTGAAGCCGTTTCACCAGCAAATGAACCTGATATTTTAGTTGCCAGTGAACAGTTTAAACAGAAGGTAGCAGGTAGCTATACGCTTTCCTCACCGCCAAAAGCCGTTGCAAAACTGTTAGGAGAAAAATTGATTCAAGACATATCTCGTCTTTCTCTGATACCAAAGTGTAAAGGAATAGAACTTTCTAACGATGCGAATGCTCAGCCCCCTGCTCTACTCTTTGTGACAGACGACTACAAGTTAATAGGCTTAGATACAGGTATAACAATAACGAGTAAAGATGGATTTGAGAGTTTCATTCTATCCCAAGGAGGCTTATCCATAGAATATCGAAAATAACTTTTTGAGGTTAAGACTTAAACAAATTTGAGAATCAACTTACTTAAATTTCATATGTTTACATTGATATTTAAGCTGTTAGCCGCAAATTTTCTAATCCATTTCATTAATGCGCCAAATGAATACTATATGAATGTTCATTTATATAAATTATCCAAGCTTAGAGGTAACCCATTGGTTTCTCTGAATTCATGTAATAATTCATAAAATAAGAGGCGTAAACCATGAAAAAATGGATAATTTTTCTTGCTACATTTTGGGCGTCAAGTTTGCACGCTTCAGGCTTGCTGCAGTGGCCTGAAATAAAGTCGCACACTTTGACTTCCACGGTACTGGAAGAACAACGTAGAGTCTGGGTATCTTTACCCGGCAACTATCACAACAACCCAGATGCTCAGTACCCGGTTATTTACTTTACAGATGGGTCTTATCTCATTAAAAACATTCAAGGTGCCATGTGGGCACTGAATACTCGCGCTGATGTCCCAGAAGCCATTTTAATTGCCATTGAAAACCCAGATAACACTCGCGCTCGTGATTTAACTCCAACCGTATATACCAATGAGTTTTCACCACCGGGTGCCGTGACGGGTCAAAGTGCGCAGTTTGAGAGGTTTATCGTTGAAGAACTTGTACCTTGGGTTAACGCCAACTATCGCACTGATGGATTCGAGGTTATCGCAGGTCATTCTCTAGGTGGGCTATTTGTGGTGTCCAGCCTAATTTCACCAGCAGCAAACTCCGTTTTTGAAGGCTATGTGGCAATGGATCCTTCCCTGTGGTGGGACAATCAGGTGATGATAGAGCGAGTCACAACAGCGGCAACCAACATCCCGTCTAACCAGCATATGGTCTACATTTCCGCAGCGTGGGAAGAGAACATTCCACCTGAGTTTATGGATTTGTACATCAGCCACATTGGCGGAATTGACACAGTTTCTAAAGTAATTGAAGCTCAATATCCTTTGAATTCAACTTATCAGATAGAAACAACAGAATCACACAGAAGCATCGTATACAGCAGCCTGTATAATGGCATCCGAGCTGTATTCCAATGCTACCCAAAGATTTGTGTTAAGTAATATAAGAGCTAAATAACGCAGAAGCCCCATTTGGAATGGGGCTTATTACTATTAAGATACACACCTGTTTTACATATACATTCTTACATAAGATACTTCGCAATTAGATGAAACAGACGTATTCAATTTCTTGGTATCTGATGGTTACGAGAGTTTCTAAGGGCAACCATTTAACGGACAAACTTCAATCCAACGTAAGTCTTCAGAATTATCCCATAGGTGGCAAGTTCCTAATCCTCTGACATTCGCTAGTGTTTTATCAGCTGCAAACGCAGTGAGAACAAGAGATGCATGTACACTATCTTTGTGAACAGAAAAGCGTCCAGTAGTGGCGCAAGATGGACGGTTCGATTCAGAATTTCCAGCAATCTTAAACAAGATCGCATCATTGACTGAACCAATATGGACAATCTTTCCACCTTGGCTATTTCCAACAGCAAATGCTGAAGATGTAAAGAATAAACCAAACAAGACTAACAAATACTTTCTCATTTCTATTTTCCTAATTGATGTTAATTTTAACCTGCTGGGTCAAACTGTGTAACCAAGCAGTATCCTGTGCCATTTTCTCGACCAGCCACATAAACGGTTCCTGATGTTCTACCTGCTGCCCATGCAGTTAGCACGACAGAAGTCAGTGCTGTATGTTCCTGCTTGATCATCATCCAGCCGTAGGGTGAACCTGCGCATTTCGAAGGTAACCCTGAATCCATCATAATCAAAATTCCAGAAGTCACGGCAGTAAGATTACTGATTTTGCCCGACTTGTAATGACCGGAAGCAAATGCGCCAAACGGTAGAAACAATAGAACGAGCCAAGCCAACTTTTTCATAAAATCCCCTTATTAATATGTCATATATTTAACCAGCGCGATGAACACGAATATACCCGTGAACACAATCTCCTCTCACACCAAACCCTATATTCACTTTCTCTTTTGATGCATAAGCCGTTAATAATCGAGAAAGTAACATTTGCCTTCTGTCGCTCGGTATCGTATCCGGAATAACAAAATAGTTAGATTAACAACCTGGGTGAGGTTTAGGCTTACTTTCTAACGTAAAATATATTTTTTTACCATCCAAAAATCCAAAAGTTTTTAATAACACCAATCAAATTCGAATTATAATTCGCAAAGGTCGCTCCGTTCGCAATTATCAAAAATACCTATTGCAATATAATAAATATTCATTTACTAACAATTGATACATTAATTAAAAACGCGTTTCTTGAAGTGCAATAAATGCCCCTTCACAACTGCCTTCTTCCGAGTGAATTCGGACCTTTTTACCAGAAATCTGTGCAGCCATTGCAACACTTAAAACTTTATCTATAAACTCAGAGCTGTGGCGGCTAAAAGTAAAGCGGGCAACACCTTTACAGTCTTGGTTTAAATGGGTAGCACTATCACTGAAATAAATACGCAAAGATTTGTCTGCTTTAAAATCGTAAACCTTAACCCCTTTTAACGTACCAAAGCCGATATCTTTTGCATTAACAACGGGCGCAAGAAAGCTTAACGCCAATAAAATGATTGGAATTTTTTTCACAACTATTACTCTTTAAATTTAAGAAAGTTAATTCTACTCATCAGTTTGTATTGAGAAAAATGTTTATTATTTTGGATAAACAAATATCCCTTCTATTGAGCAGCTCCACCACCCTGTATGGTTTGTTTGCTCATATCGAATTTGTCCTTTAAAGCTTTTTGTGGTCATCATAGTAAGTAGCAAAGAGTAATACTCTTTATAATTAGGATTACTTTTACTGAGCCGCCCACCCTTATCTCCATAGCAACCTGGCATTGCACCTGGCTGAAACTCAATATAAAGACCATCACCTTGATCATGATGAAATCCAACCGGATACAGCGTTTCTATTTCTGGACCCGTTTTTACTTGTGCTTGAGCCGTAAAAACACACGCAACCAAAGCCGTTGCGAGTATTCTCTTTTTCATTATCTATCCTTAAATTAAAGAGGCTTGCTGTCACAAGCCTCTTGTTTCCTTTTATTGGTTGCCTAATACGTGTTCCAGATCGAACACGGGGGGATTGGCGAGGACTTCCTGACGGGTGGGGCCTTCGCCTTTAATGATAGTTAGTGGCATATAGGGTGAGTCAAACGTCACAGTTTCACCATTTCGTTGGTAGTGGAGTGAAAGGAATGCCATGGCGTGAAGCGCCAAGTACGTTTCTGGCAAGCCTAGCTCCAGAGACTCACTACCACGAGGTTCATCACTGCGTGGGAGTATGTTGGCAAAGTAATCATACTGCCTCTCTATGGCAAGCCGAGCTAGCTCATCTAAACTAGAAGGCAACATACTCCAAAGGTGAAGCACTATTCTCGCCAGCGGTTCAAGGCGATGGTAATACACCTTTTCAACATCACGGTTAACGGCTTGGGTGATAACCCCCACCGTCAATGTTGGTGTTACCTTATCGGCAAGCGCTTGCCTGACGCTTTTGTCTTGTTCGTTTTGAACAAACGCTTTTAATAAATGAAAGTAAGCGCGCTCAATGTCGTTGTATAGATGAGGGGCTTCGCCGTAAAAATGCCTCTCCTCATAACTTGCCATTTCATTCAGTGCTTCGGAATTACGATTTAACACCGCCGAAGCTACACCGTCTAACCAATGTAAAACAGTGGACGTTCTCAGCTCTCCCAAGGTGCCTTGCGGGAAATGCAGTGTTTGCCCCATAAACTCAACATCCAATGGTGCCTCTCGGATGTGCATTCTCGCATTTTGATACCAACATTCCCCCCAATACGCCAACAGATAGCGGCTGTGAGCGGAGGGATATTTCAAGATAAGGGACTTAGCCCAGTAATCTCGAAACTCACCAGTACAATATGAACAACCGTGTTGAAATTTATCCACATTAAAGACGTATTCAAGGTCCTCTTTCCGATTACTAATGTCTTCTAACAGATATTCGACTTGGCGGTGCTCAAAGGCGGCATCATCTGAAAGGTACTCTCTTCTGTGGTGACTATATATATTTTTCATTCTTAGTTGTCCAACGTCGGCATTTTAACATTTCTCATATCATACTCTTCGATCTTCACCTGCCCCAACTTGTTATCGGACATGGTTTGATGAACGAATTTGAATAGCTTGAGATTTTTCTGAGGTACCATTATTAGAATCGTGTCCAACATATTGTTAACCGGTTCTTTGAATTGAGTAGTCCAGAAATTACTCCCATCCATCAAAAAAGCCAGCTTGATACCCAAGCTGGCTTTCAAAAATAACCAAGTTTTCTAAGTTACTTTTTCATAATAAAGAATTCTAAACAGGGGTTTTCGCTTTGGTTCCATGGGAACTCGCCTCTTATACAGAAATCGACATGTCGGGATTTGTCTGAACCGAATTCGAAATTATATGTTGTGCTTGATGAAACAAGCTCACGGCGTCCGTTTTCGTAGTCCCAGTATTGGAATTCTAACATTTGGTCATTGGCATTGAAGATTGAGTCTGTCGCATCCAGTTTTACGGAATTTGTTCCCTCAATGTCGACAATGATCAGGCTTCTTGCCATGTCTTTAGGTTCGTAGCGAACACCATTCACTTTCACAATCGCTTTTGGTGGGTTGGGTTCATCGCCTCTTATGTAACTCCATGAATTATAAAACTTATACTTGCCCACAGGAACAACCCGTCCATGTACCGAACTGTCGAAGCCTGACGCAAACTCGTAGATGTTATTGTCCACCATTACATCTACTCGGTAGTTTTTCGCGGTGCCCACTTTACCCAGGGTGAACTGGTTGGATTTGGTGATCACATCCATGATTTTCTGGTGACCGTTGTGCTGGTCGAAAACAAACCAACGATACGTAGGGTTGGCAACATGTGCAGACGGTGTGGCTGTAATTACAATATTGTCATTTATATTATGCGTACTGGTCGAAACCCAGTTTTCGAGTGTGGGCTCTTTTGCCGTTTCTGTTTTGGTGTTTTTCAGTTGCCAACGTTTGGGGGCACATTCTCGTGTGCTTGTTGGGCACCAGTTCAGGTGTAATTGACCTGTCGCAGGCATTTTGAAGTACAGCACTTTTGCCGCTGGGTTAGCGCCAATTTGCTCAAAAAAGCTCACTAATGCACCACCGTTAACGCCTTCATAAGGAGCCCAGGTTCCGCTTAGTGCCGATGTCTCATTTGAATCAATCTTAATGCATTCACCATCCTTAACATCTACCGGATCAGACCCGACAGTCACAGGTGAAATAGTACGGCTGTTGGCATCAGTACATTCAGTCGCGTTGGCGACCCCATCAACAGTGATCTGAATGTTACCGTGCCAGGACTCAGTAGCAGATTTTGCTCTGATAGGTACTCTAATAGAGCCGGATTCACCCGCATTCAGATATTGGTACGAACCTCCAGGATCGTAAGCCAGAGATTGTCTGTTGCCTGATACAAACAAGCCACCTTTGAATGTATGACCAACCATCTCAATGGTCGCTGCATCACCATTAAAAAACTCGCTGGCGTTAATATTTAGAGTGGCATCTTCATTGACGTTGTATGTGAACTTGGGGGCTGCATCATTCACCTGAATTTGCATGTCCACACATCTTGGGTAGCGACTCGTGTTGCTTTGATTTTCATGGGTCGCGCAGTAAGAAAGGCTATGATTACCCGCTTCTGTAAAGGTGACAGTGAAACGTCTCTCGTCAGCACCATTGACGATGGTTCCATCTGGCTTGGTGTGTACCCATTCATTGGATTTGATTTTTGCAACCGAGGAATTACCTATAAACCTTAACCACTGTCCAGCAAGAACAGATTTGGTTGCCTTAGCCCCAGCAGGTAAGGCGTAGTAACTCTCGTGATCAACGGAAATATAAGAACCTGCCGATGTGATTCCACGTGTAGGTTCTTTTGGAATTGTCGGGCTCGTTGGGTATTTGGAATCAGAACCTCCTCCACCGCAGCCTATCAACACACCAGCAAATGCCATCATGGCAATATTTTTCATGTAATTACCCTATATACACAAACTAATTCGCCTTCAAGTCATTGATTAATGACCTGAAAGCGCTGAATAATTCAAGAATAAGTAATGCGCAGAAGGATATGGAGAATTGTTCGCATTACCATATGTGCGCAGTTTATGTACAAGGATGTTAAATTGACATAAATATTATTTAAAACAGCGGGTAATCACCGCTTGAATGAAAACCGGAATTCTGTGCGGTTGAGATAAAGATCCCTAGCTTTGAGTAGACACGCTTCCAGATTGGTATTGGGAGAGTTCGGCAAGCATTGAGTTTCTAGCGCAACACCTTCGTGTCGGTGATAAGTGCCATCGCGACTGGGCTCGCCAGCCAAAAAGTTACCCGTATAAACCTGAATGGCTTCTTGGTTAGTGGCAATGCCAAGGGAGACAATTCCGTCAGATGACGTTAACTGGCATTGAGAGTTGTCGAAATTTTCATACTCAGATAACAAGAATGAATGGTCGTATCCTCCAACCTTCTGCTGATCTTCGTCTGTGAGTAAATCCTCCATAATGGTTTTACCTGCACGGAAATCGAACCCAGTTCCTACCACAGGAGTCACACCACTTTCTGGAATGCCATCTTCTCCAACGGGAAGGTAGCTGTCGGCAGAAAGTTGCAAATGATGTTCAAGAACATCCCCTTCACCATCGAGGTTAAAGTACGCATGGTTAGTCAGCGCAACGATTGTGTCGGATTCAGCGGATGCAGAGTACTCAATCACCACTCGGTTGTCGTCCGTTACCTCGTATCTGGCTTTTACTGAAAGTTCAGAAGGAAAGCCTTGATCACCATCTGGCGACGTGAGTGTAAAAACCACACATTGTTTATCCTGCCGAGCAATCGTCCAGCGCCTTTTGTCAAAACCGCTTTCCCCACCGTGTAAACAGTGGGGAGGTTGGTTTTGCGAGACCTGATAGGTTCTATTTCCGAGTTCAAAACGCCCTTGGGCTATTCTATTGGCATAGCGGCCTACGCTTGCTCCAAAGTAAGCGCTTTGCCGATAGAAATCGTCCATATTATCGACGCCAAGCAGTACTTCTCTCGCCCCTTCAAACAAAGGGATCTTGCAGGAAAGCCAGGTTGCACCAATATCCATCAGTTCGATTGAAAGCCCGTTCTCGTTCTCTAATCTCACTACTATCGGCGGTTTGCCGTCGCTTGCCTTTCCTATCATAAATCCACCAAAGAAGTCCCAACCTGTGCAGAACAAACATGAAGCTCTGCTTGCAATCCATATTGTTCATAATAGACGGGTAAGACTTTCTCGCGAATGACTTGAATAGCACTTTCGGGAACTAACGCGATAACACATCCACCGAATCCGCCTCCTGTCATTCGAACACCGCCATTGTGCCCAATAAGTTTATCAATCTTATCTACCAGAAAATCAATTTCTGGCACCGTGATTTCAAAATCATCCTTCATTGAAAGGTGGGACTGACGCATCAGTTCAGAGAGCTCATAAACATTGCCTTGCTTAAGTGCTGAACTGGCTGCCAGAGTTCTGGCATTTTCAGTGATGATGTGCTTTGCTCTTCGGTACACCACATCGTCCATTTCTGACTTGGCATTTTCGAGCTGTTCAATCGTCACGTCTCTTAGCGCTTTAACATTGAAAAACGCGGCGGCGGCTTCACATTGCTCTCGGCGCGTATTGTATTCACTGTCGACCAAGCCTCGGCTTTTGTTCGAGTTAACAATAAGCACGGTAAGTTCAGATGGTAAATGAATAGGCTGAGTTTCAAGCGAGTGGCAATCTATAAGCAGCGCGCTTCCCTCTTCCCCTTTGGCAGAGATAAGCTGATCCATAATTCCACAGTTACAACCAACAAACTGGTTCTCCGCCTCCTGACCTATCAATGCGAGCGACTGATTATCAAGACCTAAACCATAGAGCTCTGTCATGGTCTTGCCTACCGCCACTTCAAGAGAAGCAGATGAGCTAAGACCCGTACCCTGAGGAATGTTGCCAGAAACAACCAGATCCGCACCACCAAACTGAAAGCCACGCTGACGAATATGCAAAACGACACCACGTATGTAGTTTGCCCACATTTTATTTGGTTCATGATGAATGGGTCCCGACACATCAAACTCATCCATCTCGCTGCCATAGTCCAACGCAACAACACGCATCAGATTGTCATCTCGTTTTCTGGCGGCAATCACGGTTTGATAGTTGATGGCACAGGGCAGAACAAAACCGTCGTTATAGTCGGTATGCTCACCAATCAAATTTACACGTCCCGGTGCCTGAATCAGATGCGACGGGGCTTCTTTGAATACCTCTGTAAATGATTCATTAACGAAATAAACCAGTGCGTTCATGTTTTCTCTCCAACTACCTATTTCTACCGACCATTAAGCTTCCTTGTAGTGCACATCGCTCAACTGCGATAGGCGCTCTGCCGCTTGTTCTGGCGTTAAATCTCTTTGATACTCAGCCAGCATTTCATAGCCAACCATAAACTTCCGCACAGTGGCACTTCTTAGCAGTGGCGGATAGAAATGAGCATGCAATTGCCAGTGCTCAATATTGCGCTCGTCTTTGAAAAATGGCGCAAAGTGCCATCCCATGGAATAAGGGAAGGAGCAGTTAAACAAGTTGTCGTAACGCGTGGTTAGCCTCTTAAGAGCTTGCGCCAAGTCGACTCGCTGTTCTTTGTTTAACTGGTTAAACCGAGTGACTGAAAACTTGGGAAGCAAGAGCGTTTCAAATGGCCAGGAAGCCCAGTAAGGCACGACCGCAATCCAATATTCCGTTTCAACAACCACTCGCTCCTGTAACGCTTGTTCTTTCACTGCGTAATCCAACAGCAAATTGCTACCGTGCTGATCCTGATATTCCCAAAGCAGCCCGTCTTTACGTGCTATTTCATTTGGCAAAAAGCTGTTCGCCCATATCTGTCCGTGAGGGTGCGGCTGAGAACACCCCATCAGTTCGCCCTTGTTTTCAAACGCCTGAACCCATAAATACTCTTGTCCCAGTTCCGTCACCTGTTCGTCCCAGGTATTAATCACCTCGGTAATTTGAGGCACGCTCAACTCTGGAAGGGTTTTGCTGTGATGAGGCGAAAAGCAAATCACCCGGCTTAATCCGTTCGCTGGACCACTCTGAAACAGCGGGTCGGAAGATTTCTCTGGTCCCGGAGAGTCTGGCATTAAGGCGGCGAAGTCATTTTGAAACACGTAACAACCTTTATAATCTGGATTTTTCTCGCCAGAAATACGGGTATTTGTCGGGCACAAAAAGCAGTCAGGATCGTAAGATTTTGAGCTGCTTTCTTCGACTTCTTCATTTTGCCCACTCCAGGGGCGTTTCGCTCTGTGTGGTGACACCAAAATCCACTGACCAGTCAGTGGGTTATATCTTCTATGCGGATGCTCTTTTGGGTCAAATTGACCAGAATTCATTATTCTTTCCTTGTGTATACGTTTACATTTTTAAATCAATGACTTCTCAGTGGGTCTGTTGCCAACTAATTTTTTGAAGTATTGGGCTTTAACATCACCTGATAGTGAAAGTGTTTCTCTTTCAATTGGAATTCCTGATGGACACTTGGCGTCCAGGAATCATCGCCACCAACGCCCATATGTGCTGTATCAACATTCACATAGAGCTGACCACTCAATGTCAGGTCGCATGTGTGCGTGGCTTGGCTAACCTGCCTTGGTTCATACTGACTAATGCCTAAGTGAAAGGCTTGTCCTCTCACTCCGGCGATGTTCAAGTCTCCGACAGACGCCGTAGACACATCGCATCGCAAGCCAGATTCGCTAGGGAAAATATATGGCGTAAACCAGTCTTTCGCGGCAAGTTGATAGTGTCCAAAATGCGCCGACAGAATTCGGTCCGGGTAGTTTTCATGGGGACCGCGCCCAAACCAGTCGACAGACTGATTTTCATCGACCAACACAAAATCAAATCCAACTCTTGGCAACGGCGGCAACCCTTCAGATACTTCGACCTTGACGTCGATTTCCAACGCTCCGTCAGAACTCACTGCATACGTCCAACACGTTCTAATCAGACAAACCCCATTGTGCTGGTGCTCAAACGTTGTCTGTATGATGGCTTTACTCGCGAGATTGGTCGCGTCAACTCTGACGCATTGTGGCGTCATATCCCACAGCCCACTCTGCTGCCAACGCGCCACCCATGAGTTCGGGTCCACGCGGTTCGCTTCGCTGGTTCCGATGTCGTTGTCGATAGGGGAACGGTAGAAACAGTCTTTTGGTACTCGTTTAAATACTTCTTTGTCGCCAGCACGCCAGCTCTCAATCAACCCGGTGTTTTTGTTGATACTGAGCATAAACCCTTCACCCTGAACTTCGATAACCTGAGCGTTTGCGTGAAGCATTACATCGCCGTTTGGCGCTTCTTCTACATAAGAACTAAGAGGCACTAACGATGGGATTGATAGCTGTTCGCTGGCAACTTCAAACCCTTCTTCTGCCCAAGGTAACTCGGAATCGGTTACCACGTGAAGGTTCAGATAACGCGGTGCTTTGGCAGTTTCCGAGATGGCATTCTCTGAAAGTACCAATGTGGTTTTACTGTCGGCAGACACTTCTAACGGCAATTGCCCTAGCTCCACCAGCGTGTCGCCTTCGACTAATTGCCAGTGCAAATTGAGCGGGATATCGGATTCGAACAGATGCTCATTGGTGACTTCGACGGTTATGGGATTTGTATCGGCTAAGCTGAACTGAAAAAACTGCTGAGCCTTTTTCACTTCATGAATCGTCGGATGTGGTGTTCTGTCTGGGAACAGCAATCCGTTAATGCAGAATTGTCTGTCATTGATGTCGTCACCAAAATCCCCACCATACGCCCAATAAGGTTGTCCCTTGTCGTCTAACTTAGTGATTCCCTGATCAACCCAGTCCCAGATGAATCCCCCTTGGAGTCTAGGGTAGGCGCGGAATGCTTCCCAGTACTTGTGGAAGTTGCCTAAGCTGTTTCCCATTGCGTGAGCGTATTCACATAAGATCAGCGGTCTATTCTCGTCTGGAAGTGATATCCACTTTTTAATGCCACGTCGGCTGATCTCGTCTTTTTGATTAGGAAAATACTCGTCTCGGTCGACTCGCGAATACATAGGAGGAATGATGTCGGTAGCCGCGGTATCTGCCCCGCCACCCTCATATTGTACAGGTCTTGTCGGATCGGACATCTTGATCCATTGGTACATGGCGTGGTGATTTCCACCAATGCCAGACTCATTACCCAGCGACCAGATAATCACACTCGGATGATTTTTATCTCGCGCAACCATACGGCTGGCGCGCCTCATATAAGCAGATAGCCATGAAACATCGTCCGACAGACGGCACATTGGGAACTGTCCGTGGGATTCGATATTAGCTTCATCGACCACATATAAACCGTATTGATCACACAACTCATACCATTCTGGGTGGTTAGGATAGTGTGAGGTTCTGACTGCATTAAAGTTGTTTTGTTTAAGCAGAATGATGTCTTCTAACATGTCATCACGCGTGACAGCGTGACCACGTTCAGGATGATGCTCATGTCGGTTCACCCCTCGAATCAACAGCGGTTTACCGTTGATCATCAGTTGTCCGCTCTTAATCTCTACCTGTCGGAAACCAACATCATAGGCTTCACAATCAAGCAGATTCCCCTGTTTGTCTTTGAGTGATACCACACAGCGATAGAGGTAAGGCGACTCTGAACTCCACTTTTTCGGCTCAGGTACAGGCAAGTTGTGATGAGTTTTGTCTGCCCAGCCACCTTTTTCATCAATGAATACTCGTCCGGTGAATTCAGGACGTGATTCCAGCACTCTTGTACCGTTCGCATCAAATAGCTCAATACAGGTGTAAGCGTCTTCATTAACCTGACTCAGCGTTGTTTCGACACGTAAAGTGGCATCGCGATAACAGGCATCTAAATGAGTTTGAATGGTGACATCTGCAATGCAGAGTCTGGGCTTTTTCAGCAGGTAAACGTCGCGGAAAATACCACTCAGCCACCACATATCCTGATCTTCCAGATAGCTGCCATCAGACCAACGAAATACCACAACGGTGAGCTGGTTTTCGCCCGCTTCCACAAAATCGGTCAGATCAAACTCGGCAGGTAAACGGCTGTCTTGTGAGTACCCTACCCATTCACCGTTACACCAGAGATGGAAGGCTGAATTAACGCCATCAAATACAACTCGGATCTGCTCTGTTAACTCATCTTCAGAAAGAGAAAACGCCCGGCGATATACGCCTGTCGGGTTGTCTTTGGGGACAAAAGGCGGGTTGTCGGCAAACGGGTATTTTACATTGGTGTAGATTGGGAAATCGTGACCTTGCATCTGCCAGTTGCCGGGAACATCGATGTTGTCCCAGCCTGAATCGTCAAAATGTCTGGCGACCTGCTGTTCTTCTATTTCTTCGGGTTTGGAAAACAGGTTGAATGCCCAAACTCCATTTAAACATACGCGGCTCCCCTCACCTGCATTCAACGCATCTTGGGAATCTTTAAAACTAAATAACGGAGCATGAGCGCTGAGCACATTATGATGAGTGACATGGTGGTTTTCCCATTCACGTGCTGAAAAGATGTCTTTAAACGTTCTCATAGCCATACTCGCTGTAGCCGCTGTTTGTTAGCTTTCATTTGAAAAAGAATGCCGCAGCCCTACACTGCGGCAAACTGGTTAAAACCAGAGTTATTTAAATGTTCTCTGGCGCGCTTTTTCCAGGCGCTGAAGAATCTTGTCCAGACGATCTGGGTGAACCATAAATTCCTGGAACCCTTTCATCCCTTCTTTCGCCATTGCAGGATCGGTGTCACGGTCATAGAACTGTGCCGTACCTACTGCTTTACCCAACATTTCCACACCTACGTTCAGGAACGGATCATCTTTAACCGATGCTTTGTTGTTGGTTGGGATTTGCAGAATGCTGTCGTTAATCAGCTTCTGAATTTCAGGCGTTGCGACAAAGGCAAGGAACTTACGTGCTTCTTCTTTGTTCTTCGCTTTGCTTGGAATATGGATGGTATCCATTGGTGCGTCTTCCGCCAGACCAACCGATGGGTCGATAACAGGGAACTGAAAGAAACCCATTTTGCCGTCCATTTCAGGTGGGAAGTTTGGTGTGATGAAGTTACCGATTAGGTACATTGCCGCCTGACCGTTGTACAGGAATGGCTGCGCTTCCTGCCAGGAATAAGACGCGTGGTTGTCCAGGAAGTAACCAGGCTCGACCAACTCTTTCCACTTGGCGAATGTTTTCTTAACACGATCGTCGGTGTAAGGGACTTTACCGTCCATGAGCTGAATGTGGAAATCCAGACCATTGGTACGAAGGTTCAAATAATCAAACCATCCCGCGGCCGTCCAAAGGTACTTGGTTCCGATGGCAAACGGCGCAACGTTATTTGCTTTCAGCTTGGCTGCCGCCGCTTTAAATTCGTCCCAGTTTTTAGGCTCTGCAATGCCGAATTTATCGAAGATATCTTTGCGGTAGTACACGCCCCATTGGTAATAAGTGTATGGCACACCGTATTTTTTACCGTTTACGGACATCGCAGGCGCTGCGGCTGCAAAGTCCTGATTCATTCCGTTGGCTTCCCACAGGTCACTCACATCTTCAAGAAGTCCGCGATCCACAAAAGTTTTCATGCGGTTACCTGCAAACCAAAATACGACATCCGGTGGCGACGTTGCCAGCCAGTTTCGAATCGTCGTTTTGTAGGATTCGTGGTCGTACAGGTTGTATTTGACCTCTACATCTGGGTTCGCTGCCTTAAAGCGCGACACCACTTCGTCCCATGCCTGTTTTGGTGCAGCATCTGAGGCATTGGAGTTAATCACCAATGTTCCCGCGACTGCTGAACCAGCGACAGTTGCAGCAAGCAAGACTGATGCAGCTAAGTGTTTCACGTATTTCATAATAAGGTCCTTGTTGTTGAGCTTTGCTCTTGTGGTCCAAATTTTTTAAGCCCCGTTTAACTTCAAAACTCGAAGTCGTGGGTGTTTTTTATTATCTAATCGCTATCGCCAAATTCAGTTGTTTAGGCTGATGTTCTGTGTTCAATGCATTTATCCTTTTGTCGCCCCAAGGGTCAGACCCGCGATAAAGTGGCGTTGCATCGTAAAGAACAGAACCACTGGTGGAATAGCCGCGACCACAGCACCGGCAGAAATAAACTGCCAGGAAGCAAGCCATTGTCCGCGCAAAGCACTCAAGCCAGCCGTTACCGGTCTTACTTCGTCACTTTGCACAAGTACCAGCGCCCAGAAAAAATCATTCCATATAAAAGTAAATACCAGCACAGACAACGCTGCCAGTGCAGGTCGCACAAGCGGTAGCACCACGTACCAGAAGATCTTCCATTCGCTCACCCCTTCAACCCTTGCCGCTTCAATAAGAGCATCGGGGATTCCGACGATAAAGTTGCGCATAAACAAGGTGCAAAACCCTGCCTGAAATGCAATGTGGAAGAAGATCAACGCCCAGCGGGTGTCGTACAAACCAAAGGTAATAGTCAGGTCGCGAACCGGAATCATCAGAATCTGAAACGGCACGAAGTTACCCGCGATAAAGGTGGCAAAAATCCAGATGTTGGCTTTGAAGTTGTATTTTGCGAGTGCATAGCCCCCAAGCGTTGAGAGCGCAACCGCACCTGCCACGGCAGGAATGGTGATCATCAGGCTGTTTAGCAAGTACTGCCCCATAGGGGTAGAGGTAAACACCTGAGAGTAGTTTTCGAAAAACTGAATATCGCTGGGTATACCCCAATAGTTACCTTTGTTGATGTCTTCTATCGAGCGAATCGAAGTCATCATCACCGCTATCAATGGCAGCAGCCACATCAGAATAGAAATAGGCAGCGCAACGCGGTAGCTGATATTGGTCAGGCGTCCTGCCTTTTGAATCGGTTGCGGATACATTATTTTTCACTCCTCAACATACGCCACAAGAAGTAAGCGATGTACACATCCATAATGAGAAACAGAACCACCGACACCGCGGCACCAAAGCCCATTCGGTAATTGAAAATGGATTCTTCATACATTTGATACGCCAGCACTGAAGAACTGCCCCAAGGTCCACCCGCCGTCATGGTTGCAACCAAATCGAAAGATCGAAGTGCACCAATAACGGTAACCACAATGGCAATAAAAGTGGCAGGACGAAGTTGAGGCAGCACCACATACCAGAGCATGCGCCATTTCTTTGCACCATCAAGGCGCGCTGCTTCTATTTGTTCTGGATCGAGATTATTCAGCCCTGTCAGGTACAAAATCATGCAATAGGAAATTTGCGGCCACAGCCCAGCAGCGATGATTCCGTAGGTCACGTACTTTTCGTTCGAAAGGATGGCGATCGGTTCAAGCCCTAATCCATTTAAAGCTATGTTGAATAATCCGAAAGTCGGGTCATAAAACCAGGCAAAGACCAATCCAACCACTACCTGTGAAATAACGAACGGGAAAAAGAAGAGTGACTTCACAACTCGAATCCCTTTCACCTGTTGGTTGAGGAAAAGAGCGATAGCCAGCCCCGCTGGTGGTGCAATCATGAAAAACACCAGCCAGAGAAAGTTATTTTTGAGCGATGTGTAAAACGCATCTGATTCAAACAGCTCGACGTAATTATCAAGCCCGACCCAAGTTTTATCCCCTAGCCCGTCCCACTGATAAAAGCTCAGCCAGATACTGTCGATGATTGGGTAAATAACGTAAACCACAAAGATGACCATGGCGGGAAAGAGGAAAAACCAAGGCGTAAGCTGTCGCATGGTCGAACGCTTCTTTCTGGCAGAAGGCATCCGACTTCCTGGGTATATCGTTTTCACAGATTGTTCCATTTTTATGCATTCCCTTTTACTTTTTACTCAAATCCCTGCATCAAGATGGGGCACTAAGTTGAGCAAAAACACTTCTATTCTCTTTGCATCTACGTTCAATATAGGATCGTTGAAGAAATTTTGCACAGTAATAAAACTCAAAGTGTAAACGTTTCCACAAAAATCACTCAATTGGTGCATTTTAAGTTGATCACGATCAACTATTATTAACAAGTCACTAACAATGTTTGCGTGTTCACGTATTTTAAATTTCAGTTACTACTACTGCTTGTGCTCGGGAGTCCAAAATGGCAGACATCACGTTACAAAACGTCATCAAAGAATATGGTGACATCCGGACAATTCACGGGGTGGATCTGGAGATCAACAACGGAGAGTTCGTCGTTTTTGTTGGTCCATCAGGTTGCGGTAAGTCGACACTGCTTCGGTTGATTGCGGGTCTGGAAGAGATTTCAGGTGGCACAATAGAAATAGAGAACGAAGTCGTAAACGAAGTTGACCCTGCCGAGCGTGGCGTTGCCATGGTATTCCAGTCTTACGCGCTTTACCCGCATATGACAGTAGAAGAAAACATGGGCTTTGGGCTCAAAATGACCGGGCATCCCAAAGAGAAGATAGAAAAGCAAGTTTCGATTGCGGCGAAAACGCTCCAGTTGGAACCGCTTCTTAAGCGTAAGCCTAAGGAGCTTTCAGGTGGTCAAAGGCAGAGGGTGGCAATTGGCCGCGCCATTGTCAGAAACCCCAAAGTCTTCCTGTTTGATGAACCTCTGTCCAATCTTGACGCCGAATTACGGGTCGAAATGCGTTTGCAAATCGCTAAGTTACATCAGGAGTTGCAAAACACCATGGTGTACGTGACTCACGATCAGGTGGAAGCGATGACACTGGCAGACAAGATCGTGGTACTCAGAGCAGGAAACGTCGAACAGGTTGGTACGCCACTGGAGCTTTATCACCATCCGAAAAATGAATTTGTTGCAGGGTTCATCGGTTCTCCTAAGATGAACTTCGTTCCGACAGAGTTTATTTCACTTTCAGCTCAAACTCTCACACTAAAAACACCTGACGAATCCATTATATCGTTACCATATGACGGAGAAATTACCGCTAAGCCAGGCGATAAACTGACTTTTGGAATTCGACCAGAGCATCTCCTTATTGGCGAAGAAAGTGCCATAAGTTTCCAGTTCGACAGTGAAGTGGTTGAGCGCCTGGGTAACAGCACTTATCTTTTTGGTCAGGCTTTAGGCGTTGATGGGTTTACAGTACATTCCCCAGGGGATCAGGAAGTTACCAAGTATCAAACTCTCACACTTGGTTGCCGCGCAGAAGATGCACATTTGTTCTATGCAAATGGGTTACACGTCAACGCTTCCTAAACATATTTTGGGGGCGTTAAGCCCCTTTTTTCCGTTACAAATCCTGTAAATATTTATTTCAGAAACCAGCATAAAATCCTGTTTATACTGGTAGTAAAGTTCTCACTTCTGAATCTTATGAAATAAGCTCATATTTAGCGTGATGAATATCACATTTGCGCACACCACTGCATAGAAACCGCTCCTCGATAGTTTTATTACTATGGCATAATCCGCCGGATATTAATTCGGAATAAATTAAAACAATAAAACATAACTCTAAGTTAATCAGAGTTTGTCGAAACATTTGTTCAAATCACTTTGACAATTCGGTCAACAAAACCCAGTTCACTTACTAGCGTATGAGGATAATTATGCGATTAGGTTTTAAAACGCGAATAAACATTAGCGTTGTCTTGCTGGTTGCGGTTTCTCTGTCAGTGTTGGCAACTATAAGCATCATCAACCTCAAAAAAGAAATGACTTCCGGGCTTCAGTCCATTACTCAACAAAAGCTCAATAGCCATGTAAAAGAAATTGAAGTCGACATGGAGTCCAAAATTCGGACCATCCATCAAGGCGCTCTCCACTTCACCAACGAACTGAGCGATCAGGAAAATATTGACCGAGTACTTCTTCTTACAGAAACCTCTAAAATCTCGGCGGTAATGATCGCGTACAAAGACGGTCGTAACTACATGTCTGACGACGGCGGTATCAAAGAAGAAACTGACCGATACCTTACGCGTCCTTGGTTTACAGAAACTGCTCAGAAAGGCAGAACCATCACCAGCGATATCTATCAGGATATCGTGACCAAGAAGCAAGTGATCAGTATCTCAGCTCCGGTCTACCAAAACGGTGAACTGATTGCGGTGTTGATTGGCGATGTTCGCCTTGATCACATCGTCGAGCAAGTTGGCTCCATGCGCTTCGCTGGCGGTGCTGCTACCCTTTCCGACCGCAATCACAAATTCTTTGCCAGTGATGATCCAACAGACATCGGTAAAACACCTTCTCAGGTGAGCCCGAGCTTCCAAGTGATTGAGAATGGTTTCCGCTCTGGTCAGAGTGGTCTGGTGCACTTCCCTTATCTTGGTATTGATTTTGATGGTTACTTCCAGCGCATCAGAATTGACAGCGAGAACTACTGGACTCTGATGGTTTTCGTTGATCGAAACACAGCGCTAACCGAAGTGAACAGTGCGATTAAAGAATCCATTCTGGTTGGTTTCCTTTTGCTTGCTGTTTCTACCGTGATTATTTTCGTTGTCATCAGCCAGCTATTCCGCCCGCTCGACAAGCTAAAAGCCGCTGTGCTTGACCTGTCTAACGGTAATGGCGACTTAACTGCACGCCTTAAAGTCGAGCAAAATGACGATTTGGGTCAGATTTCAGAGGGCTTTAATAAATTCGTTTCTAACCTGCAACGCATGATTGGCGATATCGCTGACTCCAGTGTTCAGATTTCCAAAGACATTCGCACCCTGACCTCCTCCGCCAGCCAGAATGAACAAATGCTGCTTTCGCACTCTTCTGAAACGGAACAGGTTGTGACTTCCATTACTGAAATGAGTGAAAGCGCACGCTCGGTTGCCGAAAGTGTTCAGCAGTCCTCTCAGGTAACAGAAGCCACCAGCGTTGAAGCACACAACTCGAAAGGCATTGTAAATAATGCCGTTGAGACAGTTCGTTCACTGGTGGATGAAGTGGAAGAGATGGCAGAGCGTATTCAGGTGATGAATACAGACGCAAACCAGATCAGCGCTGTTCTTTCCGTTATCGGTGACATTTCTGAACAGACCAACCTGTTGGCGTTGAACGCCGCGATTGAAGCAGCGCGCGCCGGAGAACAGGGCCGTGGGTTTGCCGTGGTAGCAGACGAAGTTCGTGCCCTTGCTGCGCGCACCCAAAACAGCACGACCGAAATTTCCGACATGCTGACACGCCTGCTCGATGGAACAGAAAAAGTCGTTAACGCAATGGAGAACACCAAATCTCGTTGTCAGATCACGGCTGAGAAAACATCTGAAGTTTCCGGCAGCCTGGACGTGGTGTCCAACTCGGTAAACCAAATTGATGACATCAGCAGCCAGATTGCTACCGCAACGGAAGAGCAAAGCGCCGTGTCAGAAGAGATCTCGCGCAATATGCTGGCGATACGGGACATTGTTGAATCGCTGGTCAACAGCGGTCGCGATACGGTCAACGTAACTCAATCACTTTCAAACTCCAATTCTCAGCTCGAGAAACTGGTCGCACAATTTAAAGTGCAATAAACAAAAAGGGCATCAGGATTGATGCCCTTTTTAATGTAACAAAAGGTCAATAGACCCTGTATATCTATAAAATAGAGAAAAAATCATGGACATTTCTTTACTGAAAAATCAGCAGGCTAACCAGACAACTTCTGAGTTCGATAAGCTTTATAACGAGGTTTTTCGCGATTTCTTTTCGCGTGATGAAAACCTCTGGCCTATCTACAAAGATCCTGGCTTTGCGGCTTTGAACCAGTTCCGTGCCAAACACCTACACCCACACGAGCGCATGAGTGCCTTCACAAACAGCAACGATCTGCACCAAGCTTTGCTGTCTCAAAACCACATGCCCGCGAAGCGAATGAAACCAACAGGTCAACCGGAAGACGTACTGGCATTTGCTGCGGCGTTATCAAAAGACTGGGAAAACCCTTCCTCGGTAGAAAACGTGATCACAATGCCTTCTGACCCAGCCATTTATGGTGCAATGATGGGAACACTGGCAAACCCTAACCTTGTGTACAGCGAATACGCAGGGATGGCAGAGCAGCTTGAAAAGAATGTGGTTCGCCAGATCGCTAACGTGGTCGGTTACGACCAGAATGAGTCTACCGGTCTTTTCACTCAGGGCGGTACTTTCTGTAATCTGTATGGTTACCTTCTGGGTATTCGTAAATCTCTGCCTGAAGCCATCTTCAAGGGTCTGGATTCTTCACAGGATTACCGAATTCTTAACTCGCAGGGTGGTCACTACTCCAATATGACAAACCTGTCGTTATTGGGTGTCGACATCACTAAGAAAACAATCCGTATTAAAGTGACAGAAAGCCACGAGATAGACCTAGTGGATCTGGAACGCAGCATGCGTGCGTGCTTTGATGTCAATACGGTTGTACCAACCATCATGCTGACTATGGGTACGACGGATACCTTCGCCATTGATCAGGTGAAGCCGGTTTACGACCTGCGCGAGCGCCTGTGTGAAGAATACGGCATTCAGGTTAAGCCACACATTCACGTTGATGCCGCTGTAGGCTGGTCGATGATGTTCTTTATCGACTACGACTTCGCCGGTAACCCAATTGGTATTAACGAAGCGACCCTAAGAGGGATCGAAAGCGTAACGGCACGCCTGCGTGAGCTGAAGTACGCCGACTCATTCACCGTCGATTTCCAGAAGTGGGGTTATGTTCCATACACGTCCAGCCTTGTGATGATCAAAAACAAGCAGGATATGGAAGCATTGAAAAACGATCCGAAGAACTTCTCTTACTTCGAAAACGATCTTCAGGAAGACACGCACCTTCAGTCGACCATTGAATGTTCTCGTGGTGCGACAGGTCTGTTTGGCGCTTACTCTGCTCTGAAATATATGGGTCTTGAGGGCTACCAGACTCTGATTGCACACAGCCTTCAGAATGCAAACTACATGCGCCACCAGTTAATGCAGGACTCTGCATGTAAAGTCGTGGTGCCTGAAAACCAAGGTCCAAGTGTAACCTTCCGTTTGTACAACCGCGATTTCGTGAAATTTGCAGAAGAAGAGTTTGAAATTGAGCGCCATAGTACCGACAACGAAACCATAAAAGCCCGAATGGAACGCAACACCGAGTATCACCGCCATATATTCAACAACCGTGGTAAGTTTGGCCTGTACACCAACTGGGTAGAGTTCATTTCACGTTCTAACTACGTAGGTCGTGGTATCTACTCTTACATTCCGGGAGAAAAAGCGGTATTCATGAACCCGGCAACACAACGTGAGCACATTGATCAGTTCCTTGAGCGTTTGTACTACGCAAGTGGCAAGTAAACCGACCTCACATCGAATATACTTTTAAATCTAAGCCGGATTCGTCCGGCTTTTTTACGCCCAACACATTCAAAATTCAGCAAGAAATTGGCGGCAACTTCCGCTAGAATCCTCTCAAAACATAAGGATAAGCAATGAAGACAGCCGTCGTTTTACTCACCTCTCTATTCGCATTCAGTGCCTTCGCCAAAACCGCTCTCTCTGCCAATATGAAGCAAATGAAGCTGGCTTTTAATCAGGCAGCAGAAGCAACAACCATTGAAGGCATGAGAGCACCCATCGAAGAATTTGAACAGCTTGTTATTTTGTCCGCCAATGGCAGCTACCCACCGGAACGTGAAGAACTCTACCAGAGTGGATTCAGCAAACTCACCAATGCGGTAGAGCGTATTGAAACCAAACTGGATGAAGGGGATCTGGACGGAGCAAAAACCATTTTGCGCGAAATCGATGACCTAAGAAAAGAGTACCACGATAAGAAAAAGCCAAGCATCTGGTCGACCCTGTTTGATTAACCCTTACATCGATAAGCCAAAAAACAATCTATTCTGTCTCACCGCTACGTTCAGCTAACCTATATATTAAAGCCTTGGTTCTCTAGTAGCGGGTACGAAAAACGGGATGGAATATACAGGTTCATGTGAATGCGGTTCAAACCGCCTTCTTGCAAGGTTACCTAAACCTATTGAAAGTTACGAAGCCAGAGCATGCCAATGCGATTTCTGTGTCCCTCGTGGTGCCGCTTATTTGTCTGATCCAGCAGGCACCCTTTTCATTTCCGCTTCCAACCTGAAATCCCAGTCTCAAGGTGCAGGTTTGGCGCGATTCTGGGTATGTCAGCAATGTGACTCTTTGGTCGCTGTAACCTACGATTTTGAAGGCAAAACAAAGGGAGCACTCAACATATCTGCGTTGTCACCTGATCTTAAAACGCGAATCAAGGTCACACATGCATCACCTCATTTACTGTCTGCTGAAGTAAAAACGCAACGTTGGCGGTCTTTATGGATGGACACAATCTTTGAGCTGCCAGACACACAGGAATCACTATGAAAGGCTTCATGATACTCGCTTGTTCTGCCGTACTTTTTGCAAACACCGCAACCGCATCGAGCATAGAAAACTATTCTGAATCTTTAGTTTTTGCGCAGGTTGAAAAAGTGAAAGCGGTTCAGAATGAAAATGGAAGCTGGTGTTTCCATACTACTGTCCGACACAACGATCAGGGCTGGGACCATTACGCCGACGAATGGCAGGTGCTCGATTTGAAAGGAAAAGTGCTTGGTACCCGAACGCTTGCCCACCCTCACGACAACGAGCAGCCTTTTACCCGCAGTAAGTGTGGAATCAAAATTCCTGAATCTGTCTCAAAAGTCGCAGTGCGAGCTAAGTGCAACATTCACGGTTATGGTGGCAAACCCGTAGTTGTTAATCTGAACGTATCAAATGGCGATGGATTCACCGTTCGTAAGTTTAACCAGTAACAAGACCCCACTTATGTTCTGTCATTTCACCACACGTCACTTTAAACGCTATTTGAAAACAGCAACTGCGCTTCTTTCAATTAGCTTCGCCGTTGCATCTGCAAATGCCAGTGAGATTCTCAAAGTATTAGAAGATGGCGATGCCTCTGAGTGGAAACAGGAGTCGTTCAAAGGGTTCACAAATTATGAACCCACTATGCTTGATGGAGTTTCAGTATTGAAGGCGACCAGTAACGGCACGGCTTCAGGTCTGTTTCTGAAAAAAAGAGTAGATTTACTACAGACCCCTTTTCTGAACTGGAAATGGCAAGTATCCGAGGCATTGCCAAAACTGGATGAGCAAAGCAAAGAAGGCGATGACTACGCCGCGCGTATTTACGTTGTGATCGACGGCGGGCTGATGGCTTGGAGAACACGTTCTCTGAACTACGTTTGGTCTGGTTCTCAGCAAGCAGAAACCTTCTGGGATAATGCTTTTGTCGGCTCGAACGTTTGTATGGTGGCAGTTCGTGGTGAAGATGCTCTGACGCAAACCTGGTACAGTGAAAAACGTAATGTTTATCAGGACTTAATCACGTATCTCGGTGACAAAGGCAGCGAGCGAGCCAATGAAAGGGCGTATCGTTACATCGACGTTGTTGCCATTATGACAGACACCGATAACAGTCAGACAAGTGCCACAACCTACTACGGCGATATCTCGTTCAGCGCGCAGTAACTTCCGACCACTTTTATCGGTTGTAACTCACTTGTTTTTTATACAAAAAAACGGGCATATTAGATTACCTAATCTAGCTAAGACGCTCATCCAATGATCAAAGCCATCTATTTCGATTTAGATAACACACTGGTCGATCGTAACGCCAGTATCGACAAGTTTAGTCATGAGTTTGTCCGTCATTTTTCTACGCAACTTAAGAACCCGAACGTGGAGTACATAGCTGCATCGATCAAAGATATTGATAATGGTGGCTACCTCCCAGCGGATTCAAAATATGACCGAATCTACAAAGCACTTGGTGCAGAGCTTCCTACCATTTTGGAATGGCTCACTACCCCAAGCTCTCAAGAAATCGAGCAATTTTGGATAGACCACATCCCTGAATGTGCGGTTGAAATGGATGGTGCTTCTGATCTGATTTCCACCTTAAAATCCGTAGGTATGCATTTGGGTATCATCTCTAACGGTGAAGAATGGAGCCGACAACGTACTGCGAGAGCAACGTCATTTGCGAGCAGCTTTGATCAAATCGTCAGTTCTGAAGTCGCTCAATCGAAAAAGCCAGACACCAAAATTTTTATTGAAACCGCGAAAGCAGCAGGTTTCAAACCGGAAGAATGCATCTATGTTGGCGATCATCCAATTAACGACATTCAGGGTGCAGCAGAAGCAGGTATGCACCCTATCTGGCTTTCGGGTTTTCATTCCCCCCCTTCTCCAGCGTTAATATTTAAGTCTGCCGACCATTTGGGCGAAGTGTTGGATCACAGCCTTGCCTCTATTAAGCGACACCAAACAGCTAACATTAAGATGCATTTTCTTGCCGATGAACCAGAACACGCAAAAACAATAGCGCATTGGTACTTCAATGAATGGTCAAGGCTGTCACCGGACCTTACCGAAGACAAACTTTTCAGCTCTATCCAGCAAAACGCTCATCAAAAATTCGATCTGCCGTTAATGATGATCGCCAAACTAGAAAAACAGCTAGTGGGTGTTACGGAAATAAAACTCCGAGAAAACAGAGATTACCCGGAATATGAACACTGGCTGGGCGGGATCTATGTCCACGCAGATTTTAGAGGGTTTGGCGTCGCGTCGATAATGTTGGAAAACGCCAAGCAACACGCGAAACGTTTGGGTATCAAGACCCTATACCTTCAGTGCGAAAGCCACAATGTTGGTTTGTATCTACGAAATGGCTACCAGGTTTTGCACTCCGCGAAACATCATAATGTAGACACTACGATACTTTCCACCGAAGTGTGTGATGATTAAAAAGGGGCCAAGCCCCTTTCTCAGAAATTACCAATTGTGAACGACGATATCGCCACGATCAGGTACTGCATCAAAAATGATGGACTGATCGTCCCACTTAAATGGTATTACCTTTCCACCCAGCTCTACCTTGGAAACACCAAATTGCGTCGGCACTTTCACTTTTAAAGTTAACGGCTCGTCGTATACTTCATCCGCCAAGCCATCTTTTAAGTTCAGCGTCATGGCTTTGGCATCGACACTGACCAGTTCCACTTCTGCTACCGCTTTTTGTCTGTGGTACTTTATGGCTTTTTCTAACGTTGTAACCCAGGCATCGTCTTTTGATTTCACGATGTCTAACTGGTTTTCGAAGATTCCCTGAGGAACAACCTCACTCCAGTCGGCTCCTCCATCTGGTCCTACAATGCTGTGCCACGTCAGGATATACAACCCACCTGAATCCAGAGCAAAATCGAGCACGAATTCAAATTTCTCCAGATCTTGCAGAATATAAGCATTGGTGGAACTCAGCTCGTAATACGCCCCTTCCGAGGTAGCAAAGTCGTAAGGGTTTACCACGTATTTTGCCGGATCCCATCCGCGAGCTGCGATGAAGCCAGTATCATGCAGGTACTGTTGAATACTGCGGTTGTAGCTGCCAAACGGGAAAGCAAAGGTTGTAGGACGCTTACCTGTATTGGCTTCAATACGGTCCGACGCCACTTTTACTTCGTCGTCATAGCGATCAGGACCGACAGGTGGACGAGTTATGCCCTGCCAGTCGGTGTAGTCATAATTAAAGTCGTGGTGAAGAACAGTGTGATTAGCCATTTCAATGCCGGCGTTATGACCTTCAACAATGGTGTCCCACCCTAACCACTCTGCTGTATCTGTCGTCACAAAGATGGTTGCTGCCATGTCTCGTTTAATCAATTGAGGGATGGCGATATCTTTCTGACCAGGAGAATAGTCATCAAAGGCGAGAACTACTGCGGCATCCTGAAAGCCTTTCCAGTTGGCGATTTCGTAGTCCAGCTGAGAAGTCGCCAAAACCGGGGCTGTTACAAGCCCCATACACGTCATAAGAGTTAACTTGTTGATAGTCATCGTATTATCCTTGTGTGAATAACCGTCAACCATCCTGTGTTACTTATCGATTATATTCAAAGTTTTATAAAAGAAACTCAGTCAGACACTCATGCCTCTATGTAACTGACTTTTAACATAATTACTAATTTATCTCGCAAAGAAATTGTCGGAAAGCCGCTCTATTGATACTTTGCTGCGGTGATAAACTGACCAAAAGACTCACACCACACGATCACACTATTGAAGTCAGACGGGTTAATTTCTGATGAGACTTCTACTGCAAAGTTTTCAAAGGTTTTGATATCACCAACCTGAACCATGGAAGATTTCAACCGATTGAAATCCGATTCTGTTTCAACAAATTCAGGCGACAGGTAAAGCTTGTAATCCGGTCCCGGTGCCAGTGTTCCCATTAAGGTAATGAACTCAGGTCCAACCGAAACAGTACCCTCGCCCCAATGCAGGGCATCGCTGTCTTTCAATTCGCGTTTAAATTCCGCGGTAAACTCAGTGCCAGCCGATTTGGCTTTGATTGTTTCTGCGGTTGGGGCTGGTGGCGCAGTAAGGATAGGTAAAGCGTATATTCCACCGGCAAAGCCAATAAACCCCACCACTCCATGCGTCAGTAGAAGTAACGCTAACGTTCGCTTTTTCATTCTTTTACTCGCTGTATCTATTTGAAATCACAAACAACGAGTGTAGTACAATTCGAAGCAGTTGGGGTTTAGGAACAAATTTGAATGGGTAGCTTTTTCAGACTGTTCAATTAGCAAGCTAGTCCTCTATCAAACCTTGTTTCTTAAGCTCTGAAGTTATTGCGCCATTAGTTCTGCCGTGGTTTTCAGCCAGAACAGTAATTCCTACCCCTGAAATAAACTGAGTCCTCAAATCATCCCGTTGTTCTTGCGACCACGGTAAACCTGCATTTTTAGGCAAGCCGTTAGCAACATTGTCTTCCTGTTTTTGCTCTAGACTTTTCTTTACTTTAGTGGCTTTCTTAGGTGGGTTTTTAACAAAGTCGAGAGTGTAAAAAAGTGCCCGAATCACGTCAGGGCTATTGTAGGGAGATTCGCTAGGCAGCACTTCACCTGTCTGAGGGTTAATTCCATTTGCCAACGCTTCAACAATTTCAAGATGCCTGTCCATTCTTATCTAACCTCCTGTATTCAATTAAGCATGTAATGAGCACAAACAAAGCTGAGATCTTTACAGCGCAATAAGATCAGCAGTCTAGGGACGTTAACCTATCTTTTTTAACCCTAAATTGCCATGTGTAATGAATCAGATTTCACTAATAATAATTCTTAGAATAAGTATGGGAAGGAAAGGTCTTTGGAGGATCTTCGTTGGATATGACTAAAAAATGAAGCCCCAAATGGGGCTCAGGTATCGATTCTTAGCTCGGTAGATTTATCAAAGAACACGGCTTTGCCTACATCCAGAACGACTGAGAATTGCGCTCCGAATTCAATATCAGATTCAGCGGAGCAACGAGCGATGATTTCTGTACTGTTTATTCGGCTGGTGACCAGAATATCAGGACCTGTCGGTTCCAGTACTTCGGCTTTCAGTTGTAACCCATCCTGAACTTCGCTCTCTGTGACCTGAATATCTTCTGGGCGGATGCCCATGACTATTTTTTCGCCATCGTATTTTCTTAACGCACAAGGGAGCGCAAGGTGCTTCTCATTACCCTCTGAACCCGACAGCTTGCAAATGGGTTGTTCGGCAGAGTCCAGCTCGATTAGAACCTCAACAAAGTTCATCGAAGGTGACCCCATAAACCCAGCCACAAATAAGTTATTGGGCTGGCTGTAGATTTCCTTCGGTGTGCCTAGTTGCTGCACTTCTCCGTCTTTCATTACCGCAATTCGGTCGGCCAGAGTCATGGCTTCAATCTGATCATGGGTCACATAAACAATGGTGGTCTGAAGCTGCTGATGCAGGCGCTTAATTTGCGTTCGCATATCAACTCGCAACTTAGCATCTAGGTTAGATAGAGGTTCATCGAACAAATACAGTTTAGGCTTGCGGGCTAGTGCTCGCCCCATGGCCACACGCTGGCGCTGACCACCCGACAAATGTGCTGGCTTGCGATCAAGCAAATGGGAAATTTGAAGCATGTCGGCAACCCGGTTTACCTCCTCATCTATTCTCTGCTTTTCCCACTTACGGATCTTCAAGCCAAAGGCAATATTGTCGAAAACCGTCATATTGGGATACAAAGCGTAGGACTGGAACACCATCGCGATATCCCGGTCTTTAGGTTCTACCTGGCTGACTTCTTGTTCTTCGATGTATATCTCGCCTGAGCTGATGTCTTCCAGCCCCGCAATGGTGTTCATCAACGTGGATTTACCACACCCAGAGGGACCAACTAGGATAAGAAACTCGCCCGATTCGATGGCGATATTGATCCCTTTAAGTGTTTCCTGATCAGCATTCGGGTACGTTTTTCTGATTTGTTGTAATCTCAGAGACGACATGCAAATTTCCTTACTACTTGGTGATGACCTGTTGGTCAAGATGACGTTCATGCCCTAACTTTGCATGATCCACAAACCATTCAGTAACCAGTTCTGGTCTGGTGATCGCAGTACCCACTGTGCAGCTCCAGGCACCGGATGCCAGCACTCTTGAAACTGCACTGGGTGAGTTATAACGACCTTCTGCCATTACACGTAAACCTTGCGCCACCCATTGTTCTACAAGGTCAAAATCGGGGTCTTTCGGTACCACCTCTGTGGTGTAACCAGAAAGGGTGGAACCGATCAGGTCACAACCCAGTTCAGCAGCCACCATGCCTTCTTCAAACGTCGAGCAGTCTGCCATGACGCATTTACCCTGAGATTTCACCAGACTCACGAGATCCGCAAACGGCTCCGGACGCTGACGAAACGTTCCGTCGATTGCGATGATGTCTGCGCCCGCATTAATCAACCCAATCACGTCTTCTTTCATCGCGGTAATGCGAACGGGATATTGTTCAAAATCGCGTTTTACTATCCCGATAATTGGGGTATCGACATACTTTCGGACAAACTCGGTTCGTCTTACCCCTTCAATTCTTAGCCCTTTTGCACCGCTAAGGATGGCGGTTTTGGCATACGCCAGCACAATGTCATCTTTATCCATCGGGCTGTCTTCCACTGGCTGGCACGAAACCACCAACCCGCCATGTAGCGCATCAATCACAGGTACTGCATCCATATGATATTTCTTCATATTTTTATCCTTTCACCGCACCGCCCATTACGGACTGACCAATCTGTCTGTAAATCAAAAGTCCCAGAAGCGTTGGGGGTAGCGTGCCTATTACCATGACAGCGGCAGCCACTCCCCACTGAACGCCACCGCCTCCGGCTGCAAAGAAGAAGGACGCGCCCACCGTGAGTGGAACGGCGTCTTTTGTCGTTAGCATCAAACCAAAAAGAAATTCATTCCATGCGGTGATAAAACCGAAAATAAGCGTTGTAGCCAGTACGGGTTTCGACATAGGAATGGCGACATTCACCAAAAACGTGAATGGGCTTGCTCCATCCACCAGCGAGGCTTTGTCCAGCTCCGTTGGAATGTCATGAATGGCGTTAATCGACATCATCAACGCAAGAGGCAAATTCACAATCGCCAGAATCAGACCCAAGCCAAGTTTGCTGTCGAGCAAATGGAGTGGCTGATACATCATGTAAAGCGGAATGGCGAAGATGATCAAAGGCACTGCACGCAGGTTGATCACCGCTGGCATGAGAATACGAGTGCCGTAGCCCTTTCGAACCATTACGTATGCCGCAGGGAAACAGAAAAGCAAAGGCAAAACCGCACCTATACTGGCGACCACGACACTGTTCATCAGATACGCAATCACATCAAAACGATCTGAGATGGCAAAAACCTGAACATAGTTTTCCAGTGTCCAGCTTTCGACCCACAAGCTGGCATTGGAGGCAATTTCCGCATTGGATTTAAATGATGTCAGCAGAGTCACCAACACCGGGAAATTCATCAGCAAAGCCGCAATGGCAAAAACGATCCAACGTCCGATCATGACTGCGCTCCTTTCTTTCTCGAAGAGAAATAGTTAAGAGCAAACAACACAGCAAAGGTGACGAATAGCAGCAGCATGGAGGCCGCCACCGCCTTGCCGATATTGCCTTGCTTGAAGAATGCCAGATACACGTAGATGGAAAGGCTGGTCGTCGATCCACCTGCCCCACTTCCGGTCAGGACATAGACGTTGTCAAATACGCGGAAGCCGTCGATAAACCGAACAAACAAAGCGGTAAACAACGCCAGTTTCATGAACGGCAGTTCAATGTTCCAGAACAGCTTGAATCCGTGCGCACCATCCAGAGTGGCGGCTTTTCTCACGTCTTCAGGGATTGCCTGATAAGCGACATGGAACAGTAAGACAGCGAATGGTGTCCATTGCAGAATCTCAATGGTCATCAAGGTGTAAATAGCATTGTTGGCGTCCAGAAATGCCGGGCTGTCGCCAAACCATTCCCACAAATAAAACGGAACCGGACCAACAAACTCATGCAATACCAGACGGTACATTAGACCCACCAGAGCAGGTGCTGCCATCATCGGCATCATCAAAATGGCCATTAACCAAGGGTGTTTCTTTAATAGTGGTGCGAGGTACACCGCGAGAAACAGACCCAGTACACATTCAACCAATGCGGTAATAAAACCAAACTTGAATGAAAAGTGGGTTGCCTTCCAAAACAGCGGATCGTTGATGACATCTACAAAATTATTAAAACCTTGAAGTTTGGGGGAACGAAGGTTTTCGAACGTCACTTGCGAAACGCTGTATACCAGGTCGGCAACCAAAGGAAATCCCAGAAACAACGTCAGGAATAAAACCAGAGGCAACGTAAACAGTCTGCTTTGCTTGTCTACAGTTGGCTGAATCATACATCTCACTCTTGCTTGGCTTTAAAGAGAGGGGGTTCAAAGGCTGGCGTGCATTCAGCACGACCAGCCCCATACGACAGGCGCTACTTAAGCAGCTCTTTCATCGACTTTTCAGTGTTTTCCAGAGCCTGATCCAGGCTCTGTTGCCCTGCCCAATAGCCGGTAAACTCACGAGCCTGAACTTCGTACACCGTCAGCGCATTGCCTGATGTACCACCATTCATAACAAACCCGTATTTTCCTGCGTACTCACCCAGAGTTTTGAGGTCTGGTCGCTGGCTTTCCACGTCCTTAACCACATTCTGTCTCAGTGCAGGGTTACCGCCCGCCAGCGCATAAGCTTTCGCGGCTTCCGCAGTTGCCAGCCAGTTAAGGAACTTACGTGCACCTTCTTTATTGGTTGAGGCTTTGTTCAAGCCAAAACCCAGACCATGAACGTGAGTGAAGCGTCCGTTTGGACCTTGTGGAGGAGGAGCAATACCCACTTTGCCAGCAATGGTCGGATTCTTGCTCGCATCGGTTAAATCACCCGCTGCCGCGTTCCATTGAAGCATGGTGGCAGCCTGACCTGCACCAAACGCTGCGTTGGCTTCTGCGTATTCATAGGAAAGCGAATCTTTTGGTGACGAACCTGCATCGTAGAGCGACTTGTATCGCTCCAGCGCGCTGCGATAGCCATCAGAATTTACAACCACGTTTCCGCTTTCGTCTAACCAGTTACCACCATAGGCTTTAGCTGCGGAATGCCAGACCATCATGTTGAACAAGAGGTTTTTCATTTGCAGAACCGTACCGTAGCGAACCGGGCTCTTGCGGTTTTGCTTCTTAGCAAAAAACAGTGCTGTTACCTTGTAATCGTCCCAGGTCCAGTTTTGTGGGTTAACCGGATCCATCTCTTTTCCAAAGGTCTTTTTCGCGATTGCGCGGTATTCTTTCTTCCAGTCGTCATCTGACAATAACTGGTCGATCAGATCAGAGCGGTAGTACATAAAGTGCAAAGACAGATCAGTCGGCACGCCATATTGCTTGCCTTGATACTGCATGGTTGCCAGCACTTTATCGTCGTAAGCTTCGTTAGAAGTTAAGGTGATAGGTTCCATGTAAGGCGAGTAACGACCCAGTGAATAGGTGGCTGTCAGGTTGATATCGAACTCTGTTGTACCAGCAGCCAAATCAGACTGCAGTTTGTCCCAGAATCCTTCACGGTTAAAAAACAGAGCTTCAACCTTGTCGTTGTCACTCAATCCACTTTTTGCATTGTAGATTTCGATGGCTTTACGTAATGCTGTTTCTTCCGGACCACCTGGCCACCCTAAAACGGTAACAGTGGCTTGTGCCTGGCAGGCAAAAACCGCAGCGATAGAAAGTGCAGCAAAACTCATTACGGATTTACGAATCATCTTCATTCTCCCTTTCGTCCCTAACCCTAATTGTAGGTTGCATATTGAGCGCTCCTTTAAATTAATTGCTCAACATTTCACCTATAGAATTAGATCAAATGGTCTATATTTACAATCCAACAGCAGACCAAAACTGTTTCATTATTGATACAAATGTTAATTTAAAGTGACATTAGACCTGAAAATAGGATTTTTTTGGTTGAAGCATGCACACACGTTCATTAGGATGGCTTTATTGGTCTATACCGATTCAAGGTCTCCAGATGACAAAAAGAGCAAGCGTAAAAAACGAATTAATGAAGTTTATTGCTAACAGTTCTCCGGGCATGCGTTTGCCCTCTGAAAGGGAATTGAGCAAGCGTTTTGATGTGGCGCGGGAAACATTAAGGCGATGCTTATTAGACTTAGAAGCCGAGGGAAGAATCATACGTAAAGTGGGCGCTGGCAACTTTGTAGCGGATCGCCCTGAAACTAAGCAGCTTTCTCTGCGATCTTTTTCTGAAGAGATGCTCGCTAAAGGCTTAAAGCCGACCAGTCGAATCATTTCAACAGAAACCTTGTCTGCCGGAGCCAAGATCAGCCAGATGCTGAACCTTTCCCCATCGGAACTCGTCTACAAAATCATGCGTGTGCGATACGCCAATGAGCAACCCATGGCGATGGAAACCGTCTATTTACCATGTAATCTTCTTCCTGGTTTTTCGCCAGACAGGCTTTCTACGGAATCCCTGTACACCATTCTGGAAAATGATTATCAGTTGTCACTCAATCAGGCAGACCAGTTTATTGAAGCCACCGTTGTTGAACCCAAAGAGGCAGCGCTATTAAATGTTGCGCCATACAGCGCAGGGCTGCTGATTGAAAGGAAAATGATCGCTACCGACGATACGCCTATTGAGTTCTGTAAAACGCTCTATCGCGCTGACAAATATAAGTTTGAAGTACAGATACGACGCCCATCCTGACCCTCAGTGTCAGTCTAAAAAGTGACTGGCACGGGGGATTCATATGCCATTGCTTACTGTGTCGCACATTTAATACATCTCTCTTCTCTATTTGCAACCAGACTTATCGAGCCGAACACAATAAACCACACCAAACACACCGACAGGAGTTAAGGATGACTACCGTTGCAAAACTTAACTACCGGAGGAAACAAGCAGGACTTCCGTTAATTCGATTTAACCTACTAAAACTCAATCCAGAAGATGTGCAAGACTTGCGAGATGCTTACGCTGCCATGTATGAAATCTCGGAATTGGCAGTGGGCGACAAGCGTGGCTACTCTGCCCTTGCCAGAGCTCACGGTTATGATCAGGACTTGTGTCACGATCTTGATTGGGCATTTCTTACCTGGCACCGCTCTTACGTCTATTCATTTGAGAAAGCACTGAATACCGCACTCAAATGGAAACGGGAAGATCCGGACTTAGAGTTGACTCTACCCACGCATCAAATGGCTTGCCTAAGCTGCTCAACGAGCTTACCTACACTAACGCCGATGGCGATGAAACCGACAACCCGCTTGCAAGAGCAAAAAGCCTGTATCGAGTTATCTCTCAGGGTTTGTCCGGAGACGAGGAGTTCACTCACAGATACCCAGATCAGTTTAGGCAGAACATACCCGTACTGAAAAATGAGGTTGACCGATACCTGACGAACCCAAGCTTTGTTCGCTTTCAGGCGGATTTAGATCGCGGTGCTCATGGCGCTATTCACGTGTTTGTGGGCGGGCAAAATTCCAGCTCTCCTTTGCCAGCGAACAGTGGGGATATGAGCAGAGTGATATCGGCATCCTATGACCCCATTTTCTGGCTGCACCATTGTATGGTCGATAAAATCTGGGCAGACTGGCAAACCCTTCATCCGCATACCAATATTCCTCAGATCATTCTTGATCATGTGGTTTACGACAGTCGAATTGGGTCTGACCTTATCGATCATGAAGAAACACTCAGGTACATCTACTCAGAAGATTCCGTAGAAACCGCCGTTGCTGATACAGGCACCGTGGATACCATTACGCCGAAACCTCTCTCGGCTAGTGTGCACCATGTGAAGGAATTGAATCTAGGCGGTGTGGAAGCGGGATTCGTCAGAGCTCAACTGGACTTCTTGCGACTGAGACCACCTAAGAACAGTTTCGAAATTCGGGCGTATATCGATAATCCCGGGTGCAATGAATCTACTGGGTATGATGACCCAAGCTTCGCAGGCAGGCTCATGTTGTTTGGTCATGGGCAATGTCATGGCGCCCCCGGACACTGTAACCCATCCCTGGCGACGAGAGACAAATACGACCTACGGTCAAAACACGCTCTGCGCTATGTACACACCCGCTATTCCATGGACGTCACCAGCGGGTTACGCCGCTACATCGGGCGAAAGAAGTCGATTGCTCATTTAAAGATTCACCTGCTAATTCTGGATTGCGAAAATCAGGTAGTAGCGTCGGATTCGATTCAATACGACGGATGCGCATTACGCACATTTGCAAAGGGCTAAGACTTGTCACCTTACGTGACAGCAAAGGCGGCGATCGTCGCCTTGATTTTGGTCGCTTTGCGCAAGAGGTTTATCTGTAAATAGGGAAAGTTTATCGTTCACTATTTTTCCTGCTGTTTTGTAATGATTTATGTCACAATACGACACTCTGTTCCAATTAACATTTCCTCCTATGAATTATCAAGCCGCTATTTTCGATATGGACGGGCTCCTTCTTGACACTGAAAGAGTCTGTATGACCATATTCAAACAAGCCTGTGAAACTCTCGATATTCCGTTTCTTGATGATGTTTATTTTTCTATCATTGGCAAGAACGCTGCTGGTATCGAACAAACTCTGCGAGCAGGCTACGACGAGTATATTGATTACCCCACCCTTCATGGTGAATGGAAGAAACATTACGATGGCGTAGTGCTTAACCAGGCGATCCCGGTCAAAGATGGCGTTGTAGAACTTCTGGAGTGGCTCAAATCCAAACAGGTCCCCCTTGCGGTCGCGACCTCCACAAGAAAAGAAGTGGCGAAGGTAAAATTAAACCTTAGCGGTCTGGATGGTTTTTTCGACAATGTAACAACGGGTTGCGAAGTCACCCACGGAAAACCCAACCCTGAAATCTACTTACTGGCAGCAAATCGCCTAAAAGTTTCACCACTTGAATGCCTTGCATTTGAGGATTCAAATAACGGTGTACGATCGGCAGTTGCAGCCCAAATGACCGCCTTTCAGATTCCAGATCTGGTGCAGCCTTGTGACGAAGTTAAACGTTTTGGTCACCACATCATGCCATCGCTTCACGATGTACTGGATCACTTGAAAACGCTGGACAGACCTTGAAATGCGAACGCTAAAAATTTGGCTGTCTATCGTTTCACTGTTCTTGCTTGCATTCTCAGCGTGGCTATTTATGCCAGCTATCAGCAAGGTTGAAAAGCAAGTACTTGAGCAGGATCTAGCGGAACCGTTTCGCTTGGTAGGTTATCGCGTCATTTCGACCGATCCTTCAATAGATGCCACCTATCACTATTACCTGACGGTCAAAGGTTCAGACATTGATGAGGAATCACCTTTTCTTATTACCAGTGATCCTTTTATTAAGGTAGATAACTTCGACGACAACTCTCTACACATATCTGTTACCGGAAAAATTGAGCTTTACAGAAATGATTTATGGGTCAAAAAAGACGATGAAAAACTTCATCATTGGTACATAAGTATGCAGTCAAAATACATTAGATGACCCTAATAAAATGATTCTAAAGTGCAATTACCCCACAAATAATGTGATATTTCCATAAGTTAAATTAACAGTTATAACAATTAACCCATTACTCAAATTATTTGCTTTTTTATTTTAAAGCTCATTTCATATTTGAGAAATAAGATGTGGGTCTCATAATAGATTTCGTTTTTTGCAATCGATCTCTCCAAAACTGCAAGAGATCACCTAAACTTAACAAGTCTCTGGTAAAGGAGTTCCGGCAGACATTTTTATGATAGCAACGCCGTGCAAGATAAAGGAAAAATGCAATATTTATAAATCTCATCCATCTTGAATTTATGCGGCAAATACTGGTTATGAATTGATGCAATACAAACCTGAGAATTCTATAAAAATAGCTATTGAGCACCTTAATATCGGGATGTTCGTGACAGGCATTGAAAACAGTGAGCGAGTAAACCTCTCTAACGCTGGGCGAGTTTCGTCCCAAAAAGCCATTACACAGTTAGCAGACAGCGGAGTACGTTTTGCTTGGGTAGATGAAAAACTCTCTGCCAAAGACTGCGTATTCAAACCCGTTTTAGATGATGAACCAAAGGCAGAGAAACAAGACGAGCCAGAAGTGAATGCTCCGAACAAAAAGCTGCCTTCAAGAGAAATCAGACAAAATAAGGCCAAAAAGCTGATTGCAGAAGCGAAAGGGCTGGCGCAGAAACTGCTCAATGAAACGTTTGAAGGCAACACATTCGAAGTTGAGGCTCTGGAAGACTGGGCAGACGATGTTATTGAAACGGTTTTAGTCGATTCCGATGCCATTAAATGCGTGTCGGCACTCAGAAACAAAGACACCTACCTGCTTGAGCACTCTGTTAACGTGTCATGCCTGCTGGTAACTTTCGGCAAACATCTCGGAATGGATAAGACGTTACTTCGTGAATTGGCCATTGGCGGCATCATTCACGATGTGGGTAAGATCAAGGTGGACGACAAAGTTCTGAACAAACCTGCACGTCTGACTCCGGAAGAGTTTGAACACATGAAGCTCCATCAGGTGTATGCCGGAGACATCATCGAGAATGTTGAAGGGCTAAGCAAGGTAAGTCAGGATGTCTGTCTGATGCACCATGAAAAGCTGGATGGAAACGGCTACCCGAATGGATTGAAAGGCGACGAGATTCCGCTGCATGGTCGCATGAGTGGCATTGTGGATATATATGACGCCCTCACCGCACACCGTTGCTACAAAGAAGGCATGAGCTCTGCTGAAGCTTTTAAGATCCTTCTTAGTATGACCCCTGCCCAGCTCGATCAGGATCTGGTGTACAAGTTCATTAACTGCATTGGGGTATACCCGGTCGGTTCTCTGGTTGAATTGAGTGATGGTCGTGTCGGGATCACCTGGACGTCAAACAGTCAGCAGCCACTTAAACCCGTGGTGAAATGTTTCTATTCCAGAAAATTCAAACGCTTTATTGAAGTCTCCTATGTCGATTTGAAAAACAGTAATGTGAAAATCGAGGGCGCAATTTCTCCGAAAGATATTGAAGTGGATCCCGCCCCTTTCTACGACACCTAATTGGATAAAACGGCAGCCCTGGCTGCCGTTTCTGTTCCTGACAAACCCTTACATGCAAGCAGTAACACCCTCCGTCAATTAGCGTCTAAAATTCAGACAAATCTACCTGACTGACAATCAAAAAATGACTCGAACAATCCTACTCTCCTGCATACTTTCTGCGCTTGCGTCTACCCAGACAATGGCTTCTACCAGCCAATATTCATCAGAATGCCACCCAGAAATACTTGAACAAGCTGATATCACCAATGAAGACGCAGCACAATTTACAGTTGATAAAGAGGGACACACGGCAGAAGTTGCTGGTGTAATCTGTGATGGTACGTTAATCGCTGCTTTTGACATGCTCGACAATCACCCCAACCTGAAAAAAATTGTATTTCTCGATGTTGGTGGCTCAGTGGACGATGAAACCAACCTAAAACTGGCTACTCTTTTCCACTCGAAAAAGCTGCACACGCATGTGTCTTCCAAGTGGAATCAAACTGATGAGTTTGGTGAAGTAATAAAAGGAGGGGTTGCATCAGGCGGGACTGACCTGTTTCTTTCTGGTCACAAACGAACTGTGGATAAAGGCGCTTATCTTGGCGTTCACTCTTGGTCAAACGACGAATACGAAGGTGCTGACCTGCCAAAAACACACTCAGAGCACAAACCCTACATCCGCTTCTACAAGCTTATCGGTCTCCCGCTACCAGAGGATTTCTACTTTTTTACCTTGGAAGCCGCAACTGCAGAAGGCATGCATTACATGACGCAAGACGAATTAGAAACTTATCAAGTCATTACTGAATAAGGATATAATACACATCGAAAAAACTAAAACTGCAAAATAGGTGAACAATGAAAAGCGGATTTCAATACCCTATCGGAACTCAAGGCCAGCCTTGGGGCGACAAAGAGAAAAAAGCGTGGCTGGAAACGACGTCAGTAAAACGTGACTACAACAGTGACGTTGTCACCAAAATAAACGCCTTACGCGAACGCTTTGACGTCTTCCAATACGGTGCACTGAGTTACGATACCGACCGCTTCCCACTATTTGCTATCAAGAGTAAAACTTGGGACATCAACCGAAAGACGATTCTAGTGACTGGCGGCGTTCATGGCTACGAAACCAGTGGTGTTCATGGTGCCCTTAAATTTGTTGATCAACTTGGTCATGAGTATGAAAAGCACCTTAATCTGATTGTCGCACCATGCATAAGCCCTTGGGGTTACGAAACCATTAACCGTTGGAACCCTAACGCTGTTGACCCAAACCGTTCATTTTATGAAAACTCGCCCGCTGAAGAGTCTGCCAACCTCATGGCAATGGTGAAATCTTTAGGTACTGGCATTTATGCTCACATCGACCTTCACGAAACAACAGATACCGACGAGTCTGAGTTCCGCCCCGCGCTCGCAGCCAGAGATGGATTGGAATACATAGAAGATCTTGTGCCCGACGGTTTTTATCTGGTAGGCGATACCGAAAACCCGAATGAAGCTTTCCAGACCGCGATTATCAAAGCCGTGGAGAAGGTGACGCATATCGCTCCACCAGACAGTGATGGCAACATCATTGGTTCGCCAGTGGTTCAACATGGTGTGATTAATTATCCAACCAACAAGCTAGGCTTGTGCAGTGGATTTACCGGGTGTGAATACGGTACGACCACCGAAGTGTATCCAGACAGCCCTAAAGTCACCGATGAAGAATGCAATGATGCACAAGTCGCATCAATTAAAGGTGGGCTGGATTACCTGCTTTCTTTGTAACTTCTGAAAGATCAAAAAGGATGGCTACTCGCCATCCTTTTTATTTGCTGCGTTATAGGGTCTATCGATCTAGGATTATTTGAGTAAATGCTGCCAGTTTTCATGCTTGTTCAGGTAGTGCTTCACATAGCTGCATTCCGCCACAATTTTCACGTTCAGTTTTTCAAATTCTGGCAAAACCGCTTCCATCATTACGGAACCCTTACCCTGACCTCTGAATGCTTGTGGCACTGAGGAGTGATCGACATACCATACGTCTCCATCCGGGCGATACGTTACCTTTGCCCATTGGTCTGGTGCCACTTCAATTTTGAATTCATGGGTCTGGCTATCATGTACTACAGCAATTTTTTCACTCATTAATCTCTGTTCCTGTTTAAATCTACCCAACTAATTTGTGTTAATCTTAAACAATCAGCTCGTTCAGTGAAACCTTATGCATCAAGCTAATATCATCGAAATCTGGAAATCGAAGGCAGACGCAGACAAACGTGCGTTTGTGATTCCGGATGGCTGTCAGGATGTCATCGTTGTCCAACCGAACCAAGCTTCACCAGTCATTAATATCTCCCCACTTTATACTCAGACTATTGCTGTCGATATCGAAAAAGGGACTGAGATGCTTGGCTTCAGGCTAAAGCCAGGTTGTTCGTTTAAAGGCTTAGATCTCGCAGCTTTGAAACAGAAGCGTTTTGATGAAACATGGTTAGAGGATTACATAGAAAACAATACGCAGGTGAATGACAACGTTTGGGAATTACTTCAATGCATTAGAAAGGAGTCGGGAGACATTACCAGTATCGCTGCTGTGCTGGGAGTCAGTATAAGAACGTTACAAAGAACCTTAAAACAACATACGTCTCAGTCTCCCCTATTCTGGCTGCGACTGGCGCGGGTTCGCCAGTGCGCAAAAGCCATCATAACGAGCGGAAACCATTCAGATATTGCCTACGACTTTCAGTATTCCGATCAGGCGCATATGTGCCGGGAAGTAAAACACTGGTTGGGTGTGACGCCTACTCAGCTCGCGACAAGACAGGATATACGAGCTCAATTGTTTGATGAAGGGTATTAATCCGCTTCTCTGCTGCGAAAATGCTTCATAACGTAGTACGCAATGGTTGCGAATATCATTGCAGCAGCCCAATAGCGTTCATCTTCTAGGTTAGCAACCGTTGCTAAAACTCCGACAACCAGCAGAAACAGCTTTGTTTTCATATATAAACCACTTTGAAATTCATAAATTTAACCCCGATACTATCAGGTTCGGGGTTAACTGAACAAAGTGAGCTTATCCCAAAGCGTAATTAGGGTCTGTTGACCTAGGCTAAACACCAGAAACGGGGGAGCATATCTCTATCAGGAAGCCATTAATATCATGCACATAAGATGTGGTTTGCCCCCAAGGCATTTCCTCCACAGGTTGAACAAGCTCTGCTCCTGCGTCTAATGCTTTTTGCAACGAACCTGCCACATCGTCCGTTTCAAATGCAATTTCAAAATTGGGTTTCCCTTTAGTCGGGCGCTGCGCTCCTTTTCCAAGTCGATTCATCAGATCCAACGAAGAGAGTGATAACGTGGTGTTTCCTGTATCCAGTTCTGCGTAGTCGCCCCCTTCATGAAGCATCGCTCTTTTCAAACCAAAAGCATTTTCATAAAACTCTAGAGTTTGTTCCACGTTTTCAACATATAGAATGGTGTATTTCAGCTTCATTTTCTTCTTCCTTTGGTTAACTGAGAACGTCAGATTAATGCCCCAATAGCCTTCATGTATTGAAAATACGCGACACACCCAAATGTAAGTTAAGGTTGGACAAACAATATCAGGGAGACACGGAATGAAAAAGATTGGAATCGTTGGGTGCTCGGCAGAAGGTGCCGCACTTTGTTACACCACGATTTGTAGCGAAAGTATCGCTAAATTTGGCAATTATCAGCACCCCGATATCAGCATGCACACACCGTCTCTTTCTCTTTATGTCGATGCCCTGAATCAAGGCGACAAACAGAGCGTTGCACGGTTAATGCTAGATTCTGTTGAGCGCCTGAAAGCTGCTGGTGCGGAATTTGTTATCTGCCCTGACAATACCATCCATCAGGCTTTTTCTTTAGTCGAGCCCCACTCCTCTCTGCCTTGGTTACACATTGCAGAAGTGGTAGCACAACACGCAAAAACAAAGGGATATAAGAAAGTGGGTGTACTGGGTACTCAATGGCTAACCGAAAGCGATGTTTACCCTGTCAGCATGAGAAATGCTGGTATTGAAGCTGTACTACCAAACGCAGAGCAACGTAAAAAAGTTGGAGAGCTGATCATGAATGAGCTGGTACTTGGGCGGACACCAACAGAGGCAATTGAATATTTGCAGTCTGTGATTGAAGATTTCCAAAATCAGGGGTGTGAAGCGGTTGTTTTAGGCTGTACGGAACTGCCAATTGTGCTGAGCGATGAAAACTCCCCTATTCCAACACTGGACTCAACACGACTACTGGCCAGAGCCGCCATCGAATATGTCACTTTATAATGATATTTAGCAGAGATAAAAAGAAAAAGCCCCAGAGTTCAATAATGAAGTCTGGGGCTTATTTGTGATCTACACTCATATAATCATCAGGATACAAACGACTGATACGAGTGAAAATAATACGGTACGGCTTACTACGCCGAAATGTGAATGTTGAATCATTTCTTGATGCTGCATCTTCTCACCCATTGATTTGTTACACTATGATTTCAATGTAATGACATTTCTGATTTTTTTCAATATTGCTCGCAGTGCCACTCCAGCCGAAGCTGAACTCCTAAGTACCATAAAGCCTTATTGAAAAAGGTCTGGATGCAACTTACTCAATTTAGTGAATTTTTTATTACAGACTTTTGTTTGTTCAAATCATTCAAGTTATCCCCTTCGAAGCAGGCAAAAAGGCAGAATTGTCCAAGGTATTGAAAAATCGTCCAAAGACACTCACTCCCCTATTCCCACCTCAATATCTATCAGGCTGAATCAATAGATCTCGTTCATTTGGATGCTCAATTTTCGATTGACAGTGAAAGCAATTGAACTAACATATACGCAAATGCATATATGCAAATTTAACCAATCATCAGGCTGTCATTTGTAACAGATAAACTGACATGTTTGATTAAAGAGTGATTCCCATGGGTATTTTTGAACGATTTTTAAGTGTTTGGGTCGGTCTCGGCATGATCGCTGGGGTTTTAGGTGGATATGTTTTCCCTGACTTTTTCTCGTATTTAGCGTCGCTACAGTATGCACAAATCAATATGGTTATCGCGGTACTGATCTGGCTGATGATCTACCCAATGATGATGCAAATAGACTTCTCGTCCGTTAAAAAAATTCATCAGAGACCGCAAGGCATACTCATCACCGTGGTTATTAACTGGTTGGTGAAACCCTTCACCATGGCTTTACTTGCGGTTGTGTTCATGCGATATGTGTTTGGCAACTGGATTGTCGATGATTTGGCAGAGCAGTACATCGCGGGCATGATCCTACTGGGTGTTGCACCTTGTACAGCCATGGTTTTTGTGTGGAGCCAGTTAACGAAAGGTGACGCAAACTACACCCTGGTACAAGTTGCCATCAACGACATCATCATGGTGCTCGCGTTTGCCCCTATTGCCGCACTTCTTTTAGGAATGACCGACATTACTGTTCCTTGGGATACCCTGCTCCTGTCTGTATCTCTGTTTGTCATCGTGCCTTTGGTCGCTGGGGTCGCAACAAGGCACTTCCTGAAAGATCAGAAAAAGGTCGATGCACTTGGAAATACCATCAAACCTCTTTCCATTGTTGGATTAGTGGGTACTGTGATTCTCTTGTTTGGCTTTCAGGCGAATACAATTCTTGATAACCCAATCGACATTGTGTTGATTTCTATCCCTTTACTTATTCAAACCTATCTTATCTTCGCGATTGCGTATTACTGGATGAAGAAGTCGAAACAACCTCATTGTGTCGCGGCTCCAGGTGCAATGATAGGTGCATCGAATTTCTTCGAACTTGCGGTTGCTGTGGCTATCAGCCTGTTTGGGGTTCACTCAGGTGCCGCACTGGCGACCATCGTTGGTGTGCTGGTTGAGGTTCCGGTAATGCTCTCTCTGGTGGCTTTCGCCAATAGAACGAAAACAGATTTTTCACCCGTTGAATCGAATAGCTGAGCAATTACAAGCTGATAACTGAGCCATAAAAAACACCAGCCAAATCTCTTCTCGCAGAGCTCATATACGTTGCTACAATTGTTAGTACCCGAGTGATCCCCTCGGGTACTTCATAAAAAGTATCTTTATATTTTAACCATATTATTCAACGTGTTATCTCGAAAAATCAACTTAGCACTGCTAGGTTAGCTACAAATTCAGAGTTAGGGTTGGAAGCCAAGTGAAGAAGTCAGTTTTATTGCTCATATTGTTATCGTCCACCAGCTATGCGAGCTCGTGGAAGAAAGAAATTACGGCTTATGCATTTGAAGGTTTAAGCCATATTTGTTCTCAGTCTCGTGAACTGAATTACAATCAAAGATCGGAGATGAGAACCATCTACATCAATAAAAAATTAGAACGAAAGCGAGAATACCCCGCCAACAAAGATTACGCTTACTACGCGTCTAAGCAGATTTGGGATTTTGGTGAAGGCGACAGCGCTAGCTATTCAGAATGCGCAGCCATCCTTAAAAAGTAATCAGCTCTGACGTTGTTTTGGTAATGATGTTGTTTTGATAATGATATTGCTTTGATAATCTAGGTCACTAGGGATTTCGCAATTGTACGAGAACACCACGCTATGAAAAATTTCGAGACCGTATGGCAGGAATACCAACAAAGCCTCAAAGCATTTTTACATTCCCGGGTATCCAGCCCAGATGATGTCGAAGATATTCTTCAGGATATTTTGGTCAAAACATACGAAAAGCTGGATACGGTACAAAACTGGGAAAGCCTGAAGTCGTGGCTTTTCCAGATCGCAAACAACGCCATAATGGATTTTTACCGCAAGCGAGCTCGACAGTCCTCGGTAGACGAGCGAGATCTGTGGTATGCCAATGCAGAAGAAGAACCAACACAGGACTTTTCTCGCTGCCTGCTTCCTTTCATTCAGACACTACCAGAACAGAGCGCCAAGCTGATTTTCGCCGTTGATATTCAGCAGGAATCTCAAAAATCTCTGGCACTTCAGGAGAACATTAGTTACTCCACCCTCAAGTCTCGCGTTCATAAAGCCAGACAAGAGCTCAAAAAGCAGTTTGAAGACTGTTGCCATGTCACCTTAGGGAAAAATGGCGGCATGATAGATTGCGATTCAAAATCAAAAAGCTGCGATAGCTGTTAAAGTCTGTCGCTCTTTCGAGGTAATTTTTTCATTTTTTCTTCGTCTTTTTCTGAGCCCCTGCGTCTTATAGACAAATCACCAAGAGAGAACAGAAAAAATGAAAATTATCAGCTTTACAATCTGCCCATTTGTACAACGTGTCACCGCTTTGCTTGAAGCGAAAAAAGTGCCTTACGACATTGAATACATCAGCTTGAGCGACAAGCCAGATTGGTTTTTGGAGCTTTCTCCTAACGGACAGGTGCCACTGTTAGTTACCGACTCTGGTCAGGCATTGTTTGAGTCCGACGCGATCGCGGAGTACATCGATGAAGTCACAACCCCACTTCAGCCCAACCTGACTCCCGAGCAAAAAGCGATTAACCGTGCCTGGAGTTATCAGGCAACAAAGCACTACCTGACGCAATGCAGCACAATGCGCAGTAAAGACGAAGAGACTCTGAAAGAACGAGGCGCCAAGTTGATTTCCGCTTTTGAAAAAGCAGAGAAAGCTCTGAACGAAGGTCCGTTCTTCAGTGGTGAAGAGATCAGCAACGTAGATATAGCCTGGCTACCACTTCTTCTTCGCGCTCACATTGTGAAACAGTACACGGGTTTTGACTTTCTGAGCGGTCTGCCGAAAACGCAGAAATGGCAGAAAAAGCTTATGGAAACTGGAGTTGCTGAAAAATCTGTTTCAGAGGAATTCATCACCAAATTCACTAACTTCTACCTTTCCGAAGAAACGGAGCTTGGAAGAAAAGTGTGTTGCGATACAGATTGTTGTGAAGAAAACAGAGGCGACTGCTGTGATGAAGGCGACGATTGCTGCGTTGAGAGCAAACCATCGCTAAGCATTAACAAAGTTACCTGCTGTGCGCCTGATTGTTGCTAATCGAGTGTAGCTACTCAGACTAAATATCAGGTTCTGATCACACAAATGCCCATCTCCGGCTGTTTTAAACATTCATGCTGGGGGTGGGCTTTACTCTCCGGCTCTCATACCCAAACCTTCGAACAATGAGATGCTCCCTTTTCAACTCACTTCAAAAGATAACTTCTATATTATTTAATGTCTTAGCTCTTTCCCGGTCTTTTTCTTGTTCATAAATCAGTCACCTGAAAATATTCGTTTTCTTCACAGTTCTCATTTTTGAACCAAAATAGCATTAACATTTTCGCTACATTCTATTAACTCATCCGAGGTCTAACTTGTAGAGGAAAACGACGTGAAAAGGATTCTCACACTCGCTCTATTGCTCTCCGCCAGCACCTTTACCTGGGCTGGTGCTAGTGCCGGAGGGGCAACCCAAACTGGCTACACCCAAACGCACTACCCTATCGTGCTTGTTCACGGTTTATTTGGCTTCGATAAACTGGCTGGCGTCGACTATTTCTTTGGCGTCCCACAGGCACTGACGAAAAGTGGTGCCAGTGTTTATGTTGCACAGGTCTCCGCCACTAACAGTTCTGAAGCCAGAGGTGAACAGCTTCTGGCACAGGTTGAATCCGTTCTGGCGGTTACTGGTGCCAGTAAAGTTAACCTTATCGGACACAGCCACGGCAGCCCGACTTCCCGTTATGTGGCATCTGTCCGACCGGACATTGTCGCGTCTGTGACAAGCGTCGGAGGGGTCAACAAAGGCTCTACCATTGCAGATATCGTTAGGGGAACAGTGCCGCCCGGCTCCGTTTCTGAAGATCTCGCCGTTAAAATGGCACAAGGTTTAAGCACGCTGATTGGTGTTCTTTCAGGAGGAAGTGCTTTGCCACAAGACCCGCTTGCTTCACTGCGCTCGTTAACGACTAAAGGATCGCTAAAATTTAACCGCCATTACCCCGAGGGGGTGCCAACCTCAAAATGTGGCAACGGACAGAAACGGGCGAGTAACGGCGTATATTATTACTCTTGGAGTGGTACCTCGACCGTAACTAACGTGCTAGACCCTTCTGATGCGGTGATGGGTGTGTTAGGACTAGCCTTTAGTGAGCCGAATGATGGCTTGGTTGGAAGGTGCAGTAGCCATCTGGGTCAGGTGATTCGAGATAACTACAAGATGAATCATTTGGACGAAGTGAACGGGTTACTGGGAATCCACCATCTGTTCGAAACCGATCCGGTCACGATTTACAGGCAACACGCTAATCGCCTTAAAAATCAGGGATTATAAAAGGTACATACTATGAAAAAGATCGCTCTGCTTATCGCAATTATCATCGCCTCGGGGAGTGTGGCGGCGGTCTTTTTTCTTTCCCAAAATGTTGGCGAAGGCAATGACGCAGTCAACCGGAAGTTCGGTTCATTACAGGGGACAGAGGTAGATCAGGAGTCTTCCCGTAAGGTCATTGATTACTTTCTTGCAACCATGGGTGAACAACCGTTAAGCGACATAAAAAACCAAAGCACCCAGTTTCAACCGCTCGATCCTAATCTTAAAATCAAAGATGCGGAATTCGATAAATTCATCGAATACAAACTCGCGCTGAACGAACTCGCACCTACCGACTATGAAGTGCTAGACCTTAATGCGCTGCAAGATCTTCACGCCAAAGTATTGGACGTACAAGCTGAGTATTTCGATGAGCTTGAGCGCGACAACTATTTTGCTGAGGAAAACCTGATTCGGGAAATGGCGCTAGAAAAATTACGCTTACAACAGCAAGCCACAAGCGCCTCCGACTTTAACCATCAATGGCAGCAATATCTCGCGTCTAAGCCAGACTACATACAACGCAGCGATAAGAACGCCAGCCTAGTAGAGAAGTTGAATGGTCTTAACAATTTATCTGAACAGGAAAGACATCTGGCAAGGGCAGATTTGGTGGGAGAGGAAGCCGCGAACCGGCTTGCCGACCTGGACAATCAGCGTGAAGAGTTTGACTCTCGAATGAAATCTTATTTAAGCCAGCGCGATTCCATCAATCAAACCACCTCAAGTTCAGAGGAAAAAGCACAATCCATTGCGTCACTCAGAAACCAGTCTTTCTCAGAATCCGAATTTAGGCGAGTAGAAGCGCTGGAACGCATTCACGACGCCAACTAACAGTCAAACATCACCTCCAGTACGCAGATTCTCACCGGACAATAACCAACATGCGTCGTTCCAAATAAAGATGACACTTAAATGCTACGAAACGTATTTTTACCGGCATTTTTTGCCCGATACATGGCCTTGTCTGCCATCAGAATCAAGTGGCTGATGTCCGTCCCGTGCTGAGGATAGGTCGAAATGCCAATGCTACACCCTACATGAATGGATTTCCCATCCACTAAAATAGGCTCGTTGAGTGACTCAATCACATTGTTTGCGATGCCTACCTTACGTTCAAAATCGTCGTTACTCAGTGCCATTCCGATAAACTCGTCACCACCAATCCGGCTCACGTGTCCGACATCACCAAAGTGTTTCCTTAAACGCTGGGCGGCAACCTGGAGGACGCAATCGCCAGTTTTATGCCCCATACGATCATTCACCTGCTTGAATCCATCAAGGTCAATAAAGTAAACATACACATCACGCGCTTCCTGCTCAGCCCTCTCTAATATATTGTCGGCATGCTGAAACAGATAATTTCTGTTTGGCAAATGCGTAAGCACATCGAAATACGCCTGTTTTTTCAACTCATTTTCCAGTTCTTTGATTCGCGTAATATCGCGGCTAATGCCAAACAGACCCACAATGTCTCCCGACTCGTCGTAAATTGGTCTTTTACTGGAACTGACCCAACGTACGTTGCCATTCAGATCATAATAAGGTTCTTCGATTTCAGTGAGTGATTGCCCTTTCTTGATCACGTCTTCTTCCATTTTGAAATAAACGCTGGCGTGTTCTTTCGGAAAGATATCAAAGTCTGTTTTCCCCCTGAGTTCTTTCCAGTCGCGATGTTGAGTCAGGTTAGCAAACGCTTGACTGGCATAAGTAAATTCATGCTTTGAGTTTTTGAAGTAAATAAAATCCGGAGTGTGGGCAAGGAAAAAGTAAAAACGATCCTGAGTGAGCAGCAGCTTTTTTAACTCGCTGCTCAAAACCTCATGATCGGTATCCGATATCAAATTATTTATTGTATTTTTCATCGTTGATTATGCATCTTTTGATTTAGTCCATGGGAATACCCATGACGCCCGTTTATACCGAGCGAAGTCTTAGCAAAGCATTTCTGTGTACGTATACCCAAGTGACCTCAAGATCCAGGATTCAGAGCTTCATATACTGTTTCAATTCAAGGAAAAGGATGCAGTGGAATGATATGTCCTTTCCAAATTCTTTGACGATGAAGTGAGACAGTATATGAGCTCCCATGGGCGAGTTTAACTGGCTTTCATACTGCGTTACCGATTCTTGATTTAGAACCACTAGATCTTCAAATCGGTGTCTTGTCTGAAAACCAGTTAACTCTCGCTGAACCTAGTATCTTAAGGTTACTTGGGTATATAAATATTAGCGCTACTCAAATAGTAGACATAATGCATATAAATTCGATTGATTAATGAGAGAATTCTTGAAGTTGCCCCAAGGTTGCAACGGAAGAGTGATATACTCGGCTCAAACAAAAAGGGCTAAAGCCCCCAGAAATTTTAAGCAGAGTAATGTCAATTAAGTCACCATGTGTTGCGGCATGCAAAAATAACGCAGGAATGTGCAGCGGTTGCTACCGTACAATCAATGAAATCATCGGCTGGAAAGATAAGACGGAAGAGGAACGCTCGGAAGTCATGAATAAGCTTTCCGGCGAAAAACAAACTCACGCCTGCGCGAAGTGTGGCAGCCCAACTTACTGTGAGATAAGCGCTGGTGGCAATCATTGCTGGTGCTTTGAGCTCGAAAAACGGGATACCAGCACATTAAACAAAACAGGCACTTGCCTGTGCCGCAAATGCCTTTCTGAATTACCATTGGAATAAAACGAGCTATTCCTTAGGGTTTTGCGCGTACCAGGCATCTAACAGTGACTTACCGTAAATAACCTCAGTCTGCATATGAAAATAAAACAGGATAAGCAGTACAGCGGCTACACCAATATTGAACCAGAAGGTGACGCGCTTTCGCTTCTGTTCGCTGAAAATGGCAAGCTGGACGCCCACCAATACTAGCGGGTAACTCAAAAGAATGGCTAAAAACCAACCTAAGTAGCCGGATATCGCCATTGGGTCTAACATGAAAACCTCCTTGCCACACGAATACGCAACAAGGAGATTATCATTCATCGAATCTATAGGTTAACGACTAACCAGTATTATTAATTAAAACTTAATGTATTTTGGGCAATTTTCCCTTCTTCCCATGTTTTCTCGCCTTCCACTTCTCGCCACCAAAGCGAAGTTTGTGGGATGTTATCCAGCGTAATTTCCTGTCCAAACTTAGGCGTTAGCAGTGTTACATCATTCTCTTTGGCTAGACTTAACACTCGCTCGAAGGGTTCGTACCAATCGTGCAGTGACAGGTCAAATGTTCCGTTGTGTATTGGCATCATGTGTGAACCGGTTAGATCCAGGTGTGCCTGCATACTCCCTTCAGGCATCATGTGGATATCACTCCACAGTTCGTTGTATGCGCCGGTTTCAACCATAGTGACATCAAAAGGTCCGAATTTTTCACCGATCTCTTTAAACCCTTTGAAATAGCCACTGTCACCACTAAAGAACAAATTGCGTTGCTTACTTTGAATAACCCAGCTCGCCCACAGCGTTTGGTCACGATCGAACACACCACGACCCGAAAAGTGCTGCGCCGGCGTTGCTACAAACTTAATGCCAGCGACACTGATTTCATCCCACCAATCCATTTCGACTACTTTGTCTGGGCTAACTCCCCACTCGATCATGCGCTGACCAACTTTTAGCGGCGTTAAGAACTGTTTCACTTTGCCATCCAGCAATTTGATGGCGTCTTTATCCAGGTGATCGTAATGGTCGTGACTGATTACGACCACGTCAATTTCGGGCAAGTCCTCACCACTGATCGGGCTTTCATGAAAACGCTTGGGACCCGCCCACTGAACGGGTGAAGCACGCTCACTCAATACCGGATCAGTCAATATCAGCTTACCATCCAACCTCATTAAGATGGTGGAATGCCCCAGACGAAACATTGCGTCGTGTTCTTCTGCAAGCTGCTTGGCAGTCACTGGCAGCACGGGAATTTGCGTGCTTGGTGTTGGCGTCACTCGATTAGCTTTTACATAAGCTTTAGTGATTTCCCAGATATTCGCTGCGCCAGTTTCGTAGCTGGTGTCGGTGTTAACGAACTTACCTTCTACATTGTTAGACGATGTGAATTTGTATCCTGCTGCTGCCATAACGATGACCCCTATACCGATTGCAATGTTACGTTTCATATTGGAACACCAAAAGTAAACTATACGGTGCAGTTTACTTTTGGCATTTCAAAAAGTAAACTGGTCAGTGTAAAATAATTGAAATTAACACTTTCGTACGACAAAAGAATGGTTGAGAAAAAAAAGACTCGAAGTGAACTGAAACGTGAAGCCATATTAGAAGCAGCGACCAGTGCTTTTAAAGAGTTTGGCGTTCAGGCCACCAGCATGGATAAGCTCGCACAACTGGCGGGGGTTTCGAAGCGCACGGTGTATAACCACTTTGCGACCAAAGAAACTCTGGTGATGCATTTGGTTTCCGATCTCTGGAAGCGCGCTATGGTAGATATTCAGCTTGAGTATTGCCCAGACACATCGCTTAAAGCACAACTGGCAGAGATGCTGAAAATGGAGCTCGACTTTATTGGTGCTCGCGAATACCTGGACTTATCACGCGTGGCATTTGGGCATTTGTTCTATAACTCAGAAGAGCTGCAAAAAGAGATCGAAAAGATTTCGGCTCAGGAAACGGCTATCCACCGTTGGATCAAAGCTGCAATGGATGATGGAAAGCTAAAAGCGCTCGACCCGGAGTTTGCCAACGGGCAGCTGCATAGCCTGATCAAGGGCAGTGGTTTCTGGCCGCAGCTGATGGGAATGAGAGCAGAACTGTCTGAAGAAGAACGCAAAACCATTGCGGAAGAAACCGCAGAAATGTTCCTGTGTCGCTATCAAAGCTAAGACCTCAGAAACTGACTTCGATTGCCTGACCGTCAAACGAGTGTAAAAAATAAATCACTCAATATCACAGGAAATTCGTGCAGTATGTGTCACACTTAACCTTATAGGATCCGTCGAGCAAGGAGCGAGAATGGGTGACACATACTTATTGCACTGCCCTCATCTGTGCTGCTTACCTTCAACTATCCAGTCCAAAATTTACGCCATAGCACAGCACCAAAGGTTATCGGATAAACAAACCATTGTGGAAACAGGTAACCACTGGCAATCCATAATCTGGCTTAAAACAGGGACGATTCGGCTCTACACATTAAATGAGCACCAAGAACATAATATTGCTTATTTTTCAGATGACGATTTCCTGTGGCCAGTAACGGAATCTTTGCGCAACCAGCCATGTCCTTTCACAATTGAAACCCTTACACCGGTGGAATTCTGGATTTGGACATATGATGAATTTCGAGAACAATTCAAAAAAGAGGAAGACTGGCGAACCTTTCACACTCCGTGGTTGAAAGCGTTTGAAAATACGAAATCGAAAAGCGTGACTTAACTGATTAAGCAAAAACTTAGCGAATCAGCGCAGAATCTTGGGTTTTACAATGGCTTTAGACTTAGGACCATCGTCAAAAAGTACGTTGGGTTTACCTTTCCCGGTTAGCTTCCAGCCAAACAACTTGGTGAGGCATCGGATCTGAATTCGACCTTCCCCTTGCTTGCCGACCAGTTCCTGACTCGGATCAGATAACGCACTTTTGACATTCACACCACCCAGCGCAGCACCAATCTTTTTATCCGTATTTTCACCATCAGCAAAAAAGCTTTCTAGCACACCAATGAAAGGAATCGTCTCTGGTTTTAAAGTGTTGCCAATCATTGTGTTGCAGCAGGTTGTGTACCAGCGATAAACGCCTTTTTCAGATAGCCTCAGACATGCAACTTTATCCAGACCAGTATCAATAACAAAATGATTCAGGGGAACCTGAAATATCCTGGAACCTCCGCAAGGCGTAAGCTCCTGATCCTGATTTAAATCGTGAGCAAACGTGCGACAGTCACCACAGTAGCAAATCAGGCGATTGCCCAGTTTCGGTGAAACGTTTTTGATGTGACCCGTAACTTCACCGCATTGGCACGACAGTTTTAGTATTTCCATACACTCCCCCTTTACGAGGTTCACTCTGAGTATTCGGTTCATTTTTATGAAAACATAAAAAAGCCATTCGCGAAATTACGAATGGCAAAAAACAAGGAAGGAGTTTATACCCAAGCCAGTTTGGGTATGTTTAGTTCTAGTAAAGCGTAGTCAGCATTTCTTCAGAGTATTCTTTCAATGCTTCACCTTTCTCGACTCTTTCTACAAAGTCGGGATTAGCGATAAATGGACGACCGATTGCTAGCAGATCAAACTTGTCTTCGGCAATCGCCTGACTGCCAGATTCTGCTGAGTAACCACCATTGCCAACCAAAGTCTGCTTGTAATGCTTACGCAAGTAAGATGTTGGCGTGCCGTCGAGGTAATCGTACTCGGCGCTGTCATCAAAGATACCCACGTGCAGGTAAGCTAGTTGACGTTTGTCCAGTTCAGACAGGAACAGATCGAATACTTCACGATCTCGCTTGTCCGCATCCATATTAAAGTATGCCGCTGGAGAAACGCGAAGCGCAGTGCGCTCTGCTCCAATACGCGCGGTAATTGCATCAACAACCTCTAACGGGAATCGAACCATGTTTGCTGCATTACCACCGAATTCATCGTCGCGGGTATTACTTGAGTAGTGCAGGAACTGGTCAATCAAATACCCGTTCGCACCGTGAATTTCAACACCATCAAACCCAGCATCAATCGAATTTGCCGCAGCTTGCGCGTAGTCTTCGACAAGTTGAGCTACCTCATCTTTCGTCACTGGTTTTGGCGTGACATAAGAGAGCTCACGCATTCTAGGAACGGATCCATCGACGCGAACTGCGGAAGGGGCTAATGCATGCTCACCATTCCAAAAATGAGGGTGGGAAACACGACCCGTATGCCAAAGCTGAAGGAAGATCTTTCCACCATTCTCATGAACGGCATCAGTGACTTTGCGCCAGCCCTGAATTTGTTCTGGGCTGAAAATACCAGGCGTATTTGGGTAGCCCTGACCATCTGGGCGAATGATGGTTGCTTCAGCAATGATCAGACCAGATTTTGCACGTCTTCCGTAGTACGCAGCCATTTCGTCGGTCGGTACAAGATCGTCATCAGCCATGCATCTTGTCAGTGGAGCCATCAGTATGCGGTTTTGCAGAGTAATTTCGCTATTCAACTGAAATGATTCGAATAAGTTCGCAGTCATCTTGTTATTCCTTTTTTGAATGTCCATTCAAATTAGCCTTTCTTGAATGATCATTCAAGTACTTTTTTGAATGAACGTTCAAAATGTTCTAGAATGCGATTACTAATATTTTTGTAGAGTAATTTGATGCGCAGCGCAGAGTTCGACCGTGAAGAAGTTCTTCGGTCTGCCATGGAAATCTTTATTTCCAAAGGCTATAGCAAAACCAGCATGCAAGATTTAAAGGCGGCAACAGGGCTTCACCCTGGGTCAATTTATTGTGCTTTTACCAACAAACGCGGATTATTGCTTGCGGCTTTAGAACAATATGGCATTGAAAGCGCAAAAGTATTTGAAGCTCAGTTCGAAGGGCATGAATCTGTTCTGGAAGCGTTCCAGTCGTACCTCGCTCATGTGGTAGATGAATGTGAGCGCGAAGAAGTTAAAGACTGTCTGCTGCAAAAAGCTCTGAGCGAACTCTCTCAGCAAGACGAAGAAGTGGAAGCTGTGATTTCTGGCTTGATGGAAAAGTGGCGAAACAACATCGCTGGCAAACTGATTCTGGCACAGGAAAACGGCGAGCTTTCTACCGATGCTGACTGCTCCGAATTGGCCGAGTTCCTGGTAATGGGGATCTATGGAATTCGAACCTTTTCTCATACCAAGCCACCTGCAGGTACCCTAACCCGTCTTGCAAGTCAGTTGTTTGAACATATACAGCAAAAAGCAGCGTAAAGCTGCTTTAGTTCATCTCTGATTGGTCTAGATTATCGTCTATTAATCATACAAATAACCCAGTATCACGATGCTCTCACTTGTATATGAAAGATCTCGCGGTATCGTTTCCTCTCACTTCGAAGTGTTTATATAAGTTGCTTACTTTTTTCATATAGAGCGCAAAAAATTATTAAACTACCACTCTAACAGCGACAAGAATCTACTTAATAGCTCACGTTGAGAGTAATAAATCTACAGCCTGAAGATTTAAGTCAACATTGCCATTACATTTCTTACACCTCTTACGTTTCTTTTCTTATCAATCAGTTACAAGTAATGCAACATGACTGCGGAACAATCAAAAGGAGAAAAAAATGAAAAATGTTCTTGTTGCCGCACTTATCGCATCCGCAACTTTTTCTGCTCAGGCAAATACTACGCTTGTATTCGAAGATCAAACAACAATTGCCTCTCAAAGTGCTGTAAATGGAAGCGATAATATTCGTTCTCAAGCTATTCCAGATAAATACTTTGAAAGATTTAAAGTTAAAAAAACAGACAACTTCAACCAGTTCACGTCCGGTTATTCTTACTGGCATGCAAAAGACGTTAAAGTTACGCTTGGAGAAAACGGTGCTATTTTTAATACGCTAAAAGTTTCTACAACTAAACAAAACTCTTTGGTCATCGCTGTGACCAAGAACACCAATAACCCTGTTTTCGACGTCTATGTAAATAACACTAAGTTTGCGGAAAACATCGATTCCACAAACCAGAACATCGTTATTGGTGCTCATCGCTTCCATTCCGCTCAAGATTACATCAATGTCAATTTGGTTCCTGTGGATGGCAGCTCAAGCAAAACACTTGTGATTGACAACATCAAAACTTACACGCACGAATACTAAAATATACTGAACCGAAACCTAAAAAGGGCTTGATAAATCAAGCCCTTTTCTATGTTTAAATCCGTTAGTTTTTGAGTAAATCCAAATCTTCAAGTGGTAGCCAGTCTACTTCTACGCCTGCTTCTTCAAACATGCTTTGACTGACCTGAATTTTATCGCCCCAGCGAGAAAGAAAATCTTCTGTTTGAGCAGGGCAATGCACTGCTTTGATTCCCGTTTGGATGATTTTGGCGGCACAGTTTGGACAGGGGAAATGCGTTACCCAAATTTCACAGTTATCAAGATCGCGCTTCGCGAACAAAATCGCGTTTTCTTCAGCGTGGAGTGTTTTCAGATACTTCATATCGCGTTCGTCGGTTTCTGCGCTGTCTGAAATACCATGCGGGTAACCATTAAAGCCAACCGAAACAATGCGATTATGCTTTGTTATCACAGCGCCAACTTGCGTTGATGGATCCTTACTCCAGGAACCAACCAGTTCAGCCATTTGGAAAAAACGCTGCGCCCATTTAGAAATCATTCCACTCCCCCACTTAATTAAATAAAAATATATTCAGGTAATATAGCATCTTAGTATAACTAAGAAACCGCCTAGCCCTGTTATATCAACGATTTCACCAGAATTTCTCTCAAGGTCCAACCACTGGCTACTGAATCTGTGCGCCTTCCGCTGCCCAATCCCCGATCAGCGTGCGTTCTTCTTCCGTCATCTGGGTCAGGTTGCCAATGGGCATCACCTGAGTAGTCACCGTTTGCGCTACAATTCGATCCACATTGTTTTTAATTTCTTCCGCTGTATCCAATACAACTCCTGCTGGTGCCGTCTGAAATGCCACATGGGTTGGATTGGCTGAGTGGCAGACAGTGCAGCGCTCTTTGATCACGGAATGCACCTTAGTAAAAACAGATGTTTTGCTCGCCTCGGGTTTTGTCTCGACCTGACTTGTGCTTGCAGTTTCCGTTACCTGAGAGACAACAGGTTTACTCGTCGGTGAAGTGATAAAGGCCAGTGTCATCATCCCAACTGCCGCAGCTGGGAGTGTCCAGGCAAACTTCTGGCTACCGTGACGAGTATTAAAGTAGTGTCGAACTAAAATACTGAATGCTGCAAGCCCAGCCAGAATTAGCCAGTTCCAGTTGGAACCATAGGTACTCGGGAAGTGATTGCTGATCATGATAAACAGCACAGGCAAAGTGAGGTAGTTGTTATGACGCGATCGCAGCAGCCCCTTTTTAGGCAGAGTCGGATCAGGTTCCTCACCTTTTTCGATGGCACTGACCAGATTCCTTTGGGCAGGCATAATGATTCTGAACACATTTCCTACCATGATGGTGCCGATGATCGCCCCAACATGAATGTAAGCACCGCGTCCACTGAATACCAAAGTCAGCACGTAAGCTGCCGCAACCAAGAGTGCAAATATGATGATTCCGAGTAACAGAGGGGTTTTACCAAGGGCAGAGTCACACAGCAGATCGTAAACAAACCACCCTACAACCAGCGAGCCAATACCGATGCCTATTGCTTCAGCAGAACTTAAACCCGAGCCCGGCGCAATCAGATAGATTTCCGCATTAAGGTAATACACAATCCCGAGTAACAGCATCCCTGTTATCCAGGTGAAGTAAGCCTCCCATTTAAACCAATGGAGTTTTTCTGGCATTTCAGGAGGAGCGAGTTTGTATTTTTCCAGATGATAGATACCACCACCATGTATCGCCCACAAATCCCCTGCGAGCCCTGTTTTTGGGTTGATGCGATTCAGGTTATTTTCCAGCCACACAAAATAGAAAGAAGCCCCAATCCATGCGATTCCAACTATCATGTGAATCCAGCGAATGACCAAATTCAGCCACTCCGTTACATGTGGATCCATCTATAACTCCTTTTTACTGTACTTTGCGTACATGAATGACACATTCCCTGTGTTTGCGTGTCCCCATCCAATCAGGTAGGAAACACACCAGATGCGAGCGACAAGCTCCGTATTTCTGAAGCCTGAAAGTAGTATTCGTCGCAATTACTTCCTTCCCCACTTCTGTCTACAATCAGAAACTGATCGTTTGAACTCAGGGCAAGCACAGGGTGATGCCATATACCTTTATGATAGTTCACCCCCTGCTTTCCGTTGCTCAGGAAAGCCCGTAACGTGTTTGCATCTGGTTTATCAGAACCAGTAGCAACTACGATCAAAAAAGGATTTCCAAACAAAGGCATAAAAGCCTGAGAACCAAGTGGATGGCGCTCTAACATCTCAATGTCTAACGGATAGCTCAGCGGCGTTGCCTCAAAAATACTGATGATGGTGTTGCCACCACAAGCGCTGGTATCGGCTTGCGCCAGATGATGAAATCGCTTGGTAGAACCATTATTGATAAGGAAGAACTCACTGCCTTCGCTTTCAATTACATCACCAAATAGCGAAAACGCGTCTTTGGTCAAAGGTTCAACAATCAACGGTTCGGCGCTCATTGACTGCTTTCCATCAGACTGGTGGTGGAAGAGCTCACTTTGGGCACCACAGCTTTCGTTCCCACAATTCGCAAGCGGCTGACACCACCATCAGGGAAGATGTTTAATCGCACATGCGTAACGGGTCCCATCGGATTAATCTGAGATTCGAACTCATGAATTGCGTCTGCCGTAAGTTTTTGCGGAGGTAACAGCTCTCGCCAGAAAAGGCTCTGAGTTTCGATCTGCTCGTCGGTGCCTCCTTTTACAAAGGCGGCCTGTATTGAACAGGTGTCGGGGTAATTTCCCTTAAAGTGTGCTGTATCCACCAACACTTTCTCTACATTACCTACATGACCCAGAGCAATGATCACCCAGTCATTGCCAGGTGTACGCCGTCGGGCGGTTTCCCAACCGTCACCCATGTTTTCCCCACGACCTGGCCCCAGAAGATTGCTCTTTTTGCCATAGTGTTCGTCGCTGCAACTCAAAGCTCTTCCACCGTAGGATACAGATGCCAGATCAACCGGCTGAAGTGTGTCTATCTGATTCCAGTCGACAGCAGGCAAACCATAAACTCTTAACCGAGCGATACCGCCATCTGGATAAATGTTGAGTTTCACGTGGGTGTAATTACTGCCAGATGCAATTTCAAACAGGTGTTGCTTGTTTCCCGACAAGCTGACCGAGGGCAAAATCTCAGTCCAATAAGTATGTTCGTCAGGATCAGAATTTGGGCAATAACACGCCTCTATCGAAGCGGATGGAGGGAAGTTTCCGGTAAAGAAACGCGTATCAATATCCACGGCTGAAATTTCTCCGGTCATCGCTAAACGGACTACGCAGTAATCGTGCCCTTCTTCGCGCTTGCGGCGACTTTCCCAGCCGTCCATCCATTTACCGTTGTCGTCGTAAACGCCTTCTTTCCAAACCGGATCTTCACGACGAATTAGCCGGCTTTTATCGGCGAAAAAATCGTCGGTGGCGAAAATGGCTTCGGCACCTAATTTCTGATCGGCCAGATTCACTAAATGATCGATGTTTAAAGACATATCCATGTTCGTCCCATATCACTTTGGCACTTCACTGTGCCTTCAGGTAGCACCCTATAAGTCTTGTAATCTGAAGAGCGCTATCTTATTAATTTCTTCTATCGCCTGAGTGAACTCAGCGACTGCGGTGTTCTCCAACCTTTGTTCAAATGACTCTAAAATTTTGTGCCGATTCGACCCCTTTACCGCCATGATAAAAGGGAACTGAAACTTAGCTTTGTAGCGTTCGTTAAAATCGGTAAATCGCTGAAACTCTTCAGGTGTGCACTGGTCAATCCCCGCCCCCGCCTGTTCAGAGGTCGACGCCTGAGTCAGCTCGCCGTTCATCGCTGCCTTTCCAGCCAGGTCGGGATGCGCAAGAATCAACTTAAGCTGAGCGCTTTTGTCTGCCTCTTTCAGAGCAGTTGCCATCTTTTGGTGCAGGTGCTCGATATTGTCATCCTGTTCAGAAATGCCTTTCTCAAACGCTTTTTCCGCCACCCAAGGGCTGTGTTCATAAATGTCGGCAAACGTTTGAATAAACTCGCCTTTCGAAAGAGAAGACGGTTTGCACGCTTTAAAAAGTGCCATGCTTGTTCCTATTTTTTATGCGACGTTTCAAACGGGTGGTGTTGGTGCCAATGCTTCGCAATGTCTACTCGTCGACATACCCATACGTCGGGGTGCTGCTGCACGTAATCTAAGAAACGCTTTAATGACGCGATTCTTCCCGGTTTGCCAATCAACCGACAGTGCAGCCCGACAGACATCATTTTTGGTGCCCTTTCGCCTTCCTCGTACAGCGTGTCGAACGTGTCTTTCAGGTACTGGAAGAACTGCTCTCCGCTGTTAAAACCCTGCACAGTAGCAAAGCGCATATCGTTGACATCAAGGGTGTACGGAATCACCAGTTGGGGTGTTTTCCCTTCCATATGCCAGTAGGGTAAATCGTCATCGTAAGCGTCTGAGTCATACAAAAAGCCGCCCTCTTCTGCCACCAGCTTACGCGTATTGGGGCTGGTTCTGCCGGTGTACCAGCCCAGCGGGCGATCACCCGTTAGCGCCTTAATTACCGATATGGCTTTAAGCATGTCTGCCTTTTCCAGATCGGGGTCGATACCCTGATAATCGACCCAACGGTAACCATGGCTGCATATTTCATGCCCGGCATCGACGAACACTTTGGCAAGTTCGGGGTAGCGTTCCAGTGCCATGGCAACAGCAAAAACCGTCAGTGGCATGTTGTACTTTTCGAATAGCGCTAAGATCCGCCAAACCCCAACACGGCTTCCATATTCATATATGGATTCCATGCTGATATGGCGTTGCCCTTCGATTGGCTGCGCTGCCGGAATCTCCGACAAAAATGCCTCTGATTCTGCATCACCGTGCAAAATGCAACGCTCTCCACCCTCCTCGTAATTCAGTACAAAAGACAAAGCGAGTCGTGCCCCACCTGGCCATTTGGGGTCTGGTGGGTTTTGACCATAGCCAATCAGATCTCTCGGGTATTCGTTGCTTTTCACTGATCGTTCGCCTCCCACCGCGTGTTATATATAATTGTATACAATTCATTGATAGAAATGTAAAGAGTGCAATTATTAACCACCTCATTTGAGAATAGCAGCTATATTTGAAGAGGTTAGGTGGAAAATTGTGTGTTATTCGGCTTTACAACGCTGCGTGAGTTCACGAAATGACAAACTATTCGCTGACGAATTGCATCGATTCACTTTAAATAAAACGAAATTGTGTACAAAAAAGGATTTTTGGAGATGGGAAAACTCACGACACACGTACTGGACACCACCCATGGAGTGCCTGCTGCCGCCATATCCATCGAGCTGTACCGCATTTCAGGTAATGAGCAGATGCTGCTCAAAACAGTGAAAACTAATAACGATGGCAGAACGGATGAGCCAATGCTGTCGGGAGAAGAGTTTAAAGCAGGAAAATACGAACTGGTGTTCCAGGTTGCTCATTACTATAAAGAAAATGGCATCGAACTAGATGGTGTTCCCTTTCTGGACGATGTGGTTATACGCTTTGGGCTCAGTGACGAAGACAGCCACTACCACGTGCCGTTGCTGGTTTCGCCATATGGATATTCAACTTATCGCGGGAGCTGATCGGAGCCCGCAGCCTTTGATCACCATTTGAGCGATAAATGACGCCGCCTGTTCAAAGTCGGCTTCTTCCAATTCGGTTTTATTCATCACTGTACAGATCTGCCAGCTAAAATCGGCATACGTTTGAGTGGACGCCCACAGCATAAACATCAAATGATGAGGAGAAACCTCATCCATCAACCCGCTTTCAACCCAGTCGGAAAACTTTTCGACCATATCGCGCGACTGCTGGAGCAACTTTTCTGACACTTCCTTCGGCAGCATCTTCCCACCGCTCATCACCTCATTCGCAAACACTTTGGAGGCGTTCGGATGGTCGCGAGAAATACTGAGTTTGGTGTGGATATACTGCGTTAAAGCCTCGACTGGGTCGGTCAGCTCTTCTAAGGGTTTAGACGCGTCGAGTAAGGGCTTGGTAATGGTATTAAGCACCGCATCATAAAGCTTTTCTTTGTTGCTGAAGTAGTAAAACACATTCGCTTTAGGCACTTCGGCTGCTTTGGCAATATCAATGATTTTGGTGGCTTCATACCCGTTCTGAGCAAAGCATTCGCTGGCGACGGATATGATGAGGTCGTGATTTTTTTTACGAATTCTGGACATGAAAAAGCTTAGCAAAAAGAAAAGTAACTCATTGAATCTAGACTAACATATGCCACGCCAATATTCAGATGCATAAACGAACCAGAACTAAGAAAGATGAAAATATGTACAAAAACGTTTTGCTTCTCGCTTCAAATTCCAATATAAAAAATACAACATTGTATACAATAATAAAAACTGGAGCGACATATGGAACGGAATCCACAAGCGAAACTCAATGTGGTGGGCGATCTTTCCCAATCAGGGTACACGGACATTTTCTCCCCCTCTGCCAGAGCGTTTTTAGAAAGCTTGGCTTCCGCTTTTGAACCAAGACGCAGACAACTCATTAAAGCCAGAGAACAGAGACAAGCTCGGTATGACGACGGAGAACTGCCCGGCTACAGGCACGACACCAAGAAAATTCGGGATAACAAAGGCTGGCAAGTTGCCGAGATCCCTCTCTCACTGCAAGACAGACGCGTCGAAATCACAGGACCGGTAGATCGGAAAATGGTGATAAACGCGCTGAACTCTGGCGCAAAAGTCTTTATGTGCTGCTTTGAAGACGCAACATCTCCAACCTGGGACAATATGATTCAGGGGCAAATTAACCTGAGAGACGCCAATGACGGCAGCATTGCGTTTGAAGACACTGTAAAAAACAAACGCTACCAGCTCAATGACAGCCCAGCGCAGCTTATGGCACGACCTCGCGGTATTCATCTTCCTGAACGGGGTCTCGAGCTAAACGGCGAGCCAATAGGTGGCTGCCTGATGGACTTTGCGCTCTATTTCTTCCACAACGTTGAATCCAGAAAAGCCAAAGGAGAAGGCGTTTATTACTACATCCCTAAGTTAGAGAGTATGGAAGAAGCGCAGTGGTGGGATGATGTTTTCAGTTATACCGAGCACTACTTTGCAGCCAAGACAGGCACCATTAAGGCAACGGTATTGATTGAAACCCTGCCCGCTGTTTTTCAGATGGAAGAGATTCTCTATGCCATGCGCAACCATATTGTAGCGATGAACTGCGGCCGGTGGGACTACATTTTCAGCTACATAAAAACTCTGAAAAATCATGGTGACCGTATTTTGCCAGACAGACACAGTGTTGGTATGGACAAGCCATTCCTTGAAGCCTACAGCAAGTTGTTGATTCACACCTGCCACCAGCGAGGCGCACTAGCAATGGGTGGGATGTCGGCGTTTATTCCAGCCAAAGATCCCATCGAAATGCAAACAGTGACCAACAAAGTCATCGAAGACAAATCTCGCGAAGCCAATAACGGTCATGATGGCACCTGGGTCGCCCACCCCGCTTTGGTGAGCATCGCAATGGACGTATTCAATGAACGCTTAAAAGGCGAGACCAATCAACTCAAAGTTATGCCAGATATCGACCACATCAGCGAAGCAACGTTGTTAGAGCCAAGTGCGGGTCCAAGAAATGAAGAAGGCGTGTGCAAGAACATTCGCATCGCGCTTTATTACATGGAAGCGTGGATTCGGGGAGAGGGTTGCGTCCCAATCTATGGATTGATGGAGGACGCCGCCACCGCAGAAATATCCCGCGCCAGTATCTGGCAATGGATACATCACGGCGTCACACTCGACGATGGCACCATCTTTACCAAATCGATATTCAAAGACTGGTTACAGCAGGAAATCAAAACCATTGAAAGCGAGATCGGCAGTGATGTATTTCATCAGCGCCGTTTTCTGGAGACGGCGGACTTGTTCTATCAAATTTCCACCGATAAGCAATTCGTGTCTTTTTTAACGTTACCAAGCTATCCACTACTGTAGAGTTCAAAACAATGTCGACTTCTTTTTCTGTCAGATTCGATTTTGCTTATCACTTAGGTATACAATTAAAAATACAACGAGTTGTACCACCCTGATAGGACATCATGGCAAGTTTGAAAGACAACGAATCTAACCCAATCAAAACCAGAGTACCCGGTCAAACTCAGGACGACGTGGTGTACTGTCATATATTCGATGCCATATTGGAGCAGAGGCTTCCTCCGTCAACCAAGCTGAGTGAAGAAGCATTAGCCGACATTTTTGGTGTAAGTCGCACCATTATCCGCCGCGCACTCCATCGCTTATCCATTGAACAGGTTGTGGACATTCGCCCTAACCGAGGTGCCATGGTCGCCGCCCCTTCCAAAGAAGAAGCCAAGCAGATCTTTAAAGCTCGTGAAGTGCTAGAAATGGCGATTACAGAGCTGGCCGCAGAGAACGCCACTGAGTCTCAAATAAAGGCATGTAGGGAATTGGTTGCAGAGGAAAACAGCGCCTTCGAAAATGGGGATTATGGTCGCGGGTTGCGCTTGTCGGGTGAATTTCACATCAAGCTTGCAGAAATGGCAGACAACTCCCCAATGCTGGCATTCCAGCGCAGTCTGGTGTCGCAAACCTCACTGTTGATCGCCCAGTTTGAAAGCAACAACAATTCAAACTGTTCTCAAGACGAACACGCTTGCCTGCTCGATGCCATCGAGAAAAAGGACCAAAAAGAGGCGCTCAAACTTATGGAAGAGCACCTTCATCATATTCGTTCAAAACTCAATCTTGATGGGCAAGCTAAGTCGAACGATTTGCATGTGGTATTTTCAGATGTAATTAAAAATAAAAATTAATTACCGCACAATATTTTTTACGGAGTATTTCACTTCGAGATCTTCAGGTACGTAAATAACCAAAGGCTCAGAGCTGTCGTAAGAAAATACATTGCTATTTTCTACTCTTAATAACTCCTTATTTTCTGAAACAGAAGTACAGACTTTAAGAGTTTGAGTAATACCATAACTAGGAAGAACATAATGAGTGCTTTCAATTCCATTAGCTGGTTTTTTAATAATAGTCCCATCTAAAGCTGTTGAATTACAAGTCTCGGTCACCTGTTTATTTATAACGAAGTCTATTAATTTCTCAGACTCATTTTCTAAAGATGGTAATGTAAATTCATGGCGCTTGAGACCCGCATACTCATCAACAACTTCCTGAACTTCTCCTACCTGCACACACACATTTAGAATTGGTTGATTGCTTTGTTCAGAGCTTACGAATGATGCTAGTAGTGAAGTGAATAGATCATCTGAATTATTAGAGTTTTCGATGCTCCCATCACCCAACAATGGTTGATATTTCACCGTACCTCGAATACCTGTTGCTTCTATACTTGCTTGAGATGCTTCACCACCAAAATCAACTAAAAATTTAGGTGTAGTAACGGTAAGTCGATTGCGTTCTTTTTCACCAGATAGCGCGTTAACCAAAAAACTGCGTAAGGCACGACGCTGAGTTCGATCGCGATACTCGGTTCTAAAAGTAGATAGTTGAGCTGAAGTCGGCACGTGATAATTGGTGCCGTGAGCCTGGCAGGCAGCTTGCACTTGTGCCAAGTCAGTTAAATTGGTTTGTAAGTCAATCCATTTATGCTGAACAAATATGTTTTCATTACTTTGGGCAAAGGCAGAAAAAGCACTAATAGAGAGTGCAACCGCTAATATTGTTTTTTTCATTTTATTTCCTAATTACTAGTTATTAAACTTAATTATTAAGACATCTCAAATAACTGAGCCATCCGAATATGTAAAACGGAAAAAATATAGTATCAACTCAAATCAAATAGCATAGAGAGCAATACTTAAAACTCTTTTAACGGAATTAAATGCATATCATTTATGTGCCATAAGGAGCTTAATGCCATCTTAGAATATCAATTGCATATAAATCGAGAGCATAACAATATTAACTTATAACAGCACATATCATTTAAATTAAAAAGACAAAACACACTTAATGATTCAAATTGTACTGCCACGATTCCTTTGACAATGTGGTTCAAGTCGGAACCTTACAACATGTCGAAGCATTAGCTTTCTTGGTTACTCACCGCCTTCTTAAGTCGCATGATGCGGCTTTCTTTGTAGCCGAATATCCCGACCATCATCACCGTAACCCCAATGCACATGTTCAGTTGCAGTGGAGAGTAAACATGAAAGTTCGAGATCAGGAAATACAGCATCATCAGTAAAAGCATGATCTGAATAATCCAGCGCGGTTTATCATTAAAATCGAAGGTGTTGGATGCAGAGTCATACTTCACATGCACACGACCCACCAAAAAACCCAGGTTGATCAGCAACCCACCATCACCCGTTGAAGGTTTGTAATCGATATAGTTCAGCGCTAAATACTTCTCTAGACCTTTCAGATCCATTCTGTTTTTCCTTTCTGTTACTTCTTTGGAGAACCGACAGAGCGGATAATAACAGAATCACATTCATCCGCAGACTGGCGAAGCGAAAATGCGCTGGTTTTGTTGTTACCAAGTATGATTCAAAGCCTTTAAGTAAGAACTGCATCGGATTGTTCGCTAGTGGATTTCAATAACTTTAGAATAACTCACTGACAGAACTTATAATTTGCACCTTTCACCATCCGAGGTTTCTTGATGACATCACCTTCCAAATGGCTGGCAAGCTTAATTTTTGGGGTTTGGTTGTCACCCACTCTTTTCATTGCTCAGGGTTTTCTGGGAGGATTCGGTTGGCAGTTTTCAGCGATCGCTTTACCCTTTCTGTTTGTCAGCCAGTACTATCTTTTTTACACCTGCATACTGAATCGAAAAGCATTTACCAACTGTTTGATATCCATTCCTTTGGCATTCGTAGCATGGCTGATTGTTGCATTATTTATAGCGGTAGTTTCGAGCGTGAATTTGATGGTGGGGATGGAACGACTAGGTCTGATTTCTTTAACCACCTTGGTTGGATGTTTGGTAGCCTTCGTTTTTTCTCTCTTCTACCAAACTCCACTGGAAAAGCATCTAAGTGACTACAACAGATATTTTGTATTTCTGAGCTTTATTTTACCTATGATCGGGATGACAGTTATTGCAGCATCGTGGTTAATGTCAGAAACCAAGTTTATATAGCAACTGCGTTTTTTGGACAAAAGCTCACCAATGGCTTTGTTAAATTGACGACCAACTTCATAAGTCGTTACAGAACTCGCGATTTAACCCTTTACATCTGACGCCAAGCGTAGAACACTGCCCTTCGAAGTTTTAGTACCCGACACAGTAGAGTCAGTAAGAGATTATGAGTAACACGGCACCGAAAAAGTCGAACCCCCTATTCGAGATCCTCTTTAACGTAATCATCCCTTCTTTCATTTTGATGAAATTCAGCGGTGAAGAACATCTGGGAACAGCCATGGCGCTCGTCGTCGCCCTAATGTTCCCTATCGGATACGGCGGCATGGATCTTATCCGCAACAAGAAATTCAACTTCATATCCGCATTGGGTTTCATCAGTATTTTATTGACGGGCGGAATCGGCTTGTTAGAACTGGATACACGTTGGCTCGCATTCAAAGAAGCTCTGATTCCAGGTCTTATCGGTTTAGCGGTGTTGGGTTCTACCTTTACGCGCTACCCGTTTATGCAGAAGATGATTTTAAACGACTCCGTGTTTAACCTCACATTGATCCACGAACGTTTAAAAGAGAACGGTAAAACTGAAGCGTTCGAACGTTGCCTAACGTCTTCCAACTACCTGTTTGCAAGCACCTTCGCATTTTCTTCAGCGATGAACTATTTCCTCGCTACTTGGATTGTGACCAGCCCAGCAGGCACACCTGAATTTAACGAAGAGCTAGGCAAGCTAACGCTTTACAGCTACCCAGCGATAGCGATTCCAAGCATGCTGATGATGTTTGGTATCTTCTACTACGTATGGCGTCAGATCCGCGCAATGACCAATCTAGAAACCGAGCAGATTTTTCACGCGAAGTGATGGTGAGTTTCTGGTTAACTAATTGCAGTTAGTTTAAGTAGATAAATTTAAATCGCCCTCAACATTGTTGAGGGCGATTTTTTGTTTGGGTTTATTAAGTTGCTGGAGTATCTAGAGCAGCATTTGAACATAAGTGATTTAGTGCACACACAGAATGCACCGTTATCAGATAAGAAAAACTCTTTATATACCCGTGATCATTGAAGGTGCTTGATTTTCTTCGAATAGAGGATCATGCTAGCAGCTATGAAAATTACTCTGACCAATCAACAGAAGCAAGAACTCAAAAAACAACATAGCACGACTCGTGATGGACGAGTTCGTGACCGTATAAAAGCAGTTATCCACGCGAGTAATGGTTGGAGTCCCGAGGAAATTGCTGATGCACTTCTTATTCATGAATCCACTGTTCGACAACATATCAAAGATTACCTGCAATCGAACAAGCTCAAGCCTGAAAATGGTGGAAGCCAAAGTAAGCTTTCTGCTACTCAAACAATGAACCTAATCGAGCATTTGACTGAGAAAACCTATTCTCACACACATCAAATTGTCGCCTACGTTAAAGAGGCATTTGGGCTTGATTACACGGTTTCGGGTATGAACAAATGGCTTCACCACAATGGTTTTAGCTACAAGCAACCGAAAGGCGTTCCACACAAGTTTGATGAAGCAAAGCAGCTTGCATTCATAGAGGCTTATGAAGCGCTAAAGGCAAGATGTGGCAAGAGTGAATCAATAGTCTTTATCGATGCCGTTCACCCAACACTATCCACAAAAATATCTCATGGCTGGATACGAGCTGGTCAGGATAAAGTGATTGAAACAACGGGTAATCGTAGCCGATTGAACATGATTGGTGCACTGAACCTTTCGGATATTGGGGCAACCATTGTCCACGATTATGAGCGCATTAACAGTGAATCGATTGTTCGTTTTTTCTGTCAGTTAAGAGAGAGCTATCCGTTAACCCATAAGCTTCATATCATCTTAGATGGTGCGGGATATCACCGAAGTGACTTAGTCAAAGATGCGGCGTTTGTCTTGAATATTGAACTGCATTATCTTCCGCCTTACAGTCCAAACCTCAACCCAATAGAGCGGCTATGGAAAGTGATGAATGAGAAGTCGAGGAACAACGTTTACTTCAAACGAAAACGGGACTTCAAGGCGGCGATAGACCAATTTTTTGCAGTGACTCTTCCAGAGATCGCAGGCTCTTTGGCATCTCGAATTAATGACAATTTTCAGGTTCTCAAGCCTGCATCTTCAAGTTGATTCGGTATAGTATAACTAATCACATAATTCTTAAGCAGTTCGTTATGCCTTGGACATCAAAGTTGTCGTAATCCCGTACTTAGGGAAAATTGCGATATATTGAGTATCTGTAATTTCTAATGACGCCTCAAGTTCATGCTCACCTTGGTAGCCATGTTTTTCAAATAACCCTCGTAAGTTTTCCAACTGACTATCTAGGTGCTCTTCTAAATTGTTAAGCATTACTTTTTGGCGATCTTTTGTCATTACTGCTCGTAAGTTAAAACCAGAACTGGCCATACCCCCTCCTATTGGGGCATATACCGTTCTATCTTGAACAGTTACGAAACTATTAGTATTTTTCCTGCGCAAAGTTAAACGATCTTGTTCTGTTAATTGTGTTGCAGAAGTAGCACCTTTAACTGTGTATTTTTCTAATGGATAATTTCAACTAGGGCGTGTTGATCTTTGCTGTACATTTCGTATTCAACAATACATTGGTAGCCACATTAACATGAATGCCAGCGAGAACATGTTGGCATAATTCCTTTCTATATTGTCATATCTACTTGAAATTGCTCGATAATGCTTAATTCTTCCAAAGGCATTTTCGACCAAGTGACGACAATTGTACAGACACCCAATCCATACTGTCTTTGTCTATATCTTGTCCGTAATTGCGTTTAGCAATTACCGTTTCTCCGCCACGTTCCTTAACAAAAGTACGGAAAGGTTTTCTGTCATATCCTTTATCACAAACGATGGTATTAACTTCATCGAGTTGTTCAACTAAGCTTTCGGCATGCACTATATCGTGGCGTTGTCCTTCTGATAAATCAAAGCAAATAGGCAGACCACCACTATCCATAGCTAAGTAAACTTTGGTTGAGTTGCCCCGCGACTTTTCCTATTTACTCTGAGCTTTCAGTAGCTGCACCTGTGCTATGCTGATGCGCTCGAACTATAGAGCCATCAAGAAAGACCCATTCAAAATCAGCCATACTAGATAAGCTTTTGAAAAGCTTATCTAAAATTCCTTTCTTTGACCAAAGATTAAATCGTCTGTAAACGGTGTTTCACTCTCCGAACTCAGAGGGTAGATCTCGCCAAGGAATACCTGCCCTCATTCGATAAAGTATTCCTTCAAATGTCATTCGATGTTCAGTTTTATCGTAAATATGACCTGTACTTTTCATAACTTGGAGTAGCAGTTCCCATCGAATATCAGTTAGCATTGTTCTTGGCATGGTATTGGTTATGGTTTTACTTTTGGCGAAGCAAATTATAACTCTTTACCACGCTGTTCAAAAAACACGCACGGAAGATCAACACGCCCTAATCTGCTCCAATAGTTTTGGACACCTCTTTAAATGAGTAAAATAACTCACAGAGGTGATTAATGACATCCCCAAAGAAAACCAAAAAACTATTCAGCAGAGTTCAAAGAAGAAGCCTTAAAACGTGCCGCTAAAGTTGGAGTCGCACAGGCTGCACATGAGCTTAGTATTATAAATCTCGACTTCACGCATTGCGAAGTTCAGCACAAAAGAAAGCGCTCACGTCTGAACGAGAAAGCCTTCTGGCTGCAGAAAATGTAAAGTTAAAACGCCTCTTGGCTGAGCAAGTGAGGAGTTAAAAATCCTAAAAAAGACGGTTACCTACCTCGCGAAGAACCAAAAGTAACCAGATCTGGAAAGTCATCGTTCATAGTGACCGAGGTAACCAATATTGCTCTCACGCTTATCGTGATTTGATTAAGAAGAACGATTTAATCCAAAGCATGAATAGCAAAGGTAATTACTGGGACAATGCCTGTGTTGAAAGCTTCTTCCATTCGATGAAAGTTGAAGCGGTTCAATACGAACCAATTATGAACCGTGAAACCATACGTCAACACATATTTGAATATATTGAAATTCATTACAACAAGAAGAGTAGACATATTGCCTTGGGCTATTTAAGCCCAGAAGGATTTGAATAATTAAATGTCGCTTAATGCAGTGTCTATTTTTGCTGGTTCAGATCACTCTAATCAGTTTTTAATCTAGATATAGTTGGGTGTTTGCTCTTATTATGAAACGGAGTGCGTCATATTGAACTTTGAACTGATGGATGAGAAAGCATGGAACTTGAGCTGCCAGAACTGACCAATGTATCGATACAAATATCTTCGCTTTTCCCTATCGACATAACGGAAGCTGTAGTTGCAAAAACAATATATCCAGAACTCAACGTAACGATTTACCTAAACAGTGAAACAGCCGAAAACACTAGATCTAGGAAAAATTCAGGTAGCTCAAGAGGAAGCTTTCCTTTAATGGAACTGATTTGCCAATCTCATATGAAATGGCAACAAAAACATACTAGTTCTATGATGGTTGACAACATCAAAGATGAACTCTTGCTCTATATTGAGAAAATGTACGAACTAACAAAAGAATGCTCTAAAGATGTTCATAATCGTATAGATAAGTTGAGACAAGTTGCAAATAAATCTGATCCAAACTGTAGTTGGTCTGAGCTATCAAGAAACGTCTTAAATTTTATTTTTCGTGACTTAGAACTAAGCAACTTCTCTATCGAGGAAAATACAGAACAAAGGTTCTCAGGTGACTTAAAAAAAAGTGAAAAAGAAAGGTTAATAAAGTATTTAACTAGCTTACCTGACAATATATCGCTGACTCTTAATGATAGTGGAAAATTACAAATAAGAAATAATAAGGAAGAATGGGCTAGTTATAATAAAATTAAAAAAGAAAAGGAAAAAGTAACCCTTAGTGGTAAAGAAAACTTTACCATTCACATTGAAAAACTAAAAAATAAAAATATAAGATTAAGAGGATTAATTGAAAACTTAATCATGCATGATTCAAACCACCACTTAATTGATTTACCTTGGTATGTTACTGAAGCTAAGTTTAATACCAAAGAATATCATGGGATAGAATTTATAAGTCCTTTATCAGTTAAAAGCGAATATAGGAAAAAGCATATATTGAACCCGTCTGGCTATAGTCTTCTTGATTATAGTCATCATGACGCTACTTTATTTTGTAATAGTGTCTTAGGATTCAACAGTAAAAGTGGACTATTTATTGATGAATACAAGGAAATCCTAAAGTACTTACCAACGACAAAAGAAAGATATGCTAAAAGCCAAACATCACTGAAAGGATATATAGAACATAAAGAGAATCACCATAAAAAAAGTTTTTATTGTCAAGATGTTAATGGTTTTATTAATGAGAATTATCCGAGTAATTTTGGTGATAGATGTTCTTTTTTGTCAGCAATGTTGGATATAGCATCACCTTCAGAATACAAAAGCAAAATTGATACCGAGAGTGCTAGTAAAAACATAAAGTCTATAGCTAATTTAGATGAGTTGACATACGAAAGTTTAGTTGAGTTAGTCTTAAAATATGATAAGGAATTAGGTGATATACTGAGAGTAAATAGAAAAAGTCTAAACACAGGTAAAATCAATTACTTTGATAGGAGTATCACTGATGAAAAAGAGATATCTCGTAGCTACAAACAGGTCAAAAAGATGTTTAGATATCTAGCTCAAGAATATTATTCTTGGCTTTGGTCTAGTGTAACAGGCACCCTTAAATCACACATTTTAAGCATGTATTTAATATTTGGAAAAGAAGGATTAAAAAAAGAGTTTATAAATCTATGTAAAAAGAGAAAAGTCAATAAAAGATACCAAACATTCTCTATACAATATGAGGATTAGACATGGATATCAAAATAATAAATTATGAAACAAAGTGGTTGGAAAAGTGCCTTGATATTTACCATTTTTTTGACAAAAAAAGAAACACTAATTTGAGAATAAACGGTATTTTTAATAGATATGAGTTTTCTGAAGAAAAAATAAGATTCAGAAATAGATACTTAATTATTGACACTTTAGATAACGTTTTAGCCATCTTAGACTTAAGAGAAAAAAAATACTCTCAATTAGGAGCTAAATGCATTTTTAGCAATCAAAACCCTCAAAAAGCAAACTACTCGAAAATATTAAATCAAATGATTCTCTTTTTATCTAACACAAACATACACAAAGTTAGAATAAATACAATGCCGAATAACATAGAGTTGAATGAAAATTTACGAGAGTATGGATTCAAATCAAAAATAAAACTTGAAAGAGTTAGGTATCCCAATAATAAATTGTGCAAAAATCTGAATTTAGAACCATCTAATTATAAGTATTCTATCCATACAGATTTGGATAATGTTGACCAACTAGAATATGTAAAATTAGTAAACGACTTTTATGGAGTATCGTGTATTGATTTGAAATGGCTTAAAAAAAACAGTCCTACAAATAAACTTCATTCGATTTATTTATTAATAACATGTCACGACATAAATGATAACCTAGTTGGTTTTTTATCTTCCTATATAGGTTATCCAAACGAAAGCTGTATTATGCAAGAAAATACTTTTGTGATTAGTACGCATCGGGGAAAAGGCATCGCCTCTAATTTAAAGAGCATGCTTATAAACTACAATGGAAACAGTAGTAAATATATAATAACTCATAATAATTTTGATGATAATTCAATGGATAAGATATCAGAAAAGTACTCATTCGTAAGATCTGAAACATACATGAGTTGGGCATTAAACATTAAAGGAAATTGTGATGGCAAGATATAGAATAAATATTGATGGTTACATGTTAGACGTTTATGAAAAGGAAAAAGGAAAGTCTAAAAAGTGTGCTCTTTTACTATTGGGATTCCCTGCGACTTTAGGTGAAAATAGTTTAACTGCATCACTGACCGAAAGCGGTTATTGTGTACTAGTGCCACATTATCCAGGCACCTATGATAGTTCAGGTTTGTTTACTCCTCTAAACTCTATAGAAATGCTAAAAAATATAAGTATATTTATAGAAAGAAAAGAAGCTGTTAATTTGAAGAATAACAGTAAAGTTCAAATACCTAAATCTATTGATTTAATTGTTGGCTATAGCTTTGGAGCATTTATCGCAGTTCATTCACTATCCCATTTCCCATCCTGCAATAAAGCACTGTTTATTTCCCCAGCACTAACTTATGGAAAAGCAGACATAGATATGGGGTTTAGAGAAAATGGTTCAGATTTCATCAACTATATTAGAAGAACTCGTCCACATACTTATCGTTTAGGTGATGATTCAGAGTGGCATGATTTCTATAATGGAAAACTTAATAAGATACCTAAGCTATTACCTAAAACACGGAATATATCAATATTGTCACTAATTGGGACTAATGACACTTCTATTAACAGTGGTATTTTCATAGATAATGCAGATATCTTTTTTAGAAAGTATACCAAGGTAGAAAACAATGAAACTTTTTTAGTTTCAAACTCTGGACATAGTGTTGGTTCTATTATGAAAAAGACCTCAAAAGCAGCTTTAAAGGTTAGTAATTTTATAAAGTAACATTATGTTGTATGAAATATCTGAGCTTATAGATGATGAAATATTATCTCTCAATAGAAATGTAGTGATAGGAATAACGGGTCCAACTGGAGTTGGTAAATCGTGGCTAACTCGTAAATTATCTAAACTACTTGGTGGGGTGGTATGTATAAGCTCAGACGCTTATTTACCTAACAATCCTTTACTCAGAAAAAAGTATATAGATCTTGATCCTTACGTAGACTATGGTGAACTAGAGCGTGATATAATCAAATTTTTAAAAGGCGATTTTATACACACAAAATTATATTGTCATAAAAGTAGGAAAGTAAAAATACAAGACTCATCTAATAAGAGAATTATGATTGTTGAGGGTAGTCTAATATCGTGCTTTGTTAATCCAGAGCTATTTGATTTGACAGTTTTTTTGCAGCCACAGCTTGGAAGTGAAAATGAACTTTTTATCGATACCTCAACTAAGAGAGACTATTCGCAAGAAAAAAAAGAATCGATGTCAGTCGACTGCATTAAAAACTATAAAAATCATATGGAAACACTCAAAAAAAACGCAGATATTATCATTGAAATAGGAAGAAACAGAGCATGGCTAAACGTAAAAAATTTCAAAGATAAATGAACCTTCATATTTCAAATTCTGATTTTAACCCAAAATGATCTGATATATAGTTTCCATTTTCATTAGGTTCCAAACCAAAAAATGATGAACTAATGTTTATAATTCTTTCAGTTTTTTCCTTATAAAAAAATATATAATCAACTTTATCTTCTAGCCCTCTTTCAATTGCAATAGGGTTGTATTTAGATTTTTCTCTGTACATATTTATATAACGTTTATCATTGTGACAATTAATTACATTTTTTAATAAAGTACTTTGCAACACTTCTATTTCATTAATTTTTGAGTTAAAGTCTCCTCCTATTATAGTAGGTGTCGCGTTATATCTATTTATAAATTTAACTTTATCAACAATAACTTTCAATTGTTTTCTTCGATAATCTTCCAATCCTATGCCGTGACTTAAATGTGTACAAACAATATTTAATTTCTTTCCTCTAATTTCTATTCCTGAAAATATCGCACTTCTTGGTTCATCCTTAAATTTTGTAGGTAATGAAATTATTTCTTTATTATAACACGTTCCTTTGTATGCTATTAAATTACCGTATTCACTAGAATCATTCTTAATAGTAGCTCCAAATATTATTGAATAACCATTCTCAATAAGATATAAGATTGCAGGATGCTCATCTGCTACAAAGAGTACTTCTTGCATAAAAAGAATATCAAATTTTTCTTGTTCCAATACATCTTTAAGTAACTGAATTCGCTGTTCGAACTCCCCTTTCCTTCCAAAAAAATTAAGGTTTCCTACTTTTATTCTTGACATTTTAACCTTCCATCAGTTTCTTAAAGTGGGATATCAGCATCTCTACTTCTTCATATTGTCCTTTTGACTCATCACAAAAAATAGAATCAAATCTGCTTTTTTCTGCTTTGACAAATGCTGCATCGTTGTACTCTGTTGCTCCTCTTGTAGGGCTATTGTGCTTACTTCTATATTGAATTAGTGATGTATCATCAAAAATATACGGTATGTGATAATGACCAACGTAGCTACAACATAAATCAGGTCCTTGATCTCTATCAACTCCCCATATTTTATCTACTTCTCTTATACATTCACTAAAAAACTCTTTCCGAATCTCTTTATCTATATAACCAAAAACTTTTTCCTCATACCGTTTAGAGTTAGACAACATTATTTTTATTGAATGATTTCTTTCTTTATGAGAAAGAATGAACTCCTTCAATCTAAAGTCAAAATCTGGATAATGGAGCTTTTTTGATTTTTGCTTGAAGTAAACATCTGGGTGACAGAAAAAGGGACCTGTTATAAGAGCTCTAAAGGAAGAAGACTGTCCCAGCAAATCATATGCACGATTTACAAACTGAGTTCTTGAATCTAACACAATAGGGGTATCAGCGTTTGAAATCTGAACTGACTGTTTTTTTGAGGGGACCTCACGTGAAGAGTTAGGTAAAATCTTGATCCTCTCATCTTCCGGTATGGCCAAAGCATCACAAATATCACGAATTACTCGAGGTTGAACCGATTTTACCAAAGCTCTCTCATACTTTGAGATATCTGAGGATCTAGACTCTTGGCCGAACGCCTTTAAGGCTACATCTGCTTGTGTTAGCCCTCTTAGTATGCGGTAATTTTTAAAAAGCTCTCCTAATCGCTCTGAGTAGCTTTTTTCGCCAAATTCAGTCATTTTCGCTCCTTTTCAACAATGTCGACTTCTTACCAAATGATTACTATAAGAATGAACAACGGAGGAACACATTATGATGAAACTTTTTCATACTATTATCTATATGGTGATGTCACTCAGCTACTTAGTTCCTATATTGGGATTAGATAGAAAGGCTGGTTACTACGCGCTATGCCTAGCTTACTTACTTTTATCTCTATCTTCAGTACTTACAATACAACATTTTAAAACTTGGAAACGTGACAAGAAGTGACAATTTCAGTAGTTATAATTCAATGCAATAGCCTGAGCTTGATGTCAACAAAGCACAGGCTGTTGATTTATTGCAGTCAGGCTGAAGACTTCATACGTAGCCCATTTCATTGTTCGGCAATAGTAATAACAAGGTTATCTACAAAATCACATGTAAACGTACAGATTAAGCTACGTAACCGTAAGTTCACAGATTGTAGTCGCTAGTTGCTTGGATGAAAGTGGCTTCTCCAACTAGGCATTCACATCAACGGCTTCACACTTGGGGCAAGCCTCGTGTTTGATATTGGTAGATAAAGTTATGATGGACTGGGTCTTATTAACGGAAGAAGCCTTAAAACATACTGCTAAAGTTCGAGTCGCACAGGCTACACATGAGCTTAGTATTTATAAATCTTGACTTCACGCATTGCGAAGTTCAGCACAAAAGAAAGCGCCCACGTCTGAAGGAGAAAGCCTTCTGGCTGCAGAAAATGCAAAGTTAAAGCGCCTCTTGGCTGAGCAAGTTGAGGAGTTAGAAATTCTAAAAAAGACGGTTACCTGCTTCGCGAAGAAATAAAAGTAACCAGATTTGAGTTGATTAAAAGCAATCACGGATCATTCTCCTTCGCTAGAATAATACGCGTATTGTCTGTTTTACCAAGAGGGTATTATTCATGGTTAGGGGCTTGTCAGCAGCCAAGCAAACGAAAAAGGGCGCAACAAGTTTGTGATGAAAAAGTCAAACACATTTTTGATGACAGTAAAAAGCGAGATGGTGCTAGACGTATTCAAACGGAGCTTGAAGAACAAGGGCATAGACATTACATCAAAACCATCGCCAGTAGTATGGAGCGCCAAGGGCTTGTTGCTAAGGCTGGTCGTAAGTTTAAAATCACAACAGCCAGCAAACATTCGTTTCCAGGTGCACCAAATTGGCTGGAACAAAACTTTACCGCCAACAAACCAAATAAAAATGAGCAGCGACATCGCCTATCTGATGACGAGCGAAGGTTGGTTATATCTGGTCGTCATCATTGATTTATATTCTCGTTCAGTGATTCGCTGGTCGATGAGCAATCGGATGACTTCAACGTTAGTCTGTGATGCACTGAAAATGGCTTTGTGACGCAGAGGTAAGCCAAAGAAATTCATCGTTCATAGTGACCGAGGTAACCAATATTGCTCTCACGCTTATCGTGATTTGATTAAGAAGAACGATTTAATCCAAAGCATGAATTGTAAAGGTAATTACTGGGACAATGCTTGTGTTGAAATCTTCTTCCATTCGATGAAAGTTGAAGCGGTTCAATACGAACCAATTATGAACCGTGAAACCATACGTCAACACATATTTGAATATATAGAAATTGATTACAACAAGAAGAGTTGGCATTGTGCCTTGGGCTATATAAGCCCAGAAGGATTTGAATAATTAAATGTCGCTCAATGCAGTGTCAGTTTTACTGGATCGGAGCATTAGGATATTGACCCAATCACCAAAGAAATCTGCTTTTAGCTTCATTATTACTCCAAGATTTGAAAATTTAGGAAGGCATACACCTGCTTAACATGCTGCAAGGGCATCACTCTCAAATAGACCACCTTAATAACAAATATCAATCCAAATTAAAATGTCACAGGTTGGTAGGCAGGCTGAAGTAATCATTATGGCTTTGGGGGATGAGGCTCCGTTCCAATAACAAGGCAAATCAGCACAACTAGAGACAGTGCTGCCACTCCAAGCTTCAGCAAAGGCTTTGATTCAATGTAAATAAGATAAGGTGGTTTATATTTGTCATCCTCTGTATATAAGACAAACCACCACACAAGTATATTTAAAAAAAGGCTATAACCCAAAAGTACACTTGCAAGAATAGAATGACCTAACATACCCCAAGCTGAAATCGTGCCACCACTTAAGGCGACTACAACCATCGCGACTAGAACTCCGAACGTCAACGCGCCAACCTCTGCAGCCATATTAAAGATTCGTTTAGCTGCATTTAAGAAATAGTAAGATACCACCTCCCCTCTGACTATTGAAATAAGAGATGAAGTGCATATTAAGATAGCTCCAATTACAAAGAGCATATTCCAAAACAAAGGTGATACAGCTTGCCTTGTTGCTAGGTACAAATAGTCATGACCAATTAGATCTCTTGAGTAGTAGCTAATGCAGAGAGCGGCAAAACCACAAGCAATCGTCACCCAGTAACGAGAAACGTATCTTGTAAATACCTCTGAACATCCGCAGCTCGGTGCCAAAGCATTACCCTCAGAATCCAAGCAAGGACCAAAAACATGCTCTTTGAATTGGTTCACGATTCATCCTTAATGTTAAGCCATATCGCTTTAAAGACGGATTTCTTCCGAACTTGTATTCCGTTTATCTTACTATCACCAAATATAAACCTAGAGGCATATCAAACTAATGTGTGAAACGGGAGAGGTTTTCAGGTTAATATGCCTAAAACTTCCTCATAAGACGCTGCTTAATGGAATAAGAAAATATGGTCCAACGCGTTGTGCTTCAGGTGATTGATTCGTTGGAGCAAATATGTATTCTGAATTTCCTTAAATTCCTTCTTCCTATCTAAATTTATGCCATACATAATGAATCATATTGCTAAAAAAGGATTGTCCAAGATCAAACGTCTCCCTTACGAGTATTGAATAACATCCTTTTACCCTAAATCTACCGCTTGAATTTATTTACGTTATAGCAAGTTAAACTGCCTGTTTCAGTACAGTCGCAACAACAAACTCAACGAAATTGCACTGAATCAGGAGATACTGGTCAAGCTTTAGAACCTGTCACTTGAAAAAAACATCGCCAGACTGGATTCTGTAACGCTTTGATCTGTTCTAATAAACCGAGCCTCCCATGTTGAAAACACTCATTCCTGCCTCTTTATCACTGCTGTTGATGGCATGTTCATCACCAAACGTCTATAACGATCTGAACGTTTCTGAACCCATTGCAACCGGGGAACACAAACTTGGCGTGGCTTTTGGGGGCGGAGGTGTACGGGGCTTTATGCACTTAGGCGTGTTGAAAGCGTTGGAAGAAGAAGGCATAAAACCGGAAGTGGTCAGTGGAGCGTCTGCGGGCTCGATTGCAGCAACGCTTTATGCCTCTGGTATGCGATTCAGCGAGATGGAAGTTGCCATCGAGAAACTCGAAATATCTGACGTTACGGACATTGTGCTTTCGTCCAAAGGGTTCGTAAATGGTAAACGCTTGTCCGACTGGATCAACGCGCATGTCGGCTATAGCGATCTGGCGGACATGCCCATCCCTGTAGCAGTGACTGCCACCAATATGACGACACGTAAGACTGTTGTTATCCGTTCTGGCGACCCTGGGCATGCAGTACAAACCTCTTCCACCGTGCCAGGTACTTTTGTTCCCGTTGAAAACCAAGGTGATATCTTAATTGATGGCAGCGTATTCAGTGTTGTACCGGTTTATACCGCAAAAGATCTCGGTGCTAAAAAGGTCATCGCAGTCGATATTTTTTGCCACAATCAACCCGCACCGGAATTGACTATAAGTAAAGTGTTGCTTGCGACGTTCAGAATGCAGAGCTGTAGGCTGTCACAACAAGAAATGGCCAGCGCAGACGTGCTCATCACACCAAATTATGAACCGAGCAGTGATGTGTCGTTTAACGACAGGGCGAAGGCGATTGAAGCGGGCTACATTGCCACAAAAGAAGTGATGCCACAGATAAAGGCGTTACTTTCCAACTAACCATCGAGAGGGGGACATTTCTTGTCCCCTTCCCTTTTTTAAGATCTTCTTTTATCGACTAAAACACCACTCTATTCAACCCTGCAACGCGGTTGATTTTTCAATTCGCTAAAGGCTTAGGCGTTAACACACTTTTGCTCGTCGCAGGCTTCACAATGAAGCCAATACCGATGAGGAAGAGTACACAGGCGATCATTTGTGCTGTGCTTAGCATCTCGTCATACATAAAATAGCCAGAAATCAGTGCGAATACGGGCACCAGTAAGGTTAACGGTGCGGTGGTGCTGAGTGGGTAACGAATCAACAGATTACTCCATACCCAATAACCAAATAATGTGGTTGGGTAAGCCTGAAATGCTACAGCGATGGTGGTTTTCATGTCCCACACTTCCATGGCATGCACCACAATATTTGGACCGTAAATGCTCACCGCAAATAACACCAGCGGGATAGGCGCAAATAGCATCCCCCAAACATTAAAAGCGAACGCCTGAGTGGTTTTCGACGCCTTAACAATCAATCCCATTATCGTCCAGCTCGTCGCGGCAACCATAATTAGGAATACCCCTTCTGCTGTCAGGTTGCCGTTGGTGGCTGAGATCAATACCAACAGTGCCGCCAACGCAATAACAGCCCCAATGACTTTGCGCTTAGAAGCTATTTCTTTCTGGATAAACACACCCACAGCCATGCTGATTAAAGCGTTGGAGGACAAAAGCACCGAAGACATGCCGGACGAAAGACCCGCAGTGATAGACCAAGACGCCATCCCCCATACACCTACGCCAAAGACCACACCGTAACCCGCCAAATAGCGCCACTCTACGTTTGGTCGGCGAATAAAAAAGATGGCTGGAATCACGGCCAAAGTGAAACGGGCAGCAGTTGCTAACAGTGGGTGAACATCAGTAATTCCCATCTTGATCATTGAAAAATTAAATCCCCAAATGGCCATCACTAAGGTTGCTAGTAATAGGTCGTTTTTCTTCATAACTGTCCTCCTTTTTCCTTGAAAAAGAGTATTACTCGGGTACAGTTATCGGTACAGATACAATTTTTCTAACAAAAAGCGGTACAGTTCCTTATGAGTATGTACAGAACCTTAGCCAGTCGATTCATTCGGGAAATTGAGGCTGGAAAACTTGCCGAAGGGAGTCGGATGCCATCGCTCAGGCAGTTCTCTAAGCAGCAAGCCGTGAGTATGTCGACAGCCGTAAGTTGTTATCAGGAACTGGAATCGCAAGGCTGGATCCACGCGCGCCCTCAAGCGGGGTATTACGTGTCTCAGCAACGAAGCAAACATAACACTCCAGAGTGGGCGAGTTTCGTCAGTAAAGTGTCTTCGGTTAATCAAAACTTCGCGATTCATTCCCAGCACAATGGACCGCTTGGCGTATCGAGCACCACCATTGATGACGTGTCACTTAATGAACTGGAACGCAGCTTTCGACGCGCCAGCAAACGAATCGGCAACCGCTTAAACCAATATCCAGACACACAAGGTGAGCCTTTATTGCGCAATGCCTTGAGCGATCACTTTTCCAAACTTGGGCTGAACTTTACCCCAAGTGAGTTGGTGATTACCTCTGGTTGTATGCCAGCCATTAAAGCCGCGCTCGAATCCTGTTCACAGGTAGGTGATGCGATTGCAATCAGCTCGCCCTGCTTTAGCGGTATTCTGGATTTGCTTGGTCAAATGGGTCGAAAGATTGTTGAGATCCCCTCTCTGGATGACGGAATCGACCTTGCGCAGTTGGAAAACCATTTGAAGAAAGGGGTGGTCAAAGCAGGCGTATTTTGTACCTCACACATGAACCCGCAGGGGATCACCATGTCGGCGGTCCAAAAACAAAAGCTGGCAGATCTGGCTAATTTTTATCAAGTTCCGATAGTCGAAGATGACGTTTACCTTGAACTTTCCTATTCAGAACATACGCCATTGCCCGCCAAATACTATGATAAAGACGGGTATATCCTATGGTGTGGTTCGGTCTCGAAAAGCTTGTCGCCAAGCTACCGCATAGGCTGGTGTATGCCAGGGCGATACACCGACCAATATTGCCAGAAGCATGCCGCTTCCTGCTTTGGGATCTCGCTTCCTATGCAGCTTGCTATAGCAGATTTTATTGAGTCTGGTCATTACGCCAAGCAGCTAAAACGTCGTCGCAGCAAACTACTTCAACTCAGACAAACGTATCTCAGCTATTTGTCGGATCGCCTGCCAGAAAACGTGAACATCAGCCATCCTCAAGGGGGAATGGTGTTGTGGCTACAAGTCCCTACCCTCAACGTTACCCAGTTCACCTCACTACTCGAAGACAGCAAAATCGATATCCGATTGGGTCACTTATTCAGCACTCTGTCTCTTTACGACAACTGCTTAAGGATCAACTTTGGTTTTGAACTCACCAAAGAGATACAGAAAGAGCTGGACGTATTGATTGATGCGGTGAAGCGGTCTTGTTAAGTCATTCACCAACAGAATTCTTTCACACAAACCCATTTACAACTCATGCCATGTGTTGCTATTCTTTTCGCGGGTTTGCAGGACGCCCGGCTCGTGAAAGTTCAGTCACCTGTGCAATAAAACAATTTAGTTACTGACTCTTATCTTTGGTCCCTAACGAGACAGACCAACCACTCGATGGAGTTTGTATGCGTAATCAAAAATCCCCTATTGAATCGAATTCACTGACCTCTTCAAAAACCAATCCCGCTGTTGAGTCCTTGTTGCGTGAGGCTCGAAAATTACACCGTGTTGCTAAATCTGGCAGTGTTTCTGATGCCACGCCCATTATCCGCAGGGTCGAAAAGTCGGGTGTCTGTTTCGGACAGTCTGTTTCCTCTTTGTACAACCAACGCCAAACGTTAAAGCGAAAGCACTTTCTGCGAATGCTGGCAATTGAAGCGGGTTACAACAGCTGGGAATCGTACAAGCCTGTTTTGCTTGCTCAACAAGATGGGGCGGCTTTCACTCCCGACTTTGATGAGAAAGTACTCTCTACACTGAATCTCTGGTTCTCAACGGAAGAGGAAGCCCAAACCTATGCCAATCAACACGGTGGAGAAGTGTTGAAGTATGGTAATCAGGCTGTGGTCATCCCTAGAAATGCAAACGGAGAAGTTCAATGATGGCTCAATTAGCATTTGAACTGGGCAGCACGATCGCTTTGCTGGGATGGTTGAGTATGATATTAGGGGTAACACTACCCTCACAACGGATCAGCGATGGCTTTCTGCTGTGTGGTGGACGAGTGATCCCCTTCCTGCTTTCTCTTATTTATCTGTTTCTTCTGGTTAAATATTGGGGAAGTGCTCCCGAGGGAAACTATTCAAGCCTGGTAGGTGTGGGGTTGCTGTTTGAATCGCAGGGGAATCTCGCCGCTGGCTGGCTTCACTTTTTGATTTTTGACCTGTTTATAGGGCGTTGGATGATCGATGATTTGAAGCGTTCAGGTAAAGCTCGATGGCGATTGCTGCCTTGCCTGCCCCTCACTTTTATGTATGGTCCGGTAGGTTTGGTGTTGTATTTCGTTTTTCAGCTTTTTGATAAGCCCAATGATTCGGCTTTGTATGCCAGATAGCTTCGTTCAATTGGGTTTTGTTCACCATTAAACCAGTAAAAGCCTCAGGCTATACAGCTTGGGGCTTTAGAATCTTAGAATGGCATTGGAACATACAGTTTAAACTTGCTTCCATTCCAATATAAGTAGGTGTCATTAGCAGACGGAGTAGGCACTAGAATCACCTGACGGGTGGATTTTTCTATATCCGATACTTCTTCGTTCAGTACGTCGGCATTAACAACTGCCAGTTCAAGGTCGAGTTCAAAACCCAGTGCATCGCAGGCTTGTAAGACGTGTACGTTATCTTCAACAGGGATGATAATCGACTCACTCTTTAAGCTGCCACCTGTGGTGCATTTGTACAACTCATCCCAAGGGCTGTATTGGAGCTGACTTCCTTCAGTTATAGCCATTTTTGATATGTCTGCGTAAATAATGTCTACAGAATTACCGGATACCACTTCACCAGACAAGATCTGTTGAACATGGCTCGCTTGGACGGTGTCTGTGGTGATTGTTTTTCCAGAAAGTGCTTTCGCGCTAAAAAGGCTGGTTGTAAGCGCAAATCCCAGCACTATTGTTATTGCTTTATTGATTCTCATTGTCCTCCCTAACCAAAACAACGTTTGATAAAACCACTTTTGATTTATGCAATTTGCAAAAAACTGCGATTTAAAATTGCAAATATGCAACAAAACAAATAGCAAACGTTTGCCAACCTCCATTTTCAAGGGTTTAAAACTGGCACGCGAATTGTATTGTAATACTTGACCCTTTTAAGCCGAGGGTCACCTAGCCAACTGACGTTGTTAGTGAATGAATTTGTTCACAATTGTATAGCCAGCCGCACACTAGTTTGCGACTGGCTTTTTTTAAGTCGAAGCTTTCAGAAAGATGCCAAATCACACCTAACTTAAGCTGGTTCTACTTCTATGTAAGAGACCTTACCGTCTAAGCCGTTATCTGAATAATAAGAGACTTCAACTGCTTGGTGAGGTTTGCCACTTTCCTCAAATGTACGAACAATAACCTCACCCTCAAACGCCTCTGTCACCTCAATCCTTGTCCAGTCATCATCCTTACTTTTGTCTGGTGAGTCGTAAACCGTTATTGTCACTGGACTCTTGATATTGACTAACTTGACCGATCTCGCTTCGTCGTTGTCAAAGCCCTGATCTCCGTCTTTGCAATCGATGCTGTAGTGCTTATCTGCCTCTAGTGCATTACCAACCTGATCTTGCGTCGCACCATTACCTTCCCAAAAAGTGATTACTCCACTCATGTTTATATTCTCCTTAGTCGTTTCAAGTTTAAAGAACAGCTTGATTAACACTAGGATATAAAACTAAGTGAATACTTAAAAAGACATATAAAAGCCAGAGTATGTGATCAAATGACCATTCGGTAGAGGACATCATACATAACACAATCAACTCGTTAAGCTCTGGATCAAAACTGGATGTAGCCAATCACCTCTCCACTTTTGGTGGATATTGTTCTTGGGTAGAAAGCTTCAACGTCCTTTGCTGTTTTAGTCGCGGCACTTTTCTGAATAAGTGCCAAGTATTCCGATTCCGGCCAAACTTGGAATGTAGGGTCTACATTCTGGCAACAGGCATTCTTATCAAACAGAGACTTGGCTAAAAGCACTTCGTCGTCTTTAAACTCTGAATAGACAAGGTTTTCAGACTCCCACTGGTGGTAAAACATAATTTGCTTCTCGCTCTGATAAACGCCTTAAACACTAATGTGGCAAAGTTTTGGGTGAGTTCGCTCCATAGATTGCGAAGACTTTCTTCGAGCTCGTAAAGTATTGAACCCAAAACGCATAATAAATCCAGGAAAGGAAAATATTGAAGAACGGGCTTGGGTCATAAGCGCCCTTAAGGTTGAAGTACGCGTAAGAAATCAGAAAGGTCACCACTCGAAGAGTCATGTCGTAACCTATTAACTTTCGTATCTTGGCAGGAGTCTCCGAAGCCTTGTTTCTTAAAATAAGCAGTATTAGCGTAGATATAACGATGGAGGGAGTGGCTTCCAGTAGAAGAACCCCATATATAGAGACTTCATAGCTGGATAACGTACTGGTCTTGTCACCCAGACCTAACCAAATGATGAACAGGTAAATCACTGTTCCTAAAATTACCAATACATTTGAGATAACAAATAAATAGAGAGTGCTGGATTTGTTTTTTGAAGACATAACTTAAACTGCGTAGTAACAACAAAAGAACACACGCTTTGAATACGAACATTCAAAAACCTGTGTTCTAAATATTTTTGGCTAATTGCACCAAGCCAACTCTGGTTCGGTGTTTGTTCCCAATTATGATTTCGGCACTACTGACTTTGCAATAGCATTAACTTGTTCTTCGACTTTGGACATTTCCGCAGAGTTACCGACAGAAACCAAACGTATGTAAGTGCCCGTTTTGGTGTAACCGACAAATTGAATCGCCGTTTTACCTTCTGCTTCTGCGACTATCTTGTAGCCTTCACTCTCTGCAAACTTAACTTTGCTTTCAGATGTGATTGTTAGATTTTCAAACCCAACGAGTGACTTAATCAGCGCAGTGGCGTGTTTGGCGGGCTCTGGGAAACGGGTTTTGGACATGGAACTTCCAATCATCAGCACAGGCTTTTCGCCTGACTTATCAATACCTTCGAATGTCGTGAGAGATACTGTGGAATTACCCATGACATCAGCGACGTTGAAAGGCTTTTCTGGCTGGAAAGTAAAAGAAAGCAAAGCCAATTTATCGGACAATGAAGCAGCCTTGCCAATTTCAATACTCTTGATTGAAGCCATCACTTTTTCGTGATTGAACGTTTTGGTGTCCATTAGGTTGTATGTCACCATCACCGTTTTCTGCCCTTTGAAAAGAGCGATGTACTTATCAACACTTACACCAGATACCGCCTGTTCACCAATCACAGCAGGCGCTTTGTATCCGTCCATTTCTAGCAAAGTGACGTCATTCACCTTAACCCCTTGCTTAGCAAAGCTCTGCTGCACGGTTTCCAGATTCCCAAAAAGAGCAGATAACTGACCAAACGCTTCTAAAGGCAGTTCCATAACGACTACGCTAGAACTGTTTTTGGCATTCAGATAACCAGCAAAGGTATCTGAAAGTTCAAACCCGTCAGGTTTCGGCATACTCACGGACGTACCTGGAATCTGAACCAGATCCTTTGTCGCCCATGAGAAAAATGGCAACATGACCAGCGATACAAAAAGCAGAATGTTCGTTTTAAGCATTGTCCCTAACCTATCTATAAAACTGAACAGAAGAAGCTATCACAACTAACTCACTAGAATAACTCACAAAAATAAGAAAATTATACTTATGCGATCTCGGACTAAAGCTTGATATTAACGCCTGAAACAACTCTGTGATTTTGGGTGGGAAATAACAGAGCCGGATCAGTCAGTTGTCGATGTCGTTCAGCGCTCTCTCCTTTTCCCCCCTTAAGCAAGCTCTTTACTGCTTTTGGGAGCACGATCTGAAATCACCTGTCCGTCCTTTATCGTGATGATCCTGTCTGTTCTATGAGCCAGCGCCTGATCGTGGGTAACCACCACAATGGTACGCCCTTGCGAATGCAGTTGTTTAAACAGCTTTTCGATTTCCGCTCCGGAGTTTGAATCCAGAGCCCCCGTCGGTTCATCTGCAAGTAAGATCTGAGGGTCGTTGACCAGTGCGCGAGCAATAGCGACCCGCTGTTTCTGTCCGCCCGAAAGCTGATTCGGCTTATGATGTAAACGCTCACCTAGTCCGACTTGCTCCAGTAGGTGTGTTGCTTTTCTCTTTCGCTCTTTGGCGCTGATCCCCGAGTACACTAAAGGCAACGCGACGTTATCTAACGCTGTCGCGTATTCAAGCAAATTAAAGCTCTGAAAGACAAAACCAATTTTCTGGTTGCGAATGGCTGCCAGCGCATTGGGCGATAGGGAAGACACGTCATCTGCGCCCAACTGATATTCTCCGCTTGTCGGCGTGTCTAAACACCCCAGCACGTTCATCAGAGTGGATTTTCCTGAGCCAGAGGGACCCAGAATAGACAGGTACTCGCCTTTTTCTATGCGAAGATCCACGCCATCCAGCGCTCTGACTTCGGTCTCTTCTCCGCTGGCATAGTATTTACAGATACGGTTCAGGGTTACCAAGGGGGAATCAGACATCTTGTTCTCAAAGTTCTCGTTATTATTCACTGTGTAATGCCTCCAACGGCGATACGCTGGCAGCGCGGTTAGCTGGCAACCAGGCCGCCAGCACGCCAATCACCATCAAAGCGGTGACGACAACTGTCACGACAACAATCGACAGTTCCGGCACGGGTTTGCCCAAGCTTTCGTACAACGCATTACCTTCCAGATCCAGCACGCGAAATAGCGTTACCACACCGAAGGTCAGTAACAGCCCAAATCCTCCGCCCATCAACATGGTCATGATGGACTGAGTCAGGTAGTGCATCCGGATTGCCAACGGGGTTGCGCCCACCGCCATTCGAACGCCAATGTCACGGGTCGACCCTTTGACCATGGCGTACATGATGTTGGCGATACCTATTCCCGCCACGAGCAGGGTTATCAGCCCCACCAACCCCAGAAAGCTTTGCAAACCGATTAAAAACTGGCGCATGGTCTTCTGGTTCAGATACATGTCGTCCACCTGAACCACTTGCTCATCCAGTAAAGACGCGCCGTGTTTGCGAACCAGTACCTGCCGAATCACACTGGCAAGCTGAACCCTGTCTGCTGATTTTTTCGGTTGCACATTGATGGCCTGAACAGGCTCATTGGGGTGAAAGCGCTTCCAGGTGTTCAAGGGAACAAAGGCGGCGTAATTGATCGAATCACCCCGCTCAACGTTGGCGCTGTTTTTCGCCAGTACCCCGACCACCGTGAAAGTGCGTGCACCAACCTTAACGGTCTTGCCCACAGGATCGGTGTTGAGTTCCACCGAGGCAAACCAGTTCATTTCCTCGTACTCATTAAACAACTCAACCGCCGTCAGGTAACCCAAGACAATCACATCGCGCTGTTCGTTTTCATCTCTGGGGTTAAGCCAGCGACCACCCGGCAGCACCTCAAGCCCTGCCAGGCTGGCGTACTCCGGTTTTACTGCGAAAGGCTTGATCCAAATTGAGAGTTCGTCCCTAGACAGATTCTCACTCCATCTGCTCGTGGGCAGAGCTCGCTTAACATTGGGCAATGCCGCAATGACTTCGGCATCAGTTTCTCCCAGCTTCAATGCTTTTCCCTGAAAGAACTGGCTGTTGCTAACGGTGGCTATTCCTCCGGTCACATAAATCAGCTGACCGTTTCCACGCTCTGCTGTGCTGATCACGCCTTGCCGAATACCTTCTCCTACCGACAGCATGACACCAATACAGAGTGTCGCCCACGCCACCGCAAGTATGGTCAGTCCGAGCCGCAACTTTTGAGCCGCCATTTCCTGAAAGATTTGTCTCATCGGTAACTGCATGTCTACCCCCTCGAACTCAGCGCAATAACGGGCGTCAGACTCGACGCTTTTCTTGCCGGGAAATACGCAGCCAGCAAAGCCATCCCTATAACTACGCCAGACGACAGCGCCACTGAATCTGGTGTGATGACAGGAATGCCAATCCATTCAGGTAGCAGGCTGTGATTCACTTCCAGTAAGTTCACTGCTCCAAACGAAAACAGCAGACCGACCAGTGCCCCGGTGAGCACCAGTATCAGACCTTCAAACAGAAATTGGATCAGAATGGCGCTCTGAGTGGCTCCAATGGCTAATCGCACACCAATTTCTCTGGTGCGCTCTGTCACGGATAAGAACATGATGTTGGCGACGCCCAATGCCCCAACAGCCAGAGTCATCGCACCACTGATGCCCAGAAAAGCCTGAATGGCGCGCAGAATGCCTTTGATTGTGGCAACGTTGTCGCTGTAATCCGGCATGTGGAGTGCGTCATGGTCCGTCGGATCAAACTTCATGCTATGAGAGAAGAAATTCAGCAGTTGCTGACGAAGCTGACCTGAACTGATTTGGGGGATAGGCTTAACCAGCACACGGCTGGGACTTCCGGACCAAATATCCAGATACGTTGAGCGCGGGATCATCACCATGCGTTGAGCACCAAAAGACTGGGTAGCGTCTTCGCGGCTTAAAATCCCCACCACTTTAAACGGAATGCCCGACACTTTGACAAATTCGCCCAGTCCGACACCGCCCATCATGGCAACCGTCTCCCCAATAATGGCGACCCGGCGGTGGTGCGTCTGATCCAAAGGAGAGAAGTTACGAGAACCCGGCTGAAGCTTCAGGTAGGACAAGGGAAAATAAGCCTCATCCACGCCAACCAACATATGGGTTAGCTGGTGCCCCTGCATATTGGAGATGCTCGCTTCCCACTGGTCGTACACCACCGCTAACCGCTCCACATAAGCCGCTTTTGACAGTTGCTTAAGGGCGCTTTCCTGAAAGTGCATGTCGCGGCTAGAAGGCAATCCATTCCACGACTTACTGGTTCTGCCGGGAAAAATCGTCTGAGTCTCATCCGCCAGCTGTGAAAACATCTGGCTTTGCTGTCGGTAAAACCCTTCCCCCAACGCAATCAGCACCACCACCGCGATAACGCCCCAGGCAATGGCAAGAATGGCTAACAGGCTTTTGATTTTGTGGGCGCTCAGAGTCTGCCAGGTCTGAGTCAACAGCGCAATCATGATTCTAGCGCTTGAGAGATCAGAGTCATAGTATCGTCGTCCAGTTGCCCCGCAACGGCAAGTAGCTCGACCCTCTGTCGCCAATACTCATACAGATTATTCTTTAACTGGTGTCTGGCAGTGTAAAGGTCATTGTGCGCATCAATAAGTTGTGACGCGTCGATCATTCCTGCGCTATACAAGGTCTGCTGTGTTTTCAGCACCTTTTCACGGGAATCAATCAGCGCCTGAGTAGCCATTACCTGTTGCCAGTTAATGTCGACCTGAGAATACGAGCGCTGCACCATTTTGCGAATGTTGATTTCCACCATTTGCATGGCTAACTGAGCCTCGCGGATGTTGAGCGACGCGGTGTCTACTTTGTTCTGAATGGTGCCATTGAGATCAATCGGAATACTTAAGCTCAAGCCAGCAGTGACGTCATTGTCGGATAAGTCTGTTCCGTGCTGATTGTAACCGAGGTTACCGGTCAGTTTGGGGTAGTAGCCACTTTTCGCCGTCTCTTTCTCAAACTCCCGTACCTGAATCGTCTGAGCCGCAACCAACAGCTCTGGGCTGTTGTCTTTTGCAAGCTTGATCCAGTCAGACTCAGATTCCACCTGTTTTTTAGGCTCAGTCAACGGGTCATTCCGGATCTGATCCACCGTGTCAACGTCGCGAAGGATCAGGGCATGCAACTCCAGTTGTGCCTGAGCAAGTTTTGACTGGCTATTCAGAATATGACTCTGATCTGCCACTTCATTAGCCAGCATTTGCTCCACATCGATGGATTTGACTTTTCCGGCTTGGAATCGCTGCTCTGCAATGGTTCGTTGTTTACGGGTTTCCTGCCGCTTGTTTTCGGCGAGTTGCAAATCGCCCTGCGCACTGGCGACATCGAGATAAGCCAGAATCAGTTTTTTAGCGAGTTCATTTCGGGTTTTCGACAACTCAAGCTTCGAGACCACAACACTCGCTTCAGCGCTGTCTAACTGGGTCCAAAGACTGCTGTCCCAGATAGTCCAGTCGAGCGTCGCACCTAAGCTATTGCTGTTTGACCCGTTTTGATTCCAGTTTGCATTAGCCGACGCACTCAATGAAGGCAATCTTTCACTGCGGTTTAAGTCGAGGGCATTTTCCTGCTTTTCAATATTAAGAGCAGCTTGTTCAAGCTCAGGGTTGTTGGCTTTCGCCGCCTGCCACGCTTCTCCAATCGAAAGGGCATGCGCCGGACCAAATACCGCAATGCAGCTCATTAGCCACAGTGTTCTACTCACCATGCGGGGCTCCCATTATGCTCGCGTCGATGATCTCATCGGCTTCACTGACTCCGCTTAGCACTTCAACCACAATGCCATCGGACATACCCAGTTCCACAACCTGAGTTCGATACCCAAGCTCTGATGCATCCGCTATCAGCACATGAGGTGTCTCGCCTTCGAACTGCAATGCTCGCTCCGGCACCACCAGCACGTTCTCTGCTTTTTTTAACGTGATTGTGGCAGTAGAAGAAAAGCCAGAACGAAGCTTTATGGTGTCGGGGATGGTCAGCTCGCCCACTTCCACTTCAAACCCGTTATCAAACCCGTTGGATTTGCTTTCTGAGTGAGCATTCAGCTTCTCCGACTGTATTGCCACCTTTGAGAGCACACCCTGAATGGCAGTATCTGGAAACGGCGCAACGGTCAGTGTGACAGGCATTCCCGGAAGCAATATTGCGGCATCATGTTCGCTTACACTCCCTTTGAATACCATCTGCTGTAAGTCTGCAATGGACATCATCTCCGTTGCCGCCTGACTGGCTTCGGTAGAGATAATAGGCGCGCCCACTTCCACTTTTTTGTTCAGAACCGTGCCATCAATAGGTGAATAAATAATGGAGGTCAGTTGCGCACTGCCTACCGACGCTTCTCCGCTGCGGATCAATGCCAGATTCTGTCTGGCCTGAAGCACTTTCGCTTCGACGGACTTCAAATTCGATTTCGCGTTCACATAGTCGTCGTAGTTTGAAGGGATCACCTTCTTCTCAACCAGACTCTTTAAGTTGGCGTGCTTTTGCCTGGCGGATTCCATTTCTGCTTCTGCCTGCATCAGCATTGTTGAGGCATCGGTCAATGCCTTGGGTGTCGGGTTAGGTCTGACTTTGAGCAGTGGTTGCCCCTCAGAGACCTTGTCTCCTACCTGAACATACAACTCCCCCACAATGCCGTTGATCTGAGACTTGATTGAGACAGAATGCGCGGGGACGATGCTCCCTACCGCCACGGCATTTTTCTCAATGGTTCCCTTTTCTACGGTGAGAATAGGCAGAGTTTGTGTATCTTGATTTGAATTTAGATAGGCGTGTGCCCCGTACCCTAAAAGGGCAATCACACTGATGGATACGATCCAATACTTCACTGTTTATGACTTCCGAAAATTAACAAATTAAGATGCTCATCCGACCTAAAATCGAATGATTAAGTTCCCAAACGAAAAATAAATCCTCAAGGAATGAGGAGATAGCGAATCATATGAATAAAAATCATAAAAATTCGATTTATAATTCAACATTTAATTATTACCCTTTGTTTTCCACAAAGGAGACCTCAATAAAATAGAGTTGAAAAACCACCAATAAAGTGCTTTTAAAGACGAACCCCTTTAAATTTAAGGCGACGTTCTAAAATGCAAACGAAAAAATTCAACTATTTTAATTTGAGAAATTTAAGATTAAGTGGCCGAAATTGACACTTAATTTCCCTTAGTTAAAAAGTGCTATATTTGTATAATTTACACACTGCGAAAAATTCAATTGGGAAAGCATAGATATACTCCCTATTTTTTGGAATGAATTTTAAACAGTATCTACTTGTTAAGCTTCAATCCAATAATTTTAGGGTGTTGTCCCACGCAACCATCCACTAACACTGAAAGTGATTTTCCTGTGGACTGTGAGTCTAAAATCATTGCGAAAAGGCGCTCGACGGTCTGAGGTTGTGTTACTTCAAAGTTGGAGGAAAACAAGTACATGCTCTCTTTTGAAGACCATCGGCAGCGCTCAGGGTCGTGAAACTGTGCGTTTTCAACGTAAAATCCATGCTGGTCAGGTGCCCAAACAATATCTTTAACGGTTTGGTCACCATTTGTCCACGACGCTGCATAACTGGATATAGATAAAATAGAAAAAGTAAAAGCAACAACCGTTTTTAGCATAGTTAAAATTCCTGAGTTTAAAGATGAGAAAATCGTCTAATCCCGATACTGTTCCACTTTTGACAGCTGTGGTTATTTTTCGGGGATACTCACCATCTAAGACATAAAACACAAAAGACTCTGAATTTAAACATTATCTTTCGTCTTAAAAATAAGAATATGAACAAAGATCAAGTAATGTATAAGGTCAGGTAATGGCGAAAATAATCGGGTAATAATAAACACCAAATTTATTTGATATAAATATTAAAGAAGCAGGTATAAAGCAAAAAACACATATAGTGAAGTGTTTACAGTAATAAGTCACAAACCGTCACAAACGTTAATAGCACAACAGCCCATTTAATTATCTTTGGCTATAACTTTGTACTAATCACAAGGAAACAACACATTACTTTTTGCACGGGACGATAAAATCAACGTGATAGTGTTCATCGTGTCGAACCCAAGAACGTCTTTTAGAAAGCCGGATGTTGTCCTTAATGTAGGTGCCATAGGTGGTTTTGAACAACCCAGCTTGCAGTTTGGGATCGAAAATAACTCGCCATAGGTCATGCCCGCGTTTTTTCGATTCTTTATGGAGTTCAACCAGATGTGCCGCTAAAGCGGTGTAGTCGATTTCCAATCCGTCGTATCTGCCTTTTTTGTCTAACTCAATGTCGTAACCTAGCTTATTAAAGGGGTGCGTCGGCAAGTGTACAGACTCCCCATCTTCGTTGATCATGGGTGTCATGAAGTCAACCGACAAGCCATTGCGGTGTGTTTTGTGTGGGCTGAATTTTCCACCTTCCTCAAAGCCTGTTTCAGCGTATTTGAATACCTTGTCTGGGTGCGATTGCTCCAGATTCTTGTAAGCAGAAAGAATAATGGCTTTCACTTCAGAATGTACGTAGGTTCGCCCTGCTACGCTTGCGGTATAACTGTAGGTTTCGAAGTTTTCTCCATAGAGTGGAAGTTTTACCCCTCCCTCTAAAGACCCATTTGAGGTTGTTCCAAAGCAAACGCTTTTTTGAGCACCGATTACGGGAAGTGAAAGAATCGAGAGAGATAAAAACAGTTTGGATAATCCGGTCGATGGGCGCATTTGAATTCCTTTTTAAACCACTAAGGCATTGGACAATGCTATCTGTGGCTGGGTGTCAGGCTGAAGTGAAGTTTCAGTATACTTACGGAATTTGCGAAGCAGAAAGAAATAGCGCCACAAGTGGCGCTATATAATTTATTTTTAAGCATTTTTACTTAGGCGCGAGCCCCATCTCGTCTAAACGCATTAAGACTTCGGTTTTGCGCTGTTTAGCGACTTCTCGCCAGTCGATATTTTCCTTGGCTCCGATTATGGCGTAGATGGAGTTCAACCCCGTGCCTTTTACTTTCGCTTTCAGCTTTGCATAAAGTTCATAAGAATCGGCGAGCATGAAATCATCAACGGAGTGGATACCCACCGTTGCCAGAATTTCCTCACTTTTAGGACCAAATCCTTTCAAATCCCTCAAACGCTTCTCGCCTTTACTCATATCTTGTTTCCTAGAGCCTATTTACCTAACTATTCCCAAACTAGAATTCCATCTTTCACGGCACAATTGGCAACCTCGTCCTGACTGTTTTCAATATACACTTGCTGCGATTCAGATACATCGTAGGTGAGGTATTCTGAACACTTTGCACTCTGCCCTGTTCCAATAACCACTTTGGCGCCTGCCTTTAACTCACACGTGACTAATTTGTCCAAAGGAGACCACTGATAACAGATCTCATAGTCTTCTCGGTACTTGGCGACCTTTCCTGCTGGTAAATCGTATGCCCACCACTGACCAAACTGGCTGTATGGGTTGGTACTGTTCCAGGCGCGATACAAAGTCACCTGAGTTCCAGCTTTGCTTTGGTACACCTTACCCTGACACAGTTTCCCTTCTTCAGGGGCACCCAACGCGCTGCTTAGCAAGGCTTCGTCTTCTACAACTTCGAAATACGGAGCGAGTCTTTCAGGTAAATCGATACTGCCCACACACTGAGAAGAATTCAGATCCGTTGTTGCCGTATCAGTTGATTGCGGTTGACTGGCACAGCCAGCAAGCATAAGGACAGAAAGTCCAAAAATAGCATTTTTCATTTTACATTCCTTCGTTATTTTAAGTCGGGCGTTTTCTTACCCCTGAATTTGACGCCTAAAGGCTGCCACAATATGCAATTACGGTCATTAGACCCACCTAACGAAGTTGGACTGTAAAGAATGTATTTCGACTTGGTTTATTTCTACTTTGCAGTACTAAAGGGCGATTGGATGGTTTCACGTACCCACTTGTGACGCGCAGAATGGCTATTTTGCTGGTGCCACAGCTGCACAATTGAATACGGTGTCAGATCCACTGGTGCGGGGCAGTGTGCTAGCCCTTTAAAAATCGAATCAGCAAGATTAGAAGGCATGGTGGTAATGATATCGGTACCACGAATCAAGCTCGCCAATACATTAAACGACCCAGTTTTTACGGCGATCTTTCTTTGCTTGCCTTTAGCGATGATTTGGCTGTCTGCCTCTGTTTTCTTGATGTCGCCTAACACGATGATCCCGTGTCGGGCTTGGCAGTATTCATCGAGAGACTGAGGAGCGCTTCGAAAATCGGGGTCGTAATACACCACATCGTGATCCGAGATTAAGCGTTTTTGACGAATGTCTGTGGCATCAATATCGATGTCGGGGTTAATGGCAAGATCCGCGACACCTTCTCTTAACGCCGTTGGAATATCCAACCCTGAAATGGCGTGTACGATACGAATCGTCAACTCCGGCGCTTGCTTTTGAAAAATAGGGAATACTGGTTTGATAATGTGTTCAATCTCATAGTCATTCGCCATAATGGTGAACTCACCTTTGTCCAAAGATGGATCGTAAGTCATGTCGATCGTCATGGCTTCAAGTTTGGCGAGCACAACCCGTGCATCAAGCGCGACCATATCAGCCCTTTCAGTGGGAATAAGCCCTCTTCCACTTCTTACAAATAAGGGATCATCAAGGATTTTTCTGAGCCTTTCCAAAGCATGGCTGGCAGAAGATTGGTTGATGTTCAGATGCTGAGCAGCCCGCGATACTGACTGGAAGTCGTAGATGGCAAGAAACTGGGTCAGCAGTTTTCCATCTATAGCTAAGAAATCGGTTTTGTGCATATTACCTATTCATATGGTCATATTGTTTGGCATTCAGACACTCAATAGGATGAGTTTTCTCCCAAGATGATAATAAGGAACAGAAAAATGTCTAAGAAACTCATACTATCAAGCCTAATTATGGCAGCGCTGTCTGGTACTGCCATTGCTCAACAGGGCGAAAGAATTTACTTCCCCGGCGAACAACGCGTCGCGTCGTATTCTCAACAGTCTCAAACGCATCAGCCAATTCGCTTCCCTGGTCAGTCCTATCAGAATCGATATCGTTATTCTGCAGAAACAATGGCATCTATGTTTGCAGCGGAAGGCTTCTACCAGGAAACACTGATCGAGCACAAATACGATACTTATTACAACTACATCGACAGAGACGTTTACATTCAACACTCTCCTGATTATCCCGATGGTGCAGAACCTCTTTTTAACGAGTTAACCGAATACCTTCAAGGTATTAGAGACACAACTGAAATCAAGGTTCTTAGAACAATAGCCGAGGACGATTACGTAGCGATTCATTCTTCATGGGCAACCACGGGTGAAAATGGCGAAGTGTCGACGGATGTGTACATCGACATTTGGCGAACTGAAAATGGCAAACTGGTCGAACACTGGGATCACTATCAAACCATGAGCCCGAACCTGGACTTTACCGGTCCTGAAGTAAATATGGACGCTAATCAAAACAGAGAGCACAACCGCAAACGTGCGTTGTACTTTGTAAATACATACAATAACTTAGAAGACAGCGCTAAATTGGAATACCTTCTGGCAGACAATTTCATAGCCTACACAGCCGACGCACAAGTCAGTAAATTTGATCACATAAATAGCCTGGAAGAAGCGGCTCGACAGAAAAAGCGTTTCGTTCGAACTCCGGCGAAAGCCATCGCTATGGGTGATATGGTCCTGGTCCACTCTAAACACCTCGAAGTGGGCTCAGACAATGAGTTTGGAACGGGTCACATCGATATCTTCCGCTTTAACAATTCAGGAAAAATCGTAGAGCAGTGGAATATTGCCCAGGATGTTAAGTCGTTCTACGAGTTAGATGCTGCAGGTGAGCTGGTGTTAGATGCGGATGGTAAACCTGTTGTCGCGCTCAATACCTGGGGTCAGCCAAACCGCAGAAACAATAACGACATCTTTGCGTACCCTTACAAAGGTTAATACCCCCTTCGAACCACCACTCAATATCTACCCAGAGAGCAAGGACGCTCTCAACCTGCCACTCTGAATTTCACGCCCACTTTTGTACTTAACCGATACGAATTAGATAAATATTGAAATTATGCAGAAAGTTATGCAATCTTAACTTCTTTTATTTAGCCCAACCTTTGTTTTCGTTTAAGGAAAAACCATGAGTTCAAATACGATTCTCAGCCAGTCCCTAATTGTGAGCGGGCGTGATATCCCACTGAAAGAATTGTTGTTTGCTAAACGCGTGCTGAACAACTACATGCTGATTGCTTTGGACAACAGCCCGGCAGAGCTTCTGGCAGAAATGAAACACGCTGTGAATAGCGTCGATTACTTTAAAACTGACTCCGACCCTTGTGAAGCGCGCAATGCAGTAAGTGCCATGTTTAAAGAGGTGGAAGCCGCAGAATCGTTTGAAGATTTTAAATCCTTCGCGGCGAAACCTTCTCAGGCGCTACATGAACTGATTGAAGATCGCGCTCAGTTGATCAAACAAGAACGTGATTTGTTAAGAGAATCTGGCTACGACGTATCAAAAATTTAAATTACTCGCGCCTATAACAACAATAAAAAGCCAGCCTATTCAACAGGCTGGCTTTTGTTTGCATGAAGGAATATTGTTTTGAACTAAGCGGAATTACTCAGCTTTGATGGTAACAGTGACACCAGAACTCGCACGGTAGCCATTTATACCAATATGCCACTTACCTGCTCCCGGGTTATCAATCACACAGCTCTCAGCATTACCATTGCGCCAAGGTCGGCAGTCATGCTGTGAAAGCGTAGGCTGGGAACCTTTTCGAACGTACAAATCTACGTCGCCAGAACCGCCCGATGTGGTGATCGTCAGCTTCTTATATCCACTGCCGATCTCCTGCACGTGGTGATGCCATGCACCGCGTTCTACTCCTATATTGGTAAGAGTTTCATTAATTGGCTCCGGACCGCCTGGATTTGGTGGAGTGGTGCCACCACCACCATAAGTTTCCTGAAGTGCCGCAATATCATGCTCAGTCAAACGCTGGCGCTGACCTAGCTGGTTGTTCGGCACAGAGGTATCTTTAGAAGTGATGGTCGGCTGACCGTTAATACTGAAAGATCGGTAAGAGTAATGCATGATGGAGCGAACATCGTAAGGACCGATAGACGTCGTCACCGCTCCTTTCTTGCGGAAGTTGTGCTCTTTGCCCTGTTCAATATTGTTCCAGTGGATGTTTACGTACTGGTCACGGTCTGCACGCGACTGTTCATGCCAGAAACCTAACGCATGCAGGAATTCGTGAGCCACGATACCCGGCGTGCCACAGCCCTGTCCAATAGACAGGTTTTGCGCTCGACCGGTGTAACCCACCGACGAATAACAGCCTCGATCCCGAATGATGCGTACGTAACCAGTCTGATTGCTTCTTTCAACAAAGCGGACGTTCGATACGTTCTCTATCCAGCGCATCCCCTCTTTAATTGAGGCGACGTCGTGAGCAGGGATGTTGCTTGCAATGGTATATGGAACGACGCCATTTGGCCACTTAGCGTGACCACTCCACGACGCATATCCCGTCACTTCACCATCGTTAGCAAAGCGCATCGGTTGAACACCCAGGTTCTGAACATCTTTGGCATTACCCAGCACAATATCGCCCTGGAAAACCGCCGCTTCACCGCCTTCTAGTGATTTTACATCGTAAGACACAACATCATTCGTCCCTATAATATGGGTTTGCTGTGTATCCAGGATCGGCACAGTTGCATTTACATCTGATTCACTGGCACCAACAGCGATTATTGGAGTCAAGGTCAATACAGATACGGGTATAACTACATTTAGTTTCATTATTATCTCCATATATTTTTTGAACCCACTTCACAGCATTTAGGCTTATAAAAATAAGCCTATAAATAAGTTTTAAGTACGGTAAAAACTCAGAGAAGATATATTTCTCTAAGTTATATAAGTTTTAAAACTCAGCACACTATCTATCAAATTAAAATGAAGTGGTGTCAATATTATTAATAGAGACATTGAGAATTTCAATTAACGAAATGAGGATATATTTAATTTTACTTTCTTATTTACTCATCATTGACTAGAAGTCACAGAGATAAAATCGCTTTGAATGACAAATCTTAATATTGAGCAATGATTATTTAATGACATAACCAAACACTGAGATAACATAGAAATTAATATCTATATTTTACAGCCAGTTAAAACCAATCATTAGAAGAACGAATTTTAAAAAATGACAAATCCATAACAACAGACAGGGTGAAATAGTTTATTTAAATAAAAAACTAAAGATATGTTATATCATAACAAAAATAACAGGCAGGACAAACTTACATTGTGATTAAAATATTAACTTTGGTATTAGGGTTTCATTTAATCCATGTAAGCCCGACTATTTTACCCTCGTTAATAGCTAAAAATTAAGTTTAATCACAAACAATGCAATTATAAATGCGATTAAGAACATCCATCTTGCTTTATTACTCTCGATAACGGTGTAATAGTTCGGGTTAAAAAGAGGCTTTTTATTACTGTCAGATTTCATGGTCTTCTCCTAAAAAATACGGCAGACCCTAACACAGAAACAGACACCTCTACTGTAAGCATCAGTAAGCCACACGCTTACATGATTACTCAAGTTTTCAAGATATACCCGGTGATCTCTCAACAGCGAATTTAACTGGCTTTCATACTGTGTTACCGATTGCTTGATTTGGAATCACTAGATATTCAAATCGGCGTATTGTCTGAAAGCCAGTTCTCTATTCTTTCGTCGAGAGGGGCTGATTTTAAAACCGGAAGTTAAGCCCGGCTAAGATGGTGTCAGAGTAATAGCTGTTTTCAAACATAAAGCGACGATAGTCCAAGCTGAGGCTAAATGTATCCAGCATGATGAGCTCTGCTCCACCTCCAAAATATGGGTTTACTCCTTTGTGGTGTTCAACCGTTTCTGCTCCACCAGACTTAGGCTTGAGTGTGCGTTGCAGATCGGAATGGCTGACACCACCCATCGCATAAAAATTGAAAAAGCCCACCGGAGCAATGTTAGCCTTCAAACCAGCAAAGGTCGCATCATACTCAAACGTTTCTGTGTTGTCGGTAAGTGCACCGGTCACAATGGCGTTGGTCACTCCCGAAGCGGTTGCATAACCAATTTCAGCAGAAAAATTGGGATGGAATTGATAGGCATATTCGAATTGGGCTGCAACCCCCACATCGCCTGAATCATCATTATTGATGGCTGCTCCACCAAGTTTGATGCCCAAATGGTGGTTAGCTGCGAGGGTGGAAGTAGATAAAAGTGTGGCAAGCAAGAAAGTGATGTTTTTCATATCTATTAATCCTAGATAGGCGAACCGTAACTGTCTGAAACTAGAGATATTTAATCAACTAATGTCAAGACGCATAATTTAGCCGGTGAAACTTGCTTAACATCTGTTTTTGGTAAGAGCCATGAAATCAGGATTACACCAACACGAAAACGCTCTAATACAGTGGACGATATTCAACCAGCTATTCTTTAACGGCAATCACTCAGTAATGTTTATAGTTATTTATATCCAAGTGACCCACTTATCCAATCTTTAAGACGAACTCTTCATTTGTTAACAAAATGTTGACCTTCTGGTCAGATTATTCAAAACTTGACCAATGGGTCAGTTTTTATCACGCAGGAGGACTCGTGATATCGTTTTTGTTAAACCAGTCTGTACAACACATTGAAGGTCTGTCTCCCAATACCACCGTTTTGCAATACCTGAGAACCCAGTTAAGGAAAACGGGAACAAAAGAAGGTTGTGGCTCTGGGGACTGCGGTGCGTGTACTGTGGTACTTGGGGAAGTCGTTGATGGGAGGTTGGTTTATCAATCGGTGAACTCTTGTCTGACGTTTGTTTCATCACTTCATGGCAAACAGTTAATCACTGTAGAAGATCTTAAAGACCCCAGCGGTTGCCTTCACCCAGTTCAGCAAGCCATGGTGGAATTCCACGGCTCACAATGCGGTTTTTGTACCCCCGGCTTCATTATGTCGATGTTTGCCTTACTGAAAAACAAACCAAAAGTGACAAAACACGATGTCATGGAAGCGTTGTCGGGCAACCTTTGTCGCTGTACTGGTTACCGACCGATTGTTGATGCGGCACTTTCACTCAATAGCAATCAAAACCTGAGAGATCAGTTTTCTGCATTAGAAGAAAAAACCATTGCGCACCTTAATCAGCTTTCGGCTCAGAAAGGTGAGCTTATCTTTGGGAATTTTCAATCTTATCTGCCTACCTCAACGGATGAACTGGCGTCACTACTTGTGGCTAATCCAGATGCCAGACTTGTCGCGGGTGGAACCGATCTCGCACTTGAAGTCACGCAATTTCACAAACCCATTCAAACACTCATCAGCTTAGCTTCTGTTGCCAATATGAAAGAGTGCAAACTTGTGGATGATAGCCTTGTGATTGGCGCGAATGTGACACTCAGCAACGCTTATCAAGCACTTTCTCAACACTTCCCAGACTTTGGTGAACTGCTTCACCGCTTTGCTTCGCTTCAGATACGAAATCAGGGAACACTCGGTGGCAACATTGCGAACGCCTCCCCGATTGGCGATTCTCCCCCATTGCTGATCGCATTAGGTGCAAAAGTAGCCCTAAGATGTGGCAATGAAACCCGAACTCTGCTTCTGGAAGACTACTTCATTCGGTACAAGGTCACGGCGCAAAAGCCCGGGGAATTCATTGAATCGATTCACATCCCTCTGCTCCAACCTGAACATACCTTTAAGGCTTACAAGCTTTCTAAGCGACTGGATGACGACATTTCTGCCGTTTGTGGCGCGTTCAACCTGACCATTCAGAATGGAAAAGTGACCCGAGCGTGTATTGCTTTTGGCGGAATGGCGGAGATCCCTAAGCGTGCAAAGCACTGTGAAAACGCGTTGATTGGTCAGGACTGGAATGAAAATAGCATTCTTGATGCGATGAAGAAGCTCGTGGATGACTTCGAGCCTCTGAGCGATTTCCGTGCAACCAGAGAATATCGCGCTTTGGCAGCCGCAAACCTGTTGCGACGTTTTTACATTGAATCCACTCATTCACACAACCAAATTGAAACCAGGGTAACGTCTTATGTCTAGTGCGCCGAAAACAGCCATGAGCCACGAAGAGATGGTGGCTCTGTTCAAACAGGATCTAAAAACTGGCGTAGGTAAAAGTGTTAAACACGACAGCGCGTCAAAACAGGTTACTGGCGAAGCGATTTATATCGACGACAAGCTGGAATTCCCAAATCAGCTTCACGTGTACGCCCTGCTCAGCCCACATGCCCACGCAAACATTATGAGTATCGACCTTTCCCCCTGCTATGAATTCGAAGGTGTTGCGATTGCGATAAGCAGTGAAGACGTACCCGGTAATTTGGACATAGGTGCAATCTTCCCCGGGGATCCTCTGCTCGCAGATGGCAAAGTCGAATACGTCGGACAACCAGTTATTGCTGTTGCAGCGGAAAACATTGACGTCGCGAGACAAGCCGCGCAAGCTGCACAGATCGAATATGAGGTGTTGCCTGCTGCACTGGATGTGGAAGAAGCACTCGAAAAACGCCTGTTTGTTACCGATACCCACCAGCAAAAGCGGGGGGACTCCAAAGCTGCCCTCGCCAAAGCCAAACATGTATTAGAAGGCAGCCTACACGTTGGTGGGCAAGAGCACTTTTATCTGGAAACTCAAATCGCCACGGTCATGCCCACCGAAGATGATGGCATGATTGTCCACTCCTCCACCCAAAACCCAACCGAAATTCAAAAGCTCGTTGCCAGCGTACTTGGTGTGCCTATGCATAAAGTTCTGATCGACGTGCGAAGAATGGGAGGAGGCTTCGGAGGAAAAGAAACTCAGTCTTCCTATCAGGCTTGCATGGCGTCGGTTGTCGCCAAGTTAACGGGTCGACCGACCAAAATGCGAATGTCCAGATCCGACGACATGATGATGACGGGCAAACGCCACCCATTTTTTAACCGATACAAGGTTGGGTTTGATGACGCTGGGGTCATTACAGGCATTGAGATAGATGTCGCAGGTAACTGCGGATATTCGCCGGATCTTTCCAGCTCTATTGTTGATCGAGCAATGTTTCATTCCGATAACGCTTATTACCTTGGGGATGCGACGGTGACCGGTTATCGCTGTAAAACCAATACGGCATCGAACACAGCATTTCGTGGGTTTGGTGGTCCTCAAGGCATGATGACCATTGAGCACATCATGGATGAGATAGCGAGCTATCTGAAAAAAGACGCGCTTGATGTGAGACGCGCAAACTACTACGGAAAAGACGAAAGAAACGTTACCCACTATTTTCAGACAGTGGAAGACAGCGACTTCATGCCTGAAATCACCGAGCAGTTGGCGGAAAGCTGTGAATACCATAAACGCCGGAAAGAAATCGACGCCTTTAACCAGCAAAGCCCAATATTGAAAAAAGGGCTGGCCATTACCCCAGTGAAGTTTGGTATTTCGTTTACGGCTTCTTTCCTCAATCAGGCGGGCGCTCTGATTCACATATATACCGATGGCAGTATCCACCTTAACCACGGTGGCACAGAGATGGGGCAAGGGCTGAATACGAAAGTAGCGCAAATCGTTGCCGAAGAGTTTCAGGTCGACATCAGTCGCATTCAAATCACGGCAACCAACACTGAAAAAGTGCCCAATACTTCTCCGACAGCTGCATCTTCAGGTACGGATCTGAATGGTAAAGCGGCGCAGAATGCTGCCCGAAATATCAAAGTACGACTGGTAAATTTTGCGGCGGAACACTTCAAAGTAGCGCCTGAAAAGGTGAAGTTTAAAAATGGTGTGATTCAGGCTGGCGAGAATCTCATTGAGTTCGATGAATTCATTCAACTGGCATACTTCAACCAAATTTCACTTTCCAGCACTGGATTTTATCGCACCCCCAAAATCTACTATGACCATGAGAAAGCTCAGGGCAGACCGTTTTACTACTTTGCTTACGGGGCATCCTGCTCGGAAGTGATCGTAGATACGCTTACGGGAGAGTACAAAATTCTGCGAGCGGATCTATTGCATGACGTAGGCGCATCTCTGAACCCAGCCATCGATATTGGTCAGGTGGAAGGCGCATTTGTTCAGGGAGCTGGGTGGCTTACCACCGAGGAACTGGTATGGAACGAACAAGGTAGGCTGACCACCAGTGGTCCCGCGAGTTACAAAATCCCGGCGGTTGCTGATATGCCCATTGATTTCAGAACGCACCTTCTGCAAAACCGACAAAACCCGGAAGACACGGTGTTTCACTCTAAAGCAGTGGGCGAGCCGCCATTTATGCTTGCCATGTCTGTCTGGAGCGCACTGAAAAATGCAATCAGTTCCGTTGCAGTGGGAGATGCCCGACCTCATTTGGATACGCCAGCTACGCCAGAACGCGTGTTGATGGCGATTGAAAAGGTGCGGTTGCCACAGCCAACACCACAAACAAAACCTGAGACAGCATCAGAGAAATAATCGGATCCGCGAGGGAAAGTTATGTACAACGACAACTGGATTCAGGAACTGGCGAAACTTGAGAAAGCGAATCAAGCCTGCGTAATGGTTACGGTGCTTGATGAGCGCGGATCAGTTCCCCGCGGAGTCGGCACCAAAATGCTGATAACTGAAGACAGGTTAATCGCTACGATCGGGGGCGGTCACCTTGAGCATCTTGCTACCCAAATGGCCAGGCAAATGCTCGAAGACAAAGCAACCGACGTCAACGTTGAAACGTTCAATCTTGGGGCGCGTTTGGGTCAGTGCTGTGGCGGCATGGCAACGCTTTGTTTTGAACCCATCGGAACACGCAAAAGGCACCTGTATCTTTTTGGTGCCGGACACGTCGCCAAGGCACTGGTTAACGTTGTCGCCACTCTGGACTTTGAGATCTCATGGATTGATCAACGTGAACACGAGTTTCCGAGCGACACGCCAGCTAATGTCGAGGTTCTGGTCAGTGACGACCCTGTTGGCGAAGTCAACTTTGCCCATGAAAACAGCTACTTTCTGGTGATGACTCACAACCACCAACTCGATTTTGACCTGACAAGAGCTATTCTTGATAGAGAGGACAGTTGCTACTTCGGGGTCATTGGTTCGGCAACCAAACGTAAGAAGTTCAACATGAGGCTGAAACAGCGAGGCTATAAGGACAATCAGCTCGAAACAATGACCAGCCCCATTGGGCTCAGCGATGTTCCGGGAAAACTTCCTGCGGAAATTGCCGTATCGGTCGCTGGTGAACTGATTGCTCACTATCAGGCAGAAGAGGTCAAAATTCGCGGTAAGGCTCAACCTTCATCAAACAACTTGTCCCATAAAATACAACAAAAACAAGCCTAACGGACGTAAGGCAAAAGGAAGCAAAATGACAACAAAAACACACGCTTTTCGAAGCGCGGTGCTACACAGTGTGGCTGACCCACAGGAAGTAGGGTTAGAACACTCTTACCAATATTTTGAAGACGGTATCGTGGTTGTTGAGAACGGGTTAGTGACCCAGATTGGCGAAGCAGAACAGCTGTTACCAAGACTACCCGAAACCATAGAAGTTACTGAATTCGAAAACAAGCTCATCACTTCAGGTTTTATCGATACGCACATCCACTACCCACAAACCGGAATGATCGCATCTTATGGCGAGCAGTTACTTGACTGGCTGGAAAACTACACCTTTCCAGAGGAACTTCGATTTAAAGATCCTGAATACGCGCGAGAAGTGGCCACCCTTTTTCTGGATGAACTGGCGAGTAACGGCACTACAACCGCGCTTGTGTTTGGCACCATTCATAAAGCATCGGTAGATGTTTTTTTCGAAGAAGCCGAGAAACGGAATTTAAGAATGATTGCGGGCAAAGTGTTGATGGACAGAAATGCGCCAGAATCATTAACCGATACGCCTGAATCCGGCTACACCGACTCGAAAGCGCTAATAGAGAAATGGCATAAACGCTCTCGCTTGCATTACGCCGTCACACCAAGGTTTGCACCTACCAGCACCAACGATCAACTGGCAACTGTAGGTAAGCTTTTAGAAGAATATCCAGACGTTTACATGCATACGCACCTTTCAGAAAACCAGAAAGAAATCGACTGGGTAATGGAGTTGTTTCCGGAACGCAAAAGCTATCTGGATGTATACGATCACTACGGTTTGCTGCATAAACGTTCTGTATTTGCGCATGGCATTCATCTGTCAGATTGTGAATGCCACCGTCTGGCAGAGACAGAATCAGCGATTGCATTCTGCCCTACCTCCAACCTTTTTCTAGGTTCCGGGCTGTTTAGGCTTAACAAAATGGAAGAATTTGGTATTCGAGTAGGCATGGGCACGGACGTAGGTGCAGGCACCAGCTTCTCTATTTTGCAAACCATGAGTGAAGCGTACAAAATCATGCAGCTACAACAGGAAAAGCTTCACCCATTAAAGTCCCTGTATTTAGCTACATTAGGCGGAGCCAAAGCTCTGCATCTGGATGACAAAATCGGAAACCTTGCCGTGGGTAAAGAGGCGGATTTTGTGGTGCTGGATCTTCATGCAACCCAACTAATGAAATTCCGAATGAACCAAGCCAAAACGCTGGAAGAGAAATTGTTCGTTTTGATGAGTCTTGGCGACGACAGGACAGTCTCTGAAACGTATATTATGGGAAATCGTACTTACCCCTCGGAGTAATACCGTGAAAAACATGCAGCTCTTTCAGACAGATCGGCTTCAGATTAATAAAGTTGAACTTACGGATGCCAGTAAGCCCGACTTTCTACAGCAGATCCCTGGCATTCTTACTCCAGCAGTCACCCATGCCCTTCCGCCTCATTTTCAGGGAATTGAAAACTCAGAATCCGCAAAAAACTGGCTAACTAATGCACTCTCGGAAGGTCAGGTTCTTTCTGTAATGCCTATAGAAAGTAATGAACTAATGGGCTTTGTGTTTTTGTATCAGGAAGACAAAGAAAATCTGCATCTGGGATATTTGCTTGGGGAGTCTTTTCAGGGGAAAGGGTTTGCGAAAGAAATGCTCAACGGACTGCTTCAGTGGTGTGCAGATTACACCGAAACAAAATCAATAGTAGGCGGAGTTGAAACCTCGAATGTTGCTTCAGCTTCGCTACTGCTAAAACTCGGCTTCACCAAAACCTTAGACGGCAAGGGCGACACCGAGTTTTATCGATATGACTTTTGAACTTAAAAGTTAGGGTCTGTTGACCTAGACAAACGTTTCTGCTTTTCGCAGCAGAATAGAAGGCGATGTCCAGGTAAATACGGCTTCTTTAACTTTCGACCCACACGGTGCTTTCCAATCACTCAGGTGAGACTGTGTAGCGCCCAAAGCCAGATAGAAATGTTTAGCCGCAACGTTCTGGTCAAGAACTTCCAAATAAACACCAGAATCTGGAAAGTACTTCTCTGCCCACTTGGCGGCTTCCAGCATCAGCTTAGTGCCTAAACCGTGCCCTTGATAAGCAGAATCGATGTGAAGGTTGTCTATGATGGTGCCATATTCAAAATTGTGATTGCCATAAACACAGATGAAACCGCAAAGCTCACCTTCGTTTTCGAGAATAAGCACATTTTGATTAAATGAAGGGTTGGTCAGTCTGGTTTGCCAGACAACAATTCTGTCATCTTCTGCGTACTGATCGAGATAGGCGTCGGTTACCAATCCTCGGTAATTTTGCTGCCAGCTTTTCGCGTGAAGCTGGGCGATGCGTTCGTAATCCTGATACTCGGCTTGTCTTAGTTCCACTCTTCCCTCCTTGAGTGTAAATTCTTCCATTTTCGGGTGATTTCCATTTGGACTGACGCCCAATTCACCTCATCTTGTTGTTCAGTTTTACAGGCTTACTGCCCTTAACTGTTATAGTTTTAATACAGTAAAGCAAAACTAACCACATTTCTCACTATTTTTGAGCGATATGACTACAAAAATAGTAAGCAAAAATATATATATCCAGTCCATCATCCCAAATCATATATAAACCTATAGTCATATATATTCGATTTATACCCAAGTAATCCCAAAATGCTTGGTTCAGAGAGAATCAACTGGCGTTCAGACAAGACGCTGATTTAAAGATCTAGTGGTTCTAAATCAAGAATCGGTAATGCTTAAAAGATAAGACCTGACAGGGAAGGAAATTGTTGCGTGTGGGTCAGACGACCCACACAACGCGAAGTGCAAGCGCGATAAGAATAACGCCTGAAATACGGTCAATCAGCACGGCTCTCTGACGAATTTTGTCGATAACCAAAGGCATGGAAAGCAACAACGTAATCAGCGTATACCACACACCATCGACAATAAGAGGCGTCGCGACAATCACAAATTGATTAAAGAGATCGTTACCCAATGCCACAAACTGGCTGAATAATGCAATGAAGAACAGAGCTATTTTGGGGCTAAGAATGGAAATCAGAAAACCCTCTCGGGCTGAAGCAAGAATTGATACCTTTTCTCCCGCTTCTAGGCGCGCAGCGACACCACCTTTGGATCTTAGTGCATTGAACCCTAAGTAAGCCAAGTATGCGGCACCAGCATAACTGATGGTTTTAAATAAGATCGGTGACTGCTGCAATACCACGGCTAAACCAACAATGGTAATTAGTGCATAAATACCAATGCCAATCGCATGCGCCCATGCCGCTGCTAACCCATTCACTCGCCCACCAGCCAGAGTATGCTTAGAAACCATCACTAAGCTTGGACCCGGAGACATTGCTCCAAGTAAACAAATGGCAAACAAAGATAGCCAAACGCTGAAAGTCATCGGTACTTCCTTTTCTTTCTAACCGCAAGAGCCCGACACTTTCTCATTTAGCACCACCCACTTGCAAGTTTTCTTAGCATCCAAAATGGCTGGACCGTCAACTTATTGAGAAAAATAAAAATTAACATAAAATTTACATTCATATAGTTTATTGGATGCATATCACAATTTTATATAACGCAGCTTTTATACTATTCAATCGGTTTAATTGGGTATAAACGCAAGGAGGCGTGAATGATCAACAAAATCGGTTTTTTTATTTTCCTCAGTACGTTCATTTTAACGGGTTGTATGTCATCGAATGTGAAATGGCGTCACGGAAATTTACCTAATCATAAGGAAGACTGGGTTAGGTTTAAAACCAACTATTTTTTCAGGGTCATCAATACCTGTGAGCCACCAAAGCCTAAAATGCTATCGAATAAGGACGGGCTAAACAGCAACAAATACATGCTTAGTGATACTTTGTACCGCTTTACTTTAACTGGTAAAGCAAGTGAATGGAGCAATGTGAAATTTGAAGCGGGTACATTACTCGCAAGCCAAATTGACCCTTTTTCCAGTACCGTCACCTTCAACAAAAACACAAACAAATTCGACTTGGTATCATCAGGCAATCAAGCGAGTATTAACACTTCATCGGAACAAAAATCCAAGCTATCCGACATTACTCTTGCTATTGAAAAAATTGAAGAAAAGCTGGCAGCGGAAGAAAAAAAAGCCGAAAAAGACAGAGACATGGAGCTGATCACTAGTTATCGAAACCAGAGAAACCAGCTTGAGAGTGCCAAAGAAGAAATATTCAAATTTCTTTACGGTCATACCAAAGTGATCCCCCCTATTTCTTTATCTGAAGCAGATAAAAACAGCATCCGAAAGCAGGCTTCTTTCCAAGCTCTCACCTCAGCCCAGCAAGAGAACTTTCTCCCAGACTCTGGGGTAATATCCGCAAACTCTGTATTTGCTGAATTTATTACCGACGAAACAAAGCAACAGCACGCCAAAGAGGTTGCACAAACCACCTATTCAAGGAGCGATTGCCCGCCCGGATTCTCACGCAATCATGGTTTTCTGATTCTTGGTCCCGAGGGTTGGAAGCACTTCGATCCGGAAGAAAGGCTTTTGCTCGCAATGTACACCTCAGAGAAACCTCTGATATCGACAATGTCCGAACTGTCGCAAAAAATGACGCAAGCGCACAATCAGACACGCCTGAATGAGAAGCCGTATCAGGACGAAATTCAACGCATACTTCGTTCTCAAATATCTTTCCTGAGAGCAGAACAAGAATGGGAAACTAAGGTAGACGAATTAATTCAGTCACTTGAAGACCAACCGGAAGCTGATGGGGAGGAAAAATAAAATGAATAAATTTTACGCTCTCATTGCCTTAGTGTTCGCTCTTTCAGGCTGCGCGGGCAGCTCTATGGAAGTTGCGGTAGACGTTTATCAGGGACCGCTGTCCAAATCAAAAGAAGTGCAATGGCAAGAAGTTCAGGTTTTGGCACGACTTGTATGTGTTGAAGATTTAAGGGTTGTCGTCAACCAAAATGATAAAAAAGAAATCATTAGTGTCGAGGAACACAGAGATGGTGACCAAAGGTCCTCTTACGAGGTGATTGATTCGAGCCCAAAATTTCAACTGGAAAAACCAACGCTAAGGGGCTCGGTTAGCCATGACGAGCAAGTCAAAAAACTTGAAAGCTATGCATATTGCGCAAGCCGAGTACTTCAGAATGCATACTCCGAAGCATTGTGGAAAGATATCAAGGAAATAGACGGTATTGGCATAGAAAGAACCGTCATTCTGGCTCGTAATCTCCTTTCTCGTAGTGAACTCTTGTTACAACAGCTTAAAGGCGAAAATCGCCATTTGTTGCCGCTCAGTGCTTATTTGGCAGAAGCGTCACCATCGCTGTTTATTGAGTACTGCTATAACACCAGCGATGCACTTCCTACAACAATCAAAAACGAGCCATGCAACTTCAAACGAGCAGACAGGTTCGCAGAACCTAATTTGGCCGATGCGCTATTGAGCGAACAGTACTGGCAGCGGATTAACCACGTACACAGTTCCGGGATGGGAGACGTAGCAACAGCCTTTGTTAAGGACGACATAGGTAACTGGTCCTTAAAAAGCTTTGATTCTAACCCCGAAGAATTACTAAAGGCTTATCAGGATCTTTCTCTCAAAGCATTGTCTTCTGCGGCAAAGATCGCTTCAGGAACCGCCACACCCGTCTCGATCAACAGCTTAGAGTCATCCAAAAGGCTCACCGCTTTTGCAGAGAGCATTGCCTTTGGCGACTCAGCCAGTACATCAAACGATATTGCTGAAAAACAGGTTACTACTCTCAGACAAGAAACCATTTTGGCTCTAAAAGACATTAAGCAAAGTTATTCGGATAAAAAGGCACAAATCGAAGAGGCTAAACCCCAAGAAGATGAAGCAGTATTAACCGGAAAACTGGAAGTGCAAAAAGAGAATGCCAAGAAAGCAAAACTGGCACTCTGCAATGTGCTTAAAAGTTCTTCTGAAGGAGTCCGAGACGGCAGTGGTTTATGCACACCTTCACAAAGTGGAGACACAAGCAAACTATCGGCAATGAAAACTTACTGGCAGAATCAGTTGGAAAGTGATCCGTTATTGTTCTCGCAGAACAAAGGGAGCCGCTTAGCTAAATGGTCTGAGCTAATGAATACCATCGACCTAGCCGTAGCGTCGGAAACCCAGTTATTGGCTCAGAAACAAAAGCAGAAGGATTACGAAACGAGCCTATCGCAGTTAGAAAAAGAGTTTGATCAGGAGGTTCAGGTAGAACTGGATCGCTATGCGTTAAGGCTTTCAAATCTTCAGGATCTTAGCTTAGATACTCGAGCTCTCACTCCCCCTGCAAATTAATTAGTAACGGCTGAACATAATGTATAAACCACCTATTCATATAGGTGGTTTGTTATTTACATTGGGCTGGCTAAGAAACACATTTTGACTTAGCCGTCTCTTCAGAAGCGGCAACTCTGGGCTTTCCTTTGGAAGCCACCAGATATACCGCTAATGCGGCACATCCGAACCCTACTACTCCCATCAAATCAAAGCTTTCATCGAAGAGCAGCCACGCCTGAATCGCTGTCACAGGTGGCACAAGGTAAAACGTGGAAGCGACTTTTTCCGATTCGCCGTGCTCGACCATGTAGAGCAACAGCAATACCGCCAGTACTGACAACACAATCACAAGCCAGGTCAACGTCGCTACAAATGTGGGAGTCCAGTGAATATAAAGAGGCTCAAATACCCACGCCGTGCCTGCAAACAAAATCAGGGATGCGAGATATTGCCAAGTTACGCAAGTAACCAAATCGGTTCCCTGACAGAATTTCTTTTGATAGAGAGTGCCAAAGGTAATGCCTAATAAAGCAATGATTATCGCGGCATAGGAACCCAGCTTATTGGAGTCGTCCACCCATTCCATCTTGCCGTGGAGCACAAGGAAAATTCCGACCAATCCAAGCATTAAACCGCCCCATTGGAGTGGGCGCAGCACTGTGTTTCCGACAACCACCAAAACCACCGCCGTTATAATGGGCTGTAACCCAACCAGAAGTGCGCTTAAACTGGCTGGCATACCAAGCTTGATGGCGACATAAGTCCCTCCCAGATACATACCATGAATCATCAAACCAGAAATGCAGGCATGCATCGCTTTTCGGGCTGGCAGAGCTTTGCGCCTTAATAATACGACTAAGGTGCTGAGAATCAGTACATTCAGTCCGGTTCTTACAGTAAGCAGCGTTGCGGGGTCAGTGTACTCAAGCCCCAACTTAGATCCGACAAATCCTGAAGCCCACAAAACAACAAAGATCCACGGAATCCATTTTGTTGGCATAGCTCTCTCCTATAGTTATTTTGTGATTACTTTATTGGATACAGATTTACAAAAAAGGTACAGTTAGTTGCAAGTTGACGGGTACAGATTGAAAGGCGAGTGATGGGAAGCAAAAAGTATCAGGAAGTCATTGAGTATATTCACACTCAGATAGCCAAAAACCGTTGGTTAGCTGGAGAGAAAGTCCCGTCCATCAGAACACTCAGTATGGAGCTCTCTGTTTCTCGCAATACGATTATACGCGCGTATCAGGAACTCGAAGCCGCACGAACACTCTACGCAGAACCACGATCTGGCTATCGCGTGCGGGAGGAAACCAGATCAAACGCCCCTTCTCAGGTCGATGCGCCAGGGTATGTTGACCTGCTGGAGACCACTAAGAAGTTTCTTGAAACCCCATTGGCAAACCATCAAATGCCTGCGGGCTGCGCTCATCCTGATACTGACTTTCCTGCCATTAAAACGCTGTATGCCGAAATCGGGCGCCAAAGCCGGTATCAAGCCCATATCCCCAGCCACTATCAACTGCCTCCCGGTAACCATAAGCTGGTGACTCAGCTCAGAAGCCTTTGCCTGGACAACGGGATTGAGTGCAATGAGCGTGACATACTCGTCACGCATGGAGCACAACAGGCCATCAGTTTGAGCTTGCAGGCACTGACATCTCCCGGTGACATCGTTGCCGTTGAATCTCCCTGTTACTTTGGCAATTTATTGCTGATGGAATCTTTGGATCTTAAAGTTATCGAGATCCCCAGTTGCCCGGTTACAGGCATAGATGTAGATGCCGTTGAACAGGCTCTCCAGAAATGGCAGATAAAAGCACTACTAGTCACTCCCAATTACAGCAATCCAACCAACTCCGTCATGCCATTAGAAGCAAGGCAACGCTTGTTGGATGTCTCTGGCGAGTTGCCAATAATTGAAGATGATGTATTCGGAGAACTCTACTTCGATACCAGACTACCGTCTCTGGCAGCATTGGATACGCGAGGGCGAGTGGTTTATTGCAGCTCGTTGTCTAAAACGCTGGATTCTCGCCTTCGACTGGGTTGGCTGGTCGCGGGACGCTATCGAAGTGTGATAGAGAAAAGACTTCTCAGCGATAACATGGGATCGCTCAATCTCATTCAGACAGCCGTTGGCGAGTTTTTGTCTACGGGGAAATATCGCCAGCACCTGATGAAGATTCGTCGTAACTACTCCAAAAAGCAAAAGCAGTTTGTGACCTGGCTTAGAGAGTCACTGGACGAACAGCCTGCCTTGAAAGATCTGTATTCAATGAACGTATCAAACGGCAACTATTTATGCTGGATTGAATTCCCAGAGGGGATGGACAGCGACCTTCTGTATGAGCAATGCTCAAAAGAGAAAATCAGCATTTTCCCGGGTTCGGTCTTTGCCACAGGCGATCAATTTAAACAGTGTGTACGATTGAGCTTTTCACGGTTTGCCCCAACAAGGCACTGGCAAAAAGGGCTCAGAAGATTTGCGGAGTTAGCTGCAACGCATTATGTAGGGAAAGCTACTAAGGGTAAGCAAGCGCCGCATTAAAAGCGGCGATTGAAGAATTCAGTCAGCACAGTGTGGGTAATCAGGTGTTTGAGATGCGGCAGTGCCTGAAGTTCATCCCGAATTTCGTTCAGACGCTTCATGCTAGGGGCTTCAATGTAAACCATCATATCGGTTTCACCGCTTATCGCATGGGCCCATTTCACTTCGGGTATTTCCCCGACTTTTGAACCGTACTTGTCACAGCTGTGTTCAGCGCGAGAAGTGTCAAAATAGAGCGCGATATAGGCATTAATTGAAGATTCTGGTGGTGCGATTTTCACGTGGTAGCCAAGAATGACGCCATCTTCTTCCAGCTTTTTCATCCTTGACGTTACCGCGCTGCGAGACAAATTCACTTCGCGCGCAATATCGCTCACTGAGCATCGACCATCTTCTGCCAAAATGGCGAGAATTTCCTTATCAAACTTATCCAATTGCTTTCCTGTATTGTTATTTTAACCACTGACACAAAGTGTCAGCGAAATGTGTCATTTTAACGGCGTCTTTCGTCACTTTGCCAGATGTATCTTATTAATAAAAAAGATAGCCTGAAAGTGAAATGCATCATTAAAGTTTCTCTAAAGGATTAGGCATTGCAAGAATTAAAAAAAGAAATCACCCTATTTTCTGGTATTGGGCAGCTGTCCACGACGTTACTTGGCACAGGTTTATTTATGATCCCGGCAATCACTGCCGGAATTGCGGATAAAGCGTCCTTGTGGTCCTGGCTCATTCTCTTTATCGCGATTTGCCCCATCGCCCTCACCTTTGCCATGTTAGGAAGACATTTCCCCAATGCTGGCGGTACGGCACATTTTGTTAGGCTGGCTTTTAACGCCAAGTTAGAGCGAAGTGTTGCCTGGCTGTTTTTGTCCGTCATCCCTGTCGGAGTTCCGGCTGCGGTTTCATTAGCCGCCAGTTTCGCTACGCCCTGGCTTCCGGAAGCCATCCGAAGTCAGTTTCTTGCAGAATGTCTGACCGTTGCCTTGCTATTGGGCGTGAATCTTCTGGGCAGTAAGTCATCTTCTCAACTCCAGACCGTGATTGCCCTGAGTTTGTTTACCCTGATCATTTTGTTTTTTTGGCAGGGTGAGGTTCAACCTTCCGATCTCACCATGCCCTCTTTCTCCTCTGTCGACTGGGTTTCGGTTGGCTCCGCACTGGCGGTTATGTTCTGGTGTTTTGTGGGTATCGAAGCCTTTGCCCACATGGGAGAAGAGTTTAAAAATCCAAAGCGGGATTTCCCCATTGCTATTGTGCTGGGCTGCTTTGTTGCTGGTTTAACTTACTGGGCGTGTTCTGTTGTGGTCATCAAATTTCAGGCTTATGGAAGTGTTGAAATGGAAACGGGAGCTATTCCCTTGATCACAGAACAGCTCTTCGGTGTACAGAGTAAAATCATAATCAGCGTCGTGGCATTTTTTGCCTGCTTCGCCAGCGTGAATCTGTATCTTCAAAGCCTCTCTCGCATGCTCTGGAGTCAGGCTCGTCAATACAAACCAGAGGGAAAACTCGCTCAGCTTTCAAACCGAGGCGTACCTGCAAACGCGACTTACGTAATCAGTATTACTCTGTTGCTTTCCCTGCTATTGGGACGCGTGGTTGGACTGGATTTGGAGATGTTTGTGAAACTGGCCAATGGCATTTTCGTCCTTATCTATCTGCTTGCCATGTTGTCGGCAGTGAAGTTGTTGACCGGTTTCTCGAAAAATCTGGCGTGGCTGTCTCTGGTTCTCTGTGTTTTGGTTTTCGCCTGCCTGGGATGGGCAATGCTTTACGCTCTGATCATATTCGCGCTATTACAGCTTCCTATCAGGAAAAGAAAAGAGCCACCAATCTACAATTAGTGGCTCCCGACTAAATTGAAATGTAAGGGGTGAGCTACAGGCTTGCCCCACCGTCTACATCAATAATTGAACCTGTCATAAACCCATTTTCCATTACTGAACGGGTCAGTGCGGCAATTTCATTGGCATTCCCTATTCGCCCGACGGGTAGCATTTTAGCGGCAACATCGAACATGCTGTCTCTTACATCCATTGGCATGTTAGAAAACGCATCGGTTTCCGTCAGACCCGGGGAAATTAGATTAACCCGCCTTGGTGCAAGCTCAATAGCAAGCGTTTTGGTCAGTGCCTGTAATGCGCCGTTGACCATGGCAACACCGCCTGTATCCAGCATACCTTTTCTTCCGGCAACACCACCAAAGAGCGTTATCGACCCTTCTTTGGAAAGCTTCTTAGCCATCGCCTGAATCACCCGAAGATAGCCCAGCGCTTTAACATCAAAAGCGTTCGAAATGGCATTGAGAGACGTGGCAACTATCGGTCCCCATGCGACGGTGCCACTTCCGACTAACACCAAGTGATCGATATGGTCGATATGTGCTGCGAGCTTCTGAACACTTTCTGTGTTGGATAGCTCCATAAAGTGACCATTGACGAATCCGTTTTCTATTTTTGCCTGAGCCTGTTCGATGGATTTCAAACTTCGCCCAGTGATCGTCACCTGATATTGATTAGATTCAGCAAGTTGTTTTGCTAAAGCCAAACCAATACCTTTTGTTCCACCTATTATCAGCACATGTTCCATATCGTGACTCCTTTCTTATTATTTCCGCTCTTGTTGAAATCTAACGTTTCAACTAAGAACGTATTGTTTAGCGCATCCCCCAGCCCGTAATATAACGTCCAAATATATTCTTTAATCAACCTGATTCATTGGTTAAATAAGCCAAGTCAGATCGCAAGGGTATAAATTAAGCGTAGATGGGGTTTTCGAAAAGTGCCTGTAATTCAAGTCATTTAGTGAACTTTTCCCTGAACTTTGAGAGCCTGTCAGAAAACGATGAATTTTCGAATCACGAATTAATTCAACAATCGACATAAAATCACAAAATAAGGTGAATATTTTGTAAGAAATATTTACAGATATACGTCATACTCTACTCGTTACTAACTAAAAACTCAGTTTCGGTAGTAACCACTAATAATAATATTCTTACCCACCTTGTTCTGAGGTAGTGGGTATCTAAAAGTACTTTATCCAAACGCAACGAATTCGTTTGGAAGTGGTAGAGGGATAACTATGAAATTTAGCCATAAGGTTGTTGCTGCTTCTTCGATATTACTGTTGATCATTCTTAGCGTTCTGACTGCCCAGCAGTATTTCTCTATGAAATCTGAGCTGGAGCATCAAGTCACCGAAAGCGTGAGTGAAATTGTAGACGGGGTTCGAAACACGGTCGCAGCAGACATAAAAGGCAAAAAAGAACTGTCGCAGTATGCCACTGACATGCTTCAGGCAGATCTGCGTAATCGCGACTATGTTGAAGGCGTTATCAGTCAGGCAAGCATCAAACAAAACTTTTTGCTGGCAGGACTGGGTTATGAAAATGACGGCTCTAACGTAAATAATGACCCAGGCTGGAACCCAGGTTCAGACTGGGATCCAAGACGCCGCCCTTGGTACATCGACGCCAAGAATGCAGGCAAACTTATCATCACTGCGCCATACGCTGACTCAGCAACTGGCGAGATTCTGGTTTCTATCGCTGTGCCTGTGCGCGAAAACGGCAGCTTTGCCGGGGCTATCTTCTACGATGTAAGCCTTGCAGGTTTGGCAGAGGTAGTGAACAAAGTTGACCTCTTCAATGCTGGATTCCTGTTTATTGTGGCTGGTGACGGCACCATCATTGCTCACCCAGATGTTGACAAGAACGGTAAGCAAATGAATACCTTCTTACCCAATGTGTCTATTTCTGAAGAAACTCAGGAGATAGAGTTAGAAGGTCAGCTCTATGCGACAGATTTTTCTAAAATTCCGGGTGAAGACTGGTATGTGGGCGTAATGCTGGATGAAAGCATCGCTTACTCCGCGGTGACCGATCTGCGTAATCATTCGATCGTTTATACCCTTGTCGCTTTGGTCATCAGTATTTTTGCACTGCTATTCCTAATCAAAGTACTTATGCGTCCGTTGGATTCATTAAACGACGCCATTCAGGACATGGCTTGTGGTCAGGGGGATCTGACCAAAAGGCTAGACACCAATACCGATGCAGAATTTGCCCTGCTCGCATCTGGGTTCAACACGTTTGCTGAAACACTCCAGCAACGCATTCAGCGGACTAAAGAAATAAGTGATAGCATTCGTAGCGTAACGGAAACAACGGCGCAAGGTGCTCAGGATTCCGCAACTGCCATGAACACTCAGATGCAGGAACTTGAGCAACTGGCGACTGCAATGAATGAAATGGCAACAACCTCTTCAGACGTTGCAACCAATGCACAGGGCGCTGCGTCGGCTGCGAAAGAAGCGGATAGCGCAACAGAAGACGGAACCAAAGTAGTGGGTTACACCACTCAGGCAATCAGTGATCTGTCGACCCGTATTGATGAAGCAGTAGAACAGGTGAGACAACTTGAGTCGGCAACCTCGAACATCGAAACCATTCTGGAGGTGATCAATGACATCGCCGACCAGACCAACTTGCTGGCATTGAATGCTGCGATTGAAGCGGCGCGTGCAGGGGAATCTGGGCGTGGGTTTGCGGTGGTGGCAGACGAAGTTCGTACGCTGGCACAACGTACTCAGGAATCGACAACTGAAATCCGCAACATGATTGAACAGCTTCAGTCTGGCGCAACAGCGGTTGCCAGTGCCATGGGGCAAAGCAAAGAAACTGCCGATGATACCGTTCAGAAAGCGCAGGAAGCGAACATTGCTCTGGAGCGTATCCGTGGCGCAATTCAGCAGATCAGCGACATGAATATTCAAATTGCATCAGCAGCTGAAGAACAAAGTCTGGTGGCGGAAGAGATCAACAACAACACCATTAACATCAAAGATTTGTCTGAACAGGTAGCTACCGCCGCTGAAGGGGCAAACGAGGCGATGGCGTTGCAGACTCAACATGTAAGGGATCAGGACGAGGTGATGAGTAAATTCATTGTCTGATTGCTTTAAAGGGTCTTTTGACTCTGGTTACCGAAAAATGCCTGACCCACGTCAGGCATTTTTGTTTTAAACCTCAGATTTGGATAAGAAACATCATAAATTATTGAATAATTAAAAATTATTATTTTTGGTCTTTCTAGACTGAAGTTTTTGTTGATAACAAGGCGAATTTACGCGTCAATAGCGAGCCTATTGTAAGTGAATTCAACGCAGTTAGCGGCAAAAACTGCGGCTAGAAAGGTGTTCTGTTATCCAGAGTTGAGGTTTCTCACCTTGTCACAAATGTAGTTACCGATAGGGATTGCAGACGTCGCTGCAGGAGAAGGCGCATTACACACGTGCAAACTGCGCTTGGATTCTATAAACAGAAAATCATGTACCAAGGTGCCGTCTTTCAATACCGCCTGCGCCCGTATACCCGCCGGATAAGGTTCCAGATCATCCAGTTTAATACTCGGGCAATACTTGTTCACCAGTTTCAGATATCCGGGCTTCCACCAGGAGTTTCGGGTTTCAACCAGACCAGTTTTAAAGTGCTTAGCGAGCACGCGCCAAAAACCGGAGAACTGAACCATCTCCAAAGTATCTTTCACGCTAAAATTGAGCTTTCCATACCCTTCCCTTTTCCAGCCTTGCACCGCATTTGGACCTACCGTTACGCTGCCGTCAATCATACGTGTCAAGTGGACGCCGAGAAATGGCAGGTCCGGATCCGGAATGGGATAAATCAGATGGTTCACCACCTGATTGTGTTTCGGCGCCAGTCGGTAGTATTCACCGCGAAATGGAACAATCTGGAAATCAACGGGAAGATCCATCAATGTCGCTACTCTGTCTGCCATTAGGCCACAACAGGCAATCAGAAATGAGGATTGGATGCGTTCTTTCTGATTGATTTCTACTTCGACTCTTTCGGCGTTTTCATCCAAAGCCGTTACCGCAGAGCCATAGCGAATCTCTCCCCCCATCGCTGTAAACTCTTCAGCCATGGCATTACAGACTTGGGTATAGCTAACAATACTGGTTGTGGAAACGTAAATAGCGCCCAAGCCTGTGATATTAGGCTCTCGTACTTTTAGCTCCTCCTGGTTAAGCATTTCAACGTCAATACCGTTGGTCTGACATCGTTCGAACAGAGCTTCCATTCGGGTCACTTCCAGCGGGGTTGTCGCCACCAGTAACTTTCCGCAGTTTTCGACCGGAATGTCGTGTTTGGCGCAGAAAGATTTGGTTGCTTCCACACCCTCTCGGCAAAACTGCGCTTTCAGACTGCCCGGCGCGTAATAAACGCCTGCATGAATAACACCACTGTTATGCCCCGTCTGGTGCTGTGCCAGTTTTTGCTCTTTCTCAATCAATAAGATGTCCGCTTCTGGCTCGCGTTGTTTGAGCTGCCATGCGGTAGACACTCCAACAATGCCACCACCTAAAATCACGTAATCGTATTGCATGCACCTAACTTTTAATGCCATGTTTTGTTTCACAATTTTGTTACATCTTGGCTACCAGCAACAGTACTTTTGCTAAACTCTTGTTCAATTAGTGACAGAGGACAAGAAGTTGTCACGACCCCTTCGAAAGCTACCCGTAATATTGTTGGTTATTCTGGCGATGAGCCTGACCTTATTGTTTGTTCGAGACACAGCAAAAGGCTGGTTGCTGGATCGCACCCACATGAATGGACAAGACCGGCTCCTGATCTACGTTGGGGATATACGGAGAACGCTGGCAAGATACGACTTTCTTCCCTATCTGATTGCTGAACATGAACCAAGTCGCGCGTTGCTAGAGGGCGATACAACACAGTCAGGCGTGGTGGAAACCTACCTTGCTCAGCTTGATAAGGCTTCGCAAACCCGTGGCTGGCACCTGTTGAATGCCAAAGCCAGTTTAGTGGCCAGCAGCAGCCCGGTTTATCAATGGCGGGAATCGGATGGTTTAGCCATTCAGTCTTTGATGCAGCAACTAGGTGGTGAGGTCGTTACCTTGAGCTACCTGTCTCAGGGGCAGGCAAGGTACTACCGGGCAGCCCCCATTTATGGCAGTACTGGACTGATTGGTATTGCCGTCGCGAGAATCAATCTGGAAACGTTATCGGAATCATGGCTGGCCAACAATGAGTTCCTCTTGATCTCAGATCAGCACAAACGCTTTTTCCTCTCCAGCGCTCAATCGATTCTGAATAATCAGCTTGGCAAAGACAGCATGCCGTCTCTGCGCCCATTTCTGCTTCCCGACGGCACCGAAGTGAATCTTGTCGATTTTGAGCGTAGCCCCTATCTGGTTCAAAGCGTTAACCTCGACGACCTAAAATGGAACATTCACTATTTAACGCCTATTAAAGAGCTGGATGACACGGTAAATACCGTCACCCTGATTGCTGCCATCTTAATGTTGCTGGTGGTTGTGGTGGTGTTGCTCACCATCGAGCGACGACAGAAAATCCGCTCCCGAGAAGCATTGCAGCAGGCGATTTCCGATTCAGAGCGACAGCTACGCTCGATAATCTCAAAAACCGATGTCGGTCTTCTGATGCTGACGGAACAGGGACGCGTGGCATACATCAACCCTATGGCGCTGCGATACTTTGGTCTTTCCGAACCACTGGCAACCAACATGGAAGCGTGGCAGCTTTTTGAAACCATGGTTGGTAACACTACCGTTATGTCGATGCTGAAAGATCTCTCTAAACACAAGGACATCGCTGAATTAAGCGCGGTTGAGGTCATGGCGCAACGAAGTGATGGTTCCCGTTTCCCTGTTCTGTTCTCTCTGACTTACATCACGTTTGGTGCGCAGTCGGGGTATCTGGTCACGCTGATCGACATTAGCAAAAGAAAGAAAGCGGAAAACGCACTGCAAAAAGTCAATCATGAACTGGAAGAGCGAGTCAGGGCACGGACCATCGAACTGGAAGCTGCGCAGGATGAACTGGTTCAAAGCAGTAAGATGGCAGCCCTCGGGAGAATGTCAAGTGCCATTACTCATGAGCTGAACCAGCCTTTGACCGGAATCCGAACCTTATTATCCAGCAGTGGTTTGTTAATAGAACGAAACCAAACCGAACAGCTGAAAGCCAATATGAGCTTGGTGGATAGCCTGATTGATCGAATGGCCGCGATGACATCCGAGCTGAAAACCTTCTCTTATAATCGTTCTCAGGAATTGGTCCCGGTTTCGTTAATCTCTGCGACTGAAGAAGCGCTGACCTTACATGCAGATGCTCTGGAAAAAGTTGAGGTTGTTCAGAACTGGGAACCCAACCTACCCTATGCACTAGGAGATCCTCACCGGTTAACTCTGGTCATAGGGAATCTGATTTCAAATGCGGTGGATGCCATGGATAAAACACAGTCTCCTAAACTTTCCATCTGGGGGACAACCAATGGTGACAGGGTGGAACTTCATATCATGGATAACGGTATGGGCTCGTCCGATGAAGCTTTGACTCACATGTTTGAACCTTTCTACACAAGCAAAAAAGTAGGAAAAGGCCTGGGCTTGGGGCTGGCAATATCGGCTAACAGCATGAAAGAAATGCAGGGAAAGGTCTGGGCTAGAAACAACTCAGGGCAAAACGCAGAAAATAAAAATGCCACACCAGATTGGAGTGCTGGTATGACGTTTTCTTTGAGTTTAAAGAAGGAGAATTAGAGCCTTTCTTTACTTGCCTTAAAGACATATCACTTGGCAATAACGGCATAGAACAAGGAAACTCAAATACACACCAACTCATTAAGAGCGTTCATCTTTTGGTGAGTCCATCACTACATGCGTCGTTATCGTGGCAACATAAGGAAGAATACCCAAAGTATCTGCATGAAACGCTTTGTAAGCTTTTATATCTTTCGTCTCGATACGTAAAAGGTACTCAAATTCACCCGTTACATTGTGGCATTCACTCACTTCTGAAGATAAAGCGATCGCATCTTCAAACTCCTTTTGTGCACTTCTGGTATGGGTAGAGAGACCAATACTCACGTAGACGATAAATCCTCGATCAACGAGCTCGCTATCCAGAGAAACCCTGTACCCTTTGATAACACCCGTACGTTCCAGCTCCTGTACTCGTCTTAAACAAGCAGACGGTGAAAGCCCTACTTTAGCTGCAAGCTCGGCATTAGTGATTCGTCCATCCAAGTGGAGCTCTTGCAATATTCTTTCTCCAATTCTATCTATATTCAAATTTTATTGCTCCATGTGAACTTCAATAACAATATAAGCAAGAACATTCAGTGTATCTCAAAATATAATGATGTAGATAATTTGCTTAACAGAGGATGCCAATTTGTCGGGTTTACCAAATGACACTCAAAAACGTTTTGTCGCCGTATTAAACAAGAAGATGGAAACTGGCAGAGCACTCAATGTTCTGGGGCACTTGAGTGTCGCTCTTGCTGATCTATTAGAAAAAGGGAATGCATGTTATGTCGATTATGAGGATAAGGATGGCAATATTCATCCAAATATGAGTCATTACCCTTTTATTGTTCTCAGAGCGGACAATTCTAACAAGCTACGCAAGTTAAGAGAGGGGGCGTTAGAGAACAATATTACATTTACTGATTTCACCGACACCATGATTGAAGGTGGTTCAGATGAACAGCAGAGGCGCACCAAAGATACGCCTGAGTCAGATTTAAACTATTTGGGCATCTGCTTGTTTGGCAACTCAGAAGAACTTCATACCATCACCAAAAAATTTAGCCTGTATAAATAGATTTCCTCCAATGAAAAAGCAGGCTTTCGCCTGCTTCTTAATCTGTCTTCAATGTATACGATTTATTTTCAGCCCGATAGCTGTGATAAAACAGCGCGACAAACGATGCCAGTGCTACAAGACGAACCGCGAGTGGTATTTCAGGCCACATCATGACGACACCAAGTGCTGCGACCAGTATTCTCATCCACCAGCTTAGTGTTGATTCTAAGTAACCTTCTAATGCCGCTATCAGTGCGTATACGCCAAATACCGAGAATATGCCGATGGTGATCACCGCAACCGGATCCCAACTCACTAACGCGGTATAAGCCATGATGACCGGAACAATGTACAAACCTTTGGCAATTTTCCACGCCGTCAGACCCGTACGCATAGGCGGAGTTCTGGCTATAGTCGCCGCGGCGAAAGCTGTTAAACATACTGGCGGGGTAACGTTACTGTCTTGCGATAGCCAGAAAATGATCAGATGCGCCGCAAGCAAAGCCAGCCCGACTTTTTCCATGCCAATCGCCTGCTCTAACAGAGTAGGCAGGAAGTCGGCGGGCACTAACGCAATCAGGCTTTGTGCCTGTTCGACGGACATAGGCGAATTGAGTACCGCTAGTTGGTCGGGTGCCGCAAGCATAAAGATGGCTTTGGCTTCTTCTGGCAACTGCCCCAACGCCAGCATATCCAGAAGCTGGTCCTGAGCAATCAGGTTGTACAGCGCAGGTGCGGACAACGTACCCAACACTATGTATGCCGCAGTTACCGGAAGCCCCATCCCTAAAATTAGAGAGGCTAGTGCGATCAGCAGCAACATAATCAACAGTGAACCACTCGCCCACTCATTGATCATCAGAGAGAAGGTATTCCCTACTCCAGTTGTACTGATCACGTTGATAACCAAACCAATACCCGTGAGTAGTACTGCCGTTGTCGCCATGTTTCTCGAACCTTGTGCCAGCGCTTCGAATATGGCTTTTATGCCCATCTTGTTCGGCGATAGCCAGGATGCAACCACCACAGACACAATCGAAATTCCCGCGGCATAAGTCGGCGTGAAACCCGATACCAGCAAGTAAACCAGTACCACCAGCGGAATCAGGTAGTGCCACCCACTTGCCAGTACTTTGAGAACGGGTTCGCTATTTGAATCGACCTGATGAACGCCACTGCGCTTGGCTTCGATACGAACAAAGAAGGCTACCGACAGAAAGTAGATCATTGCTGGCACAATTGATACTGCGACAATATCGACGTAAGGAATCTGCGTATAGGAAGCCATGATAAACGCACCCGCTCCCATAACAGGAGGCATCAACTGCCCGCCGGTAGATGCTGCGGCTTCTACCCCTGCTGCAAATCGTGATGGAAAGCCTGCTCTCTGCATCAACGGAATGGTGATCACCCCTGTTGATACCGTGTTCGCCACACTGGATCCCGATACGGATCCCATCAGACCAGAGCCCATTACCGCGACAAATCCCGGTCCGCCGATGACTTTGTTCGCCGCAGCGCGAGACACGTCGATAATGAAGTCCCCTGCTCCCGAGCGAACTAAAAACGCTCCAAACAGGATGAACATGAAAACGTAGCTCCAGCTGATTCGGGAAATGGTTCCGAACATGCCTTCCGAAGAGTAGAAACTGCGATATAGCAGTGTTTCTGCGCTGAGACCGGGAAAATGAAACACACCCGGAACCCACTGACCCCACCAAACCACATAGGTAAGGGAAATCACAATAAGCACTGGGATAAACCAGCCAATGGTACGACGGATGATTTCAAGCACCACCACAATACTGATGATGGAGAACACCCAATCGGAGGTGACAAATTTCACCCCTCGGTCATAGAGCGCATCTTCCGCCAGAGGAATGTAGATAAGACAGGAAACTGCTGCCGCTGCGACAACCATGTCTATTGCTAGCGCGAAACGACTTTTCTTCCAACTTTTTCGGGCAGGATAGAGCAAGGCACAGACAACGGAAAAACCCGCAAAGTGTGTCGCGGATACCCACAATTCGGGTAACGTCGCCAGTGTATTAAACCAAATATGTAATCCCGCCAGCACAATGCCTACGGCGGTAATCAACGTCGTCAACCAGGGAAAATCGGTTCGAATGGGCAGCTCAAATTGCGCCAGATCGACGTCTTTTTTATCTTCCATGATGTATTCCTCATGTACTGCAGACAATCTATTCCCGAACCGGGCGGGGGGACACCGGCTCGGGAACAGTAACCTGAGTCAGGTATTATTGAACGATGAGGTGAGAAGGAATCGCGATGCCCTGTTCTTTGTAATAACGCGCCGCACCTGGGTGAAGCGGTACAGGCAAGCCAGCAATCGCTTTTTCAATTGCCATCGCTTTTGTTGCTTTGTGAATGCCATTTAGGAACGTCAGGTTTTCATAAATGGTCTTAGTCAGCAGATACACGTCATCGTCACTGATGTCATCGCGTACGGCTAAGAAGTTAGGTTGTGCGATAGTGTTGATGTCTTTTTCCTGACCTGGATAGGTGTTCGCAGGAATCACAAAGCGAGTCCAAAGCTCATACCCGTTGTTCGCTTCCTTGATTTGCTCATCGGTAAAGTTCAGGATTTGAATTTGATTACCCAAAGCAGCATAGGCACGAGTCACCGCGCTCACTGGTACACCTGCCGGAGTGTTCATGCCATCAATCGCACCGTTTTGCAGCGCATCTGCACTCGCACCATAACCTAGGTAAGCCAGATTGAATTTATCCGGGTCCACATTCAGGCCAGACATGATCTGACGACCGGAACCTTCAGTCCCTGAGTTTTTCTTACCAATAGAAAATTTCTTGCCATTCAGCTCGGAAAGATCGCTTACTGTCCCTGTTTTTGCGAATTTTGAACGCACTACAAAGTGCTCAACGTTTTGCCACAACATGGTGACAGAGCGCAGGTTTTTCTGAGGACCAGACTGTTTCACTTTACCTTCGCCATTCCACGCCCACGCACCATACAACCCTTGCAGAATCGCAAACTGAGCTTCGTTTTCGCGCAGAAGTTTTACGTTCTCACCAGACCCGGCAGAGCTGATGGCAGAAAGCGCAAACTTATGTTTGGGTTCAAGCTTAATTTTACTTAGCGTCGCAAGTGCTACGCCAACAGGGTAATAAGTACCACCAGTGGATGCTGTAGCCAGTATGTAGCTGCGATTTTCCGCTGCATTCGCAACGCCGGTTACCGAAGCTGCAAGTGTCGAAGCAAGAAGAAGGGATTTCACGAGTTTGTTTTTTAACATGTTTACGCTCCATGTAGGGTTATTGACTCACTCAAATTCAATTTGGTGAGATTGTTGTTTCTCCTTACATGGCAACTTACATGCCAAAACATAACTCTTTGTTTTTATTTATTTAAATAATTTTAAGTAGTAGAAATGAGCAAAAATGTGCTGATTAGATAGGAAATGAATGAGCAAGATCTTGCTCATTCGATTAATTGTAAATTCCTTGTTAAAACTGACCTCGGAGCAAAATTTTGACCTTTAAACTGAAGAGCTTGCCGTGATAGGCAAAATTTTGCTCATTTCAAACTCGCGCGTCTGGGGGAGTTTAATGAGTGTTTTTGCAGTCCATTACTTACCCAAATAATCTTGTCGGCTTAACCCGTACTTTTGCATTTTTTGATTAAGGGTTCGGCGAGGAAGGTCGAGTTCTGCCATCACCTGAGTGATGTTCCCTTTGTGCTCTCTTAGCGATTTATCGATCACTTTTCTTTCGAAATTGTGTACCTGAGTTGCCAGAGAAAGCGTATTAACGACCGGCTCAGAGCTCAGTGATGCTGACTCAGAAAGTATATCGGCAACAGACAGATCATCATGTGCAAAACGCGTCGCCACATTCTTAAGTTCACGTACATTGCCCGGCCAGCCATAACTCAGCAGCGTTTGTTTGTCGCTCAGTGTGGCTGGTCTGCAGCTTGAATTTGCCTGACGGGAGTAATGCTCAAATAGAAGCACAACGTCCTTATCTCGTTCTCTGAGAGGGGGAAGAGTCAGTTGAGCAACGTTCAGGCGGTAATAGAGATCTTGTCGGAAATTTGGGTGATCAAACAGATTGTCTTTAGCAGCAGCGACAACTCTCAGATCTATATTGATGGGCTGATTCGCTCCCACCCTTTCGACAGTGTGTTCTTGCAGAGTCCTGAGCACTTTTACCTGCATTGAAAGCGGCATACTTTCTATTTCATCCAGAAACAAAGTGCCTTTGTCAGCGTACTCCAGCTTTCCTATTCGCTGCTTTCCTGCCCCTGTGAAGGCACCGGCTTCATGCCCAAACAACTCACTTTCGAACAGGTTTTCTGGAATGGCGGAGCAGTTTATTGGAACAAACCGGTGCACGCTCCGTCTGCTCAGTTTGTGAAGGCAGTTCGCCACCAGTTCTTTACCACACCCCGTTTCACCATAAACGATTACATTGGTATCCATGGCTGCAATTTTGGCTAATTGCTGTCGGAGGTTCACCATGACTTCACTCTGACCAATCAGAATCTGCTCTAACCCATCCAATTGCTCCAGATAATCGAGACGCTGCTGACTCTCTTTCTTCGCCTGCAAAGAGGAGAAGGCATCACTGACGGTGTCAATCAATCTGTCTGGGTCGAAAGGCTTTTCCAGAAAATCATAAGCTCCTTCTCGCAGCGCTTTCACCGCCATGTCCACATCACCATGCCCTGTCACCAACACAATTGGCACATTAGGGACTCGGTTCAAAATGGCATTCATCAGAGTCAGACCATCGGAATCTGGCAGCCTGACGTCACTGACAATCACACCGGTGAAAGTGGGAGAGATCCCTTCTAATGCAGATGTACCATCGGCAAACTCCGTCACCGAAAAGCCCGCCAGTTGCAGCCATTGGCTAGTCGCCTGACGAACGATATCATCGTCTTCGATGAGTACGATTTGAGAATCCATTCTTCTTGCCTTATTTCGGTTAACCTTTTGCGGTTATATTGAGCGAGATACCCACGCTTTCACTGGTTTAAACTGTAGCACCCAGTAAGAGGTCATGGCTACGATCACAGCGTTTACCGGACCTATACCCGGAATAGTCAGCGCGCCAAACACACCTAGCGCTACGGCAGCTATCCCACACCAGTTTATTTCTTCAAACTCGACGTTGGCATAATCCAGATATTCTCTGCGGCGTGTCAGATAATCCGCAATGATAACGCCACCAACAGGTGGAATCGCAATCGAAAGGAAGTGTAACCAATCAATGAAATGATCATGCAGCCACAGAGCGAAGATGGTTCCAAGAAAACCGTTGAGTACCGACAAGTGATGACTTGGCAATCGGGTGATATTAGAAAATGCCAAACCTGAAGCATATAAAGCGTTGTCGTTAGTGGTCCAGATATTCAACCCCAGAACAACGATGGCAGGAATCAGCAAGCCCTGCGCCAGCATCGTATCAAACAGATCAGCATAACCGATGCTGTAACTGCTGAGAGCACCAAGAACAAACATCACGGTATTGCCTGCGAAGAAGGCCAGAGCGGTGATGATCAGCGCTTTCTTGTGGTTCTTTGCAAAGCGAAGGAAATCGGCACTTAATGTCGCGGCACTGACAAAGGTTCCCACCACTAAAGTTAACGCTTCCGACATCGTCAGTTTGTTCTGCATATCGCCAAGCTCACCATAAAGCGCGCCCACGCTGAACGTCTCCAGTGCGCATTTTACCGAATAGCCACCAAACAAAAGTATGGCAGGGACGGCAATGGCAGACAGGAATATCAGTGCAGACATACCAAAATATGCGGTGCTCACCATCAGTAGCCCGCTTACCGCAATCAGTATTTTTACATCAACACCTGTTACCTTACTGACCGGAATTGCAAACATTGCAACACCAACACCAAACCAGCCAACCTGGGTTCCCCCTAAAATCAGAGACGGTAGCCACGAACCTTTGTGACCAAACGAGAAATGAGTTAACAGGTGGGTAGATAATCCGGTGGTAGAGCCGATATACCCTAATACCCCAGCATAAGTAGCGAGCATCAGATTTCCGATGAGAACAACCCAGATAAATTCAGAACTGGAAAGCCCGTTCCAGACTACCCCGCCTGCCTGCATACTGGCGGAGAAAAAGGTCAACCCAACCAATACTAGCCCCAGAGCTAGAGTTCGCTTTCGGGCGTAATAAGGAACAGGTCTCAGGCTGAAATTTTCATCAAATATCATGCCCTTTCCCTTTATGCTCTAAGTGAAAATCGGTGTAGCTGGTAACAGTGTTGCGACCCATTCGTTTGGATTGATAAAGCGCCCTGTCCGCGCGCTGCATTAAATCTGTCAATGTGTGCTTTGGGAAATACTGCGCAACGCCAAAACTACAACTCATGGAGCCAACTTCTTCAAATTGCTCCGTGTTAACCGCTCTTCTTAGCGTTTCTGCCAGGTAAGAGGCTTGTTCTTCCGTCTGACCCGGGCATATCACAATGAGTTCTTCACCACCCCAACGCCCTACCAGATCGGAACCTGATATGTGGCTTTCAAACAAACGGGACATGGTGATTAACGCCTGATCTCCAATTAGGTGACCGTAGTGGTCATTCAGAATTTTGAAATGGTCAATATCGCCCAGAATGACGCTGAACGGCTTTCGGCTGAACCCAAACTGCGCGACCTGCTCTGCCAGCACGGTATCAATGGTATAGCGGTTATACAGCCCTGTGAGCCTGTCTTTGGTAGAGAGCTCTTCCAACTTCCTGTATTTCACTTGCAAAACGTAGTAGCTGTAACCCATGGCACCCACGACAATACAACCAATCACTAGTACTGCCCAAACCAAACGATTATCGCTGACCGGCTTATAGTTCACAGGCGTCCAGGAATTCAGAATGGAAGAATGCAGGCGAATATCCATGTTCTCTATCGCCTTATTCAGAATTTCGGCAAGCTGGGCTTCGTCTCGGCTGACACCAACGCTCAGCGGAAACGCCTGATTCATGCGGCTCCCAACCATTAGATTCGGGAAGTAGTGCTGCAGGTGATAAGTCACGACGGGCAAAGCGCCAATGAAACCAAACAGCTCTTTGTTTTCGACCATCTGCAAACCGGTATATGCCGAGTCTACGGGCACAAAATTGATGTCTGGATAGCGAGCCTGAAATTCATCCGCCAATCCATGATTGCGATTGAAACCAATGTAGCGCCCTGCCAGTGCGCTGATTTCGGCGGCGTAAGGGGTATTCTGGTGTATCGCAACCGCAACAGGTAAAGATAAGTAAGGCTGCGTGTAAACCAGATAGTTCAGGCGAGACTTAACTGGGCGACTCAGGCTTAAAATGTCACAGGCTCCGGAATCGACAGCTTTTAAAGATTCTTCCCAGCTTGCTGTAGGCACATGTTCAAATTTGATGTTCAGGCTTTTTTCAAAGAACTGCACATATTCGCCAGTCATGCCCTGAGGTTTACCATCCAATACGCCTTCCACAGGCAAGAAATCCGGATGAATACAGTATCGAACGCGTTGCTTTTTATTCAGATAGTTTCGATCTTCTCGGTTGAGATTAAGAACATTGACTTTGTTTGCCTGATTATTGGTCAGCCATTTGCGTTTTAGTGACTGAATGGTCTCTGGTGAAAGAGAGCGATACGCTTTGTCCAGAATTGATGCCAGTTGCGGTCTGTCGCTTCGCACCGCCAGCGTCTGGAAATAAGTACCGAGGTTGGCATTGTCTGCCAACGAGAACACACGAAGCGGAGAATCGATGTAGTTTTCAAGATAAAAGCGCAGCACTTGTTCACTGTCCATTGCTGCATCCGCCCCACCGCTGATCACCTTCTCGATGGAATGAAGCGTATCCTGAGTTTCTATTAATCGTATGTCTGGATAATTTTCCCTAATGACAGGAATTTCTGCCGCGCCTTTAACCACCGCTAGTGTTTTGCCGATGAGATCAGACAGGCTGCTCACCGAAGTGACAGAGTCACTAAATAGCAATGCGTTGGTTACGGCAAAGACTTTTGAATCAGTAAAGGTCGCAAACTGCTTTCCCTCTGAAGTTGGGGTCATATTGGAGATGATGTCGATCTCCCGCGCTTTCAGTTTTTCCAGCGCTTCTGTCCAGTCTGCCACGTCGACAAACTTAACCTTGCTCCCGACCTGCTGAGCCAGTAAGAGGATAAGCTCGGTCGAGTAGCCTTTCCGCTCACCAAATTCACGATAGTTGAACGGCGGCCAATAATCTTCCGAATGAACCTTCCAAACGGGATGGCGTTCAAGAAATAGCTTTTCTTCAGCCGTTAGCGCTTCCTCTCCCTGAGCTTTAGCCACCAAAAACAGCGTTACCACCAATGGAATTATCCAACGCAGCAAGTGAATAAATTTATACATCTAGGGGGGAGCATCCTCTTAAAATATGAGCTTCAAATTAAATATGAGTTTAGATATGGATTTAGTATCACATTTGGCTAAGCCAAAATTTTAACTCACCTAAGGATGATACCGATTCCAATTCCTTAATACTTTATAGTCATGTGTGATCGAGTTCAAAACTCACTATTTAATTTTATAGTTTTAATGCAGTTAAATAGTATTAACTGATGAATAGTGTGAACACACACATTGCATGCAGTGCATATATATAAAAATAACTTCATAAAAATTGTGTATTTAAATCATTTTGGCATTCGTTTTTTCTAATTATTTCCTAAACTTAATATGGAAAAATATGAATTTTGAGCCACAAGATAAAATATTTTCCTTGAGAAGAGATTTAATTATGACGAGTTGTTAACACACGCATGGAATTTTCACATTAGATTCGTTCATAACAAGTTGAGCCGTATGCTATTCTTGTTTACAAGACAAATCTCAAAATTCATACACCTGAAAGGCGTTTCGCTCTAAAATAATAAAAACATCAACAATAATTTCGTAAAGCTTTCCGCGGAGGAGACATGTTCTTAAATTTTAAAAACGCGTTCGTTTTTATTTTTTTACTTATATTTTCGGCACTTACTTTAGCACAAAGTGATAGAACGATACTGACCGTTTCTGGTCAAGTGGAAAAAAGCCGAAAATATTCGTTGGAACAAATTCAGTCGTTCCCACAATTGTTGATTACCACTAATACCCCATGGACCAATGAAGCGCATAGCTACAAGGGTCCGACTCTTGAAGATATTCTTAACGATGCCAAGGCAAAAGGTTCATGGCTGACCTTAAAAGCGCTGGATAAATATCAGGTGACGGTTGACTTCGAGCGCATTCGCCAGTTCAAACCCATCTTGGCCTGGGAAGATAACGGAAAAAAGATGACAGTAAGGGGTAAAGGTCCATTGTGGCTAATACTGCCAAAAGACCACCACAAAGAGCTTGAAGCACAGATTTTCAATGATTACATGGTTTGGCAACTCGTAACCATTGATGTCTTCAGTGAGGAGCCCTAAGAATGCCGCTACCAAGCCGTCTTCAGACCCCTGTATTACTGACTGTAGCGATTCTGTTTACCCTTTGTGCCGTTGTTAGTGTGACTCAAATAGTTAAAAGCCTGGATCTGCTGGCGGTTAACGAACACTCCACCGGGCGGGCTATTGTTCAGTTAATGCTGCTGCATCAGGAATACATGAATGATGCAGAGAATTATTTCAGAGGGCTAATTGAAGTAGACGAGCTGCTGACCAGCTATGACTTAACCTGGTCTGCCTTCGAAATATTGCTTGTCGGTTCCGAGTCTGCAAATTTAATGGAAAGACAGGGACGGCTTGAAATTATTGTCGATACTTTTGAATCTTTTAAAGAACTTGACCCCACACTGGATTCTTTTAACGAGATTCATTTTTCACAATACCTCGCTCACGGTCAGCAAACCTCCGAAACCATTAATGCTTTGCTAAACGAGGAGTTTCAGCGAGTCTCAGAGAAAAATTATTCCAGAGATTTGGAGCTGGTGCGTCTGAACAGCATCATGGGTTACAGTTACGCGGGGCTGGCGATTTGTGGCAGCCTTCTGCTTTACATTACGTTAAAAGACCGACGTAAAATAAGCCACCTGGCCTACCATGACTCTCTTACCGGGCTTGCCAATCGAGCGGCACTTCAAAACCAACTTATCGACCTGAAACGTCAAAACAGCGCTGAATTTACTGTGCTCTTACTCGATCTGGACGGTTTTAAACTGGTGAATGACACTTATGGTCACGACGTGGGAGACCGGCTTCTCAAACGCATCAGCGCTCGATTACTGAAAACCTGTGGTGAAGGCGACTTTATCGCACGTCTGGGTGGCGATGAATTTGCCATTATTCAACACTCTCAGGAAGAGCCTCAGGTTCTGCCTGAGAAAATCATTGAGTCTCTCTCTAAACCTATCAAGGTTGGCTCCGTGGATTGTAAAGTCGGCGTGAGCATCGGTATCTGCCTGGCAAGCGAATATCAGGACACCTGGGTCGACATTCTTAAGGCTGCAGACATTGCCATGTATCAGGCAAAATCTAATGGCGGCAATAGCTACGACTTCTTTGATGATGCTGCTTAACTCTGTTTAGAAACTTGAACGACAAGTCGAACTTTCTCTATCAAGGTCTGTTGATCTTAGAAACTTCAAGAATATAAAAACAGCGCGTATTTACGCGCTGTTTTTCATTTTTCTAGTGACTTATGAATGCAGAATCTATGGTCTAGTATCTGAACTGACCCACTTTGCGGTTCAAGTCCGTCGCCTGATCCGACAGACCATTGACCACGCCTTCTATATCGTTGGTCTGGCTTGTTACTCGGACTGAAGCGTCTGCAATCATAGTGATGCTGTTGCTGATGTCCTCTGTCACCGTGGATTGCTCATTGGCGGCCGTCGCAATTTGCAGGTTCATGTCGTTCAGCTCTGTAAGCATGTTGGTAATCTGCTCCAGCATTTCGGTGTTCTGACGACAACTTTCTGTGCCTTTTTCAACCGAAGAGTTGGCGTTATTGATTCCCGATGCCACAGCCTGAGTTTCACCCTGAAGGGCTTCAATTTTGCCCCGAATCTCTTCAGTAGAAGACTGAGTTCGGCTCGCCAGAGAACGAACTTCATCAGCCACCACAGCAAACCCTCGACCTTGCTCACCTGCCCGAGCCGCTTCTATCGCTGCGTTCAAAGCAAGTAAGTTTGTCTGCTCGGCAATTGACTGAATAACATCGAGCACTTCACCAATGGAGTTGCTTTCTTTAACCAGCCTTTCGATGGCTTCGTTAGCGCTTTCCATTTGAGAAGTCAGCAGCCCCATCTCATTGCCAAGCTCACGACCAACCATGGCACTTCGCTTACCTGTATCGTTTGCATTCTTCACAAACTCAGCGGCTCGACTGGCAAACTGTGCAACTTCAGAAACGGAAGCACTCATTTCATTAACCGCAGCAGCAACAGCATCTGACTTGGTGTGCTGATCGTTCACGGCATTTCGCGTATCAACCATGCTGGTAGACATATGCTGGCTGTTTTCCGTCAGTTCATTGGTTGCCACTGAGAATTCCCGAATAATGCCTTGAAGCTGCTCGAAGAGCCCATTGACAGCGACCGCAAGCTCAGACATTTCGTCTTTACCTTTTTCATCCAGTCTTGCCGTTAAGTCTTTAGAACCACTGATCTCAGTAATTTGAGCCGCCGCTGCTTTGATCGGTCTGGCAATGCCCCCCCCGACAATGGAAGCGCCAATGGCAGACAACACCAAGAGAATCACAGTACTTAAACCTACAGCGGTGAACACGGCACTGTTAAGTGCGCCTACATCGGCAAGCGCTTCCGCTTCATCTATTTCGCTCAGAATCGCCCATTTAAGACCTGCTACGGTGATCGGACCGTACGCAGAAAGGACAGGAACGCCGCGGTAATCGAGGATAATCTCACTACCTGTCTGACCAGACAGCGCTGCCTGACTACCTACTGTGTTGACGGGCTGACGACCAATCGCACTGTCTTTGTCGCTAATCGCAGATACGATTTGATTCGAAACGCCGGCACTGGTCAGTGCTGCCAGATAGCCCGGTTTGTCTTCTAACAAGAATCTGGACTGGCTTCTGAGAAGTGTATCTGGTCCCACGAGGTACGTTTCACCGCTCGCTCCTAACCCTGCATCCGCCCACTTACCGTCGTAGGTCATGATGCTGTTTATCGCATCAACAGGCATCTGGAAGACAAGAACACCTAGCTTATCGTTACCATCATAAACCGGAGCCGCCATAAAAGACGCTGCCGCTTCATACGATGGATAATAGGGCTTGAAGTCGACAAGGAAGAACTGATTTTTAGCCTGTGATTTCGCGCCGTTAAACGCTTCTGCCAACCCGCTGTTTTTATAAGGTCCGGAAATTAAGTTCGTCGCGTAATCCAGTTCTTTAAACACCGAATAAACAACGTTTCCTGAATTATCCACGAGGAAGATATCGTAATATCCAAACGCTTCAAGAAAGTGTCGGATAGAAGGATGGTAAAGCTCGTGAGCAACATCATATGAGGTATTTAGCGTATCTTTATCTAAAAGATGTTTTTCACCCAGACCATTGGAATTAACGCCAATATAACGAGCCTGTAAAGCAACACCGATATCGTTTATTTGGCTGAGTCGGTTGAGCTCGTTCGCTGAGTTCTGACCATTACTTTCGCGGTAAGTTTTCCCAAACTCACTGCTGTAATAGTTTTTAAGTTTATTTTTGTCAGATTCAGATACACGATTTTCTGGATAAGAATTAAAAGCGGCGGTGAAGTCTTTAAGTGCCGACTTAGTGGAATTATTATCCGCTAAGGTTTCTAATTGATATCGAATCTGATCGAAGTAACTTTCGATTTCCCGTTTTTTTATTTCCCGAATAGAAATAAGTTGGCTAGTTGCTCTATCATAAATAGCCTGTTCCGATAACCCTGATGCTCTCCAGGCAACGAAGTTTCCGCTAACGATAACGCCTATCGCGCAGAGTGAAGAACAAGCGATAATAATTTTTGTTGCGATCTTCATGTTTCCAACCCTATCAGCCTTTCTACCATTATTTTTATAAGAATGTAGGCAATAATTTCATAGAACCTAATTCTAGCCTGCTGACTTTGCTATAAATATTTTAAAAAATAGTCCACATTTTTCAGTGTGGTACAAAATGTAATGAGATACATACCACCTTCGTATAAAGATCACGATTATTTGAATAATGTCTTGTATTTAAGACATATATTTTATAGGAATTTGATATAACCACTTTCAATATAAGGATTAAGTCTAATCGCAAGACCCACACAAAAAAGAAAGTGAGCCAATCAACAAATTATGGATAGATGATTAAGTAGCTATTCGGTTTAATTTCAAGAGATTCGGAAATGCATTTAAAATCATAATCAATTGATGTATTACTCACTAATAGTTCATCAACAGATTTTATATTTTTACCTTTGTTTAGTGCTATTAACCCTACTTTACCTCTGGAAATTATAATGACATCTTTATCTACAAATTCGACTTCCATTTGATGACCGTAAGTCAAATTATGAAATTCCAATAAAGATTTCATTTTTTGGCTGCGCCAGTTTTCCGCCCAACGAGATATATTCTCTTTTTCTGAAAAAGTTCGCTCTGGTGGCTCAGCATAAATCAGCGGTACACCACCATCACGCCCAAGAATATAGGCATAAGCCAGCCATTCGTTCGACTCTGACATAACCAAATCTTCAAATACGCGATTATTTGGAATGTCGTGAGTGGTTGCAAAAGTGACAGCCCTTGGGTTAGACAGAGCCTGCCCCAGTGCATAAGGGTTGACCAGAGATTCGAAACTGCCTTTGTCACCTAGTGCATTAAAAAGAGTGTTGAAGAGTGGAAAGTCGTACGCTGCAAGCTGTGTTTTTTCCAGGTAAGGTTTGAGGAAAACTTCGTATTCCTGACGAGTTGCGCCACCATCTGTGATGATTTCACCGAAGATATGCATGCCTTCTGTGATGTCTGGCGTCCAAACCTTTTCCAGATGACTGAGGCTGATGTGTTTGGCGGCATCAATACGAAAGCCACGCACTCCCATCTCTTTCATCGCTTTTAGATAGAGTCTTTGCTGCTCAATGACGTGCAAATTGTCCGATAACGTTGGTAAACCCGGATCAGCCGGGCCACTGCTGATTCTTCCGTTTTGTACTTCCCACTGATCTTGCCAGTCGACAATACCAAAAGGTTCGATAAAATCTCGCTCAATAAAAAGAGGGACAGATAGATCGCCGAATAGTCTCAGCTCAGAATAGAGCTCCGGATTTGAATGGTATTCTTGTATATCTGCATCAGAAGGAAATTGTAAGTCGCTGCGAATATCCGATTCGTTGGCCATGTGATTAAACACTACGTCCACATAAACCCAGATATCATGGCAGTGGAGCTCCGCCATCATAGCTTTAAAATCGAGAGTATTGCCAAGTGGGTTGTCTATTACACGATAATCCTGCGGCTGATAGCGCTGCCACCAGTACTTTCCGCGGTCAGATTTCATCGATTTTAACGGGGGAGAAACCATGACAGACCGATACCCCAGAGACCTTATCTCTGACGCATGTTCTGCAACTTCTCGGTAAGTCCAATCAAATACGTGCAGGATGGCATTGGCTCTTTCACCTTGCTCCATCTTTAACCACTCTCAATCACTTTAGACGGAGCACTATGTTACTTAGATATCTGATTTGATTGCAATCCCCAAGATTTGTTGACCTTTAGCCGTTAAATTCCGTTCGATTCAGAAATGCATTGGTCGCAAACCAAAGTTTGTCGCTCAACCATTAGTTGCTAAGCTTTATAGAACACGATCATAACTTCCATTTTCTTACACTTCGAATCTTGACTTACACGTGTACGCTGAATATATTCTAGTGAACACATGTAAGCTGAAATGGAATTAAATAAAATGTCTGAAACCGAAAGCAAACCTCCTCTGATATGGCTGAATGTCAGCGTATTTTCTATCAGTATGCTTCTGGCTGTTGTCGGTGCGCCCCTATACGGCTATGCCTTTGGTTACGGATGGGAACACGCTTTTTGGCTGGTACTGACTTTTAGCTTTTGTAACCTATCCATCACTGCCGGATACCATCGCCTTTGGTCTCATAAAGCGTATGATGCTCATCCAGTAGTGAGATTTGTGTTTGCGTTAGGCGGCGCGTTTGCTCTCCAGAACAGCGCATTACATTGGTCTTCAGATCATCGGGTACATCACCGTCATGTCGATATCAACGACAAAGATCCGTACTCTGCCAAGCGCGGATTCTGGTTCTCGCACATTGGCTGGATGCTCAGACATTACAACAAAGCCACCTACTCCGACTACTCCAATTGCCGCGACTTACAGAAAGACCCGATCGTAATGTGGCAGCATAAGTTCTACGTTCCTCTCGCCATTCTTATGAATCTGGGTGTTCCAGTCCTGCTTGGGTTAATACACGGAGACGTATGGGGAATGCTATTGGTCGTGGGTGCCGTTCGTCTGGTACTGAATCATCACACTACGTTCTTTATCAATTCTCTGGCCCACATTTGGGGTAGCCAGCCTTATACAGATAAAAATACCGCGCGAGACAACGGTTTTCTTGCCTTTCTGACGTTCGGTGAGGGGTATCATAACTACCATCATATCTTCGAAAACGACTACCGTAATGGCATTCACTGGTGGCAATACGATCCAACCAAATGGATGATTCGCCTGTTTTCGTTTGTTGGATTGGCAAGCCGGTTAACTCGATGCCCGCCGATTCGAATTGAACGAGCAAAAATTCAAATGCAGCTAAGAAGAGCCAGAGCTCAGCTTCAGAACAGACCTCAATCGGCGACGTTACTCAGTTCGTTGCAAGCCGAGTACGATCTCTTGTGGAAACAAATGCAGGAATATTATGAGGTAAAGAAGCAATTGATGGAGGCGAAAAAGACTGATCTGACGAGAAAGTACGAAGCCTCGCTGCTCAAGATTCGATACCAGCAGGTTCGCCATACTCTAAAGCTTAAAAAGCAGAACTGGAACCGGCTCGTGGCGGAATACGCCTAGATAGCTGTTTGTTGCGAAAACTTCAGTGCAATAAAAATGCTCACCAGAGGTGAGCATTTTTTGTTTTCTCGAACAATCGAAAAGAGTTATTGAACCGTTTTTTCCATCAAAAAATTGGTCAGTGTTTTACCACGGATTTCAACTTCTTGTTGTTGAATCACTTCAAAGCCAAAATGCTCATAAAACGAGCGAGCCGTAATACTGACTTCAGAGTAAAAACGCTTAATACCTTTTGCTCTTCCAACGGAAAAAATATGATTCATCAGCGCAGCGCCGACGCCTTTACCCTGATGCATGTGATGGCAAAAGAAGTGATCAATCAGACCATCTTTTTGTAAATCGGCATAGCCAACGACTTTACCATCAAGCTCGGCAATGAAAGGTTCAATAACGTTCATGCGTTTTTGCCAGCGTGCAAGTTCGAAGCGTTCGGGTGCCCAGGCTTTTACTTCATCTTCCGTGTAATCCCCTAAGTTCACTTTTCGAACCGTGTGAAAAAAGAGTTTCCATGTTGCACGTGCATCCTGCTCGTTGTAATGGCGAATGAGGATCATGATGCCTCCTCAAACGAATAGTCACGTTCAACCTTCGCTATACGGGTTTTGTATTCAGAATACCACTGCTGCCTGCCTTGCTTCTGAGCTTGCAGGTGCTCAGCGTTGGCTTTCCAAAGTTTGATCGATTCAAGATCCTGCCAGTACGAAACCGTGATACCCAAGTCTTCGCGTGCTGATTCAGCACCCAAAAAGCCCGGTTGTTCTTCTGCGAGCTCCATCATTCTGGCGGCAGCATCACCATATCCAACATCATTCTTCGACTTGACGGAGCTGAATATCACCGCGTAATACGGAGGCTCCGGTGTGTTTGCAATCAACGACATAAACTTACTCCTTCACATGCACCCAAGCTTTTCGGGTACCAAGTCTTTCCCTTTCAAATGAGAGAATTGCTTCCATAAAAGACGATAATTCGCCTGAAAATTGTTTTGGATTATTGACCTTTCAAACTGATTTTTTGCAACGAAAGGTCAACAGACCCTAATAATCTTCTCTGGCTTTCAGCTCAGAGAAATCACTCATAACCCACTTTTGGTACCCGCTTCTTTGTTTTAATTTGAGGTACCATTGGTTTACTTTCTCAGGCAGGGAAATTTCCAGCCCCTGCTCGGTTAATCGATACAGCACAGCCCCTACACAGATATCAGCCAGTGATAGCTGTTTTCCTGCAAGGAAGCCCTCTGTTAAACATTCTTCTATCGTTTCCAGCGCTTTTAAGCAAGTCTGAATATCCTGTTCTATTTGCTCAGGATTCTGCTTGTGAGCGGGCATTCGGTAGAACCCCCAGAAGGTCCCCATAAAAGCTGGCTGAAAAATAACCTGAGACCAGTCCATCCAGCGTTCATATTCTGAGCGCTCGAAAGGCGTCAAAGCCTCACCGTATTCCGCTGCCAGATATCGAAGAATACTGTGTGATTCCCAGATAACTCTTTCACTGTCAAAGCCGGGGTTGTCATCAACAAGAACCGGGACTTTCTTCATCGGGTTCAGGCGAACAAACTCTGGCTCATCTAGCCCGCCAAAGCGTCCACCAAGTTCAGTTAGCGAAAACTCCACTCCAAGCTCTTCGAGATACCAAAGCACTTTCTGAACGTTAAATGAGGTTTTTCGCCCATATAAAGTAATCACTGGTATTCCCTATACATTCTGTGCAATGCGCCATAACACGCCGCAAGGATCTGTCACAACAAAATCGAGCATTCCCCATGGCTGTTCTACTACAGGCGTTACCTGCACCTGATATTTCTCTTTGATTTGTTTTTCGGTTAAGACCTGATGCCAGGCTTTTGCATCTTCCACCTGAAGATGCATCATAAATTCAGAGATATGCTGCGCTTCGGGTAAATCTTGAAGTAAAAAGTTGTGCTGCCCTAAAGAGAAAAACGCAAGATTACCCATGTCATTTTTAAGCTCAAAGCCCAAGTCCTGATAAAACGCCTTACACAATTCATAATTTGTAGTCGGGATAAAAGCTTTAATATCAACAGTGTTTAAGTTCACAGTCATTGTCATACTCGTTGGTTAATCGGAAAGTGCAAATTCAACAGCACTTAAGGCATGCAACTCTGTTGTGTCAAACAAGGGGGTATCGGTATGTTCTTGTTTAACCAGCAATGCGATTTCGGTACAGCCAAGAATCACGGCTTCCGCTCCATCAGCTTTGAGAGACTGAATCACATCAAGATAAATGGCTCTGGATGTATCGAGGATTTTGCCGTGACATAATTCTTCATAGATGATTCGGTGGACATCGTTTTGTTGCTCTTGGTTAGGTACCAATACCGATATCCCAAACTCTTGCTCAATACGATTACGATAGAATTCTTGTTCCATGGTGAACCGGGTGCCAAGCAACCCAACCTTTTTCACACCATGAGTCTGAAGTGCCTGCCCTGTTGGATCTGCAATATGGATAAGAGGAATAGTGACCGACGCCTGAACTTCTGACGCAACTTTGTGCATGGTGTTGGTACAGATAAGAATGCAGTCAGCACCTGCCGATTCAAGCGACTTTGCAGCATCCGAAAGTATGGTAGCCGTTGCGGCCCAATTGCCTGTTCGCTGAAGTTCTTCAATTTCTGAAAAATCAACGCTATACAAACAAATCTTTGCGGAGTGAAAGCCACCTAGCTTCTGGTTGGTTAATCGGTTTATGGCTTGGTAATAACTGACCGTTGATTCCCAGCTCATGCCCCCAATCATGCCAATCACTTTCATTGCATTGACCTCCTATCAAAATTTCCGTACCAAATTAACAAAGACTCAACAAAACTTCGATATAAATATGCATGTTATTGATAAATTTTCAAAATGGCTGTTCAAAGACAGACCAATGTCATTTTGCCTGCTCAAAAATGTATCTTTTCTTGTGTTACAGAAGAGTAAATAATAACCTCACAGTATTAATGATAACTACTCTCAATAGCATGAACGGATTCTATCGCTTCCAGTTTGACCACATTGAAATGTATGACCGTGTTAGAGAAACGGGCTTTTACGGTCTGGATACTTCCTTTGGTGTCATCAAAGTCAATCAATATGAACTGGATAGCGGATTGAGAACGGGCATCATCGATGGCAAGTTTAACCGCCCGGTTGAGATGTATTCTGAAGAGGGAATGGCACCAAAAGAGCTGACCATCTTTGTCAGCACCGGAAACTGCTGCGAGTGTTATTTACGTTCCCTTGATCGGCGCTTTTTGATCTCTCCAAATAAGGTCGCGATATACTTCGCAGATGAAGTGTCGGGCTACACACGCTCTCAGGATGAGAAGTTTCAGGGCGTTTCTATTAATGTGTCTCTTGATGCTATTCAGGCTCTGATTGAAAGCTACAAATGCAAAGAACTTGAGCGCTATTTTTCCCCTGCTTTTCAGAGTCAGCCCAGACCTTTCCTGTATACTCTGGACGCCACGGAATCCATCATCGCCATAGCTCACCAACTGCTTGCGTGCTCTTCCGAGACACTAGCAGAAACTCTTAAATATCGTGGTCTAAGCTGGCAGTTACTTTCACTCACATTAGAGGAAATGGCACCAAAGCAAACCTGTTCCGGTAAGTTAAACCAAACGGATGTGAGCAAGATTCATCAGGCTCGCGATATTCTGCTTAATCGCATGGAAGCGCCACCTTCCCTTAATGAATTAGCCCATGAAGTAGGCTTGAATGATTTCAAACTCAAACTGGGTTTTAAAGAGATATTCAATCAAACCGCTTTCGGCTGCCTGCATCAGCAACGCATGGAAAAAGCGCGCTCAATTTTGTTGGAGCAGCGGAGCAATATAATCCAGGTCGCGAATGAAGTGGGTTATCAAAACCACGGCCATTTCTCTGTGGCTTTTAGAAAGCACTTTGGACTCACACCAAGAGATTACTTAAAACTGACCCAGTAGATAACGTCAGTCCTTAAGACAAAACCTCTTGTTTTTATATTTATTTTCAAATAGTTAAATAAATCCTTTATTGAGCAGACCTTTTCCTTTCTTCACGTCAGACTTGGCTAAGTTTGAAAAAAGGAAAAAGGAACTTCAATGAATCAGGAAGCTCTGACCAGCTTGCGCTGGCTCTTTCAGGTCTCTGCAGAGCACAAGATCAAGTTGGTTTTATCTATGATTTTATCGGCGGCAAGTGCCTTATGCGCACTTGCCCCGTTTTATTTTGCCTACCTTGTTTTAGAGCAGCTTTTAAGTGACCAATTTGATGCGACACAAGTATGGAACTGGGCGGGTTTAGCCGTGCTTTTCATGATCGGTCGCTACCTGATGTTATTGGGTGCAGTTATGCTGTCACACAAATCGGCGTTCGCCATTCAGTATCGAATTCGCGCACTGGCATTAGGTCATATGGCAAAGCTGCCTATGGGATTTTTCAGTCGAAAAAGCTCTGGCGAAATTAAAAAGATTTTGTCTGAGGATGTCGATCGGGTTGAGCTGTTTGTCGCTCACCACATTTCCGATTTGGTCACATCCATCATCACACCTTTAGCGGTATTTGTATTCTTGCTTTTTATTGATGTTCGCATGGCACTGGCTGCTTTGATCCCTATCCCATTGGCCATTTTCAGCCAAATGAGTATGTACAAAGGGTTTGAAGAAAAATCGCGCCACTACCATGAATCTTTAGAAAATCTCAATGTGAGTGTGACTGAATACCTGCGTGCAATGCCTGTCATCCGCGCATTCAACGCGGGTGGAAAACCACACAAGCTATTCACTACTAGCCTTGATAGCTACCACAAGTTAGTGGTGAGCTGGATTCAGGATGCAGGCTGGCCTTTTGCCGCTTTCAAAACATTGCTGGACAGTGGATTGGTGGTCTTACTCCCTATCGGGGTGTATTACTGGTCTCAAGGTTCACTGGACGTTGCAAGCTTTACTCTGTGCATCCTGTTAGGTGTGGGCATGATGGAACCTTTATACAATTTAACCATGCTAACAGGGCACTTGAGCCAGATATTTGAAGGAGTAACTCGGCTTCAGTTTTTGATGAAGCAGGAACCGCTGTCAGAGCCAGACAAGAGCGAAACGGTTTCGAACTTTGGCGTAGAGTTCGATCAAGTCGGCTTCCGATATTCAGAAGAATCCAACCTGGTGCTGAATGATGTGTCTTTCAAACTGGAACCGGGAACCATGACAGCGGTTGTTGGGCCGTCAGGTTCGGGCAAATCAACGCTTGCCATGCTAGTCGCCAGATTTTGGGATACCCATGAGGGTGAGATTCGAATTGGTGGACGGCCAATCAGATCTCTATCGCCCAGTTACCTGATGGAAAACACGGCTTATGTTTTCCAGGACAGCATCATTCTGAGTCAGTCAGTGCATGACAATATCACCATGGGCAGCGCGGCATCAGAGCAGGATGTCATTAATGCAGCGAAAGCCGCTCAGGCACATGACTTCATTATGGCGTTACCCCATGGCTATCAAACCATGTTGGGTGAAACCACAAACTTAAGTGGTGGTGAAAAGCAGCGCATCGCGATTGCCCGAGCGATGCTAAAGAACGCTCCTATCCTGATTCTGGATGAAGCTACTGCTTACGCCGACGCTAACAATCAGGCTTTGATTCAGGAAGCACTAGCTTCACTAATGAAAGGCAAAACGGTCATTGTGATCGCTCATCGGCTCTCTACGATTGTTGATGCCGACTCCATTCTAGTGTTGAACAAAGGCTCTCTCGTCGGACAGGGCACCCATCACGAACTGTTGGCTCAGTGCTCGGTTTATCGAACTATGTGGCACTCTCATCAAGCCTCACGTGAATGGAACCTGTCGACAAAAGAAGAGGAGCTGATCGATGCTTAATCAAATGAAAACGCTGACAGGGACGCAAAACGAAGGGCTGACCCGGAATGTCCTTGTTGGATTCTGCGAAGCGCTGCTAATGGGGCTGCCTTTTGTCCTTGTCTATCTGGTCGTAAAAGAAATGTTCTCTCCGACGCCAGACTTAGAATACATCTGGGTGTGTTGCGCCATCATGGCTCTCTTGTTTGCCGTTCGCGTTGTTGTTGCCCGTAGTGTAATGGTGAGCAATCAGATATTTGGGTACGATGCCGGAGTAAACATACGCCGTAATCTGGCAGCAAAGTTGAAAAGAGTTCCAATGGGGTATCTGCTCAGAGTAGATCCCGGCAGCCTGAATTCCACCATGCTTCAGGACGTCACTTTCACCGAGCAGATCTTCTCGCACCTGTTCTCGCAATTGGTGATTACCATTAGTCTGGTTGCTTTAGTTGCCATCGGGCTGACCTTCGAGGACTGGCGCTTAAGCCTAGCGATGTGTATCGGTCTTCCTATGGCAATTGTAACCTTCGTTCTTCTTAAAAAAGCAGGCGCAGTCCTTAGTCGCGCTTTACTGGATAAAGTCGCGGAGATGACCGGATCGTTAATGGAATACATTCTTTCCATTAAGCTGTTAAAAGCCTACAACCTGGCTGGCAAGCGGTTTTCCAAGTTGGATGATCAGTTGAAAGACATTCAAAAAATGAGCCTCAAACACGAATTTGTAGCCGGAGTCGCCCCTCTCGGATTTGTTTGTCTGGTAGAACTTGGCTTTGCCACCATGCTTCTGACTTTGGTCTACCTTTACGTTGGTGGCGATTTACAGCCACACGTGGCTGTATTGTTTATGATCGTGTCCAGCCGCTTCTTCAGACCTTTGATGTCTATTGCGATTTTCCTTGCTGAGCATAGCTTTATGCAGCAGGCGGCCAATCGCATTCAGGAAGTTCTTGATGCGCCAGAGTTACCACAAGGTCACACTCAAGATACGCTCAAACCTACCATAGAGTTCGATAATGTCAGCTTTATGTATGCCCAGGAACCCGTTCTTAATTCCGTCAGTTTTCGTTGTGAACCCGGTACATTAACGGCATTAGTCGGTCCTTCAGGTAGCGGAAAGACCACAATTACCAGCTTAATCGCACGTTTCTGGGATGCCCCTCAGGGACAGGTACGAATTGGTGATCACCCCGTAGACAGCCTGGCTGCCGAATGCCTCGCCGATCACATCAGCATGGTGTTTCAAGATGTCTACCTTTTCCATGACACCATTTTCAACAACATCACTATTGGGATGGCAAACCCGAGCAGAGAGCAGGTAGAAGAAGTATGCAAAGCCACCTGCTGCTGGGACTTCATCTGCGAGTTACCAGATGGTTTGGATAGCATGATAGGAGAAGGTGGAGCGACACTATCAGGTGGTGAAAAGCAGCGATTGTCTATCGCCCGAGCCATATTAAAAGACGCGCCAATTGTTCTTCTGGACGAGGCGACAGCCTCGCTGGATCCGGAAAACGAATACGATATTCAGCAGGCTTTGAATGCGCTAATCAAAAACAAAACCGTTATTATGATAGCCCACAGGCTGAACACCATTGTTCATGCCGATCAGATTTTGGTTCTCGACAACGGCAGTATTGTTGAGCGAGGTAAACATCAGGATCTTCTGGAGAATCAGGGCTTATATTGTTCACTTTGGGAGGCTCAGCGTCAGGCGCAAGGCTGGAAAATGAAAGCCTCCTGACATCGTTTGTCATATGGGTTCCTTATTCTCTCCTGTGCAAATTCAACCGAATAAGGAATCCGCTATGAGAATGGATAAAATTGAAAGCTTTGAGGCGCTAGGACTCACCATCCGTACCAACAACCACGATGAAATGAAAACTTCTGGTTTGAAGATCGGTCAGTTATGGCAGGAATTTTATAGTCAGGTAGCCCCTAAACTATCCAGCAATTCCATTGTTTATGGGGTTTACCACAACTATGAATCGGATCATCTGGGCGATTTTGATGTAGCGGCTTGCGCTACAAACCTTTCAGATGACAGTGAATTCGGCACTAACATTGTCAAATCGGGTGAATATCTGGTGTTTTCTAATAAAGGGAAAATGCCGGAGATGGTGGTAGCGTGCTGGCAACAGGTCTGGGCGTTTTTTGCGGACGAAAACTGCGAATATGACCGCGCCTACGATACGGACTTCGAGAAGTATCTCTCGGAAGAAGAAGTCGAAATATACATTGGGGTATTGCCAAAATCCTGATGACTTTCGGCGAGTTGGAATCGCTTCAATTCACGCCATAATCTCTTAGTACACTGGTTTGCTTCCAGATCTTGTTTTACCGAATCAGAAATATACGTACTGTATGATAATTGTAGTACCATTCGGTAAAACACTTTAAGAGAGGCTTTGCTATGGCGTGGATAATTACCAAATACCTGCTTACTGCGACCATTGTTGTTTTGGTATCAGAGCTCGCCAAAAGAAGCGATAAGTTGGGCGCTCTTGTTGCTTCACTTCCTCTCGTAACCGTGCTGGCTCTGATTTGGCTCCATCTGGAAGGTCAGCCGAAAGAAAAACTCTCCAATCACGCTTTTTACACATTCTGGTATGTGGTCGCCACCCTTCCCATGTTCTTAGTATTTCCAGTGTTAATGCAAAGATTTCCGTTTTTCATTTCGCTCGGAATTGGGGTCGTTATAACCATGATTTCGTTCGCGATAATCGTATACGTCGCCCGTTCCCTGGGCATTGATATTCTTTAGGCTATTGGGATCTGTTGACCTGGTTAGTTCATAACCGCCAGATAAAGCACAAGGAATGGTGCCACCAGCCCAAGAAATGCAGCCAGACCTAAGTAATAGAAATACGCATTTTTCATAAATCACCTCTTAAAACGACAAATTTCTTTCATATCGCCCAACGATGTAGGCGACGTAACCTACTTTGAAAACACCTGCGAAAATGATGGTTCCAATGTGAGCAATGGCTTGCTGGATGATGGAGAAGTGGTTGGCATACGGAAAACTGATCAATAACGTAGCCGTCATAATGAGCAAAGAAACAATCATCACTGTTCCACCAATTTCACTGACTCTTTTAAAATCCATACCATACCTCATAACATGCATTTTAAATACATGTTATGAGGTATTATTAAAATCGTCAATACAATTTGAGAAGAATGAGCTTTATTCAGATACAAAAAATCCCTCCGACATTTCTGCCAAAGGGATTTGTGTCTTTTATTTCAGCCTGTTACTTAGACTTTCTTTGCTGCTCTTTACGAGCCAGTTTTTCTTTTCTTCGCTCAGCGATAACTTGATCCGCCGCACCACCAACGTGAGTTTCTCCACGTTTTAGCGCCAGTTGAACTTGTTTCTCGCGCTCACGGAAACGTGCTTTCTGCTCTTCTGTGTAGGTGTCTACGCACTTAGGGCAACTTACGCCTTTTTCAAAAGATTCAGATTTCATGTCTTCTGCAGTGATTGGCAATCGACATGCGTTACACATTTCGTAGCTGCTTTTCTCGAGCTGGTGATTAACCGCCACACGTCCATCAAATACGTAACAGTCACCTTCCCAAAGGCTCTCTTCTTGAGGTACTTCTTCTAAATACTTAAGAATGCCGCCTTCCAGGTGATAAACCTCTTCAAAGCCCTGCTCTTTCATATAAGCCGTCGACTTTTCACAGCGGATTCCACCAGTACAGAACATCGCCACTTTTTTGTGTTTCGCCGGATCCATGTTTTCGGCTACGTAATCCGGGAACTCGCGGAATGTGTCCGTTTTTGGGTTTACAGCGTTTTTAAAGGTGCCAATTTCGATTTCGTAATCGTTACGCGTATCCACAACAAAAACTTCAGGATCAGAAATCAGATCATTCCATTCATTAGGTTTTACATACGTACCCACCACATGACGAGGGTCGATACCTTCAACACCTAGAGTAACGATCTCTTTTTTCAGCTTTACTTTAGTGCGGTTAAATGGCTGAGCGACGTCAAAGGACTCTTTGTAAACAATATCAGCCAGACGGGAGTCCTGTTTAAACCAGGCAAGAAGTGTATCGATGCCTTCACGAGTGGAAGCCACAGTGCCATTGATGCCTTCCTGCGCAAGCAACAGGGTGCCGCGGATTTCGTGTTTTTCCATCAAAGCCTTAAGAGGCTCACGCAATTCAACATAATCTTCAAGACGCACAAATTTGTACAGTGCGCATACAACATATTCAGTCATGTTCATTCCTATTAGCGGGCTGGATCGTAAATCCAGAGCTGTTTTACTTTAATCGCGCGAAGTATAGCGGAGTACCATCCATACAAACACAGACAAACTTTAAGGATAAGTTATCACGACGTAAACAAATTGATAGCTAGGGTCTGTTGAACTAGTGCTTAGAAATGGAAAAATACACCAGTTCATCAAATCCATAGAAGTTGATGTCTGGTTCTGGGTGCATTCCCAACTTTTCAAGCACACGGATGGAGGCAAAATTTTGATTGACGGCTACACCGTATATTTTGCTCAGTTTACTCTTTTCAAAAGTGAACGCTAGGCAGGCTTTCGCTGCTTCCTGAGCAACACCTCTCCCCTGAGTTTCGGGTAGGATGGCGTAGCGAATTTCAAAGATGGTTGGATCAGGGGACTCTTCTACACCAACATAGCCTAGCTTTTTACTATCATCAGCTTTGTCGAGAACGGTAAATGTACCAAACCCGTGCTTTGCCCAATGTGCAATGCGGTTTTTGATATTGGTATGGATCTGCTCATCGGTATAGGGCTTTCCTGATGGCAGGTAGCGAGTGACGACAGAGCAGGTAAGCAGCTCTCGATAGATATCCAGATCGTCTTTCGATGTAGGAACCAGAGTGAAATTTTCTGTCTCGATCATGTGAGTCCCTTTCACGTAGATGCCTGAACAATCTTATCCCAGATTGGCTTTCGTCACTGCATTAATCAGAAGAAAGCGTCTGTTCTTTTTGTTTGCGTTCAACCTGGCTGTACTGGTAAGCAAAAGCTTGGTTCTCAAACGCAAAAATGGCAGAAAATGAAATCAGCAATGCACTTTTAACGACTTTAAACGTGCCTTTGGCGACTTTTTCAACGGTGGATTTTTCGATGATTCCCGCTTTGACCAAAGCAAAAAGAACCACCCATTTTAGAAGAGAGAGCAATGTAATCATACGTCTGAACAACCTTAGTAATGAACAATGGCTCTTCCTTGACTACACAAATTAGCTTTGTATGAGTGATAGCATTCAAACATACAATACGACATTCCATTATTTTGTAACGCCACGATTATACATAAAAAATATGGGATGTCACTCATATAGATCATACTAAGACAAAAAGAAAAATAGGCGCATTTAGCGCCTATTCCATAGTCAACCTGAATTGATTAGCTGACTTTAAATCGACCGACAACGTCACTCAAGCTGCCTGAAGTAGCCGTCAGTTCTCGGTTGATTGTTAAGGTGTCGGATGCATTGTCGTTAAGCTGATGCACGATTTCCTGAATCGCCGCCATATTCTTACTGACTTCATCAGTCACCTGACTTTGCTCTTTCGCTGCTGTCGCAACCAATGAGTTAATTTCATTAATCTCCACAACAGAATCCGTTACCAGGTTCAATGATTCCATGACCTCATTGGTACTTTGCGCCGTTTCTTCACAACTTGAGCGAGTGGACTCCATTGCAGATACAACATTGTCTGTTGCACCACGCAATTTTCCGAGCATTTCGTTAATCTGCGATGTGCTTTCCTGAGTTCTTGCTGCCAGAGCACGAACTTCATCGGCAACCACAGCAAATCCACGTCCCTGCTCACCTGCTCGTGCCGCTTCAATGGCTGCATTCAACGCCAGCAAGTTGGTTTGTTCGGCAATATCGCCAATCACTTGCAATACGGAGTTAATCTGGTCAGTGTCGTGGCTCATTGTACTGATGGATGTCGACATAGAACCCACTTCATTAATCAGAGAATTCACGTTCTCTACTGCTTGCTGAACGGTTCGCTTAGAAGCGTTGGCATTCATATTGGTTGTGTCTGTCAACTCAGCGGCTTTAACCGCGCTGTCAGCAATTGAGTCTGCGGTCGCACTCATCTCGCTAATTGCGCTGATCGCCTGCTCGGTCTCTTGTGTGTGACCATCCAAGGTAGAAAGGTTAGATTGCGACTGTGTGCTGAGTTTCTCAACAGCTTCATCGATACTACGGGTGGAAGTCGATACATCTATAAAGTTCTCTTGCAGTTTTTCAATGAACTTATTAATCGAGGATGAAATCGTACCAATTTCATCTTTTGATTTAACAGACAACCTTTGAGTTAAATCGCCAGTGCCATTCGACAGTTCTGCAACCATATTTTTAAGGGAAAGTAATGGTCGGAATGCCTGATGCAGAGTCAGGGTACTTAACGCAATAACAATCAACCCGATGAGTATTAATACTATCGTGATTTCATTATTCAATAGCGCAGTGTTGTCTCTTATATTTTGAAGATCAACATAGCTATTCAATGTCCAGCTCATGCCATCCATTTCAACAGGGCTGCTTATTTTCTGTAAGTCGCCATCAATTTTATTCGAAAAGATGGTTTGATTAGACGCTGAAATCAGTTCCACATAACTGCCTTCAATTGCGTATTTTCGAATTATATCGGAGAAGATAATTAGATTGACGGTATAGAAATCAGCAGAACCACCATCCCTATTTACGGAAATAGTTGAATAAAGTTGTCCATCAATTAATGAAGCCTGGCTCACATCAATCAGTTTCGATTCCATTGCTTTTGCCATCTTAAGGTACTTATCTCGCTCTTCACCTTCGAGCCTACCTTCGTCACCAACGGCAATAACACCTGAAACCACCTTAACGACCTTATCGAACATCGTGGTTTCTTTTACTTCCTGCGGAGTGTCAATCATCATATTTGAGCTAACGGCTAATGAGACGACATTCTTCATTTCATCGGCTATTCGTTCATTCAATAACTTTGTATTGTGCTCTATTTTCTGTACATCAGATTCGTAAATGTACTCACTAATATAGTAATTAACACTAAGATATGAGGTAACGATAGTGATTAAAACTGATAACGAAATCAGAATTATCATTTTTAATTTAAAGCTTACCTTGCTCATAAAATATAGTCCCTAATATATTTATCTAAAAGCGCAACTGACAGCAATTAAAACCTGTTTCATATAAATAAAGTTATTAATAGCCAATTTACATTAACACAAAGAAGAACAATAAATGTGCTATTGCTCACAGCTCAATAAATATTCAAACTATTATCATTTAAATACAGTTTTCAACTTTACTAAAAAGCGCAACGAGTTTAATTAAAAATAATATCTTTAATAGTTAATTAAGTTTCCCACTTTTTTTATATTGCACATAAAGAGGGACAATTAGCACAATGAATAAATAATCCATTCCTCAAATTATGTGAGCATTTCCAAAATATGGCTGACCTTATTTCACGCAGCTAAATATCACCCCGCATTTCGAGCCAAAAATGCAACACAATGAGCCACTAGATAAAAATGATAGTTTTATCTATTTGCTATAATTTTTTGAGCAGGAAACACCCGTTGCTTCCGTTGATTGTCTTTAGGTAAGAAATTTATTTTTATGAGATGAAAGATTTTTTTCGCTATCCGGATCTAATAATCCAATACACATTATGAGGAAACATCCATGCCAAATCCGATCAAAATCACACTTTACCGTTGGGGTGGGAGTTGGGGACCATTCAAAGTCAACATCCCTTGCGGCGAGTGCACGCTGACGAAAGATATCCTGCAAGATACTTTCGACACCGAGTTAGCGGGCATTCCGATTGATCTGGAGATTAAGGATTGGCTTTCTCACTGGTGGGAGCCACTAAAATATGGTGCATGGCACGCCCCTATCCTTGTCGTGGAAGGTAAAGTCGTTAGTCAGGGAGAGGCACTTAACCGCGGCGTCTTAGTGCAGTCTGTGATTCAGGAATGGTCTAAGCGCGACAAATTACGCGGTAACATTGTGTATGGCAAAGCTACCTGCCCTTACTGTGTAAAAGCGAAGCGTTTGTTGGATGATTTGGGCGTAAAGTACGAATACCATGATGTTGTGAAAGAGAGTGCGGCGCTTTATAGAATGATTCCCGAGGTAAAAGCCATTATTGGGGAGAAAACACCGGTGACAGTACCTCAGATTTGGCTGGATGGAGAGTACATTGGTGGCTTTGACAACCTGGATGAACATATCGGAAAAAACGGCTTGCGCCCAGTTCCTGATAATGTGATTGAAATGGAATCGAAAAACGCCAGCTAGTTCTTTTGCGCTTTAGACACCCAGAAAGCTTTGCGCAGACAGCTATGACTCAACGTAAAAGACCCAATCATTTGATTGGGTCTTTTAGTTCGCTCCATCGATCATAACCATATCCTTACCTGGATTTTTTCACCTTCGTTGCAATTCGGCGCAGCAGTGAAACATTCTCTACTTTTGGCGTTGGTGTGCCGTAAAGTTTTTCTTCAACCATGCGCTTTGCCATTTGATTGGCGACGTATACTGAACCAAGATCTAGACCCATGTGACTTCTCCATAAATGTGATTTGACGCACATTTTACTCTTAACGAAGTCAGAATCAACATCTAGATCACACTTTCATTGCAAATTAAGTAACCAACTGATGAGTATAAATTTATGGGCAAGTATACGGCGACAATACGTTACGAACGTTTCGGCTGCTTATAGGTTTTACCCGCCGCCTGATAAGTGTCTCGTTCTTTTATTTCGAACATACTAAAGAAGAACCAAGCAACAAATTTAATTACGTCATCGCCTTCGTTCATTACGTGCTCAACGTACTCTTGCTCTTCCCCCTGCTCGTTTTCCTGAACAGTCACGTGGTAAATACGTTTTTCGCCTTCTACCTCAGCCAAAGCAAACTGCCCTGTTAACGATTCTGCTGCCTGAGCAACTTCTTCATCCTGATGTGCTTTGAGTGCAGTCAAAGCGTCGGGCAGATTACTTTGCTCGCTTAAAGCTTTAACCAGTGTTTCAAACTCTTGTTGTTGCATTCTTTTTACCTTGATTGGGAAAGGGCACATTGTATCCCTAAGTGCACAACAGAGGCTATCCTTTAAAAGCCTTGAGTAAGACGGAAGAAACTTTCTAAAAGTCTTTACGGGAAGACACCCGTGTCCCATGCTGGTCGAAAAGGTGACTTCTTTTGAGAGAGCCATACACTTTGACTGTTTGCCCTACTGAGACATCTATCGACTCGCCTCCTTTCACAATGATTTCTCTCTCTTCACAATACAGATAGAGGTAACTCTCGCTTCCTAACATTTCCACAGCAAAGAGTTTCCCTTCAAATGAGAAATCCGACTCTTCGGGCGAAAGAGACAAGTACTCAGGTCTGACTCCCAGCGACATGTTCTCCGTTACCTTGCTTGTACTTTCACATTGAATGCGGTGCTCAGCGCCAAAGAAATTAAACGTGACCAGTTCGTCCCGTACATCTGTAATTTTTACAGGAAGAAAGTTCATAGCCGGAATGCCAATAAAGCTTGCGACAAAGCGATTAACCGGATTGTGAAATATTTCCAGAGGCGTGCCTTGTTGCTCAATTCTGCCTTGGTTTAAGATGACGATTCGGTCGGCGAGTGTCATGGCTTCCGTCTGATCATGAGTAACATAAATCATGGTCGCCTGAAGCTTCTGCTTCAGCTTTAGCAACTCAAGCCTCATGCCCACTCTGAGTGCTGCATCCAGGTTGGATAAGGGTTCATCCAGCAGAAATAGCTTGGGGTTTCGACTTATTGCCCGGCCTATCGCCACGCGTTGCCTTTGCCCTCCTGACAGCTCTCTTGGCTTACGATTTAGTAGATGGGTTATTTGCAAGGTATCTGATGTGGTTCGGACTCGTTTACGAATCTCTTTTTTGGGCACGCCTGAAATTTCCAGCCCAAACCCGATATTGCGCTCAACTGTCATGTGCGGATACAAAGCGTAGGACTGAAAAACCATCGCAATAGAGCGATCAGCGGGCTCTCTCTCCGTCACATCATCGTCGCCGATGTACACTTGCCCATCGGTCACTTTCTCTAACCCTGCAATGATTCTCAGCAGTGTGGACTTTCCGCACCCTGACGGTCCCACCAGCACACAGAACTCACCATCTTGAACTTTTAGGTCGAGAGGAGAAATTACCTGATTGTCACGAAACGATTTACAGACATTGAGCAGACTTAAATTCGCCATATCCTTTCTCCATTACTTTTGAGCTTCAATCGCTTGATTTCGGTAACTTCGCCATTGTTCGCGGTAGTCAGACGATAATGGGTATGTATCAACCATCTCCAACGATGAAGTTGAAACCACAATGTCATGGGCTGACATCTGTGAATCAGCAGCAAGCAAAGCCGCGCCAATCGCGCTGGCCTCTGTTTCATTCGTTTTATAGCAGGGTACACCCAAGGTGCTTGATATGACGGCAAGTAAAGGTTCAACCCTGGCACCTCCTCCTGAAAACACCAGTTTTTCAACCCTGATTCCGATGTCTTCTGCCCGGTTTAGTATTTCGGAAAACTCCAAAGCGAAGCCATTTAGGAGAGCCCTGACTAAATCCACTCGTTCTGTATTCAGAGACACGTTATGCCAGGAAGATCGAACATTGTGATTCGGCTGTGGGGCACCAGAGCCAGAAAGAAACGGCAGAAAATAAACTTGGGAGGTAGTGCTTAATGCCTGACTGGAGAGCACCCCAAACTCTTGCCTCGATAGTTGATACAGACCCATAAACCATTCCAGCGTGCTCCCTAATGAGGGAATCGTGCCGATGATCTGTTCACTGTCTCCAAACCCGAAAGGAAACCAGTGGAAATCCCCTGTCCATTGTTCTGGAAACTGCTCTTTTTTTGTATTAAATGATAGGACTCCTGAGGTTCCCAGAGAGACAGAAACCGTGCCTTCGAGATGCCCGCCAACGGCTCTCGCAGCTGTTGCCTGATCACCCGCCCCAACAATAAGAGGAACCAATGTGTTGTTCTCACCGCTTGAACTTTTCAGGCTGATTTTCCCTGCCTCTTCTCGCCCGTCAATTACTTTTGGCAATGCACGCTGTGTTAGCCTAGTTGTCGATAAAATGTCTGCCTGCCACTGACAAGTGATTGGATCAAAGCACTGCATCCCTGCAGCTTCGTTCGCATCGGTGACAAACAGAGAATCGGGTGCCAACGCTTTTCTTACCGCATCTTTTGCGCAGTAAATTCTGGCGATTTTATCGGGTAATGTGGAGTCCTGAGACACTGCCCACAGCCATTTGGCAAGGGTAAAATCGGGGAGAGGAATATTCCCTGTCATATCCAGCCATTGCTCGCGAGAATAGTTCACGCTAGCCAGCGCGTCGCTGCCATCCATATCCAGCCACAGTTTTACCGGAGCAGCACTATTCCCCGAATCATCCACGGCAAAAAAAGTGTGCATTTGCCCAGTAAAACCAATCGCCTCAGGGCACTGAATGGCTGACAACTGTTGCAATAAATCATGGGCAACAGCTTCCCATCTGCTGGGGTTTCTTTCTGGTTCAGACAATTCGTTGTAGGGTTTCGACGCCGACCAACATACAGCACATTCCGAGCCTGAAACACTTATCAGGACAGCTTTCATTGAAGATGTGCCCACGTCTATCCCAGCGAAAAATCGTTTGTTTTCCATGTTCATTAACCTTTTACAGCCCCTGAAGTCAGCCCACGTACGAATGCTCGCTGAACAACGATATAAAGCACGATAAGTGGAATGGCGATGATTGAAAGAATGGCAAACAGCGCGCCCGGATTCGCCATGTAGAAACCCGAATATTGCATCGGAATTATGGTCAGAGTTTTCATTTCCGTTTCAGTCATGATCACCAACGCGAGGAAAAACTCGTTCCAGGTGACTATGAACTGCCAGATAGCGACGAACACAAGCGCCGGACGCACCAAAGGCAGAGCAATATGCCAGTAAATCTGCATGGCATTGCACCCATCGACCTTCGCGGCATCAAAAAGCTCTTTTGGCGAATCTTCAAAGAACGCCTTGAGAACCACTACGGCAAAAGGAACACCTAGTGCGACATAAGGCAAAATCAGACCAAGATACCGATTCACCCAGTCAAAATTTTTGAGCAAAATTGCCAAAGGTAATACCAGAGAAGCGATGGGCACCATAAGCGTGGTCAGTAAGATGGAGTACATCACCAGAGATCCCGGCAGCTTGAGTACCGATATGGCAAAAGCGAACATCGACGATATAACGATGACCATAGCGACTGTCACTACCGTCACGATCACGCTGTTAAGAAAGAAGACGTGCAGAGGGTTGTCAGAAATGACCGTCACAAAATTGTCCAAAGACATCGGCCATACGAACAGTGAGGGATCGAACACCTGAGCTGGCGTACGAAGTGACATGGTAAACATGTACACTTCTGGAATCATCCAGATCATCAGCACAATCAAAAGAGAGAGGTGAATCGCGACACTTCTTCTTATTTCGCTGTTGGCGGGTTTCTTCATGCGTCTTTCCCCCTTTTTTCTCCATCCGGCTGGCTGCCGAGAATGACAATTTGCAGAACGGAAAGAACGAATGCAATCAACAGAACCATAACCGACAATGCGGCTCCGATGCCTAAATCACCAATGACAAATGACTGCTTAAAAATGTAAGTGCCAAAAATCTCACTGGCTCTGTTTGGTCCGCCATTAGTCATTAAGAAGACGATAGGGAATGTCTGCAATGTCCCGATGATGCCCAGCATCAGTAAGGATTTTGTTGAAGAAGAAAGCATGGGAATAATGATGGATACAGCCAGGCGAAACCCTTTCGCTCCATCAACCCGAGCCGCTTCCAGTATTTCTCTTGGCAGATTGGTTAACCCTGCGATGTACATCAGCATGGAAAATCCAGTCCATTGCCAGATGTTCACTATGATAAGCGCGTATATCGCAAAGTCGGGGTCCCCCAGGGGAGAATTAGACAGCTGAATCCCAATCATCTTCAGGTACTCCTGCCCTATTCCATAGTAAGGCGCGTAGATCTGTACCCAAATCAGGCTGACAACCGAAACCGATGTCACTACAGGGAGAAAGAAGCAGGTTCTGAAAAAGGCGCGCCAGCGATTGGTGTAGAATTCGATAAAATAGGCTATCGTCCCACCGATAAGCATCTGGACAGGAATCGTAATCAAAGCCCATAAAAACATGTTCTTCATTACTGTCCAGAACACCGGATCCTTCATTACTGACACGTAGTGTTCAACACCGACAAATTGATCGATTCCACCAGAACCTTCGCTCAACACGCTTTTGGTGAATACCCAGGCAATGGGGTAAGCGATAAACACCATAAAGATAATCGCTGCCGGGAGCAGAAATGAGTATCTGCCCAACCACCGTATGAACGACAGTTGGTATGAACTGGCAACCTCTTTTGTTACAGGTAATGAGTTCATAGACGTTTCACCTTAATCGGTCAGAAAATGACGCATGTAATGTCAGCCATTCGCGTGCTTTTTGATGACAAAATAGAATAGAACCTGCCGACCCCAGAAGTGGCTGATCTTTCATGTATAGACGTAATCAGGCTGAGAATGCGCGATATGGGATCGCCTAATTGCCGCATTACGCGTTACTCGTTGTTAGCTTAGACGGCTTCAAACAGAAATACTCATTGCGAACTGAAGCCTGAATTGTCTTGTTGAAAGACCAGCCCTTTGCTGGTTACCGCTTATTTCTTCAATACTTTAGCCGTGACGTTCTGCATATCCTGCATCGCTTTTTCTGGTGAAATACTGCCCGCAGCCACACCGGAAAGTGCATTTTCCAGAGCATCAGAAATGGTTGGATTTGCAAATCTCTGGTTCTCGGCAACCGCCAGATCTGTCATAAACCGCGCAGACATGTCATGAACATGAGCGCTGATGTCTCCTTTTGGTCCATGCCCTTCAAACGCGGGAAGATCGTTAAGGTCATTCAGTGCCTGTTGCAGTGCCTCGCCATTTACTAAAGACGCCAGAAACTTCCATGCTGCCGGATTATCCTGACCGTTTTTGGTGAGACCATAACCGATATCGATACCACCAATAGGTGGTGAAGCTCGGTCTGAATCAGGCATCGCCGGAAGGTGGAAGAAGTCAAACCCATCCATGTTTTGAACGTATTCAGACAGTGGTGGTGGAAACTTACTTTCCTGCATCCACCAGGAACCCAATGCCATCATACCCACTCGACCCTGAGCAAATAGCTGCGCGCCAGTCGGGTAAGCATGAGCACCAAGGGCACCGGTTTGGAATACGCCATCGTCAAACAGTTTCTTCCATGACTTCATCGCTTTCACAAGTGCCGGATCTGTCCATTTCGCCTGACCGTATTGTGCTTTTTCGATCAAGCCCGGAGAGTACTGATTCGCAAGCATCAGGAACACGTTGATGTTCTGCCATCCATCAGCGGCTCCCTGAAACATCGGAATGTATCCTTTGTCACTGAGCGTTTTAGATGCGGAAACCAACTGACTGTAGCTTTTAGGAACACTTATCCCAAGTTGTTCAAATATCTTCCGGTTGTACCAAATTGCCAAAACTTGCGATTCCTGTGGAAGAATATAGAAGTTTTCATCTCCAACCGGATTCCCCATGCGCATCTGCCGAACGTTTATGGGAAACACATTTTTAATCCAGGCGTCTCCCCACTCCTTCGACGCAAAACCGTTCAGAGGGGCAAGGTGTTCACGATACCGCTGAGTAAACGACCCCGGCTGCAAACCGATAACATCGGGTAACCCTCCCGATACGGCGCCGGCTTTCAGGGCTGTAAGGTACTCTGGTGAGTAGTTGTAGTAGGTGTATTTAACATCAATGTCTGGGTTGTTCTTTTCAAAAGCCTCAATGGACTTTTGCATGGTTCCTTGAACAAACCACGACCAGACTGTAACTGTCTCTTTCGCTGATAATGGTGCACTCAGTAACGCTATGAAGAGTGTAGAAAGAGATATTATCCTTCGACTTTTCATTTTGCTGAACTCCTTTTCCATAATTAGCTACTGGCGACTCATCCTTACCGCTACATGAATTGCCAGAAGGCAAATTCGCCGACACTCACGATATCAATGCCGACAGTTTTTTCACCAGCGGATCACCCGCCAGTTCAAATGCTTCTAGTAGTGCATCTGGGTGACCGGACTCTCCAAATCTGTCCTGAACGCCTATCCGATGCAAAACGTGGGAATGGGCACGGGCATCGAGCAATTGACTCACCGCATCCGCCAGCCCACCATGAATTGAATGCTCTTCGACTACTGCAACAGGGGCATCAGTGTTCATCACGATATCCGCGAGTTCACCACCTAAAGGTTTAATGCGAGTCACCGCTACCACCTGAACTTTGAGACCCTGCTCTTCCATCACTTTTGCCGCATCCAGCAGCTTTGAGGTTAATGTTCCAGTGGTGATGACCATTAAGTCACTGCCCGGCTTCATAACCCGATATGCCGGTGTTTCATTTTTTGGTTTGGATTTTTCAGTCAGCAAGGTGGGAGACGGGAAGCGTGAGAGCCTGACATAAGTTGGACCTTCATGAGACATGATGTCATTCACCACCCACGCCAGATCATTGGCATCAATGGGAGAATAGACCCGAATGTTTGGGATTGACCTCATGATGGCGATGTCTTCTACCGCCTGTTGCGTTGCGCCATCTTCCCCTAAATTGATTCCTCCGTGAAATCCAAAGAATTTAACGTTCAGTTTTGGATAAGCCACGGAAATGGCAATTTGGTCGCATGCTCGTCGTGTCAGAAAAGCCGCGAAAGTATTCACAAACGGAACCAGCCCCATGGTAGAAAGCCCTGCCGCGATACCGACCATATTCTGCTCAGCAATTCCGATGTTGAGGGCGCGATTCGGGTACTGGCTTGCAAATTCAGCAGTCTTGGTGGATTTAGACAAGTCGGCGTCTAGCATATAGACATTTTCATGGGCATTGCCGACAGACATAATGGTTTTTGCGTATGCGTCTCTTAGTGAGACCAAGCTATTGGGTTCAAACGGAGTTTCAATATTCATGATGACATCACCTCTTTGCAGGCCGCCTGATACTCTTCATCACTCAATGCATGACTGTGCCAGTCCACCTGATTTTCCATAAACGACACGCCAGCACCTTTAGTTGTATTGGCAATCACTACTTTGGGTTTATCTGCCAACTCATCAGAAGTTGCCCACTGAATAGCACCCAACACTTCTTCCATTGACTGACCATCTACTTCGTACACCGCCCACCCAAACGACTCCAGCTTCTCGCGGTAAGGCATCAGGTTCTGAATGTCTTCCACCCTTCCGTCGTTCTGAATGCCGTTTGCATCGAGAATGGCGACTAATTTTCCTAACCCGACACTTCCGGCGTAAGCGATCGCTTCCCAGACCTGGCCACTGTTCATCTCACCATCACCCAAAACGACAAACGCAAAGTGCGAGCTATTGATCTCTTGCAGAGCGATCGCCTGCCCAAGCCCCACCGATAACCCCTGACCAAGTGAGCCGGTCGACATTTCAATTTCAAGCAGACGAGAGCGATCCGGATGCCCTTGAAGCCTTGATCCTAGTTGTCGCAACGTTTTCAGTTCATCTACGGGAATCAAACCAGCCAACGCAAGGACTGAGTAAAGGGCAGGAACGGCATGTCCCTTCGATAAAATGATGTGGTCCCGATCGGTTGTGTGAATCCATTGAGAATCAGGCTTTACTCGCCCGAGATAAAGTGCGACCAGTATTTCTATGCAGGACAGACTTCCACCGGGGTGACCGGATCCAGACGCGTATATCTGATCAAACACGTATTTTCGAGCGAGCCTCGCAGACTCCTCTAGTTCTGATATCTGAGAATGCTGTGTCATGTTTTTGTCCTTTTGGTTTCTTTCAAGAGTTTTCCACGATCCAACGCCCGATTAACTTGATCAGCTATAACCACTCTGCTTGGAGAATCGACGACAAGGCATTGATAAATAACTTCATTAAACATAATTTGCATCATTCGGTTCATCGCCGCGTCCATACCATACAGCCCGGTTCCCGGAGGAGTCAGAACCGTCAGATCCGCCATTTCATCGAGCTGAGATCCCGACTTTGCAGTCACCACCAACAGCTTGCTGTTGCGCTCTTTAACGGTATGAGCCACCTCGACCATTTCCCGAGTAACACCCGAGTAGGAAATGATGATGGCTAAGTCACTTTCTTCCATCAGTGACGCCTTAACCAACTGGGTGTGGCAATCCAAATCACAATGAATGGATAACCCAATGCGAAGTAATCGCTGATACAAATCGAAAGCTGCAATCGCCGACTGCCCTACTCCGAACGTAATGATCCTGCTGGCTGCGAGAATTTCGTTTAACGTATTCTCCAGCACGTCAGACTGCTCCAGCATGTCTGAGAAACGCAATGCGCGGACGGAACAATTGCCAAACACTTTATGAGCCACCTCTATCGCCGTATCACTGGCTGACAAGTCTGGCGAGCTTTCTGGGCTTGACTCAACCTGCGCTTTCATTGCCCTGCTGCTTTTCAGAATTTCCATTCTGAGTTCTCGCTGTCCGGTGTAGCCGAACCTTTTTGCAAGACGCCCGATGGTGGCTCTGCTGGCGTTGGCATTCTGGCAAATTTCGTCCGTGCTCAATGTCGCCAGCTTGTATTCCGATAGAGAAAGCAAGTACTCAACTAAGCGACGCTCTGTTGGACTGACTTTGCTTTGAGTCATTCGGTGAATAAGGTTTTCGTTCGATAAATTTGAATCTGTCATCGGCTCTTAGCTTTGACTCAAAATGAATCAATTTGAGTCATCTTTATTGATAATGTAGTTAATATGATTTATAACGACTCACATTGCAACTGTTCAATAAATGACCAATATCGCATTTTTGAAAATCAGTTCGAAAACCCACGCAACGTAACTAAGTGCCTTTCTAAAGCTGTTTCGTTGTGGAAGTACTGATGAATCACGGTTCATTGCTGAGCACTTAATGACGCAGGTCGAACTCATGGAGGAGTAATGGAAAGCATTGAATTTCAAGCAGCTCGGTGTCGCCGATGGCTAGAGCAACATGCGTTACCTTTATGGCTTGGAAAAGGGTTTGACGAAAAAAACGGGCTATTCGTCGAAGGGCTTTTGACGCCGGGACAAACGTATTTTGAACCGGGAATTCGATTCAGGGTGCAGCCTCGGCAAGTGTATGTCTATTGCCATGCAACTAAGCTGGGCATGATCGATGGACTCCCTCAAATTGAATCTGCCGTAACGAAAGGATTTCCAAAGTTTGAATCAGAAAACGGAGGCTATTTCTTTTCAATCAATAATAAACGTGATCCTCACAGCATGGAGACCGAAGCTTACGATATTGCCTTTGCGCTCTTGGGTTATGCATGGCACTACAACCTGGCCAACAGCCAGCAAAGTAAACACCAACTGGAATCCATCTTTGAATGGTTAGAGCAGCATCTGTCGGACAAGCAAAACGGAGGGTATTTTTCTTCTGATACCAACAGAGTGTTGCGAAGCCAAAACCCGCACATGCACCTTTTTGAGGCGACTTTGGTTTGTTATCAATTCACTCAAGATCAACGCTGGCTATCTAGAGCAAAAAACCTTTATCACTTGTTTAAAAGCAAATTTCTGGGCACAAATTGCCTTCAGGAGTTTTTTGATTCTCAACTGAACCCTAAGCATGAAAAATCAGAACGTATCGACCCCGGTCATCACTATGAATGGATATGGCTTTTAAACCAGTATCGAAACATGACAGGGGAAGACACCAGAAAAGAAATTCATACGCTGCAGCAGTTTGTTAATCTGCACGGACACAACGAAAATGGCTTAGTGAGAGACGAGGTGCTCATTGACGGTGAAACCCTTCGTTCTACATCCAGACTGTGGTGTCAGACAGAGTACCTTAAGGCGCAAATTGCGCTTTGGGAAACGGACAAGCTGAATACATACCGAGTTGGCATTTCTGAAGCAGTGAACAACATATTCAAGTTCTATCTGGACGAAGCAGAACACGGGCTGTGGATTGATCAGGTCGATGAAAATGGATTACCTATTCACTACAAAAGCCCAGCCAGCACCTTTTATCATCTATTCCTCGCCTTTTCTGAATTGATTAGAGTTGCTTCAGAACCACACTCTGATAAGTCGGAAAAACATACTGAATCCTGTACCTCATAATCCACTTTTTACTCTCTCAATATTTGTTAAAGTTGATGGGTTCAAAACGATATTGAATGTGAAAAGTAGTAAAAATTGAGAGTAAATCAAGCACAGGAGGAGGTGCAGTTGGAAAACTATGACATGTTCGCAGAGGAAAGCGGTCGTTGGTTCGAATTCCCAAACGCAAAAATCTACTGGGATCCCAATTTTCTTACTGAGTTAAATGCCAATAAATTGCACATCAAGCTCACTGAATCCCTTCCATGGAAGCAGGAAATGATCACTTTGTTTGGAAGAAAAGTACTCCAACCTCGCCTACAGGCTTGGCATGGCGACGCATCTTACACCTATTCGGGGTTAACAATGAACCCTCACCCGTGGACACCTGAACTTCGAGCTTTAGAGAAAAGTTGCCGCCAAATTTCAGGGATGACCTTCAATTCGGTGCTTGCAAACCTGTATCGTGACGGCAGTGACTCTATGGGCTGGCATCAGGACAATGAACCAGAGTTAGGCACCAACCCGGTAATTGCTTCAGTATCTTTGGGAGACACGAGACGCTTTGCTCTTAAACACAAACATCTGGATGAAAAACAAGAATTTAATTTAACGCATGGCTCCCTTTTGATTATGGCGGGCGAAACTCAACATTATTGGTTGCACTCGGTTCCAAAAACAAAAAAGGCGAAGAAACAAAGAATTAACCTCACATTCCGCCATGTTATTGATAAATAAAAACTTTCATTCTCTCAATAAAAATACGTATTATGAAAAAAGTATTGAAGTCGGTGATACTGCGTCAAGAATTCATAATAATTTCACTGAGCCACTTATTAAATAAATTAGCATATGCAAATATAGGGTTATCGTAATTCTGCTGGTTCTCAAACTCCATGTTGGTCAAACTTACTCGTATTCAGGCGTTGCTCGTTTTATTTACGACATGCTTAGGAAGCTTAAGCTCCTGGTTTGTCTATAGCATCGCTGCGACTGTCGAGAAGCAAAATGTTGAAACCAGCTTGTATGAAATTGCTTACACTCAAGCCCTTGAAGCACAGTATCTGTTAGATAATGTCACAGGGTTACTCGAGTCATACGGGGCCTTGTTTTCAGCGTCTGAGCAGGTGTCGCGCAAAGAATTCGCTCAATTTTCACAAATCATGCTTCGTGCCCAGTACAACATTCTGGCGATACAGTGGGCACCCAAGATAACCGAAGCGGAAAGGCTTCTTGTTGAATACAACTTAAAGCAGGAAGGGTACGCCCCGAAAGGTTTTTTCACGACCAACAGCAATGCATCGCAAACGCTGAAAGCTCCAGATCAAGCCGTATACTTTCCAGTCATGTATACCGAGCCTCTGCAACCCAACAAAAAAGCCATTGGGTTAGAGCTGGCTAATCGCCCATACAACGAACACGCCATTCGTCAATCGGCAATGTTCAGACGCATTCATGCCACCAGCCCATTCTCGATTGTGCAAGACCCAGACGGTCCACTCGCAACCGCCATCTACTTTCCAGTATTTCAGCAGCATGAGAATCACAGAACTCTGGATAAGAACGTTTTTCCACCAGACAATTTGAAAGGCTTTGTGATAATGCTGGTAAAGCCTGAACGTTTGCTTCTGAACAATCTGGCAAATCGGGACCACATTCATTTCGTATTGAGTGATGTGACTCGTGACACCAACAAACGTATCTTTCCTTTGGTGAACGATGAACCCGATGGTCATCTTTCTTACAGTTTTCCGCTAACATTGCCCGGCAGAACATGGCAATTGGACATTCATTTCACCCAAACCATGCCTATTCTCTGGATCCCCTACCTTGTCTTATTTGCATTTTCTGCACTGACATTAGTTGTTTTAAGTGCGATGGTTTATAGCTTTTACAAAACGTCTGTCATCTCAGATGCCAACGAGCAGCTTCAAAGGCAAAAAGAAGTGTTGCAGGATTTGGCGATGAAAGATCCGTTGACGGGGTTAGTAAATCGATTGAGTTTGCAGGAGCAGGTTTCGAATCTAAAGTTAGAACCCCAGCAAGTTACGGCACTTTGTCTGCTTGATCTCGACAATTTCAAACACATTAATGATCGTTTTGGTCATCAACAAGGCGATAAGTTTTTAAAACAGATCGCGTCTATTATCAGTGAACACTTTGAAGGGATAGGGATTACATCACGACTCGGCGGTGACGAATTCGTTTTTTTGTTAACGGAAGCCCAATCTCACGAACAGATTGGTCAGCTTTTACAGTCTCTGCTGACTAAGATTGAGCATGTTTGCTCCTGTGGAGAGCATACCTGCGACGAGCATCCGGTGTCCGCAAGCATTGGTGTGGTGATGACCGCAGGTCCGATCCGCGAGTTCGAGCAGCGCCTCAATCAGGCGGACAACGCGATGTATATGGCCAAAAGAAACGGGAAAAATCGTTTCTATATTATCTCTGAAGTGTGACTTTCATTTTTTACTTCTAAAAAGAAAACCCCAACACTTTCGTGTTGGGGTTAAGTTTTTCTGGCAGCGTTCCAGCTACTTAACGCATCCCGCGTCATTCACTCCATCAATGTTGCAACATCCTGCTGCCTGTCCGTTACGCGCCTTCCAAAGCGGTGTCCATTTGTATCCTTACCTTCGCTATTCCGGTAGCGAAGCAACCTATTCCGTAGGTATATCCAAATTCTTCCGTGCGCGTCCCTGATGACTGTCCTTTGTATATAAAGCTTCGTGCTTTATTCCAATTTAACTGCTCTTTCCTTAGAACAGCGTCGTATCCTGTCGACATGAATAATATTAGCTCCGGATTGAGTTTTTTCTGGCTAACCAGAGCAAAAACCTTTTAATAACTTATAAGTAACATCTAATATTCTTAATAATATTCAGAGGGTTATTAAGTCAGCGCTTTAATGTAGCATCCGAAACTTTCACCATTTCCTACAGCATTTGTGAGAGATTTCCTACATAGAGTTTCCATTTTTTATTATCATGCGTTTTTAGTCAGTATGCGCTAGTTCACAAAAATAATTATGCTTGACCATTTGTCCGAGATCCCCCAACTGGTGGGCTTTATCGCCTTTCTGTTTGGGTCGGCTGCGTTTGCCCATAAATGCAGCTACCGTATGAGAATCCATCTCGCTTTATTTCAGGTGTTGCTGGTTGTCCATTTTGTATTGATGGATGCAATGACAGCTGCGACCACCTGTGCAGTGAGTGTCCTGAGGATCTACTTTTCTACTCGCACTCAGTCTTCGTTTCTAATGTGGGTATTTATCGGTCTAATCTGGGTTCTGGGTTTACCAAACGCTTCAGAACCTCACCAATATCTCACGCTTTTGAGTACTTCGATTGCTACATGGGGAATGTACAAATGGGAAGGGCTGGCGATGCGTGGCACCGTTCTTCTCAACACATTATGCTGGCTGGTTCACAATCTGATTCTTGGATCAGTCGGTGGCATTCTTATGGAAAGCACATTTGCAATAATCAATGCCATCACCATGTTCCGGCTCTATAAAAGCCAGCAGTCCACCCTTTCTCCATAGAGCATTAAACTTTGGTCGAGGTGAAATAGTCAGCCATTTGCTATATGGTCGTTAATGCTAGTTGATTAAAAGGACATTAATTTTCAACGTGCTAGCCTACGTCGACGAGAGCAACCATAACCAAAGCCAAGGAGAGTGAATGAAGGCAGTAATGTGGATGATGGGAACATTATGTTCGTTCACCTTTATGGCAATTTCTGCCAGAGAATTGGGTGAAGCGTACACGCCCGTTCAACTGGTCTTCACTCGCAGCGTCATTGGACTGATTCTGGTCTCCCTGTTACTGATGCATTTTCGTCAATTTCATTTAGTAAAATCGCCTAAAATGGGCATCCACCTTGGAAGAAATCTCATCAACTTTGTGGGGCAGTATTCATGGTTTGTCGGCATATCCCTTTTACCGCTTGCCAATGTGTTCGCCTTAGAATTCACAGTGCCACTCTGGACACTTCTGATTGCGTGCTGGTTTCTCAATGAATCATTTACCAAGGTAAAAGCTTTTTCTTTGTTGCTCGGGTTTATTGGAGTTCTGGTGATCGTTAAACCGGGGGCAGATATTTTCGACCCGGCATCATTTGTTGTCATCCTGGCTGCGATCAGCTTTTCCACCGCTTACGTGTGCACTAAATATCTCGCCGAAACAGAACCGCCGCTGGTGATCATATTTTTAATGTGTTTGATTCAGCTCCCCATTGGGTTGGTCTTGTCTTATCAAGACTGGCAGATGCCAATGGGCATCGAATGGCTACACCTCTTTATTGTTGGTCTGACTGGTTTAACCGCTCATTTCTGTATTGCGAGAGCCATGTTGTATGCCGATGCAGGGGTGGTCGTCTCCCTCGATTTCTTCCGCTTACCTATTATTGCTGTTGTGGGCATGTGGCTTTACAACGAAACGCTAGACTGGTGGGTTTTGTTAGGAGGCATTTTAATGCTGGCGGGCAATATTCTGAACATGCGCAGTCAACGCTCAGCAAACGGAAGTTCAAAACCAGCGGAAAGTGCCTAGAAACCGCGAACGACAATCGATTGCTGTTGCCCTGGATCAATCCAACGTAGTTTTCTGGCGCACGCTTCTTATTTCAGCGTTAATATAGCTTTCTTTCTCAAGCAGGCTGGTTGTTTTATATGCTAACTCGGTTACCCCCCTGGGTTGAGTATGGTGCCTTTTGTCTGGCAGCCATCGCAGGTATCGTCAATGCTATTGGCTTATTAGGGTTCCAGCATCAATCCGTATCGCACCTTTCGGGTACGCTTACATTACTCGGGACTGAGTTACTTTCATCTCCTGCCAGTTCACTGCATTTACTCTGGGTCGTCCTCTCTTTTTTAGCTGGTGCGGCGGTGAGTGGGCTGCTCATACAGAACACAGCATTGAAGCTGGGTCGTCACTACGGCATTGCACTTGTTCTGGAAGGCATACTCTTAAGCCTGGCGGCATGGGTTCTTACCAAAGGATCCATTTCTGGTCACTATTTAGCCTCTGCGGCTTGCGGATTACAAAATGCTATGGTGACAACCTACAGCGGAGCGGTAGTCCGTACCACTCATATGACTGGCATTATTACTGATTTAGGGTTGCTGCTCGGGGCTCGGCTGAGGGGTGAAAAACCTGACCGCAGGAAACTCGGCTTATTTATGGCGCTTCTTTTTGGATTTGTATTCGGTGGGAGTCTGGGGGCTTATCTGTTTTCGATATGGGCGTTTAACGCGTTACTTTTCCCAGCCATTTTCGCCTTTAGTGTCGCTGGAGCCTATTCGCTCAAACTGGCTTTGAGCGCAAAAAACGAAAAAACCTGATCCAACTGTTCTGGTAAGCCGTATCAGGTTTTGATCTTTATTTGTTTTTCCGCCACATAGACTGCTCCGGCGTATCCCTACGACGGCTATGTGGCTTCTTTTTTTACAGGTACTCGCACAGGTAAGCGGTTGGCTGCTCTACCTTAAGGTCAAACGATGAGTTACGTGGGACATCAAAGGACTCCCCTGACGCGTATGTTATCCATTCTTCGGAACCGATGACACGAACGGTCAAATCGCCTTTCACGACTGTCATTCTTTCGGGTGCTTCAGTTCCAAAGGTATATTCACCTACTGCCATCACTCCAACACTTAAATTTTGATTCGCCTGCACAAACCCGAGTGATTTAACCTTGCCGTCAAAATAGGTATTTTCAGTAATCATTTTTCTTCCTTGTGTTTGAATTACTGATTGTTTTTACCTTGTTCCGTAAAAATGTGCAAGCCAGTGTTTTTAGTTACAGTAAACCGTCAAATGCCTTCATGACTTCTGGGGATTTCATTACCCTGCCGTGCCCTTGTCCGGTCGTAGTTACCAGTTGAACACGTTCAGCTTCTTCACCGGCTTTTTCCGATACCGAATATGGCGTAAATTTGTCATCAATGTCATGAACGATGACACACGGCGTTTTTCTTGCCATTAGACGAGCATAGGGATCGATGGATTGTATAGGGAAGTTATATTGACGCTCCACCTCACCAACCACCGCATTGAATAGTCTCATTGAGTACCCTGAACGACGAATACTAGAGAACAGATTTTCCAGGTAGTTCAGAACGGGAGCAACAAGAATGATTGGGCAGTTTTCTGCCTTTTGGTGTCGGCTTTCAAGCACTGAAGCCGTCCCCATACTATGTCCAATGATGCCCGCAAATTCATCCACACTGTCAAGCACGGTATCCAGCCCCTCAACAAACGCAGGGATATGCCCTACCTCCCCTTCACTTTCGCCATGCGCTGGGTGGTCATACGCCAAAGCTGTGTACCCTTTGGAAGCGATGTGTTCCATTAGTGGAAAGAACTGGTTAGAACTGCCTGACCACCCATGGGTAAGCACCCACACAGGTCCGCTCCCTAACTGATAGGTGGAAAGCTTGCCATGGCTGGTCGTTACCGTACCTTTGATTAGCCCTTGTGGTGTGGGATTTTTAGGTGCCAGTCTGGCGGGAGTCAGCAACACCTTTCGCGCTGTCTTCATCGCGTGTTTTGGCGCAAGGGTGTGGTGAAGACGCGTTGTACAGTTCACCAGACTTCGCTTCAGGCTGAACTTGTTGGATGCGTTAAAATAAATCTTCTCACTCATGGTGTTGTCATTCCCTTAAAATAGAACGCTCGTACTATTTATAGTTAAAAAAATGGACTGGTTAACCAGTCTTGTCTTTATTTAGTCTTTGGTTTTAGGGTCTGAAGACCCTGCTATTTCCGCCAGTGATCAAACAGGAAATTCACGCTCAACCAGAAACGTTCACGGCTCACTTGCTCACCCTCTACAGAATAAAACAGCTGACTACTCAGATAAGCACCGTAGAGCTGAAAAACCGCCTGTTTTGCATCCAGATCGACCATAAAAATGTTTTGCTCTTTGGCTTTCTCGACCTGGATTTCAAGGTAATGAAGCCATTTTTCAATACCAGCAACCAGGCTCTTCTGGATAGCGTTTCCCTCTTCAGCATCGCTACGCCATGCATCAAGAAACATGCAGCTCCCCTGAAAGGAGTGATTCCAGGTCAGCCAATTTTCAAGCAGCAGCCGGATTTTGGCTTCTATATCGTCTGAATACTTTGTTCTTGCAGGTTCAACAACCCGCTGCGCAAAAATCAGGTTCGCATACTCAATCACGGTAACCTGCAAGTTCTCTTTAGAATTAAAGTGCGCGTAAAGACCACTTTTGGACATACTGCAATGCCTGGCTAACTCACCAATCGTCAGGCTTTCCAAGCCGTCTTGGCTGGCGACATGGAATGCGGTTTTCAGTATGTTTTCTTTGGTCAGTTTGCCTTTACTCATCAGAACTCTCAAAAGTGACAAAGCGAACGAATCAATTCGCGCTTTTTATTAATAGCACAGTCGTTCTTTTTTACAACCTGTATTTAATCTCAACCACGCTAAGAATGGTTAAATGATATGACATCTTATTGAAATTATTACTCAAAGATATAATGATAGTTTAAATATCTTTGTGATTCTTGCTTGTCATTGGGCACCAAAACCGCGAAACGATGGCATCTCTGTTACCGAGAAGATACATTTGTATCCAAATCACTATTGAACATCGCATATTTCTAGGAAGTCTTTATGCTCGAACAGCTCGCTTTTTCTGCCAGTATCACCGGACCTATCTGTTTAATGCTGGTGCTTGGTGTCTTTCTGAAACGAGCGAATCTGATCAACGAAGAGTTTATAGAAACGGCTTCAAAGCTCGTTTTTAAGGTCACGCTACCAGCGTTATTGTTTCTGAGCATTGTTCAGTCCGATTACGATGTGGGAAAAAGTCTTCCATTTACCTTGTATGGATTGGCTGCAAATCTGGTGTTTTTTCTGTTCATGTTTGCTTCAACCAAAATGTTCTTTAAAGATTCCAGTGACATAGGCGTTATTGTCCAAGGTGGATTCCGTTCTAACTTAGCTATTATTGGCTTGGCCTACATGGCAAATATGTATGGGGAACAAGGCGTCGCAAACGCAGCGCTTTATGTAGGTGCCGTTACCGTTCTATACAATATTCTGGCAGTAATTGCATTAAGCCCAAAACAACAGGATTCGAAGTTGAAAGCCTTTTCCATGTTCGGAAAATCGATCACTAAGAATCCGCTGATCATCGCTATTTTGCTGGGTTTTGTATGTTACGCACTGTCCGTACCCATTCCTGAAATCGTCTCACATGCTGGCGGTTACTTTGCAGACATGACGTTACCACTGGCTCTTCTTTGTACTGGCGGTTCCCTCAACCTTCGCTCGCTCAAAAAAGAAATCAACTCCACCTGGTTTTCCGCGGTTCAGAAGCTCTTTTTGTGCCCACTGATTATAGTCGGAGGCGGATTGTTACTGGGGTATCGTGGGATGGAGTTAGGGTTGCTGTTCTTTATGACGGCATCACCTACCGCAGCTGCAAGCTATGTGATGGCAAGAGCAATGGGAGGAAACCCCACATTAGCCGCTAACATCATTGCACTGACTACAGTCGGCTCATTACTCACCTGCTCTGTCGGAATTGCAATGCTGACTCATTTTGGCTTGATGTGAATGTTAATTTATCCACATCTGGCAACTTTCGTTTCATTAAGAACTCTTAATCTAACCCATTTCGTTTTATGACGTGGCTCAGCGTAACCTAATGAAATACTGGGTAAAGTCGAGAAATAAACCCTAAGAGTGAGTTCTTTATGTCGTTAGTTCATTCCAATAAAATTGCCAGTTTGGAGCTGGGTCGACTGATAGCCATGTTTGCTATCATATTTCTTCATAGCCAATCGCTCAATCACCCAAACGCAAGTGATGCGGTGATCTGGACGGGTTACGCTCTCAATCAGCTTTCCCGTTTTGCTGTGCCTTTCTTCTTTTTGCTCTCAGGGTTTCTTATTCAACCCAAGTTAAGCCGCGATCCTTTTACCACACTCAAAAACTACAGTTTGCCCTTGATTCAGGTCTGGTTAGTGTGGAGTGTCATTTGCCTGCTAATGCCATTTAACTGGCACGCCTTCTTAACAGATGGGTATATAGCAGAGCGTAGTGGGTATTGGGAATGGCTATTGCAAAACCCTCTAAACACTTTCTTTGAAGGCGGGCTGGTACACTTATGGTTTATCCCCGGTTTGCTTTGTGCCGTGGCAATTATTGCCGTGGGCGTGCACTTTAACTGGACGAGAGGACTGATCCTGATTGCTGGCGGTCTTTATGTGTTTGGTGTTCTGGCTGGAAGCTATCGAGAAGTCACGGGAATAGAATTCCCAATTTTCACGCGGAATGGACCATTTTTCAGCACATTAATGGTACTGATTGGCTTTGAAATCCGTCGGTTGAATCTGACGATGAATATTCAGTCTGCCATCATCGTAGCTTTGGTTGGATTGTCACTCCATATGGGAGAAGCCGAGATTCTGACTGCCTATGGAACGCCATTTAATACTCATGATTTTCTGGCGGGCACACCAATCTGGGCAACAGGATTATTCTTCATCCTGCTGGCAAATCCAGACTGGGGACGTCGCGATTGGGTGATGAGCCTGTCTAAGCTGGTGCTAGGGATCTACGTGGCACATCTTCCTATTCAGATTCTGGTCGACAATCTGGTCCGTTTTGCAGGATTGGAAGCGTTCACCCGAGATTTTGTATTGGTGAGCGGAACACTCATTTGCAGCGTATTGTTTGTGTGGAGCCTGTCTAAGACTCCTCTCAAAAAAGTACTGTTCCGTTAACTAAGGCTGCTGATAGGAATGCGGATATCATAATACAGACCACGATCTCCACTGGAAGCAAACAGAGTGCCGTGAAGGTTGATGGTCACCAGAGTATATAAAACCGAGGCACTCAACCCAATGTGGCGAGTGCTTCCTTTTTTGGTCGTAAAGAACGGTTTGAACAGGTTCGTCAAAACATCGGTACACACACCATTGCCGTTATCCCAATATTCCATACACAGTTCTTGATCTTCAATGCTGACGTTCAGGTTCACGACCCTTTCGAATATATTCTCAAAGGCGTGATGTATCGAATTGGTCAACAACGTGGATACAATCTGGAAAATAGGGCTTGGGTCAATATCGATTTCATCCTCACCACTGAACACTTCCATCTCGATATTTTGCTCTTCCAGCTTTGGCCGAAGTAACGACGCGCATTGCATCAAATAGTGATTCAGTTTTACTGCTCTGACCCGATGTTCAAGCTGATCCACCGCCACAGTTTTAAAGGCATCGACCTGTTTGGAGGCAGTGGCGATGTTCCGACTACTCATTTCCAGGCTCGATTCCGCAGCTTTAAAAAACTCATTCAGTTCTTTGCCAGTTAAAGTCTGATTCTGGGAGGAACGAATGACAGTCTGCAACAGGTCAGAAAGATGTGAAGACGCTGTCGTGGCAACACCTAGCGGGGTATTCAGCTCGTGGGCAACCCCAGAAACCATTTCACCAATCGCGGCGACCACTTCACGGTTCACCATTGCCTGATGGGATTTCGCCAAATTCAGGTGTGTTTTTACCCTGGCAGTCACCTCTTCACTTCGATAGGGCTTGTAGATGTAGTCCACACCACCAGCATTGAGCGCATCGACAACAAAATCTATTTCAGAATGGGCACTAACGAAAAGGATCGGGATACCGCTCAGCGCAGGGTGAGACTTGATTTCTCTGCATGCTTCAATCCCACTCATTTCAGGCATATTGATGTCCATCAGAACCATATCAGGAGTGTTCGTTAACATTCCCTGAATGGCTTGTTCCCCCGATGTTGCTGCCCGCACTTTGTAGCCTTCTGTCACCAATATCTTTCGCAATACGTGCAAATTCTCAGCAACATCGTCCACAATGAGTATCTCGCTCATTTGCCACCCCCAAAAATCCTTTTCGAAATAGCCCAAAGGTATGATTCAAATAATTTAAATATAGGTGATATTTTTCATCTGAGATCAAAAACGGAGGCGAAAACACCTCCGTTTGGTTAAATTCTCACTGAATAGCCATCATCTTGCCAAAATGCCATCTCTTTCGATGTGGGCTCTTGATACTCAGTCTATTGGGATGACAAGTTTCTACTGAACGTATCAATGAAGCGTTAACGGGCTTCTCCCTGCCATTTGAAGAAGTAAGCTCCAGCAAGAAGAAAGACAACCGTCATCAGAGCAAGCGTTACAAGGTGCCCCCATATATCTGCGATTCCTGCGCCATCCAGCATGACTGCTCTGGCGGATTCCAGCATATGCGTCAACGGGAAAATCTTGGTCATTTCCTGAATAAACTGAGGACTGCCTTCAAGTGAGAACCAAACACCCGATAGCATCATCATTGGCCAGGAAATCAAATTGAGCATTCCCCCGATGAATTCTTCAGATTCAGAACGGCAGGCAATTAACAACGCAAGAGAGATGATGGAAGACGTTCCAAGGAATGCCACCAGAAACAGAGTAAAAAAGCTACCAAGCATATAGAAATCGAAAATCAGGTGGCTACCTAGGAATATACCTGAGCTGATAAACATAACTATGACGAGACGGGACAAAACCTGAGCAGACAAAAACTCGATAGCTCTCAAAGGTGTCGCCTTGAGCCGTTTTAGTACCGAGTTTTTCCGGTAACGAACAATCACATATCCAACACCAAACAAACACGAGAACATCATATTTACACCTAAAATACCTGGAACTACCCAATCTAAATATCGAATGGCTTTTCCGTCTATTGTGTATTTTATAAATTTAGGTTGTTGTCCTAAGAGTAATTTTTCAACAATGTATCCACTCGAAGAGGATTGATTTATCCAATATGCTTTCTGGTTAAAATCAACCAACAGGTCAATCTTATGTTGTTGCAATTTAAGCTCAGCATTTTTACCGTCTTTATATTCTATAAACTCTAAATATTTCAATTCTTGAAATGGTGTCGAAGTTTCATGTGACAGATTTATTACACCCACCTTATACAAAACCTTATTTTCGTCCGAAAAGACAAACGCAAAACCAATCACCATTAATATTGGAAAAACCAAATTCCAACCCAATGCACTTCGATCTCGCATAAACTCATAATTTCGTGCGACAAGCACGGCTAAAAATCGGCTAAACATTTTCGCTTTCCTCTTCTATTAGCGTGTGCCCGGTCAGCTTTATAAACAGGTCGTCCAGATTTGCGGATTTAACTTGCAAACCTTCCAGAGAAATATTGGATGACATTAAGTTTGTGAGCGTTTTTTCTACGTTTTCTGACTGAATAAAACAGCGCCCTTCCGAATAATGCACCGACTCGCCATTCAGAGAGGCATTAGCGGTATGCGATTCTGGCAGGCTGATAAGTGCGCCAGAGAAATGCTGAGTCAAAAGGTTGTCCGGCGTATCCATCGCAATGATGCTGCCTTTGTTCATAATGGCTATTTCATCACACAGGTATTGTGCCTCGTCCATGTAGTGCGTGGTAAGCAACACTGTTTTGCCATTAGCTTTGATTTTATTCACCAAATCCCAGAATAAGCGTCGGCTATGGGGATCGAGCCCCGTCGTTGGCTCATCCAGAAAGATCAGCTCTGGGCCGTTAATGAGTGCTAATGCCAGAAGCAGCCTTTGCCTCTGCCCGCCTGAAAGCTTTCGGTGATCCTGAGAAACAAAATCCGATAACTGACATAAGGAGACTAACTCGTCATAAGGCATGGAACGGCTATAAAACGCGCCAAACATCTTGAGTGTTTCTTCTACTGTAAGGTAATCCTGCAATGCCGTATTTTGAAATTGGATGCCAAGTCGGTGATACACGTCTTTAGTGATGGGCTTACCGCGATATCGAATTTCGCCGCCTGTAGGCTGCATTATTCCTTCCAGCATTTCCAGAGTCGTCGTTTTCCCTGCTCCGTTTGGACCCAGTAAGCCAAAACATGTCCCTTGCCTTACACCGAAGCTGACCTCTTCAACGGCAACAACAGATTTGAATCGCTTATGCAGCGATACCGCTTCTATTTGATATTCCATATGGTTTTCTGCCCACTGTCTTCCAGGTTTTTCTTATGAGTTGAACCAGTATATACCCAAGTCTCTTTGCAAATCACAGGCTAAAGATTGCGCTGAGGTATGTTTTAAACAAAATCTCGAATTAATTCAGGTCGAATGATTATTATTGGTATTTTGCTTGAATAAGTCATGACCTTTAAATGAAATAAACTTTTATGAAAACAATACACCTTGACTCGTTTTTGATGTTGTTGGGTACTATCATTCGGTAAATATAGCGAACGTTATTTCATACAAAAGCACAATTAATAACGCCGAAATTATAGGAAAAAATCATTCTGTTAATATATTTTCATATTTTGGTTTACGTATGATTATTATTTCAGCTAGCTCAATCTTGATATTTTTCCACTATTAGATTGCTTTCCATACAACTTATATCATAAGCTAATGATATGTAGACGCTTATTCCATTATTCAGAGAATATTTTTCATATTTTATGTTGAATGTTCCATTTTTTGCTACTTTAGTTATTAGAAGAATAATAAATGCGGCTTTATCTTTTACGGAGAAAAGACAATGGGTTTGGACAATATTTCTATTGCTAAAAAATTATCGATAACGCCGGCTGTGCTGATTGCTATATTAATAGCCATCGCTGTAGTGAGCTCAAATCTGCTAAATGGGTTGTCACAGGATATGAATAAGATTTCCTTTGATTTAGCCCCAGATACTGAGCTAGCAGCGGAAGTAACTGACAGTGTTTACGGCCTGCGCTTAACGGTAAAGAACTTTATAAAAACGGGGAAACAGGAGTTTGTTGATAAATTCGATCAACAAACCGCGCTATGGACTGAAGACATGACTCGCGCTTACAAAGAGATTCAAAATCCTGAGCGGGTAAAAATGTTGAAAGCCATTGAAGAAATGAAGTCGACTTACCTTTCCACATTCAAAGGTACAGTGGTCTCCAATATGAACAGCCGTAACGAACTTGTTAACGGTACTCTCAATGCTAATGGTCCACAGATTGAACGTAAACTGACCAAGGTAATGGACACAGCTAAACGCGACGGTGATGTCGTGGCGGCTTACCATGCCGGACGTGCGATACGTGCTCTTTTACTTTCCCGTCTTTACGTATCCAAGTTCCTGGTTGAAAACCAGCCTGCACAGGTAGAACGCTTCAACAAAGAGTTCAATGCTTCAGAGAAAGAGTTAGACACACTACTCGGAACGCTTGAGAATCCAGAGCGTCGTCGCCTAACTACTGAAGCCAAGGAGCTATTAAATCAGTATGAGACTGCTGCAAATAGCGTCTCGCAAATGATTTATGACCGAAACGATGGTATCAAGATTTTAGATACTGTAGGTCCTCAAATTGCGCTCAAGGTTGCCGAACTTAGAGCTTCTATAGGTGGTTCGATGGGCGACGCTGCCAATCACGCCAAATCAAATACCGAAACATCAACATCATTGCTGTTCATGCTAGCGGCAGCGGCGGTGATTGTTGGTATTCTCGTCTCTTTTGTGGTGACAAGAGCCATTACCAGCAAAATTCAGTCTACTAACGATGTGCTCAAAGACATTGCACAGGGTGAAGGTGACCTGACCATTCGTATCCCTGTAAATGGCAGCGATGAACTGGCATTGCTGGCGAGTAACTACAATACGTTTGCTGAGAAACTTCAAAAAACCGTCACTGAACTGAACACCGCCTCTTCCAGCATGCTTACCTCTGCGCAAGAGTTGACAGTGAAAGCAAGCAGTACGCAACAGGAAGTGCGTGAGCAGCAATCTCAGGCTCAACTGGCAGCTTCTGCGATGACAGAGATGTCAGCAAGTGCTCAAGAAGTGAGCAACAGCGCTCAGCAAGCCGCTGAACTCTCACAGTCTACTGCTGAAGCAGCATCACAAGGTACAAGCGTTGTGGTGGAAGCAGCTACTTCGATGCAAAGTCTGTCTCAGCAAATCTCTGACGCTAGTGACACAGTAGAGCAAGTCCGCTCAGACAGTGAGCAGATTGGTACAGTTCTGGATGTTATCAGAAGCATTGCAGAACAAACCAACCTGTTGGCACTGAACGCCGCTATCGAGGCTGCTCGTGCAGGTGAACAGGGTCGTGGATTTGCGGTGGTAGCTGATGAAGTTCGCTCTCTGGCATCCAGAACGCAGGAATCGACAGAAGAAATTCAGAACATCATCGTCAGCTTGCAACAACGCTCTGAAAGTGCGAGTCAGGCAATGACGAAGAGCCGCTCAAATGCAGAAGAAACCGCTGCTCAAGTTCAGTCTGCTGAAGAAGCACTGACTTCCATCGACGGCTTTATCGCGCAAATCAACGACTCTATCGGTCTGATTTCAAGCGCAGCCGGTCAGCAGGCTACCGCAGCTGATGAAGTAAGCGTAAATGTGAATACCATGTCTGATATCTCCGATAAAACACTTACTCAGTCCATGGAAACCACAGACTCAGCAGAGAACCTGAACCAAGTTGGTAATCAGGTAAGCCGTCTGCTAGGTCAATTCCGAGTTTAAGATACCGCAAACAAGAAAGAGCGAGCCAATTGGCTCGCTCTTTTATTTTCATCTGGTTACAACGCGACTTATTTTAGCTTATAGAACACCGTCGAAAGCGGCGGAATTCGTAAGTTAAGTGACTGATCCAGCCCTTCACTTTCCACTTTTTCCGTTTGAACAACTGAGTGAACATCAAACCCACTGCCGTTGTACTTAGTGTCGTCCGTGTTCAATACCAATTCGTATGCCCCTTCATTGGGAACACCAAGCCTGAATCGTTCGTGTGGAACAGGCGTAAAGTTGGAGACAATCAAGATACGCTCTCCAGACTCACTGATTCGCTCATGAGCAAGAATACTCGCATCTTTGGCATCCTGTAGCCGCCACTCAAAACCTTCAGGGTCACTGTCCTGATCGTGTAACGCTTTTTCTTTCCGGTAGAGGAAATTCAGGTCGCGAGTCAGATCCTGCACGCCTTTGTGGCGATCAAATTGCAATAAGAACCATTGCAATTGATCGTCATGGTTCCATTCGGCCGTCTGACCAAATTCTGCGCCCATGAAATTCAGTTTCTTCCCAGGCTGACCATACATATAGCCCATGTACGCTCGGAGGTTAGCCGTTTGCTGCCATTCATCACCGGGCATTTTATTGTGAATAGAACCTTTTCCGTACACGACTTCATCATGAGACAGCGACAGCACATAGTTCTCGCTGTGTGCATAAACTAGTGGAAACGTGATGGTGTCGTGGTGGTATTTTCTATGCACTGGGTCTTCTTTAATGTACGAGAGACTGTCATGCATCCACCCCATGTTCCATTTAAAGCCGAATCCCAGCCCCCCGATAAATGTGGGAGCGGAAACTCCGGGAAATGCCGTGGATTCCTCTGCAATGGTCATGGCGTTTGGAAAATGCTTATACACTTCCTCATTCATCCATTTCAGAGTGGCAATAGCATCGTAGTTTTCGTTTCCACCATCCATATTAGGTAACCATTGGTCGTGGCTACGGGAATAGTCGAGATAAAGCATCGAGGCAACCGCGTCCACACGAATACCGTCTATGTGGAATTGTTCAAACCAGTACAATGCATTAGAGACCAGGAAGCGACGGACGTGCTCTTTTCCCATGTCATAGATGAATGAATTCCAGTCCTGATGCCATCCTCTGCGGGGGTCAGGGTCGTGGAAAAGTGGCGTACCATCAAAATTCGCCAGACCATGATCATCTGAAGGGAAATGGGCAGGAACCCAGTCCAACACCACACCAATATTTACCTGATGGCACTGATCAACGAAATATTTGAAATCATCCGGTGAACCGAATCGGCTGGTTGGTGCAAACAAACCAACAGGCTGATACCCCCAAGATCCGTAAAACGGATGCTCTGATACTGGCATCAGCTCGACATGGGTGTAACCGAGATCCACCAGATAAGGGATCAACTGGTCAGCAAGTTCACGATAATTAAGAAACTCACCGTTCTCGTTTCGTTTCCAGGAACCAGCGTGAAGTTCGTAGAAAGAGAGCGCTTCTTTTCGCTTTTGGGTGACCGGGCGTTGCTGCCACGTTTCATCCTGCCAGTCGTATCGGCGGTGATCATAAGTCAGCGACGCAAATGATGGATGCTGCTCAGAATGGAAACCCCAAGGATCGGCTTTGTGTGGCAGCCCTTCCCCGTCGGGACCTTTCATTTCAAATTTGTATTGAGTGCCTTCTGGCAGGTCAGGGATAAATAGCCCCCAGATACCGTAATCCAGCTTTTGCAGTGGATGCCTTCTGCCATCCCAGTAGTTAAAAACACCAACGATGCTTATCGCACTGGCGTGAGGCGCGTAGACCAAAAAGCGAGTCCCGTTGACCTGCTTTCCACCGCGTTCGAGGGAGATAAACTGAGCACCAAGCTGATGGTACATCTGTTTGGGGGTATGTAAATCTTCGTACTCTGCGTATAACGCGTGATACTGATATGGGTCATCGACGATCTGTTCCGTGCCAGACCAGTCAACCGCTAAGCGATAATGAACATGGTTCAGGTTCATGTCGCCTTTCAACACAAAACCGCTTTTCTCTTCTCTTTCAAGTGGAATGCGGTTTTGATCTTCTAATACCAACTGAACATTGTCTGCACCCGGAATCCAGATTCTTAACGCGATACCTTCTTCCTGACTAAACGGCCCCAGAAAAGAAAATGGATCAGCAAATGCAGCTTGCGAAAGTTGGGCATAGGCTTGTTTGGATTGTGTTTTATTATTCAACGCCTTGTCCCCTGACGATTATAAATGTGAGCGGTTAAGCTCCTTCCTGATGAATAACATCTGAGCTTGAATCAGACAGCGTTACCGCACAGGTATATTGAAAGCGATTCAGTCTAGCATGGATGCCAGAAAGTGAAAGCCAATGCATATTAATGCTAGGGTCTGTTAACCTTTCGAGCTGATTTTTGCAGCCATTTGTGGATTCTTTATACAAGGCAACGCTTATTCGGTGTAATCGTTCTACATCAATAAGCGGTAACGCAGTAGAAAGGAGCCACAAATGCTGCCCGAAGGGTTCAACTAGGCGTCCCCGGTCTATACCCTTTACTCTTTGTTGCAAGGTATTTACTTAGAATGACTAAGCTAAAGACCTTGCGCCGCGATTAAAACACATAGAACTCGAACAAAATTTAACCGCGAAAGGTTAACAGACCCTATTAGCCTAAAACATCATTCAGGCTACTGGCTTTTGTTTAACGCTGCTTTCTAAGCTCTGTTAAACGTTCTGCTAACTGATGGATATTATCCTTGGCAAATATGTCATCCAGATTAGAGGACAACTTACGACGCCAGTTAGGGTATTCATCCACAGTGCCCGGAATATTGACGGGTTTGTCCATCTCTAACCAATCTTCGAGCTGAATACTGAGTAACGCACTGCTACCAGCAGCAAGGTGCATTTGAAGCGCCTCACTCAGGTGTCTGTCCATCGGGACTTTAGAGGCATCTCGACCCACACCTTCCGGTAAGTAACCATGCCACGCCACGCTATTCAGAATCTCTTGTTTGGAGCGAAGACGATCATCAAACAGTTTATTAAGCTGCTCTTCATCGGGGTACAAACCCAGCTCTTCCCCCATTTTTAAGTCGTCGCAATGCCAGAAACCTCTCAGGGTTGGCATATCGTGAGTACAGAGGGCAGACATCGACTGCTCAGCATAGTGTTGAGGTGAGAAGTACCCACCGTCTTCCGCCACTTCGAAGAAGAACACTTTGTATGAATGAATGCCCGCTTCAGATAGCAACTCGACAATTTCATCAGGCACGGTTCCCAAATCTTCGCCGATAACGGAGCACTGGTGGCGATGACTCTCTAATGCCAGCAGTGCCAGCATCTCTTTCACTGGGTAGTAGATATACGCACCTTCTGATGCGTTTTGCCCTTTAGGAACCCACCAAAGACGCAATAAACCAAGAACATGGTCAATTCGCAGTGCTCCGCAATGAGTCATGTTTGCTCGTAACAGCTCAATGAATGGCTTGAACTTTCTCGCTTGCAATTCCTGTGGATTCAACGGTGGAAGCCCCCAGTTTTGCCCCAGCGGACCAAGAATATCTGGCGGTGCCCCTATGCTGACGTCCTGACACAATTCTCCCGTATCTGCCCAGGTTTCAGAACCTGAATCCGCGACACCAACCGCCAGATCCCGGTACAATCCAACCTGCATACCCTTCTCTTCTGCAAGTAACTGCGCTTCTTTGATTTGGCAGTCCGCTAACCACTGCAGGTAAAGATGTAGCTGAACCAAATCCTCATGGTCGACAATAAACTTTCTTACCGCCGGGCTATGGTATTTGCGATATTTTTCAGGAAATACCGGCCAACCCCATGTATCACTGTCATCTTCTTTAAGATAGGCATGCAGGGCGTCAAAGGTCGCCTGCTGCAACAAGCTCTGTCCGCCTTGATCAACAAACGAAACAAATTCAGTCGCACGGTCGGTATTTTTCTCAAGGTGACGTCGTTTAAATTCTGTGTAGAGAATGGGCAGGACACTCATCTTCAGTGCCGAGACTTCACTATAGTTGACCCAGTGGGATTCTCTGGCTTCCTGTAGCCTCTGCTGAAACTCAGCACTTCCCACCAATGCCTGAGCGTCGCTGCTAAGTGCAAATTCAGGAACCGAACTGACATCAATATAAAGAACGTTTAGCCAGCGACGAGATGATGGGCTGTACGGGCTTGCGCCTTCAGGGTTAGCTGGGAACAGAGAGTGGATCGGGTTGAGACCAATGAAATCGCCACCACGCTCCGCTACCTGGCTCACGAGTTGTTTCAGGTCACCAAAATCGCCCATTCCCCAGTTATGAGAGGTTCTTAAGGTGTACAACTGAACGCTCGGTCCCCACATTTTTTCGCCGCACAGCAAAGGTTCCTGTTTGTAGCAGCGCTTAGGGGCAATAACCAGAGTCATCTCATAAGGTGCTTTTCGACGTTTACGAGTAATACTAAGTTTGTGATAACCCCACGACAGGTTGTTTGGCAGCGCAAAAACTAAAGGACCGCCTGATTTTCGCTTGTCGCTGACGATCTGGGACTGGAGATATCCTTCCAGCATCTCACCGTTTTCGGTTTCCAGACGCCAGCTAAACTCGCTTTCTCGGGCACTGGCGCCCAGATTCAGTTCAATATGAACATCCTGATCGTCGGTCAGAATGAGGATCGGTTCGAGAACCGGTTTCTTGTGCTTCTTCTCGGCAGATGCTAGCAAAGCCTTGTCATTCGAGACGTCGTAGCCGAGTGAATTTAGTAAATGCGTAATGGTATCAATAGAAACATCGGTTTCCTGCCCCATGGCATTAATGTACTTTTCTGCAATGTTCGCTTTGATCGCGACTTGTTTAATAGCCTCTGGCGTTGTTTTTCGGACTTCTTTCATTATTTTCTCCGGAGGTGACTTATGCCCTCTTTTTCGCTGACTGTGGATACCTTGATAAAGTCGGTATCCACAGTTTCAGCAACAAGCGTTATGAACGTTTTACTGCTTCCAGTTTCCAGATGTTGTTTACGTAATCTCGAATACTGCGGTCGGAACTGAATTTACCCACTAGCGCAGTGTTCAGAATCGCTTTGCGTGCCCACCCTTTCTGGTCTCGGTACTGCGCATCCATATCTTCATGCGCTTTGATATAAGAAGCAAAGTCCGCCAGAACCAGATATGGGTCCCCTCCATCTAATAGGCTTTCATAGGTTGCTGCCAGACGACCCGGTTGCCCCGGTGTGAATTCGTCCCCAACAAGAAGATCCAACGACGCTTTCAGTAAATGGTCCGCATGGTAGTAATCGTATGGGTTGTAGCCTTTTTCACGTAATGCCTGAACCTCATCCACTTCTAAACCGAAAATGTAGATGTTGTCGTCTCCTACTTCTTCACGAATCTCTACGTTTGCTCCGTCCATCGTACCTATGGTCAGTGCGCCGTTGAGGGCCAGCTTCATGTTTCCGGTTCCTGAGGCTTCTTTACCAGCGGTCGAAATCTGCTCTGAAACATCCGCAGCAGGGATGATAATTTCAGCCATACTTACGCGGTAATCAGGCATGAACACCACTTTCAATTTGTGCTTAACACGATTGTCGTTATTGATTTTCTCAGCCACTTTGTTGATGGCGAAGATGATCTCTTTTGCAAGGTGGTAGCCGGGTGCTGCCTTTGCTGCGAAGAATACGACACGAGGTGCCATATCGAATTTCGGATCATTAAGCAATCTGTGATAAAGCGACAGAATATGTAGCAAATTCAAGTGCTGACGCTTGTATTCATGCAGACGCTTGATTTGCACATCGAAAATGGCGTTAGTATCCAGCTCAATGTCCATATTCTCTTTAACCCAGTCTGCCAGACGCTGCTTATTAGCTTGCTTCACACGCATAAAGTCTTGCTGGAAGGTTTCATCGTCTGCGAATTTTTCTATCTTTCTCAACTCATCGAGATCAACGATCCAGTCTTCCCCAATCTTACTGGTAATCAGATCAGATAATTCTGGATTACAGAACTTCAACCAGCGTCTCGGGGTAACTCCGTTTGTGACGTTTTGCAAACGCCCGGGGAACATCTCGTTAAACTCTGGGAACAGATCTTTCTTTACCAGAGCAGAGTGAAGCGCGGCCACGCCATTAACGGCATAAGATCCGACAACACAAAGGTTCGCCATACGAACCATGCGGTGCGTACCTTCTTCAATGATCGACAGTTTGCGCATCTTATCGACATCACCCGGCCACTTCTCTTTCACATCGTGCAGGAACAGGTGATTAATGTGATAGATGATCTCCATATGGCGGGGAAGTAAGCGTTGCAGAAGCGCTTCGCTCCAGGTTTCCAACGCCTCTGGCAGCAAAGTGTGGTTGGTATAAGCGAAGGTTTTCGTACAGATCGCCCAGGCATCATCCCACTCAAAATCGCTCTCATCCACCAGAACTCGCATCAGTTCGGGGATCGCCACTGTTGGGTGAGTATCGTTCAACTGAATGGTTTCGTATTTTGGTAAGTCTTCGAGCGAATGACCATTCGCCTGATGGCGGTGAAGGATATCTGCCATTGAGCAACGTACATGGAAGTATTGTTGCATCAGTCGAAGCGTTTTGCCTTTTTCGTGGTTGTCGTTCGGGTATAGCACCTTAGTGACGTTTCCGGCATCGATAAGCGCATGCTGCGCTTCAAAGTAATCGCCGTTATTAAAGCTTTCCAGACTGAATGGCGCTATTGCGCGACATTCCCAGAGTCTCAGTGGGTAAACGGTGCGGCTCTGGTATCCGACAATCGGCATATCCCAAGGCATTCCCTGAACATACATGCCCGGCTTCCAGCGACGCTTTTCGACGCCGTCATCATTCACGTAAACATCCACGTGACCGTAAAATCCGGCTTGTTGTGCCAGTTCCGGACGCGCGACTTCCCATGGGTAACCTTCAACTCCAGCCCATGCATCTGGCGCTTCTTTCTGATGGCAGTCTTCAAAAGACTGACGAAACAATCCGTACTCATAATGCAGACCATACCCCACTGTCGGGAATTGTTGCGCGGCACAAGAATCCATAAAGCAGGCGGCAAGTCGACCCAAGCCACCATTACCCAGTGCCGGATCGCGTTCGTTTTCTAAAATATCAGTCAGGTTCTGCCCTAACTCTTTGACGACCTCATCGACAACGTCATACAGCCCAAGGCTAATAAGATTGTTACCGGTAAGACGACCGATCAGAAATTCAAGAGACAGATAGTTAACGCTTCGGGCATTCTTAATTTTTGGGTCGTTTTCTGTCTCTAGTAAGTCAAATGTGGTTAATTCTGCAAGCGCTCGACCTGTCGCCAAATACCATGCTCTTTCTGATGCATTTTCAACGGTGGTCGCATAAGTGGCAGCCAAATGCTTTTTTACTGCGTTTTTGAACTCTTCTTTATTGAAATTCACGTGCTCTGTCGGCTTCATTTGGAATTCTCGCTGTTGGTTTTCCATGTCCCCCCAAGCTACTCACGCATCGGACTACCAGACGCCGCTAACCTGAATCAGTCGAGCCATCCGCGGACGAAAATTCAGCACAAGAAAGCTAACTTGGGTTCAAAATTTGTTGCTCCGTATTAAGGGCTGTTGATCCTAAAGACCGGAGCGTTGTTTATCTTCAGCCGAACACGCGAGCAAAACATCATCCTGAATGAAAGGAGGAGGAGGAGGAGGATTAAGGGCGTAGGTAGTAGAGCGAACGATATTGGTGAGCCAATGAGCAAAACTTGTGCAAACGATTCATGGATGGTGATTTACTTCACCTTTTTAATGCAATAGAACCTACATTGAGAAGTTTAAGTAGCTCCCACGCAAATTATATTCGACAAATGAATCAATACGGTGCAGTTATTGTCACTTTACGCAGCGATAAATTTCTCTTTTTATGTGTTTACTTATTAAATTCCTCTGGAAAGTTGAGCCATAAATAAGATCTAAATCACACTATTAAGGCGTAGTCCTCCCCAGAATATCCCCTATCTTTAGATTTAAGAGATCGATCAAGGATGGTGAGAACCCCTCCTCGTAGTATCCGGCGTAGAAAACATCAATAAGAAAAATTATGTGGATTCCCTCTAAACTTACTCGCCCTAAACGCTTGCACAACGCCATTATTCGCCCAAGAGTTCTTGAGCTGTTGAAACAGGCTCCGCACTACAAACTGATTCTATTTCGCTCTCCTGCTGGTTATGGCAAAACGACGATGGCTGCTCAGTGGCTGGCAGAACAGCCAAACGTTGGCTGGTTTAGCATCGACGACAGCGACAACGAGAGCTTTCGCTTTGTGAACTACTTTTTGCGGGCATTGAACGTCGCAACCGACAATGCTTGTCGCAAATCTCAGTCTCTGGCGGAAAAGCGTCAGTTTTCCTCCCTTAAGACCCTGTTTAGCGAGGTGTTTGCTGAAGTCAGTCAGGTTACAGAAAGCTGTTTTGTCGTTCTGGATGATTACCACTGTATCGAGAATGAAGAAATCCATGAAGGCATGCGCTTCTTCCTTAAACATTTGCCAGACAACATTACACTGGTCGTAACCAGCCGTGCACTGCCGCCGTTGGGTGTGGCTAATTTGAGAGTTCGCGATCTGATGATCGAAGTAGATAACGACTCGCTGGCATTCGACAACGAAGAAACCGCTCGCTTTTTCAAACTCCGTGTAGCAGACGGGATTGACGACTCCACCGCCAACGCATTGCGTCATTATGTCGAAGGCTGGCCTTCTGCATTACAGCTCTTTGCCTTACAGGCTCAACATCAGAAAAAGTCTCTGGTGCAGTCTGCTGAAACCTTATCTGATTTCAACCATACGCACCTTTGGGATTATTTACTCGAAGAGGTGTTTGAGCTACTGGATTCAGAAACCCGCCAGTTTCTTATGCAGTGCTCCGTATTCGATACGTTTAATGATGTGCTGGCATCAAAGGTAACAGGCCGGGAAGACGCGCTTGGAATGATCGAAACACTAAATCGATTCGGCCTATTCATCTATTCGCTTGAAGGAGAACAGAACTGGTATCGATTCCACAATCTGTTCGGTGAGTTTCTTAGTCACGAGCGTCAGACCCACCTCCCCGCACAAGACAATAAGCTGCATATCTCTGCTGCTCATGCCTGGCTATCATTGAAAAATCCGGATCAGGCTTTGAGTCATGCCTTAAAATCGAAAGATGATGATCTGATTGTGGACGTACTGGATAAACACGGCTGGGCAATGTTCAATAAGGGTGAACTGGTTTTACTTGATCGAGCGTTGGAGTATTTACCACCCGAAAAAAGATTCAGCCAGCCCAGCCTTGCTCTGCTGCGTGCGTGGCTAGCCCAGAGTCAGCACCAGTATGATAGGGTCGCCTCACTGCTTACAGAAGCCGAGCAACAGCTAAAGTTAAACAATATAGAGCTCACCAATAATGATCAGGGTCAGGTCAATGCCCTACTCGCACAGGTGGCAATTAATCAGAATGAACCAGAGAAAGCGCAGACGCTGGCAGATTTAGCACTGAGCCAGCTTTCACCAACAACCTATCGCAGCCGAATAGTCGCAACTTCCGTTATGGGAGAAGTGAATCACGTATTAGGGCACCTAGACCGCGCCTTACCCCTTATGCAGCAGACCGAAAAGCTGGCGAGACAGTATCAGATCATTCCCCAGGCTTTATGGGCACTGCTTCAGCAGAGTGAAATACTAATCGCTCAGGGATACGTTCAGGCCGCTTATGAAGTTCAGGACAACGCATTAAAACTGGTGGAAGAACAGCATTTACACCAGCTTCCGCTTCACGAATTTTTGCTTAGAATTCGAGCTCAGGTACTTTGGGGCTGGAACCGACTGGATGAAGCTGAGGACTGCGTCCACAGAGGTCTGGATGTTCTGGGTAAACATGATCAAAGCAACCACCTTCATGGCTACTCTATGCTTGCACGCATTGCCATTGGACGAGGTGAACTGGATAAGGCATCGCGCTATGTCGATCAAATTTTGCACCTGATTCAGCTTTCTGATTACCACATTGACTGGAGTGCAAATGCTTCACTTTCACTGTTGCTTTTCTGGCGGGCGAAAGGAGCAACACAAGAGATTGAACAGTGGCTTGGTAACGTCCATCGCCCGACTGACGCAAGAAACCACTTCAGCCAGCTTCAGTGGCGAAACATTTGCAGAGCCTACGCAAGCTTAAATATGCTTGAAAAGGCTAGAGATACATTGGCATTTTTGCAAAGCGAGGCATTGAAAGCCAACTTGGTCACCGACCAAAACCGCAACCTGATCGTTGAAGCGTCTATCCAAATACAATTAGGCGATTCGGCTTCTGCCGAGAGTGCATTAGAACAAGCCATTAAGCTGACCACTCAAACAGGTCTTGTTGGGTATTACCTAATCGAAGGTGAAATCTTGATCTCGCCGCTGCAAAAACTGCTCAGCAACGACAAAATAGGTGACTTAGAAAAACACCGTATTCAGCAGCTACTCAAAGACATCAGTAGCAGGAACCGAAACCGATCGGTGCATTTTGATGAACAATTGGTAGAGAAACTGGTGAATCACCCCAATGTGCCGGAACTGGTTCGAACCAGCCCCCTAACTCAAAGAGAATGGCAGGTTCTAGGGCTAATCTATGCTGGTTTGAGCAATGAGCAAATCTCGCAGGAGCTGGACGTTGCAGGAACCACCATCAAAACCCACATTCGCAACCTTTACCAAAAACTGGCGATTGCCAATAGAAAACAGGCAATAGAAACTGCCGAAAATCTTTTGCATTTAATGGGCTACGCATGAAGCCTAAAGAAACGGACAAGGAGGTATGATGCTAGTTGAGTGGCACCCAAAAAGGTTGTGGTATTGCGATACCACAATTCGTCGTCATGGGGTTGATTGTCTTCACCGGATGATAGTGGTTAAGCGCGCTGACGGGACGCTTATCATCATTAATCCAGTGGAACTCACCACTCAGTTGCAACTGGTTCTGTCTGATCTTGGTCTTATAAAACAGATCTGTATAACTTCACCTACCTATCACCCTACACTGTCTGAATGGTGGCTTGCCTATTCCGAGGCGCAGTTTCTCGCCACACCAACAGTTATTCAGCAGCGTTCGGATCTGCATTTCGATGATGCACTCTCCTCACAAACTCATAAATCGTTACAAGGTGAACTGCTTCAAACCTCTCTGTTAGGCTCAAAGTTACCCAGAAAGGTAATTTTTTGCGATCCGCAAAGCCGAACGTTAATCCTGCCAGATTTGCTTTTAGCCAACCAACCCCATCTACCCTTACCTCAGCGCCTGGTTACCGTTATTTTGGGTGCCGGTAAAAGCATTGTTTTTCCCTTTTCTGACAGAACTCAATTCGAAAGAATGTCTCTCCTAAGAGCATCGATTCAGGAAGTGTTGACTTGGCCAATTGAGCACATAATTTCAAGTAATGGACTGACAGTAGGCAAAGACGGGAAAAATGCTTTCTATCAGGCATTTCGATGGGCATTTGTTTCCGACTAAGTCCTTCCAACTCATTTTAATCACTCAACTCATCTTTACTTTTGTGAAGTGCATTCAAATCCAAATTGGGAAGAAGTTGAGCTATAGAGCACAGTTTTTTCTTCATTTTCGCATAATGCAATTCCCATTTTGCAAATCACTGCAAAATGTAAAACAGATCGCATATTATGTTGACTTAATTGTCAGCAGTTGCAGTCGCTTTATCGACCATTGTCACAAAAATGAGAGTGATAAAAGAAATGTCATGAATATTTAAAAATATTCTTTTAATACAGAGGCTTATATTGATTTTATGGTTGTTTAGGCAAAAAAATAGCCAACCGCAATAGGGCGATTGGCTTATATTTTTTGTGAACAAATCGGGTTCACTAACAACGTCAGTTGGCTAGGTGACCCTCGGCTTTAATAAGGGTCACATGTATAAATGCAATGGGTGTGCCAACTTTTCAAAACTAAAATCTAAGTTACTGTAAATGACTCATTACTCAGTCGGAAAATAGCGCCACCTCTGAACACAACTGACATACATCCTCATTAATATGTCGCTTTTCTTCATTGGTTTTCTATATCATAATCCATTCAACCTTTTATCGAAGAGAATGAACGACCTAAATGAATCTTTTAAAAACCTTTTTTAAAGGTGTTGCCATGGGTGCTGCCGACGTAGTACCAGGCGTGTCTGGCGGTACAATCGCATTTATCACAGGCATTTACGACACGCTTCTGGAAAGCATTCGTCGTGTTAACCCTTCTATTATCGGCATTTGGAAAAGAGAAGGTTTTAAAGCCGCCTTCGACCACATCAATGGTTTGTTCCTTATCACTCTGTTCAGCGGCATCATTCTTAGTATTCTGACGCTTGCCAAACTTATCTCGTGGCTCTTGGTTGAACACCCGATTCCACTTTGGTCATTCTTCTTCGGTCTGATCTTGATTTCAGTTGTGCATGTACTGAAACAGGTTGAGAAGAAGAACATCGTGACTGGCGTTTTCTTATTGCTAGGTGTCGGCTTTGCTTACACCATCACTGTCGTCAGCCCTCTTCAGATGGCGGATACCAGTTTGAATATCTTCATCGCAGGAATGATTGCTATCTGCGCCATGATTCTTCCTGGTATTTCGGGCAGCTTCATTCTTTTGCTGCTGGGTATGTATGGTCCTATTCTAGCTGCGGCAAAAGGATTACAGATCGACGTTCTGATGTTGTTCATGCTGGGCTGTGTAGTGGGTATTCTGAGTTTCTCTCATGTTCTTTCATGGCTATTGAAAAACTTCAGAGACTACACGCTGACATTTTTAACAGGTCTTATGTTGGGTACCCTACCGAAGATCTGGCCATGGAAAGAGACAATCTCCTGGCGCACTAACTCCAAAGGGGAGCAGGTGCCGTTGGTTCAACACAATCTGTCTCCGTTTGAATTCGAATCTGTTATTCAACAACCGTCTCAACTGACTCTTGCCATCGTAATGATGCTGGTAGGTATCGGGTTGGTTTGGGGGCTTGAGAAAGTCGGTTCGCGAACTGAATCATAATTTCGATTTTCAAAGATCTTACCTAACCAATGCCAGTCAGCGAACCTGACTGGCATTTTAATTTGAGGATTACGCCGCTTACCCCCACCAGCTAAACACCTCCAGTTTACGAGGAATTTCTTCCCTCCAATATCTCACTTTTTTTGGAACAAACGGCTGATTTTTCAAAGTAAACTGCACAAATTGCGTCCACTTTTGAAACCCGAGCTTCCCTCACAATACTCTGACATTTGTCTATATTTCAGCCTTACATTTTACCCTGACACCTCAGTCAGGAGAATATAATGAAAACGGAAAAAACAAAGAAAGTACTGCTTTCAGTCACTGCACTTCTGCCGACGATGATTGCAGCCAATCTCGCGTTAGCTGCGAGCCCGGATACACAAAAAATCGAAAGTTTGATACGTCAGGAAATGAACGATACTTCCAGTATCTACACAGTTAAGGCTCCAAACCCCGACTTGTATCGAAAAGCACTGATTTCACTCAAATCCAAAGTTCTCGAATCCGATGAGACTAAGATGACTTTCATCATGTCAGTGTCGGATGAAGAGAAAAACGACCTAACACGTCTGGGATTTAAGTTCTCTGATGCTCAGAACTGGATCAATAAGCGAAATGAGAAACTGGAAAAGAGAATCGACAACATTCAGCGTCGCGCTCGCTCTAACTCAGCCCCTCTGAATACGGGTCAGATACAAGGCATTCCAGGGTACTCTTGCTATGAAACGGTTGAAGAAAGCTATTCGGTAGCCAGAGGGTTTACCACCACCTACCCAAATCTTGCGGAGTGGAAAGACGTCGGCGATTCCTTTGAGAAGACTCAGAGAAATGGCGGTTATGATATTTTTGTGCTGAAGCTGACGAATAAAGCTAAAGCTGGCAATAAACCCGCGCTGTACATTAACTCTGCGATTCACGCTCGCGAATATACAACTGCTGCGCTGACGCTGGATTTCGCCAGATACCTGTTAGAAGGGTATGGAAATGATGCTGATGCCACCTGGATTCTCGATCATCATGAAATTCACTTAATGATTCAATCCAACCCCGATGGCAGAAAAATGGCAGAAAGCGGTCTGTCCTGGCGAAAGAATACCAACACGAATTATTGTGGACCAACAAGCAATCAGCGTGGTGCAGACCTGAATCGGAACTTTACATTTAGTTGGAATAGCACCACAAACGGTTCGAGTGGTAATCAATGCGACAATACCTATCGCGGAACTAGCCCGGCATCCGAACCAGAAACCAAGGTTATCGAGGCTTACGCAAGAAACCTATGGTCTGACCGACGAGGTCCTAACATCAATGATGCTGCACCACTGGATACCAGCGGTATTCACCTTGATATTCACAGTTACAGCGAACTGATGCTCTGGCCATGGGGAGGAACCCAGCAAGCGGCACCAAACGGCCCTCAGTTACAAACTCTTGGTCGGAAACTGGCGTACTTCAACAACTACTACCCAACACAATCCATTGGTTTGTACCCAACAGACGGTACCAGTGATGGAGTGAGCTATGGCGAGCTGGGTGTGGCTGCGTTTACTTTTGAACTCGGTAAACAGTTCTTTGAAAGTTGCAGCAGCTACGAAAACAAGATCAAGCCCGACAACCTGAAAGCTCTGATTTACGCTGCCAAAGTTGTCAGAACGCCTTATGTCACACCTTCTGGTCCTGACACAACTCAAGTGAATATCAGTAACGGTGCGTCCGGCTCTGGCGTCAATGCTGGTACTCAACTCACAATAACCGCTACGGCTTCGGATACCCGATACAATAATCGCAATGGTACTGAGCCCTCGCAAAACATTGCTGCAGCGGAGTACTACATTGATGTTCCGCCTTGGGACACTGCAAATAACCCGACACCAATCGCGCTGAACGCAGTAGACGGATTTAATCAAAAAACAGAGCAGGTTACAGGGGTTATTGATACTACCGGCCTGTCCGAGGGTAAGCACATGGTATATGTGCGAGCGAAAGACTCACAAGGTAACTGGGGACCCATTACCGCTGAATTTGTGAATATCCGCTCGGGCGGCACCAACCCTCCTGCAACTGGTTACTGTGACACAAAGAGTGGCAATGCACGATATGAGTGGATCCAGCAAGTAGACGTAGGCAACTTCTCGCATCAATCTAATGCTGCAGTCTACAGCGATCATACGGAATCTAAGATCAACAAATCCATTGCTGTCACATCGGGGCAAAACAGCCTTACCCTGACTCCGGGGTATTCTGGAAGCACGTATCGTGAGCACTGGAAGGTTTGGATCGACCTGAATCAGGATGGTGATTTTGAAGACGCAGGAGAAAGTGTATTTGCGACTTCATCCGCCGCTGCTGGGAGCGTAAACGGTACGTTCAATGTCCCTGAATCCGCTAAAAAGGGGAAAACAACCATGCGCGTTGTTATGAGCTACAACTCAATTAATAGTGCTTGTGGGACATTCAGATACGGTGAAGCTGAAGATTACACAGTGGATATTCAATAAGAAACCACGTGTAAACACTGCTTGGCTTAGCTTTTAGAATTAAGCAGGACACACTTAAAGGTTGTTATCAAAGGCTCTAAGCGCTCACGCTTAGAGCCTTTTTCTTTTCAGGTAGATCGATCCAGCTCTCGATAAAGTATACGCAATCGTTTTGCTTATTTCCTTCGCCGATTTATTATTCGAATGAATACACGATAGTCACATTCTGACGTAAATACCCTTACGTACCGTATTCTATGTGCTAGCATTCACGCGTTTATAAATTAATAACTTAACCACACATGCTCCAAAGACTGATTCCTGTTTCTTTAATTTTTCTGGCGATGCTGGCAGGCTATTTCGCCCCGACCATACTGGCGCAGTTCTTACCTGACGACCAAGAAGTGGATCTTGCGGAATACTGCATGCTTTCGACTGAACCCTGCAAAACAGACGGTGCCACCATTGTACTGGAGCACGACTCCACCAAACCGCTGGAGCCAACTCGTATTTTTGTTGTCTGGCCGGAAAGTACCGCACAGTCTCTGACTCTTGAGATGGAAGGGCTTGAAATGGATATGGGGGTTGTTAAGTTCCGGTTGGAAAATCAGGGGAATGGCAACTACGAAGGTGAACTCATGTTGCCCGTTTGTACTCTGGATGCCATGACCTGGTTAGGTAAACTCAGTAACGGCGATGAGAACGTAAAAACTGCAGTAAGGATGACACATGAATAAAAACTGGGCACTGGCGCTGGTTGTGGCTTTCGCACTTGGCGTTTCTTTAAAAGTATATTTTGATCAGCAGAGTGAATTAGTTAATCAGAATGTTCAGTCTGCTGACAGCTCTGTCACACTATTCGGAGCCGACGAAACACCTGTTAACCTCTACGATCAGGCTGACAGCCGAGTTCGTGTTATTTACTTCGGTTTTACACGTTGCCCTGACGTCTGCCCTACTTCACTTGCGATGCTGGCAGGCGCACTGAATCAACTGGACGATGCGGATAAAAATCAGTTCAGACCGCTGTTTATTTCGCTGGATCCTGAACGAGATGCTCCGCAGCTCGCCAGCGAATACGCTTCATATTTTCATAAAGACATCGAAGGGCTTTCTGCACCTTTAGATGTTACAAAACCATTAGCCAGCAAATATGGCGTTATTTTTAGAAAGACCGAACTGGAAGGTTCTGCGTTGGAATATACGCTTGACCACAGTTCTTATTTCTACTTTTTGAAGCCCGATGGAAGTTTAATTACTAAAGTTCCTCACGCTCTTTCTCCTGCACCTGTATTGGCTGCTATGAAAGATATTTTAAAGGATAATCAAGGATAAGCTGATGAAACGTAAAGCTCTTCTACTTGCCGCTCTGACCCTTGCTCCAATGGTTGGCGCAGCGCATCATGATCACAACCACAAATCTGAAGGTTTGATGATTCACGAGCCTTATGTGCGTGCCACACCACCGAACGCGCCAACCAGCGCCGCATTTATGCATATCATGAACACTTCAGATAAAGACCGTGCCATTGTATCTGCCACAACACCTGTGGCGGGTCGTGTGGAACTTCACACAGTGATTACTGAAGGTGATGTAATGAAAATGCGCCAGGTAGACAGTATTGAGATCCCAGCTAATGGTGATGTTTCCCTGAAGCCAGGTGGATTGCATATCATGTTGTTTGATCTTACTAAGTCCCTAAAAGAAGGGGATTCTGCAGATCTGACTTTAACTTTTGCAAATGGCGAAGTTAAAACCCTGAAAGCGCCGATTAAGAAGGTGATATCAGGCATGAAACACAAGCACGATCATCATCACTAAGTTGCTAACGTAAAGTTTCAGCGATATGATGCACAGGAGCTCAAACAGAGCTCCTGTTTTATTTCTACCAAAGATAAGGAGACATGATGATTGTATTCAATACCCACCCGGCAAAAGAAAACGTTCGTCGATAAATTCATTAGCTTTTAATTCGCGATTCCTTTCTGTTGCCCGGTGATTCTCAGCCGGGGTCTATGCGTCTTTTCTGACGTACATCCAATGTAATTCGACCCCAATACCATTGTATATGGCGCATTCGTGTGCGCGTTGTCTGGGGAAGACAAATGAATTCAAACTACACTTTGCCACAACTTGGATGGCAACCATTTTTTCAACAACAACTGACTTTAGAAGACTACGAAATTCACCGTATTGCACGTGTTGCTGCTCATCACCGTTCTCAATATGAGGTGTGGACTGAGCAAGGTTCCGTGTTTTTACCTGTAACATCCAGTCTTCCTGAAATGACAGTCGGTGATTGGGTACTTCTGACTTTAGAAAATCAGTTTGCCAAACTGCTTGACCGAAGCTCCCAACTTTCTAGAAAAGCGGCTGGAACTAAGGTTCAGGAGCAGTTAATTGCAGCAAACCTCGACACTCTGTTTATTGTGAGTTCACTGAATGCCGACTTTAATTTAAGCCGGATTGAACGTTATCTGGCACTTGCGAAAGAAAGTGGCATTCAGCCAGTCGTCGTGCTGACTAAGAGTGACTTAAGCGAGCAAACCGACGAGCTAATTGCTCAGACACAGAAGCTAGATTCATTGATGACAGTGACCGCCATTAATGGTTTAGACGAACTGAGCGTCGAACAACTTCGTCCCTGGTGTAAAGCAGGTACTACGGTTGGCGTCATCGGTTCTTCCGGTGTAGGTAAGTCGACTCTGATCAATACGCTTTCTGGGAAAAACTCTCAAAAAACATCGGGAATTAGGGAAGATGACAGCAAAGGTCGACACACAACAACGTCTCGATCCATGCATCAGATACCTAACGGAGGTTTGATTCTGGACACACCTGGGATGAGAGAACTTCAATTAGCTGACTGTTCTCAGGGTGTGAGCATCACCTTTTCCGACATTGAAGAATTAGCGCTGCAATGTCGATTTAGTGATTGTCAGCATGGAAGTGAACCGGGTTGTGCCATCAAAAAAGCCATTCAGAATGGTGAGTTAGAGGAAAGGCGACTGAATAATTACTTTAAGCTTCTTCGAGAGCAAGAGCGCAATGGTGCGACTCTCGCAGAGCAAAGGCAAAAATTTAAGTCACTGACCAAGATGTATCGAAGCGTTCAGTCTCACCGCAGGCATCAGAAATCCATGGAGTGATGCCCGAGCCGGATTTAATTGTCTTTCTGAAAACAACAAGCCCACAGATTTCATTCTGTGGGCTTTTTTAGCGGTTCTCATCCAGCTAAGATAACATTCGATGACTTTCCGATTTTTTCTCAGATGGTTTGGGATCTTTGACCAAAAACTCAAAGTTTGCGACGTGCTTTCTCAGCACCGTTGACAACTTGCTGAGATTAACGGGTTTGGACACAAAACCGTCCATCCCCACTTCAAAGCAACGCTTTTTCTCTTCAGCCAAAACATTTGCTGTTAAGGCAACAATTGGGACTCTGAGGCTGGAACTGGCTTCCATCTTCCGAATTGAATACGTTGCTTCAAACCCATCCATGACGGGCATCTGACAATCCATAAGAACTAAATCGTAATGTTCTATCGCGCACTTGGATACGGCAACTCTGCCATTCTCTGCAAGGCTCACTTCAACACCGAGGCGCTCCAGCATCTTCTTCATCACTACTTGGTTGGAAACCTGATCCTCAACCAGAAGTACTTTCAGCATCGTCTTCATCGGAGACGGTTCATGTTCGCCAGAGGTGGCAACGGGTACCGATGGGCGCTCAAAAATAGCCCGAACCTTGTCTTCTAAATGATTGGTTTCGTAGGGTCTAGCCAGACAAATATCTACGCCGAATTTCATCGCTTCTTTGTGATCGAATTTAGACGATGAAATCATCATAATTGCAGGGCTGTGTTCTCCGATGTCTTTCTTGATTTTTTTCACAAAATCAAAGCTATCGAGGTAAGCCAGATCATGATCAATCACCAAGAGACGGTAAGGAAGCCCTTTCTTTAATGCAGTGCGAAGCATGGTTCCTACATGGCTGATGTCCTGACAACAGGTAGACTCCCACCCCATCTTATCCAGTTGAATCGACGTGATTCGCATATTCAGACAGTAGTCATCCAGCAGCAAAACTCTGGGTTTTTCGTTGTCTTCATCACAAATGACTGGCTGCTCAACCGAATGAGAAAAGCGCAGAGTGAACGAGAAATGCGTACCAATTCCAGGCTCGCTGTCCAGCTTGAGCTGCCCGCCCATTAAGTGAATGAGATTGCGCGTGATCCCCAACCGGACACCTGCGGTCGCACGTTCCACATCCTGACTGTTTCCCTGCTCGAATATTTCTTCCTGTTGGGATTTATCTATCCCTATTCCACTGTCTTTTACTTCGAAAAGAATGGTTTCTGAACTTTCATCGTAAGACAGATGCTGAACATCAAGAATGACGTAACCGTTATCGGTGTACTTGATGGCGTTAGAGAGCAAGTTACGTAACACCTGACGAATTCTGTTTTTATCACCAAGCAAGCGAGGGCTGATACTGGAATCTAAAGTGCACTGGAAAAGTAAGTCTTTCTCTGTGGCTTTTGAACGGAACATAGCATCAATATCATCCACCAGATCATTGATGCTGAAGTCTTTCTTCACGATGTCCAGCCGACCGTTTTCGAGCTGGGACATGTCATGAATATCGTTAACCAGATCTTGTAGATTCCCTGTTGCCTTGTGGATGAGCTCACTGAATTCTTTAAGCTCTTGCTTACTGGGTTCTTCTTTTAGCAGCGATACCATTCCAACATAGCTGTTCAGCGAGTTTCGGATCTCATGACTCATTGTCGCCATTAACTCGCCTTTTCGCGCTTTGGCTATCTCTGCCTGCTGACAGCTGTCTGAAAGCTGAATGAAGGTTTCCCGAATGCGATCAACTGCGTTGTTGTAACGTTCGTTAAACTGAGTCACTTCGTCCTGAAACAGCCGAGAACGGAGGAGAATTTTACGCGGGAGATTGTTTTCGTCGATTTCACCCACTCGCCTTGCCATCTGGCGAACTGGTTTTATGACGTTTTTCATTAAAACCACGTACCCCAACATGGACACAATAAGAGCAATAACTACATGAGACAGAACCTGTTGAACTACCGAACTGATATCCCGAACCATACTTTCTGGCTTCGCGAGTGCGATCGTTAAAGTTTGTTCTGGTAAGAACTCGTCCTGTTCCAGAGTCCACGTGAGGATGGTCGACCTTTCCGACGAGAACAGCCCCAAGCGAAGTGCATCATCAACCGCAGGAACGACACTGATGCCATCCACTTCGGCAAAGCGGTACAGCTCTTTCACCACCATTTCCAGTTTGACGGCGTCTTGAATCAGGGCAAATTGTTGTATTTTAGGAATGAAATACGTATCAACTGACGCAAGTATGGCCTCTTTTCTTTCTGAGCTTGCCTTGTGTTCCCAAAACACGCTTGAAAGGGACGATAGCACCGCGAACAGAACACCTAAGGTGCACAACAGAAACAATGTCTGACGGGACAGGCCTAACCTAGCTTTCCAACTCAATACGCTACTTAAGATAGTCATTCGATAACCTTGTAACGTCTGCTTTTTATTCATTAAGCATAGTCTGGATTTCGCGACTAGATGAAAAACCAGTTGCTTATTGGTACTTTTTTAAACAGCTCAGAGTTTTCTTTCAGAGAATCAACCTGATGCGAGGTGAATCTGTTCTCAAAAATCTTAACTTTGGTTTAGTAAGGCGCCGAAGCGCTATAGATTAAAGAAACCATAAAATTCCACATATACAACATATAAAACCACAATTAACATTATTATCTAATTTTTATTACATTAATAACTTTTATATTGTAGACAATAATACTGTTATCTATATCATCATCAATGATTATAAAAACACGATAGATTTACAGGAAATCCCATGAACAGTTCCTCCTTGTTCTTTCGCCTTGCAAACGGCAACCTCGTAATACAGATACTTCTTGGCATCACCTTTGGTGTTGCATTGGCATTAACTTCACCAGACACAGCAAAGCAAGCCAGCATGTTGGGTGAGCTTTTTGTTGGCGCTTTAAAAGCAGTCGCTCCCATTTTAGTCTTCATTCTTGTTGCTGCTTCTATTGCTAACCAAAAGAAAAACCAACACACCAATATGAAACCCGTGATTGTGTTGTACCTGCTGGGTACATTCTTCGCGGCCCTGACTGCGGTGATCATGAGCTTTGCGTTTCCAACTTCTCTTACGCTGGTAGCGGGAGCTGAAGGCGCGACGCCTCCACAAGGTATTGCCGAAGTGTTGCATACCCTGCTGTTTAAGCTGGTTGATAACCCGGTCAACGCTTTAATGAACGCTAACTACATTGGTATTCTCGCCTGGGCTGTTGCTTTAGGTTTGGCGCTTCACCATGCGTCAGATACAACAAAAGCGGTATTTGAAGACTTAAGCCATGGTGTGTCTCAAATTGTTCGCTTCATTATTCGCCTGGCACCATTCGGTATTTTTGGTCTGGTGGCGTCCACATTTGCAAACACCGGCTTTGATGCACTGTTTGGCTACGCGCACTTGTTGCTGGTCTTGCTTGGCTCGATGGCGATCATGGCATTGGTCATTAACCCATTAATTGTTTTCTACAAAACCAAGCAAAACCCTTATCCGCTAGTATTTACATGCCTGCGAGAAAGTGGTGTGACTGCGTTTTTTACCCGCTCAAGTGCAGCTAATATCCCAGTCAACATGAACCTGTGTTCGAAACTTAAACTGAACGAAGATACTTACTCAGTTTCTATTCCTCTGGGCGCGACCATTAACATGGGTGGAGCGGCAATCACTATTACGGTGCTGACTCTCGCCGCTGTTCATACTTTAGGTATTCAAATCGACATTATGACGGCACTGTTACTGTCGATCGTCGCGGCTGTTTCAGCTTGTGGGGCGTCAGGGGTTGCGGGAGGTTCTCTACTGCTTATTCCTTTGGCGTGTGGCCTGTTCGGGATTCCAAACGATGTGGCGATGCAGGTGGTCGCGGTCGGATTCATCATTGGTGTGATTCAGGATTCAGCAGAAACCGCGTTAAACAGTTCTACAGATGTCGTCTTCACCGCTGCGGTCTGTCAGTCTTTAGAAAAATAAACCTAAAAAAATGCCTCGCAAATCGCGAGGCATTTTTCTATCCGTCCTTTTAGGTCATTGCCTGAGTGTAATCAGGAGAGGCTGGCTTGGTTTCTTCTGTATTCTCGAGCGTCCGAACAACAAATTCGTCACCATGAATTTCAGGAAAGTACTCTTCACGCTTATACATTTTATTCAAAGCTTTAATAATGGAGTGCTTTTTGATTTTCCCTTCATCCATCCGAGCTTGAATAGGCTTGGTTAGCCCCTGCAAACCAACAATTGCATCGATACCTATTGCATTGCCAATTTCATCTCGACGCTTTTTCGCTTTTGCAAAGCCAGAATGTGCTGATAAGAAGAACCAGATGTATGCCAGAGCATTACCACGAGAATCTGTGTCTGCCCACAACTCTCCGGCAAAGTACTGCGCTCTGCCACTTCCCGTTTCAGCTGCACGCTCAAGCCAGTATGTTGCTCGGGTTTGGTTTTGTTCGACGCCTTGCCCTTCCGCGTAATGACGACCCAGACGAATCATACCCTCAGTGGAGCCCTGTTGAGCCGCACGATAGCTCCATTCAGCCGCCAGAGTCGCATCGGGATTTGGGTTGGATTCCGCAACGTGCCAGTCGCTCATGTATAGCTGGGCATCGATATTGCCTTCTTCTGCAACTTCTTCAATCAAGTCGATGCCTTTCTGCATATCCTGATCAATACCATGCCCTTTCAGTAAACATAGCCCCACTTCAAATTGGGCTTGCTTATTGCCACCACGTGCTTCAATCACCTTGTTCCAATACTTTCCTTTGAGGTTCATCATGTGATTATCACTAAAGCGGTTACACAAGCGAACCACACTGTACATCGCGATTTCGTTGTCTGCATTTGCTGCACGCTCATACCAGTGTAAGGCTTCTCTTGGGTTACCCAGTTCGGCTTCTTTGGCCAAAAACAACTGAGTTGGAATGTGCCCGGTCTCAGCCTTATAAACCCGTTCTTGGTGTTCTTTGGCTTTTGATGCTTCCATCGCCTTTTTATATGCGGCTTCGCGAGCGATTTTTTCTTTCTCTTCCGCACGCTTTTTATTGCTGATGGTGATCATACCTATCCCGACTAAAACGAGACAGATTACGGATGCACCGATGGCAATGGTCATTACATTCATATGGGGCTGCTGCTGGTGAAAACAGGCTATAGTGTAACGGTTTTATTGTGTCATTTTTAGGGTGAATTGTTTGAAAAATTGTCTCTCGAGTTCTTTTTCGTATCTAGCTCATTAAAATCAGCTATTTATCACCTTCAGATTTTTGGCTCTGTTCGCTGAACAAACCACACATTTTGATCAATTATCCCAAATCCCCCATACAAATTGTGATGTTGAACCCCTACTAACCGAGATAAAACTCAAAAATTTAAATCTCCTGGCGACATCAAACCGAAATACTTCTTCTCTAAAAAATAATGCTTAGTAAGGTTGACGAACGGTCATTAAAAATCATACTTAAATTATTACTCAAACCTATGCATATCAATAGGTAGCGCTGAGGAATGTTCTCGGCGTACGAATTGTAGGTATAGCGGAAAGCATTAACGCGAGCCGCCAAAAACAAAGAACAAAACGAGATATGGAAACCAATAAAGCACGTCCTTTTCCGCTTGGTGCAACCCTAGACTCGATGGGCTGCAACTTTTCTGTTCACGCACCTGATTCAGAAGACATTCAGCTCGCATTGTTTGATTCTGACGATGAATTTGTCTGCTACCCAATGAACAGTTTTCGACGGGGTATCAAAGCGGTTTACATTGAAAATATACAGCCAGGTCAAAAATACGGTTACATCACAAACCACAATGAGGAAGAATTGCTGGTTTCTGACCCTTACGCCAAATCATTGAGTGCCCCTTTGCACTACGTTCCTCCCTATACGTCCGAGAAAAGTTGGGAGCTTGCCAAAAGCGTGGTCATTCAAACCGACTTTGACTGGCAGGGTGTTACGTCGCCTAACCGACCTCGTGAAGATTTGGTCTTATTTGAAACTCACGTAAAGGGGCTGACTCAGCTCCACCCCGAGATAGCAGAATCACAACAGGGGACCTATCTTGCTCTGGCTAGCAAACCCATGCTGGAATTCTATAAGAAGCAGGGCATCAACACTTTGCAGCTTCTTCCCATTGCAGCATGTATGCATGAACCTCACCTGTTAGAGCAGGGAATGCAAAATTACTGGGGTTACAACCCTTTTGTCTTTATGGCTCCAGACCCACGCTATGCGGAAAAAAATGCCGTCATTGAGCTTAAAACCGCCATTCGCGAACTGCACCGTCACGGCATCGAAGTTATTCTCGATGTGGTTTACAACCATACTGCTGAAGGGGGTATTGACGGACCCGCATTCAACCTGAAGACTCTGGATACTCTTCATTATCTGTCTCATGAAGGACAGTTCTCCAATTACACCGGCTGCGGAAATACTCTCGACCTCACCCACCAGCCAACCCTAAATTTGGTTATGGATACTTTGAGATATTGGGTAGAGGAATATCATATCGACGGATTTCGATTCGATCTCGCCGCCACTTTAGGCAGAAACCGCGATCACTTTAATCACAAAGCTTCCTTCTTTCAGGCAGTTGGGCAAGATCCTGTTCTTCGAGAGACCAAACTCATTGCGGAGCCCTGGGATATCGGTCCTCACGGATATCAAGTCGGTGGTTTTCCTGACGGCTGGAATGAATGTAACGACAAATTCCGAGACATTAGCCGGAGTTTCTGGCGAGGAGATCAAGGCTACCTCAAAGAGTTTGCTACACGTTTGATGGGCTCCAGAGACATTTACTCAGCCAGTCGCTGGCCTGAAAAGCTCACCATCAACTACGTCACCTATCACGACGGTTTTACCCTTCAGGATTTGGTGTCTTATAAACACAAAAACAATCTGAAAAACGGTGAAAGTAACCGTGATGGACATGGAGATAACCGAAGCGCCAATTACGGAGTTGAAGGCGAAACCAACAATATGCTCATCAAAGCGATGCGCGAAAAGCAAAAACGCAATTTTATGGCGAGTTTGCTGTTCAGTTTTGGGATCCCGCATATTTTAACGGCAGACGTACTCTCCCATTCACAAGACGGTAACAACAACGCGTACTGTCAGGACAATGAACTGAGCTGGTTAAACTGGAACCTCACGGAAAACCAAAAACACTTCAAAGACTGGCTGGCAACCGTCATTGAGGGAAGAAGAAAATACATGATGCCTTTCGTCCGAGCATTCAGCGGTGATACGCGAAACGATAATCGAGTCTCCTGGCTACGTACCGATGGAGAGGTAATGTCACACGATGACTGGAATGTGGTGAGTGCGATTGCCCTCCACCTTGGCATTGGCGAAACCGGTAACGAACTCTTGTACCTGATCAATCAGTCCAGTGTACCTGCCAGATATAAGTTGCCAGATTCTCAGGATCAACACTGGCAAATTATCTGCGATACGTCGTTAAACCATCAAGCCGACGAAGAGGTCTCTGGCGAACAATTAGTTACCCCTATGTCGCTTATGATTTTGCACAATTAACAATTTTGGAGGCTTTCTGCCTCCAATTTAAAATTTAGACATACATCACATTAACATTTATAAATTAGCTCAACTCATTTCTTGTACAGATTTGTTAATTTCTGTTTGCAGTGCACTAATTTGCATTGAAGCACCATGAATTTAGGTCTAATATGACGAAAATAAAAATGGGATCTATGCCCAAATTTTAATAAAAAAACGTCTATGGCTTTACCAAAATTTCTAATCAGATTCATACGTCCGTTTATCGTATTTTTGATAGCGGGCATGTTCTATTTGGCTTATTTAGAACTGCAAAAAACAGAGGCACTGGCTTATCGACAGTCACAGGCCAACATTCGTACGGCAAGCTCGTTGATTCAGGCTCATTTGGAATCAACGGTCAGCAAGTTCTATATTCTTGAACAAACTTGGCTGGAAAAGGGTTTTCGCGAATACCAAAACATCGTTCGGCAAATATTGCTGGAAACGCCTATTTACTCAGATATTGTCCTGCATTCTGAATCGAAAGATCAGTATCGTTCCTATCACGGCACTTCTTTAACAAATAGCTCAGCCAAAACACTCACATGGAGAAAGCTTCATGATTATGGTGACGAATTCTACGTATCTTCTATTTACGAAAAAGAACCTGATCACTGGGTGTTTGCCGTCAAACATTCCAATCCTAAGTTACTGTTTAACGTCTGGATTGAGTTTGATCTTCTCTATACCACTCAACATTTCAAAGACTTAAAAACTCTAGAAGATGGGTACGTGTTTGTTGTAGATGCTTCTGAGAAACGACTGGTTTTTCACCCCGACCCTAAGCGTGTCGGTACTCGTTCCATCAGTTATGGTGCAGGCATTGAAGATCGGGTAGACAGTGGTATGCGGTACGGAAAGATTGAGTATTACTACAAGGGAGACAATAAAATTTCGGTGTTCGATGCAGATAACGATCTTGACTGGGTGTTTGTATCCGGAACGGGTCGAGCAGACATTCTGGCCAGCTCCTATCAAATCAGCCTGACCGCGATTGTTTTTTCTTCCCTGTTATTTCTGACAGTTGCGGTTAACTACATCACTTTCCAGCTTAATCAGGATCTTGCCAAGCTGAATCGGGCATCAGACCTGCTGGAGTTTAAAACCCAGATGAAGAACATCTTCAAGCGGTTTTTCAGTCACAATGGTGTCCAGTTATGCCTGTATGACTCCGATACTCATGCATTTTCTTCCATTGACTACCATGGCAATCTTAAAGTCATGCTGCAAAGTGAGTCACTTGCCAGTCGCTTAGGTAACCAGACGAATTTGAGCTATAAAACCGCAAAATATGGTGATGAACTGGCGCAAAGCCTGAAAATCGATTCTAGGCACTACACCATTCCATTGATCAACCAAGGGGAACTCACAGGAGTTATCTATCTGTGTTGCAGTTTGCCAACCTACCGAACGTTGATTCTTCTGGTGCGAGATTTTACCCAAGTGTCGCTTTCTAATCTTATGCTGAATCACAAGCTCAAAAACAAAGATGGCATGACCAATCTGGACAACAAACCTCAGTTGTATCGACACTTGAGTACGACTGTGGATTCTCCAAACCGCTATCTGGCCTTTGTCGATATTGATAACTTCAAATCCATCAATGACACCTATGGCCATCAGTGTGGCGATCACGTCATTATTGAAGTTGCCAATACGATGCGGTCCCTGTTTTCTGCTCCCAGAGGCATCAGTGTTGCCCGCTACGGAGGGGAGGAATTCTGCATTCTGTTTGATGCATTAACCAGTCAGGAAGCGTTCGAAAGGCTGGAGCATTTAAGGGATGAAATAGAGAACACGGATTACTGTTACCACGACATTGAACTGAAAGTAACGGTAAGTATTGGCTTGACCAAAGCAGAACAAGATCAACACTCGTCAATTGAGAGGGCTGATCTCGCACTGTATCGCGCTAAAGACGCAGGAAAAAACCAGGTTATTATGAAGGCTGCTTAGGGTCTGTTGACCCTAGAGTGTTGCAACTCGTGGTGGCAGAAAGACTTCGCCAAGCATACAGCGAACGCTTCCGCCACCAATGGTCTCAATAGTAGAAACATCGAAAGGAAGCAGTTTACCGTGCTGAGATAGCTGGGTACGTTGTGTGTCGCTGAATGCATTGTACGCAGACAAAGACATAGCAATCAGCTTATCGCCATTCACCGACTGGAGCTCAAGAATGTTTCCGCAGAACTGGTTCATCTGCTCAATGCTGATGCTGATCACCTGACGATCTTTCGCCAGCGACTTCATCACGAAACGGCGCTCGTATTCAGGGATAACTTCATCACAAATGACGCTAAACGACTCGCCAATCGCCATCATGACGTTGGTGTGATAGATAGGGTGCCCTGTTTCTGGCAAAGCGGTCTGAAAGCTGATCACCCTGTCATAACCTATCTGTTCTGCATAGTCTTCCAAAACTTCTCGATCACAGCGTTGAGATAAAGCGGCATACAAAGTTCGGTTTATATGGTCTTTCACCATAACACCAGTGCTTTCCAAATAAGCATGCTTATCTGTGTACTTAAGTAGGCTTTCGTTCGTTGAATGGACTTGTCTGCCAGACTGTTCTAAGGCTTCGATTAACGCATTGGAGCGAACTTCCTGTCGGCGGTTTTCGCATGCCATTGGAAAAGTGAAGAATTCACCATTGCCAGTTGTACTGAACCAGTTGTTGGGAAACACAGCATCTGGCGTTTCAGCCTGACCTGTAGGGTAATCAAACTCAACAACCTGAATACCATTTTGTCTTAACGTCTTCACCATATTGCCAAACTCTGCCATTGCCTTTTCTCTGATAACCTCAGTAGATTCATTGACAGAATGCTGGAACTCATTGTCCTGAGCAGTTTCGGCGTTGAATGCAAATTCCTTTGGCGGAACCATAACAACACAGTTTGCATTTTGAACACCCTGCTCGCTACACAAGAGGGCATCGACATTATGATTTGGTGAATTAAACATGTTTTCCCTGACAACTTTGGATGGAACACATTTGAATTGTAAACACTATGTTAAGTGCTTTTTCACTGAATTCCCTTAAGTTTAGTCGACAAACTTGACCAAAACACTGCAAATTCATTAAATAACCAAAATTTTAGCTGTAAATAAGAAGCTACTTAGTGCAGCCTCATATCATAAATGAATAGTCATAACTTTCTTGAATGTTCTGAATACCTTGCTATTACCAATACATTTCTCTGATTATTCTGGTGGATGCATCAAATTAATAAGTTTTTAACTAATGTATGTTTATGCTGATAAATTGCATTGAAATAGAGTATCGACAGATGTGAGACTTCAGGTAGCAGTTAGAAGAAAGAAGCTCAAAAAACACTCTATACGGTGCATTTAGTTGATTACATTGTGAAAGTATTGGTGTAAAGTGTGCCCCTCATGATTTCTTGTGGTGTGTACGAGAAATCACGAATATTTCTGAGCTACTTCAATCTCTTATCTTGTCGTTGCTTATTCCAGTAGCCAGAAATACATGAAGAGCTCCTCTCCTCTTTATTAATTTCACTTAAACAAACTAAAAATATTTTTTCAGTTGCGCGACTCCCTGCGTCTTATGCGGCGAGTGGTTTTCTATTAGGAAGGATCTATGTTCAAACTGTTCGAAAGCTTTACCACAGCTTTTCCAAAGGATGAGCCCGAACAGCCCCCAAAAGGTATATTCGCTTTTTGTAGGTACTACACGAGAGGGTATGAAATCCCACTCGTTATCATGGCGATTTTCGCGACCATTGTTGCCATCATCGAAGTTTCTCTGTTTGGCTTTATGGGTGAGTTAGTTGACTTGCTCGGTCAAAGCGATCCAGAAACGTTCTGGCAGGAAAACAAAGACACGCTGATGTGGTTTGGTTTTCTGCTGATCGTTGCCATGCCTATTCTGGTGTTGGTGTACTCACTGCTGACCCACCAGACTATGTTGGGTAACTACCCTATGTCTATTCGGTGGATGGCACACCGCTACCTGCTAAAACAGAGCCTGTCATTTTATCAGGACGACTTTGCAGGGCGAGTCGCCACCAAGGTCATGCAGACCTCTCTGGCAGTGCGTGAAACCGTTATGAAAACCTTTGACGTATTTGTGTACGTCACCGTGTATTTCACGTCCATCGTTGTCATTCTTGCACAGGCAGACTGGCGACTTATGCTGCCGATGCTGGTTTGGCTTATTTCATACGTCAGCATTCAGATTTACTTTGTCCCTCGTCTGAAAAAAGTGGCAGCAGAGCAGGCTGACGCACGTTCTACCATGACTGGACGAATCGTAGACAGCTACACAAACATCGCGACGGTTAAACTGTTCTCGCACAGCAGACGAGAAACGGCTTACGCTGAAGAAGGAATGAAGGGCTTTCTCGACACAGTACACCGCCAGATGCGCTTAGTGACCGGCTTTGACGTGTGCGTTGAAGTGTCTAATTATCTGATGGTTTTTGCTGTTGCAAGTATGTCTATTTTCCTTTGGATGGACAACGCCATTAGCGTCGGTGCGATTGCCATCGCCATTGCACTTGCTTTGCGCATCAACGGCATGTCTATGTGGATCATGTGGGAAATCACGGCTCTGTTTGAAAACATGGGTACGGTGATGGATGGTGCAAACACACTTTCCAAACCCATTGCCATCGAAGATAAGAAAGATGCAAAAGATCTGTCTGTCGAAAAAGGCGGCATTCAGTTCGAAGACGTGAGTTTCCATTACGGCGAAGATAAGGGTGTAATCAACAACCTGAATCTTGACATTAAACCGGGTGAGAAAGTCGGTCTGGTCGGGCGTTCAGGTGCAGGAAAATCCACCTTGGTAAACCTGTTGCTCCGTTTCCACGATGTTGAGGGCGGGAAGATTAAAATCGACGGTCAGAACATCGCTGAAGTTACCCAGGATTCCTTACGCAGTAAGATCGGAATGGTGACGCAAGATACGTCTCTGTTGCACCGTTCAATCCGAGATAACATCCTGTACGGAAATCCAGACGCCACCGAAGATGACATGATCAACGCAACTCGTCAGGCACAAGCGCATGAGTTTATTGAAACGCTGACCGACCCGTTTGGTAATTTGGGTTACGACGCACAAGTCGGTGAGCGAGGTGTGAAGTTATCTGGTGGTCAGCGCCAGCGTATCGCTATCTCTCGTGTTTTGCTAAAGGATGCGCCTTTATTGATTATGGACGAAGCGACTTCTGCTCTGGACTCTGAAGTGGAAGCTGCCATTCAACATAGCCTGAATGAGCTAATGGAAGGAAAAACGGTTATCGCAATCGCGCATCGTTTGTCGACCATTGCAGCCATGGACCGACTCATTGTTCTGGACAAAGGAAATATCGTGGAACAAGGCACTCACCAGGAGCTGGTTAACTCTGGTGGTATCTACGCTCAATTGTGGGCGCACCAGACGGGTGGTTTCATTGCTGAAGATTGTGAGTTAGAAGAAGCACAAGAAACATCGAAGGCATAATTCTGTTATATCTTTAAACGCAAAACGACGGCATCGCGCCGTCGTTTTTTATGTCTGAGGGTATTGGAATGGCTATCCCGAGGTCATGTTACTTAACCTGAACTCGGGATAAGAGGTTAGCTAACCCATTAAAATAAATGAAAATTTCTATTGAGACATTCTAATGAGAAATTTTCACTTAAGACAAGGCGAAACCACGAACCAATAACGGGTTATTGGGAGAGGGTTCAACGCAGTATTAGGTGAAAAGAGCCATTAGAAAGCAAGTTGTTATCCCGAGTTCAGGTTACTTAGCACTGAAATCGCTCCCTTTCTTCCCGGGACACTAAACCGTACTTTTGAAGCTGCGGAAGAACCTTGTTATTGTCTTCTTCAAAGAAGCACTTCCCCGCCTTTCCCCAGAAATTATAACGCCCCTGATACAGAGATTTCAGTCTTACCAGTGCGCGCAGACACTTGTTTTCTATCAGCATGTATAAAATGGTGTATTGCCAACATTTCTCCGTTTCGTTGTCTGGGCATCCATTAAAATCTTCATGATTTAACGCAGCATTCGCAACTGCATCATTTTCTTCAATCAGTTTTGCCAGTAATGGAATGTTGTTGTACCAAAACGGTAAGTTTGGATCGCTCTGATAGGCTTTCTTAACCAATGTCATTGGTAACCGTTCATAAAAGCCGTGATGATCAGCAAAACAATCTCGTTGGTTCGCAAACATTACTTCTAAGAGCTCAGACTCCACCCATGCGCCTTGCTCATCTGTTGGTAAAGTTTTGATGAGAAAATCAAATTGTTCGAACAAGTCTACGCCGTTTGAATATTGGAGATTGAGAAAGTGAGCGAGGTCTGAATCACTGACTAAACCATCAACAGACATCATTCGCTCAATTGCATCTTGAACCGCTGAAGGACATGAAAACACTGAGTTCAACCACTGTTTTATTTCTTTGGAGTAATCATTCCAACACACCCCACACTCAGAAAGTACAAAATCCGCGTGTTCTACGTGAGCATAAACTTCCGTGACGAGATAAGAGACTTCATCTTTAGAGGCATTCTCAAAAAAACGCATTTGATAATAGAGAGGTTCTTTCGACATCCAAAGACCACAGGCAAACGCATTTCGAGCTTTGATGGACTGTTGCATGATCAATTCATACTCTCGATCGTCTCTCACACTTCCCTGTTGCCCTAAAAACTCTGTACAACGGTCAGCATTCATTTGGATAGAAAGCAGAACGTCATCAAGCCAAGACGCTTTCACAAAGGGATGGTGAGATTTGTACCCCTCTAGATTGTCTGCCAACAAATAATTTAAAGCCTTTTCAGATATGTCTCTATTCATGACGTTGCTCCACTTGTTCCACAAATGCCACCATTTCGTTGGCAGCATCCATTCCATATACAGTAGTGCTTCCTTATCTCGCGGAGATAATAACACATACAGAACATCATTCCATATGGTTTGAGTTTATTATTAAATTTGAACCAAGATCATATTACCTGAATTTCTATATTCACCTAATATCATTTAATTAGACTATATGACTAAAAGTTAACTGTATTGTCGAATTTATTCATTAACAAAAACTCATTTCCCAGTAAATAAATCTATACAGTTGTATTTTTATCAGTGAACACAACGAACAAAATACTCAGTAATTCATCTCGAGCTGAGTAAATATGAGCCTTTTAGAAAAATAAGAGCTTTCTAAATAAGTAAGGGAGCTGAAAATCGCGCTGAGCGAAAAAGGGGAGAGATAGTTTTCTGACACAAAAAGCAAAGCCCACACCGAAGTGTGGGCTTTGCTATAAAATCTGGAGCGTGCAGCGGGAATCGAACCCGCATCATCAGCTTGGAAGGCTGAGGTAATAGCCATTATACGATGCACGCATCATCGTTGAACGAGTTCTATATTGCCATAGGTATTGAGAATTGGAACCCCTTCGCATCACTTTTTTCTCACAAACTCAACCGTTTGCTGATTTTTGAATCAAGGTGGACAGGCTTTAATCGAAAATTTGAATTTTGGTGTCGTACTTGACCATGTTCATTGAGATAAGCGTCGTGAAGTTTTTTACATTTGGGTCGGAATAAAGCAGTTCTTCGCATAGCGCTTCGTAGCTTTCCATGTCTGGCGAGTCAATGAGCAACACAAAGTCCACCTCTCCCGTCACTTTATAACATTCTTTCACTGCAATGCTCTTACGCACCTTATCGATGAACGTGCGATTCATTTCAGGGCGATCCCTCTCCATAAACACTTCGACAACCATATGGATCATAGGTCCAAGTTTGGCATGATTGACCAACGCCACTTCTTTTCTAATGACGCCTTCTTCTTTTAATCGCTTAACTCTTTTAAAACATGCAGGAGCAGAAAGACCGACTTTGTTTGATAGCTCGACATTAGTGATCGAGCTATCTTCTTGTAACTGGCGCAAAATGGCTTTATCCAGCCTATCTAAAAACATCTTATATTCCCTTCTAAGCTTTAATCCATGTTCTATCTCTTGTGATCAACAATGAAGCATCGTGCAAGCGTTGTTCTGAACAATTCAGGTGTATACCACTTTAGTTTGGCGGCTGTGTACCATTTTAAAAACCCTTATCTATATATGGGATTCAAGCGACAGTTTGCGACATCCCTCCCTTGAGTTGGTGTAGATTATGCTAATGGCTATGAACGCTATGCTCACACTCCCGAGAAATAATATTATTAAAAACAGATAAAAAAAGAAATTTATGAAAAATATAGACCTAATTAATTAAAATTATTTTTCGACTACTCCCTTAAAATGTTGACAGGTCAATCAGTAAGGAAGATTTAATGAAAGCGTTGTGGAATAGCGGTATTAAACTGGGAAAGGATATTCTAAGGGTGTACTGGACTCTGCTGAAGATCATGGTTCCAACCCTTATCGTGGTCAAATTGCTTGATAGCCTCGGAGGTACAGAATGGCTGGCAATCTTGCTCTCGCCATTTATGGAAGCTTTGGGCTTATCTCAAGAGTGGGGGTTAGTCTGGGCTGTCGCCATTCTCACCAATATCTACACTGCAATGGCTATATTTTACGAAGTCGCTGGTCAGGCAGATTTTACTGGTGCTCAGATTACGGTTTTAGGGCTACTCATTCTGTTCGCACACTCACTTCCTATGGAAGGTGCGGTTGCTAAAGCCGCTGGCGTACCATGGTGGATGACGATAGTGTTTCGCGTTGGAGGAGGGCTTGTTATCGGCTGGCTGGCGCATTCCGTTTATCAGGCTGGGGGCTGGCAGCAATCCAATGTTAACCTGTTATGGCAGCCCGAACCTCTCGGTGAGAGCTGGGGCGATTGGGCTATGGATCAGCTTAAGATGTTGGTCTCTATCTTCTTTATCATTTCTGTTTTGATGATGCTGTTGCAGTTACTTCGTGTGCTTGGCATAGAAAAACTGTTACACCTTTTGCTCGCCCCTTTGATGAAGGGGCTAACCATAGGAAAAGAAGCCACCAACATTACGATTATTGGCATCACATTGGGGCTGAGCTTTGGTGCTGGTCTGCTTATTGATGAAGTAAAACAGGGCAAGGTATCCAAACGCGACACTCTTATCGTGGTCTGTTTTCTTGGGCTTTGCCACAGTATCATTGAGGATACCTTGCTTATTCTGCTTCTCGGCGCAGACATCTACGCCGTATTGTGGGGAAGGCTGATTTTTTCCATCGTTTTGATAGCGATTTGGGCAAGATTATTATCAAAGCCGGATGACACCTACCCTTCCCCTGTTACTCATCCATAAGATTATTGGATGTAACCCGCAACGGTTTGAACTGGCTGACTCTGGTTCCCCTTAGTCAGCCAAACCGCAACGGCATCAGCATTGTTTGCGACCATGACGTCATTAAAGTTCCACTTTTTCTCAGAGGTAAGCTGGTATTTGTTCAGTACAACAAAGTCATGCTCCAGCTCTCTGCCTCTGTTCTCTCCTGCTGCAATTTTTGTACGTTCATCCATCGCCAAAAGCACAAGATGAGCCGTATACCTTCCATTTTGGTCATAGTTCAGACGGAAGTTATCGCCTTCTTTATTCAAAGTAAGGGCGCCCCTATCATTAGCTTCTCTGGCTGGTAGCTGGCTTCTGGAGAAAAATCCGCGCCACTCATTTCCATCGACAACGAAACCTGGTGTATATACCGAACTCAGAGAGCCATACGCGCGATACAGTCTTTGGCGTTGGCTGTATGCAGGGTGAGCAAACTCATCTTTCCAGCCTAAGTAGTCCCAGTAGTCGACGTGAAAAGCGACAGGAATAATGTCCTTCCAAAGTTTGGCAGATGATTGGAATTTGCTAAGAAAGCGGTCGGCCGGAGGGCAGCTAGAACACCCTTCGGATGTGAACAGCTCGACAAGTTGAGCTGGCTGCCCTTCATGAGTCCAGGTTTGAGCGACAGCATTTGGCGCAAATAGCGTTGCGCCAGTTGCCGTCATCAGGCTTGCAGAGAGAATTGATGTAAAAATGGTCTTGTTCATGGTCATTGTCCATTTGCAGTAACCATTAAACAGACCAGAAAGAACCGAAGATTATTTCATTGGTTTTGAAGCTGCACCTATGCGTAAAAACTTTCAACCCTTTGGATAAACGCACTCAAAGAATCCGCTGGCAATGCATTGATACCTGCCGCCGCTTCTCGACCTCCACCGGATGGAAATTCACTACAGATTTGCCCTGCACCTTGTTTGTTACTCAAAGGGGCTCTAAGTGAGATCGTAAAAGTGCTATCTGCATTTTGGGTCACGATAGCATGAGCAGAGTTAGGGGTTTGATTCGCTAGATGGTTGCCAAGTACACCACTGATTCTGCCAGACCAAGCTTCATTTGGAAGTTGAATAACCGCCAGCTTATCTGACTGATGAACAGGCTTTGCTGCTAATGCGTTCGCAAAGTCTTCTTCATAAGCTGCTTTTAAAACGTGATATGGGGATTCGGCACTATTGATGGCATCAAACGGAGAACTGAATGGCAGTAGCGCTTTGAAAAGATCGGCTGGATGATAGTGAAGATCATCCACTTTAGCGCCATAACCGTTGTAATTTAACAGCGTTCCAAATTCTTTGAGCAATGCTTTCTGCTCGTCATTGAGTCCCTGCTCATCTGCCAAAGCATCCGCGGTTGCAATCATATTATCGCCATAAGCTGCAGTGATTGCCCATAACCTGAATTTACCTTCGAGGAGCTTATCTATTATCAGCGCAGTGCAGGTATTAGGATCCGTATCGATATGTGCATGCAGAAATTCAGACGCAGGGATGTCACCCGGACGATGATGATCGGCATAGAAAACTTGAGATTGCGCTTCAAGCGCTTTGTGCAAGGCGTCTATGTTCTTTTCCATGGAGATATCGAGCACCGTGACCTGATCGCCATTTTGAGCTTCAATTTTACCAAGCAACTTTATATCACGCTTCACACCTGTTACCAGCTGCGCGTCGCGGGGCTCTTTTAATCGAAGTTGTAATAGCGCAATAATGCCGTCTGCATCCCCATTAAAGACATCGTAGTTCATCCGTTATTCACCTGTTATTTTTCAGAATCCATTGCCAAAGCGTGTGCTACATAGAGTAAGAAACCACTCATAGCTGTCAATGAAATTAACCCTATGAAAAAAGAATAAAATATTCCGATAACTCTTTATAAACCTCAATTTAATCCAACATAGCACCCAACCTCACAAATCAGGTACAATGCGTTCTTTGTTTTTTGGAAACTGTAGGAAAAAAATGAAACCAGGTGCAACCGGACTGACTCGCGTGGTTCATGCGACTCGATATTCTATGAAAGGGCTACAAGCGGCGTGGAAAAATGAAGCTGCTTTTCGTCAAGAAGTGGTACTTCTAATCTTCCTTAGCACCATGACATTTTTCTTACCTGTTACACCGCTTGAGCAAGTTGCCATGATCAGCGTGGTACTGCTGGTCATTATTGTTGAACTGCTTAACTCCGCGGTAGAAGCGGTGGTGGATCGATTTGGTTCGGAATGGAATGAACTGAGTGGGCGCGCAAAAGACATTGGTTCTGCAGCCGTATTTGTTGCTCTACTCCTTGCAGGGCTGGTCTGGACAGGCATCTTGTTCCTGTAAGTCATATACCCCACAAAAAAAGAGCCCTATTCAAAAGAAGCGTATTATGCGGCTTGCTTTGAATAGGGCTCTTTGCCTTTATGTTTGTTTTTACGGTTGAAGCTGCCTTTTCCTTTCTTCGCTTTAACAACTCTAGTTCGAAATAGTTCGCTGGTTACTACCGCTTTCAGGGCGTTATCTTGAATCACTCCCCTACCATGTTCATGCTGCAACACTTCAGATTGGTCTGATATTGGCTGCACCTTTTTACCTTTCTTTGCCATAAAGGGCTCCTTTGTCTAATTCGACGCAATATTGTCTTTCAACAGTTTAAAAGTCAATGCTACTTTTATACTCAAAACTCCCAAAATAAGAGAGCCCTATGAAACGGATACTTAATGGCAGCCTACTCGCGACCGCTTTTCTTTCAGCATCTGTCTTGGCAAAAAACAATATTGAACTCGTCTACTTAGAACCCAACAGTGAAGACGAAAAAGCCGTAAAGTCGCTACTCGTCTCAAGTGGTGTTAACGAATTAGTTGTCGGCTTCGGAGAAAACTTATTTCCCTTTGATAAACCACTGACCATCGAATATGGCTCAGACGACGGTCCTCTTTTTGACCCTGAATCCAACACTGTCCAAATGCCTTACTTCTTTGTCAGTGAAGCCCAAAATTACTTTGCCAAAAACAGTTATGAGAAAAAGTACGGTAAAAAGGCTGAACAAGGGGCGATAGACACTGTACTCCACACTTTGTTGCACGAGCTTGGACACGCTTACATCGCAGACAAACAGATCCCAGTCTTAGGTAAAGAGGAAGATGCAGTAGACAACCTCGCGACGATTGTGATGATTGAATACGTTGAAAACGGCGCAGACGCGGCTATCAGTGCTGCCGACATGTTTGACTTTGAAACAGAGGGGCAACCCGATCATTACCAATTGGTTGAATACGCAGGCGAACATAGCTTTAACTTACAACGATACTTTCAGACGCTTTGCTTGGTATATGGCAGCGATCCAGAAAAATTCTCCGGATTACTGGATGAAATAGGGAAAGATTACCGGGAAGAAAGAGAAGGCTACTGCGAATACAACTACAACACCATCAGTACGAACTGGCACACGTATTTAGGTGAATTACAAAGCAAGTGACAATGTCACTAAAATATTTCCAATACGAGTAATAAAAGCATCATAAAACCCGCATCAAACTGACATTTTTGTGTCATCAAAGCCGCACAGACTTTAGTGCGGTGAATGATCATATACCCAAGTAGCCTCAAGATGCGGTCACTTGGGTATATATTTAGGTTCCTTAGTCCTAAGTCATCCACCAGTGAAATTACCACTGACTTTTCAGTCAGTTTGAAAGGCATTGAAGCTTGCGTATTTACGGTTCTCAGTGCTTAAAGTATATGGATATATTGGAATATCAGGATGAAGACCCTATCTCTTTTGGGCGCTTGTAGCGCTTTTTTTGTGTCTGTTGTTTCTCAGGCAAATTCTCTTCAAGTGGATTTAGTCGGACGTTATCACTCTGGCATTTATGGCGAAGGTGCTACCGAAATTGTCGATTTCGACAAGCGCTCTGGCATGGCTTATGTGGTTAATGGCGCCAAAAACCGAATCGACATTCTTGCTCTTTCTGCATTGTCGTCAACGCCATTGAGTAACCCAACCACGGCAAATACCCTCGTCGCTAAATCACTGCTGCTTCCGCAAACTGTGACACTTGAAAACGGAAAAGTCATTCCTCTGGGAGGAGCGAACTCAATTTCAATACACGATGATCTTATGGCTGTCGCCGTTGCCAACAAAAACAAACAAGCACCAGGCGTGGTGGTTTTCTATCGATTAAAAGACAACGCCTCGCAGTATTTGCATGCTGTGGAAGTGGGTGCGTTACCTGATATGGTGACATTTACACCTGATGGTCGGTCTGCATTAGTTGCGAATGAAGGTGAGCCAAGCAAAGATTACAAAATTGACCCTGAAGGCTCCATTTCTAAGATAAATGTGAAGAATGGTCTGCCAGCACAAAATGCTTCTCACATGACATTCAAAACCTTCGAAAACCAGAAGGCAACACTGATTTCCCAAGGGTTTAAATATGCCAGCCCAGAAGGGACAACATTGGCTCAGGATATTGAGCCAGAATACATCGCTGTCAGCCCAGATAGCCGTTACGCTTGGGTTAGCCTGCAAGAAAATAACGCAGTAGCCAAAATCGACATAGCCGCAGAAAAGATCGTTCAGGTATCTGGTTTAGGGTTGAAAGATTATGGTGAGGCTAAAAATGCTCTGGATGTCAGCGACAAAGACGGCAAGGTAAACATTCGTCCGTGGGAAGGCGTTTATGGCCTGTATCAACCCGATACGATCGCAGCCTATCAGGTTGGAGGTAATGATTACGTTGTGACCGCGAATGAAGGAGACGCCAGAGATTACTGGTTTTATGCTGAGAACGAAGCCACGTGCCTTCAGGCAGGAGGAAAAGAGTTTGATGCAGAAGATGGTTGCCTTGGCTACAGCGAAGAAACCCGTGCAGGTAAGCTAAAACTGGAGCCCAACCACCCTCAAGCCAACCATTTAGCAAAAGCGGAGCTTGGTCGTTTAAAAGTCACGACCGCAATGGGCGACGAAAATGGCGATGGCATTTATGAAAAAGTGGTCGCCTACGGAGGACGCTCATTCTCCATTTGGGATACGAATGGAAAGCAGGTCTTTGACAGCGCAGGAGAGATTGAAAAAGTCGTCGCTAAGCGCTATCCGACTATGCTGAATACCAACGAAACCAAAAACAAAATGGACAACCGTTCCGATGATAAAGGCGTGGAGCCAGAAGGATTGGCTCTTGGCAAAATCGATGGCAGAACATACGCATTTGTCGGGCTTGAGCGAATGGGTGGTTTTGTCATTTATGACATTACTTCCCCAGCCAACTCGACCTTTGTAGATTATGTGGTTAACCGAGATTTTGATGCAAAGTTTGAAATAGATGACGAAGCCGACCCAGTCGCGACCACCGGTCAATATGTCGAAGCCGGTGATTTAGCTCCGGAAGGGTTTAAGTTTGTAAGCGCAAAAGATAGCCCGATTAAACGTCCGCTACTATTGGTAGCGAACGAAGTCAGTGGCACTTTGTCCGTGTATTCCCTCAAGTAAAGCGTTGTCAGCTCCCTTTATGGGAGCTGACATCTTTCCCTAGCTTAATCAAGCATGGCGTTTTGTTTAACGCTTTACACACTAGCCCTGTATTCAATCAAATATAATTTTCAGCCTACTCTAATCCCTTGCTTTTGCTGAAAATATGATTAAAAAGCCTTTAGTTCTATCCATTTTAATTGCGACTTTATCGGTTGGGTGTGGTGGTGACTCTTCTAGCCCTACAAACGGAACCCCACCCAGTGGAAATAACTCAAAACCCACCCAACCCGACATTCCAGATACTGGAATAAGTCAGTTCGAGCAGTTACCTAAGACGTTTAGTAAAACTATTCAGTTCGCTGGTCGACCTTATATGATTGAGCTAGAGAAATTCTCAGTACGACAGAAAAACGCACAGTTCTACGTGCTCAATTCAGATGACTCCAACCAAATCAAGCTGCTTGATTACGTTCCAGAAGTGCGCAGCTACAGAGGTAAAGTGATCGGGCAGCCCGAATCTATGATTGTGGGATATATTGATGGTCAGAATAAGTTCTACGGGCGAGTCTTTTATGGGGGGATTAAAAGCTGGGAAATAAAGAACCTGGATGTAGAAACTCAATATAAAAATACTAAAAGCCAATTGGACGATATGAACCGCTCTCCGTCTGATCTTCAGCTGACCTCCAACAGCCATAAACTGCCCGAGCCTTCATTAACCAGCCCTATTCCGGGAAAAAGTGAGTTCTACCTCCAACGAGCTGATATTACCTTCCACGCAACGGAAGACAGCTACACCAAGATTTTTGGAAGCAATCTGGAATCAGCTATTGGCGGAATGGACTACGTAGCAAACCTGCTGGATTATCTTTTTACGCGAGATGCCCTTATCCGTTTTAGTTACCCCGGTGGCTTAATCACACAAAAATCCGGTTCTGTGTCGCAGGGAGAACAACAAAGCGCACTACGAAAAGCATTGAAAGGGCAGTTCTCGCTGTTTCACTACTTTACTGGTCCAAAAAATTCTGGCGCGAACGCTGGGCTTACCAGCTTCTGTGAATTTAGCCTGTCAGCATGGTGCACCCTTCATGAAATCGGTCATGCGTTTAACCTGGGTCACAACATTGGCCCTGAAACCAATAGTGTAATGGGTGCTGTGGAACTCATTCCTACTAATGCAATTTCGGTAATGAAGTCCTCTCCTGCTGCAACCAGAGGAACGATTGTTGGTCCGCTGCAGTCAAGAATAAGCCCGAACGCCAATATTGATCATCTGGATGTTCATCGAGATGGGAAGTCATCCATTAACGTATTAGAAAACGACTTTGATGCCAATGGTCCCCTCAAAGGTGGGAGCATCAAACTCCATCACGTAGATTCCCGCTCTCATGCCTTTGGCAGCGTTAGTTGGAGTCCGAATGGAAAGGTGGTTTACCAAGCACCAAAAGGTTTTGTTGGAGACGACCACTTTCATTACACCATCATTGATGATTCAGGAATGAAAGATGAATCAGAGGTTCATGTCAAAGTTGTATCCGACTCCAGAGTCGCCTTTTTCAAGAAGAGTCGATTTAACCAGAGACATGACTTAGAAACTTACGCGAGAGAAAAATATCGTGTTGATCAGGTTCATAACCTGGCTGGTAAGGAGCAGTATACTTCCCTGCTCCACCGCAATCCTAAGTACCCTAACCTCGGTTTTACCCAGCAAGTACTAATGGAAGGCAGTTACGACACGGTCTACGAGAAAAATGACACCATGACTCATCGAGATTATATGCCTCATGAGCTCGCTCCGGGGAAATCAAGCTTCTCTGTCTCCCTAACGCTGACTCAGGATGGTGATTTCATTTCCCGTGGTGGTGATGGACAGCTGCACAAAACGATTCAGGAGCTGTCATTGGTTGGACAGGGAAAACTGGATGATGGCTATTCGCTCTCCTATTTCAATGGCAATCAACATAGGGTGGTATCGAAAGGTGAACCAGCCAAAGGATTGGGATGGACACTGGTTGGACGACAGTTTTTCACTCAGCAGAATTTCAGTCAACGCCCACATGAGGTCCACGCATACGCGTCACCCGACGCTGTTGTCATCAATGATAACAAACCCCACGTGATCACCTGGGTCGTGAATCGAGAGTCAAATACCGTTACAACATATGTTGATGGAAACGCCATACCTATGGCATTGGACAGCGATCCGGCAAGATTCATGGTAGATGTTCCTTTGCCTGAAAACTTTGGAGGCGTCTACCCGGGAGGTACGCATTACTGGTATAGCTCGGGGCGAGACTTGCATACTGAGTCTTATGGTCCTTGGTTTATGAGAACAACCAATTCCGACGCAGGCAAAAAGAACCCGAGTATTTGGGAATCATCAACAAAATTTCTTTCAGAGAAAATGGATGTCGATGACGTCCAGATATTTACTTATGCTTTGACTCCAGACCAGGTGAAGCAAATTGCAAAAGGTCTCCACCCAGCCTACACCCATTCTCCTTTTAATGGTCAGGCAGTATTCTTTGACCAACCCATTAATCTTAAATGGGAAAATGAGAACGCGAGTGAATTCAAGCTCACCTATGGTTTTGATCCATCTCTTAACCGCCCCGAATTTTCCAGTCTAATGGGAAGTAAGCGATCAGTTGCGATTAACGTCAATGACGCCCGAGATGCACTTTACTGGCGTATAGATAGCAAAGTAAACGGCACTTGGGTTAATGGTCACGTATGGTCTGTGAGAAATCGTCTTCAAATTGGCAATATGCTTTCTTTGACCTTCACTAACGATGAACTTACGGGGTCTGACTCTCCAGATGCTGGTGCATGGGGCAAAAACGTCTCAAAGAACTTTGGCAATGTCCGCGTATCAGTCAGCAACCAGAAAGAATCAAATGGGCGTTCTACACTGCTGCTGCGAGGAGATAACGCCAATATTGCGTTTGAAAGTACCAGTGGACGCGAAATCAAACAACTCAGTGTTTCTCTAGGGTCTTACAACCGTGCCAAAGAAGGAGAGCTTGCCGTTCAGTATAAAGTGGGGAGTGAATGGAAAGACATTCGTGTCCTCCATAAAAATGGGCTCCCAACCGGGCAAAACTACAATGGAGACTATTCTGATTTGGCTGGAGTTGGAAATGGAAAAGGTGGACCAGGAAAAAACCGATACGCTCCTGAAGGCACCGATAACTTGAGTACGTATAAAATTATCTATCCATCCGGAGTTTTTGAGTCTCGAATCATTGTTCGAGGTCACCCTAACGTTGTCGCTGTGCTTGATCACGTGGTGATCATGTAGTTATTTTCAACCCTGACAAGCACTGAAAGCAGATTGAGGTGTTTGTCAGGAAACCACATCCAGAATTTTGTCGATCGCTTCTACAACCTTCTTGGAAATGACCAGCAGTTTTACGTGATCGCTGAGACCCTCTTCGGCTTGTGCCGCAACTTGCTGCTGATCTTTCAATAAGGCAATAGCAGAATCTACATCGCCAGAAACCTTGCCTGTGCGTTCAAACATCCAGCGATCCAAGCGCTGAAACAAGGCTTGTTGCTGCTCTCGTATTTCTATTTGCTCTTGTCCTGTGGCCAACTCTGCGGCTCGGTTTAAGGCTTGTAGGCTCGCATGTATTTCATCGATTACTTTATCCGTCATCTTATTTTGCCTCGCCTTTGCAGACTAGTTTGCTGTCCTGAACTTCTACGCCTGTTTTACAGCTAGCCAGTAGATTCTTAGTGGTGTTAAATCGCGCGGATACCTCTTTCATTCTTGCCTGCGTTTGAATCAATGTGGCTTTGGAGAAGGTTTCGTTTACCAGGCTCAACGACAACTCATTGTGTGTCGACTTAAAGGTATCAATCGCCTGCAATGTTTGCTCGACCAATAAAGGGGTTGCCGCCATGGTTTCCCACTGTTCATACAAACGCTCTATTTCTTCGCGGCTTTTATTGAGGGGTAATTGTCGAATGTCTGCACGACGGTTGAAGTCTTGTATTTCTTCGCTCAAAACGTACGAACGTGAGAGGTAAATGGCTGTGCCTATCTGATTTTTCTTGATTAGCTCCATTAGGGAGTCACTCAGTTCAGAAATAGCAGAATCTGACGAAACGATGATGCTCTTCAGCACCCTCTGTTTTTTCTCTTCACTGTATCCACTCGCCAATGTCGCCATCGCACTTTGAATCAGACCAGCTTCCTGCTCTGACGGTTTCAGCCCATTCCAGCTCGAAGATTCAGCTGCTTGATAAAAGTTGAATGCTGCGAGGCTTACGTCTGCTTCATTGCTGGCTATAGCTAGTCGATGTAAGGCGTTCGCGTATTCTCGCAGAGCATTAGAAATACCAAGAATTGGAGATGAATCGGGTAACTGGAATTCCGCTAAAGGTTCGAACTCTGAAGATTTGAGGTTTGCATTGGAAGAGCCACTGTATTTTGCCGCAAGCAGAGTTAAATCCCGATGTAGTTTCGCGTCGTTATACTCATTAACAACACCTGATACGTGTTCAAGCATGTTTGATGCGGATTGGCTGAAATCCGCGACTTCTGTATCGGGAACGTGAGAACAACCACCGACAACAGCCAACGAAAGTACAGCTAAAAAGTGTTTATTTAACATCCATTTATTTTCTTTCACATCATGTGTTATTCACATGGTCGCATGTTTGAGAGGGCTAATTTGAGAGGAGCTGCACAAATTTTGTGATACGCAATTTCTACAAACCCGATGAATTGTTTTAAAAATTTCAAAGAGTTATACAAATATCACTGCACATGATTGGCTATTATATTGATTAACATCTGATTAATGAGATTCTTACTTCGGTCATAAAATTATGCTAAAACATTGTCTTGCTGCTATACCCAAGTGACCTCAAGATACGGGATTCAGAGCCTCATATTCTGTTTCAGTTCAAGAAAAAGAACGCAGCGGAATGACCAGTCCTTTCCAAGTTCTTTGACGAAGAAATGGGACAGAATATGGGCTCCCAAGGGCGAGTTTAACTGGCTTTCATACTGCGTTACCGATTCTTGATTTAGAGCCACTAGATCTTCAAATCGGTGTCTTGTCTGAAAGCCAGTTAATTCTCGCTGAACCTAGTATCTTGAGGTCACTTGGGTATAAAGCTCGCCACACCGCGAGCGGACAATATGGAAGGAACCTAGAAATGTCTGTCGATCGACTGATGACCACGCTTTGCACCCATAATTTGCTTGCGTCTAAAACGTTTTATCAAGAGCTATTTGGCTTTGAAATCGGATTTGAAAGTGAATGGTTTATTCAATTGATTCACCCAAAAAGCAAGGTTGAGCTGGGTTTGATCGTCGCAGGGCATGAACTAGTTCCTCCCAGATATCAGGGGGCTGCCAGTGGCTTATTTGTTACTTTAGTGGTTGAAGACGTAGAAGGCGTGTTCAAGACTGCTGAACAGCACAACTACGTTGTACTGCAAACGCCGGAGCCCACATTTTATGGGCAGAAACGCTTACTACTAGAAGACCCTGCCGGGGTTTTAGTTGACGTTTCGACCCCACTCCCGATTTAAGCGAGCTAAGTTATTTTGCTTCCCACTCTGTTTCAATCAGAGTTTTGTCATTGCATTTGATTCGGGCGAGAAATACATCGCCCTTCTCGACAGTCCCAACACCTTTTGGGGTGCCTGTCATAATCACATCGCCATCCTCCAGTTGAGTATACTCAAGCAGTTCATCGACAATTTCTAACGGTTTGAACATCATGTCTTTCACACCGCCAGATTGCACTCGAACGCAATTAATAAACAGCTCTAGAGTTAGGTTTGGGATATCGGCATAAGAAATGGGAATGAATCGACTGAAAACAGCACTTCCATTAAAGGCTTTGGCTCTTTCCCATGGAAGTTGCTTAGATTTTAACTCCGACTGCAATGCGCGCTTGGTTAAATCCAGACCAAAGCCAACATGAGTAATTTGACTGTTATGGATAACAAAACAGATTTCACCTTCGTAGTGCAGAGGTTCTTGATGATAAGAGGTTAGCGTCGTGCTAATAGAACTGTTTGGCTTGTTAAATACCACCATTTGGTCAGGAATGCTGTTATTAAGCTCAGCAATGTGTTCCGAGTAGTTTCTTCCTACACACAACACTTTAGAAGGGCTTATCTTCTTATTCTCAACCAATACTGTGTTCATTTTCACTCCCTGAAAATTCTATACCCAAAAGGTTCCGATGTGGCTAGCCGATTTTATTGAGCAGTTTTTCGCACAATCGCTTCATAGTGATCAAATCATCCAGATCCATATCGAGCGAGCACATCATTTCCTTAGGAACTGATTCCGCTTGTGCTTTTAATTTCTGCCCAGATTGTGTCAGATGAAGCTCGCGCACTCGTTCATCATGCTGCGCGCGCTTTCTCTCCACCAGCCCTTTGCCTTCCAGCCGCTTTAGCAACGGGGTCAGTGTACCTGAATCCAGATACAGTTTATTCCCTAGCTCTTTGACGTTAATGCCATTTTGTGACCAAAGCACCATCATGACCAAGTACTGAGGATAAGTCAGGTCCAGCTTATCAAGCAAAGGTCGATACGCCCTGACGACGGCATTGGTTGCACTGTAAAGAGGAAAACAGAACTGATTTTCCAGCTTTAATTCTGTGGTTTCAGAGGTTTTATCTCTTGTCATTACTTATCAGATCTCTAAGGTCGTCGGAGTTAAGGGTTAAAGCGATATTCAGGCGCTAGCTCACTGATACCTAAACCACTCTTCTTGGTCACTTTTAGCTGGACTGGAATGCGTTCTTTCATCGCTTCTATGTGGCTGATGACACCAATCATTTTTCCAGATGCGTTCAGACTATCTAACGCATCCAGCGCGATATCCAATGTTTGCGCATCTAAGGTGCCAAAACCTTCATCCAGGAACAAGGAGTCTATGCTGGTTTTGTGGCTAACCAGATCGGACAGAGCCAGTGCCAGTGCAAGACTCACGAGAAAGCTCTCCCCACCCGATAGTGTTTTGGTGTCCCTTTCATTATCGCCCTGCCAAAGATCCAATACCGTAAGCTCAAGCCCTTCCCCTTGCTTTCTTTGCAATTGATATCGACCATAGAGTCTCGAAAGTTGTTTGTTCGCCAGGTAAATCAGATTATCGAGGGTCAGACCTTGGGCAAATTTACGGAATTTGTCGCCCTTCTGGGAGCCGATCATCGAATGCAAATACTGAATGTCATCATACTCAACCCGGTACCGTTCAATTTCTTCAAACAATGAGGATTGCTCTTCTCGCCTTTTGTCGTCGGACATCAGTTCCTGAGTGATTTCACCTTCACGTTTCGTCAGCCCTTCCAGATGTTTTTGGGCTTCGGTCTGTTGGTTTTGGATGTCTTCTAGCTTGATATCATTCCACTCAGACGCTTTCTCATGGCAGTTCAGAGCACTCAGTTTCTGATTAGCGCTTTCCTGAATGGCTTTAAGCTGAGTAATCGAATCATTCAACGACTGCTTGAGCTGCTGAATGCGAGCTTTTTCCTCGATTGGTAACAACGCACTTTGGAACTGCTCAACAGTATCAAAGGGGCTCGATGACAAAGCTTGTTCCCATTCACTCTGGATCTGGCTCTTTGAAACCGCAGCATTGCTTAGGCTGTTATTGATTGATGATTGCTGCCCGGAAAGAGATGCCTGCTTTTCTTTCAGAGACTTGTGCTTAGCCTGAATCAGCTCGGTGCTTCTTTCTGCCTGTGCCACTTGTTCACGAGCTTTCAGCCTTTCATCGTCAACTGACTTGTTTGCAAACACTTCCGTTCGTTTTGCCATTCGTTCATTAAGCAGATCTGACGTTTCGACTAACTGCTTTTGCAACTGGTTTAAAGCATCCGTTAACTCACTTTGCTGAGAATCGAGATTTTTCTGTTCTGCCAATACCAAGGTAACCGAATGACGAAGCTCGCTAAGATGTTTTTCCTTATTCTGAAACGCGTCAACCTGATCTTTTAGCTCATTAATCCATAGCTCGACATTCTGGTCTGGAGCCTTCAGATTCGCTTCTGACATCGCACTTTGCAGATCCTGACGTTGCTCCAAGCGTTGAGCTTCCTGTTTTTGCTTACGCTCAGCAAAATCCTGTTGTTTCTTCTCAATCAATTGGATGTCTTTCGTTTCAAGCTTAAGCTGATTTTCAAGCTGCACTGCTTTCTCTGACAGTGTGGAAGTCTGCTTCTGCGACTCTTCCAAAGCTTTTTCTGCGGCTTTCAATTGACCGATCTGAGACTGACTGGCTTTGACCTTTTCTTCTAGGCTTGCTGTCAAAATTGCTGCACTAGAAGGCGTAACAATATCAATAGCTGTGTCTAGTGCCGGAAGTTTTTGGTTCCACTGCAACTGGAGTTGTTCCAGTTCCGTTTGCCCTGCCGACAGCTTGCTCTGATTCTCTGAAAGTTGGAACTCAACAGATTTTATCTCGACCGACAGCGCTTCTCCCTGACGCTTTAATTCAGAGAGGTGTTTTTCTGCTTCTTCTTTTTGAGCAATGGTTTCTGGCACCGACACGGCACCATCAGCAAGTATCGGATGTTCAAGACTGCCGCACAGTGGACATGGCTGGTCATATCTCAGATTGGCTCTGTAGACAGCAAGATGTTCTTCCTGTGTCACAAGTTGAGCAAGTGACTGAGCTAGCTGATTCTGAGATTTGTATTGTTCCCGTAAGCTGTCTCGCTGCTGATTTTGCAGCTTCAGTTCAGACTCTTGCTGCGCCATTTTTTGAGACAATTGCTGTTGCTCATTAGAGACTAGAGACCAGCGTTCCTGAAACCCTTGTAACTGGTGGGAAACAATAACTTGCTGATTCATTGTTTGTTGTTGAGCTTCCATCTCTTCAAGGCTGGATGCTCCAGACAAAGCCTGATAACTTGAACTCAACTGAAGTTCTTTTTCTTTGTTCGATTTGAGTTCTGAATGAGCCAGCTCCAACTCAAATTCTATTTTTTGCTGCTTTTCAATATGCTCAGCTTGCTGAATACCGAGTGACGACAGATTTGAATCAATCTCGGTCAGTTCGCGACTTGACTCTTCAAGGGCTGTAAGCTGGACTTTCCAACCTTCCAGCTTTGGAGCCACGTCTTTCAAATTTGCATTTTGTTCAATGAATTTTTCGCTCTCGGCGATCGTATCACTCTGCTCTTTCAGTTTGGTTGTGAGCTGATGGTAAGACGCATCCAGCGTATGCTTTTTGTTGTTCTTCTCATGAATTTCAGACTGCAAGGACGATTGCTTTTGTTTTCCTTGTGCAATGTCACTGTCCAAAGGGATAACCGTTTGTGTGATCAGGTCTTCTAACGCCTGTTGAGCGACCTTAGTACTTTGCAACGTCGATTCTGAAACTTTAACTTCCGCATCAACTTCCTTGCATTCGGACTCCAGCTCAGTTGCCTGCTTGCGAAGGCTCTCTAGGGATTCCGTGTACTGGCGATGTGTATTATGTATGTCAGAAAGTTTGTCATGCAGTGGTTTGATTTGCTCTGCAGGCTCGGCATCAGAGAGTTTATCGAGCTCTGGCTTGGCTTCGGCAAGTGCTGTTTTAGCATTAATCAACGATTGCGACGTTTGGCTAAGCTCCGCTGCCAAATCGGTTTTTTCTTTTATCCAGTTAGCGCATTGATCAAAGGATTCTTTCTCTTTTTTTGCGGTTCCATGCTGTTTTTTTAGCGAAGACAGTTCTTCATTTAGCGATTCACGATAAGCCGCTTCAAGCAACTGAACGCCTTGAGCCCTTGATTCTAAGGCAATCAAGGTTTGTTTTGACTCTGACCAATGCTGGTGAACCCGTTCTGATATAAGACCGTAGATCTCAGTGCCTGTTAACTCTTCTAACAACTCTGCACGTTCGGATTCTTTGGCATTTAGGAAAGCCGCGAACTGACCTTGAGACAGCATCATGGATTTGGTGAATCTGTCGAAATCCAGCCCGGTAATGCGCTCTACCTCTTCCAGCTTTTTCTTCGCTTGCGAGGCGATCACTTTTCCACCTTCCACCTCAGCAAGTTCCACTTCCGCAGCTTGAAGCTTGCCGTCCGCTTTTTTGTGTGAACGACGCATGCTCCAAAACGCTCGGTAGGCTTTCCCTTTGACCTCAAATTCCACTTCTGAGCAGCACTCAGACTCTCCTCTGGTCATGGCTTCATTGCTGGACTGGGTTAACAACCCAAGCCGAGGCGTTTTGTGATAAATCGCCAAACAGATTGCGTCAAGAAGGGTTGTTTTTCCCGCACCAGTTGCACCAGTAATCGCGAACAAACCATTGTCGGTGAATGGTGACTGAGTGAAGTCGATCTTCCACTCACCTTTTAAAGAGTTCAGGTTTTTAAGCCTCAGAGACAGTATTTTCACTTTTTCTCCTCCTCGACCTCAGCGACAATGCGAATGAACTTCTCTTCAAGCCGCGCTTTGCGAGCCAGTTCTTCATCCGTTTCAAATACTTCTTGTGCAATGCGTTTAGTAAAAACGTCAAATGGGCTTAGTTCGTCCAGCGTTTCATTTCGTTCCTGACTGAGCGCCTTTCTTCTTGCGGACTGGCTTCGTTTAAGCTGCAGCACTTCAACAGGAAGATCTTCTACCATCTTTTGAATTCTTTGCTGTAAATCTGACAGGTAGTCGTCGATTTCAACCTCAATACTCAACCAAACCGTTTCTTCACTCTCAGCATATTTCTTCAGCACGGTTTCCAACTCGGTCAACGAACCAGATACAGTTGCCATTGGCTGAAAGCTTGGGATTTCTAACGAAGTGATCTCTGGAGAATGGGAATGTTCAAAATTGAGCAGAAGCACCTGTTTGTTCGACTTTAATTCATCAAAGCTGAGTGGAATGGGGGAACCACAGTATCGGATGTGTTCTTGCTTTGCGACAATCTGCGGGCGATGAATATGCCCCAGAGCAATATAGTCAGCGGGCGGGAAGCCGTCGGCTGCAAACCCTTCCAGTGTTCCAATGTAAATATCGCGTACAGATTCCGACTGCTTTACACCTAATGCCGTTAAATGCCCTGTGGCGATAATCGGAACATCGACACCTAACGCTTTTCGCCTCTCAACTGCTGCCTGATAAACACTGGCGTAATGATCTTTAATTGCATCTGCAATTGCTAACCTTTTGTCAGTGGAGGAGTCTCCCGACTGGCTAATGACTAAATCACGTGGACGTAAAAACGGGATCGCACAAAGCAGCGCACCCACATTTCCACTGCCGTCTGTCAATTCCACAACCTGATCCTGGCTTTGTTCTAAGCTACTGGCAATCACATGAGTATTGAGATAGGCGAGAATTTGCTTGGTTTCATTCAGGACGGATACTGAATCGTGATTTCCTCCCAATACCACCAAAGTGCAGTCTGATTTTTGCAGTTGCACCACAAACTGATTATACATTTCTCGGGCGTAACTTGGGGGAGATCCTGTATCGAAGATATCTCCCGCGACAATCAACGCATCGACATTATGCTGTTCAATTTGTTGGAGGAGCCAATTCAGAAAGGATTGATGTTCGTTCTTTCTGCTCTTTGTGTAGAAGTTTTGCCCAAGATGCCAGTCTGAGGTGTGAATGATGCGCATGTCATTGTTTTTCGTTTAGAACATCGCACAAGTGTAATAGCAGGTAGAAATCAATGACAGCGATTTTTAGGTTGTCGGTCTGTTAAACCATTGAGCATGAGCAAATAAAGTGAAGTGGCATATCAGTACACCCGCTAGACACCCAAAAACATTGCAAGCCATATCCAGCCAGGAAAACTGCCGTGTTGGTAACCAAATCTGCAATAACTCATCTGTTATCACAAAAAATAGCAATAACGCGACCATTGGCTTGTTAGAAGCGCGACTCGCTAGTCCAGCTAACCCACCCAGTACCAAGGCAAATGCGACGTGGAAAATCAGGTCGTGTGACTGAACTGCCTGTCCAAGATCACCAGAAAGCAGACCGGCACTTTTCAAAATCGAAAGGCTAGCAACGCTTAGCACGACCAAAACAAACAGACCAACCACGAAGTTGGCATGATTGGTCTGTTGAGTATCGAAGTTTTTCATTCAATATTTCTCTGAATTCGGTTCAGAGTATTATTTCTTACCAGTCACTTCTTTTGCAAGCTCGGAAGAACGCCCTTGCAAATAAACATTTTCGTAGCAGTAGTTTGTTGCCTCGATGTAACCTTCAACACTACCACAGTCAAAACGCTGACCATCAAACTTGTACGCCAGAACACAACCAGCTTTGGCTTGCTTTAGAAGCGCATCAGTAATTTGAATTTCGCCACCTTTACCCGGCTCTGTTTGCTCGATCAGTTCGAAGATGTCTGGTGTCAGAATATAGCGACCAATGATAGCCAGATTACTTGGTGCTGTACCTGGCTCTGGTTTTTCGACCATGTCGTCAACTCGGTAGAGCTTGTCTTTGATCATCTCACCCGAGATCACGCCGTATTTGTGGGTTTCTTCAACTGGCACTTCTTCTACTGCGACAATAGAACAGCGAAACTGTTTATAAAGCGCGACCATTTGAGCGAGCACGCCTTGCGCTCTGTTTACACAAAGGTCATCAGCAAGAACCACAGCAAAAGGTTCGTCACCCACCAGCTCACGCCCTGTCAGAATCGCGTGACCCAGACCTTTCATTTCACGCTGGCGAATGTAGGTGAAATTCGCGGCATCAATAATTTCACGAATGTCGATCAACAGCTCTTCTTTGTTAGTGCCACTGATCTGATGCTCCAGTTCGTAGTTTTTGTCGAAGTGATCCATTAGAGAGTGTTTACCACGCCCTGTCACCACACACATGTCTGTCATTCCTGCCTGAATCGCTTCTTCAACCCCGTATTCAATAAGAGGTTTGTTTACGATAGGCATCATCTCTTTCGGCATTGATTTCGTTGCCGGTAAAAAGCGCGTTCCATAGCCAGCTGCCGGAAATAAGCATTTCTTGATCATTACAACTCCGTTTCTTAGTCCTGTTTGGGTCCTTGCCCAAAAAATTTATATCTTTATTGTTATTGGTAAATGTACTCGCGTGGGTATATCAAGACCTGTTGACATTACCCTCGCGATATTTCAATTGGATTTTAGTTATGTCATCAACTCTCTCGGAATGCCCTGAGAAGGCTGACTTTTAGAGGTTCGAGTAGATAGTCCAGCGGACGCTTCTCTTCGAGTAGCACATAGACTTCCGCTGGCATACCCGGATAAAGTTCCAGATCTGGATTCTTAGAAATTTCGTCTTGGTTAAGCTTTACCTTCACCTTAAACCCACTGACTTCCTCGCCGTTGGATTCAATTCTGTCTGCATCAATGTAAACCACTTCGCCATGTACTGGTGGCGTCGTCCGGAAGTTAAATGCAGAAAGACGAATTAAGGCTTGCTGACCTATTCTCACGACATCAATATCTGTCGGGTTAATTATGGCTTCGACTATCAGGCTGTCGTTGTCTGGTACAATTTCCATTAAGCTTTCACCCGCGCCAACAACTTCTCCTGATGTGTTCACCTGCAAACCAAGTACCACACCGCTAACGGGGCTCTTAACCACCGTTCGCGCCTGTACATCACTGGCTAACTTGAGCTCTGCTTCAAGCGAGATAAGAGCATTGCGAACTTCTGCAATTTTGGTTTCAACTTCAGATCGGTTGCGTTGCTGAATGGCACTCTTTTGCTGTTCAAGCTCTGAAACAGACAAGATCTGACCATCAAGTTCTGCCTGAACTGAAATGATGTCAGATACGAGCAATACTTCTGAACGCTTCAGTTCCAGCACTTTCAGACGTGAAGTGAAACCGTCGGCAAGAAGTTGATCGTGCATCTCAATTTCGTCATTAAGGAATTCGAGGGCTTGCTTACGCTGAGCGAGCATTTGAGAAGAAAATGCTCGGCGATTTTTGGTCTGTTTCAAGCGCGAATCGACAATATCCAGTTCTTTGTTACGCATGTCCACACGACTTGCGAATAGAGACTGTTGGTTCGCGATTAAGGTTTCAATTTCCAGCACCAAATGTGGAAACAAATCCTTTTCCAGATTAGGCACAAATCGATCCAGATTGCCTCGCTCTGCCAGCAGACGCTGGTATTCGATCTGACGGCTGATCCACGTTAGCTGTGTCTGCTTAAGGCGACTCTGAAAAGTGATGTCTGAGATCTTAATCAGAGGCGCACCTTTCTCGACTTGCTGTCCTTCGCGGACATACACATCGGCAACAATGCCACCTTCAAGGTGTTCTATGCTCTTACGCTTGCTTTCAACAATCACGATACCTGAAGCAATAGCGGCAGAATCGAGTTTGGCAAACCATGTCCAGGTTGCAAAGAAGCCTAGGCTAACTACTAGGAATACTAAAGCACGACGAATCAAGCGATTGTTATCTGTCATTAAGGAGAGAGAATCTTTCATATCACCGCTCCTAGTACTTAATAGCCTGATAATTGCTATGGCTAGCAATGTTCACGCTATTCTTATTCTGTTTGGGTTTGTTTTCGTAAGCATCGTGAATAACACCGTCTTTCAGCTCAACCACGTAATCCGCCAATTTCATCATCTGAGGTGAATTACTGACGAAGATGATTCCTACCCCCGCCTTTTTCCATTCATCCAGATTCTTAGCCAGTTGCTGAACCATGGCGTTATCTAAGAAAGACGTTGGTTCATCCAAAATGAGAAGTTTGGGCTGATAATAGAAGCACCTGGCGAGCGCAAGACGCTGCATTTCACTGCGAGAAAGCTCCACACCTTCAAGCCCCAGAGTTGTTCCATAACTTTGAGGAAGTTTCGCTACAAAACTGTGGCAAAGTGCCGCCTTGCTGGCTTTCACTACTTTTTCAGGTACATCCAGATCAAGGTGATCCCCGAAACCACTGATGTTGTCGGATACCGACGCATCGAATACATCTATCACCTGAGGCAAGTAGCCAATCGATTGAGCCAGACGGTTTGGATCGAGCTTATCAACATTGATGCCATTAACTCGAACCTGCCCCTGAGAGGGTGAGTAGTAGTTAGCGAGTAGCTTGAGTAACGTTGACTTACCCGAACCAGAAGCACCTTTCACCGCTAAACAGTGTCCGGGCTTGAGATTGAAGCCAATATTGTGAACCAATAATCGCTCACCGATACCACGATAGGTAACCTTATCTACGGACAACTCAATCTCGTCCATTGCGATATCCATCTTATTGTCGTCCTGATGGCTAGCAAGAATGGTGGAAATACGCTTGTAAGCTTCTTTTGACTCTAGCCAGCCAAAGTACTGGCTTGCACCCTGATCGATTGGGGCGAGGATTCTCGCCAGTAGAATTGAAGCAGCCAGCAAAGAACCCGCCATAATCTGTTCCTGAATCACCAACCAAGCACCTACGGCGAATACACCAACCTGAACACACATGCGGATGAATTTAAGTACAGTTTGCCCGTGGTTGGTCATTCGCTTAGAACGTTCATCCTGTTCCAGTGTTTTTGACTGTTTTTGTCTCCAACGATCAACGACTTTTCCGGATGCCTGATAAGACTTAAGCAACTTGCCTTTACTGAATAACTTTTGAACAGAAGACGAATGCTGAACAGAAAGCGAACGTGCCTCTTTCATATTTTTGTGGGTAAAGAGAAGCAGTAATCCGCTGACGGCACCCAATACAATAGTAGAAAGCAGCGCATACATGCCCAGTAATGGATGCAGCAAAAACAAAACGATAATAAAAATAAATGTCCAGGGGAGGTCTGACAAACTGCGATGGAACGGCGAAGCTAGATACTGTTTCGTTAACTGATGATCTTGAACGGCTTTGTGTGCTGCCGCAGCATTTTTAGATGATAAGCCTAAGCTCTTTTGAATCAGCAATTCACCAAAAGAACTGTCATAAATTGAGGACAGATTATTGAGAATCTGTTGGCGCGTATAGTCCATACAAACTTGCACTAACAGCAAGAAAATCGCAATTAAAGCGAGAAAGAGCAACGTGTCTGTACTTCTTGAAGAAAGAACGCGATCGAATACCTGCAAACTGTAAATTGGCAGTACGAGAACCAGAAGATTGGCGAATACCGAGAAAACTTGAAAATAGAAAAAGTTTTTCTTTTGGTACGTTGAGAAAGTTGACCAGAGTTTCATAGACGTATATTGCCTGCGAGTTTTTTATAATTATTCCTAACCACCCTAACTTTTGTCTGTCGCTGTTAAGAAAAGCCACAACCAAAAATTAAGAAGCCTGAGTATAGGATGCCTTTGATTCAACGGGCATATCGAAAAGTTACATTGGGAATAATTTCAAACCTGTGCATGAGCTAAGTATGAAAAGGGATCGCTTCGATAAAGCGATCCCTCAGTAATACTCAGTTAAACAGCTGGTGCGTAGTCTGAATCTGAAGTCAGAATCTGGTAAGCACCCTCTTCTGTGTACACAGTAACAGAATAGAAGTCATCCGCATTCAGACCTTGAGCGTCAAGATACATTGCTTCATCCGCAGTTAGCTCATAACTGTCGTGACCCAGAATGCTGCCATCCAACGTGATATCAATGTTGGACAGTACAAGACCGAAGCCGACTTCTGCTTCCGCGTTGTTTGCCGCCAGCAATGCGTCATCAATGGTCAATGCTGCTGGTGCAATTTTGCCTGCGCCACGAACTACTTCGAAGTTTTCAAATGATACCGTATCCGTACCACTTAGTTTCAGTACATCAAAACCTGAACCGCCATCAGCAAAACGATGTTCTGCGCCGACAGCTGGACCTAATAGACCTGATACGTCCACAACGTCATTCCCTGCTCCTGCGTCTATTTCAAAACGAGTAAATTGGGAATTCTTTGCATGGGTAATAGTGATAATATCGTTACCAAATCCGCTGTTCACTTCAAATAAATTGCCCCAGTTCAAGCTATTTGAAAACGCAGCAATAGTAATTGCATCATTACCGTTGCCCGTATCAATCGTACCGCGTTTAGCATTTGCTACCAGGATTGAAGCGCCTTGCGAATTATTATTATCAATATCTACGTCAACAAAGTTGTTTACGTAAACAAGATTATCATTGCCATCTACTTTTGCTTCCTTATAGCCTGCTTTGTTCCAGGTATCAGAAGAAAGAACCGTGGCACTCAATATGCCACCTGTGGATTCTAGGCTTACACCATCTGCTGACACGCTACCAGTTCCAATAAGAGAAAGAGCAGCGTTGCCTGCATTCAGACCTGACGCTGAGCCTGTGCCATCTGTATTCGTCGTCCCTACATAAGTTGTAGTCATTTCCATGTCTCCAATTATTAACAACACAAGTTAACCAGCATCAAGGTATAAGGCTTATTATTTTTGATGCCAGATTATTGATATCAGGAAAAATTATATTGACCTTAACATCAATTTGACACTGCCCTGACATACAATAATGACAAAATAGGACTACAGCATTAGGGTTTACTAACCTAATATTAAAGGGTTAATTAAATAAGGTGACTTTTCCTAATTTTAGGCATGACAATATTGGTCCAATTTTTTAAAAAATAATGAATAAAAAAACTCAGTACTATTTTTTTATTAGTAACAATAAATAAGAAAATAAAAGAAGAAGTGTTCAATTACATGTAGATCAAAGAGTTAGCTCTACTCATACCAAACTAATGAATTAGTGCCTAATCCGGCTGAGCTTCACCCTCTACTTCTCTAGAGTGGCAGAACAAAATCATACTTAGAACTAGAACCCATATAAAAGCGTTACTTAGCAGTACCCCACTTGACGCAGATGCAATGGTTAACCCCCCCGTAATCACACTAATTGCAATCGCTAACTGTTGTTCATAAGTGTGAGTCAGTGTCTTGGACATGAGCGCAGAAAACATACACTTACCTATCCAAACAATAACAACCATACTCCCAGGAATGCCAATGCCAAGAGCAAGATCCATATAGGAACTGTGTGTTGATCTTGCAGCCCAACCAAACGCCGCCGAATATTGATACATAATTTCAGGTCGGCTAAATACCCCTATTCCATACCCGAACAATGGTCGCTCAAATATCAACCCATAAAGAACTTCCCATAGCCCTGTTCTTCCTGTCAGAGTTGGATCTCTCCCAAGTAATATCAGAATGTCGTACAGAAACGCATTTAATAAAATGACCAGGAAAATAAGACCTGTGGAGTAAAACGCCAGCAACACTATTTTCTGGCGAATCATGGGTTTGGCTATTACAAAACGTACAAAGAAGAAAGTGGTTATAACCACCATCATTGTCAACAATGCCGTTATTGACTGAGACATAATAACCATTAGCAAACAACACAAAAATAAAATCAGTTGCTTTAAATCTCTACATTTTGATTCAAACCACCAACGCTGAAGGAAAATAATACTGATTACAGCAAAAAACGAACCTGCTCCGTTTTTATGAACAAACAACCCTCGCCACGCACCAGCATGTATACCATTCATGATCGCGTACTGTGGAAACAGGAACACATATATGACATTCAGTACGACAACTGCAGTAAAAAAGGTGACCAGCGTTTTGTATAGCACTTCGGGTCCGTAATAACGGTAATAAAGAAAGACAGGCACCGAAACAACAGAAACCGAGATTAAATACCTAAGAGCGAGACTTGAGTTTGGAGAAAATAGAATCGAAAGTAAGCTGAACGCAATAATGATGTATGCCAGTACACTGATCCTCATCTGTGCCAATATTCGTTTTCCCGTAAAGAAAAAGAATAAAGCAATAAGGGCAAGCTGTGCCATTTGCATGTACTTTTGCGGTGTGTAACTGATGTTACTAATTAAATACTGAGCAGCAGGATAACCGAATCCCATATTGGTTGATCGGATCAACACCAGATAAAACAGTGCTGTCAGACAGAAAAAATTAAAAGAATCTCTTCGAATCAGCATACTTAGTTAAGCTCCAGATCCTTTGTTCCATAACGTCGGTGGCATACATAAACCAACGAAACCGGATTTACCGTAGAAATAAATTCTTTTTGCTGAATTGTTTTTGGAGCTGGCAGGCGAAAATGCCATCATCAAAAGTGCACAAACAAAAAATACCGCTGAGTTCACTCCAAGCTAAGTTTTTTGCACGTATTCAGATGGCTGTTCGACCTAACCAACAACGAAGTCCACAGATGAGTAACTAATCCGGTTGAACTTCATCCTCTACCTCTCTTGAGTGGCAGAACAAAATCATACTTAGAACTAAAACCCATATGAAAGCATTACTTAACAACACACCACTTGAGGCAGATGCAATAGTTAAACCGCCAGTAATCACTCCAATTGCAACCGCTAACTGCTGCTCATAAGTGTGAGTTATTGTCTTAGACATGAGCGCAGAAAACATACTCTTACCTATCCAGATAAATACAGCTATGCTCCCAGGAATGCCAATACCAAGAGCGAGATCCATATAGGAACTGTGCGTAGTTTTTGCCGCCCAACCAAACGCCGAGGAATACTGATACATGATTTCCGGTCGGCTAAACACACCAATTCCATACCCGAACAACGGTCGCTCAAATATCAACCCAAATAGCACTTCCCAAAGTCCTGTTCTACCTGTCAGAGTCGGGTCTTTCCCGAGTAAGATGAGAATGTCGTACAGAAAGACATTCAATAATGTCACTGAGAAAATAAGACCTACGGAGTAAAAAGTCAGCAATACTATTTTCTGACGAATCAGTGGTTTGGCTATTACAAAACGTACGAAGAAAAAAGTGGTCATCACTATGACCATTGTCAGCAACGCCGTTATCGACTGAGACATGATAACCATTAGCAAACAACACAAGAATAAACCCAGTTGTTTCATATCCCTGCGTTTTGATTCAAACCACCAGCGCTGAAAAAATATAATACTGATCACCGCAAAGAACGAACCAGCTCCGTTTTTATGAACAAAGAGCCCTCGCCAAGAACCCGCATGCACACCATTCATGATCGCGTATTGCGGAAACACAATGACATATAAGATATTCAGCACGACGACTGCCGTAAAAAAGGTGACCAACGTGTTGTATAGCGCTTCTGGTCCGTAATACCGGTAGTAGAGAAAGACTGGTATCGAAACAACAGAAACTGAGATCAAATATCTAAGGGCAAGGCTTGAGTTTGGAGAAAATAAAATTGAAAGCAAGCTGAACGCAATAATGATGTATGCCAGCACGCTGATCCTCATCTGCGCTAATAGCCTTTTCCCTGTAAAGAAAAAGAATAAGGCAATGAGAGCAAGCTGCGCCATCTGCATGAACTTTTGCGGTGTATAGCTAATGTGACCCAATAGGTGTTGAGCAGCCGGGTAACCGAAACCCATGTTAGTGGATCGGACTAATACCAGGTAAAACAGTGCAGTCAGACAGAAAAAATTAAAAGAGTCTCTTCGAATCAGCATACTTAGTTAAGCTCCAGATCCTTAACTTTCAGGCTTATCTCGGGGTACTTATCCCAGCTTGTTGGCTTGTAAATACCCAGTTTAAAAAATGGCATTTTGGCATCGTTAAATGTGTTTGGACCGCAGGTTTCGCTTAGCAAAACCCCATTTAAATAAGTTTTGAGACACTCGTTATCAGAAGTAGACAAAACGCCTTCTATTCTAAACTGATTCCATACATTAGCTGCGTAGCTCACACCTTCGAAAAGCGTCCGAGAACGAATAGAATTACCATTTGCAGCACAGGAGCCACGTTTGGTGCTGGATATCTTCTTCTGATCCCAGCGGTTGTACATTCTGAGTTTTCCGTTTTTGGTTTCTAAAGCCATGATTGGGCAACGCCAGCTTTCTCCTTTGTCAGGGAAGGAATGAATTTGGAAATAGCTGTGCCACTGATTGGAATACTGGTAAGTATCGTTAACCAAAAAGCGAAAGCTCAAGGAGAAGGGTTTGTCTCGTTCAAGCCCTTTTTGAACTGCAATTTCACAGCGCTTCCTGCCTTTTTTAGGCTTTAGCTTGAACTCTACAGACGTGCTGAGCGATCCTTTGTCCCATAATTCTGGATGACACTCGTAAACGAATGAAACCGGATTTTCTGTAGAAATAAATTCTTCTTGTTGAAGTGTTTTTTTTGGGCTGGCTGACGAAGAAAAAGTCATCGTCAAAAGTGCACAAACGAAAAATACCGCTGAGTATCGCTTCCTGCTGACTAACATATTATCCACTCAATTTCACAATCATAGCTCGGGTCAAGAAAGTGACATTTCCAATAACATATCGATTGAACAAGCGCTTCGGCTCTCTCATTAACCGGTAAGCCCACTCTAAGCTGAGTTTTTGCACCCATTCAGGTGCTCTTTCAACCTTACCAGCTATGAAGTCTACAATAGCTCCACCGTTGATGGTCGATATGTTTGGATACGTCTCGCATATCATTTTAGACACGGCTTCTTGCTTAGGCATCCCCATTGCCATCACCACCAAATCAACCTCGTGATCGGCAAGATGTTGAACATATGCAATAGGTTCCTTAAAGCCGTCAAGAACGGTCACTATTTGTACATTCTGAGTTTCAAGTTTTTGTCTGGCAACCGTCAGTTCTTTGTTTGTTGAACCAAACAATGCCACTTTTTTCCCCTGATACACCTGAGTAAGCAATACAGGAATGAGATCGGTGCCATTGAGGTTGTATCCAGGCTCCTTACCCAGCATTTTGAAAAGGATCTTTACACCAATGCCATCTCGTAAAACCAGATCGCTCGCCATGATGGAATCGACAAAGCCCGAATTTCTGCATCCGAGATTAAAAGCATGAGCATTCAGGAATGCGATATTGAGCCGTTTTCCTTCTTCAAGATACTGACGACAATGTTGCACAACCCGATCGGTTGATTCAAATACGGTAATTTTTGAAACGAACTGACGAAATTCCAATTTCATTAAACTGCTGCCTTAATGTGGTTGAGCGCTTCTTTTGCTCGTACTGCCCAAGTGTTTTGTTTTGCAAACGCTTTTCTTTTTTCTCTTGTTGATGGAGTATCAGATTCAATTGCCTTGCCTATTGAATCAACAAACTCATCATCCGTTTCGACAACGTGGACCAGTCGTTTACCTTCCTTGTCAAAGTCACATTGGCTAGAGACAGACGGAATACCAGCAGCGCAATATTCATATAACTTCAAAGGGTTACGGTACTGATTGAAAGGAGACATTCGGTAGGGACATATTCCGACTTTAAATGTGGACATAAAATTGGGCAATTGTTCGTAAGGAACTAGCCCTGTCAGCGTTAAATTCGAATATTTGTGAGAAAGAGCCGTAATGGCGTCATTTCCAACCTTTCCTACCATCATTATGGTCATGTCAGGATAACGCTCGCAAACCTGTTCAATTAAACGCTCATCGGTCGACTGATCGATAGAACCTACAAAACCAATAACGTTTTCCGAGACAGAATCTCTGTCGAATGCATTCACCCATTCACTGCCCACAGCGTTAGGTAAATACTGTACATTTGAATGTGAAGTCAGCTTAGAAAGCTTCTCGACCAGTTGATGGCTGGTTGCGAAACATGCGGCGCTGTTAGTCACACAGGCTTTCAATGTTTGCTGATAAGAAGAGTAATGAGAAAACGGATACTCTTTATCATCATCGTAATTATCGTAGTGAGTGTAAGCGTACGGCACCCCAACCCCTTTTAAATAAAGGTATTGGTCTGGCTTGTAAAACCAGAGACAACTCACTTTGCTGCCAGAACGCTTTCCCGCTTTCGTTACTTGCCATTTGATCGGCAAGGTTACCGTGAGCCAGCGAGCAAGTGCGTTGTTCATTGTCCAGCTGACTGGCAGTAAAGTAAGTAAAGGCAGCACTTGTACGTTGCCAATCTTTTCCGGAGTCTTGTAGCTACTGTCCGCCTTTAAAAACCATTTTGGTCTTTTAAAATAAAGCAGAGGTGTGTCTTCATTACCCAACTCCTCACTTATCGCCTTGATAAAAGGACGACGATGAAATTTAAGGTACTGATCACTGATTGAAAAAATTGCAATACTCATGAGTAATGACCTGCCACTATGCCGTCATTCATGAATATCCCCTTATAAAAGCCCAGCAACCAGACAAAACCACAAAAATACATGGCGGGACATAATACGAGCAGCATGAATGGGCTGAATGCGTATTTGAGATTACGAAAATTAATTCGAGTAATTTTTGCCAGCATCATCAAAGGCAGTAGTAGCGCAAGTACCCATTTATTCATACCACTATCCTTCTTCTGATAACGAAGAAAGAACAAATTGTTCCCCGTTATATAGATTTTTTTAAGGACTTTCTTGAAGGGAGAATCCTGAATCTGGTAGCCAATCACATCAGGAAAGAAGTGCAGTGTATGACCCATGCGTACCAGCTTTTCCGTCAGTTCCGTATCTTCCATACGTGAGATATCAGTGAACCCGCCCACTTCATCAAACAGCGTTTTCTCGATGATCATGAGCGCCGAGCTTAAATTTGCGCGCTCTGTTGGCGTGCGAGAGGACTGGGATTCGTTATTAAAATAATAATGCTCGATATAGGAGGTCAGTGTTAGGTCTCCTTTTTTGTCGAGATCCAGTGCACCACCAAATATTTTCACACCATCTGCTATGTGATTTGCAACGTCTTGAAGCGCTTGTTCATCCAGAACAACATCAGCGTCAACAAAAACAAGATAATCGCCGTGTGCTGCGTTAGCCCCTATATTACGACCACCACCGGGGTTAAAACGTTTTTCTTCTTTAAACAAACGGACAAACGGGTACTGAGCACAAATCTGGTCGACTTCAATCCCCGGTGAACAATCTACAACCAATACCTCTGCGTCAACCACATCCAACTGCTTAGCCAACGCAGTCAGGTTACGTCCCAAGTGATCTTGAGATAGGTAGGATGGAATAATGACGGAAAGTTTCACTGACGTATCCCTACTAAATTTAGTTAATCCTGCTGCAGCACATTTTTATAAATGCTTTCAAGTGCTGCACACTGTTTACCTAAGTTGTGAGTCTTATGAACAAACTCGACAGCATTCTTACTGTATCGGTCCCAACGCTCATGGTCATAAGACAGGTTAACAATCGCATCGGCCAACTCGTCAACGCTTTCTTCGCTGACCACAGTCCCAGTCTCACCATCAATAATGGCTTCAGGCATGCCGCCAGTATTGAAAACCACAGCCGGCGTCCCTACTGCCTGCGCTTCCACAATAGTCAGAGCAAGCGCCTCTTCCTGCCCATTAGGCATTCTGACGCTTGGTTGTACATACACGCTTGCTCTTTGCATCCAATGTTTGACCTGTTCTGGTGTCTGCCGACCAGTAAACTCAACCTGAATGTCTTTTGAGTGAGCCAGTTTTTCAAGATGGGCTTTTTCTTCACCATCTCCCACCAGCACCAGCTTGTAGTCAGGGGCAAGTTTTTGAACTTTCGACATAGCTTCAATCAGAAATCGGTGCCCTTTTATTGGAATCATTCGACCGACACACAAAATGATTTTTTCTCGTTTTATGCTTTCAGAGGGCGTAAAGAAATCAGTATCTATACCAATGTAATGACGTATGATTTTGTCTTCAGGAAACCCAAGGCGTACCATTCGTTCTTTAATCGAGTCTGAAACGGCAATAAACTGAGTCGCCCTGTCAGCCAGTTCAAAACGCTTATCCATATACCGCAAGTGCAATCGCCCGTGCTTTTCCAATGAAGGGCGTTCAATCACATCAAAACCATGAAAAGTTACAACTAGCGGAGTATCTAATTTTTCGGCAAGAGATAAAGCCGTCAATCCATTAGGACCAAAATGAGCATGTATAAGATCTGGTCGCAAAGACTTAAAGCGGCTCAGAAGATTAGGCAAAATTATACCTAGCTTGAGCAGCCTGTCGGTTATGACTCCGAACATCCCAGATTTCACTATATGCGTTCTCGCTTCTGGTAATTGAAGCCCAGACTCTACTCTGTCACTACCAAAATATTGTGCTCGATATTGGGTAAGAGCTTCTCCCTGAGCCCGTATAAATGTCTCTGAATGCGCGAGAAGATGATTTGAAAAAATAATGACGTTATTCATATTATTTCGACTTTATTCAGAGATTGGCGAATACCCAACTGCCAGGACGAAGAAATCTGTTTTAAGCAAACAACACGGCTTGCTACGCCAATCAAGCAGGTAGCAAAAGAAATAGCCACCAAAGGCAACTCTATGTTCATCTCGGAAATCGCGAAGACAAAAGCAAATGCCATTTCAGAAACGGTCAGCGAAAAAAATGCAATGCCCATGGTTAACGACCTGCTGCGATACCATCACTGACGAATATCCCTTTATAAAAGCCCAGCATCCAGGCAAAACCACAAAAGTACATGATGGGACATAACACGAGCAGCATGAATGGGCTGAATGCGTACTTGAGATTACGAAGGTTAATCCGAGTAATTTTTGCCAGCATCATCAAAGGCAGTAGCAGTGCAAGTAGCCATTTATTCATGCCGCCATCCTTCTTTCTGATAACGGAGGAAGAAGAGATTATTCCCTGTTATGTAGATTTTTTTGATGACTTTCTTGAAGGGAGAATCCTGAATCTGATAGCCAATCACATCAGGGAAGAAATGCAGAGTATGCCCCATACGTACCAGTCTTTCCGTCAATTCGGTGTCCTGCATACGTGGAATATCACTGAATCCACCTATTTCATCAAACAGTGCTTTCTCGATGATCATAAGCGCCGAGCTTAAATTCGCGCGCTCAGTAGGCGTGCGAGAAGACTGGCTTTCATGATTAAAATAGTAATGCTCAATGTAAGAGGTAAGCGTTACATCCCCTTTTTTATCGAGATCCAGCGCGCCACCAAATATTTTCGCTCCATCTGAAGCGTGTTTTGCGACGTTTTGAAGCGCCTGTTCATCCAGGACAACATCAGCATCGGCAAAAATAAGATAATCGCCGTTTGCTGACTTAGCCCCAATATTACGCCCCCCACCAGGGTTAAAACGTTTTTCTTCTTTGAGCAAACGGACAAACGGGTACTGAGCACAAATCTGGTCGACTTCATCTCCAGGAGAACAGTCGACGACCAATACCTCTGCATCGACCTTATCCATCTGCTTAGCCAAAGCCGACAGGTTACGCCCCAAGTTATCTTGAGATTGGTAGGATGGAATAATTACGGAAAGTTTCACTGACGTATCCCTACTAAATTTTGTTAATTCTGCTGCAGCACATTCTGGTAAATACTCTCAAGTGCTACACACTGTTTATCTAAGTTATGAGTCTGACGCACAAACTCCAATGGCATTTTTACTGTATCGGTCCCAACGCTCATGGTCATAAGACAGGTTCAAAATCGCATCGGCTAACTCGTCACTGTTCTCTTGGCTAACCACGGTTCCTGTCTCACCATCAATAATGGCCTCAGGCATTCCACCAGTATTGAAAACCACAGCGGGCGTCCCCACTGCCTGTGCTTCCACAATAGCTAAGGCAAGCGCTTCTTCCTCTCCATCTGGCATTCTGATGCTAGGTTGAACATACACGCTTGCTCTCTGCATCCATTGTTTAACCTGCTCTGGTGTTTGCCGACCAGTAAACTCAACCCGAATGCCTTTGGATTGAGCCAGTTCTTCAAGCTGCGCTTTTTCTTGGCCATCTCCAACCAGCACCAGCTTGTAATCGGGGGCAAGTTTTTGAACTTTAGACATGGCTTTAACTAAGAATCGTTGCCCTTTGTAGGCAGTCATGCGCCCAACGCAAAGAATGATCTTTTCACGGTGAGTCGATTCATCTGGTGAAAAAAAATGAGTATCGATACCAATGTAATGCTGAATGATCTTACTTTCAGGAAACCCGAGTTTTACCATTCTTTCTTTTACCCACTTCGATACGGCAATAAACTGAGTCACATTGTCTGCAAGTCTCGATCTCCGATCCATATACCGGATATGCAAGCGCCCATGTTTTTCCATCGTTGGAGATTCAATGACGTCATGACCATGAAATGTGACCACAAGGGGGGCACCTAGCTTCTCTGCAAGCGACAGTGCAGTCATTCCATTTGGACCAAAATGAGCATGAATCAGTTCAGGTTTGAGCTTTCTCATTCTTCTGAGAAAGTTAGGATGCACGAAACCCAATTTAAACAAATTGTCCGCCAGAGTTCCCAGCATGCCAGTTCGAACAAGATGAATACGATCACTAGGAAGTGAAAGCCCTTTTTCAACTTGATCACTCCCTACATACTGAGCCTTGAAGTGCTTTAATGCTTCTCCCTGTGATCGGATAAACGTTTCTGAGTAGGCAAGAAGATGGTTTGAAAAAATAATGACGTTATTCATATCATTTCAACTTTATCTATTCAGAAATTGGCGGAAATCCTGCTGCCATGAGGGATACACTAATTTCATGCAAACCACATAGCTCGCCGCACCGATCAAACAGGAGGCTAGGAAAATTATCGCTAATGACGATTCAATAAACTGCCCTGAGATTACAACAGCAAACGTCATTCCAAGTGAAGCCAACCAAGCAGCGGAAACGGGTTTAATCTGGTAAAACCAGCTAAGCCCAAATATTTTGTTGTAGCCTTTCATACTAAACGGCATCGTTACGAAAACACGTAAAAGCATGCCAAATGCGGCTGCCATCGCACCGTAGGTAGCACCAAGTAATGCAGTAGTGGCTAACGCTACCAATGTAGCAACTACATCAGAAATCAAAGCTGTACTCGGTTTTGCTACCGCAGTAAATGATACTGGAACATAGATCCGAGCAAGGCTAATCACGGCGACTATGGCAAAGATCTGAGTGGGTAAAATCGCATCTAACCACTTATCACCAAACAGCCAGGGAACAAACGTTGGAGCCACTAAGGCCAACCCAACAAACAATGGCGTGACTATCATGGCAGTGAATTTTGTGGATGCCAGGAACAGTTGACGCAGCTCTTCTTTTTCGTTTTGTCGACGTGAAAATACAGGCAACGCGTAACTGAGCAACCCACTTGCAATAGCACTACGTGGCATTTCAACCATACGCCATGCAAATCCAAACAGACCGACTGCCGCTGTCCCTGATGTCACTCCGAGCAAAATTGGAATACCTCGAATTGAAGCGTCCCAACTTAAGCGTCGAACGCACAGCATCCAACCAACAGAACCTAGCTCAAAAAAGGCTTTGCGCTGAAAGCTCAGTCCAATTCTGTGGTTGGAAACCAGAAGTAGATAAGCCAGACCGACAACTTCAATCATCACTGAGTGGGCAACCACAGCGACACTGTCAAATCCATACAAGGCCAAACCAACTCCTGAAGCGGCTCCAACTAAGCGAGATAACATCGAACGTTTTGCCAATGTATCAAATCGCCCTGTACGACGAAGTATCGCTACATAAAGCGATGCCATGCTGACTAAGATGATGTGGAGTAGCGAAAATACAATTAGACCAAAAAGTTCTGTGTCTAAAGCAAGCAACCAGCAAACTACCAATATCGAAAAACTTAGGGCAACACTTAAGCTAATGCCTCCCCAAAACGCGGTATCAAAGTGCACCGACTGTGGATCTTTATGCTGAACCAGTGCATCTTCAAACAGATTGCCAAAAATGTACGCCGCCCCCTGACCAATAGACAGTGCAAGCACCGCCATACCAAATACTGACGGAGTCAGAAGCTTTGCATAAATGAAAACGTGGCGATAGAGACAATTTCATGCCAAACTTTTCAATGCAATCCACAGCAATTTGATAACACGACTATTCATTGCAGCTTTCTTTGCGTCTTCTGCGTAGGTCTCATCGAGCTTTAATCCAAGCCAGCACGTAGCATAACGTCGCAGTTTGCCGTAGCTGTTATCACGCATGACAACATCGTTACCAACAAGTAAAGACAAAATCATGCCATGAAGCCTGTCTGTATCTACAACGCTATAGGATGTAAATCGCTCAACCGCCCTTTTGATCAGGTGATTGAGTACCATTTTCCAGAATGCATCCAAACCCAAATTTAAATGCAGTTTATTTTCATATCTGGCAAGCCTTCTGGCGATGTTGTAACAACGTTCATCAAATGGTTTGAAAAGATCGTCCCAATCAAATCTGTCGCCGTCTTCACCAGTATCTGTTGCTTCGATGTCTCGTCTTCTGAGGCTTAGTGTCCCCTCGGAAGTGCGAGCAATACCTTTCCAGCGATCTGACATCGCAAACGCCATATCTGGAAGCAGTTTTAGGTTGCCTCATCGAAGGCTTCACTCATTACGTCGAATGAATGCTCATCTCGTACAAACATATAAAGATTGTTATGAAATTAAAGAGCGGCACCTTTGAGTCAACTGAGAAGGATCCTGATAATGAACCGACTGAGGCATGATCAACACTTTGTTATTGGAAATGCCTCTATGACTCGCTCGCGGAGCGACTGATGATGCGATACAGTCGCCGAAATTACCGCCACCGTGAAGGACCAAAACTGTGTCTTCTGAGATATCACGATAGAAAAGACGTTCCTGATTTCGTTCTGAAATACGGGCAACGATATTGACATTCAAAGCACGAAATAGCGCTTCTGTACCTTCCGCAATAAGTAAGTCACCGACATTGAGGTGGACAGGATAATCGATGAAAATCGCATCCTGATTCTCTAAATGAGGTCGAAAGTTATCAAGCAAAGTTTGCTTCAACGAATCCAAAATCTGCTCGTTGAATGGAATGACTGGAGCAAGGTTTTCCACGTTTTTATCCCTTTGGTTTTACTGGTACAGGCTTAGCACTTTGAAGCGCATTTTGACTCGCTGCATAACGGTCATCCCCTGAGTAGGAGAGCAGGAATCCATGTATGCCTTTGCTTGTGCGTCTGAAACACGGCTGGTTGAGTTTCCACGCACGAACCGCTTTTGGTACCATTCCAAAACCTTGGAAAAGCCCTTTAAACGTTGACCAGATAAGACCAGAACGAATACCTCTCCAGACCAGGATGCCGGTATGAAAAACTGCAGTTGGCAGGAAAGTTCTGAACTTGAAATGAAGATAAGTTTTGTTGCGGACATCAAACGTCCAACGACCACCAGTCCACGCCACTCGATGCTCAGCAGACACTTTGTGACCAATCACCACCTCAGGTGAATATTGATCTTGTAATGAGCGTTCATCAGTCGCTTCGATAGGTCAACTTCTTCATGAAGGAAGAACAGGTCTGAGTCGTAGCCTTTGATCCCATCAAATGCTTCTCTTCTCAGCATATGACCAGCACCGACAAAGCGGTCTGTGTAAAAAGTGGTTTCTGCCGCTTGGCTTGCACTGTCATGGTAAGACCAGCTTGTCAGATCATCCTCCTGACTCCCAAAACGCAAGATTCGGAAAGCCAACGCGCCCAGCTCTGGCTCGCTACGCATCAGCTCACATGCCTTAGCAAGCTGATGCTCGTCGACAAACTCTGCATCATTATCAAGAGCGACAATGAACTCTCCTGTGCCCTGATCAGATGCCTGATTTCGACCTCCAGGTACACCCAAGTTTGGCGATTACAAACTAATTGAATTCTAGAATCTTTAAGACAATGCTGACGCAATTTTGCCAGCCCGTCAGTTTAGAGCCCTGGTCAACAACGATCACCTTAAGGTCAATCCCTTGCTGTGAAAGTGCGCTATCAATAGCGTCCAGAGTATCGTCTATCCGATCCCATGACAGGATCGTAATATCAACTGATGGTGTGTTTACATTTTCCATTTTTTATAACCTAGCTGTGCTCATAGCCGTAGTACTGATAAGCATCCTGCGTTTTACTTTGATCCTGATTGAGAACAACACCTTCAATCACACTCTTGTATTTGAGCATGCGAGAAATCGCGAAATTCAGTTGATTAACCTTGGTGCTGTTTGCTTTCACTACCATGACGCAAGACGTCGTCACGTTAGCCACCAACATTGGATCGCTCACTACATTCACTGGCGGGTATCGATGATGATTCGATCATACTTTTCGCTCAGTGATTCAATCATTTCTTTATATTGTTCAGAACCAAGCAGTTCTTGAGGGTTTGGTATCAGAAGACCTGATGTCATCACATCCAGCCCTGACTCTCATGGTGATAAATACAATCTTCCAACTCTGCCCCCATCAAGAGGTGGTTGGTCATACCCGGTTGAGCATTGCTAAGACTGAACCTCTCACCAACTGATGGCTTACGTAGGTCGCAGTCAATAAGAAGCACTTTTTCCATAGCAGCAAAAGACTCTGCCAGTGCTACAGACACCGTGGTTTTGCCTTCTCCAGAAATCGGAGAGGTTACTGCAACGCACTTGCGCTTACTTTGCATAAGGCTGAGTATCAATGAGGTACGAATACTTCGAATCGACTCTCCAAAGTCTTTATGTTCTTTATCGAGGAACAGCTCAGCGCCAATCTTAGATTTTCGATACTTCTTAGCTATAATTTTAGGTACGCTACCAAGCCCAGTAAGACCCACCTTCTCTTCTACATCGGCACGACGCTCAAACGTATTTCGCATTGCCTCAAGTATGAATGCTGCTGCTAAGCCAATAATAAATGCGCTCACCGCTGAAATTGCGATAATCAACACCTTGCGTGGTTTAGCTGGTACCAATGGGATACTGGCTCGGTCCGTAAAGCGGGCAATTGCATTTTGATAGTCACTGGTTGCCGATGTTTCTTTCTGGCGAGTCAGGAACAAATCATAAAGCTGGCGGTTGGTGTTCACTTCACGGCGCAGTGTTTCAAACTCGGCTTTCTTGAGTGTTACGGACTGGAATTCTTTCTTTTTCAGTTCTAACTCTCTCTTCAAGCCGCGTTCTTGCTCCAACGCCGTTGACAGTTCTTTTTCAATACCAACAACAAGCTGCTTCAGAATCCTAGTAGAACGGTTCTGTAATGCTTTCAGCTCTGCCTGAGCACGAATCATCTTGTCGTGTTTAGGTCCATAACGTTTGGATAATTCAAATACGCGCTTTTCCGCATCCACTTCATTAGAACGGATGTCGCGAATCTGTGGGTGATTAGAGACCTGCTTGATTGCATACAGACTCGAAAGGTCGGCATCACGATTTTTCTGTAGTACAGAGTAAAGGGATTCTGCCGCTAAACGGCGATCTCTGGCTTCAGACAATTGGTTGGTAAGGTTGGTCAGCTCAGTGGTAGCCAGACTGTCGATACCAGCGGCATCCACCAATCCTTCTCGCTCCATAAACTGAGCCAGTTTTAGCTCAGAGGCTTGTAACTGGAGCTGCAACTCACCCAAACGAGAGTTAATCCAAATAGAGGCTTGTTGGTTCGCTTCTAATTGAGACTCAACGTGGTTTTGAATGTAAGCTTCACCTACCGCATTGGCCACATTGGCAGCCATTAAAGGATCTTTTGATAAGAAAGTAATGTGTACCAACTGAGTATTTTTAACCGGAGTTACTGACAAATTACTCTTAAATTCACGCAACACTCGCTGACGGTGGCTGTCTTCTAGCTGCTCGTCCAACACAGGTAAAGGCTTTTTAATGTAGTTGGATAAAACGGGTAGGTTGTATACCGTTTCTTTAGCATTTTTAATAAAAGCTTTCAGCCCAGAAGGTTCACCAGAATTTGAAATCGCATTATTTGCACTTTCAATCACACCAATACCCAAATCGCTGATCACTTTTTCTGCAATTCGGTTTGAGCGAATGATTTCGTATTGCGTTTGGTAATATTCCTGCTTACTGGTATCGACACCAACTACCTGTTCGATTGATATGACTTTTTTCTGTTGATTTTCAATTAACAACGTAGATGTTGCTTTAAATTCAGGAGTAATGGTCAATACGTAAAAGGTTACACAAGCAGTAACAAAAACAGCAAAGACAACGATAGCCAGTAAATTCCTTTTAACCAGCTGAATGTATTTACTTAAATCAATGAACTCGTCATTGCGCTTTAAGTCGTCACTTTTCACTAACATAGATTTGAATTCTTATTTTCAATGATTTAGAAGAAACTTTGCTCAATGACAATGATGTCACCAGGGTTAACAGACTGCCCAAGGGGAACCCCTTTTTGAGTCTGTCCCTCGCCATTTGGCGTAATATTGATTTTTTTACGCGCAGCTCTGTCGGTAAATCCACCAGCAAGGGCAATGGCTTTATCAACCGTTAATCCAGGTTGATACTCGTAACCGCCTGGCTTCTTCACTTCTCCATTCACGTAAATTTCACGAAAAGAAATGAAGTTAACCATCACTTTAGGGTTAATCAGGTAATCACCTTTTAACCCTTTCTCAATGGCAAGTTTAAGTTGCTGAGCTGTTTTCCCTTTTGCAACCATTTCGCCTAGGTATGGGTAATCGAAGGTGCCACTTGAGTTAATCAAAAGCTCGTTAAAAGAAAGATCCGGCTCGCCATAGACATTTATCTGAATTCGATCACCAGGTCCGATTTGGTAAGTTGTCGCAAATGACGCCGCTAGCCCCTGAAAGGACAGCAAAGAGAGCATCGCGACAAAAAAAGATAAAAATGTTTTCTTCATAACTCCAACTAATATGCAATGGCACCAGAAAGTGACCAGACTAACTGGTCATAACCGTAACCTTCCCAATTTGATGTTTTGTTCGTCTTTTTAACCCCAACAAAGAAGTCGACGATTTCATTAAACTCGTAACCCACATTGGCAGACCACTCGACTGCACGTTCATCACGCAACACACCATTCTGAAATGCCCCGGTGTATTCCTGATTACTTACTACCGCAGTTGCCCGCGTATAAATCTGCGGTCTCCAGTAATGCTTCCACCCAACATTCAGAATGGTTTCTTTTACAAAGTCCCCATCTTGATCAGGATCCCTAGCCACTTGTGAGGTCTGAATACTCCAGGTTGAGTGATACAGCGGGTTCCAGTCCAGCCCCACTAACCAACTGAGTCCAGTAAAGTCTTCACGGTCAGAATCGTCGAAGTTTTTATCCTGAATACCGACCTTGGCATATCCAGAGGTTTTCCCAGAAACATCCCATTCAAGACCAGCGTAGTAGTTGTGGGTCAAGCTATCTTGGGAAGGCACACCGTTTGCAGTGAAGTCATAATTCTTCTTAGCGATCTCGTATTCAAAAATCGCCTTTGTGTTGGTCAACCAACGATACGCAAACTTCAGTCCAGCATAACGATTGTCATAGTCTTTAAAGCGAGAACTTCTGGAGTCTGAAACACCGCCAAGATGGCGAAAATTTTTGTACTCCAAATCGCTGTAACCCAATTTGGCTTCGATTCTTCCTTTTGCTCCCGGAGCCCCGTAAATGTATGTCGTGACGATAGAGCGATTTAAATATTCCAGCGGTCTGTCAATGGCTGATGAAGTATTGTCACCTTCCGTAAGCCCGGTACCGCGAGCCTCATGTAAACTCGCGACTCTCAAGTCGGCTTTGATTGCATGACGCAAACCCAGCTTGATCAAGTTGCGGCTATCAAAGAAGTGGTCGGTGAAATTGTCTTCTGAGCTAGAAAAGTAACGCCCATGACTGAGTCTGTACGATAAAAGAAACTCGTTTTCTCGTGGTTGAAACTTCAAAGACACACCGGGGTCGACAACAAGGAAAGACGTTGAAGTCGCATCGTTTGAGTCAGACACTCTCAACAGGTTGTCATTCTGACCAAACCGGGCTTTGAACCCAGGGGCAACTTCAATACCAGACTCTGTGACAAAAGGTTCAGCTGAGATTGGAGCAACGTTTGCCAACGCCATTATTCCCGACACAAGACATAAGGAACGTTTTACGGAATACTTCATAGTCTTACTGCTCTCTGCGTTAATAAGCTGCTTTGCCTGTGAACCCTTTAAATATAGTCAGAAATACGATCTTTAGATCCATGCCAAACGACCAATTCTGGATATACGCAAGGTCAAATTCGACACGTTTTTCCATCTTGTCAATGGTGTCTGTTTCGCCTCGGTAACCATTCACCTGAGCCCAGCCAGTAATCCCCGGCTTCACTTTATGACGAAGCATGTAGCGATCGACTATTTGACGAAACTCTTCGTTATGGCTGACAGCGTGAGGTCTTGGACCAACGATAGACATTGAGCCCTGAAGAACATTAAAAAACTGAGGAAGTTCATCCAATGACGTCCGGCGAATAAAAGAACCGAAGCGAGTAACACGCGGATCGTTCTTTGTGGCTTGCTTAACTACCGCGCCGTTATCCATCACTTTCATTGAACGGAATTTCCAGACTTTGATCTTTCTTCCATCCAGACCATATCTGTCTTGCTTGAACAAAACAGGTCCTGGAGACGAAAGCTTAACGCCTAACGCTACGGCAAGAAGCACAGGTGATATCATCAGTAGAATGATGGAAGACAAAACGATGTCTTCAAGACGCTTGATCCACGAAGAGAAACCATTGAATGGCGTATCAAATACACTCAGTGTGTGAACATCACCGATGTGGTGCCATCTCGAGTGCAAAAGGTTATATGTGAAGAAATCAGGAACCAGATAGGTATTGGCTGTAGTGTCGGAAAAACGAGCCAAGAAATCTGAGATTCGCTTGTTAGCATGAAGCGGCATCGCAATGTAGACGTGTTCGATTTCGCCTTTTTTTGCTCGCTCCAAAGCTTTCTCAACATTTCCTAGAATTTTGTAAGACGTCGATTTCTGCAGGCGCTCAGCGTTTCTTTCATCGTAAAAACCTTCCAAAACTACACCGTGTTGAGAGTTGCGCTCAATCTCGCGAGCCAGCTTTAGTCCGTGTTCAGTCAAACCTATAATTACGGCCCGACGGGTATTGAACCCTTTTTTACGAAGGTTAAGTAATACGAAACGATAAACACATCGCCATAGCATTAGGATAACGGGTGCGACAACAAACCACGCACCAATAACGACACGTGAGAAATCGACACCTGTTTTTGTGAAGTAACCTAAAGCAAGAAGAATTACGGTTGCGACAAACCAAGGAAGGAGAGTCAGTTGGCACTGCTCCCGGAGCGTATTTGTACGCCATGATCGATAGAGGTTTGCACTTTCTGCGCACAGTAGATACGAGATAATCGCTATAACACCAATAAGGTTGTAATCACGATTAAACTCGCCTACATAAAGCAAGGTTAAAACAAAAAGGGAACCACCTATTATCCCAATATCAGCTAACCGAAATAAGAAAGCAAACTCAGTCTCATAAGAGCGGATCAAGCCCTTCTTTTCCATATCCATATCTGACCGATAGTTGTGTTGATTTAAAGTACACGCAATTGCGTACCTCTTTACTTATTAATTCACACCTAACCATTCAGACGAACATAGATACCTATATTATCTGTCAGGTTAAGTGTAACCATAAAAGCCAGAAAGAGCTACGCGATTAGTTATTATGATTGATAATTCGGTAGATAATTTATCGAAAAATTGAAATTATTTAAGTGGTTAAAAGAATGATTTTAGTAGGCACTAAATTTAGTACTTCAATTCATCCTAAACTAGTGCCTATTTGTCATCGTTTTTAAGCAAGAAGGGCGTTACAGGTGTTTTTTAGCCCAAGCCATAGCTTGTAGGCGGTTCCTAACCTCAATTTTCTTGAAGATATTGTAGAGATGTGACTTGATAGTATGCTCACTTATGAATAACTTATCTGCGATTTCAATATTTGATTCGCCCGTCTTCAAAGTTTCCAGGATTTCTATTTCTCTACGGGTCAGGTCCACCTGAATAGCTTCATCTTCCATGTAGCTTGAATCATTTTTTTGATAAAAGCTCAGCAATTGATTAATCACTTTTCTGGGTAACCAGTTTTCTCCCTGAGAAATGGATAACAATCCATTACATACGCTTTCTAAGTCGTCCCCTGCACCAAAACATCCGTGAAGTTTCTTCCACTTAACTAGCTCTTTAAATTCAATGTCTTGCTCGCTATTAAGCAAGACTACAGCCGCCAACTCTTCAGATTTAGCCAATACTGCGGCGATCCAATCAATGTTGTCCTTAACACTCAAATCCACAAGTGCAATGAACTCTTGTCCCGTGAGAAGTCCGTTTTCTAAGCCATCATAATCTACCACTGTCACCGTAAGTGGCACATGCGATTCAACGTAACTCTTGAAATAGTTACTTTGAATATTCTTGTTGGTAATGAACATTATATTAGCTTTATTGCTTGCGTTATCCATACTAATACCAATTTTCCATCAGTCTATGTTAATGCCTTTTTTGTAAGAGTATCTCCGTACTCATTGTTTTCTAGCATCATTCTTATCTAGTCAACCGACTTAATAAAGTAAGCAGAAACTTGAGAGTATACAATTGCCAAGTGACTTTGCAAAAAAAACTATTCTATATATATACCTTTATAACTTCTTTCTTAGTATTGAGACGGGAAATACCCACATACTAATAAGGTAGATTTATAAAACTTTTCTCTCAATTCCTCTTTCTAATACATTTCTAAACTCAGTACTAGAATATTAGTGCAAACTGAGAATGCCAGCCAAAAAAGTGCTAGGGTCATTGCAACGTAGAGACAGTACGATATTCGATGCCACTTACCATATTGCATTCATTTGAATGCATGACATCAACCGCAAAAATAATCACCAAGCTTATAAATATGCAATTTATTGTTGATTTATTTCAATTTAATTGAGCTTTAATTTACGCTGGGTTACCACTATCACAGATCCCCCAATACCCCTGGGCTACACTTAAGTTTTAACACTTGGTATTGGAATTTATGAGCAATAGTCAAAGAGAGATAACACTACGCTTTCTGGCTGAACCGACAGACGTCAATTTTGGTGGCAAAGTCCACGGTGGCGCCGTAATGAAGTGGATTGACCTCGCCGCATACGCCTGTGCGGCTGGGTGGAGTGGTAAATACTGCATTACAGCTTACGCAGGCGGCATTCGATTTGTCGCCCCTATACGAGTAGGTAACCTGGTAGAAGTAACAGCCAAAGTCATATACACCGGACGCTCTTCAATGCACATTGCGCTCGATGTGCAGGCAGGAGACCCAAAATCCGCATCCAAGATACTCACTACGCACTGTATCGTTATCATGGTGGCAGTGGATGAAAATGGTCAGCCCACCCAAGTCCCTGAATGGGTGCCTTCTACCCCAGAAGACATTGAACTCAGAGAATCAGCGATTCGCTTGATGGAAATGAGAAAACAGATTGGTGCTGAGATGGAAGCCCATGTTAAAGATAAATAACTGATTTAACGTATGGCTCACTTTATCACTGTGGCACGAAAAGTGAGCTCTTCTTAAAATTCTTAAGCGTGAGCAATATCACATCTATTTTCTTTCTTATTTGGCTCACAAATTCTTTCACGGTAGTTAACGAAACCACTCATTTCCAAGGCACTGTATTTGCGAAAAAACATCATTTTCGGCTAAGCCTGTTGTACCGCTCACTGTCATCATTTCTTAACGAATTTTTGCTTCAATGTGCGATGCTTTCTTTATCTGAAAGCACGAAATTTCCTGTCAATGGAAACAAAATTCAGCATACACAACAGCAAAAAGCTTTTAATCAACAATGATGAAATTAAGTGAACAGACAATCCGGAATCTTAAGTCAGTGGAATATCAGTGGGTAAGAACTCTGTACGTGGAGGGCTACCAATCCAATGAAATCAACCACTACATTCAGACATGTTTTGGAGGTGATGAGGTGTTTGCGGATTTATTTCGTCGTGTGGCTTTGGATCAGGAGAGCATATACGTATTGATGCAACACTTGGGTTGGGCTCCATCAAGCAAGGAAAATCTCTAGCACTCCTCACTTACAGTTTTCTCACTAATAAGATTGAAGTGAGCCGCAATTTCATTGATAGGTTGATTACTAAGTGTCGCTCAGCCTTTGCAAGTCAAGATTTCCTGTTATATTCACAAAGTCTCCTTTAGCAAGTTCTAATTTGGAAAGCTCACACGCTTTACCGGATGATCGCTTCTTATAGCAGCAAATAAAAAGCCCAAGCTTAAAGCTCGGGCTGTTGTTACAAGAAACTGTCAGCAAAATGTAAGGAACTCGGCTAACAGCCAGCTATGCGTAACCAAGTAATTTTTTGTGTACTTGAATCAACTGATCAGCGGCCAAACCAATTTGTTGATTGTACACAGATTATTATACTCGTGAATAAATCACGAACCTCTATTATCCTTTAACTCCACCCGCTGTCAATCCTCCAATTAGCCACCTTTGCGCGAGTAAGAACACGATAGTAATTGGAATTGCAGATAAAACAGCCGCTGCAGCGAAATCTCCCCATAGATAATTTTGTGGATATAAGTACTGTTGCATACCTACAGCTAAAGTATAGGTCTCTACATCAGAAAGAAGCAAGGAAGCGACAGGAACTTCTGTGATTGCCGCAATGAATGCCAGAATAAAGACCACTGCGAGAATTGGAACAGATAAAGGCAACAAAACCAGCCTGAACGCCTGCCACGGCGTCGCTCCATCTAAAGCAGCCGCTTCTTCCAGAGAGGAATCAATGGTCTCGAAATAACCTTTTATCGTCCACACATGCAAAGTTATCCCTCCAAGATACGAAAAGATAAGCCCTCCATGGGTATTTAGACCAACAAAGGGAATGTATTGCCCTAACTTATCGAACAATGCATAAAGTGCGACCAGCGCCAGCACAGCAGGAAACATCTGAAAAATCATCATGGCTTTCAGTATGGTTTCCTTTCCACCAAACTTTAGACGAGCAAACGCGTAAGCTGATGTGGTAGATAAAGCCACAATCAATACGGAACTTACGGCAGCCACCTTCACAGAATTCCACAACCAGAGCAAAACCGGGAAAGGCGGTGGTGTAACGGAACCATCTTCATGCGTAACAGAAAACCCAAGTGCCAGTTTCCAGTGTTCCAGTGAAGGATTAGAAGGAATGATTTCTCCTGTCGCAAAATTGCCTTCTCTGAATGAAATCGCAATGACCATGACGAGTGGGAATAGAATCAACCCCAGAAAAAGCCACAATGCGGCATGCGTTGCCCAGACTCGATACCTGAGCGATTTTCCTTGAACCATTGGCATATTCTTCTCCTATCGCTCTGATAACTTGGTAAATCTTAGGTTGAGCAATGCAAGCCCACCAACTAGTAGGAAGATCAAGGTAGCAATAGCACTTGCCAGACCAAAGTCCTGACCTCCAGCACCTTCAAATGCGATCCGGTAGGTGTAGCTCACCAAAAGATCGGTATAACCTGCAGGCTCGGATGTTCCGATTCGATTTGGTCCCCCTTCTGTCAACAACATGATCATCACGAAGTTATTAAAGTTGAACGCAAAGGTCGCAATGAGCAGAGGCGTTAGCGGTCGGATCATCAAAGGAAAGGTGATGTGAACAAAATTCTTAATTGGTCCTGCACCGTCAATTGCTGATGCTTCGTAGAGGTCATCAGGAATGGCTTTCAAAAGCCCCATACAAAGAATCATCATGTACGGAAAGCCCAGCCAGGTGTTCACTGTAAGAACCATTACTTTTGCAAGAAACGGATCCGAGAACCAACTAGGACTGATCCCAAACAATGCGTTCAGTACCAGGTTAATTTCACCAAAACTCTGGTTAAACAGCCCCTTGAAAATCAGAATTGAGATAAAAGACGGTACCGCATAAGGAAGAATAAGCATCACTCGGTAGATGGCTCTTCCTTTTAGTGCCTCCCATTGAACGACACTCGCAAGCACCAATCCGATCATCAAAGTAAATACAACCGTGCACACCGAGAAAACAATGGTCCAGATGAAGATACCTATAAAGGGTTCTTTTATCCCCTCATCTTTCCAGACACGTTCAAAGTTGGCAGCTCCTATGGTCACAATGAATCCGGGCGATACGGGGTCTCCTACATATTCTCCATTCTCATACGGCTGATAATATCCAATATCAAAATTAGGTTTGTAAGTCAGTTGATTTTCGTTGTTGTGAAGTGATTCTCCATCCTCAAGTAACGAATATCTTGGCGCTACTGACCCCATTTTTCTCAGACCATTCATGGTCAAAGAAGCACCATCTGGCGCATTAAACGTTAGGTCAGATAGCGTTTTTCTGTACTTGATGACCGTTTTAATCTTCTCTTTAGTGCCTCGTAACTGTTCAGTGGGCTCCAGTTGAATGGCTTGTGCTGGCGGCTGTGTGAAATCTATAGCCGGAGAGGCTAACCAGTCATCGCCTTGTTTAACGTATATCCGGTAACTACTGTCAGTTGAATGCAACTGAAAAGGATAGCTCTCGCCACTTTGAAAGGTTTGTGCCAAAAGCACCGACTGAGCTCTTTCGAAAGACAGTTGGTTCTTCGCACTGTAGTTTGTAAAAGCCAAGCCTACGGTATAAACCAGAGGGAAAATGATGAACAGAATCATCCCGGCAATACCGGGGTAAATGTAACGATGAGCGTAAGCTTTTCTGTTGCCAAAAATGGCGACAGCGAGTGCTGTTAAAACAACGGTTAATATAGCGAACGCAAACTCACCCTGAGCATACATCAAGACACTTGCGTAACCATTAAGCAAGGATACAGCAAGCAGAGTCAGCCACTTAACTGCTGAACCTTTTGTAGAAGAGGAAGGAGAAGCCGGTTCTTTGAAGTGTCCGGCGCTCGACACTGACTGCATATTGGCACCTGCAAAAAAACAAATAATGAGGTCTGCTGACCTGAGTCACCGTGATCATGGAATAAGATCAAGTCAGTAATGGTAAAGACGGTACACCCTAATACCTGAGTGTACCGCCATTTAGATCTACTTGGTCATTTGCTTTTCTGCGTCACTTAATGCCGACTCAACGCTCTGGCGACCATCGACGATGTTGATCACAGCATTTTTAGCCGAGCTCCAGAACGCGTTCATTTGAGGGATATTTGGCATCACCTCACCATTTTGCGCGTTTGTCATGGTAGCCGCGATTCGTTTATCTGCAGCAATTTCCTGCTGGAAGGAATTCAAAGCAACAGCACCAAGCGGTTTGTCATCGTTAACGGTGCGTAACCCTTCGTTGGTCAGTAAGTAGCTCTCAATAAACTCAACAGCCAGATCTTTATTTGGAGACGCCGTACTGATTCCTGCTGTTAAGACGCCAACAAATGGCTTAGATGGCTGACCGTTAAATTTAGGTAGGGTTGCAACACCATAGTTGATGCCAGATTTTTCAATGTTACCCCAAGCCCAAGGACCATTAATTGTCATAGCAACATTGCCCTTGTTGAATTCAGATTCCGATACGGAGTAATCCATATCAGGAGAAATCACGCCTTTATCAGCCAGAGACTTCACAAATTTCATGGCTGCTGCAACACCATCTTTATTGATGCCAGCATTCTTAACATCATAATCACCAGCCTTGGTCTTAAACGCGTATCCTCCGTCTGCCGCCATCAAAGGCCAGGTAAAGTAAGGTTCCTTCAAGTTCCACATAATGGCAGACTTGCCTTCTTTCTTAAGCTTGGCATTGATGGCTTCAACTTCTTCCCAATTTTTTGGAGGCGCTGGCAATAAGTCCTTATTGTAAATCAGTGATAAAGATTCAACTGCGACAGGATAACCAATGTATTTGCCTTTGTAGGTAACCGCATCCCATGCAAAATCAACGATGCCCTCTTTGATCTCTTTCGAAGGGTTCACCTCCACTAATAGACCCGACTCCGCATAACCACCAAATCGGTCGTGCGCCCAGAACACAATGTCCGGACCATCACCGGTTGACGCCGTTTGAGGAAACTTATCCTGCAAAGAATCAGGGTGAGCTACCGTCACTTTAATTCCAGTATCTTCTTCGAAGCGCTTCCCAACTTCAGCCAGACCGTTATACCCTTTGTCGCCGTTAATCCAGATGGTTAACTGACCTTCTTCAATCGCGGCATACGCTGGCAAAGTTCCGATAGAGGCAAGAGTGCAAAGTGCAATCGCACGAATGGGAGCTTTCATATTGTTATCCTTTTTAATATGTAGGGTGCAAGGCTAATACTGCGTTACCTCCAATGAAACATCATCATCCTAATCACTACGCCTTCAGGGCTGTATTACACTTTCGTGATCAATTTGGAGTTTATATGAAGATTAAGATCACAAAATATGACGTTAGTGTGACTAGCCCCAAGAAGTCTCAGGTAGGGAAAGCCTTCCGTTGATGACTGATTAGAGCGTACTCCTCCCCACCTACTCCCCCTGTCCGCCTTTAAATCAGGAGGATCTTTTTCTATGTCTGTTCGGGCAATATACCCAGACAGTGCGAGAATCGGCTAGAATAGCTGAAAATACCGACAGATAGAATTATCCCTATAGTTCAAAGATTTACAAGAAAGGAAAGCAGTATGGCAAGCGTAACGCTTAAGAATGTATCCAAAGCCTATGGCGATACTTTAATTTCAAAGAACATTGACTTGGATATAGAACAAGGCGAGTTTGTCGTATTTGTTGGTCCATCGGGTTGTGGAAAATCAACGTTATTAAGGTGCATCGCGGGTCTTGAAGATATTACATCTGGCGACCTGTTCATTGGTGATACTCGGATGAACGACGTTGAACCTTCCAAACGTGGTGTGGGTATGGTTTTCCAGTCTTATGCGCTCTACCCTCATTTAAACCTGTACGACAATATGTCTTTTGGCCTGAAGTTGGCAAAGGCAGATAAGGGAGAAATAAAAGAGCGCGTAACCAAAGCCGCCGACATACTTCAACTTAGCCATTTATTAGAAAGACAGCCTAAAGCCTTATCCGGAGGACAACGCCAGCGTGTTGCGATTGGTCGAACTTTAGTTTCGCAGCCAGATGTGTTTTTGCTAGATGAACCCTTATCCAACTTAGATGCAGCATTACGAGTCCAGATGCGCAGCGAAATCACCAAACTGCAGAAACAACTGGGCTGCACCATGATCTACGTTACGCACGATCAAGTTGAAGCCATGACAATGGCTGATAAAATCGTTGTATTGGATGCAGGTTACGTTTCGCAGGTAGGTAGACCACTAGAACTATATCACTACCCTCAAAACCAGTTTGTCGCCGGTTTTATCGGATCGCCTAAAATGAACTTCATTGATGTACGGGTTGAAAAAGCCGAATCAGAACGTGTTCTTGTTCAGGCTTCACAAGGCCAGACATTCTGGGTTCAAGTTGATGGTTCTGAACTGGTAGGTGGAGAACAGATGATATTGGGAATAAGACCAGAACACCTTACCGACGCTGAAGAATCTGAAGTGCAACTCGGTGGCATTGTTCAGGTTGTAGAAAAGCTAGGGAACGAAACGCAAGTTTATCTCACTCTTGATCATTCCGGCTCAGAGTTCATTTACCGAGCACCAGACACAATCGAAGTCGAAACAGACATGCATTTTAACGTCGGCATCGCTCCGCACCGTTGTCATTTGTTCCATAAAGATGGCAAAGCCTGTAAACGGTTGTTTAGAGAGAGAGGCGTATAAAAAAACAGAGCCCGCTTTTGGGCTCTGTTTTTTTGAACAAAGATCAGTTAATACCGTCTGTCCACTTTATGCGTTCAAACACCTCTTTGTGAAGGGCCTGATTGGACTGCTCTAAGTGCAGAATAAGTGATTCAATCTTCTCAACCCAGGTTTCTTCATGCAGGTCATCAACCATAGCTTCTCTGTTTCGCAAGCTTTCGGGCTTGTCTTCATTGTCTGCCATACTCTCGCTCCCCCAGCGGACTTCCTATAGAAAAGCGTAGACCATATATACTCAAGTATCCTCAAGATACTTGGTTCGGCGAAATTTAAATGAGTTAAACCAGCTCTTCCTGGCTGATGTTTTCCTTTGCCCAAATAAGAGCCTGAAGTCGATTCTTTGCGTGAATTTTCTTAAACAGATTATGGAGATGGGTTTTCACCGTATTCTCACTAACAAAAAGCTTGTCCGCAATTTCTGTGTTGGTCGCACCTTTCGCTAAGTGGCGAATAATTTGCTGTTCGCGCCGTGTGAGCTTTGAATAAAGGTCGTTTGTGGTATTGGTCTGACGCTGGCGATAATAAACAATGTATTCCTGGGCGAGCTTGCGGCTCAACCACATATCGCCATTCTGAATAGCATTAATACCTTTTGATAAGGTGTCTATTGAATCGTCTAAATAAAAAACACCGACCAGATTTGGCCAATTCATCAGCGATTTGTATTCCAATTCCTTTTCACAATTCAGCAATACCTCTTGGCATTGAGGGAAGTGTCGCTTTTTGTATTTCAGGTACTTGGATAAGAATTCATCACAAATTACGCTCATGTCAATGACAACGAAGCTATCAGAAGGGAGAGAAAGATGAATATCTTCGTTTTCCAATATCGACTTTAATTGAAGCGTTTCCATATAAATATGGAGAGATTCTTCCAAAGATCGCTTAAGCAGCTGCGATTGCATTGTGTTATTTGTTATTAGGGTAAACACAACGGTGTTCCTTATATTTATTATGCCAATCTGATTGAGCTCTATACGTTATTAATATATTTTTCGTTGTCAAGGCACGCACTTCAAATACAACAGAATGCGTATCAATAGCCTATCTAACCAATTGATTCAAAAGAAATCTCACAATTGAGACAATCTTAATCTTTTATTTGAGAATTCTGTTTGCTTAATTTTATCGAATGGAGAACTCAATAATAAAGTGAGTAATATCACTAAGTGTGTGTATTTATTTGCGACTGAATCACGCCAAACTTTTTATTTTGGCGCACATCTTCTTGTAAAATAAATAAGGTTTACAAACTACTGCCCGATTAAATTATATTGATATGTATCTCAATAATCATTGTCAAAAATTTCGAATGAGTGACGTCGCTTCCGACAGAAAAGTCAGTACCGAATTTAAGGTCTTGTTTACTAGGCAATAAAAAAGCGCCCTAACAGGCGCTTTGATGTCTTATATGATCTCTAATAAAAGAAATTTAGTGAATTGGGGTGGCACCCTTCTCAGCAAATTTCCCAAAATATTCTTCCATGATTTCAGGAGTCAACTCTCCGCGGGCTTCCAGTTCTTTCAGTTTTGCCACGATCTCACGCTGCTCTTCGATAGAAGGTAGCTTCACTTCTGGCTCACTGTTCATCTCTTCTGAGATGGCTTCTAGTTCTTTTTCAAAATCACTCATAACGCTTTACCTTACAAAATCACTTCCGTAATTTTATACTCAAGTTGCCTTAAGATTCCAGTTTCAGCACATGAACCAGAAGAAACGAGGCACAACCAGTGCCCCAGATTCTTAAAGTTTAAAGTTACCCACCATCGCGTCCAGACGTTTAGAGAGTGACTGAAGCTCGGCACTGGCATCTGCTAACTCTTGTGCTGTATTCGTTGTCAGCTCATTGATGGAATTGATTTCCTCAATGTTCTCGTTAATGGTGTGCACCACGGTAGACTGCTCTTCTGTCGCCGTTGCAACCTGAGTATTTCTGTCTGAAATGTCGCTGATGCTTTCAGAAATTAATCCCAGAACTTCCACAGCCTGATCGGTAGATTCTACCCCTTCCATGGTCACCGCCTGTCCGGCTTCCATTGCAGACACAGCATCTTGTGCGTCGGCCTGAAGCTGATTAATCATCTTCTGGATTTCTTCTGTTGAATCCGCAGTGCGGCTTGCCAGGTTTCGGACTTCGTCTGCAACAACAGCAAATCCACGACCTTGCTCACCTGCGCGCGCTGCTTCGATTGCGGCGTTCAATGCCAACAAGTTTGTTTGCTCTGAAATGTCTCGAATCACATCCAGAATAGAACCAATGTCCTGTGTCGTGCCTGCCAGTTTCTGTACAACACCACCAATGTGCTCAATGTCCGATGCTAAGCGGCTGATTGCGTCTTTGGCACGGAAAACAACGCCTCGGCCATCTTCAGTGTTTGATTCAGCGCCACTTGCGGTCTCTGCGGCTGTTGCTGCATTTGAAGCGATCTCACTGATGGTAGCGCCCATCTCATTGATCGCCGTCACCACCTGAATGGTCTGATCGCGCTGATTCTGACTATTGTCATGGGTAATGTGCGATTTCTCGGCGACACCCTCTGCCGCAATCTGAAGCGCATTACTGGTTTCTGCCACTTCTTTTACAGAATTATGGATTTTTTCAATGAACCCGTTAAAGCCCTGAGACAGCTTAGCGATTTCATCTTTACCATTAATTTCAATGCGCTGAGCCAAATCGCCGTCACCTTCACCTAACTGACGGAAACGCTCTGCTATCACATTAATAGGCTTAGTAATGCTGCCCGCCAGAATCAAGCTTAATGCTACGAAGATCAGCGCAACGACTAGCGTCGTAATCATCATCTTCTGTGCTGTAGAATCAAGTTCCGCAAATACTTCATCTACCGGCACCTGCGCGACGATAAACCAGTCCATTGAAGGTACGTACTGGCTAACAACAAAAACGTCTACACCGTCGTATTGAGAGCGAACAATGTTATAGCCAGATTTATTCAGTAGTTGAGAAGCTTCAGAACCGTAGATTCCAGAAAGGTTGGTATTAGTTTTCGAAGATTGCTTATGAATCTGAACCTTACCCTGAGAGTCAGTCAGAAAAACAAAACCGGACTGTTCAATCTGGAAACTGTTAAGAAGAGAAACCATGTCGTTCAGAGACTTAGATAAGCCAGACATGGTTTTACCGCTGGTGATCTGATAGTTGGCAAACATTTTCACTTCACCATTTGCTTCAGTAAATACGCTCACCATGGTTTCCTGACCAGAAGAAGTAAACCCGAAGAACCAGCCATCCTGTTGACGATTTAACTGACGCAGGAACCCATTCTGGTTCCAGTAATACGCGGATTCACGGTTTGCAACCGACGCGTCATTCAAATTGTACTGAGTGCGAACATTATTTAATTGTTCTACCAGCATTTTTTCTGTTGCCGGATCGCGGTCTGTTGTACTGACTGCCTGTTGAATGAATGTGTTGTTAGCAATCTGCTCAGCAGCGTTAAGAAGCTGAGAGACTTCCTGATCCACTTCTGAGCTGACTAGGTTCAGCATGGAAGGAAGTTCAATTTGAACCAGACGATGTTCTAATACATCACGTGCTTGGTTTTGAGCCATAAAGCCAACGATACTGGTAGAAGCTAGCACTGCGAAAGCCATACCAATAACGATCTTTTGTTTAATGCTCATAGAGAGAGAGCCGATCATAAGATTTGCCTTATTTAAAACTAGGGGTAGGAGGAGTCTTCAACGTTCTTTTTTTGTCAATCAAAGTTAGGCTGAAGTAGGTAACAGTTTGTAACGTATCGGCAGATTATACAGAACCTTTACTGACATTTTTACAATTTACTTGTAAGCGTTTTATGAATCGATGCCTTTAATCTTGATTTTTCTAAACGAACCAATATCTTGTTGCTGAACTTTTTTCATTTTTGTTAGTCGGATTTGTCGACAAAGTTGTTAACTGGAGCCCTTTTAGACATGCAAATGAACTTATTTCAGCAATTGCAGGCACATTTAAATTCGCAAGTCATTGGTCAAAATGAGCTGATTAAGCAAATACTTGTTGCATTACTGGCAGATGGTCACATTTTGGTTGAAGGACCACCCGGTCTTGCCAAAACCAGAGCAGTAAAATGCCTGGCAGACTGCATTGAAAGCGACTTCCACCGAGTTCAGTTCACCCCTGATTTGTTGCCAGCAGACTTAACCGGAACCGATATCTATCGCCCGGAAACCGGTACGTTTAGTTTCCAGAAGGGACCCATTTTCCACTCCTTAATTCTGGCTGATGAAATCAACCGTGCTCCTGCAAAAGTACAGGCAGCAATGCTTGAAGCAATGGCGGAAGGTCAGGTCACTGCTGGCAGTAAAACCTACGCACTGCCTGATTTGTTCCTGGTAATTGCTACGCAGAACCCGATTGAACAGGAAGGCACCTATCCGTTGCCAGAAGCGCAACTTGACCGATTCCTGCTTCACCTTGAAGTCGATTACCCGGATGCCGAGAGCGAACTGGCTATTTTGCGTCTGAACCGAGGCGAAGCGCTAAATCATGAAACCGCTCAGCCCGTTAAGATCAGTCAGGCAGACATTTTTGCAGCCCGAAACGACGCTCTGTCGCTGCACATGGATGAGTCTATCGAGCAATACATCATTCGTTTGATCATGGCGACAAGACAACCAGAGACTTACAGCGATGAACTTGCCAACTGGCTTGAAATGGGGGTGAGTCCTCGCGCAACGATCGCGCTTGATCGCGCAGCCAGAGCACACGCCTGGTTAAGTGGTCGCGATTTTGTAACGCCGGAAGATGTTCAGGTGATGGCTTACCCTGTACTCCGCCACCGAATGCTGCTGAGTTACTCGGCTCAGGCACAAGGCATCACAGCGAACCATGCGGTGAAAACCTTACTCTCTCTGGTTGGCAGCGCGTAGGGGGAACCATGTCGCAATTGCCACCTTACTCCAATGGTGCATTTCTTTCTATTGAAGAACTGCTCTACTACAAAAGCCAGACCAGCAAATGGCTTCCTCCTGCCAAAAGCTTGTGGTCACAACTGAGCGGAAGCCATCAAAGCCGGGCGAAAGGGCGAGGAATGAATTTCGCCGAAGTCAGACAATATCAGGCTGGCGATGACATTCGCTCTATCGACTGGCGGGTAACGGCACGTACAGGAAAAGTACACACCAAACTTTTCGAAGAGGAAAGAGAGCAGCCTGTCATCCTGTTTATTGACCTGAGCAGCAGTATGCGTTTTGGCTCTTCCCTCCTTTTAAAGTCTGTGCAGGCTGCACATCTTGCAAGCCTGATTGGCTGGCTTTCGGTTCAAAGCGGCGACCGCCTGGGCGCTGTGATTTATGACGGTCACAAGATGATTGATATCAAGCCAACCGCCCGTGCGAAAGGGGTTCTGAATGTATTGGATTCGCTGATCAATACACATAATGAATCGTTGCAGTCAACCGAAGAGAAACGTGAAGGGCTTGGATGGACAACCTCGCTGGAAGCACTGCATCGCTTGTGCCCAAAGGGCAGCGATATCGTATTGTTGAGTGATTTCCTTTCATTTGAAGATGATGAATTTGTTCGTCTGAGTCAAATCGTTCAGCACAACCGCATCCGGGCGATTCAGATCTTTGACCCGTTGGAACAAGGCGTCACTCACTACAAGGGGCAAAACGCTGTTAGCGATGGCAGGCGCAGTCGGTGGGTCGATTTTTCATCTTCCAAAACCAAACAAAGTTTTCAGCAAGATTTTGAGTCCCGCTCAGAAAAACTGAAATCAGGCTTTAACAAGTTAGGCATTCATTTCAGCCACATTTCATGTGGGGAAAGCCTAATGGAACAACTACACAGAGGTTAGAATGCAAGGCAGTACTCAATCTCTTCCTCTGGCACCCATTCATCTTCCTCAGGAACCCGGCATCTGGCCACTTGCCTGGGGATGGTGGGCACTCATTGCGGCTGTTGTTATCGCATTAGTGCTCGGTGTCTATTTCTTTCAGAAGTACCAAAAAAAAGTCCGTGCAAAGCGCGAAGCACTTAAACAAATTAAAAATATTACATCGGCGTCTGAATCGATGAATATCGTCAGACAAGCTGCGCTCAGCTATTTCCCCCGAGAGCAGGTCGCACCGCTCACTGGAGAGGCTTGGTACGAGTTTTTGGATGCGCAAAACGGTCAGTCTCGCTTTGCGGAAAAATCAGAACAATGGAACAACGCACTCTATGCCTCTGGAGAGCCCTCTCAGGAACTATTAAAGGAAGCAGAAAAATGGATCAAACAGGCATTGCCTCCTCGGTCTAAAGTGAACTTGAAGAAGGTGAAGTCATGATTGATTTTGAATGGCTTTGGGCATTTTTGCTTTTGCCTTTACCTGCTCTGGTTTACTTTTTAGCCCCTAAAGCACAGGAACCTCAGGCAATCCAGCTACCCAGCGTGCCGGATACTCAGTTAGGTAATACACCCAACCGAAGCGGTCAGCGGATCCTTTTATTACTCATGTGGCTTAGTCTTGTAACTGCCACTGCGCGCCCAGTCTGGCTTGGCGACCCCGTCGAATATTTTCCTGAACATCGCGACATGATGTTGGTTGTGGATCTTTCTTACTCAATGAGCCAGGAAGACATGCAGAAAGACGGGGACTACATCGACCGCCTGAGTGCGGTAAAGCAAGTGGTGGGAGACTTCGTCACCAAACGAAAAGGCGATCGTTTAGGTCTGGTTCTGTTTGCCGATCATGCTTATCTGCAAACACCCCTCACCCTCGACAGACAAGCGGTAAAGTCGCAATTGGATCGTACTGTACTTAAGTTGATAGGCACAAAAACGGCTATTGGTGATGGAATTGGTTTAGCCACGAAAACCTTCATTGATAGCGACGCCCCACAACGGGTGATGGTACTGCTGAGTGATGGCAGTAATACCGCAGGTTTGATCGACCCCATTGAAGCGGCAAACATTGCCAAAGAGTACAACGCGACCATCTACACCGTGGGTGTGGGTGCGGGCGAAATGGTGGTGAAAGACTTCTTGTTTGAACGTGTGGTCAACACAGCAGAGGATCTGGATGAGAAAACGCTGATCCAGATTGCCGACATGACGGGCGGGCAATACTTTCGGGCAAGAGACAGTCAGGAGCTAGCAACCATTTACGATACCATCAATGCATTAGAACCCGTCTCCAGTGCCAGCCAGACATGGCGACCAAGAGCAGAATGGTTTTGGCTACCTCTGATATTTTCTCTGTTCATTTCACTGGTTCTCGCAGCGCTAAGGAGAAACCATGGCTGATTTCCAACTGATGAACCCACTATGGCTGCTCGGTATTTTACCTGCCCTTGTGATTGCATTGTGGTTAAAAGCGGGTTCTGACTCAAAAGGGCTTATTGCCCCACACCTAGTTCAGGCATTGGGTGTAAGTCAAAAAAGAAAACACTATTTTCATCTATTCTGGCTGGGATTCTGGGTAGTGAGTTGTATCGCCCTTTCCGGGCCTAGCTTCGAAAAGCAAACCCGACCGGCATTCAATGTCAGCCACGCCCGAGTGCTGGTTATGGATATGTCGCGTTCTTTGTATGCAAACGACATCAAGCCAAACCGATTGCAGCAATTGAAATTCAAAGCGCTGGACTTACTTCCACTTTGGACGGAAGGCAGCACCGGCTTAGTCGCGTTTGCTGGAGGGGCATACACTATTAGCCCATTAACCACAGACAGCAGTACACTTGCCAGCCTGATTCCAGACCTTTCTCCTGAAATCATGCCAACTCAAGGAAGTAATGTGACAGCAGCCGTCCAGTTGGCGGTTCAGTTAATGTCGGATGCGGGGCATCAGGCGGGTGACATCGTACTGCTCGCTGATGAAATTTCTCAACGTCAGCAAGAAGACATCGCTGAGATTCTGGGTGAAAAATGGCGTCTGTCTGCCATTGCAGTCGGAACTGAGCAAGGTGCGCCTATTCAGCTTCCGGGGGGCGAATTGCTTAAATCAGCCAGTGGCAACACAGTCATCGCTAAAACGGACTTTTCTGGTTTCCGGAATCTGGCTCGTCAGACTGGCGGTGTATTTTCTGCGCTCAGAGGCGATGGCAAAGACGTGGAAGCCATTGCCCGACTCTCTGTGAATGCCTCAGAAGCACAGGAAGAACTTGGGCAGGAAGTGAGCGACAGAATCAACAATGGCTACTGGCTGTTGCCTGTATTGGTATTGGCTAGCCTGTTTCTGTTCCGCAAAGGACTCATATTCTCCCTGATGATCTTTGTATTACCTCAACCAAATCTAGCAGAAGCTGCGCCATTCCAAACAGACGATCAGGCAGCGTTTCAAGCTTTTCAGAATAAAGAGTTTGAACAAGCTGCTGAGCAGTTCCAGTCAAAAGAATGGGCTGGTGCTGCATGGTATGAGGCAGGAAACTATGACAAAGCCATCGAAACTTTGGAAGGCGTCCAAGGAACAGATGCTCAGTACAACCTTGCCAATGCTTACGCCAGAAAAGGTGAGCTGCAAGAAGCCATCGATGGTTACCAATCCGTTCTAAAAACTGACCCCGAGCATCAAGACGCGGCGAAGAACCTTAAAATTGTTGAAGACGCTCTCAAGCAACAGCAACAGCAACAGCAACAGCAACAGCAACAGCAACAGCAACAGCAACAGCAACAGCAGGATTCTCAAAGCGACTCACAACAAAGTCAACAAAACTCAGAGCAGCAGTCCACGCCTGAAAATCAAGATGAACAGCAGGAAAGCAGTAGCGATCCTCAACCGTCTTCAGAACAGGAAAATGACGCCAAAGAGCAGCAAGAGCAGCAAGAGCAGCAAGAGCAAAGTAAAGCTGATGAGTCGGAGAACACTCCGCAACAGAATGAATCTGAGCATTCGGATGAAATGTCTTCAGAAGAGGAAGGTCAGGAGCGTTCACCAGCTCAGTTGTCCCAACAGGACAATGCAGAGCAGGTCGACCCGAAAATTCGACAGTTAGAACAGATTCAGCAACAGGGCGACGCAGGCAACTTACTTCGCGCACAAATGATTTTACAGGAAAGGCAAAACCCAGCACCGCAGAGGTCTGAGCAAACATGGTAATTCGCAAAACAATGTCATTAATTCGTTGGTTTTTCTCATTGGCTTTCATCAGCATGTTCACCGTGTCATCAGCGTGGGCAAACACTGTCGCGACAGCGACCGTGAACAGAACAACTGTCAATAAAGATGAAGTGTTTCAATTGAAAGTCGCCGTTAATACACGTGCATCAAACAACGCGGTCGATTTCTCGGTACTGCAACCCAACTTCTACATGGGAAGACCAAGTTTTAGTTCCGCTCAGCGTTACATCAATGGACGCTCTTCGGTCAGCAGTGAATGGACAGTCGCACTTGCTGCCACCAAAACGGGCATTCTGACCATCCCAAGCTTCGAAATTGAAGGGGCAAAAACCGCCCCTATCGCCATTCAGGTCACCAACAATACACAAGGTCGTACTCAGGATGACATCATTCAGTTCACGGCTAGTCTGGATAAGGACGAACTGTATGAAGGAGAAAGAACTCAATTACACGCAAGGCTGATCATCAAAGCCGACTTAAGAAGGTTGCAAAACACCAACATCGAATCAGCATTTGGTGAAGGGCTGTCAATCGAACCGAAAGGAGAAAGTAACCAGTACCAAAGCGTGATCGACGGAGTGGAAGCCACGGTTGTGGACCAGTCTTTTTACGTGATCCCAGAGCGTGCTGGTCAGCTGACCGTTCATCCACCGCGATTAACTGGCGCACTGGTAGAACGCGCCCGAAACGGTGGCACTCGACTGATTCAGCTAGACAAGAGTGCTCCGGCAATAGCATTAAAGGTCAACGCAAAGCCCGATTCGTATCAGGGAGCGTGGTTGCCGACGCCTTCACTGTCTCTGGATCAGCTATGGCAGGATGAAGATGGGGAGCGTATCAACGCAACGACTCTAAGTGCTAAAGTGGGTACACCAATCCAGAGAACTTTGGTTCTACGCGCGAAAAATCTCAGCCAGCAGCAATTGCCTAATCTGAAGATAGATTATCCAGATCAGATTCGTGTGTATGACGAAGCACCTAAGTTTTCACAAGGCAAAGATGGCGACATCATCATGACGCTCAAGCAGGTATTGATAGCTAAAGAAGCGGGCGAGTTCACTCTGCCAGAAGTGAATATTCGTTGGTGGGACAGCATTAATGGTGAAGAGCGAACCTCCACCGCGTCCAGTATGAATATCATGGTGGAGCAAGGTGATGCCATTGCCGTTAGCCCTATGATTCAGCCAGAGATCCCAGTGGAAACGGTCACTGTAACCGACAGAGGCATTTGGCCTTATCTGACAGCAGGGTTTGCGACGCTCTGGTTAATCACCCTGACACTGCTGGTTAAAGCCAAACGCACATCAAAACCTGCTTTAAATGAAAAGGCATCCAGAAAGTCTTCTGGTTCAGAGGCTGACCTTCTAAGGGCAATCAGCAGTAGAGATGGTATTGCGTTTGATCGTGCTTTCAATGTGTGGAAACAAACCTACCACGCTGATGAAGCACTTTTAACAGAAGCCGAAAACTTCAGGGCATCGCTGTTCGGGCGAGACAAAACATCGTTTGATGAGAAGGGGTTGGTATCAGCGATTAAATCTGCCAAACCCTTAGATTCTGGAAAAGAAAGTAGTGCCCTAGCCTCTCTTTAGAGAACAGACACTGCCGATGGAAACAAAAACGCGCTGATATTCAGCGCGTTTTTCTTTCTAATGAAGTTAGGGTCTGTTGACCTTTCGAGCTGATTTTTGCAGCAATTTGTGGATTCTTTATACAAGGCAGCGCTTATTCGGTGTAGTCGCCCTACATCAATAAGCGGTAACACAGTAGAAAGGAGCCACAAATGCTGCCCGAAGGGTTCGGTTCTATGCGCTTTACTCTTTGTTGCAAGGTATTTGCTTAGAATGACTAAGCTAAAGACCTTGCGCCGCGATTAAACCACATAGAACACGAACAAAATTTAACCGCGAAAGGTCAACAGACCCTAGGCTTTAAGAACTTTTTGTTTTTCAAACTCAACGGTGACATACACCATGCCGTCTTTGGCAGCAAAGTCAAAGCCCCAAAGCTGAGTCTGACAAATCCGTTTAACCAGCTCCAGACCCAGCCCAAATCCGCTGGACTGCCTTCCCTGATAGTTTGCCGCATTCGAAATACACACCGATTTGCCTGCGATTTCAATCCCGACTTCGCCGTGTTCGGCGTACTGGAATGCATTACGGATCAGGTTACTTAACACGATTTTCAGCAAGTCAGGGTTCGCATCTAGCTGGCTTTCCCCCTGAACATTCACAGACAGGGATTTCTGCTGCCTTAAATAGCCGAGATCTTCCACCAACTGTTCACAACAGCCCCTTAAATCCTGATCCATTTTCTCTAAAGGCTGACCGGACTCTCGTGCCAGCCAAAGCAATGACTGAGTCAGTGACTGCATGTTATCCAGCGCATAACGGGCGCGCTTTAATGGGCGGGAAGGAGGAATTTGTTCGTCTATGGTGTCCAGCGACGCCTGCATGATTGCGAGCGGAGTGCGAAGTTCGTGGCTGGCGTGGCGTAAAAACTGGGTTTCACGTTCGTTGAATCGACTGACTCGGTCAATGGCATCTTCAAGCTGCTTTGCCAGCTCATTTAGCTCCGTAAAACGGTACTTTGGTCTTGGTTCTTCGTTCGGCGTACCGAGGGTCGAAGCCCAACGGTTAAGGTGAACAAATGGAGCACCGATGCTTCGCATCCACCAAAGTGCCACCAGAACGAGGATTGCAGAGAAGCAAATGAGCGACCATATACTCTGCTCTATAACGGTGCTGGCAAATTCTTCAATCAACCACTCAATGTCTTCGACCGGATACTGGCTCACCAGATAGACGTATTCACCATTATTCAGTAAATGGGACATGATGGAGATGTGGTATTCCTCACCATTAATCTCTTTCATCACTGACGTTTCATCTTCAACATGGACCTTGTCGGCTGAACCAAATGTCTCTTTGATGTGTTGAGGCAGGCTTTCCCAGTTGCGATAAGCTTTAGTAGAAGAAAGTGTGGTAACACTGGAATCCGGATCTTTTTCCAAATGCCTGACCATAGCGCGAACGTCCATCCACGCAGCTGTATTCGAGACTTTTTCCAGGCTCAGAGAATACTGAACCATGGCGATAATGATCATATCGATGACAAGGAAGAAGCCGAATAGCACCAGCTTCTGCATAAGATCTTTTTTCAGTGAGATAGAGTAGGCTTTCATTCCAGTTCCTTAATCTGGATGCCAGCATTAATGCGGGTATGCAGCAGAGGAGCACCGAAAGGCTTATCCAGCACTTTGCGCAGGTTACTAAGCTGAACATTCAGATTGCCTGGCTCGACGGGATCGTCCGGCCAAACGGCATTTTCAAGCTCTGGTCGTGGGACAACGCGCGGGCTTTGCAACACTAGGTAATGAAGGATCTTCCAGCCAATTGGCGTCATCTTGAGTTTTTTACCAGCTCGATACGCCTCTTGCGTATTCAGGTCGAGCTCCAGGTCGCCAATTTTCAGGTTGCTGGACACATTTGGTTGAGTACGTTTGGAAAGAGCCTGAAGCCTTGCCCAAACAACGGGCATTGGGCAGGGTTTAACGACAAAATCATCGACGCCACTACGAAACCCTTCCAGCTCATCTTCAACCGTATCGTAAGCAGTCATCATGAGTACCGGAGTCTGGACACGTGCTTCACGTAGCATTCGGCATACTTCGTAGCCATCCATCTTGGGCATATTTACGTCTAAAATGATGACATCATTGTCTCCTTGAAGCGCCAATGATAATCCGCTCTGTCCGTTGTAAGCGAAATCACATTCCACGCCCTTCAGTTCCAGGTAATCTGCCAATGCTCCCGCAAACTGATTGTCATCATCAATGATCAAGACTTGCATCTTATTTCCTCGTCCTTTCCTTCAACACTTTTCCAGTGTCTTTAAAGCCGTAAGCCCCATAATTCGGGTCAAGCTAGCATGTAATCGATTAATATAATCTTAAGTGACGGGGGACCACAACGAGGGCGAGTAACGAAATGTTTGGAATGCGATCAGGCAGATTCTTGTTGTTCTTCAAGGTTGAGTTGAAGCGGCACAGTAATCACAAATTCTGCCCCTTTTCCGAGCTCAGAAGAACACTCAATTTTGCCCTGTAATAACTGGTTCACAAGGTTGTAAATGATGTTTGCTCCTAGCCCACTGCCACCCTTTCCGCGCTTAGTGGTTACAAAAGGCTCGAAAATACGTTTAAGTACGCTTTCGTCTACGCCCTGCCCCGTATCTCGATAAAGAATAACCAAGTGTTCTTCCTGAGTTTCAACCTTGATGAAGATGTTTTTGTCACCTTCCCACTCATCGAATCCGTGGCGGATGCTGTTAGCAATGAGGTTGGTATAAATCTGGATGTAGCAGCTTGGATAGCTTTCAATATTAATATTGTCCGGGCATTCCACTTCCACTTTGGCGCGTGCGACTTTGATCTCATGGGACAATGAGAGCAACACTTTTTCCAGATTTTCTTTCACATTGAAGGGATACACAGACTCACTGCTTTGATCCACTGCCACTTGCTTAAAGCTTGAAATCAACTGTTCCGCACGGGACAGATTGGTTGATAAGATCTGAGTTGATTCTTTTAGCGACTCAATCGCCGCAGAAAACTGGCTTTTCGACAATTTTCCCGTCTCGAAACCTTTCTGCAAAACGCGAACTTTCTCATCAATAAAGCTGGTCGCGGTTACGCTAATGCCAAGCGGGGTATTGATCTCATGGGCAACGCCGCCAACCAAGCTTCCAAGAGACGCCATTTTCTCTGCTTCGATAAGAGATTCCTGAGTATCTTCCAACTGGCTCAGAGTGTCGGAGAGCTCATGATTGGCTTCTTCCAGAGAACGAGTTCTGTCCATCACTTTCTGTTCCAGCTCGCGATTGAGAGAAATCAGCTGATTTTCTGCATTGGTCAGCTCGGTTACGTCTATTCCAAAGCACATGACCCGTTTCTGTTCTTTGTTCTCCACTACCCGCCATTGCAAGAACCGCTGGCTGCCGTGTTGATCTTCCATTGAGAACACCAGATCAAATTCTGGAATGTTTTGTACCAGCTCATCCTCGCTCTCTTTTTCGACATCTTCATCGACAAAATATTCAAACCAGCTTTTGCCAATAAGGTCGCTTTCCTTAATGCCCAGCAGCTCTTCAACCTCAGAATTCACCAGTTGAATTTCAAACCTATCGTTGAGTGAGCAAATCAAAGAAGGAGATGACTGAATAATCACACGGGTAAAGTCACGTTCGTATTCCAGTTGTGAATTGGTCTTCACTCGCTTGTTCAGCTCACTGGTTATCCGATGCCGTAAGGAGTTGATCGACGCAACGAGTGTGTCCAGTTCATCCTTATGCTCGCTCCTGTCCAACTGGAGCATATTTTCTTCGCCGTTTTGCTCAAATTTATGCCCCTGAACAAAAACGGAGATGTGATTGATATGCTTGATAACCACATGATAAACAACATAAAGCACACACATAGCGACAAGGAATATCTTCACCAGTTGGGTTTCTAAGATGATGATTGCCCTTTCCCACAACTTGCCATAGATCTGGTCGTAGGAGGCTTCAATTCTCAGTCCACCAATCCTTTCTTCTTTATGGATGAGATTGAATAGCTGGCTGTATTCGTTGGTCGGGCTTTGGTCACCAAACTCGACGACGGAGTTCAACGTACCGTTATGAAATGAGAAGATGCCGACGTATTCTACATTGGCGGCGGTCAGAATGCCTCGAGCCTGGATCTGCATTTGTTCTTCATCCAGATTCCACAAACTATTTGATATTGAGGAGGCAAGGCTTTGTTCCAGCGACACAATAGAGCTTTGCAGCGCATGCACTTCTTTCTTGTAATCCCAGAAAAGCTGAACGGCAGTAATGACAACAGCGAGAATAGAACTGCATAACACGATGTATATCAGCAACCGAACTGCCAGACTATGACGGTTTAAAGTTTTCAGCGTTGGCGCCATTCTTTGAGATTTACTGCTGTCTGAAACGCTTGAGCTCATCTACTGCCCTCATCCTTTCATGGTGTTTATGCCATCGCGTTGCTTCAAATTTTTTGCTGCTTTGAATTGGGTATTTTTATTCGCACTAAATGCTTGTACAGGTTACGTTCACCCCATGAGCTAAGAGGTTAATTTAGCGCTTTCTGATCTAGTATAGACAGTGACCGTAGATTTTCTTGATATAGAAAGTAATTTTCTCCCTCAACCCCTGTGCTCTGGCGCTTCTCAGCCCGATGAGTTTTATGAGCGGACAGAATTTGTGCTTTAAATGAAAACTTTGTCTACACTTGATTCAGATAGGAAGCTTTTTGCGCTGCTCGTTATCGTGAGGACAGAGTGTCAGATAACAAAGCTTTACACAGGGACAGACTGAGATACGAGGTTAACGATGGGAAACGATGATCAATTCCTCTTTTCAGATCATGAAGAAGAAACAGAAATTGAAGAGCGTGAGACGTGGAAAATTCTCATTGTCGATGATGACGCCGATATCCACAAAGTCACCCAATTTGTACTGAACGACTTCGAATACCTAGGAAAGAAACTCAACTTTTTGAACGCTTATTCCGCCGCGGAAGCCAAAGAAGTGTTCGCAGAACATGACGACATTGCGGTTGTCTTTCTTGACGTAGTCATGGAGTCCAACCACGCAGGTTTGGATCTGGTTGACTGGCTGCGTGTCGAACAGAGCAACAAAACGAGTCGTATCATTCTGAGAACCGGTCAACCCGGTGACGCACCAGAATCAGAAGTCATCAAAAAATACGAGATCAACGACTACAAGAACAAAACTGAGCTGACAGCAACCAAGCTGAATACCACGCTTTGCGCAGCGCTTCGTTCTTACCGTGACATCATGGTGATTGAGAACACCAAAAAAGGACTCAACACCATCATTAATTCTTCCGCATCCATTCTGGTGGAAGACAACGGTGCACACTGGCTGGACGGTATTCTTTCTCAGCTTTCTGCCCTGTTGCATTTGGGAGAGGTGCATGCCTTTAACTTTGCTGCACAGGAAGTCGAAGGAAAATGGCAAGTCGTGGCCTCTTCCGAAGGGGGCGAAGGTCTGATCGGTAAAGACCTGAATGAGTTCATCTCATGCTCAGTGGACGATGTCACATCAACCAAAGACCGTTTCATTCAGGTGAAAGATGAAGAATTTCTGATCCCGGTGAAAGTGAACAAGAGCGTTGGTCTGTTGGTGGTGCACTGCCCGAAAAACAGCATCGAAGAAAACATCGAGATCCTCGATATTTTCATCCGAAACATTACCATTGCGTACGAAAAAGTGATTCTGCTTAACGAGGTCAGAGACACCCAAAAAGAGATCGCATATCGATTGGGTGAAGTGGTCGAAACGCGTTCAAAAGAATCCGGAAGCCACGTTAAACGCGTAGCGGAAATATCGCGCTATCTCGCATGCAAATTTGGCTTGCCTCCTGAGCAGTGCGAAAAGATCAAACTCGCTTCTCCTCTGCATGATATTGGCAAGATCGCCATTCCAGATGCCGTGTTAAACAAACCCGGAAAGCTGGATACAGAAGAATGGGTCACCATGATGTCTCACGCTAGCGTAGGAGCAGAGATTCTAAAAGGGTCTAATTTAGAAATACTCAATATCGCCGCCAATATAGCGGGGTATCACCATGAGAAATGGGACGGCTCCGGTTATCCCGATAAAATCAGCGGTGAAGACATTCCTATTGAAGCCCGTATTACTGCCGTCGCAGATGTGTTTGACGCTTTAGCATCAAAACGCTGCTACAAAGATGCCTGGCCGAGCGAGAAAATCTTTGAATTATTCCAACAAGAAGCAGGGAAACACTTCGACCCGAAACTCACCGAAATATTCCTGGAGAACTTTGACGAGCTTCAGGGCATCAGGAGTTCATTTCCCGACTAACAACGTCACTTCAATTTCCTTAGCCAGCGGATACGCTGGTTTTTTTTGTCTAAAACCTCGTCCTTATGCTCAAAAATTATCCACTTACTGGGCTATGCTAAAGACACTCCCATAACAACATCCTGAGATCTCGTTGAGGTATCAGGTCATCAATAAGGAGTTTCTATGCAGGAATTTATCCGCAGATTACCCAAAGTTGAATTGCACTTGCACATCGAAGGCTCTCTGGAACCAGAACTGATGTTTGAGCTGGCAAAACGCAACAATGTCTCCATTCCATTTCAATCGGTTCAGGAAGTGAAAGACGCGTATCACTTTCATAACTTGCAGTCTTTTCTGGATATTTACTATCAGGGAGCGAACGTACTTATCCACGAACAGGACTTTTATGATCTCACTTGGGCTTACTTACTTCGCTGTAAGCAGGACAACGTCGTACATACCGAGATTTTCTTTGATCCGCAAACTCATACCGACAGAGGTATCGCTTTTGAAACCGTCATTAATGGTATTTCCAGAGCGCTAGAGAAGGCGAACAGCGAGCTTGGAATAAGCAGCCAAATCATCATGTGCTTTTTGCGTCATCTCGATGAGGACGCTGCTTTCAAAACATTAGAGGAGTCACTTGCGTTCAAGGATAAAATCATCGGAGTTGGTCTGGATTCTTCTGAAGTTGGGCATCCACCGGAAAAATTTGAGCGTGTGTTCGCCAAAGCTAGCGAGGAAGGCTTCTTAACCGTTGCTCACGCAGGGGAAGAAGGTCCTGCACAAAACATCACAGATGCATTGGATATGCTTCATACCACTCGTATTGACCATGGCGTGCGATGTGTGGATGACGAAGCGCTAGTTGAACGACTGGCAAGAGATAGGGTGCCTTTGACTGTATGCCCGCTTTCTAACACTAAGCTCAAAGTGTTTGGTGATATGAAAGAGCATAATATTGTGGACTTGTTGCGCAAAGGGTTGTGCGTCACCATTAACTCTGACGATCCGGCGTATTTTGGCGGTTATATGACGGATAATTTTTTAGCGGTTTCTGACGCGCTTTCTCCTTCCAAAGAAGAGCTCGCACAATTTACCTTAAATGCCATCGAAGCCAGCTTTATCTCACCACCCTATAAGGAAGAACTGACCGATTTGGTGAGTAAGTATTTGCAGCAAGCAAGCTAAAAGCACGTGACCTTCAACACAAAGAGCCCCGAATATGCTTCGGGGCTCTTTTGTTAACCTGAACTCGGGTTAAGAGCTTAACTTATACTTTAAAGCGATTCACCGATGCCTGAAGTTCACTCGATACGGAGTTCAGCTCCATAGCTGTCTGAACATTACTTTGAACGTCCTGAACGGTGTTTCGTGCCAGATCGTTCACATTCACCACATTTTCATTAATGTCTGTCGCTACATGTGACTGTTCTTCAGCGGCAGTAGCAATCTGGTTGTTCATGTCCTGAATCTTGCCAATTTCGTCTTGAATAACTTGTAGCGACTGGCTTGCCTCATTTGATTTCACCAGAGTTTTCTTGGCGTTTTCGGCGTTTTCTTCCATCATGCTGACAGATTGCTTCGCCTGCTCTTGCAACACAGCAATCATCGACTGAATCTCGTTGGTGCTTTCCTGCGTCTTGTTTGCCAGATTACGTACTTCGTCTGCCACCACCGCAAAGCCTCTGCCCTGCTCTCCGGCACGTGCAGCTTCAATCGCAGCATTCAGCGCCAGCAGGTTAGTTTGCTCTGCGATGCCGCGAATCACGTCCAGAATTCCGCCTACATTCAGGGTTTCTTTTTCTACTTCCAAAATAGAGGACTGAACGCTCTGAATGTTGCTGACAAGCAGGTTGATGTCGTCGTTCATTTCACTGACCACACTCAACCCGTTTGAAGAGGACGCGCTGGCGTCATTGGAAGACGTTGATGCCTGCATAGCGTTCTGTGCCACTTCAGCGACCGTAGCCGTCATTTCATTCATGGCTGTCGCGACCTGCTCCAACTGCATCATCTGAGATTCTGAAGAGCGATTAACCTGATTAGAAGAGGATTCAAGCTGACCAGAAAGATCCGTTAGTGCCGCAGAAGAAGCATCAATATTACTGATGATCTGCTTGATGCTTTCACCCATGATGAGCGTTGAGCGGTATACACCCGTCTCGTTGCCCTGCAAAGGACGCACCTTAGTCAGATCCCCTTTGGCGATACGATCAACGAATTCTTCAATCTCTTTAGGTTCACCACCAATTGGGCCGTACATCAGTTTTTCTACAGCAAAGTAAACCACTACGATGCCAATAACCGCAAAGATTAGTCCGGCAACGCTGTTGATGGATACCATGGTGTTGGAAGGTTCGTTAATGTCGTCCCAGTTTGCCCAAGCCCACACAGACCAGCCTAAAGATTCGATTCGAGAAGAAACCACGTAAAAGTCACCTTTGTCGGGAACAGTATACGAGTGCTCACTCTTGTCATGAGATCCAAACTGACGGTAGCTGGGGCGCAGCTCAAACAGGTTCTTACCGATAAACTCCGGGTAGCTTGCCGCCATAAGAAACCCATCGGAGCGTGACACGAACAGATTAGGCTCTGCCGACAGTTCGTTGATGTACTCGGTGATGTCGCTCATTTTCAAGCTTAAGCCGATAACAGCATGAACGTCACCGTGCTGGCGAAACGGAATCACTACCGACATAGTCAGGTGACCGGTGGTTGCCATGTAAGGGTTAGTCACCGTGCGTTGCGCGCCACTGAACCCTTTGATGTACCATTCACGCTGTTTTTGCTTGGCGTTGAAATCAGCAATCAAGCCATTCGTATCGTAAGTTGTGCCATCTGGCAGACCTACATACATGTTCAGCACTTTCAGGCTGCTTTTCCCTTGCTTTAAGGTATTGATAAGAGCTTCATCAATAACCACATCACCCGTAGCATCTATGGACATACCTGCTGCGACTGTTTCCAACGCGGTAAAATATTTATCCATTTTGCCTTCAACGGCTTTCGCAACAAGGAAAGATTTATTGGAAAGGTTTTTACGATAGTCGTCGGTGGTGGCAGTTTTAAATTCGAAGTATCCGATAACGGACGTGACGAGGATGGTGAAAGCTATCAGAAACCCGATAGCCGTCACCAGTTTAGATTTCACACTCATTTGATTAAAACTCAGCTAGTTCTGTTGGTATTGTGTGAAATCTATCAGTAAGACCTTGTTATTTGGAAACATATTTTGCACTAATAATTAAACAAAATTATCTATTTCTTTAAGAGTGAGATTTCATTCACTTTGTATAAAGAAACCTTAAAAATAGCGAATTTTCATGCATTTTTATTCCCTTACACAGCTAACCAGGTTTGAAGCCCGAATAAAGCACTACACAAATCCAACATCAACAGTGAGCCAATAAGAAAATATATTTATACTTTAACGAAGGAAATGGTCTGCCAGTAACGCGACAAATAAGAACATCAGTTGGTAAATCGAAAAGATAAAGGTACGCATGGCATCCCCCTCTTCTTCACGATATTTGAGTTTCCAAGCTTTATAGATAAACCCTGCACTCAGGAAGCTAGATGCAATCAGGTACAGCAATCCACTCATGCCCACCAGCACAGGGAACAGACACGCTATCGCCAATAGAATGGTGTATAGCAAAATACTGGTCTTCGTGTATTCCACACCATGAGTCACGGGCAACATTGGAATGTCGGCACGAGAGTAATCTTCTTTGCGATGGATCGCCAAAGCCCAGAAATGCGGGGGCGTCCAGATAAAGATGATCATCACCAATAACCAGGCATGAGAGTGCAGCTCGTTGGTTACCGCAGTCCAGCCCAGTAAAGGCGGCATAGCACCTGCTATTCCCGCAATGACGATGTTTTGTGGTGTGGCTCGTTTGAGATAAAGGGTGTATACCGAAGCGTAACCAACGAGGCTTGCCAATGTCAGCCACGCTGTTAGTTCATTTACCTGCCAGTAGAGCGCCACAAACCCCAACACGCCCAGTACTGCAGCGAATGCAAAGGCGTTCACCGCTTTTACCTGACCGGTGGGCAGAGGGCGCTGGTAAGTGCGCGCCATAATGGCATCGATACGGCGATCCACCAGGTGGTTAAACGCAGCAGCACTGGACGCCATCAGCCCAATACCAGCTAAGGCGATCAAAGCCTGGGTAAGAGGAAAGTATCCGTCGGTGGCCAGAATCATCCCGACGACTGTCGTCAGCAGCATCAGTGCCACCACTTTTGGCTTGGTGAGCGTGTAGTAGTCGCGCCAGGTTGAACCTTCAACGCCGGTCTGAGTTATTGATTTGTCCATCGTTACAACCTCCTTTCCTGCGCAACCAAGGGCTCGGACACACTTCGCCAAACATGAAAATTGATGTAAACCGTGCAGAGCAGCAGTAGTGCAGCCCCCAGGTTGTGCGCAACCGCCACAGGCAATGGCAGGTTAAAGACCACATTGCTGATACCCAGTATAAGCTGAAGGCTGAGCAGCACCATCAGGGAATACGCCCCTTTTCGCAACTGAATGTGGGTTTGCTGAAACAACTGATGCGCCAGTCCGACTAACACGATGGTAGTGACAAACGCCCCAATGCGGTGGGAAACGTGGATGGTCATACGGGCGCTGTAATCCAATACCCCAAACTCATAATTGGTGTGGCCCGCCTGCCTGAAATCGAAAGCCTGAGCGAAGTTAAGATAGCTGGTCCAGTTTCCGTCGCAAATTGGTAAGCTAGTACACATCAATGCGGCATAGTTGGAGGATGTCCAGCCTCCCAGTAAAATCTGAGCCACCACCACAATCAGCGCTACCGCGGCATAAAGCTTCAGTGCCGGATTGGTTACCTGAACAGGAGCATGTTTTGAAGTAACCGAGGACGGATGCCCGTCACTCACCATAAAATGCGCCACCTCATTTCGCTCATAACCAATTTCCTGTTTCAACCTCGCATAGAGGAGGAAAAGCAAGCTGAACAGAGTAAAGCCCCCGATCAAATGCAACATCACAATCACGGGCATCAATTTGAGGGTTACGGTCCAGGCTCCTAAAGCCGCCTGAAAAACCACAAGCAGAGACAGACTAACAGGAATCACCCGACCACCATGACGGGCTTTAAGCGTAAGGTAGCTTATGGCGAAAACGATCATTCCCAGTGTTCCAGCCAGATAACGGTGGATCATTTCCAGCCATGCTTTGTAAGGTTCAACCACGCTTTCCGGGTAAAGCTGACTGGCTTTAGACAGCGCTTTTTCGGAAGTAGGTACACTGATGTGACCGTAACAGCCCGGCCAGTCAGGGCAGCCCAACCCCGCATCGGCAAGCCGGGTATAGGCTCCCATCAGAATGACAAAAAAGGTCAGTATCAGGCTTATTTGAATCAGTCTGATGATATTCATACGCGCCCCCTAATCCCTGAAAAAAAGCTTACCCTACTCGTGATAGCTTGAGCAGTTTCCTAAAGTCAGCAATCAGCCCTTTGCTTTGCTGAATCAAAAGATCCGGATTGATTTCCTTTGGATAATGCATCACCAGTTGTCCGCGAGGATCCACGATGATGTATTCCTGTTGTTCAAATTTCGCCAGAAAATCTCTGGTCGATGTCACGCGCTCAAAGCTGTAGTCATTGAGCACTGAGGTATCACTTTCCGAAGTCACGTATACCGTAGGTTGAACCCTGTCCTGATACTTTCCCAGTGAAACGTAGCTTTGTTGAAGCAAGTGCAACTGTTGCTGGCATAAAGAGCCGCACTTCGCGGGAAGCACATAACCCAGTTGCCACTGCTTGTCCTGCGAGCCGGGCATCTTGAAATCGGAAAGATAGCTTTCTGGCTCCACTAACATGCCTTTATTGGTTACTCCCGGCTGATACCAGTTCATTTCCAAAATCAACTTCGCCACGATAGCGGGCATGGCAAACAGAGCCACTAGCGCAATCAATATCAGCCTCCCACGATTAACACTGGGAGACGGCACATTATTCAGGTTTTGTACTGTCATCATTTTCCCCTTTGGGTAACAGACGCACACCAAGCGCCTTAAGCAGAATCATGGTCATAATCAATGCGAATACCGCCGCCATGGAAAACCATTGCAACGAGTAACCAAAATGTTTTTGAGAAGAGAGAGGAACGGGTCGCCACGGTTGTTCCAGTCGGATATCAAGGTTGGAAGGCTGAATCACAAAAGGGAGTAGCGGTAACCCTAGCTCAGGTTCCAACTCAGTCAGATTTAGATTTTGAATACGCTTTGGCCAGCCAGCTTCGGCATAAAGCTGATCGCTGACCGGATTGATTTGTCGTTGGTAAACACGTCCTTCAACCCGAACGGGGCTTACGGATGTTAACGTCTCAACATATGGCAGGACACGTCGGTCAGATCCGGTTTCAACGAATCCAAGCTCGATCAAAACAAATTGCCCAGACGTTTCATAACCAGAGAGTACTTTGGCAGGCTGAAGGGCAAGATAACCAACTTTGCCATTCCAGATCTGGTTATCGAGCAATATCAGTTTGTCACTTGTTGGCTGTATTTCTGCGGTAACGCGGGTTCCGGTAACGTTGTACTCCAGACTAACAGGTTGCTTTAAGATTTGAGCATTCAGCTCATCGAGAGTAATGGGCGTCATAGTGGCGCGATCAGCCAGTGCTTTTTCGTAGTCTAACTTTTGCTCTCCACGTCCCAATTGCCAGAAACCCAGCTTGATAAGCACGGTAAATACCACCAAAGTTAAAATCAGGGCGAACCAAAATTTTGGTTTTAACGTCAACGCAACCCAGGAGGTCAACATGGCTGCCTCATTGTTTAAACTGGTTCTGGTCCTGACACTCTGTTTCATTATCTTCAACCTTGGTCGCGCTTTAGTGGTGATGGTGAAAGGCGATAGCGATAAACCTGCCAGTCACTTTCTGGGTCGTCGTCTGATCTTCTCCGCTTTGGTTATTGTGCTTTTACTTGTGGCTTTAAAAGCAGGCTGGGTCGTTCCCAACCCACGCCCGTATTAATGGTTCCTACAACACGTAGACAAAGACAAACAGGCAGAGCCAAACCACATCGACAAAGTGCCAGTACCAGCTGCCCGCCTGAAACGCGAAATGGTTATCTGGGGTAAAGTGATCGTGGGCAATTCTTGCCAGCAGCACCGAAAGGAATATGGTGCCTAACAGAACGTGCATGCCGTGGAAGCCCGTCAGTAAGAAGAAGGTATTGCCATATATCCCCGATTGAAGGGTCAGCCCCATTTCCTGATAGGCATGGACATACTCTTCAACTTGATAGAACAAGAAAGCGATGGCCAGAATAATGGTGATTTCTAACCACACCACCAGCGCCATTCGATGATTCTTTTCCAAGCTGGTGTGCGCCATATGCAGAGTGACAGATGAGGTCAGAAGAATAACGGTGTTAAGCAAAGGTAACCCCTGCCATCCCATGGCTTCGGTGGTTTGCCCTGAAGGGGTCAGCGTGAGCGGCCACATAGCTTCAAAATTTGGCCACAACACCTCGTGAGTCATCACATTGTTGTCTGCCCCGCCAAGCCAGGGGACAGCGACCATTCGGGCATAAAACAGTGCGCCAAAGAATGCGCAGAAGAACATTACTTCAGAGAAGATGAACCAGCTCATCCCCTGCCGAAAAGAGATATCTATCTGTTTGGAATAGAACCCCGACATGGACTCGCCAATCACATTACGCATCCACCCGATGAACATCACCAGAAAGACAAAAAAACCACCGAACAGGAACACACGCCCGAAGACACTGCCCGTTTCTAGGTTTTGCACCGTTACCCCTGCCCCTACGGCAATAAAAAATAGTGCGATAGCCCCAACAATGGGCCAGATACTGTGGGATGGAACGTAATAACTTTGGTGTTGTGTACTCATTGCACCGCTCCTTGATCTGTTTCTGAGCGTGAAATCAGAGCCACCGTTTTTTGTTCTTCGGGCTCTGTGATATTGAATAGCGTGTAAGAGAGAGTCAGGGTATGAATGGAATCGGGGATCGTCGGCTCAATGTAGAAAATCACTGGCAGCTCGGCGCTTTTGTTGCCTTCCAGAGGCTGGCGGTTAAAACAAAAGCATTCGATCTTATTGAAATACGCCGCGCCGTTCCCCGGAGCAATTGACGGCACTGCCTGCCCAACCAAATCCGCCTGATTTAAGTTGGTGGCGATGTAGCGCGTTTGTATGACTTCTCCGGGGTGAACATCCATGACCTTTTTGGCAGGAGTGAACGTCCACGGCATGTCTGGCTTTACATGCGCCATAAACTCAACCCGGATGACGCGAGAGGTGTCTACCTGCATACCGACCGGGCTGCTGACCGCTTCATTGCTGGGTTTGCCATTGATGCCCAACTGCTCGCACATGATGTCGTACAGCGGGATCAACAGAAAACCAAAACCAAACATGGCGACCACACTCAGCAGCAACCATCCGGTGAGCTTGCGATTAGAGCGATTTGCCGATTCCATTGCTCTGCCCTCTGTCAGTCAATTTTAGGTGGCTGACTGAATGTATGGTGAGGCGCAGGGCTTGGCACTGTCCATTCAAGCCCTTCGGCTCGCTCCCAGACCCTGGCTTCCGCTTTTTCACCACCTTTGATGCATTTGATCACCAGCCACAAGAAAATGAGCTGCGACAGACCAAAGGCAAAACCGCCTATCGACACAATCTGATTCACGTCGGCGAACTGGATGGCGTAATCCGGAATTCGTCTGGGCATTCCAGCCAGCCCCAGAAAGTGCATAGGGAAGAACAGTACATTGACTGAAATCACTGAGCACCAGAAATGCCATAGACTCAGCTTGTGGTCGTACATATGCCCCGTCCACTTAGGAAGCCAGTAATACGCCGCCGCCATAATCGAGAAGACAGCACCAGACACCAGCACATAATGGAAATGCGCCACAACAAAGTATGTGTCGTGGTACTGGAAATCCGCTGGCACAATCGCCAACATCAAGCCCGAAAATCCACCGATGGTGAACAGCACAATGAATGCAATGGTAAAGAGCATTGGCGTCTCAAAGGTCAGCGCCCCTCGCCACATGGTGGCTACCCAATTAAACACCTTCACTCCTGTCGGCACCGCGATAAGCATGGTGCAATACATAAAGAAGAGTTCAGCAAATACAGGCATCCCAGTGGTAAACATATGGTGCGCCCATACAAGGAAGGACAACAACGCGATACTACAGGTCGCGTAAACCATAGAGTGGTAGCCGAATAACTTCTTACCGCTGAAGGCGGGAATGATGGCCGAAACTATGCCAAAAGAAGGCAAGATCATGATGTACACTTCCGGGTGCCCGAAGAACCAGAAAATGTGCTGGAACATGACTGGGTCACCGCCTCCTGCCGCATCGAAGAAACTGGTACCAAAGTATTTGTCTGTCAACACCATAGTGACCGCGCCTGCCAGCACAGGCATGACCGCAATCAACAAGAAAGCCGTAATCAACCAGGTCCATACAAACATAGGAAGCTTAAACCACGTCATACCCGGAGCACGCATATTCACAATGGTCACAATCACGTTGATTGCGCCCATGATGGAGCTAATACCCATGATATGAACCGAAAACACAAACAATGCCGTGCTGTCTGGTCCATAAGTGGTCGAAAGCGGCGCGTAGAAGGTCCAGCCAAAGTCGGGACCGCCCCCTTCCATAAACAACGAGCTGATCAAGATGAGAAACGCAAAAGGTAAGATCCAGAAACTCAGGTTGTTCATGCGTGGCAGCGCCATGTCCGGTGCGCCAATCATCATTGGGATCATCCAGTTTGCCAGCCCGGTAAACGCTGGCATCACCGCACCAAACACCATCACCAAACCGTGAACTGTAGTCATTTGATTGAAGAACTGAGGATCAACGAGCTGCAACCCAGGCTGGAACAGCTCGGCGCGAATGATCATCGCCATAAAGCCGCCCGTTAAGAACATGGCAAAACTGAACCAGAGGTAAAGCGTACCTATGTCTTTGTGGTTGGTGGAATACACCCAACGAGCCCAGCCAGACGGCGCTGCATGATGGTCATCATGTTCGTTTTCATGAGAATTTACATCGGTTGAACTGTTCATTGTCCCTCCCCGCCACGCAACGCGTTAACATCAGATGCCTGCGCCATGTCGCCTTTGTCATTCCCCCAAGCGTTTCGCTCGTAGGTCACCACCGCCGCGATTTGCTCATCCGTTAGCTGGTTACCAAACGCCTGCATTGCCGTGCCAGCTACCCCGTTTAACACCACATCAATGTGCGTGGTCATGTCTCCCAATGTGACTGGGCTGTCTTTCATTGCCGGGAATACGCCCGGTACACCAAGACCATTTGCCTGATGGCACACAGCACAGCGCTCGTTATACACCTGCTCACCCATCGCCATCAGCTCGTCCATTGAAAGCTCTTTGCTGAGTGCGGCTTTTGCTTCTTCTGCCGCCTGCTTCGCGGCAAGCTTCTGAGCCACTAGCCACTCATCAAATTCTTGTTCTTCCATCGCGTGTACCACGATGGGCATAAAGCCATGATTTCGACCACACAGCTCCGCACACTGACCGCGGTAAACTCCGGGTTCGTCAATACGGGTCCAGGCTTCGTTAATGAATCCGGGAATGGTGTCTTTCTTGACGGCAAAATCTGGCACCCACCATGAATGGATAACGTCGTCTGACGTCAGTAGGAATCGGACTTTGCGATTGATTGGCAGAACCAGTGGGTTGTCGACTTCAAGAAGGTAATTGGCACCTTTTACCTCGTCACCCTCTATCTGCTTGGAAGAGGTTGCAAGAAGGCTGAAAAATTCGACATCCTCGCCGAAATAGCTGTAATGCCATTTCCACTGAGATCCCGTGATTTTGACCGTGAGATCGGACTGACTGGTGTCTTCCATTTCAATCAGCGTGGTGGTTGCAGGCACAGCCATAGCAACAAGGATTAAAATGGGAATCACCGTCCAGATAATTTCCACTTTGGTGCTCTCATGGAAGTTGGCCGCAACCGCTCCCTGAGATTTGCGGTGTTTAAAGATGGCATAAAACATGACACCGAAAACCACGACAGCGATAACAACACAGATGTAAAAGATCAGCATATGCAGGTCATAAACCTGCTCACTAATACGAGTTACACCCCGAGTCATATTGTATTGGCTTCCAGACCATGCCACCGACGGGGTTAGCGCTCCCCACAAACACAAAGACGTTAATCTTTTCAAAAGATTTCTCCTCTGTTTTTCCACCTGCCGTTTCACGCGTTTGGTAGCTCAACGCGTTACTGGCAAGTATCAGATCTCCGCCCAATTCCGTTTGTGTTTTTATAGGCAGTGATCCACTTCGCATTTCCTCACAGGACTGTGATGGAAAGCACGCCATAGAACTTTGAAATTATTTCCAAGTTGCTAACTATTTGTTATGGCTTTGTTAATAACCCTAGATTCTTAACGACAATTGTTCAAGAATTAAGCAACATCGCACGTTTTGGAATTAGACTTTGATCGCCAAATGGGTCATTCCTATGTCACTGCTTTCCTATACTTGAAACTGAGATCATGCGGTAAAAATGAGGAGAGTCGATTTTATCGATTGCGACCACATTGTGAGATCTAATCCACAAAAAAAGGTGTGAACGACATTGGATATACATTAATTTAGGCTGAAAGCATTTCTAACAGGACAAGACTATGAATGACTTGATAACAAGATGGCTGGAAAGAGATCCTGACCCTCGCACTCGCGAAGAGCTGAATGCCCTTCAAAGCGGTAATCACAACGAAGAACTGGCGGATCGTTTTAAAGGTCGTCTGGAATTTGGAACCGCTGGCTTACGCGGCGTTGTAGGTGCAGGTCCAAACCGCATGAACCGCCTGGTAATTCAGGAAACTGCCACTGGTCTTGGGCAATACCTGTTGAAATCGCAACAAGACGCAGCATCAAAAGGGGTGGTCATCGGCTACGATGGTCGCCCAGACTCCAAGCAGTTCGCGCATGACACAGCTTCCGCTCTTGCCGCTCAGGGCATTAAGGTCTATCTGACTCACGATGTCGCGGCGACTCCAATCGTGGCGTTTGGCGTTCTGCATCTTGGTACTGCTGCGGCAGTTGTCGTAACAGCAAGCCACAACCCACCGGAATACAACGGTTTTAAAGTGTACTGGGAAAACGGTGCGCAAATTATCCCACCACACGATTCTGGTATTGCAGCAGAAATTGACGACGCGGCAGCGAAAGATCTTAACCTGATGCCACTTGAAGAAGCGGAAGAAAAAGGCTTACTGGTTTGGCTGAAAGAAGACTACTACCAAACATATCGCAGCACAGCGAACTCCAGCCCTCTTCTGCAAAACAAGCAGCAGCCTGAAAACCTTTCACTGGCCTACACGGCAATGCATGGTGTTGGAGCCAACATGGCTGAGACCCTTCTGGCTGATGCAGGTTTCACTCAGGTTCATAGCGTGGCGGCACAACGCGAACCGGATGGCACCTTCCCTACTGTGAACTTCCCTAACCCTGAAGAGAAAGGGGCGATGGATTTGGTTATCGCGGAAGCTAAGCAGCACAATGCTGAGCTTGCCTGTGCTAACGACCCGGATGCAGACCGCTTTGCTGTTGCTGCGCGCCAGGCAGACGGCGAATACAAAATGCTGACTGGCGACCAGGTGGGCGTACTGTTCGGTCACTACCTGCTTAATCAGGCCAATGATAACCAGAAACTGGTGGGTGCGACTATCGTATCATCCAGCTTGCTGGCAAAAGTTGCAGAAGCCGCAGGTGGTACGTTCTACAAAACCCTGACTGGCTTTAAATGGCTGACTAATGTTGCGATGAAAGAGCAAACGCAAGATAAGCAGTTTCTGTTCGCGTATGAAGAAGCGCTGGGTTACACAGTCGGAACGCTTGTCTGGGATAAAGACGGCTTAACAGCGCTGGTAGCGTTTGCTCAACTGGCAGCAGCGCTAAAAGCACAAGGTAAAACCGTTTGGGACCAGCTAGAAGAAATTTACCGTCAGCACGGCATGGTCGTTAACGCTCAACACAGCATTGCGCTTGATCCGTCTGCGCCACCTATTGGTGATACTCTTCGCGCGAACCCGCCAACCACTATTGCGGGTCAGACGATTGCCAGTGTTGAAGACTTCAAACTGTCTAAGCAGACATTTGAAGATGGCAGCGAAAAAGCACTGAATTTCCCAGTTAGTGATGTGCTTATCTACCATCTGAGCAACGGTTCTCGCGTCGTGGTTCGTCCGTCAGGCACCGAACCAAAACTGAAATGCTACTACGAAGTGGTGGAACCATTTGCTTCTGAAGAAAGCTACGCTCAGGCACTAAACCGAGCAGAAGAAAAAATTGATATGCTTATCAGCGAACATCAGCATTCTCTGCAATAATTAAAATAAATCAGGGGAACATATACATAAATAATTCCCTGATATATAGCGATGATTGATGCCCTCCTATGGAGGGCTTTTTTCTGTCAGTTGCTGCCAGATTCTTGTATTAACAATGAAACAACACACCACATTTCTTTTGGTTCCTGCCAAGAATATGCAGCTGTCTTAATAGTCAAACAGACACGTAATAATCCGCTTCTAAACTCTTTGTTGATAAGTCGAACAACACGTCAATATCAACAAACTGGATAGATAGCTATGAACAATAAAGGAATCACCTTCATTGCATTGGCAGGATGCCTGTTAACTTCTTCTGCCTCATTTGCATTTGGAAAATATGGGCATCAGGTAGTCTGTGACGTCGCATGGCGAGCCATGTCTGCAAAATCTCAGGATCAGGTCGCAGCCCTGCTGAAAGACACTCGATACCCTACCTTTGCCGAAGCGTGTGTTTGGGCAGATGAAGTTAAAAGCAACCCAGAATTTGATCGCGCGAAACCCCATCACTACATTAATGTAAAAAAAGGGACTCAGAATGTGGAACTCACGCAACGCTGTGACGATAAAGGTTGCGTGGTATCTGCAATTGAAGAATACAAGAATATTCTGGCTGGCAAACCGAGTGGTAACCCTCTGTATTTCAATGACAAGACCAAAGCTCTGATGTTTTTAGGGCATTTTGTCGGCGATGTTCACCAACCCTTGCACGTCTCCTACGCCGAAGATTTAGGCGGTAATAAAGTCAATATTACCCATGATGGTAAAAGCTCCAATCTCCACCGCTTCTTTGACAGCAAGTTGATTGATGAGTCGGATATGACCTGGCTGGAATACGGGGAAGATCTCTACAATGACTTGGTCGCTATCGACACTCAGGCATGGGAGAGTTCCAATACGCTGGACTGGGCAAACGAGTCTTACCAAATCACTCAGCAGATTTATCAGGAATTGCCCGAAGATGGCGTCATTTCTGCAGAATTTGAAGACAAATACCAACCTATTCTGAAAAACAGAATCCAGCAGGCAGGTTATCGGCTGGCAATCGTGCTGGATGGTATTTTAGCCGCAAGCCCAGTTTCAGAAGCTCAGCCTGTCGATAAGAGCGACACCGATTCGGTTGAATTGATGGGTGGAAATTACTACGCAGACGCGCAGGGAAAAACGGGGGTAGAGCTTCATCAAGCACTTAACCTGATCATTCGAGATCATGAAAAACTCACTTACAAGCAAGTGTATACAGCGCTCGACTACACCGATGAAGACCCGTTCAACACTGATAACGTGATTCTTCTGTACACCCAACGATCACAGAGCAAAACGTCCAAATATAAAGGTGGCAGAAACAACGACCACTGGAACAGAGAGCATGTCTGGGCAAAATCACGTGGTTTTCCATCCAAAGGACAGGCGGCGTACACCGACCTTCATCACTTAAGACCAGCCGATGTCACTGTGAACTCTTCTCGCGGCTCAAAGCTGTTTGACGACGGTGGACAGGATCATGGAGAAGTCTTGGGAGCGCACGCCGATAACAACTCTTTTGAACCACCAGAAGCGGTCAAAGGCGACGTTGCCAGAATGATCTTTTACATGGCGGTTGCTTATGATGGCAATACTGGCGGCACTCCAGATTTAACTTTACATCGGGGTTCTACAGCGGCTAAAAAACCAAAATTTGGACACCTTTGTACGCTGTTAGAATGGCACTTGAACGATCAGCCATCAGACTGGGAACGAAGACGAAACGAGCGCATCTTTGAACTGCAAGGCAACCGAAATCCATTCATTGATGTTCCCAGCTATGCCGATGCCATCTGGGGTGACAGGTGTTAAAGAGGGGCTAATAATTCATTGCGACAATATGCCCGTTGCCGACCTGCTCGTAATGTAAAGCTTCATCTACGACGGAGGTTTCGCGAACTGGATCGGGCATCTTGTGTTGGGACAAAACCGAAGTCAGATCGCGTTTCACGTTCACATCCGCTATTGGCACAGCCTGCATCAGTCTTTGGGTGTAGCTGTGTCGTGGTGAGCTGAGCACTTCGTCTCTTGGTCCCATCTCCACAATTCTTCCGCCATGCATCACGGCAACGCGATGAGAGACCTGCTCGACCACCGCCATATCGTGAGAGATAAACAGGTAACTGACGCCCGTTTCCTTTTGCAGCCTTTCCAGCAGTTCGAGCACTTGCGCCTGTACCGAAACATCGAGCGCCGACACCGATTCATCAGCAATGATCAATTTAGGTTGAGATGCGATGGCTCTGGCAATCGCAATGCGCTGTCGCTGACCACCAGAAAACTGGTGAGGATAGCGATGCATGTGATTCGGCAGCATATCGACCTGCTCTAACAATTGAGCGACGTAACGCCCAACCTCGTCAGGCTGGCAGATACCATGAATCAACAATGGCTCGCTTAATAGCTGTCTGATGGTTTTTCTCGGGTTCAGTGAACTGTATGGATCCTGAAACACCATCTGAATGTCTTTTCGAATCGCTCTTAAATTCTGACCCGCTAACCCATTCAGTTCGTTTCCATTCAGGTTTGCGCTACCCACAAATGGCAGCATATTCATTAGCGCTTTGCCTGTGGTTGATTTACCACAGCCACTTTCCCCGACCAGCCCCAGAGTTTCGCCAGGTTGAATCGAGAACGACACATTCTCTACCGCGCGCACTTCGAGTTTGTTTTTTTGCCACCAGACGGACGGCACGGGAAAACGCACACACAGGTTTTTCACTTCTAACAATGGAGAAGCAGGTTCCACCGTGTCGACTGGTTTGGCGTGCCCAAGCTTAGGTACAGCCGCCAGCAAGTCGCGGGTGTAGTTGCTGGATGGCGCAAGAAAAATACTTCGCACATCGGATTGCTCTTCCACGATTCCCTGATTCATCACCACGACTTTATCGGCCATTTCAGCCACCACACCCATGTCGTGAGTAATCATCAAAACACCGGTATCAAAGTCGTCTTTCAACTCATTCAACAGAGTCAGTATCTGAGCCTGAATAGTCACATCCAGAGCGGTGGTTGGCTCATCGGCAATTAATATCTTAGGTCGACATACTAACGCCATGGCAATCATGATGCGTTGCAACATACCGCCAGACATCTCATGAGGGTACTGACCAAAGCGTTTTTGAGCGTGAGGGACTTTTACCGCATCCAGCATGCTGATCGCCATCTGTCTGGCACCTGCTGTATCGACTTCTCTGTGTGCTCGTATTGCTTCACACAATTGCTGCCCGGCGGTCATAAGCGGATTTAAGGAGGTCATTGGCTCCTGAAAAATCATCGCAATGTCGTCACCACGAATGGTTTGCATTTCCTTCTCAGAGAAAGCCAGTAAGTCGCGTTGTTCAAACCAGATCTTCCCGCCCAAAACTTTGGCTACCGGAGGAAGCAGCCCCATAATGGCGGTGCTGGATAAGGACTTACCACTGCCAGATTCACCTGCAATACACACGGTTTCGCCCGCATCGATTGAAAACGAAAGATCATCCACCACTCGGTTCAGGTGCTGACCTGCTGCAATCGCAATAGACAGGTTTTCCACTGACAATAATGCCTTATCCATTTCCCCTTCCTTGTATTTCCAGCTGAACAAGATCCGTAGACCTTATTCAAACACCACGTTTGGCATGTAAAAAGAGACCAGCCAGTTTGGTATGTCCACGATTTCACTGATCCGCAAGTCACCACACACCGAGCAAAGCATATAGGCTTCTTCCGGCGACATATGGTGCTGAGCACAAAGCAGGTCAATCATCTGACTCACTGCACTTCTTGCACCTGCCATGAGGTCGGGTTCCACACCAGTCGTCACCTGATAGCCTTTGCTATCGAGATGACGGGTCACAGGACCCGTTGTCGTGAAATACGGCGTCTGTATTTTCAGATTGTCTACAACGTCCAGCTCAACCACCACATTCATCGGGCTTTCAATCGCTGTTCCGCAAACCTCCCCATCCCCCTGAGCGGCATGGGTATCACCGATGGAAAGCAAGGCACCTTCGACCTCAATAGGGATATACAGCGTTGTGCCTGCCGATAAGTCGCGAATGTCCATGTTTCCACCAATACGCCTTGGCGGGACTACAGAGTGATCGCCACTGGCAGCAGGAGCAACGCCAATGGTTCCGGCGAAAGGCTTCAGTGGCACTTTTGCCATAGTGCTAAACGCAGCAGGAGCCAGAGTCGCAGAGTCGTAAGACCAAAGATTCAATGCTGGGGCTTCAAACTGATCCGCAAGCAGACCAAACCCTGGGATATTGGCAGTCCAGCCAAATCCGCTGGGTTTGAATTCGTGGATGGTGAGTTTTAAAACATCACCAGGTTTTGCCCCTTCGACATAGATAGGACCAGTCACTGGGTTGATTTTGCCGAAATCCAGCCCGGCAATATCACCCACAGTGGATGCCCGTGTCAGTTGACCGCCGGAGCTGTCGAGGCACTCGAACTCCAGCGTTGTGCCTCGACCCACGCGAAACGCAGGTTCGATAGCGTTATTCCATCCATGGTGATGGTGCACACTGTGGATGGTCTTTATCAATGAGTTATTGCACATCTTTCACCCACACATTTTCGTAGTTAACCGGGATGTGTACAGGATCGACGAAGATACTGGTATCACCACCTAAGCGTTCTGAACGAATGGTAAAACGGCGTTCATTGAAAACTGGCACCCAGGGAGCATCTGCCATCAGATCCACATAAATGCTTTCCCACTCTTTCATACGTGCAGACTGCTGGCTTTCAGATACCATGGCATCTGCTTTGGCTGCGCGATCATCGAGGTTTTGATTGCAGTACCATGACCAGTTCCATCCCCCATCAACCGCACCGCCACAGCCCAGAATAGGACCATAGAAGTTTGAAGGATCCGGGAAATCAGCAATCCAAGCCATACCACCCGACCAGATCATTGGCGCCTGATCCGCCGCACCACCAGCCGCAATCACATTGGCTTGCGCCAGAGCTTTGATTTCTGTTTTCACACCAATTTTGGCGAGATCCTGCTGAATGGCCTGCGCAATTCTTGGTTGCGGATCGGTATTGGCGACATAAAGTTCGGTGGTAAACCCATCTCCTAAGCCCGCATCAGCCAGCAGTTTTTTGGCACCATCCGGATCGTAGGCGTAGCCCTTATAACTTTGGGAATAACCTGGCATCGCTGGCGGCAGAGGCTGGTTGGCTGGAGTAGCTCGACCATTGATGATCTGGACGATACGACGTTTATTGATCGCCATGTTCACAGCCTGACGCACCTTGACGTTATCAAAAGGTTTCATCTTCACGTTCATAGTGATGTAGCCAGTGTGTAGCTGGTCACCGGCGATAATCAGCGGTTTGTATTGCGGGCTGTTCTTCATTTGCAGGAACTTGGCTGGCGGAATACCGTCACCTGCGATATCGACTTCGCCTTTCTCTAACCTCAGCAAGGCAACAACAGGTTCCTGACCGACTTCAAAACGGATCTCATCCAGATAAGGCAATCCGGGTTTGTTGTAATCCGAATTTCGGACAAACGTCAGTTGTTGACCGAGCTTCCACTCGCCCAGCTTAAATGCACCCGTTCCGACCGGGTGTTTACCGAAATCTGCCCCCCATTTCTCAACCGATTCTTTCGGAACCACAAACGCAAAGTTGATCGCTAATACATGTAAGAAGGTGGCATCAGGGCGAGATAGTTGGAAACTCACCGTGTAGTCATCGACTGCTTTTATACTGGCTAACCCTTTGGACTGCCCACCGTTAAAGGCATCAAACCCTTCCAGCGAGCCAAAGAATCCTGCGCCCGGGCTTTGTGTGGCAGGGTTGACGGTTCGTTCTATGGAGTATTTTATATCGGCGGCTTTGACTTCTCTGCCGTTATGGAATTTGATCCCTTTCTTGAGCTTGAAGGTGTAGGTTTTGCCATCTTCGGAAATGGTGTAGCTTTCTGCCAAGTCAGGAACTAGCTCGGTTGTGCCCGGCTTGTAATCCATCAAGCCATCAAACAGGCTTTTGATCATAGACCAGTTTTGCCAGTCGTAACCAATGGCGGGGTCTAACGTTGAAACATCATCCTTGTACGTGACAATCATACTGCCACCCTGCTTGATGTCTGCCATTGCGAGAGGCGACGCCATCACGCAAGACAGCGCTGCCGCTACTGCTAACTTTTTCATCACACTTGTCCTTGTTACAGTTTTTTCAGGTCAATCCTTGGATCGACAAAAGGTGAGAGGAGATCAGCCAGCAAATTCCCCAACACGATGGCAACTGCAGAGACCAGTGTGACTCCCACAATAATGGGGATATCAACACGCTGAATCGCTTGCCAAGCTAGCTGCCCAATTCCGGGCCATCCAAATACAGACTCAACCACCACCATGCCCCCGATGAAGATGCCTATATCGATAGCGATCATTGAGATAATCGGCAAAATCGCGTTAGGAATCATATGTCGGAAGATGATTCGGGTTTGGCTGAGCCCTTTGGCTTTTGCAGTCCGGATATAGTCCTGATGCAGTACTTCAATCATTGAAGAACGCATCATTCGCGCATACCAACCGCTTCCCAGTACACCGAGTGTGATGGCAGGCAGAATCAGATGTTTCCATTCGCCATACCCACCAATCGGGAACCAGGACCATTGCACTGCAAAGAGATAAAGAAACATCATTGCAGCCACAAAATGGGGCGAAGAAACGCCCACAAAAGAGAAGATCATTAAGCCTCTGTCCAGTGCGCTATTGCGCTTGAGCGCCGCCACTATGCCAAGGCTTAATCCGATAACCAGTTCCACGCCAATCCCCGCAACCATAAGCTGCAAAGAGGCCGGCAAACGTGCCGCGATCAGCTCCGAAACCTCGGTTTTCTGTAGCCATGATCGCCCCATGTCACCTTGCAGCAGATTGGTTAAGTAGCGCCAGTACTGTTCGTAAAACGGCAGATTCAAACCCAACTGTTCACGTATGTTGGCAACGGTTTCTGCCGTGGCACTTCGACCCGCTATCTGCCGCGCCGGATCCGCCGGTAACAGATACAGCAGAAGATAGGTAATGAATGTCACGCCAAGTAGAATCAGAGCAGCGTGAAACAATCGTTTGATCAGGTAGTAACTCATCCCGCTTCTCTCCCGTTTAACGTTGGGTCCAGCGCATCACGCAAAGCATCCCCGAGAATGTTGAAGCAAAGGGACAGCAGAATAATCACGCTGCCGGGGATAAACACCAGCCAGGGAGCAACGCTAAAGTAGGTCTGGTTTTCAAAAATGATGTTTCCCCAACTCGGAATGGGCGGCTGTACCCCAATGCCCAGATAGGACAGCGTCGCTTCCAGAAGTACGGTTGTTGAGATACCCAATGTTCCCCATACCAGCATGGTGGGCACTAAATGAGGGAAGATATGGGAAAGCAGGATTTTCCATTCCGGAACACCAATCGCTTTCTCTGCGGCGATGAAGTCTTTCTCGCTGATTGCAATGGTTTCGGAATACACCACTCGGGCAATTTGTACCCAGTTCACCATGGCGATCACCATCGCCACTATCCATAAACTGGGGGTAAAAATGGCAGCCAGTGCAATTGCCAACAGCAAGGCAGGAAACGCCATCATCAAATCGGTAAAACGCATCAGTGCAGTGCCAACCCAACCTTTGAAATAGGCGGCAATCACACCCACCGTGGTTCCTATCAGAATCGCCACCCCATTGGCTACTACACCGATGAGTAATGAAGTTTGAGAACCATAAATAATACGAGAAAGTAAGTCCCGACCAAGAAGATCCGTTCCTAGCCAAAAGACTTCGTTTGGAGGTAGAGGTGCCCCCTCTAAGGTTAACCCTTCAAAGAACTGCTCTGTCGGGTCGTAAGGGGCAAAGATGGATGCGCCTAAAGCCAGCGACACGATCACTACAATAATCATTACCGAAACGCACACAGATGGTCGAGAAAGCAGAGATTTCCACATTAGCCTTCTCCTCGCAGCCTTTCATAGGCGACATTACCCTGAGTCAGCTCAATGCATACCTGCTCAACAGGTACATTTCGCTGCATAGAATAACTGCGAAGTAATTCGTAAGCTTGTGACTCGGAGATCTGGTGCTTTTCCATCACCCCAATCACAGCCTGAATAACCACGGGTCTTAGCTTGTGCCGCATCTTCAAACTTTCTAACTCTTGATGCATTTTGGCTTGTTGCTGAGAAAGCTTCAGTGCCATATGAAAAGCCGCATACAGCCCCGTCTGATGAATGGGCTTACCCACAACCGACATCGCTCCCATGGCAATGGCGCGCTCAATTTCGGTCGGCGAGCCGTGGGCAATCAGCCCGACAATTGGCAGTGCCTGCGGAATGGCTTTTTGAGTATGCATATCGCTGAAATAGTGCTGCACATCGATAAGCAGTAGATCTGTTTTCGTATTGTCGACAGAATCAGTAATGTGGCATTCGATGCCCATTCTTTCTGCCGCTTTTCGGATTTGCCCACATGCGCGTTCATCTCGGGAAACCACGGTGATTTTGTCGATGGAAAGGGAAGCATTGATCATTTGACTACCCTCAGCTTGACTGAGCTATTCAGTGGTTCCATATCTGTAAGAAACTGCTGCGCTATCAGATACGGATTCGGTTCGATAGGTGGGTAACATTTCACAGTTTTGAAGTCATCACCATCACGCTCACCGATAAAGCATGGCAGTATCGCGTGCTGGTTTTTGGCAATCATTAAAGTGTGCCCCATTGGTGTGTCTGTACACACTTTACCTAACACGGCACGAATAGACGTGACATCGTCACTTTCTGCAATAGCGATGGCATTCGCCAGACTCAGAATAGAAAGATAAGCGCCGACAAAGTTACTTGAGACCGGCTCACCGCATGACATGGCCATTTTCACCTTTTCAGTGAATTGGGGGTTCACCGACTGGAAAAAAGTCAATGCAGTGAACAAACGCAGGTTAGGCAAGGCGCGAATGCTTGCCAACTCACATTCACTGAGGTTGCTGCTCAAGACTGGGAGGGATTCGGCGCTCCATGCATCATTCAATTGATGCAAAAACGCATAGCTGGATTCACCAACTAAATTATTAATTACGAAATCGGGTTTCTGCGATTTGATGTTCTCGATAGACAGCCTGAAATCGGTGGTATCAAACCGATAGTAGGTGTCCTCGATGATTTCTCCACCAATACTGTCGATGGCATCACGAGCAATGCGGTTACTCTCCCAACCCCAAATATAATTGGAGCCCAGCAGCGCCACTCGTTTTCCAAAACGAGGAACCGCATACCGAAGGATTTGCAGTAGATTCTGGTTTGGACATGCGCCGTGATACACCACATGCTCATCGCATTCGTAGCCTTCATATGGGCTGCCATACCAGAGCAATGCCTGATGCTCGTGCACATCCGGGATCACTTCTTTGCGAGCACTTGATGTTATGGTGCCTGCAATGTGCCGGATTCCGCTTTTCAGCAGAGATTGCGCGCCGTTTATGTACTCATCCAGATTGCCCTTTGGGTTCACATGAACCCCTTCAAGCTGAAATGGATAGCGATCATCTGCATTGACCTGCTCGATGGCATAAGACGCACCAAGAAGTGCATTGCTTGCAATCCTTCGATAGGTGCCGTCTGTTGAATACAGCAATCCGACGCGATACGTTTCCATACGTAATCCCAGTTCCACTATTTCGTAAATAAAAAGTTCGTAGTAAAAAAGTCCGTAAATAAAAAAGCCTAAATGAATTCGGGTCAGCGAATTCATTTAGGCTTCATTACCTTGCTATGCATTTTTTGAGGCTGACCTGATCCTGATATCAGAGCTCAATGTGTGCGCCTGATTTGGCTCGACAGGCAACAACACGGTACAGGTTACTACGCCAATGCAGTAGGCTTCTAGCACCTTGTACACGTGTAATGATTACACCTTACTTAAAATGTGGTCAATAAAGAAAATCGATTTACTCTTTTATAAATCTTAGAATTGATACTTATATTTTAATATTTAAATGCGCTTGGTTGAGTAATAGATAAATTAACAAACCATTATTAATCATATGGTTAGTATAATTTTTAAATTAGGAAGATGAATAAATATGTTTTGGGCATTTGTTCTTTCTCATTAGTGAAACAAATTGAATCTTGTACTTTATACCCAAGTGACCTCAAGGTGCAGGATTCAGAGCCTCATATTCTGTTTCAGTTCAAGGAAAAGGACGAAGCGGAATGACCCGTCCTTTCCAAGTTCTTTGACGAAGAAATGGGACAGAATATGGGCTCCCAAGGGCGAGTTTAACTGGCTTCCATACTGCGTTACCGATTCTTGATTTAGAGCCACTAGATCTTCAAATCGATGCCTTGCCTGAAAGCCAGTTAATTCTCGCTGAACCTAGCATCTTGAGGCTACTTGGGTATATAAGGCAAGGTTTCGTGTAGAAGAGCCAGAGGAGTAAGAACACTATTGAACCCAACGAAACAAAATATCTGGGAGCCCCTCTTCATTGTCACAACTGCCTCCGCATGCAACAAACCCAAGGGACTCGTAAAAGCTAACTGCGCGTTGATTGACTTCAAAAGTCCTCAATTCGAGGCAACCTGATGATTGTTGCTTGGCTAACTGAACCAAATACTGCCCTATGCCCTGGTTTCGATAGTCGGATCGAATGTAGAGCTGATTGATCTCTTTTTCGTTAAACGCAATGAAGCCAATAGCGCGGTCTTCGTGATTGGTGACAACACGGATTCGATAAGAAAGAGGAAGGATGTGGCTAAGAAAATGAAGATGAGACTCAAACGAATGGACAGGGCTGATATTGAGCACCTCTTGCATGGTGCTACGCCAAAAACAGGTGATGTCTTCAGCGTACTTTTCTTTAAACTCAACAACTTGATACTTCATAGGCGTTCATAAACCGAGTAAGACCAGTAATTTTCGCCATTTGACTCAACTTTTTTCCATCCTTTGGAGCTCAGTTCTTTGGCGATCAATCGATTCATTATGCCATGCCCAAGCAGAAAAACCGATCCGTGCTCAGTCGCATACTGATGCAGTTTTCCGGCTCCGGTTTGCGCCCTCGCTCTGGCAGTTTTGATTGACTCACCATTAGTAGCAAAGCCAAACAGCCATAAAACACGTAATATAACTGCCCATGTGAAGAAGGATAAAAAGGGCCACGACCAGTTAAAATAAGGCAATGGGGATTCGCGAAAAACGGCATCGGTCTCGTGAATTTCTTTCAAGCCTAACTTTTCTATCGAGCCAATGGCTCGGGGCAAGTCGCTACTTAGGGCAAACTGACAACTCTGGGAAATCGCCAGTGAGGAATGTGGAATGGTCTGAGATTTTTCAAGCGCTGACTGCTCGTATTGCTCGACGATTTCTCCCAGTTTTAAGGATGAAAACTTTTGCTTTTTCAATGCATCAAGGTCGAGCTCAGGTCGCCCGTGACGCATAATCACTATTCTCATAAATACTGCTCGTTAAAAAAATTCTGAGAAGACTAACTTTTTTAATCTAAACAGCATATTAAGTAGGTTTTAGCGAATTTCGTACAATTCCAGAGGTAAGCCGTCAGGATCCTGAAAGAAGGTGAACCGACACCCGGTAAATTCATCAACTCGTACCGGTTCCACTTCAATATTGTTTTCTTCAAGATGACGAATAACCGGGTCTAGATCATCAACAGAGAATGCGAGGTGGCGTAGCCCTCTGGCTTCAGGCTGTGTAGGTCTCGGGGGAGGGCTTGGAAAGGAGAATAATTCAATCTGGTTTCCGTTGGGCAAGCGTAAATCCAGCTTATACGATTGCCTTTCTTCACGGTAATTTTCCGCGACTACTTCCAGCCCTAATACATCGCAATAAAACGCTTTAGACACTGCGTAGTCGGAACAGATAATGGCGCAGTGATGAATGGCATTTAGCATGATGAGGTTCCTTCTTCATTTTTGCTATTCAGGCAGTCGTCCCAGTACGGAGGCGTTCCGTAACTTTCGACAAGAAAATCAATAAACACTCTAACTTTCGGTGCTAACTGGCGCGAACTTGGATACACCGCCCAAATCGCGGTGTCCGACTTAAGTGGATAATCGGCAAGGATCTGCACTAAATCGCCACGCTTTAGGTGTTTGTAAACACTCCAGGTAGAATTGATCGTTACTCCGAGCCCTTCTGCGCAGGCATCCCGCACGGCTTCTCCATTGTCGGCAGTGAAATTGCTGTAGGTTTTGACTGCCAGCGTTTTATCACCCGACTCAAACTGCCAGGTGTCGAGCCCCATCAAGTGGATACACTGATGCGTTTTTAATTCATCGGGGGTCTTAGGTTCACCATATTCTTTGAGATAGTCAGGAGAAGCACACAAGATACGGTTATCTGGTGCCAGCTTTCGGGCAATCAAGCTGGAGTTTTTGAGCTCCGCATTTCTGATAGCTACGTCAAACCCACCTTCCACTAAGTCGACAATCGCATCTGAAAACCTTACATCCAGTTGGATGTCGGGGTAGCGAGACAGAAACTCTTTAAGTACGGGCATGAGGTGCATACGACCAAACGAAGCGGGTGCTGTGACTCTGAGTGTTCCCGCAGGATGTGTTTGCCCGGCCCCAACAGAAGCTTTCGCCGCTTCAATACTCGCCAGTACTTCTTCTGCATATGGCTGGAAAATTTTGCCTTCTTCGGTGAGTGAAACTTTTCTCGTTGTTCGGTGCACCAACCTGACACCCAACCCTTCTTCCAGCTTACTGATGTAAGAGCTGGCCACAGCAGGAGAAAGATTAAGTTCTTTACCAGCTACGCTGATGTTGTGAGTCACCGCTACTCGCAAAAACAGTTTGAGATGTTCAATATTCATAATGCTTTATTTTCAATATTATTTTGAAAGTGAATATATTAAATACACTATTATCAAGTTACGACATACTAATTACAATTTCATGCAGAAATTCTCACAACGGACAGATCGCAATGAAAAAAACAATCTTACTAACAGGCGCTACCGATGGAATTGGTTTAGAAACGGCAAAGATGCTCTACTCGGATGGGCACCACGTGCTATTACATGGCCGAAACCCATCTAAACTGGCAGATGCCGAGTCTCTGCTGTCCAGCCTTGGTGGTGAAGGTTCATTCGAGCGATACGTTGCGGATTTGTCGACGATCAGTGGAGTGAAAAGCTTAATAAGAGACATTAAAAACAAGCACAGCCACCTCGATGTCGTGATAAACAACGCTGGCGTTTACACCGCGCCCCATACCGATACTGAAGACGGTCTGGACATTCGTTTTGCGGTGAACACGTACGCGCCTTACCTGATCACGAAAGAGCTATTGCCTTTACTTGACGGAAACAGCAGAGTCGTCAACTTGTCTTCGGCTGCCCAGTCTCCTGTTAACCTTGGTGCATTGAGCGGTCAGTCTAAGCTTTCTGACAACGCCGCCTATGCGCAAAGCAAGCTGGCACTCACTGCCTGGAACCACCATCTGGCAAACACTTTACCCAAGCCTGCTCCCGTTCTTATTGCCGTCAACCCGGGCTCGCTCTTGGGCAGCAAAATGGTTAAAGACGCTTATGGTATTCCCGGTGGAGACATCCGAATCGGCGCGGAAATTCTGACCCGAGCTTCACTTAGTGAAGAATTCGCGCACGCTAACGGACAGTATTTCGATAACGACTCCGGAAAGCTGGCGCCACCGCACCCAGACGCAGCCAATGCAGCGAAAGTTGAAGCCATTGTCAGCACAATGGAAGACGTTTTGAAAAAGCTGAGATAATCGGTAGTGGAAATGAATAAAGGGCAGTGAGAACTGCCCTTTTGTGTTTTCGCTTGTTAGGTTATACCGACAATATGCGGGAGACCGCATCCTGAATCTGCCCGGCAGATGCATTTCGGTCCAGGCTGAAAGCGACGTATTGGTCGCCACGTAAACTCATGGCTCGATCCACTTCAGCCAGACAATGAACCATGTTTCCATCAAGAATAAATGAAAGTTCGATTTCTTTGCTGGTGACGAATCCGTTGTTACGGAACTCGATTTCCTGATAACAGCCTGACTTAGACTGGAAGGTGTTTGCTCGCAAGTGCCCTTTTTCAACATCCGCTTTTACCATAGTAAAGCCTGCTGATTCGATTGCTGAAATTACACTCGATACCACTGGCAGAGGCTTCACTTCAACAAAATCGCGATCTTTTGGATCAATAGCAAAATCGATATCCAGAGTTGTTTCTACCCAGACATGACATTGGTTATGTAAGGCGTTCAGCGCAGTAACGGGCGTTTCTTCGTGAAGCTTCAGTTCAAAATTAACCTGCTTTTCCTGCCCCGGACCAATAACAAACGGGTCTACCGCTTGTAGGTGCCCTAGCACAAACGACGGGTAGCTTGTGCCACTGTCAGACTCTACTTTCACCTGAGTGCAAAGCTTCAGTTTAATAGCATCGATTTGTTGCTCAACGTCTCCACCCTGAATATGAACGGTGCCTTTTAAGGTGTCACCCTGCGTTACGCTCATGTTCTGCAACACAGTGTCGACCTTTGCCGCTCCAATACCCAATGACGCTTTCAACTTTCCTAACATATCGAATCCTTATAATTTGCTTACGACCATTAACTGTGGGCTGTAGCACGTAGATTCAAGTGTAGGTATTGATACATCTGCCAGAAACTTTGATTCAACCTAAGAAATTACTTCTTCTTTCTGAAGCTTTTCCAGTTTTCTTTCCCATCGGGCTAATTTGCAACTCGCAACCTGATTAAGGATAGTTTCCATTTCTTCAATGTTACTGATTCCTTTCTTATTCAGTTCCAGAAACGCAATATCCAGTGCGCATAACGCGACATCGATGGCTTCGCCAACAACACCATCATCCCCACCTTTTTCGGCGGGTAACTTACCCTGAGCGAATTGGATCTCAACCGCCAGTTCCCCAACCTCTTCCGTGAGTTTGAAAAAATTGAAATCAAAAGTTCTGGTGTATCCTTTCACACCAGCAATCGATGCCTGAATCAATTTTGTTGTTAACATAGTCACCTCAATAAGAAAGGGCGCGAATGCGCCCTTGAAATGTTAGTCGGTTTTAAAAAAAACCTTTAGAAGCTGTAGCCGATACCAGCACCAACGACTACGTCTTTTTGATCCCACTTGCCTTTTGCATAAGACAGAGAACCTTTTAGAGAGATACCATTCTCGAAGCCAGTGCTTGCACCGATTGCAATCGCGTTAGAACCGTTGAAGTGACCAACACCCGCACCAAAAGTTGTTTTACCAGATACAGTTGGGATGTTTGCCATTGCCGCTACGCCAGCAATACCGTTAGACATTTTGCCTTCGTTTTCGTTGATGCGCATTTCTTGACGGTGTTGACGCTCAGCCATATCGTTGAAGCGTGTTTCCAGGCTATCCACGCGACCTTCGATAGCAGACGCAGCATTAATTATTTCTTTTCCTGCAAATTCAGCGGAATTTTCAAGATCAGTAATCCGGCGTTCATTATTAGAATCTATATCTGGTAACTCACTATTGTCTAACACAGTCACATTGCCTTCTGAATCGACGTGAACATCTACAGAACCGCCGTTTTCATGAATATCATTGACTGTAATGGTTCCACCCTTATTTGCATCAATATTCTTGGCGTCAATTGAAATGTCAGCAATTTCAAACGATTCAATTACCTTGCCGTCGCGGTCTTTAATTTCGCGAACAATCCGAGCTGTACCAGCTTGCTCATCGATTTTAAGGTTCAGGTTTTTATCAGTAGCCCATTCAACAACATCGTCAACGGTACCTACATTGATAGGAGCCGTAGCTGCCATTGCACCTGCAGAAAAAACAGAAACGAGAGAAAGAGCGATAAGAGATTTTTTCATCTTAAAACCTTTGATTGGTTAAGACGTCCATGTTTCACATAGAGAGCCTTATCCATTCAGACCCTCAATTCAAAAGATTTGTCATTGAAACTAATGCTCCACACTCGAAACAGAAAGCAATACAAAAGCCTCGATGTGTCTCATTCGTGACAACGAGGCGTATAGTACACAGACTGACTTTAGATTTAAAGGTTTAATATTAAATATTTTAATATCGAACATTAAATTAATAATTAAGCAATTGATTTTACATGTAAATATTTTAGTTTTTTCTTTGAAATCTTCTACAAATCATCAATTAAATTAATTTATACCTTTAAGATATAGGCACCAAAGATAGGATTAAAACCACTACGATTAACAAGCGTAAAATAGAGACTAGGTGAAGAGACTAGAAGAAAATTAAGTACTGAAACACAGGAAAAACAAAATTAGACGATATAAAACAATTGGGGATTTTGAATAAATCATCTAGTACAATTTGTCACCCTAAATGTTCAATGTACCAGGTACCATGACATGGACCATTCTGAAGGTTCCATTCGCCCTGGATTTTATTACCCTCTGCAATGCCGGAGAATCGGTAGTCCCACTGTGGGTGGCTAGCATAGAGTTTGATCTGGTTGGATTCAGAGATCCACCCTTTAAGTGAGGTGCCATTGTAGGTTAAAACCAAATGGACGAAGCCATCAACCACATGTCCTTCAATGGTTGTTCGCTCACACATATTGCTGTTGGATTCGTCGAGTCGACGACCGACCCATTTTCCATCGAAAGCGTTGGAAACAGCGAAATCGGGTTCGCTTGGCAGTTTGGGAAATGAATCGGGGTTGCTAGATGCGAACCAGCCTAACTGGCTTCCTGCAAATAAAAACACCACAAAGCCGACACCAAGTAACTTCATCCCAATTTTTTTCATCTGACATCCAGCTCGCTGTAATAATAACCCCATGAAAGATAAACTTTTTATCAGGACAACAACACTTATTGGATGGGGAATGCGACTCGCTTCTCAGTAGAAAATCGCTAGCCAGACAGTGGTCTCGTTTGGCGAGGTTTCTGCGACTTTGTGCTTCTGGTGTGCAGGAATATTTAAGTAGTCTCCTTTCTGCAATGTGACACTTTCACCGTCTTCAAATTCGATAACGCCATATCCAGATAAAACCAGTATCCATTCACTTTCTTCCTGGTCATACCAACCCGACTCAGGTGATGATTGCCCTTTAGAGAGAATACGTTCAATTCTTATGTTTTCTGTTTTCACCAGATCTTCAAAGATTTCTTCGGGGAGTTGGGATGGAATGTTGTCAAAGAGATTAGCCATACTGAGGAACCTTCATTACTTTTTCTCCAGTTTATCCGGAGTTTCATGCGGTTACCTCGACCAGTACCTAAGAATTCGCTTATCACTCAACCAGCCCTAACGGCTGGCTGATTATATTATTCTATGCTGACTGCGACTTTATTTCGCCTTCTTTTGAACCAAACCATTTACTGATGGGTGCAGAAAAAACAAACCTTAGTTTTATCATTTCGGTGATTTTCAGAGCGATAAGAGGAGCCACAATGGCAACCAAACACCCAACAATTAGGTGGACTGAAAAAGACTGAATGCCTAACACTTTGGTGAGAACAACTCGGACCCCACTTCCCGCCAGAATGTGCATAAGGTAAATGCCCATGGATGCTGACCCGATATAGCTTAGCCAGCGCAAAGAGCGCTTTTCTAAGACCATAGATAAAGACACCACAAACACAATTGAACTTATAGCTAGAATCAACGAAAGCAGCCCGCGTTGGCTGTAGTTCATACCCAATATTCCGTGGTATCCAGCTTGCAATACCACGAAGGTGACAAAGGAGATCAACAGGAACTGGTGCTTCGCAAAAACACTCTCTCTAGAATACACGCTGAAAGCAATACCGAAGAAGAAATACACTAAGTTTTGGTACAGGTAGTTCAGTAACTGAACGTTAGGTAGCAAGGTATTGAAGACGTAGATCAAAGCAGTACCAACAAACAGAATCGCCGTCAGAGAGCGGGCAGCAAACGAATAAATGAAAGCACTGACCACAAAAACCAGAAACAGAGCATACAGAAACCAGAATTGTGCGCGGGGCTCCCAAAGCAGCGCAAATACTTCGCTAAAAGTAACGTTGCCATTGGTATAGTTAGACAGTACCGCTTCTATTCCCCCCTGAAGGATCGACCACAATATATAGGGATAGAAAATCGTGTCTATTTTGCTGAAAATCAGCCTCTTCGAGCCCCTTTTCTCAAAAGACTGATAGAAAAACAGCCCCGACAAAAAGAAAAACAGAGGCATGTGAAAGCTGTAAATCACGCTATCAATCAATGAAAAGTGCGTCGGTGACATTTCAATCCCGGCGTTTTGTAGCCCTCGAGCAACATGCCCGTAAACCACTAAGATGATCCCTATCCCCTTGGCGTAATCCACCCAATTCGTTCTATTTTCCACGACGATTCCTTAATTGCTGTTATGCAGTTCTTCTGTTCGAAGATGAGCAAGCAATTTCCGTCTAATCGAACATGAATTGAAGAACTGATTGATGCAGCGACCATACTCAATAAAGAGTGCAAGGAAGTGACTTGATTGTGAGACTTGGGAAAAAAAGTTGAGCTAAATTTTTAACTTTAAGAGAAAATAGAGCAATTCAAACCATTATAATTCAAAACTTTAGCAACGATTAGCATCAATCCAAAACTTTAATTAAAAGCTCAAAAATGGCTAGTATGAAGAATGAAATGCTGCTTTATACACAAGCAGCATGGACGGAAAAATCAGATGGGGTGACGCTCTCAAATCCAGCGTCGAACTGACTTGCTGTAGTCTTCGTACTCCTCACCAAACTTACTACGCATCATGTTTTCTTCAAACGCGATATACCAGCGGTCGGCGATCAGTATAAAAAGCCCCACGATTGCAAATGAGGAAATGGCGGCACCAAATAAAATTGCAAATCCGACAAGAGCAACCGTAAAGCCCAGATACATTGGGTTTCGCGTGTATTTAAATGCCCCGGTAGTCACCAGTTTGTCGGGTTCGCCAAAGGTCATGATGTTGGTTTGTTCTTTGCGAAATAAAGCACTGCTTTTGGCAGCCAAACCAATACCCGCGAGCACCAATGCTCCACCGAAGAAAATGGCGGGTTGCCCGATTAGATGCGGAGATCCTAAAGACCAACATACCAACGCCATGACGGTAATAGAAATGAGGAACAGATAGGGAGGAAGTAACTTTTTCATTGGCATTTCCTTGGAATTCATTGACCACACAATGACGCCCAGTCTAACGTTTAAGGATTTGCCTACCTTAACCTATGTTAAGCCCATATCTCGGCGAATTCGGGAAAGGGTCACATCGGTAATGCCTAAATACATTGCAACATGGCGCAACGGGATTTGAGTGCTCTCGTCACCAAATTCCACCAAAAAATTCTGGTAGCGAGTTTTTGCATCCAGCATCAACAGCTCCGCTTCGCGCCGTTCTTTCTTCAAAACCAGTTTTTCGTAAATTCTTCGGATGAAAGTTGCCCAGAAAAAGTCATGCTCTGAGAGTTCGACCAGTTTGGAGTATGGAACGGAAGCGGTAATGCAGGGAGTAATGGTTTCAGCATAAAGCGGGCTCGGGCTGCCCTCTACGATGGAACTGATACTGGTGAAAGCCCCCCCAGCCCGCACTAAAGATTTGTTGCGCTCAACTCCCTCTGCATCGAGATAGAAGTAACGACCAATACCGGAAAGCAGAAAATGAACATCGGATACGGTCTCTCCTTCTGAAAAGATCCGCACTTTGTCTTTTCGATCTAAAACAGAAAAGTATTCCATCGATTCTTCTGGCAGTGGATGCTCTGGAACCACAGCACTAAGAAACCTATTTAACCTTTCTGAATTCTGCTTCACTTTCATCAATTCCTATTTAAAACCGTTTTGTATCATATTATCCGATACCCAAACGTCTCCAAGTTCACACCAGCCAAAACCATTGACGATTGTATTCTCGACTTTGCGTGAGATCTCTAAATGAAATGGCTCATCTTTTAGCAAGGTGAGCACTTCTTCTTTCTGCGCTCTCTGGAACAATTCTGTCAGGTACTTTTCAGCTTCTTTCAGATCTGGTGTATTTCGGATTTTGCATAACTCCACATCGTATCTGCCCTGTTTAAACGGAAACAAAGTAAGGAACGAAAGCCAGGATACGAATCGGTCATCTTCCTCTATCACGCTACAGAAAACGGTGGTGAATTCCTTGTCGTATTGAGCATAAGGCACCTCTTTACCCTCTGATTCTGGACAACGGTTTTGGAAGATAGCTTTGCACTCGGAGTTATCTTCAAAACTGATTCGTTCATTTGAATCATCTAGGGAACTGGAATTGCGAATTTCAATAAAAGTGGAAAGCTTTTTACTGGTTATTCTTTGCGTTTTTTCAGGTAGCTTTACGCACAATTGGTTGATTGCACAGACTTTACTGTCCGCCCATTCAGGGTAAACCCAAAGTTCTACACGTTCGACTAAAGGAACTTTGTGGGTATAGCCAGTATGACGAGCCAGTCGAAGCATTTTGGAAGAAAACACAGCGACAGAAAAAGCCCCCGAACCCACTAAGCCACCTTTGACAATCGCTTTGTAAATCGACGTTTCTGCTCGTGAAAACAAATGCGGTAAATGCCAGTCCGTGACATTCAGCTGTATTTCAATAACTTCAGGAGACAGAGCTTTAATGGTATTGATATGTTGGTAGAGCCGAGACCAGTAACGGCTGCCAATCAAAGCACTTAGGCAACGAGCTACGTCATTGGCGGTCAGTGATGTTCCATCGTGAGACTTGGCACCACTGTGAATTTGAAATCGCCAGCAAGTCCCGTCGGCATTGCTTTGCCAGTGATAGGCGAGATCCCCTTTTATCTCTCCTTGAATGATTCTGGTTAGGCGCTGGCAAACCTGAGTCACCAAGAATCGCTCAGTCCGCCGTAGTGATTTTAAGGGATGTAAGTTTTCCAACTCTCGGTGAAATGGAATGTACAGAGTTCGTTGTACACCAGGCTCGCTTCGCGATAGAAATGCCTCCAGCTCTTTGCCTGAATCCCGTCCACCAAACCCAAACAAGTTCAAAAGCTGATCCACACTGCCGCTTTCCGCCATTGGTCGAGCTAATTGGTAGCATGCGTCTATCGGTTCTTTCAAACAAGATAGGGTCGCCTTTTTATTTCGACCAGATTGCGCATCCCATTTCAGCCACCCCAGCGCCACCAGCTTTTTTATAAGTGTCTGGACATAGCGTTCACTCACATGAAGTAGCGCCGCAAGTTCACTGAGCTGACAAGCAGAATCTCCCGGACCGTACGCACGAAAGATCCCTTCATATATTTCCAGTTTTCTTCTTTGGTTTTCCATTGTTTTTTAAGTTAGGTGTCCGTATCCAGACGCTTTGAGTCCTTGCTCCATCAACGTCAATACTTGCTCTGTGATCGCAGGTTTTAAAATGTCCGAATCAAGCTTGCCCTGCAATACCAGTTCAGAGAAATGATCGATTTCGTATTCAAACCCATTGCCATTCTCCGGAGTAGTAAGAGACAGAGTTTCAGTACCATGGGTAATGTCAATGTTTAGTGGGTTCCACCATTTATCCTGAATGGTAATGGTGACGCCTTTTCCTATCAGAATGGCTTGTCTGGGAAGGTTCTGCACAATGGATGCGGCTATCTCCCCTTTCACGCCTTGATGGAATTCAAAACGAGCATCTTCATCGACTTGGGATTCGGGATGATGGGTTTTCAAAGTCACTTCAGGAGAGTACACGTTCTTTCCTAGCGTGTTACACAAATCGCAATACAACCAGAGCGCATACACGCCAACATCCAGAGTCGCACCGCCTGACAGTTCTGGATTAAAAATAAACAGGCTCAAATCAAAATCGTGGTAATTGCCAAAACCTGCTTCAATTGACGTCAACGATATTTGATTGGTAACCAGATAAGATTTCAACTCCCGATATGCAGGAAACGCTACCGTCTTCATCGCTTCAAGCAGCAGAACCCCATTTTCTTTCGCCAATGCACGCATTTCCAGCCAATCGGCGACATTGGTAAATGCAGGTTTTTCTACCAATACATGCTTTTTATGCTTTAGAAACACTTCCACAACAGGCTTGTGATATGTGTGAACGGTAGCCACATACACCGCATCTAATCCAGGATCACGAGCCATTTCTTCATAGCTTCCAAAACATCGCTGACAACCGTAGTTCTTTCCAAACTCACTTGCCCGAGTCTGGCTTCTGGCTGTCACAGCATACAGTTCACCCTGCTTGCTATATTCCGTCAGCGCCTTTGCGAATCGTTGAGCGATATTGCCTAACCCTGCAATGCCCCAGCGAACTTTCTGACTCTTTTCTTGCATATTCTTCTCCATGCTTAAGCTCAAGACAGTTAAGAAAGTGTATCGCTGAACGTTGCACTTAAATATGGAACAATTCTGCGGAACTGTTCCAGTTTTATCAAACCCAAGGGCAATACTTACGTGCTACTTGGTTAGCTCAAATACTTTTATCCTCATGCTTGAGAACGAAAAAACACTGAAAACCTGAATAGTGCATAGCAACTTTCTGATTATCTCCTATTGATAAAATAAACATCAATTTATCAACCTCGTCAGGGAAGGGAGGAAGCATGCTTGTGATCACCAACCGAAATATTCAGAAAAGCCACTTTGTGAACGGAACAGGCGATCATCAAGCCTTTGGAGAAGGGTTCAACAGTAAAGGACCAAATGAGATCCGACTGGCGAAAGCACAGAAAAACGGGGATACATGGCAGGTAAACATGTTAAAAGAACCCTCCAAACTGACTCACCAAAACTTACCTTCGAAGCACGCTCTGGTCGAATTACGGCAGTCGATGCAAGCCAGTGGAAAAAATGGTGTGTTGTTTGTACATGGATTCAACCAGTCTTTTGAATCCAGCTTAAACAAAGCTCACGATATTGAAACGCTTTATGGTGTTGAGGTAATTGTATTTTCCTGGCCATCGAACCCGGGTGGCTTTGTAACCAAAGAGTATCGAACGGCCAAGCGAAACGCGCTGGCTTCTATTGGCGCACTAGACGCAACGCTCGAAAAACTTGGCGCATACCTTAAAGCTCCGTTTGATAAAAACGCACTGAAATCCTGTCACACTAAATTCTCGCTGATGACCTACAGCCTGGGTAATTTTCTGTTCCAGAATTACGTGAACAATGCCCTTTATGAAGATGAAACCCGCATTTTCGATAACGTGGTTTTGTGTCAGGCAGACGTTGATAATTCAGACCACGCATGTTGGGTGGAGAACATTGAAGCGGGAAAACGCGTGTATGTCACCATCAATGAAAATGATGGTGTTTTGAAGTGGTCCGACGCGAACTTTCAAAAAGACAGACTGGGAAGAACCGCACGTAACCTGACTGCGAAAAATGCAGCGTATTTTGATTTTACGGATGGACCGGATGTCGATAACACACATGGTGTTTTCCATGTGTATACCAACGATGTGGTTAAAGGTTTCTTTCAGTTAGTCCTTAATGGTGAACGGGGAGAACACACCAAAGGGCTAACATACGATCAACACAAAAACGCTTATCGGTTCTAGATCAAGTTAAATCAGGCTAAGTGAGTTTGTGCACTTAGCATATACTCAAGTAGCCTCAAGATGCTAGGTTCAGCGAGTGTTAACTGGTTTTCAGGCAAGGCACCGATTTGCAGATCTAGTGGTTCTAAATCAAGAATCGGTAACGAAGTATGAAAGCCAGTTAAACTCGCCCTTGGGAGCTCATATACTGTCTCATTTCGTCGTCAAAGAATTTGGAAAGGGCTCGTCATTCCGCTGCATTCTCTTCCTAGAACTGAAACAGTGTATGAAGCTCTGAGCCCTGCAACTTGAGGTCACTTGAGTATAAATTCAATTACTCGGTCGCCTCGTGAATCGTCTCTTTGGTGTCTTTCCAGATCTTAGATGAATCTTCTTTCATACCATCCCAAGTTTTGGCGCAACCGCCGAGAAAAAGAGCCATTACTACGGCAATAAGAGAAGCTTTCATATTGTTTTTCCTTAACTAAAAATCTTGACGACAAATCATAGCAAAACCTAACGACCTTTCTTAATCAATCCGCTGCATACTTTAGGGACATTTTTACTTTCTTTAGACATTCTTATATACCATTAAAATTTCTATTTGAGTAATTAGTCATTTCTCAGGCATTCTTATTCCTCAATAAGCAATAACAAAAGGATTTCAAATGCTTTCGACGTACATAGCCGGTTTTACTCTTGGGTTGTCTTTGATTCTGGCTATCGGTTCTCAAAATGCCTTTGTACTTAAACAGGGCATTAAAAAACAACATGTCTTCCTGGTGTGTCTGGTTTGTGCAAGCTCAGATGCCATCCTCATTTCATTGGGAGTGTCGGGGTTTGGTGTTTTGGTTAAGCAATTCCCCATCATCGAACAAGTCGCCCGTTTTGGCGGGGCTGCGTTTCTCCTTACCTATGCATTTCTGAGCTTCAAATCCGCGTTTAAAGAATCCCATGCCATGAACCTGGCAGGAGAATCTGAATCGTCATGGAAAAAAACCGTTCTGATTTGCTTAGCCTTTACCTGGCTTAACCCGCACGTTTACTTAGATACCGTAGTTTTGCTGGGTTCGATTTCTACCCAATATGAGTCCACAAAACTCTATTTTGCTCTGGGTGCGATCAACGCCTCATTCGTGTTCTTTTTTAGCCTTGGATATGGTGCCAGATTGCTTAAGCCATTGTTCCAGAAGCCGACTTCATGGAAAATACTGGAGTTTCTGGTTGGTGTGATGATGCTCGCCATCGCCATCAGCTTGGTATTGGAATAACTGTCTATCAGACCGCCAAGGCAATAGGTGGTGGTCAAAATAACCTTAGAACCAAGGATGCCCATGAAATCCGCACTCGTTGTGATTGATGTACAACAAGCTCTTATTGAGCCAGAACCAAAGCCTTACGAGGCATATGAAGTCTTAGAAAGGATCAATACCGCCTCTGAATGGGCGCGCCGAAACGATATCCCTGTCATCTTTATTCGACACGAAGCGCCAGATTCTATCGTTGAACGTCATAGCCCGGGCTGGCAGGTTCACGAAAAACTGATTCAGGCAGCATCAGATAAGTATGTAAACAAAAATACTCCCGACTCTTTCAACAATACGGAACTAAAAGAGGTACTGGACGATCTGAGTATCGACCACCTTTACGTTTGCGGCTACGCGACCGAGTTTTGCGTGGATACTACGACGCGCCGGGCAGCTGGTTTAGGGTACCCCGTTACCCTGTTAGCGGATGCGCATACCACTCATGATAAACCTCATGCGAGCGGTGCCGTAATTCGAGAGCACCATAACTGCACCCTGCCTTCAATACGGAGTTTCGGCGTTAAGATCGAAAGCGTTAAGGTAGAAACGATTATCAGCTAAAGGTATACCTAAAAATCTCAGGGAGAGAAAATGAAAACACTGGTCGTGGTTACGCACCCATTAAAAACCAGCCTTTGTCAGTATCTGGCTAAAAACGTCATTGAGCACTTAGAAAAGCAAGGTCATGAAGTAACGGTCAAAGACCTCTATCAAGAAAATTTTGAACCAGCGCTTAGCGAATCTGAACGGGGAAGCTATTACAGCCAGAACTTTCAGCCTGAACAAACCGCAGACGACATTCGCCAGTTGGAAGAAACTGAGTATCTGGTACTGGTTTTTCCGACCTGGTGGTTCAACTTTCCAGCCATTTTAAAAGGATGGTTCGATCGCGTTTGGGTACCCGGTCATGCTTATAACCATTCACCAGACATGAAAGCCATCACCCCCAATTTAGATAAGCTGAAGAAGGTTACGGCAGTCACCACACTTGGTGCTCCTTGGTGGGTTGACAGGTTTGTGCTAAGACGCCCAATGTACAAAATTCTGAAATATGCGTTGCTGGAGGCCTGTGCCAGCCAGTGTAAGTTCAGGATGCATTCTTTGTATCAAAGTGAAATTGTTTCACCAGACAAAGTTGAGCAGTTCTTAAAACAAGTAAAACGCACCCTCTAGGGTCTGTTAACCTGACAAACTCAGGTATCAAATCCTGTTTTCGGGCGTCCTGGATCGTGATTTAGGACGCCCGAGTTCACTTTCCCCATCATAGTGAGTGCTCATTCACCTAACAATGAGACTCCAGTATGAAAGCATCTTTAATCCTTGCGCAATTGGCACTGTCCCTTTCCGTTACATCGGCTTTTGGTCACGATGTTGGCTTCACGCAAACCACTCTGAAAGAACAAGATCGAGATCTTCATATCACTCTCTGGTATCCCACTGTTGATCAGTCCGTTCCGATTGAAAGAGTCGCAGAGAATATTGCTTTTGAAGGCATTGATGTTCGTAAGAATGCGAAATCCACTCAGCCTGAACCAGCGCCATTGGTGTTGCTGTCTCATGGCTATCGAGGCAGTTGGCGAAACCTGAACTGGCTGGCGGCAGAACTGGTGAAATCCGGTTACGTAGTGGCAGCCCCCGATCATCCCGGTACAACAACATTTAATACATCCCCAGAACAGGCTGCAAAATGGTGGGCGAGACCACAAGATATGTCCCGTACATTAAACTGGCTTTTAGAACAGCCTGCCTTTTCTGACCAAATCGATTCTCAGCGCATTGCTGCCATTGGGCATTCCATGGGCGGGTGGACGGTTATCAACCTTGCAGGTGGCGAGATGGACGCACAACACCTCGCCAATGAATGCCAGAAGCATGAAAACCCCAGAGTATGCGAGTTACTGCCAGAAATGGGATTAGATAAGCCGACTAATGGAAAAAACCAGCTAAAAGACGGGCGTTTCAAAGCGGTGGTATCGCTGGACTTAGGGTTAGCAAGAGGCTTTTCCCCTGAAAGCCTGAACAGCATTGATATCCAGGTTCTGGTTCAGGCGGCGGGAACCAATACAGCTCAACTGCCCCATGAGCTGGAATCGGACTATCTTGCGAGCGCTATACCTTCACAGTTCTCTCATTACGAACGGTATGAAGATGCTACTCATTTCAGCTTTATGCAGATCTGTAAGCCTGCTGGCAGGGCTATCATTGAGGAAGAACACAAAGGGGATGGGATAGTCTGTGACGATGGCAACCAACGCTCACGGCATGAACTTCATAAAGCCATGAGCCAATCGATTATCCAGTTTCTGGAAACAGCATTTAGCCGCTAAACAAACATTGGGCATTGGTGTGTTTCAATGCCCATTTTGCTTAAGCTTGTTTGCGATATCGACTTGGGGTGGTTTCTGTTACCCGGCTGAATTCACGGTTAAAGTTCGATTTGCTGTGAAAGCCGACCATTTCGTAGATTTCGGTTACGGTGTGATTAGTGGTTTCCAGAAGTCTCATGGCATCTTGAATTCGGTACTCGTTGATAAACTGGGAAACGTTTCTTTGCTTTAGTGCATTCACCGCAGACGAGATTTTTCTGGAAGGTATGCCAGCCTTCCTTGCCAGTTTGTTCAGGTTTAAGTTCGGATCAGCGTGCAAATTGTGCTCTGAAAGCAGTTCCTGAACCACATCCAATACTGCCTGACGTTCATTTTCATCCTGTTCTTCCGAACGGGTTGATTTTACCTGAGTGACAACAGGCAGCGCTTCACTTGGTTCCGCCACGCTTCCACTTGCTACGGTCACAACATAAGCGAGAACGGGCAGGATTAAGCTGTGCCCTACCGATAAGATGGCAACCACATTTTTCCCTTCTGAAAGAGCGAAATCGATCACTATTGCTATATCCACCAGTGCAGAGAAAGCGAGCAAACCGGCGGCGAAATAAAGCAAACCTTTGAACGCGGGCATTTGGGAAAACTTTACGCCTTCCCAAACGTCCGATGAACGCTTATTGAGTCGGAATAACGCCACCGCATACCCCAGATAAACCAAGACGATAAATACATCGACAAAACCATAAAGTGCTGGGGAATCAGAAATCAGCAAAGCCGCACAGGCAACTACAGGGGTTTGAAGAAGTTGCCACTTGCCCTTTCCAGAGAGTGCGTGTGTGAAGCACCACCAGGTCAAAGGTGGAACTAATGATGCCACTATGGGTTGAATGTTCCTGACCCATTCCCAATCCGTCGTCCATCTTAGCCCCACCAGGCTAATTGTGACCGCACTGCATGCAATAAAGATCAACGCAGGCAGGTAGGATTTGTTTTTGCGCTGTGACAATGAAGCAAACAAGACAACCAGAAGTAAAACCACAACAAAGGGCAGAGGGATAGACGGCATGGTCAAAAAACACTCGAACTGAAAGTTTTAGTTAAATTTTGTAACACATTACAACACACAAACATGCTTTGTTCTCGACTTTTTCACCTGGCAAATCTCAGAGAAAACGCCACTTTCTGTGACACTTGTTCCACTCGATTTCTGCAATGAAATTCATTGTTTTATTTGTGCAATAGTTTATTTGAGAAATACAATTCCCTTTCAAAAAATTGACTTGAAATTAAATCTATAAAATCTATAAAATGAGATTTAAAACTATACAAAACACAACGTTCAGCTAGGAAAGTCGTATAACGATGGATATTCATTTCACGTACTCATTCCTAATTTCTGTACTCACTTAATTCAAGTGAACTGTTTTCATTACCATTGAATATTTTAAAAATTCTACAGGCTATATTCAAATTTTTTGAATAAGTTTGTATTTCAATTTTTATTATGGGAGAAGTACTTTGGAGAATATGAAGCGGTATTGTATTTTTTCTGTCGTTGCAAGTGCGGGAAGTATGACAGCAGCATCAAAAAGACTTGGTATGTCCCCTTCTGCAATCAGTCAAAATATCTCTCAATTAGAGAACGCTCTGGGAGTCACATTATTACATCGCTCTACTCGCGGTTTATCGGTTAGCGAAGCGGGTCAGATCTTGCTGCAAGGTTATGGTCAAATGCGTTCCCATTTTGAAAGCCTGGAACAAAAGCTGTCGGACTGCCGCGAAGGCGTGCGTGGGGAAGTTCGTATTTCGTGTTCTGCTGGCATGGCACAAGAAGTGATTGCCAATGCACTTTCAAGCTGTTTATCTGCCTACCCTGAATTAAGGGTGACCCTCATTACCGGCGAAGAAGCAAGAGATATTGTTCAGGAAAACATCGACATAGCCATAACACTTGGCGATGCCAAAGACAGCAATCTGGTCTATCGACCACTCGGAGAGATGCCAAGAGTCGTGTGTGCTTCTTCTCACTATATTGATACTTATGGAACCCCAGATTCCATCGACGATATCATAAACCACCACTGGATAATCAATTCCGACTGCTGCGCTCAAAAAACCATTTGCAGCGTCGCCAACATTGAAGACAAACGCGATCTCAATGTTCGCTTTAAAGTAAACAATGATCTCGTGGCTCGCGCTTTTGCGATAACAGGGCAAGGGTTAGCACTTATACCGCAGGAGTTTGTCCGGGAACATTTAAACCTCGGTGATTTATGCGAAGTATTAAACGGCGTGAAGTGGCCGAACATAAAGGTGCAGGCTTTAACCGTAAGCCGATCTGTGCCTAAAAAGGTGGAAGTAGTTTTGGAGGCGCTGAAAGCGTTTTTTCATTCCGAAGGAAAAAAAGCAAAAGCTTTGCATTAAACCACCAGCAAGGATGATGGCTCAAGGACCTGAACGAAGCGCAAAGCTTTTGCGGGAACCTGAACTAGTAGTAGCGTGTTAATAAAAATTTCGTGTAATTCTGCTGTGTTAGCAGAGTTTGTTAAAGCTGCATGATTAATTTCCACACAAGCAAATTGTTTTAATTAATGTAAATGCAGCTTTAAGTAAATGCGTTAAAGCATCTATGTACTACCTTTGGCAGTACTCGAATCACCATAATTTACCTCCTGACGTTTCTTTATTTGAATTATAAAGAAAACCACCAATCTGGGTTATCAACCCTATATAGCCCGGATTTACGTGTTTTTCTTAACCGTTTTAGAATATCGCGTATTGAGGCATTAGATAATAGGTAAAAACTGAATTCTCTTTTAAGTAATACGAATATTAGTTAAGTATTAACTTAAATATTAGCTTCATTAACAAAATACAAACGTTTGCTTTTTTATCTCCTTCACTTGTTTTCTGTATTTGAAGCCTGAAGTAATCTGGTTGCAATATATAAATCTTGTAACGCGATTCCAGAGCTATCAAATAGTGTTATTTGTTCGCTATTTTTCCTACCGTCTTTGAAATGGTTTAGAACGTCGCCGATCTCCGAAATGTCTTTCTTTTTCGGCGCATGTTGAAATTCTCCAATCACTCTGGACTGTTTCTCATAATCACAGAACAAATCAGCGCTTTGATACAGCTCGGTAGGTAACTCTTGCTTACCTATTTTATCTGCTCCCATCGCCGAAATATGCGTACCCGCACGAACCCAGTCTGCTTCAAACAAAGGCGCTTGTGAGGTCGTTGCCGTAACAACGATGTCTGAGCTTTGACATCCTGCTTTGGGGGTTGAATGGCATGCATCAATACCCTGTTTACGTAGCTTGGCTATCAACGCTTCCGACTTCTCTTTGCTTCTTCCAACCACCATGACTTGCTTGATGTTTCTTATTTCATTTATCGCACAGACTTCATAAAACGCCTGATGACCTGTACCAAACACAGTGAGTGTTTCTGCATCTGATCTTGCCAGAACATCTGTCGCCACCGCATTTGCCGCCGCTGTTCTATAAGCATTGACTTCACTCGCTTCCACCGTCGCCATCAAAAGACCGTTTTTCGGATCCAGCAGAAATATGACCGTACTATGACAAGGTATCCCCTGTTCCACGTTCCCAGGCCAGTAGCTGCCCGTTTTCCACCCACAGACATCAGAAGTCGACGCAGATTTAAGAGAGAACATCGTCCCTTCCTCTGCACCTTCCGCATTCACAACAGGGAAAAGTTGGGCATCTCCATTAACTGATTTAAACGCCGCCTTGATCGCCTCGTATGCCAGCGAGTGACTGATCAACTTCCTTGTTTCTTGTTCACTTAAATGAATCATCTTTACCAACCCTTAATTCTGTTCCAGATTTCGATATTCCCCGTCTCATCAAAGACTTGATATTCCAGATGCATCGCTGCTGTTGCACAGGCATGATTGGGCAAGATTCGCAGTTGAGTCCCGATGGGAAAAGCATCCAAAGAGGCATCCGATAGCTGAATAATGCCGTGCTCCTGATTCAAAAGCGTCACCTGCATATCAGGTATCAGGTTCCCATTGTGATCCGTCACTAAACCGAAGCAGTCAGCGTTCAAACCCGGATCGGATGAGAGCGCCATCCAGCCAGCATCGGTAATGAGCCAGCCTTTTTCCTCGTTGTGACCAATCACAGTCGTTACCACAGATAAAGCAATATCCTGCCACTGGCAGACGCCGACATGCTTCATGACCAGATCGAAGAAGCAATACACTCCAGCCCGAACTTCCGTGATGCCCGTATAATCCTCGCCGTAGAATGCAGTTGGCGTTGAACCAACACTGACAATCGGGCAATTCATTCCATGAGATTTGAGGCGATCAACCGCCAAATTCGCGCATTCGATCTCGTTCTTTGCCGCGTTTTTAAGTTCTTTTGGGGATTGGCAGAAGTAAGATTCTCCCGCATGCGCCAGTACGCCCTGAAACACGGCATAACTGGATGTAATTGTGTTCGCAATGGCAATCAACAGAGAGGAGTCGGCTTTGATTCCGCCGCGGTGACCATCACAATCCAATTCAATCAACACAGGAATTGGGCATCGACTTTCGCTAGCAAAGGACGCCAAAAACTCGGCCTGTTCGATGGTGTCGACAATCACAGAGATATTCGCCTGATACCGTTCCATCAGATCTTTTATCCGGGGCAGTTTTTCTTCTGACACGCCAACGGCATAAAGAAAGTTCTTATAACCCACCTTCGCCAGAGCTTCGGCTTCCGCCAGAGTAGAAACGGTGGCGGGTGAATCAAAGTCGGCAAGGAGATAAGGTGCGGCTTCAATAGAGCGAACGGTTTTCAAATGAGGTCTCAAAGCAACGCCAGAGCTTTCAAGGCGACGTTTCAATCTATCTACATTGCTAAGAAATTTAGGTTTATCCAGCCTCAGATAAGGCGTGATTGGAGGGCTGAGCCTGGTACTTGTATTGTTTTTCATTTTGACTTCCATATTCGAAACTCAGGTAATTTTTGTAGTATGGAAGAAAGTTATTTAGACTAAAATTTACATTATTTAAGACATTAATTAGGTTTAAACCAAATGATCACCACAGAGGATTTAAGATTCATACAGGTGGTTGCCAGCCATCGGACTTTATCCGATGTCGCGAGATCTCTGAACATTACCCCCCCTTCCGTCACACTCAGGCTGCAGAACATAGAGAAGAAGCTCTCTATTACTATTATTCAGCGCCCATCCAGAACCGTGTCGTTGACAGAGGAGGGGCAACTGTTGCTCGATAAAGGCGCATCCATTCTTCATCATCTTGATGAGTTACAGGAGCTGCTGGATGAAAACAAAACAGAGGTAAGTGGAAAACTGCGTGTTCTTGCACCATTGGGCTTCGGCAATGACTATGTGACTCCGCTGCTGGCAGAATACAAAACTATGCACCCCAAGCTCGAAGTCGAATTAGAACTTTCCGACAACCCTACCTGGTCTCACCATCACAAATGGGACATCATCATATTTATTGGCAAGCTGCCGAATTCGACACTTCGAATGGTTACTCTGGCTAAAAATCAGCGATTCTTATGTGCTTCACCCGAATACCTGAAAACCAAAGGCTCCCCTGAAGCTCCTAAGGACCTGCGAAGCCATCAGTGCATTGCTCTGAGAGAAAATAACGAAGATGTTACGTTGTGGACGTTTACCAACCCTGAAAATGGCAAAGAAGAAACCGTAAGAATTGATCCCGCAATGGCGAGTAACGAGGGACGAGTCGTCAAAGACTGGGGGATAGCTGGAATGGGGATCATCATGAGATCGGAATGGGATGTCCAGCCACAGCTCAATAGTGGTCAACTAGAACGAGTGCTGCCAAACTACCAACTGCCAAATGCAGATATCATAGCCTTGCTCAGCACTCACCGTTCAGAACGATCTGGCCGAACGTCCGGTTTTCTCGCGCTACTCAAAGAGCGCTTGTCTTGCGCTCCCTGGAAGAACAAAAGCGGAGGGTAGACCTCCGCTCTAGCTAACCTTTCATCCCGATTTCAGGTTATTTACTTTCCGTGTGGGTAAGCTTTGCAACCCAGTTTGAGAGAAATTCGCTCGGCTGCCGCATGAAGCTCGGCAATGTATTCCACTTTTTTCTCTTCCGTAAAACGAATCGTTGGCAGTGACACACTCATGCCAGCAATTACCTGATTGAATCGGTCATAAACGGGAACAGCAAGACAGCGAAGCCCAACTTCCTGTTCTTCGTTATCTTCACCAAATCCCTGCTCTTTTACCTGAGGAAGTTCCGCAAGAAGTGATTCCACATCTTCGTGGGTGTTTTCCGTTGATTTAGTGAATTCAACAAAAGAAAGAATGTTGCGCGTTTCTTCTTCGTCTCGCTCAGCTAGCAGCACCTTACCAATCGCGGTCGTGTGTAGCGGATTGCGGCGACCAATTCGAGACTGCATACGAAGATTGTATTTAGAGTCGATCTTATGGATGTAGATGATGCCATCACCATCCAGCGCACCTAAGTGCAGGGCTTCATTGGTCAGGTCAGAAATACGGCGCATTTCAATGTCTGCCAAGTCAACCAGGTCAACATACTCTAGGGCACTAGCACCAAGTTCAAACAATTTCAGCGTCAGGGAGTAGTTCTCACTTTCCCCTTCCTGAGAAACGTAACCCAGTGTCTTCATTGTTTGTAGGAAGCGGTAAACTGTGCTCTTCGACATCATAAGCCGTTGAGCTAATTCACTGATACCAATGTCCTTTTGCGTACTCAGTGCCTGTAAAATCCCAAATGTCTTTAGAACCGAAGATACCGATTCAGGTTGTTTTGTTGTTGTCATTATTACTCCACGTATAGCTTGGTTATGGGTGGAATACTTCAGCGTCCCCTGCCAAAGTCATCGGGTTGTCTTCTGATTTCAAGAATTCAACATAAATGAAAAATTACCACTATCCCAAATGTAACTAATTCAATTTAAAATAATGTTCTATAAAAAAAAAGAGTCATAAACTTTTTTTTTTGAACTCTGACTTGGTAGGTGTTCAATTTTTTTTAATAAGATAATGAATTATCAGGATTATAACGCCTAAATGCATCAATTTTAATGTGCGATAAACTGTCTATCAATATGATTTAAACCTCTTTTATCAGCTCAATCATTTTATTCTATGTTCGTATTTATCTTATAAATTTATAAACTAAACCCAATTAATTCATTATTAAATTAATTTTAAAAATGCGTAATTATGCATAAAGAAAACGATTTCCAATCTTATATCTGCAGCTTATCGTCGCATATTCATGCATATCTATACCCAGCGAAATCTTAAATTTAAGCCGATTTTTTACCGTGAATGAAACAGAAAACCTCCAAACATGGAGGCTTTCTTGTACCAAAATAAAGGTTATGCAACGTGCTCACTTTCTATGGAATCTGGAAGCTCGGCCACAGGAACGGCCGCGATCAGTTCCCGCGTATAAGGTTGAGTCGGGTTATGAATGACCTCTTCCACACTCCCCTGCTCCACAATTCGCCCTTGCTGTAACACAATTACGCGGTCACAAAAGTACTTAACGGTTGCAATATCGTGAGTAATCAGAATGAAGGCCGTGCCATAGGTGTTCTGGAATTCAATCAGCAGATCCAGTACCTGAGATCGCAGCGATACATCCAGTGCCGCCGTCGCTTCATCGGCAATCACCACTTTTGGCAAGGTCACTAGTGCACGTGCAATCACGATACGCTGTCGCTGACCACCGGAAAACGCATGCGGATAACGGCTGGAAAACTCAGGTGGTAAGCCCACCCACTTCATCATATTCCTGACGCGCTCTTCGCGTTGTTTTGCATTCATTTCGGAGCGAAGTAGCTTGAGCGGCTCTTCAATAATATCGAATACCGTCATGCGTGGATTTAATGACGACCAAGGGTCCTGGAAAATCAGACGCAAATCCGCAAACAGTGGATCGCGTTTAATACGTTTGTAATCTGATAGCTCCAGCTCAATACCATTTTCTTTATCTACATATTGAATAGAACCCGATGTGGCAGGTGCCATTCCCAGAATGGCGCGTCCCAAAGTACTTTTACCTGAACCAGACTCACCGACAATGCCCAGAGATTCACCGGGATGAAGCACCAGATTGGCATCATCTACCGCGGTCATGATCTGTTTCTTCTGGAACATCTTCGCTGGCTTTTCAAATTCTTTGGTTACGCTGATCACGTCAAGAATTGGCTGGTCGTTTTTCCCTTCAATAAGCTGGAACGGCTTTTTCACCTTAGACGGCTTTTCCAACGCTCGCGTGGCATGCATCAGTTTAACGGTATAAGGATGCTGAGGGTTTTCGAAGATCTGTCGCACATCGCCACATTCCACCAACACGCCCTTTTCCATTACCGCGACGCGATCCGAGATCTGGGCAACCACACCTAAGTCGTGAGTGATGAACAGAATCGCCATTCCGATCTCTTTTTGCAGTTGATCGAACAACTCCAGTATTTCTGCCTGGGTGGTTACATCCAGCGCCGTGGTTGGTTCATCGGCAATCAGAATGTCTGGGCGGGTGGCGATCGCCATGGCAATCACGACACGCTGTCGCTGACCGCCTGACAATTCAAACGAGTACTTATTGATTAAGCTTTCCGGCTCCGGCATCTGTACCTGAGCCAGCAGTTCAACGGCTCGATCGTGCGCCGCTTTTTTTGAGATATCCGGATCAACCAGACAAAGGACTTCTTTGATCTGGTCGCCAACCGTATGCACCGGGCTGAGTGCCGCCATCGGTTCCTGTGATACCAGAGAGAAGTTAAAACAGCGCAGCGAGCGCATTTCTTTGCTTCGCGGGTCTATCTGAGTAATGTCGATTACCTGACCAGAATCTGTCGTCAGCAGAATCTCGCCCGAATCGATTCGACCGGGGCGGTCAAGAAGCTGCATGATGGCACTGGAAGTTACAGACTTACCAGAGCCTGATTCACCAATCACTGACAAGGTTTCGCCTTTGTACAGGTCAAACGAAACGCCTTTTACCGCGTGGAAATGCTCCGTACTGGTTGGGAAGCTCACATTGAGGTCTTTTACTTGTAGGATTTTCTCAGACATTATTTCGCTCCCTGATCATGGTATGGGTCACACGCATCTCGCAGACCGTCGCCAACAAAGTTCATCGCCAAAATGACCACCACTACTGCTGCGGCCGGAATAAGAAGCCAGGATGCTTCAGCCAATGCGCGGATGTTCTGCGCTTCCTGAAGTAATACCCCCCAGCTAACCATTGGTGCCTGCAGACCAAGACCAAGGAAACTCAGCGCGGTTTCACCCAGAATCATGGCTGGGATTGCTAAGGTAACGACAGCAATGATGTGGCTAAGGAAGTTCGGCACCATGTAACGGCGAATGATTTCGAATGGGCTATTGCCATCTAACCAAGCTGCGGCGACGTACTCTTCACTACGAAGAGACATAAAGCGGCTTCGCACAACGCGCGCCATATCGGGCCAGGACACCAAACCCAGAATGATAGTGATAAGGAAATACTTGGTCAGAGAACTCCATTCTGAAGGCAGAGAAGCAGACAGCGCCATCCATAAGGGCAGTGTTGGAATGGACTTCATAAACTCGATACTGCGCTGGATAAAGTTATCAATCGCACCACCAAAGTAACCAGAAATACCACCAATCAAAATACCCAAAACAAAGGTTGTAAATACCCCCATCAAACCGACAGACAGGGAAATTCGCGCACCGTAGATCAGGCGAGACAGCATATCGCGTCCCATTCGGTCTGAACCCAGGATAAAGAAAGGCTGCCTTGGGTTTTCAGGCACAATGAACTTGTAAGTCATTGGAATAAAGCCCATCAGTTCATATTTTTCGGTTTTGCCAAAGAACTCGAAGTACACCTTCTTGCTTTCATCCAGAGTGTAATGGCGTTTCAGGGTTCGCATGTCGGTTTTACTCTTGTAAAACGCCAGATGCGGAGCCCAGCGCCAGCCATCATCCGTGCTTTCAAACAGGCTTACAGACTGCGGTGGTGCATAGGTGTATCGACGCCAGTTTTCGCTTGGGTCAAACGGTGCGAAAAACTCGGCAAACATAGCAACAAAGTAAATCACCGCAAGGAACCAGATGCTGTACCACGCAAGTTTGTGCTGACGCAGCTTGATCTTGATAAGTTGCCATTGCGTGGCTGTGCTGAGATCCAATGGCTGCTTTTTCTTGCGGCTAAGCAGCTTTCCAAACCAATTCATAGTAGACGTTGTCATGATTAAAACTCCTTCGACACGCCAACGCGTACGCGGGGATCAACCCAGTACAGCAGCAGGTCAGAAATCAGGGTACCGATAATTGTGAGGATGGACATGATGAGCAGGACGTCACCCGCAACGTACATGTCTTGAGCGCGCAATGCAGAAAGCATCAGTGGTCCCAGTGTAGGAATGTTCATCACCTGACTAACAATGATGTCAGCGCCTAACAGAGCCGGTAGCATCCAGCCAATGGTAGAAACAATAGGAAGGATTGCGATGCGAACTGGGTACTTCATGATAAGTTTGGCTTCTGTCTGCCCTTTAGCTCGCGCAGTTTTTACATAAGGTTTTTTCAGCTCATCCAATAGGTTGGCACGCATGATTCGGATGATGCCCGCCAAACCGGCGGTTCCGACCACTAAGATGTAGATCCAGCTTCGGGATGCGGCATCCATAAACTTCGCCCATGACATTGGCTGATCAAGGAACTCTTCGGAATACAGACCGGAAACCACGGTATCAAAGCTGTAATAACCAATCAGAAGCGCGATGATGGCAATCACGAAGTTAGGCGTTGCCATACCAATAAAGCCAAAGATAGTCGCCACGTAATCGCCAAACGAATACTGGCGCAGAGCGGAATACATGCCGATTGGAATAGCCACTAAGAACTGAAACAGGAACACCGCCAGTGCCAGACACACTGTTGGCCAGATTCGTGGCTCTATGGTGTCCCAGACTGGTTGGTTGTTGGTGAGAGAGATACCAAGATCACCAGTCATAAGACCAATCATCCAGTTGGCGTAACGTTCAAGGAGAGGTTTGTCCAACCCATACATTTCCCTGAGCGTGTAAATCATTTCGGGGTCAACGGTTTGCCCCATGGACTGGAGCTCTGCAATTTTAGACGAGGCGAAATCGCCGGGCGGCAAGTCGATCACCGCAAACACGACAATGGAAACAGCGAATATGGTGACGAGTATCGACACCAGCCGTTTACCAGCAAACAGAAGAAAGCTGTTCATATTGTTCCTTAACTTCGAAACCTGTTGTGGCTAGGGTCTGACGACCCTGCTTATTATTCTGTAACCCAACCATTAGGCGTTGAGCATAGAAAACGAGTCTATGTGCACGTTGAAAAGCGTCCTTTCCCCTGTGCAATTTTATTAGAACGCACTAAATAATATTTTTGAAACGCTTTTTCATATTTTTGCCAGTCACATCAGCAAAAATCTTGCGAAGCGTGATCAGCGCCAAATATTTCTATCAGTAACGAGGGATTCGAGGTGTGTTCTGTAAGAGGAAGGTCAAATATATTAGCAGTCTCGCTTTTACGACAAAATCTATCTAGCGAATGCTGTAAAACAAGTTGTGTACATTCCCGATACGGACCAATCAGGAACTACTATGAAAAAACTTACAATAATGTTCATCAGCGTCGTAATTTTGCTTGGCTGCACAAGCAATACTCAACAAAGTGGCTTGTCCGAAGTTCTGTTAACCAAGCCGTATACAGAAACTAAGAGCTTTCACTCTGTTATTCCTATTCTTACCATTGGAAACAAAACACACCTTTATGCCAGCATCAATGGCAAGCGCTACAGCTTTATTCTGGATACGGGTTCGCCAACCATTTTAACCAAACAGGTTGCCGACGAACTTGGTCTGGAAGTCATGGATACCAACAAGGGAAGAGATGCAAATGGCAACCTTGTCTCGATGGATATTTCTATTGCAGATTCCATTGAAATTGGTGATGTGGCGTTTAGAAACGTTCCGGTTTTCATCTTTGATCCGTCTGGTATTCCATCTGCGACATGTAATTTGGATGGTGGTGTCATCGGTTCAGAGATCATGCCGCTTGCTGCCTGGCAGCTCAACTTCAAAGACAGTGAAGTTGTAATCACCAGCGATGTACGAAAACTCGATTACACAAAGGGGGCAGCGCGCGCGATTTTGAAAAAATCCGGCTATCCCCATCACCCGATTCTGGAACACAGAATTAATGGCAAGTTTACCGACAACCTTATGTTCGACTCAGGTAATACTGAAGTCTTGCATCTTAACCAACTCGCCCTTAATCAAATGATCACCGATGGTGTGCTGTCCAACCCCAAAATTGAAGGGCACGGCTCCTTTGGAGGATCCGCTGGCGGACAGGCAGAATCCACCGTGTATTATCAAACTCCAATTGAGAGTATGGAGGTTGGAGGTCTTGAACTGAAAGACTTCCATGCCTGGACAAGAACTACCCCTCCTTCTCTGCTCGGTGCCAAGCTACTAGAGAACCACATAGTGACGCTCGATTACCCAAATCGAGATGCGTATTTCTATAAATTTCAGGAAAGGCGTAAAGAACGAACAAGTTGGGGATACAAAACAGCCATCAGTGAGCTAAATTCCCTGTATGTTAGCTTCTTGGAATCACCTTCTCTTGCTGAATCGGCAGGTCTTCAGCTGGGAGACCGGATTCTGAAAGTGAACTACCGCGATACCACCTATATTGATCCTGAAAAACATTGCGAAATCTTACGCTGGCTACCTAACGCACGTGACGGTGAAACACTGGAACTCAAGGTACTGCGTGGAAACGCTCATGAGATCATAAAAATGGAAAGGTAGGTTTGTTTGGGGTTGTTTAGAGTCTGTTGACCTAGAGCCCTGAAAACTATCCGATACTAAAGCACATACCCAAGTGATTGAAACGGCAATCACTTGGGTATTATTTTTACTGGGTCTGGGTTTGACGAATAGCTTTCTTCCAGCCTTTATAAAGTCTGGTTTGAGTTTCTCGATCCATTTGAGGAGAGAATACTTTGTCGATCTGACGTTTGCTGTCCAGCTCCTGTTTGTCTTTCCAGAACCCAACTGCCAGCCCCGCCAAGATCGCTGCGCCTAATGCAGTAGACTCGGTCACCGAAGGACGAATCACTTTGGTGTGAACAATGTCCGACTGGAACTGCATCAGAAAATCATTGGCTACAGCACCGCCATCAACACGAACCTGATTCAGTTTAATACCTGCGTCTTCTTCCATAGCTTCCAGCACGTCCCGGCTTTGATAAGCGACAGATTCCAGAGTGGCGCGAATAATGTGGTTGCGATTGGTTCCGCGCGTTAATCCAGTCAAGGTTCCTCTGGCGTGCGGGTCCCAGTAAGGTGCGCCTAAACCGACAAACGCTGGCACTAAATACACGCCATTCGCGTCTTCTACTTTTTCCGCAAAATACTGGGTATCGGACGCATCTCGGATCAAACCCAGTTCATCACGCAACCATTGAACGGTAGCTCCGCCCATAAATACGCTGCCTTCCAGCGCGTAGGCGATTTCATCCCCAATCTTGTACGCAATGGTGGTCAGCAACCCGTGTTTGGAATGAATGGCCTGATTCCCGGTGTTCATCAGAAGGAAACAACCCGTCCCGTACGTGTTCTTCACCATGCCTTTTGTGAAACACTGCTGACCAATCATCGCAGCCTGCTGATCCCCTGCGATGCCTGAAATTGGAATCTCAGATCCTCCGCCTATGCTGGCATAACCATACACTTCACTGCATGATTTGACTTCTGGCAGCATGCTGCGGGGAATGTTAAACAGCTCCAGCAGCTTTTCATCCCACTCCAGCGTATGGATATTAAACAGCATGGATCGAGACGCATTTGAAACATCAGTTACATGAGACTTACCATTGGTCAGCTTCCAGATAAGCCAGGTATCGACCGTTCCAAACAGCAAATCACCGTTTTCGGCTTTCTCTCTCGCGCCTTCAACATTGTCGAGAATCCATTGTATTTTGGAACCAGAGAAGTACGCATCAATGACCAGCCCAGTGGTTTTCTGAATGTATTCACCCCACCCCTCGGCTTTAATAGCATCACAAGTTTCAGCAGTTCGGCGGCACTGCCAGACAATGGCGTTATACACCGGATGACCTGTGTGTTTATCCCAGACAATGGTCGTTTCACGTTGGTTGGTAATACCAATTGCCGCTACCTGTTCGTTATCGATGTCCGACTGGGCGAGCACTTCGGTGAGAGAAGAACGCTGGGTTCCCCAAATTTCCATTGGATCGTGTTCCACCCATCCGGCTTTTGGATAAATCTGACTGAACTCGCGCTGGGTGGTACTCAGGATGTTGGCATCCTGATCGAAGATAATAGCGCGAGAACTGGTTGTTCCCTGATCTAAGGCAACGATGACTTTGTTGCGAACTTCCATGAGTGCTCCGTGTTCCTTTTTCATTACCATTCTTGAAAATTGATGTTCATTCTTCCATCAAATGTTCGTTTTCGCAATAAAACACTCAAAGGTTAATCGAGTGTAAATGAATAACTGTGAACTTGGTTAAACCTGACAAAAGTGTCACCCATACTTTATCCATATGACAATTCAAGGACAGTATTGATACTGTGACAAGCTCATAGACAATAAAATTTTGTTTATTTTTCACTCGACCCATCTATCAATATGTGTATATACTGCGCAATAACGAAAACAAACGAACATTTACGAAGGTAAAGATATGTCTACCCAAGCTGAATTCGATAAAACGGCTTCCGCTAATGAACACAATCCAAACAGAGAAGATTACGATGTTGTTGTCATCGGTGGTGGTATCAATGGCGTTGCTGTAGCAGCCGATGCGGCAGGTCGGGGGTTAAAAGTGGGGCTGTTCGAAATGTCCGATCTCGCTTCCGCCACTTCGTCGGCAAGCAGTAAGCTTATTCATGGCGGATTGCGCTATCTCGAACATTATGAGTTTCGTTTGGTGAGTGAAGCACTGGCAGAACGCGAAGTCTTATTGAAAAGCGCCCCCCATTTGGTTGCACCTTTACGTTTTCAGCTACCACACAGACCACACCTTCGCCCTGCATGGATGATTCGCACAGGATTGTTTCTTTATGATCACATAGGAAAGCGCGTTTCGCTTCCTGCCAGTCATGGAGTTAATTTTGGAGAATCCAGCCCGTTACTCCCTGAAATGAAAGCGGGCTTTGAGTATTCAGACTGCGCAGTGGATGATGCCCGCTTGGTGATTGCCAACGCTCAGTTAGCGAGCCAGTTAGGTGCAAACATTGAGACTCAGACTCGCTGCACTGGCGCATCTCGCAGCTCTTCTGGCTGGGAAATCGATATCGAAAACACACAGACTCATGTCGTCAAAACCGTATCTGCCAAGGCCTTGGTTAATGCCGCAGGTCCCTGGGTTGATCGATTCTTTGATCATCAACTTAGTCTGCCATCGCCACGTGGGATCCGACTGGTAAAAGGCAGCCATATTGTGGTGCCGCGAATGTACCCTGAAAATCACGCTTACATACTGCAAAACGAAGACAACCGGATTGTTTTTGTCATTCCGTATCAGGACAAATACTCGTGCATTGGTACTACGGATGTTGAGTATCAGGGTGATCCTTCTAAGGTCGAAATCAGTGATGACGAGGTGGATTACTTGTGTGACATCGTCAATCAGCACTTTGTCGAGAAAGTCTCTCCTGAAGATGTCATTAATACCTGGTCTGGTGTTCGTCCTTTGTGCGATGACGAATCTTCCGACGCACAAGCAGTAACGCGAGATTACACCATTGAACTGGACGACATGTTTGATGATGCCCCTCTGCTTTCAATTTTTGGTGGCAAATTAACAACGTACAGAAAACTGGGGCAAGCCGCAGTCAATAAACTGATTCCGTTCTTCCCTTCGATGAAAGCGCCGTGGACAAAAGAAGCAACGCTGCCCGGTGGAGACTTCATCAACAGAGAGCAGTTGGAGATTGCACTCAAAAATCGCTACCCATGGTTAGACGGTACGATCATCCGTCGCTGGGTAAGGTCTTACGGTACATTAAGCCATCGCATAGTGGAAAATCGTCGTTCAGTTCAGGACATGGGAATCGATTTCGGTTATGGATTGTATCAAGCCGAAGTGGACTACATGATTCAGCACGAATGGGCGGTCACAAGTGAAGATATTTTGTGGCGACGCTCCAAGTTAGGAATTGAATTCAGTTCGCTAGAAGTTGAAAAACTGGAGCAGTATTTAAACAGACACATCAGCGATTCAAACTTGCAGCATGCTGTCTGAGTCCACTCTATACCCAGTACCTAAACTGTCTGGGTATCAATGCTAGTGAGAAAAAGGGTCGGAACCGCTGTGCATTTCTCTTTCCGGAACCAGTTCTACGTATTCCACACAAGCCTGATTCGTCAGGCTTTTTGCCTGTTCTGAAGTGGCTTCTACGATAAGAACCTTATCGTGGAGGAGTTCATCGATCACCGTAATGCTTTCAGACGCCAAGCTTTGCTGCAGTTCGGCTTTACAGCTTTCCACAAACTTCACGTAGTGCTTCATGGTCGCCTCCGTTTCATGGGCAATTGCAATAGAACCCACAATGGCTGCTGACATCAATACGCCTATTACTCGCTTATTTTTTTTCATTCGAGATCCTATTAAGAGAAAGTGCCTCCGAAGAGGCACTCTTAGGTATTACAAATCACATACGTGTGACCAGCTGTTGTCGCTGCCCGGGATAGAACGTGTCCACCAGTTTGCTTGATAAACTGCACCGTTGTGAACCAGTTTGTCACCAGCACCTGCGTGGTTTGGGTTACCTGCCCAGTCAGCCTGAGGCCAGTTAGGGTAAACATTCAGGCCAGTCGCATCACAAACGGCAGGATCAGGAATTGGCTCACCGCCGTTACAGCCAAGATCTAGGTATTCTTTCGCTGCTACTGCATTCACTAAACCATGACCAGTGCGGTTGTCGCGACCTGCTACATCCAGGTCTGTTGCTGTTGCGCTTAGCGCCTTACGAACCTGAGCGGCAGTACATTGAGGGTGGTAGCTCCATACCAGAGCGGCAACGCCCGCAGCGTGTGGAGCTGCCATAGATGTACCGTTGTAGTAGGCATAATCTTCACCTGTTGTCACGCTCACCGTGATTGGCTGGCCAACCGCCGCTGCAAACTCCTGACCCAGTGTACGGTCAACCGTTACAGAAAGCAGTGGTGCTTCATTTTTCGCATCTACAACAAATGGATTTTGCAGACCAGTCAGTTCTGAGTTGCTGTATACGATAGCTGCAGATGCACCCGCATCGTAACATGCTTTTACAGCATCGATTTCTGGACGAAGACCAGGACGCTGATTTTCAATACGCTCAACTACACAGACTTTGTTTTTCATGTCACCACAGACATATTTGCCTGTTGTCGTATCACAGACTGCGGCAGGAGCAGTTTGAGTGCCTGATATTTTAGCTGGCTCGAATTTGTCCAATGCGTTTTTGATGTAACGGTTGTGAGGAACAATACCGCGGTTAAAGTAACTTTGTGCGTTGTACTCGATATCAGCAAGTACACCTTCGCCCATTGTAACGGTTGAAAGTACCGCCACACCCGGTGCTGCAATCTCTACCTGGTTGGTTGCTTGAGAGAAGGCCGCATGATCCAGCGCTGTATCAACAGCTGCAACCGATACCACTGAATCGTAAGATGCAGGGTACTTGTGCTTAGTATTTCCGTCGTTACCAGCAGAAGCTATAAATAAGACACCATTATCACTATGGCGCTTAAACGCGGCTTTTTCCGTTACACTGAGCTTGTTTCCACCCAGACTCATGTTAACAACATTCGCACCATTACTGACACAAGTGTCCACTGCTTTAACCAAACCAGAAGAGTATGTCCAACCACTCTCACTAAACACTTTGATGATATGCAGATTCACGTTTTGGTTAGGCATTACACCTACAACACCTGTATTGTTCGCTACTGCTGCAATTGTGCCTGCTACGTGAGTACCATGAGCGTTTCCTGCTCCCGGAACGCTCCAGTCGCCAGTGCCTATGTCGTTGGTACCTGTTACCTGGTTTGTCGCCAGATCAGTGTGCGCAAGATCGTAGCCTGAGTCGATAATACATACCGTTCGGTTACCCGCGTTAACGTCGGACAATAACGTTGCACCTACAGAGTCTTGACCCCATGGCGTGAGCTCACTAAGCAAGAATCGTGGTTGGTCAATTTCAACATATTCTACGTCCAGATTATGTTGCAGAGCGCTTAGCGCAACCTGGTCAACTTCGACACTGTAAACTGAGCTGTCACCTAATTTTTCTATTTGCTGTGCGTTAATGCGATCCAACACAGACTCTTGTACAATTCTTTCCCCAGAAAACTGGCTAAGACCCATTCTGGCAGGGCTTTCAGACATATTGCTTTTAAATTTCACTAGGTATTTAACAGGCAGCTCAGCTTCTGAAACCTGGGTAAAATTATCGGCTACAGCATAGCCAGACGTGAACATCGCCAAAGCCAATACGGTAGGCTTAAATAGCCCGACGTTCTTTCTGTTTAACTTAATCATTTACTCATTCCTTGTATTACGCATTTATGCAATTTGCTTTTTGGTGACCCGAATAGGTAACCATTCGAAAGCTGCCCTGCTATAAAACAATGCCTATAAATCGAGCAAATAATTTATAAATTAAAATTTATTGCAATGCATTGCACTCTCATTTGCAACACTTTTAGTTAACATTAAAAAATTAAACAGAATACCTTATAAATCAATATGTTAATAAGAAAATAGTGACTATGTATGCATATAATAGTCATAAAATTCGTAATAAGAGGAGAAAATTAAGCCGCAGTAAGAATCAGGATATCAACAAAAAACTCAATAAAAACAATCACAAAGATCACAACATGCTTTTTATTTCAGACCACTTTCTCTAAGCCTTTTGTAAAGTGTATTTCGACTGATATTAAGCTCTTTGGCGGTTTTCGAAATATTGCGGTTCATTCGCTCATACGCCTCCAACCAGTCTTCTTTCTCTTCTACTGTGGTTTGGGATTGAAGACTCGTATTTACTGGCGCGACGAATGGACGAATATTGGAATCATGATTTGTTGAGCTCTGTACATCGGCTAAGAAATCATCCGGCAAGTCATCCACCTGAATCGCTTCCGGCTCTGCCATCGCGAGTGCAATCTGAATCACACTCACCATCTGTCGGATGTTGCCTGGCCAAGGGTGCGACTTGAACAGAGACAAAACCTCCATAGAGATTTGCCCTGGCTGGTCGCCACTGGAAAACTTACTCAATAAGTACTGAACCAAAGCGTCTTTATCAGTACGCTCGCGAAGCGGTGGCAACGTAATGTTCAAGCCCGATACGCGGTAGTACAGATCTTGCCGAAACTTGCCCGCTTCGACATCCTGCTTTAAATGTCGGTTGGTAGCGGACACCAATTTGAAATCCACTGGGTACGAAGTCGTTGAACCAAGCGGGGTGACCTTTCTTTCCTGAAGCACGCGCAATAAACGCGCCTGCACATTCAGTGGCATGTCACCCAATTCATCCAGAAACAACGTTCCTTTGTCGGCTTTGCGAATAAGACCGATATACCCTTTGGTGTGCGCGCCCGTGAACGCGCCTTTTTCGTACCCGAACAATTCCGATTCCACCAGTTCAGAAGGAATTGCTGCACAATTCACCGCAATTAGGGGGGCTTGTGAGCGTTCACTCGACAGGTGAAGCGCGTTTACGAACACTTCTTTCCCGACTCCGGTTTCGCCATTGATCAAAATGGGAATATCCGTGTTCAGTATCTTGCTGGCTTGAGTGATGGCTTTCGACAGCCTTGGATCGCCCATGTTCAGGCGTTCAAGATCCAGTACATCGTCTTTCGAAACCGCTTTGGCCGCAGGTTTTGGGGCATTGCGAAAATCCAGCGAACGTCCTTGCGGGATCTTCGGTGGCATCACAATGCCATGGAAATTGAAGTTATGCTTGGACCTCAGAACCAGAGGGGTATAAGAAGGGTGTGCCAGTAATTGATCCATGCGTACGTCAAACAGCTGATCCAGATTTTGAAGAGCCAAATCGCACCCTAGCACCACTTCTGCCCGACGGTTGGCAGAGACAATGGTACCTTGTTCATTGAACACCAATAGACAGGACCATTGACTATCGATGTTCTCTTCACTGGTATTAAACCAGAACAAGTAGTGATCCGAATTAAAGCGGGAAACAATCAGCTGGTTTTCAATGGCCTGAGACATCAGCTTCACCATGCCAAGCGTATGGGCTGTAGGCATGTAGGTGTCACTCGATATCGCCAACACCCCTGTCATTCGGCGATCAGCGTCAAACAAAGGGGCAGCCGAGCCTGTCATAAATCGGTTGGAAGCGAGAAAGTGTTCATCATGGAAAATCTGAACAATATTGCCTGTTTCTAAAGCCGTGCCAATGGCATTGGTTCCTATCAGTCCTTCCTGCCAATGCACACCGTGGCGAAAAACATGAGGCTGATTTTCCTGAAAAAACCGTTGCTCTCCCCAGCTGTTCAGCACCTGCCCGTTGGTGTCTGCCAGCATCACTAAACAATTACTGTTAGAGAGAAGGTTGTCGTAAAACGGCAGCACTTTTTGCTGCGTCGTTTGCAGCAAACCATGGTGCTGATCGAGTGACGAGGTGAAGTCGGCGTCACTCGCCATTTCTATGACTGGCGTACTGGAATGCGCCAGCCCAGCATCACGGCAGCGTCGCCACGAGCTTTCTATGATCGACTGGTGGGAACGATCATTATTCTTATATTCGTCCATGAAAACCACATATTACAGCTTAGGGTCTGTTGACCTTTCGCGGTTAAATTTTGTTCGAGTTCTATGTGTTTTAATCGCGGCGCAAGGTCTTTAGCTTAGTCATTCTAAGCAAATACCTTGCAACAAAGAGTAAAGCGCATAGAACCGAACCCTTCGGGCAGCATTTGTGGCTCCTTTATACTGTGTTACCGCTTATTGATGTAGAGCGGCTACACCGAATAAGCGCTGCCTTGTATAAAGAACCCACAAATTGCTGCAAAAATCAGCTCGAAAGGTCAACAGACCCTCACAATGCTCGAAAGGATGAGCGAAAAATGTTCGAAAACGAAAATGCTATTCAATCAGTGTTCAGCTCAAATTAGCACAAACTGAACACTTTGAACACATTTTGTTAACAAATGTGATCTCACACTGTTAAGGATAAAAAACTCAATATCTCATAAAGTTAAAGTGACATTTCTATTAATTCATTGTTTATAAAGGCGTTAGATTGTTTAAAACGCCGTTTATTTTCGTTTAACAACAAACTGGCACAGTTCTGGCAATAACGAACATTATCGAAAATTAGCATACCCAAAAATTTAAAGATAATTTCGAAGTTAAGGAGAACTTAGTGTCATTAACACTTGAGCAGGTAAGCAAATTGGTGGACAACGAAGTCCACATCAATGAAGCCAGCCTGACGTTCGAACCGGGCTCGTTTAACGTGCTATTGGGGAGAACGCTGGCGGGGAAGACTTCATTAATGCGGCTCATAGCCGGTTTAGATAAGCCCACTTCAGGACGAATTCTGGTCAATGGCGTAGACGTAACAGGTATGCCTGTGCGTGAGCGCAATATCTCAATGGTGTACCAGCAGTTCATCAACTACCCCAACCTTTCGGTTTTCGAAAACATTGCCTCTCCGTTGCGGCTGGCAGGCATGGCAGACAAAGAGATTCAGGAGAGAGTACACGCCACAGCAGAAATGCTGCGAATTACAGAATACCTGAACCGTTTGCCATTGGAGCTTTCTGGTGGTCAGCAGCAGCGTACTGCAATGGCAAGAGCTTTGGTCAAAGACGCCGAGATCATTCTCTTCGACGAACCGCTGGTTAATCTGGACTACAAATTGCGTGAAGAACTTCGCCAGGAAATGCGCGAACTGTTTCAGACTCGTCACACCATCGCCATTTACGCCACAACTGAGCCTAACGAAGCATTAGCTCTTGGAGGAACCACTACTATTCTGCACGAAGGCAGTGTGATTCAGTCGGGCATCACACCCGAGGTGTACCACAAACCCAATACTGTCACTTCAGCAACCCTGTTTAGCGAGCCCCCAATCAACCTGATGCGCGGAAAGGTAACAGACAGCGAAGTGTGTTTCGATGAAAAGGCTCACTTCCCTTTGAATCAATCTTTGAAGCATTTGGGACAAGGGGAATACATTTTTGGCGTGCGTCCTAGCCATTTGAGTTTGCTGCCTAAAAACGACGACGACATTGAATTGTCGGTTCAGGTTGAAGTGGCTGAAATCAGCGGTTCTGAAACCTTCCTCCACGTGTGCAATAACCACTTTGAAATGGTGCTGCACTTACCGGGGGTTCACAGCTACGACGTTGATGAATCGATCAAGATTTACATCCCTATTCATAAGTTTTACGTGTTCGGCATGGATGAACAGTTGATCCATGCCCCTAGTCATCATCTGTTGGGGTAATTGATATGGTTCAGATAACACTTAATGCCCTGGCGCATACATACGACAAAAAGAAAGGTCCCGATTCCACCTACGCCATCCAGGAAATGACTCACACCTGGCACCAAGGGGGCGCTTTTGCACTGCTTGGTCCTTCTGGGTGTGGGAAATCCACCCTGCTTAACATTATCTCCGGGCTGATGAGCCCATCGGATGGCGAAGTGCTGTTTGACGGGGTGAAGGTGAATGACATTCCTCCACAAGACCGAAATATCGCGCAGGTTTTCCAGTTTCCGGTGATCTACGACACCATGTCGGTGTACGACAATCTGGCATTCCCACTGCGCAATATGAAGGTGAACAGCGCCAAAATTCACTCAAAAGTGACCGAAATTGCCGAAATCTTAGAACTCACGCCCGTTTTAAAGAAACGCGCCGAGCACCTGACGGCAGATGAGAAGCAAAAAGTATCCATGGGACGCGGACTGGTTCGTGATGATGTTTCCGCGATTCTGTTCGACGAACCACTCACGGTGATTGACCCACAGCTGAAATGGAAACTTAGACGTAAGCTCAAGCAGATCCATCAGCAATTCAACATCACCATGGTGTACGTCACGCATGATCAACTCGAAGCCTCTACCTTTGCCGACAAGATTGCGGTGATGTACGACGGTCAAATTGTGCAATTTGGTACGCCACGTGAGTTATTCGAAAAACCGAACCATACCTTTGTAGGGTATTTCATCGGCAGTCCGGGAATGAATCTGATTGAGGTGATTCCTACCGACAATGGCGTGCGTTTCGACGATGTTGACTTGCCACTTTCCAACGCTTTGAAAGAGAAAATTCTGGGTGCCAACACCCACAACATCAAAATTGGCATTCGCCCCGAGTTTGTTCATGTATGGGAGAAAGAAAACGACAGCGCAATCCGCTGCGACGTGTCCCATGTAGAAGACCTCGGCACCTATAAGATTCTGACGCTTAAAGTGGGCAAACAGGAAATCAAAGCCCGCTTGCAAGAAGATCAGCCTGTGCCAGCCAAGGTGGCTTACATCAGCTTCCCAGAGCAATGGACCATGGTGTATCTGGATGAATTTTTGATTGGGGAGAGGGAAGACTAATGGACAAGGTCACCAATAACAAAGCTTGGTTTTTAGTGCTGCCCGTATTTCTTCTGGTGGCATTCAGTGCGGTCGTCCCATTGATGACGGTCGTCAACTACTCATTGCAAGACATCTTCGACGCCAACACCGCCTACTTTGTGGGAACGGAATGGTACAAAGAAATGCTCAACGACGAACGTTTACAAGGGGCGTTATTTCGCCAGTTTGGTTTTTCGTTTGCCATTCTTTTGATCGAAGTGCCTTTAGGCATTCTGGTGGCGCTGGCGATGCCAGCTAAAGGCAAAGGCTCAGTCTTTTGCTTGATCGTTCTGGCGCTGCCACTACTTATTCCACTCAATGTGGTCGGCACCATCTGGCAAATCTTTGGTCGTGCCGACATCGGTCTGTTCGGCTGGGCATTGAACAGCATTGGCATCAACTACAACTACGCAGGCAACCCTGTGGACGCATGGTTCACCGTGTTGCTGATGGACGTTTGGCACTGGACATCATTGATCGCGCTGCTGTGTTACTCCGGTCTGCGTGCGATTCCAGACGCTTACTACCAGGCAGCTCGAATCGACCGCGCTTCAAACTGGGCCATCTTCCGCTTCATCCAACTTCCGAAGCTGAAAAGCGTGTTGCTGATTGGTGTGCTGATCCGCTTTATGGACAGCTTCATGATTTACACCGAACCCTTCGTGCTGACGGGTGGCGGTCCGGGTAACTCAACCACCTTCCTCAGCCAGGCGTTGACCAAAATGGCGATCGGTCAGTTCGACATTGGTCCGGCGGCGGCGTTCTCCATCATCTATTTCCTAATCATCTTGCTGGTTTGTTGGGTGTTCTACACCGCAATGACGCACACAGAGAACAAGTAGAGGATTGAATCATGACTAAATCAAAACTATTCGGCCTCATTGCTTACGTGGTGTTTTTGCTGTTGCCGATTTACTGGCTACTCAACATGTCGTTCAAAGAGAATCAGGAGATTCTGAGTGGCTTGAGCTTCTTCCCAGAGAACTGGACGTTCCGCAACTATCAGGTGATTTTTGAGGATCCCAGCTGGTACATGGGCTATGTGAATTCCATCATTTATGTGGTGATGAACATGATCATCACTCTGATTGTAGCCTTGCCCGCGGCATACGCCTTCTCGCGTTATCGTTTTGTCGGCGACAAACATTTGTTCTTCTGGCTGTTGACCAACCGGATGGCACCACCAGCGGTATTCCTGTTGCCATTCTTCCAGCTTTATTCATCGGTTGGGCTGTTCGATACGCACATTGCGGTCGCCCTCGCCCACTGTTTGTTTAACGTGCCGCTGGCAGTTTGGATTCTGGAGGGCTTTATGTCGGGTGTTCCACGCGAAATTGATGAAACCGCGTACATCGACGGCTACACCTTTCCGAAATTCTTTATGAAGATTTTCCTACCGATGATCCGCTCTGGCATCGGGGTAACCGCCTTCTTCTGCTTCATGTTCAGCTGGGTTGAATTACTGCTGGCAAGAACCCTGACTTCAGTGGATGCCAAGCCCATATCGGCGGTTATGACCCGAACGGTCAGCGCCTCGGGGATTGACTGGGGCGTGCTGGCCGCGGCAGGGGTACTGACAATTCTGCCCGGTATTTTGGTTATCTGGTTTGTGCGCAATCACGTGGCGAAAGGCTTCGCCCTCGGACGAGTTTAAGGAGAAACAACATGAACTGGATGGCTTGGACAACTCCATCAGCACTGTTTTTCACGGGGATCGCCTTGATCCTCGTCACCATGACGATTTTGGAAATCAAATACCCCTGTGTGGAACGCAAAGGTTTTTTGCCAATTTCCACCACCCGTGGGGATCGTCTGTTCATTGGTTTACTCAGCGGAGCCTTCATTCATTTGGGCTTCGTAGGGCTGAGTGAAATCAGTATTTGGGTGCCATTTGCAGTCTCTGTAGTTTGGCTATGTACCGTAATGAAATGGGGATAATGACGCTAAAAGCTACACATAAACATAACGTGAAATATATGAATAACAGGAGTTATTAGTAATGCAAAAGGATATGAAAAAAACATACTTAGGACGTTGTATGTCGCTGGCCATTTTGATGGCAGCGGTGTCACCTTATGCGAATGCCGATATGGCCGCAGCCAATAAATGGCTGGAGTCTGAGTTTACGCCATCTACGCTTTCTGTGAAAAAACAGCAGGAAGAGATGCAATGGTTCATCGATGCTGCAAAACCATTCAAAGGAATGGAAATCAACGTTGCATCAGAAACCATCACAACTCACGAGTACGAAGCGAAAGTATTGGCGAAGGCTTTCTATGAAATCACGGGTATCAAGGTCAACCATGACCTGATTCAGGAAGGTGATGTGGTAGAGAAGCTGCAAACCCAAATGCAGACGGGTCGTAATATTTACGATGCTTACGTCAATGACTCCGACTTGATTGGTACACACTTCCGCTACGGTAAAGTGGTCCCTATCAGTGATTTCATTGCCGGTGAAGGTGCTGTGGTCACCAACCCAATGCTGGATCTGAAAGACTTTATTGGTTTGAGCTTTACAACAGGACCAGACGGTAAAATCTACCAGCTCCCGGACCAGCAGTTTGCCAACCTATACTGGTTCCGTGCCGACTGGTTCGAGCGCGCCGATTTGAAAGCCAAGTTTAAAGACGCTTACGGTTACGAGTTGGGCGTACCACTTAACTGGTCTGCGTATGAAGACATCGCTGAGTTCTTTACCGACAAAGTGAAAACCATTGATGGCGAGCCTGTATACGGTCACATGGATTACGGTAAGAAAGATCCTTCCTTAGGCTGGCGTTTCACCGATTCATGGTTCTCCATGGCCGGTGCTGGTGACAAAGGGATTCCAAACGGTCTGCCTGTCGATGAATGGGGTATTCGTATCGAAGGTTGTCAGCCAGTGGGCTCGGATGTCTCTCGTGGTGGTGCAACCAATGGTCCAGCAGCCGTTTATGCAACCACAAAATACGTGGACTGGCTGAAGAAGTATGCGCCACCAGAAGCACAAGGCATGACCTTTGGTGAAGCAGGTCCTGTTCCTGCGCAGGGTTCTATCGCACAACAAATCTTCTGGTACACCGCCTTTACTGCGGATATGACCAAACCGGGCTTGCCAGTGGTGAACGAAGACGGCACGCCAAAATGGCGCATGGCGCCTTCACCACGCGGTCCATACTGGGAAGACGGCATGAAATTGGGCTACCAGGATGCCGGTTCCTGGACCTTCCTGAACAGTACACCACTTGATCGCCGTAAAGCCGCTTGGTTGTACGCGCAATTCGTCGTGTCTAAATCTGTGAGCTTGAAGAAAACGCTGGTGGGTCTGACGCCGATTCGTGAATCGGATATCAATTCGCAAGCGATGACTGATGCTGCTCCAAAACTGGGTGGTCTGGTTGAGTTCTACCGCAGTGATGCGCGTAAACAGTGGACACCAACTGGGACCAACGTGCCAGACTATCCAAAACTGGCGCAGCTGTGGTGGCAATACGTGTCTGAAGCAGCCAGTGGCGAGAAGACTCCACAAGAAGCACTGGACGGCTTGGCGAAAGCACAAGACAAAGTCCTTCGTCGTTTAGAGCGCAGTAAAGCTCAAGGTGAGTGTGGTCCTAAGCTGAACCCAGAAAAAGGCGCAGAATACTGGTTAGCTCAACCGGGCTCTCCGAAAGCCAAACTGGCGAACGAGAAACCACAAGGCAAAACCATAGCCTATAAAGATCTGATCGCTACCAAGTAATCGAGACAGATCGACCTATTTGCTTCTGGCTTAGGGAATCTGGAAGCAAACCAGCCAGCAATGTGTAGGGCATTGCTGGCTTTTTTAGTTCGAATAAACACGCACGCTTCAACAAAAGCAGCAAAATAGAATGTATAAAACCCGCTTCTCTTTATTTAACTGAGAGTTAGGTTGTAAATGTATGGAAATAAAGTAAAAAAAAGCCTTATCAATGGCATACTTCCGATCGATTTTTCAGGGAAATGAATTCGCCCTAGAATTTCAAAATTGACAAATAAATCAAATAACAACTTCAGGTATAAAATGAAAAGGCTTATTCAACTCACAATGATTTCTTCTATGTTACTGACTTCCAATGTAGCTCTTGCAAAGGGGTCTGGCTGGAGAGACATCAAACAAATCGGTTGCCATTTGAATGATGGAACATGCTACGCAACTCTAGACACCACTGTGGGTCCCACACAATGCCGTTCCAGTTCCATCCGCTGGAACAAAGACAATGCTGTATCAGGAAAAGAAACCTTGAGTTTGTTAATGACCGCTTCTACGGCTGGAAAAAAGGTCAGCTTCAATGTGGTGGATACGTGTTACGGCAATTATCCAACATTCAATTACATTGTGGTCCAAATGTAATAATGGCGGTTTCCTGGAATAAGATTCTTGAATCCAATAAATATTCAACAAGCTAAGTTAGCTCTTGTTTCGATACATTGTTAAAAGCGTTAGTTAATTAGACACATAAAGTTACTATGATTAGAAATATTCTTCTCTTATCTGCATCTCTATCATTTCTTGGTAGTGCATCCGCAGCTTCCTACTCTCAAGACACAAATACAGTAAAGAAAGTGTTCGCGAATCCGAATGGGGCAATTGCACTACAACTTGATGGTGGGTTCCCTAATGCCATCAGAGCAAATCAGTGCAGTAGAAATAACGGTTGGGCAGGGTTATCCAAGTCGGACGATGTTATTAAGTCAACCATTCTGACTGCAAAAGCATCAGGTATGAAACTTACGGTCACTATTGAGGGCTGTGAAGGGTCCTGGTTTAAAATCAAAGATTTGTATCTTCAATAAAAACGTTATTTGGAAAAGGATTATTAATAATGAAAAAGTTGGCTTTGTTATTAAGCTTGGTATTTAGTGTAAGTGCGTATTCAGCTGACACATACCTAGGTGGTAAAGTTTACGACATTACCAGTACTCAGTCGGGTTTGCTGATTCGATTTGAGGGAAATGTTGTTCCCTCAAGCTGCCCAAACCCAAATAATTGGGGATGGATGGTGATCCCAGAAGAAAATAAAACGATGACTTCTGTCGCTCTGGCAATGTTCACGCAAGGGAAAAGAAATGCGACCGTTTATACAAATGGTACAGTTGGATCATTCTGCCGTGTGATTCAATATGACCCACATTAATTAGAGATTCAAAAACGAGAGCCTGGCAGGGAAACTGCTAGGCTCTCTTCATTTGTACACTACTCAAAACATCTAACGGTCTGTTTTATGGATCCGCCCCTGATATCTTGCTGGGTTAATTAACTCATCTATAGGCAGCACCGCAGCACCTAGTTGAGGTTTTATATCAGTCGTCGCTCTTACTATTTTCGGCGGCTGAATGGCAAAGTCTTCACCTAATTCAGTTTCTTCACTAATGGACTCTTGGATCTGATTGATCAGGCTGGAATGTAAGGTTCCACCAATCACAATCGCATCCGGGGCGAACGTTCGGGCTATCACCAAACAAAGCCACTTTATTTGCTCGGTAGAGCGGGCAACCCATTTTTTAACGCAAGGCGTGTTCAGGTGTTCATCCGTCAGTTGATCCAGCCTCTCCAGTTCAATTCCTTCTTTGACTAGAGTATCCAGTAAATCCTGACCTGATGGTCTTTCCTTAGATTTCGGAAACAGCCCTGAGAATTCAGCGGCAACCTGACTGTGACCTAAATAGAGGCTTTGATCGATAATAGCTGCACCACCGATACCATAAGATAACCAGATATAGCAGTAGTGCTGGTGCGATTTGCAGGCACCATAGTAAAGCTCGGCAAGACAGGCGGCTTTCGCATCATTGATGTGATAGACGGGAAATTCAAAATACTGGGCGAGATCGTTTCTAAAATCTATCGACGGCCAGTCGGCAAACTGCTGAGTTTTTAATGTGCGCCCCGGCGTATCGGTATGTTGCCCGGGATAGCTGACGCCGCACCCCACCACTCGGGAAATATCACTGCCTGACTGCTCCAGTTGCTGATGAATACTCTGACTGGCCTTAGTCAAAATGGTATGAAAATCCCTGTTATCAATGGAAAACTGCTCTTCCGTGATGATATTTCCTTCTAGATCTGCCACGCAGGTATACAAGGTATCTGGGTCAAAATACACGCCAGTCGTCAGCAGACTCTCTGATTTGAGCTTTAGCAATTTAGAGGGGAACCCTTTTTGACCCTTTTTAGTCGGATCCGGTATTTCCTCCATCACACCATGCTCAAGCAATTCACTGGTTAATCGGGTAATTGTTGCTGGCGTCACGCCCAGCTCTTTGGTCAGAGTAGCTCGCGTCTGAGGACCATATCGTCGGATGTGTGCCACAATCCGTCGAATATTCAACTTTGCAAAAATATTTACAACCACTCTTTGTTCCATTCACTTCATTTTATTGGTTTTTTAGATCATCACACTGATCCCCCCCATGCGAAAACAAAATTCAGAAAATTTGATCAACTTCAAAACAAATTAAGCTGTTCATTTTTTATCCTCTGGATTAATTTACATTGTGTAAATTAATAACTAATATCAATTCTAACAATAAGGAAATCGACGCAGAGAGGGAGAAACAATATGCGTTTAAGTAAAAAAATAATATCCAGAATACTGGTTGCTGCAATTGTGGGAATTGCTTCATTTGGCTCATATGCTGCTGATGTAATTACGGTTTACACCGCCGCACCTCAGAAATTTGTTGACGCTTTGGTGCCAAAATTTGAGAAACAGACAGGCATTGAAGTGCAGGTCATCAAAGCTGGCTCAGGTGAACTGCTGAATCGTCTGACCGCGGAAAGTGACAAGCCCGTCGCCGATGTTTTGTGGAGTGTTGACGGCACGGTCATCGACTTTAACCCAACCCTATTTAGCCCGTACAAATCAGTTCATGCTGAAAGCCTCATTCCGGGTTTGGTTAAAAGTGATATGTGGTCGCCCTTCACTGCCGTTGTCATGGTGTTCATTGTTAACGAAGCAAAGCTGAAAGGACTGCCCGTACCGGCAAGTTGGGAAGATCTATCCAAACCTATCTATAAAAGCTTAATTTCATCAGCAAGAGCCGACCGCTCTGGCTCCGCATTTATCCAGTATGCGACGGTAATGCAGATCTATTCTGTGGAAGAACAAGCCGCTCTTATCTACAAAGGTGCACTGGAAAATTTCGTCCTCTCCAACAGTTCTGGTGCGGTTCCTCGATTTGTTAATGACGGCGAATCCCCTATTGGCATCACGTTAGAAGATGCGGCACTGCAATACAAAGAAGGGGGTGGTCCGGTAGAAATCGTTTACCCATCTGAAGGCACTGCACTGGCACCCGATGCCATTGCGAAAGTTGCGGGAAGCCCAAATGGCGCAGGTGCTGAAAAATTCATCGACTTCATTCTTTCAGAAGAAGGTCAGAAAGTCGTTGCTTCTCTTGGTCGCCGACCTGTCCGTACCGACGTGGAATCCAACCCACTTCTTATTCCATTAGAAAGAGTTCCTGTCATGGATTACGACTTTAAGTGGGCAGCAGATAACCGCTCACGCCTTGTCGAAAACTGGGCAGATTGGGTTTTAGACGTTCAGTAAAGAATCCAGATTAACCTTTTAGAAAACGACTTATTAAGCAGTGGCTTGAAGCAGAGCCACTGTATTTTTTAGCCAAATTACAGAGGTGATGAAATGGCAGCCGTACAAATTAACGGAATAAGAAAGCAGTATGGTGACGTTGTCGCATTGTCAAACATTAATATTTCGATTGAATCGGGTTCCTTTTACACGCTACTAGGACCAAGTGGGTGTGGAAAAACTACCCTGCTCCGCACCATTGCAGGATTTCACCGCCAGAATTCAGGGACAATCGTTGTCGACTCGCACTCAATCGAGAACGAACCAGCACACCAACGCGATGTTGGTATGGTATTTCAGGATTACGCCGTCTTCCCTCATTTAAGCGTTGAAGACAACGTCGCGTTTGGTTTGAAGCAGCGCAAAGTTGCAAAAAACGAAATGAAAAAGCGCGTAGAAGACGCATTGAAAATGGTTCAGCTCTCGGAGTTTGCCAAACGCATGCCACACGAACTCAGTGGAGGGCAACAGCAACGTGTAGGGCTTGCCAGAGCAATCGTTATCAACCCTACGGTTTTGCTTATGGATGAACCGCTTTCCAATTTGGACGCAAAACTCAGGGTAGATCTGCGTGCTGAGCTCAGAAAAATTCAGCAAAAAATGGGAATGACCACGGTATACGTTACACACGATCAGGAAGAGGCACTGGCCATGTCCGATACAGTTTGTGTGATGTACAAAGGGATCATTCAACAGGCAGCGCCACCGTTTGAAGTTTATAACCGTCCGGCAAATCGCTTTGTTGCCAACTTCGTTGGTGGAAACAACTTCCTTAGAACCTCCAATCAAGGTGGTCTCATCTCATTGAGCAGCGCAGATAAAGTGATAGGTGACTATCCTACTGATGCTGATAAGTCGATGGAAATCGTCGCCGCTGTTCGTCCCGAAGCAATCTCTTTACACGCAACCTCCCCTTCTGAACACACTTTTGATGTAAAGGTCACGGTCGAACAAATCAGTTTCATTGGTAGAGAAATGGAAGTGCACGGCAAAACAGCTGATGGAGAAATACTAAAAGCCGTTACCCGCCCAGACGAAACCATTATGAACATCAAAGAGGGAGACCAAGCCTTCATGTCTTTTGACCACGAAGACATCTCTTTGTTTGAAGATTCAGAAACTGGGAGAAGATTGCAATGAATACTCCACGCATTGCGGCGCCACAGGGAATAACCAGCCTGTTTCCTAAATTCCGTCAACTGGATTTTTGGTCGTTTGTTTCCATCGTCACCGTCGCCATCTTATTCATCCTATTGATACTGCCCATCTTTAGCGTGTTTGTAGTGAGCTTCTTCGATGCCAATACAGGGGCGTTTACGCTCGACAATTACATTAAGGTTTTCACTAAAAATTATTACCTGACTGGGCTAAAAAATTCACTTTACGTCGGATTTATGGGGACTCTGGGGGCATGTTTACTTGGTGTGCCTCTGGCCTTTTTCACCGCTCGTTTCCACATTTGGGGAAAACAGTTCATCTCAACATTAGCCATTCTGGTATTGGTAGCACCACCGTTTATCGGTGCTTATGCGTGGATTATGATGTTTGGATCAAACGGTTTTGTGACTAACTTCTTCGCCCAGTTTGGCATAGAAACCCCTACCATTTACGGAGCAGGAGGTGTGATTCTGGTGTTCACACTCAAGTTCTTCCCCTTTGTGTACCTAATGACACAAACGGGACTCAAATCGGTCAATAAGTCTTTCGAAGACGCGGCTGAAAACCTCGGCTGCAATGCACTTGAACGCTTCTTCAAAGTCACTCTGCCATTGGTTTTCCCTGCGGTAAGTACGGGAGCCATCATCTGCTTTGTTCTTTCTATTGCCGACTTTGGTACACCTGCGATTTTGGGGCGTGGATTCAGAACACTTTCAACCATTGCGTATTCGGCTTATACCTCTGAACTGGGCGGAAAACCGACCATGGCTGTGACCATTTCTTTGGTCATGATGGCTATTTCTATGCTGGCTCTTCTGGCACAGCGCAAGATTCTGGCAAAACGCAGATACGCCAGTGCTCTTACCAACAGACCCGTCGTCAGCAAGCTAAAAGGCATACAAAACGTATTAGCACACGTGTTCTGTTACGCCGTCGTACTGGTCGCTATGCTGCCTACCATGGTGGTGGTTTATACGTCCTTCCTGCAAACCAATGGTCCCGTCTTTACCGGAGGGTTCGGTTTACAGAGCTATGCTCGGGTAATCAGCGATGCGCCGGAAGCGATAGTGAACAGCTTCTCTTTTGCGTTGGTTGCTGTTGCACTTATCGCGATTTTCTCGGGGCTGATTTCTTACCTGATTGTACGCCGGGACACCAAAACATCCGGCATGATCGACTTGCTGATGATGGTGCCATATCTGGTTCCCGGGGTAGTGATCGCCATTGGTTTTGTTACTACGTTCAGAACCGGAATGTTTGACCTGACCGGAACCGCCGCGATCATCATTATGATCTACTTTATCAGGCGACTTCCCTATGGCGTTCGTTCCACGACAACCAATCTGAGACAGATTAAGCCTTCTCTGGAAGAAGCTGCCATTAACTTAGGTGCAAACCCTTTAAAAGCATTTGTGACTGTCACTGTTCCTCTCATCCTGCCCGGGCTAATTGTCGGGTCACTGATGAGTTTTATCACCGCAATTAATGAGCTGTCATCGACATTGATTCTCTATAACTCAGGAACGGTAACCATGCCGATCAAAATCTACATATCGGTATTAGACGGGGAATTTGGTATTGCAGCAGCACTCTCGACCATTCTACTGGTGAGCACTGGGCTCTGTGTTTACACGGTTTTCCGTTTCTCAGATGACAGCGAATCATCGTTTGTTTAAGTATTTCACCAACAGAGTTTAACTATGAACATATATGCCTTTTCACGTTCGAAAAGTAGGAACAATAAAAAGCCTGGGGATGACGCTATGCTCATTGTTCCGGGAAACATCATCGCGCTGTTAGACGGTGCAACTGATCCTTTTGCCAGTTTTAAAGAGGGCGGAGACAGTTCCGGAAGATACGCGTCCAACACAGTTGCGGCTATTTGCGCAGAACTTTTCAGTGACAAGGCATTTAGGGAATCATCCGCAGAATTTATTCTGCGGAGCATTTCCGAAAGATTCGCAGAGTGTATGTCCAACCACAAATTTGTGCATTCCCCTTCAACGACCCTATCAATGGTAATTTTTCTGGAAGATAGCCTGCGCATTCTTAATGTTGGGGATTCTGGGGTCCGGGTAAATGGCACTGATGTTTATTGCCACCACAAGCCTATTGATTCCGTTGCAACCACCACAAGAATTGCCATTCATCACAGACTTAAGGACATATTTCCAGACCCGGATACCTTAGAGAAAGTCACACGCCGGCTCTCTTTCCACGGTTTTGAATGCGGGGTGGGCAACCAGCTCATCGACAAAAAGGACGTCGATAACATACTGGCAAGAGTACTTGAACAACACAGCAAAATTGCTTCACATGAGGATCTCGAACGATTTGTTCTTAAAGGTATTGTCAGTCAGAAAATGTATGCCAATAACGGCGAGCACCCTCTGGGATTCAGCACACTGGATGGCAACTTGCCTTTAATGAACGACGTCATCGATACCACTCTGAGTATAGAAAGCGTGCGGACACTGGAGCTCTTCAGCGATGGGTATCTGACCATGCCAGCAGGAACAAAAGTGTCAGATTGGGAAGAAGAGTATGCACGGGTAGAACAGCTCGATTTCGCCAAAGTTTCTGACTTTGAAAATATTAAAGGGTCAACTTCCGAAGAATTTTTTGATGACCGCTCGATTATCTCTCTGGAAATGACCACACCTTAAACCTCTAGGTCCTTCCCTTGTTTGAGGATTAGGTCGCTGCGTCCCCCTCTTTTTGCAGCGACCCTTTTTCATTTGCCACAAACAAAAAAGCCAGCCTTTGAAACAAAGACTGACTTTTTATCATTCCGAAGCTTTTAGAGTTTACTTGCTGTCTGAAACCATCATAATCGCGTAGTTTGCACCAGCTTTATTGGGTTCTTGAGTGTATATTTCACCATGTACAGTATTCAAAACAAGTACTGCATCACCCGAACCAACAGGTGTTGAACTCCAAATCGTTCTTGTTGTGACAACATCTTTATCAATGAAATTAGGAAATGCCTTAGAATTTAACATTGGTGTATGGCAACCTTTTTCAATCAGTGATTGTAGCTCTTTGATATTCGGTAAACGCCAGTTTGTCACACCCGCAAATTGATAGAGTGAATCTAGAGGCGAGTTAGCGATGTCATTAGCTCTTTGAAGTGCTGGTTGCCATAAGAACTCCGCCGACTTTCCGCTACAAGAAGATTGCGCCGCATCCCATGCTTTACCGACAGGACACCTCATCCAAGTTAGACCTGTCTTCAAATCTTTTACAATGCCGGAATCCTGAACAACAAACCTGGAATTCGGAGCTGAACGACTGATGTTTGGGCTACAAATTTGAGCGAACGCACTCACGGATGTCAGTAATAAAACTGATGAAATCAACCACTTTTTCATTATTTAGTCTCCTTATTCGCAACCAAACGAGTTGGGAAAATCCAAGATTCGGATGTGTCATCTGAATAAGAACCTGTAAAAATCCCATATTCATCGAATGCTATTGTGCCCAAGCTCCAAGCAAGTTTTCTTATTTTTCCAGTGTAAGAAGCCGCATGTGTTGGGCTCACTAGGTGAACATAGCTAAAGTAAACCACCCCATCTTCCTCCTCACGGTAACTGTTTGCGTAGAAGCTGTCAGACCATACAATGCCGTGTTTTAGGTAAGGTGCCTCATCTTCTGAGCCAATAGTTTGGTTAGGGAAGTACTTCATATTCAGACCCGCAATCACCTCACCAGGATCACTCGGCGCTTTATTCGGAAGTGGGCTAGTACTGCTAAAGTCTATGATTCCATACAGCTCATCTCCCGTAGGCAAACGCCAAGTAGATAAACCGCAGATATTTCGTTTACTTAACTCATCAGCGTACTGCTGAGTCGTACAAATTCCGTCGCCAGTAGTCTGACAAGTAGCCGTCAAAACGTCGCCTTTGTTAGAAGAAATACGATCTTTGATTTCCAATGCAAACAGGCGATCTAAGTGCTGGATGGAAGAGGTATCATTAGATTTCACTTCCCAAATCAATCCGGTGCGTTCATCGGACACGCAAGACCATTCAGTGGCGTCATCTGCCAGCTCGTTGCCCTGAGCATCGAGCTTTTTGAATTTAAAACCGTTGCCAGTGTTAGCCTGCTTATCCGTGACATCAAGACCATACATAGCATCCTGACCCGGGTAATCCGATGGGTTTTCGGTCTGGTTTTCAGTGTTTGAAGCATCCGAGAAGAACTTAGTCAGACCCGTATCATTCAATGGCTGTAAAGTGAATTTGGCTTTCGACAGTTCAGTCACTGCTTTAGTCAGATCTTCAGCCGATGCGTTAGCATCCGTCAACGCTTTGTAGTCTGCTAGCGAAAGTCCAGCGGATGCCAGAACGCTTGAACGGTTCTTATCACCTGCAGCTTGAGACAGCTTTACTACATTCGCTTCAAGTACGCTTAGCGCGTTGGCATTCAGGTTTTTTAACAAAGAACCTGACAGGGCGATGTTCGCGCGCTTAATTTCGGTTTCTACCTGAGAAACGGCCTGAGACAGCGTTAAACCATTATCCATTGCGCCAGAGATCAGTGTCGTGATGCCATTGATAACGTTGTCGCTCTTCATTCGACGATTCGGCGCAGCCAAAACAGTCTGGCTTCCCGCTGAGGCAGGGCTAACACTGCTTAATGCAGAAGCTTGCGCCACACCTGTGTCCATAACCGCCAAAATGGGAAAATCATAAATACTCAGGCTAGTACTGGTGATGGTAAAAGCGCCATTGCGTGCAATTGTGCTCGCCTCGGATGCATCGCAACGGTAGTTTTGGTTTGCATCCACGCATACTTTTGCGCTGGCAGGGACATTTGCTGTCGTAATGTTGCCAGATAAGTCATAAGTCGGAAGGCTGGTTGAGCTGGCAGAATCGCCGCCCGAACCACCACAACCAGCGAGCAGGAGAGCTGCCGAAAGCAGGGTCAGTTTTGTTTTCATAATGAACTCTTAGTAGTACTTGCGGTTCCGAAGCCAGGCTCCGGTAAATAGAATGAGCAAACTTAGCCAGGCAATAGACGCCCCGCCTGAAGATTGCATCGTCGACGGCTTTTTATTGTTATCTGTCGTCGTATTCTCACATTGATACCCACTCAGTTCGCTGACACCCCATTTCAATAAAGTGCCTGTGTCCTGGTGTGCAAAGTCGGTGATTTCCAGTCGCCAGATGCCATACATGCTGGTTCCTTTTAGGGCATCTAATTCCTTAGAGTTGCCCGCTGCGAAGTGGCGTTTGAACGTATTGCCACTGCTGTATTCATGAGGCTTAATTCGGATAACGACGTTATCTGGGCTGGTCAGCTTGAGTTCGATATCGGTAAGCTTTTCATGCTCCAACTCGAAATAAACCCCAAGGTTCTCTGAAATGGATTTTTGAGCGTATACGTCATAGCTGAACGACTTAACGCCTAAGTTATTGTTCTGGTCCGCATCGGGAATGGGTGCGTTGACTGAAGTGAGTGGTGTGACAAATTTCGGCTGTCCGTATACAAGCTGCTCTGTATGCTGCCAGCGGCGAACAGACTGGTTGCTCGTAACCTGATATTGGATGTCTAATGCCAAATCAAAAGGCTTGGCACAAACACTATTTGCCAGACCTGAAATATGAATCTTCTGAACAGCCGAACTGGCATCAGAAAAGCCGACCTCTTTCGCCAAATCGGTACGGGCAACACCATCGATACTGCTTAGTGATAAGGTGCGCTGGATTAGCAGATCAATGCCATGCTCAGGTTCGATAAATTTGGGCGTATTGACCACACGAAATGGCTCTTTAATCAGCCCGTGAATATCAAAATTCGCTTTTAGGATCTGAGCGTATTCCTTGTCCGAATACAGTTTGTTAGCAACAAAAATCATGCTTTCTGCCAGATCGTGCATTTTCATACCGCGACCTAAGCCATACATGGATTGCAGCACAATGGTGTCAAGCTCCGAGAAAGCGATCTGTCCATATTTGGCGACCGATTGTTTCAGTGACTGGAACAAAGGAGTTGACCAAAGCTCATCGCCCAGTTCTCCGCCCACATATTCGTGTGGTCGGTATTCACTTCTTTCAAAGTAGCGAGCACGCTGATTCCAAAGGCTTCGGGTATTTTTCTTGAAACCGAACAATCCATCCCAGTTAGCGAAGGTATCCAGTTCAAAAGATTCGCTCTGCGCGTACTGAACGCGGTAGCTGTATGACCCTGCCCAGTAGTCGCCGAAACCTTCTCCGATGGCTCCGGTATGACCATAGCCCCAGTCCGGCACAATCTGATAATGGATGCCATGCCCTAATTCATGGATTACCACATCGGCATCTATTGCGTCTGGCGAGCCTGTAATACCGAACATGGCAGCTTTAGGACCGAAGTAATATGTCGAGTTATCTTGCGACAGTCCCCTTCCGTCAAAGCGAACGGGTTCAGAAAACAAATCAGAACCCAGTGAAGACAGGTATTGCAACGAATGATCAAGATGGTAAAACGCCATAATCTGCGCAAATTCCGGCATGTCATAAGTCACTGAACTTAGCGCTGCTTCAGAAGCAAATTCAGCAACACCTTCCTGAGCCAGAAACGAGCTGGTCGGGCTGGTTTCCCAGGCTCCAGTATCCGCATTTTTTTGTTGAAGCTCCTTCGCATCCACCTGACGCACACGCTCGTTTGCCAGATATAACTTGCCACCAGATTCAAGAACAGATACAGGCTTGCTCACGTAACGAATAGAATGCGGGTAGTCTTCCAGGTATTTCCACAAAGTATCGGGCTGCGGAACCTTATCCATGGTACGAAGATCCGGGTCGAACACATTGACGTTCACAGACTTGATGGAACCTGTTGCCAGTTCTGGCGGCTCCAGTGCCTCAAGACGCCTCGGATTTTCTAGCTCAACCGCAGTGATAACTAACCCGTTTCGCACAACAGTATCTTCAAGGCTTTTGAATATACGGGTGACACGCTGGTCGTTATCCACACTCAGAACGACCGCTCTCTGATGTTTGTATTCACCACCCACCAGCACATCGAAGTTATAGTGCTTGCCGAGCTTACTTTCGGTGACGTAACGCAAACGGAATGAACCAACATCAGCATAACGCTGGCTCACATAGTTCAGTGCTTCACCATCACTGGTCACTGTGGCTGCATTACTCGGGTAGTCCCATTCCCCAGCCGTTGCAGATGAAATAGAGGCACAAAGCAGGGTCGGCAAGAGGTGCTTTTTCATCATGCCCCCCTAGAACTCGTATTTCGCGTTAAGTGTGAAATAGCGACCAGGTTCGGTTGAGAAAGAGGTCTGATGCTTACCCAATCCGGCAATGTCCTGATAACGCGTAAATTGACTGTCCAGCAGATTGATCACGTTAGCGCTTAGAGTCAGGTCATCCCAAAGGACAACGCTCGCACCTGCATCCAGTGACTGCCAGGCTTGAGTCTGGTCACACGGCACTTCCACTTGCAGTTCATTGTTGCAAACAGGCGTTCTGGTCATTTCAGCAGCCCAGTTCATTCGAAGATAACCGCTCAACGCATTGTGTTCGTAGTCGAGCTGAACGTTGCCTTCCCATGGAGTCAGAGAACGGATGTAATTGCCATCGCCATCTTTTCCATCGACTACGCCTGCTTTGGTCGATACTGCCCATTGCTCATCAATCTGGTAAGCCACTGAGAATTCCACCCCCTGCGTAAACACATTTTTCTTGTTTACATACTGGTACAACGAATTGCCGTTTGAATCGCGCCCTATTCGTTTAACATCAATGAAGTTTTTGTACTGGGTGTGGAAAACCGCTGTCGACCAGGACCACTGACCGTCCTGATATTTAGCGCCTAGTTCGTAAGAGTCGCTGGTCTCTTTTTCCAGATCTAAATTCGGAATAATGTAGAACGGGTCAAGTAGGTTAAACAGGTGAGGTACAAAGCCGTATACCTTGTCGTAGCTCGGGGCACGATAGCCATGGTTGTAGCTGATGTAACCGTTCAGAGATGGCGTGAACTTGTGGGTGACGGACAGACTTGGCGACCATTCTGAACTACGGGTATTGCTGATTTCATAGCCACCAATCTCACTTCTTTTTTCCGGCTCTAGATGATGAAAATCAAAGCGTGCCCCAAGATCGAAAGTCCAGTTTCCGTGGGTTGCTCTGTCTTTGATGTATGAACTGAATCTGTGAGTCACCACTCCTGCAAACGGCGACTTATCCTGCTCGTTCAAGCCATTGGTGTCGAATGTCTTGCGGGTAACCGGGCGATTGTACGAACGACGGTCTACCTCTACACCGTAAACGATCTGATGCTGCATATCGGCAAAGTCAGTAAGTTTATTGGCGTCCAGATTGATGCCCATCGCGCTGTCATTAAACTCACGATGATCATCTTCATTGCGGTACTCCGTGATGCCTCTGTTATCACGATAAATCGAGTAATTGCGATCGCGCTGCGACGTGGAATCACGCAGGTAACCTTTGGTATTCAGCTCGTCGTAAAATGCATTAGAAACAGTATGTTGTGTCCCAAGTTCAACGCCAATCGTCCGGGTAAAGACTTTGTCGTTGTAATGGCTAACGTCCCATTTTCCATCCGGCTGAACAATATGCGTGCCTTCATCGCGATTAACACGGTTAAGGTAGTAATTTGCTTTGGCTTTGAGAATAAAATCGTCATGCAGATAGTGGTTAACCACCGCATCCAGATTGTAGCCGTCGATATCGCGATTATAGAGATCCTGCTTATAATTTCGGGTCTCTTCACCCAACCAGTAGCTGGCGCGAACTAGTGCTTCGGTATCCTGAAAACGAAATGCGGAAAGCGCATAGCTTTTGGTTTTGTTACTGATCTGGGTGTAGGTAGTACCTACCTCGGAATGGAAATCTTTCCCGTGCAGATAGTCTTCTGGCTTCTTGGAAACCAGTACCACAACACCGCCAATAGCACCGGAGCCGTGAATGTTCGAGCTCGCCCCTTTCACAACTTCGATTTGCTTGAGGCTGTTGATATCAAAAGTATCGCGTCCCGCGCCATCATTGAGATCCAGAGCACCGTAGCCATCCGACATTTTTACACCATCTTTCACAATGGCGATTCGGTTTCCTGTCATCCCTCGAATCACGATGTTCTGAGGTCGACCCGCTCCACCAGTAACGGAAACGCCCGGTTCGGTGTCCAGCGCGTCATAGAGTTCTGTTGCCCCTTCCTTTTCCACCTTGTCCAGATCAACCACAGAGATGGAGCCCGGCACTTCAAACAGAGGAGTGTCGATTTTGTTAGCCGTAACAACGACGGTTTCGACAAACTCCTGTTCATTTTGAGTAGAAACTGTGCCGCTTTCAGCGAAGCAGATATGAGAAAACAACGCAGCAGATACTGCGACAGATAAAGGAGAAAGTTTCATCAATTACTCCGCTGATGAGTGTTGAACAAGTGAAAGGAGAAAAGCGTACTCTTCCGCCTGAAAGTTCAGTGCGTGTCGGCGGTCTGGTCGATGGCCAGATACGAAATCAGTACGCAGAAGATAAGGGTTGTCTGCCGTGCTCAGCTTTTGTATTCGGGCGATGTATTTTGCCCCTTCCCAGAAAGGCACCCGGCGGTCCTGATACCCAACGCGCACCAGCACAGGCGGATAGCTTTGTTTTTTAAGGTTTTGGTATGGGTCGAATTCCAGCATCACGCGTTGTTCCTGAGCATCTTTAGGGTTTCCCCATTCCAGATGCTGCTGATCGCTGAGTGGCAGGGTGCTGTCAGACATGCTATTCACCACATCCAGAAACGGAACCTGCAATACCGCACCCTTATACAGATCCGGTTTTTGATTAATTGCAGCCGCTACCAAAGTCCCGCCAGCACTGCCACCAATAGCGAGCACAGGACGCTGACCATGCTGGAAAGTTTTCATAAACTGGCTGGCAACATGAAAGTCATCAATGCCGTTCTGTTTGTTGATGCCGCGACCAGAAACGTGCCAGTCGCTACCCAGAAAGCCACCACCACGAACGTGGGCAATGGCGTAGATCGCGCCCTGATTAAGCACACTCACAATTTGCGGCATAAAGTACGGACGCATGGTTACGCCATATGCACCGTAGCCATACAAAATAACTGGCGAGTTTTCAGTCAGGGTGTCTTTTCGATACGCAAGTGTGACAGGGACTCGAATCGAACCTTTCTCAATCCAAATTTGTTTAGAGACGTATTTTTGAGGGTTATGTTCTGGGTAGAAGTCTGAAGATAAGTCGGAAACAGTTCCGGATTCCACATCCAGTTCCGACCACTTTGGTGGCTGCACCAAAGACATGCTACGAAGGCGAATTCGGTTACTGGAAAAATCACCGTTGCGTTTAACCCAAGTCACCACGCCATCGTCGCTGAGGGATTTTTTCCACAGCGTTTTACCATTACGAACTGCCGTCAGGTATTTATCCTGACCACGTAGCGTCGCCACAACCAATGCCGATTCAAACAGGTAGAAATTATCAATCATTTCACCTGATTCAGGTCGGAAAATCAGTTGGAACTCGCCTGTCTCAGATCTCAATGACTTTTTCCAGATGGCAAAGCCATTGTTATGGTTTGAATTCAGGAAAAGTTGATCGTCAGCAACATCGGCAAAGTATTCTTTGCCGTCTTTTCTCGGTAGAAGTGTTTTAGAAAGCGCGCCTGTTTTCAGGTTAAGCAGAACCTGCTCAACACTCGACTCATTGTTGGACTGGATTACCGCCCAATGGCTGTCACTCGCCAGATACGCAGAAACAAGCCATGCAGAATCACTCTCGGTAAAGACCGGAGTCTGTTTTTTGGTTTTAAGATCTATCTGGACCAGTTTGTAAGGGCGTAACGTAGGCAGTTCTTGTTTAATCACAAAAATGGATTGTGAATCCGAACTCCATAGAATCGTCGATTCTGTGCCGTCTGCGACCAAAGACTCTGAACCCGTCTCAAGATCAACAACAGAAATTCGGTGCTCACCGGTTCCCGTGATGTCTTCAGCCAAGGCGATTTTTGCTCCATCAGAACTCAAACGCCAGGCAGCCAAATGGTAATAATCGTGGTCTTGCTGCCTGCTGGAAAGGTCCAGCAATACTTCTTCGGATGCAGACTGTGTGCTTTTCATCAAAATGGCACGCTGACCATTTTTGATGCCCAGTTTGTAGTACACACCTTGCATCAGAAGCCAGGGTGAATCGGCTTTGACAACGTTATCGTTCTGCCACTCATCAAGCAGTGCCTGTTTTAGGGTTTCGTTCCCTTTCAGATACTCCTTTGTCGCATTGTTTTGCTCTGACAAAAATTGCTTCACTTCACCGTTGCTGCGAGCGTCGTCCCTAAGCCAATCAAACTCATCCTGAGCCAAAACGGACGTGCAAAACAGACTCGTGAATAAAACAAAAGATGAACGCCAGCGCATAAGCAACCCTAGAGATATTGATGGAACTTATAAAAGGGCGCGCATGGTGCATTTAAATCAAAATGAGATCAATTATCATTTTCATTATTATTTGAATCGAATCACATAAAATTAATCCAAATGGCTACTTGTCATTCAATCGTAAACTTTCTCGCTACAAAACTAGAAATCAATAAACGCATCTTATACAGAATATTAATTCACTTTATATCCAGAAATAGTAAAAACACCTATTAAAAAGCGAGTTTATGAGCAGATAATAAAACAAATTACCAGATATGAAATTCCATTAACAACTTATCACAAACACCACATAACGTGATTTAGATCACACTAAAACCATCAACACTTACTTTGAAAGGCTACTATTTCCTATGAAACTGTTTCATGAAATTTTTCAAAGTGCCTTACCTTTCAACCTTTCAGGAAATGCGTGTTTTTCATTCGAATTTAGCGTGATTTATATCACTCTTTGTTTGAATACATTTATCAATACTCCCTCCACATCCAGTGACTAGCACCACTCCCTACACCATAAAAATATAAGGACATACCATGAAAATCCGCACTTTAGCCGCACCTTGCGCGCTTGCTTTAGGGCTGGCTTCTGCCGCTTATGCTGAAGACAACAAGATTCGCTTTGACGGTTTTCCCGACTTTGACAGCAGCCTGAAGGTCATTCTTCCTGACTTTCAGAAGCAGTCCGGTATTCAGGTGGATTACCTGATGAATAACCACGGTGATCACCACACTAAGCTGACGACCAACTTAGCCACAGGCTCCGGAGCTGGTGATGTGATAGTCGTGGACGTAGAAAAAATCGGTCCGTTTGTGGCTTCCGGTGGTTTGGTCAACCTTTCCAAACAATATGGTGCCGATAAGTATCAGTCTCAGTTTGCTCCCTACGCCTGGGCTCAGGGAAAAGGTGGCGACGGTTCTATGTATGGCATTCCCGTCGATCTGGGCCCTGGGGTGATGTATTACCGCACAGACATTTTTGAGAAAGCAGGAATTGACGTAAAGGAAGCGATCAAAGACTGGGATTCCTATATTGATGCCGGAGAAACTCTGAAAAAACAAGGTGTCCAGTTAATTGCCTCTGCGGCGGATGTAGCACAGGCAATCATCTTTACCACAGTGCCAGAGGGTGAAGGCTTGTACTTTGACCAAGAAGGCAATCCTGTTGTGACCTCCAAACGATTTGTTCACGCCTTTCAGGTCGCGAAAAAGATTCGGGATAAGCAGCTAGACGCGCGAATTCTGGCTTGGTCGAACGAATGGTATGAAGGATTCAGAAACGGCACCTTTGCCACTCAACTTTCCGGCGCATGGCTGCTAGGGCATTTGAACAATTGGATTGCGCCAGACACCAAGGGTAAGTGGGCAGTGTCACACTTGCCGGACGGTATTTACGGTAGCTGGGGAGGATCTTTTCTTTCCATTCCTAAGCAATCTAAGCATCAGGATGAAGCGTGGAAGCTGATCGAGTACATGACGGTCAATCGTGATGTTCAGTTGACCCATTTCGAAACCATTGCTGCGTTTCCTGCCAACACCACCACCTACAACGATCCGCTTTTTGAACAGGAAGTGGCGTTCCTTGGTGGTCAGAAAGCACGTCTGCTGTTTGCAGATGTTGCCAAAAACATCAAACCCGTCCAGCCGGGCAAAGGTGATCACGTCGCACGTTCGATCATTCTGGAAAATGCTCTGATGGAAGTACTGGATGAAGGTAAAGACATAGAAACCGCGCTGAAAGAAGCGGAGCGATTGATCAAGCGTCGCACCCGTAACCTGTAAACGAATAGGAGGCGAGTTTCGCCTCCTTAATCTGGAGTAAGCAGGTTATGGACACTGCAAACAGCAAACCCGTTGATTTAATTGATCAGCAGCCATCAAATCGGTTCAGGCTAAACAAGCTCACGCCTTACGGATTTTTGTTGCCATTTATCGTGATCTTTTCTGTATTCGGAGTGTTTCCCCTGTTGTTTTCCGTCTACCTCTCGTTTCATGCCTGGAACCCGGTAGAAGGTCTGTCAGCCATGAAATTTGTGGGTGTGGAAAACTACGAAATTGCTTTGACTGATCCCTGGTTATGGCGCTCACTGAACAATACCTTGTGGCTGGCCATCACTTCAGGGGTGGCTCAGCATCTCGTCGCGATTCCTGTCGCTTACATTTTAGTTTCGATGGGAGACCGACTTCGCCACTGGCTGACCTCGGCGTACTTTTTGCCTTTCATCACTTCAACGGTGGCGGCTTCGCTGATCTTTTTCAACATGTATTCCCCTAACAGCGGGATTATCAATCAGTCACTGGCATACCTTGCCGACAGTACCTTATTTGGCTGGGCATTCGCTTGGGTGAATGACTATCAACCCATACGCTGGCTAGACGACGCTACGCTGGTAAAACCGGCGATTGCCATCATGGTGTTCTGGAAATATACCGGCTTCAACATTGTGCTCTACACCACAGGGTTGATGACCATTCCCAAAGACATTCTTGAAGCAGCACGCATGGACGGAGCCAACGCATTTCGCAGATTCTGGAGTGTTTCTCTTCCCATGATCCGCCCTTTTGTGTTCTTCGCCGTCACCATGACCATCATAGGTAACCTACAGTTATTTGAAGAACCCTTTGTTTTAACACGTGGTACGGGGGGAACCGGGCAGTCCGGCTTAACCATCTCTATGTATCTCTACAAAGTGGGATGGGAGTGGTTAGAAATGGGCACAGCGTCTGCCATTTCCTGGCTATTGTTCGCGCTGATTGCGTTTTGCACCTGCATTCAGTTTTTCTTCTTCGGTAAAAAAGGGCTGGGAGAACAATAGATGTCGACACATACACTCAATCCAAATCAACGCTGGATAGAACTGGCGACCAAGGTGTTAATGATTGCTCTGGCGACTGTACTTATTGTTTCGGCACTCATGACGGTGTTTCCATTTTTATGGTCTGCACTGCTTTCTACCCGCGACCGCACGGAAATCTTTGGTTCTGGCATCAGCTTTGCTATCGGAGATAGTCTGGCTATTAACTACGCCAAGCTGTTAGAAATCATGCCTTTCTGGCAAGCCATGTTTAATTCCATTTACGTAGCGTTTCTGGGTACGGCTATTTCGCTGCTGTTCTGTTCAATGGGCGGCTACGCGTTTGCGGTATACCAGTTCAAAGGCAAAAACATCCTGTTTGGTATGTTGGTGGGTTCCATGATGATCCCGCCAGTGCTTAGCCTTATCCCCTACTTCATGATCGTGAAGTTCCTTGGGCTGCTGGATAACCATGTTGCGGTCTGGCTACCGTTTACTACAACGCCATTTGGTATTTTTCTTATGCGCCAGCACGTCGTAACCTCCATTCCAAAAGAACTACTGGAAGCCGCAAAGCTCGATGGCGCAGGCGAATTCAGAACGTACTGGAGCGTAGTACTGCCCTTGATGAAACCTGCATTAGCGACCTTAGCCATCGTCCAGTTCGTGTTCTTCTGGAACAGCTTTATGAACCCGCTGGTCGTGCTCACCTCTCCAGAAAATTACGTTATTACTCAGGCTTTACGCAGTGTACAGGGCATCCCAAATACGCCTTGGGGCGCTGTAATGCTTGGCACCACTATTTCCATCCTTCCTTTGGTTACAGCTTATCTGTTTGCCTCAAAGCAAATGATCAGTGGCTTAACCTCCGGAGCCGTTAAAGGATAACTCACCATGAATATGTATCAGCTTCCAAAACATTCCGCCATGCTTTCTAAAGATTTCACTTTTGGCGTGGCCACGTCTTCCTATCAAATAGAAGGCGGCGTGACTCAGGATGGTCGTTGCCCGTCCATCTGGGATACGTTCTGCCTTAAACCTAACGCCGTCGACAATCAAGATAATGGTGATATCGCTTGTGATCATTACCATCTGTGGAAACAAGATATTCAGATGATCAAAGACTTAGGCGTGGATGCGTATCGCCTTTCGATGGCATGGCCACGAATCATCAAGAAGAACGGTGAAACCAATCAGGCTGGGCTGAAGTTTTATGAGCAGATCATTGATGAATGCCATGCTCAGGGGCTGCGCGTATTCGTCACCCTTTATCATTGGGATTTGCCTCAGTACCTTGAAGATCGTGGTGGCTGGCTCAACCGGGAAACTGCCTATAAGTTTGCCGAATACGCCGAGGTGGTCAGCGCGTATTTTGGCAACAAAATTGACGTGTACACCACGCTGAATGAACCCTTTGTGTCTGCCTTTCTGGGTTACCGCTGGGGCGTTCACGCTCCGGGCATCAAAGGAGAGAAAGAAGGGTTTCAGGCGTCACACCACTTATTGCTGGCGCACGGATTAGCCATGCCATACCTTCGAAAAAATGCCCCCAAGTCGATGCATGGAATTGTTCTGAATGTGACACCTGCGTATCCGGAAACAGAGGCTGATCAGAAAGCGGCAGATTACGAAGATGCAGAAAGCTGTCACTGGTTTATGGAGCCCATTTTGAAAGGTCGCTACCCCGATTTGGTTCTGGAAAAACAGGCGAACAACCTTCCTGTTATTTTGGAGAAAGATCTGAAAATCATCAGCGCTCCCATCGATTATCTGGGCATCAATTTTTACACCCGTTCAGTCGTGCGTTTTGATTCGAATCGCAACATTCAGTCGGTCACTCAGGAAAATGCCGAACATACCTACATCGGTTGGGAAATCTACCCTCAGGCGCTGACTGATGTCCTGATCCGAATCAAACATTACTATCCGGACCTGCCCCCTATTTACATCACTGAAAACGGGGCAGCAGGTAACGATAAACTGGAAAATGGAAGCGTCAACGACGAACAGCGAATGCACTATTATCAGTCTCATTTTAATGCAGTAGACAAAGCCATTGAGGCAGGAGTGCAAGTAAGTGGTTACTTTGCCTGGAGCTTAATGGACAACTTTGAATGGGCATTTGGTTATCAGCAACGATTTGGCATTGTGCACGTGGATTACTCTACTCAAAAACGTACGTTGAAAAACAGCGCCATTGCCTACCGAAATATGTTGTTAGAGCGTCGGGGAGGACAACAAAATGGCTAAGGTGGAATTCAGAAATCTGAAAAAGTCTTTTGGTGATGTCGAGGTCGTCAAGCAGTTCGACTTTACCGTAGATGACGGTGAATTCGTTGTCTTTCTTGGTCCTTCTGGCTGCGGGAAATCCACGACTCTGAGGATGTTGGCGGGACTTGAATCTATCTCCTCTGGTGAAATCTTTGTTGGCGACAAATTGATGAACCCGATAGATGCCAAAGACCGGGATCTCGCTATGGTGTTCCAGAGTTACGCCTTGTATCCGCATATGACGGTATACGAGAACATTGCCTTCGCCCTTAAGCTCAAAGGCATGGCTAAGCAGGATATTGATGCCGAAGTGCGTAAAGCGGCGACAATGCTGGAATTAGAACCTTTACTGGACAGAAAGCCGAAAGCCCTTTCCGGAGGGCAACGCCAGCGGGTCGCCATGGGACGCGCGATGGTTCGCACCCCGAAGGTCTTCTTATTTGATGAACCTCTTTCAAATCTGGACGCCAAATTGCGCGGCACCATGCGCGAAGAGATAAAACAACTACACCGGGAGTTAAAAACCACCACTATCTACGTCACCCATGATCAAATTGAAGCCATGACACTGGCTGATCGTATCGTCATCCTAAAAGACGGATACGTAGCGCAAGTCGGTACGCCAACGGATGTATTTAAGCGTCCCGCAAGCAAATTCGTTGCCCAGTTTATTGGTAATCCATCAATGAACATGCTGGATGCCAAGTTGGAACAGCACGAGAATAACTGGTGCACTCGACTTGGTTCTTTGATGATTCCGCTCCCTGAACGATTCGAAAAAAACGCCAGCAAAAACTTAGCACTGCATTTTGGTATCCGACCGACAGATATCCACCTTCGACCAGAGCAAACAGGACACGATAACGTATACTCTGTACCTGTAAAAATTCTGGATAAAGAATTGCTTGGCGCCAGTATTTTGTTGAAAGGCGAACTCGATGGGCAACCACTTACCATTGAAACTCAGGCAGCAGAAGTGGATGTGGACTGCCTGACACTTTACATGGATATGGACGCGATTCACCTTTTCGACGTAATGAGTGAGAAATCGCTGGCGTCTGACTAACTTAGTGCAAATGTTTGAGTTGTATGACTGAATCAAATAGAAAAGCGAGAAAGAAAAAAGACGCCACAGTGTATGACGTGGCTAAACGTGCTGGTGTTTCCGTCAGCACCGTTTCTCGCTTTTTGAATCGCAGCAGTTATGTTTCAGAATCAAAAAGCTTACGGATAGAAGAAGCACTAAAGAGCACAGGTTACAAACCCAATTTCCAGATCAATCTCGGCGAAAATCGACGCTCCATGACGATTGGCGTGCTGGTTCAGAACCCGGAAAGCCCACACACCAATCGCATGTTGATCAACATGGAAAGCTTACTGATGGATCATGGGTATTCACTGGTGATTGCATCGGGTCACTGGAAAAACCAAGCCGAGTTGCACGCGCTAGAGTATCTGGCGCGAAGTCAGGTAGACGGGGTGATCATCTTTACTGGCAGCCTCACCGAGAAACAGATCTTAGAATTTAGCGAAGCGTTACCCACAGTTGCCGTTGGTTACCACGTGAATGGGAACAGAGTTCGTTCACTTTGCATCAACAATGAACTTGGTGGTTACATGGCCACGCTTCACCTGCTGCAACAGGGGCATGTGGCTATCGCGCACATTAAAGGGCATGCCAGCCAGCCCGATGCTCGCGCCCGCTTTTCGGGGTATCAGAAGGCACTGAAAGAAGCAGGGATAAAGCCGATTAAGGCGATGATCAAACAGGGCGACTTCACATCTGAAGTTGGTTACGAAAAAACCATCGAGTTGCTGGACTCCAACGTTCATTTTACTGCTCTGTTTGCTGCCAACGATGAAACGGCTTATGGCGCGATGAAAGCTCTGCACGACAGGAATTATCGCATTCCAGAAGACATCTCTATTGTCGGGTTTGATGATCTCCCTACATCCAGATTCTTTACTCCGGCTTTAACCACCTTACGCCAGCCAATAGAGGAACTGGGTGCTGTCAGTGCGGATGCGCTGCTAAAACTGTTGTACGGAGATGAATTTGATCCGCGAGTTCCCCCAATTGAGCTCATCGTCAGGCAATCCACTAAGTCACCATTTCGGTAAAATTAACTACCCGCATCCTATATTGCGTATTCCTCTTTTTCACAATGGAACAGTGTTATGCGGACTGGAAAAATCATTTTATTAGGATTAATCACTTCTCTATGTTCAACGCTCGCAGTGGCAAACAGTGCGTTAACCTTACCCCGGCAAGATGGCAGCGAAATTCACTACTACCTAAACAAAAAGCAAGCGGTGCCATCCGAGACACTTCTGGTTCTGATTCAGGGTTCCGACTGCAATAGCGTGACCCAGATTAAGATGATTGAAGAAGATCTCCCCGCCGCCGCTCCTACTGCGGATATTCTGACCGTAGAAAAATACGGCATCACCAACAAACTCAGCTACGATGAGGATCCTGAACGCAAAGACTGCCCAGAAGCCTTTATTCAAAACGATGCCCTGAGTCAGCGTGTGGACGACTACCTAAAAATTCTGGAGAAAATCAAATCTCAGCATAAATATCAGCAGGTCTATCTGATCGGAGGAAGCGAAGGCGCTTTGGTCGCCAACCTGCTTTCAGCGCACCCAGATCACGTATCAAAAATCGTGGCATTTAACGGCGGTGGCGCTCGATTTATGGACGACCTGGAACACGCAGTTAAGCTCGAGATTCCGGAAAAAAAGGTGTACACCGAAGTAATGCAGGAAATTAATGAGTTCACTCAATTCGTCCTGAATAGCGAGCCTGTTGAATTCAATGTAAGCGGTCATGGCTTTAAGTGGTGGCGCGAGATGCTAGAGCTAAATCAGACTGAGGTATTGAGGCAATCTCAAGTACCAGTTCTTTTAATTCAGTCAGAGGACGACACCAATGTTTCAGTTGAGCTTGCAGAGAAGCAATATAAAACATTGGAAAAGGAAGGAAAATCGAACATTGAATACCTATCAATTACTGGGCTCGATCATTCGCTTGGTGATTCAGATGGAAAAAGCCAAGCGAATAAAGTGGTTGAAAATATTAAAGAATGGCTGATAGAAAATCCTTAACCAACAAAAAGCTGCTTGAACGCTTAAATTCAAGAAAATCCTGAGAGTCATCTCAGGATTTTTAATAAAGCCAGTGGCAATCCTATAAAATTCATGTAGATAGAAATATGCATTCATTTTCTTAATTCACAAACCGAATATATGAAGTTGAATGTAGCTAAAAATGCGAGCCCTTGCGGCTAGGCAAGGGTTAGTATCAATAAAAATAGGACTAATCAATAATGAAAAAATATTTAGTTGTTGGCTCTCTCGCGTTAATGGTTACTGGTTGTTTTAGTGAATCCGGTAATTCAAACAGCTCATTTATCAAAGACATATCCTCACAAAACAATCCAGATAACTCCACTGTCTCTGCGCTAAACTGCCCGAGTAATTTCGACTGCTACATGCTCACTGTTCCCAAGGACTATAACGATCCTTCGCTAGGTAATGTAAAAGTTCATTTCGGTATGCAAAGAGCAAGAGTGCCTTCAGAAAGAATTGGAGCTCTAGTCTTCAACTTTGGGGGACCAGGTGGATCAGCGGTTGATGGTGCAGCTTACATGGCAAGTACTGAGCTTCCAAAAGCCATTACTGACAAATTTGATATCGTTGGGATTGATCCCCGAGGCAGTGGTCAAAGTGCTTTCGCTAAAGAACTAACGGAGTGCAGCAACTCTCCGCTTGGTAGCTGCGAATCAGAGTACACAGAATTTGCGCAGTATATAGGTACTAATTCACTTATTAAGGACATCGACAGTCTGAGACAGGCTTTGGGTGATGATAAACTCAATTTTCTGGGGTATTCCTACGGAACTCGAGTCGGCGCTCTGTACGCAGAAATGTTCCCTAACCAAGTTCGCACTTTGATTCTGGATGCCCCAATGCCACCTAATTCGCAAAATGCCGTTGACCTGTTCAGAGATGGTGCTTTGGGCAGAGATATCATTGCAACTTACCGCCTTAAAACCCCTGCCAGAAAAGCAAAACTGGAAGCGGTTATCGAACAAATCTACAACGATGGTTTCTACGACGACAATCATGGCAACAGGCTAAGTGCGCAGCATGTCGCTCCATTCCTGTATGATTATCTTGCTGCTCGTGACAACAAAGGAGCCTGGCAGAGTGTAGAACAGGCTACGTTTACTTTTTTAGATACCGACGATGCTTCCCAGCTCTTTAACCTAATTTCAATTCCACAAAGCTTTAACGCGAAAGTGGGTTTTAACAATGAAGAAGATCAGAACCGCTATAACGCTTTGTTCAAAGCCGTTGTCTGCACCGATGAAATCACACCAATCACACCAAGTGACGTCGACAATGCAAAAGCTGAGATAGAAGCAATGTCGAAAATCTACGGAGTGAATGATTCTAACTTGGCAGGATTTTGTTCGGAATGGGATAATCCACGCGACCCCATCGCGATTGTAGAGAATATGAGCAATAAACTTACTGGGCAGGACATCATGGTAATTGCAGGAAAATACGATGACGCAACGCCTTATATTTGGGGAGAGAGTATGGAGAGAGCGTTTGGCACTAATGCGACTTTCATTACCATTGATAACCTTGTCGGACACGCGTTCTCTTACACATCCATCCCTTGCCTGGACGAAGAAGTCACACACTATATAGTTAATGCAGACATTAAGACGGCTGATAAGACCTGTGATGTCCATCAGCAGAATAGTAACTTAGGCTATGGCGTTAAAAAGCTATCGCCACTCGACAATATTCAAGGTATAGGTAACTTTACCGAACGCTTCTAACGTAAACACCAAAACCTCAGCAAATGCTGAGGTTTTCTTTTCATATCCCTTATAAGCAGATGCCAAAATTCATTTGCTACATAAACAACATAATCCGATGCAAAATCCCGTTGTAAGTCCTAAGTGAATTCAGAGTACCTGGCTAATATTCAGCTGCACTGTGATATTAAAAGTAGCGGCTCTGACAATCGCTTACATTCCAATCGCTTAGGATGGTTCCATTCTCTGACATAATCATTGGATAAAAATAATCTAATCAGGTGTCAGATGAAAATTCTTGTTGTAGATGATCACTCTATCGTCAGGCAGTCCATTTACTATTTGCTCAGAGACCGAGGTTATACGATTCTAAACGCGATAAATGGTCGAGAAGCGGTGAACATTCTTCAGTCTGAAGAAATAGGTTTGGTTATCTTGGATATCGGCATTCCAGAACTGAATGGCTTTGAAGTAATGAAGCGTTACCCACCTTCCCCATCCACAAAGTTTCTGGTGTTCAGTGCCGTTGAAAATGAGAGCTTAGTAAATCTAACCGCAAACTTTGATGTTTCTGGGTTTATCTCTAAATCCGATGAGCTTCATAAATTTGTAGAAGCCGTCGATACCATCTTACTTGGTGGAAAATACTTCCCAAAAGAACTTGAAGTAAACAACACTAATTCCGATGCCAGCAAAGTCTCATCATTATCTCAACGAGAATTGATGGTGCTGACTTCAATTGCAAAAGGCATGAAAAATCGAGAGATTTCGTCAGAGCTTTATCTAAGTGAAAAAACGGTAAGTACTTATAAAACCCGTCTGATGAAAAAGCTGGAAGTGGGTAATGCCGCAGAGCTGTTTGCTTTCTGTGAACGCAACCGCTCAAGACTACCGCCCTTCTAGCGGCTGAATTACAGGTATTAAAAAGCCCAGCAAATGCTGGGCTTTTTAATTCTGGTTCTTAGTAAACCTTACTCGTCGCCGTCGTTACTCGGTGCTGGCTTTTTCTTTTTCACCATGAACACCTGATCACCAACGTCGACATTGGTGTGGAATGACTTATCGCGTTTAACGGGCTTCTTCGCTGTCTTCTTCGCCTGAGGCTTGCGTTTGCCTTTATTCGCCTGACCTTTTCGGTAGTCAGGCTTACGAGGTTTCAAACCTTTGAACTTGCCCTCTAACCCTTCCAGCTTGGAGAAAGTCAGGTCTTGCTGAAGGAATGTTTCTACTCGCTTAAAGCTGTCCCAGTCTTTCGGACCCACCAGAGAAACCGCGAATCCTTTGTTGCCAGCTCGGCCGGTACGACCAACACGGTGAACGTATTCTTCGGTATGCTTTGGCATATCAAAGTTAATGACGTGCGTGACGCTCGCAATATCCAAACCGCGTGAAGCAACATCCGTCGTCACCAGTATCTTAAATACGTGACGCTCAAACTGGCTCATGATGGTATTACGCTGGGTCTGATTCAGGTTTCCACTCAAGGCAACGGCTTTCAGCTTTTTCTCGTTCAACTCTTTGGTTAAACGATCGGTGTCTGCACGCGTTGCAGTAAAGATGATGACCTGACGGTATTCTGCCTCTTCAAGCACGCGCTCCAGAATGGCTTCTTTATGATCCAGGTGATCACAAAGGTAAAAAGTCTGGGTAATGTCTTTGTGTTCTTCATTCGCACTGCCAACTGAAATACGCTTTGGTGAATCCAGCATTTCAGAGGCAATGTCATTCACTTCAGCGTGATCAAGTGTCGCTGAGAACATCAAAGTCTGGCGGCGACGGTGTTTTGCCGCGTTATGGATACGGCGCAGCTCAGGAGCAAAGCCTAAGTCCAGCATGCGGTCAGCTTCATCCAGAATCAGCGTATCCAGTCCATCCAGAAACAGAGAACGATGCTCAAGGTGGTCGGCAAGGCGACCCGGTGTCGCAACGATAAATTTAGGGTTTTTGCGAAGTGCCTTAACTTGGTCGTTAAAGTTTTCACCACCAAGAATCAAGGTCGCGTCGTAAGACAGACCACCTAGCATCGAGCGTAGCTCGCCATAAACCTGCTTTGCCAGTTCACGGGTAGGAGCCAGAATCACACCACGAGGATCTTTGCTTGAAAAGGCTTTGGTCTTAAGAGCTTTGTGAAGCAGAGGCAATACAAATGCCAGCGTTTTACCCGAACCTGTCTTGGATGAAGCCAGCAGATCTTTACCCGCAATGGCAACAGGAATGGACTGACGCTGAATGTCAGTAGCTTGCTTGAAGTCGTAATGCTTCAGGTTTTTCAGTAAGCGATTGTCTAGCCCTAAGTCTTTAAATTGCAAAGGATTCTCCAGTTAGGCGGTACACATAAAAGTCAGATAGACCGTAATAGCGCCGTATAATACCCCTTTTTAAGGGTTAGATCACAAAAAATAGTTAACACTTCTATATTTAACGGAGATTTGACGCATTCTCCCTGTGTAACGCTATCTACAAATTTGTCATTTTCATGTTAGATTTTAGGTTGATGCCGTCAGATGGCGAATTTTTGTGCCATATTAGAGACAAGTGACGACATGGTATGGGTTCGAATTTACGTACGGCTATGTCCGACACTATGATTGAGTAGCAGCCATGACATGCCAGTACCCTTTTACTGATATAGCGGTCCGGTTACATGGGTAGAATCAGCTACGTAAAAATGTCCAACAAGGAGTTCATATGAACAACAAATTACTTTTAGCAGCGGGTATTTCTTCAGTTCTGTTTTTGGCCGGTTGCTCTGGTACGCCAGATACAACGTCTAAAAAAATTGATGAGTTGACTAATCAGGTTCAGCAGCTCAGTCAACAAGTTTCCTCACTGCAATCTTCTCAAGAAAAAGCAAGCATGAAAGCGGAAGAAGCAGCTTCTGCCGCAAACGGTGCGAAAAACGCAGCGATGTCAGCTCAGCAGGAAGCGTCGCGAGCGAACAGCCGCATCGATAACATTGCTCAATCTTATACAAAATAAATTGATATCCTGAGCAATAGAAAATGGGTGCGACAGCACCCAGATATTTTCGCTTGCTGTCGGTTATAAACGACAGATCTTAATACTTACGGCGTGGCAATTTCGATTGGCACGCCGTTTTGTACCTGAACGGCAGCTCTGGCTTTCGCGTCTGAGATATTGAATTCTTCCATCCACCAGCCTAGTTCCATCGGCAACTCTAGTCTCGCCTGCACACCTTTGCTGTTTGTCAGAGGTTCATGTACCTCGATAAACACGCTTCGGTCTGGCTCCAACGACATTTTTATCGGTTGATTAACGATGCGTACCTTTTCACCTTTGTTGGCACGTTGAAAAAGCCACTCTATATCTTTAGGTTCCATACGAATACAGCCGGCACTCACACGCAAGCCAATCCCAAAGTCCTTGTTTGTACCGTGAATCAGATACTCACCCGATCCATAAGCCAGACGCATGGCATAATCCCCCAGTGGGTTTTCAGGACCGGCAGGAACGACCCTTGGCAAGCTGATGCCTTTGGCTTCGTACTCTTTGCGAATGGATTTTGGAGGCGTCCAGGTCGGGTTAGGGATTTTGGCGGAAACACGTGTGGTCATCTCTGGTGTATCCCGACCAACTCGCCCGATCCCCACAGGAAAGACATGCACCACGTCCTGTCCTTTCGGGTAATAGTAAAGGCGCAGTTCAGGAAGGTTAATCACAATGCCCTCACGGGGGGCATCAGGAAGAATGAAATGGGAAGGAATGGTTAAGACAGAGCCTTCAGGCGGTAGAAACGGATCGTACCCTTTGTTCGCGGCCATTAAAGAGAGGAATCCGACATCGTATTGTTTGGCAATCAGGGCAAAGGTTTCACCGTCCTGAACCACATGGCGTTGCACCTTTCCGGCTAGATTGCTGCCTTCAATAGGCAGAGGAAATGTCGCCGCATGCACGCTGTGTACAACCAAAGACAACCACCAAATACGACACACGGCTTGTTTCATTCTTTATCCTTTCGCTTTCTTATACATGTCTAACGCCATTTCACGCTGGGTTTTATGATCAACCATGGGTTTGGGATAGTCCAGTGTGTGGCGCTTTGTCCAATTCCATGGCTGATGAATAAACTTCTGAGGTACTTCTTTTAATTCAGGAATCCATTTACAGATAAACTCGCCCTGCGCATCAAATTTTTCCCCTTGAGATATCGGGTTGAAGATACGGAAATAAGGCTGACCATCACACCCTGTTGATGCAGACCACTGCCATCCGCCATTATTCGCGGCATAGTCCCCATCAATCAGTTTAGACATAAAGTAGTCTTCGCCCTTTCGCCAGTCGATCAACAAATCCTTAGTCAGGAAACTTGCGACGATCATTCTTAAGCGATTGTGCATCCACCCAGTCTGGTTTAACTGCCTCATCGCGGCATCCACAATTGGGTATCCCGTTTCACCGTTTTTCCAGCGCGTTAACCAATCCTCGTCATTGTGCCACTCAAGGTCAATGCTCCAGTCAACAAACGGTAAGCCTTTGCTCAGTTTTGGTTCAAATTCGAGAAGATGCTGATAAAACTCGCGCCAGATCAGCTCACTGAGCCAGGTTTGCTCCCCCTCATTCAACTCATCAAAGTTCTTTAGCCTGTCATTTTCCTGATAGGTTAGGCGAGCAATGCATTGTCTTGGAGAAAGGCACCCCAAAGCCAGATACGGAGAAAGACGACTGGTGCCTTCAATGGCAGGCAAATCTCTGTCGTCTTTGTACTGGGAAGCACTTTCGCGACAGAAATCTCTCAGTTTCTGGATGATGGATTCGGTGTCCACAGCATAAGCCGCGCTGTCTTCCGTTGGGTATGTGAAGTGGCACTTATGATTAAATTCTTCAACGATATTGAGCAACAACCCTACCCCGGGGAAAGCGTCATTTGCGCGCTTCAGCCTTGGCGAGACCGTCACACCAGCCATAGAGACCTTGGCTAACCATGCACGCTTAAACGGAGTAAAGACTTTGAAGTAATCGCCCTGTTTATTTAGAACGCTTCGCGGAGGCATGACGCATTTGTCGTGATAAAAATGAACGTCTTTTCCTTCTATTTCGAGAGCTTCTATCTGCCTGTCACGTTGCTGCTCGTTCAATTCATACTCGCGGTTCGCGTGCACACCATTAACGGTTTCAAGACGCAACAAAGAACGAATCATGGAAACCTGATCAGCGAACATCGAGACTTCCTGATACAACAACGGAATATTGAGTTCGTGCAGTTCTCGTTGCAATTCATATAGCCTGCGATAAAGGAAATCTGCCTGAATCGGCGCTTTGTTGTGTGATTTCCATTGCTGAGGGGTCGCCAAAAACAGAGCCACAACGGGTTCACCAGTCGCGACTGCCTGATTTAGAGCGGTGTTATCTATCGTTCTGAGATCACGACGAAACCATACGATTTGCATAGGGCTAAGCTTGCTCCTGATTGCTGAAGTAGACCTGATGGATAAGTGGTGAATACCCTACTTCGTAAAATTTAGATTCAACAAACTCTTTGATGTCACCCGCGACCTTGGCACCAATATTTTTGCTGCAATGGAAATACACCTGAGACACTTTGCCCGGGTCGAGCATTTCAGATAAACCGCTGATGTCTTCCACCCCTTCTAGCATGGTGACTCGGTTTCCACTGTCTGACAGCAGCAAAGCATGGATTCGGGTATCAACACTGCCTGCTGAATCGAAACTCACCAGCAATGCTTTTTTGTTTGCCGCGACCTTGTTTTCAGACTCGATGATTCGGTTCGACACCGTAATCAACAAAGACTGGAACAGAGAGACCTGAAGCGATCGCTGCGTCGCTTTCACCGATTCCAGCGCCTCCTGAACCGGATGAATCACCTTATCGACCACGTGCTGTGTGGGGTACTCCTTAAACAGCCCCGACAGGATTTTGTCGCCTTTTCCCGAATCCATTTCAGCAATAGCCTGAAGCAGTTGTTCTACTTCATGTAATGATTCATCAACCACTTGCGCCTGACTGGACCGAGCTCCGTTCTTAATCAGCTCTTTCACTTTGCCGATAGGCACGCCTTTATTGAGCCAGCCCTGAATTTCTCGTATCAGGTCGATGTCTTTTTCTGAAAAGAGTCGGTGTCCTTTCTCGGTACGTTTAGGCTGAATTAACCCATAGCGGCGCTGCCACGCTCTCAATGTAACGGGCTTGATGCCCGTCATTTCTGAAACCTCTCTGATCGCAAAGCGAGGGGTTTTATAATGCATATCGTAATCTCAATTCTTGTGGGTATGGGTCCAGAAACTTTTGTTGCTGCAGGTAAGCATCTGGGAATGTACTCAGGTAATGCTTAATCAGCGTTAACGGTGCCAACAATGGCAATAAACCCTGACGATAATCGTGAATGGTATCAGCCAGCTCTTTTTTCTGACCTTTGTCTAATTCACGTTTGAAGTATCCCTGCAAGTGCATCAGCACATTGGTATTGTTTTTGCGACTGGCGCGGTGCTTGAGTGCGTTCATAAATGCAGTGCGATATTCAAGGTAGAATGTCTCTGCGTCGTAGTTTTTAATATTGGCAACCAAGCGACCCAGAGAACGGTAAGATGCCGGGTGGTGTGCCATCAGCGTCAACTTATAGCGGGAATGGAACTCGACTATTTTCCTCGGTGTCGGCTTTCCATCCATCGAGTCATAGAAATCTTTCAATGCATAGATGCGAGAGATAAAGTTTTCCTTTAGAAACGGGTCATGAAGACGGCCGTCTTCCTCAACAGGCAACCACGGCATTTTTTCCATCAGAACTTTGGTGTACAAGCCCACCCCTTCTTTCGATGCGCTGTGTTTTTTGTACACTTTTACGCGTTCCATCCCGCAAGTGGGAGACTTGGCGCACACCACGTAACCGCATAGGTCTTCAGAAATCAGCTCTTCGACTTTGTTTTCTGAGTAATCCAGCATTTGTTGTGTGTACACTTTGTCCTGATTTTTGGATTCAACCAGAGCGACGCGCTCTTCTTCACTGATAAGACGGATGACAGGGCGGGGAACAGGCATTCCGATACCCACTTCCGGGCATACAGGAACAAACTTCACGTACTCCGAAAAGTCTTTTACTAAGAAATTATTGATCTTGTGGCCGGAGTCAAAACGAACTTTTTCACCAACGACACAAGCGCTCACACCAATTTTGATTTCATTCGTAGCCATAGTCTCGCCCCTTTTTCCTGAATCAGGTGGATTGATTAGTTTGTACAATTATTTTTCTTGTACAACTATCTATAGCAAAACGATCACATCGATACAAAAAATATTTTTGTATCGATATTTTGTACAACTTAAGATTCGGGAAGAAGAACTAGAAAACTGATATAAAATTAGAACGTTCGGGATTCACGCACCAGTGTCTGCAACTTAATATAGGTTTGGTATCTTTTTTCGTGAACTTGCTTAATTCGACCATCAGCAGGTGTATAACTTTCCCCAAACGCAGACATCCCTTTCATCGCTTCCTGCATATCTGGATAGGCGTTGGCAGCGACTGCCGCGAGGATCGCGCTTCCCAGCATCACGGGTTCTGGTGCCTGAGGTGCCACCACTTTCACTCCCGTAGCGTCCGCAAGAATCTGGCGTATGAGAGGATCCTGTCCTGCACCACCACTTATCACCACCTGACTGATGCTAAGCCCACGCACTTCCTGCGCTTCGATAATCTGTCGCAAACCATAAGCCAGACCGCAAACACCTGCTACGTAGAGCTTTTGGAGATTATCTATCGAATGTTCCATATCCAGACCCAAAATGGCAGCGCGTGCATCAGGATCGGCATTCGGAGCCCGATTACCTAAAAACTCTGGCAATACGTGCATCCCTTCCACCATAGTGACCGCGTCACTCCACTTGGTAATCTGGCTTTTCACGCCTTCAGATAGATAGTGCACTGGCGATTTACCATCAATATTCGCCATGGCTTTCAGTTCTGAGTAGGCAGGATGCAAACTCACTAAATGATCGATAGCGGCTCCTGCCGCCGACTGGCCCGCCTCATTGAGCCACATGCCCGGCACCATTGCTGAGTAGTAAGGCCCCCAGACGCCCGGAACCAATACCTGATTCGGTGAAGATGTCATGGTGCAAGCGGAAGTACCAAACACATAAGCCAGGCTGGCACTGGGGTCTGCTTCTCCTTCTTCATTCAGAGCACCAACAGATCCTACCCCACCAGCATGAGCATCAATCAAACCAGCGGCAACTGTCGTGCCTTGATTAAGCCCCAAATGTTCAGCCGCGTCTTGAGTCAGCCCGCTTGCAAGCGCGGTTCCCGGAGCGACGATATCGGTTCCAATTTTACTGAACCCGCCATCCGCCAAATCATCTAAGCCAAATTTACGGAAGTAGCTTTCGTCCCAACGACTTTCATGAGCCAGATATGTCCATTTGCAAACCGTTGTACAGATTGATCGCGCCAGAGATCCGCTGGACTTCCAGGTGAGCAAGTCGGTCAGGTCAAAAAAGTAACGAGCTTTGTTGTAGGTATCTGGTAAGTTCTCTTTCAGCCAGATGAGCTTTGGCGTCTGCATTTCCGGAGAAATACGGTTGCCGACAAATTCCAGCACAGAGTGACCTTGTTCGTTAATACGTTTTGCTTGAGGTGTTGCGCGCTGATCCATCCAGACAAGGATATTTCGTTCAGATTTACCATGAGTGCCGACCGAAAGAGGTTGATCGTTCTCTCCAATCACAACTAAAGAACAGGTGGCATCAAACGAGATACCTATTACGGCATCTTTTGATACTCCCGACTCAGACAATACCGTCCGGACACAGTGACCAACCGATTCCCATATCTGGTCTGAAGATTGTTCATAGTGCGCGTTGCCCTCACTGAACATAACAATGTCCTGCTTAACTGAACCAATCTGTTTGCCTTTCAGATCAAACAACCCAGCTCGCGCGCTACCTGTTCCAACGTCTACCCCAATCACATAACGGTTATCTGGCATGTTTCTCCTTCCTTGTTTCTTTGTAGATAACGCCAACTACAGATAGTTAACACCCTAACTTCAAACGATGGAATATGCGGAAAAGAGTAATGTCATTTTTGACACAGCATTGATATTAAAACTGTGCGTCTGAATAGCAAACGTTAAGCAAATCGATTGCATTCCCGCTTTCAACACATTTGGTTATCAATAGAGGTATTTGGTAGGAAATAGCGTTTTTCTGTGACTTAGATCTCAAGGCGTTAACGCTGACAGGGCTAGTATTGCTCCCAAGAAGAAAACCCTGTTCAACAGATTTGGTAATTGTTGTCGCACGTTTCCTGCGAATTACCAGAACTCACTTTGGAGAGTATCAATATGGCAACCCCACACATTAACGCACAAGCGGGCGATTTTGCAGAAACAGTCCTAATGCCAGGCGATCCGTTGCGCGCAAAATTCATTGCAGAAAACTTCCTGGAAGACGCTAAGCAAGTTTGTGATGTGAGAAACATGTTTGGTTTTACTGGTACTTACAAAGGCAAAAAAGTGTCTGTGATGGGTCACGGTATGGGTATCCCATCTGCGTGCATCTACACTCACGAGCTGATCTCTGAATACGGTGTTAAAAACATCATCCGTATAGGTAGCTGTGGTGCCGTAAAAGACGACGTAAACCTAATGGACGTCGTTATCGGCATGGGTGCATCGACGGACTCTAAAGTGAACCGTATCCGCTTCGCGAACCACGATTTCGCAGCAGTCGCTGACTTTGGTCTTCTGGAAGAAGCAGTGAAGCAGGCACGTGCGAATAACGTGCCGGTGAAAGTGGGCAACGTATTCTCTGCCGACCTTTTCTACACACCTGAAGCGGACATTTTTGAAAAAATGGAGAAGCTGGGCATCTTGGGCGTAGATATGGAAGCGGCTGGCATCTACGGCGTAGCTGCTGAACTTGGTGCAAAAGCGCTGACCATTCTTACTGTTTCCGACCACATCATCCGTGGCGAGAAGCTGTCTGCTGAAGATCGTCAAAAATCATTCAACGACATGATGACAGTTGCGCTAGAAACCGCACTTAACCTGTAATTTTTTACAACCATTTTATTCCCGAGGGGGCGATCGTGTCAGATGGCAAGCTGCCAAAAGATGCAGATGGGTTGCAACTCAACTTTTGTAAAACATTGGCGTGTGACAACTTTGGATTGAGTGATGCAGAACGGTATGTTTTGCAGCATGCTAACCCTAAGCGTCCGGCGATGGTGTGCCGTGAGTGTGGTGCTTTCCCCCCCTTACTTAATAATCGCGAAGTTCTGAATGAACTGAGCAGGCTTAGAGCCGTGCATAGCGACGGTTTGCCAGCGTGTCGTAACCCCAATTGTGAAAATGCTGGCAAAACCGTCCATACCCACAAGCATCTTTATCATGCGTTCGGGTACAGTGGCGATCGTCAAAGATACCGCTGTAAATCCTGCCAATCGACGTTTGTTGATAAATGGTCCGGCAGCAATGCCAAAATCGAATTTCAGGAACATCTCCTCGGTTACCTGTTTACTGGCTATTCCGTTCGGGAAATTTGCCGCAAACTCGTCATTAATCCTAAAACGTTCTACGACCACGTAGACCAGATCGCCAGCCGCTGTCGTCGTAAGCTTGCGATGTTTGACGCTCGATGGATGAATCACGCTTCGGAATATCACCTGTCATCTCACTACACCGTGTTGCAGCCTAACAGCCAGAATGGCGTATTCTGGATTGTGACAACCGACGCCGATACCGGATACGTGCTTTCCCAGCATGTCAACTACTCCTTCGACGATGAACCGGCAGGTAACGTCGATCACAACCCGTATGAAGAACCTTCTCGCTTTGTCTCCAAAGACTACAAGCCGGAGTCTTTTGAAGCCGTGACTCGCCCTGCAACCTCATTGCGGGAAAAGATCGACAACAAGTATCAGGAGATTCTGGCACGAGGTAATGTTGAAGATCCTATGGGGAACTTGTCCCAATTCAACTACCCTTCCAAAGGTGCATTGATTCGACCGCCGTACACTTCTTATGCACATTACCTTCACATTCTGAACATGTGTGAGGAAGAAAAACGGGTCTCGATCTTTATGCCTCAAGACCCAGTATTGCGCTCGGCAGCGCTCTCTGTCTGCCTTCCGAGAATCCAGCGCCATAATATTGACTTAATGTACGTCGAAGAAGATGGCAACTGGCAAGACGGTGGAATTGCTCAAAAAATTGACATCGTACACATGGGATGGTGGCGAGACAGGTGGGCAATCAGGAATGAAGAAAATCGAGCCAAAGGCATTTGCTACCTAGCAGGCGACAACGCCGACCTGGAACATTGGCTAAGCCTTGCTACAACGAAACAAACGCAATATTACCAGCAACGTTTTCAGTTGCTATTTGAAAGCTTTATCAACGAACCAAGACGTAAACTCCGCCCAGGCGGATTACTGCCTCTACTGGATATTTTCCGAGCTTGGCACAATTTGTGCTACCAAGACAAGAACGGAATGACGCCTGCACAACAACTTGGGTTGGCGGACAAGCCGCTTACATTACGGACTTTGTTGTCCTGATTTATAGAATCAGGTTCTGAATGCATAACATTCATCAATGAGATAATTGGCAATCTGCCACATTAGTTGTACTTCATTGAGAAAATGTGGCTATTATCATTGTATTGGTGGTGCCATTCTTAATGAGCGCACAATATAATAACAAAGTTGAAATTAAGATACGTAACTGCTTGGACTAAACATTGGATAAAGCCCAGATATTAATTGAGAATGAGCTAGAGCAACTACGTGCTCGAATTGAAAGTGAACCCGAAGGGGTATTGCTTCAGGCGAAGCAATGTTTAGCTCGTGCAGAACAGATTTTGTATCACGAAGGCGTTATCCAAGCCTACATCGTCATCTCCCGTTGTCATTGGTGTTTGATGAGCTACCAGAAAGGCATGAAAGCCATTAAGGAAGCGCTCGCAGGTCAAAACAGACTCGACAATGACAACTATCTTCCTGAAATTCTTCATATTCACGCACTCCAGTTCTGGGGGCAAGCCAAATACTATTCCGCTCAACAATACTGGATCAACGCGCTGGAGCAGTCCGCTCTGGTTGGTGAATCCACGATTGAAATTGAGTCTCTGATTGGTTTGGGTAACGTATGGAGAATCACTGAAGACATTCATTTGGCAAGGTCTACACACGAACTTGCCGTAAAAGTTGCAAACAATGCCCGAATTGACTGGTTGGAAGGCAAAGCTCGTATCTTACTTGCCTGGGATTACTACCTACTTAACAACTACGTAGAAATGCTCTCTGTGCTTGATGGCGCAGAAGAAGCGTTGAAATATCATCAGGACCCAACCTGGCGCGCAGAAATTTGCGATTTTCGGGGTTTGGCACTGATCGGGCTCGAACGTCTGGATGATGCTGAAACCTCCACCATGGAAGCCCATCATCTGGCGATCAAACACGATCTGACCTGGATGAAAGCGCACTCTTTTATTAGCCGCGCCCGCTTAGAGCTTATCCGCAAAGATTTCAGTACCGCAGGTGAGCTTCTTCAACAAGCGGAAGATGCCGCCAAACCGTTCGATAACGGTGAACTTCTTTCACAAATTTGCTTTCAGCAATCGGTCGTGGCAGAAGAAAGTCAAAACTTCGAAAAAGCACTTCAATCGTTTAAGAAATACCGTCGCTACTCCATACAGATGCTTAAAGAGCAGACCAACCGTCTGGGTATGGACAAGGCCAGAGGATCAAAACGACAGCTCGAACAGCGCGCAAGAAAACTGATTAATCGTATTCGTGGTCAGATCGAATTCAACCGCGAAAAACGCTACTCCAATGTGGTGTCTGAAACCTATTGGTGGGAGCAGATGGTTCTGTTCAAGTCAGAACTCATGAAATCGAACCATGCGGTCATCATGATTGAGCATGAAGACAGCAACTATCTGGAGATTTGTATAGAGCTCGCCCACTGTTTGTGTGGTCGCAGCGACTTAATTTCTCAACTGGATGAAAGCCGCGTAGGTATGCTGATTTCAGAAAAAGGTGACGAGGCAAGCAAACTTTATGATGTGGTCAGCCAAATGATTTCCATGTATCCGTGGAGTCGTCGAGGCTTGAAAGGCAAAGCACCGAAAACGTCGTTACACGATATTTTGACGTTCCCATTCACACTCGATCAACTGGTCGAAAAATCAACCCAAACGGAGCAAGCTGATGGAAGCGTTACTAAGTAAAGTCTCTGAAGCTGGGTTGGATCCGGCTTCTGTTACTGGCGAAGATGCGATCATCTTCTGGGATCACGTTCGCCAGCACATTGCGACCACAAATCTTGAGCGTTCGCACTGCTACCTTATCAGTTCAGAATATCGCGCTAAATTGAACCAACCTAAATCCAGCCTGGACGAATTACGTGAAGCGGTTGCATTGCTTTCGCTTCCTAAAGATGTTGAAGACATTCTGACCATCAAATCAACACTCGCAGACCGTCTTTACGAAAACGGCGATTACGCACTGTCACTAAAAGAGTGCGTTGAGCTGTCCAACATTTCAGTGGAATACGGCTACATCGACTACTACGTGATGGCGGTACTTGGTATGGGCAACTTGTGTGATGCCTATGGCGATCACGCTCGCGCGCTCAAGTATTATCAGAAAATCAGCGGTATCGACCACGCCATCAGCAGTCGTTCTTTGCGTCTGCGTTGTAAGCTGTACATGGTGTCTTGTCTGATTTCTCTTGGTCGAATTGCCAATGCCAACGAACAGCTTAAAGAATGCGAAGAACTCAGTATTCTGGTTTCAGACAAAGTTCTGGCAGGCCAAATCATCCTTTATCAGGCGCGCATTCTGCGCAAGCAAAAGCTGTATCAGGAAGCGTTGCAAGTACTGGCAAAAGCACGTTACTCGCTCAACAATGTGAGCGCGTTCTGGCTTTCTAACATGATGCGGCTGGAACTGGCACGTAGCTTAAATGCGGTTGGCAGAACCGATTTGGCCGAATATACCCTTAATTCGGCGGTAAAGCGAATCAAGCTCAATAACTCGCCCGTGCTTCTAAAAAGTCTGTATGAGTCTCTGAGCGATGTCTTTGCCTCTCAGAAAGACTTTAAACAGGCGTTGGCGTTCGAGAAAAAAGCCTTCCGAATTGGCACGGATTTGGTGAAGAATATCCCTATCAGTGACTTGGCTGGCTTCCAGCTTCGTCGCCTGTCCCGCTTCGAACTTCAACTCAAGCTGATCTTGTCTGAACAAGAAAATAAAGAGCTTAAGGAAACCACCGAAACCCAGAAAGACAAAGTGGCTCAGTTGCAGCAAGATGTGTTCACCGACCCACTAACCAGCCTGCACAACCGTCGCTGGCTGGATGTGAAGCTCAAAGATCTTCTGTTACACGAAACGCCTTTTACTCTGTTGGTTATCGACATTGACCATTTCAAATCCATCAATGATGAACTCAGTCATCTGGTTGGTGATAAGGCAATCGTTAATGTGTCGCACGAACTGGCGGCGCACTTTAGATTCCGCGGCGCATCCTGCGTGCGATTTGGTGGTGAAGAGTTTCTGGTGATTCTGGAAAATACCAATGTTGAGCAGGCTGTTCTGCACGCAGAACACTACCGCGAACGAATCTTCCAGTTTGGCTGGCGTGAAATCCTCGGAGAGCGTGGGTTAACCGTCAGTATCGGTGTGACCAATCACCGTGAAGGGGAAAACACTCAACGTACTTTCTACCGAGCAGACAAAGCGTTGTACCGGGCGAAAGCCAAAGGTCGAAATCAAGTCTGTTACGAAGTGTAGATATAAAATTCTTTACGCAAAGCCATCCTGCCGGATGGCTTTTTTGATCGGAAAAATCGTTGTGTTTATAGAAAGAAGAGCGAGATCCCACCGACAGCAGCCAGAGTACCAATCACACTGCTGGACGACACTTTCTCTCCGTTCCACGCATAGATGAATAATATGAACAACGGGCTGGTCGCAATTAGGGTCTGTGCAATCGCCGGGTTGGCATTTTTCAACGCAATTTGCTGTAACCAGAGCGCGAGAAACGTCCCCACTAATATCGCAAGCAGCAATGTAAGGTGGGCTTTGCGATCCATGCTTCCCCAGTTGCTTTTAATGGATTTGAATGGCGCAGGCTCAAGCAGGCGAATCACAGCGGCTACTGCTATCACCCCGATACTCAGCCGAATCAACGCGCCCAGCAGTGGCGGAATGTCTCCAGCCACCAAAGCGTAATGAGAAATCACCACACCACTTGCCTGACACACACTTGCCAGCAAGCCAAAACCGATACCCGATACAGAAGCTTTTTGGTCAGTGCCTGACGGTTTAAACACCACAAACGTGACCGCAGCAGTCGTAATGACCACGCCTAACCAACTCTGAAAGCTCAGTTGTGAACCTAGAGCAACCAAAGCAAGAACACCAGACAGCGGAGGTGCTAAGGATTCCAGCAGCAGGGTTTTATTGGCTCCGATTCGCTTTAGAGCGGCAAAGTAGGCGCTATCCCCTGTCGCAATACCGATCACTCCGGAGATCGCCAGAATGAGAAAGTGATGACTGTCCATCTGCCAGGCTTCTGCTGGCATTGGCAGCAAAGGCAACACAACCAGCATCATTGCAGAAGCAATAACGCCTTTCACGATGTTTAATTGCAAGGCAGAAAACTGGTGGCTAAAACGCCCGTATATCCAGGTAGCAACCGCCCAAACTAATGCCGCGAGTAACGCCGCCGCTTCTCCTATGTATCCCACTCGATTTCCTTATATAAATTGAAGGGAAAATAATCTCATACTCATTCCGCTATCACCAATTGGTGCGCAACTCTCATGATGCAGCTCGGATAAATATTGGTTTCCATATGAATCAAGCGATATATTAAGGTCTGAATTTTCTACAGAAATTAAGAGGAAGCGTTTTATGTTTCTTGATTACTTTGCACTGGGGCTGCTGGTATTTGTCGCTCTCGTGCTCTTCTACGGCATTATTGTCATTCACGATATTCCCTATGAAATCGCTAAAGAAAGAGACCACCCTCATCAGGACGCCATTCATGTTTCCGGCTGGGTAAGCCTGTTTACCCTGCATGCTATCTGGCCTTTCCTATGGATCTGGGCAACGCTGTGGCGCAAAGAAAGGGGCTGGGGTTTCCATAAACTGGAAGAAGAGCAGCATGACATGCACCACCGTATGGATGTGCTTATTGATCAAGTCAGTGCGCTGGAAAAAGAAGTGGCAAAGTTAAAATCCAGAGACACTGTCACGCAACCCACCCAACATCCGAATAATGAAATCAAGCAGGGAGACGAATAATGGATTTACTGCTGATTATGACGTACGCCGCGCTGTGTATCGCCATCTTTAAAATATTCAAAATCCCGCTAAACAAATGGACGGTTCCTACTGCAGTTCTTGGTGGCGTTGTCCTGATTGGTACGCTGATATTGCTGATGAACTACAACCACCCATTCACCCAGTTTGGTGGTCAGTACTACTCTACAACACCTATAGTGCCAAGCGTTCAGGGCAAAGTGGTTGAAGTTTCTGCAAAAGCAAATACCCCCCTGAAAAAGGGTGACCCGCTGTTCAAGATTGACCCAACTCTTTTCGAAGCCGAGTTAATAAGAAAGCAGTCGGCGTTAGCTGAAGCAGAGCAGACCGTGCTGCAACTCGAATCTGCGTATAAAGAAGCGCAAGCTGCATCCATAAAAGCGCTCGCAGACAAAGACAAAGCGGAGAGAGAATTCCAGAGGTACGATAAAGGCTTTAAAAAAGGCGCATTTACCGAGCAACAGCTTGATACCAGACGTCAGGCATTTAAAGGGGCGCAAGCCAGCTATCATGCTTCTCTGGCTAAAGCCAAACAAGCACAACTGGCTTATGAATCCGAAATCAATGGCGAGAACACCTTGATTGCCAGAATGAAAGCTGAAGTCGCTCAGGCTCAGTTCAATCTGGATGAAACCATAGTACGAGCCCCGACTGATGGCTACGTGACTCAACTGGCATTGCGTCCAGGTATGATGGCAGTGCCGTTGCCCCTTCGTCCGGTAATGACGTTTGTGCATACCGAAGAAGAATACTTTGTCGGGGCATTTCGTCAAAACTCCCTACAACGCTTAGAGCCAGGATTTGAAGCCGAGTTTCTCTTTAAAGCCTTACCGGGAAGAGTATTTAAAGGTGAAGTTGTTGAAGTGATCCCAGCGATTGGAGAAGGACAGGTTCAGGCGTCGGGTGCGCTGCTTTCTTCCAGTGCCATCCGCAGCAACGGGCGTGCTCTGGTGAAACTGAAAATTACTGACGATTTATCAAGCTACCATCTGCCAATGGGCAGCAATGCAGAAATCGCGGTGTATTCAGACAGCTTTACTCATGTGTCTGTGATGCGAAAAGTCCTTATCAGAATGAAGAGCTGGCAGAACTATTTGTATCTGGATCATTAAAACAAACCCCGCTCCCAAAAAGGGGCGGGGGAAAACCTAATGGGGGACCAATTCACACTGTTTTAACACCAAGATGGTTGAGCCTCGTGTCTAGGGAAACTCTTCACTTTGATCAAAGGTGATTTAAAATCGAACCTAACAGGAACTGGAAAGGTTTTCTTGGATATTACGAAAATATGAAACCTGTAAAAACAGTAATAAATTGTGAGAATGATTTCCTCTTTTTATGAAATGCACATCAATTTCGTCTCAGGTATGAAGCACATATAGACAAGTGAAATTTCGCGCATACATACTAGATAGATATTCAACAAGTACCAAAAATATCAAGAGCCAAATAAACCCTCAAATGCAGTAAAAAAATCCAAAAACACCATCAAAAAAACCCACCAATAGCACTTTTATTTCATCGAACAATATCTATACGATATCTGCTTTATTATTTAAACGGCTCAACCTTAAGAGGAAATGTCAAAACTATCAGTTAAAAATCAAACTTGCATAATGCTTTGGTTAGGTATCATTAATCAATATTTTAGAGAACTGTTTTGGTTCTGTCGGATCGCGCTTGTTCCACTTAGATTTTGACTGCTAATCAACGTTAACTCCAAGGGAAAAATAATAAGAAACTCTGATGTCAAAACTTACCCTTTATCCCATCGTGTTAATCATGGTGTTTTTGGCGCTTGGTCTTTCCCACTTCCATTATCAAGCCGAAAAAATTCGCCAGACAACTTTATCAACGCTTGAGGTTCGTTCGAATCTGCTTCGCCTGTATGTGCGCCTGATGTCTGCCAAAAACACCGCGATGAAAAACTCTATCGAGTTGGATGTGCAGCAAAAGTCTATTTTAAAAGCGCGTGCCGATTTGATTAAAGAAATCACTTACTACCCTGAGTTCAACACCTACGCTCTGTCGGCTTTCGATCAGCCAGAATTGGGGGATTGGTTAAAAGGCACGTTAACCATGGATGTGCCGTTACAGTCGGCAAATGATCCTATCTCAGAAGAGATTGCTGCTGTGCTCTCAATTAATGAGCAGGCGGGAACAGTCATTGATGATCTTAAAATGACCGTTTGGGCATATTACCTGTCGAAAAACCGGTTTTTGTTTCTTTCCCCTAAGCTGCCTGTCGAAACTTTCCAGTTCAGTGACATTCTTTATGAAAAGCCTTTCTGGACCGAGCTTCTGCCTGAAAAGAACCCAGACAGAAAACAGGTAGTGACAGAACTTTATGATGATGCCGCTGGGCAGGGTTTAATGATCACCATTTCCGATGCGGTTTATCGTGGAGATGAGTTCTTAGGCATTGTGGCAATAGATATTGGTCTCGATCTGATGACTTCCCTACTGAAAGTTGGCGCAGCACCCGGTGAGTCCTACCTGATTGATGAAAACATGCAATTAACCGCCAGCCTTAGCCCTTTCGCGCTGGGCGATAAGCTGCCTATCCTGGTATCAGATACTGGAGAAAACTGGAAAGAGTCGGATGAAGGTTGGTTCTATTGCACGCCAACCATAAACAAAGAACTGTTCTTGGTGCATCGCCTGAAGAAGACAACCTTGCTGCTTGAAGCCATGAAAGCGTCATCCACTGTATGGTCACTTCTGATGATAGGGTGTGTGCTGAGTATTCTTTCGTTCTTTACCTACGTTTCTGCTAAGAAAAACAGGCGATTGATGCTGGTTGACCCGTTAACAGGTCTGTATAACCGACGCGGTTTCTACTCTTTCATTCAGCCTATTTTCCAACAGTCTTTAAGAAACCAGCAAAAGTGTGGTTTGCTGGTGATCGATATCGATCACTTTAAAAAGATTAACGACAGCTTTGGGCACAATGTGGGTGATGAAGTGATCCGCTCTATAGCCGCCGACATTCGGAGGGTGGCCAGTCAGTCTTCTGTGGCGTGTCGTTGGGGTGGCGAGGAATTCGTCATTCTCCTTCAGGATACGACTCTGGACAGGGCACATTGGGTGGCTGAGAAAATTCACCTCGCCATTGCAAAAAGCAAGCACGGTTCTAAATCACTCACAGTAACGGTAAGTATCGGATTAACTGTCAGTTCTGCCGACATTAAGGTCGATGAAATGATGAAAAAAGCGGATATTGCCCTTTACGAAGCCAAAGAAGCAGGTCGGAATCAAACCGTTATTGGTTAGTTCTACTGATCCGCCTCCCACATTTGACAAGCTGAATCCAAGTTATTTGACGATGTAATGGTTAACCGCAGTTATATCAGCTAGATTTAGAAGTAATATTGTCGCAGAAACGAACTGATAACCCGAACTCCCGTAACCCTAAAAGAACCAAATATTTAACCGACAGTGGAACACACTTAATGAAGAGAAGTTTGTACATTCCTACTCTTTTTTCAGCCTTGTTGGCGATTGTCGGCTATGTGTATTACGAATCTGAGCTGGATGAAATCCGTCGCAGTTCCATCAACACAGTCAATGTTCGTGCGGGACTGTTCGAGCAGTATTTCAAACTCATCTCAGCCCATAACACCGGGCTTAAAAATACCATGATCCACTCGTATCATTTTGCGGAAGAAGGGAAGATCAATCTTCCACAGTGGATCAATGCGATAGAGTACTTCCCCGAATACGATATTTACGCGCTGTCCGCTTTTGATCATCCAGAGAAAGCATCAAAGCTAAAAGGCACCTTAACCATGATGGAGCCGTTTAACCCTAACAACAAAAAGCAGCGTTACGAAATGACAGCCGCGTTGTCGCTGAATGAGCAAATCAGTACTTTGGTCAGAGAGCTCGGTGTTGCGGTATGGTCGTATTACATTTCCGCGAACAAATATCTGTTCCTTTCTCCTGAGCTGCCAGTTCGAGAGTTTCAGCTCAGTGAAGCAGACTACAGACGTCCATTCTGGGTTCAGGCTCAGCCAAAAGTGAACCCTTACGGTCGGCAGTTTGTATCAGACCTGTATGAAGATAGTGGTGGACAAGGGTTGATGGTCACCATTACCGATCCAGTCTGGATCCATGATGAGTTCTTTGGTGTCGTCGCCATCGATATTGGCATCGACAGTTTGCTGGATCTTCTGCAAGTCAGTAACTCTGTTGGTCAGTCATTTCTTGTGGATGAAAACAAGAAAATCGTTTCCTCGCTAACGGAATTTGAGGTAAACGAAACCATCAACTTCCCTGCCCCTTCGGATGGGATGAACTGGGTAGAGGACAAAGACGGATTCTACCTTTGGCGTTCTGTGGTGCCTAATGAACTGGATTTGGTGCATTTTGTCAGCCGCGAGCAATTGCGAGACAAGGGCATCAAACATTCAATGACGGTTTGGATGCTGCTACTCATCGGTATGGTATTGAGCTTCAGTGCCTACTTCCTTTACGTCGCTTTCCGTCGTAACCAAAGACTGATGCGTATCGACCCACTGACCAAGATCCAGAACCGAAGGGGATTCTTTGACGAACTCGACAACGTGTATCCGAGCTACGTTAACAGTAAATCTGACGTTGGGCTGCTGATTCTGGACATCGACAGCTTCAAACCTGTCAATGACACATACGGACATCTGGTTGGAGACGACGTTCTGATCTCCATTGTTAAGCGAATCAGTTCGGTAATACCCAGAATATCGTCGGTTTGCCGCTGGGGCGGTGAAGAGTTTATGGTTTTCCACCCTTCTTGTTCTCCAGAAGAACTGGAGCAACTGGCCGAAGAAATTCGCCATCAGATCAAAGCCACACCGCATAGCGACCTGTCACTTCCTGTCACCGTCAGCATTGGTGGCTACTTCGGTCAGACGAAATCCAATTTCAATACTATGGTTCGCCACGCAGACCGCGCACTGTATACCTCCAAGCATAAAGGGAAAGATCAGGTCACCGTCCATTATGAGCCCAGCGAAGACTAGCTTTTCTCGAAAAATATAATTCTCATCTGATTTAACAAAATTGCATCATTTCCATCACTCTGTGAGTCATATCTCGGCTGTAGTATTCCACTGTTACCCGTACAGCCTGGAGTTCGGCAATTCTATGCCCGACAAGGAAAACCGGAGACATCGTCATTCGTGAAGCTAAAACTCAGCTTGGGTGAGGCAATGGAATGGCGAAGTATCCAAGCTATATTGAGAGGAAAATACAATGGCTAAAATTCTACTTCTTGCAGGCGATTTCGTTGAGGATTACGAAATCATGGTGCCATTTCAGGCACTGCAAATGGTCGGTCATCAGGTTGATGCGGTTTGCCCAGACAAAAACGCTGGCGACACTATCAAAACCGCTATCCACGATTTCGAAGGCGATCAGACATACACAGAGAAACCTGGCCACAACTTCGCACTTAATGCCTCTTTTGCAGATGCAAAAGCCTCTGACTACGATGCTCTAGTGATTCCGGGCGGTCGCGCTCCAGAATACTTAAGGCTAAATCAGGATGTATTGAAACTGATTCAGGAGTTTCACCAGCAGGACAAGCCTATTGCAGCAATTTGCCACGGTGCACAACTGTTGACAGCAGCGAACGTTATTGAAGGTAAAGCCGTATCGGCTTACCCAGCATGTGCGCCTGAAGTGAACGCGGCTGGCGGTCAGTATCAGGACATCGCAATGGACCAGGCGTACACAGACGGCAAACTGGTTACCGCACCTGCCTGGCCTGCACACCCTGCATGGTTAGCCCAGTTATTAAAGCTTCTATAAGCAATTTCTCGGTTCACTTAACATTTCAATGTAACAGCCAGGGTTTCTTCTGGCTGTTTTTGCTTTATTATCGATCACACAACGACAGAAAATGATGAGTTGGTAATTTGCAGGACGCAAAACGGTCGATTCATCAGGCTAATTACCCGAGAGACTTCTCTAAACCAATATATTGAGGCTACTTGGGTACAAAACCTAAATCTCACATTTGGGAGACAATTATGTGTGAAATTTATTCCGGTGCGGAAGAAGAACTTTTTGAACTAAAAACCCGCTCTATCCGCATTGACGGTGTAGTAACCAGCATTCGACTAGAAGCCATTTTCTGGCAGATCATTGAAGACATTGCCAAAAAATCTGAGCTTTCCATCGGTGCTTTTGTTACCCAGATCTACAAGGAAGTGCTTGAAAAGCGTGGAGAGATAAGGAACTTTGCTTCTCTCCTGCGAGTGGCATGCACCACTCATCTCAACAATGGCGAACGACTCACGCTTTTTCCAGAAGTTAGCGTGAAGAAAGAGTTAGTTTAACCCTGTTATAATGTAACAATTTTCTGATTGTCATTTTGTATCAATTCCCTTAGTCTTGGCAGAAATTTAATATAAAACCAATTCTAATGAAATTGATGCATCCAATGCGACAAACGCTGACTCAGCTATGTCGCATTCTCATTTTACTCCTGCCTGCTTCGCTCTCCTTCGCGCATCCACACTCGTGGGTCGATATGAAAACTCGTGTTCTTGGAGAAGGTTCTGATATTTCCGGTTTCTCAATGGAATGGACGTTTGATGCCATGACTTCCGCCTACATGCTAGACGGTGAAGACATGTCGGAAGAAGTTCGGGAAGCCACACTTAAGCAACTTGCGCTGTCTGTTATCGACAACATGCTCTATGAGCACTACTTCACTTACTTTTTCGAAGGCGATGAGCCCATCCGTTATAAACAGGTTATGGACGCAAAGCTGACTTTTCACCGGGGCAAACTCACTCTTCACTTCGAACTTCCGTTAACCAAAGACAAAGACGCAAACGGTAAGAATTTAAAGCTGATGATTTTCGAACCCAGCTATTACGTGGACATGAGCTGGAAAGCCAACAGCGCTATAGAACTCAGCACATCACTTCGAGAACAGTGCAGCTTTGATGTGGTGGAACCTACACCAACAGCAGAACAAATGGCTTATGCCCTTTCACTGCCGCAAGATGCCGACCCCGATAACACCTTAGGTCAACTTTTCACCCAACACGCCTACATCACTTGTAAGGGGTAACCATGCCAGACTTTTTTTCAAAGCCTTATCTCAAATGGGCGTTTGCATTCCTTTTTCTGGCGTTGGGTTATCAGTTGTGGCAAAGCTGGCCAACGCTATTACTTAAAAGCATTCAGCTACAACGAGACTTTAATGGTCAGTTAAGTGACCTTCTTTATGACATTCAGGAAGAGCATCAGGGGGCATTGTTAAGCTTCAGTATAATCAGTTTCATCTACGGTATTCTGCACTCTCTGGGACCTGGTCACGGCAAAGTGGTGGTTTCCACTTATCTGGTCGCAAAACCAACTCAGGTGAAGACCAGCCTAATCATCACCATCGTTTCTTCTTTTGTTCAGGCTCTGGTCGCCATAGGTTTGGTCTCGATTCTCCTTTGGGTTTACAAAGCGTCCATGCGCGACATTCACTCCAAGGCGGAATCCGTCATGATGGTCAGCTATTTCTGTGTATTATTGTTTGGTCTGGTGATGATCGTTCGATCAATTCGGAAGATAAGAAACCCCTCACAATGCTGTCATGGTCATGAGCCTAAATTTGCCAATGACTGGAAAGAAGTTGTCGGTCTGATTTTGACTATTGGTCTCAGACCCTGCACGGGTGCCATCATGATCCTGTTGTTTGCCAACATGGTTGGGGTTTATTGGGTAGGCGTATTGAGTGCGCTGTTGATGGCGGCGGGAACCTGTTTAACAACCTCCACCATCGCCATGTTGACTCTGGGTGGTAAAAAAGTCACTACCAATCTGTTTAGCCGAAAGCACAAGCATCATCATGAGCACAGCCACCATCACGGGCACGATCATGACCACAGCCATGACCATGATCATCACCATCATCATTCTTCCTCTCGGGCTCCTCATTACATGACGCTGGCAGGTGGTGTTGTTCTGGGTTTATTTGGGCTGCTGCTTCTGCAGTCTGGCGATGTGGCATTCAGTCGAGTGATTTAAAACCCCTAAGCTTTCTATATCCATTAGGATAAAAGGAAAAGGGGAATCGCTTTCGATTCCCCTTTTTTCAAACCAGTACCATTTCAACATCCACAAAATTGAAGTCTTTATCCAAAGCCTGTTTCATATTGTGGCGAGCATCGGTAACTGAACCCGCAGGTTTGTCTGCAAGCTCTTCCAACGCCAGCCCCACTATCACTAGGTAACTGCTGCCGGTTTTGCTGATGTTCAGACTCTTTGCGCTGATCCCACAGGCTTGCAAATGCTGATTGACCGACGTTTCTATTTTTTCATGCTGTATCTGATCTTGAAGTTTTCCACCAGCTAACTCGATAAAGGCTTCCTTAATGATTCCAATCGGCTGCTTGATCATCAGAGTAGTCAAGATAACCACAAGCAGAGCATCACCGATATAGAGTAAGAAATCCCAACTGCTTCCAGCAGGCACGTATCCGATAACAATCAGAATCAATCCGGTAGAAGCAGAAAGCACACCATCGATAAACGAGGCTTTCTTGTCTACTTTCAACATCGAACTGGCATTCCCTATACGCTTATTCTGCACGTGGTAGAGCAGCGACAGTCCCCAGCAGATGCAAACCATCGCAATGGCGTAGTACACGATCGGTCCGGTATTGATTGGCGCAATATTTCCACCTTGCAAGTAGGTGAAGATCTTAGTGCCATTGCCAGAAATCGCAGAAATGATCACCCCTATCAGAAGTAGCCCCTTCATCATGGAATACAGTGCCTCAGTAACATACAAACCGAAGGGAAAGACTTCGCTGCGAACACTTTTTATCTTAGAAATTTTTAACGCAACCATGGATGAGACAAACAGGATAAAAGACATGTTGCCATCCAGAAGCAGTGCCTCTGATCCAGACAGGTAAAAAGTCCACCAACCACTGAATGCCATGACAAGATTGGCGGCGATACCAATTTTGATGGATTGCTGTTCCCGTTGGGAAATTTGCTCTTTCATGATGCCTCGAAAGTAAAAAATGCGTTTGCTAAATCATATCACATCAAATCATTTTCAATATACGATGATGCTTTTGAAAGTTACTTTATGCTTTGCTCAGTACCATTCATCGAGCCTTGTCACAAATTATCTGGGCTCTTATAAACTGAAACGTCGTACGGGGTGTATTTTGTAGTACATTTCGCTTTCCCTCAAACACTCGTTTCAAGGAAGTTCATGAAAAGCAAAGTGTTACTCCTGGCAACTGCGGTTGCACTTTCCGGCTGTAGCGTTCCCTCCGACAATTCGGAGAGCACATCAAATCAATTCGCACAGCACATAGAAAACATGGCTTTAAAATACCCGGTCACCAAGCAGGTTGAAGTGGTAGACGAGTATTTTGGCACTCAGGTGAAAGATCCTTATCGCTGGTTAGAAGATGACCGCAGCGATGAAACCGCTCAGTGGGTGAAAGATCAGAACCAACTGACGTTCGATTACCTCTCGCACATTCCATACCGTCAGAGCATTGAAGAACGCCTTACCAAGCTGATGGATTATGAGAAAGTCAGCCGCCCTTTCAAAAAAGGGAAATACACCTACTTCTATAAAAACGATGGATTACAAAACCAGTACGTTTTGTATCGTCAGTTGAACGATGGTGAACCGGAAGTGTTTATTGACCCGAACACGTTCAGTGAAGACGGAACTACGTCGATGTCTGGTGCTCGTTTTTCCAAAGATGGTTCTCTGGTGGCTTATCAAATTTCCAAAGGTGGCAGCGACTGGCGACAGGTTGTTGTTCTAAATGCCGAAACCAAAGAACAAGTGGGCGAAACACTGGTAGACGTCAAATTCAGTGGCATTTCATGGCTGGGGAATGAAGGCTTCTTCTACTCAAGTTATGACAAGCCAGAAGGCAGTGAGTTGTCTGCCAAGACAGATCAGCACAAACTGTACTTCCACAAATTGAATACCAAGCAAAGCGAAGACCAGCTTCTGTTCGGCGGTACTGAAGCAGAGAAGCATCGCTATGTTTACGGTTACACCACAGAGGATGATCGTTACCTGATGATCTCTGCGGCTGTATCCACTTCTGGCAACAAGTTGTTCATTAAAGATCTGGCTCATCCTGAGAAGCCTATGGTACCCGTTTTGAACACAACCAAATCGGACACTTATGTTATCGACAGCCAAGGCAGCAAACTCTTTTTGGTGACCAACTTGGATGCACCAAACAAACGAGTAGTGACGGTGGATGCCAACGCGCCACAACCTGAAAACTGGCAAGATCTGATTCCGGAAACAGAACATGTTCTGCGCGCTTCTACCGCTGGCGGCTACCTGTTTGCCAGCTACATGGTCGATGCAGTGTCCATGGTGCAGCAATACAAAATGAACGGTGATCTGGTTCGTGAAGTGAATTTGCCGGGAATTGGCAGTGCGAGCGGTTTCTCAGGAGAAAAAGACGACTCTGAGTTGTATTTTTCCTTTACTAATTACAGCACACCAAGTTCCATGTTCAAGATGGACATTCAGTCAGGTGAAAGCCAGCTGTATCATCGTTCAAAGTCGCCATTTGCGTCTGAAGAGTACGAATCCCGTCAGGTTTTCTATTCATCAAAAGACGGCACCAAAGTTCCAATGATTGTGACCTACAAGAAAGGCACACCAATGGACGGAAGTGCGCCGACTATTCTGTACGGTTACGGCGGTTTTAATGTAAGCCTGACACCGAGATTCAGCCCGACTCGTGCAGCATGGCTGGAAATGGGTGGCGTATATGCAGTTGCCAACATTCGCGGTGGTGGTGAATACGGAAAAGAGTGGCATAAAGCAGGCACACAACTTAACAAGCAAAATGTGTTTGACGATTTTATTGCTGCCGCAGAATACCTGATTGATGAGGGCTATACCTCTTCGGAGAAACTGGCGGTTAACGGTGGCTCGAATGGAGGCTTGTTGGTAGGCGCGGTCATGACTCAGCGACCAGAACTGTTCCAGGTGGCGCTTCCAGCGGTTGGCGTACTTGATATGCTTCGCTACCACACCTTCACAGCAGGTGCTGGCTGGGCATACGACTACGGTACCGCCGACCAGAGCAAAGAAATGTTTGAGTACCTGAAAGCCTACTCTCCGGTTCACAACGTGAAGCCAGGTGTCGAATACCCTGCCACCATGGTGACCACAGGCGATCACGATGACCGGGTTGTACCAGCGCATTCTTATAAGTTTGCCGCTGAGCTTCAGGCCAAGCAATCGGGTTCCAACCCTGCCTTGATTCGTATCGAAACAAACGCAGGTCATGGCGCTGGTACTCCAACCAGTAAAGTGATTGAGCAATACGCGGATATCTACAGCTTTACACTCCACAACATGGGTGTTGAGAAGCTGTAAAAACGTAAGCTTGGGTTTAATAACGCAGCCTTGTGCTGCGTTTTTTAATCTTGCTGAATAGAGATGCCAGACGGTTTAACGAAACCCATTAAATAGGCTCTCATCCCAATTAGAATATTTACTTTCAGTTATATAAACAGCACGTATAATACGCCGCTGCATTACAGATTGATTCCAAGAATGAATCATTTCAATTAAAAGGAAACACAATGAAGTTACGTGCTTGTGCCGCGATGATCATCGGCGCACTGGGTACGGCCGCACCGGCTATGGCAGCGTCCGAAATCACCGATATTCGTTCAGACTCAACCGTTGAAACTGGCGATATGCTGCAACTATTCATCCCGCTTAGTGGCTATATGGCGGCATGGATGCACGACGACTGGGAAGGCGCAAAACAGCTGACATATTCTGTTCTGGCTTCTCAAATCATTGTAGATACCACTAAAAAAGTAGTAGGTCGCCAACGACCAAGTGGAACCAGCCCACGCTCTTACCCTTCTGGCCATGCGGCAGCTGGGTTCTCAGGCGCACATTTCTTGCAAATGCGCTACGGTGCAGAATGGGGTATCCCAGCCTATGCTGCAGCGTCTTACGTAGCTTACAGCCGTGTACATGGTAAGCGCCACTTCGTGAGTGATGTAACCGCCAGTGCTGGTATTTCTTTCCTGGTGAATCAGTATTTTGTGTCTCCTTACGCTGCCGATGGTGTTTACATGAACGCGCAGCAGACGGAAGACGGCATGGCGCTTAACGTGACCATTACTGAAGAAGCCTTTAACAAAGAGCGTACCGCCAAGGATAAGATCCAGCACATTGCTACGCCGCTTTACAATAAAATCGAAGTAGGCTTAGGGTCTCACCTGAACTTCTTCACGGAAGACCTGATCGCAAACAGCCACTTCAGCGACACAAAAAAGGTCGATAAGCTGCAACCATACACGCGAATCACATACTCGCGTGAGCTTTCAAACAATGACATGCTGGACTTTGAGTTCATCCCAACGGAATTGCGTGTAAATGGTACAGCGAAAGAAACGTTCAAATACCAAGATACCACGTACAACAAGGGTGAATCTCTGGTGAGCGAATATCGCCACTATATGTTGGGCGGTAATGTTTACAAAGGGTACGAACCTTTAGATAACTTCGATGTGAAGTTTGGTTTGGGCTTCTACGCACACCATTTCGGCTATGAAATCGCAAATGCTGAAGAGTTAGGTCAGCATGAAAAACGTGAATACCTGCGTATTCTGCCTGCGATGACAGTACGCGCTACATACACCTTATTCGACAGCCTAGATCTGACTGGTGAATACCGCTATCAGGTTTGGGGTAACAATAAGCACAGCACGGCAAAACTAGGTGTTAACTACCAGATAAATCGTGCATGGGATATGGGTCTGAACTACTTAGCTTCTTCAACAAATCTGCCAACCAGCACAGATTTTGATGCGGTCAGCTACGACAACAGTTCTGTAGAGCTGGTTTTTTCGAACCGCTTCTAACCTCATCATAAACGCTGAATTCAAAGCTCCGAATTTCGGAGCTTTTTTGATCTTGGCGGAAGGTTACTCGTACAATGTCTGAAGACACTGCTAACGAGAAAGAAATGACACTCACTATTTTTTATGACGGCACCTGCCCGCTGTGTAAAGCGGAGATGAACCAGCTAAAAAACTTCGATACCCATCAGAAGCTGAAGCTCGTCGATATCTATCAGCCTCAGTTCAGTGAGCAATACCCTCAGATTGATGTAGCAAGCGCGAATCGCATTCTTCATGCCATTGACGGGAATGGAAACCTGTTACTCGGTCTGGATGTGACCCAGGCCGCGTGGAATGCTGTTGAACGCAAACCCTGGGTCAACTGGCTACGTAAGCCCGGTATCCGTGTCGTCGCAGACTGGGCATACCTAAGATTCGCCAAGCACCGCTATACCATCTCATGGCTTCTTACCGGAAAACGCCGTAGTGACTGCGAACAATGCCGCCTCCCATAAGGTGGCATTTCTGTTTACTTCTTGATCCAGTTATCACTTCTGTATATCTCGCTACTTAAATGCAACATAGTTGTTACAATACTCCACCTATCAAACTATTAGCCGCCGTTATCACTGAATATTTAGTAATTAACATTGAATAGTATTGCGTTAACCATGAAAAGTAGTTACTCTTCGCATCAATGAATGAATACTAATGTTTAGTGAATAATTATTTACTAGCGGTAACAAGAGTATAAGAAGATGGATAACGTAAACACAGTCAGCTCCTCCAAGAGCAAAAAGAATTTCTGGGTATTTTTGATCCCTTCCTTACTGGGTCTTTTCCTATTCATGGCACCAGTCAGCTATCAGGGTGATATCACTATCCCTGTTGCGATCTTAGCGGGTGCACTAAAAGATCTATTGGGCGACATGGTTGTCCCTTTGGTTACTGCAGTCATCGGCTTTATGTCTGTCGCAACCATCATTAATAAAATCGCAAAGCCTGCTTTTGTTGCGAATAACACTTTTCTAACAGGTCTGTTTGATCCTTCTCCTCTTTGGTTTGCCGTTCGTACCATTGGTGGTATAGCTGTACTGATGACTTTCTTCCAACTGGGTCCTAAAGCCATCTGGGAAGAAAACACTGGTGGGCTGGTATTGGAAGGACTATTGCCAACACTGTTTGCTGTTTTCATTTTTGCTGGCTTGCTTCTTCCTCTGCTTCTTAACTTTGGTCTGCTGGAGCTATTCGGCACGCTTTTAAGCAAAATCATGCGCCCTCTGTTTAACCTGCCGGGTCGTAGTGCTATCGACTGTATGGCTTCATGGTTAGGTGATGGCAGTGTTGGTATCCTGTTGACCAGCAAGCAATACGAGAAAAAGTTCTACACCCAACGTGAAGCGGCGGTTGTCGGTACCACCTTCTCTGCTGTATCGATCACTTTCAGTCTGGTTGTACTGGCTCAGGTAAACCTTGAACACATGTTCCTGCCTTTCTATGGTGCTATCTGCCTGGCAGGTTTAGTTGCCGCGGTCATCATTCCTCGCCTTCCACCACTGAGTTACAAAAAAGACGAGTACATTGATGGTACTGCACCAGACGCCAACGAAAATGCGATTCCTGAAGGTTATAACAGCTGGTCTTGGGGTATGAATCTGGCGGTTGAAAAAGCAAGCCGTGTGAAATCAGCAAAAGAAGTGTGTGTTGAAGGTCTGAAAAACGCAGTGGACATGGTATTCGGCGTGCTACCAGTGGTGATGGCGTTAGGGACGATTGCTTTGGTTATTGCAGAATACACTCCGGTATTCTCTATTCTTGGTCAGCCTTTCGTACCTTTCCTTGAGCTTCTGAATATTCCGGAAGCGGCAAAAGCCTCTGAAACCATCGTTGTTGGCTTTGCAGACATGTTCATTCCTGCAATTTTAGCGGCATCCATTGAAAGTGACCTGACTCGTTTTGTTATCGCTGCCATGTCGGTTACTCAGCTTATCTACATGTCTGAAGTGGGCGCACTACTGCTAGGAAGCCGTATCCCAGTTAACCTAGCAGAACTGTTCATCATCTTTATTCTGCGTACGCTGATCACCCTTCCTGTGATTGCAGGTGTTGCTCACCTCATCTTCTGATTTATCAGTGAACCTTCACTCCAACCCTCGTCAATCTGGCGAGGGTTTCTTTATTCCGAATACGCACTGCAACAAATTCCGTTACATTTTTCTAAGAACCCCCGTAATTTATAAATAAATCAATAATTACTTTTTATTCATGCAGTTAGAATTGACTAAAAGGTCAACTTACGCCTATTTCTAGTAAACGCCCTCCACATTTAGCCCTCTGAAACATAATCGTCATTGTTTTTTACTTGGCTCATTTTAATATTAGAAATTGTGATAATGAGAACATATAAATGTATCAATGAATTGAATGTCTCTCATTTTTTGCTATTAGTTATTTTTTAAGCAATTCAAAGCAATAACTATCTTTTCTATCAGTAAGACCTTTGTGTTTTCGGGCACAGAGTTTTGAGCATCTTGCGCTTCCGATTAACTAAATGGATTTTAAAAATGAGTTCTAAAGATGGTCGCCTGCCATTAAACGGGGATTTGCTAAAACAACTTCGAAAGCAGAAAGGATTAAGCCAGGAGAAGTTAGCGGAACAATGTGCAGAAGAACGCCTGTATGTGTCCTTGTCTTCGATCAAGCGTGCCGAATCAGGAAGCAGCATCCTTTACAGAACAGCGAAAGAACTGGCTAAATTTTATGATGTATCGGTAGAAAGCCTCATTCAGAACTCCGCCCCCGATTTGCAAAAAGAGCTGGCTACTGTCCCAGAATACAAACGTCAGGTTTTAAGGCTTGCTATCGAAATTTCCGACGAGAACTTACGCGAGCGTGTTGAAGAGCTCAACGATAAGTCCTACAACTATTACCACAAAGACGGCAACTTTCTTGAGTTTGGATGGCTGACAAATTCCAGTGATGAATTTGTGTTTGAACGCATGCGTCGGCTGTGCGCCATGCTGCAATTCACGTTGAAGAACCAGATCCGCCTCTTTGTGGAAGCCAGTGAATCGCCGACAAACCAGATTGATAATCAAAGTATTGAATCAGCGACAAAAACGTTGCTTAACCAAGTCACCTGGGGAGACATTGTTGCCTGCCCTTGTTTCGTGTCTTCAAACTGCGCCAGACCAAGAAACGTGTTCCTGCCTGAAAACCCAGATTACCGAGACTGGCGCATCGTATCCATGTGTCAGGTTCAGACCGATTACTTTGTCGGTCGGCAATCTGAACTCAGTCAACTGAATACTATGGTCGCGGACCTCTACCAACACGGAAAAGGAACCACTGTCTGCCTCACAGGTATGGCAGGGATAGGCAAAACCCGTTTGTTGCACAAGTTTATCGACATGCTAGAAGCACAGCACCGTTCCCCTGTTCGTCTGCAGGTTTTAAACTTTGGGGTTGTGAATTCGCTTCTGCCGACTGTTAAACTGATTCGCGCGTTGTTTGGGTTTGGTGAAAATGACGATCATGCTGATATTCGCCAGAGAATCGTCCTCTCCCCTATTGCCTCTTCTCATCACTTGTTTATCTACTGGCTGATGGGGCTTAAGCTACACGAGTCAGAGCAAAGACTACTCGATGTTATGGAACATGTATCTCGCCAGCGCGCTATTGAAGAGAGCATCATCGCACTGCTGACTCACAGACCTGCAGAATCCAAAGAGCTCATCGTCGCGATTGAAGATCTGCATTGGGCAAATGAGCTGTTACTGACCATTGTTCAGATCGTAGCGGCACAAAGTCATAAATTCCCAGTAATGCTTGTGCTCACCTTCCGCTCTGAAAATCATCTGCTCAATGCGCCAGACTGGTTCCAGACCGCTCAGACGATCGCATTATCCCCTCTTAATATGGATGAATCGATACAGTTGGCAAACTGGATGGCACCGGGTAACCAGGATGCTATCCAAAGATGCGTTGAGCGCGCCAGTGGGCATCCCCTGTTTTTGCGTCAGTCTTTACTTTGTTCCCGGCTGGGGAATACTGTTCCTGAATCGATGGAACACCTTGTTATGGTGCAACTGTGTAAGCTCGATTCCAACAGCTTGTCTGCCATTAAAGCTGCGTCGGTATTTGGTCAGTGTTTCAGCCTGGAGCAGCTTCAGTTCGTCCTTAATGACGAGAATTACTACCCAAAAACCTTGCTTGAAGTTGGTCTGATCAAACATTCCGATCAAGGGTTTATGTTCCACCATGACCTGATTTGCTCTGCAGTTCAGAAACAGCTTTCGGAGAGTGAAAAACAGTTACTGAATGAGCACTGCGCCAAATGGTTTGAAGAGCGAGACAAAAAACAGTTCGCCCTGCACTCAAAACGTGCCAAGTGTAAAGACGCGTTCACTATTCTGATCAAAAGCGCCAAGGAATACCTTGCCAGCTTCCAGTTTGAGCAGGCACTGGAACTGATTGAAGAAGCGATAGAGATCGTCCCCAAAAGCGAAACTGCGTATGCGCTAAACCTGAAAGGAAACTGCCTTTACTCGATGGGTAAAGTGAAAGAATGCATCCATTTTCTAGAACAGGCAGCGAATCACAACACGGATTCCACCGCATCCAGCCAGTATTTCATAGATTTAGCCAACCCTTATCAGGTAGTGGATGCGATTGATAAAGCGCTTTCAATATTGCAAACCGCCCAAGACATTTCGGAACCTTCCAAGCAATATGCTCAGCTCTCGGAAGTGCACTCAATGAGAGGCAATATCCTGTTCCCGACAGGAAATATCGAAGCCTGCGAGCTAGAGCATCAGAAAGCGCTGGAGTACAGCCAGAAAGCCAACTGCGACAAAGCAAAAGCCAAAGCGTTGAGCGGTCTGGGCGATTGCGAATATTTACGTGGCAACATGACCAACGCATACAACAACTTCAGGCAAAGCCTGAGCATATGCGAGGAAAATCAGTTTCTTGAGATAGAAGCATCAAACCGCTACATGTTGGCATCTACTCTGATTTATCAGTTGGAAACGTCTCAGGCGCTTCAACAATCTCAACAATCAGCCACGCTTGCCTACCTAACGGGTAACCGAAGAGCTGAAATTGTGTCACGTTTAACCGCAGCATGGATCCTGCTCGACTTCAACGCACTCGAGCAGGCAGACAACGAAATCACCATGGCTCTTTCTATCGCCGAGGAATTCAACGCCGTCAGGTTCATCGCCTGTTTGATGGAAGCCAAGGCTCGTCTCAAGTGGTATCAAAATAAACCTGATGAAGCGAAAGCATTCATCGACAAGGGTTTGAAACTGGTCGAGGAAAACAACCTCCAGGCCTTTATTGGCCCCTGGCTATGCGGAACCAAAGCCATGGTCAGCCCATTCTGGCAAGAAGCAAGAGAGGCGCTGGATACGGGAGAACAGTGGCTTGCCCAGCCTTGTGCAGGGCACAATCATCTTCGTTTCTATCAGCAAGGCATTCGAACTGCCTGGAATTTAAAAGATCGTACGCTGCTTGCCAACTACCAGCAGCAGTTGAAATCGCAGTGTGAACCATCGCCCTGGCGCGACCTTTATCTGAATCAGGCTGACGTAATGCTGGCATTGTTAACTAATAACAGCTCCGAGGCTCAATTGGATGCGTTTAACCAGCAGGTAAAACAAGCGAATATTTTGCAAGCTCAGATCTCTACAGATGAGCTGAATGCAATGCCTGTTTTCTGAGATTCACATGCTCATGTAGAGATATAAAATAAGGGATGGATACCTCTCGCTTTCCTACGTTCCCCCAAACATAAGAGAGGGAGGTATCGCAGCTTCATCCCAAATCACGTTTAGACCAACTCAGTCAGCACCGCTTCATGAATTTCACCCGTGTTGGCACCAATCTGAACCTGAGTACCAAGATCCGAAATGAAGGTCCAGACGGGTTCTTTGACATTGAGTGAAACGATTCTGGAAAGCGTCAGGTAAATGAACTTTCCTCCCCAGTCTCCGGTATGGAAAAGCTCAATGGCTTGCTTGTAACTCACCTTGTAACCGTCAATCACGCCCAGCCCCATTGGACACATAACCTGATTGGCGTGTGTTAACCCTAACCCGCGCTCCGCCTGATAGTACTGATAACATTCGTCTCCCTCTCTCACCAGATGCTCAAAGCCGAGCACATCCTCTGCAGATTCAGCCACACCATTGTTTAGAACCGCGGTCAGGCTAACCAGCTCAAACTGATCCACCTTCTGATTTTGAACCACATTAGGTTCCTGAATCCGCTGAATATTGGTGATGTAGGCGCCACCATCTAAAGGCGTGAAAATGGAAACCCAGGCAAAGAAATGCAGAGCAGGTTCATTAACCCGGTTTGCTTTGCACAGGTAGCGATAATTCACTCCAGCAACGACTTGAGTCTGGACTTCAAAGGGTTCGTAGTGAACACCAACAAATCCATCAAATGCCGAATTGAAGACCGACTTATCTTCCAGATTTAATTGACGAAAATTAGACCAACCACCAAGCGCGAACCGGGACATGAGTATTTCCTTTTACAAAGAGTATTTAAAATAAATCAACGTATTCAGCTTAGTTTTAAGGTGGCAAAGAATCTGGTTCAGTTTGGTCTCAGTTGAAAAGGAATAAAGGTTTTTAGAGGCTTTAAAAAGCAAAAAGCCACCCAATACTCAACACAACATATTGGGTGGTTCGGTCAAAAATAGACGAATGGGATTTTCTTTACACTAAGATAGCTTTCTCTTTATGAGAAGACAGGCAGAAGCTTATCTACGGCATTTTCAGCTTGTATCCAGCACGTTTCCTGCAAGCCCACTTCCGCACACCAAGACCCAGCGTAAACGATAGGCGCGTAGCCATTTTGTTTTACGTTGATTGCCAGGCTCTTATGGTATTCCTCAATATCATGCTGGCTTTGGTGCGCTGCTTTGTCATACACATTATGAGCAAAGTAGAAAATGGCCTTGTTATCTGTTCGACCCAGCAGGTTTTTATTGTTACCAGATTTCAGGTGCTTTTGTGTCGACTCTGGAAGCTCTGTTAAGTCTGTACCACACAAGAAGTCCAGATTCTCATTGGAATCGACGGTGCGAAGCACAAACTTATCAGCAATAGGTTGTGTTGGATTCAGGGTAACGAAATAGCTCAGTTCTGGTGCGTTCCTGATATTCGGGTTACACCAGTCGTTTTGATGACGGTTTTCCTGGAAAGTGATGCTGTAAGGCACCATAGCTTCTCCATGGCGAATCGACACGTTGAACGTTCTCCAGCTGTTGACATTGGAAGAAATGACGCTGGCGTCTGTGTGCACGATACCAATACTCTGGGTGTACTTGATTCGGGCAAGAATAGGGTCCAACACATTGCCTTGCTCTGCATGTGCACCATCGAAGGAAATTTGAGTACGAGCATGATTCGCGTGAATGGTGCTAACTACAGCATCAAACGGAGCATTTCTTAAAGAATCGTCTTCTGTGCCTTTAATACTAGCAATTGAGAAGCCGGAGCCCTCTGCTTTGAACTTTACATCCACACCGGTGTGAATGAACAGTTTTGGATCGCTTGGGTTAACGTTAAAGCTTTTTTCCAAATAAGCAGTCAGGTGCTCTATCCATCTTTTTGTCCCGCCGACAAAGTAGCGTCGATCAGGGAATTGCTCATCTGTTCCTTTCCCTTCCTGGTATTTGAAGTAACCAAATGGGGAGGCAAGCGGAAGATGTTGTGGTCCTTTGTCTGAAGTGAAGAACATGGCTGCCACTCGAGGGAAAAACAGGTTGTCACGCACTTCAATGATCAGTTTTGCCAGTTCAGGACCAGGAATATCTACAAGAGAAGGTTCGTTTCGGATGGCTTGATAAGCATCAAAACAAATGTCAAATTCTGGCGATTGCTCCTTGTTATTCGGAAACCCTTCAGCGAGGGCGATCACCACTTCAAAAAAGGTCTGCAGTTCTATGTTCCACGCTGCATTTAGCTTTTTCTCACAATTGCTCATATTGGTGCCATAATCCACAATCGCAGTAAATACTGTACCTTGCGGCGTACCTGACAGGCTAAAGCGTCTATCCATCGGGCGATCCATAGAAACATGGATGTCATCGGTGTAGAGGTGTTGGTTATCCTGAGAGAAAAAGCACGCCGTATCTTCAATCGGTTTTAGGTTCCTCTCATTGAAATATTCTGTCTTCGTCATCACCTTTTTAAGGGTGTGGTACTCGCTAAAGTTAACATCATTTACACCCATATCGGCCCAGCGTACCAATGTCATCGGATCGATTTTGTTACCTTCTGAGTCAACACTGTTGGTTTTACCCATGTTCAGAACAACGGTATGCGCGTTGCCGCCCAGTTCCTGTTCTTTCTCGAACAAGTGAACGCGAAACTGGTCCAGTTGATTGCTTTCTGAGAGTTTGTGATACAGGTAGTAGCAAGTTGCCAAACCGGATGTTCCGCCGCCAATGACAGCGATATTTTTCACGTTTCCGAAATCTTGTTGCATGGTTAACTTTCCCTATTATTCTTAATTGGTGTTAAGTAAATAGGGTAAAGGTTCAGGTAAAGTGAAACAGTGTCAGTTTAGTATCAGATGGGCAGATGAACGTCATTCTATAGCAGCCCCGCGCTTGATGCGGGGCTGAGTAAGGTAAAAAGAAAGGCTACAACTGGAACTGTGCCACCATGCCTTCAAGCTCTTTAACTTTGGTGTATAGGTTTCGGGTGGACTCAGAACTGCGCTGCGTTTTTTCAACCGATGAATAGGCAATCTGGCTGACTTGAGCGATGTCGTGCGCCATCTCTTGTGTTGCAGTGGATTGCTCTTCTCCTGCAGTCGCAATTGAGTGAATCATGTTATTCACATCACCCGCACGCTGAACGATTTTCTCCAGCGCTTCACCTGCCGAGTTCGACAGTTCAACGCCTTCCGTCACTAACTGGGTACCTTCTCCCATTCTCTCCACCGCAATTCGGGTCTCGTTCTGGATAGAGGTGATCAAACCGCTGACCTCTTCGGTCGCTTTAGAAGTTCTCTCAGCCAGCCCTCGGACTTCATCGGCAACCACTGCGAACCCTCGTCCAAGTTCGCCTGCTCGCGCCGCTTCAATCGCAGCATTCAGAGCCAGAAGGTTAGTTTGCTCGGCAATATCGTTGATCACTTTGATCACATCGCCTATCTCTTCCCCTTTCCTTCCAAGGCTGTCGACCGTCACAGCCGACTCGTTCACTACATCCGCAATTCTCTGCATTCCATGAACCGTTTCCTGCATCAGTTTGCCCCCGTCTGTCGCGACCTTACCCGCCTCCTGAGAGCTTTGCGCAGCATCAGAAGACTGCATCGCAACCTCTCGCACCGTTCCGCTCATTTCCTCAACGGCACTGGCTATCAACGCTGCTTTGTCTGCCTGAACCTGAATGTCACTGGCAACCTGATTACTGATTTCATCCACCTGTTTGGTGTTGCTGGTGACCTCTCCGGCAACAGACGAGATCCCCGAAACCAGTTTTTGCAGAGAGTCCTGCATTTCATCAATTGAATTAGCCAGTTTTCCAATGTCATCATTGATGGTTTCGTTAATCGCAGGCGATGTGAGATCCCCCTGAGCGATATGGTCAGCTTTTTCGTAGATCACACTAATGCGGCGATTGATGACACGAGTCAGCATCAGGGCAACCACAATACTTACGATGATCACAACCAACGCGTTAATGGATAACCAAGCGACAATCTGATTCATCTTGTCGTTTACTGCGGAAATGTCTTTGGTTACGTCTGCCTTTTCTTCCCGTGACGAACGGTCCAGAATCTCTTCCAATGGCAATACCACGCTGTTTTCAAGCGTATTGACCAAAGCTATCGCCTTCTGTTTTGCCGCAGGGTCAAAACTGTCGAATACCCTATCTGCGGTTTTTAGAATCTGCGAATAGTAGGCTTCTATCTGCTCAATCGCTTTCACCTCATTTGGACGTCGCTCCAATGGCTTTAGCTTTTCCAGATAGCTTTCAAAAGATTTGGCATCAGCAGCAAAGGCTTGGCGGGCATTTGCATCCCCCATGATATAAGCATTAAGAGAGGCGATCATATCCCCTGCTTCATCAATCATTTCTAAGTAATAGCGAACGCCGGGTAAGTCATCATTGAGAGACTCACTGAGCTCAGTGGTATTGAATGCGTCAGCAAATTCCTCTTCTTTCATCTTGTCGAGAAGATCTTCAAGCGGGTCACCGATATCTCGGTTCAGTTCCTGTACCCAGAGTTTTGCTTTCTGCTCAGTTGCGGGGGAATATTTAGCAAACACTTCTTGCTCTACCGAACGGATATACTGGTCAGCCAGTGCTCTGATCTTGTTCATTTTGTCGATTTCAGCCTGACTGTTAGATTCAAGCTTATACAGCAGAGCGTAATAGTGTTCGAATCGGGCAACACTAGTGCGAAAAGATTCTATTTCATCCTCTTCCCCATTGAGGTATTCCAATGCATACGTCTGTAAGTCTGCAACTTTGTCGTTCACATTCAGATAAGCCAGTACCCCGGGCACATTGTCGTATTCTATTTCTTCGGCAAGTTTGGCGGAGTCCTGAACGGCAGACCAAACAATATAAGACAGGATTAGAGTTGTTAGTAATATAAAGGAGAAACCAGCGTACAGCATTTGCGTGAGTTTTAAATTCATGTTTGTACCAAGCACTTCAATTGAGACAAAAGGTCGGGCGACCATAGCGCGGAGTATGCGCCGGGCTAAGCTTGATTCAATGAACTAAAAATGAAGAATGAATGAACATCTCGCAATGGTTGAAAAGTTACATAGTGTCTCTAAATTGAAAAGCCTTTACCTGAATCTGTAGCAAATTCCCAAGTCTCGGGGTCAAAGCTCAAGGTTATATTGAGCCAATAGAAAAAACTTATTGAAGATCGGAGGCAACTACAAACAAGAGGTTCTCTCCTGCCACACATAAGCAAACTACCATCCTTTCACACGTGAGCACCGCGGGTTAATTCCTGAGGCTAACCTTATCAGTACATCTCAGATAGTTAGACATGAAATAAAACTAAGAAAAATCAAAACTAGAAACAAAGATTTACTACTAAAAATCAGTTAACAATTAATAAAAGCCTTAGAATGGTTTAATATAAAATCAATTAGATTTTGTATGAGACTCAACTGGGGTAGAAACATGAAATTCAAATCAAGAGTAATGACCACGCTGGCATTAGCTATCTCCACTCTATGCGGTTCCCATGTGACACAGGCGGAGGAACTGGTTCAGGGAACAGATTACCGCGTAGTAACCGCCCCAGTAGAACAGGATGATGATGTACGAGTGTATTTCAGCTTCCGGTGCGGTCATTGCGCTACTCTGGACCACATCTTTGCTGAAGTATCCGATGAACTGGCGGGCAATGCTTGCGTTAAAAAAGTGATTCTCTTTGATCCGAAAGACAAATTGGATGTTTTGCATGCTAAAGGGCTAGCGGTTGCTGAGTCTCATGGATTGGATAAGAAATACACTTCTCGTATGTTCACAGAAATGCGTAAAGGCAGCGCACCACAATGCCTGAATACCATGACTGAGTTCTTTGGTCGCAAGATGGGTATCGAACCGATGATTTTCCAAAAGCAGTTCCTCTCGCAAGAAACCAATAAAAAAGTTGATGCATATCTATTAGATGCAAATCGAATGAGGATTACTGCGGTTCCATCCGTTATTGTCGGAAACCAGTATCAGGTGATTCCACAACGTGTGACTTCATTTTCTGAGTACAAAGATCTGATCAAAAAAGTGGTCGATAAAAATCTCAGTAAAAATTCGTAATTCATAGCCCTACATATTCCTCGGAGATAGTTATGAAAAAAACAATTCTGTCTGCTCTAATCGCTGCTGCGACCTTTAGCGCTCATGCAGTGACATACCACCAGCCAAGCATAGAAATGGAAGCAAACTTAAATGCTTATGGTGCAGGGGTTGCAAACTGGGAAGAAGCGCGTTTTATGCCATTCACAATGTCAGACGCTCATCTGTACCACCATCACGCGATGATTAAACATGGTGAGGCAATGCCCATTAAAGTGGTTGGTAGTCTGGATGTGTCTAAGATCCTGATTGATCACATTGTACCTAACAAGAAAATCAGTGTTTACGACGTTATGCGAGACCGAGGGTCGGTTTCAAGCTTTGTGGTAATGAATAAAAACGGTGAAATTCTTCAGGAAGAATATTGGAACGGTACTGACAAGGATACACTGTTCCACATCATGAGCTCTCACAAGTCATTCTCCTCAATGGCTTTGGCTATCGCAGAAGAACAGGGGCTGTTCAAGCGCTCTGAACCTGCGAGTAAATACATTGAAGAACTGCGTGGCACACATTGGGCTCAGGTTTCAATTCAGGATTTTGCCGACATGACTAGCGGCATTCAGGAACTGCCTAAAAGCCGCGATGGTTACCACTGGTCATCATACGGTTCAGGTGCCTCAGGGTCTTGGGATAGTGCGATGCCATCCGTACTTGGCTATAACGGACACATTGTTAAAGAGGACGGTTCTGTTCTTCCAAAACCCGATTCACTTGGAGAGCTAACCAGTTTTAGCGAGTATCTAACCTACTTCGCAAACAACATTGAGCCGAGCTTCAAAACGGGTGAAGTATACGAATACAAAGATCTGAACACCGAGATGCTGGGTCAGGTGGTTGTGCGCACATCAGGTATGACTTTGGCAGAGTTTTTTGAAAAGTATCTTTGGACCAAGGGCGGATTTACATCCGACTCTGCAATGTACACGAACTACCTGAATGAGAGTGCGGCATCTGGTTCTTTCAATGTTACAACCCGTGATTTTGCTATCGCGTCTTACCTGATGGCTAACGATGGCAAGAACTGGAAAGGCGAGCAGGTTCTCCCGAAAAAATACGTTGATGAAGTCAAGAAAGGTGACGCCAAGGTTAAAAGTGCTTGGAATAAAGTTTCCTATGAGCACCTTTTGGTGCCAAATGCGTTTTACAAAAACCAATGGCGTACAATGACCCATAATGGGCGTACTATCTCAACCATGATAGGTGTGAACGGTCAGTTTTCTGCGTTTGACCACAGCACTGGAAACTCCATTGCTATCACGGGTAACTATCGTCAACCATCCGGGCAGCAATTGGTCATGACCTACGTGTTTGACTCCATCTACAACATTTTTGAAGAACTGGATAAATAGATTCAGATGAATCTTATCTGACAATAAGCCATGCGCTTAAATGCGAAAGCCACCGAAATATCAGGTGGCTTTCTTCTTTTTCAATACCACTTCTGCTCCAATCCTTCTTAAGAAATTTGAGCCAAAGCTCCACCTCAAACTATTAAGAAACGCCCAACACGATCAAATAAATTCTAATTCCCTGCATCCAAATTGGCGGTTTCTTCGTCTCTTGTCATGAAGTTCAAATAATAAGGAACATGATGATGAAAAAAGCGCTTATCACGGTACTTACTCTGATCCCTCTGGGTTGCGCAACTGCCTCCAAAGATTCTGTAGAGACAAGCATTGGCGATGTCTATGTGGACAATTCGGGAAAGAGTTTATATACGTTTAGCAAAGACCCTGCCGGACAATCCGTGTGCACAGGTGGATGCGCTGAAAAATGGCCGCCTCTTCTTGCTCAGGGAAGCAATCAATCCCTGTTTTATGGGCAGAAAGGATTCAGCACCATCACAAGAAATGACGGAGCTAAGCAGTGGGCGTTGAATGACAAGCCTTTATATCGCTGGTTCAAAGATACAAAGTCGGGTGACATAACGGGCGCGGGTATAAAAGGCGTTTGGCCTCTTGCCCGTGCCGATGATGTTAGCGTAAAGCTTTACAATGATGGAAAACGTCGATTTTTGGTCGATAGTAACAATTTAACGCTCTATACCTTCGACAAAGACAAAAAAGATCAATCAGTATGTTATGGAGAATGTCAGGTTAAGTGGCCACCCGCTTACGTTGATTCAAAGCTCATTGAGCGAGGAGCAGACAAGCTAAAACTGTCTGGTGATTTTGGTGTTACCCAAAGAAAGGACAACACCTATCAATGGACATACAAAAATCAGCCTCTTTACCGATGGTTTCAAGACACCAAACCGGGAGAGACTAACGGAGATGGTGTAAAGCAGGTATGGCACTTGGTTAAGCGATGAGGAAACTGTGAGTTTAGATAAACACCAGATAGGTTTACTGCTCTCCAAAGTTGCGCTTCGGGACCGCGAGGCTTTCGAAGCGCTCTATCAGTTGACGAGCACAAAGCTTTTTAACGTCATTGTTTGTGTTGTCAAAGATGAGCACATCGCCGCAGACCTCTTGCATGAAGGATTTGTGAAACTTTGGTACAGCAGCAGCCGGTTCCCCGTTGACTATCCCTGGGCATGGCTTTGTCAGAGTATGCGTAATCTCGCGATCGACGAGGTCAGAAAGCAGGGGAAACAAAGAGAAAAAGTGCTTGCCTCTTTTTCTGAAGATCATTACCACACAGCTCTCCATCATGTCGACGAAGGTCTCAAACGGTGTTTAAAGCAATTAAATGAAGACAAACGCAATGCCATTGTTCTGTCTTATCAACACGGGATGAGCCACCGAGAGATTGTGCAACACATCAAAGCACCTTTGGGCTCTGTTAAGTCCAATATTCGCCGCGGATTGCAGGAGTTAAAACGATGCCTAACCAAATAACCCAAGGTCAGCGCTATCTTGACTCTGAGTTAAGAGACAAACTGGCTGGTGAATACGCACTGGGAACACAAACCCCAAGAGTTCGCCGACGGCTTGAGCAACTTATGGATTCCGACCCGACCTGGTGGGAACACATTGAATCATGGCACTCACATTTAGCTGGATTAAACCCGGCAACCGAACTTTTTAGAGATTCAGAAGAACTTGCAGCGCCGCCTAAACGAGTCTGGCAGCAGATAGAAGCAAGTACCTTCAACATTAAGAAATCACCTCAAGGATTCAAATGGTGGTGGTTACCGACAGCGATGACGCTTTCGTTACTCATTGGCACCTTGATTCAACCCGTTTTGATTCCGGTTTCCACAATACCTGATAGTGCAAATGTGCGCCCGGTGAGCTACCTGGCGATGATGTCCTCCGAATCCCATCCAAATCACTTTGCATTGGTTGCGTATCAGGGAGACAAACCCGGAGAGTCTAACATTCAAATACAATTCAACCTTGGGCTGCAGACACTCCCAATGGCTGAAGCCGTCGTCTGGATGAAAGACAAAACAACAGGTGAACTCAAACTCATCGATAGCTTAGCCAACATTCAAAAAATTCGCTTTATGTCGCCAACGGAATGGAAAGCGCTAAAAAACAGCTCAGAGCTTCTGGTTACGATGAATGAAAATCCGAACAGTCGGATTCTGTATCGGGGTGAGTGCGTAGAACTTAGTCAGGGTGAAGTGTTGTGAGTTACAAGCGACTAAAACTCTTCTGTTTAAAGCACTAAAAATCTGTCTGTTCTCATTCAAAGCAAAATCCCCGAATCATCTAGTTCGGGGATTTTTCTAATTGGCGATTAATTAGAAAACTGCTCAGAAGTAGTAATAGAGATTAACCCAGGTCTTGCTGTCTGTTTTTCCATTAACTTTGCTCAGTTCATGTTTAAATCCAATGCTGGATTCGTCCGTTAACATGTATCCGCCTCCAAGCTCTAGCTCGTTGGTCCAGTCTTTGGCTTCGTAAACGTATGTCGCTTTGGGGTTTGCGTATAACCAGTGACCGGCATCGAACCCATACATGGCGTACAATCCGGGCTGTGCTATCCAGGACTCTACTTTGTGACCGTTATCTTGAGCCCCGACCTTACCCGCTGCCAGCATAGGTACTAGCATCACGTTAGATGTCAGCTCAAATTTTTGAACCATGCCGCCAAGTAACCCGTTACTTGTTGTATCGCCAGTTTTGCCGCCAACAAAATCTACCGACAATCCGAAGCCGTTGTCCTGATCAACGTTGAAATAACGAACACGATAATTGTAATCTTTGCCGTTGTCCTGCAAACCAAAGTCTGCAGACGCAATGTGCTCGCCAGTACCAAAGACCAATGATGCCTGCGTACCATCGTTAGTTCTCTGTACTCCCAGACCACGATATGAAGCAGTCGGGTCGCCATAGTTCACATCGTTTTGTGTTTCTTCTGCCATGGTCGCGCATGAATGAAACAGAGCGCATCCAGACACAATGGCACAGACAACAGCAGCTTTAACCTGAATAGACATATCAACTCCTTACTTAGAAAGCGCATCTAGGATGGCAGGAACGAACTGGTGGAATTGCATAGCAGCAAAACGTGGTGTTTCTGCCACTGGATAGCCACCATTCAGAGTGATAACTGAGTTGGTTGTCTTCTCGATAGCGCATACCTGACCATTCACACCGACCATCGCCAGAACTCGGTAGCCACCTACTTCAAGAACTCGGAACTGATCTTTGTAATAGCCCGGAGCCAGAGCAGACTCTTTACTCTTAAGCCACGCACTTCGTACTTCATCGTTACCGTTCCAAAGGTCAGCTACGAATTTCGCAGGCAATACCTGTTCGCCTTTCTCATTCTTTCCATCGTTCAGAAACAAAAGGCCAACACGCGCCAGATCTTTGGTTGCCATGTTCATGCCAGTAGAACCCATCGCGAGTCCTTTCTTGTCTGACATAAAGTGTGCATCTGCTGCCACCCCCACTTTTTGCAGTAAGTCCTGCTCAAGAATGTGAGTGAACGATTTGCCAGTTGCACGATCGACAATCAGACCCAGCAATTCGCTGTTCACGTCCTGATAGTCGTACTTTTCACCCATGGCATAGTCCTGTCGCTCTGTAATCAGAGGGAAGAAATCTAGGGTGCCATTTGGGTAGGGTTCAGATGCTTTTTCACCGTAATAGCCCTGCGCGTCAGAAAGGCGAGTATCCCAGTATTTCTCGGCAGTGCCGGCAGCCAGTACGACCGCAGTACGCATATCAGAAATTTCCTGAACCGTCGCCGTTTCAAATGCTGTTCCTTTCAGCTCAGGCACGTATTTGATTGCCAGCTCTTCCCAGTCAAGCGCACCTTTACCCACAGCAATAGCAGCAGCCATCGCAGTAAATGATTTGGATACAGACATATCAAGATGAGTAGAGAATTCATTCAAACCATTGCCAAAGTGCTCATGAACAATCTTTCCATCTTTGATGATCACCGCATTGTGGTTTTGCATGCGGTTAGCAAGAAAATCCTTTGCTGAAATGCTGCCATCAAACTCAGTCACCATCACCTTTTCAAGATCGAGCGGTACGCCTTTCTCGAATTGCAGAACAAAGTCACCTTTATGCAACGTGTAACTGTGAGTGAACTTATAGACATGAGGCATGGCAGACGCAATATATTCAGGGGTTTCCCATGTTTGACCCGTCATACCAATAGATTCTGCGGCTGCGATGAATTCACGGTCTGGTGCTTTGAAAGTCACGGCCTGTGCACCAAAAGCGGTAGTTGCTGCGATTAACGCTGAAAGAAGTGTTTTCTTCATAGATTTGTCCTCAAATTATTACTGAGATTTGTATTGTTTAAAGGCTTTGAACACTTCATCCATATCTATGCCCTGCTTTGCCAGATACCCTAGAACCCATTCGTATTCCTCGACTGAAATGGCATAAAGAGCGGGTGAGTTATTTGCCAACACGCCCAACGTGCCAAAGTCTTCGGTAACTTCTTTTACTGGATTTTTTCGGAACTCGCTGATTGCTACCACGCGATCACAAGACAATAGTTTCTTAGCCATATTTATTACAAACCTTGTACCAAATTAATTAATTGTTTTATATCGTATCATTTATTTTTCTGTAGTAAAGACTTTTCGGTTAGAAGTAGCGAGAACAAGCAGCACGCCAGAAATCTATAGATTACTTTTAACTTTTATTTCATATAGATAAGAACTATTAAGTGAGGTTTTAAATTTTCTAATTCGGAATGAAAATCAGATATAAGGCACTGAAAAAGTACCATTCTAGAAACCAATAAGAGGAATTGGCTTACATAAAACAATTTGAATTCGCTAGATACTGAACTCAAGATGATTCAGATATTCTTAGATGTGTCTGTTGATGGGCAGGAAAACTGAGCAAATTTTCAGTCACACCATAAAAAAAGCCTCACATGGAGGCTTTTTCTGCATTAAGAGCGGGCTTAAACCTTGGGCTCAAAACCCATATGGTGGAAGCTGAAAGCGTAAATATCGGCATTCAGATCCAGAATCTTGCTCATTGGCATTCCTGCCCCATGACCCGCATTGGTGTCCACTCGGATCAGCACTGGGTTTTCCCCCTCATGTTTGCTTTGTAGTTCAGCAATGAACTTGAATGAGTGAGCTGGCACTACGCGATCATCGTGATCCGCCGTGGTCACTAAAGTCGCTGGGTAGTGTGTTCCCTCCTTCACGTTGTGAACTGGGGAATAACCCGCAAGGTAGTTGAACATCTCTTCATTTTGCTCGGAAGTACCGTAGTCGTATGCCCAACCTTCACCGGAGGTGAACGTGTGGTAGCGCAGCATGTCGAGTACGCCAACCGCTGGAATCGCCACTTTGAACAGATCCGGACGCTGAGTCATACACGCGCCCACCAGCAAGCCACCGTTCGAACCACCATGAATGGCTAGTTTGTCTGACGATGTGTACTCTTCTGCAATCAGGTATTCCGCGGCAGAGATGAAATCATCAAACACATTCTGCTTCTGCAGTTTGGTGCCTGCAATGTGCCACGCTTTGCCGTATTCACCACCACCACGAAGGTTAGCGACGGCATACACGCCGCCCATTTCAATCCAGGTTGCAACGGATGGGCTGAAATACGGTTCCAGACTCACATTAAAACCGCCGTATCCGTAAAGCATGGTTGGGTTGTTGCCATTCAGCTCCAGACCTTTGCGGTAACAGATAGTCAGCGGAACCAAAGTTCCATCTTTAGATGGATAGAAGACCTGCTTAGATTCCAGCTGCTCGCTGTCGATTTGGCACTCAGAGCCACGATGAAGCTCAGTCACACCCGTTTCTGGATCAAAGCGATAAGATGAAGACGCCACGATGTAGTTAGTAAAGCTGTAGTAAAGCTCTTTGGAATCTTGGCGACCATCGAAACCAGACACACAACCCAATCCCGGCAGTTCAACATCACGGACTTTTTCGCCATTGTAACGGTATTGAACGACTTTAGTGTTCACGTCTACAAGGTAGGATGCAAATAAGTAACCCGCACCAGTTTCAATATCAAGCTGCTGCTCCTGTTCCGGAATCAAATCTTCCCAGTTTTCATCAACAGGCGCTTGAGCATTAACCTTCACCACGCGACCCAACGGCGCATCTAAATTGGTGTATATCAGTAGGTCACCGTCATGGTGCTCAACAACGTAGCTGTCCGCCTGATTTTTGTCGGTCACCAATACCAGTGGTGCATCTTGCTGGCGCAAATCACGAACATAGAGCTCGTTGCCCGACGTTGATTGCGCACCAGAGACAACCAGAAAAGCGTCGTCTTCTGTGGTGTAGCCGGAGACATAACGGAATTTCTCCGCATCGGAACCGCCGAACACCAATACATCTTCGCTTTGTGGAGTGTTCAGCTTGTGGTAGTAAAGCTTGTGTTGTTCAGTACGCGCCGACAACTCACTTCCTTCTGGTTTGTCGTAACTGGCGTAGTAGAAACCTTCGTCACCAAACCAGGAAATGCCGGTGAATTTTGCATCCAGAATCGGCGCTTCAAGCTCCTCGCCTGTTTCCGCATCAATAACGTAGATGGTGCGCCAGTCACTGCCACCTTCTGAAACGGAATACGCGACCACTTTATCTGACTTAGAAAATGAAACACCACCCAGTGAAGAGGTGCCTTCTTCACTAAAAGTATTAGGGTCGAGGAAAATCTGTGCTTCGCTGCCTTCTTTCTGACGATAAAGCACGGCCTGATTTTGAATACCGTCGTTTTTGTAGAAGTAGGTGTAATCACCGTGCTTGAATGGCTGAGAGACTTTTTCGAAGTTATTTACTGTTTCGAGTTTTTTACGAATTGCATCGCGGAAAGGGATCTGATTGAGGTGTGCAAATGTAACCTCATTCTGGCGGCTTACCCAGTCTGCCGTTTCTTCGCTGCGGTCATCTTCCAGCCAGCGATAAGGGTCAGCCACTTTGGTCGAGAAATACTGGTCAACAACGTCTGACTGTTTGGTTTCTGGATACTTTGGCACTTCGCACTCCTTTGGTTAGTTTTACAAGCTAATCATCTCACAAAACTTAGGGTAAGAAGTGTCGGAGTGCCAATTGCTCAGGAACTAGTCCCAGTTTTACCAGATCCTGATACTTTAACCGGAAACAGAGCTGACTGCCGCGCGAATTCGATTGCCGATTTCATCCCACTTGCCCTGCTCCATCAGATCTGTGCTTGCCAGCCAAGTGCCACCACAACACACAACGCGGTCAATAGAGAGGTAATCTTTAACGTTGCCGATATTCACACCGCCTGTGGGCATAAAGCTAACGTCACCATAAGGCGCTAGCAGCGCTTTTAGCATCGGAATGCCACCCGAGGCTTCTGCTGGGAAAAACTTCAGCAGGCTAAAGCCACTTTCTAACGCAATTTCAATTTGGGAAGGGGAATTCACTCCAGGAATGAACGCAAAATTTTTGCTTTTGCAATAGTTCGTCACCGTCGGGTTAAACCCAGGTGCTACCCCAAATTTCGCACCAGCCGCTATCGCTGCATCCACTTGTTCGGGTTTGATTAACGTCCCTGCCCCCACGCACAATTCTGGCTGCGCTTTGACCATAATAGCAATCGCTTCGGCAGCCATTTCGGTGCGAAATGTAATTTCTGCAACGGGTAAACCATTATCCATTAGCGCATTAGCAAGAGGCTCAGCCTGCTCTAAAGAAGTAATAGAAATAACGGGCACAACCTTATGCTGCGCCAGCGTTTGAAAGACGTCCTGCGACATAAATTCATCCTTTATTCGTTATCAAAATGGTTGGAACGGAAGCGTGATAATCGCTCTTTCATCGAGGTGATTCGGTCTCGGTGCCCTTCTTCCTTATTCAGTGACACGGCGGTCGCCAGAATATCCACCACCACCAACGCGGCAATACGTGAAATAGTAGGGGTGTAGCGATCGGTGTTTTCCAGCGTTTCAACCACCAAACTCAAATCACACTCCTGACTGAGCGAACAGCCACGACGCCCGGTAATGGCAATGACTTTTGCGCCATGGTCTTTGGCTTCACGCACCGTCTCAATCAGGTCGATGGTTTCTCCATTGTTTGAAATCGCAACCACCACATTTCCTTCTCGCATCATGGAAGAAGCGATGAATTGCTGGTGCGCATCCGTGTGGGCATTACAAGGCACACCAAACAGGGGGAATTTCTGCTGCGCATCCAGTGCGACAATGCCAGAAGCGCCGAATCCGTAAAAGTCGATTTGAGACGCATTGGAAAGCAGCTCAACAGCCGCTTCCATTTTCTCGATATCCGCATGCTGACGCGCCCAGTCCAGACTGGTAAGCGTGAAGTCGAACAATTTTCGAGACACCACATGAGTGCTGTCCCCTTCTTCCAACGCCGCGTGAGTAGGTGTCACACCAAGGGCGATGCTCTGAGCCAGTCGAATCTTTAAATCCTGAAAGCCGCTGCACCCCACGGCCGTAGAAAAGCGCATTACTGTGGGTTCACTGACTCCTGCGGCTTTCGCGGTCTCGACCAAGGTGCTGTTGATGGCTTTATGAGGGTCAGACAATACCCACTCAGCCACCTTGCGATCCGACTTGCGGAGCTGGTCCAGTGAGCGGGTGATCATTTCAATGACATTAGGCTGCTTTTGCTGCAATGCTAACTCCTTAACCTCAAACGATATTCGACATTCAATTGCGCAGGGAAAACAGAAATACTATCAGCGTTTTGCTGCGCTGCTGCACAAATTTTTTCTGGTTCTATGGTGTTAAACTCAAATAAGCCGAAATGATGCGCAATCAGTGTCGGAATTTGTGCCTGCTGACAAATCTCTATCGCTTCGTTCAGATGGAAGTTTCCGGGTACGCCATTGGATCGTCGCGCTTCATCCCGGCCATTAACAGGCAATAGAGCCACATCTGGCTTGAGCTTTTGAGCCAGTTCAACCAATCCATCAAATGGAATGCTGTCTCCCGAATGCCACACCCGTACCTTTCTATTTTTAACGGCAATATCCAGAACATAGCCCAAAAAGCGGCTATTGCCCTGTTCGTCCCGTTCAATCGCTTCGTGCGCCGCCGGGAGAACATACACGCCTATGAATTCATTAATCTGGATGTGTTCATCATCCGACACCAAAGTCAACTTGGATTCTTCCAACCCACTTCTGATTTGTGCTTCTTTACTTTCCGCTCTGGGGGCAACCAGAAACACGCCATCCGCTTGGCGAAAGATCGGCTGAAGCGTAGCTGGATCCATGTGATCGGTGTGTTTGTGGGTGCAAAATACGCCAGAAAAATGTACCAGTTGATCAGGGGAAATCGGCGCTTTCATCATTCGAATGTGTGGGAAACGCGTACCTTGATATTTCTCTGCCAGAGAGTCAGACAGATACGGGTCAATAAGCCAGACCTGATTTTGATAACGAATCAAAAAGCCTGCCTGCCCCAACCAGAACAAACTGACCGACGCTTCCGGTTGAAGGTACTGGCTTAAAAAGTCAGCCAGCTCACCATCAAATACCAAAGGTTCGAATTGCACCTGCATATATTGTTCTATACCTCTAAAACCTGAATCAGATTATCGACCGCCGCGTGGGTAGCCTTATCCACGCTCTCCTGCGTATACCCGCCGATATGGCTGGTTGCGATACAGCGCTCGTGCTGCCAAAGCGGATGATTCGCCGGCGGCTCGGTATCGTACACATCCACCGCGTACACCGAAATTTTACCACTGCACAACCCATCATAGATGACATCGTGATCCACCAGAGAAGCACGGGCCGTATTGATGATAACCACCCCATCTTTTAGCTGATGTACGTTCTCAGCACCAATAATGGGTTTGCCGTCTAATGGCGCAGGGCAATGGAAGGTGATGATATCGGACTGGCGAAGCAAATTGTCCACTTCGCAAAACTTAAAATCGTCGTTCAATACCAGTTGCCCCTGAAGAATCGGATCGTAAGCAATAACCTGTGTTCCAAGCCCTAGCGACATTTGAGCGACCTGACGACCAATCGCTCCCATACCAATCACGCCAACAACTCTGCCCTGAATTTCATGCCCCAAAGCTCTTGTCCATTGACCTTGCTTCAATCCTTCTGCGGTTTCCGGAATATGGCGCAGACCAGACAACATCATGGCAATTGCCAGTTCCGCGACGCCTCGGGCGTTTGCTCCTTCCGCTCTGCAAACCGCTATCCCCTGCTTTTCTATGGTATCCAAAGGCAGATTATCTACCCCTGTGCCATTTCGACTAATGGCTTTGAGCGATAATGCAGACGTAATCACCCGCTCAGAAACGGGCTCCACGCCGGCAATCCAGCCTACGCACTGAGGCACAATTTCCAGTAGCTCCTCTTCGGTCGGGGATTTTCCCGGTTGGCAGAACACCAGTTCATACCCCAAGCTTTTGAGCTTTTCAAAAGCGGGGTGACCATTCAAAGACAACGAGCGCGGTGTGATCAGAATTTTTCCCTTTTCCATGGGTCGCTTAACTCCTTCGGCTTAGGCGTTTTGGGCAATTTGGCAAATGGTGTCGAAATCTTCACCACGAACCGGAATATCAACATCAAAAACTTCAGCGATCACCCGCGTCCATCCATAAATGAAGTAGACCCAGCCATCGTGAATCGCCAGTTGAGCTTGTTCTTCCTGTTTTCTGGCCTGATGCAGAAAATCCAGTTCGCCGCGATAATTCAGTTCCCACACAATGGCATACTCAGGAAAACGCGCGTCATTGCTAATGGGGGAACCCGGTGCATCTTTTCCAAGCCCGGTCGCATTGATAACCAAAGAGTGCGGAGGCATATTGGCTAACGTCTGTTCGTTGCTGGGCTGTTCGTTGCTTAGCTGCTCGTTACCTGATTGTTCGCTTCCTTGCGCTTCGCCCACCAGAACGTAGTCGACGTCCACCTCTATCTGGTAGCGGCTCAATACTTCCGCCAACTCATCCAGCCGATGCTGAGAAATGTCCGATACCACGATCTTATTCGGTCTCTGGTCCTGGCTTAATCCCTGCGCCAAATGCCAGCAAATCGCCGTCGCGCTGCCACCAGCCCCCATCACAAACACTTCTCCACCCGTATTAGGGAAATGGCGCTCAGGTAAAATGTAATCCAGCGCAAAGCCCGAAGTAATGGGGTCTTTGGCACTGCATCCAAACTGCTGACCTCGTTTGTACAGACAACTGGTTTCATTCATTTTGATGGCATGATCGTCAATTGAATCGAACAAATCCTGACTTGCCTGAAAGAGATTCAGTTTATGAGTCGTCACCAGCGCCCCAACAGATAACGGATCACGCTTAATGAATTCTGTCACCTTGCGATAATCATTAGCGGGTGCGTTCAGAGGCAAGTCGATACCTGAAATCTTCACGTCGCCAAGCTGCAAGTGTTTCGCCCATTCCGGAAACACTTTCATGATCGAGCTGTGCTTGGTGGACACCCCAACGAAATAAAAGGTGGGCTTTGAGGCGGGCGTTAAATTCATCCGACGCTCCCCCTGTACAACTGTTGGATGCTCTCGTCACTTCTGGGCTGATACTCGGGGTTTTCAGAAAGCACCCAACCACCATTGCCATCCGACAATACGCGATGCTTCATACCACCCGATTTTTCAATAATCGAATAGTCCTGACCGCTGTCGCTCGGGTAGCAAAAGAACATCACAAATTCACTATCACCTGTATTTACGCTGCGATGGATCCAGTATGGCGGTACGTAGCAGACATCATCAGGACCAATTTCAATCACCTTGGTTTCCCCTTCTGGCGACTCCATCAGCATCAGTCCATGCCCTTTTTTACCAATGTACACTTCTGGGCGGTCGGCATTGGCATGGATATGACCGCGAGTCATAAAGAATTCATTGCCTACCCTACCTGGCTGCATCTTGGTGACCCCAAAAATCATATCCTGACACCGCTCTCCCGGATGGTAGTCGGTGACTTCGTACACCACCTGCTCTCCGAGTTTTGGTTTGAGTTGTTGATAGCTATTCTGGTCTGCGTAGAGACCATCCAAGTCATCAAATCGCTTCTGATATCGCCGATCTGTCCCTGTCAGGCTGCCGGAAGACACATCAATGTGGCAGCTCACTGGATCCATAAGTGACATAATTATTCCCTCATTCTCCATCACAATTGCCTACTCTTTGACTGAACATTCATAAAAAACGGCATAAACACATAACAACGCTCGTTAAGAATGATGAGTTCGAATTTCAGCTCTTTTTAGTATTAATACTACACATAAATAAAAGATCAACCCGTTTTGAGATTTAAATTGTGCATATTTTCACCTTAAAAAGTTAATAAAGTGTAAAATATGAGCTTGACAATATGGATTTGTGTATTAAAAATACATTTAAGCTAAGTTGTAGTTCTGTACATAGCGCTTCATGACGAAGGGCAGGAAAGTAAAACTACCAAAGGACAGGTTCATTCAAGGAGTCACAGAATGCCGACAGGGACACTCAAACCCAACCAGACAGATTCCATCAAGTATCTGTTTGTGTGGCCAGCACTGTTTATTGTGTTGCTGGTTACCTTGTTCCCACTGATTTACGCGCTGACGGTCAGCTTTCAGTCGGTACGCCTGATCCCACCGCTACCAGTCAGGTTTGTTGGCTTCGATAACTATCAGTCGTTACTGGAATCTGCCCGTTTCTGGCAGTCGGTCGGCACCACTCTCTTCATTGTTCTGAGTTCTGTTGCCATTCAGTATGTAGTGGGATTTATGCTGGCTCTTGCGTTGCACAACAAAGTGCCGGGGGAAAAGCTGTATCGTGTAGTATTTCTACTTCCTATGTTTATGGCACCCATCGCAGTTGCGCTGGTCGCACGTATGATGTTCCACTCCGCACTCGGACCGGTGAACGATTTCTTTAGCCTGCTGGGTTTTGAAAACTTGCCGTTTCTGACCGAAACCAGCTGGGCACTCGGCGTTCTGGTTACTGTGGAAGTGTGGCAATGGACGCCTTTTGTGACCTTGCTGATGCTGGCGGGTTTGCAAGGGTTGCCTAAAGATGTGTATGAAGCCGCCTCCCTAGAGAACGTGCCACCCTGGCGTCAGTTCTGGGATATCACCTTCCCTATGCTTCTTCCTTTGTCCGTCGTAGTCGTTTTCATCCGGATCGTCGAAGGGTTCAAGATCATCGATACCGTCTACATTTTAACGGGAGGCGGTCCCGGTACATCGACCGAAACCCTCACCCTGTTCGCCTATAACCAAGGCTTCAAAACCTTCAACTTAGGTGAAGCGTCGGCACTAAGCTTCCTGTTCCTTATTGTGATTGTGGTTCTGGGTAGCGTTTACCTGGCTGCGGTTAAACCAGTTGTGGAGAAACGCACATGACCGATTTCGCCACAGACAAACTTTCAACCTCGAACACGGATGTGAAACCCGCTATGTCAAAACCAAGTTCTGGGAACAGCAGTCATCGTCAGACAGAGCCACATTCGATGAAACAAGCGCAGACGGATCTCACTTTTAAGTGGATCGCCACTATTGGCTGTATCGTGTGGTTGCTATTTCTGCTGGCTCCGTTTTACTGGGTCACCGTAACCGCATTTAAGCCACCGCAAGCGGTCAATGGCGGCGCAACGTATTTGCCGTTTATCGATTTTGCTCCCACTCTGGAAGCGTTCCGAGAAGTCATTTCCGGTATTCGCGGTGACTTCGTCGGACCATTCTGGCACTCCAGTTTGATTGCTTTGGTGTCTACGTGTCTGTCCGTACTGCTGGGCTCAATGGCAGCTTATGGCATCGCAAGGTTTGAGTTTCGTATCCGCTTACTGGCTGGTATTACGTTCGCCGTTGTAGGGATCGGAGGGTTCTTAGCCCTTACCGAACTGGTTGAATTTGCGATTCCTCAGGCCATATTGATTTCTCTGGTGGCGGCGTTTGTCAGCTCGTTCTTTATCAACAAACTGCGCTTACCCGGACCGGTATTGGGCAACGACGATGTGACCTTCTGGTTTGTGTCCCAACGCATGTTCCCACCCATTGTTTCTGCGTTCGCTCTTTACCTGTTTTATGCCGAACTCGGAAAGCAGGGCGTTCAGCTTCTGGACAGTTTCTTTGGCATGGTGGTGGCGTACACCGCATTTGGTTTGCCTTTGGCAGTGTGGCTGATGCGCGATTTCTTCCGTTCCATTCCAGTTGAAGTGGAAGAAGCCGCCATGGTCGAAAACGTACCGAGGCTGCGCATTTTCTTCGACATTGTATTGCCGATGTCGAAACCCGGTTTGATAGCGACCTTTATGATTACGCTGTCGTTTATTTGGAACGAGTTCTTGTTTGCACTTTTACTGACTTCGTCACGTTGGCAAACCCTGCCAGTGGTTTTAGCAGGGCAAAACTCAAGCAGAGGCGATGAATGGTGGGCGATTTCAGTCGCAACACTAATATCAATAATACCGATGATCATCGTTGTGTCTCTGCTCGGTCGACTTATGAAATCCGGACTATTATCCGGCTCTATAAAATAACAACTTTCACCATGGATGCCCTACCTACTGATAAGGGCAAATTAGAAGGAATTAAACATGGAAAGGAAAATACGTTCTTCAGCACTGGCCGTTGCCCTTAGCTTAGGTGCAGCCGCTTTTTCGACCCAAACACTGGCAGCGTGCGAGCCTGATTACTCCGGTGTGACGGTGACCGTCGGGTCTCAAAATGGTCCCTTTATTGCCTCCGCTCTGCGCACCGCAGGGGATGCATGGGAAACACAAACCTGCGGAAAAGTGAAAATTGTCGAGTTTCCATTTGGCGAGCTTTTTCCTAAATTTTTGACGGGAATGCAGACAGGATCGAGTGAGATCGACGTCATTTCCTACATTCCGGCATGGCTGCCAGACTTTAACCTGTTCCTTTCAGAAATGCCGAAAAGCATGCAGGAAGGCGAATACTGGCAAGACATTCACCCCGTTTATCGTGAGCGTCTGATGCTTTGGGACGGCAAAGTGAAATCCGCTACCATGGATGGCGACATGCACATGCTGAACTACCGCGCTGATCTCTTTAACGATGCTGGTGAAAAAGCCGCCTTTAAGAAGAAGTACGGCTATGAGCTTGCCGCGCCAGTCACCTGGGATCAGTACTACGACATTGCTGAATTCTTCACTCGCCCGGATGAAGGTCTATACGGCACAGCGGAAGCTTACAAACGTGGCGGTCAGCAGTTCTGGTACTTCTTCTCTCATGCTGCCAGCTACACCAACGATCCAAAAAATCCGGGCGCGATGTTCTTCGATCCAGACACCATGGACGCACAAATCAACAACGCTGGCTGGCTAAAAGCCCTGAAGGACTACAAGCGTGGCTTAGACTACAACCCACCGGGTGCACTAAACAATGGTTCGGGTGACGTTCGTCCGTTGTATGCAGGTGGCAAGGTGGCGATGAACATCGACTGGGCCGACTCTGGTGTGCTAGGCGCAAACCCCAAGGAATCCCGTATTGTGGGTAATGTACGCACCGCCATGCTGCCAGGCTCTAAATCCATCTGGAACGCCAAAGAAGACAAATGGGTGGAATACGGCGGTGTCGTTGCCTCTCCATTCCTTGCTTTTGGTGGCTGGCAGTTAGCGGTTCCTCAGTCGTCTAAAAACAAAGCGGCAGCGTGGGACTTTGTGAAAACCGTGACCAGTCAGGAGCAGTCTTCCAAAGCCATCGTCACCGCGAATACGGGGGTTAACCCATACCGTCTGAGTCACTACGATAACATCGATAACTGGTTGGCGATCTTCTCTAAACCCGAAGCGGAATCATACTTAGCGGCGCAACGTGCGTCTCTGGATGCACCCAACGTGGCGCTCGATCTTCGAATTCCGGGTTTCTTCGCTTACACCGAAATTCTGGAAATCGAACTGTCTCGTGCTCTGGCAGGCAAAGTGTCTGAACAGGAAGCTTTAGACAGCATTGCCAAGCAATGGGACCGACTCACAGACGATTTCGGTCGCGAGTCACAGCTTAAAGCGTATCGCAGCGCCATGGGTCTGCCTGCGAAATAAGCCTGTCTGGTTCCGCTACCACAGCGGTGGCGGAACCCAGCTTATTGAACTCAACCAAAGGATGTACAAGGAGTCGATGCGGTGACACACGTTAGCTTAACCAACATCAAAAAGTCGTATGATGACATCAGCGTTATCCCGGATCTCAACCTCAATATTGAGCAAGGTGAGTTTGTGGTGCTTGTGGGTCCGTCCGGATGCGGCAAAACCACTACCTTGAGAATGATCGCAGGACTGGAAACCGTCACCGATGGGCACATCGCCATCTCGGATCGCGATGTCACCTACGAGCAACCCGGCACTCGCAACTGCGCCATGGTGTTCCAGAATTACGCGCTCTATCCGCATATGACGGTGTACGACAACATCGCCTATGGCATGAAGGTGCGCAAAGAACCGGCAGACGTCATCAAAAAACGTGTTTCCGATACCAGTGCCCTGCTGGGGATTGATGCATTGCTGGACAGAAAACCTCGTCACCTCTCAGGCGGGCAGCGCCAGCGTGTTGCGATTGGGCGAGCCATTGTCCGTCACCCAGATCTGTTCCTATTTGACGAACCACTTTCCAATCTGGATGCCAAGCTGCGCGTAGAAATGCGCACAGAAATCAAGCAGCTGCAACGCAAACTCGGCACGACAGCGGTATACGTTACCCATGATCAGGTCGAAGCCATGACCATGGCAGATCGAGTGGTCGTGATGCAAAACGGGCATATTGAGCAGTTTGCCTCGCCCATCGAAATATATGAAAAGCCCGCAAACCGATTTGTGGCCGAATTCATCGGCACACCCAGCATGAATTTCCTTGCGGTGACGGTGGGCGCAGACGCAACCTTCGTTACTTTAGACAGCGGCGAAACGCTAGACATTGCCTCACCCCACCAGACCAGCCTGGTTAAATACCGAGGCGAAAAGGTCGTCATTGGTATTCGCCCGGAGCACACGCTGGAAGCACTGGAGGAAACCAGCAATGTAGTGGGTGTTTTACCCAAAGCGATAGAGCCACTCGGTTCTCACACCTTGCTGATCTCCGAGTTAGCAGGCGAACCGTTCACCGCACAAGTTGACAGCCACTTCCCTGCCAGTGTTGGGCAGCTCAGTAAAATCAAAGTGGATATGTCCAAAGCGCACTATTTCGATATTCAAACTGAAATGAGAATTGGGGATTAACCATGTCGAGCCCAATCTATTTGGTCATCGATGTCGGTACTGGCTCAGTCAGAGCCGCCGCCGTTGATAAAAGTGGTCAGATACTGGCGTTTGCCAACCGCGAGCATGAACAGCATGTTCCAAGGTATGGATGGTGCGAACAGCGCCCTTCGGACTGGTGGGACGGCGCGTGTGAGTCTATCCACGGTGTGCTTGCCAAATTGGGCAGCTTATCTAAGGACATTCGCGCCATCGCCTGTTGCGGGCAGATGCACGGCACGGTTCTGATTGACGAATCGGGCGAACCCACCCGTGAGTTTGTCCCTTTGTGGAACGACAAACGCACCATTGATTTGGTGAATCGTTATCAAGAGGACTTTGGGCTGGATTCCTGTCTGAAAAATACTGCCAATCCTCCGACTCCGGCATGGCCGGGCTTCAAACTCCAATGGTTTTCAGAGCATGAACCACAATTGCTTGAAAACAGTTGGAAAGTACTGATGCCGAAAGACTTTATTAATTTTCGACTAACGGGTGAAATTGCATTTGATACCACAGAAGCATCCGCCAGTTTCTTAATGGATGCGGATTCGAAAACATGGTCCGATACCATGATTCAACAGTTAGGCATTCCCAAACGTCTGCTGCCTCCGTTGCGCGATCCGCTCGATATATTGGGAAGCATCACCGCCAAAGCGGCTCGAGATACGGGCTTAACTGAAGGCACTCCTGTGGTGGTTTCGGGTGGCGACTTTCCGGTTACGCTTGTGGGTTCAGGCATTACCGAACCGGGCTTAGGTTCTGATGTGACAGGGACTTCCTCGATCATCACCCTTGCCAATTCAGAGCCTGTTCGACATGAAGAAGTGTGCAACGTTTTGATCCCCGGTAACCATTGGGGGGCATTCTCGTTGCTGGATGCGGGAGGCGACGCCGTTCGCTGGGCAAAACGCGCCATGAACGAAAACACACTTTCTTATCAGGAAGCCACGCAAAAAGCAGAGCAATCACCGGCGGGCAGCCGCCAATTGTTCTTCTTACCTTACCTGACCGGAGAACGCCTTGGCGCGACACGTAATTCCCGAGCGCAGTTCTTTGGTCTGAATTCCGGGCACAGTCTGGCGGATCTTCACCGTTCAGTCCTGGAGGGTGTGGCATTCGCGGTACGACGTCATATCGAACAGATGAGCCATGCCGATAGTCAGGTTGAGCGCATCATTGCAGCCAGCGGCGGTGCCAAGTCGGAATTGTGGCTGAAAATCAAAGCCAGCATGTACAACACCCCCATTTTGGTACCTAAAGAACCGGAATGTGGCGTGATCGGCTGTGCCGCCATAGCCGCAACCGCGACGGGGCAATTTGATTCTCTATCTCAAGCCGCCAGGCAACTGGTGCAGATTGAAAAAGAGATCACCCCAGACCCGAGCTGGAAAGCCAGATACGATCGTATGTATCCCGTGTTTAATCAGATAAAGGATGCCACCAGCGGTCTCTACACCGCTTTAGATCAACTCGAAGAAGACTGAATTTATCCAGACCGATGAGGTGTATCGGTTTGGATTTTTTTCGCCATTCAATGTTCTAAAACTACATTTAATGGCGAGAAAAAAGCAAAAAGAGCAGGAAAACCGAATTATTCGGTACTTTTAATTAAGAAAAGGATTGACCCATGAGCAAATTAGTAAAACTAGCTATCGTCACAGCCTGCTTGGCTGCCAGCCCACTGAGCTACGCTGCCAAATGCAAAATTGGCATTTCAATGAAGACACTAAGTGCGCCTTACTTTGCTGCACAAGAAGTGTCTGCCAAAAAACACGCCGAAAGCCTTGGGTGTGAAGTACTGTCTACCGATGCCCAAAACAATCTGGTGAAGCAGATCGCCGATGTAGAAGACATGGTGTCGCAAGGCATTCAGGCATTGATCATTAACCCTCGAGACAGCGAAGCACTGGTGCCCGCCGTTAATGCCGCCAGTGCAGAAGGTGTGAAGGTGATTGTGATTGATTCCACCCTGAACCCAAGTGCTAACTTCATCACTCTGGTTCAGTCTTCTAACTCCCAGAACGGGCAGTTGGTGGGTGGCTGGATCGCCAAAGAGATGAAAGGCAAAGATCTGAAAGTCGCGCTGTTGTCTGGTGAAAAAGGTAACGAAGTAGGCAAAGAACGTCGCTTAGGTGTGATTGCTGGAATCATTGAAGGTCAGCTTAAAAACGAAGGTGAAACCAGTATTGAAATCGTCGCTCAGGGCTGGGGGGGCTGGAACAGTGAAGGCGGATTGAAAGCGATGGAAGACATCCTTGTCGCCAACCCCAATGTGAACATCGTGCTGGGTGAAAATGACTCCATGGTATTGGGAGCGAAGAAAGCCGTTGAAGCCGCCAAGCTGAAAGGCAACGTGTTACTGGTTGCGGCAGCCGATGGTCAGAAAGAAGCACTCAGGCTGATCAAAAGCGGCGGTTACGGAGCTACTGGTCTGAATGACCCTGCCCTTGTTGCGTCCACAGCGGTGGATCTTGCCAAGCAAGCCATCGACGGAACACTGCCAGCCACAACAGGCAAACTCACTTACACCAAGCCTGCGGTCATTACTCAGGATAACGTCGACGACTTCCTACGTGACGACGCGGTGTTCTGAGGCAGTTATGGCAAATGAACACCCACTGATAAAAGTGAAGGACTTGCACCGCTACTTTGGCGGTGTCAAAGCCCTGCAAGGTGTTAACTTCTCCCTGAAAAAGGGAGAAGTGCACGCCCTGATCGGGGAAAACGGCGCAGGGAAATCCACCCTGATGAAGGTGATCGGCGGTGAATACAAACCCACCAAAGGTCAGCTCCGTATTAAGGGAAAAGAAACCGTCTTCCGCTCCCCCAAAGACGCGTTCAGATCCGGTATTGCGGTTATCCATCAGGAAATGGTGTTGGCACCAGACTTATCAATTGCTGAAAATATTTTCCTGAAAGAACTGCCCGGTCTGGTGAACCGAAAAGCGTTGCAAAGCCGCGCGTCGGAACTGATCCGCAAGCTTGGGTTTAAGCTGGATCCGTCCCTCCCCGTCGGTGAATTACCCGTCGCCCACCAGCAGATTGTCGAGATAGCCAAAGCCCTTTCGACTCACGCGAAGATCATTGTGTTTGATGAACCAACCGCCGTGCTGTCCGAGGGCGATGCGCAACGCTTACTGACCATCATCGACGATCTGAGAAAAACCGGCGTCGCCATTGTTTACATTTCACACCGTCTGGATGAAGTGTTGCAAATCGCAGACCGCATCACGGTGCTCAAAGACGGACAGTCCATTGAAACGCTGGATAACACCACACCGGAATCGCTTACCGTCGATGACCTGATCCCACTGATGGTCGGCAGACCCTTGAAAGATCTGTTTGGTGAGAAAACTGATCATGCTCTGGGAGATACCGTGTTGTCGATAGAAAACCTGTCGGACGGCAAACGCTTGTCCCCCTTTAATATGGACGTTCGTGCAGGTGAAATCCTCGGGCTGGGTGGTCTGGTGGGGGCGGGTCGGACCGAAGCCATGCGCCTTTTGTTTGGTGCAGACAAAGCCAGCGCCGGCACCATCAAAATCGAAGGGAAAACCGTATCCATTCACTCCCCCTATCACGCGGTGAAGCACGGTATCGGTCTGGTTCCTGAAGATCGCAAAGCGCAGGGGACCGTGCTCGAATTTTCCATCGCCCACAACATCACCATGGCAAACCTCAGAGACGTTCTGATCGCAGGTGACCTGATTCATCCAGCCAGAGAAGCCAGAATCGTCACCGATTTATCGAAGAAGCTGACCGTGAAATACCACCAAAGCAGCGATCCGGTTTCCAGTCTGTCGGGTGGCAACCAGCAGAAAGTAGTGTTGGCGAAATGGATTCACGCCCAATGCAAAGTCTTAATTCTGGACGAACCCACACGCGGTGTCGATGTAGGCGCCAAAGTCGAAATCTATACCCTGATCCGCTACCTCGCGACCTTAGGTGTCGCGGTGATTGTGATCTCTTCTGAACATCAGGAACTGTTTGGTTTGTGTGACCGAATTCTGGTGATGAGAGAAGGCGAAATCACCGGCGAACTTACCCCTGACGATTATCAGGAAGTCAATTTACTTCGATTAGCAATGATTGCCACGGATCAGGCTGCCAGCTAATTCCAGAATGCTAAGGCAGAAATAAAAAAGATAAGGAAATGGATATGGTTGAAACCGCGTTAAAAATCCAACACCACCTCCAGAAATGGGGAACCCCCATGATACTGGTACTGCTGCTGATCTTTGCCAGCAGCCAGTCGGATGTATTCTTAACCGAGCGCAACATCATGAACGTGCTGCGCCAGATTGCGGGCATTGGGTTACTGTCGATAGGCATGCTTTTCGTCATTTTAACCCGAGGTATCGACCTCTCTGTGGGTTCGATTGCGGCACTAGGCAGCGTTCTGTCTGCCATGTTTGTCGAACATATGGCTCCGGGCACTTCTGTTGTCGTCACCGTGCTTATTGGCGCAACCTGTGGTCTGGTTTCTGGTGTGTTAATTGCCCATCTTAAGCTTCCACCGTTTGTGACCACCCTTGCGATGATGACCATTGTTCGCGGTCTGGCGCTTATTTTCTCGGAGGGGCAACCTATCGTGATGGGCGAACCCGGTCAGTTGCTGACTCAGTTTGGTTCCGGTTACCTGTTTGGTGTGCCTTTACCCGTGATTTTAATGCTCACCCTATTTTTGATCGCCGGGGGCATTTTAACTTACACCCGATTTGGTCGCTTAGTGACGGCAATAGGTTCCAACAGCGAAGCGGTGCGCCTTTCCGGTATTCGCGTCAACCGCTACGTCGTCTCGGTGTACGTAATTTCAGGCGGGTTAGCCGCCCTTGCTGGCATCATTTCCACCAGCCGGACAGGCGTGGGTTCTGCCACCATAGGCGTTGCCGCTGAACTGGATGCCATCGCCGCCGTTGTGATAGGCGGAGCCAGTTTGATGGGCGGTCGGGGAACGGCGTTAAACACGCTGATCGGCTGTTTGATTCTGGGAGTGATTGCTAACTTGATGAACCTTGCCAAGGTGCCGGGTTACCACCAACAGGTCTTTATGGGTCTTATTATTGTGATTGCCATGCTTTTGCAATACGGAACACATCTACGTGCAAAAAGCAGCGGTTAGAATAGGAAAAGTCACATGTACCTTGAAAAATTTATGTTAACGGGAAAAACCGCGCTGATTACAGGCGGTGCACAGGGAATTGGGTTTGAGATTTGTCATGCGCTGCTCGATGCCGGAGCAAGCATCATCATCACAGACATTAATTCGCAAACGCTAGAAAAAGCGCAGTCGGCGCTGAACGATCTGGCGCAGGGAAAAGGCACCACCATTCAGACACTGGTTCTGGATGTCAGCGATTCCGAGGCAGTGAACAACGCGGCGGAAACGCTTGCCAACAACGGAACCTCGGTAGACATTCTGGTCAACAACGCGGGGATTGCGATCAGTAATCATCCCGCTGAATCCATGACGGATGAGGTCTGGCGCAAGGTGCTTCAGGTCAATCTCGATGGGGTATTTTACTGCTGCCGAGCGTTTGGCGCGCAAATGCTGACACGAGGTGAAGGGGTCATCGTCAATATGGGCTCCATGTCGGGTTACATCGTCAACCGACCGCAGGAGCAGGCTCAGTACAACGCTTCGAAAGCGGCAGTGCATCAGCTCACCAAATCGCTGGCTGCCGAGTGGGCAGAGCGTGGCGTTCGTGTTAACGCCGTTGCGCCCACCTACATCGACACCGAAATGAACCGTTACGTGACACAAGACAAAGAGATGTATCGGCAATGGGTAGACAACACACCCATGAAGCGATTGGGGAAACCCGAAGAAGTCGCTTCTGCCGTGCTTTTTCTGAGCAGTCAGGCATCCAGCCTGCTGACGGGCACCATTTTAAAAACAGACGGCGGCTACACTTGCTGGTAGCCCAAAATAGGGAATCAGAATGCGAGACATTGACAAATCGACACTGAAATTTGAAGGCGTACTTTGGGACATGGATGGCACTATCGCCGATAGCGAACCCATCCATGAAAGAGCCATTCGCACCACACTCAACAAGCAGGGTGTGGACCCGACACACGAAGATCTGCTCAATGTGCTCGGCACCGAAGGCATCAAAACCTTTGAGTACTTCCGTGACAAGTACGATTTGTCTGTTTCCTTTGATGATTATCGCAACGCGAACTACCAGTATTTTTGCCAGCATAGCGACGAAATCACACCGTTGTATGGCTGTGATTTATTCCGAGCTTTTCGAAAGGCGGGTGTCCCTCAGGCCGTGGTGACCAATTCAGACCGCATTCTGGTTAATGCAGCGCTGGCAGCGTTAGAGATTGAAATCCCCGGAATGATCGTGGTCGCCAGAAATGATGTGAAGAACGGTAAACCCTCCCCTGAGGGCTACCTGAGAGCGGCATATCTGCTGGATATTGAACCAGAAAAGCTGGCCGTGATTGAAGACAGCCCATTAGGAGCCAAAGCGGGTATGCTCGCAGGCATGGAAGTGATCGGTGTGCCGCTTCCTGAGCTTCGGGATCGCTTTCCTTCCGAACTGCCTGTGGCGCTCAACGGCGATGAACTTCTCAAGGCATTATCAAAAGGTTAAACCATGACATCCCCGACTCTGCTCACCACCAACTTTCCTTCCCGCTATGTGCAGGGTTCTGGAGCGATGGTGCAGCTTATTCCCGAGCTTGATAAGCTTGGGAAACACCCTGTTATCTACATCGACCAAAATGCCTACTCGGCAGTGATTGACGCATTGCAACCGATTCCCAGCCATGTGTCGGTGTTTTCTGTCGAAGCCGAATGCACCACGAAAAAAATTGAAAAGACGCTGGCGGATCTGCAATCGCACAACGCAGACTGCATTGTCGGAATGGGCGGTGGCAAGGTGATCGATTTATGTCGGGCGAGTGCCGACATGCTGTCGGACAAACTGGGCAGAATCATTCCTTTTGTCAGCGTACCAACGGTCGCTGCAAGTGATGCGCCCTGCTCCTCTCTGGCGGTGATTTATTCTGAAGAAGGCGCTTTCGTTAAAGATCTGTTTGTGAAACGCCCACCCAATCTGGTTTTGGTGGACAGCGCTATCGTCATCGGAGCGCCAGCCCGAACTTTTGCGGCTGGCATTGGCGACGCCATGGCAACCTGGTACGAAGCGGAATCGTGCCTGAATTCAGGCACGGGGAATTTTTGTGGTGGGTTTGCGACTCAGCTCTCCACCATGGTGGCACAGCTCTGTCGTGACACTTTATTCGAAAACGCCGTACAGGCTGTGGAAGATTGCCACAACAAACGGCTTTCTCCTGCATTTGAAAAGGTGCTGGAAGCCAACATTCTGCTGTCGGGCATAGGGTTCGAATCGGTGGGAGTCGCATCTGCACACGCTGTTCATCACGGTTTAACAGAACTGCCCGCCAGCTACGAGCGCGTTCATCATTTAATGCACGGTGAAAAAGTCGCTTTCGGTGTGGTAGTGTCTATGATTCTCAACGATAAACCTCAGTCAGAACTCGAAAAAGTCATCCGGCTGTTTCAGGCAATAGATCTGCCCTGCAATTTGGATGATTTAGGCATTAAGCCGACCGACACTCATGCCATCGATATCATCGCCACCAAAACCTGCGAAGCAGGCAGCATTGCGTACAATGAGCCAGTTAAAATCACTCATGAGATTGTTGTCGATGCCATTCAACGAGCCCACAAAGCGGGCAAGGCGATGGCGTAACGCTCGGCAGATGATGGTCTGATTCTCATAATTATGAGAGCCCGTTTAAATTTAAGATTTGAAAATGCATAGAAAAGAATAAGGGTATATACTTTCGATAAATCAACCTGATAGACCTAAGTAGGTAGCATGATCATTGAGGTAACGTACCACCCCGATAAGCAGGATTTAGAGTCCATCTACCAAGCTTTGCGTGAATTCAACGAGCCGTATTTCCCCGACTTAGACGAGAAAGTTCTCGCGCTGTTTATTCGCGATCACCAACACCGTGTGGTAGGTGGCATTGCTGCCCATCTGTTTTATGATTCCCTTCATATTCATCGCATCTGGATTGATGCCAATTACCGTCGTAAAGGCATTGGCACCAAACTGCTTAAAACCGCAGAAAGAGAAGCCAGAAAAATGCTGGTTAAAAAGATTTTTCTCGATACCTACAATTTTCAGGCACCCGAGTTCTACCAAAAACACGAATATCAGGAAGTAGGACGCTATCAGGGCTACCCGAAAGACGGAACCGACAAAATCTTTTATAAGAAGACGCTGATCTGATTGGGCGAATGCGAATCTGTGTTAGGCTATCTGCCGGACAATAGAAGCCGGAGTTAGCTGTGAAACAAACCCAACGTCATCATGAAATACTCGCTTTGCTGGATGAGCAAGGATTCCTCTCCACCGAAGCCTTTGTTGAGACGTTCAACGTAAGCCCACAAACCATTCGTCGCGACCTGAACGAACTGGCAAAACAGGGGCTGATCAGCCGACACCATGGCGGTGCCTCTCTCTACTCCAGCACCGAAAACGAAGCCTATTCCACCCGGAAAGTCAGCCATCAGGAAGAAAAAGCCCGTATCGCCGCAGAGCTGGTCAAGAAGATTCCAAACGGCTCCTCGCTTTTCATCGACATCGGCACCACTACCGAAGCAGTCGCTACTGCCCTTCTCAATCACAAAGACCTTAAAGTGGTCACCAACAACATCAACGTCGCCAGTATTTTAATGGCGAAAGAAGACTTCACGGTGATCATTGCTGGCGGGCAGATCCGCAACAAAGATGGCGGCATTATTGGCGAAGCGACCCGCGAGTTTATTGAACAGTTCAGAATGGATTTTGGCATCATCGGGATTTCAGGCATCGACTCTGACGGCAGCTTGCTGGACTTTGACTATTCGGAAGTGAAGATTGCGCAGGCGATTATCGCCAGTTCCCGCCAGACATTACTGGCCGCAGACAGCAGTAAATTCAATCGCGGTGCTATGGTCAACCTTGGGCACATTTCTCAGGTAGATTCATTGTTTACAGATGAAATGCCCGCCGCCGAGCTGGTAGAAGTGATCAAGCAGCACGAAGTCGAACTGCTTGTTTGTTAGTGATCAGCGCTCGCTAATCCATTTGCCCCTGATTTCTTAAAAAGGCTTCCACTTCACCTATGTAAGGAATGGAAGTCTGAGCCCCGAAACGAGTCACCGACATCGCCGCCGCCGCATGTGCAAACACAATCGCGCCTTCTAACGTACTTCCACGGCACATCCCAACAAGCAACGCACCGTTAAACGTATCTCCGGCTGCTGTGGTATCCACCGCTTCAACCACAAAGCCGGGAACCAGATACCCAACACCAGACTGGCTGACCCAGACGCCTTTCTCGCCCAAGGTGATCAGAACGGTTTCCACGCCCTTTTTATGAAGAATTTGGGATGCCTTAGAAGCAGACTTGTCGTCCGTCACTTCAACACCCGTGAGGATTTCTGCTTCTGTTTCATTTGGGGTGATCATCGTAACCTTGGCAAGCAGATCATCGGGCAACTCGCGAGCGGGCGCGGGGTTTAACACCACTTTACAACCGGATTGATGGGCAATGTCCACCGCGTGTTCAATGCCATCCAACGGTGTTTCTAGCTGAAGGAGCAAGTAGTCGCCACTTTGAAGGGTGTCGGTAAAGGTTGAAACCACAGGAGCGGTCAGGTAACCATTCGCCTCTGCCGAAATGCAGATGCTGTTTTGACCAGAATCGGTCACCTGAATCATGGCGATACCTGTCGGGCAATCGGGCTCCACTTTCACACCAGTCACATCGATGCCGTCCGATTCAAATTGCTTGCGAATGCCAAGCCCAAAAGGATCATCACCTACACAAGCAATAAAGCGGATATCTGCGCCTAACCGCGCGCACGCAACGGCCTGATTCGCCCCTTTTCCACCGGCGACAATTCGGTAATTTCTTCCGGTTATGGTTTCACCCGGACGAGGAAATTCAGGCACTTGCATAACGTGATCGGCGTTTACACTTCCGAATACAATGATTCCGCTCATAATTCTCCTCTTCCTGTTTCTTCCTTGGAAGCAATCCAGTTCCGTGGTGACAAGCCGGTGATTTTCCTAAATACCTTAGTAAAACCTGAGTAGCTCTCGTATCCAACCTGATCCAGCACCCAATGCATCGGCTTACCCTGCAATATCAGAGACTGCGCAACCCCGATCCGCCAATGAGCGATGTAGTTCCCTGGGGTCATCCCAACAACCTTTTTAAACGTTTCGATAAACACGGTCCGAGACATGGCGCACTTTTCCGCCAGATCTTCTAACGAGTATGGATGATATGGAAGCTGATGGATCATATTAAGCGCATCCGCGAGCCGTGGGTGAGACAAACCGGCCAACACCCCTTCTTTCATCAAGTTTTGTTCAACTATGTGACGAAACAGCATGATCATCATGACGTCGCTCAGCTTATCTAAGATCACCTGTTGCCCTAAATCCGCGTTCGCTGCCTCTAAAAACAGTGCCTCCATGATTGGAGAAAGCGACGGCATGGTCTTGAACGGGATCACGATGCGATCGGGCAAGGCAGAAAAAAGCAGCTCCCATTTTCCCTCGCTGTATTCAATGGTAGAACAGACCAGATGAGCGCCATCGGAAAGCCCTTCAATCACATGCGGCACCGTTAAAGGAAAGTACACCAGCGATGGCTCGGTGATTTCCAGCTCCCGCCCTTTATGGTCTCGTAGCCTCAAATGCCCACCACGCAAAATGTGCAAATGCCCCTGATTGCGGTGCGGTTCGCTGAATGAAGACACACCGCAAAGCTGACCAGAGTAGAAAACTTCTGATCGCATAGAGAGTTGCTGAATTAATTTCGAAAGTGCATCCATATTTCCTCCGTACTATTGGCACACTTTTACGCACTTATGTACCCAAATAGACCGGACATCTGCCTTAAATTACTTCACACACGGTCAGGGCAAGCCGCAGATATTACGGAAACCTGACATTAAGAAGATAATAAAAAGGAGTTTTCCTATGTCTGTTTCAAACAAATCTCTTAAGCGCCTTATTAGTTTAGGCGGTATCGCAATGCTTCCTTTCTCTGTGATGGCTGCCGACATCGATGTAAGTGCAGATGCCAATGACCTGGCCATTCAGGGTTACGACCCGGTAGCGTATTTCAACGCAGCAGAGCCAACGAAAGGTAACCCTGAGTTTTCTGCAACCTACAAAAACGCGATTTACCATTTCTCTACTGCGGCAAACCGTGATGCATTCCGTGCAGACCCAGCGGCATACGCACCACAATACGGCGGCTACTGCGCATTTGGTGTAGCAATGGGTAAGAAGTTTGATACCGACCCACTGGCGTGGAAAGTAGAAGCTGGCAAGCTTTACCTGAACTTGGATAAGTCTGTTCAGAAGCGCTGGTTAGAAGATGTAAAAGGCTTTGTGCAAACGGCTGATGGCAACTGGCCTGAAATCAAAACTGTAAGCGCAGACAAACTGTAAGTTTCCCCTCCCTTGCACTGGGAATCTCTCCCTCTGTCCATATCCTTTTGCAAGGGATCTTTTTATTCACTGTCTTGGGTTAGCGCCCATGAAAAAGCCCCGTCAGGGGCTTTTGTTTATTTGGACTTTGGAACGTTAAAGCTGATTTTCTCACTTAACTAAGTGATGGATTTTGCAACAGCCCCATGATTTCACCCATAGAGGCTTTTACCTTCAATTTAAAAGGGTATATATCTAATGGTATGTTGTTCAAAGTACTGAAAACTTCATGACACTCAAAGAAATCCTGCAAATCCGCAATGTGCGTAACTACCTAGTGTTTCGAAGCAGTTACTTTGCGCGCTTTTACTACCCTGTTTTCACCCTGCTCTATCTGGATTACGGCTTAACCCTTTCTCAATTCGCCATACTCAACGTGATTTGGGCGGCAACCATTGTGATTTCTGAAGTCCCATCGGGCGCGTTTGCCGACACCTTGGGGCGTAAAAAACTGGTCGTTTTGTCTTCGGTGGTGATGTTCATTGAAATCGCCATGATCGCCCTTGTGCCTACGGGCAACCCCACACTGGTTTTCGTTGTATTTATGATCAACCGGGTATTGAGTGGATTAGCCATGTCTCTGGCGAGTGGTGCGGATGAAGCACTGGCTTACGACACCTTAAAAGCCCAAGGCAAAGAAGAAGTGTGGCCGCAGGTGCTGCAAATCCAGCTTCGCCTTTCTTCTGGGATCGGCATTTTTGTTACTTTGCTGGGTGCCGCCATGTACGATGTGAATTTTATGGCAAGCGTCTATCAATTTCTTGGATTCGCTCCGCCAGAGAATACTCAGGACATCATGCGTATTCCGGTCTTTGCCACCTTATTTGTTGCGATCATCGCCATTTATGCTGCGATAAACATGGAAGAAGACAATCACGCTTTGCCAACCCACAGCAGCAAATGGGAAACCACCGTCGCCAGCTTTAAGCTGACACTCGATACAGGAAAGTGGGTCATTGCCACTCCTTATGTGCTGTTTATATTGCTCTATTACAGCTTGTTCGAGCACATATCACGGATGTTCTTAACCATGAACAGCCAGTATTATCGCGCCATCGATATCCCGATTATCTACTTCGGATTTATCGGTGCTGGAATAAGTATGTTGCAGATTCTGCTGGCAGGGCAAAGCCGACGATTAGCAGAAAGCATGACACCCAGAACTTTTCTATTAGTGATGGGGATCGCCACTGCCATTACTTACTATTTAATAAGCCTAGGGTGGTCGATTTACGGAGTAATACCCGTTCTGGTGCTGATTTTCATTAATATGACGATGAACATCTTCATAAGCTACCACCTTAATAAAAAGACCGAATCGCACAACCGAGCCACCGTCTTGAGTTTTAAGGGATTGATGTTCAACCTTGGGTACGGATCAATAGGCATTCTTTACGCCTACTATTACAAACTCGTATCCCAGAGCTACACGGAGCAAGAGATTGAACAACACCTCGATTTCTTAGCGTCCCTCTCTTCATTCTGTTACTACTTCGCATTTTGGTTTGTTGTGATTAGTGGATGGTTTTACGTTAAGAGTAGGAGGGAGGGGATTTTTTGAATGGCGGGAAGTTGTATGAGGTTTTCTAGCGTGTTTTTGGACAGAATTAAGCTAGATCACTTGCTCTAACTTAATTCATTTGGATAAGGAAAAGTAACTTTAATCCTTGACTGTTTGTTGTGTGTCGCTCTCTTGTATTGCACTAGATCTTAAGGTAGCACCAACAGTCCCCTCAATGATTTTTTCTTTAACCTTATCGACTTTATCCTGCTTCATAACGTAGACATTGACATATTTAGCAAACATCTCAAGCTCTCGTTTATTGGCAAAATAGTTATTGAGAATTTCTAAACCTAGTTCTCGGGAGACACAAGCACTCAACTTTTCTTCCACTTCTGAGTAGTTGGTATCCTTTTTTTCACACTTCACTGAATTTGTCTTACTGACTTTAGCAACCTTAAGACTAAGAGTATATTCCCCTGTTTCTAGCTTTTTTAAGTCAGAATCAGTAAGAGTTTCTAACTGTTCAATCAATTTCTGCAAAAATTCTGAAATAACTTTCTTACTCATCTATACACCTGCCACCGCCTGAAACTCGTCAACAAAAGCATTAATTTCCATCACAACATCTGAGTATGTACCACTATTGTATGCATGAAGTGTAACAGGTATGCCATCTTGTGGGGCAGAAGCAAAAATAGATTTATTCTCTCTAAAGTAAGTCCCAAACGTTGGAACTCCTAGACGTTGTGTTTGAGAGATGAATTGCTGTTGAGAACCTATTGGATTGCCGCTATAGATTTGGATCATAGTAAATACAACCCCAAGCATATGCGGGTTTGATGGTCTTATGGCAGGATCTATGCTTACGAATTCATTAAACTCAGTTATCAACTGATTGACACTTCTATGCAGATAATCGATCCCAAGTGTCGATAGATAATCAGGTTTCGCAGGTATTAAAATTTGGTCTGAGGCGATAAGGGCATTTTTAGTTACAATATTAAAGTTAGGAGGACAATCAATTAGAACAACATCATAATTACCAGAAGCATATTCGATTATTGAGTCTCTTAACTTGCCATGAACTTTAATATAGTTAAGTTTAGCTTGATTCATATTAGCACCACCTAACAATGTTGCTAATTCTAAATCGACATTGATTAACCCTAAATGAGAAGATATTAAATCAACAAAACCACTAGAACCAATATTTTGCAAATGACTGTTAATGGCTGTAGGTCTAATTACAAAGTTACACAACGGTGGAGGAGCAAATCCTTGGCTGATATCATCAAAGTAATTTTTGATCGTATGTGTGTCTTTTAAAGACTGATTCCAATAGTCTGGAGTGATGAATGAAAACGTTAAACTCGCTTGTGCATCCATATCTAAAAGTAAGACTTTTTTGTTTCTTCTTGCTAACTCAGCCGCAATATTGGCAGTTACGGTTGTTTTCCCAACACCACCTTTGTAATTAATTACAGATATTATTTTCATATTTGCCCTTATTTGTTACTTATTGAATACATGAGATACATGACGCTAGTTTCACGATAATTGTCATCTTTTGCTTCTCACACTATGCACTCCCGCTCATATTAGTTCAACTGGAAATCAATAGGTTAAAGCATAAAGAAAGATGTTAGACTGTAAAATACAGGCCTAACAACAGGAACTCTTGACTTTAAACTCAATAAGATAAGTTTGAGTAGGGAAAACTCTGACTAACAAGATATGAATGAGTCAAAGGTCAAACGTAGAATGGGGCAAAAACATGTTACAGATCCTACCCGCGAGAAAGCTTCAGTCGCAAACATTGATAGCATGTTAGTTTCTGAGGAAAGCTCGCTAGGTATAGCAAGTAGCAACAAATATCACAGATAATAAGCTACTAACTAGTGGCTTATTACCAAATACTCCCATCCAGCTCAAATCAAACCAGTTCTCCCCTTACTACAATGTCCAGCCGCTTTTCGGCTTTTCCCTTCATCTGGAATGCGCAAAAGCCTTAGCATTGCCATTTTAAATATCGGAGCCAGCCTGCGTTCTACTTGTGTATGAATGACATAGGCTGCCACCAACATGAGAGCAATGGTCGAAGTGACTAAAACAACGGAATCAACGGAATCACCAAAGTGATTGAAGATGATATAGCCGATGTTTTGGTGTACCAGGTAAATCGGGTAAGTCAGCACGCCAAGGTAGTACAGCCACTTTTGTCTGAGTATGTTTTCTTTACAGAAGGCGGTAACGCAGAACAGCATAAAGAAGGCGATGTTGAGAGTGGCAATGACCGTGGTGTTGAAAGTGATAGAGAACCATCCAGACATTAACTCACCAAACAATGTCGATTGCTTAACCATATAAACGAACGACAGTGCCAGCAGAAGCATTTTAAAGGCAGACGCGCCATCACGGCGAATACCATCACGACGAATAAAGTAGAACACGCCTCCGGCGGCAAAATACCCGCTCCAGTGAGGAAAAATAGACACCCACATGTTCATTTCTTTAGCCCATGGGTGGAATAGAGTGGCCGTTGATACAATGAGTACTATGGCAATAACATGCAGAAAATACTTCATCATTCTAAAAAGCAGCATACCAAAGACGAGTAAGTAAAATTTCACTTCAAGAAACAGAGTCCAATATGCCCCATCGACAGGCATATGCCCAAACCAGTAATTCACCATGGTTAAATTGGCAAGGAACTGTGCACCGTCAACCGTGAATTTGGGAGCGCCAAAATAGACGGTAATAATGCTGGTCACGGTCAATGCGAACCAGTAGGCAGGAAACAGACGGGAAAAACGAGATGCAACAAACTTGCGAGCGCTGCCCCCTTCTACGCTCATAAAAATAACGAAGCCACTTATGACAAAAAAGAAATTGATACCCATATAGGCGTATCGGCTCCAAATACGAGTATTTTCTAGATCAATAACAGGAGCATGTCCTGCCATATGTGCAGAATAGGTATAATGAAAAATCACAACAAAAATTGCTGACAAAAACCTGAGCAAATCTATTTCGTAAAACCTTGTCTTCATATTTAATTGTCCATAAATTCAAATAAAAATCTTTTGAAACAGCGCAATATTACCCATTCAGCACTTGTAACTATGAGGTGAACACTCAACGAAGAAAGACAATTAACCAGCACGCAAACTTAACTTAACATACTGTTATAAAATGGGTTTATTGCTACATTCACGAACTACAATCGTACAGGGGTTTATGTAAATCAGAGATAAGCAGTTATTAATTATGTGCTGAGACTCATAAAATAAAATATTTACAATGAGTATTTCATTCAACAATTAATAGTTAGGAGTTGAAGTTAAATAATCCTTAATAAAACTTAAATTAAAAAATTAAATATCGATTTATATTGATATTCTTGTTTTCACAAACGTCATTGTAATAGTCGAATAAAGTAGCATTCGAGTATTTAAAAAGTCTGGATAGTTTTCTAAACGGAATTCGAACATTGGATGGTTTCCCTCTACTGGCGAACCAATGAATAGATAGCTCCACCAGTGATACAATGTTACCGCAGTAAACCGATAGATAACGAGTTGAGGGGCAAGATGACTGAATTTGAAAAGATGCTCGCAGGGAAAGATTTTGATGGTAGCGCAGACAGTGTTGACCGTATCCGTCAGAATGCGTCTAGCTTGTTGCAAGCCATTAACCAAAGTACCGATGGCGATCAACGCAGTGAATTATTTCGACAGCTTATGGGTAGCATTCCAGATTCTAGCTTGATCCGCTCTCCCTTCTATTGTGAATTTGGTAAGACCATCTCAATTGGCGAAAAGACCTTCATCAACATGAACGTGACTATGCTGGACGGCGCGAAAATTACCATTGGCAATAATGTGTTGATTGGTCCGAATACCCAGCTTTACTGTGCTAGCCACGAGCTGAATTACCTTGCACGTCGGAACTGGGAAACTTCCTGTGCTCCTATAAACATTGAGGACGATGTGTGGGTTGGCGGTAATGTTGTGATCAACCAAGGTGTCACCATAGGTGCAAGATCTGTGATTGCAGCCAATTCAGTAGTTAATAGCGATGTTCCGCCAGATTCACTGTATGGCGGAACGCCTGCTAAGTTAATCAGGAAAATTCATGAAAATGGTGAAGAACTTGGTAACGAATAGGTTTTAGTTAGAGAGATTCCTTATCGCACACTTCGAAAAGTACAGCAGCCACTACTGCCCTGCCTCAAATAAGGTATATCCCGTACGCGAAAATCTAGCATTCTGCTTGGGTCATAACCTGGGCTTTAACAACTTGGTCTGGCATCTCTAGAAAATGAGCTGTTTGCCTTGTCGCCTAATATTCTGAATCGCGTTCAAAAATAATATTATCTGATACAGAAAAATACAGTATTACACTCCAATTAATAACAGTATTGGTCGATTATTAATATTTATCCTGTACGGTATCTTTGCCTGTAAATAAATATTCACGTTAATAATAAAAATCGATATTTCTCATTAAAAATTTAACTTCATTCATTATTCTTCTTCATTAATTTTGAATTTTTATTCGAATTATTGTTTCTAAAATAACTCAGTCTTCTTATTGAGACAGTATTTTTTCTTCAAAAAATAACTCGAATAAAAATCACAGAACAAGCATTAACAAAGGGAAAATATAATAACATCAAATTGACATTTAAATTCAACCCTTTGTTTTTATTGAACTTTAAAACCAAATCATCGTAAAAATGTGACTTTAATAAAATACATATACAACAACAGGCATATGGATCAAATTTTATAAAATATATAACGTAATTATTAGCAGCAACAAACATAATCTTGGTAAAACAAGAAACATTTAAAATCATTAAAACTTAAATTTTATTAAAGGTAGATAAAATGAAAACATCTATGAAAATAGTAAGTTTAGCTATATTAGCAGCGTGCAGTACCGCTGCGTATAGTGGTCCGAAATGGACTCAGGCTGAGAAAGTATTTAATACTTATGAAGACAACGCCTCGCTATTACCAGTAGCAGGTTATGTCTCTAACTGGGGTGGATACGATCGTAGTTTTGATATCAATGACATTGAAGGAAAATACGACAAGTTAGTTTATTCCTTCATGGCGCTTTGTGGCACCGAGATTGGTGACCCAACGATTACTTCTGCTGTTAAGTCTGCGAAGAAAGTGTGTGCCGATGGCGGTTACCCTGACTTCACCATTGTGTTTACCGACCCATTTGCAGATCTCCATAAGGATCTTGGCGCAGGTAGCGGTAACTGGGTAAGTGAACTAAACGGACCTGCAACTTTTGAAGCAGGTCAGGAACACGCTGGTGGTTTGGTTGCTGTTCTTCGTGAAATGAAGAAGCGTGACCCAGGCTTAGAGCTTGCTTTCAGTGTGGGTGGCTGGTCGCTATCTGAACCATTCTCTCGTATGGCAAGCACATTTGAATCTCGTAAAGTGTTTGTCGACAGTGCAGTGAAGTGGTTCACTCTGTATCCAATGTTTGATCAGCTCGACATTGACTGGGAATACCCAGGTGGTGCGGGTGCGAGTGAAAACTCGTGGTCTCCAGACGATGGTAAGAACTACGCGCTTCTTATCAAAGAGCTTCGTATGGCTCTAGATGCTGCTGGTATGCAAAACAAGAAAATTGCTATCGCCGCTGGTGCGCCTGCTTCAAAACTGGACGCGTCAAACATCAAAGCATTGATCGATAACGGTTTGGATTATGTTCACTTAATGACGTATGACTTCATGGGTGAATGGCAGGACAAACTTGCTCACCACACTAACCTGTCTGGCGAGCAGCTTAAGAATGACGATACGTTCCACTCTGCTGAGAAATCCATTGATTACATGATCGACGTGCTTGGCATTCCATCAACGGCGATTCAGATTGGTTATGCAAACTACAGCCGTAACGCTGGTCAAGTGAACCTTCAAAGCGTTTCTCCACTGATTGGTTCGTTTACGCCGGGTAATGCTGCAAACAAATCTTATGATACGGGTTCTTCTGAGCTTTACGATTACGCGAACAAGCTCGTGAGCTTTAAGAGCACAGGTGCTGCTGGCATGCAGGGCTATGAGATTTACACCGACATCGATGCGAATGCAGACTTTCTGTTCAACAAGACCACAAAACAGTACATAAGTGTTGATACACCTCGAACAGTTTACGCGAAAGCGGCGTACGCGAAAAAACGTAATCTGGGCGGTATTTTCAACTGGATGGTCGATCATGATCCTGGTTACCACATCAATGCTGCACGTGAAGGTTTAGGCTACAAAGTCACTCAAACTAAACTGGACATGACTAATGTTATTAATACGTGTGGACTTATCGACGTTAACGGAAACAAACTGACTGAAGAGGACTGTAAAATCCTAACAGGTGTTAAAGCTGGCTCTATCGGTCCAATTGAACCACCAACGAAGCCAATTGAGCCACCAACAAAGCCAACTGAGCCACCTGCAGACCTATGGGATGCGACAAAAATTTACCGAACTGGTGATATCGTAACTTTCGAAAACAAAAAATGGAGAGCGCGAAACTGGGCTCAGGGTGGTGATAACCCTAAAGTGTCATATCAAAAAGATAAGTGGGGTAACTGGGAACCTGCCAACTAATACCCGCTATTTTTAGTATTCTCTCATTTGATCCCTGTTCTGGTTAATCCAGAGCAGGGATTTTTTGCAAATTACACTTCCCTACAACACAAAAAAGCCTCCCGAACCATTACGTTCTTCGAGGCTTTTCAAATAAATAGAGTCGATGTGCAGGTTCAAGAATACTCCAAGACTGAAGTATGATCTTGGCGTTATTCGTTAACCGTTATCAGATGTTAGCTCTTCCTGAATTAATTTGGGGAATGTAACCCCATTCTGTTTCCTTCTGAGTCGCGGAATATGGCAAAGAATCCACTTTCGTCAGCATGAGCGGTTTTGGGAATAACGATTTTGCCGCCGTTTTTTTCCACTTTATCAAGAACAACCTGAAGGTTGTCTCCCCCGTTTAGGTATACCGTGACACCACCTGACGAAGGTTGAAAACCTTCTTCTTTTAAAACCACGCCAATCACTGCCTGATCTTCATAAGGAAACAAGCCCATTTCCATGCCCGGCATTTCCATCTGCTCAATATTGATGCCGAGGATTGCCTGATAGAAATTGATGGCTCTTGAAATATCTGTTGCTGGGATTTCAAAAATAGAAATATAACTGTTCATACCTTCTCCATTTTGATTCATGACTGAATCGCCTTTTGGTTTTTCTGATTCAACTCGGTCTGCGCCATAACAAACAGTGTAGCCAAAAGCTAACATTGCAACGGTAAGACTCAGCATTACCTTTCTCATGTAACCCTCACATCTACTGATTGAAATGTTAAGGAAAGGTTATGCAGTCAATGGGAAAAGGAATTGTAAAAATGCGACAAATTGAATTCACTTATAGAACATGGAAGAGAGAGTCATGTTTTCATTTCCTAAGAATTCTTTTGGGCTGACTCCGGTAAACTCTTTGAAATCCTTAATAAAGTGCGATTGATCATAGTAATCATTCTGGTAGGCGATTTGGGTAAGGTTTTCCTCTTGGTTAAGCATCATTTTTAACGCGCTTTGAATCCGAATCAATTTACCTAACTGTTTCGGGCTGACACCAATTTGTTTAACGAACATCCTTTCAAGTTGCCTTCTTTTGGATGGGTCTTCTTTGAGGATCTTGCTGATCGATGTGCTTCCTTTAGTTGCGAATAGAGTGTCTATTGTTGTTTTAACGATATTATCCACTGTCTTCTGTTCACTAAGCTTATTCAGAAGAAATGATTCGATTATCTCTATTCTTTGTTTCGTATCTGCTGCCCTAATAATGTCTTGTTCCAGTTGATTAGCCGTTTTTTCGTCGAATAACTGAGCTAACGGCGTCTCGGTATTTTCCAATGCTTTGATAGGTACGGTTATAAAGTTGGCAAAGCCATAGGGGTAAAATCGGATCGCAAATGTGTCGACGCGCCCCGTCGCCTCAATATAAAAAGGGTCGATGATATGCCCCAATACCATGGCTCTGGGCTGCAGAATGAAGCTATCTTCAGAGGTATACCTTTTGATATCGTCTCCCAGAATGAACGCCATTTCGATATTGCCGTCTGGGATGATTCGCTGTCTTTGAGTCTCCTCCATTTCAGGGACTTCCAAAGTCCAGTAGCAACTGATTAGCGACTCTAGATCTGGGTGTGGTTGAAAGGTCTGATAGTTCATAAGCGATTCATTTCCCTATGTTATGCGCCACCAAAGTGGCTTCCATCAATCATCCAATAGCATTTCAAAAAATAATGCTCTGGACGTTGCGGAGTTGTCCCTGTGAGTAGCATACTCTACATGCGTTTCCTCAGAAGCGCTTGGAGATAACCTGATGCTCCAAAGCGCATTTAGCTGATTTGGCACAACAGAGTAACGTACGTCAATGATACGTAACTCATCAGTTGGGTCCTGCGCGACATACCCATTGGAAAACCAGCGGAAACGTTCAATATCTTTAGCTTGCTGTGAATCAGGTTCGAGCCAAGGGAAGTCTCTGCCGACATCTAACTTAGCCACGGATTCACCGGTATAGGTTTTCACCGACGTTCCCACCCTTACTGCATCCACGTAATAGCTGTCTTCGGTTTCATAAACCACTTTCCAAAGTAAAAGGTTCGCGAAACTTGGTTTGGCTTCAAGTTTAATCGGTGCATGCTGTCTTTCTTGTGCCAATTGCCAGCCTGCCGCTTCCGCTCTGTCTCTTTGAATCATTCCAAACGTCAGATAGAGCAACACCCAAAGAAAGGCGACACGGGCGAACAAAGGGTTTCGCTTCAGTATTCCAAATACAAGTAGTACCAGAATAGGTAGCGTAAATACAGGATCAATAATAGACACCGTGTTCCAGGCATAACGTGCATTACTCAAGGGCCAAAACAGCTGTGTGCCATAGCTGGTGCAGGAATCCAGCAGCGCATGAGTACCATAACCTAGTGCACAAAAGATCCAGCTTTGCCTGAACGATAGCCCCTGTCTTTTTGCGATCAGCGGATGCAAGACCAAGGCACAGATTAAGCTTCCAATAGGGATGAAAAGGAGTGAATGAGTGAACTGCCGGTGGAATTCCAAATACAGCAGTGGGTCGGTTGATGAACGAATGAGCACGTCCAAATCCGGAGCCATTCCTGCGAGCAGCCCTAACGCCCCAGCAACAACCACGCTCTGTTTTTTGCTCACCGACTGAGGCAAAGAAGCGCCTAGTAAGCCCTGCGTTAATGGATCCATCAAGTATTCTCAATTAGAGTTAAACCGAACACAGTTATACTGTATTACTTAATAGCAAGATCATCAAAAGTGCTTTCATTTCAGTGTAAAAGGGAATGAACGAGTTCGCTAATCTGAGTATCCAAAACGCGTTGTGGACACACAAAAAAACCTCGAAGATCGATATGGTCTTCGAGGTCTTTTAATCAATAGCTTGAAATCAATGCGACGACAATTTTAAGGTTTCAGTTAACTCTTTCCGATCGTCATCAGTCAAATTATCATTTACATATTTTGTCAACCAGTCTATCGGATACTCAATAGTCGCCGGATGGTTACGCTCATTCCTAACACCAAAATTTTTCGATGCGCCATTATCGAGAAGTAGCTGTATTAAATCCTTGCTGGCATATCTGACTGCGTAATGTAGAGGTGACATATTCGATGTTCGGAGGGTATATTGGCACCTATCATCAGGAATAATTGTGCCAGTGTTCACTTGAGCTCCCGCTTCAATAAGTAGCTTAGTTGATTCATAACTATCATACTGAGCCGCATACATTAGCGGAGTCTTGTTGAAGACATTTTTATTATTAGGGTCAAACCCTTTTTCTAAAAGATATGCAATCGCTCTTGGATATGTGACGGAAGCATTTAATATGCTTTCATTCGTATCGTACCATCCAATTTTTTGAGAGCTTTTTTCCATATGAGATACATCTATTTTCATTATCTGATCAATAGGTAGCTTTTGCAAAATTGCCCTTCTTAACTGGATTTCTTCTTCAGTTTCAAAGGGTTTATACATATAAAACCTTATTCCAGAACTAATAGCACTTTTTAAGGCATAATTTGCTATTTTTTCCGCCTCAACTGCCCCCCAATGAAAATGGTCTTGGTAGAATTGAGTCAATTCAACTGTTGCAGAATTAATTTTTCTAACATAGGAATTAAAAGCTTCATATTCACTTAAGCCTTGTAGCGCCCAAAGCTCCAAGTTTCTAAAATCTATTTCATATGTAGAATCATCGTAATTATTGTAATTTACTTTTTCCGGTGTTTGTTTTGGTGCATGAAGTAATCTTTTAAACTCATCGCTTATCCTGATAGACCAACGTCCATGAGTTGCCATCGAACCACAGAAACTAGCCGATCCAGACTGTCGTCTCAGACCTCGTACATACCCTCTCAAACTTAAAAGAGTATCTTGCATTTCATAGTAATCGCTTTTTATTAATTTGATTTGCTCAGTCGTTGGCATTTTATTTAAAGTGCAAAGATGCTTCCAAGAAGCATCACCGAGTAACTGGTGAAGTTGATCTTCTTCCTTCCCAGAGACATAAAGGTAATACTTCCCATCATCTGAAGATAAAATGTGCCCTTCTCCTATTGGAGGTGATCTTTCTGATAATTCATTATAAAAATCCCTGTCGTCCCTCCGGTTAGGAAATGGCTGAACTGATGCTAGATATTGATATCTTTCACAAGCACCTCCACAGCCTGCATGCCTAAAATAAGTTAAATAGATAGTATTTCCGTTTATTTTAATTTCTTTACCTGCATTGCGTTCTAAAGAAGATGGAAAGTTTCGATCTATATCTCCATCCCATAGTTCTTTTGTTTTTGGAAGCATCGTTTGACAAACAGGATCATTATTTACCTTTAGAGTTGGCTGAAACCATGATTTTGAGAATCCAGCCGCTTCTGAATTTAATGACATTAACGGACTAAATAACAACAGAAATAATCGACTATTCTTCATAACTTACCTTTTTAGGTTCATTTAAAGTATGTAACGTGAAGTAAAGAAGTCTATGCTCAAGTCAACGCTAACAGATAAATCAAAAGTCAAACCTATTAGGAATCACAAAATAATAATGTTAAAGAATTATATATGAGAAAAACATTTATTATTCAAAGTTTAAGTAGTATTTGTAATAAATAAAAAGCCTCGAAGATCGATATGGTCTTCGAGGCTTTTTAAATGCATGGAGCAGTGAAATTGCGGAATCCAAATGTATTGGATTAAAGCGCTTCTTCCTGGGCTTGCTTTACCAATGCCTGACGTTGAGCTTCCTTCTCGCATGACGAGTTATCTTTGTTATCTTGCTCGTTTTCCAATTCACTTGGTACGAACACATAGTATTTATTGAACATCTTAGAACCTCAAACTGCATGATTTACTGCGCCTGAATAATGAGTGCGACGCAACAAAGAAGCAGATACTAATGACTTTGTGCTCAATATTCAATCAGGATTGTGTAATCAATTGTCAGAAGTTGGTGTTTGCGATGAGCTTCATACGGCATGATTCAAGAGGGGAAGGTAAGCGGTTTCGTAACCTAAACTGATCGCGACAACAACGAGTAGCCAAGCTAATACTTTGTTAAAAATAGAGAAAACCCTTGGGCTCCTGAGTTTGTGACCGACCACTTCCCCTAGCATTGAATAAGAACTGGGGGCACCAAAAGCTAATGTGGCAAGTACGCCAGACCAAAGCATTGCTTCGCTTCCCTGAATCCCAATTGCAGGAAACTGTACAGCGGCAACAGGCAAAACGGCAGCTGGAGCTTTTGGATTAAGCAACTGCATAACGAAGCCGTCTTTAAAGTTAAGAACATGAGTTTCCACGTTTAGCGACGCAACCTGACTGCGATAGAGTTTCCAGGCGATGTAAAGGATGTAGCTGCACCCAACCACTGCCACAACGGGTAGCCATGCTGTTGGAATTAATGCTTTCCCAGCCCAGCTTATCGAGGCAAACAAAATGAACATTGCGACACCTACTCCAGCGTAAAAGCCAATGTATTGCTTGGTGTTATTTTGCAGCCCAGCGTTGAGTGCCAATAGGTTTACAGGTCCGGGCGTGTACATGACCCCTATGGCGTAGGCGAAGATTTCGAACATTGGATCTATCTCTTGATAAAAGTCTAGGAAAGGCGTTGTTTTTGGTATTGTGCTGGCGTCATTCCATAAACACGCTTGAAGCGCCGGTTGAAATGGCTGCTGTCAGCAAATCCGGCTATTTGGGCGATATCGGTAGCGGTTTTCCCCGACTCCAGAAATCCTCTCGCCAGATTTAGTCGGCAATTGAGCACGTATTGATGAGGCGTCATGCCGTATTGCGCTTTAAAGACCCGAATCAGATGGTATTTCGACATATTGCATGCGTGGCTGATGTCATCAATTGAGATGTCCTCTCTGGCATGCGCATGAATAAAGACTTTGGCTCTTTGAAGCAGGGTTTCACGGCGTGTGTTTTTCACGGGTATCTCAGGTGCCTGCCCACTCATTCGAATAATGGAATGGGCAACTTCAAGCAACGCAGCATCGTATTCCACAGTAGATACGCCGTCTTCAGACATCCAGCGTGACAGGGTCAAAATTTGCTGACGAAGTATAGGGTCGCTCGACAGCGTTTCTTTGACTCTTGCCTGATTGGGGTTTACGACTCCCAAAGTCTGAAAGTGCGAAACCAATTCGTCTGGATGAACATAGAGCATGACGTATTCAAGATCTTCTGTTCCCCCAGATTGCCCGTCGTGCACATCTTCTGGGTTGAATACCATCACCCCACCCGCTGGACTTTGGTGAAACTGAGTTCGACAGAAGAAGTCTTGCCGTCCTTTTAAAGTTACGCCAAAGGAATATTCTTCATGGGCGTGTTTGTCGTACGTAAAATCGCTCATGCTAGCGCTCAGCAGTATTAGCCCGTCAATGCTCTGATTTCCCTGATAGTGAAATTGATTTTTGTCCTGCATGGTCAATTTCCCGTTTATCCTTCATGAGTCCAGGTTACGTCTTTTATCATCGCTCAGCTTGAACAAAATTGCTCGTTTTAGAAAGCAGTTAAAATAGCACTAGCAAACTTATAAAGGTTACCGTAATCCCACCAAAGCCGAGTACCTGCAAAACACCTTCAGGGTATTCCTGCTGCCAACTTGGGAATAGAATTGCCATGTATGAAGTAAAGGGAACTCCGATAGCGAAGCTTCCTATCCGATGATGGTCAGGCAGTTCGACAAAGAAAGTGAGATAGATGGCGTAAACCAAAAAGTAGAATGTTCCTATCCATTCCGTGCGATGCAAATCTCGCCATACAAAAAACAGAGAAACGAAAGGAATGAAGATTAAAGCCATTGCTGCCTCGAAAATATAATTTATCTATTGCAGGTAACCATACTTCAATGAATAGGTAGAAAGGGGCTATTTTTCACATACGAGTTTGCAATTGTGATCCAATTTCAGGATATAGAAGCTTTAAAAAGTAAAAAGGGCGCCGATTGGCACCCTTTGAATTTGGATTACGAAGCAATTAAACGTCGTAAGTAGTAGACGCAGTGTCGCCGCCTGTACCAGTCCAGTTCGTGTGGAAGAATTCGCCACGCTCACGGTCGATACGCTCGTAAGTGTGAGCACCGAAGTAGTCACGCTGAGCTTGAAGCAGGTTAGCTGGAAGACGTGAAGTTGTGTAACCGTCTAAGAAAGATAGCGCAGAAATCGTACATGGCATTGGGATACCAGACTCAAGAGATTTCGCTGCTACTTTACGCCATGCTGCCAGGCTGTTTTGTAGGATGTTTTTGAAGTACTCGTCAGAACCTAGGAACGCGATGTCTGGGTTTGCTTCGTACGCATCACGGATGTTGCCTAGGAATGCAGAGCGGATGATACAACCACCACGCCACATTAGTGCTACGTTACCGTAGTTTAGGTCCCAGCCGTTTTCGTTCGACGCTTCACGCATTAGCATGAAGCCTTGAGCGTAAGAGATGATCTTAGATGCAAGAAGCGCTTGGCGAAGTGCGTCGATCCACTCTTTCTTGTCGCCTTCAACTGGAGTGATCGTCTTACCGAACAGTTTTTCAGCTTCAACACGCTGGTCTTTCAGTGCAGACAGGCAACGAGAGAATACAGACTCAGAGATAAGCGTTAGAGGAATACCCAGGTCTAGTGCGTTGATACCCGTCCACTTACCAGTACCTTTCTGACCGGCTGTGTCTAGGATTTTCTCAACAAGAGCTTCACCGTCTTCATCTTTGTAGCCAAGGATGTCAGCCGTGATTTCAACTAGGTAGCTGTCTAGTTCAGTTTTGTTCCAGTCAGCGAATACTGCTTGCATTTCGTCAGCTGAAAGACCAAGACCGTCTTTCATGAACTGGTATGCTTCAGTGATAAGCTGCATGTCACCGTATTCGATGCCGTTGTGTACCATCTTAACGAAGTGACCCGCACCATCGTTACCAACCCAGTCACAGCAAGGCTCACCAGCGTCAGTTTTTGCAGAGATACCTTGGAAGATTGGCTTAACCGCTTCCCAAGCTTCAGGCGCACCGCCTGGCATGATTGAAGGACCAAAGCGTGCACCTTCTTCACCACCAGATACACCAGTACCGATGAAGTGGATGCCTTTCTCGCGACAATGCGCTACGCGACGGTTTGTATCTGGGTAGTTAGTATTACCACCGTCGATAATGATGTCGCCTTCGTCCAGAAGTGGGATTAGGTTTTCGATGAACGTGTCTACAACGTCACCAGCACGAACCATGAGCATCACTTTACGTGGTGCTTCTAGCTTTTCTACTAGCTCTTCTAGAGAGTATGCACCAACAATGTTTGTGCCTTTCGCCGGGCCTTCTAGGAACTCGTCTACCTTCGCAGCAGTACGGTTGTGAGCAACCACTTTAAAGCCGTGGTCGTTCATGTTTAGGATAAGGTTTTGACCCATTACTGCTAGGCCAATAACACCGATATCACCTTTCATTATTTATCTCCATTAATCGATCAGGCAATTTTACTTGCTGCGTCTGAATCTAAGTACCACTCGGTTTCGCCCGCTTTGGACTGAATTTTCGCCGCCGGATAAGGCAACGCTTCCGCTGGAGTGGTGTGAATTTCGTGTACGATCTCGATCTTGCCTGCGCCTAGCACCAAGTAGCTAATGCGCTTTGCCGCTTCCAGAACTTTTGCTGTTTTGGATACGCGGATTTGACCGGATTCAGGATGAGAAGCCAAAACAGCTAGGTTCTCATCGTTATAATTGGTTTGCCCCGGGAACAGGGAGGCAGTGTGACCATCTGCACCAACACCCAACAGGATCCAGTCAAACACTGGCGTGCCGTTTTCGGTTGGGATTACATCTGCCATTTCTTTTGCAAAGCGTTCAGCTTCAACTGCTGGCTCGTCTTCACCACGAATGCGGTGAATGTTTTCTGCCGGAATCTCTACTTGGCTAAACAATAATGTATTCGCTTCACCGTAGTTACTTTCCGCATCATCCGGTGCTACGCAGCGCTCATCACCCCACCAGAAGTGAAGGTTGTTCCACTGAATGGATGTAGCGTAAGCGTCTGTCGCAAGCAGCTTGAACAACATCTTTGGCGTGCTGCCGCCAGACAAAGAAATGTGAACAGGCTTGCCTTGCTCGCTGAACGCTTTCAGCTCGTTTGCTAGGCTTTCTACTACCTGATCCGCAGTTTGGAAGATCTTATGATTGATCATAGTTCGCAGTAATCCGTGTCGGTAAGGTTCTTACAAGGGAAGCGCCATGCGCGTCCGTCGCGCTGAAGCAGCTTGTCGGATTCGATTGGTCCCCATGTTCCGCATGCGTAGCCAAACAGCGCTTGTGGATCTTGTTTGAAGTCCAGAATAGGCTGAACATATTGCCAACAAGCTTCTACTGCATCACTACGGGCAAATAGAGTAGCATCACCGTTTAGCGCATCAAGAAGCAGGCGCTCATATGCCGTCAGCATTTGCGTTTCTTCCAGAGAAGCGTAATGGAAGTTCATTTTCACTTCTTTCGCGTTGAAACCTGCACCTGGCTCTTTCAGACCAAAGCTCATCTGAATGCCTTCGTCTGGTTGAATACGGATGATCAGTTTGTTTTCTGGCGCATCCAAACCGAATACTGGGTGAGGCGTGCGTTTAAAGTGAATGACCACTTCTGTTACACGAGTTGGCAAACGCTTACCAGTACGCACGTAGAATGGCACACCATTCCAACGCCAGTTGTTGATGTAAGCTTTCAAGCCAACATAAGTCTCGGTACGAGAATCTTCTGCCACACCCGGCTCTTCACGATAACCCGGTAGGAATTCACCACGTACATCCGAACCTGTGTACTGACCCAAAACAAGGTTGTTTCGAAGGTCTGATTCATCAAGCGGCTTCAGGCACTGAAGCACTTTTACCACTTCATCACGCATAGAGTCTGCGTTGATTTGTGCAGGCGGCTCCATACCCACCATTGCCAGTACTTGCAGCAAGTGGTTTTGGAACATGTCACGAACCGCACCAGAGCCGTCGTAGTATCCGCCGCGCTCTTCAACACCCAAGAACTCTGCACCTGTGATTTCAACGTAATCAATGAAGTTACGGTTCCACAGTGGTTCAAACATCGCGTTAGAGAAGCGGAAAACCAACAGGTTTTGAACCGTCTCTTTACCCAGGTAATGGTCGATGCGGTAAATCTGGTGTTCCTGAAAATGTTCGTGGATTTCTTTATCCAGCTTCTGAGCCGATTCCAGATCGTAACCAAATGGTTTTTCGATAATAAGACGACGCCAGCCTTTACTTTCGTCGTTGAGACCATGAGCAGCAAGTGCTGCTGGAATCACGCTGTACAGACTTGGTGGAGTGGCTAGGTAGAAGAGGATGTTGCTTTGTTCAAACTGGTAAATGTCGGACAGTGTATCCAGACGCGTCGCCAGTTTTGCGTAATCGCTAGTGTCAGAAGTATTGATCGCTTGGTAATGAAGGTGATCAATAAACGCATCTAACGTTTCAGGTTCCGTTTTTTCCATTTCCTGAAGAGAGCGTTTCAACTTGTCGCGATAAGACTCGTCGCTGTACTCGGTACGACTCACGCCTAAAATCGCAAAGGACTCTGGAAGCTGCTTATTTGCATACAAATGGTATAAAGCAGGGATCAGCTTACGGTAAGTCAAATCGCCAGAGGCACCGAAGATAACGATGCAGCTGTTTTCAGGTATTACCATCATCTTTCCTTAAAAGAGGGATTTTAATGGGACACAAACTATCAGTGTCCCAAGTAAATTAACAATAGGTGTTAACTATCAGTCCGAGAGGTAAGAGCTATGGGCTACTTAGTGTTCAACTGAGCTAAAACAGCGTGCTACTTTACCTCAGCTAACCGCGATACGCATCCCAAAAACTTACCTATTTCAAATTTGTTGAGAAAAACTACAAAATTTCTGTAACGTTTACAATATATCAAACAATAATAATTATCATTTACAAAAAAACAGCTCAATCATTTGGAAATATGGTATTCCAGAAAATTCGTTACTTCGCGAGGTAAGACAATCCTTTTGTAGCACATGCTTTTGAATATTTATTGATCTTCCAGTGTTCTGGACTCCATCCCTCTAGGAACCTTAGAAAATCCGCCCAAGCCAGGTAGTAAAAGGGACGCCAGCTTTCGGTGATCTGCTTTGCGTCTTGTTCTGGATGATAGAACAAAATCGCCTCTTCAAATTGAGAAAAGTAGTAATCTAACAACAATTCCTCAAAATCTTTTGCCTGATCGACAGGTACGCAGCTGCTGATGAACAGCATCACGTCTTTCATCGCACAACCATGACCGACGTATTGGAAATCGACAGCGGCGACCTGAGCGTTGTCCTCGGAAAAACAGAAATTTGCTAACTTAGCATCGCCATGAACCAGGGTAGGAAATGGGGTATGTTTTAACGCCTCGTCAATGGCTGACGCTTGCTGTTTTAAGTCACTGTCTGGCATCGCTTCCCATTCATCTGGTCGGGTGTCCAAATGCCAGTATGTCCCCTGATCCCAAAGATTGGTTTCCTCACAACCTAAATGTTTTGCATGAAAGTTGGCGAGCCACTTGAGGCAGAGCTTCCAATGGACAAGAGAGGACTCTTTGACTATTTGGGTTAGCCCCCAATCATTGAGATCAGACATGACGATTACATAGTTGGCTGGATTAGGATCCACATCAAGGCCAATGGGCATTAAACAGCGAGGATCTTTTTGTTTGGAAAAATGCTGATACCAGTTTGCTTCTATTACATAGGAAGCCAGCTTTCGTTCTGTCGATCTCGCTGTATTCCACCCTCTGGGATGAGCAAGTGTGTCCGGCAGTTCTATCCATTTGGCAATAACAGACTGACGACACTCAGAGTCCAAATACCAGCGCTCAAGCCGCCCAAAATCACCCCACAGTTTTTGGATGAGTGCTTTCTTGCACGGCGCAAAGGGTGGCTGCAATTTGTCCATTTCAGAATTTCTTAAAGTATTGATGAATGCTGTGTATTCTCGCTCAATTGGCAAGAATTAGCTAACAGAGTGAGTTATTACTAAACTAAACACATACAATGACTCAAATTTGAGCTTTTGAATGTATGTGCCGGACCGATGCTGGAAAATTGAGCGCAATTTATTCGCACAGCTCACATTAGGCAATGATGATTTAGCTGTTTTATAAATCATTCCTTATAATGACATCGTACTCACTAACTTTGTTAATAAGTACTTCAATCTATTGACCTTATTGTAGATGATGAGTACCGTTGTAATCGGAAAAACAACGATAAGATAAAGCATTACAAAGACTTAAAGTCGAAAAGGAACACCATGGCTGGAAACTCTGCAGAGGCTAATCTTCAAAGCAATACTGAGCAAGAAGTATTTAAAGGCGCAGAAACAACACTAAAAAGCTCTGATGCATTAGGGATGATTGAGCACAATAGTGACACGACGATCAATATCTCGACACCTGTAGGTATCAATTACAAGGGGATTACGCCCTTTATCGGTACGTATGGATCAGATTTTATTCTACTTGCAGCCCCAGATATTTCAGACGAAGACTACGAATACTTCTTTCAGGAAGGGTTTTGGGTGAACGTGAAAGCCATTTCACCCCGCGGAGAAGGTGCACTCATCTATTTCAGAAGTCAGATCATGCACATTGTGAACGAGCCCGTTCGCATGATTATGATTTCTATCCCGAGCACCATGAAAGTACTTCAGCTAAGAAAAGAACCAAGATACGACGTTTCTCTTGCCGCGGTTGTGGCATATAACGGTCAGCGTTTGGAGTGTGAGGTACGTGATCTTTCGAAAGGTGGTTGTCGAATCGTGACCAGCCCGTTGATTCGGACCTTCCAGATCGAAGAGAAAGTTCAGATTGCGATTGTTGAACGAACCCGCAGCAAACTGGATTTGCCTATTTTGAGTGGAACAATATGTAATATGCAGCGTTCTCATCACTATGCCCGCTACGGGATGATGTTTGATGAGAAGGGTAAAAAGAATGTGCAGAAACTCCTAAGCCATCTCAAATTTGATGGTTCAAAATTGGCACTCAAAGCCTAACGTAAATTGTATTTTCTATAGAAAACAAAGGATAAGAAACACACTTTCTTATCCTAAAAACAAATTCGCCCCGCTCTCTCAAAGAGAAAGCGGGGCGCGATATTCTGATCTAATCTAAACGATTAAATTAGATTTTTTCTACGTTCGCAGCCTGTGGACCTTTCTGACCTTGTTCTACTTCGAACGACACTTTTTGGCCTTCAGCAAGTGTTTTGAATCCGTCACCAGTGATAGCGCGGAAGTGTACAAATACGTCTGCACCACCGTCTTCCTGAGTAATAAAACCAAAACCTTTTTCTTCGTTAAACCACTTAACTGTGCCAGTTGTCTTAGACATGGGTATTTCCTAAATTGAATCTTTGTATCTCGTAGCACGACAATCGTGCCAATATATCAGCCGGAATTAGAATTACTTATGAGAGGTCTTAACATCGAAAAGAAAACACTTCAGGAACAGACCGCAGAGCAGTAGGTTAGAGAAGACTTCTTGAGTCAGAAACAGCAAATAAATAGGTCTGTGTACAGGCCAACCTCCAAGTTACGCGAGTTTCCGCTGTGTGTATATGTTTTTCTTCGATTATCGTCAAAAAATAACGTTGATTGTGATATCTGTGTGCAAATTCCACAATATTCACACAGAGTTCATGAAAGTTTTGTAGGAATTTCTCGTTTTTCCAATTTCCGAACCCTCTGTTTGTCAAAAAAATTTTCTTATTTTTGGGAATATTTTCCGCTAAACCTGGGTCTATTCCCTCGCAATAGATACAACTCTTTTGCCAGATTCTTCGATTAGCTCAGGTTTCGTGTTCATCAAACCATGAAAACGCAGCCCTGATCACTATCCTTTCGCTCCCGAATTTGGGTATTAGGTATACAATTTCAAAAGATATGAGAAACCATCACGCACCTGACATCATGCCTAACTGCCCTAAGTTGCTGCTACTTCTGCTGCTCTTTTTCTGTATTTCGCCGAGTGTTGCGGCGAATACAACCGGGTGGATGGCGAATGAGCAGCACCCTCCAGTACAAGTGAAGTTATCGTTGCCCGGCACCACGAATAAAAATCAAAAGGTGGTGCACGCGCTGTTAGAAGTCACGCTGGAAGATAATTGGAAAACCTACTGGCGATCACCCGGAGAGGGCGGTGTAGCACCTTCCATCAGGTTATCTCCATCTACAAACATCGATCAGATAAACTGGCACTGGCCAAGTCCAAACTACTTCCAGCAGTTTGGCTTAACGGTTCAGGGCTATAAAAACTACGTGGCGTTTCCGCTCGATATTCAGCTTAAAAACTGGGACGAAAGTGCCACGTTTAACGCAACCATAACTTTGCCAAGCTGTACCGACATTTGTGTGCTCACCGACTACCCTGTCTCTCTCAGTTTTACTCCAGCTGAACTAGTTCCTGACTCTGAAATCTTGTTGCGTCACAACCAGGCGATGTCCAAAGTGCCTTTGAAAGAGGGAAAAGCCGAAATCAAAGAGGTTGTCTGGGACGAGACAAGCTCAATGATTCAGGTGACTTTGTTTCATCCTGATGGCTGGCAGAATCCGAACGTATTCATCGAAACCACAGAAGATTCAGACGATCAATTCCAGCAACCTTCTCTATCAATAGAAGGAATAACGTTAACAGCCGTAAGCCAGGTATCGAATACCTTTGGCAAAGTTCAATTTGATTTGCCTTCTTTGCGAGTTACGGTTCTTGATGATCTGCTCGCGCAGGAACTATCGACGACGTGGAAGAAAGGGAACGTATTTCAAATCAGTGGCAATCTGCTTTCCATGCTCTGGTTTGCGTTTGTTGGCGGTCTCATTCTGAATGTCATGCCATGCGTGTTGCCTGTTCTCGGCATCAAAATAAACAGTTTGCTTTTATCTGCGCCTAACAAGCGAACTCAACAAGCCCAATTTTTTGCATCCGCTGCTGGAATACTGGTTTCGTTCTGGCTGATTGCGTTTGCCCTGATTGGCTTAAAGTGGGCAGGATACACCATCGGATGGGGTATCCAGTTTCAACAGCCATGGTTTCTTGCCTTTCTGGCACTGATTACCCTGGCATTCAGCCTCAACCTGTTTGGTGTATTCGAAATCAAATTGCCTGGAAAAGTGTCAGACTCGCTGGCGAAGGATCGCGGAAAAGGGTTGGGTAACCATTTTGCTCAGGGGGCATTTGCTACTTTATTGGCGACACCTTGCAGTGCTCCGTTCTTAGGCACCGCCGTCGCATTTGCGCTTGGCGGAAGCGTTCAGAATGTCTTGCTTATCTTTACGTTTCTTGGATTGGGTTTTGCAGCGCCATGGCTCGTCTTCGCACTCTTTCCGAATAGCACGCGCTTTCTTCCCAAGCCCGGCGCATGGATGAATAAGCTGAAGATTGTCTTTGCATTGATGATGTCGCTCACCACTTTCTGGCTGATCTCGCTGCTACATGCGCATATCGGTCAGTTTGGCACCGTCGTCACGGGAATCGCGACCTTGGTTTTACTCTTGATCCTTCTCACTTCAAAGTACGGTGCAAGGCTTGTAGCAATATTCAGCAGTGCGACGTTACTGGTGGTTGGACTGGGTATGATCATCGCAGGTACAACATCATCATACTGGGCTGAACCAATCGTCGATGACTTAAACTGGCAGCCGCTGGATTCGCAAGCCATTCGAGCTCACGTCGCTGATGGCAAGCTGGTGTTTGTCGACGTTACGGCGGATTGGTGCATCACTTGTAAAGCCAACAAAATCGGCACACTTCTTCAGTCTCCTACGTATGAACATTTACAGGAAAAAAATGTCGTACTGATGCGCGGAGACTGGACGACTGCCAACAGTAAAATTACCGAGTTTTTAATGAGCCACGGACGTTATGGCGTACCACTAAACGTCGTCTATGGACCAGATTCACCTTTAGGCACTCCATTGCCTGTTTTGCTTACACATGATTCGATTTCACGCTCTTTAGAAGCGGCGAGAGGAAACTGACCCAATGTTTAAAATAATAAGAAACCTCACTGGCTACCTGTTACTGATTGTCCTTATTACCGGCTTACTGGATTGGTGGAGAACCAAGCATGTCGACTTTTATGACATGCCAGAAACGCGAGGGATGACCATAGATGGCACCTACGTTGATTTAAAAGAGCTCAGCAAGGAAAAACCTGTTCTGGTTTACTTCTGGGCGACCTGGTGTGGCGTGTGTACCCTGACCAGCCCAACCATTGATTTGCTTTCCGGTCACTATGAAGTGGTCTCAATAGCGCTCGCTTCTGGTGAAGACGAACGCCTTCAGGAATACATGACACATAAAAACTATGACTTCAAAGTCATCAACGACTTGAAAGGCAGCATTAATCAATACTGGCGAGCTCAAGTTACCCCAACTATTGCCATCGTCAAAGATGGTGAAATTCATTCAATGACCACAGGTTTCTCCACTCCATGGGGATTGTGGCTCAGATTGTTGCTGGCATAAGGAACCAGAAAATGACTCAAATAACCAAGTGGCTTGGCGGAATAAGTCTTGCCTTCAGTATGGTGAGCGTAAGTGTCGCCGATGCCGTCAAACCTTCAGAACAGCTCACACCGGAGCAAAGTGTTCAACTGGCGGAAATCGATTCTATTCTTCGCAGTCATCCACAAATCATTGCAGACTTAAATCAGAGCCTGAAAGGTTACGTTGCGCAGTTGGAGCGCACGGAAAAGGCATTAGAAGATCAAAGAGAATGGCTGACTAAAGCGCCAGAACACAGTAAAGCAGGTTCGGACAATCCGAAACTGACCATCATTAACTTCACGGATTACAACTGTCCTTATTGTAAGCGGTTGGAAATCGGTCTGGCGAAGTTACTTACTGAAGTTAAAGATGTGCAGGTGGTAAATGTTTACGTGCCATTACAGCAGCAGATTGCAAGTGGTACCAACACTAACTCTGCTTTCTACGCTTTGAAAGTGTGGGAAAAAGAGCCAGAGAAATTTGCCGAAGTTCACCGCCAGTTGGTGGCTCACCCAACCCGTCACGATGCCGACTCACTCAATCGCATCGCTAAAGACACAGGAACAGAAAAGTACTTGGAAACAGGTGAGCGAGAGCAAAGCATCGTGTCGAAAAACATGCAGGCATTCAGCGAACTGGGTCTGAGAGGCACTCCGGCAATCATCATTAACGATGAGATCGTTCCGGGCTTTATTCCATACGCTCAGCTTAAAGAAACGGTGGACAAAGCTCTGAACTAAGTTTTCTCTACCCTGAACTTGCCTCACGAGGCAGCGTTTTCAGGGGCACAGCGGTGGTTTTTAAGCCGCTGTGCACATGTTGGTCCCGCCCATTCTCTTTTGCCTGATACAAAGCAATATCCGCATCTTTCAGTAACCCTTCCACTCCATTAGATGATTCTGGGTAGGTTGCGATACCGATCGAAACCGTCACCTTTCCAAGCATTTGACCATTAAGTTTTGGGTTGATGTCTCTGACGGCGTTGCATACGTTATCGGCAGCAAGAATAGACTCTTCCAGTGACGTATCGGGCAGTAAAATGGCGATTTCTTCTCCGCCAATCCGGCACACTTTGTCCTGCTCCCGAGTGGCTTTCAGCAACACGCCTGCTAGCTGCTTAAGCACAAAATCACCGGCATCGTGCCCGAAATTGTCGTTGAAGATTTTGAAATGATCCATATCGACCATCAGCAGCGAGAAACTCTGTTTCTTGCGACTTGCGACATTCATGTCCTGCTCGATGGCATCTTCCATATAGCGGCGATTAAATAGACCAGTCAGAGGATCTCTCAGTGCCTGTCGTCGCAGCTCTTCCTGAAGCTCCAGGTTCGCAATGGCTAATCCGATATGTTCCGCAACAGTGCGACAGAGGTTGTACTGGCGCCGGCACTCCTCTTCGTCTCCAAAAGCCAGATGCATCATACCTACAGTGTTGCCGTGCGCGATTAAAGGAATACAAAGCACTTGCTCGTCATTTACATTTGGCATGTGCTTACAGGGCATGGCAGCGAGATCGTCTCTCGCCATATGGCTTTTCCCTTTACGCAGTGCCCAGCAATCATCCGGCGGGTAGATGTTATCGCCAATCCAGTCACCGCCCCACACCAGTTTTACTTCAAGCAAATTTCTTGAAGAACGCATTATTGAAACCGCCCCTAAAACATCCCCAAGTATCTTAGGCGCCAGATCTTTCACCACCTGCTCCGCTTCATGGATAGTACTGCATGCCGCCAGCAAGCTGGCAAGGCGGTTGAGTAACTCCACTTCCCGAGTCTGCTGTGCATACTGTGCTTTGTATCTGTCTTCTTTTTTCGCCAGATGTTGAACAATTTGACGGTTGTTTAGGTAGGTAATCACCAGCATCACCGCCAGCGCAGAACACATGACCAAGAAAAAGAAGGTAATGAACCTGTCTATGGCTGAGTTGATGTATTCGATGGGAACCGATATCCGTGCGACGCCATAAAAATCGCGTAAGGCGAAAGGTTTAGCGACATGCAGATATTCGATCCCCTTGGTTTCACTGAAGCGCATCGCATTGCCTACTCCCAGCTTCAGTGCGTTTGAAAACTCTGGATGGTTATTTTGTGGAGGCTGGCGAATCAGTTGGGCTTTGGATAATCCTGTATCAAAAATCAGCTTACCCTGCTCCGAAATAATGCTGATCTCATGCCGCTTTTGAGCAAAAGGCGTTTTCTCAATAAATTCATCAAAGGCTTGGTAAGAAGGGGAATCTACGGAAACCGACAACCCATAAATAATACTATCCAGCTCAATGTGTAATTCATTTGTGATCAGGCTGACGTATGATTCTGACAAGGCTTTCTGAAGCACAGCAATCGAGCCGACGAACAATGCAGTCATCGCAATAGCAGGCATATAGAGCTGTTTCGCTTTAATCACACTCTTTCTCCAATCACACTCTCTCCGTTTATCAGCAGCTTCGCTTGTCGTTTCTCATGCCTATCGCTCGGTCACGCCCCCATCAAACCTGACCGTATCAGGGCTTTAAAGTTACTAATATTTCTTTTTTATATAGCTCAAATAATAAGCTTAGTTGCAGATACTGGTTTTGTATTCCTCTCTGAAATTAAATATATCTTCACATAAAGATACTTTACATGGACGTAAAATAGGCGTACATTAGCCACCATTATCTTCACATTGATATAGTTAACATGAATATATTCCTAGCCATGATCCCCGCTTTCTTTTGGGGTACTACTTACGCAGTTACCCAGTACACCGTTCCGGACTGGCCACCTCTGCTGCTGGGTTTTGTTCGTGCTCTGCCCGCTGGCTTACTGCTTTTCGCACTGAAACCCGTGATACCTGCAAGACATCAATGGCAACCTCTTCTTATCTTGTCTGTGATTAACATTGGCGCTTTCTTTGCGATGATCTTCCTGATGGCGGCAACGCTACCCGCAGCAATTTCCGGTGTTGGTATGGTCTCCGTCCCTATCTTTGCGATGATTTTTCAATGGCTTTGGTTCAAAAAGCGACCATCTATGGTTCAGGTGGTATCCGGGGGAATTCTGGTGGCATTTGCGTGGTTCTTATTTGATCCTAGCCAGTTGTCGCTCAGCGTTGTCGGACTGGTCGCCATGTTCTGTGCCATCTGCTGTATTGTTATTGGCAGCATGCTCACTCAGAATCTGTCTAAGGACATGCACTGGTGGGGAGTGCTGAGCTGGCAGCTCATTATTGGCGGGGTAGTTCTCGGGCTGGTTACCGGGCTTCAGTTTTGGGTAGATCCCGCCACTTATCAAGCCGTTCTAAGTAACGACATCAGCATCCGAAACTGGGCGGGTATTACATGGATAGTGCTTCTGAATACCGCACTTGCGTATGGTATGTATGTCTGGCTGATTCGTAAGATGACGGTTGTTGAGTTCACATTCAGTGGAATCGCAAACCCGGTAGCGGGTATCACTGGTGGAGTATTGCTCATGAACGAAAGTTACAGTGCCGCTCAAATCGGATTAATGATGGGTATGATCGCCGTTTCACTGCTGCCTAACTTTATCAACCTGTGGCGAACCAAACGTCGAATCAAAGTTTCGGCAGTTAAAACAGAGAATACTCAGGATAATGTTCCTGTAACGGATTGAAGAGATACCCCTGATATCCCCAAAACGCAAAGGGTAGCAATTGATTGAGTGAATCTTGATCTTCTACCCTTTCCACAATCCACTTCGCGTCACTGGCGGCTTTCTGACTAAGAATGATGTCCAGCTTCTGATTAGGTTCAGCGAGTCCGGATTCAAGATTAAAAAAGGGATTGTCTACTTTCACGTAATCGTAAAAGCCAGCACTGAGCTCGTCGTCCCGAAAGTCATCACCCACCTGATAATCATCCAGAGCCAGTTTAACTCCAACCTGTTTCAGCTTTTCAATTCCAGACAGGTAGTCTTTGTTTTCAATTGAATATTGTCTTTCAGTGGTCTCAATAACCAGAGACTTACCATAGCTTCGCAAATGAGAGTGCACAGCTATCAGTAAATTGACTGTCTTCTTATTGCCAAGGGCATGACGTTCAACATTCAGGAATAGACATTCAAATGGGAAAGAAGCGGGATCGACAGAAATAAGGAAGTGAAGCTGCTGGTCCAGAATATCTTTGGCAAGGCGTTTTCCAAGTTCTCCCTTCATAAAAGAAGTGTGGATAGACGCGTCTTCCTGCGACAATAACAACTCGCTGGCAAGTAACTTCTTATTTTCGCTAACGATGATTTCGTTTTTAAACTGAAAGCGGGTTTTGTCTTGCCCAGAGAAGTCTTGGGGGGGCAGAGGCACAGAACCAGTTTGGTTCCGTAAACAGAGATCGTGACCAGATTGTTTTACGTCTATGCCCATTTAGCAACTACCTTTCAGCTTGGACTACTACTCATTCCTTTTTAAGGCACGCTGATCGGATCAGTGATGCGCAAGTGCCTTTGAATACAAACATAAGCAGTAGGGGATCTCGAATCAAACCGTTTTGACTCAAAACCACATTAATAGTCGACTAATATCTCTATTTCGCATTTGTGAGACAGAAATAATTGTAACAACACATGTTTTCAAGGGAGGCTTTTACTTTCTTCTTACATTCAGAGAAAGAGATTGTGATAGGAAATTGGCATTTTCACTGCTTACATTAGCTAAAGCACATATTCGAATTAAAATCGGCAGAAATTCCAACCCATCCAGAAAGTCCTGCTCAGGTTTAGCTTCTAACCAGTTAGTAATCCTAAGAGTTTCATTGAAAACATCACAATAACCATTCAAGAAAATGCGGAAAAACCCGGGCTTTAAACGACTTTCCTGCGCAAAACGTTTTTGGGGGAGAAACCTGTGACCAACATAGTGCCACTGACCACTAATAGGGTTCCAACCGTGGTATTGAAACCAATTGGTTCATCCAGCACCAGATTGCCCCATAGAATCCCGAAGAAAGGAATCAGGAAGGTCACTGATAACGTAGAAGCGGGACCAATATCATCCACCAGCCGGAAATAAAGAAGGTAAGCCAGACCAGTGCATAAGACCCCAAGTACTACAACAGAGGACCATTCCACCGTTGTAGGAGTTTGCGGCATGGGTAGCCAGGGTAACAGTGGCAACACCAGAATAACCGCTCCCCACATGCTGCCGTGTGCGTTATCGAACGACGATATCTTGGGGGCGTTTTTCGCATAGTTAGTCGCAATGCCATAACAAGAGGCAGCCATCACTCCAGCAATAATAGGTAGGGTTGCACCTTCACCGATTTTCACGGCATCCCACCCAACTAACACTGCCACACCAATCACACCGAGCACTAAACCTAATGCGCCTTTCATCGACAAAGGCGTGCGATGCCAGAAATAGGCAATCACTGCCCCCCAGATGACGGCGGTGGAATTTAGAATCGACAGAGTAGACGCATTCAGGGTCTGAGCTGCATAGGCAAACAACATAAAAGGCATAGCCGTGTTGAATGATGCAATGATCAGAAAGTGCTTCGGATATTTGAATAAAACTAATCGACGACGAAGAAACAGCGACACCAGTAACAGGCTAATGGCAGCAAAAAGCACACGAAACTCGATCAGGTAAGCAGGACCAAAACTGTGGGCGGCGATCCGCATAAAAAGGAATGACGCCCCCCAAATGGCGGCCAGACATACCAATCGAAAAAAGCTTGCTGCTGTCATTGATTACTCCTTTTCATTTAGAAATCACACTCTGTATTAGGTTGGCGTATACCCAAGCCACCTCAGGATGTAGGATTCAGAGCTCTATCTTCTGTTTCAGTTCAAGGCAAAGAATGCAGTGGAATGACCCGTCCTTTCCAAATTCTTTAACGATGAAATGAGACAGAAGATAAGCTCCCAAGGGCGAGTTTGCTTAGCTCTCATGCTGCGTTATCGATTCTTGATTTAGACCCACTAGATCTTCAAATCGATGTCTTGCCTGAAAACTAAGCAACACTCGCTGAACCTAACATCTTGAGGTAGCTTGGGTATAGAAGACAATTACAAATGTTATTGCAGTTCCGATAATGGCGAACCTACCCACAGGTTTTGCGTTTGGAAGGCGCTTTCGAACAAAATTTCGCCCCTAATTAACATTAAATCAATAAGCAGGATAGTATGATGAAGGTTCGTGTCTCTGTGTGAGGTAAGTGAAATGGATTTCAGTATCTTAGGTGTTATGTCTTTAGAAAACTGGCTGGCGTTTTTGTCGATTGCCTTTCTTGCCACCGTTACTCCCGGTCCTGCCATTCTGTTGGTGATGACTCACTCATTAAGTAAAGGGTTTAAACGCTCACTCATGGCGATTGCTGGCAACGTCAGTGGTTTATTCATTATGTCTCTGTGTTCGGTATTGGGGCTCAGTGCTTTAGTACTCAGCTCTACATCTGCATTTCTGGCGATCAAGTTTATTGGCGCTTTGTATTTGATGTACATGGGCTGGAAAATGTGGAGACATGGGATTCAGTTTGACTTTGATGCTTCTGAATCACCTAACCAGTATCGTAAATCTAACCTGTATTTTCAGGGTATTATGGTGGCACTCACCAACCCGAAAGCCATAGTCTTTACTACTGCTCTGTTTCCACAATTCATTACACCGAGTGAACCCCTTGCCGCACAGTTTTCCCTGCTCGTTGGTACTTTGATTGTGTGTTCGGCTTTGTGTTTAACCGCCTATGGTTACTGGGGCACTAAACTTCTGCGACGTTCAACGAAAACCGTGCCTGTTCGCCGATTATCCCGCATTTTTGGCACCACATTTATTGGCGCAGGCGTCACGTTGGCGGCGACAGCAAATCGCTGATCGAGGTTTAAATCTCTATGATAAGAAATCGATAAGTAAGATTTAGATTTTTTTAGTTGTCCGAAGAATCGTTCAGGAATACTATCGACCCAACAAATTTGATGAGCGACTTATATTAATGAGAACCTTGGCAGTCCTGCTGTTTTCGCTACTGCTGACTTTTAGCCAATCCGCGTTTGCACAGGCGGAGGTTTCTGGCTATCCCTCTCAGTCTCATCAAATTGAAGTACAACTCGGTGATGAACCTTCCTCTTCCACCGATGTTAGCCAATCTGGCGATTTTGATTCCCACTCCAAGCGCATACCCGAAGGGCTTATAGCTTCTTCTCGTGTTGTCTCGTGGGCACAGGAACGCGTCGTTCCCACCCCGGATTACGAACTTATTGCTCAGTTGGGCGGAGAAGATCGCCCGCCGAGTTATCTATTTTTTACTCTTTCTATCCCATCTGTCCTCTGGTCTGAAAAAGCGGTCGGCTCAAATCCGCACCGGGTCTCAGGCTGGAAAGACTCCAATCAGCTCTACGTCCAGCTCAGTCAGAGAAGCTAGGTTCCGTTGACCTAACATCTAAACTCCCGACGCACCTGCGTCCACTTCCCTTTTTTATGAGTTTATTGCGATATCAGGCAGTCCTGATGTCGTGCCGTATGCGTTGGCATTCGGCATCAAAGAGGTATGACTATGTCTTCTCCACGCACTCGCGCGAAAGCGCCCGAGCGAATGAATCACTACGCCATCTGGAAATACGTAGTGCTTCTTACCGCTATTGTTTTACTGGCTTTAAGCGCCCTGCCTTCATGGTATGGCGACAAGCCCGCGTTAATTATCGACCAGCCTAAAGCAGATCTGAGTATTGAACAGGTCTCACTTGAGCTAAAACATCACAATATTCCTGTTCGCGAAATCACTGAAACTGGCAATCAAATGGTGGTGCTGCTTGAAAGTGAGCACGACCAGACCAATGCCAAAGCCGCTCTGCTCCCTACTCTTGGCGCAGAAACGCAAATCACTTTGGCTTACCAGTCAGTCGCACCAGTCTGGTTAACCCAGATGGGCTTTCAGCCCATCGATTTAGGGTTAGACCTGCGTGGCGGCGTTCAGTTTTTATTGAAAGTGGACGTTGACCAAGCTTTGCATGAGAAACAGCAAACCTTAGCGGATGACATTCGTACTACAGCCAGAAAATTGCACATTCGGGGCATTCAGATCAGCCACTCTGTTGATCATCAAATTACTGTCACCACACAAACCGAAGATTCCAGAAGCGAGATCGGGAAAGCGATTCAGGAAGCGTTTCCACAATGGCAACAACATGGGCAATCCAACAAACTGGTTTTGTCGATGCCAAAACAAAGCATCGATGAATTTGCTCAGCAAACACTAAAGCAAAACCTCAGCATCCTTCGGTCGCGAATAGAGGAGCTCGGTATTACCGAAGCGTCTGTGCAGCGTCAGGGAGACGACTACATACGAATCGAATTACCAGGAGTGCAAGATCCTTCTCAAGCAAAAAGTGTGATTGGCGCTACCGCCAGTCTGGCGTTTCACGAGGTGGAAACCGAAAGTTCAAAAGGTCGGATTTTTAGCGCGTTAGATGAAGACGGAAACCGAGTGCGACTGGTCTCTAAGCCCGTAGTGAAAGGTGAACACATTGTGGATGCCCGAGCAGGCTTAGATGAAATGGGACGCGCCGTGGTGAACATTTCTCTTGATCTGGCTGGCGGCGGCGACATCAGTGATTTTTCAGCGACTCATGTTGGTAAGCCGATGGCAACCCTGTTCAGTGAGTATGTGTCTGATGCACAGGGTAACTTCAGTAAGCAAGACAAAGTAATCAGTGTGGCAACCATTCAAAGTCAGCTAGGTACGCGCTTTCAGATAACAGGGGCTGGCAGCATGCAAGACGCGCAAGAACTGGCGCTGCTGCTTCGTGCTGGCTCATTAACTGCACCAGTCACCATTGTAGAAGAACAGGCTATTGGGGCGTCGTTAGGGGCTGAAAATATCGAAAACGGATTCTCTGCTCTGGCTCTGGGCATGGGGCTTACTCTGGCATTTATGGCGGTCTGGTATCGCCGATTAGGGTGGGTTGCCAACCTTGCGTTGCTCAGCAATATGATCTGCTTGTTAGGTTTGATTGCCTTGATTCCGGGGGCAGTTCTTACCCTGCCCGGAATAGCTGGCTTGGTATTGACGGTTGGCATGGCAGTAGACACCAATGTCCTGATTTTCGAGCGCATTAAAGACAAACTTGGCGAAGGGCGCAGTTTCGCACAATCCATAAACCTCGGCTTTAACAGTGCTGTCAGCACCATCATGGATGCCAATATCACCACCTTAATCACCGCCGTGGTGCTTTACGCCATTGGTAATGGCCCGGTTCAGGGCTTTGCACTCACTTTGGGGCTGGGGATTCTAACCAGCATGTTTACGGGCATCTTCCTTTCCCGCGCAATTATCAACCTCATTTGGGGGCAGGATGCCCGCCGTGACGTTCGCGTATAGGAGTTCAGTATGAATATTCAAAACAACATGACTCAAATTCGTCGCTGGACGAGCATTTTCTCTATTGCTCTGGTGGTTATCTCCATCGCTCTTTTATCAGTGAGAGGGCTGAATTTAGGGCTGGATTTTACCGGTGGAATGGTGAGTGAATTTCGCCTGTTATCAGACGTTAGCCAAACGGAGCTGACTCAGTCTCTTGGCCCAGTCGTTGGCGACTCTCTCTCCATCGTCAAAGGGGGAGAACTGGGTCGCTGGACACTGCGTTATTCCTCAGAAAGTCACGCAACTCTAGATCAAGTGAAATCGACTTTAGCTGAACTGGATACCCACGCCGAAGTGATCAGCAGCAGTATGATTGGCGCGCAAGTTGGCGACGAGTTATTTGATCAGGGGGGCATGGCGATTCTGGTCAGCATGCTTTGCATTATGGGTTATCTCTGTCTTCGCTTTGAATGGAGACTGGCGAGCGGTGCACTTCTGGCGCTGTTCCACGACGTGATTGTGGTACTGGGCTTCTTTGCATTAACCCAACAAGAGTTCAACTTAACCGTGTTTGCTGCGTTACTCGCGATACTGGGTTATTCGTTGAATGATTCGATCATCATTGCAGATCGAATCCGGGAACAGATTCTGGCAAAGCTGGACTGGAAAACCAGTGATGTGATCAACTCAGCGGTGATCAGTACCTTCTCGCGTACCATGGTGACATCAGGTACCACGCTGGTCACTGTTGGTGCGCTATGGCTGATGGGTGGTGCACCGTTGCAAGGGTTTGCTAGCGCCATGTTTATCGGCATTGTTTCAGGCACCTGGTCGTCCATTTCGATTGCTACGGTATTACCGGAAATGTGTGAGCTAAAAGCAGAGCACTATATTCCCGCAGAAATTGATGGTAACCCTTAAGCACATCAACTCAACGAGCTCGCTTTCTCAGGAAGCGAGCTTAATTTTCACTTTGTCCGCTCAGTCACATCCCTAATTAGGGTCTGTTGACCTTTCGCGGTTAAATTTTGTTCGAGTTCTATGTGGTTTAATCGCGGCGCAAGGTCTTTCGCTTAGTCGTTCTAAGCAAATACCTTGCAACAAAGAGTAAAGGGTATAGACCGGGGACGCCTAGTTGAACCCTTCGGGCAGCATTTGTGGCTCCTTTCTACTGCGTTACCGCTTATTGATGTAGAGCGACTACACCGAATAAGCGCTGCCTTGTATAAAGAACCCACAAATTACTGCAAAAATCATCTCGAAAGGTCAACAGACCCTATTAAAATAACAAGAATCTTGCAGAGGCTCTGTTCGTTCATTAAGTTTGGAAAAGACCCTAAAGGAAGAACAATGAACTTCAAACGCATCGAAACTTTCGTACTTGTCGCCACGTTAGGCAGCTTTCGCAAAGCTGCTGAGCAGCAATTTACGACTCAGCCTGCTATTTCCACTCGTATTGCAGGTTTGGAAGAAGAGCTCGGCGTAAAACTCTTTGATCGCGATGCGTCCCCTATCGTATTGACTTCGCAAGGCAAAGAACTCTTACCCTACGCAGAAAAAATGCTCTATATGGCAGAGCAAATGCACAAGCGTGCAGATATCAGTCGGCTGCTTTCTGGCACTCTGCGTTTGGGGGTATCAGAGACGATTGTTCATACTTGGCTCACCGATTTTCTCAAAGTTTTGCACCAAGAATTGCCTAACCTGGACGTAGATATGACAGTGGATGTGACTGGAAATCTTCGTAATGGCTTACTTGATCGCTCCTTGGATCTTGCTTTTTTAATGGGTCCGGTTTCCGAACCGACCGTCAACAACCTGGAATTATGCCAGTTCCCGTTAGTTTGGATCGCCAGCACTCAACTGGATTTGCCAGACAAAACCATTGAGCTGGAAGAACTGGTTCAATATCCCATTATCACTTACGCACGCAACACGCGCCCGTTCACCGAAATCAGCGAAAAGTTTATGCAGATTGATGGACTTCCCGCGCGTTTCTTCTCATCCAGTTCCCTCTCTGCTTGCTTAAAACTGACTCAGGACCAAATCGGAATTTCGTCACTGCCCTACGCTATGGTCGCTCCTGAAATCGCAGCGGGTTCACTCAAAAAATTGAATGCAAAATGGGAGCCTTCAGCGCTTAGCTTCACTGCCTCTTATCCATCGGTTCCATTTAACAGTGCCGCCAAGCTGGCAGCTGACATCGCGGTGAATGTCGCGTCTGAGTTCGAACTCAATGCCAATAAATAAAATTTATCGCCAGACTTAAAAAACCATAATTGGACTTAATGCGCTAACAGAGCAACACTTGATTTACATTTCATTAACAACGGACTGCTTTGCGAAATGCTCATCAAGAATTCTCAACCTTCTGCGTACAAGTCGCAGCTGTTTGCTCAAGCCTCGGAAGTCAGAAAACAAATCCGAACTGGTAAATTCAACCAACCCACCAGCGGTGTGGCATCTGGACTGGTTCAAGGCAACATCGTCATTCTCCCTCAAGAATGGGCAAATGACTTTCTTCGATACTGTCAAAACAACCCTGTCGCCTGCCCACTAATCGCGGTCTCGCAGCCAGGTTACCCGCTCCTCAATACTTTAGGTGAAGACATTGACATCCGAACCGACGTGCCCGAATTCAATGTTTTTCACCATGGAAAGCTCACTGAAACCGTCACCGACATCAATAGCCTGTGGCAGTCGGATTTTGTCACCTTTGTTCTAGGGTGTTCATTCTCTTTCGAAGACGCATTAGAGCGCGCAGGTCTGACGGTGCGAAACATTGAATCCAACACTAATGTCTCTATGTACCGAACCAACATAGAGACAACTGCGAGTGGTCGGTTTCACGGAAACATGGTGGTGTCGATGCGCCCGTTTTTAGCCGCAGACGCCATTCGCGCTATTCAGGTGACTTCTCGTCTGCCAAAAGCCCATGGTGCCCCTGTTCATATCGGGGATCCTAAACTGATCGGTATCGACGATTTATCGAAACCAGATTTTGGTGACGCGGCAGAGGTACACCCGCACGAACTACCTGTTTTCTGGGCTTGCGGTGTGACCCCGCAGGTGGCAATTGCACACGCCAAACCACCGATTGCGATCACACACGTACCCGGAAAAATGCTCATCACAGATTGCCTTAACGACGAACTGGCGGTTCTGTAATCCCCCGATTCCCGTTAGGCAAACATACAAAAGCAAAATAAAAATGGAGATACACAACATGAAATGGATAGCAAAAACCGCAGCAGTATTGCTCAGTGGTCTGGCTGCTCACGGAGCCATGGCAGCAAAGTGGCACATGCCCACTCCTTATGGTGACGGACATCTACCCACACAAATCGCCTACCAATTTGCTAAGGATATTAAGAGCTACACTGATGGTGACATCGACATCACTGTCTACTCTGGTGCTTCTTTGATGAAACACCCAGAAATTCCACGTGCGGTTCGAACTGGTCAGGTTCAACTGGGCGAGGTCTTCATTGGCATCATGGGTAACACACACCCAATCTTCAAGCACGACAACATTCCATTCTTAGCCACTGACTACGAACAGGCGAAAAAACTGTGGCTAGCAGCGAAGCCTGAAGTGGAAAAGCAACTCAGCAAAGAAGGGTTGATGCTGCTATACACTGTGCCTTGGCCAGCCCAAAGTTTGTACACCAAGCAGCCAGTCAATTCGCTTGATGATCTGAAAGGCAGCAAAATGCGCGCGTACAGCCCATCCACTTCTCGCCTTGCGGATTTGATGAACACCACCCCAACAACTGTGCAGCTTCCTGATATTCCACAAGCTTTTAGTACTGGAATCATCGACGCCATGATCACCTCACCTTCTACTGGTGCCAATGGGCAAGCGTGGGATTACCTAAGCCACTTCACCGAAGTAAAAGCGTGGATTCCTAAAAACTTTGTCGTGGTGAATAAGCGTGCATTCAAACGTTTGAACAAAAGTGAACAACAAGCGATTCGCCAGGCCGCTGAAAAAGCAGAAAAATCAGCTTGGGATTTGGTGGTAGAGCGCGAAGCACGTGACACAGCCATTCTGGCGGACAACGGCATCAAAGTGACTCAACCGTCTGACAAGCTGATCGCTGAACTACAAGCTATTGGTGTGACCATGACTAAAGAATGGGAACAGGAAGCACCAAAAGAAGTAAAAGCGGTACTCAACAAGTACAACCAATAATACGAGAGGCTCTGCTCGGTGGAGCCTTGTTTTTAAAATAAACAGACCCTAGGTATTGCTGTGAGGTTTTTCAGTGAATACGTTTAAACACACTCTATACATGTTGTCCGGCTATTCTTCTGGGCTGTGCATTGTGCTTATGATGCTGATCATACTGGCTCAGGTTATCGGTCGAATGTTTGGGTTTATTGTCCCCTCAGCGGAAGACTTTTCCGGTTATGCACTAGCAGCGTCTACCTTTTTTGGGCTGGCATATGCCTTTCGCGAAGGTGGACACATTCGTGTCACGTTAGTGATTCAGCGATTACCTGCGAGTGTTCAGAAGTATCAGGAAATCGCCATACTCATTTTTGCGTTCCTTTTAGTGACATTCATGAGCTTCTACTGTGCCCACATGGTATGGGAATCGTACGATTTCGAAGAAGTCACCCATGGCTATATTCCTATCCCGTTATGGATCCCTCAGGTGCCCGTTGCCATTGGCATGATAGGGCTCAACCTCGCAGTGCTTGATAACTTGATCATCGCGCTGAAAGGCGAAACACCGACATACAAAGCCCATGAAGGCGAAACACAATAAAGGAAGCCGACATGGATATTTCAATCATTTCTATCATTCTTGCCCTGACGATGATTCTCATGCTCGCCGCAGGGATCTGGGTGTCGTTAGCACTCGTCGGCGTTGGGGTCTTTGGGCTCTACCTAACGGGAAACGAGCAAATCGGGTTGCTCTTTGCTACCTCAAGTTGGGGAGGCAGCACCAGTTGGTCATTGACTGCTCTTCCCATGTTTATCTGGATGGGTGAATTGCTTTTCCGTACCCGATTATCGGAAGACTTGTTTAAAGGGCTGTCGCCATGGCTGAGCAGTTTTCCAGGAAAGTTGCTGCATGTGAATGTGCTCAGTTGTGGCATTTTCGCGGCAGTTTCCGGATCGTCTGCTGCCACTGCTGCCACCATTGGGCGTATGACTTTGCCCGAGCTCAAAGCCCAGGGCTACAGCGAAAAAATGGCAGTCGGCACACTCGCGGGTTCAGGTACATTGGGGCTACTGATTCCTCCTTCCATCATCTTAATTGTTTATGGTGTCGCCGCGGAAGTGTCCATTGGTCGCTTATTCATTGCAGGAGCCCTTCCGGGTCTCATGTTAGTCGCCATGTTTATGGGCTATACCGCACTTTGGACCTTAATGAATAAAGACGGCTTACCTGCACACAACTCAGAGCAAATCTCTTTTTCAGCGAAACTGGCGGCGCTCAAGAAATTATTGCCTATCGTTGGGCTGATCCTATTCGTTCTGGGTTCAATTTATGGCGGGTTAACCACACCAACAGAAGCGGCTGCATTGGGCGTCTTCGGGGCTATCGTGTTGGCAAAAGCGACCGGTTCGTTATCAATGGATAACTTTCTGGACAGTTTGCTCGGGGCGGTCAAAAGCTCATGTATGATCGGGCTGATCCTAGTCGGCGCGCACTTCCTGACGTTGGCGATGGGCTTTCTCGGTATCCCTCGTGCACTGGCGGAGTGGATTGCGACATTCACCTTATCCCCCTTTGAACTCCTGCTCTACCTCACGGTGCTGTTTGTGATTCTCGGCTGTTTTCTGGATGGCATTTCGGTCGTAGTACTGACGGTTGCCGTTGTAATGCCGATGGTGCAACAAGCGGGCATCGACTTATTGTGGTTTGGTATTTTCATCGTACTGGTGGTGGAAATGTCTCAAATTACACCGCCTGTAGGGTTTAACCTATTTGTCATTCAAGCGCTTACCGGAAAAGACATTTTGTATGTTGCCCGAGCGGCTTTGCCTTTCTTCTTATTGATACTAATTGGGCTGGTGTTGATCACGATATTCCCAGACATCGTCACTTACCTGCCCACCACCATGACACAAAGATAACGAGCGTTATTTAAGAGAAAAACCAATGAAACTAAATTGTGATATGGGTGAGTCCTTTGGCTGCTGGGCCAAAGGACAGGATTCTGACGTCATGCCGTTTATCGATATGGCTAATATTGCGTGTGGTTTTCACGCCTCAGACCCGCTAACGATGGACACTACCGTAAGACTGGCGGTAGAAAACACTGTCGAGATTGGTGCCCATCCCGGATACCCAGATTTAGTGGGGTTTGGTCGCAGAAACATGCACTGCCAGCCCGACGAACTCGAAGCCATGCTGATTTACCAAATTGGAGCATTGGATGCGATTTGCCAGAAATACGGGACAGAAGTCAGCTACATCAAACCCCATGGCGCTATGTATAACCAAATGATGAAAGACAAGCAGATGCTGTCCACCATCATGAAAACGGTACGTAAAGTGCGTCCACTTTGCCCATTAGTGGTGATGGCTACACCCAACAACGACATCATTCGCACCATGGCACATGAGCATGGCATCGAAGTTTGGTTTGAAGCCTTTTCCGATCGTGCATACAACGACGATGGCTACCTAGTGCCCCGTACTGTTAGCGGCTCGGTTTACCACGACTTCACGAGCATTCGGAACCAGATCTGCCAGATCATAGAAGAAGGCTGCGTGACCACCATTACGGGGAAAAAACTTGCGGTTGACGTCGATACCATATGCGTTCATGGAGACGGCGAACATGCAGCAAGTGTTTGCCAAGCGGCGGCTGTGATGAGGAGGTCTGCCTAATGCGGATTGAAGCTGTCAACGAGATGACTTGCATCGTTTATTTTGGAGATACCATCAGTGAACAAACCGCCCAAAAAGTCAGTTGGGCAATCGGTCGTCTTCGTCAAAAATTAAGTGACCAGATCGTCGATATCATTCCGTCATACACCTCGATTTTGGTGTGCTATGACGTAAATAAAACCGACCGATTCGCCATCATCGCACAGTTAAAAAAAGCATTGCGAGGCATCAAGTCGGCTCATACCAATACTCAGGCATCCAACGTGATTGATCTGCCCGTTTACTACGGCGAAGAAGTCTCGCTCGATATCGAGGAGGTATGCGAACACAATGGGCTAGGTCGAGATCAGGTAATTCAAATTCATAGCGAAAAGCTGTATCAGGTATATGCGATAGGATTTAGCCCGGGCTTTGCGTATTTAGGCACAACGGATGAGCGCATTGCCACGCCACGTAAGTCAACTCCACGATTAAAGGTACCAACAGGCAGTGTCGGGATTGCCGACAACCAAACCGCTATTTATCCCAGTCCAACTCCCGGTGGTTGGCAGATCATTGGGCGAACCCCCACCAAAATGATCGATTGGGAAAGTGACGGACTCGCCAAAGTTGCAGTCGGTGACTACGTCCGGTTTCGGTCAGTGTCTAAACCGGAATTTCTGGAATTAGGAGGCAGTTTCGATGAGCTTTAATGTCATCAAGCCCGGATTTCTTACCTTAATTCAGGACTTAGGACGCTATGGTTACCAACACATGGGTATCACCACTGGGGGTCCCATGGATGAACATGCATTTTGCTGGGCAAATCGGTTACTCGACAACGAGTTAAACGCCCCCCAGCTTGAAATTACGCTGGGAAAACTTGAACTTCAGGCCAGCGCCAATACCTGCGTCGCCTTAACTGGTGCCGACTTGAATGCGCGCCTGAATGACCAGAAAATCCTCCCCTGGCACACCTACGCGGTTAAAAAGGGTGACACTCTGAGTTTTGATGCTCCAGTCAGCGGGCTTCGCGCGTATTTGGCGGTTGTCGGAGGCTTTCAACTGGCAGAAACATTAGGCAGCGTTGCCTCTGTTCCACGGGAAAAAATTGGGGGACTGACTCAAGGTCAGCCGTTAAAAGAGGGGGACGTGCTCCATTTTAATGCCTCCCGTAAAGACATTAAATCCCGCACGCCAAAATGGGCGATTCCGGATTACAACGCCCCTCTTGAGCTGGGTGTGATGTTGGGATATCAAAGCGCATCTTTCCCGAAAAGTGCGCTGATGACCATGCTTTCAAGCACTTACGAAGTATCACAAAATATTGACCGCATGGGTTATCGCCTTACAGGGAAACCGATTCACGGGGAGAGAGACGGCATTGTTTCTGAAGGCATCGCTTATGGTGCCATCCAGATCCCCAAAGACGGACAACCCATCGTCTTAATGAGAGACCGGCAAACCATTGGTGGCTATCCGAAAATTGGCTCGCTAAGCGCTTTAGGCGCAGGACAACTGGCGCAAAGAGCTCCGGGTTCTCCCGTCAGTTTCTCTATTATGGATGTGGGGGAAGCCGAGGCACAAAGAGTCATCTTTAATCGCGTGATTCAAGCCTAGTATGTAAAATCAGATAAGATTTCCACCGCAATTTCAGACGTCTTTGTTGGATGAACGACAAAGACTTCTGGCTTGTCATACAGAGCTTGGTACACCTCTTCTCCGTCTGCAGAAATGACTTTGCTGCCCCCCATGTTTTTCGCATCAGGCACATTGGTACCGTTTGGCCAATTGCACTGAATCATTATGGCACCTAAACGCTTAGCCATCGCTCTGGCTTCACGTTCATAAACTGGACCTTCAAATCCATTCGTGCTTTTTTGTGTGTCATAGCCAATGTAACTTGGCCATAAGATCAGATCGACACCAGAATTCGACAGTTCAGCCTCAACCTCTTTTAAATCCAAGACTTCTCGACATAGCACGACTGATAAGGTTATCCCCTCAATTTGCATCACAGGGCGATTATTGCCCGAAGTAAAAAATGTTTGCTCACTTGGAGTAAGCCCTATCTTGTCCCAGACACACACTTTCTTACCGCTTGGCGCAAAACAAAAGTAGGAATTGTATACGTAGGAGCCATCGATTCTGGGCATTCCCACAAACAAGTGAACCTGATGTTTTTGAGCCAACTCAGACAGAAGCGCTTCCCATTTATGGCAATTTTCTGGAGTGGCCAAATCCACAACTTTGCGATTGAAGCCGGGGACGGCGAGTTCGGGGAATACGAAAATACGATGTCCCTGCTTTGCTCCTTGAATGACCAGATTCTGAACCAATTCAATTTGAGACTGGGCATCTTGCTGCATCCACATTTGCGCGATAATACATTTCATAGGACAACCTCTCTTTCTCCAAGGTCGGAGATATTATCGACAAGGATGTTGTGCGCCAGAATTGACATTATTAACTTGCTAAGCATGGCTCAAACATAGAAGAAACCACCTACAATCAGCAAGATACAGATTGACTTTCCAGCACCTCTAGCGCCGACTGAACAAAGCCTGCAATTCGTTCAGAAACTCGGCATAAACGGAGCAACAAATCGCCTATAATTCGATGATATTTACTCTTATGGGTGTTCGTATGTTTAAACGAGTTTTGGTGCTGTTTCTTTCACTGCCTGTTTTGTCCACCACTATGGCTGCTAACTTATGTAAGTCGGAACAGCAGATGATCCAACAGTGCAGTTTTGGTAAGAAAAGCGTGTCTGTCTGCACCGCAAGCGAAGACACCATTACCTACCGTTTTGGTACACCCGAGAAAATTGAAATGGAGATTGAATCGCCAGTCACCAAATACCATGAGGGTTACAGTGGTGGTGGTGCAGGGTATCTGTTGTTTGAAAACGGTCCGTACGGGTACACGGTTTTCAGTCGAAGTATGCGTGGAGAAAGGCTCGAAGACGGCAGCTATGAGCACCTGACGGAAGCGGGGATCATCGTCAGCAAAGGGAAGAATGTGATTGCTGAACTGGATTGTGTGAAGGGTGACATGACTTTTGGCGAAGGTAAATTGCCTGATTATGAGCCTATCGATACATTGCCATTTTTCTAGCTTAGTGGATACGAAATGAAAACCGTCAGTTACCTCGTTCAGGTTCATACTTTACCGAAAGATTTGGCAGAAGCCGCTGAAAACCCAAATCATGATTTGTATACCACTTCCAAGATCTATTCCAAGCTGATCGATACCGACCATTTATGGGAGGTCGATTCCATAGATGAAAATGGGCAGGTCTGGATTGCGGTGAACTTTATAAATACAGAAGGCGATGCTGAGTTTCACACAATCAAAATTGATTCAGGTACTTACAATAAAGTCGATTACGACAACTACCCTATCAACTGATCCTACATTCAACATTTCTCATATTCGAAACGGTTAATAATTAACCAACCCTGATACCGTAAGTTTTATAAAAACTTCACACAACGTCACGGTACAGGGATATGAAAGATCCAGTGTTCAGTTTCTCCACACCGAGAAACCACCAAACGATCAGCCATCAGGATGAACGGGATTTCGCCATTCGGCTGACAGCTAACGCGCATGCTGCCACGCACTATTTATCGCAGCTTCCCACTTCCAGCTCACAACGCATGCAGGCAGCAGCGCGCTCACTGAGCGACAGCTTTCAGAATCTGCGTTCTCTGGGACAGTTGCAAATTCAGTTCGCAAGCCTGATTCAGTTCCACAGAGAGGTACACGACGAACGTTATCGCACCTCTTTTGATGAAATCGACGATGCGATAACCAGTGCTGCTCCCAGTATGCTGTCGCCTACCGAGCAAAGTTTATTGTGGGATAATCTGATCCACCGCCTTTGGGTGGAATACAGCCAGGTCACCATAGAACACATTCTTGCGATTCTCTCCTGTGATCATTTCCTTAGGGTTCACCGAGATGTAAGGGGTGACGACTCCCTTGAAGAGGCACAGATCCACCGAAGGCTAACACTGGCAAAAAATGCCAGAGCAGTGATTTCAGCGATTGTCGATAACCGCGTCAGTACTGAACCTGATTTTGGGCTCACGACAGTGCAACACCGATTGCTGGAAAACATCCATAAGCGAAACATCCGCGCAGATAAGTTAGTACAGACTCGTCAGCTAAAAGATCAGATCCGACGCGAGGTTAAAAGGATTGGGCGAGCTCGGCAACAGCCCACTTCTCCTTCTACACCAGCTACCTCGGCAACGAGTACCACCAGCACAATTGCAACCGCAAATATCTCTACGGCTGTGTTTCAACCTGCTGCTGTTTCACTCGACGATTTATCGCTAAGCCTTTCTTCTTCCCAAACTCGTACATTTCAACGTTTATCTATGGATGCTGCGGATGCCCATGAATTACTCAGTATGGTGGAAGGGGAGTCGGAGGATGCCGAACTTACACTAGCCGATGAAGATGATGATGAAATCGAGCAGGAAAGCACCATTCTGGTTATGGGCACGGAGATCGCAGTCGAAGAACGCATTCCCAACAGAGCTGTTATGGCGGGGATCTCGGAAGAGGAAGGAGAATCGCAGCTTCATGTAACTTATTTCAGAGATCAGGGTGATCCGATGCTCAGCAATGCAGAAGCCCAGATCAACGGTCGCACATTACGCGGTGAACCTTTGCCCGAACGTGTCGGTGGCTTTCAGACTTTCAGGTTTGACTTACCTGATTCTTCTCGCCAGCCAGTGAACGTTGATTTGCACCTGACTACCGCCGATTCTCAAACTGCCACTATTATGCCGACGATGTTAGTCAGCCAGCTTCAGACGGGATCAACGACTCTGCCATGGGTACCGGAAGGGCTGGACGAACTTGGTACACCTCCTCCAACCTTGTTTGGGGTAAACCAAATTGGCATGGTGGATTTTTATAGGGTGGAACAGGAACTTGCGTGTATCGAAGCGGGAGAACCGTCCCGAACTGAAAACCTGTTAGCACGAGAATACAAAGAGCGCACGACTCGTCGTTTGGATGTGACAGAAATTGAAACCGAAGCGACCAGCGAAAGTGCCTACGAGCAGCAGTCGGATTTAGAAAGCACAACAAGACACGAAATCAGCTCTGCGGTTGAAGAAGTGTTAGAACAGGACTCCTCACGCAACATTAACGTGAATGCGGGGGTGTCGGGTGGTCCTAAGTATTTGCAGTTTTATGCCAATACGGCAATGACGTTTGCGACTTCTCACTCCCGTCAGGAAAGCCGTTCCCAAGCCTTGCAGTACGCTCAAAGTGTCACCGAGCGCGTGCAGCAAAAAATTATGTCTAAAACCACCAGCAAAAGACGAGAGCTGCGCCAGCATCAGTATGAAGAAATCAACAAGCACGGATTGGATAACCGAGCAGGCGAAGACCATGTGTTTGGCATTTATCGTTGGCTGGATAAAATCTATCGCCACCGTCTGGTTCATGTTGGTCAGCGTGCCCTGATTGAATTCAGCATTCCAGAGCCAGCCAAGCGCTTCATTCAGGCTCAAGAGTTGGCTGTGCCTGAAGATGATTTCACCAAACGTGCCCCTAAAAAGCCAAAACGCTTTGGAGTGAAGGTGCCAAACGATGTTACCCGTAATAACTACCGAAAGCTGGCAGCCCGTTACGGTATTTCGATTGAAGCACCACCCCCGCACCAAATCACCTTGATGCGTGGGTTTTCCGAGAGCAAACCGCCGTTGGCCGAACCGATAGACTTAAATAATGTTCCTTACGAGGATGTGCTTACCTCAACGTACGAAGTCGAAATCCCTGAAAACTACACCGCTTTCTTTGCTAAAGTGGCAGCGCAGGGGACACCCGGCTTCTCAGATGCGACTCGACATCAGCAATTGGATGGCAGCTCCGATGCTATTCCGTTTACCCTCAGATTTTACGTAAAACTAGGAATCGACCCTATTCCGGGCGTTTCAGTGAACGGAGAAATTCAAGCCGAACGCTACTTCGAGCCGAGCGTTAGCACCTTGCTTCCAGTTTCGGTGATTTTGCCTTGGTATCACCGTTCGTTTATCTGCCATGTGGAGGTGCACTGCCGGCTCAGAAGACGTATTTATCGAGAATGGCAGTTGCGGGCATTCAACGACATTATGGATGCCTACCGCGAACAGAAAGCGCAATATGACGAAGAAAAGGAACGGCATGAGGCTCAACTCGGCAGCGCGAACACCAACCCGAGATTCAAAAACGAAATCATCCAGAAAGAGTTGCGTCAGCTCGCCATGTATATGATTCAGGAACCGTTCAATATCAAGGTTGCAAAGAATCATTACATTGAACGAGAAGGCAAGCTGCCCAAATTGCGTTTGTCTGACAAGCTCGACAAACACAGCGAAATGGTGCGCTTTTTCGAGCAGGCGTTTGACTGGGATGACATGGCCTACCATCTGTATCCCTACTACTACGCGAAGAAGCGGGACTGGACGGCGAAACTCAGTGCGCAAGTCACCAAAAATCGTAAGTTCAACGCCTTTATCACCTCTGGAATGGCGCGGGTTGTGGTGCCTTTGCGACCGGGGTTTGAAGATGCCGTCACCTACTATCTGCAAACCGGACAGGTCTGGTTTGGTCAGGGCTTAGTGATGGATTCTGAGAACGACCTGTACCTTTCTATCGCTCAGGAAGTGTCGCAGGCAGAGGAAACGACCATCACCGAAACCTGGGATACTAAGGTGCCGACTAACCTTACCATCGTGCAGGATCAGGCGGCTGCCATGGTTGGAAACGGTCTGCCTTGTATTGATGGCGAAGGCATTGGTCAGGGTGACAGCCGACTCGCCCCGTTACCGGCGTCTAACGACGACAGTGAAGTCTAATTCGCTATGAACGAACACCAGCGACTTCATCACTATGCCGACAAAATGATGTCAGAGCAGCCAGTATCCGGACGATGTGATTACACCATTCTGAATCCGGGGAAAACCAAAATGCTCAGGCTTCGGGTGACATATACGCCCGAAGTGCTCGAAGTGCCGTATTTGGGAAAGCTGAATAATCTGCAGCCCGGCGAAAGTTATGAATATGATATCTATCTGGGGAGCAGCGCGGTTGAGTTACTTGCTCACTACCACAAGCAAGGCAATACAGCAGCCGATGGCACCATTTACGCGGAAGTTAACGAAGGGGATGTACTTTCCAATTCACTCTTCATCTTAACCGTGCCCGGCGAGCGACTTGAGCACTCCATGGGTATGAGTGGTCGCCTTATTCATCTTTTGCCCATCTTTGTTGAGATGTTTGATGGCAAAGCCACCACCAGTTTGGTAACTCTGCTGGATTTAAAAAACGATGGGCAAGATTCTGAAAACGGAGAACAATCGGAGGAAAGTGATTTCAAGTTATTTATTGTGGAATCGCTAGAGTCGCTCTCCAAGATATTAGACGGGTTTAGCAAGGATCTGGTGTCCGATCTTCACGTGCCCAGAGAGCTCTGGCATCCAAAAGAGCGTCCGGCGGATTTCAACCAGATGGTTCAGGAGGCGGGTGAAACCATCAATAATGGTATGAACAGTATGCTAGTCGCCATGGAGTCGGTGATCAGTGACATACAGTCCGCCATTGATTACGCGCTAAAGGAGCTCGAAAGCTGGGTGGTAGGTGCAATGGATACGATTGTGGATATATTCAAAGGCATTGTGGACACACTGGATGATGCAATCGAATTTGCAGAAGGGTTGGTGGTATCACTCACCCTTCTACTCAAGCGATTTAAGGCGGGGTTTGCTTCTTTTCTTGCCCATGCCAAAAGTGCTTTACTCTGGATGGATAGAAACCGCCCTGATTTCAACGAAAGCATTGATACCTTTATCGGTTTTTTTGGTGGGGTATGGGACGGTATTGTGGACTCTATTCTTGGCTTTATTGATACCCTTTCCCTAATTTTACAATTGATCATTGGCGCATTTAAACATGGTGGAAAACTGGGTGATGCCTTCAATCTTATGTTGGAAGTCGCAGATGATTTCATCGCGGTGTTGCGCAAAATTCCGTGGGACAACTTGTGGTACCTTTTCACCGAAGAACTCTACCCAGAGGTAAAAACGTTCTTTACGGAAACCAGTGATGAGCTGATGTTCGCTATTGGAGACGCCATATCCCGAACCCCTGCCGCTTCTGGCTACTACTTTGGCTACCTTGTCTACAACCTGGTTGAAATGTTCTTTCCCCCTTTAAAGTTTTCCAAAATCTCTGGTGTTGCCAACGAAGCAGCGGATCTCACCAGCAAGTTCTTCCAGAAAATGGCGAAAATGAATGGCTAGCAAAGTACAAAAAGGTGTTGCTGGCAGAAAAGTGGCTAAAGCGTTAGACCTTACCCCTCCGCTCAAGATTTCTAAGATCATCATTGCTCTGGACACCATTACCATGTCCTTAAGAAAGCGACTGATGAAGTCGAAAAATGCCTCAACCAAAGGCATGAGCAAAGCCGTTTCTGAATATTCCGATGCCCTGAAAGCAGCAAAAAAGAGAGGGGCGTATTTGCGCGCCAAAAAAATGCTGAATAGTGCTACCGAGCCCGTCAAAGCAATCCTTGATATTAAAGACAAAGGCGACTGGCTTCCTGCTGCCCCTAAGAATGCCAAGATCTGGCTATCAATGAAGCTGGACCAAAAAAAATGGGCACAGACCCGACTCACTGGTGCAATACAAGAGATGCGAGCACTCATCCTCCCCAACAAACAGGTTCGGTTCGACATTGCAGGGGAAGTCAAACCCTCTATTTCGCCAATAAGGGGAGAAAAAGGCATGGACTTTAAAGATGAGCTGCCCTCCCCCTCCAAAAAGCGTTACAACGGGCATTCTCTTAAAGGCTTTGAGAGAGCGCACCTCTGGGGACATGGCTTTGGTGATGAAGCCAAACTTGGTTTGATGTATGCGCCAAAAGCGCTCAATCAAGAAGTGCAGAATTTTGGTTTTGAGAAGTTTATCCGCGAACTACAAGTCCTTTCTCAACAAGAAGGAAGAAAGGTATTTTGTCGCTGTAAAGCGTTCAGTCACCCACCCAAAGGAAAAAGCCTGAATGCCGCGAAAGGGGAGCTTCTGATATCAGAAGTATTTTACGAAGTGGTCTATGAAGCCAAAGATGGCAGAAAGATTGTTGGAAAGTTTGCAGCCTCGATCACCGAGCCGCCAGAGAGCAAGGTCATCTTAAACGAAGCCGAATCTCTGTTAACCGAAATTTAAAAAGGCACGCCATAGCGTGCCTTCTGATTTCAGTCAGTTAAGATCTAAACCTTAAAGCGGCTCAGCAATTTGTCCTGCTCCTCAACCACTTTTTGCTGCTCACTGATTGAACCCGTCAGGTTGCCCATAAAGTCAGAAACATTCACAGAAATGTCTTTGGTTTTCTGAGCATTACGGTTGACCTCTTCACTTACAATGCTTTGTTGCTCTGCGGCAGATGCGATCTGATGAATCATATCGGTGATCTGTCCCATTGCCTGGCGGATCGCTTGCAGAGCTGAGTCTGCGTCTTGTGAATGCTGCAGAGTCTGAACCACTTCTTTCTGGCTTGATTCCATGACCACCAATGCCGATTTCGACCCCGCCTGAAGCTCATCAATCATGGTGCCAATTTCTTCTGTTGAAGCCTGAGTTCTCTGAGCCAGAGTTCGTACTTCATCCGCCACTACGGCAAACCCGCGACCCGACGCACCCGCCCTTGCAGCTTCAATCGCGGCGTTCAGCGCCAGCAGGTTGGTCTGATCTGCAATGTCGTTGATCACTTCAAGCACAGACTCAATTCTTTTAGTCGCCTGATTAAGTTCCGTCACCACGGACACGGCTTCTTGAACTTTATGAGACAGTGCATCTGTAGATTGGGCTGAATCTTCTACCAGAACGGCACTCTTCTCGATATTGCCGTTAGCACTTTGGATTGCTGTTGAAGCTTGCTGAGAGTGGTTTGCCACCTCTTTGGCGCTCACAGACATTTCATCAATTGCCGCAGCAAGCTGATCCACTTCCTGCATCTGATCAGCGATAAAGCTCTGCGCCTTATTCGCACCTTCTGCCGACGCAGTCATGCTGGTCGAGATGTCTTTGCCCAGCGATTTAGTGTCGGAGATCAGGTTCTGAAGCTGGGACATCAAAGCATTAATGCTTATGGCTACTTTGCCAATTTCATCTTCATTGGTTACGTCGATACTCTTGGTCAGATCGCCGTCACCGTTTGTCAGGTCATCCACTTTAGATTGCAGACGATTCATCGGCTTAAACAGCATCTGCAGTGTCAGCATAATGCCGAGTACAGAGAGAATAATTAGACCCACAGCCACCAGAACCATGTTGAAGACAAGGTCGCTCAGGCTTTGGTATGCCTTTGCCTGATCTACGCTCACCAGGTAATACCACGAAACGCCGTAACCCAAATGAACTTCGTCGTGGTAACCGATACGATTGCGACCCGCGCTGTCGAACACGAATGAACCGTAACCCGAACTTAGAACTGTGGTTTTGTGTGGAGCAAGTGATGCAATATCAGACAGGTTGGTTTCGCCCGCCGTGCTTTTCGGTGACGAGGAAGCAATGACAGTACCTTGTGAGTCAAATAGCGAAGCAATGGCGCCTTCTGGAAGATTGTCATTGATTCTTTCATTCATGATTTCCAACGTAAGATCGGCCAGAAGAACACCTTTTAACGCAGTACCTTCGTAGAAGGGTTCTGCAACACTCACCATGAGTTTTTTGGTGGACGATCCGCGGTAAATACCTGTAATTACCGTACTACGCTTGGCTTTTGCCTGTTTGTACCAACCACGTACTCGCGGGTCATAGCTGTTTGAATCGTATTTACCTGAGCGTGAACTAAACGCGCTGCCGTTTTCAAAACCGACAACAATCGCAAATACCTGAGAAGAGTCTGCCACTTGTTTAAGAAGTAATTGAGTATCCTCTTCTGAATACTCTGTAGCGAAAGTCGGAGCAACATTCTGTAGTGTACGGCTGACATTGTTCATCCAGGTTTCTATAGAGTTACTGACTGCGTCTGTTTTCAAAGACGCACTGTAATCAATACTTTGCTGCTTATCTTGAGCTAAAAAGTAATATGAGATGTAGAGTGAAACGCTAAGGGATAAAACAAGCAGCAAGGCGGCTACCGCAATGACTCGCTGCTTAAAACCAAAATTAATCATTCTTGTACCTGTCAGTTTTTTCGTCACCTTCACGGTGAGCCAATAATTACAGGATAAGAATTGTACTGATTTGCAAAAATATTGGGAGTAACATCACATTAACAGTTTATCATTCTGACTATAAAAAACTTAATATCTTTATGTTTTATAAATACAAAATAGATTATGTAAAAATATATCTATATTGTATGTAAATGTAACTTTACCCAATCATATTCATAATTTATTTATTGAAACGGTCAATTTTAGAACAACTAATGAGCTTTAAATCAAATATATCAACTTAGTAATCCGACAAAATATGGGATGATTAAAGCGTTGGCGAGGTCGATAAAAAACGCACAGACCAGCGGCACTATGATGAAGGCCTGATGGCTGTTTCCGTATTTTTGCGCAACGGCAGACATATTTGCCATCGCAGTCGGAGTAGACCCCAGTGAAATACCACCAAAACCGGCACAAACAACCGCAGCATCGTAGGTTTTACCCATCAGCGGAAATACAACAAAAATAGCGACACAGATTGCGACCACAAACTGCGCACCTAAGATGACGAAAATAGGTCCAGCCAAATCAACTAAAGCCCAAAGCTGCATACTCATTAAAGACATCGCCAGAAATGCTCCCAGCGCAATGTCGGCTATCAGGGCGATGGCTGGGGTACGTTTTGGCCAACGTGTTCCGGTTAAGCGAGGGTAAGAGTCCGGAATCAGATTAGAAATAAGAATACCCGCGAACAGACAAGTCACGAACAATGGCAAATCCAGTCCGAATTCTGAAACCGCTTCATTAAGAAATGCCCCCAATATCACACAGATATGGATGGCCAGTACCGCATCTAGAAAGTCATACGCATTAATACTGGGTTTAGGGTTGTCAGCCGATGTTCCGACGTCCATTTTTTCGACTTTAGCCGGGCTTAAGTTGTGACGGTTAATCAGAAATTTAGCGATGGGACCGCCCATAATACTGGCTAAGATCAGCCCAAAAGTCGCACTGGCTATGCCTATTTCCATTGCCGTGTTTAAACCGAAGCTTTCACCAATTTTAGGTGACCAGGCAATCGCTGTTCCGTGTCCGCCTATCAGTGAAACCGTACCACTCAACAAGCCTACGATATCCGGCTGCCCCAACATGGTCGCAATACCAATACCCGTTAGGTTCTGGATAAACATGTACCCTATAGTGATGGTAAGCAAAATGATAAGTGGTTTCCCACCTTTGAAGAGATCTTTCAGGCTGGCATTGATACCGATAGTGGTGAAGAAGTAGACAAGAAGAAGATCACGCGCCGCCAAATCGAATTCGACATCCACTTGAGTCACATAGTGCAGAATAGCAAAAAGAACGGAGACCAAAATGCCCCCGGAGACAGGTTCAGGAATACTGAATTCCCTTAGCCAGTGGCTCGCCTGAGTCAGGCGACGACCCAAGAACAGAACAATGATTCCCAGAGTCACCGCCAGAAATGATTCTACCTGTAGCACTCCATCTACGTAGTTCATGCTTTCTCCCTAAAATGAACATCTTCAAAGGCTTATTTAAGGAAGTTAATCTAGCACAGCTAATTTAATGGGCAACATGTGGAGTATCATTACCACTTATTCAAGGTGCACTTTATACAAAGTCGTATTCAAAATCGTAGTAGTGCTGACCTTCTTCAATTCGGATATTCATTTTGCCCGCCAGCCCCTGTAACTCATCAGATCCCGAGTTGGGCACCACTTCCAGTATTAACGAATCGCTCCCATTCGCCATAATGCCATAGTGCTGCAACACGAAGCTTCCTTTTTTACCACCGAGGGTTCCAACTACTTGCTCAATGGCGACATAGCCTGCGGAGCCTTTTACTGCCGTCACTGCACTGAGCATTTCGCCTTTGCTGTGCGCTGAAAGCTCACCTTTAAATTCTTTATCAATCGACATGCGTCCAAGATTTACGCCATCCACACCCTGAGCAAACGTCTCCATTGGTTCTAGCTTTACTTTAAATTCACCTGAAATTTTCATCGGTTTTCTCCCTGTTATTGTCCCTATTCGTCACTACCAAAGAATGCTTTCATGGTTTCGGTCAGTGTAATGATTTCACTTGCACCACCCGTCGCGAAGACAGCGCCTAAATCCACAACCTTCTCACCCGATTTGGTCGCCACTCCAGATAGAAAGTCTTGTAACAATGCTTTGAAATCAATGAAGTCTTCTTCTGGAATCACCTGATTCACGTCCTGCAGAATTTTTTCTCGCTCACTTTGGCTAAAGAAGTGATCGATAAGATCCACAAATGAAGACTGAGTTATTTTTACGATCTCGCTGTTAAATGAGTTGTCTGCAAAGTGCCCTAAAGCTTTCAATTTCGCCTGCACACCCTGCTTAACAAACGCATCTTCTATCACCATGACAATCTTGGCGGGCGCGCCTTGTTTGCGCTCCCCCTGCAACTTAGATTGGTGCAGCAATGAAAAGAACTCCGCCTTGATGAATTCGTCTGCATTGTCCAGAAACAGCAACTTGGCTTTGTGTTTGATGGTTTTGATACGCGACTCAGTAATTTGAAGTTGTAAACTCAACTCGAAATTGGATTTGTGTTTTAGATTGCTGTGTTCCAACAACAGGTACATCACCAAGGTATCGATTTCGCTTTTTGACAGGCTACCAAAACCCCTGTCGAGATAATGCTCAAGAAACGTATCTACAAAACCCTCTTTATTGTCGATGTTCATTTCTGTCCCCTAGTTTCTATAGTCGTCTTTTCTTTTAAGACCTATTTTCTCTTGAGATTTGCGCCTCTACTTTTGCCCCAATTTTCAACGCAATTGTGTCTGCGCTTTCCTTGCTAGTGTCAACCCACATGTCGTATTCAACATTTTTATGTACGCGGCGCAACTGCTCCCTGGCCGACCCCAGCTTTCTGTCTCCACGTGACTTTTCCCGTTGCTCCAAAAGCGACTCTTCACAGATTACCCCAACAAAAAGGCAGTCTTTTCCTTTGAGTACATCTCGCCACAGGGTTATCTCTTCATTCCCATCAGCAACGTCATCTACGATCACTTTTAGCCCACTTTCGACCAGATGTTTAACCGTTGTTCGGTAGGCGTCATTCACCTGAGTACCGTACTGCCCCTTACGCACACGAAATACGTCGCGACCTTCTAAGCATTCCTTTTCCCAATAGAATCCATCAGCGTGCTGAGTTTCGTCTCCAAGGCTGTTTGCCTTATCCGGCATCATCGAGATAAAAGTATCAATACCAATGTGCAGGTAGTAACCCGCCAGCTGAGATTGAAGTGCTTTAGCGATTGTGCTTTTTCCACTGCTGCTCGGTCCATTGAGAAAAATCACGTCCATATCTTTTCTTTATTCCTGCTTAAGATCCGTTTGAGCAATTTACAATGTAAATCATAGAAACTGATTGAGGGCTAATCCTATCATTTCAGGATGTTCCTGATGTATCGCATGTTCAGAAAACGGAACATTCATAAACGCGCTGTCTGGCAGTAGATCAACAAGGTAAGTCGCTTCTTCCCTCGAAAAAAGGAAATCATTGTCGCCTCTTATGATCAATACCGGGCAAGTGATATTGGTCATTTGATTAACCGGATAACCCGTTTCCGATCTATCCAGCCAAACAGCCTTTACTCTATCAATCAGAGTAGAAAAATCGGGCTGCGGATTAATTTCTTCATATCTGGAGACGTCTTTCGGGAATTTCTCCCGCCACATTTCCACAGATAAGGATGACAAAATGGGTTCTACCGGGTCGTTCTCTGTTAGTCGCCACTGTGAACCCAGCGACACCACCTTTTCGACTGAATCTGGATGAGCCGAAGCCAATCTGTAGGCAACGATCCCTCCATCGCCAAACCCGAATATTGAGTATCGGGAGACTTTTAAATGGGACAAAAGCGCTTCAATGTCTTCCTGATAACGCTGGTAGATTAGTGGTAATTCACCTATTGTCGATTGCCCGTGACCACGAAAATCGACGGATATCACTTTGTACCCGTTGGGCACAAAATCCAGCAATGGATTCAGGTCATACATACAGCCCAACCCGCCATGCAAAAACAGCAGCGGTTTGCCCGTCGGATCCCCGCTCACTTCGTAGTAAATACTCGCGCCGTCTATTTTAAGGTGCCCTTCTTGCTGAAACATAGTGACCTCGTTATTTGGAATTGATATCAACCCATTCTATCTAAAGAAGATGTCAGCTTTTGTCAGCAGGATTTTGCTCCCAGCAATCTTTCTGAAATAGCTGTATTTTGTCGCTATTTCATCAAGAGCAATGCCTAAATTAATGCAATAATACACATAACAATTAACAACAACAGTCAGCTAGGAATCATGTATGACAGCGTCAGCAAAAACCGTTGATAAAACGACTTGGGGGCGAACGCCTCACTTTGAACACTTTAGCCAGCGAGATTATCCTTATGTCGGGTTTTGCGCCGATGTGGAGCTCACCAATAGCTTTTACTACGCAAAAGCGCATTCCATTTCGATATTTAACTTGGTGTCTTACGCCGTGCTCGCGGCTGCCAACGAGATTAGAGAATTCAGGTTGAGGATCCACGGTGATGAGGTTGTGGAATATGAGTCTTTGCGATTTGGCTTTATCGCCATGACCAAAGAGCCACCTCTTTTCAGTTTTGGTGAAGTAGAAAATGGTAAGAGTTTTTCTCAGTTTGCAGAGTATCTTGAGGCAGAAAAGGCTCGTATCTCTGAGAAGGTAACTCTAGAAGGCGGCCCTGACAGAGACGACGTTATCTACACATCTTGCCTGCCATGGCTAAGGTTTACGTCCTTTGTTCACCCAGTGAACCTGAATATCCCTTCTAGCATTCCACTCATTTCCTGGGGAAAGATCATTGATAAAGATGGGTATGTGGATATGCCCGTCTCTGTTCAGGTCAACCACGCCTTAATGGACGGTTGGCACATTTCTCTTTACTACAAAAAGCTTCAGGAATTGCTGGCTGAGCCTGAAAAGTTAGTGAGTGAGATGGGGTAAATCCTACAAAGAATGGGAGTGAGAGCTCCTATTCTTTTCTTGCTGCTTAATAAGGCTATTTAACGAAATGAAATCCTTTTGGGTATTGGTGCAAACCATCAAAATCTCCTTTCCCTAGCTCTACCCCATTCGATTTGGCAATCGCATAAACCATACTCATATGAAACAATAAGTTAGGAACGATATAAAGAGAAATGAATTCAGATTGAGGTAAGCTGACATCGGCGAAACCCGCTCTATCCTGAAGCATTACATTGTCGTCGAACGATTTTATATCTGGTGCTTGTTTGAGGTAACTTAAGGTTTCATCGATCTGTGTTATCAAAGACGCAAGTCCACTTTCTCGTTGATCAAACGATATCACTTCAACACCCAAAAGTGGGCAATATCCCCTCAAAGCAAAGTTGGTGGCTATTTTGGCATGTGCTTCCAAAGGAAACATTCCTTCAGAGAGCGAGCACTGAAGTGTATCTGATGGCACTTTTAAGAGAATGACCTTTAGCTGAGTTAAGTAACGCGTAAAGACTTTTTTCACGATTCTGAATTCCCTGTGGATACCAATGATTAGGTTAGTTCGCAGGCAATACTCAACACAAGCCTTTACAGGTGAATCTTCGCCCTAAGTATTAGGATTGAGCAAACTCAGCGATTCCCAAGCCACTACTATCAATATGATTGATCCCTCAGAACAACCGTTTCTGGTTCAAAACACACAAAGACATTTTCTGTGTTTGACTGAAAATCTAAGAATCGTTTATTCCAAGAAGACTTATCGTCACCTAAATACTTAGTTAGTAAGCGTTCCGCACGATGACTGTCGAAGCTTTTAAGACTTGCACTACCTCTAAAACCTGCATGTATAGACTTCCCAGAAAACCTATCCCAGTCGACGATGCTTATTGCACAGTTTGGCTGTTTCACTATCCGTTTAGGGAAAGAATCTCCTTTAACAGAGATGATCCATATCTTCTCTTCCTCCCAAAGAAACCAGACTGGTGAACAGCACGGATTAAAATCGGTATCACTTGCAAGGAAGGCATAAAGCGGATTTGACATGAATTCGTCAAGCTCAAGCCCTTTAGTTTTCTCAATAATTTTCATGTAATACTCAGATTAAAATGTAACGCCCAATAAAGAGGGAGGGGGGCGACGTAAAAGCAAAGAACTTAACGTTAGAAATTAATTCTCGCCAATGTATCACCATGGATATCCAAACTTCTCTTTCGCTAGCCATCAAGCCTCAAAAGCTCCGAAACCGTCACGAATTGATAACCTTGCTCTATAAGCCCTTCGATCACCAAAGGTAAAGACTGGCGTGAAACTTCGTTGTTGCTACCAAAGACATGCAGCAGAATGATGGATCCGGGTGCAGCTTGTTCATTGATGTGTTTTGCTATTGAAGAGGGGCTTTTAGCAATATCTGGGTAGGTTTCTGGCTCAATGTTCCACGTAACGGTGGTGATCCCGTTTTGATTCAGGTAGTAGGGAAGCGTAAATAGCTTGCTTCCATAGGGCGGTCTGAAAGTTATTTCACCAGAATACCCGATTGAGCGGATGAGCTCGTTGGTGCTTTCAATCTCTTGCTCTATTTCACTTACGCTTTTTAGTACAAGCCGATTATGAGTGTACCCGTGATTACCTATCTCATGGCCATCGAGAACGATATGTTTGGCCGCTTGAAGGTTCGACTTAATTCCGCGACCGTTTAAGTAGAAGGTCGCTTTTACTCCATATTCATTGAGGGTCGCTAATACTCTAGCTGTGTTTTCTTGGTTCCAAGGACCATCATCAAACGTAAGGGCGATGACTTTTTCTGACGTTCTAACCTCAGAAATTATATCGCCGAACAACTGATAGCTTCTTGCTTTGCTGAGTTGCCACAAGCCGACAGCAACAGAAAAAAGTATAAGGATAGATGCTATTATTTTCTTCACCTGTCCCTCTCTTTTCATTTCATCGGTTTCCACTGGTACAGTTTTTCGTCAGCTAATTCCAGCATTGGAAGATCTTCATAAGTATCCCCGTAAGCGTACACTTTATCGTAGTCAGCCAGGTCAACAGCGCGTTTGAGAAATGTCACTTTATTTTCTTTGCTGCAATCCCCTTGAACGTATCGCCCGGTATAACGACCATTTCGCACTTCGAGCTCGCTGCAAACAGGCGTAATACCTAAAGGCTTGCACCAAACTTTCAAATACACATCGAGAGACGCTGAAACCAGATAAATCTGGTCACCTCTTTTTCGGTGCCAGTCCAGTTTTTCTTTGGCTTCGGGTCGGATAACCGTATTCAGATATTCATCGGCATACTGTTCTGCAATCTGAGCAACATCATTTTCTTTGCGCATCCAGAACGCGACTTTCGAGAGTACTGGTCGGGTTTTAGACGCCTGTAGCCAACCTAACTTGTAGAGAAGAATTACAGGCAACGCCAACAGCCCACCTATTGCGATACGAAGCTTAGGTGTCGCGTAGAAAAGAAACTTGGTATAGGTATCTTCGGTGGTGATAGTGCCGTCAAAGTCAAATAGCGCAATATTCATTACGTGGGTTTGGTCCAAACTTGATTTACGAAAGAAAGGGGACTGCCTTCGTGGGGTTATAGCCTACTTCTTTTTTCATATTAATAAGGCAAAAGTATCACACCTAAAAATTTCAATAAAACCAAAGGGTAAAATATCAGATGTAACCAAGAGAACCTTGCAACAAAGGGAAAGATCACTATGGTCGACGCGATAAACTTTATGCCTACATGAGCTTAAAGATCCTCATTGGATAGCATAGGGCTAGTCGCATTAATTAAGTTCAACATAATTAATCTGGATTTGCAGGGTAAAGGTTCTTCTGTCATTACATAGCTAAGCAGCACTGCAGAAATTAACTTAGTTTCTTCACTCGCCTCAGCTTTTAGCCAAACATGATCATGAATTTTCCAAGGCGCCGGAGAGAACTCAGCGACAACCCTGTCGTTGAGGAAAATAGTTTGTGGGTCAATTCGGAACTGGTTTCCAGCACGATCATCCAATACCCATTGTTCGAGATACCATTGTTTACCATTGAGTTCAAACCCACCAAGATTCGGGGCTTGGGTCATTTTAACGCGTTTCCGGAGTAGTTCATTTTCGTAGGACGAATGATACCTTTTGATGGCACAGTGCTGCTTATATTTTAATGATATATGACTTCCATCGGGACCAGCCTGAGTGATTACCACTTCTCGGTTGTAGTCTTCTTCTTCATACCTTTCCGTGGAGTTATAGTGACTGTCGCTGGTGGTTTTTCCTTTGTTTATTTCGCTAGCATAACTGCCAAACCTGATGTTTTTCCCAGGCATCCAGCCTTGACGCCCATTCGCTTCATATCTTTGGCTGCCTTTTAAAAAATGGGGTTCTCCAGTATTGAGTGGCGTTATAATGCAACCGGACAATACCCCTGTTGACGCCAAAACAACCCACCATTTTTTGATCATCTACCTAGCCTACTTCTTTTTTATATTGATAAGGCAAAGTATCACACCTAAAAACATCAATAAAACCAAAGAGTAAAATATCAGAGGTAGCAAAAAAACTTTAAATGGGCTTAAGAAGCCTTATGCTCCACACAGACTAATTCAACATCTTGTGAGCTCAGAGGCACTTGGGTAAGCCCACAAAAGTGGCTACCGTTATCAAGTGTTTGATTATGGGTGCAGGTTTTACAAACACCAAAAGATTTGTACTGATTCTCTTTCTGAGCATTCAAAAGCAACAGTTCCAACTGCTTTTGTAATGTATCTACATCCACCCCTGCAGACTGCGCCTTATCCCCCTCTAGGGCAGAAAGCAATGAGCGTGAAGGGTATCTTTGTTCAATCAACTCCCTGCCCTGATGGTTGATAACCAGATGCGTGACCCGCTTATCATCAGGGTCAGCCACTTTTTCTACATAGCCTTTATTTTCCAATACCTTAAGGCTTTGAGATACCGTCCCTTTTGTCAGCCCTAAATATTCGGTTACCGCTTTGGGTGTGTCGGAAAAGCGGTTACAGATCGACAGATAATACAGGGCATCCAGCTGAACAGGTTGCAAGCCGTGTTCGGCTAGACCTGCTCTGGATTCATTTCGGATTAAATTTCCGATTCTGTCGAGTAATTGATGAATAACGATTGTGCTCATAACTGAATAGTATCGACTCAAAACCTTATTGACAAGTTTATTTATAGTCTGGTAGATCTAATTTAGTTTCGACTCGAAACCAAATTAAGGATAGCAATATGAGTACTAAAAATTCCAATATCACCGTTCTTTCTGCCGCCATCTCGGCCGTGTTTCTGGCAAGTTCATCTGCGACCTTTGCACACACGGCTCACACGGGTGGCTTGCAAGCGGAAAAAAGCAATGCGACGGTGTCTGCGTTTGACATTGTTCACACCAAAGTCACGACACAGGGAAATACAGCAACGTTTCACATTGCCGTGTCTGGTCAGGCTGGAACCGTCAAGCCCACGCCAACAGGGAAACTGGCAGGCAGTGATGTGTTTTCTTACGTTTGGCCAACAACGTTAAACAGCGCCGAGGTCGGATTTGAAAAAGATGCAGGAATACTGGCCTTTGCCGTTACCTCTCATCCCGATTTTGATGACACGCCTTTGTACGACGAAAATGGCGATGGCGATAAAGCAAACGATGGTGATGTCTGGCACAGCCATTGGGTAGTGCTTCACCCCAATGAACAATGCGGACCCGGTGCGCTGGGCGTAGTCGACATTCCAGAAGGAGCAAAACCAAAACTGCCCGCAACCTGGCCAGAATTACCGCTTCTGATTGATAGCCCGGACTACACACCAAACTTCGACGGAGAGTCGCTCAATGTAGAGGTTAAGTTTGAAGACATTAATGCCCTTAAACTCGCGAATTTTGATGGCGTTACCGCCGGGCTTCGAGTAAACGCAAGTGCTCACTCACCATTGCTTTGCGTTAAAGATGTATTTGATGTGGCGTCTGGCAACCTTAGTTTGCCGGGCGTTGTGAATCAGTAAGGAGGCAACAATGAACACTCTTCCCATTGCACCAGAGTGGAAAACTTCCGCTTGGCTGAATGCCGATGTGCCAATCACCCTGAAAGATCTGCGTAGAAAAGTCGTGGTATTGCACACTTTTCAGATGCTTTGCCCTGGCTGCGTTAGCCATGGGCTTCCTCAGGCATCAAAAATACACAAAGTATTCAGGGATGACGATGTAGAAGTAATCGGGCTTCATACTGTGTTTGAACATCATCAAGCGATGCAGCTCGACTCCCTGAAAGCCTTTATTCATGAGTATCGGCTGAGTTTTCCTATCGGGGTAGATGCGCCATCCGGTGGAGACATTCCGCTTACGATGGCTGAATACGGCTTGCCCGGTACACCTACCTTGATTCTTATTGATAAGTTGGGGCAACTGCGATTCAGTCATCACGGAATCATAGACGATATGGTGGTTGCAAAAATGATTACAGACTTACTTCATGAGGAGTTTAAGCCTGTAGCACCGCAGGCAGAGGACTCATTCAGTCACTGCGATGATGAAAAATGCAGCACTGGTTAAGCTGAATTCGAGGTATTAAAAAACGGCAGCTTGTGTCGTTTTTTAGGCGTGGTGCTTCCACTCATCCACGCCTTTTTTACACACTATTTACAACCTCACAAGACCAGAACTACTCCCCTCTATTTTCAAGGAGAGGGTTACTCTTTGTTTCTTTATTAGTTTCAAGAGGAACGAATTCGGTCTGCCCACCCACGACTTTGGCTTTACCTTTTGCTCCTAACGCCCATAAGAAGTCTTTCTCTGAAGCGATTTGCGGACGCACCACGATCTCACCAGACGCAACGGCATCGACGTTAAACTTGGTAATGGCATTGCCATCGTTATCGTTAATCTGAACATCTTGAAGGGGAGTTTTGGTGGTGAGTTTGATTGGTCCCTCTGACCAGCCATTAATATTAAGGGTTTTACTGTTTCCCTGACTGTCTGTGACGACAACATCGTAACCCAAAGTGTTTTGACGCCAGTCAGTTGATCCGTATGGTATGGATTGCAACGTGTAGTTGTATGAATCTGTGGGGTCGACCAATTTGGGCTCTGTCGCGGCATAGGCGCCAGATATAAAAAAACTCATTGTCGTTGATTTAGGTGCAGTATCCCCTGCTCCTTTCTTTTCCGTGGTTTTCTCTACTCCTCCAACAATACTGGCGATTAAGGCCGGTGCCGCAATGCCTGCAATAATAAAGTCTCGGAGTTTACGACTGTTTTCCACCGTACTGACCGCCACGATCCCCCCGATCCCGAAGAGCATGAGCAGCCCAACAAAAAAGCTCCAGGAAATGGGCTCGGTCAATTTTGCGTTTGTGGTTTGGGTTAAAACCGTTGCCAGCATAACCAGTTTGGGCAGTACACCTCCTACTCCACCTGCCAGAAAGTACTTCGCGCTATCTAACATTTTCCTATCCTCACAAGAGATTCGGGCTAGAAAAGCATAGAAAATAAGGCAACCATTTGCAGTGAAAGAATGAGCTAAATACGCATAGTATCAATTATGGGAAAGGCAGGTGGGCTGTAGGGTGAACTCTTCTCGAATAAGGAAATAGTGATTTAATCTTCTTTTCGTTTTTCAAGCTCGTTCTGATACCAGGTTTCGTTCACAAACCAGCTTAGCGCACCAAAAATCAAACCCGCTACAAAACCGATTCCTGTTACGACAGATAGGTCAAGAGAAACAACGACCGTCTCATCAAGCGCTGGCACAACATACCCAGAGAGCAAAGCAAAAAAGGCAGGAATAATTGCCCAAGTAATGATGTACCTGGCTTTGCCAGCTTTGCGTTTCTTTTTCCAACGATTAAATTTGTGCTCTAAGGCGTTCATACCTATCTCCTCATACGGCATTAAGCAGCCGCTACGATAATGCATATTTTAGTCGAAGACAAAGCAAGACAGGTCGTTTATCCGTTTCTTATCCTACGACTTAAGTTCTCTACAAATTCAGCAGGACAATCAACACCAAGATAAATGAGATTTCCAGACCGCAAGACGATTCTCACATTAGGCACTCCAGACAGGTTTAACACCTGAGTTGTCCTATTCGATTTCACGGCTTGGTCATGTAACTGTACCGAGCTTATCTTTGCGTACTCGATTTCCCGAGAGTGAATAACACCATACCGAATGTATAAACGATCTTCGCCCAGCGAGATCGGTCTGCGACTTAATGCTTTGTATTCGGCAATCATAAAATGCATCCCGGCGAGTGTAAGCACAGTAACCACGTTTGCAACCAAAGGATTGATAAGGAAATGAAGCAAGATGTGCGTGAAGGGAATTTCAAACACGATGATGAGAATAAACCCCAAGACATTACTTTGTGCGCCATCTTTTTGGTGGTAGCTAAAGTGCTTTTCGCCAAGGAAATGGGTCTTCGCTATCTTTTGGGAGAAAAGCGCGTACGCCCAGACTCGAATTTCAAATGCCGCCCAATTGGTCAGCAAGTTTTTCCCAAACTTGTCTTCCAGTGGCTGACTTATTGCTCTGTCTGGATCTCCCCCATAGTTCAACTTTTGCCGAATCATAAGAATGACCGTGGCTAGCACTGCGCCTTCAAAGATAAGAAATAAAGGCACAATTAAATATCGGGCATACTCTAAATAAGACCAGAGAAACTTAGAACTGGCAGGAAGAATAAAGCTTCCGAGTGTGACAACCGCGCCAAAATAGATCATGGCGACTGTTGTTGCCTGCTTTTTGTCTTTAATGCACAAATAACACAGCAAAGGTAAGACAATTAGGCCATCGACCAATAAAAACCACTCGGGCTTGTCTGACGGAAAATGTATCCAGGTTCCGGAAGTAAGATAAAAGTAAGACCAGAAGAGGCAGAGTACAAAGAAGAAAGCAAAAGGAATGACATAACGGGTGCGAGTGGACATGGCGTTCCCCCTATCTGGACAATATCCAACTGCTATTCATTAAATCAGACATGCACCTAAAGCGACATTAAGCCGCCTTATTCCCTGAACCGATTTACTGCCCCCCTAAGACTGTTTAGAAACCAGTAGGCTTCCACCTGAAACACCTAAAAACAGAGCGCATCCCCGATTAAACAACCTTGCCATACGTGGCTTTTCAAACCAATGACGCAGGTACAAACCCGATAGTGCATACAAACTTATGGCACACAGTTCTAGCAATAAAAACAGGCTCCCTAAAATCGTAAATTGAGTATTGATATCTCCGCTGGTATCGACAAACTGTGGCAGGAAAGCGGTAAAAATCAGAATCGCTTTCGGGTTTCCAGCCGCCAATGCAAATTCTTGCTTAGCCAAGCCAGCCTTACTCTTGAGGTTATCCATCTGCTGCACTGGAGACGCTTCTGAACGCCAGAGCTGAAAGGCGATCCATAGCAGGTAAGCCGCACCCACCAGTTTAATGGCGAAGAAAATGGTTTCTGAAGCGTATAAAACTGCAGCGAGACCAGAGGCTGCCAGTGCAATCATGACAGCGAATGCGGCAATACGCCCAAGCCCTGCGATAACAGCGGTTTGAAAACCGTAGCAGCGGGCATTATTCAGAGACAACAAATTGTTCGGTCCCGGCGTCATGTTCAGAGCAAAACACGCAGGAATGAATAGAAGTAACTGCAAAAGATCCATTACTTTTGGTCCCTGATAACAATAGTGCTAGCGAACTTGTCGCCAAGACGCTGTCTCTTCTTCCCCAAAATAAACATGGCATCAAAAATCCATAAAATAGGAGAAAAGAAATTGCGCAAAAAAGAACGCCACAGCGAGCAGTATTCACCATTCTTCTTGTTTAGAACGGTCATCCCCAGCAGATGTTTGCCCAAGCTTTTGCCTTTAGGTAAACCATCTGAAAAAACAAAATACATGCCCGCCAGATAGAGTGAAATAATGTCCGTCAGATCCCTTTCGACCGAAAAGTAATTCAAACTGCTGAGCAGAATAAGGTAGATACACCAGGTCACAATACCGTCGATGACCTGCGCAACGTAACGCCTGCCAGGGCTTGCCAGTCTGTAATGGGATAAATCCGGGGTGGTTTGAGGTTCTGTATCAACCTCAGTCGCTTCAATGCTCATTATTTATGTCCATATATAAGGTTTTTATCTAGCCAAACTGATTGATTGCCAAACACCGAACCTTAATATACCTAAGACAAATCAAGAAGCTAAGCTTAAATCGATAGAAACTCGACTTCTAAGCTCTTGTCTTTGATATGCCAGACCATCTTTCGACTTCACGTACTTCTCGAACAGCCTCTTCAAAAACGTAAGGAGCTGTCTCCTGCAATTTCATTCAATACTTACTTTTTCGCATTCAGTAATTTGGACTGTCTGAATGACGTAAAAGGGTTACAAAATGGAATCGCTCATCATTTCAATGGTGGTATTTGCCTTTGCAGGGGCAGCCACTCCGGGGCCAGTGAACATTGTGGCAGCAACCTCGGGGGCACAATTTGGAGTGAAAAAAGCATTGGTGTATGTTGTTGGTGCGTCTGTGTCTTATGCAGTAGTTGTATTGCTATGTGGATTAACCATTGGTTCGATTCTGCTTTCTGTACCGGAATTTTCATTCTACCTAAAAGTGGCAGGTTCTCTTTTTCTGCTTTATCTGGCGTACCAGATTGCCTCATCTTCGCCTGTAGCATTACAACAAACGAACGCAAAAGCTGACCCACCCGGATTTGGTAAAGGGGCAATGACGCAAGGTTTAAACCCTAAGGCCTGGTTGTACGCATCATCGGGGATTTCACTCTTTGTTGCCGGAACAAACTCTGCGAACTTGTATTTAACCCTGCTCGTCACTATTTCTTTAGTAGTGTGTTTTGTTGGTGTCGCGATTTGGGCGGTTTTCGGTCAAGCCATTGGCCGTTGGCTAAACAGTTGTAAAAGACAAAGAATGTTTAATGTATTTATGGGTTTACTGCTTGCAATAACAGTAGCGGGAATGTGGTGGGAATAATTAATGAAACAGGATGATTCGGTTTTTCTCGCTCAATCAAGAAGCTTGCCCTTCGTCGAAATGCGAACCGCATGCGACTCTTTTGCATGCTATCAGGCTCACTCGCATGATGAGTTTTCATTTGGAGTGATTGATGGCGGCAGTGCCAGTTATCGCAACCTGAAGAAAGTTCATAACGTTCATCGAGGTCACACTGTGACCATTAATCCCGGAGACATGCATTCCTGTAACCCAGACAAAGCCCAATGGTCATATCGGATGCTGTTTGTTGATACTCACTGGATCGGGCAACTTCAGCAGGAGTGGACAGGAAAACACGGTCACGACTATTTACCCTTTATTCGCAACTATGAGCAGCGCCCAAATCTGTATGCTCAATTCCACCAGCTATACCGGGCACTCCTTGTGGAAGACAATCCGTTAACCACAGAGTCGTTAATGATTGAATATCTCGCCATGGTATTCGGGCAGCCACAACTGGAAGGCAAGTCCATACAGAAACCAGAGCCAAACCTGAATCGGGTTTTAGAAATGATGGGCGACCAACTTGATAAAAACATCGCTCTGGATGATTTTGCTCAGGAAGCCAATATGAGCCGATACCAGCTCATCCGTGCGTTTAACCGCCATTTTGGGTTATCTCCTCACGCATATCAGCTCGATCAAAGGATCATCAAAGCGAAATCGCTACTTAAGAATGGGTTGTCTTTAGCTGAAACAGCCTCAGAAACTGGGTTTTCTGACCAAGCTCATTTCCAAAGGCATTTCAAAAAACGTTTAGCCATTACGCCCAAACATTATCAGTCATTTTTCGTTGAGTAGACTTCTGATTGAAGCCGAAAGAAAGTCACTTCTATCACTTTGAGCCAGACCGAGAAATCAGAATAATCCTATTGTTAGATCCAAACTCAAACCCTAAGCTGAGTCATCTTTTGGTCAAACTGCAATCTCTATGCTCACCCTAATAAAAAGACTTAGTGTTTTTGCACTTTCAGGTTTGTCGTTTTTTAGCTTCAGTGCAGAGAAAGATATACGCTTTCCACTCCAATGCTTAGGTACAGAGCCTTTCTGGTCACTCAACGTCAATCAGGACAGCGTCATATTCGAAGACTTAGAGGAAAATAGAGAAGAGTTTTCGATAAAAAATATTGTTCAGAGCAACAACCATATCAACCGATGGTTCATCACCTTCACTTCTGAAAGCAAGCCAACAACGAAGTTAATGGCGCTACATCGTACCGGAAGCTGTTCAGATGATATGTCAGATTCCAAATACGATTACGAAGTAATGATCCTCACCACAGGTACGGCTGCATTCTCTGGATGCTGTAATAGGTTGGATTAGGTAATTTTAGATACCTCGCCTGCTGGCAAGGCACTTTTATTTGACCAGACTAAGCATTCACTGCCAGAAAATTACGCCATAGCGCTTTTAAGAAGTTAGGTTTCTTGGTTTTCTTTTGATTTTTTCTGTTTGCTCTTCTGGTTTCACGTTTTTCCTGAGCCTGATTTGCTAACTCGGCATATCGACGTCTTTGGTCGGAATCGAGTACGCTTTTCTTCCACTCATTGGAATTCCGATGGCTTGCTGTTGGATTCTTCTGATGACCACACATATTGTACCTCCGCGCGTAAGTAAAACGACGCTACAATCTATATGACCTTATATGTGAAAGATAAATTTCAGATGCAAAAGCCGAGCTCTTTGCACCTGAAATGTCTGGCTATGCTGTCGCAGCGCTCTCTGGTAGCAGATTTTTGTCCGGCAGACAGAATGGATAATCTTCAGGAAGCTCGCTTGGTGGGCATGCTATGACTTGCTCGTTATCGGGACCGCAATCCCGCATGTAGATAAGAGTGGCAAAGCTATCGATGATTTCCGTTGGATATATAGGACCAGCGTCGCGCAACGCTTCCATTTCTTCTAAGTGTTCATTTTGGTAACAAGCAATTTTTTCGGGATTATTCACAATCCAACGCGGGAAATAAATCGCGCCATGAACCACAAAGTCATGGAGATTCAGGGTTAGTGAAACATCCGTACCGGTTGGCTCTGTCCAGGAAACTCGGTAAAGATTCTCACCCACCCTAGCTAAGCAAACCGTTTGATCTTTCACCCAACGACCAGCCACGATGCCACTGTGGACGCGGTAATCAATGGTGGTCCTGTTTTTTACATATAACTCGTAACGCCACCCTTTGTCGTAGTTGTAGATAAAACTTTTCCCAACAAACTGGCTAAGATCTTCTCTGTCAAAACGCATGAATTCACCCTTTTAAAGTGCGCTGCGAGTCAAAGTAAACAGCGCTTGAATTTATTTTATAAAATTAATTTTTATTCCATAAAACAACGGTCTGTAAATTCGCGGATCTTGTTTCTATGACTTTTAGTCCATTTCTTTTCATTGGCGGGGATATATTTGAAGTTTTGCCTGTCATAACTTTCAACGGCTTCGTGTTGCCGTTGTGAAATCGGTTGGTTTGCAAGGTGATGACACTTGCTGTACTCTGTGTTTCGCCTCATGACATTCAGCTCAGACGACTCTCTTCAGAACTTTCTCAGCTCATATAATCCAGCAAACTAACGCTGTTTCTACTCGATACTGACTATGCTCATTGAGCTAACGTCATTAAATCGTTTTAAAATTTACCAAAAACTGCAACATTCGCAGTCTTAAATTAAGTGGTAGCGAGAGTACTTAAACTCTCTTTATTCAATGACCAAGGAAAACATTATGTCTAAATCTATGGGACGACATCGCTTTTGGTTCTACAAGTGCCGAGAGAAAAATCCAAAACAAAACCACCAAAGAGGAAATCAATGAGAATCGAATTCAATCTTTTTGAAGACAACACTCAATGGGAAGTAACAACCCATCAAATCAATAGCGACATTTTACTTCGAAGCGTTCTAACTCAAGGTCACGTTTCAGATATCAACCTACGCTTTGCTTACGATGAACGATCGAGCAAGGGCACCATTTCAAATACTGACAATCAGGTCATTGGCGATTTCGCTGTCCGCTTTTAATCAGTCTGCGCCGCAACACTAGTCATCTTTAACTACACACCTATTCACAGATACTGCCGCCCGTATCTGGGAATAAACAGTTGTTCCTAAAACAGTTAATAAACCAGACTAAAATGCCACCTGCCTGCCGAGTGTTATCACGCTGACGGGAGTCAAAACAATAAAGTGAGCACTGAAACACACAGGTGACATTATTAACTGATTGGCGCTAACCAATCCCTGAACTTAATAGTGGCGTATTGGCTTAAAGATCCGTTGGTTTCACGCCTGTGATGTACTTAATCCAACGATTGAAGCGAGTTACATTGGTGTAAACACTTGCACCATCACACTGAGGTGCACCACGAGAGACAACACCAAATAGGAAGTTTGTGTCTCCAATCGCTCCCACAAGAGGTCCACCGCTGTCACCGTAACAAGCAGATGAAGCACCTTCATAAGTACAAATGACATTCTTGTAGTTTTCTTTGTCAAACTCGCCGACATCCAGTACTTCCGCCAGCTTGTCGTGACATTCGCGTTTAGTGATGACTGGAGCCGTGGTTGACCTGAGTGTTTGTGAAGGTTTCCCTGTTTCAGTCATACCCCAACCTGAAACGCGTAAATAATCCCCTTTGGATGCGATTGCGCGTTTCACTTGTCGTGTCGGAATCTTAGCCGGTGTGTATTTTTCGTGTGCTTTGGTTTCCAACCTGATAAGAGCAATGTCTGGTTCAACGAAAAACGGATTGTAATCGCGAGGGAAAACTATTTCGTCAATATCGATGATTTGCCCTTGCTCAATCTGGCTTAAATCTTCCTCTCCAATAGCGACTTTCAGGAATCTGTCAGAGTTGAATCCGTCGACACAATGACCTGCTGTTACCACCCATTCATCTGAAATCAGCGTTCCACCACAACCTTGTCGATACCCGTCGTCGGTGACTAAAACTAATGCGACCATATACGGTGCCGACTCATGTGTAATCTCATCGCCATTGACGATTCTGGGTTGTGCAGCGTATGACGCGGCGCTAAACACACCCAATCCTAATGCTAAAGTTCTTAAAATAAGAGTTTTCATGCTTGATACTCTCCATGTATTTGTTGATTAAAAAGAAGCGCATATTGCGCCACTAAATATTTAAATATCTGAGAGTATTTTTATTCCTAATAAATGATAAAACAGGATCTTTATTCAAATCGCACATATACAAATGAGATCATTATCAATGATAGATATATTAATAGAACACGAACATTCAGTATTAATTCACCTTTAATTCCAAAAACACCATAGAATCCATTCCGCTATCTCTTCTTTATATATTGGAGAATAGAAAATCAAAATAGACAAATAAAACCTTTATAAGCATATTCTTATATTATTTTTACTTACAAGGCCATTTCGACATATGGTATCAGCAACCATTAAAAGTTAAGGTGATTATTGAGCTTATTTAGAATTTAAATATTCCAAACCTTCTTTGATGTATATTACATAATGACACAAGGCTTTCTATTTACAACCTAGAATATATCTAGAAAGTAGTTCTGATTAAACAAAATATTTAATATTTAAAAACAGCTCATTCTTGACCGTACTGTTTATATTCTTAATTTCTGTGGCAGATAAAACTCTCGTTTTTTTGAATAGACAAGCAACTGGCGTTGAGTCATTCCATTGGATACTTAGAAAAAACCCCGATTAAATCGGGATTTTTTGCTGAATTAAACCGCTACCGCGTCAAACAGACGAATCTTAGTGAGTTTGGTGACTTCATCAATGTACTGTCGAACATCCTTAGGAAACTGAATGCCCTTCACCACAGTTAAGTTGCGCAGATGTGGGTACAGGTTTACATCATCGTAGCTGATGGCGTTACCACGCTCAGAAGGTAAGGTTAACCACTCAAGCTGCTCAAGATGCGCGTTCATTTTTGCCAGGTATTCATCCGTTTTAGCATACGCCTCTTCAAAACTCATCCCGATCATCGCAGATTTGTTTTTTGTGAACCATGCTTTTGCGTCTTCACTGCCATATTCTGGCAATTCGATCATTAGCCAGCGCGGGTATAGCAAAGGTCCACTGAACTCAAAGGATTGACCTAACCAACCACTGATCTTGTCGCCAAACTTAGCCTCAGTTATCACCGGAGAACCGTCAGACTCATCCAGGTACTGAGCAATGTCCAAGCTTTCTGCCATGTAGCTACCGTCTGGTTTTTCCAGAATCGGCACCATGTTTGCCCCTACCTTTTCAATACGAGCATCGACATCGTGGTTTTGCAGAAAGACTTCTTCAACAGCAAGGTTTTTTAGCCCCGCCACCATCATTGCTTTGATGCAATATGGGCAGTGCTCAAATACAAACAGCTTCATTTCTTCTCCTTAAGAGGCTGAATTTTTCAGCAAGTGTATCAAACTGAACGGATTTCTCTAACTCGTAAACACGACAATAGTCAAAATAACCAAATCGCTCAAAATAAACCAAATAGAATAAAATTTGAGCCATTCTGTTCATTTCGATATGCTCAACCCTCGTAACCTTGTCCTTAGTTTTTTAAAAGGCTATCGAAACAAGGAGAACGATGATGAAAGCCCAATATCTTGCTCTAATGTTTACTGCAGTATCAATGAATAGTGCAGCGTTCACGCTGACCAGTGGCGACATTCAGGAAGGCTCTCGGATGGAAAGTACATTCGAATTCAAAGGTTTTGGCTGTGAGGGAGACAACCTTTCCCCGGCATTAAGCTGGAAAGATGCGCCGAAAGGCACCAAGAGTTTCGCTATTACGGTTTATGATCCAGACGCACCTACCGGAAGCGGGTGGTGGCACTGGGTGGCGACAGACATTCCTGCCAACGTAACAAGTTTAAAGCGTGGTGCGTCGACTCAGGTTTCGTTTGCGGGTAAAGAGCGAAAAAGCGATTACGGCGTGCTCGGGTTTGGTGGTGCATGCCCACCGAAAGGACACGGTATGCACCGTTACCAATTCACGGTTTGGGCATTACCAACACAAACCCTTAACGTGCCAGAACATGCTTCGAATGCCATTGTGGGTTACACCTTGAACAGCACATCCTTAGGCAAAGCCACGCTCACCGCGACCTACGTGCGTGAGTAATAACATTCGGGTTATCAAAACGGATTCAAACGCAAAGGAAACAGGCACTCAAATGACCGCATCGCTAATTCAGGCTGGACACTTCCATGCAGCAACATCACAACCGCTGCGCAACGTGTTGATTTACGCGCCCACGATCATTTGGGTCGCCCAAGGTGAAAAGCGTCTTTGGTGGCATGAGGAAACACTCAACTACACCGAATCTGACTGGCTGGTTAGCCCCGCCAGTCACTATCTTACTTTTGTTAACGAACCTACCCAGTTGCCTTTCCACTCCCGAACCTTAACGTTTTTAGCACCACCACCCAGTGACTGGGTGACCGAGTCTGAACAGCAGAAAGACCACAATACGATGAGAATTAAGGTCACGCCTACTCTGGCTTTCTGCTTTGAAACGTTGTTTGAATTGGCGAACAGCGGTCTCACCAGAGAGGCACAAAAGCAGTTTCTTTACGGCTTCTATGCCGAGCTAAAACAAGCGGGCGCGCTACACAAGTTGTTCCCTCACCAAACCACCGAAATCAAAGAAAAGCTGGCTCAGTACCTGAACGTTAATCCGGGGCATGATCATAAAGTTGAAACTGTCGCTGAGCACTTTTTTATGAGTCGCGCGACTTTAAACCGAAAACTCGCAGCGGAAAATACCACCTTCCGGCAGGTACTGACAAACGTACGAATGGTGTATGCATTAGGGCTGATGCAGCAATCTCGCAGTCAGCTGTCGGTGGCATTATCTTGCGGGTATCAATCGGAAACACGTTTTGCGAATCGCTTTAAACAAACCTTCGGTATCACACCCAAGGAGTACGTTCGCACCCTTTAAGAAGGAGGACTCACCGAGAATGCGTCGCCGCATCAGCCAGTCTGTCTATCACGTTAAGGAGAGTTTGCGTGTGGAAATCCTGATCTGGTTCGACTGCAATATGATGAAGGTACAGAGCACTCAAATCCAGCCCAACGCCCAGCCCCATTATCGTGATACCTTGCTTACTCATATCTTCAATGACTCTGCATAAATGATGCGTGAGGTAATCCTCGCCATTGGCAAGTTGAGTAGCTGTATCCATCGGGCAGCCATCGGATATCACCAATAACAATTTGTGTGTTGCACTGCTCTCAAGGAGCCTTTGGCTCGCCCAGGCAACCGCTTCACCGTCTACCCCTTCTTTGAACAAATCCTGCTTGAGTAATGCCGCAATTTGCCCTTTCGACTGCGTCCAAGTGTCGGTTGTTTCCTTAAAAATAAGATGCCGAACATCATTTAGGCGACCGGGTTTTTGTGGCTTGCCTTGCTTCATCCACTCTTTATACGCTCGACCGCCATTCCATTCTCTGGTTGTAAACCCGAGCACTTGAGAAGGAATATGAACCAGTTGGGTAGCTCGTACCAGAACATCGATAAATAAGGTAACGGATTTGATGTGCTGGCGCATTGAACCTGAGCAGTCCACCAAAATAGCCAGCTCTGCATTGGGCTTTGGTTGATTCGGTCTGGTGTAAAACACCCGATTCTCCGTTGGGGAGGCAATCAGCTGCGTCAATCGACGTCCATCTAATCTGCCTGCTTCTTTACCATACTGATAGTGCGGCTCACGAGGCAGTGCAAAGCGTTGGCACAACCGCTGAGCGATTCGCCGCACGGATAGACCTGATTGAAGAAATTCAGAATCTAACTCTTGTCGATATTCGTTCAATAACGCAGATCGAACCAAAGTAGCGGCGTCGCGTTCTTCATCGAACGTCCGTGTAAATACATGGTAATCCTCTAATTCTGTAGAGACCGACTTAGCGTTGCCAAGTTCGGCAACTGGCATAGAGGCGTCAATTTGAGATTCGCTGTCCACCAGCAGTTGAAACACCGCTCGGTTATTGGTTGGGGTCTGACTCACTTCGTCTTCAAGCCATTCATCAATATGCTCGGCGGCGAGCGTGGCTATCTCATTTGCATGCTGAGCAAAATCTTCCTGACTTTGCCTGTTTTGACGAAGACCAAGCAGTGCGTTCCCCATAAGAGGGGCAAGCCACATTCGTGTGGCTTCGATCTGGTCTTCGACTCCTTCAGGCAAAGGCTGGCTGCTAAGTCGGGAACGCACCATATGGACGATGGAGAAAAGCAGTATGCCAACCTGACTTTCTAATAAACCCGACTCTACAAAGCTAGAGGACCAACGTTCAAAATTTGCGTCTAGATTGTGTGTCATGCCTTGATGCAGTGGCGATACTCGGGTTTCGACTCGAAGCTGCTCAAGAAAATCGAATACCCAAGCCGCCACTGGGTGACGGGGACGAGTTTGGTGGAAAACAGGCAAATCCGTATGCATAAGATGCAAAGCCCAGCCATCTACCATGCCTCTTTGTGCATCCTGCCCTTGTGGTAACGGGTGCCATTGCAAATGAGCAGCAAGATAGACCAGCCGATTACCATTTAAGTACAGGTGGTGACCTCTAAGATCAAGATGCTCTTCGTCGAGCAAAGAACGTAGAATGGACATCATCAGCTCCCGTTGGAGCTGCTTCGATTGTTTCGCACTGATATTCTCTTTAAATGCCATAGCGACCATCACTCAGAAGGGAACAAGTCGCGTCCAAAGCAGCGTTGATAATACTCAGCCAATATCGTCTGTTCAGATTCTTCGCATTTGTTGTAGAAAGAGAGGCGAAACGCTAGCTCGCAACTTGTGAAAATATGGCAATTCTCCGCCCAACTGATCACGGTTCGCGGCGACATCAACACAGAAAGTTCACCCGTCGCAAACCCTTGCCGGGTCAGTGTTGCCATCGCAATCATACGATCAACTAGCGCTTTGCCTTCTGGATTATTTTTTTCAGGCACCCGAGCCAAAACGATCTCGGCTTCTTTGTCAGCAGGCAGATAATCGAGCTTGGCAATCACATTCCAGCGATCAAGTTGAGCATGGTTTAAAACCTGAGTACCGTGATACAACCCATTGAAGTTCCCAAGCCCGACTGTATTGGCCGTCGCGAACAATCGAAACTGCGGGTGTGGCGTGATCACCCGGTTCTGCTCCATCAATACCAGTTTGCCTTCTTTTTCCAGAAGCCGCTGAATAACGAACATCACGTCAGGTTTACCTGCATCATACTCATCCAAGATTAACGCGACGGGTCGCTGCACCGCCCAGGGCAAAATGCCTTCTTGGAATTCTGTAACCTGCTTTCCCTCTTTCAGCACAATGGTGTCTTTGCCTACCAGCTCCAAACGGCTGATATGTCCATCCAGATTGACTCGTAAACAAGGCCAGTTCAAACGTGCCGCCACCTGTTCAATGTGTGTCGACTTGCCAGTGCCATGCATGCCCTGAATCAAGGTGCGTCGGTTGTGAGTAAACCCAGCCAATATCGCCAAGGTCACTTCTTCGTTGAACTGATACGCTTGGTCAACTTCAGGCACATCGGGCGTAGGCTCTGAAAATCCGGCTACGCTCATGTTCACGTCCAAACCAAAGGTTTCCCTGACCGAATACTGGGTCGCGAGCTGATCCCTTCTCATCTCCATCGTTTATCCCTTTCTTCATTTTCCGCTCATTGTTCATCAGCCAGTGTCGCTTGAATACCGTCCATGCCCATTTTTGATATGTAAATATCGTTTTATGGAACAAATAATTCCAATTTGAATATTTTTATTGACGTTCAATTTTTGTCCAATTAGAGTGATGTTAAATTTCAGTTAACGAGATGTTTGATTCCATATTTTGAAATTTGACTTACTTCATCAAGGAGAATGAGATGAGCGAGAAAACAAGAAGCGTGGTTGAAGGACAAGCACGCATGACCCCTTCTGAAGCATTTGTAGAAACACTGGTGGCGAACGATGTTCAGGACATGTTTGGCATTATGGGTTCTGCATTTATGGATGCGATGGACATCTTCGCCCCTGCTGGCATTCGCTTGATCCCAGTAGTACACGAGCAAGGCGCAGCTCACATGGCAGACGGTTACTCACGCGTTTCTGGTCAGCACGGAGTGGTGATCGGGCAAAACGGTCCCGGCATCAGTAACTGTGTCACTGCCATTGCGGCTGCATACTGGGCACACAGCCCTGTGGTTATCGTTACGCCAGAAACCGGCACCACCACTATGGGTCTGGGCGGCTTCCAGGAATGTAACCAGCTTCCTATGTTCCAGGAATTCACTAAATACCAAGGGCACGTTACCCACCCGGGTCGTATGGCAGAATACACTGGTCGCTGTTTTGATCGCGCCATGAGTGAAATGGGTCCTACTCAGCTCAACATTCCCCGTGATTACTTCTACGGCGACATCAAATGTGAAATCCCGAAACCGGCTCGCTTGGATCGAGGTCCGGGCGGCGAGCAAAGCCTGAACGACGCGGCAGATATTCTGGCTGAAGCGAAATTCCCAGTGATCATCTCTGGTGGCGGTGTTGTCATGGGCGACGCGGTCGAAGAGTGTAAAGCGCTGGCTGAACGCCTTGGTGCGGCGGTGGTTAACAGCTATCTGCATAACGACTCATTCCCGGCCAGTCATGAATTGTGGTGTGGACCACTTGGTTACCAAGGTTCTAAAGCGGCGATGAAGCTGATTTCACAGGCAGACGTGGTGGTTGCTCTGGGTTCTCGCTTAGGTCCTTTTGGCACCTTGCCACAACACGGCATGGACTACTGGCCAACCAACGCCAAGATCATCCAGATCGACGCAGACAACAAGATGCTTGGGTTGGTGAAGAAAATCTCTGTCGGCATTTGTGGCGACGCCAAAGCCGCTGCCGTGGCACTGACTCAGCGACTGGATGGTCGCAACCTTGCCTGTGATGCCAACAAGCAAGAGCGCTTTGCGAAGATTCAAGCGGAAAAAGCCGCCTGGGAAGAAGAGTTGGATAACTGGACGCACGAAAAAGACGCTTTCAGCTTAGACATGATCGAAGAGAACGCTCAAGAAACCCCATTCTCTGGTGGTGAGTACCTACACCCACGCCAGGTCTTGCGCGAGCTAGAAAAAGCCATGCCTGAAGATGTGATGGTGTCGACCGACATCGGTAACATCAACTCCATCGCCAACAGCTATCTTCGCTTTGAAAAGCCGCGCAGCTTCTTTGCAGCCATGAGCTTCGGTAACTGTGGTTACGCCTTCCCAACCATAATTGGTGCCAAAGTAGCTGCACCACATCGCCCTGCTATTTCTTATGCTGGTGACGGTGCCTGGGGCATGAGCCTGGTTGAAACCATGACCTGTGTTCGCCACAACATTCCGGTCACAGCAGTGGTATTCCATAACCGCCAATGGGGCGCGGAAAAGAAAAACCAAGTGGACTTCTACAACCGCCGCTTTGTTGCTGGTGAACTTGATAACCAAAGCTTCGCAGACATTGCCCGCTCTATGGGTGCTGAAGGCATCACGGTCGATAAATTAGAAGATGTGGGTCCGACGTTGCAAAAAGCCATCGACATGCAAATGAACGAAGGCAAAACCACCATCATCGAAATTATGTGTACTCGTGAGCTGGGCGACCCGTTCCGCCGAGATGCTCTATCAACCCCTGTACGTCACCTCGATAAGTACAAAGATTACGTGTAACAGGCAGCCGCTGCTGGGCAGTTTTTAAACTGTCTGGCGGCCTTTAAGAACTTTGAAATCCTTGGGTTTTCGGTTCAAAAATCACGCTAAGTTGTAAATGCTTTGTTAAAAAATATTGGTATCTATATCTCAATATGGAACGTAATGTATCGCATATTGAAATAATAAAACTGTAATCTAGCGAAACAAACGGTTGTTGAATCTGACTTCATTCAGGGCGTTTTTCCTGATTTTTCTCTTATCGATTCATGTTTGTTCTGCCCATTTTGAAGGAACAAGAAAATGAACACTAGCAATCAAGATCAAATCACAATTCAAACACTTCAAGGATTTAGCGACGCTTGGAATGCTCACGACATTGAAGCTTTACTCAGTTTCGTGACCGACGATTGCGTGTTCCACACCGCCGCAGGTCATGGGCTGCAAGGCAACACATTCACAGGCAAAGACGCTTTGCGCGATGCGTTTGCTGTAGTTTGGAAGAATTTCCCAGATGTTGAGTGGAAAGACCCTGTGCATTTTGTCTCTGGAGATCGCGCCGTCACTGAATCAACGTTTTGTGCAACCACCCCAGAGGGCGGCAAAATTGAAGCTCGTATGGTGGATGTGTTTACCGTTCGCGATGGAAAAATCCAAGTGAAAAACGCGTTCAGGAAAGATCGTCCCGTCTTATCCGAAGACGTCGCATAGTCAATGGAGAAGGTGATGAACTCTGAATCAATGAACGCCAACATGGTTGGAGGCATGGAGACCCAAGGGAAGGCAAACCGCCAATCCCATAATCCCTACGACCCAAGTTACGATCCACTGACACGCCATAATCCGGGCACAGGTCAAGCCTACGCACCAACATACTGGATAGGCACCGCTGGTACTCCCCCAGAAGACGATGGTCCTATTCTGTCGGATACCGATGCCGACGTTGTGATCATCGGTTCGGGTTACACCGGATTAACGGCAGCCATATACCTCGCTGAACATTACGGCATTCGCGCTACCGTTTTGGAAGCCAACAAAGCCAGTTGGGGGTGCAGTACCCGAAATGGTGGACAAGCGCAGTGTGCCAGCGGTCGCTTAAAACGCTCGCAATGGATCCAGCGTTGGGGATTAGACACCGCATTGAAGATGCACCAAGAATGCCTAGATGGCATGGAAACGTTCAAAGAGCTCATCAAAGACATTGACTGCGATCCACAACCCGGCGGACACCTGTACATTGCGCACCGCAGCAAAGTAATGCCCGCGTTGGAAAAAGAAGCCAAGCTGCTGCGCGATACCTTTCACTACGATGCCCAGATTCTGGATGCCGACACCGTCAAAAAGCAATTTGTCGACGACAAAGAAGCAGCAGGTGCCATGCACGAACCAGAAGGCATTGGTATTCATGCAGGAAAACTGGCGTTTGGTTATCTTGAAAAAGCGCGTCGTTTGGGGGTCAAAGTACACACCAGCAGCCCAGTGATTGGGTGGAAATCGGAAGGCGACGTCCATTACATCAAAACACCGGGTGGCATTGTAAAAACCCAAGCCGTTGGCGTTGCGACTGGTGGATATACTTCTCAAGGGTTGCATCCAGAACTCAAAAACCGCCTGCTGCCCATTTTGTCCAATTCGATTGTTACACGTCCGCTGACGGAAACAGAACTGGAACAATGCAATTTCCTCACCAAGCAAGTTCTTACCGATACTCGTGTGCTGCGCCACTACTATCGTTTGTTGCCAGACAACCGCGTGCAAATCGGATCGCGCAGTGCCATCACCGGAAAATCGGCACCAAAAGACAAATTCAAACAATTTCTTGTCAACGATTTACACCGTAAATTTCCGGCACTAACGGGCATTGATATCGACTATTCCTGGTGGGGGTGGGTAGATGTCAGCCACGACATGATGCCCAGAATTTTCCAACCCAATCATCGCGAGTCCATTTACTACGCGCTGGGCTACGGGGGTAACGGCGTGATGTACTCGGCTCAGGCAGGAAAAAGGCTTGCCCAGTGGATTGCTGGTGAAGGCAAACAACTCGACTTACCTATATTTCAATCAAAATTACCGTTTCCCAACGTGCGCGAAGTGGTGGAATCCGAAGCGTTTGCACCGTTTCGCCGTCTAGGACAACGTTTTCTTTACAAGTGGTATCACTTGAAGGATGAGGTGCTGTAAACCGCACCCATTTTACATCGACAACTGAGGAGAATAGCGAGAATACAGGGGCGTCTTGCGGGTTTCGTTCACCCTTTAAACAGCGAATTCGCGAGCTACGCAAAGATCGAACATGGAAGAAAGGTTACAACAATGAAACTGAACACAACAAAACTGATCTCTTTGGGAGCGCTGATGGCAGCCGTTATCGCCGCTCCGGTCGTCTCCGCCAAAACATTTAAGATGGCACTGGGCGATGCAGCAGGCGGTACTCAGTGGGAGCTGGGCACCAAATTCAGTGAATTAATGGAAGAAAAAACGGGTGGAAAGGTCAAGCTGGATCTGTTCCCGAACGGTCAATTGGGTAACGAGCAAGATACGGTGAACAACGCCGCCATCGGTTTGCTGGATTTCTCGGTACTGGCTATTAATAACGTGACACCGTTTTCTCCTACCGTTGGCTTGTTAACCATGCCATACCTTATCCAAAGCGCGGAAGAAGCGAAGTCCTTAACGCAAGGTCCTGTTGGTGAAGAGCTGATCAAAAACACCATTCGCGATGCCAATGTTCGTATTGTTGGCTGGGCATATTCTGGCTTCCGTGTGCTGACTAATTCTAAGCGCCCAGTCAAAACGCTGGAAGATCTTAAAGGGCTGGTGATTCGAGTACCGAAGAACGACATCATGATTTCAGCCTATCAGGCCTGGGGTATCAACCCGACGCCAATGGCGTGGTCAGAAACCTTTACCGGCTTGCAGCAAGGCGTGGTAGATGGGCAAGACAATCCTTACATCACTGTACATGCGATGAAGTTTAACGAGGTGCAAAAGTACATCACCAACATCCGCTATATCTTCTCTATCGAGCCCTTGATTGTGAGCGAGTCTATCTTCCAGGAGCAGTCCAAAGAGGTGCAAGAAGCCATTCTGGCGGCAGGAAAAGAAGCGACCGAGCACAGCTATCAATTCTTGCTGGAGTCTGAAGACAAGATTCGCAAGGACTTAGTAGCAAAAGGCATGGTGATTACCGAGCCTGCCAACAATGAAAAAGAGTGGATTGACCAAGTCACACAAAAGGTTTGGCCGAAGTTTTACTCCAGCATTGGCGGAAAACAAAAACTGGATGACACGCTGAAATCCCTGGGTCGATAAATCCATCTATCGCCACAAATTACGCCTTACACGAGGTATTGAGGCTTTGCCCTTACATACTCTCCAACACATGGCACCCCCACCTTTTTAGGTGGGGTGCCTTTCAAGCTCGCAGAGGCAGCGTCATGAAGTCATTCAGGAAACATTTAAACAACATTGAGGAGTACACATGCTGCTTGTTACTCGCCTCTTTCGTGATTCTTTTGTTTTCGCAGATCGTACTGCGTCAGTCCATCCAATATTCGATTCCGTGGGGTGACGAAGTCGCCACCTATATGTTCGTTTGGTTCGCCTATTTAGGGGCAGTCGTGGCGGCAAAAATGTCGGCACACAACCGCGTAAGCTTTCACTTTCGCTTTTTCCCTCCAGTGGTGAAAACCGTTTGTGAAACCATTGCTGACCTCATTTGGGTCGCGTTCAATTTGTACTTCGTCTATCTCAGTTACGATTTTGTATTCAACAAAATGAACCTCTTCTGGAAGTCCCAAACCACCGGGATCCCAATGAAGTACTTCTACCTGATTTTGCCCATCGCTTTCTTCTTAATGTCGGTGCGTATTCTGTGGAATAACTACGAAAAACTGGTGCTGGGCATTGAAGCAACGGACCCAGAAAGCGAAGAGATTCAAAAACATTCGTTAAAAAACGACTTTCTTAAAAACAAATTTTCGAAAAGCACGGCCTACAAGGCTGAGTAAGATGGAGCTCTACGCATGGAAGCCTACTTAACTCTGATTCTATTTGGCAGCTTTTTGGTGCTGCTGATATTGGGAGCGCCGATTACCGTCTCCCTTGCGGGCGCTTCAATGGCGGCCTATTTACTCTTAGATAAAAATCCCATTGCTTTAGTACAAATTGCGTTCACCTCGGTGGGCAATTTCCCATTGATGGCTCTCCCAGCGTTTGTGCTTGCTGGGGCACTAATGGAAGCAGCAGGCATATCGAGACGGCTGGTGGACATTGCCGAGAATTTAGCAGGACCTGTCACTGGCGGATTAGGCATGGCAACCGTGGTGGCATGCCTGTTTTTTGGTGCGATCTCCGGTTCAGGTCCTGCGACCACTGCTGCTGTAGGCATGTTGATGATTCCTGCGATGGTGAAGCGCGATTATGAAAAAAGCTACGCGTCTGCCGTTACTGCTGCATCGGGCGGATTGGGGATCATTATCCCCCCTTCAATCCCGTTGGTTATCTTTGGAATTTCCTCTATGGGGTTGATGCCACCACCAGAAGCGATTGCCGAACACGGCACGTTTTCAACCGTCTCTATTCCCAAGCTTTTCGTAGCTGGTGTCCTACCGGGTTTGATCATGGCGCTATCGCTGATGGCGACCAACTACTTGATCGCTAAGAAAAGGGGTTACAAAGGTTTAAAAGAGAACTGGGATCCCAAAGACATTCATGGTGCAATGAAGAAGGGCGTGTGGTCTATCTTGGCACCGTTCCTCATTTTAGGGGGGATTTACAGCGGTATCTTCACGCCGACAGAATCTGCAGTTGTCGCGATTTTCTACTCGCTGTTTGTCGGGCTATTTCTTCACCGTGAGCTCACCTTTCAAAGCATCATCAAATCGCTTTCCACTACAACCTGGATAACGGGTCGCGTGTTGCTGATCCTTTTCGCTGCCACTGTTTTTGGTCGCCTTCTGGTGGAACAGAAAATCCCGGTGGTGGTTGCGGATTCGCTGCTTAGCCTGACCGACAATATGTACTTAGTGTGGACACTGACCATCAGCTTGCTGATCTTCATTGGTATGTTTATGGAAACCCTGGCCGCTATTATGATCATAGTGCCAGTGCTACTGCCGATCATGTACATGCTTGGGGCAGACCCCACTCATGTTGGCATTGTAGTGGTGTGTGTATTGTCAATTGGCTTTGCCACTCCGCCCCTTGGGGAAAACATCTTCGTGGCATCGGGAATTGGCGGCTCTACAGTCGAGCAGATAACGGCAAGAATTCATCCGTTTGTGATTACCTCGGTGATCGCGGTCTTTATCATCGCCTTCTTCCCAAGTTTGTCGTTGTATTTGCCTAAGTTGGTCGGCTTTCCATAAAGCTCAATGCAAAACGCCAAAATATTCTTCAGATGAGCCTGCCCCGATAAAAACTACTCTAAGACCTTCAAACGGAGGTCTTTTTCTTCATCTATAAGCTCAAATATTCATCTCATAAATATTTATAATGAGATCCTCTCCCGCAGTTACCCAAACTTACACTCTGTTAACAGAATCCGTAGTAGTATCGTGTGCTGAAAACGAAAACATCATTACACAGTAGTCGAGCGGTAAATCATGACGAAAACGTTTCTGAAGATAAGTACTCTTTCTCTGGCAGTTGCACTAGCGGGATGTGGCGGAGGAGAAGGTTCTAACAATGGTCAAAGTGGCTCAACTCCCCCAAGTAGCGGCCCTACAAAAGAGCTGAATGTGACGGCTATTGACGGTTATCTGAGAAACGCCAAAGTCTGGCTAGACCTTAACAACAACTTTGCTCACGACATCAATGAACCCTTAGCAACAACAGGAACGGGCGGTCAAGCTACCTTAAATGTTGAAAATATCTCATCACCCTCTTCATACCCTGTGGTTGTCGAAGCAATAAAAGGCACAACGATAGACGAAGACTCAGGTGCAGCCGTTACCCGGAACTTTTTGCTGAGCGCGCCTCCCGGCGATCTGATCATTACTCCTTTAACCACGTTGCTCAAACAGAAGATGGACCGCGGTTCTTCTGCTGAGCAAGCTAAGCAAGCCGTCGCGTTCGAATTGCAAATTGACGCTTCCAGCGTTTCAAAAGACTACAAATCAGAGAATCTCGCCGATGTTGCTTTTGCCGCTCGCGTTTTGGTTCACCAATCTATAATTCCAGAATCTCAAACTGTGGCAAATGCGCGCAAACAAAGTACTGACAACGCAGTTCAGAAAAAAATCGCTGCCATTGGGCAACTCATCAAATCAGAAAAATCAAAGCCGAACCCAAGCTTCGACAATAAAACCGTTCAGATAACTGCATCCAACAGCACAACCACCGCAGTCATTCAAAACGACCGCGATAATGACGGTTATTGGGATCACACAGACGCACAGGGAAACCTGCTTTCAGCCACAAACTGGAATGTAAATTCTCACGGAGCCTGGCCAGCAGGCGCTGACCTCTTTCCAACAGATCCAAATGAGTATGCGGATTCAGACGGTGATAAAGTCGGCGACAATAGCGATGCATTTCCCAATGATGCATCGGAATCCAGCGATACCGATGGCGATGGGGTTGGTGACAACAGTGATGCTTTCCCAAGCAATCCAAATGAACAGAAAGATTCCGATGGAGATGGTGTGGGTGACAACAGTGACGCTTTCCCAAATGATCCTAATCGCTCAACGCTACCGACTTTGATCATCAATGAGGTGTCCACGACTCGATACATTTCGGACCAACGTTGGGTAGAAGTTTACAACTCGGGCAGTAAAGACATTGACCTTAGCCAATATGTATTGAAGTCGGGGGCGATCCGTAATCAGTACAGTCAGTTGAATAATTACAGTTTCCCGCTACCTCAAATCATACTGAAAAAAGGGGAGTACATTCTGCTTCAAGCAAAGGCTATCAATAATGCCTATGCGGAAACCGGCAGTTCAAATCAGGTTATTACCATTACTGAAAACAGCTACGTGCCCTACTGGACAGACAGTGGCTTTGTCGAAATTGTTCAGGTCAGCAATAATCAAACTGTAGATTTCGTCCGTTTTGGTTTAAATACAACCTCCCCGACATCTGGAAACAACTGGGCAGGTACATCGACTATTGAACGACTGCCACAAGTTCTTGGCAGAAGCTTATCGCGCCCCCAAAATCATACTGATACCAATAAAGCGGAAGATTGGGCAGTTGTCACCTTTGCTACACCAGGCGGCATCAACGACGTCAATCACTGTACGTCAGATACCGATAATGACAACGTTCCGGACTGTGCAGAGCGCCCCAATACAACTTACGCAGGCATGGACATGTATAGTTGGGGAGCTCGGGAAAACCAACCGGATATTTTCATAGAAATTGACTACATGGACCCCACAAATGGCAATCGTCAGGCGGCTGATGAGGGCATCATTCCGCGTAAAGAAGCACTCGACAAAGTTAAGTTTGCCTTCCAGAACCAAGGTTATTCGCTGCATTTCGATACCGGATCACTGCACGGTCAGGATCACAACCTAGGTGGTGGTAATCAGGTGCCCTTCTCACTTGGTATCAGTCTGAGCCGTTCTTACAATCCGGTGACTCTACAAAGCTACAAAATTGAGCATATGGATATCCGCCGCCGACTGGTCTTCTATTACATGATGTTTGGCAACAGCCAGAACAGAACCGGGGCATCGGGTTCTTCAGGAGTCGCGGAGATCAACGGAAATGACTCCCTCATTACCTTAGGAAGATGGGGACTTAATAGTCGCTCAGTACTTGCCAGAAATACCCTGATTAATTTCCAGTCTGGCACCATCATGCACGAATTTGGTCACAATCTGGGTCTTCTTCACGGTGGCAATGAAAACCTTAATTTCAAACCCAACTACTATAGTGTGATGAACTACATGTACCAGTTGGACGGGCTTTCAACACTTGGTCAGACCGAGGGAGATCGCTATTACTTAAGGAACTATGAGCAACAACTTGCCAATCAAAACTGCCGGAATACGCCTCAGAATTATGCCACCACTACATCAGAGTTGATCAACGGTCCGTATGGCTCGCCGGACAACTTTAAAATCGATTACTCAGATGGTTCTGGTCAGCCACTGGACGAAACGAATCTGGACGAAACGAAAGGGCTAGGTCGAAGCGTAACAGACAGAGTCGACTTTAACTGCGATGGTGATAGCAATGACACAGCAGTGTCACTGGATCTCACTAATGTGAGTGCCACCAGCCAGACCAACGGTAAGACCAGCCTGACTGATTTTAACGACTGGGGTGCAGTTAGCCTGAGGTTCCGAGATACATACAGCGGCAATACAGGCGCTTATCGTGTAACTTCCCAGCACTCGGAGCAAGTTACGCACGACTATTTAGCAAATGACAGCCAGGAGTACATTGTGGAAGCGGCACCTTCTGCCGAATTTTTTGAACGCTTGAAAAAGCTAGGGGTTATTGATTGATGTTAAAGTTGCTGAGCGGGATATTCATATTGGGCGTTCTGACTGCCTGCTCCGAAGCAGGTGCGGAGAAACCCGTCAATCAGTTTTCGGTCGAAAACGATCAGCTTCTTTTTGAGAAAAAATTCGTTGATGACTGGAACGTTAACCAGAATGTACCAAGCTGTTCAGATTGCCGCAAAGAGTCTCAAATCAAATACCTGCCCGATGGTCCTGAAGTGTATGAAACCTTTCTCAATAGTTCAGGGCTTCAATTCATGCTAGGCAAAAACATTCGTCACCCTTTTGATATTGATTTAGGAAACGACATCGTCACATTCCGTTTTTCTATGATTGATGGTGATGTGTATTTGCAAGCGGAAAATCATGAACCTAAGCCAGTTTCTAATGATGTTCAGCTTGAGTTGGACATTTCGGATCATCGCGTCAGCTTTACGTTTTCGGATATTTACATTCCAGAACCAACACCAGACACAATATCAAACGAACAGCCTAAGTTTTCCGTGGATTTCTATTTGACGACTTCAGCTAAATAACCTGAACTCAGGCTCACTACTTATTGAAATAACAGTAAAAAGGCGACCATTGGTCGCCTTTTTTAAGGAACTTGATTGTCCAGTAAACAGCAGGACAACCCTATCGATCGCACTCTGTGCTTGTCTACTGCTCTTATAACCCCAACCGATTATTCGGGTTTATACGAGCAGCGACGTCTCTCATCAGTGGCAGCAAGTCTTGCTTTAAGCGCTCTTCATCCCAAGAAGGTGTTTGAACCACCGCAACTAGACAGGCTTTGACTTCGTGATGGCTACCGTAGATAGGCACGCTTAAATTCAAGTTACCTTGTCTCACTTCTTGGTGAGTGATACAGAAACCTTGCTCTCGTGCTGTGTTAACTTCTTGAATAATTTCGTTGGGATCCGTTTGAGTGTAAGGCGTCACCTTTTTCAGATTTGAATGCTCAAGGTAATGCTGGACCGCTTCTGAAGTTTTGGAAGATAAAAACAGTCGCCCTGATGTTGTGCAAAACAGTGGGAGCCTAAATCCGGGAAAGTCGTTTTGGTAAGCTTCTTTATTGCTCTGTAAGGGAATCAAATAAGCTATATCGTCTTGAAAGGGCACACTTAATCCAATCCGTGCGTCCACTTGCTGCCTAAGCTGCACAATATGGGGATAGGCAGCGTTAATCAGAGGATCGGAGCTTAAAAACTGGCTCGCCGGAAATAAAGATCGCATCGCGATTTTGTACCGCTTCGAGTCCGGATCTTTCACTAAATACCCTAAAGTTTCCAACGTATATATGTAGCGCTGAGCCGCGCTTTTTGTCATCCCAGTAAGCTTAACAATTTCTGTGAGAGAAAGACTCTCTGCAGTACCAATGAAGCTCTCTAAAACAACAAACGCTTTCTCTACTGCCCCAACATAAAGTGCGTTATTTTTGCGCTCTTCGCTCATGCTTTCCATTGCTCATCTATCCTCAAAATATTGCATTGCTCAATTTTTACACTTGACAACATTATTAACAAGATCGAAACTTAATATCACAATACAGTAACATGTATTACAATGCAATACAAAAAGGAACTTATGATGAAAAGGATTTTTTCGATTTTAACTTTAATATGGTTAACCGTTTGGAGTGTTCATAGCTCGGCAAACAACTGGCCAAAGCGCAATATCCAACTTACGGTGGGCTATGGGGCGGGTGGAACAACGGACTCGACTGCACGCGTGCTCGCTAAACTGTTAGAAGACGATCTCGGTAAAAAGGTGGTTGTCGTGAATAAACCTGGCGGTGGCGGCGCGGTTGCTGCATCACTGGCTAAAGGCGCTCGTCCCAATGGCTACGCACTATTCACTTTCACAACTGGGGCTGCTGTGCTGTCCCCACACATGCAAACACTGCCCTATGATCCATTGAACGACTTCACATTGATCGCACAATTTGCTCAATGGAATTTGGGGATTGTTGTACCCGCGGATGCGCCATACGACTCACTGCCTCAACTCATCGATTACGCCAAAAAACACCCAGGAAAGCTCAGTTACGCCGTTGCCGGATCGGGTACTCCGCAACACCTAACAATGGAAAGGCTGGCAAATCGCGAATCGTTAGAATGGAAAGCCGTACCTTTTAAAGGAGGGGCGGCATCGGTCACAGCATTACTTGGTAAACATGTCGACTTTATGGTTGGTGCTACTGAGTGGCTACCCCAAGTTCAGTCGGGAGAATTTAAGCTTCTTGCCATCATCACCGACAAAAAAATGAAGCAATTCCCAGACGTTCCAACGCTGTTAGATCTTGGTTATCCAATCAGCGCGCCCTCTATTTTGGGTATCGCTGGGCCAAAGGGCATCCCTCAAGACATCGTAGAAAAGCTCAGTCTGTCGATATTAAAAGCCAGTGGCTCTAAAGATATGGAAGAAATTATCCAACGTCTGGCAATGCAAACAAGCTACCTCGGCCCGAAAGATTTTCGCTCTAAGGTAGAACAGGAATTCGAAATTCAGGGCGCCATCATTCAACAAGCAGGTCTTGGAAAATAAATGGAGGTTGGCGAGCTTGCTCTGAACTAGCTCGCCACTATAAAAATGACTGAACGTAAAAATATAATTGCATCATGTGCGCTTGTTGGGTTTTCTGTTGCACTGATGGTTTATTTAATCCCAACTCAAATCGTCGAGTCTAGTGGGGGTTATCGCCGCGGCTTTTCCCCTACGCCGCCTGTATTGCAACAGGTCTTGGGGGAATGGCGCTGTTTGTTAGATCCATTCGCCGCCCTAGCTCTACAAACTCAGAAGTGAAAAGCACCTTTAGCCTATTGCCCTTGTCTGTGCTGGTTAGCCTAGCAACATTTATTTTCTTATTTGAAAAGGTTGGCTATTTCGTTTCTGCACCTGTACTCATCGCCGCATTAATGCTGATTTACGGAAACCGAAGCCCACTCATAGTACTGACGACAACCGCAGTGAGCAGCATCTCGCTTTATGTGATGTTTGTGTATGGGTTGAACTTATATTTGGGGGGATAAAATGATCACAGATATTTTCTCTGCCATCGTTGTTGTATTCGAGTTTCAAAACCTATTGGCGATCTTTATCGGCGTTGCATTTGGCATTTTCATGGGCGCGGTTCCGGGTCTGACTGCCACCATGGGTATCGCGTTGGTGATTCCATTAACCTACAACCTGGACACCATTACTGCTTTCTGCATTTTATTAGGTGCTTATAAGGGCTCACTCTACAGTGGGTGTATACCAGCAATTTTGATCAATACGCCGGGTACTCCCGCCGCAGCCGCCACGGTTATGGATGGTTTTCCCCTCACCCAAAAAGGGCGAGGTTCAGAAGCGATGGGAGTTGCATTGTGGTCGTCCGTAATTGGTGACGTAATTTCCACCATCGTATTAATCTTTGGTGCGGTCTTTCTCGCTAAATTTGCGACGAATTTTGGTCCTGCTGAATTCGCCACGTTAGTCCTATTTTCTTTGAGTATTGTCGCCAGCGTTTCCGGTAATTCATTAATAAAAGGTCTTATTGCCGCGTCGTTAGGCTTTTTGTTTGGAACCGTTGGGCTAGATCCCATTCATGCCACACCGCGATTTACCTTTGGCTCCGTCAATTTGATGAATGGTATATCCATCATGGCAATGCTAATCGGATTATTCGCCGTGTCTGAATTGCTAGTCCGTTCGGAAGACATAGGCAAAAAGAGGTCAGACACCCCATTAGCCAATAGGATTAGGGTGACATGGCAACAAATTCGCGCCCTATTTCCCACTATTTTTCGCGGTTCAATCATTGGTACTGTATTAGGAGCTATCCCCGGTCTTGGCGCAACACCAGCCGCATTCCTCTCCTACTCTGAAGCAAAAAGAAACGCCAAGCAGCCTGAAGAGTTTGGAAAGGGGTCGCTAGAAGGCGTCGCGGCATGCGAATCGGCAAACAATGCCACTTGCGGAGGTGCTCTTATTCCTCTTATGGCTCTTGGTGTACCAGGAGATGTTACGACAGCTGTTCTACTGGGCGCATTTTTGATTCATGGATTAGCGCCAGGACCGATGTTATTTACGGACAGTATCGACTTGGTTTACGCCATATTTATCGCCCTGCTGACCGCTGCACTGATGCTGCCATTATTAGGTGTTATAGCTATTCGGCTGTTCTCGCATATCACCAGAATCAGCCCGTCGATCTTGTACCCTATGATCGCCATACTCTGTGTTTTGGGTGTCTATGGGTTCAATTCCAGTGTCACCGATCTCTGGGTCATGCTGTTCTTTGGCTTACTCGGGTACGTAATGAGAAAATTTGAATTTCCTCTCGCGCCTATGATGATCGGCTTTGTTTTAGAGCCAATAGGAGAAAGCTCAGCACGTCAAGCACTGACTATCTCTTCGGGCGACTGGTCGATATTTTTCTCGACCCCCATCTCTGTCTTATTCCTCGTATTAACGGCAGCTTCCATCATCTTAATTGGTTATCGCACCATTCAAAGTAAAAGGACTTCACACAGTGGATCAGATAAGTAATAGCTTAAAGCTGTCTAAAAACACCTTACATTCCCAAAAAGGTATGGTCACTTCTCAAAACAAGCTCGCTTCACACGTTGGTGTCGATATTTTGAATCGTGGTGGAAACGCGGTAGATGCTGCAATTGCCACGTCTTTTGCGCTAGGTGCGGCTGAGCCCTGGATGAGTGGTATTGGCGGCGGTGGGTATATGATGGTGTTAAAAAAAGGTGAGCATAACGCACAGGTCATTGACTTTGGTATGCGGTCTCCCGCTAATCTCAACCTCACCGACTACCCACTCACGTCTGAAAGAGGCGGGGATCTTTTCAATTGGCCACGGGTTAAAAACGACCACAACATCAAGGGCGCAAAGGCAGTGGCCATACCCGGTTGTGTCGCAGGTATGGGGTTGGCACATGAGTGTTTCGGGACACTTGACTGGTACTCACTTATCCAACCCGCCATCTCTTTGGCCAAGAAGGGGTTATCCGTGGATTGGTATTGCCAATTGATTTTATCTGGCGCTGCCGCCGACTTGTCGGCGTGTCAAACCATGAAAGACACCTTTTTTGACGATTCGGGTTTTCCTAAATCCTCACCTTGGAATGTATCAACACAAAATATCTGCCATTTAGAAAAGCTGGCATGCTCTTTAGAATCAATTGCAAAGAATGGTAGTGCTGAATTCTATGAAGGGGCGCTTGCCCAATCCATCGTTGCGGATTTAAACAGATTGGGCGGTCATCATACCCTTAACGACTTTAAGAGCTATCGAGCGCAGCTCAAAGACGCAACCCGATTTCCCTATCGCGGCAATCATGTATACATCACACCGAATATGACTGCAGGACCGACACTCAAGCGGGCGTTTAATTTACTAGAAAGAGCCTTACAGCCAGGTCAGTCTTTGAATGCCAAAGCTTACTCAACATTTGATCAGGTTTTTAGAAAGTCTTATCAAGAGCGGTTGGTCGAAATGGGAGACATCGAAAGTGAGGGGATGCCGAGTTGCACCACACACTTTAATGTCATCGACAGCGAAGGCACTTTGGTTTCAGTGACCCAAACATTGGTCTCTATTTTTGGTTCGAGAATCATGCTCCCAACTTCGGGAATCATCCCGAACAATGGGATTATGTGGTTTGACCCGGAGCCCGGGAAACCCAACTCCCTTGCTCCCAACAAAAAATGCTTATCCAACATGTGCCCAGTGCTCATCGCTCGAAAAGATGGTACATCATTCGCGATAGGCGCATCAGGAGGGAGAAAAATCATGCCCGCCGTTGCACAGCTGTCCAGTTTTATTATGGATTACAACATGAATGCCCATCAAGCAATGCACGCACCCAGAATAGATACCAGTCAACCAGACAAAACCTATGTTGATGAAGCACTAGGAAAAGACATTTTGAGAGAACTTGAAGGCGTGATTGAGCACTCGGAAGCTGTTAAGAGATCCGTTTACCCTTATACCTTTGCATGCCCCTCGATTATAGAAAGCACACGTGCAGGCAATTTCGGTATAACGGAAATTAGCTCTCCGTGGGCAGATTGCGCCACTCAGTAGAGGAGTTCTCAATAAACAGTCACCAACACTGTTTGTTTTGTGAACATTTATGAATATGGAGTGAAAGCAAGTGAGAGTCTATGCCAATTAAGTAAGAAGTGCTCTCATTTGCAAAACTGGCTCGCTTGATTGCTCTATCATTAGATTTCTTCCTCAGTTAAATCTGTATGCGAACGCATTATGTGAATCTTCTTCACTTTTGCCTTTGGCTAGACAGTTAACAAGGAATAAGTTAATGAAAAATAAATACATCCTACCTATTGCAGCCATTGCGCTTGCATCCACTTCACTGACATCTCAGGCAAAAACGTTGGATCTCCCTCCTGGCTGTGAGTATGGACGAGTAAAGTCTTATGACTTTAAATCTGAAGATGTGCAGCAAGCGGTAAACAACGGCTACGATATCTACCAAGACCCAAACTACCAAGAGAACCAGCAAGAGTATCAGGACTTTTTTGAGGCACTTCTTAACTTGTTTAACTCGTTCGACTACTTGCGTGTGGAAGTGCCAAAACACGTCGCCCAAAACGAAGTATTCCGAGCAAAAGGTAATCTGTTTGATCGCTTGGCATATGTGCGTTTTAACAACTCAGAATTTGGCTACGTTGGGAAAGATAAATCCAACTGGGATGCGAACTCTTACCACAATATGAAGTTCTCTAATACGTATGGATACGGGTTAGTTTGGATAAACAGAGCCAGTGGAATGTGTTCCGCAGAAGGGGTATGGGTGCAGAAAAAACCTCGTATCATTCAAGGTAACGCTTACCAGTCTTCCGGTAGTGTGAAAGCGAACATTAAATATTTGGTCGATAAATACTCGACTGCTGCAAAAGATACCAGCGTTAATGCCCGTCTGACCATTCGCGTCAGGGATGATCTGTATGGTCGAACGGCTTCAAAAACCTACAGTTTAAGTAGCCTCAGTGGCTCTAAAGTCATCAGTGTTGTTCCAGCAAACCCCGGCGTGAATAGCGTTTCTGTGACTTTATCTGACGGTAAATACTCCGATGGTTTGTCTCTGGGTTACGTACATGTTCCAGGTACGCCAACTCCGCCACCAAACTGCCCACGTTGCCAGCCATTCTAAGAATTGAGAGCCAATAACCGGTACAAAACGATCAAAAAGGCGACCATTGGTCGCCTTTTCTTAATCTTCTTTTTCCTGAGAAGCCAGTAGCTTACTGAGCAATATTGCCAGCGCGTCTCGCTCTTCTTTATCTAACCCTGTCAGAATCGTTTCACTGTTTTCTATGTGCGCTTCCACCGCTATATTAGCAAGTGCTAGCCCTTCTTCGGTAAGAGATACTTGCACGCCACGTCTGTCATTAGGATCTGCGCTGCGCACGACCAGCCCTTTGGATTCCAGCTTATCGATACGGTTGGTCATTGCGCCAGACGTTAGCATCATAGATTGAAGCAGGTTATGTGGACAAAGGGTGTAAGGGTCGCCAGAACGGCGCAAGGTCATCAACACATCAAATTCACCGGAGTTCAGACCAAATTCCGAGAACGTTTTGTTGAGCTTAGGCGCAATATGATCTCTGAGCTGGCTGATACGGCCAAGAATGGCCATTGAAGAGGGGTCAAGATCAGGTCGTTGTTCCCGCCACTGTCGCAGGATGGTGTCCACTTTATCCATTATTTTACTTAAGGTTAAGAATCTTAATTAGAATTAACTTTAATGGAATCGTGAAAAACTGGCAACTCTACAGGCAAACAAAAGGCTGCGTCATAGCGCAGCCCATTTCAAATAACTGACAGAAATTTTTTAAGACGCTTTCACAACGTGCTGGAGGTCCTGAATCAATCCTTCGCTGAGCTCCATATTATTGGCGGAACCTTCCACTGCGGCTTTGGCATCTTCAGCCAGTTGCTGAACCTTCCCAGCCACCTTTTCCATCTCTGCAATTTGCCACTGAGCTCGTCCATGAACATCCGATGCAGCAGAACGAATCTGATCGATGGCAACAGCCACCTGCTCCGCTTCTTCCTGGCTGGTATTTTCCTGCATTTTAGACATAGACTCAGCAAACAATCTGGCATCGTCCGCTAGCCTTGTGCTGGTTGAACTCAGCTCTCCCATGAGTGCGTTGATTTGCTGAGCATCTTCACCTGACTTATTCGCCAGCCCTTTTACTTCTTCCGCTACAACGGCAAATCCACGACCAAATTCACCAGCTCGTGCCGCTTCAATCGATGCGTTCAATGCAAGTAAGTTTGTCTTATCTGACAGAGACGTAATGGACGACGCCATGTTTTCGATCTGAGAAAACTGATGGCTCAGGTTGTCGATAGATTCTTTTAAGTTCGCTGCCCAGTCCGAAGCTTGCGAGAATTCTGTCATAAACTCTGTCTGACGCTTGTTCATCAGGTTAAAGTTGTCATGGACACTGTGGATTTGCTCCTGCGAGACTTCCGCCAATTTTGCCAGCTCACACGACCCTGTCGTCACTTCATGGGCTTGATCCACCACAGCTTCTGCGAACGCCAGACGTTTTTTAGAAGCCTGATTCACGTTTCCTGCGTTATTGCGCATTGACTGCACTTTCTCTCTTGCTCCAGACAAAGTGTCACGACACACCAAACCTGCTGTATCTTCTGGGCATTCGGGTGCAACCATGTTTTTGGCAACCGACTTAAGAGTAATCTGACTGCTCACAATAGAGACAATGAATGGAACACAGTACGTGAGAAGCGCTTTAATGACATTAAACTCTTTTGAGCCAAACAGAGCATCGTACTGGTTGATTAAATTGAGGATGGTTCCGACAATAACAGCGATAATAACTGCACGCTTATAGAGAGCAGATTGCATAATATTCCCTTTATTTATAATTGGCTGTAGATACGTATAGCGGTAACGAATGTACCTACCGAATACAAACTTACCGTAAGTTCTGTACTACAGCGAGTACTAAATTTATGAATTACCGTAGACAGACCTGAGCTGGAATGGAAATATTTCAATGCAATCAGTCAACTAGCGAAAAGTGTGATTGACCACTCATCGTTGGGAATAAGCGGTCAGACTCCATCGAGTGACTGTGAGTTATCACAGCCACTCGGATTCAAGCTACTTAATTTTCAAACCTAGCTTGAATTTTTCATATAACGCCGCAACACCTGTCAGCTGTTTAAGTTGGATAACGTACTTAATTAACGCTTTTTTGGCGTCTTGCTCAGATCCGGTCTGAATATTCAGGTAGTTCGCGTGCTTTGTATCGCTACCACTTAGCGGCTGACCTTGCTCTGTTTTTTCGTAGCAATGCGCTGCTATCTTAAGCAAGCGGAGTATGGTTTTCTCCTCTTCCGACAACCTGTCCGGGTTAACTCTTTCCAAATCGGCGAGATAGACAGGCTGATGGTCTCGCATCGCAAAGTTCAGTCTCCATAAACACAGGCGATCAAAACTGTTGTCTGGGGAACGTTGTAACCCAGTTTCAACGGCTCGCTTTGCAACATCATAGTTTTTGATTTCTGCACTGGTTGTCGCCAGGTAATAATATGAGGCTGCCGATACACCGGGGTTATCGAACTTATCGGCTTTGCTCATATAGGTAACCAGTTCATAGCGACGCTCTAACAGGAACAGAGCCAAACACCTCGCATCTACCATGTCTGGGAATTGTTCTGTTAGCCGGTCATATTTCTGCCAAAAAACGTCATCTGGATACTGATTCTGTTTAGTGACACCGCTTAGATATTCCCGTGAAATGGCTTTCCATACGGCATCAGACACTTCGCTTTCTCGAAGCACTTCTTTCACTGTATCGAGACCAAATTTCTCCTGAACTTCTTTTTCAGCCCAAGATGATGCCGCTGCCGGATCCAGCCGATCATCACTCAGATTTACTTTGGTCAAGATCATTAGCTTGCGGTACAGATGGTTATCTTTCTGTTCAGCAATATGGAGTGAATAGGCGTATAACCATTCCGTATCTTCGCCGCACATTAATAAGAGCTCATAGCGAGCTAAGACGGATTCGTGCAAGTCGTAGCGCAGATCGATTTCAATCCGGCGAACGTCCAGCCAGGGCGACTCGTGAAAGCGCTCCATTTCCGTTAGCTGATGTTGGGCTTTCTCTAACCAGCTTAACTGTAAATAGAAATCGAGCAGTGAAAATGCGGCATCGGCGTTAGCAGGCGCAATACTGTACGCATTTTCAAACAGCTGAAGAATGTCTCCTTCGTATTTGCCACTGTCCAGCTCCTCATAACCACGCGCACACTGAATTAAAATTTCAGGATCATGAGGGCACAGTTTCACCAGCGCCTCTACGCTTTCCAACATCTCTGATCGGCTGTTCAGCGCTTTTGCCCAATCGAGCTTTAACTTCCACGCCTCGACAAATCTTGGGTTATCAGACAACAGATCCGACAGAGATTTCATTGCCTGCCCCATGTCACCCCAGCGAGCAAAAATCTCTGCGCGTTTAATGGCAATGGTGATCGGCGGTGTCCCCTGCCAGATTGGTGCATCTATCTGCTCTAACGCTAGGGAGTCCTCACGATGCTCGATAAGTAAGTCAATATAGTGAATGTGGCAGTGGATGTAGGTTGGGGACAGCGCCAGCGCTTTTTCTAAACAGGCTTTTTTCTCTTCATAGCTATCAACCAGTTGAGACTCGACCAAAAAGATCTCTGGTCTGTCGCTCATCTCCACTTTTTTAGCATTAAGCAGGTTATGGAAACGCTCGCCATTTTGCGTCCAGTTTCGCAACGCTCGCCAAGCCCATAAATAATCCACATCAATGTGGAGTGCCTGCTCGATCAGTTCGATAGCCCTTTCGTCACGCCCAAACTCTTTGTAGCAGTAACCAATATAGCCATACAGAGATTCGTCATTGGGGTTGTGGGATTTACATTTTTCAAGAATCGCCAGCCCGCGCTTCGCCTCTCCTTGTTCTTCAAGTAGATCGTAATATGCCTTGGCAACCGTCGACCAGCCGGGTGCAAGAGTCAGAGCAGTTTCAAACGCTTCTGCCGCCGCCGCTTTATCTTGCTTGAGTAAATGCAATTCGGCCTTTTCGTAAAATACGCGGGGAATCAAAGAGAATTTGTCACAGCATTGCTGAGCAAGGGCAAGCGCCTCATCCAATTCATTTTCCGATTTGTGCTGCAAGACTCTTAACACCCACACCGACCAGGTGTCGCTGTGTAATTCCAGCATCTCTTCACAGAAGCTGCGCATTTGATCCAGTGGCAGCCAGCCATCGGCGTACGACCAGAAATTCCAGATCGCATCAGAAATATCACCGGACTTTTTGAGTACATCAATCATAAATGCAAAAGCGCGTAATCGATCTTTGGGTCCGATGTGGCTTCTGACCATGGATGTGGTTACCAGATCGTGATTAGGGTTGAGCTGATAAGCATTGCATGCCGCTCGCTGCGCTTCGGCCCACTCAGAATGAATGGAGTGATAACGAGCGATCTGAACCCAGACATTGGCCGAATTAGGCTGAGCCTCTTCCAGTTTGTCTAGTAACGGCTTCGCATTGCTGTAATCCTCTTGATCCAGATAATGCTCTGCCAGTTTGCACATCGCATCGTAGTCGTTTGGAAATTTCTCCAGCAGTTGTTTCAAAGCATCAATTCGCTTCTCTTCAAGAGAGTGCAGGTGAGAATAGCTCCAAAGCAAAGCGGCACTATGCGGGCTTTCTTCTAACCTTCTTTCTAGCACTTGATCGGCTTCTTGAACCATGCCAGTACGCTTAAGGATGTTCAGGTAATTTTCGAGGTCTTCCACAGAGCTGACTGGGTTTTCCGAGACCTTTGCATACAACTTAATGGCTTTTAGGTTATTGCCCAAACGGGACTCTTTCGCCGCCAGTAATCGTTGACGGTCGATTTCATCAAGCACATGACTTTTGAGTTCAAAGAGCGGATTGAATGTATCCCAAACCCCGTAACTCAGCAGTTTCTCCAGGTACATGTGGTGCAGGGACGGATCATCTGGGTGTTTTTCAGCGGCGACCTTTAGTGTATCGAACGCCTGATCCATTCTGTCTTCCATCTCATAGGCATAAAACAGCGAATACGCTGGGCTTACAGATGCGGTGATCGAACGCTCAAAATCAGCCTTCAACGCTTCAAGCACTTCTTCTGAACGTCCCAACTGACGGTACGCCAGATAGTAGCTGCGGATGTAAGACGAGTTGATGTGGTCTAAACAAACCGCCCAGAAGTAGTACTGACAAGCTTGTTCTTTGTCGAGTTGTTCCCACGACGCATGCCCAAGATTCCAGAAAAATTCTGCGCTTCCCCAAATGCTCGCTTTTCCTTGCTGAATCAGAGAATTTCTTAACTCCTTGTATTCAGGTTTGCTGTCTGTCGCCGCCAGCAGGTTATTGAAAATATCGCCATGACCGTACGCTTTGTACTGTTCTGCCAGCCAGTCTATCGCTGGTTTTTCTCCTTCTAAGGCATAAATGCATTGGTATTGTGACCGAATCAGGTAAACCACATCGGGGAATCGCTGCAGTAATTCTTTGTTCAGGTCATAAATGGCTTGGTTATCTCTGGTCAAAATGGCGGCAAGGCGCTGACCCAGTAAGATAAGTCGATGTTGGTCATCGATAGATGCCATGGCTCGCAAATGTCGATTTAATGCGGCGACATCCTCTTTGGCATAAGCGGCTTCCAGTTTTCTCCAGGTGGGGTACAAATTCGCGGCAGGCAGCGAGAGCAATGCGAGTTTTGACTCCTGCTCCTCAGGCACAATCGCTACACACTTAGGACCATTAACGGCATCACATTCTATGGTTTCTTTCAGAAGTGCTTTGCGGTTACCCGTATTGGACGGGTCCATCAGCATCAGCAGTCCAGAATTGGGATCGTAGCCCCGTACTACCTGAAGGTGAGAAGAAAGCCCCTGAGTGGTGACCAATGTAAGCGGAATGCCTGCACCCAGAACATCCATAACGGCTTGTTCTTCCAGATCAAACTCAAGATAGGCAAAACCATTGTCTGATAGCCATTCTCGCTGGCTCTCTTCCGGTGTACCGCCATAGCAGATAAGGCTGGCAATCTCGTCTTCGTTGACTTCCTTGCCCCAAAACTGAGCAATCGCAGCCAAAGATGAAGGCGCGCAGGTCATGTGTTTCTGAGCGATGTCCGGAACGGCGACTTTCAAAACGGGTTCAAAGTCTGAGCTTCTCTCCAGATTCTCTTTAAGTATTTTATTGAATGGTGTTCTGGCGCTTTGCAGATGCTCCACCGCCCGAGCAAGATCTTGGTTGTGCAGCGCGATTTCCGCTTTGAGATACTGGAGATAATCATCAGAACGCTTCGTGCCATGCACACTGTATTTAGCCACTTTTTCCAACGCCTGCTCGCACTTCTCCATCTCGAGATTATCAAAACAGAGGATGGCGTAATCCAGCCACAAAGGAACCGACTGAAACTCGGTAATCAAAGGTTCCATCAACGCCATTGCGGCTTGCTTACCTTTGTGCAGTTTTGTCAGTGAAGCTAGGGATTCGAGCGCAGCAGGTGTTTTTTTGTCTTCATAGCTGGTTAACGCAAGCTGATACGCTTCTTCGCGCTTCCCTTCTTCTTCAAGTACCCGAACCCGAATTCGGGTGAGCCAGTCTTGCGAATCCGAATGCTCGCTAGCTTCATCGAGTAGCCTGTGAGTCGTGGCAAAATCACGTAAACGGGAATAGAAAATGGCTTCGGCAGCTATCCAGTCCGATACTTCTGATGGCTTGGATGCCAGTTCTCGCCATTTTGCGAGTATGTCGTGACAGTGCACGGCACCTTTCTGGTAGAAGAAATAAAAAAATGCCCGAAATGCGGCGTTACTATCTGACTTGTTTCGACGCCAGATTTTCAGTGTCAGATATTCCGCTGCGCGAGCACGGCCAAGCTGGCGGAGTAATTTAGCAAGTAGCTCAAGTTGTTGAGTCTCTTCCCAGTCAGCATGGTTGCCCCACTGACTTTCTGCAATATGAAGAGCATCCAGATACAGCCCTTCTTCCATCAGTGTTTTTGCTCTGTTGATTACGGCTTTTTCTGACCTTTCAACCACTTGCTCAGAATCCATTCTGCACTCCAATTCACCAACGTTTTAATTTTCAAGAATTTTATTAAAGTAAATATACCCAAGTGACCTTAAGGTACTTGGGTATAAAATAACAACTTTGGTTACGTCACTTTATGAGCTGAATAAAAAAATCAGCATTGATTATGATTCAGGCTTGAGAAAACGAGAAAAGGCTAAGGGGGAGCCTTAGCCTTTGTGCTCGAATGGGATGTTGGAAAGAATGCGATGTTGGAAAAAGCTAGCTCGCCATAATCAGCATAGGTAAACGAAGGATCTCGTCACCGGATGATGCCATGTACACCATGATCCCGACTAGAGAGGCGACCAATCCCAGATACCAAACAAAAGAAACGACCTGACCGTAACGGTCTAGCGGAAGAAGATGGCTATTGTGCCGAGTCCGCCATTCAATCAAAATTTCGATGCTACCCATGATCAACAGGAAGCCAAACAACGCTAACCCCAAGGTATAACTGGCAACCACACCCGCGAGAGCTGCAAGAATGCACATCACCAACCCAGCAACGCTGTTAAATGAAAAGCTGATGCTCTTTAGTACGTGCCCGCCATCTAGCGGCAATACAGGCAGCAGGTTGATAAGGTTTAGAAACGCATTGAAGGCGGCGAGACCAGCAAAGAAGATGTTGCCCGTTACCCAGTAGACCACCAGTAAAACCAAAGACAACACCAAACCAAAGGTTGGTCCCATTATCGATATCACTACGTCTTGCCAGCGCGTGTTGATTTTTTCATCCGAGAGCGCAAGACCACCCAAGAATGGAATCAGATAGATACCTTTGGTTTTCATACCAAAGTATTTCATTGCGCGAATGTGCCCGTATTCGTGGAACATCAAACACGCCAGTAACGCAATCGCAAATTCAAACGAGAAAAACCACGAGTACGCCGCCAGGCTCAACGCGGCTAGCACCCCTTTGATGACTTTGGCACTTTTCAGTGCCTTCATACCCAGAGCAAACAGCCCGACCACGCTGAACTTACGCTCTTGTTTTACGGGTGTTACCGGGGTTTGTCTTTCGATGTCTTTGGCGTCGCGTCGACCTTCTGCCACCACCTGCTCATTGGCTTTGGCAGCGAAGTGCACATAGAACGGCTGCCAGTTCAAATCCACATTGACCTGGCAATCAATGGCTTGCTCGCCATTGGTCAACTGAAAGCTGTGCAGGTGTTCCTGTCTGTCAGCATTTGCGTCCAACTGCGAAACAAGGGTGTTGTCCCAGAATAGCTGCTGCCAGCCTGCCATGGACCCTTCCAGTCGTAATGGCTTCCCTAAAAAATCGATATTAAACAGTTCCAACTGCGTATCCTGTTTTGCGTTCAATGGCGCGTAGTTTAACCTGAATTTGGGTTTGCTCAAGTGAGATAGAGGTACAGAAGCGATAGTACTCCGATAACAATGCATTTGACGTTCCAGGGTGCGCGGAAGAACAAATGAATCAACACCAGAGGCAACATAAGCGTGACCAATACGTACTCTCGGGCTGTCCATACCTTGTTGGCATCAGAATCTAGCTCATCCCAGCCGTCACCTTGCTCAGATTCAACATTCTGACTTTCCGTATTTGCTCGCTGCTCGGCTCTTCTTGCGCTTTGTTCTGCTCGTTTCTGTTCCGCTTTTTGGTTTGGCGTGAGCTCCAGTTCGGGTTCCGGTTTTTCTTCTGGTTGCCACCAGTTTTCACGCGGAGCTTCCCCTTTTGCAGCTTTCGCTCTAAGCAAGCGTTTGTTCAGTGCCGTCACTTTGCCATGTTTGGTCTGGATGCCGTATTGGCGTTTTAGGTGAACCAAGGTCTTTTGCAGAGGAATGCCTTTTTCCGGATCGACCATCGCGACAAAATTGGCATAGCCTTCAAGAGATCGGAACAAATCGCCCGTTCCCCACGTTTTGCCTTCCGGACCATCTAACTCAACCTGCTTCAATACTGCTCGAAAACGTTTTAGGGTTTTACGATCCACCGACAACTTGTCGTTCACCACCACACCCGTGACTTCCTGCTTCTGATGGCTACGCATCACACGGGTTTTCTCTGGGTGGAGTGTGAACCCTTCGTCAATAACAATTTGCTTGGCTCGCCAAAGCAGCGATTGCACTTTGTCGGGTTCATCGGTGGAGAAGGTCAGATCATCAGCGTATCGGCTATAGGTAAACCCGAGTTTATCAGCCATTCCTTGTAGCCTTGCATCCAGCCGACGACACAGAGCATTGGTGATGGCTGGGCTGCATGGAGAGCCTTGCGGTAACCGGCGTTCTCCCTGAGCGACAAACCAGGTTTTACCGTCCATCTCGAGTTCCTGAACTTCCGGCTCTGTGGTCAAAAGCCCAAATACCGTAGCGAGTTCCTCACTGTAACCCTGCGCGCGAAACAGCCCTTTCACCCGCTTGTAGCTGATGCTTGGGAAGAAGTCTTTCAAATCCATATTGATCACCACCGCCTTACCGACATGGGGCTGAGCATTAGTAACAATACTTTTCCCCGAGACGAATCCGTGCGCGGTCTGATGTACCGTTAACTTCTCCAGAACATTGTCGAGCAGCCAGTACTGAGCACGTTTAAGCCTTGGCATGGGCGCAGAAATATGGCGCTCACCACCCGACTTTTTGGCGATCGTAAAACGCTGGTAATGGGAAACGTTCGATACGTCTTTCTGATAGGCAAGAAACCGCAGTTCAGAGACCGAAATACCCATCGCCTGAGCAAGTGAGGCAATATTTTCAAAATGAAGGAGATCTAGGCTTTCCAGCTTGCCAGCATCGCTTTCTTTGTTCACTAGCCCCAGCGAAACGTCGTCACCCAACCAGGTGAAGCTCTCTTTTTGTTTGTGATACCACGCCAGCGCGCGTTCGTATCGCTCTTGATTACGTGCCTGACGTGTCTGTTCCCGCTTTTCCAGCGCCGCTTTCTTTCGCTCTTTATGAAGTGCTTCCAATGCCTTTTCAGGGTCAGAATACAGGCTGTCGAGCTGGCTCAGTTCACGCATCTTGCGCATCAGTTCAGCGCGGCGTTCAATGAATTCCTGCGTTAAGTTAGGTTGCTCTTCGTCCTTATCCCAAAAACCAAGGCGAATCATTTCTTGCAGGATGTACTCGTCTTTACTGGTTTCCCGAATGCGATCATAGATTTCCTGACGGGTCAGTTTTGTGGCTGAGTCAGACAACGTTGCCTCCTGGCTATCGGATTGGGATGAGTGATGAGAAGTATCAGACATAGACCGCCTCCCCTTTAATCAAACGGGTATGCAGTGGCGTGGTGCCATAATGAGAAAGTCTGGAAACAAGGGAAGAAGGAGAAAGCAGCGCGACGCGATATTCCTTCGAAGAGTTCTTAGTACTGAGGGTATCAACTCGATGCCGTACGTTACCTATACCGCTCATTGACTTCTGTGAAGTCACACCGCAATAGCGGTATAGGTGACTGTACGGCTCAGTAAAGATAGCATCAGTGATGCGTGGGCAGTCTTTAAACCTGAATGGCGATCCACCATTCGAGATGCAAGGTTCTTCTGCCGCGCTGCTATGGTTTCCCATTGTATGTCTAATGGTTTGTTCAGCAAGTAAAAATTGTGAGACTTGGCTCTGTTTTGAGAGGCAGTCCGGGTTTGATAAGACAGCGTTCATCATGCGGTTACCTCCTCGCCCAGTTCTCGGGCAGCTTGCATTCGAAGCGCAAGCATGTGTTCACAAGGTCCCTGTCTTAGTTTGTTGGTATGCCAGAAATGGCAGTCGCATTCGCCTCCTATCAGACGCTGATCTCGGTCGATTCTCAGAACCGAGCGATACTCTTTTCCATTGTCCAGAGTGACGCCCACAATCTCTTTGATGCCAGACTGCTCCGTAACCTGAATCACGGAAACTAAATTGGCGGCGACCAGACGGCTGGCTTTTTCTTCTCTCTCATTGGTAAAGCGAATTTGATCCAATGCGATAGGTTGATTGTAGAGATGTCGAAGTCGGTACACATCCAGACTCAGGTCATACAAAACCTGTCCCAACTGGCTGTATTGCGCGAGCGCCGATTTCACCACACTCACGTCCAGCGCTAACCGGGATGCCAGGCTGGAAGCGCTCTCTTGTTGGGTTTCCTTGAGTGCTAAATAGACTCGCTGACTGGTCAGCTCATCCACCGTTTCTCGCGGAGCGAGCAGGTCAAACTGGCCAGCAGCAGACCAGTCATTAGCACTCCATCCAGACAAACCAAGCGTGAACGTCATATCACCCATGTTCGCCACATAAAAGGACGGCATGCCATCCCCCAGCAAACAGACATCAAAGCTGTCTGCAATAGGCAGTAAGCGCTCTAGAATCAGGATGCGTCTACGGCCCCAGGTGCGAATGGTTCGGGCTTTATCACCACGGTAGACGGAACGAGGACAGGTAATCACATCGCCCCATGGCTCCATCACAATCTTAATCGGTTGGTCGGGTGTTAGTTCAAAACGCATGGAACGCGGTCCTACGCGCTCTTTTTTGCGTTTCAGCAACAGGCAGATGTTATGAATTTCCATTGGATGAAGCCGGAACTTCACCATTGGCAATGTCATGGCAGAGCTGACTTGCAGGAAGCCCCGTACCCACGAATCGGGAAGATCAATTTTCTTCTCATCGAATGCTGCGCTGCCGGAAGTCTGGACGTTGAACCCGTCGGGATCCACTTTCAGCAATGTTTTGCGATAGTCCCGAATCTTCTGAAATTCGTCGTACAACCCTTGGGAGTAGTCAATATTGGTGGTGCCGCATTCTTTATCGCTGACGTTTTCAAAGGTGTCGTAGTTGCAGCTCAGTTTGCCGTAACTGGATTCGTCCTCTGAGAAACATTCAAAAAAGACCTGATCTGGGTGAACCGTGATGACGGGGTCAAGCACATACCAGGCATCCATGTCGTGCTTGTACAGGTACTTAAAGTACTTGTCCTGCGCTTTGTAAAACGGTGACATGATTTCTGCCGAGGCTTTACTCATTTCAGTCAGTTCGGCTTTGACCTCTTCTAGCTCCTGCTTGACTTCACCAGAGCGACTGACAAATTCTGCCAGTAATCGTTCTTCTTCCTGCGCCAGCCAGTTCTGGTATTCATCCCGGTTTTTGGGCACAAAACGCATGTCCGAAATGACCACATCATGGAGCGCAGAAATGGCTTCCCGAAAGATGTGTTTTTCTTTTACCTCACCCACAAAGAATGTCGGGGCGCGAGATGTATCTGGAGAGAACGCGACATCGGTCGATTGGCTACCAGAACGAACCTGACTTTTGGATGCGTATTGATAACTCACTTTCATGATTCGTTCTCCATGGTCGCGGCAACTGACGAAGCCACGTGGCGCGGCGATTTAATTTCAATGGGCATCGCCAGACTGCTCTCTTGCTGTTTAAGCGCCAGCACGGCTTTTAGGATTTGTGCTTTGTCTTTGTGAACAGAAGTCAGGGACTGACGAGTCAGGATTTCTGACACCATTTCCATCACCTTCGGGGAAGCAGTGGCTTGCTCTGTCATGAACGCCAGCACTCGATCTTTTGCTACCCGCCCGCTGTTTACACGGCTGAGCACAGAGATGAAGTAAGGTTTTAACGCCAGCAGAATGGATTCATCTCCCGATGCATATTGAGAAAGGAACTGGGTCACAAACAGCTCTACATTGGCAGCAGGGTGCTGACTTAACTTGAGTAGGTACTGTTTCCCATCCGTTTCATCAAAGAAACGTTGCAGCAACTCTCGCCCAAACGCCTGCACCTGACCATCTGGGTTGTCACACACTGAAACTATAGCTTCTGGGGTCCAGTGCTCGGCTGTCATATGTTCGCGGCTAAACTCAAACGCAAACTCTTTGGTATCCAGCCAGGCACTCGCTAACAGAGCAAGAAACCCTTCGCTGTCTTCAAGCAATGATTTGGGCTCGCGCTCAAAGTGTGCTCTGGCGATCTCTCTCAACGCAAAAGTGTTGCTATTTGCCAGTAACAGCCAGCTTGCGTTATCGAGTTCGCGGTCCAGTGTGCGTCCGTTAAAGCTATCAGACAGTATAGGGAGCACGACATTGTGTGCCATTTCAGATTTTGCCGTCGCCAGTAAAAACACTTCATTGAGTGACTTTATCGACAGCTCGCGTTCAAATTCTTGCTGAATAAAGGCTGTAACCAAACGTTGCAAATCTTGATCGAGTTCTCTCTGATTCAGCAGTGCGACCAGCTTACCGAACACCAAACCTCGGTTGTCATTGCTTCTTTGGTAAGCCGCGGGCAGTGCAGTCAACACGGCTTTACGTTGGGCTTCGTTATTCTTAAGCAGCAACGTCAGCAAATACGGAAGGTTTTCAACCAGCTCATCCGGAGACTGCTTAGAGAGTAGTGCGACACTGAAAGACTGGATCTGATAAGAATCACTGACCTGAATAGCGTCAAAGATGGCAGTAGGAATGTCTGACCATGCGACATCAAGCGACATCAATAGCTCACACCCCAACAACGTATTCGGAGCATATTCGCTGAGAACAAGCGCTTCAATCTGGCTTAGAGATAAGCCAGACAAGGCATCTTTACAGTGCAGCTTCAACCATTCGGCTAACCATAGCGCCTGCTCAATTGAACGCAGAGGATAAGAAGTCAGACGTTGCGTCAGAAGGTTCAGCACTTCTGCCTGACCGCTTCTGAACAGCCCATTGCGCTGCATTTTTTCATCCAGCCAGTCTTTGACAATGGCAGACTCCATGGTGAGCAGCGCGACCAGTACATCGGCAGTTTTGGATAAGTCAGAAATCTTATCGAGCTGTTCTAACGCCAATGACTGGGCAGCTTCAATACCACTTTCTAGCAGAAGCACCAACTGCTCACCCGACAAACTATTACGCTCTAGCTGCGTATCTATAAGTGGTTTAGCGAATTGCTGGCAAACACTGTAGGGTCTGACCATCAAATTCACCAGAATATCGAGACCGAGTGCTTCTATGTAGCTGGTGTTGTCTTGCAAGGCTCGAATGGCAAACTCACAAACAGGCTGGCATTGACTCGCCAAAGCAAGTTCCAGCAAATTGTGAGGCACTTGATCCCAGAGCTGGGAAAACGCTTCCCCTCGCCCTTCAAAGATGACATCTGGGTTGAACTTCCAAACGTACCCCGCTTCGCTTCGGGCGTAGGCTGGATGCTCTTTTCTCAAAACGGCGTTAAAGGTGGCATAGCGAGCAAACGCATCGTAATGATTGACCGATTTCAACTGCCGACGCCAGTTTGAATCGTACTCGTAGATCTCCGACGTTTTGGGCTTTTTGCCGTCGCTGTCTTTAAATTGCAGCAGAATCTGAGTAGCCATTCGCACGTAGTCCGGGCTTTCGTTCACACCCAGCTGCTTTAACACTCGCCACTGGCGGCGCACCAGATAATTGTGTGTATTTTGCGAATGTGCCAACCGCGCCTCTGGCGACTTCAGCTCTTTTTCTACCTCTAACCGACCATGCTGATGCGAATAGTAGTATCGCCAGCTCTTTTGGAAAAATGGGTTTCTTTGCTCAAGCTGGAATTGAGCGATAGCGAACGTAGTGGCATCAAGACGAAATTCGCTCATTTTCAGGATGTATCGAATCCCCTGAAAGGCGTTAGGCACAAAAGGTATGCGAGGCAATGACTGTTGCAGGGCGTTTTGAATGTTCTCGTCAAACCAGGATTGCAAATACGCCTGTTTCAACAGCGAATTGATGTTGGTATCCGGCGTGGTTTGCGCCACAAACTGATCAACTTTACGAGTGAACTCTTCCGCTTCCAGCAAAGCGTGACCAGATAAATCGCGATAGGTTTGCGCTCGTTCTGATTTGGGTGTCAGAGAGAGAATGGCTTCCATTGCCAGAGCAGAGAATTTGGCGTCAGCATGGCTCAGATACGGCTTGATGGTGTTGATGTCGGATTGGCTTCCTATCCGGCCAAGGCTCCACAATATGGCGTAATCCAGTTGCCAGACTTTACTGCCCAGTTTGGACGAAATCAGTGCCGCGAGATCGGGATTCGCGACAGGGCGTAAACGCCAGATTTGGCGACCAAGAGCGTAGCCGTCTTTCTCATTTTCAATGCGCTTAACCAGCGACGCATGATCAAACAGGTCCCCTTCGCTTTCTTCATTGGATGGCGTGTAAGCAGAAAGCGCATTCAGGTCTTCATAGCCTTTATTGATTTTGGACACCACCACGCTGTCAAACAGACGTTCAGCCTGCTCAAGCGCCACTGGTTCACGGGTCTTTGTGCCTTCTCGAAGCGTGCTGCCTCTTCGACCATAGCGAAAGTTCACTAAGTATCGATTAGGGTCTGAGGAAGCTTGTTCCACCAGATCCACTTCGTACACTTTATCGGAATTGTCCTTTTGATATCGAAGCCGCGATTTCCGTATCAATTTCATGCCGTCGCCCTAAGCCATTTTCATCATTTTGGACGACTTTATCACATAATAATCAACCTATTACATAAGCAAACGCTGCGTTTTAGGTGTAATCCACAAATTGAGAAATGCACCGCTTTTTTGGAGTTTCTACTGAGAAAAATGTCTTACTGACTGGCGTTTTTCAAAAATTCCAGACGAGATTTCTCTTCTTCTGATGGCTGATAAGGTTCATCGCTCAACTGAGCAAGGTCGAATTGACCTAGCGAATAAGTGGCTTGTTCACTGATGCCATACCCGTTTTTCTGACCGGGGAAATCCGACAACTTCTCCAACTGGATATAACGAAGTTCGAACTCCGACTGATGCCCTTTAAGCACACTTTTGTGGGCTTTCAGGTTAAGCACCTGGTCACCAGATGGCAGCTTTTTTGTCGCGGTCAGTGACGCAACGGGCTTGCCGTTAGAGGAAAACAAACTGGCACGGAGGCGGTACGTCCCTTGTTCATTCAATTCCAGACTAACGGGGATGATCATATCCGCGTTCTCACTGACCGGAGGTTCGACACCCGTTACTTTGCCAACGGGCAGGTAATACCGGAAGTCAGCCGTTAACACATCGTCTCCCTGAGCAAACGTTACTTTGGCTTTCACTCGTAATTCTTCCGGCCAGTCTGGCTTGGATTTGAAGACCACCTCGCTACCCTCAACGGTTTGACGAGCGAGGCTGTTTCCGCCTTTTACATCTCTTAAATCTACGTGAACCTGTTGAATTTCAAGTGGCGTTTCAATGAATACCCGAATCGGCTCGGGATAAAAGTACCGGTACTTTTCCAACCGAATCGCCGCTTTCTGTTTTCCTCCCAGAATAGGGAGCTCCACCTTATGAAATCGATTCGGATTAAGGGCTCTGGGGTCTTCATCATCAAGCGGTGGTGAGTAGCCGGGATGTTGCAGCTCTTTTGCGTATGCGCTGGCAATGATGCTGAACTGTTCTTTCAGAGATGTTTCCAGTTCTTTTTCTTTTGTGTCCGGTTTATCGGACTCTGGGGACTCACTAGTAAGTTCAACGTTGGCATGAGGCTCTGAATGCCCGGTCGCTGCTGGAGGCTTGTCTGGCTTAATTTCCTGCGTCGGATTCTGATGAAGTATGTCATCGTCGCAAAGCTCCATCCAGGTGACCATACCAACCAATACAATGGCGAGCAGAATCACGAACCTTCTTACATATACATTCCCAGAAAAATAAACCGAACCGGGCATTTTCATAAGACACCTCAATTGGCGGAAGACGACCCGACAGATGCATTTTGATATGCACTGTCGGGCTAGGTGGACAAATTCTAATCACCTTTAACGTGCACCTTCCAGCAGGTCATAAGTCAATTGAGACATTGATTTGGAATCTGAATCTTTTACGTAACGATAAGTATTGCCTGACCACCAGGAACTTTGGTCTTCCGTCAAAACGCGTACCTTGCTGCCATCAGGCAAAGTGAGATGGACTCTCACCGGAGCTACTCTGCCTTCGTGAGCATTATCGATAAGCGTGCTGTGGGAATAATCTTCGCCCATCAATAATGGGTAGTGATGCGCCATAAAACTTGTTACGCCTCTGGACTGGGCAGCCAGCTTCCCATCGAATGCCACAAAGGACGAACAACTGTTGTAGCTGCCAGAAGACTGGGCTCCACAGCTTGAATGCGCGGCAACAACACCATCGTCATGACCGGGAAGAAAACCTGCTGTCAATCCCCAGAAGTCAGAACTGTCACCAACGACACGGATCCTTGGTACCCGACTGTCAGGCGAAGGTGACAGTTGTCTTGCGTTACCGACTTTCAAATCGTTCAGTACACCAACGTTATCTGTTGTTGGGGTCATACCAAGCCAAAGAGACAGCGCTTGTCGCAATGTCCAGTTACCCACGCCACCTCCTTCCGCAGCATTGATCGCCATATCTGCAAGCTCTGAACCTCCGCCAGCACCCGCAAAGTCCAGTGTAGTGATGATGTTTAGCGGTGCCATCCCTGCGTTTTCCAGCCAGCGTTTCTGGTTGTCTAGAATATGCCGGGCAATCAGGTCCCCCGTTGAATGTGTCACGATGATGCAACCTTGTGAACAGGTATTATTTCGCGATAGTGACTGGAGCTTTGGCCACACATAATCAGACGCGATTTTACCCTGCACACGCTCGTGAGATGGCCAGTCAATCCGTTCGTCAGCCCGGCTTAACCAGTAAGATTGCCAGTATTCTTCACCAGTTTGAGCAACCTGCTGAGCATTCGGTTTTTGCTCTAGCTGGCTGGCTTGAAAGCCATGAATCAAAATGACAGGGTGTTGTGATATGGCAGCAAAAGCCGCCGTGGAGATCCATGCCGTTAAGCATGTGAGAGAGCAGATCAATACTTTCATTTTATAATTTCTCTTATGTGTTATAGAAACAAGAGAAAGAATAGAAGTTGAGCAATCAATTACTAGATTATCAGCTCACACTTTCGAAGTTTTGTTAACATTTTTGCAACATAGTCACAAATTCAGACAAAATACCGATATGGAAAAGGCAGCGTCATGCTGCCTTAATCTGTCTGTGCTTTCGCTAAGATTGAGCTCTACAACCCACCCATTAACATGTACTTGGTTTCCAGATAATCTTCGATACCCTGACGCGCGCCTTCGCGCCCAAGCCCCGACTCTTTTACACCACCAAATGGAGCAACTTCTGTTGAGATCAAACCCTCGTTAATCCCTATCATGCCTGCCTCTAGCTGCTCTGAAACCTGCCAGCTTCGTCTTAGGGATTGAGAATAGAAGTAAGCCACCAATCCCGCATCTGTCTGGTTAGCGCGCTCTATGACTTCCTCTTCCGTATCGAAGGTAAAAATCGCGGCAAGCGGTCCAAAGGTTTCTTCGTGAGCGACCCTCATATCGTCGGTCATTCCGGTCACGATCATAGGAGAACAAAACAGATTGGTCGGCTTTTCTTTAGAGCCCAGCACCAGACTTGCCCCTTTGTCCAAAGCATCGTTTAAATGGTCATAAACCTTATCCAGACCCGCTTGATTGATCATCGAACCAATCTGGTTATCGGGGTCGAGCCCATCACCTACTTTAAGCGTTTCAAACGCCGCCTTAAGTTTTGAGACGAAGGTGTCCTGAACCGACCGATGAACAAATATGCGATTCGCACAGACACAGGTTTGCCCCGCATTTCGAAGCTTGGCAATCAATGTTCCTTGAACCGCAGCATCTAAATCTGCATCTTCAAACACAATGAATGGCGCGTTGCCACCCAGTTCTAAAGACAGCTTTTTCACTGAACCGGACGATTGAGACATCAACAGTTTGCCTACTTGAGTTGATCCGGTAAATGAGACCTTACGAACGGTTTTGTTGTCGGTGAATGCGCCACCAATGCCTGCCGCATCTCCAGTGAGGATGTTGAAAACGCCAGGTGGAATGCCAGCCTCTTCAGCCAAAGCGCCCAGCGCCAAAGCGGTAAATGGCGTATCGGGAGCGGGTTTGAGTACAACGGTGCAGCCTGCCGCTAAAGCGGGACCGCATTTTCTTGTGATCATCGCAGCGGGGAAATTCCATGGGGTTATTGCCCCAACGACTCCCACTGGCTCTTTAGTCACCACAATTCGGGCGTCGGGCTTATGAGAAGGGATAGTTTCTCCGTAAGCACGTTTGGCTTCTTCAGCAAACCATTCAATAAAGCTCGCCGCGTATGCGACTTCGCCTTTTGCTTCGTGAATGGATTTACCTTGTTCTGTGGTGATGATGGTAGCGAGATCGTCACTGTTTTCCTGAATCAGTTCAAACCACTTCTTAAGCAGGTTGCTGCGCGCTTTGGCAGTAAGAGAGCGCCACTCTTTCTGTGCCAGGTTAGCTTTAGCAATGCACTGCTCCGCTTCTTCTCTGCCAAAAACAGGAACCTGACCAATCTTTTGACCCGTTGCCGGGTTGTACACGGGTTGTTGTTCAGCCGCCTCTCCGACCCAGTTTCCATCGACATAACAAAGCTGTTTGAACAAATCCATATTTTGCAGTTTCACAGAGCACTCCATTAGGAAAAGTGGTTAACTGCCTAATACTTGTTCTAAATTCCGGAACAAATCAACCCATTTTTTGTGAAAGAGTGATGTAAAGGTGTAAGAAATCCCTCACTCGCAGAACCGAGTGAGGGATTAGTTTAAATATTCTGTTCATTAGGGTGTGGAACCCCTTTTCCAGTCTCCAGATAGCTCTTCAGGCTAAGCCCAATAAACAGCCCCCACTTACAGTTGCAGTGCCCAAAAAAGGGTCCCATTTCTGGCCAGCCTTCGTGAGTAAAGCTCAGTGCTGCCCCTCGCTCGTCTTCAGAAATGATGAACATAAAATGCCCCATCTCTTGCCAGGGACCTTCTACACACTGCCACACAACTTTTCGGTTTTTCTCCAGACTCACCAACTGCATTTCGACTTTATGATCACACTGAGGGCCAAAGTAAAAGGAAAGGTTTTCCCCTAATATGGTGGTGGCGTCTGCTTTGGTCCACCAGTTGGACAGCCCTTCACTGCTGGTGATCGCCTGATACAGCTTTTCCGGTGTGGTTTCCATGACTACATGATGATGTATGCTCGTCATAATGTGCTCCTTGCTATTTATGTACACCAAAAGGTGTACTATTTGATTTTAAAAAAAGCACTGCACCAGTGCTTCGTTTTACTTAAGAACGATTGACGCGCGCAGGGTCTGGTTACCCTAGTCGCTTATCAACCTTTCCAAACTGTCCAGACTGCTGAGCCAACCCAGCTTATGCCCTTCATAAGCAGATTCATCAGGCAGCTTCTCATGAAGTAATGTTAGGCGTGTCCGCTTATTCTCTACCTGCTCAAACCTTAATGTCACCAACGTGGATACATTCTGATCTTCACATCCACCACAAGCCTGATCTGCCAAAACCCATGTGAACACCAACTGCACGTGTGGATCAACAATCACAAATTCCCCGAAATGGCTGATTTCGTTTCCTTCCGGTGATTGAATGACAATTTCGTACTTTCCACCCTGCACTGCATCCACGTTTGCTGAAATCACATTGTGATCAGTCGGACCAAACCACTGGCTTAACACACCCGCTTGTGTCCATGCTTCGAACAGAGTTTTATCATCTGCCCGGAATTCTCGTTGCAACTTTAGTGCTGCGTAACCCCGTTGAGCCGACATCTTTAATCGCTCTCCGTTAACTGCTTGTCTATGTAGAATTCTAGTGCATCAAACTTGTCTTCCCAGAAAGTCTGATAGAAGGCCAGCCACTCATTCACTTCCACCAGCGGATCGGGATTCAGCGAGCAAATATGTTCTCGCCCGACTACCTGCCGAGTAAGCAGTCCGGCACGTTCCAGAATCTTTAGGTGTTTGGTCACCGCAGATTTGGAAATGTTATTGGGGTTCGAGAGCTCTTTCACTGGCAGGGACCCATTCGCTAGCTGGCGAACCATTTCGCGTCTTGTCCCGTCTGCCAATGCCATAAATACATGGCTGAGCTGTTCATCTTTAATGTTTACCATAAGGTGTACAATAGATCCGGATCTTAATCTTGTCAAATAGAGGATCCGATCTTCTTTTCGATTCCGCACAAAATATCAAAACTCGCTACCTCGCTCAGTTCAAAATACAAGGGTTAAACAAAAACGGAGACACACCATGGAACATCGAGATACTTGGGAAACGTACGTACAAAGCTGGAAAGTGGAAACAGCAGAAGAGAAGCTGGCGTTGTTTGACCAGTGCCTGGCTGAAAAATCGGTATATACAGATCCTCTGACGCAGGCTCGAACAAAAGACGATCTTGTGCAGTATATGCTGGATTTTCACCAGCAAATAGATGGCGGGCACTTTGTCACCACCTATTTTTTAAGCCACCATAACAAAAGCGTTGCCAAGTGGAATATGTGCAATCGCCAAGGTGAAATATTGGGAGAAGGCATCAGCTTCGGTGAATACAACGAACAGGGAAAGCTGATTGCAGAAACCGGATTTTTTGAAGTCCCAGAACAAGGAAACTGATTTTGAGATACATCGAGCGCATACAGGCAGGAATTGCCTTTGTCGAAGCACATCTAAGCAGCAGTTTCGAATTGCATGAAGTGGCAAAAGCCGCAGGAATGAGCCAGTGGCATTTTCAACGAATATTTAAAGCGCTGACTGGTGAAACCTTGAAAACTTACATTCGCAATCGCCGGCTTTCGCAATCTCTTGCTGCGCTCGAATCCGACCATCACCGAATCATTGATATTGCTCTCGACGCGGGTTATGAATCTCAGGAAGCGTATACCCGTGCGTTCAAGTCGCTGTTTGGAATCAATCCTAACCAATACCGCCATGTTGAACACAAAAAGCAGTGGTTGAAGAAAAATGAAATCACCGCCGATTATCTAAAACAACTGGCACGCAATTCCGAAACCTTGCCAGAGTTTTATCATCAACCTGAGATGTGGCTTGCTGGTTTGCACACCCGCTTTCACAGTTCAGATTCAGATAAGAACAACATCGCCGATAAGCTCCCGGCACTTTGGAATGACTTTCTTCCCAGAATTCAGGAACTCGGCAATCTGATTGACAGTTCAACCGCCTACGGTGTTGTTCAGCCCGTCCACGACAACACGGACTTGCTGGAATACTACGCTGCCGTTCAGGTAGAACCGGATACCTCACTGCCTGATGGATTTTCACTGGTCAGGATACCAGGTGCGCGTTATGCCAAATTTGCTCATCGAGGCTACCCGCAGGCATTAGACGAGAGTGTCAATTACATCTATTCCAACTGGCTACTGAATCAGAACTGTGTTCACACGCTGGGGCCGGATCTGGAAATCTACGGACCAGAGTACAAAGAAAACTCAGAGGCATCCTGTATCCATTACGCTATCCCAATCACCCCGTAACGCCCGTCAACATTCCTGACATAACCTTCAGACGAAAAAAAGCCACACGCAAAACGCGGGTGGCTAAATCAATTGTGAACAAATATCGGTTCACTAACAACGTCAGTTGGCTAGGTGACCCTCGGCTTTAAAAAGGGTCACTCTTAATAATGCAGCAACCGTGCCAACTTTTTAGATCACATTTTTGTTCGAAATCCCATCATATCTCTCAAAAAATCGCCACAAAATACAATGACATTCGCAAATTGCAAATGCACTTTGCAAATTATAGCAATATAAAACCTGTTTCACTTATGACGCAATAAAAATTGTCTCACTTATAAAACGCCATGCGTAAATCAATGGTGGTGGATTTCTGAGCTGTAAACGGAAGAATCTGGTTCATAACCGATGGAACGCACATTGATCTAGGATGTCATAAAGAAAGTATATTTTAGATATACCCTTTGATGCTCGGGTCTAGGTTCAATCCTTTGCTTGAGTAACATCCCTGAGAATTAAATCAGCAAGGAATCGCTATGCTCTGGAAACGTCTTTTCCCACTTGTCTTCGCTTTTGGGCTTTTTGGATGTACCACCAAATTAATCTATAGCAACCTCGACTGGATAGTGATTGATCATATCGAGGACTACGTTTCCCTTACCTCAGATCAGGAAGACATTATTGAACTGAGCGTTCAAAAACTCAGTGACTGGCATCGCTCAGAAGAACTCCCCCGTTACATCGAGCACTTGAATGAACTGGAAAAAATGAATCCCGAAACGGTGGATGCTGATTATATTCATACTCAGATTGAGAAATTTCGTCAACATGCAGAACGTATTATAACTAAGGCATCACCCAATATTTATGCGCTTGTCAGCCAACTCGACCAAGAGCAGATCGATGAATTGATGGAAAATACCGCCAAAGAAAACAAAGAGTTTCGCGAAGAAAACAACGACAAAACGGAAGAAGAGAGGCGAGAAACCTATCAGGAACGTATGGAAGAGAACCTTGAAGACTGGATTGGCAAGCTCACCAAGGAACAGAAAGCCATCATCAAAGACTGGTCACAGGACATCAAAATTACGTATTTTGACTGGGCAAAACACGACGAAGTCATGTTCGAACAACTCAACACTTTATTCAAACGCCGTGACGAAGCCAGTTACTTCCAATCTACTTTCTTCAGAATATTTGATGACCCAGAAAGCTTCTACACCGAGGAACTGAAACAGAAACTTGAATTTAACAGGCAACTTGCCAGCGAACGCATTGCCAAAGTCATTAATCTGATGAACGACAAACAGAAAGCGCACTTCAAAGAAGAAATAAATGACTGGAGAAGCATCGCCCAGGATCTGGCAAAAAGCGATTGACTTGATTCGAACGCTCTATGAAAAGTTAAAAAATTGCCCCGTATTCTCGGGGCAATTTCATTATTCCGTCTCCAAACCCGCGCGTTTGACGATTTCGGTTTCAAAACCGTCTATGCTGTGCTGATTTTTCTTGAGCCAGTATTTTCTGACTCCTTCTTCCCCTTGTCTTTCTGACCACTTCGCCAGTTCTTCTCTGTCACCGATATAGTCATAAAACGGTACTGACATACCACAGGATGCCTGAACCAAATTAATATCGAGCAAGAAGATTTGACGGGTTGCGACACTATGGGGAAACAGATCAACGTAGTTTGACCAGTCTTCATCGCTTGAATGGATAGCTCGCGCATTTCCGTACGCTCTGAGGATCAGCGGCGAGCCTTCGAATGCACAGAACATGATGGTCATTCTGGGGTTTTGCAGCACATGGGCTGCGGATTCATTACCGCTCCCTGTTAAATTCTGCCAGGCGATGGTTTTGCTGTCGATTACACGAAGCGAGTCGCCCCCTTTTGGCGATAAGTTAACGGTGCCCGTTTCACCAGCAGTACCCACAAAGTAGATTTTCTGCTTCTGAATAAACTCGATATGCTTGTCCGATAGCTCTGCGGATTGTTGTCCCATAATCCCTCCCTTTTATTGAGTCACTTCAAATGCTTCACATAAGGTTCCCTGATGATAGACCAATTGCCAGCCCTCACCAGTAAACATCCATATAGAAGAACGCTTGGCATGGTCGAAATACTCGCCCTGTTCATTGATTAAAGCGGTTTTGTACAAGAGCATCTGAACCGATGGCTTAAGAGTCATGCAAACAAAATCTTGAGAGTGAACGGGAGGTTGGGTATCTGGTTCCTGCTCCATATTTTTGAGCATATCTTCAAAGTTGTATGTGACGCCGGACTTGCCAACTTCGACAAACTCGGGGTGCAAAAGCCGATGAATTTCTTCTCCATTCTTTCGCACGCCAGGTTGATGCAACGCTTTTTCCTGCTCAATCAATATGTCCACTGTGCCTCCTTAGCCATTTTCTGCCTGTAACGCTTGCTCACGGGTAGTGAAAGACTGAATTTTCTTTTCACTCACAATAAGCAGTATCGCCGCCACGATAATACTGCCAGCACACAACATAAGCGGTGCTTTAAACCCAAAGTACTGTGAAATCAGCCCCATCAAACTGGAGCCAATCATAGTGCCTATCAGCATTGAGTTGGTATAGATTGCCGAGGCTTTTCCGATGCTGTGAGGCGCCTGATCCTGCATGATGGTGACGCCAAGCCCAACAAAAATACCAAAAAACAGACCGTTAAGAAGTTGCAGTGCTAACAATACTGGCATTGAGGAAAACAAAAACATGCCCGAATAAAACACAATGGCAACGGCGAAACCAATCCCCATCACTTTTAACTTGCCTATTCTCGCTGACCATGTGGCAACCATTAACATAACCGGGATCTCAACCGCAGCCGTTAGTCCAAGTAAAATACCCGGATAAGAATCGGGAAACCCCAGCTCTTTCGTAAGATACAAAGGCATGGTATTGAGATAGCTGCTGTTCGCGATGTTAGCAATAACCATTACCGCACCTAGCCACCAGATGGTAACGGGCATTTTGGTGCTCGGTTCAGCTTCATCTGCTTTCTTTTTGGGGCTAGATGATTGATGCGGTTTAAGATAAAGCGAAACTAACAATATCACCGTAAAAGCAATGCCCGCAGAAACGTAAAAGTTAGACTGAAAACCAAGATTATCAACGGAGAAAAACGCCAGCGGAGGTCCAACAATCCACAGCAGAGAAACGGAAGATCGCATTTGCGAGTTCAACTTAGTGCTGTCTTTTCCAGTGGCATCAGCATAACGGCGAATCATAGAAAGGATGACGGGAATTGAAGACGAGGCAAATGGCATAAAGAACACTCCTACCAGTAGGGCGTGCCAAAACTCAGTCGCCAAAGAAAAAGACAAAGCGGATAACAGCAGCCCAAAAAGAGTTAATATAAATATCCATTTACTCGACACACCTTTGTCTATCAGCCCCAACAGCTTTTGGCTGACGAAGATGGTAATAATCGAATAGGTGGTGGTGTACAAACCAAGGTAGACGGGATCGGCGTTCAAACCGCTGACCATAAACAGACTCATGATTGGAAGGACAAACGCAAACGACAAGGCAGTCATTCCGTTCACAGCAAAGAAAACGCCACCTTGCCCTCTGAGAAGATCAAATTTTTGTTTCATATACCTAGCCTTAGACTTCTACCAGTTTTGATGAAGTTTTTTATTCGTGTTTTTCAGATCTGGTTTCTCATTCAGGCTACGCTCTGGCTTGTTAATGAGGTCGAAATACCAGAGTCTGCTGCCTCTATCTTTTTACTGCTAAGACAAAAAATGTATGCCAGTGCTTGAGATTACCAATTTTGGTTTTACCCGGTTCATTTCTTTCATGAAACTCTATGATCTCATAGCCTTCAAATAACAATTCGACTTGTTCTCGACGAAGTGGTGTGACAACTCTCCCCGGTTCACTCACCCAAGAGTCTTCCGGTCCTAAAAAGCCACCAGCAAAAACACCTCCAGATGCCAGACTGTCAGATATTCTTTGCCATGTGGATTCAAACCGATTTGGATCGGCAAAATACAAGCTGGACATGGCTATCATCACGCCACAAGAAGGGTAGTCGTACTCTTCAAAGCTGTTGTTTTCGACCTCTACCAACGCATTTTCACTAAAGCGTTCATGACAGATTCGAATCGCTTCGGGTTGTATGTCAAACCCGTGCACCTGATAGCCCGAGTTAGATAGATAATGAATGTCCGCTCCTGTACCACAACCACAATCTACAGCGACTTTGTATCCCGTTCGGTTGAGGTCTATGGCGCGCTTTGTCCAGGGAGAAGGCTTTCTGTTTAACGTTTTCTGATAGAAAGCACGCCAGAGTTCTTCATTTTCAGGTGGTTGGTTTCGTTGCATACTGTAAGCTCTGATCTTCCAAGTAATTTGCCAGAGAATGGCGGGCTCTAAAAAGTGTGGTGACAACCGGCTGGATATTCAGCTTTTCTATATCAGCCGCATCTTTGCCATGTTGTTGTTCGAACTTCTCCCAGCTTACCGGAATAGCGGCTTCAATATACCCTGAATTAAGTAAAAGCTTTGCATAGTCTTCTGGTGTGTATCCTCGCTCTTCAGCAATGAAGTACTCAGCCTCATCTGGCTGAGACTCAACCAGTGTTTGGTAAAAAGCGGCAACATCTTCGACATGCACATAGCGGTTAAAACCATGAGATGGCGACGCATATTTAAGTTCTTTCCCGGGATTTTCACTCAAGATTCTGAAGAGCTGACAGCTTTCCCCTCCGTAGATAAGACTGGGACAATAGACAATTTTCCAAAGATCTTGCCTCGCTTGATAAATGGTCTTCTCATCTGGTGCAACAATATCAAACGGTTTAATTTGAAACGCATTCAGCTCTGAAGGACTGGCTTTTCCAAACAACCAGACACCAGATGTATGAACCTTGGTTGCTCCCTCTTTAGCAAAGGCATTCAAAGCGGTTAAAAGAGCTCGCTCGACAGAAGCAATTTCATCTGGCGAATGTTCAGACCAATGGGGTCTTGCGCAGTTGATAACGGCATCAAAGCAGCCGTGCATGCCCGTATCATCAAGACGAACATCTTGTTCACTCTGTAACTCTCCCCTTTGCAGTGTGAAGACTTGCCACCCACAGGATTCAAATTGACGGACAACGTGTCGCCCTACATACCCGTTTGAACCCGATACGAGTACTTTTCTTCTGCCCACTAATCTCCTCCTCCGCAACTGCTTCCTCCACAGCTACTTCCAGTATCAGACGAACAGCCCGCGGAGCCCGAACAACCAATATGCGAGGCACAATATTGGTCGCTTTTCTTACCATCGCAATTCAGGGTGTAATGAAATCCGTCTTCGATATTCAGCATGGCATCAATGGCAAATATCAAAGGAAGTTTGGCTGGATAACGGATATCTATCCCCTCTCGCCGACAAGCTAACCTCCAGGCGCGCTTTATTCCTTCTTGAGCCACCGTAGGTGACGCCATGGCTTCGGTTGGTGTGTGATGTAAAAACTGACCAAGTGCATTTTGGCAAAAACGCTGATAAGCCTTGGTAGAAAGAATGAATTCATGCCACGCTACATCAACAACCTGTGAAGGCATCGCGACCGTTTTCCCACCCGCAGCGTTACAGATATGAAAGTAATCTCTCAACCCTTGAATAACAAACTTAATCCCGGAATCTGTTAGGTGTGGATAAGTTTTTCTGATCCTGTCTGGAAGATGATTTTCGAATGGAAAGTGATCGATAAATTCCTGACGAGCTTTTTCTTTCCGTCGATTTCTGGCAATGATGGCAATAACAATCACAGGTATCGAGAAAATCAGCACCAGCGGAATGGTGATAGCCAGGGTAGTAGTCATATCCATATAAAACTCCAACTGTCCCTAAAACAATCCGGTATCTTGTGTAAACCATTCAGTAAGTGCAATTTACGGCATATAAATACATGAAGCCGACCGAATTTTTTGAAATTACTCACATTTATCGAACGTAAGCCGAATTATTTCATGAACAATTAGTGATTCTTTTATCATTATTATCAAAATGTTACATCGACTTTTATCTAGGTAATTAGAAAAGACTATAATTTACAATACGTTACACCGAATTGATCCTAACAAAAAATTCATTATTTTCTAATAATAATTATCATTAGGGTTTGAGCACTTTCGTAAACCCTATTTTGAATTCCGATGCGAATTGAAGGGGGAGTCTATGAATAAGGTTCTGGTTCTTGTGTCGCTGGCATTCCTGCTTTCTGCTTACTTCATTCATTTGATGGAGGAGAAAGAGTCTCCTCCTGTCGATCAGTCAGAAAATCTGCCCAAATACGAACCCCAGCTCAAAAACGAAGAACCTGCACATATATCGCGAATTGCGTAAGGTCTGTTAATTTTACTCTGTCGCCAATTGAGCGCTTTCTTGGGTTTTGTTGGCGCTCAGAGCAGCGAACACCAAGAACATCAGCCCCAGAATCGTGCCTGCCAGACTCAGGTAAAGAGTGCTGTAAAAATTGTACACACCCGCAACTACACCGATAGCGACGCTAGACAGTAGCGTACTGCCTTGCAAAACATTGGAAAACAGAGTCGAAGCAACACCCAGTTGATCCCTCATCATATCCTGAAGCGCCACCATTCCAAGAGTTGCCGTTACCCCTACAAATACGCCATTGCAAACTTGCATTGCAATAATCTGCCATGGAGAAACCACGTAGAGCATACCTGCAAAGAACAACATTCCGCAGACTAACCCCACCGCCAGCACTCTATTACTGCCATACTTTGTGGCTAGCCAACCTGCTGCCAGCATAATCGGGATCTCGAAAAGTGCCGCGGCGCCGTAAAAAGTCCCAGGCCAGCTGTCACCCAAGCCCAGTTCTTTGGTCACATATAAAGGCATTGCCGTTACGTAGAGACCATTGGCAAAAAATGTCATCAACATCGCGAAGCAAAACAAAACGATGGGGGCTTTTTTGTACCAAGGGATTAATACTGGCGAATCTTCTGTTTGTTCTTCTTTCATGACCCCGTCAGGGAGAAAAAAGAAGATAACCGCAATCGTCGCCACGATCACCACCGCCGAAACCATAAAGGTCGCCGCAAAACCAAATTCCGCTTTCACAATAAAAGCCGCTGGCGGTCCGAAAACCCAGGCAAGCGCCATCGCAGCACGCATAGAAGATAAAAACGTTGTGGCTTTGTCAGCCAGGAATTCATCGGCGTATTCCCTAGCAAGAGCAAATGCCTGACCATAGATAGCGCCACCAACGCTGCCAAAGACAAAAGCAATGGCAACTGCCAGGTAGTAATCGCGGATAAATGCAAAGCCCAAAACCGTTATGAGATAGCAGGTGAACGCAACCAGCAAAATGACCTTTCTGCTCCACCCACGATCAGAGTAGTAAGCGATAAACTGAGATACCACCACTGTACTAAAAACGGTGAGTACCAAATAGGCACTTAACATTGCAGGAGTGGCTTCCAACGCTTCAACCATAAACAGGCTTGATAACGGGAAGAAAAATGACCCGCACAAACCTGTAGCGAACGTCGTAAACATAAAGAGTAAGACGGTTCGATCTTTCCACATAGACCTTATCCTTTTCGTTTTATTGTTTTTTTCAGATTGCATTTTAAAAACGCAGAGTGGCCACTCCGACATAAACAACCACCGACTCGAGGGGAAGTCAGTGGCTAAAAATAAGTCTACTCAATATATGTTGATAGATTGGTATAAATCTGTCGTCTGTCGATACTTTTCCTTCAAATTTCCTTTTCACTTTGACAGAAAAATACAGTACACAATATGATGAGCTCAGCCGATTTTGAATACTTGGAAAGTTCATGCGCCCTTTTGTAGAAGCGATAAGCGATAAAACTCAGTTCAACTGGAAAATCCAGGATTATGTGTGCGATGTACCTAAAAGTGGGTTTACGTGCGCCTGGCATTATCACGTTGAATACGAACTGGTGCTTTATATCGATCCGGGGCAATCCTTCAATGGAAATTACTTTGCAGGCGACCATATAGGCAACGTGGACCACAATACATTGTTACTATATGGACCGGGTTTGCCTCATATGATTTCTGGGCGCTCCAAAGCAGACGCCACTCGTGCCCACACCACCTTAATTCTCTGGTTTACTCAAAGCTGGATAGACAAATTGATCGAAGCCGCTCCTGAACTGACACACCTCAAACCCATGCTTAGAAGGTCATATAAAGGACTGGAGTTTTCCTCACAAACTGGGGCAGCGGTTCATAACATTCTCAAAGGATACAAAACTCAGTCCGCTCATCAGCAACTGTTCTCCGTATTAGAAGCATTGACGGTTCTGGCGGAAGATGAACAAGCCAAAACATTAGCCAGTTCAAGCTACGCGATAGAGAGAATGAAAGAGCCGGACGAGAGCTTCAATCGGGTTGAGGCTGCCAGACGGTACATTGAAAGTCACTATGATAAGCCGATAAAGATCCACGATTTTTGCCAGAGCCTTCATATGAGTGAAAGTTCTGCCTATCGCCTGTTTGAAAAGCACTTTAAAGAGAGTTTTTCAGAACACCTGAAGAAATTTCGCATTGGAAAAGCCTGTGAATTGCTGGTCAACACTGAAATCCCTGTCTCCTTGGTTGCTGAGCGCTCTGGCTTCAATAATATGTCCAACTTCAATCGACAATTCAAAAGCAGCAAAAACATGACCCCTTCTGACTTTCGCAGTCAGTTCAATCGGTCATAGTTTTTCAGCTAATCGCTTGAGGTATCCTTTCGCCAGTTGATTGTCTCCGCGGCTTAACCATTTGATGCAATCAAACAGCTCCCAAATCAGCCCCTCATCACCATTGGTATAAACCGGAAAGTCTTTATGCTCTGGTGGAGGGGTTTCAACAACTCTTGGCGGAACAATATCCGCTTTATCAAATAGAATCTGGTAAGGGTTACAAACTGGAAACGCTTCCGATTCATCTAGTACATGAATCTCGGCACTGGTCATGTCACCAAACAGGTACTTTCGAAAGCAAGCCTTATCGCTGTGGTTGCCCTCCAATCGATAGAAGATATCTTTTCCCGTCTCAAACGCATCGAAAGCAGCCTGACATGTCCGATGGAAGCCATGACGAGTAAACACCAAAATGTCGGCATCCGAAACTCTGTCACCAGTTCCTTTTGCCAATGAGCCAACAAGAATCGCAGCTAAAGCATCCTGATTGGGCTCAAATGCGTTAACCGCATCTTCAATTAACTGAGCCTGAATAGGCAGTGTTGATAAGTTCATTGGTCTAAGATCCATGGTGACTCAATACTGATTGTCTTCTCATCAAAATTTATCGACATTTCCACACCCAGAGGTGCCACTAACATAGGGTGTGTATGACAACTGTCAAAACCGTACAAGATAGGCACTCGTTGACCGTTTAATACTTCAACTAGGACGCCCAGTGGTGTTCTACCTGTACCTTTATCGTCAAACAGCTCATGTTTGCCCAATACAATTGCCGATACTTTATCGAACACCCCACATATTTTTAAATGAGCAAATGATCGCTCTACGGTTTCAATCCCTTTCAAACTGTCTTCGATTAAAAGTATGTCTCCAGAACGGACTTCTGGCATAAACGGGCTACCCCAAATCCCAGCCATGGTATTGAGGTTTCCTCCAATCACTCGACCAGATACTTTCCCCTCTCCCAAGAAAGCCCACTGATTCTTTGAAACGGGTTTTGGTGCATTTTGAGTTTCCCAGTCAATACGAGCATCAGTCCAGTTTTCTGGCATTTGATAGGGGCACGGAACAGAAGATCTTCGTACCAGAAATTGCTCAAAAGATGCATATGTTTCATCAACCAACGGAGAAAGCTCACCAAAAGATGCCACTAAAGCAGGACCATAAAAGGTGACTAGCCCAGTTTTTGCATAAATACCTAATAGAAGTGCCGTAACATCCGAATAACCAATGATGATTTTTGGATCTTTTTTCAGCGCGTCGTAATCAATATATGGGAGAAGTGCATTGCTATTGTTACCACCAATGGTAGACATTATGCAGCGCACGCTCGGGTCGCGGATTAACGAATTTAGCTCCTCCGCTCGTGCTTGAATGGACCCTGAACGATACTTATCTGACTGGCCAGTCAATGAACCACTTACCAATTCAAAACCTTTGTTCTCAAGGAATTTCTTAGCGCGTTCAAATCTCTTAGGTGCGAAAACAGTGGCAGGCGACGAAGGAGAAAAGAATGCTATCTTCTCCCCTTTATTTAATTTAGGAGGAAATAAGGTATTCATAACTTTCTATTCTGTTAACTCACTATCTTTAGGCACCAAATTCTTGGGTTGACCGCTAGCAAACGCAACGACGTTTTCGAACGCAATCTGGAAGTAGAGCTCGTAGCTGTTTTGCTCCACATAGCCTAGGTGGGGAGTAGCAACAACATTTGGTAAGGTTAAAAGAGGTTCATTCTCGGGCGTTGCTGGCTCGTTTTCAAACACATCCAAGGCGGCTTGTTTGGTGGGTACACGGACCAGTTCTTCATAAAGTGCATTTTGCTCAACCAGCTCTGCGCGGCTAATATTCACGAACAAAGAGTCGGCTTTCATCTCCGCCAGATCTTCTTGTCGCACAAAGCCTCTGGTCACTTCATTCAAACGCAAATGGAGAGAAAGAATGTCTACAGTCTGGAAAAACTCTTGCTTAGAATTCGCCGAGAGAAAGCCATCTTTCACCGCTTTTTGGCGTGAGTTTTCACTGCCCCATACCATCACTTGCATATCAAATAACTTGGCAAACTGCGCAATACGCTGACCTATTTTTCCGTATCCCCAAATACCTAGAGTCTGACCGTGTAATGTTCGCCCCAACCCCATAGACGATTGCTGCCATTGCCCTCGGGCTAATTGAGACGAATACGAAGGGATATGGCGCGACGCTGCCATAATCAGAGCCCAGCCCAATTCCGATGGCGCGACAGGCGAACCTTTTCCTTCCGCAATTTCGACTCCAAATCGGTGGCATAGAGCTGGATCGATATGGTTACTGATTTTTCCCGTTTGGCTAATCAACTTAAGGTTGGGTAGACGAGAAAGCAGTGCTTCCGTAATTTCTGTTCTTTCACGAATCAAAACCAATGCATCAAAAGGCTGTAACCTCTCTGCGAGACGTTCTGGATCTTTTATTGTGTCATTGAAAACGGTCACTTCGTGATATTTCAGTAGATCAAAACAACTGAGTTGAGTGACGGCATTCTGATAATCGTCCAATATCGCGACTTTCAATGATTCCTCCTGATAAAACCTTCCATGATTCAGAGTTAAAGCGCTAACTAAAATCGAATTCGTTGTTGTGCAATTTCAATACGTTAACCAATGGTTCTTCCCAACCTAAACACTCTTTTAACTGAGCAACGATGCCCTGTACGAATTGACGTTCCACGTTTATTTCAACTTTTAGCAGTGGGTAATTTTCTACTCCACCGATAGCACCTAATACGGGACTGGAACCAAGCAACGCTCGATGAGACCCTGTGACAGAGCCAATCGCCCAGCAGTGATCGTAGTTGCCAATTTTATCGACGCCAGCTTCGTGCAGTGTACTGAGCACCTTGTCTTTTTGGTCTGGCTGACAAAATATTTCAAGTTTGTACATGTTAGATCCTTGCAAAAACGAAATGCGAAACCAGTTTGGGGATTTTTATAATTGGTGAGTACTGGAGAATCGCGCATTTCGGATAGATAAAGTCACCTTTTCATTGAGCGTTATCATCTTTTCCCGACATTGTTCTGAACACTCAAAGAAAGTTTGGAAAAGTGAATATTTAACCTGTTCTCGGGATAAAAGGTTAGCTAAACCATTAAAATAAATGAAAATTTCTATCGAGACATTCTAATGAGAAATTTTCACTTAAGACAAGGCGAAACCACGAACCAATAACGGGTTATTGGGAGAGGATTCAACGCAGTATTAGGTGAAAAGAGCCATTAGAAAGCAAGTTGTTATTCCGAGTTCAGGTTATTTAATACAGTAATGGAGAACCTGTGTAGTGACCACTTGCGCTAACTGATTGCTAGAGGGGAGTCACGACAAATTCTTAGTTAACCAATTTTAGAATTTACATGGTAAATACGAGCTAAAAGAAAAGGGGCTTTCGCCCCTTTAATCTGATCATCAGTTATCACTTACGCAGCGCATTCAGCTTCGCTTGAGCAATGCCAAACACCGAATCGATTGGGTAAGCACCTTCATCACCCAAATCGCCTGGTTTCTTCCCGGTAAAGATTTCGATGGCTTCGGTTACATGTTCAATCGCCCAGATGTGGAACTCGCCTTTTTCTACCGCCTCTACAATATCAGCGCGTAACATCAGGTTATGAACGTTGGCTTGAGGGATAATGACACCTTGCGACGAGTTACGCCCTTTGATCACACATACGTCGAAGAAGCCTTCGATTTTCTCGTTAACCCCACCAATCGGCTGAGACTCACCGAACTGGTTCATTGAACCCGTAATCGCGATGTCCTGGCGGTTTGGCAATTTAGAGAACGCCGAAACAATGGCACATAGCTCTGCCATGCTGGCACTATCGCCATCTACCCCACCGTACGACTGTTCAAACGTGATGTGAGTGGTTAACGGCACTCTAGCGGTTTTGCCAAATACGGAGGCTAAGTAAGCCGACAGAATCATCACACCTTTAGAGTGAATGTTACCGCCGAGATCAACGTTACGCTCGATATCGATCACCTCACCGTCACCATAGGCTGTAGTGGCTGAGATTCGGTTTGGTGCCCCAAACATATGATCGCTGGTGCTCAGTACCGACAGCGCATTCACCTGCCCCACGGCTTCCCCTTCCGTCTTGATTAGGGTTGTTCCGTTGGTAAAGCTTTCCATTACACTGTCTTTCAGCCTGCCTACTCGCATCTCCTGGCTAGCCAGAGCCTGTTCAACGTGGCTTGAACGAATCAAGTTCGATTTCGCCGCACGAGCTACGTAGTTTGATTCGCGCAGCAGGTTGGCGATATGCGCTGAATGCAGTGAAAGCTTAGTGCAATCACCTGCCCGGCGGGAACTGTGCTCGATGATTCTGGCGATAGCTTTTTTGTCGCAGTGCAGCATGCCATTATCGTGCACGATACTGGAAATAAAGCGCGCGTAATGAAGCTCCGCTTCCGGTGTTCGCGTCATCTCATCTTCAAAATCAGCGGTCACACGGAACAGTTCACCAAACTCCGCATCATAGTGCTGCAGCAATTGATAGGTTCGGTAATCACCAAACAGGATAATTTTCACATCCAACGGAATCGGTTCTGGATCGAGTGAAACCGCACCGGTTAGTGTTAACTCTTTCTCCAGTGAGGTCAGGCTGAGTTGGCGCGCGCGTAGGGCTCGTTTCAGACCATCCCAAACATAAGGTTGTTCCAGAACCTTCACCGCATCCATAAGCAGCACGCCACCATTGGCTTTATGCAGACTACCAGGACGAATTAGGGAGAAGTCGGTAAACACCGTTCCTTTAAAGGTCGCGGTTTCTGTATAACCGAACAAACTGTGATAGTTCGGGTTGTCTTCCACGATGATTGGGAAATTCTCACCTTTCTGGCTGACAAGCACGTTGATTTTGTAGCGGCGCGGCAGTTTTTTATCCAGTGCTGCGGTAGAGACTTCACCGTGTTCATTGGCTTCTTCAAGGAAGATATCGACGTTCTCGATGATGTCCTTTTGCAACTCGCTCAGATACTTTTTCACCTCCGAGAAATCGGAATAGTCTTTTTTCAGTTGCTTAATGAAATGGCTGATTACATCCAGCGTCACTTCACTGTTCAGCTTGTGGATTTTCTCAGTGTACGCTTCTTCCCACTCCGTCAACTGACGGACCATGGAGCGTAAGGAGATTTCCAGCGAATCGATGGTTTTATCGAAATAGTCCTGCTCTTTTAATGTGAGTTCATCAAAAGACTCTTCGGTATGCAGATCTTCTCCATTCATGGCCACAAACTGGTAATCACCCTGGTTGGTGATAGTTAAGCTGATACCACGCTCTTTCGCTTCTTTGCTAATGCCTTCCAGCTCGGTTTGCTGTTTGGCAGCAAGCTGGTTCTTCAGCTTATCAGCACGTGAATAGTAGATTTCATTGTCAAAAGCCAACGGCATGGCTTTGACCAGTTTAGTCATCAGCTTTTCAATGTCTTTGCTCAGGCGGCTACCGACTCCAGCAGGCAACTTAAGCACTTTAGGGGTGCGGATATCTTCAAAATTGGCGACATAGCACCAGTCGAAAGTTGACTCATTGTCGACAGGGTGACGATTCAGATAACGCAACACCATGGTGCGCTTACCTAAGCCGTTACGACCAATCGCGTAAATGTTGTAGCCTTTCTCTTTAATGGACATAGCGAACTCTACGGCTTTTTGCGCGCGCTCTTGTCCTACAATCTCGTCGATCGGCTCTATAGTCTTGGTTGACGAATATTCAAAATCTTCCGTTAAAGCTTGAACGTATAAGTCGTCTGATACCAGTTCTTTGATCCCCATAACGCCTCCTTACACTAGATTTTAGTTCTTGTTTTCTCTATCCATTGACAGAGCCTGATTAGGCTATGTGGCGACACAAAGGCGACAAAATTAAGCCGCCCATATTCAACAAGTTAGCATAGAGAATGGGTCTGAGATGTGGCTCAACTATCATTAGAGGGAATTTTAGGTTTAATTGCACACTTTATAACCAATCTAGGTTATATGGCAGGTAGCGTCAGATTTAGTCGTGTAGAGGGTGTCTATTTCTGGAACGCAGAAAAGAAAAAAGCGACTCATAACCATGAGTCGCTTAGCAAAAATGAGGCAGACTGAAAATTTTCAACCTTGCCAAAAGCTATAAATTACACTGGAAGCAATGTGAGCAATGTCGTGTCAAACGGAATTAAGAATTGGCTTGTTAGGAACAAACTGTTTTCTTCTCCCCGCCGACAGGTAAACAATAGTCATTCTCATTTTCATTGTCAACAAAATATTGAGAATTATTCTCATCTGTTACATTTGATGCATAAGTGCTCTACTTCGAACTTAAAAAATGTTCTTTTCTATTCATTGGGTTAGCGACAACGAAAACGCGGTTCGCTCTTGAAAAAAAAGCGAACCGCGCATCAAAATTAATTGGATAATTTTGCTCTAAGCAATAAAAAGAACCATTAAACCATAGTTGGATCAGGGTCTAACCCCATCAATTCACGCCCAAAGATCTGCTTACACACGTCATAGTCGGTGTATGCGTGAGCACCAGTCATGTGAGAATCGCGGAACAGCCGCTGTGCTTCGTTGTCTTCAAACCAAGAATTCCCACCCATTGCTTCAAATAAGCGATCAACCGCTTCTATGCACATTTTAACGGCATACGCCTGATTGGTACGCCAATGTGCGAGCTTCTCGCGGTCTGGGTAGCGTTTCTGTTCGCCGTACTCTTTATGTTCCTCCCACGTCTTTTCCAAGAATGCGCGCGCGGCGTTCACCTGATGGGTCGATTCCGCCAGCCTCATTAACGCAGGGGTTGCGGCACCCACATTCGCTCCTGTGTATGCACGAACACGGTTCTGGGTCTTTTCTTTGAACACGGTCAGCATGCGCTCGGCAATACCTAAACTCACCGCTGAGAAGCCACAGGCAAAATATGGACGGTAAGGAGCATAGAAAATCTTGCTGTCAGGATACAAATCGAACCCGGCAGATTTGCCTTCCATCATATCTTTAGCTGCTTCGATACGATGTTCAGGAATAAACACGTCTTCTAAGATTAAGGTTTTGGTTCCGCTGGATTTCATGCCTGCCGCAAACCAATCGTCTTGAATGGCATATTCACTTCTTGGCACAACGCCAAATGAGTATATGCGTTCCCCCTGAATACCTTCGCGCCAGAAACCTAAAATCGCCCATTCGGCGTGGTCACAACCACTGCTCCAGCGCATATGCCCGTTAAACAGTACTCCACCTTCTACTTCCACAATTTTGCCAAACGGTGCAATGCTGCTGCTTGCCGTAGCATCGGGATTTTCTCCCCAGAACTCTTCTTGCGCTTGCTGAGAGAACATCGCCATCTGGTGGCTGTGTGTAGCAAGTAAACTCGCTGCCCATGCAGTTCCGCCACACGCGCCAGCTAACGCTGCTACACAATTGGTAAACTCCGGAAGTGAGACTTCTAAACCACCGTAAGCTTTTGGCTGCAAGGCACGGTGGAAATTGATGCTTTTTAGAAGCCGAATGTTCACTTCCGGAGGGGTTCTGTCTCGCTCTGCCATGGCAGCATTTTCGGCAATGGTTGGGAGAATCTTATTTAATTCTTCAAGTAAAGGGTTTTGAGTATTCATAATTCGTCTCACATTATTGTATTTTTAAAAGAATGATTGGTACTTTTAATTTAAGCCGCCGTTGCTTGTTCATTTTTAACCGTTCTAAACTCTCGATTAAAATAAATAAGGGCGTCTTTACTTGAGTTAATATTGATATCTTCAATTTCTACATAAAATACAGAATGCGTACCCACTTCATTAACAGACTTTATTCTACCTTCGAGGTTTGCAATCGCACCATCCAGTTTTGGCACACCAATTTCAGAGAGCGTCCAATCCGGCAACTGGAAACGTTCATCCATGGTCAGCTTTGTCATTCCCGCAAAATGATACGACATAGGCTCTTGTTCCTGACTGCAAATGTTAATACAAACATTCTCATTTTCTCGGAACTTATCGTGACTGCCACTTTGTTGGTTTACGCATACCAGCATGGTTGCTGGGCTATCACTCACTGAACATACTGCCGTGGCAGTAATACCGCCTAAGCCAGCCTTTCCTCCAGTGGTTACAATGTTCACTGCAGCTGCAAGATTCGACATAGCATCTCTAAATATCTTTTGTTTATCCTGTTCCATTTTCATATTCCCTTCGAGTGTAGGATCACAATTCCATATTAGATAAAGGGGGATATTTAGATATGGCTTTTCCTATTAATGGATTGCACTTTTCAATCTCAGTAAAACTCAAAATAATTTTAAATATCTGAAATAGATATAAATATTAACAATCAATAATACCAAGCAAATTATCCAATAGTTTTTACTTAATGAATCTATTTGATATA